>NZ_JAUSXX010000001.1:4800000-6978655 GCF_030816325.1 Paenibacillus sp. W4I10
TTCACCGATATGCCTCATCCTTCGCATTTCTTCAATCCCTTGGTGCACCTGAATCAGGAGCCCTCCACTGCCCATGTTCAGTAAATTATAGAACGGAAATAGGGGTTTTCCCTGAATTACAACGTACGAGAAAGGGTCTACAATAGAACTAACATTGTAATACCCTTACTTTAAGATGATCCTAAAAGGTTAATGATAATAATTACACGTCACGTACGTTATAATTTCGAAAAAGGAAGTGTCCTCTCATGCATGATGAACTGCCATCTGGCATTCAGGAGATGATCGACGGCCTGCGCCTGAACACATCCAGCGACTTCTGTGGACTTGCCTGTCTGAATGGGACGATGCTACGCTGGAAGTACACCTCTGGGGCTAGTAATGAACGGGTGAAACGCATGGAAATGCGCCCCGGACAAGATCTGGTGGGCACAGCCCTTCGGACTGGACGCACAGCTCGATCTGATGCCCAATCCACCGGGGAGCATACACCCGGTCGTTGCCCGTTAATGCTTGCTGAGCGGCTGGTAAGTGCCATAGCGGTACCTGTGTTCCAGGAAGGAAGCGTGCCTGGCGCCGTGCTGCTCGTTGGCAGCAGATTGCCTTGCACCTTCTCACCGGACATGGTCCGGCAGACGGAGCAAGTCGCTCTACATCTTCAGCCGAAGGTGTTTGGATAAAGTTTGAACTAGAGCGTGAGAGAAGCTATTCGGAGATTAAAGCTCTGAATGGCTTCTTTTTTTGTTATGATATAGATAGAACTAAGGAAGCGGACAGGGGGAAATCATGTGATTCAACTATTAGTTGTAGACGACCATGTTGTCGTGCGTTCCGGGCTGATCGCCTTACTTGAAGGAAAGAATGATATACATATCGTTGGAGATGCCGCAGATGGCGATGAAGCCATTGCCAAGGCTCAAGAGTTGAAACCAGACGTAGTCTTGATGGATTTCAGCATGCCACCAGGCAAAGACGGTCTGACCGCTACCGCTGAATTGAAGAAATTGATGCCGGATGTCTCCATTTTGATACTGACCATGCATGACGATGAAGAATATCTGTTCCGCGCCATCCACGCGGGAGCATCTGGATATATACTCAAAAGTGCACCGCATGAAGAATTGCTTGCCGCAATTCGTTCCGTAGCAGAGGGTAGCGCCTATCTGTACCCAAGTGCGACCAAGCGGCTGATGAGTGAATACCTGGACAAAGCCAAACAGGAAAACGCCGGACCGTATGACACGTTATCCGAGCGGGAGAAAGAGATTTTGTCCTGGATTGCCAAAGGATACGCCAACAAGGAAATCGCCGAACATCTGATCATCAGTGTCAAAACGGTCGAATCCCACAAAAGCAATCTGATGGAGAAGCTTGGCCTGCGCACACGACCGGAACTGGTGAAGTTTGCCATGAAAAAGGGGTTGCTGAATTTTGAGTAGTGCACGCAAGAACAGACTAAGTGGACTCGCAGACCAGCCCGTACGCCTCCTGCTGAACGAAATCGATAATCACATTACGGATAATGAATTTCGCAGCAGGTTGAAGGGTTCCCTGCATCAACTGAGTGATCTGAAATTTGCCCTGGATGAATCCTCCATTGTAGCCCTGACAGACCGCAAGGGGAAAATCCAGTATGTGAATGATAAATTCTGTGAAATTTCGCAGTATGAGCGCGAGGAATTGATCGGTAAGGATCATCGAATCATTAATTCCGGATACCATGGCAAAAGCTTTATGAAAAACCTGTGGGAGACGATATCCTCAGGTAAAGTCTGGAACGGGGAAATTCGCAATCGTGCCAGAGATGGCAGTCATTATTGGGTCAACACTACCATCGTGCCTTTCCTCGATAACGACGGGGAGCCATATCAATACCTGGCTGTACGTAGCGAGGTCACCAAGCTGAAATCCGTCGAAGGTGAATTGCAGAAGATGATGTCCCAGGTCATGAACATTCAGGAAGAGGAAAGACGCCGGATCTCGCGTGAACTGCATGACGGGATTGGACAGAGTCTCTTCTCTCTGGTGATTCAAATGGACCGACTGCTGGCAGAACAGCCTCACGCCGGAGTTGAAGCACTGCGTAAGCAGGTCACGGGTATTATGGAAGATGTACGCGGTATGGCATGGGAGCTGAGACCATCCGTTCTGGATGACCTGGGTGTTGTTCCGGCGATTCGTACGTATATCGAGAATTACACCCGTCACTACGGGATCGAAGTTGATCTGGAATGTAATTTGCGCAAACGTCTGGAGATGAACCGGGAGATCGCCATCTACCGGATTATTCAGGAAGCCTTAACCAATGTCGCGAAGTATGCCGATGTTGCCGAGGCACGTGTTACTATAGAAGACGCTGAGGACATGACGATGGTTATTATTGAAGACCAGGGTGCCGGATTCAGCGAAGCAACTGCTGGGAATGGCGTTGGATTGTTCAGTATGGAAGAGCGTGCCCGTGGTGCAGGAGGAACGTTAAGAGTGTCTTCCGAGCCTGGGGAAGGGACCACCGTTACCCTTTTATTGCCCAAGACAGCCCAAGCATAACCGGACATACTTCGTATCACACTTTGCGCTTCACTTCAGCTTATCTATTATTTAACGGCTGCTCGCTATTGGACTGTGCGAGTGGTCTTTTTATTTTCCGATTGGTCGAAATGACAAAATGAAGGCTCAAAATCGGTTAAATTCAATAATCATGATAAATAGATTGACTCCAGTTACGATTCGTCATTAAACTATGAATGCCACATACACATTGTATGTTCAGTAAAATTTCATTGTTCATTTCATATAGCGAAAGAAAAGGATGGTCAACATGTCAGAGAAACGCTCCTCCAAAGGGGGAGAAATTCCACAAATGTACAATCTGGACGAGATGGATCGCAAAATCATCGCCGCGCTTCACCACAACAGCCGGATATCCTATACGGACCTGGGTACACAGATCGGGTTGTCGCGTGTGGCTGTTCAGGCGCGCATTAATGCGTTATCCGAAAAAGGAATCATCGAACGCTTCACCGTTGTAATCAACCCTGGCAAAGTTGGGCTTCAGGTCTCGGCCTTTTTCAATGTCGATGTTGAACCGCCCTTCCTGGATGAAGTCGCGGAGAAACTGGATGAAGAGCCTGCCGTCACCAGCCTTTATCATATGACAGGCCCGAGTACCCTGCACATGCACGGTATTTTTGCGGATATGGAAGAGATGGAGCAGTTCTTGCTGGAGAAGCTCTATAAGATGCCGGGTATCGTCAAAGTGGAATCACAGCTATTGTTGAAACGTTATAAAAGCCGGATGGGCATGAGACTCTAGGAGGAAATCAGCATGGGTTGGAAAGATTACAACGGTCTCGTCATCGGAATGGTACGGACCGGAATTCTCGGATATGGCGGTGGCCCTTCGGTTATTCCGTTAATCCGTTACGAAGCCGTTACGCGTTACAAATGGGTCAGTGATGAGGAGTTCGGCGAGATTTTGGCTATCGCCAATGCCCTGCCGGGTCCCATCGCGACCAAGATGGCCGCATATCTTGGTTATAAAACCAAAGGTGTGCTGGGCGCGATCGTGTCCGTACTCGCTCATATTTTGCCGACAAGTATTGCCATTATTGCTCTGCTCGGTTCCATGTACGCGCTGCGCGAGTCGAAAGTGGTAGCCGGCATGGTAGCCGCCGTGCGGCCGGTCATTTTTGTCATGCTGGGCATGATGGCTTATGAATTTGCCATGAAAGCCTGGAAGGGACTCGGTAAAGTTTTTGCCGCCCTATTCGGGGTGATTGCCTTTGTATCGTTACAACTACTGAATATCCATCCAGGGATTGTGATCGCGGTTTTCCTTGGATATGGTGTCTTCCATCTGGATCTGGTTCAGCGCTTCAAGTCCAAAGGCAATTCCGATAAGGGGGTGTCCTAAGGATGCTCCAAACCTGGTGGGAATTATTTTGGGGATTTTTCGTAGCAAACATCTTGGGATATGGGGGCGGTCCGGCTTCGATTCCGCTCATGCAGGAAGAGATTGTGAACCATTACCAATGGATGACCACAGAGCAATTCGGGGATGTACTGGCGATTGGTAACGCCCTTCCCGGGCCGATTGCAACCAAAATTGCTGCATTTGTCGGGTATCACGTGGCAGGCTGGTTCGGGGCATTTATTGCAAGTTTTGCTACAATCGTGCCTTCCGCAACCGCACTAATTATATTACTTCGTCTGTTGAACAAACATCGCACGTCACCGAAAGTCAAAGGCATGACCCTACTCGTGCAGCCGGTTATCGCTGTACTCATGATTCTGCTCACATGGGAATTCGGGCAGCTATCCACCGATTCCATCGGCATCTGGCAGACGTTGATCATTGCAGGCATCTCCCTCTGGGTCATGACCAAGACCAAGCTGCACCCAGCCATTCTGATCGTGATCGCTTTTGCCTATGGTGCGCTGGTACTGTCTCACACGATGTAGTTATAGAACCTACAGGGAACGATCCCTGAATATGACGTTTCAGATTCGTTAGCGCTTGAAGACATGCTCTAGTTTATAGACCAAAAAACGGTGATACCAGCTATTAGCTGGCATCACCGTTTTTTATTTGCGCGTTTCACGGTCACATTTGGAAAAGCAATTACTTCGCTTCAACCACTACCGTTACTTTGGTTTTCACACCTGCAAATGTCACCGTAATTGTTGCTTTACCTTTGCCGTTCGCCTGAATGATTCCATCTTTCACCGATGCTGTTGCAATACGGGAAGATTTCCAGAGAGCCGGTTTGGATACATTAGCTTCACTGCCATCAGCATACGTTGCAGTAGCCGCCACAGTTACCTTTTCACCAGGTTTCATGGTCAACGTCACTTTATCCGTCTGCAAATATTTCAGTGTATCCACATCTAGAGCAATCGTTACAGACTTGCTACCGTATTTGGCTGTGATTTTGGCTTTACCTGAACCTGTAGCTTTGACTTTACCTTTGGTCACTTGAGCTACTTTGTAGCTGTTCGTTTTCCATTCAGCTTTGTCCGTAACATCACGCTCGCTACCGTCGCTCAAGAAGGCAGTTACCGTCAGATCAGCTGTATCGCCTGATTTCAGGGAAAGGACCGGCTCGGAAGCTTCAATACGTGTGATGACATCCACTTCAACTTGGATCGTCACTTTTTTGGAGCCATATTCTGCTGTGATGTTGGCTTTACCACTGCTGTTACCTGTGATCACGCCTTTTTTCACATCCGCTACACGTGCATTGCTGGATTTCCAGGTTGCTTCGGATGTAACATCCAACGTGTTGCCGTCCTCATCCGTACCTGTTAGAAGGATCGTCTGAGTTTCTTTGGCAGACAGAACAACGAAGTTCACATCTGCTTCCAGTCCACTAGCCATACCTACTTCAACAGGCAGAGTCAGTGTTTTGCCTTCAATCTTCGCGGTAATGGTTACTTTACCTGTAGCAACACCTGTGATAACCCCTTTGCTATCTACCTCAGCGATTTTGTCGCTGCTGCTGCTCCAAGTTGCATCTTCAGATACATCTTTGGATGTTTCACCATACAACGCCAGTACTTTGGCAGAAGTCGTTCCACCCACGGCTACCGATGCTTTTTTCTTGTCCATCTCATACTTGTCTGCTACGTCTACATTCACTGTAAACTTAGCTGTTTTACCGCCATAAGCTACAGTGATCGTAGCCGTACCGGATTTGTATGCAATCAGATCGCCGTTTGATACATATACGACATCTGGATTGCTTGAAGTCCATGTTGCTTTGGAAGTTACATTTTCTGTACTGGCATCAATATATTCGGCATTGGCTACCAATGTCTTGGACTTGTTATCTCCCGTAACACTCATGGCGAGTTTGTCATTTACATCTTTGATATCCAAATATCTTGCCGTATCTACATCTACAGCAATTTCTACAGTTTTTCCACTATAGGTTGCTTTGATTGTTGTTGAACCTGCGCTAATGGCTGTAACTTGTCCCTTGAATACCGTAGCAACCTTCTCGTTGCTCGATGTCCAAGTCGCTTGATCCGTTACATTCACATCACTGCTATTTGGATAAGAAGCCGTAAGAACGATATTAGCCGTTTTGGTTGTCTCGCTCAAACGGAAGAAGATGCTTTGTTTCTCCACACTCAGCTTGCTGGTCAGATCTACATCCACGTCAACGGATACGGATTTCGTACCGTATTTGGCTGTGATCTTGGCAGAACCTGCCGAGTATCCTGTAATTTCGCCTTTAAGAACGTCTGCAACCTTCTCATTGCTGGACGTCCATTCCGCCAGATCAGTTACATCTTTGGTTGTGCCATCTGGATACGTAGCCGTCACTTTCACACTTTCACTTTTGTTCAACAACAGGTTAACCTGTTGTTTATCTACATCTACACGTTTAACCACTTCAACGTTAACATCCACGGTCACACTTTGGCTGCCAACTTTCGCAGTAATAACTGCCGTACCCGCGCTTTGTCCAGTTACTTTACCATTCACAACGGTAGCAACCTTCTCATCACTGGTAGACCATTCTGCCGTACTTGCTGCTGCATTATTTGTTTCATTGTCACTATAGGTTGCTGTCAAAATAATTTCTTTTGTATCTCCCGTGCGCAAATCCAGACTTTGCACGTTTTTCGAAAGGGCTTTGACCTTCTTTGTCACTTTCACTTGAACGGTCTGACTCTGACCCTGGTAAGCTGCGGTAATCGTCGCTTTACCTTCCTTTTTGGCCGTGATTGCACCATTATATACAGTTGCTATCGAAGTATCTTCGCTACTCCAGGTTGTACTAATCGTTACATTAGCCGAGGTATTATCTGAATATACCCCTGTCACCGTAACAGACCCAGAATCACCAACTTCGAGCGACATCTCATTCTTGGAAACCACAATTTTGGACAGTTCTTTGTCTGCCGCAGCGGCCAAGCCTACGTTGGAAATACTCAGCATCAACACCAGCATCATCACCATGTACTTGGTCAATCTTGGCTTTAACATCATTTCCCCCCGATTATCATCATTTTTTTCCTTATGTTTTATGTCGGCAAGTCCTTTCCAGATGTTTAGACTTTCAGGAAATTTTCAGGGAATTCTATGGAAATTAATTTATCTTCTATTCCTGTTTCAACCGATCATACCTGCGAATATTGCGCATACCTATGTATATTGACTGTCTTGAACTTCTTTTAACAGGATTGGAGGAAACATAATGCGTCAGCCTTTTGATTACATCGGGTATTGGGAGGAAACATATCGTTCGGGTGAAACTTCCGGGAGGGGTTCATACGGGGTTTTGGCTGAATTCAAGGCCGAGGTCGTGAACGGACTGATTCAACGTGAAGGGATTCATCGTGTCATTGAGTTTGGATGTGGGGATGGCAACCAGTTGCAATACATGAATTATGAGGACTACCTGGGCGTGGATGTAGCGGCTTCTTCAGTAAAGCGTTGTGCTTCCCAATTTGCCAAGGATTCTTCCAAGAGTTTCATGCTGTATACACCAGGACTATGGATTAACCGAGGTTTCCTGCAAGCCGATCTGACGGTCTGTCTGGATGTGTTATATCACATCACGGATGAAACAGATTTTCGTAATACCCTCTATGATATTCTGCACTCCTCAACAGCATGGGTGGTGCTTTACACCCGTTTGAAAGAAAACGGCAACCCGGGGATTGATACAATCCAGGACCGTAATCTGTTCGAATATCTCTTCGACTACCCTGATTTCAAAGTTCATGAGATTATTCCGCAGCGCTATCCAGATCAATCTTCTGCCGACTTTGTCATCCTGAGACGTACGCCTTCGAAGTGAAAAGCGATTTTTTCAGTAAAGCATAACTAAGTCTGCACCCCAACTGGACCCGTAAGAATGAGTATTCATAGGCCAGATATTCTTTTGTCCTCCTTCGATTATGTACACCATCCGCCTGTCCGCTCACCTTGATTTTCTATTCAAAGCTCAAACTTAGATATACTCCGTCTCCAATAGAAGGAATATCGTTCCTGATACTGGAGACAGCTCTATGCGGACAGGTGATGATGGTTTGCTAACAACTCGAAGGCTCATAACACTAATACCTTACTAATCAGTTCTCACCTTCGGTTCTTCCAACCCGTAGTTCTCAATTCTTCTTTTAAAATAACCCCGCATGTCCACGCAGCTTCGCCAGCGCTTCCATATAGAAATAATCGCCGTATATAATCGGCACATTCAACCCTCGCCCTTCCGGGTAATGCACCGTTCCCTGCATGATCAGACCTTCTTCCGCTGCCGAGTCGCCGGAGCTATAGTGCTCATGCAACCCGCGGACGATACGTTCTCCCGCGGCGGCATAGGTTTCCCCGCGTGGCGACAGCTTCGCCAGCTCAAGCAACCCGCTCGCGGCAATCGCCGCAGCGGACGAGTCCCACGCCACCTGATGCTCCGCAGGTGCGCGGAAATCCCACACCGGCACGATCTCTTCGCCAAGCATGGCGAGGAAGAAATCGGCCGCACGCTCCGCTGTCTCCAGATATCGGGCTTCGCCCGTATACCGGAAAGACAGCGCAAACCCGTGCAACGCCCAGGCGGTCCCCCGCGCCCAGGCGGAACCTGGAGCATGGCCCTGTCCGCCATGCTCTCGCAGCTTCTGCCCCGTGTGTGGATCAAACTCCACCACGTGGCAGATGGACCCGTCAGCGCGGATGAATTCGCGCGCCACGGTGTCCGCATGAGCTTCCGCCAGCCAGCGGAAGCGAGGGTCGCCGCTCTGCTCGGATGCCCAGTAGAGCAGCGGAAGGTTCATCATGCTGTCAATGATGGCTACGCCGCGCGTATCCATTGCTGACGAGCTGAAGTTCCAGGCGCGGATGAACTCACCGCGCACGTGGAACCGGGCAGCGAGCAGATTGGCGGCAAGCATGCCACGCCGCCGTCCATCCATGCTGCCCGTCTGGCGGTAGTTGGCTACGCCACTAAGCAGCCAGATGAACCCCAGATCGTGATCCACCGATTCGGGATCACGTAGACAACCCTCCAGTTGCCGCTCACAGCTTTCGGCAATGCGATGTAGCGAAGCCGCCGCTTCACTTTCCGGCGCATCCCCATAGACCAGCCATAACAATCCAGGCCAGAAACCTGCTGTCCACCATTCCGGATCATTCCGATCATACATCCCTTGTGGGGCAATGTGTGGAAATGTATCCTTAATCCGCTTTGCATTCCGAATTGTCTTGGCAGCCCCCTGTTGCCACGCTTCCTCGGTCCATTTTACCGACGTTGATGTGTTCATGAACATATCCCTCCTCGATTCAATACCAGACATCTATGCTTGATGCTCCAGCTCATCCTCAACCTCAACACCTTCAGTTAAACTCGCCCAATCGGATCGAAAATGTCAGACTACGGGCTCCGCTCACTTCAATTCGCGCTTCCTTCAGCAACCCATTACGGGAAGCCACAGCCTGCTCTTCCAGATGAATAATGGCTCCCTGATCCAGCGCTGTAGATTCTACATAGGCCCCCCGATACTCCGTTCGCACACTATGATCCGTATGGGTAATCACCGCCTGTTCACGGCCATCATGGAACATCAACGGAATGAGTGCACCTGCCGCCGTGATCTCACCTTCGAATTCATACGTTATGGTCAGCAAGTCTGCCTGCTGCACATAATGAGTGCGCAATGTTTCCACGCCAGGCAAGGGACCAACCCATGTCACAGCAAAAGAATTCTCGGAGGTGTTTACTCTCTCTTCCGCCGCTGTTTCCGCCAGATGTCCCTCTACTTGATTCGGCGTATCCTGGCCCACTTTTTCATACACGATTGACCCACCTCCCTGAGCAGGGTCTAATCCAACATCCCGATCATATGCACCACCAGACGGAATACCCTCTGCAAGACTGTGCCATACCCCATCTGGTGTCTTCCAGGCAGGACAGTAGCTGAGCGGACGAACCGCCCCTTCGGCAAATTCCGTGAATCCGGCCTGCACATGGCTGGCAGCGGACGGACCAATCAGACCAGGTAACCCCGTCTGCTGAATCCGTACCAAACCAGGGATCGTATAAGGATCATTCATTGCCGTGTGTAATACCAGTTGCTGACCAGGTACGGATGCAATTACGGTCTCGAACCACCCATCAGTCTGCAAAACCCTGCTGCCTAACTCGGAAGGAAGGTACACTTCGCTCACATCGTCTCCCGGATCACTGAGACAGGCGTGGGACAGTGCTGCTGCTGTCCACAGGTTGTAACACGTATGGTTGGTATAGATTTCATACCCGTGCCGATCTTCTGGCGCGTATTCATTGCGCACGATTTTCAGGCGCCCATCATCCATTTTCCAGCGCTCTACAGCAGCAAAACACCGATTGGTCGCACGTGCAAAAGCACCCGCCATCACCGGATCTCCCGCCTCCAGAGCCTGCGTTGCATGTGTAGAACATACATAAGCTGCTGCCGCTTCATTCCACTGGTGCTGGGAGCTGCGGCCACGCGGTGGAATCTCGCCTAGCGGTGAGAGCGTCAGTAGCGAGCTGAAGGCACCATGGCGCAGCTGCTCACGTAACCTATCGGCAGTGGCTCCCTCGTAACCCGCCTCAAGCATCATCCCAAGGTGATAACGGGTGGCAATATCATAGGAAAATGGACAATTCGGGCGGTCCAGCGGTCCATCCTGATACAACCCGAGAGCCGTAAAACGGGGCACATGATAAGCTTCCAGATAACGATCCATCCACGCTGTATCTTCACTTGCCAGCTGTTCATGCCACCGCAGATATTCGCCAGAGATCATAATGGCGTTCCAGTTAATCATACGATTGGGATTGTTCATCTTGCTCATCGTAAATACATAATCTTGTTCAGGATGGATCGTCTTGAGTGCTTCAGCCCAAATCTGTGCTTGTTCAGGCAGATGTGACTTCAACAACATATAAGCTCTCATCATTAGCACTGGATAAAAATCAGGGTGATTGTCTGGTGCACTACGATTCACCACGGCATCAATGCTCTGTGACAGGGCTATTGCTGCGGATTGGAGCAAATCTGTACGCCCTGCATCAACCAAAACTGCCGCAGCCATCGCATAGGCCGGTGTAGAATAATATCTCTCCACACCCGAGAACGGGTCGATAATTGCACCTTGGCTGTCCTGATATGGTGTGTAAGCGCGAACAACACTTTCAACAAGTGCCAACTTGCGCTCCCGATTCCAGCCGTCTGCCGGAGCGGGGCCCGCTTGTTCTGCCAATGTATGGTAACGTTCGAGTTCATCTTTCCATGGATACGTGGACGCAGATGTATATTTACTCACGCATGCTCACCTCGGTTTCTCCCATTTTCGGTTCAATGATGAAGTGTACCTCACATACCGTTTCAAGCGGATTAGGGCGTTCTGTCCGAACATCCGTCTCATCAATCACACCTGTCCATGATAGTGACGTCCGATAGAATGTGACTGGGACATTGTCATGATCAACTGTTTTCATAACCTCCGTAAAAACCTGCCACTGGTTCGCATCATACGTCATATGGACCGTTCCATGCACACCTTGCCAGCGAAGGTTACCACTCTTCACCACCTCAGGTTGTACTCTACTCATCCAGCGCTCCACTACGCTCGAACATCCTGCATCTGAATCATCCACCGAAGAGAATCGTTCTGCCGAAAGCACCATCCTGCTCTTCCATTGAAAACGGTCAATGAGACGCAATTCCGCCCCATTCCCGCTACCTTCAGAAGCCATCTTCCAATGAAATTGGCGCGTATAACGAGCCAGTGAAGCTACCCCAGAGTAAGCGGATGTCAGATCCAATGTTGTATTCAGCTCACCGCTACCCTCTGCCAGCTTTGCCTCTAACACACGGGCCTGTGCTTGCCGACCGGAGCATTGCTCCTGGCCTTCAATGAGCGGAACGTTATGACCGGATGACGAGATGTGGAACAGTTGCTCCCTGCCTGGTGCAAAATACGCTTGGCTGTACAACCCTGCTCCTGGATCACACAGAATATTCTCACCACCGCAATGGATAATGAACTGCCCCAGATCATTATGGTTGTGAGGTTCATCGTTATGCCCACCTTTAACGGAAATAGCCACATGAAGGGGTGCGCCGTTCGCATGTTTTGTATCCCGGGAATCGAGCGAGCCTTTTGCAATCATCCAGCCCAGATTTTGAAAAATAAATCCCCGTTCAAACTGCCCAGAGGCACCTTCACCACCATACACTGCCGGATCGCTCCACATCACGTTCCGCAACAGATGAGCCCAGCGATGACAGGGATCATCTGTAAGGAGTGGAATATGAAGCGGCAGATCCACCTGCAACCCAACCCGGGACGCGAGCAGAGAGAGTAGTCCGGAAGGAATGTCTTCCTGCTCGGCACTGTCCGAATAATTCACGAATGTTCCGCCTGACAGATGAACTCGCAGCGGGAAGGCTGCGATAGCTGTTATTTTTGGAACCCGTCAGCAGATCTAGTTCGCCCTCACTGTACTGACGAAGCATCTCGGCATAATAGGTGAAATAACCAAAGCCATATACCCAATATCCAATACCTTCGGCGCAGCCGCCATCCTCGCCATAACCGCTCAAGAATGCGTTCATACAGCTGACCGTATGGGAGATCGATTCCTGTAGTGTGGACTCATCCTCGAGCAGCAACAATGCGGCCATGCCACAGCAGCCACCACAAACTGCCGACCAGTTGTGATCCGCTGTCTGCCAGTGGAACTTCCGTTGCTCCCGGTAAAGCGGGATGAAGATTCGCCGTTCTGCTTCAAACCTGATCCGTTCTATGACAAGGCGATCGAGCCGCTCGGCGTGAATTGTCACAATCTCGGCCAGCATATGTACTGTCTCTGCGGCGAACAGATCAATGTTTCCATTCACCTGACCAACCTCTCCCGTACCCAGATGTGCGGGCAAGCACCACGTATACTCACCACACACGTTCCACACACAACATTTCCTCCAGCGCTTGCAGTGCATCCGGCCTAGCCGAATCCAATGCGAGCATCGCCACAGCAGCCAACCTGCCCCTTCGATCGAAATAAGCCTGCTCATAAGCTTTCCGCTCACCCGTCTCGCTGAACTGTCGATATAGACGGAACGACAAGGAAGGCATGGGTTCTTTCAAGGCACGTTCAGCGTAAGCCTTCAAGTCTGTGTATAACGTAGCCAATTCAGGCCGGGATAACTTCTCCAAGAGTCTGTCGGCACTTAAGGAACTCAATGTTCTGCTCTCGTTTCCACGTTGGTTTATATTTTCATTTTCGACTTCGTGAATGGAATCTTCCACTGGATTCACCACTCTCCGTTAATGGATTGTCATACCCATATTATAATGTAATCGATTTCATTTTACCGGATATAATAGCACTTTTGAAGAATTATCCATTAGAACCCTTTCCACGACGTGATGTCCTTCTCCTTCCCAACACAAAAAAAACGAAGGACCTTCGTCAGGTCCTTCGTTGCATTCTGCCTCTCCACAGGCTTTTTATGGCTATCTCATATTCTTAACTATCTTATATCCTCAACTAATCCTGTATACCTATAGTGCTGCTGCCCATATCGCAACTGTCCGTTGTTGTTACACAATCGCAAGCGGAGAATTCTGCACAACAGACAACCATTGGCGTGCAATCAGCTCATGACCTGCTGCGGTTGGGTGTACGCCATCCCATAACCAGTACGCTGCATCCGCCTGTTTCAGAGCGTCATTAAACGTCTGCTGCAATGGCACCCACACAGCTCCAAATTCCTCAGCAAGACCTTGGGCCAGTTTCTGATATTGACCGATATACTCTTCCCAGGCTTCCCATTTCTCCGCGGTCGCTCCGGTTCTCAGAATAAACGGTTCCATCAAAATCAGCCCCGTATCCGGCATCACTTCCCGAGTTTCCTCGAGCAAATGGCGATACGCCCGTCCGAAACGATCCGTTACCCCGCTAGGTTCACCATTCATCGTGCGCCAGGCATCATTCACCCCAATCAGGATGCTGATCAGGTCCGGTTTTAGACTAATGGTATCCTCATTCCAGCGTGCGTACAGATCGGATGCCCGATCCCCGCTGATGCCTCTGTTATAGAAGGTTTTTTGCTTACCCGCCAGTTCCATACCCAGTTTGCTGGAGATTAGATACGCATATCCGTGTCCGAGAAAATGATTCGGATCATCATTGCGTGATCTTCCCCCATCTGTAATCGAGTCTCCCTGAAACAATATAACGGATGGACTTGTACTCATGATTGAAATCGTTCCTTCCTCTTGTGCAAAATGGAAACACTGAACACCTCAGTCTCCATTTTATCCCTTTCGGCTACAATAGAAAATAGCGTTTTCATCACTGAGTGTCGCCATCTTATGAATCTTTTGGTTCTTTCTCCACATGGCCTCCGCCCTGATAGGCTGTCTCATCCTGTTTGTCGGGTACGCCTCTAAGCTTTGCCTCTTCCCACAACTCGGCTGCATCATCCTGTGGGCGGTATCCAATCTTCTGCGCCAGATAGCTAATATCATAGTAATTATCTGTATTCGCAGAAGTCCCATACAGATTCAGATACTTCATATCTGGATCTGCTTCAATACAGCACTCAGCGAGCTGGACCATGTCCCTTGGTGATATCCAAATATGAGCCGAGCGCTCCGAGTGCGGGTATGTATCACCTGAGAAGTTTCCAATCCGAATGTTGAATGAGGACAGGTCATATTTGTCAACGTAATAACGTCCCAGCAGTTCAATATAACATTTGCTAAGTCCATAGAAGCTGTCCGGTCGGTACGGGTCATCCACTTCAATATCTTCACCAGTAGGATAGAAGCCTGTTGCATGGTTGGAACTTGCGAAGATCACCCGCCGAACACCGTTCAACCGTGCGGCTTCATACACATGGTAGGCTCCGGTTACGTTGATCGGCAGAACTTTGCCCAGAAAATCTTCCTCATCCTTGGCCCATGCAATGTGCAGAACGGTGTGAACCCCCTGCATCAGTTCCTTCAGGCGTCCCCCATCTGTTACATCCATGGCTACAATGCCAGCTTCCTCGTCTTCACGCAAATCAGCTGCAACGATGTCATACGCACCCTTGGCTCTCAGCCCCTCCAGCAGACTGCGACCAATGACTCCTGCAGCTCCCGTAATTAACAGCTTGCGCTTCAGTTCACTCATGAATCCAGCTCCCTTCGCTCAGATAGGCTATCTGTCCTCTATAGAACAGTATTAACCGATCAGGCGAAGGAATTACCGGATTTTACAATACAACCTATATAAGTTGAACTAGCCATTTACACGAGAACGTAGAGGACAGAAAGAACCTGAAGAAGCGGAGCGTTCGCCTTTATCCCAAGATTTTCACCTTTATAAAAGTGAATTAAAAAATCTGGGGATAACAGTGATCGGAAGGTTGTTCTGTCATCGAAGTGGTTAGTGTAAATATTCTTTAGTTCAACTATCCGATCCAATATCGCAGAATCATCATAGCCACAATACCAACCAATACGGTTCCCAGCAGACTGCGTGTCCAAATAGCTACTGCAATCGTAGGCAGAGATGCCCACAGAGCTGCATTTTGCGTAATCGGCACCAACTGGTTGTCCGACATGAACAGTTCCTGACCAATCAGTGCTGCCATGACCGCTACAGGTACATACTCAAGCCAGCGTAACAACCACACCGGAATCTGTATCTTGCTGAACAACATCAGTGGCAGTACACGCGGGATAAATGTTAACAGCGCTGACCCCATAATAATCCAGAATACATCCCATCTTACTTCCATCGTTCCATGAACACTCCCATCGTTGCCGCAATGACCGCAGCCACAATGACACTCATGCTGCCCAGTGAAGCCATGCTGGCGAAGATTACACAGACCACAGCGATGATCGCCACATTAATGTGTATTTTTTTGTTTTTGCGATGCACCAACTGGAGTACAACCAGTCCAATAAACATCGCTGGCAGGGCATAATCCAGGCCCAGTCGTTCCGGATTGGTGATCCAGCGTCCAAAGTACGCTCCCGCCATATTAGCCACGAACCAGTTCAGATATGCGGTAATATTCAGACCGTGCATCCAGCGTTCACTGAGCCTTTCCCTGCCAATCGCACGTGTCATCGCCACACCGAAAGACTCATCCGTAAGCAATGAACCGATCCACATATTTTTAAGCGGGGTCAGATGCCGAAAATACGGTGAAACAGCTGCGCTGAGCAGCAAATGACGAAGATTCACAAAAAATATGGTGAACATGATAGCTACTGCTGACCCATTCGATGCGAGCATGCCCGCTGCAATGAACTGGGCCGATCCTGCATATAAAATCAGGCTGAGCAGCGCCGTTTCCGCCAGACTCAGACCTGCGGTCATTTCAATGACACCCGCCGCAAAGCCAATACTTAAATAACCAAGCAGGGTTGGGATACAATCTTTGACCCCCTGCATGAATGTAGCCTGATCCTGGACCTCTTCCATGTTCTCCTGTCCAGATATCTGTAGTGTACTTTGGTCCAACTGCGGTACAACCCCTCTCCAATTTCTGTCTCCATAAACCGATATATATGGATGTAGCTCCATCCAGATCCATTCTTCATGAAAACAACTTCTTTGTGTATTCAACATGATCAGGTACGTGCCTTGTGGATTTCACAATTTGCAAAATTCATTTCACATTAATTCAGAAATATACCACAAGATGTGCACTAAGGGAGAGACAGTTTACTTTTTATAGAACAGATGTAATTCTAAATACCTACAAAACCGAAAAATATTTTCATAAAACGCATAAATAATGTTGAATAAACTCGAATTTTGTCATACGATAGCACCAGAAACTTCTGGAAATGTTGGAAACTTTACCAGATTGGATATATCCACCAGGAAATGGTTGGATGACACAGAGGGGGAATGTGTATGAAGAAGATTCGTAAACAAGGGGCCAAAAGAACGCTGCAGATGAGAGAGAAACTGATTTTGTCATTTGCCATCGTACTACTCATTCCCACAATCAGTCTGGGCATTATCTCGTTTCAAACAGCCGATGCCAAGGTCGAAGAGAAAATGTATGAAAACGCAATTAGCAATGTTACTGTGCTCAACCAGACCATTGACCAGATCATTGGTGCAACACGCAAAAATGTTGATTTCCTGGCAAGTCAGCTGGATGCAGGCAATGTCGGACCCAATCAGGGTGACGAAACAGATACCATCCGTACCTTGCTCGACGCGTATAAGGAAACCCATGATGACGTGGAACTTGCCTCCATCGGTACCGATCAGGGCGTGTATATTAACTCCCCTGTAACTGCGGTGAACAAAGAAGGATATGACCCGCGCGAACGCCCGTGGTATCAGGCTGCTACGCAAAACAAAGATGTCCCTACCGTAATCACCCCCTACTTATCAAGCAATACCGGCAATGTTGTTGCTTCGGTAGCTCAGACCTCAGCGGATGGCCACGGTGTTGTCTCTGTCAGCCTGTCGCTTGAAGCCCTCTCGAAGACGGTTAATTCCACCAAGATTGGCGAGAAGGGTTATGTCTATATCATTGATAATGCCAATAAAATCATTGTACATCCTACCGAAAAACCGGGGACCGAAGGAACCATGGCACCCTATAAAGATATTTTTGCACAGAAAAACGGAAGTCTGACCTATACACTAAACGGAAACCAGGAACACGCCTTTTTCTCCACCAATGAAACGACGGGCTGGACCGTGGTTGGTGTCATTGACAGTGGGGAAGTGACGGCTTCTGTCCGTCCGATCCTATACACCACACTTATTGTTGTAGCGATTGCAATTGCTGTTAGCTCCATCATTATTTTCTGGATTGTGCAATCCATCACCAAACCACTGAACCGCTTGGTGAAGGCATCTGACGAAATTAGTAATGGTAATCTGACCATCGAGGTTGCTGTATTGGGACAGGATGAATTCGGCAAGCTGAGCACCAGCTTCAATAAAATGAGTGAATCCTTGCGAACCGTTATTCAGGACGTACGACACACGGCTGACGAGTTAACCGCCTCATCCACACAATTGGCAGTCAACTCATCGGAGACAACCAAAGCAACAGAGCAAGTCGCCTTGATCACGGAAGAATCCGCAGCTGGACTTGAGAAACAAACAAGCAGCCTGAAACATACGGCACTACAGATGAATGAGCTTGCTGAAGGTGTAGGACAGGTAACGAACAGCACACAGCAAGTATCCGAAGCTGCCATGCAAGCAAGTGAGCTCGCGGATAAAGGGAATGCAACCATGCAGACGGCCGTATCCGAGATGAGTTCCGTGAGTCGCTTTGTGCAAGGTATGGCAGATACTGCTGGACGACTTGGACAGCATTCCACATCCATTGGTGAGATGGTATCTGTCATTACAGATATCGCTGCACAAACCAATTTGCTTGCTCTCAATGCTTCTATTGAAGCAGCACGTGCAGGTGAGCATGGACGTGGCTTCTCCGTTGTTGCCAGCGAAGTCCGCAAGCTGGCGGAACAATCCAGCCTTTCAGGCCAGAAGATTGTAGAGATGGTCGGAGCGATTCAACAGGAGATTTCATTGGCCAATCACAATGTACAGATCGGGCAACAGGATGTAAGCAACGGCATTCGTGCCGTTCAGTTTGCAGATGAAGCTTTTGCCCAGATTAGTGAGGCTGTTGGGGTCGTTAATCATCAGCTTGAGAACATTGCAGCTGCCTCACAGCAGATGTCTGCAAGTACAGCCGAAGTGGTGCAGTCCATTGATCAGATCCACGCCATATCGGAAACCAATGCAGATGGAACGGAGAACATCTCTGCAGCTACGGAGGAGCAAGTGGCTTCCATGCAGGAGATATCATCCTCTGCTGATTCCCTTGCCCATCTGGCTCACAAGCTGCAGAAGCTGGTGGAACAATTCAAGCTGTAATCGTTATCGTGCAAAAGATTAGTTCAACTTATTTAATAAGTAGTCTGTAACACCAAAAGCCCCTTTGCCATCATATTGGCAAGGGGGCTTTTTGGTAATGAAAGGCCATGAAATTTAGAAAGTAAATGACTCTCCTATTCAGCAGATTGCTTTTTATCTCCGTGGTACCCTTGATCTCCGTAGGGCTCTAACTGTTCAAACCAGCGATTCAGACATTTGGCGAGTGCATCTTTGGGATCGTAATACGGGTTGTCATCTTGCTTCAATGTCTCCAGCACTTCGATCACAAACGCATTCTCTCCATATTCATTCCATTCAGCCTGCAACCTTCGATTCAGATGGCTACCCATCTGTAACATAAACCGTTGTCCGTTAATGGTTTTCAGGTTAAGTGTGCTGTCGATATAAACTTTGCCGTTACGTTCATTTCGAATCTGGTAGACGCCTGCTTCCGTTTTGACTTCTTTGGCCTGTTCCTGCAATTCTTTGCGACGATTCATCTTCTCCTGCTCCCCCTTTTCTTTACGTTCCTGTTTTCCATCTCCGGCGCTCTGTTGATCTGCGCGGCTTCCCACCCAATACTGACTGCCGTCTGACTCACGTTCCAGCAAACCATAATCGATGAGATACCTCCGTATTTCCACGTAATCATCATTAACTTCCTTCAGCAGCTCATTGACCTGTTTTTCGGAATATTGGCGCTCTGTCTCGAATCGTTTGGCAATTTCGGTGAGCACGATATATTTATGCTTTTGCTGCATATGAAACGTCGTCAGCGGACCGCCGGTACCCTCTGGAAAATACTTTTTCAGCACCTTTTCCCGATCATGTTCTGTAATATCAAATGAATCACGATGGATCGTATGTCCATGTATTGTGACCGGCGACACCCATTCGGCTGGAGCCTGGGTATCCTTGCTTTTGAGAAGTTCCATTAATGCCAGGAATATCTTGGCCTGCCGTTCCTTCTCCTTTAATACAAACCGATGATTCCGGATCGTGGAGGCACTCCCTATACCAAGGGCCTTCTGTACTTCAGAATCCTTCTTTCCTTCATGAAACTGGGCCAGCAATCCACGCTGGACATCAGACAATCCGGTTACGCTTTTATCCAGCTCCAGCAAATATTCAAATACCGATCCATGAACCTTCTCAATATGCACTCGCATATAACGGGCTGCCTCATAGAGCACTCCTTCTTCAGGATAGATAATCCCCGCTTCCGTCCTGTATCCGCAGCAGACACATATATAGGCTGCACCCTCCTCCATATAACCACGCTTGATCTCTTCCAATGAAGCGGTTTGCAACCAGGATTCCGATGATTTCATGACAAAGCTCCTTTTTATCATTGTTATGGTCATTTCAACCGTATAATAATCAAATATTTCATAATTATGTTTGTTCATTTATAGACATAATATAATTTTGTTTATTGTATGTCAATATAATGGAAAAGAATGCTGTGTTTAAAGACATAACGGATACCCTTTTGCTCAACAGAAAAAAGACCGCAGGATCGCAACCCTGCAGTCTCATTTCAATCCCTGTTACAACTTAAAACGTTCAATCATGCTTTGCAGATCTTCAGCCATACGTGACAATGCTGCCGAAGAAGCTGCAACCTCTTCCATTGTAGCCAACTGCTCTTGAGCCGCCGCTGATCCATCTTCCGTTCCAGAGGCAATTCTGTCCGACAGAACCATGGTATCACTTACTGCCTTGTTGACATGACTCATGCCACCATCAATTTGACGGGAAGCCGCGGATACTTCTCCAGCTTGTGCAGCCACCAACTGTACCGCAGTGCGAATGTTATGGAATGCTTCGCCCGCTTCTGTAACCATCTGCGAACTCTTCACCATACCTTCTCCCGTACGGGCAAAAGTGGATTGCACCGCATTGGTTTTCTCCTGCATCTCATGCATAAGCACATTAATCCGCTCGGCTGAAGCACCTGAACTGTGAGCCAGTGTCTTCACTTCGTTGGCTACGACCGCGAATCCGCGCCCTTGCTCGCCAGCTCTTGAAGCTTCAATGGATGCATTCAATGCGAGAATGTTCGTCTGCTTGGCAATGGCCGTAATCTCGGCCACAATCACCAGAATCTCTTCATTTTTCGCGCGCAGATCCTCAATGACCACAGACATGGCTTTGCTCTCGTCATTCACCTGCTGAATATGGGTAACTGCTTCTTCCACTGTCACCATGCCCGCTTCCGACTTGGTGGAAGCATCCAGAGCGATACGAGCGGTGTCTTCAGCACTTGATGAGATTTCTTTGACTCCAATGGACATTTCGCCTACGAGTTGGCCTGTAGCAGCAAGACTATTGTTCTGCAAAGTCGTTCCCGCAGCTGCATCCTGCATCAGTTCAGCCACCTGTTCTGTGGCTTTCGATGTCTGCTCCGAACTTGCCATCAGCTCTTCCGAAGATGCCGCCAGCTGGCTGGACGTATCATGTACCTCTCCAAGCACATTACGCAGTGAAGTCGTCATCGTGTCGAAACTTTCTCCAAGCAGTCCGAACTCATCCCGGCGCTGCAAACCTACCCGAACGGTGAGATCCCCGGCACTTACTTTCGATGCTGCCTGTGTTAATTGCAGTAATGGCCGATGAATGCTGCGAATAATGAAAACAAGCAGAATCAGCCCAATAACCAATGCAGATGCCACAATTGTAATGGAACGAATCAAAATAGGCATTACGGCTTCAGTTGCTTCGGAAGGAACCATCTCGCCAACAATTTTCCAGCCTGTCACCGGATTGGTGAAATACACAGCTTCCACTTCGTGACCATCATATGTATACTTCACGGTTCCGCTTTCTTTCGTATACATCTCATTAATGTAAGGTTCATCCGACTGTGTACCGGATTCAATATTGTAATGGAACAGGAACTTCCCACCGTTATCCAGCATGTACAGTTTGCCTTCTTTACCGATGCGTATCTGATCTACGGATTCTTTCAGATGATTGAGACTGACATTAGCCCCGAATACCCCTTTGCCATCGGCCAGCTTGGCCGCCGCAGTCACAACCCATTCACCCGTCGAAGCCGACTGGAACGTGTCTGAGATTACAGGTTCATCCTGAGACATGCCCATCTTATACCATGAACGTTCTCGAGGATCATAATTCTGTTCCTCGGATTCTGGGGATTTCATCCAACTGCCATCGTCCGCACCTGCGGTGAGTACACCCAATTCCTTATGATTCTGAGACATCCGATCCATCTGCCTTTGCAGTGCAGGGGATTTATTAATAATATCCTTTGAAGTAATACCCGCAGCCATCTGCGCTGCGTTATCCTTCTCCATATCCAGCATTTGATTTATCTGCAGACTAAGCATTTCTGTTTTGGCTTGTGCGGAACGAATAATTTCCATTTTGACCTGCTCAGCAGCTTTTTGATAAGACAACCATCCCACGGTAATGCTCGGTACAATCAGGAACAAGAGCAATGCAGCGATCAGGCGTTTTTTTACGGTTAAAGTAAACCAGTTTTTAATCCTTTTCTTCATTTAACTATCCCCCATCATAATCTTCACCCATCCTTTTATCGGACAATCGCTGTAAAAATATTATGTATAGATACTAAATTAGTACAAATTTAATTTAAATGATCTGATCAGATGATATGGATTATATCCGCTTAATCGTTTTGACCCTCTACGCGAGATCGTTTACAATGCTCATAAGCTGGCTATTCATGAAACGATTGGAAGGAGAGGATTCAAATCTTACGCAAGTCAAATGAAAAACAACGTATTTCCACGTTATATTCATCCATGTTCCGCATTCTGTTAGCGCTCATCCTGTGCGCAGGCCCGATTCTGGGACAAGCTGGTATTACGGCATCCGCAGCGCAGGCGACGCAAGCAGTTCACATTGAAGTGAATGGTGAGCAACAATCCTGGAAGAACGCACCACTTATAATCAAAGGCTCAACGTTTGTTCCACTACGGGATGTGGTCACATCGGTTAAAGGCACGTTGAAATGGGATAATCGCACCAAGACGGCTACCATTACCGTTGGCAGAGACAAGCTGATCCATCAGGCTGGTAGTAATTCCATTAAGGTAAACAAGGTCGATCTGGCTACAGGTGTGAATTCACGTACCGTTAACGGTACGTTGATGGTACCTATCCGGGCCATGGCTAATGCAATCAAGGCAGACATCAAGGTCCAACGCACAGCCACGGGGCAGATGAGTGTAAAAATGGTCACTGATCAGGTCAGCCTGCTGAATAGCAAGGTTGCCAGCGTGGATACATATCTGCGCGAGATCAACTATCCAGGTATGGCTCTGATTGCCCGCGATGGTGAAGTGCTTCTAAAGCAAGGCTACGGACTTGCCGATGAACAGACGCTGAATCGCCCGGATCAGAAGACCCGAATCGCATCGCTGAGCAAATCCTTTACGGCCGCGTCCATTCTGAGTCTAGTGGAGGATGGTAAGATTAATGTGCAAGATCCAATCTCCAAGTATATTTCTGGTATACCGAAGGGAGATCAGATCACACTGCATATGCTGTTATCCCAGACTTCAGGTCTGCCATCCGCATTTGGTCGGGGTGAAGGAACTTCTATGGAAGAGACTGTAGAGGAGATTCGCCACAAAACGCTGAAGTTTGAACCAGGAAGTGCCTATCTGTACAGCAACAGCGGATATGTCTTGCTTGCATACGTCGTTGAACAGGTATCCGGCATGAGTTATGCCGACTACGTGCAACAGACGATACTGAAGCCACTTGGCATGAAGAATTCGGGAGAGGCTTCCCGTAAAGTGCACACGATTAGTGGTTTTGTTCAACAAAATAACGCATGGGTAACTGCGCCTTACTATGTATCTCAATCCGGGTCAGGAACCATCTATTCCACGGTGGACGATATGCTGAAATGGGATCGTGCGCTGTATACGGACAAGATTCTAAGCCAGGATACGATTGAACAGATGTATGAGCCTTACTCCGATAAAAACTATGGCTACGCCTGGATTCTCAAAGAGAATGGCACCAACCGTACCGTCTTCCACAACGGTAGTGGTGGCGGGTTTGCTACAGCCTTTTCACGTAATCTGTCCGATGATATCACCATTATCCTGCTCGGCAACCACGCAGGTATGGACATGACTTCACTTTTGGATGAAGTTGAAACCAAAACAGCAGCAGCACTGCAATTGCAATAATCTATAATTAATCGCTTATATACAGCACAAAGAGACGGTCCTTTAAAGGATCGTCTCTTTGCTCTATATATGTTTTCATTTTAACGACTCACATTTCCGTTTCGCTCAACCCACAATCCATCTCTTCTCCATCCTGCAAAAGGCAGATGTACTCATATTCTTATCACTGCCTAGGAGACATCCGCTCTTTCATCATCTGTCTGCTTTAATGTTACAGGAAGTTTCCCCGCAAAAGGAATGCGCCCCATCAGCGCCTGAGCGACGCTATCCATGGCAAGTGGCCGGCTCTCGTAAGCCGCTACATAGACCTGGGCATCCGGAAGCGCCAGCAGATCATAGGGGCTTCGCAATGCCACAACAGCCAGTGGTTTACTCAATTGCTGTATCCAACCAATCAGCCTGCACTGTGGATCGCCGGAGGGACTTCCCGCATTGTAGGTTCCCACCACAATCTGCCGAATGTCATCTGCTTCCGCTGCCTGAAGCAGACGTGCGGAACGAATGGCGACTTCCTCGGGCGTGACCGTCAGATCGACAACATCCAGACCATAGATGGATAAGGCTGAGCCCAAGGTGAACGTCTGAGTCAGCTGTTCGTCTGCAATTGTCGTCACGGACGTGGCAACCGTTATGACCAGCGTGCGTTCCGGCTTCAAAGGCAGCATATTCAGCTGATCGCGCACCAGTGTGATACTGTTCTCGCTAATACGGCGGGCAACCTCTTGGTGTAAAGAACTGTTGCGCTCCGACCAACTGGACAGAGCAGGAGCGTTTGATGCCTTTGGCAATGATGCATTCGATACTACAATATTCACTTCATCATCACTTGCGCCGCCCATTCCACTCTCCAGTAAACCACGCTTCGCCTTGTACATCAGCAAGCGATTCACCGACTCATCAATACGTCTCTCGTTAATCCGCCCGCTCCTCACAGCTGCTAACAACGCTTCAAATGCTTCTGCCTGAAGCTTGGCCGTATGGCTAATTAACACCAGATCCGCTCCGGCCTCTACAGCCATCACAGCTGCATCGACAGTGCCATAGTTCACAGCAATGGCATCCATCTCCATGCAATCTGTCACGATCATGCCCTCATAACCCAGTTCCTGGCGAAGCAGACCGCTTAATACAGTATGCGATAGCGTTACGGGCAAACGCTCTGGTTCCAGTGCAGGGAAATAAATATGCGCCGACATCATGGCATCGACACCTTCGGCGATAGCGGCTCGGAATGGAATCAACTCCAGGCGCTCTACCCGTTCACGATCATGAGTGATGATCGGGAGGTCCAGATGGGAATCGGTATCCGTATCCCCATGCCCAGGGAAGTGCTTGGCTGTCGCTGCAATCCCAGCGTCCTGTATTCCCGCGATGGTTCTGGCCCCATAGTCTGCAACCGATTGTGGAGATTCGCCGAATGATCGTACACCGATGACCGGATTGGCGGCGTTATTGTTGACATCCAATACCGGAGCAAAGTTCATGTTAATACCCATGGACTTCAGCTCCAACCCACTGATATATGCCGCCTGATATGCATCGTCAATGGAACCGGCAGCGGCAATGGCCATTGGTCCAGGCATCAAGGCGATCCCTTCGGTAATTCGAGCAACCATGCCGCCCTCCTGATCAATGGAGATCCAGAGCGGCACATTACCACTGCTTTTGGCAATCTGCTGTAACCCTGACGATAACCGCTCTATCTGCTCTGGCGACTCAACGTTGCGAGCAAAGTAGATTACGCCACCGATTGGATACTTTCGGAGAAAGGATTCCACATCGCCAACAGCTTCGGTGCCATGAAAGCCACAAAGCAGCATTTGCCCAACTTTCTCACGCAAAGTCATCTGTTTCAGCCTCGACTGGTATAACTCTTTTTTGCCCACTCATTTCATGCCTCCCTCCGCTAACAAACATCCGTTCATTCATATAACAAAAACGGCTTTCGCCGCTCCTTCCATTCCGCTGCCTGTACATTCCACGCATCCATTAAACGAATGAATTCCGCACGGTCATGAATGGTTTCCCTAACTGCCTTCCCCCCTGCCAGCAGGTCGATAAAGTACCTCGAACCCGGCTCTGGTGGCTCCAGCCAGCAGAATTGCTCCGGATAGAGTGAAACCAGTTCATGCAATAGCACTAGCCCCGTCTCTACCGCCCGGAATTTCCTACTGTCCGTTACAAAGATCCTTACGCCCCCACACAGCTCACCTGCATGTTTGGAGAATGTTGGCGACATGTACACCGGATGCACATGCACACCTTCCAGCTTGTATTCCCGAAATCGTTCCGCCAAACGCTCACCCTCAACCCAGGGTGCCCCAATCCACTCGAATGGGCGGGTCGTGCCCCTGCCCTCCGATACATTAGTGCCTTCGAACAGGCATGTGCCCGCATATACCTGCACGCTATCCAGCGTAGGCATATTGGGGGAGGGCAACATCCAGGGAAGCTGACAATCCGTGAACCTCATGGAACGCTGCCAACCTTCCATCGCAACCACGTCCAATTCGCAAGGTACATCCATCTCGCTGTTGACCATCAGGGCGAGTTCACCTACCGTCAATCCGGTACGTACAGGTACACGCCAAGCGCCAACGAGTGATTCATATCCCGCGTTCAGCACACCGCCTTCCACAACGTTTCCACCCAGCAGATTGGGACGGTCCAGATTCAGCATACGTTTGCCTGCTCCAGCACAGACATCCATCATATGGAACAAGGTTGAGGCATACGTGTAATAGCGGATACCCACATCCTGAATGTCGAACAGCACCGTATCCACTCCAGCCAGCATTGCAGGCGTAGGTTTCTTGTAATCCCCATACAGGCTGAACACCGGAATGTCCAGACGTGGATGAAGCATG
This sequence comes from Paenibacillus sp. W4I10, assembly GCF_030816325.1. Taxonomy (NCBI): domain Bacteria; kingdom Bacillati; phylum Bacillota; class Bacilli; order Caryophanales; family Paenibacillaceae; genus Paenibacillus; species Paenibacillus sp. W4I10. The sequence continues at coordinate 4,826,962 of NZ_JAUSXX010000001.1, forward strand.
TCTCCGAATCTGACACCCGCCTGAAGTTCTCCATCCAGTCCGTGCTCACAGGCATAGAGCGCTGTAAGCTCGGCATTAGCCAGTCCCGCGCACACATCTATGGTCGATACAAAATCCGCTGTAATTCCAGTCGGATTCGTAATTAGACCGATTCGAGCACCTGTTAACCATGGATGCGATAACCCTCTCGACAGAAGGTCAACTCCCGTTTTTACAGCCGGAATCTGCTCGCTTCCATTCAACCGACCCATTACACATTCCCCTGGCTGATCCACCCTGTATACTGGTGATCATTACCGCCTGTTACGACAGGTTCCTCTTCAGGCTCCAGCACATTGAGAGCCACCTTATGTTGATAGATGGCAAACATACCTCCAAACAGCGCTCCGAAACCAACGACAGTCAGCATCAGCAGAGCAGTCAGGCACATGGCCTGAAAACAAGCGCCCATCGTATACCCCGGGTGACGGAAGAACAGCTTTACACTTTCCCCCATCGCCCGAAGGATGCCCATGTTCTTTTGTAAAACAAGCTGCCAAGTATAGAACTGTGACATCAGCGCCATGAAGACAAAGAACGTCTGGAATGCACCCACTGCTGTACCTGTAATTCCACCCTGTCCACCGTAATACCACCAAGTTGACCATAGAATGAAGCCAAGCACCGCGAAAAGCACACCCACCGATCCTCCCGGGATTATTCCCTTCAATGTTCCGACCCAGATATCCTTAAGTCCATTGCGCCGTTCCTTACGTTCCAATCTGTGATGCACGGCATAACAAACACCGAACAGGATGGGCATATATATCAAGGCCAGAAGCAGCACCGCGATCGGCAACGGAGCAAACATCAGAATGGGAACCAATACGATGGAGCTAACGACACTGTACAAGGCCACCGGAATAATATCCCGATAGATTTCTGCGCCCGACTTGACCAACACTTCACTCAGTTTACGCATTTTTATTCTCCCCTTTCCCACAGTTCCTTCTTCGCCCCGCTTCGTCTCTTACTCCCGTCCAATCGCAAGCTCCGTCTCTGGATCGAAAAAGTGTGCCTTACGCAGGTCCAGCACAAAATTTTTGTCCATACCTACATAAGCATGTGTTTCCGGGTGAACCTTGGCCGTAACGGTACGGGCACCGGAATGGAAATACACCAGATTCTCGGAGCCCAGATGTTCTACAACCTGAACTCGCGCCTGCAGCATATGGTCTGTCGGGATATTCGGAGCGACATCGTCACCAAAAATATGCTCTGGACGCAGACCCATAATCACCGGCTTCCCTTGATGACTTTGCAGACGTGCGAGCACATCTGCTGGCAAAGTGAATGATGCTCCCTCGATGACAACCTGCGTGCCTTCAATCCGCGCATCAATGAAGTTCATCGCCGGGGAACCAATAAATCCAGCAACAAACATATTCCGCGGACTCGCATACAGTTCTTTCGGTGAAGCCACCTGCTGGATATCTCCATGATTCATGACCACGATGCGTTCCCCAAGTGTCATGGCCTCCACCTGATCATGCGTCACATACACAATCGTGGCACCAAGACGTTTATGCAGTTCTCCCAACTCCACCCGCATCTGTACCCGCAACTTGGCATCCAGATTGGACAGTGGTTCGTCGAATAAAAACACCTGCGGATCACGGACGATCGCCCGTCCTACTGCCACACGCTGGCGCTGACCACCAGACAGCTCGCGTGGTTTGCGTTCCAGCATCGCTTCCAGTCCCAGAATGGAGGCCGCATTCTGCACCTGTTCATTAATATAAGACTTTGGCTTTTTCAGATTTTTCAGGCCAAAGGATAGATTTTCACGGATGGTCATATGCGGATAGAGTGCATAGTCCTGAAACACCATCGCGATATCCCGATCCTTCGGATGCAGGTCGTTCACGACCCGTTCCCCAATGACAATATCGCCACTCGTCTGTTTTTCCAGTCCCGCAATCATCCGCAGTGACGTCGTCTTGCCACAGCCCGAAGGACCCACAAAAACCACGAATTCCTTATCTTCTATAACAAAGTCCGAGCCGGCTACAGCCGTGAACGTTCCTTTATGATCGTCTTTGAATTCTTTGCGCACTTGGCGAAACTCCACGCGTGCCATAGGTAGATCCCCCTTTACGTTGTCACTTGTCCTGAACTAACAGTTCAACTTAACCTTTTACCGCACCAATCGTAATACCCTGTAGGAAATAACGTTGCAGTGAGAAAAACAGAATGATCATGGGCAGCGCACCTATTGTTGCCCCTGCCATCATTGCGCCGAAGTCCGTTGATTCAGCAAATACAAACGAGGCCAGCCCCACCTGAATGGTACGCATCTCGTTGGAATTGGTAATGAGGAACGGCCAGAAGAATTCATTCCACGAAGCCACAAACGTGAATATCGCCAGCACCGCGATTCCCGGCTTTGCCATCGGCAGAATGACTTTCCAGAAGATGCCGAACTCACTGCATGCATCGATACGTGCCGCATGTATTAGCGATGTGGGCAGCGTAGACATGAACTGTTTCATCAAGAAAATGTTGCCCACACTAACGGCAGCAGGCAGGATAATGGCCGTATACGTATCTCCCAGGTCAAACACGCTGACCATCAGAATGTACAAAGGAATCAGCGTCACCTGTGCCGGAATCATCATGGTCCCCAGCAACGTCCAGAACACCGCCCGACTCCCCGGAAACTTTAGTTTGGCGAACGCATATCCCGCCAGGGAGGCGAAGAATACATTCGTGACTGTCAGAATAATCGAGATGAGCAGCGAATTGTATAACCAGCGCCAGGCATCAGTTTTGGCAAAAAAGCGCTCATATGGTGATAACGACAACTGCTCCGGAATCATCTGTGGTTTAAACGAAGCCGACATCGCACTATCCTGCACCGAACCGACGAGCATCCAATACATCGGAATGACCGTCACCAGCGCCCAGACCACCAGCAGAATGGATGCAACAACAAGCAGGATCTTTTTCTGTGTTGATTTCATGGATTTCATTCACCCCCGGATGCTTAATGCAACTACATCTAATACTCAATATCGCTGGAGAAATATTTGAACTGTATGACGGAAATGACAATGATGATAATCGCCAATACGAACGACTGTGCCGAAGCCAATCCGAATTCATAGAACTTGAATGCCGTCTCGTAGATCAGATAGGCAATTGTAGTTGTCGCAAAGTTTGGTCCACCTTGTGTCATCAAATATACCGAGATAAACACCTGGAAGGATGTAATCACACCTGTAACGAGCAGATACAGCGTCGTTGGTTTGAGCAGCGGCCATGTAATCTTGCTGAACTGGGTCCAGCCGCTGGCATGATCAATATCCGCCGCTTCGTACAGCGATTTCGGAATACCGCCCATAGCTGCCAGATAGAGAATAATGCCTGCTCCGTGCGATCCAAGCCAGTTCATCAGAATGAGGGAAAAGAGTGCCGTTCCCGACTGGCCCAGCCAGATTACCGGGTCAAGGCCGAACAGACCGAGGAAACGGTTGAGCAGTCCTGAATCCGTCGGGTCAAAGATCGCCAGCCATACAATGGAGATGGTCACCCCGGAGGCTACCGCAGGCAGATACATGGTAGCTTTGAAAAATGTCTGCCATTTGCTTTTCATTTGATAGATGAAATAGGACAGTACAAATGTAATGAGAATATTGACCGGGACTGTGCCTACGGTAAAGATGAGTGTATTTTTAATCGACTTCCAGAACGTCTCATCTTTCACCAGTCGCTCGTAGTTATCCAATCCAACCCACGTCGAATTCATAATGTTGTATTTCTGGAAGCTCATCACAAGAGCCGTCAGAACGGGGTACAGTGTGAAAATGAGAAACAGCAGGACAGGCGCCAAAATAAACAAATACGCCCACCCGTAGTCTCGCCAAAACCGGGCAACCCGGGAAGTCCGGGGCACTGACGGTTTTGGCGCAAGGGCGGTCTGCATGGCGAATCCTCCTCTCCTAATCAGTGTGGTTTACGTTATGTTTGATTGTCCGAGTTATTGTCCAAACATCTGCTGGCCTTTGCTCTTGAAGTCTTCTGCGATCTGCTCCGGTGTTTTCTCACCCGAGAACAGCGCCTGAATGTTAGGCTTCACAACCTGTTCCTTGAATTGTTTCTGCTGAGATGCTTTGTCGATATCCAGTTCCAGTACAACCGGCATCGCAATATCCTCTGCCATGACTTTCGCAGCAGCCAGATTATCCGCTTGACCAAGTTCTTTTCCTTTAAACAGATCCACCTGGGATTGTCTTACGAAAGGGAGAGCCAATTCATTGGCGGAGTTCCCTGCTTTGGCACCACTGAGCGCTTCCATCACCAGGAACGTATTTTTGGCATGCTGCTCGCCTTTGTCTTTCTTCTGTTTGAAGGCTACATACCCTTCGCCGCCCATCGTTGTTGCCGCAGGTTGATCATCATTATGCGGTACAGGTAGCAGGACAAAATCAATTTTCTCCCCCTGTACTTTGCCATCATCAATATCCTTGTTGCGGTTCTGAATCATTACATCATAATAAGGAATCGCTTTGGAGATGATCGCTGTTTCACCCGCATAGAACATATCCGTCCGTTTGGCTGGAGCAAGCGCAGCCGTTTCTTTTGGCATATAGCCTTGATCCATCAGGTTTTTGATAAAAGAGAGAGTATCCAGAATGCGCCCATCATTCCACTGGAACGTGCCAGCTTTATCGAGAACGTCAATCATTCCGTTGTTTCGGGACAGCATTTCAATGAAATCAAGCGAGGTTCCGTCGGTAACCAGTGCATATTGTTTAGCCCCGCCATCCAGCGGTTTGGTCAGCTTGGCTGCGGCAGCGTTGAATTCGGACCAGGTCCAGCCGTTTTGTTGAATGGATTTCCAGTCAATGCCCGCTTCCTCTAGAATACGTTTGTTGCCACCCCACGCCCATTGGAATTGATACAATGGCAGTCCGTACTGTTTCCCTTGGATCTGACCTAATTCAAGCGTACCTGGCAGATAGTCATCCTTGATCTCAGGTGTCAGGTAGCTGTCCAGCTCAAGTGCCAATCCTGTATTCACATATGTGCCGTCTACACTATGAAAGTAAAGATCCGGCGGATTGCCCGCGTTCAGAGCGACATCGAATTTTTTGGGCCCTTCCGCCCAGGAGAGCATTTCCGTCTTCACGGTAATGTTCGGGTGTTCTTTATTGAAATCAGAGATTAGATCCTTCAGTTCATCTTCATATGTGCCATGTACAGGATAGGTCCATACCGTTACCGTATCGTCAGCATTTGGGTCATCTGAAGCAGCACCCCCGCTATTCCCACAGGCAGTAACCAAGACCATCATCAACAACATCGTCCATACCAGACCCTTCTTTTTCATCCCTTCATCTCCTTTGCATGTCATCATCCGTTTCCTTCATTGCCTAACCATGCTACCCCTTTTGTGATCATTCGGCCTTCAAACGCCATCCACCTATACACGCGGCAGTAAGGAAAAGCACCTCCCCTGGAGATTGAGCCTGCCAGTCGCAGGCTCAATCTCTTAAATGCAATATTAACGTCAACTTAATTGACATTAACAGTATTAATTCCTTCCAAAATTGTAGATTGAATTCATTATATGAGTTGTAAAATAAAAATTCAACATTATTTTTTATTATAAAATTTAATTTTACTTTTTCTTTTCATGCAACTATACTATGTAAAAAGAAAACCCAAGCAAGCGAGGTGAGCCACTTTGCGAGTGTATGGAGGCATAGATGGAGGCGGTACCAATACTGATGCAGCAATCATTTCTGAATCTGGTGAAATTCTCGCCCGACTCAGCGGCGGTCCCACAAATCCTCACAGCGTATCAACTGAACAGGCCATTTCCGAACTGCAACGAGTGCTGGAACAGCTATTTAATCTAATAAGTGATTTATCGACAAATTGTGAGGGTATATGCCTTGGTATGTCAGGTGTAGATACGATCCAAGAACGGCAACTTATAGCCGAAGCAGTAAATAACTATATGAAGAGTCGTAATCGACAAGCATCAGAAGGTTGCCCAGTCTGGGTTGTATCCGAAGGAGAGATTGCTCTGATGGCCTCTCTCGGACATACGCACGGTGTATTATGCATCTCTGGAACAGGGTCCATCGTGTACGGATTTACGCGGGAAGGCGAGCGATACCGTGCAGGAGGCTGGGGTCACCTGCTCGGAGATGAGGGGAGCGGCTATCGTATTGGGCAGCGTGCACTCCAAGTGGTTATGCAAAGTTATGACGGTGTTCTTCCTCCAACCTGTTTAACCCCGCTTCTTCTAAAGAAACTGAGCCTTCGGGATATATCGGAGCTAAAGGCACGAGTGTATCAGACGGATTGGGGCAAAACCGAGACCGCATCCATCGCCCGCCTAGCTATGGAAGCAGCTGAACTCGGAGATGAGGCCGCCCGGGCACTGATCATCGACGAAGCCTCACAATTGGCGGATACCGCCAAAGCGCTGATTGCCCGTCATCCCGAATTTGCATCCACTCCGGTTGTCCTGTCCGGATCACTGTTTCGATATGCTGCACTTTTCCGAAATACATTTATCCAGAAGTTATCGGGATATTATGGAGAGTTGGACTTTGTATATCGTGAAGATGCCCCCGCTCCAGCGGTTGGCGCAGCACAACTGGCAAGAAAACGCTGTTCCCTGAATGAATCATTTTAAAAGAGAGAAGGAGGCCATACGGATGAATCACATGCTGAATTCACTAATAACAGAACAACCCAATCCACTAACGGATCATATAGATGAATTGCCTTCGGCAGAAATTATGGAGCTCATTAATAAGGAAGATCAACGAATTGCGGAGCTCATTCAGCCCCTCATTCCGGTCATTGCTCAAGCTGCGGATCGGATCTTGGAGGCGTTTCAGTCTGGCGGCAGGCTTTTTTATGTAGGCGCAGGTACCAGTGGACGATTAGGAATACTTGACGCTTCGGAATGCCCGCCTACCTACGGAACCCCGCCATCCATGGTGCAGGGTATTATTGCAGGGGGATTCCGGGCAGTGAAGGACCCTGTTGAAGGTGCTGAAGATAGTGAGGAGTTGGGAGCTGCGGACCTTGATGAACATGGCTTAGACAAAAACGATGTTGTGGTTGGCATTGCAGCCAGTGGACGAACGCCGTATGTGCTGGGTGCGATGAGACACGCCAAGGAGATCGGGGCTACGGTGATCAGCCTGAGTAATAATGCAGGCACGCCGATGACCCTGTTGGCTGATGTGAGCATTGAGGCTGTTGTCGGCCCAGAGGTTGTCATGGGTTCAACACGTATGAAGGCAGGCAGCGCCCAGAAAATGATTCTGAACATGCTCACGACTACCGCCATGATTCGTCTGGGCAAGGTTTACCGTAATTTCATGGTTGATCTGAACCCTTCGAACGAGAAGCTTGTCCATCGGGCCAAACGCATGATACATCTGGCAACCGGAGCAAATGAAGCGGATATTGAAGAGGCTTTTACCGGTGCAGATGGTCATGTAAAAACGGCAATCGTCATGCTGATGGCAGGCGTGGACGCAACAGAAGCCCAGCACAGGCTTGATCTGGCTGATGGATTTGTCCGCAGCGCCATTGCGGGGCCTTCCTGAGACATACAGGGGGATTTTTAGAGGTTGAAAGAGAGGAGTCCGACATTGGTTTGGGCTCTTTTTTTTATTTTTTTATTCTAAAGCGGATATCATCCGTCAAAAAATCCCCTCCTGCATAAACAGAAAGGGATTCATATGGTTCTGCTTCACTTGTGCTCCAGTATAGCCTGTCGGCTCTTCTCCAAATATTCCACCGACTGGTTGTAATCCCGACTGGCAATCGCCAGATACAGGATATCGATCACGTTCAACTGTGCAATCCGTGATGAAGTTGCTCCGCTCCGAATATCGCTTTCGGTAGAAGTAATCATCAGGGGCACATCCGCCATACTACTGAGTGTATTGCTGCCCCACTTGGTAATGCTGATTGTCGCTGCACCACCATCATGAGCATGCTTGAGACAGGAGATTACGTTCGAAGTCTCCCCTGAATACGAGATACATACCACCGCATCATCCTCACGAAGCGTCGTTGCGGACGAAATCTGCATATGCGGATCGGCGAACGAAAAGCTTGTGCGATTGATTCGCATGAACTTGTAATGTGCATCCAGCGCAATCAGGTTGGAGGCCCCTACTCCATAGAAAAAGATCCGGTTTGCCTGATGAAGCACGTCCACGGCTTTTTCCACCAGACGTGGGTCCAGAATATGAACCGTATCCTTCACCGACTGAATATTATTTGCGGACACATGCTGAATAATGCTCTCCATGGAGTCCTGGGGACGAATCTCCGTATATTGATATGGCTCACTCGTCTGCAAATCTCCGGCAATCTTCAGCTTCAGCTCCTGAAAACCCGTTACACCCAGTGATTTGCAGAGACGGATAATGGCAGCTGGGCTGCCTCCACTCCGTTCAGACAACTGGGCCACCGAGGATTGAACAGTTTCTTGCGGGTGATCGAGAATATAAGCTCCGATCTTCCGTTCGGACGGAGTTAAGTCATCCATTAATGCGCGTAAACGCACAAGTCCACCTTTCATGCCTTCCATTCGCTCCTCCTTTCCGTACTGCATTCATGTACAAGCATTTTATCGTATAATTCCACTCGCGTCTAATCGAATTCCTCGCCCTTCCATAACTGAACTCCAATTAAAGTCAGGCCTCACTAGAGTGTGAGATTGCCCGAGATTACTGCGTGTTTCGCGCCGGTTACTGCCGGAAGTGTATTGGTTCTTCCCATGAGTGCCTCATGGCCAAGTAGAGCAAATCCAATGGCTTCCCGAGCATCATCGGGTATACCATAATCTGCTGTTCGTTCCAAACGGATATCTTTCGGAAGTCTCTGACGGATCATCTCCATCAGCGTGGCATTGGAAGTGCCACCACCGCACGCGAGCATGGCTGATATTTGCACCTTGGGCAAGATAAAATCCTTCACTGCACGCACGATGGTCTCCGCGGTCAGACAGGTGGCAGTAGCCAGCGTATCTTCAAGGGATAAGGAACGCTCTGAGGCCATCTCCATCAGTCTCACTGCATACGCGGCTCCATATACTTCTCGCCCGGTACTTTTTCGGCGGAAGTCTTTTGAAATATTCATCCTCCAAACACAGGTCTACCAGACCCTGATTGACCTTTCCCTGTGCGGCAATGCTTCCACTCGGATCATAATTCTGCCGCCCATCCGTTGCCTGCCGCACAATGGCATCCATCACCATATTGCCCGGTCCCGTATCAAAAGCCGAAATACCTTCGGTAGATGACTCGGATGGTAGCACCGTCACATTGCCAATGCCGCCGATATTCTGCACCAGCCGCCCTTCCGTCGGGTTGCGGAACATCAGAGCATCCGCATAAGGCGTAAGCGGGGCACCTTCCCCACCAGCGGCCATATCCCTTGCTCGCAGGTTGCCAATCACTGGCAGTCCTGTCCGTTCTCGAACGACAGCACATTCACCGATCTGCAATGTCGATACCACATCAATACTTGCTCCCGTTGGCCCTGGAAATGCAGATGCTACAGGAGCATGCCATACCGTCTGCCCATGCATGCTAATCATATCCACCTGCTGCGTTGAGATACCGGCAGACTGCATCAGTTCCATAACGCTATGCGCATACCACTCCGATACACCAAAATGCGCGGCTGTCAGCTCGTCGACACGAGCTGTCCCTGGTGAACATAACCGGATCAGTACGTCTCTCAATCCATTCGAATACGGCACACATACGAAATCAACCAGCTCGATCTGCTGTAATGCCCCGCTCATATCGGTTTGAATACGCACCAGCGCTGCATCTGTTCCGTCCAGAGACGTCCCTGACATTAGTCCGATGACCAGATGCTCCTGCTTCAAACGATACTTCTCCCACATCGGATAGCTGCCTGTATCCATCCACTTCCAACCTCCTGCAAGACCCGATGATCACGTCATCTGCCAACATTTTACCCAGTATATGATATAAAATTTTACAAGTCAAACTTTATGTAAAATTAAATTACATCAGATAAAGGTTAACAACTCTCTTTGTATCTTTTCCTACTCTTTCCGATATGAAGGCAAGAACGGTACGCCAAAACAGGCTCTCGCCCTCAGCGAAAACCTGTTCATTCTTTCTTTTAAAAGGATAACTCATCTCCTGGAGACAACGCATAGATATCAGCTTCCGCAGATGAACCTTCATCAAGCAAACCTTGTCTCAACCGTTCCGTCTCCACAAGGTCAGTATGCACAAGGACCGTATGACGTGCAGAGATCCGGCCCAACATCTGCTCGACATCCCTCCAACCCTGATGAACTTTGTAACGCAATTTCCTAACTTCACATTCGCCATACTCTTCTGGATTTTTCAATAACTCATCGGCAAAAGTTCCGGCGGCAACATGCCCGGTGAGCAGAATCAGATTTTTTTCATCAGATGCCCATCTCTCATAGTACCAACGTGCAAGTGAGGACTGCATCATGCCGTCCGGTACAAACCATAGGGAAGCATGATGTTGTTCCAGCAACTGCAGACGCTCTTCCTCAGTAGATGTCTTTGCCCAACCTTCTCCGCTCAGAAAATGATCGATGCTGTCCGCAGGCAAACCTCCCCGAGTCCGCTCTCCCTTCCTGAGCCAATAGGGAGCACGATGTAACTGAGTCATCCCATCCACCAGTTTCTGTTCCACTATAATAGGAATGTTCTGAAAACATTGCTGTGCCCATAGGATCATCTCCTGGCCGCGGCCTACCGCAGGCATGGGTAATAATACTCTGCCCCCCCGAGCAATCACACTACTGATAGCGCTCTCCAGTTGGTGCAGTTTATCGGCCTGCGTATCCTGGTCCGTACCATAGGCAGCATCCACGATCGCCAGATCAAGCTTAACCTGGGATGAGTTAGACATGGATACCAAGGCTTCTATACTTTCTCTCATGTGCATTTGCTCGGTAAGGATGTTGCTGTGTGTCACTGCAGATGAGCTTGGTGCTGTCTCTGATCCGGTAGATCCTGTAGCAGCAAGGGTCTGAGCATATGCTGATTGATCAACCAGCGCCCGTCCCATAGCTTGGTCCATTACCAACTCGCTGACCTGTTCGCTGTTCACATCCGTTTTTACATTGGGTGCGATGGACATATCCTGAAGGCTTTGAATTGGGACAGGAACAGCCCATACGCGGCTATGGCGATTCAGGTCTGCTCGCCGAAATCCGTCGGCCACATCGTCATCCTGTAGAAGCATGGACTCGGACGTATAATCGCCGGAGTACAGAACTCGCTTGCCCTCCATCTCCAGACCAAACCAGACCGAACCCGCGAGATGCCCGCTACGCCCCCAGACTGCCGCTACCCCAGGTATAATTTCAAACCAATGGCCTCGCTCTGCTTCGTTCTCCAGGAACCTGTATCGAATACGCTGCTCGTCAGCTTTGTCATATGGTATTACATGTCCTGCTCGTTCCATGTTGCTGCGCCATGCCCGAAAATACGTACCCAGCTGCTCCCTCGTCTCCCTTGTCGTCCACACTTCACCCTGGTAGCCCATCTTATACAGCAGTGGGATGGCGACCGAATGATCCTCATGGGCGTGAGACAAGAGGACCGCGTCCAGTTGCGGGACAATCTCCGGGTCAATCAGCGGATACTGGCCTGCGCCTTCTTTTTTCACACCACAATCCAGCAAAAGGCGAAACCAGCTCCCGCTCAGGAGATAGGCGGAACGTCCATGTTCCCCTGCACCGCCCCATACGTTCAGTTTGATCATGATGCATTCCACTTTCTCTTTGAATTCAGCATTTCGATCCCCAGCAGCATCAGCACTGTCATACCTACAGTTACAACGGCCATCGCCATCCCGAGGGATACCTGACCTTGTTCAAATTGGGCAAAAATATACGTAGCCGACGTCTGCATGGACGGCGGAAGAATCAACAACGAACCCACCAGTTCCCTTGTTGCAATCGTAAAGGTCATCATCCAGCCCGCCAGCATGCCGGGCAGAATCAATGGGATCAGGATTCGCCGCAGAATATACAGCGGCTTTCCGCCAAACACTTGACCCGCCTGGAACAATGTTCCGTCAATCTGGGTAAAGCTCGATTTTACATACTGCACGGTGTAAGGCAAGAAGAGAACAACGTACGTGAGCACAACCATGCCGTAGGTGTTATACAACGTGACTGGCATCCAGGGTGAGTTCCAGAAGAGAATCAGACCTACCACCATCACGATACCCGGCACCGTATTAGGCAACAGACTGAACAAGTCAATCACACGCTGCATGAATGAAGATGATCTGCCGATCGCGAGCGCAAACCCCGTACCGATAATAACAGCAACGGTTGAAGCCGCGAGGGATAATCCCAGACTGTTCCCGATGGCTTTCATACTCACTGATCCCCAAGATAACAGCTCCTTGTAATGATCCAAGGTCAGATTATCAAAAGCAATTCCTGATCCCCGTAGCTTCATGGTCGAAGCCGCAATGATGGAGAAATACGGGATACCTACCGACAGGATCAACAGAATCGCAAGATACGCCCCACACAACCATCCTGCTCCGCCGCGAAGAGAATATCGCTTCGAACGTTGCCCTTTGCCACCAACCAGACGATACGTGAACTTCCGGCTCATGGCAGACTGCATATACCACATCACCAGACAGACGGACAACAGCACCGATGCCAGTGAAGTCGCCTTGCCGAAGTCAATCGGCCAACTGGAGATGTACTTATGGATCTCGGAGGTCATGACATAATAGCCAATCTTGCGCCCGAAGGTTGCCGGTGTTCCGAATTCCGCAATCGTTTTGACAAAGACCAGCATGATCCCCATGCCGTAAGACGACAACAACAGGGGTAAAATAATACGTCTAAAACGGTATCCTGCACGTGCACCGTGCACGGCTCCCGCTTCTTCCAGATTGCCACCGATGCGGATCAATGCATCTCGAAGCAGCAGATACAGGAATGGGAACAGGTGCAAGCTCATGATGAGCACCATGCCCCAGAAGCTGAAGAACAGCTCACTCCAGCCCGCAGATGAGGGCACCCACTGCTGGAGATATCCCCCTTTTTGCATAAACAGAATCCAGCCCATCGATCCGATATACGGCGGGGTCATGAACGGAATCATCAGGATTACATCGACCCAGCGATGCTCGCCCATCCGAGTCTTCGCCATCATCCAAGCCAGCGGCAGCGCCAGCAGCGTGGTTACCGCTACAACGCAGATGCCAAGCCAGACGGAATTCAGCAGCACACCGGATAGATGATGACCCGTAATCGTGCGAATCGGAGCCATCCAGTCCCATTGTCCATCCGGATACACACTTTGCCAGAAGATCAGCAAGAGCGGCACGCCAATACTTATGGTCAGCAGAAAGAGGGCCAGAATCACGCCCACTCTCCGAAAAATACGGTTGTTGTCCATAACAACAGGTTTCACTACGTTCACCTCACATGACTTTCCACAGACAGCAGGTATGATTTAGACGAGTAGAAGTATTTCGATCTATACCTTGCTTATTGAAAGACGCTTTTTGGATTTATGCAAAAGTACTTATTTAAACGTCTCGGAAAAACGCGCTGCTGTCTCTTCGCCATGTTCGCTCATCCAGTTCCAATCCACTTTAAGTTGTGGGATATCCTTCACATTGGCACGGTTAGTCGCTTCAATGTCTTCGCGGCCTGGGATCAGATAAGCATCTGCAACAAGCTTCTGTGCTTCATCGGACAATAGATAGTCAATGAACGCTTTAGCATTCTCTACATTTGGACTGGATTTCAGAATCGCTGCCGGTCTTGGGCTTATTACCGTTCCTTCCTCAGGATATACGATATCCAGTGGTTCGCCTTTTGCCTTGGAGGAATACGCCATGTAGTCCACACCTGCTGCTACGATGCTTTTGGCACCCGTAATGACCGGATCAAGTGCCTCCTGATTGGCACCTGCCATCGCTACACCATTGGCTTTATAGGCACTCAGCAGATCCCAACCTTTTTCACCGTTCGCGCTTAGGTAGCCTGTGATGAAGTCGAGTGCTGAACCTGATAATGTAGGGTCGGGAATGTTCACTGCATCTTTCCACGCGGGTGTAGCCAGCTCTGCCCAACTTGTTGGTGGTGTAGATACCAGTTTGGTGTTATACACAATACCCAGTGCGGAAGCACTACTGCTGAAATAGTTGCCCTCTGCATCCGACCAATCCTTGTTCAGCTTGTCTGCATTGGCTGCTTCGGGGTAAGGCATGGTCAGTCCGTCTGCTTTCAAAGCCTGTGCTGAAGGCAAGGAAGCCAGAATCACAACGTCTGCAACCGGATTGGATTTCTCAGCTTCCATACGAGCCAGAATTTTGCCTGTCGTTCCCTGGAACATCTCAACTTCGATCCCTGTTTTGTCTGTAAATCCGCTCACGATGTTATCCGCCAGCTTCTGTGGACCAGCACTGTACAAGACAAGCTTGCCACCAGCCGGTTTCGTTGTTTCCGCCGCCGCTGCTGTGTTTCCTTCACCGGCGGGTTGTGCCGCGTTGCCTGTGGTTGAGTTCCCTGTACTACATCCGAACAAACTGATACTCATTACCGCTGTTAATAACAGCATTGCGCTCTTTTTCCGTATTTTCATACCCAACATATTCGTCCATCTCCCCTGGTTTCTTATAAAAAATGTGTACTCCTGCTTCCAACTGCGTGCTCGTTCAACAATTTAATATGCCACTGCGATCGCTTCGTTCTGCTTCATACTCGGGTGGTCATAACCGTCCATTCGGCATATCCGTTCAGGGGTTACATAGAGCTGCACCCGCTCCCCTACGCGCACTCTTTGGTTCATATAGGCTGTCCATATGCCCAGCCCTTCCATCTGCACTCGTACTTCATAACGTTCACCTACATAGCTGACACTAAGTACCGTCCCCGGATAACACAGATCGTCATGACCTGTTTTGTTCCAGGTGACATGCTCTGGACGCACCATCGATTGATTAGGTGTGAGCCAGTTGGACTTTCCGATAAACGAAGCAACATACGGATCACTTGGCGCCGAGTAGATCGTTTCCGGGCTTCCCTTTTGCAATATCCGTCCCTTCTGCATCACCACAATCTCATCCGACATCGACATCGCTTCAATCTGATCATGTGTGACGTACAGCGCAGTCAGTCCCATGTCCCGAACCAGCGACATCATCTCAATCCGCATCTCTTCCCGAAGTACAGCATCCAGTGCACTTAGTGGCTCATCGAACAGGATCACACCAGGTCTGACCGCTACGGCTCTGGCAAAAGCAACCCGTTGCTGCTGTCCACCAGACAGCTGATGAGGATATCGATCTTCCATGCCTTGCAGGCGGACCATGCCAAGTGTTTCGTTCACCTTTTGCCGTAGATCGGATTTCTGTTTTCCGGCCTTCAGGCCAAACGCTACATTTTCGTATACGGTCATATGCGGCCATAATGCAAAATCCTGAAACACCATGCCCAGATTACGCTTGTGTGTCGGTATATCAATCCGCTTCGCCGCAGAGTAGATACACTGACCATCTGCACGAATCTCCCCCGCGTCCGGCTGTTCCAGCCCGGCCAACATGCGGAGCAGTGTTGTTTTGCCACAGCCCGACGGGCCGAGCAGTGTCGTGAACTTTCCATGTTCAAGCGTTAGATCTGTCGGCAGCAGTGCGGGTGTTTGATTAAATGATTTTTGAATTCCAGTTATCTCTAATTTCATAAGCATCCCTGCCTGTCTTCTGTTACTTGATCTCTTGCACTGTTTTCAGTCTAACGTCCGCTTTCGCGAGTTGTATGTCTTGTATGTAAAATTGGAATTAACTTTTTAGATGAATTCTGTTGATGTTCATAGATTAAATCTATAGTAGGTGAACTAATCATTTGCACGATAACGGAGAGGACAGAAAAAACCTGAAAAAGCGGAGCGTTCGCCTTTATCACCGGATTTTCCCTTGAGAAAGGGAATCAAAAAATCTGGGGATAACAGCGATTGGAAGGTTGTTCTGTCATCGTAGTGTCTGTGTAAATAATCTTTAGTTCGATTTATATAGTAGAAGTGAGAGGAGTGCTGGGACATTGAATCTGATCAAATTGCAAATTGTTGAGCTGATCGACAAGCATCATCACATGACAAGCGTGGCCGAGTTACTGGGGATCAAGCAACCCACTGTTACATTTCATATGAAGTCGTTGGAGGAAGAGATGGGTGTGCGATTATTCGAATCGCGCAGTGGAAAGACGTTTCTAACCGAGGCAGGACAAGCCCTGCTCCACTATTCCGTCAAAATCAATGCCTTGACCCAGGAAGCACGACGGGTTGTAAAGGAATATGACAGTCTATATCGGGGCACTCTGCACATTGGGGCAAGCTATGTACCGGCTACATATCTGTTGCCCACCATACTCAACACCTTTTCGCAGGAATTCCCGGGCATACGTATCGTCCTATCCGTCAAACCATCACCTGTTATTCGCGAGATGCTGATTCGGCATCAGATTGATCTGGGGGTGATCTCTTCCGAGCCATTTGTTGGACCCGCCCTGCAAGCTGAGACGTTATGTGAAGATGACTTGGTATTGATCTGTTCTCCGCAGCATGGGTTGGCCCAGAAGGATGCATTAACACCCGATCATATCGCGCAGATTCCTTTTGCCTTACATGGCAATGAATCCAGTACTCGTCGGTTAACCAATCAATGGCTTGCGCAACATGACATTCGTTTGAGGAGCACCGTGGAGATGGATTCCCTGGAAGCGATCAAACAGCTCGTGTTAATCGGGGGGCATGTCTCATTCATGTCTCGGATGGCGGTACAGTGGGAGGAACAGCAGGGGCTCATTCAGGTTCTTCCCATTCCCGGAGAGCAAGCGCCGCGCCATATCTATACGGTACATAATAAGGACCGCCACCCTTCAGTTCAGGTAAACCGCTTCAAAGAAGTGCTGCGAGAGGTGAGTCAAGGCTTCCCCCTTTCTATGGCTGATTGCCCTGATCCGCTATAAACTATCGTTTGCCATTCATCAAATCTATGCAGGGTTAACGCAATGTGCGCTCCCCGTTAATCGCTTTCAGATACTCGGGCGATAAAGTGGGATCTGTACGTTAATCCAGATTAGGAGAGTGATTGGTTTTGAAAAAGTGGAAAAAGGTAACCGCCTCATTGATGCTGAGCATCGTAACATTGGGAAGTGGAATGACATTTCTGGGAGCACCCCAGGCTTCAGCTGCTGCCAATGCCGTTCCTGCTTATGAAGTAAAGTTTCTGGCCAAGCCGGAACTTGTATTGAATACAGATGGGACACCACGCAGTGAAGTGATTCAGACACTCGGCCTGAGTTCCACGCCAAGAAACATTAACGTAGAGTACTTTGACACCAATGCTCTCGGATTGGATCAACAAGGATGGAACGTTCGTTTTCGCAAAAAGGATGACAAGAATAACTACGAATTGACTTATAAAAAGCGCTACCCTGTAATCAATGGCGACATCAACGGTGCGCTGACCCTGGCTAACCAAGAGGGATTTGATCAATCGGATGATAATTACGAGGCTGAAATCGATTGGGGATATGGCAAACAAACCTTGAGCTTCTCCAACACCAAAAAAGTCGATACCAAGGCAACAGGTGTTCAGCTTCCTTCGGAGCAAGAAGCCTTGAACATGTTACTGGACAAGCTTCCGGGCAAATTGAAAAACTGGACTTCCTCCAACTGGGGCAAGCAGCAACTGACTCAATCCCGTGCATATGGTCCGATCACATTCCAACGATATGAAGGTACATGGAATGGACAAGAACTTACACTCGAAGTATGGCCAATCCGTGACGCAGCAGGTACAGGTATTGAGAATGTCGTAGAGGTCTCTTTCAAAAACGATGATGCTGTAGCCGTATCCGGACTCCGTACCCAACTGCTGCAATTGCTGGAGAACAACAACTGGCTGATTCCTGCCGATGGCTTGAAAACACAGACCATTCTGGAAAGATATTAATCGCAAGCTTTAATAAAAAAGACAAGCCCCTCTTCCTGCGTACATCGTAGGAGAGGAGCCTGTCTTTTTTTGCGTAGAGAACGAATTAAAATCAGTTAATTAAGTAATTCTACGTTTATCAACAGTTGAGATTTTTGCTTATCTACTTCATCTGTTCATCTCGAGTTGTCTACTCACATTAAACTCTGATTTTCAGAAAATCACCTCTTCTTATAGGTGAAAACAAAAAAAGCCCTTGCTATAAGCAAAGGCTCTTCTGTATGTTACTCGGAAGCGGGTGATGGGAATCGAACCCACGCTATTAGCTTGGAAGGCTAAAGTTCTACCATTGAACTACACCCGCAAAATAAAAAAAATCGGGATGACACGATTTGAACATGCGACCCCCTGGTCCCAAACCAGGTGCTCTACCAAGCTGAGCTACATCCCGATACTTATGAAAATAATGGCGCGCCCTGAGAGATTCGAACTCCCGGCCTTTTGATTCGTAGTCAAACGCTCTATCCAGCTGAGCTAAGGTCGCAAATATTGGAGCGGAAGACGGGAATCGAACCCGCGACCCTCGCCTTGGCAAGGCGATGCTCTACCGCTGAGCCACTTCCGCAAAACATATGGTGCGGTCGAGAGGACTCGAACCTCCACGGGGGGTTAGCCCACACGGACCTGAACCGTGCGCGTCTGCCAATTCCGCCACGACCGCAAAATATAATGGTGAGTCATGAAGGGCTCGAACCTTCGACACCCTGATTAAAAGTCAGGTGCTCTACCAACTGAGCTAATGACTCGTAATGAAATGGCTGGGGATATAGGATTTGAACCTATGCATGACGGAGTCAAAGTCCGTTGCCTTACCGCTTGGCTAATCCCCATTAAAAAATCATGGGGCGATCGAGGGGAATTGAACCCCCGAATGCCGGATCCACAAACCGGTGCGTTAACCACTTCGCCACGATCGCCATAGAGTAAGCCATTCATCCACTAAGAGTATCTTAGTATTAACAACTGCATCTATAATATACATTCTATCACAAATTCAGATGTAAATACTAAAAATGGTGCCGGCGAGAGGACTTGAACCCCCAACCTACTGATTACAAGTCAGTTGCTCTACCAGTTGAGCTACACCGGCACGGTGTATAATTTAATTAAAAATGGCGGAACCGACGGGATTCGAACCCGCGATCTCCTGCGTGACAGGCAGGCATGTTAGGCCAACTACACCACGGTTCCAGATCACTTTCTCAAGGAAAGTATAATTGCGGGGGCAGGATTTGAACCTGCGGCCTTCGGGTTATGAGCCCGACGAGCTACCGGGCTGCTCCACCCCGCGTCGTTATAGAAGTATTATGGTGGAGGCTGAGGGGATCGAACCCCCGACCCTCTGCTTGTAAGGCAGATGCTCTCCCAGCTGAGCTAAGCCTCCATATTATGACCCGTAGGGGATTCGAACCCCTGTTACCTCCGTGAAAGGGAGGTGTCTTAACCCCTTGACCAACGGGCCTTGCTAAAAAAATTATCTGGCGGAGAGAGAGGGATTCGAACCCTCGAGACGCTTGTGACGCCTACACGATTTCCAATCGTGCTCCTTCGGCCAGCTCGGACACCTCTCCATATGGCTCCCCGAACAGGGCTCGAACCTGTGACAACTCGATTAACAGTCGAGTGCTCTACCAACTGAGCTATCAGGGAATGGTGGAGCCAAGCGGGATCGAACCGCTGACCTCCTGCTTGCAAGGCAGGCGCTCTCCCAGCTGAGCTATGGCCCCATACACTGTGTATTTCTTGTTGTGGTCTTGCTATGGGCCCTGGTGGACTCGAACCACCGGCCTCACCCTTATCAGAGGTGCGCTCTAACCAACTGAGCTAAGGGCCCTAATATATATCCCTTATTCCTTGGCAAGGGGGGCAAAAAAAATACCCCAAAGGGAAATCGCTTGGCGGCGTCCTACTCTCCCAGGACCCTGCGGTCCAAGTACCATCGGCGCTAGAGGGCTTAACGGTCGTGTTCGGGATGGGTACGTGTGGAACCCCTCCGCCATCGCCACCAAACGCGTAGCTTACATTCAGAGATCGTTCTCTGAAAACTAGATTCGAAACGAAACACGCGAATTACAACTTGCTATTGGATAAGCCCTCGACCGATTAGTACTGGTCAGCTCCATGCATTGCTGCACTTCCACCCCCAGCCTATCTACCTCGTCGTCTTCAAGGGGTCTTACATACTGGGAAATCTCATCTTGAGGGGGGCTTCACGCTTAGATGCTTTCAGCGTTTATCCCGTCCGTACATAGCTACCCAGCGGTGCTCCTGGCGGAACAACTGGTACACCAGCGGTACGTCCATCCCGGTCCTCTCGTACTAAGGACAGCTCCTCTCAAATTTCCTACGCCCACGACAGATAGGGACCGAACTGTCTCACGACGTTCTGAACCCAGCTCGCGTACCGCTTTAATGGGCGAACAGCCCAACCCTTGGGACCTACTTCAGCCCCAGGATGCGATGAGCCGACATCGAGGTGCCAAACCTCCCCGTCGATGTGGACTCTTGGGGGAGATAAGCCTGTTATCCCCAGGGTAGCTTTTATCCGTTGAGCGATGGCCCTTCCATGCGGTACCACCGGATCACTAAGCCCGACTTTCGTCCCTGCTCGACTTGTAGGTCTCGCAGTCAAGCTCCCTTATGCCTTTGCACTCTTCGAATGATTTCCAACCATTCTGAGGGAACCTTTGGGCGCCTCCGTTACTCTTTAGGAGGCGACCGCCCCAGTCAAACTGCCCACCTGACACTGTCCCCGCACCGGATTACGGTACCAGGTTAGAACCTAGATACGATCAGGGTGGTATCCCAACGTTGCCTCCACAGAAGCTGGCGCTCCTGCTTCAAAGGCTCCCACCTATCCTGTACAGATCGTACCCAAATTCAATATCAAGCTGCAGTAAAGCTCCATGGGGTCTTTCCGTCTTGTCGCGGGTAACCTGCATCTTCACAGGTATTAAAATTTCACCGGATCTCTCGTTGAGACAGCGCCCAAGTCGTTACGCCATTCGTGCGGGTCAGAATTTACCTGACAAGGAATTTCGCTACCTTAGGACCGTTATAGTTACGGCCGCCGTTTACTGGGGCTTCGGTTCACAGCTTCGGGATTACTCCCTAACCACTCCCCTTAACCTTCCAGCACCGGGCAGGCGTCAGCCCGTATACTTCGCCTTACGGCTTCGCACAGACCTGTGTTTTTGCTAAACAGTCGCTTGGGCCTTTTCACTGCGGCCCCCTCGTGCTATTCACACTACCGGGGCACCCCTTCTCCCGAAGTTACGGGGTCATTTTGCCGAGTTCCTTAACGAGAGTTCTTCCGCGCGCCTTAGAATACTCTTCTCGCCTACCTGTGTCGGTTTGCGGTACGGGCACCATCACCTGGCTAGAGGCTTTTCTTGGCAGTGTGAGATCATGACCTTCGCTACTATAATTTTCGCTCCCCATCACAGCTCAGCCTTACAATGTGCGGATTTGCCTACACATCAGCCTCACTGCTTAGACGGACATCCATCAGTCCGCGTCACTACCCTACTGCGTCCCCCCATTGCTCATAACGGCTTACGGTGGTACAGGAATTTCGACCTGTTGTCCTTCGACTACGCCTTTCGGCCTCGCCTTAGGTCCCGACTTACCCTGAGCGGACGAGCCTTCCTCAGGAACCCTTAGGCTTTCGGCGGATCAGATTCTCACTGATCTTTTCGTTACTCATACCGGCATTCTCACTTGTATAATGTCCAGCGCTCCTTACGGTACACCTTCAACCCTTATACAACGCTCCCCTACCCCTGATGCAAAGCATCAAGCCATAGCTTCGGTGGTGTGTTTAGCCCCGTTACATTTTCGGCGCAGAGTCACTCGACCAGTGAGCTATTACGCACTCTTTCAATGGTGGCTGCTTCTAAGCCAACATCCTGGTTGTCTGTGCAACTCCACATCCTTTCCCACTTAACACACACTTGGGGACCTTAGCTGATGGTCTGGGCTGTTTCCCTTTTGACAATGGATCTTAGCACTCACTGTCTGACTCCCGGAAGTAAGTCTATGGCATTCGGAGTTTGACTGAGCTTGGTAACCCTTGCGGGCCCCGCACCCAATCAGTGCTCTACCTCCACGACTCTGTTTTCCGAGGCTAGCCCTAAAGCTATTTCGGGGAGAACCAGCTATCTCCGAGTTCGATTGGAATTTCTCCGCTACCCCCACCTCATCCCCGCATTTTTCAACATGCGTGGGTTCGGGCCTCCAGTGCGTGTTACCGCACCTTCACCCTGGACAGGGGTAGATCACCCGGTTTCGGGTCTACGTCCACGTACTAAGTCGCCCTATTCAGACTCGCTTTCGCTGCGGCTCCGGCTCTTCACCTTAACCTTGCACGGGAACGTAACTCGCCGGTTCATTCTACAAAAGGCACGCCATCACCCCTAAAACGGGCTCTGACTTTTTGTAAGCACACGGTTTCAGGTTCTATTTCACTCCCCTTCCGGGGTGCTTTTCACCTTTCCCTCACGGTACTGCTTCACTATCGGTCGCTAGGAAGTATTTAGCCTTGGCAGATGGTCCTGCCGGATTCATACGGGGTTTCACGTGCCCCGCACTACTCGGGATCCGTCTCGGAGGGAACCAACTTTCAATTACAGGGCTTTTACCTTCTTTGGCGGGCCTTTCCAGACCTCTTCGCTTAACCGGTTCCTTTGTAACTCCATGTGAGACGTCCCACAACCCCAAAGAGCAAGCTCTCTGGTTTGGGCTTCTCCGCGTTCGCTCGCCGCTACTGACGGAATCACTATTGTTTTCTCTTCCTCAGGGTACTTAGATGTTTCAGTTCCCCTGGTATGCCTCTACACAACCTATGTATTCAGTTGTGAGTAACTGGAAATTACCCCAGCTGGGTTTCCCCATTCGGACACCCCCGGATCAAAGCTTGCTTACAGCTCCCCGAGGCAGTTTCGTTGTTCGCCACGTCCTTCATCGGCTCCTAGCGCCTAGGCATCCTCCGTGTGCTCTTAGTAGCTTAACCTCGTGCTCCGGTTTCGACTGCTCGCTTCCCTTGTTTTGCTTGCGCAAAGCCAAAAGTCGCTCCCATTCGATACCATCGTACGTGCAATCTACCGTTTTTATTTAAACTTGTTTAACACAAGTTCAGCTAAAAAGGAATGTTCTAATTCGCGTTTGTTTCGTTTCGATATCTAGTTTTCAAAGAACAAGCTCCATGCAAAAGCAAGCTGTTTTGAGAGTTTGAGCTCTCAAAACTGAGCAACGAGTGAGTTAAAAGCTTTACGAAGTAAAGCTCGCTTCGGAAGCATGCTCCCTGAAGACTTGTATTTGAATGTTTCCGTTGCAGGAAACGATTCTCCATAGAAAGGAGGTGATCCAGCCGCACCTTCCGATACGGCTACCTTGTTACGACTTCACCCCAATCATCTATCCCACCTTCGGCGGCTGGCTCCTTGCGGTTACCCCACCGACTTCGGGTGTTATAAACTCTCGTGGTGTGACGGGCGGTGTGTACAAGACCCGGGAACGTATTCACCGCGGCATGCTGATCCGCGATTACTAGCAATTCCGACTTCATGCAGGCGAGTTGCAGCCTGCAATCCGAACTGAGACCGGCTTTGTTGGGATTGGCTCCATCTCGCGATTTCGCAGCCCGTTGTACCGGCCATTGTAGTACGTGTGTAGCCCAGGTCATAAGGGGCATGATGATTTGACGTCATCCCCACCTTCCTCCGGTTTGTCACCGGCAGTCTATCTAGAGTGCCCACCCGAAGTGCTGGCAACTAAATATAAGGGTTGCGCTCGTTGCGGGACTTAACCCAACATCTCACGACACGAGCTGACGACAACCATGCACCACCTGTCTCCTCTGTCCCGAAGGAAAGATACATCTCTGTATCGGTCAGAGGGATGTCAAGACCTGGTAAGGTTCTTCGCGTTGCTTCGAATTAAACCACATACTCCACTGCTTGTGCGGGTCCCCGTCAATTCCTTTGAGTTTCAGTCTTGCGACCGTACTCCCCAGGCGGAGTGCTTAATGTGTTAACTTCGGCACCAAGGGTATCGAAACCCCTAACACCTAGCACTCATCGTTTACGGCGTGGACTACCAGGGTATCTAATCCTGTTTGCTCCCCACGCTTTCGCGCCTCAGCGTCAGTTACAGCCCAGAGAGTCGCCTTCGCCACTGGTGTTCCTCCACATATCTACGCATTTCACCGCTACACGTGGAATTCCACTCTCCTCTTCTGCACTCAAGTCACCCAGTTTCCAGTGCGATCCGGGGTTGAGCCCCGGGATTAAACACCAGACTTAAATGACCGCCTGCGCGCGCTTTACGCCCAATAATTCCGGACAACGCTTGCCCCCTACGTATTACCGCGGCTGCTGGCACGTAGTTAGCCGGGGCTTTCTTCTCAGGTACCGTCACCTTGAGAGCAGTTACTCTCCCAAGCGTTCTTCCCTGGCAACAGAGCTTTACGATCCGAAAACCTTCATCACTCACGCGGCATTGCTCCGTCAGGCTTTCGCCCATTGCGGAAGATTCCCTACTGCTGCCTCCCGTAGGAGTCTGGGCCGTGTCTCAGTCCCAGTGTGGCCGATCACCCTCTCAGGTCGGCTACGCATCGTCGCCTTGGTGAGCCGTTACCCCACCAACTAGCTAATGCGCCGCAGGCCCATCCCCAAGTGACAGATTGCTCCGTCTTTCCAGTTTCCTTCAGGCGAAGAAAACAATTATTCGGTATTAGCTACCGTTTCCGGTAGTTGTCCCAAACTTGAGGGCAGGTTGCCTACGTGTTACTCACCCGTCCGCCGCTAACCATCAGAGAAGCAAGCTTCTCTTCAAGTCCGCTCGACTTGCATGTATTAGGCATGCCGCCAGCGTTCGTCCTGAGCCAGGATCAAACTCTCCAATAAAGTATTGAAAAGAGCGATAAGCTCATTTTGAATCTGACGAGATTAAAAATCTCATTTGTGCTCCAGTTGATTCAAGCCAAGGCTTGTTTCAAACTGGAGCGTTCATTCTGCAAGCAGAATGTTTACTCACTCGTTGTTCAGTTTTCAAAGATCAAACTTGTTTTGTTACCGAATGTCGTTCTCTTCAGCAACTCTTATATAATATCATGTCCGAACCAACTTTGCAAGCTCTTTTTTTAAGTTTCTTTCGAAGCTTATTTGATTTGCTTGCCGCACCGTGTAAACCGTGTTTTCTTGGCCGGAATTAGAATATATCATGTACAGATTTCAATTGCAAGTCTTTTTTCAAAAATGATAATCAAACTACTTCATCAGCACAATATGTAATCTGACGCTCCTGTACTATAGAAATAACTCTCAGCATCCTCATTACGGCGCCTCTAATATACTTATCCATTAAACATAACCAGGGAAGCCACTTCCACTGCGAATGCAGTGAACAATTTCTTGTGACTAGCCCTAGTTTTCGGAAATCTCAGTTTTCTTTCCTTCTATATAAATAAGGGAGTCATTCCTTGAGCGCAGCTTACACATTCCGATTCACTTCTCAGTGCTTACAATATGCGCTTACCGAGCAAAGAAGCGATCAGTTCCACACCAAGCCTTGCCGTATGTCTATTGTGATCAAGCAATGGGTTCACCTCAACCAGTTCCATGGACGTAACTTGATTCGTGGAAGCAAGTAGCTCTAATGCGTAATGTGCCTCTCGGTAATTCAAACCACCCGGTACAGGTGTGCCTACCCCCGGAGCTTCACGCGGATCCAGACAGTCCATGTCAAAACTGACATGAATACCATCCGTTCCATCACCAGCTATAGCTATTGCTTGCTCAATAACTTGCTGTATACCCATCCGGTCAATATCATGCATCGTAAATGCTTGGATGCCCAGTCCCTTAATCTGTTCCTTCTCATACTCATCCAGATCACGCAGACCAATATAGACCAAATTGGATGGATCTATAAATGCGCCTGCCCCAGCAATGTGAGACAGATTATATGCAGTATGACCCAAAGAAGCAGCCACACTCATCCCATGCATGTTACCGGACAAGCTTCGTTCTTCCGTATTCAAGTCTGCGTGCGCATCAAACCAGATCACCCCCAGATTAGAATAATGCGCAGTTAATCCGGCGAAAGTACCTATCGCTACACTATGATCTCCTCCAAGCACAAGCGGAAAGGCCCCCTCCTCTACCGCAACAGATACTTCATTAAACACATTCTCGCTGACCTGCCGTACTTCGTTTAAATATTTCACCCGATTCCGCTCAGCAGGGACAGATGGTTCAGTTGGACACTCTACCCGCACTTCTTTGGAAAGCACTAGTCCCAGGCTCGCGATCTCCCGCTTCAGTCCAGCTGTAATTAATTCATCGGGCCCCAACTCTGCACCGCCTCTCGCTCCACCGAGTCCGAAAGGAACCTTAATGATGGCAACATTGCGCCGCACAGAAGTATGACTTGTATTAGTAGAAGTATCTTGTGTGCCATCAAGGACATCATCATTTTTCATGTAGGTCAGCTCCTTCATCGGTTGTCAAAACCAGCTCAATTCTCTCCAATGCCCAGTCAATCTCGGACTCTTTAATCGTTAGTGGTGGAGCAAACCGAATGGTTGTCTCATGGGTTTCTTTGCACAGCAGTCCAGCAGACATCAAACGTTCGCAATAAGGACGTGCTGATCCATACAACTCAACCCCAATAAATAAACCTCTACCCCGAATATCCTTTATAGCCGAACTGCGAATATCACGAAGTCTTTTCATAAAATAGTTGCCCAGATGCTCCGATTGCTCGGCGAGCTTCTCATCTTCAAGGACTTTCAGAGCTGCTACAGCCACGGCGCAGGCGAGTGGATTCCCGCCAAACGTAGAACCATGAGACCCGGGTTCAAACAAATCCATTATCTCCGCATTAGCAGCAATAGCCGAGATGGGCATGACTCCTCCTCCCAGCGCCTTGCCCATAATCCAGATATCTGGTTCAGCACCTTCCCAGTCAGAGGCAAAACGGCGACCTGTTCTTCCAAAACCGGTCTGGATCTCATCAGATACGGTTAGCACCTGCTGTTGTTTGCACAATGCAAAAGCTTCAGCCAGATATCCATCGGGCGGGATAACAATTCCTGCCTCACCTTGAATGGGCTCTACAAGAAAGCCTGCTGTATTCGGTGTAATGGCTTGCTTCAGTGCTTCAATGTCTCCATAGGGAATAATTCGGAATCCAGGTGTGAACGGTCCAAAATCTTTTTTATACTCCGCCGAAGAAGAGAAAGACGTGACCGTCAGAGTTCTTCCGTGAAAGTTACCAGAGCATACGATAATCTCGGCTTGATTTTCCGGTACACCTTTGCAACGATAAGCCCATCTACGTACCGCTTTTACCGCAGTCTCCACCGCTTCCGCTCCTGTATTCATGGCGAGAATCTTCGATTTCCCCGTGAATTGTGAGAGTTTCTGATAAAAAAGAGAAGCGGAGCTGCTGTGGAATGCCCGTGATGTCAACGTAACCTGATCTGCCTGATCCTTGAGCGCCTGTATGATTACAGGATGTCTATGACCATGATTCAATGCAGAGTATGCACTTAACATATCCATATAACGGCGGCCTTCAGGGTCTTCCACCCATACCCCTTCCGCCTGCTCAATAACAATAGGGAGCGGATGATAATTAGGTGCAGCATAACGCTCCGACCAATCCATTAACATTTTGGAATCTGACATACACACCCAACACCTTTCCAAAATATTGTATACAAAATACAATAACAATGTATGCGATGCCATCGCCATTTACGACTACATCTCTCTTTTTCCACTCCAGCCTACTCCAAGCCTTCCTCGACTCCAATCCTTTATCAATAGTTAGCGAGAAGTAGACAGTCTACGTTCCAACCAAGAGAGTAAATTAGCCAGTGTAAATGTGATTATAAAATAGAGGCCGGCGGCAACGAGCAGCGGAGCAAGCGGCTGGAACGTAACACCCTGAATCGTTCTGGCCGTGTATATAATCTCGGCTATGCCGATCATGGAGACAAGCGAAGAATCTTTAATGATAATAATGAATTCATTACCGATGGCTGGAAGCATGTTACGAAAAGCCTGCGGCAGTATAATGTAGCGAAGTGTCATACCATGTGTCATACCAAGGGAGCGCGAAGCCTCGGTCTGTCCTTTATCAATCGCCTGAATCCCGGCCCTGAACACCTCCGCCATATAAGCGGAGCTATTCATCGTCAGAGCTACCACCCCCGACATAAATGCCGGCAAGTTCACACCTACAACCGTCAGACCATAATGAATAATAAGAATCTGTACGAGCATTGGTGTTCCTCGAATGAGTTCAATATACGCCGATGCCACAAATTTAATTGGCCATATTCGGGATAATCGCATTAATGCCATGATCACACCAAGTAACGTCCCAAACAGAACACCGAAGAAGGAAAGCTCAAGCGTAACCCATGCACTTCGTGCATAATCTTGCCAATGATCTAATAGAAAGGAAAAATCTAAATTCACGGCATATCCCTCACTCGTCCGGTTTATTCGCCGAGCATCTCATTCGCTTCAACGACGAACCGTTCAATATCTCCGTTCGTTTTGAGCTTTTCCAATGTAGCGTTGATCTGATCCAGCAGTTTCTGACTACCCTTCTTCACCGCGATGGCCGAACCACCCTCGTCTTCAGCCTGTTCAATCTTCACACCTGCAACAACAAGCCCCTCTTGGTTCTTTACATACTGTTCAGCCACCGGCTTCTCCAGGATGAGTGCGTCTACACGCCCCGTCTGCAACTCCAGAATCAGTTCAGGTATTTTGGCCAGAGAAGTGAGCTTTGCTCCCTCTATTTCCTGAGCAATCCCTTCCTGAATGGAACTCTTTTGTACACCAACCTGCTTGCCTGATAGATCATTCACAGACTTTAATGCCGTACCTTCCCCATCTCTAACAAGTACAGCCTGCTCTGCATAATAGTAAATATCCGTAAAATCAACATTCTTCTTTCGTTCTTCGGTAGGGGTTAAGCCTGATATTACAAAATCAACCTTATCTGTACCGAGAGCCATAAGAAGGCCATCAAAGTCCATGTCCTCAATCTTCAGCTCGGCTCCCAGATCAGCCGCAATTGCTTTCGCAATCTCGATGTCGAAACCTACAATGGTATCTTTACCATCGATTTTCTTATGAAATTCATAGGGTGCATAGTCCGCACTGGTTCCAAGTACAATTACTTCCTTTTCCGCAGAGCTACTGCCCGAAGACGAAGTAGCGTCTGATCCGGTTCCTGTCGTTTTTTCCTGCCCACATGCGGACATGAATACAACCACTAACAACAGCATCATTGGCAAAAGCACTTTTTTCACACATCATACCCCTATTCTTTTTTTGAATGAGTAACATAATAATTTGTATACAATATACATAATACAATATATGGACTTATATGTAAGTAATACTAACAAACAATTCGGTTTATCACAATCATTATTTAAACATTTATACGCTTTAATTCCATAAAATATGCTATACATAACACAGCATTTACATCGGCTGAAACATGAAGTTTGCTTGCCCAACTCCCCCCTCGGTGTTAAGATGATAAAAACTTGAAACTCCTGAACGGCGCGTACAGTACGGCCTCACACCCATCTATTTATTCACTATACATAGAAAGGAGGATTCGGTATGGAGGTACCCAAATACCGATCCTTGAAAGATCACGTATACGATTACATTGCCCAGAAGATTCAGGACGGGACGTTACTTCCCAACCAGAAGATCAACGAGGCCGAGATATGCAAAAAGCTGGACATCAGTCGCACGCCTACCCGTGAGGCCCTTTTCCAGCTGGCTTCAGACAATCTGCTGCAATACATCCCACGCAGGGGATTTATTGTCACTCCTTTTGATGCAGGCAAAAAACTGGAGTTTTCCCAAGCAATCGGTGTGCTGGAGGCACTTGCTGCCACACTTGCAGCAGACCATCTCAGACCATCTGAACTTTTGGAGATGGAAACTCTGGTTGTCCGAATGGACGAAGATATCAGTCAGCTTGATCTTGCTGCCTACAACAAGAACCAATATCAGTTCCATAATCTGTACATTCAGCGATGTGGTAACGCCACAGTCATTGAGATGTTAAACACACTGAAGAACAGTTTCATCCGGCAGTCGTATGTTAGTGATAATAAGCCTAAGCTGTCTGAGGTACTGCTCGAAGTTAATGAAGAGCACCGACAAATTTTAAGTGCTTTTCGAGCCAAAGATAAGAACCAACTGGAAGCCCTGCTCAAACACCACTGGCGGATTATCGATAACGATATGCTGTAGTACGTTCTGTCAGAACAAACAAAGACAACCCACACGATTGTGTGAGTTGTCTTTTTACTATTTTTCCTTTTTGACCTCCAACGGTGCCCTAGCCGCAAAAACAGCATATCCCAACTTTTTGCCGTATTTCGCGAGCAAACGATCATTGGTTTGACTCATTCGCTGCATACGTTCATCCTCAAACCAATTCATATCGATCTCGCGATGTGGATCATGATCAACGCCCCATTTTCCCATGGATCGCGAATGTTCCTTGACCTCTACCTTGGTGAAACCACAATGCTTGAGGCGTTTTCTCCATGCTGTGGCCGTTACCAGAGTTCGTATACCGTAAAATTGCTTTAACCTGCGACACATCAATTCGGTCTTCTGGCCTGATAGAACCATCTCCCGATCCACTAAAAGTCCACCAGGCTTCAACACCCTTCTATACTCAGCAAGTGCACTCCGCCATGGGGTGAAGATCGTGACCGACTCCACGAATACCACGTCAAAATGGTTTTCCGGAAAAGGTAACGATGCTACATCAGCCTGAACAAATTGAACATCCACCTGTTCTCGTCTCGCTCTCCGAACTGCCTTATCCAGCATATTTCGATGAAGATCAATCGCCGTTACCCGATATCCACTTTTAGCCAAGTAACACGCAGTCCTTCCAGTACCGCACCCTATCTCAAGAATATGACTACCCAAAGGCAGAGATAAGCCGTCCAGCAACTTCAGTGTTGCCAAAAATCCTCCAGGATGGGCACTTCCCTCCCCTAACCGAGCCAGCATGTCATGATAATCCACGCGATACCCCCTCCTCACTCCTCCCAGTGTATGGAGCAGATTCAAAAACGGCTCCTCCCCATTCGATTTTCCGGGTACTCGTCCATACCAATTGCTCTTCTTTTTACTATGATATACAAACCGTTGAATTCAAGCGGCAACCGCATCTAATGAGGAGGATTTTGCATGTACAGAATTAACCCGGTATGTGAAGAAACGGTTTCTCCGCACGTTGGACGTTCCGTTTGTCTCGTTATGAACGACGGTAAGCATATGTATGGTACGCTTAGTCAATGTCGTGATGGCAAAGTTTATTTGAACGGATGTTTCGAGGGACCACGGCTGTGTTCAGTCAAATCCAAACAGCAGCTGGTAAAAAGCAGCAAGAAAAACGCTGTTACATCAAAGAAAGTTAAATCTTCGGCCTACGGTCCATATGGATATGGAGGATACGGTGGGGGTTACGGCTACGGAGCAGGAATCGATCTGGCTCTGGTAGCAACATTATTTCTGCTGCCATTCCTGTTCATCTAAACTCAATCTGGACGTGGTACAATTGTAGTCACAACAAAGACCCTTTTTGCTTATAGCAAAAAGGGTCTTTATCTTTTCATACGATTCCCGTCAATTAAAGTATACTTTCTGTAAAAAAAAGATACAAAAAAAGGCATTCGCTAAAACGAATGCCGGGAACTTCATATTTAATACCCTTACCTTCGCACAGGGTGTCTGTTTGATCTTAAAAAAAAACACCTCGTTAGAGGCGGGTAAGCTATGTTAAATCCGATTTCCTTTAGGCATCGTTTTCAGATTACTATTCGAATTCTCAAGCAATGGTAGCATCCTAGTCGTGCTGACCATCTCAGAAGCACATATCGGACAAGTAGGTACGTTATCAAACGCAAAATTGTCCCGCATCCATCCTTTGCACGTATCACTCGTACATTCCCAGATTGCCGCATCAGCTTGTGGAATCTCTTCCAACGGTTTTTTGCGATTATACATGACTTCTACCCCCTTTGTTATGGAAAAACATCTAACCGACGTTATTTCACAGAAGCCTACACTTAGCGGAAGTTTTACGTACCACCGAACTTCTGTCTCGACAACTATTGGGTCGACTTTTATATAACTAATCAAAAAAAAGAAGCTGCCTTTACCATTATAACATGTTAAAGGCAGCTATGCTTTAATTACAGTTTTACAACTTCTTCTGCTTGAGGACCACGGTTTCCTTGTACAATTTTAAATTGCACGCGTTGACCTTCGTCCAGCGTTTTGAAGCCTTCGCCTGTAATAGCGCTGAAGTGTACGAATACATCTTCTCCGCCTTCAACTTCGATGAAACCGAAGCCTTTATCAGCGTTGAACCATTTTACTGTTCCGTTTTGCATGTGAATTACACCTCCAAATAAAGATTAACATGTTCCTTTGTTCTTTGCAGCAAGCAAATAAAAATTCACACATTGAAAAAGGTACCAGTCATAAACCTATAAGTGATCGCCCTTTACAATATATGAATTAGGTTTTCCACTCTCTACAACTTGTTTTTATTATAACTCCATTTCAGCCAAAAAGCAAATCTTTGTATTTTCTTTTCAAACAGCTTTGGAAATACATGTTATTACCACGCGTGGGGCCAAGGCTTATCACGCTTATGTGCCTGGTCGCTTGTGTACGGTCTTATGAAAGGATATGCAGATCTAATCCATCTTATACATTTTTTATATAATATTCTGACATGCATATCCAACACAACCAATGAATCATCTTACTCCAGTATAACACACTATGTCCATGCCCACATAAATGCATCCCGATCCCAGGCGATCTGCCCACGATGAAGCTTTCGGAAAGCCTTCTTCACTTCCTTGGACAATGATGTATTGCCGTTCTCGTTCACAAAAACAAACTCTTCACCAAAATGGGTCTTCACATATTCTATGGCAGCTTCCTGATGAAGTGTTCCTGTGAATTTAATCTCCTGTACCATCCATTCTGCTACACCTTGTGCTGTCTTCTCCACTATATCACCTACTGTCTAAACCTAATGTACGGATAGGCAGACCTCGTATCATGAACATATCTGTCTTCCCGCCAGACTGAAGTATACCATGATCCAACTGCTGACGGGAAACTGTATGATAACTACTTTCAAGCAATACCGGAAAGAACCTTAATGAACAACCGTATTCGCTTGCTCACTCCCTTTGGATGGAATAGACGAATTTGTTCGAATGCTCCACACTAACCATGCACAGTAAGCAATCAGTACTGCCAGTATAAACAGATCATAAGGCAGTGTACCTGTGTCCTCCAGGTCATTCCCTAGAAATTGAATCAGATTATGTATGAAATGAAACAATATAAGCGGTACGATATTTCCGTTCTTCAGCATCAATAGCGCCAGTACAACTCCCAGGAGCAGCGCATAGATCAATTGCATGATCGTATCCGTCATATCCTGACCAGACAATGCGTTCAGCAGATGTGTAATCGAAAACAATATGCTGGAGGTCACAACTGCGGCCACTGCACTTTTTTGAAGCAATGTTTTGAAAATAAGTCCACGATAGATCGTTTCCTCAACAAAAGCTACGAGCAAGGTAAAAAAGATGAAAAAGGCTGCCCGTGACAAGCTCAGCTCCCCAAATCCTTTCAGTGAAAGTGTACCCAGTACAAGGAGTAGTGGAATATAATACTTTGCGTGGCCAGCTGGGATACTTCGCAAAGATCGGAATCCAGTCTCTCCCCACTTGCGCCTTAACGTCAGATAGATCATCAGAACAATTGCGATGGGTGTAAAGGAAATGAGTACAGGGGAAGTGTAGTCAAGTTGCTTTATCGTCGCAATGGCTCCTGCAGCAAATACGGCTAACAAGAGAAGTAGCTCAATAATCACAACGGTGAGCACAGGTTTGCGCTCGGAAAAGGAATGTTTTGGCTTAGATTGCGGATTAATCATACATTTCCCTACCTCGTTTCATTTACTTTTTTTCGTTGTCATATGAATTTATATGCCAATATAGTTGTATCACATCATCCGTATATTGAATATCCCTATTATGGATAAAACTATAAAAGTAACAAAAAAGAGACTTATACTAACCTCTTTTCCCCTAAAATCAGGTATGGCTTATACCTTTATCTGTCCATTATAGTATTACAAGAGTTCAAAGCTGCAGGGGTGTGGCGACTCTTCAACGTCATATATCTATGAAGTACCCATTAACGATAGTTTCACAATGCATAATGAAATCAGGAGGATACTATGAAAGCATTCTTTCAGCGCTGGGGGCATTTACTGGCTATTCTGTGCATACCGCTCCAAGGCTCCATTTACGTATTTCTAGGCAGCAACACCGGAAGTGATGTCTTCTACAATTATGCTTGGATTGATACACAGATTCCTTTTCTCAAAGAATTTATTTATCCGTACATTAGCTGGATGCCCATTCTGTATCTTGGATTTCTCTATTTGGGTCTGACGAACAAGTCACTATTCTGGCGTACGTTGATTACCTATAATGTTGGTGTCATGGCTGCCAATGTCTGTTTTGCGGTGTTCCCTACCCATGTCCCGCGCCCGGAGGTCGGCGGAACTGATCTGAGCAGCGTGTTAGTACAGTTTATCTATACAAATGATGCGCCCTTCAACTGTTTCCCAAGTGTTCACGTTCTGACCAGCTATTTGCTGTTTATTGTGATCAATAGACACTTGAGCTTTAAGCCCTTGGCACGGATTTCTTGGTCGGTATGGCTGTGGTTGATTATTGCTTCGACGGTGTTTGTAAAACAGCATTCCTTGCTGGACATCGCCGGCGGCATTTTGTTTGCGGAGGCCGCGTATTGGACTGTACATGTCTTTGCTCTTCGTCTTGGGCAGGCACGCAAAAAAGGCAAGCAACCACTCACAGCTTCTAACCCAAGCAGTCATGTATAACGACATTTATATATGTAACAGGTGGGATGATGATCCTGCTATACAGCAAAAGAGGGCATAAGCCCTCTTTTTTTGTACTCATTTAATTAAACCTACTTATATAGAAGAACTTTATTTGGGTTGGACTACGCGTTTCATGCTATAGGTGGACGTTCATGAAGAAGGTCAGACGGTGGACTTCCGGTTATACGTTTGAATATGCGGTAAAAATAAGACAGATCCCGGTAGCCGAGAAATTCGGCAATTTCCTGGATGGAGAGTTGTGACTCGGTGAGCAGATATATGGCTCGTTTCATCCGTTGATCATGGACATATTGACTGATGGTCTGATTTGTCATGCTTTTGAACAATGCGGCAGCATAATTGGGAGTTTTATTAATCTCGTCCCCGAGTTCTTCCTTCGTTACTTTCTCCCGATAATGCCGCTCAATATATCGCTTCATCCGTTCAACATGATTATGCCTCTCTGGCGGGATAACTCCACGATCAAGCTCCCTGTTCATATAAATCAACACTTCCATCAATAAGGCTTGGCTCATCATGACATAATAAGACGGACGCTCCTGCCATTGTTGATAAATAGCGCTCATGCGTTGATGGATCAGCTCATAACATCCAGGTTTATGCCGCAAAGCCTCATACCGTTCCAGTGCAGGCAGAGTTTCCGTATGGTCGCGTTGCAGTTGAATTACAATCTGTGTGTGCGTTACTGTAGGAATACTCTTGCCGTAATATGGGGTACCACCTGGAATGAGGAGCAATTCCCCCTTCTCCATGATCTGTTTATCACCGTTCACCCAATATACACATTTTCCATAAGTAACCAAGCTAAGCCGCCAAGTTTCTTGAGATTGCACAGCTTCTTCGTACCAACCGACACCATTAATATGTCGTACTTCAAGTGGAGTGACCATAACACACCTCATTATCGGACTATACTCTAATCATTGTACTATAGTTCATACCCTGATTCGACAGAAAACGCTACAATACACATATAAGCTTAAATATGAGGAGGAAATTAGCATGTTAAAAACAAAAATTATTTGTACCATGGGACCTGCTTGTGACTCAATCGAATTGTTAAAAGTAATGATTCAGGAAGGTATGACCGTTGCCCGTCTGAACATGGCTCATGGCGAACTGGAAGATCACGTTACACGGATTAACAATATCCGCAAAGCAGCTTCCGAACTGAACACCTATGTACCGATCATGATGGACATCAAAGGGCCGGAAGTACGTATCGGTAAACTGAAAGAAGCATCCTGCCATCTGCAAGCGGGTAAAGAGCTGATCCTGACTACCGAAGAAATTCTCGGTGACGCTGAGCGTATCTCGGTGAACTATCCAGAACTGAACCTCGTTGTGAAACCTGGCGATCGTATCCTCATCGATGATGGCCTTGTGGATCTGACTGTACTGTCTGTGGAAGGATCCGATATCCATTGTAAAATCATCAGTGGCGGCATTCTGAAACCACGCAAAGGGGTTAACTTGCCAGGAATCAAAACGACATTGCCAGGTGTAACCGAGCGTGACGTTATGCACATCGGATTTGGGATCGAAAACGATATCGAAATTATCGCAGCATCCTTTGTTCGTAAAGGTGACGACATCCGTGAAATCCGCAGCATTTTGAAAGAACGCGGTGTAGACCACGTACAGATCATCTCCAAAATCGAAAACCAGGAAGGTATGACAAACCTGGACGATATTATTGAAGCATCTGACGGTATCATGGTAGCTCGTGGAGATCTCGGGGTTGAAGTGCCGATCGAAGACGTACCCATGATGCAAAAAGAAATGATCGATAAATGTAACCGCGCTGGTAAACCGGTTATCGTAGCTACACACATGTTGGAGTCCATGCAAGTGAACCCACGCCCTACTCGTTCCGAAGTTAGTGACGTGGCAAACGCTGTACTTCAAGGTGCTGACGTTGTGATGTTGTCCGGTGAATCAGCTGCTGGTAAATATCCGGTACAATCCGTGCGCACGATGGCTGCTGTTGCTCGCCGTGCTGAAACGATGATCGATTACAAAGAGCAATTCGCACAAAAATCGGCTCAACAGATCGCTGATATTACTGAAGTTATCAGTCAGGGCGCTGTAAGTTCTTCCCTCGTACTGAATGCAAAAGCAATCATCACTTCGACTGAGAGTGGATTCACAGCGCGTATGATCTCCAAATATCGTCCAAAAGCACCAATCATCGCAGTTACTCAACATGAAGAAGTATTGGCGAAAATCTGCCTGCTCTCCGGTGTTATTCCGGTTATGGGCGACAAAGTAACCACAACGGATGAAATGTTCGAGTCTGCTACTCGTAACGCAATCAAAACAGGTTACATTGAAAAAGGTGACATCATTGTATTGTCCGCTGGTGTTCCAATCGGTCAATCCGGTAATACAAACCTGATCAAAGTTCAACAAGTTTAATTCAATAGCTGAAACTGAAGCTATACATCTTAGCTTTATATGGAAATACAAAAAATCCACCGAGAGCAGAAATGCATCCCGGTGGATTTTTTTGTTGATAATGTGTGCCAATGATCGTGATGTTACAACAAACGGCTACGAGATTATAGATTCCGCGAGTAATCAACCAGATCCTGTGACATGGTGTTGATCTCATCCATTGAAGCATTCACCTGCTGTGTCAGGGCAGCCTGATTTTGCGTTAACGTGGACATATTACCGATATGTTCAAGAATCTGATCAATCAGTGTTTTCATCTTCTGCATGCTATCCTCGATATTTACTGTGGCCTCCGAACTGTGATCAGCCAGTTTCCGCACTTCACCTGCAACGACGCCAAATCCCAATCCCAGCTCTCCCGCTCGTGCAGCTTCAATTGCTGCATTCAACCCCAGCAGATTGGTCTGACTGGCAATCTCCCGAATAAACACGGTAATATTCTTCGTATCATCTGCACTGCTTTTCACTTGAATAGCTGCATCGGCAGATAACTCCTGTGCAGTAACCAGATCCTGTGCCTGATCGGTGATCGAGTTGATTCCACGTACCATCTCGCCAATGGACTCCGACAATTGTTTTGTTTTCAGATTCATGGCTTCCACGATCTGTTCCTTATTCTTCTCATGGGTAACATCTCGAATGGTTCCAGCTACACGGAGTGGTACTCCATCCTGATCCCTGATGGTCTCCCCACCCGCGTGATACCAACGATACTCCCCGTCTTTGCGTTGCAGACGATAATCCAGATCGTACGGTGTACGACCACTGTAATCGTTCATATGTCTGGCAAATTCGTTGATCGTCCGATCATGGTCTTCCGGATGAAGTCGGCTGCTCCAGCTGCTGAACACATTCGGGAAATCCTGCTCGTCTTTAAACCCTAATTCTCTACGGAACTGAGGTGACCACCAAAATTCGTTATTTGGATTAACCACATCTCCAGCTACAACGGTCATATCCCACGGTGCCTCCACCAAAGCGCGGTTAACCAGATCATATCGGGTGACGAGTGCTTCTAGCTCATCAGACTTGCTTTTCTCCTCATGAATATCAAACATAATGCCCAGAAGTTTGACTGGAACTCCAGCCTGATTTCGGATGACTTGTCCAAGGCATCGGAACCAGCGAATTTCTCCACTTTTTGTAATCATACGGCTGATGACATTATAGGCAGTTGTTGCTTTTGTGTCATTCACATGTTTCATAATCTCCTGCACCAGTTGGGGTCTGTCATCCGGATATATCGATTTCGCCCAGCTTGCAAATGAATCGGGATAATCCTTGGCATTATGGAAGCCTAACATTTGGCGGAATTCATTCGAAAATGAAACGATATTATTGTTATCCAGTGGATCACCAGCAACAATTTCAGATTCCCATAATCCCACATTCATCGCCTGATTCAGCATTCTAAGGCGCATTTCCACGTTTTCGTTCTGAGCTTTCATCATATGTACTGCTTTTTTGAAATTACTAGCTATTTCATCGGTATCCTGAAACTCAATGCCATCTTCGATCCATGCGTCATAGTCGCCCTTTTCTGCGTTTGCTACCAGTTTACGACTATACTCCAGTAAATTCTGATGCGCATCTGTACGAAGGTGTTTGGTCGATTCAGTACGTTTACGAAACATGCTCATTTCTCCTCTTAGCTCATATGATATATATTTCGACATTATCAGACATTAAGTGTAGAGCAATGGTCTTAATTTTGCATAAAAACAAGAACCAGCGCTGAATCAGCACTGGTTCTTATATTAAATGCCTTTATTTTTTATGAAAATAAATCTTAAATGACTGCCTCTAACCAGCTACCAGCCAAAATTCAGTGTTTTCCCCGTCTCCACCCAAGTTTTGATGCTGCTTAGAATCATCCACCAGCTACTCTGTGCATTCGCAATGGAAGGATGGTTATCTGTAAATTGATCATTGATCAGCGTCAGCTTCGTACACTCACCTACAGTTTCCAACTGGAAGACTACTCTGGATTGAAGCTCGGCATGATTCGCATGGTACGACGGTCCGGGATGCTCCTGATAACTAAGTCTGGACAACGGTTCAAATTCCAATATATCTCCATACACATGGACAGTCTCCGCACCATCATTACCTGGTCCTACATAAGCAAACGGCTGACCTGGTTGGAAATTGGTGCGGAGTTCGCTGCCGAAAAAACTATTCCGTGTGCCGTCTGGTGATATTAGAGCATTCCACACATCTTCCAGTCCTGCATTGATATAGAATTCATATTTCAGTTCCATGGACTCACTCCCTTTATGTATTGGATAAGCGATCTGCCAAGCTCGCACTCCTATCCTAACGTTATACCCCAAAGGCCGTATTGTAAAAACGCGACAACAGGTAAAATATAAGCTCTTTATTTTTTAGTAGTGTTATACCCTGATCCAAACGGATTGCGCCCATATAGTGCTTTCCCAGAAGATCAGATATACTAAACTGGAATGAAATAACAGGACTGTTCAAGGTGATGAGACAGAATCAGAAAGGAAATGAGACATGAGTCAAACAACGAATATTATGGGCATCCCTTTTCCTAATGTAACAATGAATCAAACGGTTGCAATCCTTGGTGAAGTTGTAGATCAGGAAAGCAATGAATTATTCCATGTCATCACAGGCAATCCCGAGATTGTTATGTCCTGTCAACAGAATGCCTCTCTCCGCAAAGTCATCGATCAAGCCGGGTTGGTCACGGCTGACGGTGCTGGCATTGTGATGGTATCCCGTTTTCGGGGCGGACAATTAACTGAACGGGTAACGGGTTGTGATCTGCTGTTTCGTTTATTGGAGGATGGCGATCAAAAACACTGGTCATTCTACATGCTGGGAGCAGAGGAAAGCGTAAGTGAACAGGCCGTGAAAGTTATTGCGCAACACTACCCCGGAGTTATCGTAAAAGGTAGACACCATGGTTATTTCCGAGCAGATGAGGAACAACAGATTGTGGAAGAGATTTGTACTGCTCAACCAGACTTTCTTATCGTGGCTCTTGGCGCACCCCATGCGGAACACTGGATTAACAAGTATCGTCACCAGTTGAACGCTCGTGTAGCCATAGGTGTAGGAGGCAGTCTCGATATCGTGGCCGGCAAAACCAAACGTGCCCCTGCGATATGGCAGAAGCTTAACCTGGAATGGCTCTATCGCCTCCTCAGTCAACCTTCGAGATGGCGCAGGCAACTCATTTTACCCCGTTTTGCTGTGCGGGCAATGTTGTTCAGAGAACCTAAATAATATGAGATGAGCAGGAGGGATGATTCGGATGAACCAGGTAGAACAAGGAGACAGACCAAGTATGGGCCTGTTGAATCTGAATGAAGGTGATCATAAATATCAACTGACGCGCCACGCTCCTTCCGAAGCACTTCGCCCTTTTGTTAAACATTACTGGATCGTATCGTGGGATCTGACTGGACTTGAACCGTATCCCCAACATGTCGTGCCTAACCCCTGTGTTAATCTGGTTGTGGAACGAAACAATACGTTTTTCTTCGGACCATCGGGACGTAAATTCTCCTATCTTGTGAGCGGGAAAGGTCGTGTATTTGGCGTGAAGTTCAAACCAGGAGGGTTTTATCCCTTCCTCCGCGCTCCTGTCTCTTCATTGTACGGACAGCCGATGGATGTCTCCAGTATTCTGGACGTCACAGCGGAATCCTTGGAAGACCGGCTTCTTGGGGCGGGGGATGATGCGGATAAAACCAGTTACATCGACCAACTATTATGTGCACACCTTCCTGCTGAAGATGCTCAAGCGAGAATGGTTTACGATATTGTACAACAGATTGAACAGAACCGGGAGATGCTGAGAGTAGATGATCTGTCTTCCTATTGGAATATGCATACCCGAAAGCTTCAACGCCTGTTCAATCAGTATGTGGGCATCGGACCCAAAACCGTAATCAAGTTGTATCGTCTGCAAAATGCTGCAGAATGGATGGACCGCGGTCTTCACTGTGACCTGATTAAGCTATCTCAGGATCTTGGATATCATGATCAATCCCATTTCATCCGAGATTTCAAGTCCATTATTGGCAGTACACCAGAGGAATACTTACACTCTAGACATCCGCATGGTGAGCGCCGAGGGCTGATCAATTAGAAACCTGTCCTGAAAATCAGGACAGGTGAATGACTTCTATGGTATCCCCCGTGTGAATTACACCTTCCCGTTCAACCGAGCACACAATCCCACGTTTTTTGCGAGCCGCAGGCACGAATTTTTTGCGCAAACCGTCCTGTTCGTAGAATTGTTCAATCATTTTCCCCGGATGTACACAGGGAAGGTTCTCCCCTTCACATATTAACCCTGTCCCGTTTGGAAATAGGAGCCGCGTTCCAGCAGGCAGTTCCGTCAATCGATCAATGCCACGGACCAGTATATTGGCACCAAGCCACTCTGGACGCACTTCAGGAATGTTCATTTTCTCAGCAATAAGAGCACATTCTTCCTCGGACACAATACTGATCTGGCGGCGATTCGCAATCGGTGTACCGCGCTTGTAGATTTTCTGACGCGAGTCCGCCGGACGAAGCAGACCATAATGACGGTCACCTGGAATTCCTGCAAGCTCAATGTCGATAAAAGGTACAACTCGGGTCACAAATGTGGATGGATCATCAGCCAACAAGACAAATTGAACCGTTCCCATAATAATCTCCTCCCTTTCCTGAGCAATATCACTTCTTTATTGTTCATTATTACCCAATGAATGGATTGTCGACAATCGGCGTATGCTTAGCTTTGTAACCATTATTAATTTCAACATCATAACTCAACTGGAAAACGATAAATATTTTTAATAATACACAATTAAATTGTTACAAATTAAATTTGCTCTTTCCGTTCTTGTTGCAAACATTTATACTAGGATGGACAAGTAAATAAATTACATATCAGAAAGCAAGGTGTTTCCTTTGATTAGTATCATTTTTGTAGCTCTTGTAGCTGTCGAACACTTCTATATCATGGTGATGGAGATGTTTATGTGGACTCGTCCACGCACAATGAAAACCTTTAATCTCACGCCGGAATTCGCCAAATCCACCAAATCTCTCGCGGCCAATCAAGGTCTCTACAATGGATTTCTTGCGGCAGGTCTGATCTGGGGACTCGTATATCCGGATGCTGCCGTTGGACAGCATATTCAGATTTTCTTCCTGGCGTGTGTGATCATCGCGGCTCTTTATGGAGGAGCAACTTCTTCACGGTCGATCATTATCAAACAAGGTTTGCCTGCGATCATTACGTTGTTGCTAGTTCTGTTCCTCTAATTTCTGTCGAATGGTGCATTGCTTCGATTCATGTTAACTCCTTTATGGTAAGGTAGTGAATAGATAGTAGTGTACAATGACCAGAATCAATCTGGGATCGGAAGGAGAACATGTCATGGGATTGTTTGACAAGCTTCGGCGGCGCAAAAAGGAGAAGGTACCTGCAGGTGGTGCTGTCGAATCGACAGATTACAGTGAAACCATCGTGGGTTTTGTCCTGCTGGAGCGTGACGATTGTGATTTTGACCTCTTCATCAGGAACATGAAGAACGAATGGGATATCGAGATTGAAGAACGCCCGGAGGAGGGCAATCTCTTTTTCGAAGTGAATGGAATGCAGGTGGTATGTGCCCACATTGCCGCGCCTGTGCCTGACCGTGAAGTTGAGGAGAATGCCAAACTCAACATCCTTTGGCGGGAAGCGGAGCAAGTTACCTCACGGCACCAGTCTCAGATTATTGTCTCTGTTCTGAACGCATCAAATGCTATTGATGGACATGTTCTGTTCACTCAAACAGCGAGTGCCTTGTTACAGTTGGATCACGCGCTGG
This sequence comes from Paenibacillus sp. W4I10, assembly GCF_030816325.1. Classification (NCBI taxonomy): domain Bacteria; kingdom Bacillati; phylum Bacillota; class Bacilli; order Caryophanales; family Paenibacillaceae; genus Paenibacillus; species Paenibacillus sp. W4I10. The sequence goes on from NZ_JAUSXX010000001.1 coordinate 4,870,389, forward strand.
CCATATACATGGCCCCACTTGTTGTTGAAGCCAGTCAATATGTCGAAACCAGCCGTGGGATCAAACATGATGAGTTGCCAGTCTCGCTCTGGATTTTCATCGGACTATTCCAAAATGCCGAAGGCGCTTCAGCTTACACTTACGGACTACGTAACTTTGGAAAAGAAGAGATGGAGATTATGCAATCGTCTGAATCCTTAAGCGATGTATTTGAGATGATGTTTATGACCACAACGTATGTGGTTGAAAACGACGTCACACTGCATGATGGGGAAACACTAGGCTTCTCGGCAGAACAAAAGCTGAGCATTTCCCTTTCCAAAGGTGTAGCAACGGAAGGTAACAGTTTGAAGATTGGCTTCTAACTGACGTTGGGTTTTCACTTTATCATGTTACAATTATTGAAGCCATCTGGAGTTCAACCTCTGGGTGGCTTTTAGCTATTTAAGCTTCCTCCGAAAGACGATATGATAACAATCCCTGAATTTAACTTCACTAGGAATAAGTAGTCCATAAGAACCACTAAATTATGAATTTAGTTTTCATCCTCGCTATAAAAAGGTATAATTAATAGGCTTATAGTCTCATATATTACATATTATTTTATTATCGAGGAGTTGCCTACATGTCTGTTAGACGTTTGGATTCAACTAAACCTATTATTGAAATTATCTGGGAAGGTATTGTTTCTCCTGAACATGTCGAACAAGCAAATACAGAAATTCAGAGAATAGCGGAACAATTGGGAAATTCGTTTGATGTGCTAGTAGATATGCAGAACATGAAGGCTTTCCCTCAGGATACCAAAGAAAAAATTGTGGAACATCAGAAATTACTGACACAGTGGGGTATGCAGCGAGCCAGTGTAGCCGTAGGTGGTGCGATCGCCAAAATGCAATTGAATCGGATTTCCAAAGAATCGGCGCACCAGACTGAATTCCAATGGGAAACGTATGACGAGGCTTTGGCATTTTTGTTGAAATAATATTGAAGTGATACGGCGTAAGTATAAAAGAGAGCTACCGATGCTGTACATGGCACAAAGGAAGAGGCGTTCCCCATGAGGAAGCGCCTTTTTCTTTTGCAGTTCCACGTGGCTTACTCAGTTTTGCCAGTGATCCGAACGCTCCTCATTTAAGATTCAAGTTTACTTACACGCACCATCGTTACCGATGTACCATTTAGGGACTCCTCCACGAATCCTAACCGCTTATATAAGCGAATCGCTTGGTTATCCGGGTCAACACTGAGCGAGACTGCTGCAATTCCCCGCCGTTCAACCTCATCTAATGCGGCCTGAAGCAATGAGGTGCCTACTCCTTTTCCACGCGCATCTTCCGTTACAGCCATCCCCATCTCTGGCGTAGCTGCATTCACATAACCGTATCCCGCATTCTGATCCGTATAGAATCTTAACGTTATTGAACCTAGTCTCTTGCCTTGCTGGTCAACTGCAACATACCCGAAATCCCCTTCTCTTCCCCAATCTTCAACGTATTTGGACAGTCCGGAAGTATGAATACTTTCGATTGGAAAAGGTTCATCACCTTCTCTTATATGCAGGGATGCGTATAACATCTCCCACAGAAAGGGGATATCCTGTTCTTCAATAGGGCGTACATAATAGTTGGATATGATGGTCATGTTTGCTCCTCCTTCAGCTTTCCAAAAAGGCGGTCCATCTCATTCAGATCAAACTCATTGGTAATCTCGTAGTCCTCAAGTTGGTCTCTCGTTTTCGCCTCGCTGTAAATGGAGATGGACTTTTCATTATAAAACGTCAGTCCGAATCCATCGGTAAAGCGACCTTCTTTATTAATGGTAAGTCGCCACTCATAGTAATGCGGATTCCTTTCGGAAACGTCGAATTCCCGTACTCTTTTAAGTTCAACATCCTTTAATAGCTTCAGCATGTCTCTAATCTCTTTGGGATCTGTAATCGTTATTTCATCATCTTCATTATACAGTTCATTGTCGGAAATTTTCCTAATCGTCAGTCGATCCAATGTATCCAGCATCGTCATATGATCTGTGACCTCTGCTCGAAATGTCGTATGTTTGCTGGGGATATACATAGTATATTGACCAGAGGTATACATACGCACTGCAATAGCTAAAAAAACAATAATCATGGCGATACCCATAATCATCTTGATTCGTCTACTCATCCTAATCCCCTCTCTATACCTACACAAAACACATAAATTGGTAATTATTGATATATTCCAGTATAACATCTCACTCCTTCTGTTCCAATGTCATTTCTTATCTCTGGTTCCTCAACTACGATGACGTTTTGGGCTACACTAAAAATTAAAGATTTAAATGAACAAGCCGCGTTCTCCCATAGGGTGAGCGCGGCTTGTTTGTTACTTTGTTATATTGTTTTATTACCTATTCAGAACCAGGTAAGACGCTAACCCTTATCCCGAGCATGAATATGACACACGTAGACTTGGCCTCACAACTGATCAGGTTACATCAGAAACCTAATTGTTTTCAGCTCAATACACGACCTGCTGATTCTCGGATAACCAGCTCAGGCTTCAGCACAATCTTCTGTGGCTCTTTTTGTTCATCCTTTAACTCTTCAATCAACAGATCTACAGCGCGATGTCCCAGTTCTTCAATCGGCTGGGCAACGGTCGTAAGCGGTGGACTGGTTACCGAAGCCAGAATGGTATTATCAAACCCGATAATGGACACATCCTCTGGCACGCTTAGGCCCAGCTCTTTGGCTGCCTGAAGTGCACCAATGGCCTGAATGTCATTACAACAGAACAAACCTGTCGGGTGATCCTTCTCACCGAGCAGCAGTAACGCCTCTTTTTTGGCCGAGCTCAGGTCAGCTGCCGATTCTCGGATCTGATTCGGTTCCAGCGTATGACCTGCCTCAATCAGTGTTTCACGGAATCCACGTACACGTTCCTGACTGCTGCTGACTTTGGACGGTTCCGACAGTACGGCTACTCGGGTATGCCCAAGTTCAAGCAGATGTTCCGCTGCAAGTGCTCCACCGAGTATGTCATCAATGGTGACCGTATGCACAGACAGGGATGGCATATGACGGGCAATCAGAGCAACAGGGATGGACTGCTGCAAGAGGGGTGACAAAATTTCGGCATTATCGATCCCGGTTCCGATCATCATGCCATCAACCCTTTTTTGCTGGAGCAGATTCAGGTAACGCTCTACCCGCTCGTCCTTATTATCCGTACTGCAGATGACCACGCTGTATCCCAACTGCCGGCTTCGATCCTCGACCGCTCTCGCCAGTTCTGCGAAATACGGGTTCGAGATGTCCGGTACGAGCAACCCCAATGTATACGTCTGCTTACCTGTAAGTGCAGCTGCGATCGCGCTGGGTTGATAGTGAAGGCGTTCCATGATCTCCATAATTTCGGCGCGACGCTTCTCACTGATCTTGCCTTTGCCATTAATGACCTGCGAGACGGTTGCAATGGATACACCCGCCTCGCGTGCTATATCGTATATGGTTGCTTTCATTGTTTTTCCCCATTTGTGCTATATATAATATACATAGATAATTGTTCTCTTCTTCTCATTATGCAGGGGGAAGTCTGCATACGCAACTTGAAGCGAGCAAAATGTGCGTAGCATGAACTGTTTTACTTTTTCATCAACCACTCATGGTCAGGATCGTTATGGAACTTCCAGGTCCGGGTAGGTCCAGCCATCACGTTCAGATAGTAGACCTCATACCCCGGAGGAGCGCCTACCGGATGATATCCGTCCGGAACAAGCACCACTTCACCGTTTTTCACTGCTAGCGTCTCGTCCACAGAACGATCATCCGTGTATATACGCTGAATGGCAAACCCCTGCTCAGGCTGTACACGGAAATAATACGTTTCTTCCAGCAAAGATTCATCCGGGAGTGCGTCCCGATCATGCTTATGTGGCGGGTAACTGGACCAATGCCCATCTGGTGTGAATACCTCAACAACGAGCAGACTGTCCGCTTCCTTTTGTTCCGGCAAAATGTTGTGAATCTGGCGTTCCAGATTACCATACCCTCGCGCCTCTACCCCTACATCTTCGGGTGTAATGAGACGAGCCGGGTACGTGCCTTTACCGGGTGCAACACATATAGCGACTTCCAGTTCGGTACGTGCTGTGATCTGTACTTGATCGGAAGTTGAGACGTAGACCGAGTACGGCGGAATTTTCTCGAAAACACTCATTCTTTTTCCGATATTATCCCATGTGTGCTCCCGGGTACTTACATTGGCGAAACCACTGAGAAGCACCACACAGAGTTCCTGATCACCGCTCTCACGGGTTAGCGTCTCCCCCTCCGCCAGCTTCGCTACCTGAAAGCCAACATATTCCCACCCAGCCGACTCCGGTGTTACGTTGATAAGTGTACCGTCTCCCTCCGGGTTGACCACGGGTTTCACAATACGTTCTGACATCTTGCCATCCACTCCTTTCTGTAGTCGTCCACAACAACCTGAACCTTATAAAAAAACAAAACTTGGACTATTCATGCGCTCCATTAGAAAAAGTGACTATAATCATCCACCTATGGCATTGCCGTTTGCGATTCCAGTGACATCCCAGGAACTTCACTCAGCTTCACAGGTCTTCCCCGCTCCATGGACAGTTTTGCTGCCAGCGCAATTCGTTCTGCCTGTACTGCATCGTGGCCATCTACGATAACCGCTGTATCATGGAGGATTGCATCGATAAAGAGGGCTGTCTCCTGCACATACGCTTCATTGTATCGTTCCAGGAAAAAGTGTAATGGTTTGTCGCGCATAAGCCCGGCCGCTGTACTAATCTCAGCCGTATTCGGATGATCATTCGCCGCTGCGGCGCTGCCCATTGAACCAAATACTTCAACACGCTGATCGTATCCGTATACAGCCTGACGGCTGTTATCAATAACACCAATCGCTCCATTAGCAAAAGTCATCGTAACAATTGCCGTATCCACATCGCCATGTTCTGCAAAGACCGGATTGATCAGCACGTTGCCCTGAGCGTACACTTCTTCCACTTCACTCCCGGACAGATACCGAGCCATGTCAAAGTCGTGGATCATCATGTCCATGAAGATCCCGCCAGACACCCGGATGTACTCCGCAGGCGGCGGACTCGGGTCGCGAGAAGTAATTTTGATAATATGTGGATCACCAATCGTACCATCCTGCACATGCGCACGTATCCGTCTGAAGTTGTGATCGAAGCGGCGGTTAAATCCAATTTGCAGCTTCACGCCAGCCTTCTGAACTGCCGCTACAGCCGCTTGGGTCTGTGCCAGATCCATGCTGACCGGCTTCTCGCAGAAGATATGTTTGCCCGCCTGAGCGGCCTGTTCGATCAGCGGCACATGTGTATCTGTTGAAGAACAGATCAGCACCGCGTCTACATTAGGCATCGAGATCAACTGGCTGCTATCCGTTGTTACAACAGGGATGCCACGGTCGGAAGCCCAAGCCTCCAATTCAGGACCTGCAAATAAGTCGCTGATTCCCACAATCTCGGCATGCGGGTTGCGCAGGAGATTGTCTGCATGAATTTTGCCGATCCGTCCAGCACCGATGATGCCAATTCTCACTTTGTCCTTGCCCATTCCGTTATCCTCCCTATGTGCGTCCATATGGGCTGGGCATTCCCCTTAGCCCGAGTGATGCTCTGGTTGTTACCAGCGTGCCGTTACCATCTTCTTGCGAGTGTAGAATTCAACACCATCCGTACCATTAGCGTGCAGATCACCATAGAAGGACTTTTTCCAACCGGAAAACGGGAAAAATGCCATTGGCGCAGGTACGCCCAGGTTAATACCCAACATGCCCGCATCAATCGTTTCACGGAATTGACGCATACTCGCTCCGCTGCGGGTGAACAGACACGCCCCGTTGGCAAAATCAGAACGGTTCGCCAGCTCAACGGCTTCCTCCAGCGTAGATACTCTTGCCACCGAGAGTACCGGAGCAAAGATCTCATCCTGCCAGATTTTCATATTGCTATCAACTTGGTCGAATACCGTTGGCCCTACAAAATAACCGGATTCACCTGTCGCCTGATCCTTACGTCCATCCCGAATCAATGCCGCGCCTTCCTGCTCTCCGGCTTCAATGTAACTGAGTGTACGCTCTTTATGTGGTCCACGGATGACAGGACCGAGGAACACGCCCTCATCCATGCCGTTACCAATGGTAATGCGGTCTGCCGCTTCCACCAGCTTTTGTACCAGGTCGTCAGCCACATCACCCACAGCCACAACAACCGCACATGCCATGCAACGCTCCCCTGCTGAACCAAAGGCTGCACTGGTAATCTCTTTCACCGTCAGATCGAGATCGGCGTCCGGCATAACGATGGAGTGGTTTTTGGCACCAGCCAGTGCCTGTACCCGTTTGCCATGCTTGGATGCAGTGGTGTAGACGTATTCAGCCACAGGTTGTGATCCGACAAAGGAGATCGCTTGAATATCCTTATGTTCCAGCAACCCGTTCACGACATCATGCGCACCGTGAACAATGTTGAGCACGCCGTCCGGAAGCCCTGCTTCCTTGAACAGCTCTGCCAGACGGCCTGCCAGTAGCGGTGTACGCTCGGACGGCTTCAGAACAAAGGTGTTACCGCACGCAATAGCCAGCGGGAACATCCAGCACGGCACCATCATCGGGAAGTTGAACGGGGTAATTCCCCCGATAACTCCGATTGGGTAACGATACATGCCTGACTCCAGTCCTGTCGCGATATCAGGCAGTTGTTTGCCCATCATCAGATTCGGGGCACCAGCCGCGAACTCGACGCACTCAATGCCACGCAATACCTCGCCATACGCTTCGGCGTAACTTTTACCGTTCTCCAGAGTTACCAGGCGGGCGAGCTCTTCCCAATGTTCCACCAGCAACTGCTGGTAGCGGAACAGAATACGTGCACGGCGTGGAACCGGTGTGCCGCTCCAGGACTTGAACGCTTTCCGTGCCGTCTGTACGGCGAGATCTACGTCCGCTTGTTCAGACAGTGGCACGTGTGCAATAACCTCTTCTGTAGCCGGATTCACAACCGGCTCCGTACGAGTTGCCGATGGGGTTACCCAGGCACCTCCGATCCAGTTTTGTACCATTGTCGCTGTTGCAGACGCTTCAGAAATTCCTTTTCCCATAGCCCTGTCTCCCTTCGCTTATGTGTGATGTGATCCCTTATGTTGAACTTATATCATTGATGTTGATCTGTATGAGTATGTTATTCAAAGTATTGCAACGAGCTTCAAGACACGGTAATCTCGCCCCGATTGCAACGTTCGATGTAGTCATTCACCTGTTCCACCGTTGGCATTGCATCCGAACAGCTGTGGCTTGAAATGACGATACTTGCTGCGCCACTGCCATACGCCATACTGCGCTCAATCGTCCAGCCCTGCATCAATCCATATAGGAACCCGGCCGCATAGGAGTCGCCTGCTCCGAACGTTTTGACCACTTTTGCCGGATAACTGTCCGCACGGTGGGAAAGCCCTTCACGCGTATAAGCAATAGAGCCTTCCTTACCGTGTTTGATTACAACGATATTCGCTGAGAAATCAAACCATTTCTGTGCAGTCACCTGATCGTTATGATCCGGATTGTGGTCGAATGTCTCCATCATGTCGAACTCTTCGCGTGTACCGAGGATGATGTCGCATTTCTCGGCTGCGAGGTTATAATAGACCGCTGTCTCTTCATCTGATGTCCAAGTGTATGGGCGATAGTCCAGATCAAACACAATAACTGTTCCATGCTTTTTCGCATACGTTAGTGCCTGTAATACGGCTTCACGGGATGGACTCTGCGCGAGGGCCGTGCCTGAGATTAGCAGCACTTTGGAGTCAGCGATCAATTGCTCTTGTACCTCTTGCGCCTGTAATAACAGATCCGCTACGTTGTCTCGGTACATCAGGATACTGCAATCCGTTGGGCTTTTGATTTCGGTAAAAGCAAGCCCTGTCACCGCTCCGGTGTCATCTGTAACTACATTCGATGTGTCGATGCCGTTCTTCTCCAAATAACTCTGGATGAATCTGCCCATCTGGTCACCTGCAATTTTGCCGATAAAAGCTGTCTCCATACCGAGCCTGGACATGCCAATCGTAATGTTGGCCGGAGAGCCACCCACATATTTCGTGAACGTCATCGTCTCTTCCATCGGGCGGTTGATCTCATTGGCGTTCAAGTCGATGCACAAGCGGCCAATCGCGGTGAAATCCTTCTTCCTGGATACCGGAAAGGATACGTAAGTCATTGCATGTGAGCCCCTTTCTGTAGTGGGATTTTCCATGTTGTATATCGATATCTAGACTAGTTATTCATTCCATCGTAAGAACTCGTAAACGGCTAGAGTAAGTCAGTTTTATTTTCCAATCGTATCGTTATACTCTTGCTGGCCTTCTTCCTATTTCACTTCATGGGTATGGCCTCTGACCGCTGCAATGCTGAACGAATCAGCTGTGTTGGTGTAACGACTCCATATAGTTCAAAGATCGCTTCGCATACTCATACGGGTTATGAATCGCAGGATCCTGCTCTCCTTCAAGCATCGCCCAGCCATCGTACCCTCGTGTGATCAGTTCTTGCAGAATTGGTGCAAAATCAATGCATCCATCCCCTGGTACGGTGAACACTCCTTTACGAATACAACCAACAAAATCAGACTGTTCCGCACGTGCTTCATCCAGCACATGCGGGCGGATATCTTTCAGATGGATATAGGCGATCCGATCATAATGTTTGCGCAGCAGCTCAAGTGGATCGGCTCCGCCATAGTAGGCATGACCAGTATCATAGAGCAGATACACGAGAGAAGGGTCTGTCAGCTCCATCAGTCGATCAATTTCATCCGGTTGCTCTACCACTGTGCCTCCATGATGATGGTACGTAAGCTTCAACCCGTATTCACGTGCAATAGCTCCTGCTTCGTTCAACCCTTCAGCAAGGATATGCCATTCAGATTCGCTGAGTCTGAGTACTTCTTTCTCATTCGGTGTCCGTCTTGGATCAAAATGAAGTGACCCGCCTACCTCCGCCGTACTGATCACCTTACTACCCATGGATTGCAGAAATTCCGCATGTCTGCGATAACTGTCCAGCTCCGACTGACGATACGCCGGATCGGAGAGAAGTACCGATTTCCACTGAGAGACCAGCTTGATATTCCTTTTGCTCAATTCCTCACGCAATATAGCAGGGTCGGTCGGATATTTACGTCCCATCTCTGTGCCTGTCAACCCAAGACGCTGAATGTCATCCAGAATCTGTGCACACGTTGTCGCATCACCATGCTCCTTCACATCTTCACCGACCCAATTGATCGGATGAATCCCAAGCTGGAATGGCTGCTTGCTCATTGCTCCACGTCTCCTTTGTCGTTCAACATTGTGGTTCACTATATTAACCGGATTAAATCGGTCTTGCTTTGGCACGGTTGGCTTGCATGGTGTGATGAGCATGAACTACCTTCTCTTCGGCAGATACCTCAGGTACACCCACATTCCACCATGACTCGTATCCACCTGCGTTGGTTCCAGGCACGACTGGAATCTCAATCAACGTACTCACTGTTTCGTTCTTCGCATCTCGGAGTGCTTGTTCCAGCTGTTCTGCTGTCTCCGCTCTATAGGATTTGGCTCCCATGCTTCGGGCGTGTGCTGCAAAGTCCATAGGCATGTAATCCCCGGTCAGTCGTCCACTCTCGGATTCCCGATAACGGAACTCATTGCCGAACCCGTCACTACCATGTTCCCGCTGCAAATTATGAATACACTGGAATCCATTGTTATTGAATAAGAGAACGGTCATCTTCTTCTGTTCCTGCAAACTGGTCACAAACTCCGAATGCAGCATCAGATAACTGCCATCACCGACCATGGCGTACACTTCACGATCCGGCTCGGCAAGTGCTGCCCCGAACGCTCCACTTACCTCGTACCCCATACAGGAGAATCCATACTCCATGTGGTATGTCTTTGGTTCAGACGCACGCCACAGACGATGTAGATCACCCGGCAGACTGCCTGCCGCACACACTATAACGGAAGATGGATCAATGGTCCGGTTAACGATGCCAACTGCTGTAGTCTGTGCCAGCCCTGCTTCATGTTGAGCTGCATACAGCCGATCCACTTCTGCATTCCATTCAGCGCGGAGATCAGCAACTTCGGATGCGCCATATGCACTTCGGTATTGTCTTTCCTGCAATTCCTTCTGCAAAGCCTGCAATCCTTCGCGAGCATCTGCCAGAATGGCTTCGCCGCCTAACTTGGCGGCATCCATACTGTTCAGGTTGATGTTGATGAATGAAGCTTCTGGATGCTGAAAAGCAGAGCGGGACGCCGTCGTGAAATCCGAGAACCGCGTACCGACGCCGATCACCACATCCGCGTCTCTCGCCAGCCTATTGGCTGCCAGAGAGCCGGTAACTCCGATGGCCCCCACATTCAGTGGGTGGTCCCAAGAGACTGCACTCTTGCCCGCCTGCGTTTCGGCGATCGGAATACCAAATGCCTCGGCGAATTCCACGAGCTGGGCGGACGCCTCAGAATACAACACACCGCCGCCTGCAACGAGCAACGGCTTTCTGCCTCGGGCAATCTGCTCCGTTGCCCGCTCAATGGCTGCCTGTACCGGGGGGCGACGGTCCAGATAATGTACTTTGCGGGCAAAGAACGATTCTGGATAATCGTACGCCTCTGCCTGCACATCCTGCGGCAATGCGAGCGTTACTGCTCCCGTCTCTGCTGGATCGGTTAGCACACGCATCGCCTGTGTAACAGCAATCATCAGCTGTTCGGGACGAACAATGCGATCCCAGTATTTACTGACGGCTTTGAATGGATCAGTGGCTGAGATTGTATAATCACTGCTCACTTCCAACTGCTGCAGTACCGGGTCTGGTTCCCGTGTAGCAAAGTTATCTCCTGGAAGCAATAAAACCGGAATCCGGTTCACCGTTGCAGTAGCTGCCGCTGTAATCATATTCAAAGCACCAGGTCCAATGGATGTTGTACATGCATAGATCTGTTTACGGTTCTTCTGCTTGGCATAAGCCGCTGCCGTATGCACCATGCCTTGTTCGTTCTTGCCTTGCATATACGTCAGGCTTCCCGGACTGCGCTCCAGCGCTTCTCCAATGCCTGTTACATTGCCATGTCCAAAAATACCGATGATTCCCTTCACAAACTTGGTTTCCACCCCGTCAACCGAGATATATTGCTGATCCAAGTATCGAAGCAGTGCCTGAGCCATCGTCAGTCGAATTGTTTTCATGAATTGGTCGCCGTCCTTTCCTTTACGGGTTAAGCGCTTAATCTACGTTAAGTTTAAGCGCCTTACCCCTAAAGGTTAAGCGCTTAATTGATATGGTATTACAGGTTAATGATTTACGCAAGCTATTTTTGTAAGCGTTTTTATGAAATGTGATAAAGAAAAGATATTCTTGTGTTCGAACATGTGTTAGACCTTCTCTATTTGAACACTTCCACAATGACTAAGAACAGAATTAAAAGAGGCGGGAATATATCTTGAGGATGGGATATATGCTGGTACATGATATTCAGCCATATAATCTGTGATCTTTGTATACAATCATGATCGATATGCCTGTGAATGCAAAAAAAGAAAGAGACGGTGAATACCATCTCTTTCTTTTCAATATATAAGCGGGTGATGGGAATCGAACCCACGCTATTAGCTTGGAAGGCTAAAGTTCTACCATTGAACTACACCCGCATAACAACAATCGGGATGACACGATTTGAACATGCGACCCCCTGGTCCCAAACCAGGTGCTCTACCAAGCTGAGCTACATCCCGTTATCTATACCGGCGAGAGGACTCGAACCTCCACGGTTTCCCACTCGATTTTGAGTCGAGCGCGTCTGCCATTCCGCCACGCCGGCAAAATATGAAGTTATAATGGCGCGCCCTGAGAGATTCGAACTCCCGGCCTTTTGATTCGTAGTCAAACGCTCTATCCAGCTGAGCTAAGGGCGCAAAATATTGGAGCGGAAGACGGGAATCGAACCCGCGACCCTCGCCTTGGCAAGGCGATGCTCTACCGCTGAGCCACTTCCGCAAATAAGGGATGCGCGTGGAGGGACTTGAACCCCCACGTCAAAGACGCTAGATCCTAAGTCTAGTGCGTCTGCCAATTCCGCCACACGCGCATATAATGGTGAGTCATGAAGGGCTCGAACCTTCGACACCCTGATTAAAAGTCAGGTGCTCTACCAACTGAGCTAATGACTCATAGAAAACTGGTGGAGGATGATGGATTCGAACCACCGAACCCGTACGGGAGCAGATTTACAGTCTGATGCGTTTGGCCACTTCGCTAATCCTCCAGGATTACATGGTGCCGGCGAGAGGACTTGAACCCCCAACCTACTGATTACAAGTCAGTTGCTCTACCAGTTGAGCTACACCGGCGTATTACATGGTGTTATAAATGGTGGCTCGGGACGGAATCGAACCGCCGACACGAGGATTTTCAGTCCTCTGCTCTACCGACTGAGCTACCGAGCCTTACTACATTAAAAAAAATGGCGGAACCGACGGGATACTCTCACTTCGTTCGAGACTGCGAAGCTTATGCTCTCGAAGTGAATGCTCCGACGAACCCAAAAACGGATTCTCATCCCTGAAGCATATACAAGATGGCGGAACCGACGGGATTCGAACCCGCGATCTCCTGCGTGACAGGCAGGCATGTTAGGCCAACTACACCACGGTTCCATAGTACTTTCTCAAGGAAAGTTAATTGCGGGGGCAGGATTTGAACCTGCGGCCTTCGGGTTATGAGCCCGACGAGCTACCGGGCTGCTCCACCCCGCGTCGTTATAAATTGTTATGGTGGAGGCTGAGGGGATCGAACCCCCGACCCTCTGCTTGTAAGGCAGATGCTCTCCCAGCTGAGCTAAGCCTCCATATTATGACCCGTAGGGGATTCGAACCCCTGTTACCTCCGTGAAAGGGAGGTGTCTTAACCCCTTGACCAACGGGCCTTACTGGCTCCCCGAACAGGGCTCGAACCTGTGACAACTCGATTAACAGTCGAGTGCTCTACCAACTGAGCTATCAGGGAATGGTGGAGCCAAGCGGGATCGAACCGCTGACCTCCTGCTTGCAAGGCAGGCGCTCTCCCAGCTGAGCTATGGCCCCATACTCTGGTGTATTTCTTGTTGTGGTCTTACTATGGGCCCTGGTGGACTCGAACCACCGGCCTCACCCTTATCAGAGGTGCGCTCTAACCAACTGAGCTAAGGGCCCTTATCAATTTTCGAAAAAAAATACCCCAGTGGGGTTTCGCTTGGCGGCGTCCTACTCTCCCAGGACCCTGCGGTCCAAGTACCATCGGCGCTAGAGGGCTTAACGGTCGTGTTCGGGATGGGTACGTGTGGAACCCCTCCGCCATCGCCACCAAACGCGTAGCTTACATTCAGAGATCGTTCTCTGAAAACTAGATTCGAAACGAAACATGCGAATTACAACTTGCTAATTGGATAAGCCCTCGACCGATTAGTACTGGTCAGCTCCATGCATTGCTGCACTTCCACCCCCAGCCTATCTACCTCGTCGTCTTCAAGGGGTCTTACATACTGGGAAATCTCATCTTGAGGGGGGCTTCACGCTTAGATGCTTTCAGCGTTTATCCCGTCCGTACATAGCTACCCAGCGGTGCTCCTGGCGGAACAACTGGTACACCAGCGGTACGTCCATCCCGGTCCTCTCGTACTAAGGACAGCTCCTCTCAAATTTCCTACGCCCACGACAGATAGGGACCGAACTGTCTCACGACGTTCTGAACCCAGCTCGCGTACCGCTTTAATGGGCGAACAGCCCAACCCTTGGGACCTACTTCAGCCCCAGGATGCGATGAGCCGACATCGAGGTGCCAAACCTCCCCGTCGATGTGGACTCTTGGGGGAGATAAGCCTGTTATCCCCAGGGTAGCTTTTATCCGTTGAGCGATGGCCCTTCCATGCGGTACCACCGGATCACTAAGCCCGACTTTCGTCCCTGCTCGACTTGTAGGTCTCGCAGTCAAGCTCCCTTATGCCTTTGCACTCTTCGAATGATTTCCAACCATTCTGAGGGAACCTTTGGGCGCCTCCGTTACTCTTTAGGAGGCGACCGCCCCAGTCAAACTGCCCACCTGACACTGTCCCCGCACCGGATTACGGTACCAGGTTAGAACCTAGATACGATCAGGGTGGTATCCCAACGTTGCCTCCACAGAAGCTGGCGCTCCTGCTTCAAAGGCTCCCACCTATCCTGTACAGATCGTACCCAAATTCAATATCAAGCTGCAGTAAAGCTCCATGGGGTCTTTCCGTCTTGTCGCGGGTAACCTGCATCTTCACAGGTATTAAAATTTCACCGGATCTCTCGTTGAGACAGCGCCCAAGTCGTTACGCCATTCGTGCGGGTCAGAATTTACCTGACAAGGAATTTCGCTACCTTAGGACCGTTATAGTTACGGCCGCCGTTTACTGGGGCTTCGGTTCACAGCTTCGGGATTACTCCCTAACCACTCCCCTTAACCTTCCAGCACCGGGCAGGCGTCAGCCCGTATACTTCGCCTTACGGCTTCGCACAGACCTGTGTTTTTGCTAAACAGTCGCTTGGGCCTTTTCACTGCGGCCCCCTCGTGCTATTCACACTACCGGGGCACCCCTTCTCCCGAAGTTACGGGGTCATTTTGCCGAGTTCCTTAACGAGAGTTCTTCCGCGCGCCTTAGAATACTCTTCTCGCCTACCTGTGTCGGTTTGCGGTACGGGCACCATCACCTGGCTAGAGGCTTTTCTTGGCAGTGTGAGATCATGACCTTCGCTACTATAATTTTCGCTCCCCATCACAGCTCAGCCTTACAATGTGCGGATTTGCCTACACATCAGCCTCACTGCTTAGACGGACATCCATCAGTCCGCGTCACTACCCTACTGCGTCCCCCCATTGCTCATAACGGCTTACGGTGGTACAGGAATTTCGACCTGTTGTCCTTCGACTACGCCTTTCGGCCTCGCCTTAGGTCCCGACTTACCCTGAGCGGACGAGCCTTCCTCAGGAACCCTTAGGCTTTCGGCGGATCAGATTCTCACTGATCTTTTCGTTACTCATACCGGCATTCTCACTTGTATAATGTCCAGCGCTCCTTACGGTACACCTTCAACCCTTATACAACGCTCCCCTACCCCTGATGCAAAGCATCAAGCCATAGCTTCGGTGGTGTGTTTAGCCCCGTTACATTTTCGGCGCAGAGTCACTCGACCAGTGAGCTATTACGCACTCTTTCAATGGTGGCTGCTTCTAAGCCAACATCCTGGTTGTCTGTGCAACTCCACATCCTTTCCCACTTAACACACACTTGGGGACCTTAGCTGATGGTCTGGGCTGTTTCCCTTTTGACAATGGATCTTAGCACTCACTGTCTGACTCCCGGAAGTAAGTCTATGGCATTCGGAGTTTGACTGAGCTTGGTAACCCTTGCGGGCCCCGCACCCAATCAGTGCTCTACCTCCACGACTCTGTTTTCCGAGGCTAGCCCTAAAGCTATTTCGGGGAGAACCAGCTATCTCCGAGTTCGATTGGAATTTCTCCGCTACCCCCACCTCATCCCCGCATTTTTCAACATGCGTGGGTTCGGGCCTCCAGTGCGTGTTACCGCACCTTCACCCTGGACAGGGGTAGATCACCCGGTTTCGGGTCTACGTCCACGTACTAAGTCGCCCTATTCAGACTCGCTTTCGCTGCGGCTCCGGCTCTTCACCTTAACCTTGCACGGGAACGTAACTCGCCGGTTCATTCTACAAAAGGCACGCCATCACCCCTAAAACGGGCTCTGACTTTTTGTAAGCACACGGTTTCAGGTTCTATTTCACTCCCCTTCCGGGGTGCTTTTCACCTTTCCCTCACGGTACTGCTTCACTATCGGTCGCTAGGAAGTATTTAGCCTTGGCAGATGGTCCTGCCGGATTCATACGGGGTTTCACGTGCCCCGCACTACTCGGGATCCGTCTCGGAGGGAACCAACTTTCAATTACAGGGCTTTTACCTTCTTTGGCGGGCCTTTCCAGACCTCTTCGCTTAACCGGTTCCTTTGTAACTCCATGTGAGACGTCCCACAACCCCAAAGAGCAAGCTCTCTGGTTTGGGCTTCTCCGCGTTCGCTCGCCGCTACTGACGGAATCACTATTGTTTTCTCTTCCTCAGGGTACTTAGATGTTTCAGTTCCCCTGGTATGCCTCTACACAACCTATGTATTCAGTTGTGAGTAACTGGAAATTACCCCAGCTGGGTTTCCCCATTCGGACACCCCCGGATCAAAGCTTGCTTACAGCTCCCCGAGGCAGTTTCGTTGTTCGCCACGTCCTTCATCGGCTCCTAGCGCCTAGGCATCCTCCGTGTGCTCTTAGTAGCTTAACCTCGTGCTCCGGTTTCGACTGCTCGCTTCCCTTGTTTTGCTTGCGCAAAGCCAAAAGTCGCTCCCATTCGATACCATCGTACGTGCAATCTACCGTTTTTATTTAAACTTGTTTAACACAAGTTCAGCTAAAAAGGAATGTTCTAATTCGCGTTTGTTTCGTTTCGATATCTAGTTTTCAAAGAACAAGCTCCATGCAAAAGCAAGCTGTTTTGAGAGTTTGAGCTCTCAAAACTGAGCAACGAGTGAGTTAAAAGCTTTACGAAGTAAAGCTCGCTTCGGAAGCATGCTCCCTGAAGACTTGTATTTGAATGTTTCCGTTGCAGGAAACGATTCTCCATAGAAAGGAGGTGATCCAGCCGCACCTTCCGATACGGCTACCTTGTTACGACTTCACCCCAATCATCTATCCCACCTTCGGCGGCTGGCTCCTTGCGGTTACCCCACCGACTTCGGGTGTTATAAACTCTCGTGGTGTGACGGGCGGTGTGTACAAGACCCGGGAACGTATTCACCGCGGCATGCTGATCCGCGATTACTAGCAATTCCGACTTCATGCAGGCGAGTTGCAGCCTGCAATCCGAACTGAGACCGGCTTTGTTGGGATTGGCTCCATCTCGCGATTTCGCAGCCCGTTGTACCGGCCATTGTAGTACGTGTGTAGCCCAGGTCATAAGGGGCATGATGATTTGACGTCATCCCCACCTTCCTCCGGTTTGTCACCGGCAGTCTATCTAGAGTGCCCACCCGAAGTGCTGGCAACTAAATATAAGGGTTGCGCTCGTTGCGGGACTTAACCCAACATCTCACGACACGAGCTGACGACAACCATGCACCACCTGTCTCCTCTGTCCCGAAGGAAAGATACATCTCTGTACCGATCAGAGGGATGTCAAGACCTGGTAAGGTTCTTCGCGTTGCTTCGAATTAAACCACATACTCCACTGCTTGTGCGGGTCCCCGTCAATTCCTTTGAGTTTCAGTCTTGCGACCGTACTCCCCAGGCGGAGTGCTTAATGTGTTAACTTCGGCACCAAGGGTATCGAAACCCCTAACACCTAGCACTCATCGTTTACGGCGTGGACTACCAGGGTATCTAATCCTGTTTGCTCCCCACGCTTTCGCGCCTCAGCGTCAGTTACAGCCCAGAGAGTCGCCTTCGCCACTGGTGTTCCTCCACATATCTACGCATTTCACCGCTACACGTGGAATTCCACTCTCCTCTTCTGCACTCAAGTCACCCAGTTTCCAGTGCGATCCGGGGTTGAGCCCCGGGATTAAACACCAGACTTAAATGACCGCCTGCGCGCGCTTTACGCCCAATAATTCCGGACAACGCTTGCCCCCTACGTATTACCGCGGCTGCTGGCACGTAGTTAGCCGGGGCTTTCTTCTCAGGTACCGTCACCTTGAGAGCAGTTACTCTCCCAAGCGTTCTTCCCTGGCAACAGAGCTTTACGATCCGAAAACCTTCATCACTCACGCGGCATTGCTCCGTCAGGCTTTCGCCCATTGCGGAAGATTCCCTACTGCTGCCTCCCGTAGGAGTCTGGGCCGTGTCTCAGTCCCAGTGTGGCCGATCACCCTCTCAGGTCGGCTACGCATCGTCGCCTTGGTGAGCCGTTACCCCACCAACTAGCTAATGCGCCGCAGGCCCATCCCCAAGTGACAGATTGCTCCGTCTTTCCAGTTCCCTTCAGGCGAAGAAAACAATTATTCGGTATTAGCTACCGTTTCCGGTAGTTGTCCCAAACTTGAGGGCAGGTTGCCTACGTGTTACTCACCCGTCCGCCGCTAAGTATCAAGGAAGCAAGCTTCCTATCAACTCCGCTCGACTTGCATGTATTAGGCATGCCGCCAGCGTTCGTCCTGAGCCAGGATCAAACTCTCCAATAAAGTATTGAAAAGAGCGATAAGCTCATTTTGAATCTGACGAGATTAAAAATCTCATTTGTGCTCCAGTCGATTCAAGCCAAGGCTTGTCTCAACTTTCGCGTTCATTCTGCAAACAGAATGTTCACTCACTCGTTGTTCAGTTTTCAAAGATCAAACTTGTTTTTGCTACCGAGTGTCGTTCCCCTCAGCAACTTTTATATCATAACACTTCCGAACCAACTTAGCAAGCTCTTTTTTTAAGTTTCTTTTCGAAGCTTATTTGTTTTGCCTACTGCACTTTGTTTCTCGTGTTTTTTTGGCCGGAAATAGAATATATCATATACACAACACAATTACCACTTGTAAAAAATCCCATTTAGAAACTGATTATATATCTGATTCAATCTCTTCATAATTTCTTTTTCCAATGGCAATATCCTCTTACTATAACCTAAATACACTCACCGGTCGAATCTCTCTCAATATAGGTTGTGAACTAATCAACCAGCATCATTACATTCGTTATATAAAATATGAAACACAATACCTGTATTCTATAACACTGCTATCTATTATGTGGATACCGAATCTATTAATTGAACTCCATAGGCTGTAAGCATGATACGACTGGGCTCTTCACTTTTTATACTATTACTCTCTGAACCTGCCCATCACTATCGTGTCGTGATACTGTCCATCCGTGTGTCGCCGATCCTTTTTCAAAATACCTTCGATCTCGAAGCCACTCTTTTGGTATAACTCGATTGCCTTTTCATTGGATGCCAGCACGTTCAACGTCATCTTCTCTACACCAGTCTGGTCTGCCCATTCAATCGACTTCTCCAACAAGTTCTTGCCAATCCCATGTCCCCAGAATTCTCGGGCCACACACACGCCGAACTCAATCTTATGGCAAAAGCGCTTCAACTCTGTACCTTCACATCGGGAGTATCCCACAATCGCGCCCGCCACTACAGCAACAAGGAATAGATTCCGTGACTTCTCAGTGTCCAAATGGATGATCCGCCTGAACCCGGCTGCGTCGATATACGCCTCGCCCTCTTCACGATCCATGTTCTCGGTTTCCCCATCGATTTGTACACGAAGTGAAGACAAGGCCTCAGCATCCTTTTCCTCTGCCGATCTAATTGAGTAAGATAAGCCTTTAATGTAATATTCCTGCTGATCGATCATCATAAGAACCATACCTCCTCTTCCGCTTTGTATAATTACTATACCTGTATCGCTCTACCCCACCTCAGACGGACTCTTGCCCGTAAGCATTTTGAACACTTGGCTGAAATACGTCGCATTACGGAACCCCGTCATCTCGCTCACCTCATATACCATGTAATGTCCCGACTGCAACAGTTCCAACGCCCTCTGAATCCGGTACCCGTTCAAATAACTCACGAAATTCTCACCGGTCACCCTTTTGAAAAGTTGACTCAGATACTTCGGATGTACGAACAGCCCCTTGGCTATCGCTTCAAAACTAATCTCTTCGGCGTAATGAAGCTCTACATACTGTTTCACCTGCTCTATCAGTTTATTGCTTTTCTTCTCACCCATCTCTTTGCGTATCTGTTCCAGCCAGTCGCAGATAATACGATCCATCCAGTTTACCAGATCATGCAACGCATATTTCGATTGAATTTCACGCAGAAAATCACTCATCGCCAGAGGCGGTGTTAACATGGGATGAAGTCGATTCCAACTATGAATCAAGGTGTCAAACAGACTGACGGCAACAACCTGTATATCCTGTATCCCAACACAATTTCCCTCTTTCAGTAAAAGGCGAATATGATGCCACACCTCTTCCGCCTGATCGGGTCTGATATCTGCCCATGCCTCATTCCATTGACGAAGCAATAATGAATAATCGGTCACACTTGGTTCTGTTTCCTTCGATGCTTCATAGTGGTAGATACGACTTCCACCTTGAAACTCTGCTGTTTCCACCGCTTCCCTGCTCTCGAGATAGGAATCTATCACCTCACATGGGTGACTCTTGGATCTCCCGATTCCAGCACTCACTTCTATTTTCAGATACGTAAAGATCTGATCGATCATCCTCTCCACGAGTGGCAGGCATTCCTCCAGATGATCTTTATCTCCTAATAGAAGCAACACAAATACCTGATCCGAATAATCAACAATCTCTACCTGACCATTTATGCGCGCTGCTTGCTCCTTCACCGTCTCCTGAATAATATCGGCCGCCCCATAGCGGAGAAGCTGCCAATCCCGTTCTTTCATTCGTGTCAAAAATACGGGGCGATTCAGTTGCAGACTAATGGCGCGTGTCTGTGAGGACATATGAATGCCTATATAGTCCATGCGTTCTTTGGGCAGCTCGTCTGCCCGATATCGCGTAGTCAGCAGTTCGTGAAGAAATTGTTTGCGCAAATACGGAAGTACCCGTCCGACCTCCTGCTTGTACGTCTGCTCCAGCCGCTCATGCCGCTCTCTCACATCTTGTTCCAGTAACACCTCCCGCAGCACAGACTCAATCTCCTCAACCTCTGCCGGCTTCAGCAAAAAGTGATTCACCCCCCAGCGCATGGCTGCCCGGGCGTTCTCGAATTCGTCATATCCACTAAGAATGATGATCGGCAAGTGGGGATGATCACGTCGCAACGTCTGTGTGATCTCAAGCCCGGTCATCCCCGGTAGATAGACGTCAGTCATAACCACATCTGGATGCATGCGTTGAAACAGCTCCAGCGCATCCAAGCCATTGGATGCAGTGCCTGCAATGCTGAGGCCCAGAGAAGGCCAATCGATATGATCTGTTAATGCCTTTACAATATGAGGATCGTCATCAACAAGCATAATGGTCTTCATCATTTTTCACCGTCCAGCCATAGATTTAATTGCTCGTCGGTCTCAATACGCGGCAGCGTAATGGTCACTTCCACGCCACCTGACTCTCTATCGCTCAGTTGAACGCCATACCTCTTCCCACAATAAAGCTGAATGCGCTGATGTACATTCCGGACACCGATGCCACACGTCTCTTCGAGTTTCCACCCCTCCGGCAAACCCCGCCCATTATCCGTGATACGAATGACGATATCCTCATGCGGGTCAACCTCTTCGTGCATATGCACCTGAATTCGAAGTGTACCTTCTTCAGGGTGCCCGTGCATAACGGCATTTTCGATAAAGGGCTGCAAAATGATCTTGGGAATGTAACAACCGCGAATATGCGGATCGATCTGCTCCTGATATTGAATGGAGAACGGTAGCCGCTCTGACTGGATGTTAACGTAGCAACGGGCATGTTCCAACTCATCACGAACCCGTATAAACAATCTCCCTCCACTCAGTCCGATCCGTAACAGCTTACTGAGCTGCACAATCATACGACTGATATCCTTGGCTTCATAATCAAGTGCGCGCCAGTGGATCATGTCGAGGGTATTGTATAGAAAATGGGGTTTGATCTGGGCCTCAAGCAAGCCCGTCTGGGCTTCACGCTTGGCCCGGCTCTCATCCTTCACCTGTTCCATCAGCGTCGTGAGCTGTGAAGCCATGTGATTAAAGCCATAAGCCAAATGGGCATATTCCTCCGTAAACGAAAGTTGGACCCGGGTATCGAAGTCCCCTTTCTCCAGTTGTCTCATTCGCTTGATCAATTGTCTCAGTGGGCGGATGATCTGCCTTACGAACAGGTACGCAAGCACAGCGGAGCATAATAGTCCCAGTATGGCGATGCCGAGAATCTGCCAGCCCGCATGCCTGACCGGAGATAACAGTGTGTACACCGGAATAGTCTGTACGAGTCGCCACTGAAGCATGGCTGGCCTGGAGTACAGCACCAATTGAGCACCTCCGGGTTGGCCGGAAACTACTTCGTATCCGTCTGCACCAGGTTGGACATGTTCCTGAATCCATGCACTATCTATAATAGAAGAAGATGCATTTACAGCTCCACCCGTTTCTTGAATGGCACTCGCTTCATTCCTTCTATCCGCTCGTTCATTTTCCCCTGCTGGATCAGCTTTCCCCATCTCCATTACGACATTACCAGCCGTATCTACCAACAGGACTTTTCCATCAAGCACCATGGGCACATCGGCAAACCTGCGTACAATGTCCGCTCTACTCAGTCGAATGAGCACATAGGCAACCGTTCCGCCATGACTGTCGAAAATCCGTTGGGCGTATCCGACCAGGGATTGGCCCGATTCGTTCTCACGCAGCGGAACCCAAGCCGCATCGGCCTTTTCCAGCGTAGCAAACCAAGAGTCGTGTGCGATGGTGTCCACCGGAAATATGCGATCAGCCATAGTCACTGTCACTTCATTGAAGACATCCGTATACAGTTCGATGGAAGTGATACCTTCACTCACGACCATGGTATGATCCAGGATTCGAGAGACCTCTCTCCGCTGGTGAATTTGTGCAAGCCTGCCCGTATCGGCCTTTTCGAGCAGATTGGACAGTTCCCGATTGCTTGCCAAAGCATAGGCTGTTCCGGTTACCCCTGTGATGAAATCAAATCCCCGACGTGTACTTTCGTTCAGAAGAGCCAGACGTGCTTTGCTAATCTCGGCAAATGTGACCGCAGAGAAAGACTGATATGCCAGCCAGACAACAACCGAGACAAGCAACAGGTTAAACGCAATAAAGCAAGTCACCATCAACGTGGAGAGCTTGCTTTGTTGCAGCTTTTGATTAATGAATGAAGACCATCTGCCTTTCCCCATGGAAAAATCAACTCGTTTCGTCTTGGAATTACCCTTTGAGCCCAGAGGTCGCGATTCCTTCCACGAAGTACTTTTGACACACGATAAATACAATGAAACATGGCACCAACGACAACACCGACATGGCAAACATCGGACCCCAATCGGATTGAGAACTCGAATCAAGGAACAGACGCAGACCTAGCGGCACGGTGTATTTGCTAACGTCACTCAAGTAGATCAACTGACTGAAGAAGTCGTCCCATGTCCACAAGAACGTAAAGATCATCGTGGTAACCAGTGCTGGAAACGCAAGTGGAATGATGATTTTGGTGTAAATTTTCACAGGACCGCAACCATCAATGGTAGCCGCCTCATCCAACTCTTTGGGCAATCCCCGGAAGAACTGTACCATGAGAAAAATGAAGAAGGCGTCGGTCGCGAGCCATTTTGGCACCACAAGCGGCAGATACGTATTCACCCACTCCAGGTGGTTGAAAAGGATATACTGCGGGATCAGTGTCACATGATGTGGGAGCATGATCGTCATGAGCATCAGGCCAAAGCAGATGGCTTTGAAACGAAAATTCAGTCGAGCGAAGGCATACGCCGCCATAGAGCAGGAGATCACATTGCCCAGCACGGCGCCCAGCGACAGGACCATGGAGTTGGTCAAGAAGCGGGAGAACGGGTTTCCCTGAATTCCCGACCAGCCATTCATGTAATTTTGCCAATTCCATTCCTGCGGCCAAAACCAGGTCTCTGTAAAGATCATATGTCCCGGTTTGAACGAGCTGCCCAGCATCCAGAGGATCGGGTAGAGCATGACAAAGGCGATGCCTGAGATCAACACATGTTTGCTGACGACCCATGCTGTAGAGTTCCGTTGTCCAATCATGATTTCCCACCATCCTCATAGTGCACCCACAGCTTGCTGCTGCGGAATACGAGCAATGTAAATACGCCAATCAGCATGACCAGCACCCAGGCCATCGCAGAAGCATAGCCCATCTGAAAGAATGAAAATCCTTTTTTGTACAGATACAGAGAGTACATTAAGGTTGAGTTCACTGGCCCTCCGCTACCATTACTGATAACAAAAGCCTGCGTGAACGATTGAAAGGACGTAATCAGCTGCATGACGAGATTGAAGAAGATAACGGGTGACAGAATCGGCAACGTTATATAGAAGAATCTCCGCAGGGGACCTGCACCATCTACCGCTGAGGCTTCATCATATTCGGGTGGAATCTGCTTCAAACCTGCCAGGAAAATAATCATGGATGATCCAAACTGCCATACGGATAACAAGACGATAGAGTACAGGGCATACTTCGGATTAGCAACCCAATCGGGCGCCTTAATACCCACCATAGCAAGCACACTATTGAGTAGCCCGTCCCCACCCAGCATTTTACGCCATAACATTGCAATCGCCACGCTACCTCCAAGCAATGTCGGGATGTAATACACTGTCCGATAAATACCTAATCCTCGAATCCCTTTGTTGAGCAACATCGCTACAAGCAGCGCAAAGATCAACTTGACCGGTACCGATACAGCGACATACGTGAAGGTGACTTTGAGCGACTGGGTAAACAGTTTATCCGATGTAAACATCGTGGTGTAGTTATCCAGACCGACCCAGGAAGGGGCGGCCAGGATACTGTAATCTGTAAACGAAATGTACAAGGATACCAACATGGGACCAAGGGTTAGAAATAACAATCCGACAAGCCATGGGGCGAGAAATAGAAGTGCGGCTCCATTATGCGCATATCTCCGTTTTACCCGCCGGGTAGCTACACGTTCGATTCGGGCTTGACTGACCTGTGATGTCGTCATCTTCGCAACCTCCCCGCAGTATTAGAAGTCTGAGACAGTTTCAATTATTATTGACTCGATCCAAGGGTAGCCTTGGCTCCTTCAATAAACTGGGCAATGACATCTGGCGTATCGCCTTGACCGAAGGCGATCTGCTCGCTTGCGCTCTTGAAACTTGTGTCCACTTCAGCAAATCCTTGCGGGTATGGCGGGTCAATCTCGCTGGAGTTCTTCGATACGGTATCGATAAATTGGAAAATGACTTGCTCCGCTTCCGGCAGCGTTGGCTGCATCTGCTCACGAATGCTTGAGTTAACCGGCACACCACGTTCAGAACCAAGAATAGCAGTCGCTTCTGGATCATTGACCATGAAATCAATGAACATGGCAACTTCCTTTGGATGTTTGGTTTTGCCATAACCGGAGAGGAACTGTCCTGGTTTCAGGTATTCACCGATTTGCTGCTCGTTAACACCATGCGGGAGTACCTGTATGCCGAGCTTATGATCCTGGTTTTTGTTCACCTGCTGGAATGTCAGCAATTGATTGGACCATGCAAAATCCATGGCAGCTGTACCCAGTGAGATTGGGCGTGTCTCCAGTGCATTGGTTGTGGATGCCGTGATCTCCGCTGTGGTCACTCCACCATTCTCGCGCAATGCGCCCCACATATCGAACCATTGCTGAAGCTCCTCGCTGGTAGCGGTCATTGTGCCACCGTCGAACAAACCTTTTCCGGATTGTCGGATAAATACTTCAAACATGTTGGTTGTACCGGAAATGTCTGCAGATCCATAGAACCCATCACCTTTGGCTGCGGCAATCTTGGTTGCAATATCTCCAAAGTCCTTCCATGTCCAGCTCTCTTGCGGTTCTTCAATACCTAATTCCTGAAATACGGTGGCGTCATAGATGACACCTGGCGCGTTTACTCCGAGGGTAATTGCGTATAATTTATCGTCAATGGATCCGGCTGTAATCATGCTCTGATCATGGTCCTCTGTCCGCAGCTCTTTGCTCTCTGCAAACGGGGTCAGGTCAAGCAAGGCCCCACGCCGGGCAAAGTCAGTCAGAAATGCGTAATCCATCTGGATGATATCTGGTGCATTTGAACCGGCTACCTGTGTAGTTAATTTGTCAAAATAACCATCCCAACCAGAGTATTCAGGTTTAATGGTGATTCCCGGATGTTTCTCTTCAAATAGTTGGATGACTTTGGTCGTCAGATCATGTCTGGTCTGTGATCCCCACCAGGTCATGCGCAGTTCAATCTTGCCTGAAGAGTCTCCTTCACTTCCACTTGCTTCGCCAGAAGAAGCTGGCTTATCCGTGGCTCCTCCCGAACAGGCTGTAGCGAACAATAACAGGGACAGGCAGAACAGGGTTACCCACTTTTTTGTAATCATCATAAATGAATTTCCTCCCCTTCTTGCATTAATGGAATCGCTTACAAAATATATTGTATCGGTCCATTGCTGCACATGACATAAACAAAAGTAAGCTTTCCTGTCAAAAAAGTAAGGAGTTACAGGAATCAAAAACCACCAGGAATGATATTCCCGGCGGTTCCGTTCCCGTATCGGTATGATTACGGGTATACATGCATGATACATTGAGAAGAAGTTACTGGGCTGATATGGAACAAAAGTATGAACATCTAATCACGGCATTTCTTTCTACGAGCCACTGGAATGTCCGAGCTCGATGTTCAGCTATAAAAATGTGTTTCCTGCGAATCTGTCAGGAATGTGAGACTGCAGGTGAAGACACCCTGTGCTCAGCCAGATGTTTCTTCATTTTTGCCACTTCGGTTCCTGCCAGCATCATAATGCCTATTCCGTGATTGTCATTGGTGACGGTACGCAAGTCCTGATCATAATACTCTGCTGTAAATGCATATCGTGATCCGCTGCACACGCCATGGACATTCCCTTGACGATCAATCGCTTTGCAGATGAGTCCCTTCCAAGCCCGTTCGGCAGCTGTGACGTAAACTTCAGGGTCTTTGAACCAGCCAAAACGTACACCTCTCGCAAAACCATAGGCAAACATCGCCGTGCAGGAGGCTTCTTCGTACGTCTGCGGAACATTCAACACCTGATGCCACAACCCGCTTTCCCCTTGAAGCGCTGCGTACCCTTCACACAGCTCATTAAAGAAATCTATTAAGGCTGGGCGCTCGGGATGCTCTGCCGGCAAAGCTTCCAGTACCTCCGTCAGGGAAAACAGTGTCCAGCCGTTCCCCCGTCCCCATGGAATCTGCGTTGCCTGTCCGTATTTGAAATCATACACATGGGACATGATCTTGAACTCAGGCATAAACAGATACTTCCGATACAGTGAAAATTGTCTGGCGGCTTCATCCAATGCGGCTGAGTTGCCTGTCACCCGGGCATAACGAACGAGAAACGGCGTGCTCATATAGAGGTCATCTGCCCACATGGTATTCTCGGCATACTCCCCTACACATGTGCGATAAAATGCACCATCCTCCTGCCTCTCCAGGCGGGAAAGCATGAAATCTGCAATCCGTTCAGCAATCGGAAGAAACGTTGGTTCATGACATTCTGAATACGCTTCCAGCATGGCCGATCCAAAAGAACCGCAGTTATCCAGCATTTTCAGCATGACCAATTGTTGATTGACAGCCGGGAAACCATACTGCTCCCGATCCCATAATGAGTACTCATACATCTGGGTACATGCCTGCACATGCTCAGCCGCATAACGTGTAATGTCCGGTCTCTGCAAATAACGCCCCGTCCGTAATAGACCATATACAGTGACACCCAATGGATAATCCCAGCGGCCATAATTGGTCACACTGCCCACGGTCCATTTGTTGCTTAACATGGCATTTTCATAATAAGGTCTGATCCAAGCATCCGGTCGATCTAAGCGCCAATACGTCTGTTCTAGACCCGTTTGATACACTCGGTCCGTTCGAGTCAGATCCTGCAAATCCGGTTCAACCTCCGACTCAAAAGGTCCGACATATAACCAAGACTCTCTGGAAGCACCGTGCACACGCTGAGGAAGTTCCAATGAAAGTGGCTTACCCGAAACGGTTGCATTCAAATTAAAATGCCAAGGTTTTGCCGTTTCGGTGCATTCAATTCGCACAAGCAGGTCACTCCGCCCAAAAGAGGCTGGTACATCCACCTCGAACGGACCTGCTTCCTTCACTTGCGCCACAGACTTGCCGCCAATCCAAATACTCAGAGAACCAGAGGATTGACCTGACAATCTCACCGCATTCCCGGTTGAATCGTTATTGTTCAGATGGGTCCAAGCATAAGCATGTTTTCCAGGAAGATTTCCGAATATTCGTTCGAAAGCTGGCTTGGTTTTATCTTCATCAGACCAGTCTGTCTCAGGCAGCCAGTTTAAGCTGTAGTCTGATTCTTTTCCAAGCAGGTCCGGTTGTTTACTCGCGGTTCGGTTCGGTTGGGAGAACACCCAACCCGCTTGTCCCTGTCTCTCCTGAAACGGCGCAAATACGTTCAGAATACGCACTTTACCCTCATCTGAGCCAAACTGGCAGCCAAATCCGGCAGGGGTATTTTTCATTTCCAGCCAAATGGTGTTCCAACCGGGCTTGATATCGATGCTGAGCTTTACCGTTGCATCAGGACTGATCTCATCCATTACGGTAGAGCGATAGGCCAACTGCTCATTGAAATAGAAGCGCACAGGTCCATAACAGCGGACCAACACATCCAGATTCCGGTCCTCGTCCCCCCAGACCAGCGCAGCTGCGTAGGATATATGATCTTTGGGAGCGTCAGGAAAGCGTTTACCTAAATTCAGATCATAAAGCCCTTTTTCATTTTGCAAAATACCAGACTTCTGGAATACCCGATATACAAAATCAGCCTGCGCATTGGCTCCAATATACCTCTCGGCTAGCACCTTCAGCACCTGATCCTGATCTTCTCCAAATCGGTAATACATGCTTTGTGGTTCACTGAAATAGGTCGTCATCGATGGCACACATCCTTCTCCCGTTGAAATAAAGTCTTATATCATAGCATTCATACCATCCACACTGGAGCACCAAACTAATAAGTAATAAAGTATAGCGCTTAACCTAGGTGGGTAATCCCCTTACCGGGAAATAGGTATGTCCCTTGGTTATCTTCTGAATAGCCGAATAATAATCCCAGTATAACTGACATGTTCTGTGGTGGCTACAGATTTTTGATTGCGCTTACAATTATATTGGATTTAGTCACCTTTTCTCTCTAGGTTAACTTAAATTTAAACAATGGTTTAAAAACGAGAAAACGTTACCGATATAGATAGTAGGCTAAAAAATTCCGCTTTTTGTATCGGGAAGGAAAGATGCACATTGAATACTCTTGAATCTCTGGTAAATGCTATGCCTTTTGTTAGCCAAATGTTTCGTGACGACATATCCATATCCATTAATGATCATGAGAAAGTATTGTATTTTTCCGAAGCAAAAAGTCTGGAGATTGGCGTGAAGGTTGGAGATGAGCTGCATGACGATTATAAAAATTTCAAAATGCTCACCAACAAGGAGACGCGTACTGTGGCACGTATGCCTGGTGATCTGCAAGGCAGACCTTTCGACTCCATCCTTATTCCCATTAAGGAAAACGATCAGGTCGTGGGTATATTGGGTGTGAACTACGCACTGGATAGTCACATGACACTGGAAACGCTGATCCGTGAAAATGAAACAACCATTAATGCGCTCGTCGGTGGCATTCAGCAGATTGCGGCACATTCCGAAGAACTCTCTGCGACCTCGGAAGAGATTCTGCGCAACTCCAAAAAAGCTTCAGAGAACTCGGTCAGTGTAAGTAAAGTAACAAACGTCATTCGTGAAGTATCGGAACAAACCAATCTGCTTGGACTAAACGCCATGATAGAGGCAGCCCGTGTGGGCGATCAGGGAGCCGGCTTCGGTGTAGTTGCCAGTGAAGTACGCAAGCTGTCGGATCATACGAAACAAGCAGCAGCTGATATCGAAACATCCCTCGGTAGTGTACAAGATTCCATGAAACATATGGAGCAGGAGATCGGTCAGATTACAACCGCAACAGTGGATCAGGCCAAGCTTGTTACCGAGTTCATGGAAAGTATCGAACAGCTTAGCGAGACAAGCGCGAATCTGAAAAAGTTCGTACATCAGATGCTGGCGCTCGAATAACAGTCCAGTTCCACAGCAGAAATAAAGAATGATATGAAATGTACATAGAAAAATGATTTAGAATGTGAAAAGCCTCCGGCCACTTCCCTTTGCAGGAAGTCAGCGGAGGCTTTGTTTCGTATTTGCGGTGATATCACCTTTATGGTTTATGGTCAAATGGCTGTTATATCTCTACAGCTACGCCAAAATGGTCGGACACGACCGGTCCATTTTTACCGTTCAAGACCACGGTGGAAGACTTGGCTTGGATTGGACGATTGGAGAAAATATAGTCGATCCGCAGATCGCGTTTGTTATCTGCCCAGCCGGCAATGGCCTTCACCACGGTTGCTCCTTCATCCTTTTGCAATGCTGTGGTGTACAGGTCATTCCAGCCTTTGCTTATCATATAATCATAGCCTTCATCACGCACTTCCGCGACATTATTAAAATCACCCATTATATATAACGGCTGGTCCATGTAGGGGGCAAGCTTGCTCTCCGTCAACTCCCACTGTCCCTTGAAAGGTTCCTGCGCATCATCCCACCAGTTATAGTGTCCGTTCACAAACCAGGTTGCTTCACCTTGGACGACCGTCTGGATTCCCACAATCTTGCGTGTACGATAGTTGTTATAATCCCGCATGTGGGACACGTATTCCCCAAAAGCCTGCTTAATCGGCGTCCGGCTAAGGATCGCCAGTCCTTCGTCATATTTTTGGAACCCAACATGCGCAGGAATCCACGTCCAGTAATATTGCTCTGTCAGCTGCTGAAGCAGGACGTAGGCATAGTTGTCTTTTTTAATCACAGCGTCGGATTCAGTAGCATAATACATCTTCAATTCTTCTTCAGAAAGCGCCGCTTCCTGCATGGATTGGTTGACCTCCTGCATGGAGATCACATCAAATTGATGTGTATTAATAAAATCAGCCAGTTGACTGATCTTGTTCAGTTGATCCTCTTCCGCCCAGGCGTGTGTGTTTAACGTAAGTATTTTCATATGCTCTCTCCTGTTGTGTGTAGTATGGCCGTTTCCCCGGCCTGCATCGTTCCTGATAGGAATACATACCATAAGCATACACAATATGTTGCATTCTTGCATGTCGGCCGCCAGCAGAACCGACGTGTTCATCCTGATTCCAGTTGGTCTAAAATAACTTCAAATTCTTCATAACCCATGCACGGATTGGCTCATAACTGATATGATGGATACAACAAATTTACAACATCACATCATAGACGTGGTGATTAATGAACCTATGTTTACCCCAGGAGATGGAATGATGAACATACCAAATAACATGAGGATGGATGATGCGCAGTGGCAACAGTTGATCAGGCAGGTTGCGGAGTATTTTAATAACCTGACGATCATGCGCGGATTCCAATATTATAAACAGAAACGTGTCGGACCATTAACCTATTCAGAACAACAAGGAATTTCGGCCGTTGTACAAGGATCGGAAGAGTACGAGGTCACACTAAGCATGCAGTCCCTAACTACAAGTCATTGTACCTGCCCGGTGAGTTCCGTATGCAAACATATGACTGCTGTATTGATGAGTTATGCCGAGCAACTGGAGCGACCTGTGCATGCGATTGTGAATGCACACTCCAGTACTGCGCTCAAACAAACGACTAAACCCGTCGGTGCCATGTCCTCAGGACTATCCAGCTATACAGATGCCGATGAACAGCAGGATTTGGACATTCCGGACAACCAATACAGCCAGATCAAGGAACGTGCAACAGAGCTTGCTGATCTCGAAATCTCGGAATGGCATGAGCTATTCCACTCCTGTCTGAGACGGCTGGGTACAGG
Source organism: Paenibacillus sp. W4I10 (assembly GCF_030816325.1). Lineage (NCBI taxonomy): Bacteria > Bacillati > Bacillota > Bacilli > Caryophanales > Paenibacillaceae > Paenibacillus > Paenibacillus sp. W4I10. The sequence goes on from NZ_JAUSXX010000001.1 coordinate 4,902,203, forward strand.
CACACCAAGCACATCCTACGTGCAGGAAGCAACGGACGAGTTATATGCCATTAAACCAAGGCTGACCGCTGCGATGGACCAACTTTTTGAACTACATGTGCAGCTGCACCTCATACGATTCTGCATACCGCCGGCTCGTAACTCAATTACGCATACCCCCGTGTACTTGAGCTACCCTGCCCAGCTCGCGGTGGATGCACTTCTGAAAGACATTGAACGGATCTTTAACCATCCACTAGACCTGTCGGGTCTAAAGGTAAACAAGCTTGAACAACTTTGGAACAGACTGTCTGAAACCTCAGCTTATTTACGTAAACAGATGATGCCTGAGACAGCCAGCATGATGTTCTTCACTCCGATCTATCGACAACTGTGGTTGAACTGGATCGTACCTGAGCTGCAAGGGTCGCGGGACATGTTAGTGTCGGAACAGGCCATCTTAGATGATATAGAACGCAATATAACCGCCGCTTCGCCACCTTCCCAGTCAGGTGGGAGTGTCTTGGGTAGCGCTCAGAGTAATGAAAGTAGTATTGATAGACCAAGCAAAGCAGTGACACTGCCTTTACCACTGGTACTCGCGCAGAGCTGGATGTACTTCCATGTAGGGCAAGATGATCAGGCATGGCAGCGACTCATCCATGGAAGCTCGGCCTACGGTTTCCCGCCAGAACATCTGTTGCATTTTCTCCATGTACTCGCAGATTGGGCTGAATGGAAAAGGCTCGGGGATTGGTTGGTACAACTTGGCCCCCTTCTGGCGAATCGGCGTAATACACCTTTGAATGATTACATGCATCTGTGGGACACGGCCATTCAACATCTGCCCGATACAGAGAACCGTATGTGGGACACGCTTGTCAGCATGCTCCCCCACTCCCGCCCAGCCTATGAGGATGCCATGCATTCGCGTGGGCAGTGGCGCAGGTGGATTGATTTTCAGCTAAGTACAGGGACGGAGCCTCTCGAATTCCGCGTAGCGGTGCTGCAACCGATTGAAAAAGAGGCACCTGAACTGCTGCTCCCCTTCTATCATCAGGCGGTGGAGCGTTATATCGGACATAAGAACAGGGACGGATACAAGGCCGCGGTGAAGCTGTTGAAACGCCTGTCCAAAATCTATAAAAAGTTGAAGCAAGAAGTGCACTGGGAGCAGTTCATCACCACACTCGCCGTTCGTAACAGTCGGCTGCGTGCCCTGCAGGAAGAGCTTCGGAAAGGTAAACTGATCTCATGAGCTTAATTCATCCATACACTGAAACGATTGAGGTTCACGTCGCTTTAACCGGATATGGCGATGCTTTGTTTTACGGAGCACTCAACACACACCACTTTGTACCGGGACAGTCGCTTAAGCAGCGATTGTTCGCTTGGCATGCACCTTCCTTCTACGGTACCGAACTGGAAGTTCGGCAGATTGAGGAGATTGAGCTGGTTGTTCTGCCTGCGGAAGAAGTGATTCCCTTCTTTGCCGAAATGCATACCCTGCTTCATATTGAATGGAAGTGGGACGAGCAAGCGGAATATCTGATTCGACTAGCTCCCGCGCTCGCAGCATCTATCGAAAAACGCAAATACGTACCTAGCTTCGAGGCCTACCGTACAGGACAGCTTCAGTGGACCTGGGACCCGGATAGCTTGAAAAAGCAGGAGCGGGCATCGCTTACCAAGGCGATTCAACAGACCGACGAGAGTTATGCCGAAGGACTTGGGGCGGCCTACTCCGCCTTTGTGTTCCAGCGCTGGTACAGTTCGGAGGAAGCGGCAACCGATCTGCGACGTGAATTCCCGCAGTTGTTCCCAGAGCGCGGCACTCTACCCAAGACAGCCGGGATGGATGCTCAGTCCTGGCTCGTATCCATTGGCTGGAAAGCAGATGCCGCACCATTCAGACCCATGCTGCAATTGCAGGAACCGGACGAGGATGAGCCATCTTGGCGGCTGCGACTGGTATTGCAGAATAAGCTGGATGCCGCTGTATTGGTGCCCGTCATGCTGGATTCACGGGGCCGGCTTGAAGGCGAATGGCCAGAGGTATGGACTCCGTTCATTCTGGATCGCTCCGCCGGATGGCTGGATCAACTGCGTGCACATTTGCCGCGTCTCGGAAGCTCCATTAGCGGCAGGCGGGATGTGCTGAGTGACCCTTTGGGAGATCAGGAAGCCTGGCAGTTCCTGACGCAGGATAGCGGCAGGTTACTCGCAGCGGGCTGGCAAGTTCTGCTGCCTGGTTGGTGGGAAGCAGCCCGTAAGAAGAAGCCAAAGCTGCGTGCTAAGGTGCAGCCGGAGGAAGGCAGTGAGCGGGGACAGTCGTTCTTTGGACTGGACTCGATTATTCATTTTGACTGGCGAATTGCGATTGGTGACACGGATCTCAGCGAAGATGAATTCGCCGATCTTGTGGCCCGTAATGAACGATTGGTTCGCTTCCGTGGAGAATGGGTTCCACTTGACCCCGACCTGCTGGAACAGATACGTCGTGCCATGGGCGGTGTAGATCGGGAACAGGGACTCTCATTCCAGGATATTCTGCACTTGCATCTGCTGCATAATGAGCAAAGGGAATATCGCAACCAGAAATGGAAGGAAGGACAACAGACCGAGGAAGAGCAGCAACCACAGGATGATCAGAACATTAGGCTGGAAGTAGAGCTGAATGAGCACCTGAACCGGGTTATTGCACAACTCGGGGGCGGACAAGGCGGCGCGCCTTCCCTGCCCATTCCGACAGGGCTTCATGCCGAGCTGCGATCCTATCAGAAGGAAGGTTTTGCATGGCTTGGTTTCCTGCGCAGATTCGGCCTTGGGGCATGTCTTGCCGATGATATGGGTCTCGGGAAAACCATTCAGTTCATCACGTATCTGTTACACATCAAGGATCATGAACCACGTAAGCCGGGACAAGCCCCGGTACTTCTGATCTGCCCAACTTCCGTACTGGGCAACTGGCAAAAGGAAATTAGCCGCTTTGCACCCTCTATTCATGTCAGTCTGCATTATGGCGCACGCCGATTAAGTGGAGAAGAATTCCGGGAGCAGACCGAGCAGGTGGATATTATTATCACGTCCTTTGCTACGGCTACACTGGATCAGGAGATGTTACAAACCTATACGTGGTCATGCATCTGTCTCGATGAAGCACAGAATATCAAAAACGCCCAGACCAAACAGTCGCTGGCTGTCCGCAGCTTCCCTGCGAAACACCGCATTGCCATGACAGGTACGCCGATCGAGAATCGGTTGTCCGAGCTGTGGTCGATCTATGACTTTATCAATCCAGGATATCTGGGCAACGCCCGGGCATTCCAGACTCGCTTCATCAGTGCCATTGAGAAAGACAAGGACGAGCAACGGATGCAGGATCTGCAGCAATTGGTGAAACCATTCATGCTACGCCGTAAGAAAAAAGATCCCAATATCCAGCTCGATCTGCCGGACAAAAACGAGATGAAAACCTATATTCACCTTACGGGCGAACAAAGTGCATTGTATGACCAATCCGTGCAGGCCCTGATGGATAAAATGAAAGAGCTGGAAGGCATTAAGCGCAAAGGTGCCATTCTATCGGCGTTAACCCAGCTTAAACAGTTGTGTGATCACCCTCTGCTGCTGACAAAAGAAGCTTTGCCGGAGGAACTTCCCGAAGACGGCGCACTGACATCTGCTTATGACGTGTACAGCCCGCAGGATATGGCGATGCTGATCAGCCGCTCCGCAAAGCTGGAACGACTGATGGAGCTTGTCCGGGAATTAAGGGACGAGGGCGAGCGATGCCTTATTTTCACCCAATATATCGGTATGGGACAGATGCTGCAGCAGGTACTGCGTCAGGAGTTGCAAGAGCCTGTGCTTTACCTGCACGGAGGCACATCCAAGACAGCAAGGGATCGTATGATTGAGGAATTCCAATCCCGTACATTGCCTGAGGATAAGCAACCATCCGTCTTTATTCTGTCCATCAAGGCTGGCGGTGTGGGATTGAATCTGACCGCAGCCAATCATGTCTTCCACTTTGACCGCTGGTGGAACCCGGCTGTTGAGAATCAAGCTACCGACCGTGCTTATCGGATGGGTCAGACCAAGGATGTTCAGGTGCATAAGTTCATCTCTCTTGGCACATTGGAGGAGCGAATCGACGAGATGTTGGAGAGCAAACAGCAGCTCAGCGATAACATCATCACAAGCTCCGAGAACTGGATTACCGAATTGTCGACGGATGAGTTGAAGGATCTGTTCACTCGGCGTCGTGACTGGTCGGGCTAACTTGAATTGAAGAGAAATACAAAAGAGCGAAGTTTCGGAATTAAAATTCCGGCTCCGCTCTTTTTGTATTGTTGCAGTTAATCATCCGTTCTTAACGCATGTTACCGATGATGGATGATCTTGATTCCTGCATTTTTTTGATAAAGTTTGTCATTACATCAAATGCTTCATTACGCTTGTTGGACATGGACTGCAGACGAAGCATGTCCATCTGCTGGGAATTGCTCGCAGCATCAATTTGGCCTTTCAGCTTCTGAACAGCTGCTTCATCTCCGTTTTGCTGGGCTACCTGCAATTGAGAGTTCAACTCCGCGATCAGCTGATTGCGGTTCTGTACCTCTTGAATTTGCGTTTGCAGTTGAGCATCCAACAATTTGGTGCGTTCACTCTGAACCATCATCAAAGCCGTTTCGATATCCATACTGCTGATGTTGATAGGTGTTACGCTAGAGATGTTAGAGATTGGGCTTGCTGAGGCTGAAGAGACGATGGAGACTGCAGCGACAGCAGCAACTGCTGTTGAAGCGAAAAATTTACCTGAACGTTTCATTTGTGTTCCTCCGAGTCCCTATGTAATATGTACCAGTTTTATGTTGGCATCTTCCGCCATTCTAAATCAAAAGAACTAGTTGTTCAATCAAATTAACATCAAATTTGAAATAATTTTGATAGCCCTTACACATGCCTACCTCCGCTTACAAATTGAGTAAATTAAAAAGAACATTATAAGTAAACGTGCATTCTTAAGGGCATATTTACTAATACTAGATTGTTCTTTACTCCTACGCTTGAAAGTAACAATGGAGATCGAAGATACGTTCATGATTTTACTTTAGAACATGGTTATGTTATGTTTAATAAAAAATTTTACACAATTTAATTTTGTAATATTTAATATAAATGAATGTTATACACTTTACGGGAGGTTTTTATATGAAAAAGATACTGGTTGTTCTAACAAATGTAGATAAATACGCAACGAAGGACGAACCTACCGGCTTGTGGCTGAGCGAAGCAACTCACTTTATTGAAGAGTTTGACCATAATGACAATGTTCAGATCGATCTGGTTAGCCCTAAAGGTGGTAACGTACCTCTTGATCCGAAAAGTCTCGGCGATTCTCTGGATGAGAGCACCAAAGCCTATTTCGAGAACGAAACGTTCATGAACCAATTGAAAAATACGTTGAAACCCAGCGAAGTGAATGCAAGCGATTATGATGCGATCTATTTCACAGGGGGTCACGGTACAATGTGGGATTTCCCGGACAATGCCGAACTTCAAGAGCTTTCTCGTGAAATCTATGAAAAAGGCGGCGTTGTATCCGGCGTGTGCCACGGGGTTACAGCTCTGTTGAACGTGAAGCTGTCCAATGGTCTGCTCTTAATCAACGACAAAACCGTTTCCGGCTTCACGAATGAAGAAGAAACATTGGCTCAACAAACCGAGTATGTTCCTTTCCTGTTGGAAGATGCTTTGAGAGAACGTGCTGCACAATACGATAAAGCGGCTGCCTTCAGCTCCTATGTCACAACAGATGGCCGTGTGGTCACAGGACAGAATCCGCAATCCAGCAAAGCTGTAGCTGAAAGTGTTAAACAATTGCTTGGTCTGTAAAATATAGATGTACAAAGCAAAACAGCACGTGATCCGTCATAATCTGACAGAACACGGGCTGTTTTTTCTAGTGATTTGTTGATGCAGAAGCTTCCGTCGCTGTTCCTCCGGCCAGACGCTTCACGATATAAGGTACGGTCACCGACGTCAGGATCACGGCAAACGCAATCTGAGCGATAGCTGTGTCCACATAAGGCGCATACGCTGGATTGAACCCGGCAGCCATCGATGGTACCACCATGGACAATCCAGCAACCGAACATGTCGCAGCCGCTGCGTAACCGGGCCGTCTTAATATCGTGCGATCGATTCCAATGAGCGGCAGCATGCAGATCAGTAAAAATAACACCGTGACCAATAAACCGGATAAACTAGACTGAAATGCAATACGCAGATCAATGTTGGACCCGAAACTGGTACCTAGAAAAGGAAGCAGAATCAGTGTTCCCGGAGCGAACATCTTCTGTATGTTACTATCCAGATTACCAAGAAGTATGCCGATGAAAAAAGGTACTAGCGTAGCAAGTACACTGAGATAATCAATACCAACACCGCTAGCCGAATTCAATATCATAACCGGAATAACCGGTACGGCGATCAGATTCAGAATGCCAAACGCAGCACGATCCACATCATCTCCATATGTGTTCATCAGGGCCAGATATAATCCCGGATTACAACTGGTCAGAACGGCAATGAAGGCTACCGCAGAAACTCCCCCGACCCCACTTATGCCAAAAAAATGTACAAACGCCCATCCGAACAGGCAGCTGATGAGGATACGTGAAATACAGAGCACCCCTGCTCTCTTCAAAGTCACCAGAAGCTGTGACAAGTTAAGCTGTATTCCAGATATCAGTAAAATCATACCGATCAGCACCATGGTACCTTTCGATGTGAACAGCGCTGTTGTTGGATCTCCGATCTGAAAAAAAGATGGAAACATCGTGTTGATAACCGCGGCGGCCAGCATAGGAACGATCAGCAAGCCGCCTGGGATTTTTTTGATACGACCCAGAATGTTCATGGTTCGTTACAGTTCTGCTCCGTTGGTGCGGATCACATTCTGATACCAGAAGAACGAATCCTTCCGATATCTTTTCAGCGTACCATTGCCATAGTCATCCTGATCCACGTAGATAAACCCGTACCGTTTGCTCATCTCGGAAGTCCCTGAACTGATCATGTCGATTGGCCCCCACATCGTGTACCCCAACACCTCGACCCCATCAGCAATGGCGAGTCCCATCTGTTCGATATGTTTGCTCAGGAAATCAATCCGGTAGGGATCGTTGATCGTTCCGTCCTCATTCAGCTTGTCGTAGAAGCCTGAGCTGTTCTCCAGAATGAAGACAGGTTTTTGATACCGATCATAGACGAGATTAAGCGTATAACGCAGGCCAATCGGATCAATCTGCCAACCCCACTCGTTAGCGGGCAGATGCGGGTTTTTATATACACTGTGTACATTGCCTGCCGTTAGTTCGAGCTGCTCCGTATCACTGCTGGAAATCATCGAGTTGTAATATGACATCCCCACGAAATCAGCCGTATGTGCGCGAATGCTATCCAGATCTCCATCCTCGATGTTCAACTGGATCTCCTTGTTTTTGAAATACGTTTTACTATAGTAAGGGTACTCGCCTTTATTAAGCACATCGAGATAAAATTGATTCTTCATCTGATCATCCTGCTGCATCTGAAGTGCATCCTCCGGCTTGCATGTGTACGGGTACGTTGTAAAATAAGCGACCATACTTCCGATCTGGTTATTCGGATCAATCTCATGGGCCATCTTGGTTGCTCTGGACGCAGCTACAAATTGGTGATGCAACCCCTGAAACAGCATCTCCTCATAATTCGGAGCATCATAATCAATGATTCCCAGCGTTTTGGCCGATGCTTTCACGCTCATGTTGATCTCGTTGAACGTCACCCAATATTTCACTTTGCCCTTGTAGCGATTGAACAACACATCACAATAGTTCACATACAGATCAATTAGCTTGCGGTTATACCATCCTCCGAACTTGTCCATCAGCACAATTGGCGTGTCAAAGTGACTGATGGTGATCAGGGGCTCCATACCTTGTTTAAGACATTCATCAATAACTTGATCATAGAACTCTAATGCCTTTTCATTAGGAGCGGCATCGTCGCCACCTGGAAATACTCTAGCCCATGAAATGGAATAACGGAATACTTTGAAGCCCATCTCGGCAAACAAGGCGATATCCTCACGGAAGTTATGATAAAAATCGATCCCCCGGCGCTTCGGATATTTCACGGTATCCGGGTCATTCCTCGCCTCTTCAATCATCTCCCAATTCACCCTGATCTGCTTGGTCACTTTACGGTCGTTCTTCTCGTTAAATTTCATCACTTCTGGAATGGTCAGACTCTTGCCGTCCACATTATAAGCTCCCTCGGCCTGACAGGCAGACAGTGCACCGCCCCATAAAAAATCTTTTGGAAAATTGGAATTTTTCATTTTAGTTTCCTCCTGTTATTACGTGTTATTTAAATGGTCTTATTTAAGGTTTCAGGGGATTAGCTTGATCAACGCTTCACTCTCCCGGATCGGGCCGCTGGTCGCTGTAGTCAGTACGTCCCCATACTGTTGCATGTTGGTAACAACAATAGATGTAATGGTGTTATAACCTGCTGTCGTAATACCTTCTGGATCAAACTCCACCAATAAATCGCCAGCCTTGATTGTCTGTCCCTGTTCGATATGGGCGGTAAAATATTTGCCTTTGAGGCTGACGGTATCCACCCCGATATGAATGAGGATCTCGACACCATTAGCCGCCTTCAATCCGATAGCATGTTTGGTACGATAGAGCGCCTCGACTACTCCGTCAAAGGGAGCATATACCTTGCCATCTGTTGGAAGAATCGCAATGCCTTTACCCATCAACTCTTGAGCAAATGCCTGATCGTCCACTTCAGAGATCGGTTTGATCTCCCCTGTCATTGGACTAACGATAAGCATGTCAGAAGAAGTGGATGTCTGTGATGATACGGACGCCGGAGTCACCTCTGTGGCAACGACTGTTTGATTGCTATTTACTTTATTCGTAGCTTGCTGCTTCGATTTACTTCCATCTGTATCTTCCTTGATGCCCGCCAACAGCGTGAACACAAAGCCGAGTACAACTGCGGCAATACAACCAATAACGACATACATGTAACGATCAGAGGTATACGTGCCAATTGCCAATACACCTGGAAGTGAAATGGCATTCGCTGTGGTATGCACCAAGCTGTAGAATCCACCGACTAATCCGCCTGCCAGACAACCTGCGAAAAATGGACGTTTGTATTTCAGCGTTACACCATAGATCGCCGGCTCGGTAATCCCGAACAAAGCGGTGAATCCACTTGAAGCAGCCGCTGATTTCATCGTTTTACTCTTCGTCAGTACAAACACACCGAAGGCTGCTCCAGCCTGAGCCAAATTCGCTGCCAGTGCCGTTGGTAACAGCACGGTTGCACCCAGTGTAGCCACTTGTTGAACCTGAATAGGCATGATGGCATAGTGCATACCGAACATGACCATAATCGGTTTGAAAAATCCAAGAATCGCACCAGCAAGAACACCTGCGGTTGAGAACAAAGAGTTAATGCCATTGGTCAACCAGTCACCGATATATGACCCTACTGGACCAAGCACGATTAATTCCAGTGGAATCATAATGAACAAAACAATCATTGGAGTAAGCAGGACCTGTAGAAACTTGGGAATCACTCGATTGACGATTGGATACACATAACTCATAATCCACACCGCCAGAATGATTGGAATGACGGAAGAAGAATATTTCATCAACAGAATCGGCATGCCGAGAAAATCAATACTGTTTACACCCGTCTCAGCAATCTGAGCCGCAGCGTTCAAAATGGTTGGATGCATTAATCCCGCAGCAAGAGCTACCGCCAAGTAGGGATTGGTTTTGAAACGGTTTGCTGCACTAACAGCCAGGAAGAATGGCATGAAGTAGAAAATGCAGTCCCCGATCATATTAATGATCGTCAGGAAACCGGAGCCTTCCAGGTAACCCATTGCAGTTATAACAGTGGCCAAACACTTGATCATACCGCAACCAACAAGTGCTGGCAGAACAGGCGTGAATATACCTGCGATGGTCTCAAGCACGACATTGATGGGGTTACGTCTCTTTTTCGGTCCACTGTCTGTAGACTCCGTAAGCTCGCCAATCTTGTCAGAAGTTAGATTCTTCACTTCACTGTATACCGCGTCTACTTTGGCACCGATAACAACCTGAACCTGTCCACCGGAATTTTGTGCCTTGAGCACGCCTTCAAGCTGATCCAACGCTTTGAGATCTGCTTTGTTATCATCCTTCAATACGAATCTCAAACGGGTTGCACAGTGTGTCAGACCCGATATATTTTGCTCGCCGCCAACGAGATCAAGTACGTTTTTAGCCAAGTCTTTGTTGTTCATGACCCTTCTCCTCTACATGAATAAAATGGATATATAAAAAATGACCAAGCCGGGGAATCGTCATTCCCTACGCTTGGTCATGCCTGATCGAATCAGTAACAGTCCAATATGGATTATTCGGTTAGTTCCTTCACTGGTTCATTCCGTTGGTTCATTTGAGATCAATCGTTGAATATGCAAGATCAAATATAATTTTTCATCATCCGAACAGGTCCAGCCATAATTATTTTTCAGGAAATCAGCAATCTTCTCCACACAAGCGAGTTCTTTCGGAAACTTCTCCTTCACCATCAGGAAAAGCGATTCATTCTCATCTTTGAGCGACTTACCGCTCATCTGCCTCAGAATGAAATACCGGATATGTGTGGCAAAGCGCATGAAATGAATGGAATCCTCCTGGAAATCAATTTTGAGCGCATATTTGATCACGGATAGGATCTCGCCCGTAACTGTGGTTACCTTGGTGGTATCCGTCATCTCACCAGAGCCCACCTGTGCATTAACAAAATGTAATGCGATCAGTGTTGTTTCGGCTGTTGGCAAAGCGATATCCGTTTTTTCCTGAATCAGCTTCAGCGCAGCCTCCCCCACCCGGGTCTCGTCCGGATAGAGTGTCCGCACTTCCCATTCCAGCGGATTTTTGATACGGATACCTTCTCTGGTTCGGGTTAATGCAAAACTGATATGGTCGGACAGGGTGAGAAGCAGATTCGGGTTAAATGTTTTATTCAGGATCTGACTGCCCAGCTTGATGACTTCCTCCGCGAGATAAATATCCTCAATCGGAATACTGTTCAGCAGGTCATACATACGGATGTTCTTTGGTGCTACAAATATTTTCTCCACCAAGTCCGTCTCCGTCAGCTCATAGGGCGTTTTCAGAAATCCTACACCCTTGCCTACGACAAAAACCTCTTCGTTATGTTCATTAATAGCGATGGCTACGTTATTGTTTACTTTCTTGATAACCTTCAATGTTCTCACCCCCCAACAAAAATAAAAAAAGACCGAAAGCGATTACAGTAAAGCAATCGAATTCGGTCATGCCTGGTTTCCCCAGTAACAGTCCGTGTTATGAATATAAGTTTATTATAGTGCTGTTTTAGAAAAAGTCAATCATCCAATCTTAGGGAAAAATCATCCAATCTTATCATTGAAGGGAACGCAGAGACCTGATACGTCATATATAACAACGCCCTTTTTTAAAACTACAAAAAGAAAATGTGACCATATGCCCTACCCGCCAGTCTAATTCATATAAAAACCAGCCATGTGCTGGCTTAATCCCTCCAATACGAAAGGAGCTGTTATCCATGGGTTCAACCGATCTCGTTAACCAGGCCATCCAAGGAGATCGTGAAGCCTTTATCCGGCTTATTCGAGACATTGAAAACTCTTTGTACAATACGGCAAAATCCATGCTGCGAAAAGAGGAGGACGTGGCCGATGCCATTCAGGAGACAATCCTGAACGCATACAAATCGGTGCATACACTCCGGGAACCCCGGTATTTCAAAACCTGGCTGTTTCGCATCCTCATCAATGAATGCAACACGATGCTGTCCCGCCGCTCTCTCTCCACCGCTTTTGCGGAGGTACCTTCAGAAAAGCGGGAGCATTCCAGTCCCTATGATGAGGTCGATATGCGAGAAGCGGTAGACCGTCTGGAGGAATCGAAACGAATTGTAGTCGTTTTGCATTATTTTGAAGACCTGTCTCTCCGTCAAGTCGCCGATGCCCTCAATATTTCCGAAAGTGCAGTGAAAATGAGACTTACTCGGGCAAGGCAGGAGTTATATCAGAAATTCAAAAATTTTCGGGAGGTAAACTTACATGTCAAACCCGTTTAATATCGATCAGGAATTAAAGAACCAAGCGAAGGAGCGTCCTCTGATGTCTGAACTTGTGCGTAACCGGATTGATGCCACACTGGATTCTCTGCCGGCGTCCCCAAACACATTGAAAACCGAACAAACTTTGCGCTCCAGTCGCCGGAACAAGCGATGGCACAAGGCTGCAGCTGCGACGATCGCAGCCGGAGTATTGGGCGTGACCGTATTTGCATCCGGCTTTGTATCACCGGCCATGGCCGCCTCCTTGCGCAACATCCCACTCGTGGGCAGCCTCTTCAGCTCGATAGAAGCCGATATGGGTCTGCGAACGGCGGGCAACGAAGGCTTGACTACCCCTGTTAACAGCAAGGTCGCTTACCAGGATGTGAAGCTGGAAGTGCTTGAAGCGGTATATGATGGTACCCGTGCTGCGTTTCTGGTTCATTTCACTGCGCCTAATCTGAATCAAGGCGAATATGACAATGGCAAGGACATCGTGAAACTGAGCAGCGGAATTGAGAATGTCTTTTTCAAAGTCGATGGGTCCCTTTCGAATAGTGGACTGTTCTATAGTTCGGTAGGAGAAACGCAGCCAAATACACTGCTCTTTGAGCAGGTCATTTCCTCCGATCAGGGAACGGCACATTGGCCGGATCAGTTCGACGCTCAAGTTCAATTGACGTTGCAGGGCATCGATCATGAGTTCGAGCTGACGGTTCCATTTGCCAAATCAACAGAAAACATTCATCAGGTTCTGCCCAACACAGCCATGACCAACGATCTGTATACTGCCGCTGTTACGGAAGCTGTGGTTACCCCTGTCACTACTCGTCTAACTACTGTTATCAGTTTGAACGATAAGAGTACTCTTACGGCAAAAGAGCAGGAACAGCTGAGTCACATCGGATTTGCCGTCTATGATGATCAAGGGCGGCAACTGACCTCACTTAGCGGCGAGGGCATCTATGAGGGAAACCAAATAACATCCGAACGCATGTATGCTACGACTTCCAAAGATGTGAAATACCTGATAGTGAAACCTTTCGAGATCAAGGATGACTTCGCTGAAGAGGTTAAAGATACACAATTCATCAAGGGAATGGAAATGAAGATTCAGCTTCAATAGCCTGATCTCATTTCCTTGTGAAGGAGCCATCCCATGTCCATCCAATATTCAATCTCATCTCCCATCGTACTTGGTCCATTAATCGTTCTGATCCTGCTCGCCCTGTTGCTCCATGTCAGGGTGAGCAAAACCAGGTATACGGTAAGACATTATGTGTCGATGCTCGCATTTGCCATATATATGTTGGGCGTTATGCACTTTGTATTTTTCCCTATCGACGTGAACATCGGAATCTATGCCAATCAGACCCCATGGTATCAGAGCATTCAATGGATTCCGCTTCTGACTGCAGATGCACCAAGCTTTCTCCTCAACATTGTGTTGTTTATGCCACTGGGGTTCATGCTTCCTTTCATAAAGCCTTGGATTCATTCGATGCAAACAGCAGCATTAGCGGGATTGGCTTTAAGTATCCTTATTGAAATAACACAGTTGCTGCTCCGAGTAACCTTGGGCAACGGTCGCAGTACCGATCTGAACGATATAATAGCCAATACAACGGGAAGTGTACTTGGTATTGTCATCCTGAATCTGTTTACAAAAAGTTCCATCGGACAGCGCCTCATGACGCTGTGGGAGTCACCACAGGGAGTATCATCCAAAGATATACAGTAAAATGAATATGAGCATGCATAACGCCCCTTGAAGGCAAAACATGGTCCATACACCAAGATGAAAAAAGTCGCCTGCTATGGTACAATGAAAGAATTGTGTATTCAGAGACAGACATGTGGATAAAGGCCATGAACGAAGGATTTCTGATGCGCTTTTATCCATTCATCATGCTGCCATTTTAGGGAGGCTTATGGAACAACCATGCTCATTATTGGTATCGCCGGAGGAACCGGCTCCGGTAAAACGACGGTAGCTCGCTCCGTCATAGACCGTCTGGGATCAGCTAAAGTTACGTTTATATCCCAAGACAATTATTACAAAGACCAGTCGCAGCTCACACCTGAGCAACGCCGACTCACCAATTACGATCACCCGTTTGCATTCGATAATGATCTGTTGATTGAGCATCTCACCCTGTTGAAAAAAGGCCAAGCGGCGTATGCTCCCGTATATGACTTCACCATAGATAACCGTGCTGCCAATGAGACGGTTGAACTGGCACCGAACCATATTGTCATTGTAGAAGGATTGCATGTGCTGATTGATGAACATCTTCGCAGTCTGATGGACATCAAAGTATTTGTTGATACTGATTCCGATGTTCGGATTCTACGGAGAGTCCTGCGGGATATTGAAGAGCGCGGACGCACGATCCAATCCGTGTACAAACAATACCTCGAAACGGTAAAACCAATGCACGATGCTTTTATCGAGCCATCCAAAAAGTATGCTGATATCATTATTCCAGAAGGCGGACATAATGAAGTAGGTATTCAGATGTTATCCATCCTCACTGAGAAATACCTCACCGGGGAAAATTGGAACGGCGCTTAATTTGCTGCAATGCAACACAACAGAAATCCAGGTTACGATACAGCGTAATCTGGATTTTTTGTTGATTTTTCATTTATAATAGTCCCCAATAGTTGAAAGGAGATCTACCCCTATGGCTACTTTAGAAGAGTTCATGCAGCATGACATCCGGGTTGGTACCGTGGTGGAAGCCGAACCCTTCCCCAAGGCTCGCATACCCGCTATTAAAATGACGATTGACTTCGGACCACTTGGTCTTAAGCGCTCCAGTGCTCAGATTACTCAGCGATACACGCCTGACATGATCATTGGCAAACAGGTCGTTGCTGTAGTTAATTTCCCACCTCGGCGGATTGCCGGTTTTGTCTCTGAAGTACTTGTGCTTGGCGGCGTGCCTGGTGAAGGCGATGTTGTCTTGCTCTCACCGGATAGCCCATTACCTAATGGAACACCGATAGCCTGACTTTATTTTGAGTAAAAAGAATATGGGCTTTTCAAATGTTTGGAAATCGAGTATTCTTGATTTATTGATTATTGAATTGACTATTGATGGAACTACATATGTTGGAGACCTTAAAGCATAAGGCTATGAATCTGCGGATTTGTGGCCTTTTTTTGTGTTTTTTGGAGACGGGTCCTCGCGGCAAGAAGTGGATCTGTACTACCATCGAGGCCAGGAACGCCTAATCCGTATCGGATCGGCTCAGGATCTGGAGAAACGCTCTGTTGTCCTTAACTCACGTCTTCGAAATGTACCCGGTACAGAGTTAGGCGATACAGCGCGTTATCAGTATACTTATGAACTGACAGCGGAAGAACGCAGCCAGCGTACGTTGGCAGAACATATGGTTCGCCTAGTCGATCAGACATCTCATCAAAAAACATGGGTAGGTCGTTATGACTGGATGATCCTGTCCGCTCCGATTCGGACACTCATTGGACCTAAAACGGACATTCCTTCCGGGGTCAACGTGGACCGGGCCAATGCAGCAATCCAGCGTTGGTACGGGGAGTACAGCTTGCCGGCCGATGTATATGCCGTACCAAAAGGTACGGATCTTGAACCCCTCGCCCGACAAAATCAGCTGGATGAGAAATCGAATGTTTTTCTGAAAAATGGTTATATCGTGGTCAACTTCAACATGGAGAGCCTGCGAAATGGAAATACAGAAGCACCCCATTTGCAATACATTCATGCACCGCTGATGAATCAATGGCAGATGGAAGGTTCCAACAAAACGCCAACAGACAGTCACGGCAGAACCTGGCCTCTGAAGGATGGCGATATTGTCTTTTACCATGCTGATCAGTCCAACCGGAACGACTTCCAATCCCAAGTACCACAATAGTTTGAATCTCTCATGTCAGTACGACTGGCTAAGCAGATGTAGCCAACCACATATGGGCAGAAGAGTCTATATGCGGAGTACCTCTCCAAAATAAGACTGACTGTCCTTATAGTGATAATCACCCAATGAAGCAATCAATAATTGTATGATGAAATAGCCATGAAGTGCCAGACTAAGTACTATACAGCCTGCGCAAAACTATGGTGTACTGAATGACATAGGTGCACTGAACCACATACAATAAAGCTTTCACAAGCTATTGCTGTATTGCTGTATCAAGTTCCAACTACACACAACATACCTGTTATACAACAAAAGGGTTATCCTGAAAGTCATCTATGGACTTCTGGGGTAACCCTTCTTGCATCATTCTCTTTTTATAACCTTACTTAGACTATAACGAAAACCCGCACATCAGTATTATCCTGACAGACTTTCTCCAGGAGACGGGTAGGTTAGCAGGAACGTGATGCCGAACAATACGACTACTAGTTGTAATAATCGTTTAACGATATATCTGCTCAAGTGCTCTAACGTCCTTCCCCACAACTGTATGTATGTGCCATGATGTTCTTCGTCCACAGCTCCGCTGAAAACTTATAAATTCTATCAAAAAAGGCGTCCCTCTCCGTGTTTCTGGATGAGGATGCCTTAGATAAACAGATTTTCAGAAAAAATCATGCTCTCTAAACACCTTCCTATCTCCCGTAAGGTACTACTGTGTTTGTTAAATCTGGCAGGTCTCCTGGCTCCAGAATCATCGTCACTTGCAGCTCCTTCCCGGTCTAAACCAGTGGATTATCGCTACCTGACTCCTCTGTTACAGTGGCGGGACCGCGCCGGTATTACACCGGACTTCCCTATTAAGCTTCCACCCTGACGGGCAAAGCACCAAGTTCCACATATTCAATTACATACCTCTAACCGCCAATTCTCGAACCCTTTGGAGATACGCCCATCACACGCTTAAACATCTTGGAAAACAATAATGGGTCCGTATAACCAACAGAATGGGCCACTTCACTGACCGACAGCCCTGGATTCTGAAGAAGGTCGGCAGCCCTATTCATACGGTACTCCAGAAAAAAGGACTGTAGCGACATGCCATATCGCTCTTTGAACAATCCTGATAGATACGTGCGATCCAGCCCCACAGCTTGGGCAATATCCAGAATGGAAGTTCGCTGACTGTACCTGTTCTCCATAAACTGCACCGCCTGCCGGATGTACGTTTCTTTGTTCGAAAGGAGCTGCCCGATCTCTTCCTCCACAGGTGAAGAAGAGATTAGTTCTGCCATCAAGCGGTACAAGAGACTCTGGTTCAACACATCGCCTTCCGGTCGCGTGGAAGCTTGGACCATCTCCGTATACAACTGTTCCATCGTAATCGTATCATGGGCATCATATATCGGGCGCTCCGGGCTCAGTTGGGCACGTTGCATGAATGCTTTGGCTTGTACCCCTTTAAAGCCGAACCACGAATACGTCCAGGGCTCCTTCGAATCTGCCTCATAATGAATAAGCGTGTCCGGGAAAATGATAAAACCCTGTCCCTCGCTAAGCTTGTACTCCTGATCCCCCATGTACACGGTGCCCCGTCCTTCATGAATGTAGTGCACAATGTAAGAATCACGTACACCCGGTCCCCAATAATGCGCAGGGTCACATGCCTCCCACCCAAAAAACAACAACATCAGCTCCATCTGTGTCCAGCCTGCGGGAACCACATTCATCTCTATTTTTCTCATTTTATGCCCTCCCTCCTTGTTTCCTCCCGAAGGCTCACCATCTGTATGTCTAATTAAATTATAACAGCTAAAGTACAACATTATTAGTTGAAAACGGCAACAAAAATGGGATTATGCCATGTTTGAAAGGGGTTGAGCCATAGTTATATATGCCGAATCGGCCTATAGTTGGGGTACAACATTTTTCAGGGAGGCTGAACTTAAGATGAACAAAATTACGTTTCTCGGTGCGGGAAGCACCGTCTTTGTCAAAAATGTATTGGGTGATGTCATGATGACCGAAGCACTGCAGGATTTTGAGCTGGCATTGTTTGATATCGATGCTGAACGTTTGAGCGATTCAGAGCGTTTGCTGACCAGTCTGGCCCGTTCACTCGGAAGTCGTTGCGTTGTGAACGTATATCATGACCGCAAAGAAGCGCTGCGCGGGGCCAAATATGTCATCAACGCTATCCAGGTCGGTGGATATGATCCATGTACCATTACAGACTTCGAGATTCCGAAGAAATACGGATTGCGTCAAACAATTGCAGATACACTCGGCATCGGCGGAATTTTCCGTAATCTGCGTACGATTCCGGTCATGCTGGATTTTGCCCGGGATATGCAGGAAGTATGTCCGGATGCATGGTTCCTGAACTATACCAACCCGATGGCCGTGCTTACCAACATCATGAATGTGCATGGTGGGATCAAAACCGTAGGTTTGTGTCATAGTGTGCAGGTATGTGTACCACATCTGTTTGATGCACTGGGGATCGATCAGACAGGTGTTGTGGCTAAGATTGCAGGGATCAACCACATGGCTTGGCTGCTCGAAGTTACCAAAGACGGGCAGGATCTGTACCCCGAGATTAAACGTCTGGCGAAGGAAAAACAGCAGGAACAGCATGACGACATGGTGCGTTTTGAGTTGATGCAGCGATTTGGCTATTATGTAACGGAATCCTCCGAGCACAATGCCGAGTACCATCCTTACTTCATCAAACGGAATTACCCGGAGCTGATTGAACGCTTCAATATTCCACTGGATGAGTATCCACGCCGCTGTGTGAACCAGATTGAAGGCTGGAAAGAAATGCGTACCAAGCTGTTTGCCAGCGAAAATATTGAACATACCCGCAGCCGTGAATACGCATCGCATATTATTGAAGCGATGGAGACGAATACCCCTTACAAGATTGGCGGCAACGTCATGAACAACGGACTGATTACAAACCTGCCGCGTGAGGCATGTGTCGAGGTACCTTGTCTGGTCGATGGATCAGGGATCAGCCCTACGTACATTGGGGATCTGCCTCCACAACTCGCGGCATTGAACCGGACAAACATCAACACGCAACTGCTGACCATTGAAGCGGCAATCACTGGCAAAAAAGAACATATCTATCATGCCGCCATGCTTGATCCACACACGGCTGCCGAGCTGTCTATCGATGACATCGTAGCGATGTGTGATGAGCTGATTGAAGCTCACGGCGACTGGTTGCCAAAATACACGTCATAATACAAAAGCACCGTTTCCTTTGCTGTTAAAGGGGACGGTGTTTTGTACTTTAATTCGTCAAATACCATAATGAATGCCGAATAGAACCGCATCCTTCATATCAAGCAAGAACCCATTAATGTTCACTCTTGATGAAATTGTAAGGGCATTTTAAGTCTTACTTCATCCAAATGGATTCTGTGCCCACTGCAATAATCTCTTTTTTGTAATTTTGCCATGTGAGGTATGTTTGACGACTTGTCCCTGATCGAGCAGAAGTACCTGAGGTGACTCATGGTGAACCTCTGTCTCTTCCGCAATATGGCGGGACAATGAGCGATTTTCAATTACTTTAACGATGCGGTAGTCCATAGGTTGTTTGGGATCTGATGCATTGGTGCCTACAAACGCCATAAACTCTCTGTACGCTCTCGCACTGGTCGGACAAGTTGTGCTGTGTTTCAGGATAAGCACCGGATGATCCTGCGAGCGATGCAGCGCGTCTTCCCAGTCATCTGGTTTATGCAATTCACGGACATGTTCGCTGAGCATATGTTCCGAGTCTGACCCTGCACGTTTGCTAACCACCGAACCAATCACAATGCCAAGTGCCAAGCCAAAAGCAATCCCGAGTCCAAGCTGCTGTGTAGCCGTACCAATGCTGACTCCCATGGCAACACCTATAGCAAGCCATACGGCTTGATGATTTACTTTTTTATCCATACAGATCTTCCCTTCACGAAATATGTATATCAAGGCTATATCTTCTCACCTTACATTCTGATCAAATTATAGCATAGGCCTCTGTGAGCAGGCGTTGATAATCTTCATCTCCGAGTACAGATTTCAGCGTTTCGATTTATGCAAAATGCTCATTTGTGATACACTGGTTGTAATTTGGAAACGATGAACATGAAGAATGGATTGGAAGGGCGGAAATTCCATATGACATACGCGTTTATGATTGAACCACAGGATTTTATTGCGCTGGATAACGAAGATGAGCTGATTGAGAAATGTCAGGAGTGGGGCCTGCTTTCTGGTAAAGCGACCAAACTCAAAACGTTCTATTATAAAGGAAACGGATTAAACATGCCGTGCACCATCATTGGATATGTCGATCACATGGCGGCCGTTATCCAACTGGATAATGGACAAAAACATTGCATTCACCCGGCGTATCTGAAGGAAATGCAAGCGTCCAGTTACAGCGCCAGAAGCATAAGTAATGCCGGGTCAGATCGAAGCACAGAATCGACAACTTCGGATACAGTCGCACCAGTCTCTGTTGATGTTACGTCAACTCCAGATGCCCTGGTTAATCCGGATGAAATTCCGGCGGATCTGGATGATTCGGACGATACGGACACAGATGAATTCTCCTCTGGGCTGAAGGGTGATCCGGATGGGCTAGTAGAAGAGTATGTTGGACCTCAGTCCGGGGCAGCCAGTGAAGCCAAACCTAAAGCCAAAACAGCGAGCAAAGCCAAGAGCGTTAAGATTGATCTGCCCGAAGGTAAAGTGAAGATGAGTGCCGTTGTCAAAGAATTCACCACCGTACCGAATCACTTCTCTGACAATGACGATGAAGTCATCATCTATGAAGCAGTTACCATCACGGAGCCAGATGTCATCGACGTTGGGGAAGCCTGGTCGAGCCACAGTGCTACTGTTAAGAAACAAGAACTGGAAGTGGGAGACGTTATCACGTTTGAAGCCAAAATCATCAAGAAGAAGCTGACACGTAACCCGGTTCCTTATAAAATCAACAACCCCTCCAAAATTCAGAAGGAAGGGTAATCCCACGCCGTATAGGGAAAAACAAAAACCTCCAGAACTGCTCAAAGCAGATCGCGGAGGTTTTGCCGTTTGTAGGCTATATTAGCGAAGAGTACGCTCTTAAGCTTGTCCCGGTTTAGCACTGATCTGAAAATGTACGCCGAATTTGTCGACAACCGTGCCGTAGGCTGGACTCCAGAACGTCTCTTGTATCGCCATTTCCACTACGCCGCCATCTTCCAGTTGGCTGAAAATAGCTTTGGCTTCATCCACAGTATCCGTGTTCACAGTAATACTAACATGATTACCTATGGTGTACGGCATGCCTGGAAATGTGTCGGACAACATTAATACCGAGCTGCCAATCTGCAAAGAAGCATGCATAATACGGTCTTTCGCTTCTGGCGGGATGGGATGATTCGGGTCAGATGGACCGTCACCAAATGTTTGAAGCGCGAGCACTTCCGCTCCAAATGCCTTTTGATAAAAATCTACCGCTTCACGTCCATTACCGTCTGTTATCAGATACACATTCAAGCTGATCGACATGCGTTCTTCATCTCCTTGGGCTCATGTAATTATACGATTCACGCCACTTGCGACATGAGTATATATGAACAGGTTGTCCTTTGACAAGCATATATTTCTGCACTCATCTCTGCGGACTTTTACACGATTAGGGTTACCAACATATTCTTAATCCATCCCTCTCTCCACTAGTTCTTTCGCTTGCGTATATAGTAGAGAATACTGATCAGAACACCCGGAACCAGTGCTGCAAAACTGGCATAGATCAGACACCATTTCAACAAGGTAAATATCGGAGTGAGTTCAGCAAGCACAGGCGTACGTTCAGGATAACGATACATGATCAGAGACGCACCTATATTTTCAAGCATATCCATAGCCCAACCTACGACTGGAATAAGATTCACCCAGCGCCAGCGACTCTTCACCGGAAGCACGCGATAGAGTACTGATAACAGAACGACCAATAACAACAGATAGGCCAACGGCCATATGAGGTCAAATGTGAACCGTGCATAGATATAGGCGCTCCGCCCTGCTTCACCATACTGCTCAGCCATCTGATAAAGTTCATCCGCGGTGTACAAAAAAGAGGTGTCCGGGGACTGCCCGCCACCTGTCGCTTTCTCCGACTTTGCCGCCTGCCGGGGCAGAATAAATGCAATAAAACAGGCAAATACAACAACCGCAGCTACAACCCATTTCCAATTTACCCGCTGATAGAACCAATTTGACACTTTATTCAGCATGTTCCGTCCCCTTTCCGATAAAAAAAAGACCACTCTCCCGAATCCTATCGGTAAAATGGTTGTGTTCAATCCTATGAAGTTATCGAGCTTGAACGATGTTATCTATTTCACTTTTCAATAAGAGGTATCGGTGAACACTTCTCATGATCGGGACCTTCGTTAGTTTGTTCTTGTCCACGTACAGTTTCATCTGGTCTTTGGTCAAACCAAGCAAACTTCCAGCTTCCGATACCGTCAACACTACCTCGGGGTTCGTAGCATTAAACGTCCTCTTTACTTTCTGATTCCAGTCCTCGAATACCTGCATAGATCAGTGACATCTCCTATCCATAGCCAGTTATTATCAGGCTGAATATATCCAGTATACCACACTTGTGCTGCTCGTAACTTAATCCTTGCGCAGAACCATATTCTGATAGGCATATTTCCTGCTTGACCCTGACGCTAACTCGAGGGTTTATACTGGCTTCAGGAGGGGATTAGCATGAGTATGTCACCTGAACATGTAACCAAGAAACGACGCAGCAGTGGAATAGCCATTATCGGATTGAGTTGGTTGACGATGACATTGGGTCTGTTTTTTGCTACACTCGCAGGGGAGTTTGTCAGCACTATTGGTGCTGCTGATTGGATGGTTCATCTCACCCAAGCTGTTGTCATTATTAGTATCGTCTTGCCCTTACTATTCGTCATTCGAAGACACTTCCATATGAAGTCCGTTCTTCTTCCTCTGACAGGAAAAAGCATAATTCACTTGCTCTCTGGCGCATTATTTGCCACTTCTCTGGCCTTCATTGGGTTAGCGATAGCTAGTATGAACAACTGGATTACGATTACGGCGTGGCACTTTTCAGCCGAGTTCTTGCTTGCAGTCGTACTTAATAGTTGTATTGCTTTCTTGTATGAAGCTTTGCCAGAGGAACTATCCATGCGAGGCATGGTCTATGATGGATTACGCTTCAGACTGCGACTTCCTGTGTTTTTCGCTTATGTAACTCAAATCATACTCTTTCTGTTGGTTCCGATGAGTGTCAGCCTATTGCAAGAGCTCGTCGGTATGGATGCCGGAAACCGGATAACCCTGGATTATATGATCCTGCTCTTGACCTATGGTATTACGTTACAGCTTCTGCGCAGTTTGACCGGATCTTTATGGGCCTCCATCGGATTTCATATCGCTTACCTGGAAGTAGCCCGATTCGTTGTTGTGCCAGGTGATAGACCGGCATTGTTAAGTTATACTGCGCAAGATAATGGGTTGGCCGAAATATTTATTTTGTATATGATGATAATCTTCGTCGGTGGAATCATTCTGGCGGTGCTCAATGCATGGCGCTGGTGGAGAATACATAAATCATGAGGGAGGGCTCTGCCTGTTGTATACCGTTGGACAACTATCCAAACATACTGGAGTATCCATCCGAACACTGCATTATTATGAGAAGCTGGGTTTACTGCGACCGGCCCGTAACGAGATCAATCAGTATCGTTTATATGGTGAAAAGGATATTTTACGGCTTCAGCAGATTACCATTCTGAAGAAAATGCATTTTAAATTGAATGAGATTGGAGAATTCCTCGATCAGGATGCTGCTCGCTCCGAACCAGAGAGTACCCTCACTTTATGGAATAATACGTTGGAACAACAACTGGCCGTCGTCAAGGAACAGCAGGAGAGATTAAGCAAGGTCGAACATCTTCTTTTTTCAACCATATATGCCATCAGAGCCTCCGGTACAATCAGTCTGGATGAGATGTTGGGTTTCATCCGTGAACTGGATCAGCCTCCGAGCAGGTTCCGTCAAGATGTTTTTACACCTGAAGAAATGGAATCGTTACCTCTGAATAATCAGAACAATTCACTATCCATGGAATGGGCCGATATTCTTAAAGATATTCATACATGCAAGATGGAACCTCCGGATTCCGAAGCCTCACGACTACTGGCCATCCGAATCTCTGATTATGCTGAAAGGACTTTTCAAGGGAATGCAGAATTGGCAGAAAAATATTGGGATTATATCACTCCAGAGGATGATCAGTCAGCTCGTGTATATGGTATGACAACGGAAACCATGCGTTACATCGAAATGATCCTGGATCGATGGGCAGTCCAGAATCCTGATGATCAACAATAAGAGCCACTTCGAAAAGTGGCCCTTGATCCATTCCCTTAGTATGCTTCGTTACGCCTCTTCCCAGAAGCGTCGCAGGTTGTCCATGGCGATTTTGGATGCGGATTTGCATTCCTCCATGCCTTCGAACTCCACCGTAATGTTGCCATCATAGCCGGAATCTTTGATCAGCTTTACAATTTTACGAATCGGAATGTCCCCTTGTCCAACGATTGCCCCACGCAGGAAGTTGCCGTAGGCTGTCGTGAACCATTCACCCTCACCCGGATGCTCATCATAAGGACGGAAGTAAAAATCTTTGAAGTGGACCAGAGAAGCGTACGGCAGATTTTTCATGACACCGATGATCGGATTCTCATCCACACACATGAAGTTGCCAATATCGAGTGTTGTTTTGAAGTTCGGACGGTCCACAGCATGCAGCACACGCTGCACCCGGTCACTCGCCTGCACGCTGAAGCCGTGATTCTCAATGGTTGTGGTGATACCAAACTGCGCAGCATAGTCCGCAATGATCTGGCTTCCCCGCACCATCAGCGGCAGATGGTCCTCGAACCAGGCGATGGTCATCTTCTCCTTTGGCAGGGTAAACGCCGTGACGTCATGACGCATATGTTTTACACCCATCCGGTGTACCACATCCACATGCCTTTTGACCCGGGCCATCTCTTCTTCAAACGCCTCTTCCGTCTCCTGCACGAAATTGGCTGGCATCGAATAGTTGGACAGTTCAATACCTGCAGACGCTGCCCGTTCCCGAATCGCATCCGCCAGATCGTGATTATCCTCCACGGTATAACCGTAAGGTACCATCTCCATATGCTCTCCACCGTTCGCCGCAACCCAGTCGATCACATCCAGCACCGTCATCGCACCCGAATTCAAATCGTTCAACAAACTATACGTGCTCAGGCCCACTTTCATCTGCTCAGCTCCCTATCGATATTGTTGGATAAATTGAACCGCCTTACGAATGTCCTGCTCCGGCTGATGGCCTACTTCACGTTCAATCGTCAGATAACCGGTGTAACCAATCTCCTGAAGCGCTGCAAAGTATCCGTCAAAATCAACACCACCTTCGCCCAGTGGCACCTCACGAAAGAACGTTCCGGACGAGACCATCTCGGCAATTTTTTCGTGATCCATAGGCGCATAACCGACCGCTCCGTATACGTCTCGTGGATCGACTTCCTTCAACCGCACACCATCCTTCACATGGGTATGTACGATGTAATCCTTAAGCAGACGAACGCCCTCCGCCGGATCATCTCCAGTCACCATCACCATATTTGCCGGGTCAAAATTCACCGATACTCCGTTGGTCGACAGTGTATCCAGGAATCCTTTTAAGTCAGCAGCCGTTTCCGGCCCTGTCTCAATGGCAAAGTATGCGCCAACACTTTTGGCGTATTGGCCCAGTTCCTCACAAGAAGCATGCAGCGTGGCATAAACCTCCGATGAAGGGTCATGTGGAACAATGCCGATATGTGTTGTGACGATGTTGGTACCCAGATCGAGGGCCAGATCCACGATCCGCTTCGATTTCTCCACTTTCCACGGATTATCTTCCTTGACCTGAAAACCATGTCCGCCAAGGTCACCAACCAGTGCTGAAATTTCGAGACCCAGCGAATCGATGTAACTCTTCAGCTCCTTGCGCGCCGCAGGTGACAAATTTTCAGGGTCCATCTCTCCCTTGACGGCGTATATCTGCACACCTTCTGCACCTACGTCCTTCGCCTTGTTTAACCCTTCCCGCACACCTACGCCAAAGCTATCCACGATGACACCGATCTTATTCGTTAATTTCATGTCATACCTCCTGAAGATTACGTATTTGGATTCACTGGAACAAGTTTCACTGACTTAATTTCATACGGTTTGAATGTCAGTTCGAATGTGCCGTTCGGACAAGCCAACGGATGGATCTCATCCTCCAGCAGATTAATGACAGACGCCTCAATTTCCCTTTTAACCCATTCGACCTGTACCGTTTCTCTACCTCCTGATGACTCATAGAAACGCAGCACCGTTCCCGATCCATCTTCTGCGGGTTTGATTGCATCCAGAATGACATGCTCACTATGGAACTGAACCCAAGCATGTTCAGATGGCAAGTGCCCCGAAGACGGACTTGCTGTCACAAGCTCTACCGGATGATTAAGCTCCATCGCGCGGCGAATGACAGCAGCTTGTCGCCAATCTCCCTGATGTGGCAGGAACGAATATGTGAATTCATGGTCGCCCTGATCGGCATGTTCATCTGGCCATTTGGGTGCACGAAGCAGGGACAGGCGGATCGTCCGATCCTTGATGTCGTATCCGTACTTGCAATCATTCAGCAAACTCACACCACTGTTACCCTCTGAGATATTCGCCCAGCGATGACCGCAGACCTCGAACTGCGCCTTCTCCCAACTGGTGTTGTTATGGGTTGGACGCTCCAACGCTCCAAACGGGATTTCATAGGCTGCTTTGGCTGCCACCAGATCCACCGGAAATGCCACCTTGAGCAGCTTATGACTCTCATTCCAGTTCACTTTCGTATGGAAATCAACACGCCGCTGGTGGTGATGCAAAATGATATCCTGGCTGATCTCCGATTGATTCAGCTTCCACACATAACGCAGCACATCTCGCGTAGCTCCGCGCTGTACAACCTCTCTGGAGATCAACTGCACCGCACCTGCCCGCTGAGATTCAAACCGTGGATCGATATCCCAGGCATCCCAGTACGTCGGTTTGTCATGGAAAAACTGCCACTCATTCGCCCGATCACCGGGCTTCAGCCAGTCGCGTCCTACCGTTTTGTCATACCATCGGGTGATCTCTCCCAAGTCGTTGAACTCAAGCGTGTAAAATTCGGTTTCCCATGTGGAAGGGAAAGTTTCTTCTTCCCTTACTGGAAGGATAACATCCGATGCCTCGCGCAGCCATATGGTTGTATACCCAAAAGCAGGAATCGATGGAACATGCACAAGCAACGTATACTTGTCTTCTTTTTGCTCCAGATCACTAGCCAGACGGTTTCCTTGACGATCGAATGCAGCCATCCCGGCGAGGTGGGCATCGCCTGTAATGGTGATATTCTCTCCACGTTCCCAGCCGAGGCTGTTGAATATAATGTAGGGAAGACCATCGACTTCATCTGTTGCAATGTTCTCCGCAAGGATATGCAGCCTTTCCCGCAGTGCAGATGTACCTAATGTAAATACCTTCGTGTACTCTTCGGTGGACGTTACATATACTTCAGGAATCGACGTTCCCGGAATAATGTCATGGAATTGGTTGAGCATGATCAGCTTCCAGCCTTCATCCAGGTCATTCTTCGTGTGTGCAGCGCAAGCTCCGGCAAATTGCCCCCAGATCTCCGCTTCCCGGTACAATACCTCTGCCTTTCGGTTACTACGTTTATTCCTCGCATGAGTTGTGTACGTTCCGCGATGCAGTTCCAAATACAAGTCCCCGTGCCACTTTGGCAACGTTGGATTATTGGACGATATGTCTTCAAAAAAAGTGCCTGCCGTGCTGAATTTGCTGATTGGCTGCCCGACCATCAAGTGGGATCGCTCCGCAAACTCTACCATTTCATTGGTTACGCCACCACCACCATCGCCATGTCCGTAAAGCAACATCTGCTCAGGATGTACATCCTTTTGTTTAAATGATTGCCAATGTTCATCCACATCTTTGGGCCGCGTATGCTCGTTCACCCCATGATTCAGATAGGCCAGCACTGAAGTACCGTCAATGCCTACCCAGTCGAAGAGGTCATAAGGAAACGCGTTGGTGTCATTCCAATTCAGCTTGGTGGTCATAAAATAAGGAATATTCGCAAGCTTCAGCATCTGCGGCAAGGAAGCACAGTAGCCAAAAGTATCGGGCAGCCACTCAATGTTGGAGCGTCTGCCAAACTCCGCCTGGTAGAAGTTCTGTCCATACAGAATCTGCCGGACCAACGACTCGCCACTCGGAATGTTCAGATCCGGCTCCACCCACATGCCTCCGACCAACTCCCAGCGGCCTTCAGCAATGCGTGCTTTAACTCGCTCGTACAGCTCCGGGTAATGCTCTTTCACGAAGGCATACAGCTGCGGCTGGCTCTGGGAATACACAAAATCCGGATACGTGTCCATCAAGGTACACATGGTCGAGAACGTGCGACTGGACTTGCGAACCGTCTCTCGCACAGGCCACAGCCAGGCAATATCAATGTGGGATTGTCCAACCAGATGCATGAAGCCACTTCGATATTCCTCCGGGTCTTCCTGCTGTACCGACTGTACCAGTCCATGTTCAAAATTCTGTATCCATGCTGCATCAGTCCAGCGATCCGGATTATTGTACATCTCATCCATCACCTGGTGAATGGCCTGAACAAGTGCCATCCGCTTGGGCTCCTTCTCGTTATATGCCCGGAGCGACTCGGCGAGTACCGTCACGCTATACATCAGGCTCTGCAATGGCTGATTGATATGAACCAATGCTGTACGGATGCCCTGAATAGGCGGCTGAATAACAGCTTGTCGATTGAGTGGATCATGTGGCTCCGGGATCGGATCGTAGAGTTCAATCTCCAACTGCGGCTTATTCCCTACTCGACTTCTCGGCAGGGGTACGAATCCGTGATTCCGATCCAGTCCATGATAAGGCATGCCATTCACCTTCAGCAGCCCTTCTCCTCCGGTCTCAAAAATCAACCCGATGGCTTGATCCTGCCAACTGTCCGGAATCTCCACACATTTACTCAGAAAATACGTCGTTCCGTGTACACTGTTCAGCGGATTCAAGCTTTGCACTGCCTTGTCCGCCTGCTCGTACTCGTATTCCCCTGGCCGAATGTATCTGGCCTTCTGCATCTCCCACGCTGGAAGCTCGATCGTATCCAGCCATTGCGACCGGTTCATATCCTCAATAAATCGTTGAATTCGAATCATACCTCCACCCCCACCTTCTGGATGTGCAGACTGCAAGCGGTCCAGTCAGCCGAATTACGGCCAACCATGAGTCTGAATTCACCTGGTTCCACAACAGACTGGAGACGAGAGTCGATCAGTACGAGGTGTTCTTTTTGCACAGGGAATGTAACGGTTTGGGTCTCTCCTGGCTCCAGATGGATTTTACGAAAACCCTTCAACGACAATTCAGCCTGGGTGACTGAAGCCGACACATCCGTGATGTACAACTGCACAACTTCACTTCCCGCAACCGTTCCAGTATTCGTGACTTCAACCATCACCTGCGCTTCATCTTCCGGACCGATCACTTCCGGCAATACCCTTACATTCTCGTATGTGAATTCGGTGTAGCTCAGTCCATAGCCGAACGGATACTGCGGCGCAAGATCCATCTCCAGATACCGCTTGCCACGCGTACGCTTGGCATGATAGTAGACGGGAAGTTGCCCAACATCCTTGGGAATGGAAACGGTAAGGCGGCCAGATGGATTCACGTCGCCAAACAGAATATCTGCGATTGCGTTACCACCTTCCTGTCCTGGGTACCACGCCTCCACAATGGCCTGAACATGCTCATCAATCCAAGGTTCAGCAATGGGACGGCCGTTAATATAGACCACGATAACCGGTTTTCCCAGCTTATGTAGCTCCTGCACCAGCTCCAATTGAACACCCATGAGATTCAGGGAAGCCCGGTCAATGCCTTCGCCGCACTCCATATCATTCCATGGGTCATCGGTTACCACAGACGCTCCTGTCCGCAAGTCGATCGTGCCTTCACCAAAATCGCGGGCGCTGGAACCACCCATCACCATCACGATGACATCCGCCTGTTCCGCACAGGCGAGCGCTTGCGCAAAACCTTCTCTGGAATCGCCTTTAATCCGGCAGCCAGGTGCGTACAGCACCTGACCCGAATCCGCGCCAAGCTTGCGCGTAATGCCATCCAGTACGGTGACGATCTGTTCTCTTGGCTGTGGCGAGGTATAGTCCCCAAGTTGGTTATAGATATGGTTCGCGTTCGGACCAATGACAGCTAACTTCGTACCTGTTTTGGCAAGCGGAAGAGTATTTCCCTCATTTTTCAGTAAAACAATCCCCTCTTGTGCAACTTCCCTCGCCAGCTGAGTATGGTCTTCACATCCGATGATCTGCTCTGCAAAGTCAGGATCTACGAAAGGCTGTTCAAATAACCCGAGTCTGAATTTCATCTCCAACACCCGCCACACAGCCAAGTCCAGATCCTTCTCTTCGATCAATCCCTGCTCAAGCGCCTGACCGAGATGTTTGCGATACATGTACCCGGACATCTCCATGTCTACTCCTGCCTGAAGGGACTGTGCCACGGCCTGCTCCCCGTTCTCAGCGGTGTTATGTCCATGGATGAGCATCTGAATGGCACCAAAATCAGTAATCACAAACCCATCAAATCCCCACTGCTCGCGCAGCAGGTCATTCAGCAGATACGTACTGGACGTACACGGTACGCCATCAATCTCGTTATACGCGGTCATGACGGAGCAAGCCCCGGCTTCCACTGCCTTTTTGAACGGCAACAGATCTATTTCATGCAATTCACGTAATCCCATATGAACTGGAGCAGCATTACGTCCACCCTCTGAGCTGCCATAAGCCGCAAAATGCTTAAGTGTCGCCACAATTGTCTGGTTGGAATCGAGGCGGTCACCCTGTAGTCCCTTCATGGCTTCTACTGCAAATTCACCAATCAAGTATGGATCTTCGGCAAAACATTCCTCCGTTCGTCCCCATCTCGGGTCACGCACTACATCCAGCACCGGGGAATACGTTGCCGCTCCCCCCTGACTCCGGGTCTCCACAGCGATCGCTTCACACATCTTGCGGTATAACTCCATATTCCATGTGCTGCCCACCATTAACGGTACCGGAAAAACTGTTGCCCCGATTGCCATATGCCCGTGGGAACATTCTTCTCCGAACAAAATGGGAATGCCCAGCCGGGAATGCTCCATGGCATACTGTTGAATGACATTTGTGGCAACGGCTCCCTGCCGTGGAGTAAGCCCCGTCTCAAGTGTCACTTCAGTCCATGGATCGGCCCGAAGCACACCATACAGAGAACCGACACCGCCCTGTTCCATGTCCGCTTTGAACTCTTCCGTCACCTGTACTGTACCATCAGCTGCTTTATCATACGTCTTCCATCCCATCGGCTGAATGAGTTGACCAATCTTCTCTGCCGTTGTCATCCGTCCGATCAGATCCTGAACCCGTTCCTGAATGGGAAGCGAAGCATCTTTATAGTCCATATGCACATTCTCCTTATGCGTTCGGAATTAGTTAGGCGGGTGCACTTACATCACATGGCTTTGCGGTAGTCACTTGGTGCCACACCCACCACGTTCTTGAAGGCCCGGTTGAAGGAATTATAATTCGTGTAACCCACTTCCTCACTGATCTCCTGAATGGCCTTATCCGTCTCCTGCATGAGCAATTTGGCTTTTTCGATGCGATGACTAATGAGCAGATCCACAAACTTCTCCCCAATCTCATCCTTGAAAAGCTTGCTCAGATACTTCGGATTAATATCGAATAGATCACTAAGGTAGTTCAGCGACAGATCGGGATTATTGTAATGCTCTTCAATGTATTTTCGAATCTCGAGAATATGAGATCTGTGTTTTCGCGAACATTGCAGCGTCTTCATCTGCAGGGCCAGTTCCCGGAACCCTTCCCAGCACAGCTCGCGCAAATCGTCTAAAGTCTCCCAGCCCTCAAGCCTTGGGAGAAGCGGGGTGAATATAGCGGCCCACGAATCCTGATACTCCCGTGGAAGTTCGGCGAATTCCCGATTGTAATGTTGAAATAACAATTGGATCGTATTCATAATCTCCTGACGGGACAGGACGGACTCACTGATTTGTTCAAACAGTCTTTCAAAATGTTTTTCCCAGACATCGTCCGATAAACGCATTGCCTGTACCAGCAGTGAGATGGTCTTCAGGAACTCATACACATCATTGGTCGAATTCGGCACATCGCTACACGGAATGATGCGATTTATGCCCAGTACAGCCTTGTACTCCAGCGCGTGTACAGCTTCTTTCAATGAAGCTCTCAACCCCCGAATATCGACAGCAACCCGACCCACACCAATGGTGACTGTGAAGTTCAGATACTGATCGATTCTGTCCAGATAACCAGCGAGTAATCGATGCTCAGTCTCATCGGCCTGTTCCATTTCCGGAATCCAGAGGATGGCGTACAGACGCTGATCGGAGATCCATTCAGCCCATACTTCCGTTCCTTCATGACGTGCACTCTCCTGCAGAATACTGGATAACACAAATTTCAGGAGGGATTGGTCCTGATGATGATACTCCGTCACAAATGCATCATACCGATCCATTTCAATTACCATGACGGCCCAACGATGCTCCAACTCAGGCAGTTTGAACTTCTTCATCTCTGCTGTCAGCTCTGTGCTCGTAAAGTCTCGTGTGCCTTCCAGCAACTCCTGAAAGAACATTTTTTTCTGCAAAATCAAATTCTCTTCATGCTCCTCCTGATATTGTCTCGTCTGATCAATCATGCGTTCCAACGTTGTATGGATGAATCGGAATTCATTCTCTTTGCCATAGTTCAGTCCGGATTGCTTCTGTGAAGAGACGGTCTGAATTAACGTGACAATCTGCTGAATCGGCTTGTAATTTCTACGGGTCACGTAGATCACCCACACCACCCCGATCAACACAACCACTACAGCAAAGGCAAACCAGATATTATAAAATTGCAGAGTCCATTTGACGATTTTTCCATTATTGAGACCTGTCTGCACTTTCCAACCACTATAACTCGACGTAAATTCGGAGAAGACTTCTCCCGATGTGGTTTTAGTAGAAGCTGCAACCCCTCCTGGCATGCTGCTATCCCACAGATTGTCGCCCGAACGGTTGAAGATGTTCACAAACGTAAATTCCGGATCATACATCTGCATAATGGATTTTCTCAGGGTACTCAGGTCCACGTTTGTCACCACAAGTCCTTTGCCGTTTCCTACACTTCGCACAATCGTAATCACCTGCTCAGTTGCTTGCGAAGGAAAAGCTCGGAACGCTCGTGCTCCTGCCCACTTCTGTTCATCCCTTGACCGGCTATCTGCAATAAAGTCTGCATCCGGGAACTCTTCAATCGGAACAGCCTTCCCGTTACTGAAGACCGTGCCATCCCCGTATCGAACGAGATAAATAGAATCAATCAGCGGATACTCTATTTTCAATTCATCAACCACCTGGACCGCCTGAATGCCGGCATACACATCATCGCTGCCAGATACCGAGAAATAATTCTTCAAGTTAGGGTTGGTCAAAATCTCACGCAGTACCTTGAAGTCGATGGAGCGCAGGGAGTTGTCCAGATATTGCGTGACCTGAGAGGCCAGAAATTCATTGGCCTTGAGCGCTTCTCTACGGTTCTGTTCATTGAATACTTGAAAGAAAATAAAGAATAGAATGGTCGTCACAATAAAAAAAACAGGCAGATACGATAACAGCAAACGTCTAAACCAATTGTTGTTCATCTCCGAGATCCCCCCACCATTACTGTTCATGCTGAATGACGACAAACATCTGTGCTGATCGCTAATTTTCCATAAATATTCAGTACATTATATCGGATGACGTGGGGTTGTCATAGGAGAAGACCATCCCGGTCACGGGTGACAGACGGGACAGCCTCTATATTCAATCCTTCAATTATTGATTCTTCTCAATGGCACGCTGGTAGATCTCAAGGTAATTACTCAGTCCGAGACCATCGAAGCCTTTGACATACGAATCCCATTCCTTATCAATGCTCTTGCTGCCAATAATGAACTGTGCCATATTCGTCTGCACATAATCCTTGATGGCCGTAGTCAGTTGTGCAGCTGATTCCGTATCCTCTGGACGGATAAATACGTTCGCAGGGTATACTTCTTTTGGTGCATAGGGTTCATACACATTGGTAGCTTGAGCTAGACGTGTACCATAACCCTCTGCTTCCAAAGGATTCTGTCCTTCGGCAAACAGATTACGGAATGTGTTGGACAAGTCATGCGCTCCGATCTGTGACCAACTCTCGTTCACAACAACGTTTGGATCACGCTCAGGCAGGTTGTAGTAACTGTATTTGGCAGGCTCGCCATTGATGTTTTTCTCATCGGCATCTGCCTTTTTCCAGCCCTTGCCTTCGGTTGGTCCATACTCTGCGTACAGCGCACCTTCTTCACTGAACATGTAGTCCACAATTTTGATGGCGGCAATCTGCTGTGCTTCTGTCGCTTTGTTGGTAATGGCAAACTCAAACTCACCGACGCTCTGCGTGGCACCTGTCGTCTGCACTCCATCCGGCCCTTTCAACGGAGGGACAATCTCCCAGTGTTGGTGACGGGTGATGTCTTTGTCATAGGTATTTACGAGATAACTGACCAGTGCCGTCGTAATGGAACCTACCACTTCATCGCCTTCTTTGTTGCCCAGTTGTCCGATTGCCTGATCGTTCTGTGTAAAGGAAGCCGGATCAATCAGGCCATCTGCATAGAGCTTGTTCATGTACTCCAGCCCTTTCTTCCAGCCTTCCTGATTGGCGGCAAAACTCACCTTGCCATCGTTCACGATCAGATACTTGTCGTTATCATTGTATATAAAACTATTCATCAGGTAGGCATCAATGTTGCCATTCCATACATACTTGTTCGGTGCGCCTGTAAGTGGAATCTCGTCCGCTTTCCCGTTACCGTTTGGATCCTGTGTCTTAAACGCCTTCAGAACGGTATACAGTTCATCGGTTGTGGTTGGCATTTTCAGACCCAGATTATCGAGCCACTCCGTGTTGATCCAGTATTTCTGTGCATACGTGCAGTGGTAACATTCATTGAAGATCGGCAAAGCATAGATGTTGCCATCCGGTGCCGTGATGGCTTCTTTGAAGTATGGCTTCTCTTCCATAATCTTGGTCAGATTCGGACCATACTCCTGAATCAGATCCTGTAGCGGAAGGAACACGCCCTGTTTTCCATAGGTTTGTAGATCTGAAGTGGTGAACTTGCCGTGAAGAAACACTTCCGGATAATCACCACTGGCTAGCAGCAATTGTCTGCGATCCTGTAAGGCGTCCGTTGGGGCCAGATCCCATTTCAGGGTAACGTCGAACTTGTCTTCGATAAATTGGGTGAATTCATTCTCTTCCATGGACGCTTTGCCTTGCGGAGCAAAGAGGGTCATGGTTACAGGACCGCCGCTCTCCCCGCTACCGTCGCTACTTCCACCCGATTCCTCGGATGAACTGCATGCGGACAACAAAGCCATCGAAGCAAAGACCAGAAACAACATCGAAATCCAAGATTTTCTCAATCTGACTCCTCCTTTTTGTTCATAACGGCAAATTATTGACTTGTACTGCACGTGTATAAAAATCGATCCCGGAAGCCGGCGTGTTCCTTCCACCTCCTTTCAAGAGGCAACCGGGCTTAACTCACAAGGATTAACCTTTCAGGGACCCAACCATGACCCCTTTAACAAAATGCTTCTGTACAAATGGATACATGATCAGAATTGGAATGCTCGCGACAACAATCAGTGCATATTTCAACACCTGTTCGAAACCTTGGTCCCGCATCTGTTGGCTGGTATTGGCAAGCATCGCCGGATCAGCCGCATTCAGGATGAGCAGATTGCGAAGCACGTATTGCAGAGGGAACAATTTCTCGGAACGCAGGTAGATCAGTGCATCAAAGTACGCATTCCAGTGACCTACGGCATACATGAGTGTCATGACTGCCAGAATGGGCTTTGATAAGGGAAGAACTACGCTGATCAGATACCGGATATCCCGGCAACCGTCCATTTCGGCGGCCTCCCCGAGTTCTTCCGGGATGGAAGATTGGAAGAAAGTCCTTGCCACGATGACCTGGAATACTGCGAGCGCCCCGGGCAGCCACATCGCCCAGCGTGTATCCAGCAGGTGCAAATCCTTCATCAAGAGGTAGGTGGGGATCAGACCACCATCAAAGAACATCGTGATCATCATGAAAATAATGATGACCCCTCGTCCATAGAACGATTTTCGTGACAAGGGATACGCCAGCATGACGGTCAGCACCACGTTAATGAACGTGCCCACCACGGTATAGATGATCGTGTTATAGAAACCGAGCATAAGCTGTTGGCTTTTGAAAATGGAGATGTACGCCTTAATGTTAAAGTCTACCGGGAACAGCCACACCTGGCCGGATGTCACGGCTCGTGAAGAGCTGAACGAAGAACTGATGATATACAAGAGCGGGTAAAACACCGTTAGCAGTATGGCGAACAGAAAGATGTAGTTAAGTGTCATAAAAATGCGGTCACCAAGCGGGTCCTTGATCCGGTTACGATTAATCAGGTTGAACATGGATAAGCTCCTCCTTTACCACAAACTGTTCTGGGATACTTTGCGCGATATGCCGTTGACGATAACCAGCAGGATCAGGTTGATAATGGAGTTGAAGAACCCTACTGCCGAGGAGAAGCTGAAATTCGCTCCGATCAGACCCACCTTGTACACATACGTGGAGATGACCTCCGAAGCGCTTGTGTTGAGCGGATTCTGCATCAGGTATATTTTCTCGAAGCCCACGCCCATAATGCTGCCCAGACTCAGAATCAGCATGATGACGGTGACTGGAACGAGTGTTGGAAGGTCAATGTGCCAGATTTTCCGAAGTCTTGATGCGCCGTCCATCTTCGCTGCCTCATACAGGGATGGATCAACACCAGCAAGAGCTGCGATATATATGATGGATGAATATCCCATGCCCTGCCACACACCTGACCAGACATAGATCGATTTGAAGTATTCCGGAATGCCCATGAAGTTGGTCATTGGGAAGCCGAGCAGTGAGAACAACTTGTCTACCACGCCCACATGTGGGGAGAGCATCAGAATGATAATGGATACCATGACAACGGTTGAGATAAAATGCGGAGCGTAAGTGACCATTTGCACGGTCTTCTTGAAGTAACCCGTTCGAATCTCATTCAGCGCCAGCGCCAGCAGGATGGGAATAGGGAAACCCGCAATTAAGGAATAGAAGCTAATGCCTATCGTGTTTTTGATTAACAGCCAGAAGTTTGGAGATTGGAAGAAGGCTTCAAAATGTTTGAATCCAACCCACGGGCTTCCCCAGATTCCTTTGACCACACTGAAGTCCTTGAAGGCAATCTGGACACCCACCATAGGGATGTACTTGAAGATCAACAGATACAACACCGGGGGCAGCACGAGCAGGTAGAGCTCCCAGTGTTTCTTGAGGCTTTTGATGAATGGATGCTGCCGCTTGGGCTCCACATGTTTCCTCTGCTGGAGTTCCATCTTGGCGGGTATGCTTTCCGTAGCTCGACTCATTTGCGTCACTCCTCCTACACCTCGAGTGTAATAATACATTACATTTACATCCCTTAAACATCCTTTTTTCTGTTCTCGTTTCCTTGTTAAACATAAACGATGTAAACATTCATACCAGGTAGCGCTTTCTTGATTTGATAATACATCGCCCGGTAAACTTTTATCAATTTGCAATTTTCTCCGACTACTCTTTATTCCATAAACCCTTGTGTGGCAAGCGATTACGAGCTGTTTTTGGTGGGAATTATGTTCCTTATGTATGAATAAAAAAATCCCGGAGGTGGTTATATCTCCCCCGGAATTGACATGGCATTCTATGCATGCATGTTCAAAAAGTTACCGATTCAGCACCGAGAAGGGGAACACACTGGAACAATCTCTATGCGCTTGTGATCAATCTGAACGTATGTGTGATGGGTAATGCACCGGTTGTAGCGGATTGTGGCAGTTCCACGAGAAGTCCGTCTTCCGTCTGCTGATACGAAAGTACGTCATCGCTACCGACGAGTTCGATCCGCTCTACCTTTTCCAGATAAGGAATGATTAACTGTAGTTGTACGGTCTCATTCTCGTTTCGGTACAAACGGAAGGCATATACGGTGTTGATCTCTTCTTTCTGTGTGAAAGCCCAATCTTTCGTAAAATATGGCCCGCAGATCCGGGTTCCATAGACACCTTCTCCATGAGTACCTAACCATTCACCGAGGCCCTTGATGCCTCGAATTGCCCCTTTTGGCAGACGCCCATCGGGTTGTGGTCCTACGTTCAGCGCCAGGTTACCGCCCTTGGACACGACTTCAAGCAGAATATGTGCCAGCTGTCTTCCCGTTTTATATTGATCATCGAATCCGAAGGCAAAGGAGTTCCCCACGGTAATACAGCTCTCCCATGGAATGTTCATCGGATGTTCCGGTATGGTCTGCTCAGGGGTAACGATATTCTCATACGGTCCACCCACGGTGCGATCTGCAGACAGGAGCCAAGGTTGTGTGGTCTGACGCGCCCGTTCCACGACTTCTCCCAGCCTGATATCCTGACCATGGCGACCTTCGCGCACCCAACCGGCATCCAGCCACAGACACTCGATCCGCCCGTAATTGGTCAGCAGTTCCATGATCTGCTCATGTGTGAACTCCACGAATTTCTCCCACAGCCACGGATACTTATGGGGATCATACGAAGGGCCGCGCCACATATGACGTCCACGCTCCATGCCCGGTGCCCAGTAATAAGGGGTATGCCAGTCCGCTTTGGAGAAATACGCTGAGATACCCAGTCCTTTGGCCCGGAAAGCGTCAAATAATGCTCGACAGATGTCCGCATACTTATGGGTATGAAAAGGCGTGTCCTTACCCGTGATCCGGTAATCCGTCGTTTTGGTATCCCACATGCAGAAACCGTCATGGTGCTTGGTGGTGAACAGGAAGTATTTGAACCCGTTATCTGCCGCCATCTGTGCCCATTCCTCAGGCTGGAAACGAATCGGATTGAAGGTTTTGTTCAGATCAAAATATTCCCGCTTGAAGTCTTCCATGTCATCCGTCCAGTCAATGTCATCGCGCGACCAATCGCCATCCTCGTCACTCAGCGCCCAGGACTCGACGAGACCAAGCTGGGAATACGGCCCCCAGTGCATCATCAGCCCCAGCTTCTGGTCCTTGAACCACTCCAACCGCTCATTCAGCAGCGGATCCTCCGGTTTGATCCACTCTTCCTCTTTGCTAAAATTGTGCACGCCGGCTTCGACAATCTGCTCTTCCTGCTCCAGTACGGTTTCTTTGGTTTCGCTCATCCTGTTTCATCTCCTCTGGATTAGATAAAAGATAGACCTTGTATGTTACGCCTGGTCACTCCGAGTGCAGTACCATCTTTCGATCGCTGTTATCCCCGGATTTCTTTTATTTCACTTTATAATTGTTGGAAATCCGGTGATAAAGGCGAGCGCTTCGCTTCTTCAGATTGGTTCTGTACTCTCCGTTTTGGCGTAAACGCTTAGTTTAACTGTTAAGGGGCGTAGTAACTTTGTTATTTCGAGTGCGGTGCCCTCTCCAATTACTATGGATTCCTTATTTCCCTCGTTTCTATAGGGAAATACAAGAGCAGAGAGAGTGCGATTCGTTGTTTCGGATTGGTTCTGCACTCTCTGTTATGGCGTAAACGGTAAGTCTCTATAGGATGTGTCTTCAACTCAGTTCAGGGAAGATTTACGATGATGGATGTCAGCGCGTTTATAACGTCTCGAAATCCAAGCGGCTGATTCCTGGCAAATGGGTAGAAAATTATCTAAGGAAACACAGGGCGTCTTATTTAGCCTTTTGGTCCTCTTTTTAAATTGTAAGGAACATCAGACACGTTATTTCCCGAAATTAGGTGGTAAAAGCGCTGTAAACTGCTGTTTATTCTTATATATCTTGTGCTAGGTTCCTTAGATTTCTGCTAGTGCTTCGAATCCTTGAATAAGACGCCTCAGATTCGTTAGCGCTCGCTCCATGCTCTGCTCTAACGGCGAGCGGAGAGAACGGCTCCGAATCCCGCCCCTAGCGGAGCTTTTCATTGAAAAGGAGCGAAGTGCTCATAACTTTCAATGCCACGGGAGCAGTAAAGTAACAACGTAGCGTAACAACGCAATACAATCCTACCTTTACAGCGTGATTTCGCGGCCTTGACGGGCTGATTCGTAGATGGCACAGAGCATTTTCATCACTTCGACGCCGTCTTCGACGGGACTAAGTGTTTCTTTGCGGCCCTGTGTGCTGTCGATAAAATGGTTGATTTCATTGCGGAACGATCCCATAAAGTCGAAAGATTTGAAATCTACCTGTGGCGTCATGTTCAAAATGGTATTGAATTTCTCACCGATGATCGAAATTTCCGGCTCCAGCTCGGCACCGCCTTTGTCGCCATATAGTTTGACCGAAGTCTCATCCGCTTTGGCATGTAGCGTGAAGCTGACGTCCACGAGCAGGCTCGCGCCGTTCTCGAAACGAATCAGGGCATTTGCCATATCCTCAACGGTGTTCTGTTCCGCATCATAGTCCGCTGCTTTGTAGAACGACAGATTGTTAATGTTCGAGCGGTTCCCCAATCGGTTGGACACGTTGGCGGAGACGGATTTCACCTTCGGTCTGCCCATCAGATACCAGCAAATGTCGATCACATGCACCCCGATATCAATCAGCGGGCCACCGCCGGAGCGTTTGACATCCGAGAACCAGCCACCGGGATTGCCCAGACGACGAAGACTGGAGGCTTTGGCATAATAGATTTCACCCAGTTCACCCTCGTCGATAAACTTCTTCAGAATCTGTGCATTGTCACTATAGCGGCGAACAAAACCAACTTGCAGCAGCTTCCCACTGCGATGAACGGCTTTCTCTCTACCTCGAGGGCATCCTCCACCGTTTGGCAGAGTGGTTTCTCACATAACACGTTTTTGCCCGCGTCCAGGGCAGCAATACTAATCTCGGCATGGGAATCGTTCCATGTACAGATGCTGACGGAATGGATCTCGGGCATTGCCAGTAGTTCTTTATAATCGGTAAACACATGAGGTGCATTATATTGCTTCGCGACTTCTGCGGCACGTTCTGCATTCAGGTCGCAGATCGCGTATATTTCAACGTCCGGGTTACTGGCGTAGGCTTGCAAATGGCAATCGGATATTGATCCGGCACCGATGACGGCGACTTTCAATTTGGACATAGTGCTGATTCCTCCATCGTTTTCATATGAATTGACTCAAGAATTTATAATATTCGGCTTAATGTAACGACGGTGAATGCTTGGGCTTTCGGCCGCTGTTGTCTGCAAATTTCTTTTATTGACCGCTCTAGCGGTTGAAATCCGCAGACAAAGGCGGTCGCTAACGCTCCTACAGTTCCAAGCTTCCCCTCTGTTACTCACGCCTTCTTTAGAATTTGATTCAATTTTATTCATTTAAAACAAGTACTCAGCCCTATGCCTCTTCCCATAGGCGGCGGACGTTATCCATAGCAATACGTGAGGCGGTTTTGCAATCCTCCATGCCTTCAAATTCTACCGAGATATATCCGTCATACCCGGTTTGTTTCAACACACTGAATACCTCAGGCATGTCGATATCGCCTTGGCCCACAATGGCACCGCGCAGGTAATTGCCATGCGAGGTTTGGAACCAGCCTTCACCGGGATTTCGGTAGGAAGGTCTCCAATAGAAGTCTTTGGCATGCACAATCGACGCGTAGGGAATATTATTTTTCACCGCACTCACCGGATCTTCATCCACACAGAGGAAATTGCCAACATCCAGTGTGGTCTTGAAGTTGCTCCGCGCCGTTTCGTGTAACAAACGCTGAATTCGCTCACTCGACTGCACATAGTACCCATGGTTCTCCACGCTTGTTGTGATTCCAAAACCCGCTGCATAATCGGCTATCCGCTGACAGGCTTTCACCAGTACCGGTAGGTCGATCTCGAACTGTGCTACAGTTCCCTCTGGTGCAGGGCGGAAAGCCACGTCATGACGCATCAGCTTCACACCTAACGCGGCAGCCACATCCACATGTCGCATCACATTCTGGATCTCTTGCTCCAACGCTTCGGCGTCCTCCTGCACAACAAAGTTAGCGCCGATGGCATAATTGGAAATGTCGATCCCTACCTCTTTTGCCACAGCTTTGATCTCATCAATTAATTCCGGATTATCGATCAGACTGAATCCCATCGGTACAATCTCCACATGTTCCCCGCCCTGATCGGCGATCCAACGAATGGCATCTGGTACGGTTAATTCTT
Organism: Paenibacillus sp. W4I10; assembly: GCF_030816325.1. Classification (NCBI taxonomy): domain Bacteria; kingdom Bacillati; phylum Bacillota; class Bacilli; order Caryophanales; family Paenibacillaceae; genus Paenibacillus; species Paenibacillus sp. W4I10. The sequence goes on from NZ_JAUSXX010000001.1 coordinate 4,944,848, forward strand.
TACGATCCAGTGCTTGTTGCAGACTGTAGGTGCTGAGTCCAACTTTCATTTTTCCTCATCCTCTCCTTTAGGACGTGTCTCAAAACTCACTGAAGTGCATCTTTTACCACCTTTTCGCCCCCTGCTGCGTCACTTTCCCTTGACGTGCCCCGGCACGCCTGCGGAAAATTTCCTTGCTTGGAACGAAAATTCGGCAAAATCTGCGTCCTTCGGAGTTTTCAGACACGCCCTAGTCAATGTCCATACCCAACGTATACCTTTTTCCGGCGGACACGACAATTCTCAATAATCGTTTGGCTCTACTATTTTCCTTTTCTAGCCCAAATCCGGTGTATCCACAAACGTTACGGCCAGTTCTGACGTCTGATGAAGCTCAAATACCATGATTTCATTCTCACCTTTGCGAAGGAGCGGGGCAGGTACGTACAACGTTTTTTGCGGTCCTTTATTCCAGTAACGACCCAGATTGAATCCGTTTACAAATACAACTCCCTTGGTCCAGTTATCCAGTCGCAGAAAAGTATCTCTTACATCCGTGATATGAAACTTTCCTTGATAAAATGCCGGTCCCTGGGCTTCGTTAATTGCTTCGCTAATCACATCGCTGAAATGCAAGCCAGACAGATCAGTTAAAGGCAGACAATGAATCGTCCAATCATATAGAAATTGAAAGCCATGTCGCACCCCCTCCGTAATCCCCTTCGGATCTCTCAGGTATGGACCATAGTTGATTCGCCCCATATTTTCGACAAAGATCAATAGTTCTGCGCCCTCTGGCGGCACTTCAAAGGATACCGACAATGTTGTATTCCCCCGTTCGAGCACACCTTGAAATTGCCCATCAATAAACACAAGCGCACGGTCATGCACCTCCTGAACCACCAGTTCCTGTCGCTCCCTGGGCCCGGATATTCGGGTTTGATAACAAATAAATCCATAATCCTGACCCAGCTTCTCCATCGGTTCTGGATTCGTGCGTTGCACCGGGGCTGATATCCGGTCCAATTGTGTAAGTAATGACGCATGCTGGTTCAACTCAACTCGCCCATAGGCGATGGTTCCCTTTGATTCTGGCAGCACAAGCTCACCCAGATCTTCGTTGATATACCGAGCAATAAGATCACGTACGGCATGAAATTTCGCTGTCGGCTCCCCGGATTCACTGAGCAGTGAATCGTAATCGTAACTTGTAATGGTGGGTTCATATTGATCCTTCTGCTGACAGTTGGCCCCGTTATAAAATCCAAAGTTTGTTCCACCGTGGAACATATAAAAGTTAACCGAAGCACCTGCCCGAAGCATCTCTTCAAACACAACAGCTACATCTGCGGCTTCTCGGGTATGATGTGACTCTCCCCAGTGGTCGAACCAGCCGTTCCAGTACTCCATGCACATCAAAGGTTCTTCTGCCTGATATTCACGCAGCTTGACGAACGCTCCTTGCGTCCCTGATCCAAAATTGACCGTAGCCAGATGCCCTGGTACCGACCCTGCCTGTAGCATGTGATCTGTCGGTCCATCCGAAGTAAACAAAAGCACATCCATACCGCGTGCTACCATGCCATCACGTAAATATTGCAGGTAACTCGCGTCGTTCCCGAAGCTGCCGTACTCATTTTCAATTTGCATTGCAATGATCGGCCCGCCATGGGTGCTCAGAAGAGGTTTCAATTTGGGCAAAAGCACATCATAATAACGATCCACATGCTTCAGAAATTTTGCATCATTACACCGCAGACGAATTTCATCATCGGCAAGCAGCCAGGCGGGTAATCCGCCAAACTCCCACTCGGCACATATATAAGGACTTGGACGAACAATCACATGCAGACCCACATCTCCCGCAATGCGAATAAATCGTTCCAGATCAGCCATGCCTTCAAAACAATACTGCCCGGGCTGCGGCTCATGAACATTCCACGGCACATACGTTTCCACTGTATTGAAACCGCAGGCTTTTAACTTGAGTAACCGATCCTCCCAATAGTCGGGGACCACTCTAAAATAATGGATGGCACCCGACAAAATCCGAATAGGCTCGCCATCATACATAAATTGTGAACCTTTATACGTTAGCACCGCCATTTTACAACCCTCCCCGCTCGCTCAGATATATGCCTAACCCCGACAACGTAGGATACCATCTGGATTCATGAATGCTTAAACGCATCTTTCTCGATGTGACCTGTGGGAAACAGCAAATTCGCTTATGCCCCACCACCGTCCCCTTGTAAAACTCTTCCCAACCACCATCTGCCCTCTGCGACTCCAGTGTAAAACGCTCAATCCGTTGGCCTGTCTGGATATGTTCCATCAGCACCACCCGGTCAAACGTTGTTTCTTGGTGCAAATCCAGCTCGATCCAAGCCTGCTCCGTTCCTTCGTGAGGACACCAATACGTTTCCCGGCGTTCCGTCAGCACTTCCGATACGGCATGTTGTTCATCCATCGTCTCCGATGCTTTTACTAGCGCCTGCAAGGCCAAATTTTCCCTGAAAATGGTGCGCAGTGAATCTCCCAATTCCTGTAGTCGCTCCACATCCCGTTCATGAATGAGACCACGCGTATCCGGTGGCAGATTGAGTAAAAAGGTGGCGTTGCCCCCCACTGCGCCGTAATAAACGGCGAGCAGTTCTTCCAGTGTTTTGACCTGATCATCTTCACTGGCATGATAGAACCATCCTGGGCGAATTGAGGTATTCACCTCGGCAGGGTACCAGATCAGTTGGTCACCTTGGGAACGAATGACCTCTCGGCTCCCCAAATCACTGTCCTGTGTATTGACTCTTGTTGCAAACTCACCATCATCCACCTGCTGCGATTGCTCCTGAATCTTCTCATTATCCTGCATATGCGCTGGCACAACGCTCCATTCCGATTCCCGTGTGTGTCCCGCTTCATTGCCACACCAACGTACATCCGGGCCGCATACCGAGATGACAGCTTCGGGCTGAAGTTCACGAATAAGCGCATAATAGGCGTACCAGTCATAGACCTGCCTTTTGCCATTCGGACCCTCACCACACGCGCCGTCAAACCATACACAGAAGATGTCGCCATAATTCGTAAGCAGCTCGCGTAACTGATGGAGGAAAAACTCGTTATACCTCTCGGAATCTCCATAAGTGGCTTCATGCCGATCCCAAGGAGACAGGTACACGCCAAACTTTAATCCACCCTCACGGCAGGCATCGGCGACTTCCTGAACCAAATCCCCCGCACCGTTCCTCCATGGACTGGCCGCGACCGTATGCGCTGTAAACTGGCTTGGCCACAAACAAAATCCATCATGATGCTTACACGTCAAAATCAGCCCCTTCATCCCGGCAGCCTTGCATGCCTGCACCCATTGCGCTGCGCTCAGTTCAGAAGGATTGAAGATCAACGGGTCTTCCTCCCCAGTGCCCCATTCCTGATCCGTAAATGTATTTACCGTAAAATGAATAAACGCGTAGAACTCCATCTCCTGCCATCTCAGCTGGCGTTCGGATGGGCTGACCTGTGCTGCGGACTTAATCCATTCGGCTGGTTGCAGTTCATAATTCATGGCGTATCACTCCTTTTATTTAGCGCATCCCTATATCATAGGACCACCCTTGCTTGGACCACTACTCAGTACACTACTGTCCATGAATGGCTGTGATGCAAGCAATAACTGCTGCTGGGCTTCTTCAACCAAATGTGGATCAATGGGATGTTCGAAGCTGCCTTCGTACCTCACGCCTGATCCCATATGGATTTCCGTGATACCCGTTTGTTGGACGAGGGTCTGAATCCCATCTACGGTTACCCCAGAGCCAGCCATGACAGCGATGTTCAGGGTTTGCCCCAATTGCTGAAGTTGTTTCAGTTCTAGCATCGCTTCAGGCGCTGTCTGTTTCCCTCCCGATGTAAGCACACGCTCCACGTTGCCCAATGTGTTAATGGTCTTGAGCGCCTCAGTCAGGCTTGTGCTCACATCAATTGCACGATGAAACGTAACGCCCAAACCCTGAGCTTCGGCCATACATGATTGCAAGGATATGAGGTCGACTTCACCAGCTCCTGTGAGGGCGCCGATCACAATGCCAGCGGCTCCAAGTTCCCTCGCCACGCGTACGTCCCGGGTCATGGCGTGGATGTCATCTACGCTATAGCGGAACGAGCGGCTATGCGGACGGATCATGACATACACCGGAATGGATACCTGGGACACCACATGCTCCATGACGCCATAACTGGGGGTAAGCCCTCCTTCGGACATCGCAGACACCAGCTCAATCCGATCGGCCCCTCCCTCCTCAGCTGCCTTGGCATCTTCCACATCCACAGCAATGACTTCCAATACAGGCTGTCTCTTCATGAGGATTGCTCCCTTCACTTCATCATTGAATATTCTAGAACTGTTAACCCGTATCGATAGACATCACTCGAACTGCACACAGCCTGATCCATGACATAAAGGACCGACTGAATGCTTCATCAGCGCTCCTGCGGTCCTTCTTCATTATTATTTGACGATGGTCAGCTTCCAGATCGCAATCTGCATAGGCTGACCTTCCTGAGCGATATATGGTTTGTCGGCAATGATCTTCATGATTGGATTCTCCTTTGGGGACCGAAATGGGCTAGCAAATAGAGAGCGCAACGGATTTCATCACTTCATCTAATGAATTTTGTTATTTTTGTTATTTATAGTGTTATTATTTATTAGCAATAGTCTAAAACGTTAGGATCAGAACGTCAATACAAAAAAAGACACCCGGAGGGTGTCTTCGTGTCTTGGATAACCTTCTCGTTATCCGAGCTTTTTCTATTTTTTACGCCGAGCCTTCGTCATTCGATTAAACATAATCAGTGCAGCAATAATCATGGCTATCATGGCAATATTACTGGCCACTTCTTGTGATAAGCCGAAAAGAACTCCCAGGTTAGTCACCAGGCCTCTTACAATCAGCGCCACCACAACCAGCAGGATTGGACTCAAAAAATTATAATTTCTCATTCCTAGCAACACCCCTGACCCCATTGTTCAGAACTACGAATCTCATAACACTATCATAACAGTAGCTATTCTGTGTTACAACAAAGGACACCCGCGTACAGTGTCCTTTGTCATTCGCAACGTATTCTGCTTTTGATGACAGAACAACCTTTCGATTGCTGCTATCACAAGATATTTCTGATTACCTCTAAACCTGCTTGAATTCGATCCAATCAATCTGGAGACCTGGTTTGGTGAAGTCCAGTTTCAATTCATACAGACCTGCTTCAAGGTCTACTTTGACAAGCTTCTGTCTGATCCATTTGCCTTCCGTACCATTTGTTTGAATGGTGGTTACCAACTGGTCATTCAGGAGCAGGTTACATGCACTTTGAGCGAGTTCCGGCTCAGGGGACATGATCTGTACGATAATCCGATAATGGCCGGCCTCGCTCACTTTCATGTAGACGGGTTCAGTAACCGCAGGTTTCACCTGTGCGTTCTCAACCAGAGCCTGGGCTTTTGCAGCAGATAGGGATGCATTCGCTTGGAACGAAGCGACGTTCTCCACGATTTCATGTTTTCTGCCGGACACCGGTGCATTCATGATGAACTTGCAGATGTTGATCGCCGAGCGTTGCAGCTCTCCGCGAGTCAATGTTCCATTTTCCAAGGATTCAATCGTGTTGTCGTCCCAGCCATTGATCTCTGCGCCGTAGTTCGGTACAACCATGTAGAGATCATTCTGCGCACGGATCATCCAGTTGGTGTATTTACGATCAGCTTCTCCACCTTCGGTCACATCGTTCATAATCGCCCACCAGTCGGTCATTACGATTCCGTCAAAATTCCATTCGCCACGCAAAATCGTGGTGTTCAGGTCGTAGTTTGATGCTGCCCAGTGTCCGTTAACCGGGTTGTAGGAAGTCATGATGGAGTTCGCTCCGCCTTCTTTTACAGCGATTTCGAACCCTTTCAGGTAAATTTCACGCAGTGCGCGCTCAGAGACAACGGCATCTACTTTGCTACGGTGTTTCTCCTGGTTGTTGCAGGCAAAGTGTTTCAGTGTGGCATTGGAACCACCCTTCATGATACCTTTTGTACATGCTGCGGCAAATACACCCGAGATCAGTGGATCTTCGGAGAAGTACTCAAAGTTCCGACCATTGAGCGGGCTCCGGCGGATATTGAGTCCAGGTCCGAGCAGGGTATCCACCTGATTTCTCAGCAATTCCTGTCCTTCCATCACATACAACTCTTCAACAAGATCCTTGTTCCATGTCGCCGCAAGCAACGTACCAATGGATACCTGTGTTGCCTTCTCGCCACTATCCATACGAATACCGGACGGGCCATCTGCCGTACATGCTACCGGAATACCGTAGTTAAACAGGCTGTCGCTGACACCACCAAATGCAGATGCCGTCCCCGAAGTAACGAGCGGACTGCTCATGCCTTCTCCACGGACAATCGCCGCCAGATCCTGATCACTCAGTTGAGCGATGAAGGTTTCCAGACTCACTTTGCCAGCCTTAACGTCACTCAGCTTGTGGCCCTGATTACCCGTCTGCTCCAGCGTTTGCGGGAGCTTCTGCTCAATCCGGTTCGCCATGGATATCTTACGTTTAGGTACTTCTGCATAAGTCAGTTCATAAGATCCATCTTCCTTGCGCAAACCTGGTTTCATCCGTGTAAAATCTTCAGTTGGGGCCATCGCTTCTTGCAGTTGCTCCACCAATTGAAGAGATTCAATAATATAGCCATCCTGGCCATCAACGCTGACGTGCTGCACTTGTTTCACACTGGTTCCTACATGCAGTCGGTATGTGCCTTCTTCCAATACGTACGCGGAAGCAAAACCTGTAACACCTGCATCATCATAGGATGCCATGGCATGGATCGGGAAGCTGATCGTCAGAAGTTCTGACTCGCCCGGCTGCAACAATCCTGTTTTGCCAAAAGCCACCAAAGCCTTTACCGGTTGTCCCAGTTTGCCTTGTGGTGCTTCATAATAGACTTGCACAACCTCTTTGCCCGCGTATGTTATGCCTGAGTTAGTCACATTTACACGAACTTCAATGTAGGTTTCGCCGTCTTTGGACACGGATTTTGCTTCTTCGTGCTGGGCCAAAAACGTCGTATAAGACAGGCCGTAACCGAATTCAAACTGAACGCGCTCAGGTCGAAACGTTTCGAAATAACGATAACCTACATAGATATCTTCCTGATACAGGTTCTTGAACTCATTGCCGTAGTTGCTTGTCGAAGGGTAATCTTCAATGGAATAAGCAATCGTATCTGTCAGTTTGCCGCTTGGTGTAACGTCCCCCGCCAGCACATCGGCAATCGCATTACCACCCTCCATACCGCCATGCCAGGAGTAAATTACGCCTTGGATCGGATGTAGATACGTTTCGTTTAACCAGCTCATGTCGATGATATTTGAGACATTCAACACAACGATTGTGTGTTCAAACTGCGAAGTAACTTGCTTCAACATCGCTTTCTCATCTTCTGTCAGTTGGTAACTTCCTGGCGCATCCGCATTATCCTGATCTTCTCCTGCTGTACGTCCAATCACGATAATGGCTTTGCTGGATTTGCTTCTAGCCAGTGCAACCAGTTCATCCGTCAAAGGCATTTCTTTCTGATTCCATGGCTCGGCCGCCCATACTTTTCCGCCATCATCAAATGGATTCTCTTCAATCCACTTCTCATAGACAGCTGCCAGTTCTTCATTCACCGTTATATTCTTTTTGCTGCGCAGACCATCGAGCAGATTCGTTGTGTAGGCTACATGGACACTACCGCCTGAACCCGTGCCGCTGCGATAATAATTCACTTGAATCCGTCCAAAAACTGAAACGTTTTCGTTTTCACGAAGTGGAAGCACTTGGCCTTCATTTCTGAGTAAAACGGCTCCTTCTGCGGCAACCGTACGACTAAACTCTGCAAACCCTTCCAATGGAACTCCGATTTGATGTGTGCTCAATGATTTCCCTCCTGATTGTCATCCCCATATCTACGAATCGCTATATATAAAATGAACTCACAAAACGTACACTCGGCCACTACTATGACAGAACAACCCTTCGATCACTCTTATCCCCCGATTTCTTGATCCCCTTTTCCTAAGGGAGAAATCCGTTGATAAAGGCGAACGCTTATGCTTCTTCAGGTTATTTCTGTCCTCTCCGTTTTCATGTTTGTTTCTTACGCTCATTTTATATAAAAGATATTCTATGAGATCTGGTAGATTCACTTGTACATAGTCTCATATTAACAGATTCTATAGAAGAAATTAAATTAGATTTGTGCTTTATTTATATTATTAAAACTTGTCCAGGATTAGTGGCATAATAAAAAGCCACGGACACCTATTGTCCGTGACTTTTCTTCATTTTATATTACTTATATTAAGTCGTAAGTTTCGCATACACCAGGAAGAATAACATGTCTTCGCCCATGATGACATAACCCGGAACCCGGTAGACCAGATCAACAAGGACAAATGCCACCAGTAACCCCACCATGACTGCCAGATGACGTGGCCGGAGTCGTAGATGTGCGTGTCTGTAACGATGGAACACAAGTGAGGTCGACAAGAAATACAGTAGCGCCGATCCAAATACAAACCCTAGCATGAACACATAGTTTAACTGATTCTGATATAACAGCTGAATTGAAGCAGCAATCATACTCATGGAGATGTAGATGAAAAGATGACCGTATATGATCGCTTGCCCGGCAGTCTGAATCTCTTTGCTGACTTTTTTCTCCACGTTGTCGAAGTATTGCCACCATATCGCAATGACAAATATGGATGTAAAGGCGGCAAACAGAATGGATTTCATATCCCAATGATCGGCTTGCAACACAGCGATAATGCTTACCACCGATTCACCCAGCAGGATAAGTGTAAAGAGCGCAAAACGTTCCAACAAGTGATGGGTCTGAACCGGTACTTTCACCAGATTTTTGCGTCCAATCAACGGAAGTATGATGTCCACAGCAATCCCCGCATACAAAATCACGTAGCGTAACCAGGAATCGAAGAACAATGAACCTGATGAGATCAATATGCCAATAAGGAAACAGATACCCAAGTAACGAGCCGCTTGCTGCTGATGCTCGCCTTTTGACTTGTGAGCCGTCAGATACTGAATCGCCGTAAATGCCCGTGAGCCGATATATCCGATGAAGAAGGACAGGTAGTATTGGTCAAAATGGGTAGAGAGGCTCGCCGTCATGACCATAACGGACAGAAGCTGAAGGATGAGGAATATTCGATGGATCAGAATATCTTGACCATAGCGGTTAATAAACAAGGTCTGACCGACCCATGCCCACCAAACAGGGATAAAAATAAGCACAAACTTCATTAAATATTCAAACGTAATTACTCCATGTTCGGCATGTAACAAGACATGACCCGCTTTGGAGACCGCTGCTACAAAGAGCAGATCGTAAAACAGCTCCAGCCAGGTAACCTTTTTCTCCATCATCCTTCGTTGCTCCTTTAGGTTTTTCTCATATTGTAACGTCAGCATGAGGGAATAACCTTCCAATCGCTGTTATCCCCTAGTTCAACCTATATAGTAATAGGACTCTTATTATTTCGCAGTTGTAGCAGGTTCGGGTGTTCTTACCACGATTGGTTGCAGATTGTCCTCAATTTGAGGGCGGTATTTCTCAAACCACTCTGGCAGCATCAATTTTTGTCCAAGCGAATCAGCAGGTTCATCTTTGGCAAAGCCCGGAGGATCGGTAGCAATCTCAAACAGAATGCCGCCAGCTTCTCTGAAGTAAATTGCATTAAAGTACTGACGATCCCGAACTGGAGTCGGTTGGTACCCGTAATCACGTACAGCTTCACTCCACTGTGCATGCTCTTCATCGTCTTTGGCGCGCCATGCAATATGGTGCACGGTTCCTGCGCCGCCCATACCCAGAGCCATACGGGTCACTGGAACATCTACAACATTACCGATGTCTCCACTCGACCGGAAACGGGCATACTCTTCATTTTCACCCACTTTGACAAATCCCAAAATTTTCTCAAGCGCATCCATCGTTCTTTGTGGGTTAACACTGAACAGGACAGCACCACCAAAGCCTTTGATTGCTTTATCTGTTGGAATGCCTTCGTGTGACCAAGTGCTGGTTGCTCCCTCTTCCCGTTCAACAAGCTCAAGCCGCAGGCCTTCGCCATCTTCGAATTGAAGCAGGTGTTCATTAAAGCGACTTGTTTTGGTTACCTCAATGTTATACTGTTCCAGCCGATTCTGCCAGAAGCCAATCGACCCAGGAGGAATGACATAGGAAGTGATGCCGACCTGACCTCCGCCAATTTTCCCCCGTGGTGATCCAGCGGATGGGAAGAAGGTAATGATGGTACCTGGGCTTCCGTGTTCGTCTCCAAAATACAGATGATATACATCAGGTGCATCGAAATTGATTGTTTTTTTCACGAGACGCAGTCCCAGAACTCCGGCATAAAAATCAACGTTGGCCTGTGGGTCTCCTGCGAAAGCTGTAATATGGTGAATACCTGCTGTTTGAATAGTCATGATTAATTCCTCCTTGGTTTGGTAAGCATGTTTTGAATTGAGTAGGTGTTATAGATATTTGAGTTGGTTAAATGAGTTAGTTTATTGGTTTATAGTAAGTTTGCATTATCTTTAAATTAAGATATATGAGCTAGCGAATTGTATTCTAGTTGTTATTTTGATTGGCCTGTTCTTGTTTTAATTTATCAGGAGTCACGTCATCGCCGTTCGGATCATAGATGGTTGCATTCAAGAGAATGTCGTTGACCGAACCGCGAAAAGTTTGCAGATATTCCTGGCGAAGATTAACCCGTTCCTCTTTCTCCATCTCCGTCAATCCGCCCTCTTTGGCTTTTCTTGCAAGTTCATTAATTCTGGTCAATGTTGGGATAATCATCTTGATCTCTCCTTGTGTAATGGATTAAAGATATTTGTTTTGGTTGTTATTTATATTTAAATTAAATATCTTAAGTTAAAGATAAATTATTTGTGATCGGTTGTCAACTCTTTTATCAAAATTAAAATAAATGGACCTGCTCTCCACCTTACGTCATGTTGCTTTGAATAAGAATCCAAACAAAAAGGGCTAGCCCCGTGATATCTAAACCAGTGGACTAGCCCTCATGTATTTATTTTATTAGCCTAGCTTTTGACCACAGTTCGGACAGAAGTTGGCTCCTTCATTTTTGGCTCCACAGTTCGGGCAGAAGTTTGGCTTCTTGTTGCCTTCTGTTGATGAAGATGAAGTTGAATCACCGTTGCTATTGCCCGCTGGCTTCTGGTCGGCATTCTGATTCTGAGACGAATTGGCATTGTTGTTGTTCTGGTTTTGGCCTTGGTTCTGGTTCATGTTTTTCATCATTTCATTGGCCATGTTCATACCCATCATCATGCCCGCCATATCCGAAGCTGCGCCGCCGCCCTGTACTTTACCAGATGAGATGCCGTCTGTCATGCTGACCTGTTGATACTTTTGCAGATTACCAATCATCTCATGCGAAGCGGTCTTTGTAATCATATCCTGAATCTCTTTTGGATAGTTGAAACTCATCACTTGGAAACCGGTAATCCCAATGCCGATGTCCATCATCTGCATATCCAGATCTTCCTGAATTCCTTTGGCAATATCCGATGCATTGGCTTGCAGGTTGAACATATCCTTCCCTTCGCGGCTAATCCACTTCATTAGAAGCTGATCCAGCACAGAAGTGATTCGGATTTTGACATCCTCCACCAGATAACTTTGTTTGATGCCTGCAATCTTATCGATCAGGGTCACATAGTCACTTACTTTAAAATTAAATGTGCCGTTGGCCCGAATCGGCATCCCGCCCGGGAGTTGTGGTGTTGGAATCAACACCGGACTTTGTGTGCCCCAGCGCACGGTGAACTCTTTTGTGTTTACAAACAAGACTTCGACCCGCATGCCGCTGTTGAATCCAAATTTGAATCCTTTTAATGTAGAAAGGAATGGAATGATCTCGGAATCGATATTAAATGATCCTTCGTCCTCGAAAATCCCTTCCACTTTACCGTTATTCAGGAAAATGGCGTCCTGACCGGAACGGATGATAAGTTTACTCCCCTTCTTGATCTCCCGGTTGCTCCACTTCCAAAATATCATGTCATCTCTGAACTCTTCCCATTCCACCACATTCGAAAATTGATTTTTGAAAAATCCCATATTCGTTTCCATCCCTTCTATTTAACGTACTCCGGTTATTCCTTTATTAAAACGACCCTCTACTCCCACTGTGTGAATGACCACCTCGCGATGTACCTCCACCGCCGCCTCCGCCTCCATTGTTATTGTTCTTCTCAATTTTGCGCTTGGTTACGGTCGTACGGATATAACGATCCTGCCGATCAATTACACTGGAATTACTTGAATCCTCATAAGTCGCACGATTGACCGTGACACGCCCCCCGGAACGATAGGTCATAATACCAACAACAATCCCCCCAAGAACGACCGAGACTCCTAACTGAAACCAGCCGTTAAACAAAATATTGTTCGGATTCACACCAGGTTCATACCCCATATATTCGTAAGAAAGCTCAATATATTTCTCAAATGCAAGTTTATAATCCCCACTGGACAATTCAGAGGTAACCCGGTTACGGATAGAATGCAGCCGCTGATCGCTCAGATATTCTTTTGCCTTATAAAATCCAGCCAGATACACTTCGCGATTATTCATATCCATCGTCAATATGACAGCATTGCCAAATTTCTTATCGTACCCTAGCCCCTGCTTATCATAAAAATCTTCTGTTAAAAGCACAACATCCTGATTCTCTATATTATTTGTTGTCAAAATAACAAAGTCCGTCTGCCGTTCCGCGCCATACTGATTCGCAAGTGCATTCAGCTCAACCTTATCCTGCTCACTCAGCAGGTTGGCCTCATCGTAGATGAGATTTTTGTTCTCCGCTGCGGATGCCGATGACATGGGAATCAACGGAGCAACAAGCGTTATCATAAGTAAAATGAGCGTAGCCATCACGGCCAGAGAGGTTCTTTTTCTCATAAGAATCCACCTCCCATCATCCAGGAAACCAGCTTCAGTGACAGCAACGAAACCGCAGATACCCCTGCGAACCATCCAGCCACTTTGGCTTTGCTGATCGGCGGTTTACCGACCACTTTCCCTGTCTGACCATTCATGGCAAATGTGTATTGTGCACGATTATAGTCATAGTTGACCATCCAAACCGGGAGCAGCACATAGTCTGCATTTTTGAGCGTAGTATCAATCTGTTTGTCTGTATAGCTCACGCTGGTATATCCGGATACGGTTGAGGCAATATAAGAATCAATGTACGATCTCGTTTTATCCTTGGCCCGTGGAAAAAGTTCCTCGTCTGTATAACTGTATTTTTCCGCAATGTACCCCGCCAGATACGGGGTCTTGAACAATTTCAGCTGGTTATATGGGAAAGGCTCCAGCTTATCCATCAGTTCATCCTTCATTTTCTCCGATGCATCGATGGGCAGGTTCACGTAATTCAGCCGAATTCGGCGGTATATATCGAAATGCTGTGTTTCCGTGTAATGGTAGTCGCCCTGGGTGTAGGATCTGACCTTGGTGCCACGACCATGCACTTCGATTTTGTTATGTAACTCGTACAACCAGAACGGGACGTACATGCCGGTAATGCTCTGAATCCGATCAGCGGACATGAAGCCACTTGGAGTCAAGAGGCCGTTTTTGCACCACTTTTTGAAAGCCTGTTTGGCTTGATCCTTATTGATCGAAAAGGGAATCACCATCGCAGGGGCCAGATTGCCCGTCAGCCGATCACTGAGTACAACCGCTGCACCGCAGAAACTGCAGGTCGTCGCACTGGTCTCAGGTTCTGTCACAATGTCAGCTCCGCAGCTGTTACAGTGGTATTCCTTGACCTCATTTTCGGTGAATACTTGTCTTTTCAAGGGATCGGGAATCTGCTCTATGTTGTCCTGGCGGCCGCAGCTGGGGCAGGATAATGCACCTGACACACTGTCAAAGATCATACCACTGCCGCAGTTTGGACATTTATATTCAATAACCGGCATCTGCTCACCTCAATGTTAACGAAATGATATAACGTGTTACTTATTCTTCAACTTCTCCTGAATTGCTGCGAGTTCTTCCTCTGCACTTGCGACGCATTCTCATTATTACCCGCATCTGCGTTCATGTCCCTCTCCAACTGGGCAATTAATTCGTCCAAATCATCTTCCTGTGCCCCAGCTCGAAGTTCTGCCAAAGCCTCTGCTTCGTTCAGCGCCTGATTCGCCTTGTCTTCCATGGCCTTAAATGCAGCATCAGCTCTGCCCGCAGATGCATTCCGTTCGTTGGCCTGTTGTTGCGCCTTCGCATCTGCCATGCGACCTTTTAGTTCTGCATGCCGTGCCTCCAATTGCCCCAGATCTGCAACCAATTTATCGTTCATATGCTTCATCATCTTGGCTTTGGCGGAAGCACGTTCATAGGCGGCTTGTAATTCGTTCAATTTGTCAGCCAACTTCACTTTCTTCTCCAGAAAATTACGTGCCTTGTCTTCGTCTCCCGACTCCGCTGATTTCTCAGCATACCGCTGTAATTTCTTAACCTCGGCGCTGCACTCATCCAATGCTCGCTTCGCCCGGCTCTCATCCGACAACACCGCCGTTGTCTCCGCTTTTACCTGACCCAGATCACTGCTCAGGTTGCGTATATACTCATTCACGCTCTCCTCCGGGTCTTCCGCCCGAGACAGCATGTGGTTCACATTTGCCTTCATCACGTCTCTAAACCTCGATAAGATTCCCATTACTTGTTCCTCCTCCGAAAAGTTCATATGTATACTATAATACATGAATACGCCCACATACGTTTCACATTTCACGATGGCAAGTGGAGTTACTACGATTCAAAGTCGGGTAATGATGAGTAATAAAAGAAAAGACGAACACCTATAGTGTCGCCTTATAATCCAAAAAATTTCTCGTACTTATCAGTATCATTCTTCCTCAATCACAGTTCGTTAATGAATTGCATACTTTCATCTGCGATCCGATCTGGATCGGTATTATGTATGTAATGGCCGTTATTTAAAACCTGATATTGCCCAATCTTCACAGACTCGATATAACGTATTAGGTACGTTTGCCAATTCTCAATCGGCAACTCTTCACCATTAGATATGAAAAAATACATCGGCACATCCGGAATCCCCTGTGTGGCAACTTTTGCTGCATTCTGTTTAATCATTTTGACTTCATCATTCATATTTGATGTTTGCGTGTTCTTATAGAACAACGCCCGATAAAGTTCCTCTTCATGAGGAGACAATCGATTCTCCTTAATCGCAGCCGATGAATCCACAATCCCGGGGAAAAAGCGTGTAATCCCTATGCGTGCTCCCAAACCTGTCAGACTCATCATGCCTTTCGAAGGCAAAGGATATGCTTCATAAACTTCCGGAATGGCAGGGTCTAATCCGATGATCGCCTTCACTTCGTTAGGATACCGTTGTGCCCAATATAGTGCTTCAACGCCTGACATGGAATGTGGAAACAACACATACGGTGGACTTTGGCCAGCTAAAGTAAGAGCTGTTCTAGTTTCTTCCAATATCGCATCGATATCACGGGACACCTTGGCCGTTTCACTGAAGCCATACCCTGCCTTCTCCACCACAGCAATTTTGTATTGTTCCGATAATCTGGAGTAGAGCGCCTTGAAATCCAATACAGGAGCGGATATACCCCCACCTGACAGAAAGACCAGCGTCTGTGCCCCAGAACCTTCTGTATAGACATGCATTTGGTGATTATTCACGTTAACCATTGCACCTGGCGGCGACAGAATAGTCAACTCACTCTTGAGTTTAATCGTATGATTCGTGAAACTAATTACAATGAACAATAGCATGACACCCAATAGTGCCAAGGCACCATACCCCAATCTCTTCAACACAATTCTCATTGGTTCCCCTCCAACATGATGTACACTTCTATTTATTTTACCATGTACTTTGGAAGGTGTATGGGTTTTAATCCTTTTCTCGCAATCCACAAATCCCTACCTAATCTATGGCTCAACCGGAAGGCTCTCCACCGCTGTGAAAAACACATCCAATAATTCAACGTTATACGTTTTATGGACGTATTCAGTTATTAACGCCACATTCTCCTCCCTTTGATACTACAGACATGGACGGCCCTCACTCCACAGCACCCTGCAAGAAAACTTTCCGACAACATCTTTAATAATGTGATCCGGCTCAGCTACTTTATGAATGTCTCCCATATGAAATCTCCTCATTTCTCTATACTTAACGTGTGCAATTATGTATTAATTTTCAAATAGATAACGGTTCCATTCAGTGTACTTCATCACATTCCTCTCGGAGAGTTAAGGCGTGTATCCACAGCCGTTTTTCAGATGTAGAAGTGTTGATCCCCCCATAGGTGCCATTCCTTCGCAAGTTGGCTATAATAAGGGGATCAAAGTTTTCGATAAAGGCAGGAAAATTATGCGTACACGAGTTCACTTTATTGCTCCCTACGAATCGATGATTTCTATTATACAAGAGTGTATTCCCCGCTTTCCCCAGTTAACCATTCAGACAGACGTGGGCGACTTGGCAAAAGGCGTGGAGCTAGCAACCCAAGCTGAGAAAAACGGGGCAGAGATTATCATCAGCCGCGGCGGAACCGCCCAATTGATTAAAAAAGCAGTGACCATTCCCGTCATTGATGTGCAGTTATCGGGTTATGATATGATTCGTTCACTTACCCTGGCAAGCCAGTTTAATGGCCAAACAGCCATTGTTGGTTTCTCCAACATCACCTCTGGTGCACAATCCATTATTGATCTGATGGATCTGCCCCTCAAGGTCTATACCATACATAGCTCGGAAGATGTGGCACGGTTGCTTTTGGAGTTGAAAGCTTCCGGGTATCGGCAGATTGTCGGAGATGTGATTACCGTCAACACCGCGAAGACTTATGGTCTGGAGGGATTGTTAATCCAATCCGGTCAGGAATCCATCCTTAGAGCGATGGAAGATGCGCAGTTGGTCTACCTTTATTTGAGCAAAAATCATGCGATATCGATTATCCTGAATGACCTGGTTACACGGGAACATCCCAATCTACTTATTTTAAATGAACGGAATGAAGTCGTATTCGAGAACATGACCGATTTTGAGAAAAATCCGCTGACCGATAATCACATGTATCTGACCAACACGAGTCTGGAATTCCATCAATCTCAGATTCAAAATGTGTTCATGGTGGACGATTACCAGCTCACGGTTAACGCCTATGAAACGACCCTGGACAACAAAAACTACAAGGTATACATGCTGGAAAAAGGACAACCCTATGCCTTTGCACAATTCGGCATAACAACGTTTACGGATGCATCGATGGAGCCTATCGTTGCCGAATCCCCTGCCATGCAGATGGTATTAAGGAACATTCGAGCACTTTACGAAAATCATGAACCGATCTATCTGCTGGGTGAAGCGGATTCCGGTAAATCTTTTCTGGTCAAACATATTCATCAGATGTACTCTGCCGGCGGACTGTTATTACAGATCGATCTCTCGCAAGTTCCGCTCGGCCATTTGCACAAGATACCACTCGCCAAGGTTCGAAATGTAGAGATTAACCACATGGAGACACGTATGGAAGATCCGGAGTTGCTCTCCTTTATCCAGAGCTGTCTTCAAAGCCAGATTGGGGTGTTTATACTCGGGGAGCAGGCATTGAACCCATATTGGTCACTCGATCTGGAGCTTAATACGATCATGATGCCAAATCTTGCGGATAGACCAGAAGATCTGGCTCCACTGATGCAGCATTTTCTTACAGGTTACTACCAGAAGTACGGAACTACTGCGGTGAGAATAAAAGAAGAGGCACTGCAGCTGATCCAAGAACAGATCACACATATGAATGTCAATCAGCTGAAACATCTGATCAAACAGGCTGCACTCAATGAACAGGAGTATGTAATCACCACCGCTACCTTAACCCGCTTGCTGGATCAGCAACCTTCTTTAAGCCCAATGAAGTTGAACGGTACGCTGAAGGAGATCGAGAAGGAAGTGATTCAGATCGTGCTTCAGGAGGAAAATAACAATCAATCAAAGGCCGCAGAGCGTCTCGGGATTAACCGGGCCACATTATGGCGTAAACTTAAAGATTAACTCTTTAAGTTTACGTCTTTTTTATCGCCTTTATGTGTTGCATATTTAAACAGTTTAGCATGTATTTTAAATTTACAATAATTTAGTGTTGCTATATTAAACGATATGGGATAATATAATCCCTGCAAGCGCTTCATAAAAACGATTACTTCATAAGGAGCTAACTACTATGAACATTAAAGCAACTTTAGATCGCATCCCTGGCGGTATGATGGTTGTCCCCCTGTTGCTTGGTGCAACTATTAATACATTTTTCCCGAATGCTCTGCGCATTGGCGGATTCACGGAAGCTCTCTTCGTTAACAGTTCCAGTACGTTGATTGCGCTGTTCCTGTTAATTGCCGGTACACAGATAACGTTCAAAACGGCAGGCTCCTCTGTCGGTAAAGGTTTGACCTTGCTCACGTTCAAATGGGGGATTGGTGCAGCCCTTGGTTTTATCGCTATTTTGTTTGCGGATTCAAGCGGCTTATTCCTGGGACTCGCCCCACTTGCCATTATCGCTGCGATGACCAACTCTAACGGTGGTCTTTACATCGCACTCGCTGGTCAATACGGTAAAGAAGATGACAAGGCAGCTTACCCGTTCCTCGCGCTCAGTGATGGACCGTTCCTAACCATGGTAGCGCTCTCGATCTTTGGTGCAATGGGCTTTGCAAACGGCATGTTCTCCCCAATGTCCTTTGTCGCAGTATTGCTTCCGCTCATCGTTGGTGTCATTATTGGTAATCTGGACCGCAATCTGGCGGAGTGGCTGCACAAAGGCAGTGACAAACTTGTTCCATTCTTCGCCTTCTCACTGGGTATGGGGATCAACTTCTCTTCGATCATCCAAGGTGGACTTGGCGGAATTCTGCTTGGTGTTCTAACCGTGCTC
This sequence comes from Paenibacillus sp. W4I10, assembly GCF_030816325.1. NCBI lineage: Bacteria > Bacillati > Bacillota > Bacilli > Caryophanales > Paenibacillaceae > Paenibacillus > Paenibacillus sp. W4I10. The sequence goes on from NZ_JAUSXX010000001.1 coordinate 4,963,926, forward strand.
CTTACCGGCGGAATTGGATTCCTGTTGTTCAAAGCCATTGGCTGGAACCCTATCGTTGGTGCTTCCGAAGGTTCAACTGCCGGGAATGCGGTAGGTACACCTGCTGCCATCGTGGCTGCTAATGCTTCATTTGGCCCGATTGCCGAGATTGCTACGGTACAGATTGCGGCGAGCGTTGTAACGACGGCCATCCTCTTACCCATCTTCATCGGGTTTCTCTCCAAACGACTGGAGAAATCAGGCGGAGTCGCCAAATATAATGAACGACCAACCACATAAATGGTTTTGATCTGATCTGATGAATTTAATTGACAATCTAATCCGAACGGACTTTTATAAAATTGTGCTTACAAGGAGGGATGACTGCATGAAATTAGCCATTATTGCAGATGATTTGACCGGTGCCAATGACAGCGGGGTGCAGCTTGCCCGCCATGGCTTGAAGACCAGTGTTCTTTTTAATATGAATGAAGAACCTCTTACACAATACGATGCTGTCGTCTTTGATACAGATAGTCGTTCCATATCCCCGCAGGATGCGTATGATCGTGTATATCGGGCTGCTGAATTGCTAACGAATAATGGATTTGAGACCATTTTCAAAAAGATGGACTCCACCATGCGCGGCAATATCGGCATCGAGATTGATGCTGTATATGATGTAGTTAAGCCTGATTTTATGATGATTGCTCCAGGATATCCGAAAAATAACCGGACTATTCTGGACGGCATTCATTACCTGAACGGCGTTCCGCTGGCAGATACTGAAATTGCCCATGATCCGAAGACACCTGTAACGATTTCCTACCTTCCGGACTTATTGAAACTACAAACCAAGTACGAAGTTGGCGAGATCACCGTCGCCGATCTGGAAGCCGGGCAGCATCATCTTTGTGCCAAGCTGGAGCAGTTGAAGGAAAACAATATTCCTTACGTGCTGGTGGACTCCACCGAGGAAAGCCATCTGGAGCTGGTACTGCAGATGACTCGTGAGTTGGATTATACCTTTGCCTGGGCAGGCTCAGCTGGTATTGCCAACTACCTCCCTGCTCACTTTGCTCTTGAATCCAAGTCTACCGAGCTAACCATACCCGAGAATCCGGGTCCAATCCTGACGGTAGTCGGCAGCGTGAACAAAAACTCGCGCGAGCAATTGAGTCGCTTGCTGCGCAAATCCCGTGTAGCTTCTGTCTCCTTCCATTCCTTCAAAGCGGTATCCGCAACCGCAGACCGAGCGGAAGAGATGGAACGTGTCTATAACGAGGTCCGAGACAAAGCGCTGGAAGGACAAGATGTTGTCCTCTACTCCACCGCTGAACAGATTGATATCGAACTGGCTCGTGCCACGGGCGAAGTTCGGGGGCTTAATCACACCGAAGTTAGCAATGAAATTGTACTCGCGATGGGTGAGATCTGCGCCAGACTGCTGGAGGAGGGACTGTTCAAGGGTGTCTCCATGACCGGTGGCGATACGGCAAAACAAATCTGTCTGAAATGGAATATTAGCGGCTTCGAGCTGCTGGATGAGCTTGAAATCGGCGTGCCGATCTCCAAGTTTATAGGCATTGATAATCTGCATGTGATTACCAAAGCAGGCGGATTCGGCAAACCTGATGTCTTTATCCATGCGATTCAAAAATTAAAAGGGGGTATTCTTGTATGAAACCTACAATTGGAATTACGATGGGCGACGCAGCAGGCATTGGACCGGAGATTATTATGAAAGCACTGGGTCATCAAGAGATGTACGATCAGTGCAATCCACTCGTTATCGGTGATGCGAAGATTCTGGAGCGCGTGCTGCCGGTCATCGGCTCAAGTCTGACCGTTAACGCGATTCAAGAGCCTTCCGAAGCCAAGTATGAATTCGGTACTGTAGATGTGATTGATTTGAACCTTGTCCCTGCGGACTTGGAATACGGCAAAGTATCTGCCGTGGCTGGGGATGCAGCATTCCAGTTTCTCGCCAAAGCCATTGATCTCGCCAAAAAACACCAGATTCACTCCATCTGCACAGCACCTTTGAACAAAGAAGCTTTGCATCAAGGGGGGCACCTGTATCCAGGACACACCGAAATTCTGGCGGACCTGACGGATACACAGGACTTCTCGATGATGCTGACGACGCCTAATCTGAGAGTCATTCACCTGACGACACACATGGGTCTGATTGATGCCATCGCGAGTATCAACCCGGAAAGAACCTACACCGTTGTGAAGCTTGCCCATGATACGCTGAAAAAAGCAGGCTTTGAGAATCCGCGCGTAGCCGTATGCGGAATCAATCCTCATGCCGGAGAGAACGGACTGTTCGGCAACGGGGAAGAAGAAGAAAAACTGCAGCCCGGCATTGAGCGTGCGCAGCAGGAAGGCATTAACGTTGTTGGTCCACTCCCGGCGGACACACTCTTCTTCCGCGCTGGCCGCGGCGACTTCGATATCGTTGTAGCTTGCTACCACGACCAAGGCCATGCACCAATTAAGGTAATGGGCATCGAGGAAGGCGTGAACATCACCGTTGGTCTGAAGGGCGGCATCATTCGTACGTCTGTCGATCATGGTACAGCCTTCGATATCGCTGGCAAGAACATCGCCGATGACAAAAGCATGCTGGCAGCCATCCGCTCCGCCATTGAGCTGGCACCGAAGGATCAGGGATAACACCAAGATTCATCTGGTACATGCGTGAGTCTGATCGTAAGATCAATTGCAGATGTATCGGTATATCGTCGGTATTCGATGAATAGAAAGAAAAAGGCAAACCCTTGTAAGTTCAAGGGTTTGCCTTTTTGTATATGTCCACCCATTTATTCAGACCAATCGTCTTGGTTGGTATTATGGACATCAAACATATGCTAAACTGATCATAATAAACAAGGGAAGTGTAGAACCCCTGTAGACCTAAAGTACAACCTCGATTACGTGAAGTTCACACTAACTTTAAATGAGAAAAAGGAAGAGATTCAATGGGAAGAAAACAATCTTTTACCGAAACAGAGCTACTGGATACGACCAAGAAATTAATTCTTGAGCATGGCTACGACGGTTTTCATCTTAAGCTGCTCTCACAGCATCTATCTGGAGCCCGGAGCACGATATATCAATATTACGCTAATAAAGAAGAGATTGTTGCTGCTTGTATGAAGCGTGTAATAGCAACCGTGTTGGAGAATTCATTAGCCGTTGATGAGACTGATCCCATGGATGCTCTTGAGCAACTGCTTCTGATCTACGCAGAAGAATCGACGCTCCATCAACTTCTGGGAGATGCCAGTAAAATTAATACGACTAATTCTGCTGCGGCAGCGAGAGATCTTGAATTTATTGAGGAAGCACATAAGACCCTCAAAATTCAATTATCACGCTTATTTGAACGCGCACAGCAGGATCAGGCCCTCCGGCAAGATATCCCTCTACCTGTACTTGTTGGTGTATTCTTCAACTTAATTAATACGCCTAACATGATGAATATCCCTACGCCTGATTGGGGAAAGCTGCTGTTCCAAATGTGGATCGGAGGAGCCAAGAGCTAAGTTTGTTCTTGGATTTAATTTGACACAAGTGTCATTTATGTCGTTTAATGATGAAGACCGCGTGGCCGCGCATCTATTTTGACACATGTGTCAAAAAAAAGAGAGAAGGAGTTGAACAGATCATGTTTTTAGCGATGAAGGAGTTAATGCATAGTAAAATGAAGTTTTTGATGATTATCATTATCTTCGTACTAATGGCTTGGTTGGTATTTATTTTATCCGGTCTGGGGAATGGATTGTCCACGCTAGCCGCATCAACATTCAAGACCATGAAGGCTGATTATGTCATCTTTGAAGAAGGGGCTCAGTCTTCCATGAGCAAGTCACTGCTGTCAGATCAACTGGTGGCGAAGGCGGAACAACTTCCTAATGTGGATGCTGCATCACCTATGGGAAGTACGATGGCAACAGCAATGAAAGAGACGAGTACCAAGAATGAAGATAAAGTCGATATAGCGATTATAGGAATTAACCCAGGAAGCTTCCTGGAACCAGCTATTGTAGAAGGTGAAAACCTGTCTTCCGAGAATCCCACCGGGGTGGTTGTGAATTCGACCCTAAAAGATGAGGGCTATAATATCGGGGACACCTTTCAACTGGATGGCACGACGGAATCATTGACAATTATCGGATTTGTGGAGAATCAGACCTATAACCACGTTGCATCCGTATTTACCCCAATGGCTGAATGGCGGAAGATTGCCTTTGCGGCTCCAGGTTCAGATAAAGGAATGGCCGGACCGGTTAATGCGATCATGTTACAAGGCGAAAATATTGATCCAGAAGCTATAAATAAAGAGTTATCCAGTACGGATACAGTTACCCGGTCGGAAGCTGTGCAAGGCATGCCAGGATACAAAGAAGAGAACGGAACGATCCTGATGATGCTTGCATTTCTGCTCGCGATCTCTGCATTTGTACTCGGGGTATTCTTCTATGTCATTACGATGCAAAAAACCAACCAGTTTGGCATTATGAAAGCGATAGGCGCTAGTAACCGTTTCTTGGGAAAAGCCATTATCTCGCAAGTGTTTGTACTTTCGCTGACTAGCATTGTTGTTGGAATCTTGCTGACTTATGGGACAGCAGCAATTATGCCAAAAGGAATGCCATTTAAGCTAGAAACCAGTCTTGTCTTCAATTATTCTATTATCTTGCTGGTTATCGCTATGTTAAGTTCACTGGTATCTGTTCGCAAAATTACAAAGATTGATCCGCTTAAGGCGCTCGGGAGGGTTGAATAATGAGTAAGGGATTGCACATGCGGGAAGTCACCATGTATTATGCCGAAGGAAACAATCGGATCACCGCGCTCGATCATGTATCCATATCCGTGGAACCGGGGGAGTTTGTTGCTGTCGTTGGACCTTCTGGTTCTGGTAAAAGTACATTCTTGTCTATTGCTGGGGCTATGCTGAAAGCCTCCGAAGGAGATATTCAACTAAACGGAAATCATATTTCGAAGCTTACGGAGAAAGAGCTATCTACTATACGGCTGCAAGAAGTTGGATTTATTATGCAATCTTCCAATCTAGTTCCCTATCTAAATGTTCTCGATCAACTGCTAGTTGTAAGAAGAATGGCGGGAACGGTCAAAAAAGAGGATAAGGCATTTGCCACCAAACTGCTGGAAGAACTGGGGCTGGGTTTGAAGTTAAAAAGTTTTCCCGAAGAGTTATCCGGTGGTGAGAAACAACGGACAGCCATTGCGCGTTCGTTAATGAATAATCCCAACATCATCTTAGCCGATGAACCAACCGCCAGTTTGGACACCAAACGAGCCCATGAAGTGGTTAGTCTAATCGCGCAAGAAGTGAAATCACGCCAAAAAGCGGCCATTATGGTTACCCATGATGAGCGCATGCTTGAATATTGTGATAAGGTATATCGGATGTATGATGGCGGTTTGTCCCTAGCTAAATCATAAATATATGGTCCCAACCCTATACCGTGTCCTTAACTATTATTTTCATGAAAATCTCCTGTCCAGAAAAAATAGCCAACTAACTAGCAATTTAAGCCTGTCCATCACTCCGCTTGTTATCTCACGCTAGGCGCTAACGTCACTCGGGTCTTTCACCCACAAGCACCATTTCATGTTTGCTCTGCGATGGTCTGCTCCGTCGATAGGCACTTGGTGACATACCGCTCTGTTTGTTGAAGATGCGATTGAACTGGGAAAAGCTGGCGAAACCACACTGTGCAGCAATGTCCGTAATTTTTTCACTCGAATTCAGCAGCAATTGCTGGGCATTTCGAGTACGGGTCATCTGCACATACTCCGTGAAGGTAAAACCAGTGACCCTGTTGAATTGGCGGGACAAGTGGTGGGCACTTACATAAAACCGCCTGGACACCTCGTCCAAAGATAAATCCTGCTGATAGTGGCTGTGAATATAGGATGCAATGGCATACATGCGCCGGGACATCGATGATCCTGTCTCTTCTCGCACATACCCGTTCTCTGCCGCGTAACGATGAATTGCACATAGAAATTCTACAAATTTATGATGGATCACAACCGGTTGAAGCGTAGATCGCTGCTGGGATATGGCAAAAATATCATTGATGGGCGCGAGGATTTCTTTGCGCCGTTCTTCCGGGAAGCGGAAAATCGGAACCTCTTCATCAAATATGGAGAATAGTTCATTGTAACCGCTCTCAAGTCCTGGCATATGGCGAGGCATCGCAAAATTAATCATCAAGCGTTTTGGCGGTGTACCTTTCGGATACTGCGTCTTATGCAGCAAAGAAGGTCGCAGCAGCACGATATCCAATGGATGAATCTCATATAAACTGCCTTCAATAATATGCGCAGCCGTGCGATCCAGCAGAATACAGACTTCATAAAAATCATGAAAGTGCTGAAACTCCATATTCAAGTCATGGGAGCGTTCGTCATAGTCCAGATGATAAAAAAGTTCGTCTCCAGGCTGATTGACAAGGATTACATATCCCTTCTCGTATGTCAAAACGGATGTTGTCATGGACATGCCCCCTATCCCGATACTAATGATTTTATTTTAGCATGAAATGCAATAAAAAGACGTCTTTTTCAGCATACATTACGTAGTTTGCTCCCTTTCCCCTTTGTTATGATAGAGTTGATATGTTAGCGCTTGCAGTATTCTTGCTCCAACGACGACTACAGCCTGTACTTACTACAAACCAAGGTGGGAAACCAACATGAAAATGAATTCCTTGTATACTCGGATCCATACCATAGTTAAACACTTGGAACGTGCACGACTGACCTCAAAGACATATATACCGGAGCTTTATCATAAAGAAAGTGGTTACCACTCCTGGGAACTGGTGCATGAAGACCCTTCCTCCTGGAACGTATTTCGTAAAGGTGATGGCTGGGGCGGTAAAGATGTACACAGCTGCTTCAAAACCCGGATTCGCATCCCGGATCATATGGAAGGGAAAAAAGTCGTATGTACCATTGTCACCGGTGCGGATGATATCTGGAACTATGATAATCCGCAATTCCTGGCATTCCTCAATGGGGAATTGATCTGTGGTCTGGATGTGAACCATACGGAAATTGACCTGACACCTGCCGCGGCAAAAGGGGAAGAATTCGAACTGGCTTTATATGCGTACTGTAGTACTTCGGCGGCCGATGTCTTTCTCAATGTCTATGTAGCTGAGCATCATCAGCCTGTCACCGATCTATATTACGATCTTAAGGCTGCGCTCGATGCTGCGGATCTGCTGCGTGAGGATGATCTGGAGCGGCTGAATTTGGTTGAACATCTGAATAAAGCCGTGAATCTGCTGGATTTGCGTCAGGAGAACAGCGCAGAATTCCATGCGTCGGTACCGGAAGCGCGCCAATATCTGCAAGATCATGTCTATGGTGATGTCCGCCCTGCTGGTGATCACATCCCAACCGTTCACTGTATCGGACACACGCATATCGATGTGGCATGGCTATGGGCATTGGATCAGACCCGGGAGAAGGTCATTCGCAGCTTTGCGAGTGTATTGTATCTGATGGACAAGTTTCCAGAATACACGTTCATGTCCTCGCAACCCCAGTTATATGCGTACCTGAAAGCAGACTACCCGTCTCTCTATGAAAAAATCAAGGAAAAGGTGGCCGAAGGCCGCTGGGAAGCCGAAGGTTCGATGTGGCTGGAAGCTGATTGTAACTTGATCTCCGGCGAATCCATGATCCGTCAGATTATATACGGGAAACGTTTCTTCAAGGAAGAGTTCGGCGTAGAGAACCGTGTGCTCTGGTTGCCGGATGTGTTTGGTTATAGTGCAGCGATGCCGCAGATTATGCGCAAGAGTGGCATTGATTATTTTATGACAACCAAAATTGCCTGGAATGATACAAACCAGATTCCGAACGACACAATGTACTGGAGAGGAATCGACGGATCAGAGGTCCTGACCCATTTCATCACAGCAACAGACTATGACAAACATCCTGATTTCAGGCAGCGTCGCTTCGAAACGACTTATAATGGACGGTTTAATGCTTCGCAAGTGAAAGGCACGTGGCAGCGATACCAGAACAAAAACATCAATGCAGATGTCCTGCAATGTTTCGGTTTCGGGGACGGCGGCGGTGGACCAACCGAGGAGATGCTGGAGCATGGCAGACGATTTGATGTCGGATTGCCGGGTGTACCCGCGGTGAAACGTACCTTTGTACGCGAGTTTTTCGAGAAGCTGGAGCAAAATCTGGCGGAGGTCCCTTCCGTTCCCCGCTGGTCGGGTGAGCTGTATTTGGAGTATCACCGGGGTACCTACACGTCCATGGCGCGCAACAAACGGTACAACCGTCATAGCGAATTTGCACTGGCCGATGCCGAACTGTATGCCATGATTCATCGTCAGGCGAATGCACAGGCGGCCTATCCAACCGATGCACTGGAGCATGCATGGAAGCTGACGATGCTGAACCAGTTCCATGATATTCTCCCGGGCAGCTCCATTGAGCAGGTATATGTGGATTCCAAGGAGCAATATGAAGAAGTTCTGCGTGTCACGGATGAGCTGAAAGACAGCGCACTGAACGGCATTGCAAGCCAAATTACATCTGATGGCGAAGCCATTGTGGTATTCAACACCACCGGATTCGTACGGACGGATGTGGTTGAACTGCCTGCTTTTGCGAGAAAAGTGACCGTCCATGATGGAGATCGCCCTGTACCCAGCCAACGTACTCCCGAAGGCGGACTCGTGTTCCTTGCAGAGAACGTGCCTGCATCCGGGTATAAATCTTTCCGAATCACACCGGATCTGACAGACGAACTTGTCGCGGGCGTATCGGTTGCACAGTGGGAAGCCAATCAGCGCCACATCCATACACCTTGGTACGATATTCACCTGAATGAAAGTGCCGAATTCATATCCGTATGGGACAAGTTGGAGGGTCGTGAGCTGCTTCAGTCTGGCAAGCGTGGTAATGCACTGCAAGTATTCGAGGATCGACCTGCGGAATACGAGGCATGGAACATTGACGACTATTATGAACAGCATATGTGGGAGATTAATGACCTGCAGTCACTGGAGTGGGTTGAAAGCGGGCCGGTGCGTTCCGTGTTGCAAGTGAAGCGGCAGTTCCTGGACTCTGTCATTGAGCAAACGATCATCTTCTACGCGCATACACGCCGGATTGATTTCCGTACGTTAGTGGATTGGAAACAGGAACATTTGCTGCTGAAAGCCGCCTTCCCGCTCGATATCTGGAGTGAGAAAGCAGTCTACGAAATCCAGTACGGCAACGTTGAGCGTGCTACCCACCGTAATACGAGCTGGGATCAAGCCCGGTTTGAAGTATGCGGGCAGAAGTGGGCCGATCTGGCGGAGAACGGGTACGGTGCTGCTCTGCTGAACGACTGCAAATACGGATATGACATTCATAACTCCGTGATGCGACTATCACTGATCAAGAGCGCAACGTACCCGAATGAAAATGCCGACAAAGAGCAGCACGTATTCACCTACGCACTTTATCCGCATCAGGGCGACTTCCGTGAAGGACGTGTCATCCAAGCCGCTTATGATCTCAACCGTCCTCTGGTTGCCCGTGAGATTGCATCGCAAACCGGTACATTGCCGGGAATATGGTCACTGGCATCGGTAGATCAGGATAATGTCGTGCTGGAGGTTATCAAAAAAGCCGAGAACAATGATGATATGATCATCCGTCTCTATGAAGCACACGGCCGCCGCAGCCGTGCTTCCCTGCAATTGCCTGAGGGAGCAGGTGCTACGGCGTATGCGTGTGATTTGCTCGAGAACAACGAAGCAGAATGCGCCGTGGAAAATGGTCGAATTACTTTTGATATCAAACCGTATGAGATTCTGACCTTCCGTATCCCTGCCGGACACTAAACAGAACTTACGTAACATGGAAAACTGCAACAATGCTTAATATGCTTCAACAATAAAGGGCTGCCTCCTGTCATATCTGACATGGGAGCAGCCCTTCACTTGTCCTTCTTTAAAATTCTTCGTACTCGCTTGGGTCCTGATCCCACAACCGTCCATCCGGACGATTAAATGCAGAGATGACCTGCATCTCTTCTGTGCTCAACTCAAAATCGAATATATCGATATTTTCCTGCTGATGCTGCAAGGAGCCCGCCTTCGGAATTGGAATGGAACCCAGCTGAACATGCCAGCGCAGAATGATCTGGGTTGGTGTTTTGCCATGCGTTTCCGCGATCCGAAGAATGTTCTCATCCTTGAGAATATCCTGTACGGCATCATTGCCACGTCCAATCGGACTCCAGGATTCGTTCACGATGCCATGCTTCGTATCCTGTTCCCGCTGATCGGCTTGGTCGAAGAATGGATGCAGCTCAATCTGATTCAGACTCGGTGCTATGCCCGTTTCCTTGATCAGCCGTTCATTGTGCTCAGGAAGGAAGTTACTCACTCCAATGGACCGGATATATCCACGCTTTTTGGCTTCGATCAGCGCTTGCCATGCCTCGACATACATGTCCTTCTTCGGATTGGGCCAGTGAATCAGATACAGATCGTAATAATCCAGATCCGCTCTGTACAGGGATTCCTGGATCGCCACGAGTGCTTTATCATGAGCGTGATAACGCCCCGGCAGCTTCGAGGAAATGAGCAGTTCTTCTCTGGCGATGGAGCTTTGCTTGATTGCTCTGCCCACGGTTGCCTCATTCTCATAGTTATACGCCGTATCAATTAATCGATACCCCGCCTCCATGGCAGACGCGATCGATTTAACGCCTTCCTCACCTTTCAAACTATAGGTACCAAATCCAATTGCAGGTACTTTCAAGCCATCGTTCAATGTATATTCCGGAATGTGATGATTCATGTGAGAACTCTCCTTTGTGAAAGGTATGCTTCCTATTTTAATGCGACAAAATGACATGTGCTCTCGGTTATCTCTAACCTTTCCTCAAGCGCTTGAATCAATTGTACATCATCATCGAGAATCCCTTCGACCTCTCGCTCTGTTCACACGGTAAGCCAACCTCTCTAATAAGAGGAAAGTCGCCTCTTCATTCGAGGGAAGAGATAGTCTTGGCTGATAAAGGTCGATTGCCCAAAAAGTCTTTGATGGCAGCAGCTGCCCGCTTATACCCGCCAGCATCATGCAGTGTGTTCCCAATCACTCCTGCATGTTCCCTGTAGGAATCATTGCCGAGCACCTCTAACACCGCGGTTCTCAGCACCTCAGGTGTAAGGTTGTTTTTATCCACGATGACCCCCGCTCCCAGCTCCTGCACACGGCTTGCTACATGAGGCTGATCCGAGGTTAACGGGAGCATGATCAACGGCACATGGTAATACAACGCTTCGCTTGCACTGTTCATACCTGTATGTGTCAGAAACGCATCGACATGTTGCAGCACTTCCAACTGAGGCAGGTACGGTCTAATGATGAAATTGTCGGGAATAAGATCCGCAATCGGCTCCAGATCGGTATCCTTTCCCGAAGCCAATATAAATTGCACAGGCAAATCACGAAAGGCTGCAAAGCAGAGCTTATACAAATCAAGGTCTCTATTTAAAATGGTCCCCATCGAAATATAAACCGCCTGTTTATACATAGCTCGAAGAGACTCGTATGCAAAAGCAGGCGCATCCTTACGAGGAATAATGGAGGGGCCAGTGAACACAAAGCTGTCGTCCAGCTTGTCCCCCATGGGTTGAAAATAGCGGCTTGTATAGACAATCTTCAGTTGTCCTGAATGCCCTGAAAGATCTTTCAAAGAAGGCACAGCTACATTGAACTGGGCAGCCAATTGCTTGGACATCTCCATGATTCGATTATATAGCTCCTGAACCTCCTCATTGTCATCCTTCAGATTATGACTACCTGACCCGAGAGGCTCTACAAAAACAAAGGTGCTGGTCGAGCAGATCGTGGGTATCCCCAGCTTTTCGCCCAAAATTTGTCCGCCCCAGCCGATTAAGGAATCAAAAATTAAATAGTCATAGGTTTCATTTTCGATCAGATTCAGAACATCCGGAATAAACCGTTGAATTATTTTTTTCAGAATCATATATAAGAATTGGTACGGATGCTTGATTTCAAATGGCTTCATATTGGGGTTGTTGAGTAGGGTTGCCTCGCTGAAGGAGTAAGCTTTAAATTGAGCACCTAACGCTTCAATCTTCGTCCGGTATTTTTCAGTACAACAATAGACGACCTCATCTCCGCTCTCTATCAACTCCTTGATTAATCCGAGCGACGGATTGATATGCCCTTCTGCAGGCATCATCACAACTAACACACGTGCCACGAAGCTCACCTCCATCAAATTTTCCAATAATCAAAGCGGTACATTGTATATCCATATGATTGAGAAGATAAAAAAATAGAATATGGGAATCAGACCCATATAAATATACTATTAATAATTTCCATTTTTGTAAATGGTATATATGTCACTTTTTAAACAAAAAAAAGCACCTTTACGGTGCTTCGGATCTCAATATCCGCTCGAATATTGTTTATCCTCTTTCAGTTGCACAATGTCATGTCCGGTTGGATTCTGGAAGGCCCGCAGTCCAAATGTTGACGCCACCGCGAAGATATGGTCAAAGATATCCGCCTGAACGTTCTCATATACACCCCAGTTGATATCATTGCTGAATGCATAGATTTCCAGAGGCAGCCCGCGATCTTCCGGTGCCAATTGACGCACAATCATCGTCATATCTTTATTGATTTTTGGATGATTTCTCAAATATTGATGGATATATTCCCGGAATACACCGACATTTGTCAGCTGTCTGCCGTTCACGTTGCTTTCAGTATTCACCTGGTGCTCCATGTTGTACGCTTGAATTTCTTTAAGTTTGGAAGTGACATAATCCGTCAGGTAATGAATCTTCTCAAATTCCGCCACCATCTCTTCCGTACAAAAACGAATACTGCTGATGTCAATATAGATACTCCGCTTAATCCTTCTGCCACCGGACACCTGCATGCCTCTCCAGTTCCGGAACGAGTCCGAAATAAGGGCATAGCTTGGAATCATCGTAATCGTTTTATCGAAATTCATCACTTTCACTGTGTTCAATGTAATGTCGATGACATCGCCGTCCGCATTATACTTGGGCATCTCGATCCAGTCTCCGACGCGCACCATATCATTCGACGATAGCTGTACGCCAGCCACGAGGCCCAGGATCGAGTCTTTGAACACGAGCATTAATACCGCCGATAACGCCCCAAGTCCACTGAGGATAATGAGCGGATTCTGTCCGATCAGGCTGGAGATGACGATAATGCCCCCGATAATGAACAGAACGATCTTGGCTACCTGAATGTAACTCTTGATTGGGCGAATCTTCGACACCTCATAGGTACGATAGATATCATCGAATACATTAAGCAAAGCATTCAGTACCGTGATCATGATGACAATCATGTAGGTCATTGCTGCTTTTTCAATTATGGCCTGATAGGGCGAGAAAATATAAGCCGAATAATAGATTATAATGGCTGGCACAAGATGCGACAGTTTCTGAAATAAATTTTTTTGAACTACAATATGGCCCCACTTGAAACGGTTGTTACTTACGATACGATGCACCGTCTTCAGTACCACTCGCTTGGCAATCACATTCGCCAATATCGAGATCACTGCTATAAAAATAATCATAATGATGTTTGAAAGATAACCAATGGAGGGTCCACTCATGCCGAGTTCTTCTAGTTGATTTTTGATAAAGTCCATTGTTTCCTCCTGACATAATCTAGTTTAGCCTATTATTATAAAGTAGTTTGAGAGGGCAAGCAAAGTTTGTGCTTCCGCTCCGTTCTTCCTATATAAATTATATATAAAAAGGACCCAGTCATTCAAAGAATGATGGGTCCACTTGATTATGTTATCTTTTCATCCTGCTCACGAGAAATGTCCAATAGCTCACTCACCGTCACCAATCGATACCCTTCTGTGACCAGTTCCTCCACCAGCATACGAACCGCCTCCACCGTCTGGGAACGGTCTCCGTACCCGTCATGGAATATCAGCACGCTGCCAGGTTTTACCGCAGACCGGGTATGCTCCACGATATGCTCAACGCCGGGATTATCCCAATCTTTCGCATCACCGTTGACCGCACCAATCGTGCGATATCCACGCTCCGTTGCCAGAGACAGTATATCATCGTTTACGCCAAAATACGGCGGTCGGAAGCTGCGGGCAGGTTGCCCCGTAACTTCTTGAACAAGATGTTCTGCGCGTTGCAACTCTTCCCCGGCTTCCTCCAGAGTCAGCTTGGTCAGGTCCGGATGCGTGTATGTATGGTTTGCGATCTCATGCCCTTCACGGTATACCTCCGCCGCAATCTCCGGATGAGCCTCTATCTCTTTACCAATCATGAAAAACGTTGCCTGCCCACCGGCACGACGGAATATCTCAAGTACTTGAGGTGTATACACCGGATGCGGCCCATCATCAAACGTAAACGCCACAACCTTTTCCCGAACAGACTCCTGCTCTACCATCGCGATATTGACCATACCATAATGACCCCTCTCTGCAACTGACTGGCTACATACCTCTTATTATTCCATGTTCATAGACCGCGGTCTAGTCCAGAGATCACACCTTTACCTACGCTTCTAATTTAACCTTTGATCGCACCTGCGATCATGCTCTTCTGCACCTGTTTGTTCAACAGCAGATAGATGACCACCGTTGGCACCGTCGTAATCATCAGTCCCGCACCAATGATGCCCCATTGCGTAATGTACGTTCCCACCATCGACATCATGCCCACCGTCAATGTCTGATAAGCCGTGTTATTGATAAACGTGACCGCAAACATCAGCTCATTCCAGCACGACAAAAACGTGAAGATGGCTACCGTTGATATAGCCGGGGTTACCAGAGGCAGAATGATAGAGAAAAACGTCCGGTAGATGCCGCAGCCGTCGATAACCGCCGACTCTTCCATCTCTCTCGGGATACCTTTGAAAAAACTGCCCAGAATGAATACCGCCATCGGAATGCCAAATGCCACATAGGGAATGATCAGTGACCAGTAGCTGTTGAGCAGGCTCAGATTCTTCAAAATAATAAACAATGGCAGTAGCGCCGCATGGATCGGCACCATCATGCCCAGCAAAATAATCGTCATCGTGAACCCACTGAGCTTCCAGTTCATTCTTGTGATTGCGTATCCCGTCATCGAAGACAAGATCAGTACCAAGACAATGGAGGCAGCAGTAACCAGCACACTATTCATAAAATAGGTCAGCACATGGCCGTCGGACATTGCTTTGGTGTAGTTGCTCCACAGAAACGCTTTGGGCAACCCGGCTACATCACCGCTAAAGATTTCACTGTTATCCTTCAAGGAAAACAGCGCCAGCCAGATGAGCGGGTAGATCTGCACAATTGCGACAAGGATCAGAAACGCTTGCAGGAACACTTTCCCGATTGGTCCGGAGATGGACCTTGGCTTGGGCTTTTTTTGCAACATGACTTCTACGGTACTCATGCCTCATGCCTCCTTCTATTCCGTTTTGAACAATGAATTAATGAGGATCGTACATACCAGACACTCCACAATGATAAAGACCGAGATCGCACTGCCATACCCGTACCGGAACGTATCAAAAATGGTGGCGTACATCAGGGTGCTCGGCACTTCAGTGGTATAGAACGGGCCGCCGCCCGTCAGCACATAGATCAGGTCAAACACCTTGAATGCACCGATGACCGAAAATACAAGGCTTACCTTCAGGATGGGCTTCATTAAAGGGATCATAATGGACCACGCCGTGCGAAGACGTGAAGCACCATCCATTCTTGCAGCTTCAAGCACATCCTGTGAGACGGATTTCGCTCCTGCGTACATCAGCAGCATGTGATACCCCACGTACTGCCACAAGGTTGGAATAAACGATGCTGCCAGGGCGGTGTCCTTCTGCCCCAGCCAATCCTGTGCCAGGCTGGATAAGCCGATACTTTGCAGCAGCACGTTCAGCAGGCCATAATCAGCATTGTAGATTTTTGACCACAACTGGGCAATAACCACCGTTGAGATCAACACCGGGATGAAATACACGGTCCGGTAGAACCCTTCCCCCTTGACGTTAGACGCCAATATCAGTGCAAGCACCAGCGAGATCGGCAGTTGAATGAACACCGAAGCTCCCGCGAATAACAGAGAGTTTTTGATCGAATTCAGCACACGGGTATCCTTAAACATCTCTACATAGTTGTCCAGGCCAATAAATGTACCCTTGCCTACGCCGTTCCAGTCCAGCAGACTGTAATAACTGGAGACAGAGATCGGAATAAGCACAATGCCGCAGAACAGAAGCAGCGTCGGCAGTACAAAGACGGCTATCGTGCCTTTATTGGAAAATACAGAGTTCATTGTTGTTCTCCTCTCAAAGGCGTGACCGGGATATGCCGGACCACGCCTTGTTTGGGTTCATCTTCATTGTTAGAAGCGGTAGCCATGCAAGCTCACAAGGTCTATGCGTAAGATATTCACAGGGAATAGGCAAAGACTTGTAGCGTAAGGACCTTCCAGGGCCTGTAAGCATTTAAGCTTGTAGGCTTGCACACACGCATACACGCATACCTGTTTCCTATAGACTTAACTCTGTTGGTTTGAGCTGTGCCATCTGTTTGCAGAACTCCTCCGGTGTTACATCGCCGGCAAGCAGTTGGGCAATCAGGTTTTTGTGCGCTTCGGCAGACTCCGCTGGCAGAATGTTATCCCACCACGCGATGAATGAGGTCGCCGTTTTCATAATATCTGCCGCAGAAAGATCCAGGGAGGACAGACTGGACGTGTCGAGTGCATCTGTTTTCCAGCTTGGCAGGCCGGCTCCAGCCAGGAAACCTTGTGTACCAAGCTGCTCGCTTAGATACATGAGGAATTCCACGGCTTCCTTTGGATGCTTGGTATTCTGGTTGATGTAGAAACCATCGACGGCTCCACCGAAGATTTCGGTATTTGTGCCTTTGCCATCTTCAAATACCGGGAACGGAATCACTTTCACTTTGCCTTTGACTGCGGAAGACGGGTCCTCGATTCCTGCATTCACCCAGTTGGCCTGGAACATCATCGCCCCGTTGCCTGCATTAAATGCCCCAAGCATCTCGTCATAGCTCATGCTGAACATGCTGCTGTTGAACGCTCCTGCTTGCGCAAGCTGCTGTATTTTAGTCGCGGCGGCTACAAAGTCGGGCGAATCCCATTTCGACGGATCTTTAAAGGCTTCCATCACCGCAGCATTGCCTGCCTGACGCATCGCAATAATGTCGTACCAGTACATGCCCGGCCAGCGGTCCTTTTCCCCAATTACAGCCGGGGTGATGCCTGCCGCTTTCAGCTTGGTGACTGCATCCAGCAGTTCGTTATAAGTGGTCGGTATCTTGGCACCCGCCTGCTCGAACAATCCCGTGTTCACGTAAAGGTTGGCGATATGTGTGTACACGGGCAATGTGTAGATTTTGCCGTCCATATTGATTGCCTCAGCCATACCCGGGCCCATCCGTTCTTTGATATCGTCCTTCAGGTAACTTGAGATTTCCAGCACATTGCCGGATTTGATGTACGGCTGCATGAAGCTGCCGCCACCCATGCCATAGAACAGGTCTGGCGCTTCACCGGCTGCAATCGATGTTTTGACTTTGGTTTTATACTGTTCTCCTGTCGTGCCCGTACGTTCAACCTGAATGTCTGGATGCTCGCTGTTCCATTTCTCAACAATCTCGGGCAGCAGCTTGGCCGAAGGATCGGTATTGCCGACTGATTGATCCCACAGCGTCAGCTTGATCTTCCCATTACTTTCCCCCTGTGCACCGCCGGACGAGCCGGATGAACATGCCGCTAGACTGCTTACAATTCCCAGCGTCAGAATTAGACTTGCCGATTTTTTTAATAGCGCTTTCATATATACGGACCTCCCTATGTGTTTTCGTTGTTCTAGCCCATATTTTAGGCAAACTGTGCTTTGTTCTCCATTTAGAAAACAGGCATCGATTTGTAATTTTCGAACATATGTGGAATTGGAACCGGAAGCGGGTTTACGCTCAGACCTTCTCCGCACTCCCCCAACACTCCAGACTACAATCTCGTTTTTTCATGTTTTACATTTCGATATTCATTCATGGATCGGCCAATATGTTTTTTGAACAAGACGCTGAAATAGTGTGGGTCCGGGATACCTACCTGTTCCCCAATCTCATAACCTTTCATATCCGTCTGTTTCAGCAGCAGTTCAGCCTTCTTCATGCGGAGTTGGGTCAGATATTCCACAAATGTCTGCCCGGTTTCTTTTTTCATCAGCCGCCCGAGATGGCCCGAACTTACGTAAAAAACAGCCGCGGTGCTGGAAAGCCCCACTTCGGCATTGCCCATATTCTCTTCAAGATAAGCCATCACCCGATCGATCAGATTGCCTTCCTTGGTCTGTCGCTTGGCTTGTATGACATCCGATACGGTGCGGATATGCTGCTCCAGCATACTTTTTAGTTCGGGCAGATGATTTGCTGTAAAAATGGCCGCAACGGCCTCTTTGTTCAATGCGTGCTCTCCCTCAAGCTGCTGCTCTATGGCAGCACGCTGGCACTCCGTAACCACATCCATGGCTGCCATCCGAAACTGTGAAACGTCCGAGAACGGCACAGACAACATTCGCTCCAGCAACAATACGGCTTCTTCCCCCGCACCAACACTGACGTAAAATTGCAGTTGTTGGAGCAGCTGAGCATCCGAGTGGTACGGCCTTTTCCCGCCTTCGATGACCAGATCCTCGAAGCAAATGACCTGATTTTTCCCCACAAATGCCTGATAATCCAGTGCACGACATGCTTCCCGGTAGCCCACACAAGCCTTTCCCCATCTTGATTGCCATTGCCCAATCCCTACGGTCACATCAACTTCACACCCTTCGAGCTTAAGCGTATGTTGAAGTTCTTCCTGAAGCTGCTGTACCTGATTGGCAAATTCCGTATCCCAACCAAGCGAGAGCACAACGATCCGGTTATGCGGGTCCATGACGATAATGGTTTGCGAATCCTGCGGATAAAAAGCCTGCACCTGCTTCATGCCTACCATTCGCAGCAGAATATGTATTTCCTCAGCGGGTTGTGGATGGGCTTCTGTCTGATGCCAGCTTAAATGGGTTTGATCGTGTTGAGGCTCTCGTTGAACTTGGCTGAGTTGGTGAGGTTGACGGGCTTGATGAGCTTGATGAACTTGATGAGCTGTCTCGGGCAGATGTGGATATACCTCTGGTGCAGCTATCTTCGCTTGCGGTACAGCAACCTCAACCTCCATTAATGCGATGCGTAATCCAGGTTCACCAGACGAGATAGGAATGCCGAAGAATCGCGCCTTCTCGTATAGTTCATCCTCAGGCACCACATGACTTAACCATTGATTTACAAACCTCTCTCTGAGATAAGGCAAGCTCTGCTCCATTTCCTCCCGTAACTTCATCAGCTCGTACTCACGTCCAATCTCCTGCTCAATCGCCAATCGCAGCTTCGCCGTAACCTGTAATAACTCAGAAGCACGAATGGGTTTCAAAATAAAATCGGATATGCCCAGCTTCACACTCTGACGAGCATACTCAAATTCATCATGTCCCGTCACAACCACGATTTTCAGGCTCGGGTAACGCTCCATGAGAATGCCGCTCAGTTCAATGCCGTCCATCTTCGGCATGTATATGTCCGTGAATACGATGTCTGGACGCAACAGCTCCACCTGATCCAAAGCCTCTTGTGCATCGGAGGCCTCGCCAACGATGACCATGCCTTGCTGTTCCCAATCGATACGCATACGCAGCAGATTTCGGATGAGGTATTCATCGTCCACAATCAATACCTTTAAAGGTTCTACAGTTAATTCCATGATTCATCGGCTCCCTTCGGGATCGTTATCATAATGGTGGTTCCTTTTCCAACCTCGCTCTCCAGCTTGAGTCCATCCTCTCTTTCGTAGAAAATACGAAGTCGCTCCAGCGTTCCCCATAAGCCAAAGCTTGGATTGTGTTTAGAGTTATAGGTAATCTTAGAAAAATCGGAAGGATTGGAAAGATTAGTTGAATTAGATGAGTTCGTTGAGTCAAAACGGTTAGAACGGTTTATTTCTTTGCGTTGAAGCTGCTGCACTTCTTCCTCGGACATGCCGACTCCGTCGTCAGTAATCGTTAGAAGTACCCCTTCCTTGGATCGACGTGCTTGAATGCGTATCGTGCCTGGGCTGCCTTTGGGACGAATGCCATGATACAGTGAATTTTCCACCAGCGGCTGGAGCACGAGCTTGGGAATCATCACCCGCTCACAATCTGGAGCAATATCGTATTGCACCTCAAATATACCGGGGTATCGCACCTGTTGGATCGTCAGATAATTGCGTACAATCTCAACCTCCTCGTGCAGGGTAATCAGTTCACGACCTTTGCTGACACTCAGTCGATAGTAACTTCCGAGCGCTTCTAACAGCTCACATACCTTATCGTTCATGCCCGACATCGCCAGAGAGGTAATAGAATCCAGTGTGTTGTATAGAAAATGCGGCTTGATCTGCGCCTGAAGTGTATTCAGCTCTGCTCGGCGGATCGTCTGCTGCTCCTGAATGATGCGTTTCAGCATCTGGTCAATCTGCTCAATCATCTGGTTGTATCCTCCATATAGCTGTGCGAATTCGTAGCTGTTCAGCTCAACCGTCACTTTGCGGAAATTGCCGCTTGGTGCTTTCTGCATGGAACGAAGCAACTTGTGAATCGGCTTAATGACGCTCCGCGAGATGATGAATGAACTGACAAAAAAGACAGTCCCATTCACCGCCAGTAGGATCAGTGCAAGCAGCACCATGGATTTATTACGGGTATCTGTAGCCCGGTATGGACTCATGCTGATGAATTTCCACTGATCATCACCAGCCGAACGATAGGTAACCGCATATTCCTGAACCCCCGATTGCAAGGTGATGAAGCCGGAGGATTGCTCTTGAAATGCTTGTTTTAACTTGGCCTGATTGGCCTCTAACATCTCGTGCATCCCTTCCTGTCCAGAAGCGGCAGACATGGATTCGTCGGATACAGCAGGTACGGCCTTCTTTCCATCGGTTGCGTTCGTTGCGATCACCCGCTGATGCTCATCCAGAATGGCGACCTGAAATGAATCCGGTGCAGATAGGTTAGCATAGGCTTGAGCAATGGATTTTCCCTTGATGTTCATGACCAAAAACCCAAGCGGAGACGTATCATCCAGATCCCGAATGAGGCGAATAAACGAAACCACCTCTTGCCCATCATTCTCCCCCGTCGTCGAGACCCCGCTGTCGTTGTTGCCACCATTCAGCCTGAGCAGATATCGTCCGTTGTGCTTCAAAGCCTGTTCGTACCACGGGGCTTCCTTCACACTCGCTTCCATAAACGTGGGCCATTCCTGTGTACCGACCGAGAATCGGTGACCCGAATTATCGTAAATATAGACTGAATCAATAATTGGAACCGCTTGCATAAGATTGGTCAAATACGCGCTAACCTTGGACTGTGTCTGTAAATTGGAGTACACATTGCCCTGTCGCAGCAGGTTCTGCAAATTGGGATCGGAGAAAATCATCTTCGAATAATTGTTTACGTTCCCGATCATCAGATTAACATTGGTCTCAATGGATGTGATTGTCTGCAGTGATGCTTCATTGATCTTTCGCTGCGCGTCATTTTCCGAGATTCGATTCAACACCAATGCACTGAACGCCACCGTTAGCAGAATAATGACAAAGTAGGCAAACGGGATTTTAAAAGCCAGCGTCTTGGGTTTACGTCGAATAAACTCTTTGAAACGGGGAGTCCAATTCTTCTTCATTGCACTGGTGTTATCTTTCGTATTTTCGTTTGCTTCTGCATTGGTCTCGACATCTGATGCTGTTGCTGTCGCTTCAATCGTTGCATCTTCTTCTGCTGCTTCTGCTGTCTCTGTTGTTGCATCCTTTGCTCTGTTTTGCACTGTAACCCTCCTTTGGTTCCGAGGTGTGATGGGTTTAACGGTTTGGATCGGATGACCTGTTGTGTTATCCACCACTCTCTTGGATTGTATACAATTGTATATTATAGGACGGTGTATGGAGGAGGCTCAATTCTTTTTATCGCTTGGGGATGACATGACTGAGTAAAGTAGAAATGAGGATGTGAGAAGACGGATGTTGTGAATACTTCGGGTATGGGGCCCCTTGACTTGAAACCCCAAGGAGCACTGCTTTATAAAACTTTGGAGGATACAGATAGTAAGTTGTTAGTTGTAAGTTGTGCTGGATGGAGAGTGATGCGGGGGACGCGGAAGATCTTAATATTAAGAGACGCTGATGAATATCTACCTTGAAATGCGCATACTTTTGAGCAGAATTACGATATGTACGAGCATAATTCTTACTGCTTGCAGCCTGTTGATCGAATGGTTAAGGTTGGGAAATTCAATCATCGTTTCTCGTATGATGGATCTAAGTGGGGAAAGTGCCGGGCAAACTGCCCTCGGGCAGGAGAAGTACCGTTCGTTATGGTAGGAAACAGCGAATCGTGATCAAAGCGAGAATTCGGTAACGCCTTTTTTGGAGGCATATTGCAGTGTGTAGCTTCCATCTGTGCCATATGGCATCGTGGCGATTTGGATGCGGGTGTAATCGAGCCGGCTTTCCCTCAGCACTTTTTTAATTAGAGCTATGCTCCGATCCTCGTCCGTTACCACACAGAAAATGTTCATTACATATTCCTTTGGATCAGCCACACGGCTACCCAGATCACATCCATCCACCTCTCCCAAGTCCACCTGGGTTAGAACGGTTTCCATATATTCCATCACCTTTTCCTTCAACCAATGATCTCGTTTGCTGCCCTGCGCGCTCTTCATTGGATATTGCACCACAAGCCAGTATTTTTCACTCATTTAGCTTCACCAACCAATCTTTATAGGATAGGCATTATGTTATGTGCGAGCAATTGAACGATAAGAATACATGTGTCAGCCTTCATTTCTCCAGTTCCAAATGGGCTAGATTATTGACCTTACCGCTTTTCGGAATTGTACTGCTCTTCCGTTTGCAGGATGAGGAACATGATGATGTTTAATGAGATGGGCGCTTAATGTGTCTGCTGACTTTCTGCCAATAGCCACGATCTGAGCATCAGGATTCAGTTGCATAAGCTGTCTGGCGAATAACACACCATCCTCCAACTCTGCCAAAGTCGGCGTTCGATTCGTCATCCTGTTCTCAGAAGATTGATAAGGATGAAAGGGATAGATGTTCCAAAAAATAAAGTCAGTTGGTTTCCACCTTGAACTGGATAACACTTCGCCCCATATGATGGATGCTGTCGGTTCTGCGAATCCATACAGCGCCTGACTGCGGTTAGGTTTGGCGATATTGGGCAAGCTCGTTCGGACACCCGGCTCACCTGGAAAAATCATCTGGTGATCCACCAGCGAGTGATTCCCGGTAACCATCCGCTCAGACGTCAAGGGTACACCGGAGAACCGCGCCCCTTGATATCCCACGGCTTCAGCAATAAAAATGTACCGAGCCTTGAACATTCTTGGTTCCAAATATCTGGTCAAATGTTCAGAACGAATCTTCACCGCTTCGGAGCCGATATCACAGCCCGTCACATAATCTCTCCAAGGATTAATTACATTTACTGGCGACACATATGCTTGTATCCCTGCAACAAACTCGCGAATCTCTTGCTGCGTTTGGCTCATGTTTTTTTCCTCCTTTGGGAGATACGGAGTAAATTGGGCTTGCATCAGCTTATTTTACAAAGATTATAGCATAAACAGAAAAACCACCAACCAGAACACTGGTTGATGGCTTTTGACTTGACTCTAATGGAGGCGAGGGGCGTCGCCCCCCATTTGGTACTGAATAAAAAAGATCGACCAGCAACGGTCGATCTTTTTTATTCATTTTCTGTTTCATGTAATGTACTTTTTATGCCGTCACCAATTTGGAACATAGGATTATCCATATTCGGGCAATTAGCATTTTTTAAAGCAATAAGTTCCTCCGCCTCTGTTTCAGCTAGATACTGTGCAAACACTTTAGCTATATCAATAAAGCGCCTATTCCTTTGGAAATCTACTGTATTTAGTGATCTTTGATAGAGACCCGCTATTCTATCAGCTGTAGCTTGGTCTGCAATCGGTGTATCAATTGCTACCAATGCTAGGTAATACGGGTTCGTTTTCAAGTAATTTAAATAATAATACCCGCTTGGTCCCAACATAATAAAGTCTTCACCATTTATGGTAGAGATGGTTCCCTTTAAATTTAAAAACGCTCCCTCTTTCTGTAAAAACAAGCATATATCCATAAACGAATCTATATCTTTAACCGTATATTTGAAACATTCATTATACATATCCTTTAATTTAAAAAAACCTTTAGGTAGGTTGCCTATAGTAAGATTCATATTAGACTGAGCATAATGAAAAATTCTGAGATAAGTAAAATGAGAAAAAAAGCCATCGTTGTTAATTCTAAATATATTTAACAACTTAGAATTGTCACTAGAATAATGAACACGATTGTCTAATGCAAGTCCTCTTAACAACTCTTCATATTTCACTCTTCTATCGCTCGTTGAATTAATAGAGGAACTTCCTGCAGCCGTCAATAAAGAATCGTAGTTAACATTTGGAGATGACACAATTCTCTTAAATACTCTTCCCGCCTTTTTCTATGCTCCTAATGTATCACGGAAAAATGGTCATGTGGGGTTCAACATAGTCTCAAGATAAGTTCAGAATAGGTTCTCTGTAGGTTCAACTTTTCTGTCGCCTTTGTTTTGTAACAAAATAAAGCAAAAATACTATTTTATTTACCAGTTGCCAAAATGGTATAAATAATAGGCTTATAATTACTTTCCTTGTTATAGGGGCCTGTATGAGACCATTTGATTCCTTATAAGTGGGATCAAATTAAGCTCCCGAAAAACAACAATAAAAAGAGAGATTTCAATGAAAGAGAGTTATTATCATGGTGTTAAAGAAAGGAAAATGTTATACATAGTCTTTATGGTTCACTCTATTCACAAATCATTTGATTATTAGGCAAAAAAAAGCCCCCGGAAATCGGGAGCTTTCTGAGCAACAAAAATTGAATTAATCTCTAACATCGGAAATGGATGAACCAGTTTTCCCAAAAAATTCACCATTAACAGCATTACCGGCACCGCTCCATTGAAGCGTATAGTCTCCACCAATCATCCCTTGTTCGTAACCTTCCTCGAAATTTTTCCATGTTAAGGAACCATTTCCTTCAATTACTCTAGAGAAATATACTCTTTTACTATAATTATGTGTTAAGGTAACAGTAACTGGTTTACTGCTATAGTTTTTCAACAAAAGTTTAATATGACCATACCCCGCATTTACACTAAAGTACTTTGGTACAACTGCGCCTCCCGATACTTTATCGCCAATAGGGTTACTCGTATCAATAACCATTGGGCTTATCAATTGATCTTCCACAAAAGGATTATTAATTGGAAGACTTTCTGTTACCCTAGATTCAGGACTTACATTCTCCTGAGTTGTACTTGGTGAAGCAAAAGCAGTTACCCCTGTTGTTGCCAGCGCTAAAGATAATGTCGCAATAAAAGCATTTTTTTTCTTCATAAAATTAAACTCCTCCCGAATTCCTCTATTATGTATTAATTGGTTGATACTGTATTAAGTATATATCTCTAGTTAAATATTGTCAATAAATTATTATAATTAACTCTACTTTAATAATTACCCAAATAAACAATTGAGAGCGGAAAAATAACATTTCACAGAGTGGCATTAATATAGCTAGGAATTGATATAGCCAGGTCAGGTTTCAAACCTATGACATTGGCTATTTCTTTGGTCAAATTCGGATATAGCGTATGGAAAAAGAAGCGAGGGAAATCCCCGCTCCTTTCGTTTTTAAAACTCAGCATCGTCTTGCTCAAAAAAGCCGATAAGCTTCAAAGTATTGCCGACACTCTCAATACCCTCATCGATCTTGCGTTTGATGGTACTGTCGCTGAGTGATCGCCGGAAGGCGAAATCAGAAGAATAATGAGTTTCATAAACATCCATTTCAAATGCACCATAATGTTTAACAACAGCTGTAGAAGTCTTTCTAGTAAAATTGTTAATGTTAATATCAACTCTCTGGTATAAACTCAGTTTAAAGAATAAATCTTCATATTTATAATCTGCGAACTTCTTCATCCGATCCCCTCTTTTCTTTATAAATAAATATACATAATATAAAAAAGAATCAGACAAGTGGGGCATCCTTCAAATGCTCACCGTCTGATTCTTTTTTTCTTGGAGATTTTCTCTAAACGCCTTCAACATAGTACTTACTCATTAAGTACCATCTTGGAGGCGAGGGGAGTCGAACCCCTGTCCGAAGATAACGACACATAAGCTTCTACGGGTGTAGTCACAGTTTTGATGTCACCCGAGTATCGCCCCGTAACCGGCTATACGTTGGGTCAGCCTGATTTTCTTCTTCAGCACACCCCAGGCGGAGATGTGACAGCGTATCCCACTACTAGTTAGCCCCTATCCCTGTCACATGGGCGATGCAGGGTAGAAGCACGCACACAGTTTCTTAGGCTGCGAAAGCGTAGTTTGTTTGTTGTTTGCCGTTTAATAGGCTTTAGCGTTGATGAAGCGGACGCGTCCCCACTACCCGCTACCTATGCTCGAACTATCCCCGTCGAATCCATAAACGCCCCCTCAATGAAGAAGGGCTCCAGGATTAATCCGTGAATACGGAGCAAAGGTGCTGCACATCTTTTTCCTCCAAGGTAAAAAGATGCTTCTTTCAAACTCGGCATTCCTGTCTGCTACATGAGTAATCATAACACAGGACACATCACCGAAATAGTACAGATTGCTGGAAGACATCCCAGTATGCTGAGCATGTGTACAAAGTTATCCAAATACAACAGGCTCAATCGTCTACATATTATACCGCGTCACCAATCGGAAGTAAAGTTTACCCAGATCAGATCACGAACAACGGCACCTAAATATCTTACCCACGATTGAGGCAAACTACGCAAAGGCTAAAAATTTAGATTCATCAACGCGCCAAGCTCCATGCTCCTACCGAATTCAATTCAACACATATCAAAGGAAATCACCACACAATACACTTCAGCAACTCACATCACATCCCTTTCCACTAAAAATAAAAAAGCCTCAATCTTGCCCATTGCAGGACAAACCTTGAGACTCCTTAACTCATACATCAATCTTCCTAGCTTCATCACGAAAACTAACTTATACACCTAAAGTAAAGCTTTCGCGCCCAGCGTTCCACTTATCGTGCAACCTTCTGCTTCTCGCGCAGTACCCGTTGAATATCACGTTGTGCATCCCGCTTGGCTGCAGTCTCTCGTTTATCAAACTGTTTCTTACCTTTACCCAGTCCGAGCAAAAGCTTGGCGTAACCGTTGCGGATATAAATTTTCAGCGGAACAATGCTGTACCCATCCTGTTTCGACAGCCCAAGCAACTTGTGAATCTGCACTTTATGCATCAACAACTTGCGCGTACGTGTTGGATCGAGCGGATTATTTCGGTTCCCTTGTTCAAAAGGACTAATATGCATATTGTGAATATGAATCTCACCGTTTCGAATCGTGGCAAATGCATCACCAATATTCGCACGGCCGTTACGAAGAGATTTGATCTCCGTTCCGGTAAGCACCATGCCCGCTTCATACGTATCTTCAATGAAGTAGTCATGGGAAGCCTTTTTATTCTGTGCGAGCACTTTACTCTGTCCATCATTCTTGCCCATGTCCTCACTCCTTCTCCGTAAAATAAGCCGGAACCATGCTCTATAGCAGCGCACCCAATGTTGCACCAAGGTACCACGTGCCAGACCTTAATTGTAGCAAGTACGGCTGTTAAAATCAAGAAAGGGGCGACCTCTGCCGCCCCTCCTCATTACACCACTTCCAGACTGTGCGAAACAACACACCGGCTGAAGTGACTATTTTCTCCAACGCTTAACCTGGAGGAACGAATTGTAATCCATCTCTTCAAGTTACGTTAGCTTTATTTTTTCTTTTTTCGTACAAAAGCTGCCGTGCCGTTACCAGCTGCACCTTTGCTCTTCTTCCGCTTGCGTCGTGGTGCTCCGCCTTCCTGAGCACCACCAGGTGTTGCAGCTTCTCCGATAAATACGCCGCTTGGCGAAGTATTTTTACGTCCACTTCCGCCTTTGCCACCTTTACCGCCGCCCTTGCCGGACTTGAAGCTGCCTTCACCGCGACCGCTACCGCCGTTCAGGCCACTTCCTTGTCCACCGGTTGAACCACTATCCAGTCCACCCGATGTAGAGCCATAACCACCTTTACCTGAGCCAAAACCAAAGCTTACAGCGCCTTTGCCCCGGCCAGTCGATGCACCAGCTTCACCAGCACGACGCTCACCTTTCGGTTTGCCGCCGCCTTTACCTGTGTAGCCACCGGATGAGCCTGCGCCTGCACTCGCTGCTCCACTGCGACCGCGTCCACCTTTGCTGCTCTCTTCCGTAGATCTGCCACCACGGTTGGCTCCAGCGCTAGCTGAGCTGCCTTTACCGCCACGCGAACCGCTGAAACCACCTGGTCCACCCTTGGCACCGCCGCGTCCGCCGCCGCTACCTGGACGTCCACCTTTACCGCCACTTCCGCCACTAAAGCCGCCAGGACGTTCAGCGCGAGGTTTCATATCTACCATTTCAAAATCAATCGTATACTCTTCCATGCTTACACGTGCCACACGGATCTTCACTTCATCACCGATGCGGAAGACTTTCGAGGTACGTTCACCAATCAGAGCCATATGCTGATCGTCAAAATGGTAATAGTCGTCCGTGAGCGCACTCAGACGAATCAGACCTTCAACCGTGTTCTCCAGTTCAATGAACATACCAAAGCTGGTCACACTACTGATCATGCCTTCGAACTCTTCGCCTACTTTATCGAGCATGTACTCGGCTTTCTTCATTTTCTCCGTATCCCGCTCAGCTTCTACAGCCACACGTTCACGTTCAGAAGACTGCTGTGCAATATCAGACATGCGTGCCGCCAAATACTCCTGACGGTTCTCCGGCAAAGCACCATTATTTTCAATGACTTCGCGAATCACCCGGTGAATGACGAGATCGGGATAACGACGAATTGGAGACGTGAAGTGACTATAGAATTCTGCCGCGAGGCCAAAGTGACCTGACATTTCAGAATCATACTTCGCCTGTTTCATGGAACGCAGCATCATCGTACTGATAACGGTCTGTTCTTTCGTTCCGTTGATATCTTCAAGCAACGATTGAAGTGCCCGTGGATGAATTGCATTGCCCCGTCCTTTGACCTGGTGTCCAAAATTCGCCGCAAAGGCGAGGAAATTTTGCAGTTTTTCCTGATCCGGGTCTTCATGCACACGATAGATGAACGGAACCTTCAACCAGTGGAAATGCTCTGCCACTGTCTCGTTTGCTGCCAACATGAACTCTTCAATGATTTGCTCTGCAATCGAACGCTCCCGTTTTACGATATCCACCGGTTTGCATTCTGCGTCCACAATGATTTTGGATTCTTCAAAATCAAAGTCAACTGCACCACGGCGCATACGCATAGCACGCAGCTTCAATGCAATCTCTTTCATCAGATGGAAATCATCTACCAGATCCTTATAACGCTCGAGCAATTCCGGCTCTTCGCCTTCAAGGATTTTACGGACGTTGGAATACGTCATCCGCTCTTTGGTTTTGATTACACTCGTGAAAATGTCATGTTTCACAACCTTCATCTGGTCGTTAAACTCCATTTCACAAGACAAGGTCAAGCGGTCTACCTGCGGGTTCAAACTACAGATCCCGTTGGATAGACGTTGTGGCAGCATAGGAATAACCCGGTCTACCAGATACACACTGCATCCACGGTTGTAGGCTTCCTGATCAAGCTTGGAATTCTCCTGTACATAATAGCCGACATCGGCAATATGAACGCCCAGACGGTAATTACCGTTAGGCAGTTTCTCTACATTTACAGCATCATCCAGATCCTTGGCATCTTCACCATCAATCGTGACAATGTTAAGTCCGCGCAGATCACGGCGACCCTGTTGTACAATCTCTTCATCCGTGATGGAGTCCGGTGCCTTCTCCGCCTCTTCTACGACTTCATCCGGGAAAGCTTCAGGCAGCTGATGCTTGCGGATAACGGACAAAATATCAATACCCGGCTCATCCTTATGACCGAGAATCTCGATCACTTCACCCTCAGCTGCAGCACGACCCTCTGGGTAGCTGACGATCTTTGCTACGACCTTCTGTCCATCAACAGCCCCTGCAAAGTTAGTGCGCGGGATGAAAATATCGCGATTAATCCGTTTGTCATCCGGAATAACGAAACCGTACACTTCATGGCTTTGGAACACACCAACGACTTGTGTCACAGCGCGAGTAACAATGCGAACGATCTCACCTTCAAGGCGACCACCAGAAGGTCCTTGAGACGTGACTTTAACCAATACCGTGTCACCATTCATCGCACTCTTCATATCATTGGCGTGAATGTACACATCCGGGTGCTCCCGATCCTCAGGAATTAGGAAAGCGAACCCTTTGGCATGAGCCTGTAAACGTCCACGTACCAAGTCCATACGCTCTGGCATTCCATAGCGATTGTTACGGGTCAGCAAAACTTTACCGGATTCCTCCAGCGTATTCAGCATAATCAAAAAGGCTTTGAAATCAGCTGCATCTTCGATCGCGAAGTGCTGTTCCAACTCCTGATAAGTCATGGGTTTATAAGCGGTTTCCCGCATGAAGTCGAGCAATTCTTGTTCTGTTATCATTAATATATTCACCTCGGGAAACATAAAAGTGTAATCAAGTCATCTCTTTATGTATCGGAATTCTTACCATTTTCATGATACATATTGCCATTGTCGTGTAGAGTGTAGTAGTGCAACCATACTATCTCATACCCTAGTATACACGAATTCAATCCGGACCATCCGTACCTCGCAAAAAAACCACAGTGGCCTGACGCTCCGCTATAATCACGCTTTCACATATCTCTACAGACATTTTATGCGGCACATATACAGTACGCATCTGGAAAAGGACTAGACCCGAAAAATTTTCTGTACACATGACATTCATTATAAGGAGTGAATTCGCGTAACGAATAAGCGATGGACATACCATACATGATAGGGGTGTTTCACGCTAAGGAAGGAATTCTGAACAGAAGTTGAGAAGAAGACCAAAATCATGGAGTCTATTAATCATTGGAAAAGTTTGGACGTGTAAGAATTTATTAAAAAACCCCCGTTTCTCCACGAAACGAAGGTTTATCAATTAAGCCATTGGCTTAAGCTATTCTTTGCAAAGCAGTCCCAAGCCTTACTTGGAAACCACCGTAACAATAATAGACAAAATCATAAATCCTGCACCCAGTACCACCGTTGCACGTTGCAGGAAGAGATCCAATCCGCGCGCTTTCGTTTTACCGAAAAGATGTTCCGCACCACCGGAGATGGCACCCGCCAAACCAGCGCTTTTCCCGTGCTGCAGCAATACTACAGTGATTAGACCGATCGAGAAGACAACGAGCAGCAATTTCAAAGCAATATCCATTCTTTCCACCTCCTACCCATGTGGGCATAACATCTCACCATAAAAACAGTTACTTTAATTGTAACATAGCTATGGTTGTACTACAAGTAGTACAGTTTATACAATGCCCTAAATTTCACCATCTGCTTGATCCTTGCGTTATACCATTACTCCGTTTCAATAAAAAAGACAAGCCGGTTACCCGGCTTGCCCGTAAAAGCTGGATATCCAGCTTATTTTTTAAGGTTGTAGAATCCTTTAAGACCATTGTATTGAGCCAGTTCACCCAGTTGATCCTCAATGCGGAGCAATTGGTTGTACTTCGCGATACGGTCTGTACGGGAAGGAGCACCCGTTTTGATTTGACCAGCGTTAGTTGCAACAGCGATGTCAGCGATTGTGCTGTCTTCGGACTCACCGGAACGGTGGGAGATTACAGCTGTGTATCCTGCGCGTTTAGCCATTTCGATTGCATCAAATGTTTCAGTCAATGTACCGATTTGGTTAACTTTGATCAGGATGGAGTTACCGATACCTTCGTCGATACCTCTGCCCAGACGCTCAGTGTTTGTTACGAACAGGTCATCACCAACGAGTTGTACTTTGTCTCCCAATTTCTCAGTGAGCAATTTCCAACCATCCCAGTCATCTTCGGACATACCGTCTTCGATTGTGATGATTGGGTATTTCTCAACCCATGAAGCCAAGAGGTCAACATACTCAGCGGAAGTGTAAGATTTACCTTCACCAGCCAATGTGTATTTACCATCTTTATAGAACTCAGTGGAAGCTACGTCCATACCCAGGAATACGTCAACACCTGGTTTGTAACCAGCTTTTTCAATTGCTTCGATGATTGTAGTGATTGCTTCTTCGTTTGAACCAAGGTTCGGTGCGAAACCACCTTCGTCACCTACAGCTGTGTTCAAGCCTTTGGAGCTCAATACGGACTTCAGGTTGTGGAAGATTTCTGCGCCTACGCGAAGAGCTTCTTTGAAGCTTGGTGCTCCAACTGGAAGAACCATGAACTCTTGAACGTCGATGTTGTTGTCAGCATGCTCACCACCGTTGATGATGTTCATCATTGGAACTGGCAATGCTTTAGCGTTGAATCCGCCCAGGTAAACGTACAATGGCAGGTCCAGAGCGTCAGCAGCTGCGCGAGCTACTGCCATGGATACAGCCAAGATTGCGTTAGCACCCAGTTTACCTTTGTTTGGCGTACCATCCAAAGTAATCATCAATTTGTCGATACCCAGTTGATCCAATGCATCCATACCGATAACTTCTGGAGCGATTGTTTCGTTTACGTTTTTAACAGCTTGCAGAACGCCTTTACCGAGGTAACGGGATTTGTCGCCATCGCGAAGCTCAACTGCTTCGTGGGCACCAGTGGATGCACCAGATGGAACGATTGCGCGTCCGATTGCGCCGGACTCCAGGTATACTTCAACTTCAACTGTAGGGTTACCGCGGGAGTCGAGGACTTCGCGAGCGTACACGTCAGAAATAATAGTCATTTGTGATAATCTCCTTTAAATTTAAATTTATTATAAATTAGGACCACTTGTGTTTTCCCTTTTCCACTACGTTAGCAGAATTGTCCTCTGATCGCTGTTATCCCCTGATTCCTTTGAACTTATTTTCATAAGTTGGAATCATGTGATAAAGGCGAACGCTAACTCTTCTTCAGACAATTTCTGCTTCCTTCGTTCAGGGGTAAACTCCAAACTTCCCAATTTCATATATGTTGTTGCGTAACTTATTTGCGGGTAGCGATGACAGATGTTCCTGTCATTTCTTCCGGTTTAGGCAATTGCATCAGGTCAAGGATCGTTGGCGCGATATCTGCCAGGATTCCGCCTTCACGCAGGGTTACATTTGCATCCGTAACGATGAATGGAACCGGGTTCGTTGTATGAGCTGTGAACGGACGTCCTTGCTCATCAAACACCATATCCGCGTTACCATGATCCGCAGTGATCAGTACAACGCCGCCTTTGGCAAGTACTGCATCCACAACACGGCCCATGCACTCATCTGTTACCTCAACCGCTTTAATAGTAGGCTCCAGCATACCGGAGTGTCCAACCATGTCAGGGTTAGCGAAGTTCAGAATAATGGCGTCATGTTTGTCTGCTTCGATCTCGCGAACACATGCGTCAGCTACTTCATACGCGCTCATCTCTGGTTGCAGATCATACGTTGCAACTTTTGGTGAGTTGATCAGTACACGAGTTTCGCCCGGAAGCTCCACATCACGACCGCCGCTGAAGAAGAAAGTAACGTGCGGGTATTTCTCAGTTTCTGCAATACGCAGTTGTTTTTTATTGTTCTGTACCAGAACTTCACCCAGGGTGTTGTCGAGGTTCTTCGGCGAATAAGCCACATAACCTTCAACCGTCTCGCTGAACAAAGTCAAGCATACAAAGTGCAAGCCCACAGGGAACTTCGGACCACGATCGAAACCGCGGAAATCCTGGTTTGTGAATACTTGCGACAACTGGATCGCACGGTCAGGACGGAAGTTGAGGAAGATAACGGAATCGCCGCTCTCTACCAAACCTACCGGCTCACCATCCGCTTTGACGATAACCGTTGGTTCAACGAATTCATCAAATACGGACTTCTCATACGATTCTTCAACCGCTTTGAGTGGGTCGGTGTATTTTGGTCCATCTCCATAAACGATCGCGCGGTATGATTTCTCAACCCGTTCCCAACGTTTGTCACGGTCCATCGCGTAATAGCGACCTTGAACCGTTGCGATTTTACCTACTCCGACTTCTTCAATCTTAGCGATCAGCTTCTGCATGAAGTCTTTACCACTGTCTGGCATAACATCACGGCCATCCATGAAGGCATGAATATATACATCGTTCATTTCTTCTTTTTTGGCCAGATCCAGCATAGCAAACAGGTGGTCGATGTGACTATGTACGCCGCCATCGGACAACAAACCGTAGAGATGAAGCTTTTTGCCGCTTTGTTTCGCTTCGCGAACAGCTTTGACAAGTGTTTCATTGTCGTAGAACTCGCCGTCACGAATGGATTTGGAGATACGGGTCAAATCCTGGTATACGATCCGGCCGGCACCAATGTTCAGGTGACCTACCTCGGAATTCCCCATTTGCCCTTCTGGCAAACCTACAGCTTCACCGCAAGCAGTGAGTGTTGTATGTGGGAATTGGCTCATGAAACGGTCGTAGTTCGGTTTCTTGGCTTGCGCTACCGCGTTGCCTTCCACCGTGTTACGCAGACCAAAGCCATCCATGATGATCAGTGCTACAGGTTTTGGAGCTGTCATCTTACTTCGCCCCCTCAACAAGCGCGATGAACGAAGCCGGCTGCAAGCTGGCACCGCCAACAAGTGCGCCGTCGATGTCGCTTTGTCCGAGGTATTCTGTTACGTTCTCTGGTTTAACACTGCCGCCGTATTGAATACGAACTGCATTCGCAACCGTCTCGTTATACAGATCCTTCACCAGCGTACGGATGTAAGCAATAACTTCATTCGCATCTTGGGAAGTCGAGGATTTGCCTGTACCAATCGCCCAGATTGGCTCATAAGCGATAACAACTTGTGCCGCTTGCTCTGCAGACAGACCTGCAAAAGCAGCTACTGTTTGCACTTTGCACACGTCTTTTGTTTGGTTCGCTTCACGCTCTTCAAGCGTCTCACCAAGGCAAAAGATTGGAGTCAATCCGTGACGGAATGCTGCATGCAACTTTTTATTGACAGTCTCATCGGTTTCCGCAAAATATTGACGGCGCTCCGAGTGACCAATAATGACATAATCCACACCCAGGTCTTTCAGCATCACGCCGCTGATTTCACCTGTAAATGCACCGTTATCTTCAAAGTGAAGATTTTGTGCACCAATTTTGATGTTTGTGCCTTTAACGGCTTCTACCAGGGATGGCAGATTTGTAAACGGTGCGCAGATTACAGTCTCCACGCCTTCAACTTCCGCTTTTCCTTTAACTTCCTGAATGAAGTCATTGGATTCGGAAACCGTTTTGAACATTTTCCAGTTACCTGCGATAATCGGTGTTCTCATGGGTTTCAACTCCTTCATGCTATAGACTACTAAAACTTACTTGTCGTTCAACGCCACTACGCCTGGAAGTACTTTACCTTCCATGAACTCGAGCGATGCACCGCCACCTGTAGAGATGTGGTTCATCTTGTCAGCCAATTTGAACTTCTCAGCTGCTGCTGCGGAGTCACCGCCACCAATTACAGTGTAAGCTTCTGTCTCAGCGCAAGCTTCCGCTACTGCACGAGTACCCTGGGAGAATGGCTCGATTTCAAATACGCCCATTGGTCCGTTCCACACAACCAATTTGGAGTTTTTGATTACGCCAGCATAGATCTCACGTGTTTTAGGACCGATGTCGATGCCTTCCCAATCTGCTGGGATGCCGTCGATGTCAACGATTTGTGTGTTTGCTTTCGCACTGAAATCGTCAGACACTACGATATCTACCGGCAGGTAGAAGTTTTTGCCCAGTTTTTTCGCTTTTTCGATGAAACCGAGAGCAACATCAAGTTTGGAATCATCCAACAAGGATTGTCCAATTTCATGTCCTTGTGCTTTCAAGAACGTGTAAGTCAGACCGCCACCGATGATCACGTTGTCTGCAATGTTCAGCAGGTTGTCGATTACATCGATTTTGTCCTTAACTTTGGATCCACCAATGATAGCTGTGAAAGGACGCTCAGGGTTGGAGATTGCTTTACCCAACACTTCAAGTTCTTTCTCCATCAACAAACCGGACACTGCTGGAAGCAAGTGAGCGATTCCTTCAGTCGAAGCGTGTGCTCTGTGAGCCGCGCCAAACGCATCGTTAACGAAAACGTCAGCCAGTTCAGCAAATTGTTTTGCCAGTTCCGGATCGTTTTTCTCTTCGCCTGCGTGGAAACGAACGTTTTCAAGCAACAATACGTCGCCATTGTTCAGTTCAGCGATTTGAGCTTTAACAGCGTCACCAACAGAATCGTCAGCTTTAACAACTGTTTTACCAAGCAATTCAGACAAACGCTCAGCTGCTGGAGTCAAACGCAAGGATTCAACCACTTCGCCGTTAGGACGACCCATGTGGCTTGCCAAAATGACTTTAGCGCCTTTTTCAATCAAGAAGTTGATTGTAGGAAGCGTCGCACGAATACGTTTGTCATCTGTAATTTTACCATCTTCGAGCGGCACATTGAAATCTACACGGACAAAAGCCCGTTTTCCTGTCAATTCGATATCGCGTACACTTTTTTTGTTCATCTGTATTTCCTCCGCACCCATGTATTTGGTGGACCAATCAAGAGCTAAAATCCCTCGTCAATCCTGGTGTTTTTGAGAAATTTGCAAAATGTAGATATATAAAGAGCGGAAACAATATAGCATCTGTTTCCGCTCTATGTTATTGCAGATATTACTTAATCATTTTTGCAAAGTGCTCCAAAGTGCGAACCAATTGTGCAGTGTAGGACATTTCATTGTCATACCAAGCTACAGTTTTAACCAATTGTTGGTCGCCAACAGTCAGAACTTTAGTTTGAGTTGCATCAAACAGGGAACCGAAAGTGATTCCTTGGATATCGGAAGATACGATTTCGTCCTCTGTGTATCCGAAAGTTTCTGGATCGGAAGCTTCTTGCATAGCTGCGTTAACTTCTTCAGCAGTTACTTTTTTGTTCAGAACAGTTACGAGCTCAGTCAGGGAACCAGTAGCTACTGGTACACGTTGAGCTGCACCATCAAGGATGCCTTGCAGTTCTGGGATTACCAGACCGATTGCTTTAGCAGCACCAGTTGTGTTAGGGATGATGTTTTCAGCTGCTGCGCGAGCACGACGGAAGTCACCTTTAGGGTGTGGAGCATCCAACGTGTTTTGGTCGCCAGTGTAAGCGTGAATTGTAGTCATCAAACCTTGAACGATTCCGAATTTGTCTTGCAGTGTTTTTGCCATAGGTGCCAGGCAGTTTGTTGTGCAAGATGCGCCGGAGATTACAGTTTCAGTACCGTCGAGGATTTCATGGTTTACGTTGTAAACGATGGTTTTCATGTCGCCAGTAGCTGGTGCGGAGATAACAACTTTCTTAGCTCCACCTTTCAAGTGTTTCTCAGCTGCTTCTTTAGTTGTGAAGAAACCAGTACATTCCAGAACGATATCTACGCCCAGGTCGCCCCAAGGAAGTTCTTCCGGGTTACGGTTAGCCAATACTTTAACTTCTTTGCCGTTCACTTTGAAGAAGCCATCGTGTACTTCAACATCGCCATCGAAGCGACCTTGAGTTGTATCATATTTGAGCAAATGAGCGAGCATTTTAGCATCAGTCAAGTCGTTGATTGCTACTACCTCGATGCCTGCTACATTTTGAATACGGCGGAATGCCAAGCGTCCAATACGTCCAAAACCGTTAATACCTACTTTAATCATGAGTAAGTTCCTCCCAAGTTTTGATTAATTTTTTTATGAAACTTATATATTCAAGACAGACGGTGAAGTCCGTCAAGACAACAATAGTTGTGATGTAAAGTAAACCCTTATCCCATTTCAGCAACGATGACTTCGGCAGCTGCCTCATCAATAATCAGAATATCTTCCTGTCCAAATCGTAACACGGAATGTATAGCAGCAGCTTTGCTTTTGCCACCTGCAATTCCAATCACAACATCGGTTCGTTCAATATCCTGAAGTCGCATACCCAGTGTAAGCATGGTATGTACCACCTTACCCTGATCATTAAAGTAATAACCGAAAGATTCAGATACGGCTCCTTGCTCCTGAAGTTCATCTATGATCTCCGTCGCAAGTTTACGTCTTGTCGCCATCTCTACGGCATCACCAATTCCATGAATAACAATCCGCGATTTCCGAATCAGCTGCAGAATCTCCTGAACACTGGGGTCCTGGATTAATGATTCATAGGCATGATCACTAAGCAAATCCGGTACATGCAGGAGTTTGTATTGCGCTCCTACCCGTTTTGCCATTGTAGATGCAATCGTATTCGCCTGAATTTCAAGGCTTTCTCCAAGTCCACCGCGTGCCGGTACGAACCAGACACCTTTGAGCGATGTTGGCGGAGTCAGTTGCTCTGCGACTTCGGCCGTTGTTGATCCGCCAGTAACGGCGACAACGTCGTTGTCACTCATGATATTGCCGAGAGCCTTCGCTCCGGCTCTGCCCAGTTCCCTTTTGGCAAATGGAGAAACGTCCGAATCACCAGGAACCACAACTACCTTTTGCAGACCGTAGGCTTGCTTGATACGCTCTTCCAGCTCGGATAATCCGAACAACTCTTTGGCTACGGGCTCTAACTGCTGCAGCAAATCATACCCTGCCTCGCTGATCTTCATTCCTGCACTGTCAATTTCAATAAGTCCCTGAGCCTTTAACAGATCGGTCTCAGCCCTCAGAACCCGCTCGGTCATCTGCATGGAATTAGCTAACGTTCTCCGTCCGATCACATCCGATAACATGATCTGTTGCAGAATCGTATACCTCTTTTTCAAGATATCCATGAGATCAGGCAGAAGCTGCTTTTGTACTTCTAAAATCGTTCGCATGCTTTCCACTCCCGCAAGTTCTCGTTCTAAGCTCTCTTTCGTGGCCCTAAAACGTCCCGGGTTAACTTTTTAAGTCCCACGTCTATTCTACCTAAAACTGACGTGACATGCAAGTGTTTCAACGTGTTATTTCGACACGCATTCAGCGTTTGTACGCGCCTATTTTCACAATCCTAGACTTCCATGATCAAGGACTACCTCACGCATACCATATATAGAAGAAACAAATGAATTTAATCTACATATCGCCCAGAATCACATTTCATACGGCATGTCCAAAACCTCTAATAGCATTTACTTAAATGCACTCTTTATCCACTCTTCTTCATCATGATCATTTTTAGGTTAATCCAAACCAATAACCCAACGAACTGCTTGCAATTAAATATTTCATGAGCTATAATCATTATTGCTGTCACATAATGTGCGCCCGTGGTCCAATGGATATGACGTAGGCCTCCGAAGCCTGAGATCCAAGTTCGATTCTTGGCGGGCGCGCCATTTTTATTTAACAGCTCATAACCCATTTAACCAATGAAACCGGAAAGGTTTCTTTTTTTTGCAAGTTAGTTTGACTTTCTTTGACTTTTTGTTTGGAATTGTTTATTATGTGGGTAATACGGTAACAGTTTAAGTATAAGCACCAATAACATTTACATTCCAAGGAGGTTTTTCACGTGAGTTTTATTCCAATGGTCGTTGAACAGAGCAACCGGGGTGAGCGCGCCTACGACATCTACTCCAGATTGCTGAAGGATCGTATTATTTTCCTTGGTAGCGATGTTAATGACGTAGTGGCTAATGCCATTATGGCACAGATGTTGTTCCTGGCTGCGGAAGATCCGGAGAAAGACATTCACTTATACATCAACAGCCCAGGCGGATCAATTACAGCCGGTATGGCGATTTACGATACAATGCAATTCATCAAACCGGATGTATCTACCATCTGTGTAGGTATGGCCGCTTCCATGGGTGCATTCTTGTTGAATGCCGGTGCAAAAGGTAAACGTTTTGCGTTGCCTAACAGTGAGATCATGATTCACCAACCACTTGGTGGTGCTCAAGGTCAAGCTTCTGACATCGAAATTCGTGCTCGCCGCATCCTGAAAATGCGTGATACCTTGAACCGCATCATCTCTGAGCGTTCAGGTCAACCGCTGGAGCGGATTGAGAAAGATACAGATCGTGACTACTTCATGAGCGCTGCTGAAGCTGCCGATTACGGTATCATTGATAAAGTTATTGAAAACGTAGGTTCCCAAGGCATCTAAGTGTTATGTAGACCACGGGCTACGCGTTAATATATCAACACCTAACGTAATCAGCAACACCTCATTGTGTTGTCTATACGGGAAGAAGCCCTCATCATAATCATGATGAGGGCTTCTTTTTTCATTTTATAAGAAAGATAACTTAAGAGTGCATAATAATGATTCTTTATTTGGTTCCCGTTACATTACTGAAAGGTTCTGTGCCTTTAGGGAGAAGCTCTTTATACGTAAATGGCATTTCAGGGAATCCCTCTGCGTACGCCGTATACTCATACAACTGGAAGAACACGACCACACCCGTTGGTGTCACATAGAAATCTTGATCTTTATTCAACCCTTTATAACCATCGAGGTATCCGCCGCGGGCTTTCAGTTGTTCACCCACTTTTTTACTCAACGTCTCACGCATGGTTTTGTTATTTTGCAGCACATCATCTAACGTAAGCTCCTTGCCTGTGTCCAGTGCAAAGGTGTGGCCCGTACGGGTTGTCATACCATGAGCGCCAGCATAATCTTCGTATCGTTGTGTAATGAGTCCCAGCACGCCTTTTTCGTTGTACGTCACTACATAGGAGCTCTCAAATGCATATGGACGGTTGGCTGTTGCATTGCCGAATTCAGATGTCTGTTTTTTGAAGTCAGCTACATAAGCATCCACTTCGTCTTTGAGCACTTTGTTGATTGCCGCTTCAGCTTCTTTGCTGGCAAGTCCACTCACTTGCGGATATTGAACATCTACTTCAGCATTTTTTACAGTGACATTAACTGTTGCCGCTTTAATTTTAACGTTATTTTGTTTCACCTTGCTGAGTGTCAACGTTTTGGTTTTGCCATCCCAATTCCCCTGTACACCCAAATAATCTCTCATTGCTGAGAATGGAATATACAATCTGCCGTTGATCAGCTTTGCGTCCACTTGAGGATAATAGTTGTTAATTCGAACACTCGGCTCGCCATCCAATAGGCTGATCGTCATCGTGTTATTGGCTGCTGTCAAAGCGTACTCTTTGGTTTTCGCATCATATTTCAGCGTTCCACCTGCCACATCTTTAACTGCCGTAAGAGATACCCAAGTTGAGCCACCTTGGAGAACTCCTTTTTGAGTGAGTGTTTTTCCACCCGATTTCAGAGTTACCTCAGCCGGGGTTGTCACTTTCGAGGATACCGATGCCGCCTGAACCGAACTGTCCTGCCACACCGAACCGCTACCTACAATAATTCCTGCTGCAAGCAAAGCACTTGTCCATTTTTTCCATGATGTCATATATAAAACTCCTCTCTGAATTCACAATTAGGGATCATTGCGTATGTAATCCTGACCTGATCGCATATCTCATACGCTCACCTCTCTATTATAATTAACCCGATTTCGGAAAGGTTTACAGCTCGAGTTACAATGTTGATGAATATCAGACCGAAAATATATGGGGATATGACCTTTTTGTCACGAACAACTATACAAAAAAGATACCAATATACAGCATTCCATGTTGCTTCAAAAGGTACCCTCCTATCTAACTTCATCAAAGTTTGCTTTTCCAACAAAAAAAGACTCTGTCCACAGGACAAAGTCTTTGTCATTATTTCGTTGTACCCTTCAAATGACACTTGAAAAGGTTACTTGAGCTTACAACCCTTAGTTCAATCTTGTTTATTTCATTTCATACGTGATATTCAGGATTGTGCTTACTTTAACCTGGCCTGTTTCAATCTCAGTGCCACCTGCTGTATCTTGTGCTTTGGACATCAACGCCTCACTTGCATAGAACACAGGCACATTGGCATCACCTTGGCTTACGGAAAGAACAGCACCCAGTTGACGTTTAACTGCTTTTGCAATGGCGCCAGCTTTCACATCTGCATTGGCAACAGCCTTCTCAATCACTTGGGACTCATAACTTTCCGGATTTTCTACAGTAAAGCGCACGTTTTCAATATTGTTGGCACCTGCCCCCGAAGCAGCATCGAGCAACTCGCCGATCTTGTCCATCTCACGATATGTGACAGTCAGCGTATGATGCGCTGTATATCCTTTAATTTGCTGTCCGTCTTTTTCGCTATACGTATAGTTGGGTTGTACAGAGAACTGACTCGTTTGAATGTCGTCTGCACTGATCTTCCACGTGTTCTTCAGCAAATTGGATACTTTTTGAACTTTGGCAGCATTCGCTTTTTGAGCAGATGCAGCTGTCTCTGCAGTACTGTTCACACCAATGGACAGATAAGCGATATCAGGCTTCACCTGAATCTCACCTTTACCCACAACATTAATCACATTCTGTTGTACTCCCTGAACCTCTGCAGCGTAAGCATAGTTGCCTGGTGCAACCCATGCTGTTCCTCCAACAAGCAACGTACTTGCCACCAACACCGCACCAAACGGTTTCATCCATAGTTTACCCATCACGATAGCCTCCTTATGTGTTAACATCTCAAACTTTAATCGATTTGATACCTTAACAGACGGGACAAATTCCATAATGTTGCACTTGACGATAGCATAAACGTGAAAAACGCAAAAAAGCCCCTTTCGGGACTTCTTCATTGGATTGATCATATCTTATTGGTTTTCGAGCTCTTCCTTGCTTACCAGACTAACTAAAGCGTTTACAGCCTGTTCGGCATCCGCGCCTTCTGCACTAATCTGGATTTCCGTACCTGTGCTAATTGCAAGGCTCATGATCCCCATGATACTTTTTGCATTAACTTTTTTGTCGTCCTTCTCGACGAACACTTCAGACGAGTACTTATTCGCTTCTTGAACGAACAGTGCCGCAGGTCTGGCATGGAGACCCGTTTTCAAACGGACAACTACCGGGTGCTTTGTCATGGAAACTTACCCCCTTTTATGAAATCTGGACATTAAATACACAATTATATTTATACAACATTATACCATTAACCCGTGCAGGACACTAGAAGAAAAAACTCAGGGTGCTTTGACGGACGTTATCTTGCCCTATTTCATCTTTTGAACAGCACATCCAATGACCTAAGTAAGTCTTCTAGATCCTTAACGATTGACTTTCCCGACCTTTCTGTTCAGCAGAAACAGCCGACCTTGTTACTTTACCCTATGCCAACTTATCCATAACGTTCTGCGCGCACTTTCTCAGCCAACTCATCAATTTTACGAAGCCGATGGTTCACTCCTGACTTGCTGACTGTACCTTTAAGGAGTTCGCCCACTTCCTTCAGATTGATATCTGGATGAGCCAGTCGAACCTCAGCCACCTCGCGAAGTTTCTCAGGCAGCGATTCCAGACCAACTTCCTTTTGTA
This sequence comes from Paenibacillus sp. W4I10, assembly GCF_030816325.1. Taxonomy (NCBI): domain Bacteria; kingdom Bacillati; phylum Bacillota; class Bacilli; order Caryophanales; family Paenibacillaceae; genus Paenibacillus; species Paenibacillus sp. W4I10. The sequence goes on from NZ_JAUSXX010000001.1 coordinate 5,007,695, forward strand.
ACAACCGGATATTATCGATTTGTCTTACCGCAGCGCCAATGGTTTTATTCAGGTTGGCAGTCTCACAATTGACAATCCGGTTAACGGAGTTGCGCATGTCTCGCATAATCCTTACATCTTCAAACTTGAACAAGGCCTGATGAGCACCAATGATGCTGAGCAGCTCAATGATTTTCTCGCCTTCCTTAATGTATAGGATGAATCCTTTTTTCCGTTCTATACACCGGGCATTCAGATGAAATTCATTGGCCAGGTCAACCAGTGCCTGACAGTGTTCTTCATACATGGACGCAATCTCCAGATGGTACGAGGAACCTTCCGGATTATTAACCGATCCACCGGCCAGAAATGCACCGCGAAGATAGGCCCGTTTACAACAGTTCTGCTGAAATAACTCCGTATTAATTCCTGGCGTAAACAGAAAACCTTCCGATACAATGTGAAGACTATTGAGAATCTCCTGTACCATGGTTGGAATACGAACAATATATACATTGTTCTTTTTCAGCCGCATTTTTTTGCGGACCAGTAATTCCGTATGCACTTGAAAATGCTTTTTAAGCAGAGAGTATGCCCGTCTTGCAATGGCGGCATTCTCCGTCGAAATATCCAAGATCACTTTTTTATTCGATAACTGCACTGCACCAAGCATACGGATGAGGGCTGAAAGTTCCGCCTTTTCGCAGCACGGTTCGCTCTCGATCATGGTTAACTCTTTTTTGGTCTGTGCTGCAAACGACATGGGACTTCACCTCTTCCGTAACATCCAATTTTGTACCAGTTGGTAGATGTGATGACTTAACTTGTCGGCATCATGACGCAGATAAGTCTTGAACAGAACAAGGGTATCTGCAACAACCTGATAGCCAGCACTTTCGAGTACATTCATATCCAGTACAACCGGTTTTGCTCCTTTTTCCGCATACTTATTCTGCACTTGCAGCGGAATATCACCATTATTTACGATAACATAGTCGAAGAGCTGATGACCTATATGCTCGTGTACCGCCTTAAGGTGGTCACTTACCGTATAGTTATCTGTTTCTCCAGGCTGTGTCATCACATTACAGATAAACATCTTCACCGCATCAGCCTCTACCACAGCTTCTGCAAGCTTAGGTACGAGCAGATTGGGAAGGATGCTTGTATAGAGGCTGCCTGGCCCGATCAGAATGGCGTCAGCTTGACGAATGGCCTCTACTGCCTCTGGCAACGGCTCCACGTGATCCGGTTCAAGGAAAACACGTTTGATGCGTCCACCCGCCTCAGGGATTTTGGACTCACCTGTAATAATTGTCCCATCTTCCATCTCCGCATGCAACACAACGGCCTGCCCGGCTGCTGGCAATACCTCACCTCGAACGGCAAACACGCGGCTAAGCTCCCGCACTGCGGTCACAAAGTCGCCCGAAATATCCGTCATTGCAGCCAAAATCAAATTTCCCAAGCTGTGGCCTGCAAGCCCCGCGCCTGTATTGAAACGGTACTTCAACATATCTGAAAGCAATGGTTCTACATCAGCCAGTGCCGTAAGCACGTTGCGAATGTCGCCCGGAGGCGGCATCTGTAGCTCATTGCGCAGGATGCCTGAACTTCCACCGTCATCTGCAACTGTGACGATGGCCGTGATATCCAGCGGCTTTTCTTTCAAACCGCGTAACATCACGGATAATCCGGTTCCGCCGCCCATTACAACTATTCTCGGACGTTCTCTTCGTGGTCCGGCCTCTTTCATCCCTTCACCCTCTTCAATGACGGTCCCGGTCAGCGTCGCGATGGCTCACGGTGACAGCTTCTGTCTCGCTGCTTCCCAACATCTTGCCCAAATATTCCGATATTGCTACCGAACGATGCTTGCCTCCGGTACAGCCGATTCCTATAATAACCTGGCTTTTGCCTTCCTTCCGGTATTGCGGAATCAGAAAATGCAGCATATCCAGCAGCTTGGTCAGAAACGCCTGTGTCTCTGGCCACTTCATAACATATTCGTACACATCACTATTCTGTCCCGTATTCGGTCGCAAATGATCAATATAATGCGGATTCGGTAAAAAACGTACATCAAACACCAGATCAGCATCAATCGGAATGCCATATTTGAATCCAAACGACGTAATATTCACCGACAGCATTTGGCTCTCCAGATGAGAAAAACGGGATATGATGCGTTCTTTCAGTTGAGCAGGCTTCATTGTACTAGTATTCAGTACCTGAGTCGCAGAGTTTTTGAGTTCCTCCAACATCTTGCGTTCCAGTCGGATGCCGTCCAGCGGCATGCCCTCAGGAGCCAGTGGATGTCTGCGCCTGCTTTCTTTGTAACGCTGAACAAGGACAGAATCTGTAGCATCCAGGAATAAAATTTCGCAATGAATGGTAAAATGATCTTTAATATAGTTTAAAGACTCTGACAGAGCCGTAAAGAATTCACGCCCGCGCAGATCGATAACCAATGCAACCTTACCAATCTTGCCGTTTGACTGTTCAATTAGTTCCGCAAATTTTGGAATCAATACCGGCGGCAGATTATCCACACAGAAGAAACCCAGATCCTCCAGGCTTTGTACTGCAATGGTTTTACCTGCTCCGGACATGCCCGTAATGATAATGAGCGTGGCGCCTGTGCCTGGTGAGCCTTCACCTTCAAGCATAAATGTCCCCTCCTTATCATATTGCTGTCTTCATATATTGTTACGAGGTCACTAGGAACGCAAGAGAAGACCTGCTGCACCCACAATACCTGCATTATTACCAAGTGTAGCTTCCAGAATCTGAACCCCTTCTTGCAGTGGTTCTGGTGTCAGCTTAGCAAATACGGTACGGATTTCATCGAACAAGAAATTGCCGGCTTTGGATACACCGCCACCAATGATGAACATCTCCGGGTTAATGACAGCCGCTACAGTAGCCATGGACTTGCCCAGGTAAAAGGCCGCACGGTTTACAATGCGCTGTGCCACTTCATCGCCTGCCTTGGCAGCATCAAATACTTCTTTGGCTGCAATCTTGTCGACGAGAGCCAGTGACGTATGATCACCACGTTCTACGGCGTCCTTCGCCATACGGATAATACCCGTTGCAGACGATACAGTTTCTACACATCCCATTTTACCACAGCCGCACTTGATGGCCTCCAGATCAGGTACAACACTGATATGACCCAGCTCTCCCGCCATACCAGAGAAGCCCTGATAGATGTTCCCATTCAAGATCAAGCCTCCGCCAACGCCAGTACCGAGTGTATAACATACGCAGTTGTCTACGCCTTTGCCGGCACCTGCCCATACTTCACCCAGTGCAGCCACGTTTGCATCGTTATCTATTTTGATTGGCTTGCCCAGACGTTCTTCCAGAATCGAACGAATGGCCACATTCCGAAATCCGATGTTAGGGGCATGAACGATAATTCCCTCGCGTACATTCGTGAAACCGGCCACTCCAGCACCTACACCCTCAAGCTGTTCCCAACTGTAAGGTGATTCGGCTACGATATGTCGGACATACTTCTCGATGTTGGCGATGACCGTGTCTACGCCCTTATCCACTTCAGTCGGTCCTTCATACGTATGCATTAGCTGACCTTGTTCATCGCATATACCGACCTTGATTGCTGTTCCGCCGAGATCGACCCCAACGTAGATTTTCTCAGACATGCTGCAAGCCACCTTTATCTATCTAAAATAGTTTAAGTCCTACGTACCAACTATAATTGAAGGATACGCCTGGGTCAAGACGATAAGACCTTGCATACATCATGTTTCACCAGGGTTGTGAACTACATCACATAGCATTTTTGAATACGTATACAATCTTATTACCTTCATTTATAAACGCACGCTTTATTCCTTCCTCCATAACAGAGGAAGCCTCAACTCATGATATTGCATCTTCACTCGTTCCATTCATAAAAGATGAACTTCGCCCCCTCATATAGGTGACTCGTCTTATGCACCCCGCCACCTGTCATTCTCATACAGAGAGCTATCGAATGACGGTATTATCAACAAAAAAGCGCCTTCCATAGTTAGAAGGCGCCCTTACTTTTATGAAAATCTGAAATTGTAGAAATTGGGCTGACTCAGTTGATTTTTCTACGTTATAACTTCGTTTCCACACGTACCGGCTCTTCTGTCTTCTCCATCTTGTTCACATCCAGAATATCGAGCAGGAAGACAAAGATCGGAATACCAATGATTAGTCCCCAGATCCCCAGGAAGTGTTGCGACAGAATTAGTACGATAAAGGTGTAGAACATTGGCAATTTGGTCTTGTGTGCCATCAGTTTTGGATTCAGGAAGTACGTCTCCAAGGCATGAATAACAATAATCATAATGATCACAATAATGCTTAATTTCAGTCCACCCATCTGATACCCAATCAGACAGAGCGGTACAAGTGAGATGATAACCCCCGCAACGGGAACCAGACTGAGCATGAACACCAGAATGGTCAGAGCGAACAGATACGGGAAACCCAGAATCCATAAGCCCAGTATCGTCAGTACCGTATTAAACACCGCAATAAGAAGCTGTGCCTCAATGACTTTACCAAAAGAAGACACGAATTTGTCTCCCAGATAAGCAACTTCATTGTAGAACCATCCAATTTTACTAGTTTTGAACTTGGACGTGAACTTGGATATCTCCTGCTTCTGCAATAAGAAGAACAGACTCAGAATGATGACGAGCAGAATAAACTCCAGCCATTTGCTCAAAGCGAAAATATATTTCAATGCATCATTGGTGTAATTTTTAATATCGAAGGATTGAAGATAACCTGCAATTTTGGATGCAAAATTATCACCGTCTGCACTATCCAGAAATTTCATAATCTCGTTCGTCAACTGAACGACCTGATCCACGATCCGTGGTGAATATCTGGAAATGCCAAGCACAATGACTGCGATCACAATCATATAGAGCAGGATGACCACAACTTTATAATTGATTGGAAACAACCGATTCAAACCACCTGTAATGAAATGCTGTAACCTGTTCATGACATATGTCACCAGGAACAACAGCAGAATCATGTGCAGCATACTCCCCATACTGAACAAAATTAAACAGAACAAGAGCAGGATCAAAAACCGTCTCACTGTCGCATTCTGTAACCAATCTTTTATCATTTCCCCCAAAATCTTCACCTCACAGCTAATATGCCCTATATGTATACGATCTCATGCCCACTGTAGTTTCAAAAAAAGAGAAGCCTTCCGGCTTCTCTCATTTCATGAGACTTCCCGTTGTCTCTTATTCCTAGCATATGCCTAACCTCACGCATGCAATGCTTATTTATCCAACGTTTCGCTCCAATCATGGACAATGCTTCCTTCAAGGAACTTCTCACAATCCATCGCAGCCATACATCCTGATCCTGCAGCCGTAATAGCCTGACGATACTTCGTATCTTGAACATCACCACAGGCGAATATACCCGGAATATTGGTCTCCGTTGTTCCCGGTTTAACGACAACATAGCCATGTTCGTCCAGTGCGATCGCATTACCCAGGAATCCGGTATTCGGTGTGTGACCAATGGCAACGAATACGCCATCTGCTTCAAGCAACTCTTCCTGCCCCGTCTCGTTGTTGCGCACCTTGAGCCCTTTGACACCCAGCGCTTCAGGTACGACCTCAAGAGGAGTACGGTTCAGTGCCCACTTCACCTTTTCATTGCTGCGAGCCCGATCCTGCATAATTTTGGATGCACGCAATTCATCCCGGCGGTGAACCAATGTCACGTCTGTTGCAAAACGAGTCAGGAAACTCGCTTCCTCCATCGCGGAGTCACCACCGCCAACGACCACAATTTTTTTACCACGGAAGAAGAAGCCGTCACATGTCGCACATGTACTTACACCACGTCCTACATTTTCCTGCTCGCCCGGAATACCAAGATAACGTGCGGAAGCACCTGTGGAGATAATGATCGATTCAGCTTCCAGTTCACCGATTCCTCCAACTTTGACCTTGAAGGGCGGTTTGCTGAAATCAACCTCTTCCACCCAACCGTTTTTGAATTCCGCTCCAAAACGTTCAGCTTGCTTACGCATGTTGTCCATCAGTTCCGGACCCATAATACCTTGTGGGAAACCGGGGAAATTCTCAACTTCCGTTGTCGTCGTCAATTGACCACCCGGCTGAAGACCTTCGATAACCAGCGGTTTCAGATTAGCACGGGCCAGATATATCGCTGCTGTCAGACCCGCAGGTCCCGTTCCGATCACAATCGTTCTGTATTTAGACATATAGATACAGCCTCCTTAATTAAGGTGAGAATGTGTTGTACTAGCGATGAACTTGCCAAGATGATATCCTACAGGCGTTTACGAGGCCCATTCGTTAAGTTTACCCGTTTTCCCGGTTGTTGTATCCTTCACCTGATGATGTCTTTCTGAAAACGAGTTGAAGCGAACTTTCTATACAAGTGGTGGCTTGCTGTTACAAACCGAATGAATCTGTTTAGCATACTTGCTAACCGTTGATGCCGATATCCCATAACGCTCAGCAATGCTTTGATAGGTAACGGGCCGACTGTGATTCTTCGCTGCCAAATATTCAAGTCCCGCAGCCCAACCCTCAATCTGCTTCGTACCTGGAACCTCCGGATGTACCCGGGATACATAATCCGTCCAGAGCCGTTCCATCTCTTGCTGCAACTCAGCCTTTGCTTCAGACATCTGTAACGCACGATCAACAACAGCCTGCCAATGGGAGGTTGAACCAGTGTCCGATTGCTCTGATGTGGATGGAACCTTCCCAATAGACTTCAAGGCTACAGGAGAAAAGGGTCGAACCACCTGAGAATTCCGATCCTCATGTTCAGCCGATTTCAATCCGTTCAGTACAGCTTGTGCTGCCTCAAGCAGATCCTGTTCTTCTCCAGTCTCTTCAATAAAGGATTGCAGAGCCTGCTGCACCTCATAGTCACCGATCATCCCAAGCGCATGAATAACCTGTAGCTTGGTTGCCCGATCACCATGACGCAATGCCCAGAAGAAAGATGAGCGAATCAGTGGATCATTTTTCATTTCTTCAGGTATGCCACTACCATAGTTCTCCCACTGTCTGAATTGCTCATCAAATGGCAGATGATAGTGATAACTCAGCTTCTCCGGCTCTTGCTCGCCTTGTCTCACAGCCTCAAGACCTGACAGATAATACCGGGATACTTCGGAACCCGGATCAAGCTTGGACACGTGATGCCATAAACGCTCAGCTGCATCATACCGTTCTGTATTATAAGCCGCCACGGCTGCATAGTGAGCAAGTGCCGGATCAGCAGCTGTCTCTTCGTCCTTGAGCAAACGCCGGAAGTGAACATAAGCCGTATCGTGTTGGCCCAGAATTCCCATTGTTGTCGCCAGTTTGTAGACTTGTTCGTGCTGGAATGGCACGATGACCCGCAATTTTTTGATCAGAAGCAGCACTTGATCAGCCCGGTTCTCATTTTGATGGAAAATGGCCAGATTACAGAGTGCATGCAGATTACCCGGTTCCTGTTCAAGTACTTCGGCAATGGTCTCTTTTGCTTTGGGAAACAGACCCATATAATAGTAGGCGAGTGCCAGATTGTTACGGGCAGCCAAGTAATCAGGATAATCAGAAGACATGCCTTCGAGCAATTCAGCAGCCTGTGCAAATTTTCCTTCTTCCAGCAGTTCCCGTGCCTGATCGTGCTCCACTACACCTTTGCGTGATTTGATTCGATTCAGTTTGGTCGGACGATCCAGCTCATAATACAGAAGCTCCATCATCTCTTCGGCTTCCGTCATGAACTGACCTTGGGTGTCCTCCTCCAGATAGGTAACAAGTGCTTGCTCGGCTTCCTCAAACCGATCCATATTTGCATAATTGTTCGCCATATAAAAATAACATTCCGTCATCGACGGATCTACCACTTCCAGCACGTTAGCCAGAATGGCATTGGAGGCTTCGTAATCCCCCTTCTCCGATAATATACCCGCCATATTACAATGATTTACCGGATTTTCCGGTTCGTATTCAACAGCTTTGCGAAAATATTTTAATGCCTTGTCGACATGATTACGGTCCAGCGAGCGGACAGCTCTTTCAAAGAAGAAAGAAGCATCCAAGTGAATCGGTATAATATTGGCAAGGTGTCCCTCAGCCCGCACTAGCTTGCCCTTCATCTTCCAAGGCACCTCCTCTTTGCATTTCATTCATACTCTTCAGTATACCACATCTTAAGGCCCACTTCTCAATATGTAGTTTCATGTCGTTTATGAAAAAAATGCAAAAGAAGGTGATATTCCATTTTGCGGAAACCTATCACCTTGGAGCGTTGTTTATTCAGTTGTTTATTCAAAGGAAACCCATCTTTTCCTAGAGACTCCTGCACTCGCTTGCCAAGGATCTATTTGCAGTATTACATTAGTCCATTCTTATCACTTACGGGACGTTTAACTGGATTCGGTCCGGTTATGATGAGATGAGTGTAGTCTATGGTATTATTATCCTTATTGTCCTTTTTAGTGGTTTATCTCCATCAAAAACCAAACAACGTATATTAGCTCTGTCCGTCAGCCTCTTTTTCGCGTATGTAATTAAAAATAAAGACACATCATTATTATTTTAAGGAGATGTTATATTGACGATCTCGAAGATAAAACCAATTGTATTCATCTTAATCTGCTTGTTTGCTTTGAATGGATGTTCAAAAGATATAGAAAACATAGAAAATCAGTTTACATTAGATGATGTACTGAGAGCGCTCGAGTCTCAAGAACTGGATTTAGTGTCCTTTGGTATAACCGGGTATCCTTTGAAATTAAATGATGTTGTACCTGAGGTGTACTCCGTTGAAGTGCCCGTGGAAGAAGAACCATATAGCCCTGAATTTATACATTTTTATATTTTCAATTCTGAAAAAGATCGCATCAACGGGACAAAAGAATTCAATAAACATATGGAAAGCGCCCAATTCACAACATTCCCTTTTCTATATGAGAAAGGAAATGTTTTTATCGTTTACTGGAGCAAAACCAAAGATAATCCTATGTTCACTAAACCAATCGAAACTGCGTTAGAGCAACTGAAATGATAATAGTTCATACATTACTGGACTGAGCTCGATAGTGGGAATATCATTTAGAACGCTAATTGCAGTCATTCGTCATTCGTGAAAAAAAGAAGACCGATTCCATAGGCTCGGTCTTCTAATGTTATGGCTTTAAAGATCCAACAGATTTAAAGCTTTAACCCCATCGAAGGAGAAAGTGAAATTTGAATAGTTTTATCAAAAGGCGTCATGAAATTGACCAGCACAACCTTACACTTGTCCGGCAGTTTTGCCTCACGTACCGTTGCCGCCAGATGCCCCAGCTCGCCCCCGGTAATCTCCAGCCAGTCTTCTCCGCAGGTATAGCGTAATGTACCGCCTTTCCACAAATAATGACCCTCACTCGTTTCAATTGCGTCCTCACAGGTCAGTTCACCTTCGCTTCCGAATACAAAGGACAACTGCATCATAATGTCTTCCGGTTCCTGTCCAGATAGATGCATGGTCCATCCGTTTTCCGTTGGCTGTAATTCTGCTCCTACACGGAAGGTCTGCTCATGAGTAAGCTGACGACTCTGATGAGGCAACAAGTACCATGGACTGATGGCTGATGCAGCCGATTCTGGCAGCAGGTTCGCAGGGATTGGGCCGTAGTAACCTTTTTTCTGCTCACCAGTTAGTCGATACCCTTCGGACAGCCTCGTCATTTGCTGCATAGGTACATACCCTGGATTAAAGTAAGAAGCCAGTTGCACTGCCAGCAGGCGCACCTTGCCATGACGAAGAGCGAAGAAAGAAGGAACTTCTGTCATCACAGTCACACTAGTAGCGCCATCCCGAATTCGGGCTACCGGAGCACCAAAGTCCGTATGCATCCGACTGTGCGAGATATGTCCGTGATGCCCTACTGAGTCCATCTGTTTCAAATATTCGCCCCGTACAAAATGTTCATTCAGCATGACCTCATACTGTTCCGGTAATGCATCACGTGTATCATTCGTCTGCTGAAGCTCCGGCTCAAGCATTAATCGAATGAGTGTATTCACCGAACATACTCCCGGATCGATCAATGTGTCTCCAGCCCAGGCTGCCATACCTGCAAAGAGTGGGTCACCGTCCAGCCGAGCCAAAATGGCATAAGGCAGATAGTAAGGTGACAGATCATGAACACTGCCCAGATCCTGTCGCCCTGAATAATCCGTAACAATTTCACCCGTTGGATGGACCAGATACACCATCATGCGGAGATTAAGCCTCACCGGTTCCAGCAGTTCAGGACGATTAAGCAGGCGCGCGGCATGAATTAACATGATGTCGCTAACTGCGCTGTATATCCCGTTGCTTCGTTCGGTCCACTCCCCATCGGGTGTAATATCCATGCCTTCCGCCAGCCACTGCTCTGCGCGCTGCACAGCTTCCTCCACACCAAAAATTTCATGCAAGAAACCGAGCGCCGCGCATAGCACCCATCGATGATTCGGCGTATGACAGCCTCCTGTAAGCATGGTTGGGATTGTCCGTTCCAGAAATAGCCTCATATTGTTCAATACAGGTTGCAGTGGCTCCCATTGTTGCTGTAGAAGAAGCTGATACAACTGTGAGTACCCCACAACTACAAATGCGGTATCGGGAGGGGAATGGTAATTAGTCCAGCCTGGCGATATTGAACCATCTTCATGCTGGAAGCGAAGTACATATTCCGTAGCTAACAGCAGTCGATTTAACAACGCTTCGTCCCGGTAATAGATAGAGTCCGGATTGGAAAGCGCTGCTCCCCAGTAACACATATCCGTGGGCGTTCCAGTCGTATGGTTGACCCAGGCAACACCTGTGTAGGGATCGATAGTCCCTCCATAGTAACGGCTTTCCGGGTCAAGCATCTGCCGGGATGTGCCTCTTTCTACCGCTCTGTCATTACTCTCCACCAATTGTTTATACATGTGCAGTCCCTCCATACCAATGCATTCTCCCGATGTGAGGAGTATGTTGCTCCAGCGCCTTCAATTCAGAACGGAGGCATAAGCATACCGCCGTAAGTGAGTTCATTTTTTCTCGTCAGTATATACCATATAACAACAAAAGTCGCTAGAAAATACGTGCTTGTATAACTACATATTTAGGGTCTTCGTCCCTGAGGAAATAGTCGTTGAACACACCCTATGAACGCGACAACTGTTTCCAAAATCACCACGCCTACTCTGTCACTCCAAGCTTTTTCATAAGCAAGTCATGACTCTCATGGATCTCTTCTGCCTTACAGGCAGACTTCAACTCATACACCTTCACCTGTGCGCGGCGAATCATCGGCAGATAGGCATCATAGAAGTTCATATCCTTACTGTGTACATACGGGCACCAGTGATCAGAGAGACCAAGTGTCTCATGGATATGGACCCCTACGATATCATCCATCAGCCCCTGCATTTCTCCCACACTGTCATAGAGGCCCATTCGGTCCATCATGATGGCATGACCGGTATCGTACCAGATACCAACCGGAGCCCCTTTGAGGGCCGTGATGATGGTCTTGGCTTCGGCAAGGGTAGGAATCTGTTGTGGTCGCGATCTTGTCTCGATGCCAAAACGAACATTTAGACCTTTAGCTGCCGCCCGATTGCATACCTCATCCAGACTGGCGATAATTTTCTCCACATACCCTGAACTGAGGGCTTCCCGCCGCTCCATCAATTCAGCCCATTTGCTGCGATACTTCGGTGAGTCCGGACCTTCCTCGTTATAGATCCTTCCAAGGTCTTTGCTGATATCCTCAGGAAAAGGTACCTCTCCCGGGTGTACAACAACAGCTTCTCCCCCATAACGTTGGGCATATTCAGCCGACTCTACCAGTAATTCGATCGCCCGCTTACGTTTCACTTCATCTTCGAAGCCGAGCAAGATGGAATCCGTACCGTAGTCTGGATCAGGATCATGTGGAAAAGTGTTGTGGACACTAGAAATTCCGATCTCTCCACGCTCAATCATGGGCTCAATCGTCGTGAGCATCTCCTTCGTCACATTATAATTGAGCTCCACCCGACGAAAGCCGAGATCCGCAATCTCCCGAATCATATCTTCCCCGACATCATGTTTTCGGATATTCCAGCATGTGGAGAACGAATATATACCCTTATCTATGTGCCGCATCTGTTTTCCCTCTCCTTCCCAATAGCTGGTACTTGCCTGGTAGTTTATATCAACCTTTTACCGCACCAAGCATGGCACCGCTGACAAAATACTTTTGCAGCCACGGATAAACAAGCAGAATGGGTACCGTTGCAAATACAACAGTAGCTGCCTTGAGACTTTCCGGAGTCAGTGGTGTGCGGTTAGCACCTTCCATCAATGTAAGCTCACTCACCATGTTGTTTTGAACCATTTGGAAGAGCTTCAGTTGTAGTGGATACAACTTAGGATCATTAATATACAACAGTGAGTCCTGGAATCCATTCCAGCGACCGACCGCATAGAATAGCGCTAATGTGGCAAGTACAGGCATGGATAATGGCAGTATGATTTTAAATAGCGTGTGTACATGTGAGCTACCGTCAATTTCTGCTGATTCTTCCAGACTTTCAGGAATGCCTCTGAAAAATGAGATCAGGATAATCAGGTTAAATGGACTTACCAGTCCAGGTAAGATCAGCGCCCAAACAGAATTCAGCATATTGAGATCACGAATGAGCAAATACTCGGGAATCATCCCGCCACTGAAGAACATCGTAATGATGATGACATACATGAAGAGCTTGCGCCCTTTCAATTTTTTCTTGGTTAACGGGTATGCAGCAGCAAGTGTGAATAACATGCACAACACTGTGGTTACCACTGTCAGAATAGTCGTAAAGCCCAGTGAATATAGCATGGATTGATCAGAGAATACTTGAATATACGAATCCCAGTTAAATTCTTTAGGAAAAATAGTCACTTCTCCTGAAGTAATAGCCCGGTTAGAACTTAGAGATATCGCAATGGTGTGCAAAAATGGAGCCAGACAAAATATAACAAACAAACTGATAAAGGAGATATTAACGATATCAAAAATCCGATTTGAGGTGCGTTCACTCATATGCGCACAGCTCCTTTACTGATGGTCTATACATACAAGCCGATTGGCGTATCTTTCATGCCTTTGATAACTTATAAAATCCCTTCGCCGGTTGCCTTTTTTGAAATATAGTTAGAGCCAAGTACAAAGATTAGCCCTACAACAGCCTGAAATAGTCCTACGACAGTTGCCAGCGTGTATTGTCCTGATTCAAGGCCGACCCTGTATACAAATGTACTAAGTACATCTGAATATTCACGTACGGCTGTGTTACCGATAATATAAGGCCGATCAAAACCAATGCTGACCATATGTCCGAGATTAAGAATGAGCAAGGTCACAATGGTTGGTTTAATACTTGGCAACGTAATATGCCAGATTCTTTTCAGTCTTGAAGCTCCGTCAATCTCGGCGGCCTCAAACAATTCCTTGTTCACACCGGTTAATGCAGCCAAATAAAGAATGGTACCCCATCCTGCACTCTGCCAGACACCTGTGAACAGGTACGTCACAAGCCATGGGTTTTTCTCTGTCAAAAATGGTATTGAATTTAAGCCCATACTTTCCAACACACCGTTAACCATACCGGATTGATTGCCGAACAATTGGTATACAATTCCCCCGATGATAACCCAGGAGATAAAGTGAGGAATGTACAGAATCGTTTGCGATATTTTTTTAAACCATTTAAATCGAACTTCATAGAGCATGATGGCCAATAAAATTGGAGCAGGGAACGAAACAAGCAGGTCGAGGAAATTTAGCATGAAGGTATTTCGTAATGTGGTGTAGAAGTCCCGCATTCCAAATACTTCACGGAAAGCATCGAAACCGATCCACTCACTCCCGTTGATGCCCTGAAACAAGTTGAAATCCTTAAAAGCGATCTGAACCCCGTACATTGGGCCGTAACGAAAGATCAAGAAGTAGATCAGAGGCAGTGAGATGAGCGCATATAATTGCCAATACCTTTTCAAGTATGTGATGGTCAAGTCGGTTTCCTCCTATCAACAGAGAAACGGCTGTGCCGCCCATACTGGCGGCACACGTTCCTTCCAAAGTTATGCGGTAAATTACATATTGATTTAGTAATCACAAGATGAACCTGCTTATTTAATAACGCTTACTGAAGTGCTGCTTCAAGCTCTTTCTTCAGTTCTGTGCCACCCAGTGACATGAAATCATTCATTTCTTTTTCATATACCGCTTCGAAGTCTGCCGGTTTAGCCATCGCAGTTTTCACAATAAGCACTTTCAACTTATCATTTAGCGCTGTACCATATTTAGATTCTGCTTCAATTGGTTTGCTGAAGATAACCGGGCCGATCGTATCCGTATTAGCGATATCAATGGACTGCCTCATCAGCTCCTGGTTACGTTCTGGGAAGCCTGCAATCCATGCGGCTTCATTGGCTGCCTGATCTCCAACAACTTTACCGTTGGCAATAATGGCCATGTCACCACCGTTGTAGATACGATCTTTGACATCCTGTGGTGCATCATCTTTAACAACTGGAACACCATCAACCATATCGTAATTTTCACCTTCGACACCGGTGTTCATCTCTAGCAAGTTCGTTCCAGAAGCCATCCAGTCTAGGTATTTCACTGCTTCAACCGAACGTTTGCTGCTTTTTGGAATCATGATGTACATACCGTTGCTACCATAGCGTGATTTGATGTGTTTATTGTCCACATTCGAGTTGGTGTAAGCGTCAACTGCTACAACTTTGCTATCCGGTACATTTTTGTACAAATTATCAAGCATACCATCTGCATACAGAATCTGACCTACGTCCTCAGACATGTAGCCGATATTACCGTTCTGGAAGTCTTTGACCAATTGCGTTTTTTCTTCATCAAGACTGAAGTCCTTGCTGATCAGACCTTCATTGTAAAGCTTGTTAAGGAACTGCATCGCATCTTTGAAGCCATCATGCAATGGTAGCTCGTAACGCTGACTGTAAGTAAGTCCATCTTGTACGGGTTTAATAAATGAGTAAATCAATGTCTCGTACTGGGCTGGGGCAAGTGCCATACCCATTGGGATGTTTTTGCTGCCCAGATTACCCGGATCTTTCTCTTTAAATGCTTTCAGAGTTTCGTAAAGCTCATCCGTTGTCGTTGGAGCCTTCATTCCAACTTTGTCGAGCCAATCCTGGCGGATATAAGAATTGTAGCGGGAAGTAATGGCACGTTTACCCGGAATAGCGAATTGCTGACCTTCAAGCTGACCAAATTTCAACAGGTCTTCGCCGAGATATTCTTTTAAGTTAGGTGCATGTTCATTAAGAAGTTCACCTACTTCAGTTAGACCACCTTGCTGAGCATAACGGTAGAACACACTGGAGTCGTATACAAACACAATATCTGGAACGTCGCTGGGGCTGGCCATTAACACGTTGAGCTTGGTTGTTTCTTCTGAACGTTGAACAGGTACGAATTGCACATCAATGTTATTCGGATCGCCGAATTTCTCTTGAACAAATTTAGTTAAGTAGTTGTTAGTGATCGTATGTGGAGAAGGACTGTTACCACGATCGAAAACCTCCACTTTCAAAGTAACACGCTCACCATTCGTTGTTGCCCCGCCTTCTGCTGATTCTTTTTCTGATGCAGACGAGCACCCCGCAAGTAAGGACACTCCCATTACCATCGTAAGTGCCAGACCCATCCATTTCTTCTTACTCCCCTTGGTTGCTTTTCCAATCATTTTGTCATCCCCTTTTACTTTGCGTGAATGTTTAAGGCTTGCTCCGAGTATTCCACATCTTCCCGAACTCTAGCAATAAACCAGTTTCGGAAGCGCTTACAAACGGAATTTAGTTTATGTGATAAGCCCATTTTCGCAGACTGATTATTTTCCCAAAGCTGCACTGCACTAGGCTAAGATGACTCTCAACGCCTCACGACTCAGAACTGCCTGCCCCAATTCGGATAAACCATTTTCACACACTGCCTATATTCGTAAACGGGAAAAAACAGGAATATACGCTTGTTATCCTGCAAAAACAGTTGCATACAATCTCGGGCAGCAGAGAACTGTTCAACGAAAACAGGGCGAACCTCTGCAAGCCTGCTCTCCTGGTGGAAAGTGACTGCATGAAATTCACCCTGTGTTATCCTGATGATCTACAGACCTCAGATTAAGATCATAATTGCGTTACTCTTCGGGTTCTCGATGTTCTCGTTTCAAACGACGATAATCTCCTGGTGTAATGCCCGTTACCCGTTTAAATACACGTCCCAACGTAATTCCATTTGCATACCCAACCTTCAGGGCAATATCCTGCAGAGAGTAATCGGTATTGAGCAAAAGCTGCTCTGTCTCCTTCATGCGAAGCTCTGTAACAAAATCAACAAACTTCATGTTGAATTCTGTCTTGAACAAATAACTCGCATGTTTGCCCGTAATCTGGAATCGGTCGCTCAGATGTTTCAATGAAAGATCAGGATTCGCAAACTGTTCTTCGATATAATTTTTCATTTCATTGACCATGGCTTTGTAACTCTTGGTTTCCGTTACTGCCACATACGTTCTGAACATGTCCGTCAAACCATCGAACAAAAGACTTTTCACATCCGTAAGCGTCTCTGCCTCTTCCACAGCACT
This sequence comes from Paenibacillus sp. W4I10, assembly GCF_030816325.1. Lineage (NCBI taxonomy): Bacteria > Bacillati > Bacillota > Bacilli > Caryophanales > Paenibacillaceae > Paenibacillus > Paenibacillus sp. W4I10. Next base: position 5,024,374 of record NZ_JAUSXX010000001.1, read on the forward strand.
TAACCATCTGTTGATATTTTCTTCGGACAGCTCTTCCTGAAGCCCTTCCGACATCATGGACACCTCTCGGCTGAGCATCTGCAACATGGCCTGAATCAGAGAACGAATCTCGTCATCTGGCAGTTTGTTCTGTTCAAATGCTGTAAAGATCTCCTCCAACTGTTCCCGCCACTGTCCACTCGACATCCGGAACCGCTTAACAAAGTCCGCAATCATCTGCAGATAGGTATAGGTATCCAGCAAAGGATGCTGTGGTTCACCGCAGTCTGCTTGGCCGACATCTCCATTCATCAACAGTTTGCGTTGCATTACCGCTTCCGCAGCCATATAGGAATCTCGTATTGTACCGATTCCCTGAGCAAGAGGTCCAATACCAAAGCTTAAGGAAATGCGTAGATTTTGTTCTACCCATGATTTGCATTCTTCAGCTACAATACGAATCTGCCCAGACATGTCCAAGTTGCTATCATTCTGTTCTTTGAACACAAAAAGGATTGCAATTCGATCTACACTAATCCATTCCATCCAGCATTGTACTCCCGTATTACGTGACAGCTCTTGTAAAACGTTCATCAAGGCAAACTTCAGCGTATTTTGTTCACCTCTCGTGTACCTCTCCTGAAATCCCTTCTCATAACGGTTAATCTCTCCAACAACAACCACAAAGCGCGAGGAGTCATGCACGTCATTCAGTGGAGAGAGCTCCTTTAATTGCTCTGCTACATTTTCGATGTGTTCACCATGCAATAGGGCATTGAACAACTTGCTACGCTGCATGAGTACATTTTCCCTGCTTTTCTTGTCATAATCCATCATGTGATTAATCAGATTCTCAAGTACACCGTCAATCATCTTCATCTCATCCGTGCGAGCTCCCGAGTGTTCAAACGCCCGTATCTGATGAGACTCAATCCGGTTCATGATGATTTGAATGGGTTTATAGTTACGACGAGTAATATACACGATATACACAATCGCACAGATGACCGTCACAATGGCAATGATTACCCATACATAAGATATGACAGATACCCAGCCAAATAAGTTGCCGGCCTTAATTCCACTGGATATTGTCCAGCCCAATCTTTCTAGCGCTAGCCTATTCAGTTCCTGACCGTCTATCGAGCCCTCTTGGTCCGAGTGTGCATTATACACAACCTTACCGTCCCGATCCGTAATCGTCAGAAATGAGAGCTGACCATTAACCATACTATCTACGCTCTGTTCAATGCTGCTCATCTTGATATTAATGACCAATGTGCCCTGAGAGCCAAAAGGCAAAGGCATTTCCTTGTTCACGGTTAATACGCGAGTCGGGTTACGTTGAACAGAATCCGCATCGAATTCCCGGACTGGCTGCCAGCCTGAACCGATAGACCCGGTAGCCATCTGATCAATCCATGCCTTATCCGAGAAACTTTCCGCTTCTCTGGAACCACTTACGGTAAGAACATGTTTATTTCGCTTGTCATATAGATAGATGGATTGAATCCATGAGGACGAATTGGTTAACTCACGTAAATTCTGCGCAATTGCATACACCGTGTCCGAGCTGGTCAGGTTTGTGTTATTAAAATAGAGTTTGTATGCCTGCTGACTCTGTACCGTTTCCAGGATGGATAGTTCAATATCCCTGATTGTGCGATCCACCGTGTCTATCATATAACTGGAGGAGATCCGGTCTGCTTTTTTGGTTTCCTCTTTAGAGATGTCATTGATGAAAACAAACGCGATGAAAATGAGTATGGTCACCGTAAGAAAAAAAATTGGGAAATACGAGAACAGTAACCGGTAGTACCAATTACGAGACAATAGACCCCACTCCTCACTCCACGATGCCAATGTTCTCAGCCGTGGTTCTACTGTTCAGCATCCATCTCACCTTGAGGGCTGAATGCTATAATGATAACGCTATCATAACTGATTTTATGTTATTATAGCACAAGCCTCTGAGCAGCAATGCAAGAATTGAATTCCAAGAGCCAAAACAAAAAAAACCGTGCTGAGCAGACAACAACTCAGACACGGAACAGTTCATCTGGCAGCACACCGTTATATCCTCGATGCTCTAAATGCCAGAATCCTTAAACAATGTGGCCATGGAGCCACCATCCACAATAATGCGTACGGCTCGAGCCAGCATTGGCGCAACAGGTAACACTTTGAAGCATTCAGGGTGGTCATCTGGCAGTGCGATTGAGTCCGTAACTACCACCTCTTCAATTGACGGGTGATTCAACTTACTTACTGCCCCATCCGAGAACAATCCGTGTGTTGCACATACATATACATTTTTGGACCCGCGTTCCTTCAACCCTTCTACCACATTCAGAATGGTTGTTCCGGTGTCGATCAGATCCTCAATAATAATCGGTGTCCGTCCTTCTACATCACCAATGACATGGGTAATCACTGATTCATTATGGCTTGGACGTTTCTTGATCATAATGGCAAATGGGGAATCCAGGCGGTTCGCCAGCTTCTCTGCCATCGATGCTCGCCCCGCATCCGGGGATACTACAACAGGGTTCTCAATTCCTTTGCTTAACAGATAATCACTAATCAGATCCAGTGATGTCATATGGTCAACCGGAATGTTGAAGAATCCCTGAATGGCCGCTGCGTGCAGGTCGATCGTTACCACTCGATTGGCGCCAGCTGTCGTTAATACATCTGCTACCATCTTGGCCGAGATCGGTTCCCGTGGAGCGGATTTGCGCTCTTGACGAGCATAGCCGTAATACGGAACAATGATGTTCACAGTGCGCGCTGAAGCCCTCTTTGCGGCATCAATCATCACAAGCAACTCGACAAACAGCTCGTTGATCGGATGAGACAACGACTGTACCAGAAACACATCACAATTACGGATCGTTTCTTCATAATGAACGTATATTTCTCCGCTCTTGAACCTGGACAGCTTGATCTTGCCCAGTTGTACACCCAGCTTGTCACATACCTGTTCTGCCAGCTTAGGGTTCGATGAACCGGAAAAAATACGTAACGAATGCTGCATAATGCCCTCCCGAGGGTTGAAGTCCCTATATAATCCCTTAGCTAAAAGGTTATTTCCTACCCTCATTATACTCTACTGGCTTATACATTTAAAGGAATGAACGAGCGATGACGGCATTCAAAAACAGCGACTTCCGTACAGCCCAACTCATGCAAAAGTGCTTCAGCTTCGGGCAAATAATCCCCCAGCTTCAGTGGGTCATGTGCATCAGAGCCCATGGTTAATGGAATCCCCAAGCGAATGGCTTCCGTCAGCATTCTGCGACTAGGGAACATCTCGGCACAAGGCTTCGATAACCCGGAAGCATTCAACTCCATGGCGCAGCCACTTTTGGCAATAGCCTGCAGCGCTGCGTTCTCCAGTGAGATACGTTCTTCTGTCTGTTCAGCTGAAGGAACATAGCCAAACCGTTTAATGACATCCGTATGGCCCATAATATCGTACAGGCCCGTCGTAGCTGCCTTGCTCACGGCATCATAGTACTGACGATATACTTCAAGGATGTCTTTGCCCTCCCAGTGATGGGTCTGGCGGAAATCCGTAATGTCCCATTCGCCGAGAAAATGCACAGAGCCAATCACATAATCCCATGGATAACGCTCAATGATCGCACGGATCTCTGTTTCCCAGCCTTCGATATAGTCACCTTCCAGACCAACACGTACGTCAATCTGCCCACGGTAACGTTCTTTCAGGGAGAAACACTCCTCTACGTAACGCGGCAGTTCATCCATAGGCATCGCCATTTCCGGATAATATCGAGCCGGATCGACATGCAACAATGGCATGTGATCGGACAATCCAATCTGGGATAGTCCGATCTCCACACCACGCTGCACGTACTCTTCCAGTTTGCCAACGGCATGTCCACACCGCTCATGGTGTGTATGATAGTCTATACGCACGAAACTCGCCTCCTAATCGCGGCGAGGCCGTTCATGACGGCGGCTCAGCTCTGACATAATGTCGTCCAGCGGCAGCTTGCGCTCTTGTAACAGGACAAGCAGGTGATACATCAGGTCACTGACTTCCAGACGAAGCTCGTCATTATCTTTATTTTTGGCGGCGATGATCGTCTCGGACGCTTCTTCACCGATTTTTTTCAGTATTTTGTCTACACCTTTATCAAACAGATACGTTGTATATGCACCCTCAGGACGCTCACGTTCACGCTCTGCAATAACGGATTCCAATTCAGCCAATACCTCAAAGCGATTTTCGGAACCGGAACTTGCAGAAGCAGATGCCGCACCCGCTTCATCCGAAGCCTTGTCTGCCGATTTCTCTGGCAAACCAATGATTTCATTATGGAAACAAGTTACCGCCCCTGTATGGCAAGCCGGACCGTTCGGTTTCACCTCAACCAACAAGGTATCGCCGTCACAATCATATTTTAGGGAAGTAATCGTCTGCACGTTGCCAGATGTTGCTCCTTTATGCCACAACTCCTGACGCGAGCGTGACCAGAACCACGTCTCACCGGATTCAAGCGACAACTTCAGAGATTCGCGATTCATATAAGCCATCATTAAGACTTCCCGAGTATCCACATCCTGCACAATGGCAGGAATCAAACCATCACTCCAACGAATGTGTTCCACAACCTGTTCCAAGGACAACTGTTCCTTGATTTCATCGCTCACTTTAGTCACGGATCTCCACCCCTTGTTCTCTCAAATGTTGTTTTAACGCCGGTACGGCGATTTCTTTGTAATGGAAAATCGTTGCGGCCAGCCCTGCGTCCGCTTTGCCTGTAGTAAACACATCATAGAAATGAGATTCCTTGCCCGCACCGCCCGATGCGATGACTGGAATACGCACAGATTCGGATACCGCTGCCGTCAGCTTCAGATCAAAGCCGTCTTTTGTTCCGTCCGCGTCCATACTTGTGAGAAGAATCTCTCCCGCGCCCAAGCTCTCAGCCTGTTTAACCCATTCCAGCGCCTTGATCCCGGAGGGTTTTCGTCCACCATGTGTATAGACTTCCCACTCGCCCCAAGCTTCGTTATACTTGGCATCGATCGCTACCACGATACACTGCGAGCCAAAGCGACGTGCACCATCTGCAATCAACTGCGGATTAAGTACCGCGGCTGTATTCACTGCAATTTTATCCGCTCCTGCACGGAGAATCCGCTTCATGTCCTCTACCTTGGAGATGCCACCACCTACCGTAAAGGGAATAGCGATCTCGCCCGCCGTCTGCCGCACGACTTCTTCCATCGTTTCGCGACCTTCTACCGAAGCGGAGATATCGAGAAATACCAATTCGTCCGCGCCCTCGCGGTCATATAGTGCCGCCAGCTCTACCGGATCACCCGCATCGCGGAGATTAACGAAGTTGACGCCTTTGACGACCCGGCCGTCCTTCACGTCCAGACAGGGGATGATTCTTTTTGCCAGCATGCTACCTCTTCCTCTCTATCCGAATATCCCTTACTTATTTACCGCACGTACTGCTTCAGACAGATCGATGCTTCCCGTATACAGTGCTTTACCCACGATTGCTCCACCAACTCCATCATCCGCGTGGCGACTCAGACGAAGCAGATCATCCATTACACTCACACCGCCGGAGGCAATAACCGTCCGTCCGCTTGCCTTGGCTAGAGACACAATCGCTTCCACATTAGGACCCTGCATCATGCCATCACGGGAAATATCCGTAAAGATAAACGTTTCTGCCCCATATGCCGCCAATTCCTTTGCGAGTACCTCTGCTTGCACTTCCGATGTTTCAAGCCATCCGCGGGTTGCCACGTAACCATTTCGAGCGTCGATACCAATTGCCACTTTGTCGCCGTAACGTCCCAGTACTTCCTCTGTAAAAGCACGATCCTCAATCGCTGCTGTTCCAATGATCAGCCGGCTAACACCCAGACCCAGCAATCGCTCTACATCCGCTACCGTACGAAGTCCACCGCCCACCTGAACAGGTACGTTCACAGCCGAGGCAATCCGCCCGATCAGCTCATCGTTAACAGGATGCCCTGCTTTCGCACCATCCAGATCCACCAGATGAACGTATGTACCGCCTTGCTTCTCCCAGGATAGAGCCACTTGAACCGGGTCATCGTTATACACGGTCTCCTGATTATAATCTCCCTGCACCAGTCTTACACATTTGCCGTCCCGGATATCAATCGCCGGATATAGGATAAAAGATGACATACAAGGCCTCCTGAATATGAATTAGATTTGTACGCTTTCTATAGTTAAGAAGAGATGATGCTTTACCTTTGTACAGGTGCTCCTGTCAGAGCCAAAAAGTTGCCGAGCAGCTTCACACCAAGTTCTCCACTTTTCTCCGGGTGGAATTGCATGCCGAAGTTGGATCCTCTGCCTACAATGGCTGTCACCGGATGTCCGTAATCTGTTACCGCCAGCAGATCGTCCCTGTTTTCAGTAAGCGCATGATAGGAATGGACAAAATAGACGTGACCTGCCTCAAGCCCCGTAAATAGCGGGTTTTCCGCGTGCAGGAATTCCAAACGGTTCCATCCCATATGAGGAACTTTCAGCTCTCCTGGTGCAAAGCGCACCACTTTACCTGGCAAAATATCTAGTCCCTCATGCTCGCCATGCTCTTCACTTGAGCTGAACAACAATTGCATGCCCAGACAGATACCGAGCAGTGGCTTAGAACCGGCAGCAGCTTCCTTCACCACCGTATCCAGTCCACTCTCCCGCAGATGAACCATCGCATCACCAAAAGCACCTACGCCTGGCAGAATGACACCATCTGCGCCAAGAATCTCTTCCCGGTCACCCGTGACCAGCGCTTCGTAGCCAAGACGTTCGACCGCTTTGCCGACGCTGTGCAGGTTACCCATACCGTAATCGACAATTGCAATCGCCATCGTCTACAGCACTCCCTTCGTGGAAGGCACACCCGTTACACGTGGATCAATCATCGTTGCTTCATCCAGTGCACGTCCCAATGCCTTAAAGATCGCTTCAATCATGTGGTGGGTGTTCTGACCATAGTGCACAATGACATGTAACGTAATCCGAGCTTCCAGCGCCAATTTCCACAGGAATTCATGTACCAGCTCCGTGGAGAAACTGCCTACCTGTTGGGAAGGGTATTCTGCACGGTATTCAAAGTGAGGTCGGTTGCTCACATCAATAATGACCTGGGCGAGCGCCTCGTCCATCGGTACAAAAACACTGGCGTAACGCTTAATACCGCGTTTGTCACCCAACGCTTCTCGCAACGTCTGCCCCAGACATATTCCGATGTCTTCAACCGTGTGATGATCGTCGATATCAATATCTCCACGGGCCTGCACGTTCAGATCGAATTGTCCGTGCTTCGTGAACAGATCCAGCATATGGTTCAGGAAAGGTACATCCGTTTCAATCGTGGATTGTCCTGTGCCATCTACAGTAAAGGCCAATTGAATATTGGTCTCGTTTGTTTTGCGGTCAACCTCTGCTTGCCGCACTGCACCTTTGTTTTCAAGTTCCACACCATTATTTTGCTTATCCATTGTCCGATTCCGCCTTTCCTTCCTGTTCTAACCGTACAGCGATTGCACGGGCATGCCCTTCAAGACCCTCATGACGGGCCAACTCTATAATAGCCGCTCCGTTCTGCAGCAGCGCTTCTTTACTATAATAGATCAGACTCGATTTTTTGATGAAATCATCCACGTCCACTGGTGAACTGAATCGCGCAGTTCCATTCGTCGGAATAATGTGATTGGGTCCGGCAAAATAATCTCCTACCGGCTCCGAACTGTACGGGCCGAGGAAGATTGCTCCGGCATTTTCGATCCGGCCAGCGTAAGCCATCGGCTCCTGCACCATGATCTCCAGATGCTCCGGTGCAAGCCGGTTCACCACGTCGATTCCCTCATCGATGGAATCGACCACAATAATCGCGCCATACTGCTCCACGGAAGCAGCAGCGATATCCCGCCGCGGCAGCACTTCAAGCTGCCGCTGCACTTCGCCCTGCACGGCTTCCGCCAGCGTGGCCGAATTCGTGACGAGAATGGCCGATGCCATCTCGTCATGTTCCGCCTGCGACAACAGGTCGGCGGCGACGTACACCGGATTCGCCGTATCATCGGCGAGCACCACAATCTCACTCGGTCCTGCGATACTATCGATATCGACTGCACCGTACACCTCGCGCTTCGCGAGCGCCACGTAAATATTGCCCGGTCCACAGATCTTGTCAACCGGGGCAATACTCTCCGTGCCGTAAGCGAGGGCGGCGATAGCTTGAGCGCCGCCAACCCGGTACATCTCGCTCACGCCTGCTTCCGCAGCAGCAACGAGGATGTACGGGTTAATACCTTCGCCACCGTTCGTTGACGGTGGCGTCACGAGAACGATCTCCGGCACGCCTGCCACCTGTGCCGGAATCACATTCATCAGCACAGACGATGGATATGCTGCTTTGCCGCCAGGTACATAGACGCCGACCCGCTTCAGCGGTCGGATGACCTGGCCCAGCAGGCTGCCGTCCGGCTGCCAATCCATCCACGAATTGCGTTTCTGTTTCTCGTGAAACGCACGAATGTTGGCGGCGGCTTGGCGAATCGCCGTCACAAAGGATGGCTCCACGGCTGCATAAGCCGCCTGCAGCTCTTCCTGCGGCACGCGCAATTCTGCGGCCGTCAGCTTCGTGCGGTCCAGCTGCTCTGTGTAACGCAGCAGTGCCGCATCACCCTCACGGCGAATGTCGCTGACAATACGCCGTACCGTTTCATTTTGCTCCGGCGTGCCATACTCCACTTCCCGCTTCAGATCAAACTCCCGTGCAGGTACAATTTTCATGCGTACGACCTCCTTATCCCCTGTAATGCCTACTTATGGCCGATTCGTTTCTTTGTGTGTTTCTTACTCTTACTCTTACCTTGCTTCACATGTTCCTCATCTATGTTTCCAACGCATTAGTTTATCCCCGAATGCTTCCTGACGAAATCTCATTCGATGACGGAATGACCTGCTGAAGTGCATCACACAAAGCCTGGATTCGTGCGTTTTTCATCCGATAACTTACCCGATTCGCGATAAGACGGCTGGTGATGTCCAGAATACCCGTCATCTCCACCAATCCGTTCTCGCGCAGTGTCTGACCTGTCTCCACCAGATCGACAATCCGGTCTGCCAGACCAATCAAAGGCGCAAGCTCAATGGAACCATTCAGCTTGATCACCTCGACTTGCTGCCCCTGCTCCCGGAAATACTGTGAAGCAATCCTTGGATACTTCGTTGCAACACGTTGCTGGATGCCTGGCTTCCAGTCTGGAAGTCCGATCACAGACATACGGCACTGAGCGATTCCCAGATTCAACAGTTCGTACACATCCCGATCTTCCTCTAGCAACACGTCTTTACCAACAATTCCGATATCTGCAACTCCGTACTCCACATATGTTGGAACATCTACTGGCTTCGCCATAATGAATTCCATTCCAGCTTCCGGTACTTCGATGACCAATCTGCGTGTATCGTCCACGTCTTCTGGAATATCCAGCCCCGCTTCACGAAACAATTTGGAGGCTTTTTTATAGATTCGGCCCTTCGGCATGGCCACCTTCAGAATATCCGACATCTCAGCGTCCTCCTTCTTCAGGTCCGTAAGTAATAACCTGCTCAGCCTGAGCGTTTCTTGCTTCGACCGATACGGCACTTGCCCCAGCCCCGTCTTCAGGAAGAAGGAGTGTCACTACATTTTGTCCCATACTGCGTAATCTTGCCGCTTCTGTTAGTGCCTCGGCCCGACGTTTCGGGGTATATTGGATAAGTACCGGTTTTTTCTCTTCAATCGTAATGCCATGAACACCATCAATAATACGGTTCGTTTTCAGTGCAAATCCTGTAGCCGGCAATGAGCGACCAAACTGTTGTAACAGATTATCATACCGTCCACCGCTACATACTGGAGATCCCAGTTCCGCTGCATACCCTTCAAAGGTCATACCCGTATAATAGGAGAAATCACCGATCATCGTCAGATCAATCAGTACATGTTCGGATACACCGTACGCTTCCAACACTTCGAATACTGCACACAGATGTGCAATCGACTGTGCTGCTTCAGCACTTGAACTTAGCTCTACCGCATGTGTGCATACTTCCTTGCCACCGCGCAGACGCAGGATCGCTTCGAGCTGTTCTTTCAACTTGGGCTCCAGATTCAATGCTTCAATGGACTGGCGATAGCCTACATAATCACGTCCGAGCAGCCCTTCCTTCAATTGCTCCTGCTCCGTTGTCTGGCCTGGAATGACTTCCTCCAGTAACCCGTTCAGGAATCCCATATGGCCCATCGCTATTTTAAAAGAAGACACGCCCGCTGCCTGCAAAGAGGCAATCGCAAGCGCAACAACTTCTGCATCCGCCTCAGGTGAGTCGTCCCCTACCAGCTCCACGCCAGTTTGGAAGAATTCCGCCTCACGCCCAGCTTCCTCTTCAATAGAACGGAAAACGTTCGCATGATAGGATAAACGCAGTGGCAACTGCTCATCTTTGAGCATGGATGAAACTACGCGTGCAATTGGAGCCGTTAGATCCGATCTGAGTACCAGTGTGGTTCCCCGGCTGTTTAGCAATTTAAATAATTTGCGATCTGATGTAGAGCTTGCTACACCCACCGTATCGTAATATTCAATCGTTGGTGTGATGATCTGACGGTAACCCCAGCGTTCCATACATTCCAGTACATTGCGTTCAATCGTCCGCAGCTTGGATACTACATGTGGTGTATAGTCGCGAAATCCGGTTGGTTTTTCAAAACCTTTTGGTTTGGACATTGGTATTATTCACCCCGAGTCAGTAATTTAAGAGTTGTACTCGTTCTATTTCAACAGGATTTATGTAGTGTAAATCCCCATTCTATCTTATAAACCTTGAATCACAATATTATCGCATACGCCTTCAACTATTGGTTTAGTTCAATCTTTATCATGCTTCATTTCTCTAGGGATACTTTCACATGGTAAAGTGCTAACAAACTAAAGGATATGGGATATGATAACATGAAATCCGCACTACCGTCAACAATACCAAAGCTTGATTGCCCTTGGATCGACATATCGTTTTATATACACACCGTTACGCTCACAAAAGGGTATTTATATACGAAAAAAGCTGCCATAAGCAGCTTTTTACTTCAACCCATCTTCATTCATTACTTTATTGACTCAATGCACACTACCCTGAGAAGAATCATCCGTGTTAAAGACAGTTTCTTCCGTAGAAGCTGCCGCGCGGGATAAATCACGAAGTGGATTACCTCCAACAAAAGCTCCTGGTGCAACATCCTTATGTACGACAGCTCCAGCAGCCACAACGGCTCCGTCTCCTATTGTTACCCCGGGCAGAATCGTTGTATTGGCACCAATCAGTACATTTTCCCCGATAATCACCTCACCGAGCCTGTACTCCTTAATGAGATACTCATGAGCGAGAATCGTTGTGTTGTAACCGATGACCGAGTTTTCGCCGACCGTTATTTTCTCCGGAAAAAACACATCCACCATCACCATCAGGCCAAAGGCTGTGTGTTTTCCCACCTTCATACCGAGCATTCGGCGGTAAATCCAGTTCTTCACCGATAGGATTGGACAGTAGCGTGACAACTGGATCCAGATAAAATTACGAACGCCCTTCCACGGACTCACTGTCTTGTAGATATGCCAAAGTGCATTCTGGTCCTCTACCGGATAGCGGGTTACTTTTCTCATGAACGTCCCGTTTCAATATGGATGAGTTTCAACAAATCTCTCATGTCATGCAACATATGATCGGGACCATATCCGCTCAGGATTGTTTCTCCTTTAAGAGACCATGCAACCCCCGCCGAGAGCACGCCCGCATTCTGTGCCGATTGGATATCCACTGGACTGTCACCCACCATTAATGTTTTGGCAGGATCTGCCCCCAGTTCCGTCATAGCTTTCAGTACAGGTTCAGCGTGCGGCTTCGGATTCGTCACATCGGTCACTGTTACAATTGTCTTCATATATTTTAGTAGGTCAAAACGTTCTAGCACCTTTAATGTAGATGGACGAATTTTGGTTGTGACCACACCCATAACAATGCCCGCCTGATGCAGCGCCTCTACTACCTCAATGACATGTGGAAAAGGTCTAACCATCGCTTCATGATGAATATCATTATAAGCACGGTAACCTTTCACGTACTCGGAGACTTCCTCCTGGCCAGAGAAGGTGCGCATTTGCTGCTCCAGTGTGCCACCCATATGTGGAATGATCTGTTCCCGAGTCCATGGAGCTGAATGCTCCCATCCTCCCATGACATGCTGGAATGAGCTGATAATCAACTCATTGGTATCAATAATCGTTCCGTCCAGATCAAACAATACCGTGTCAATCATGTTGCATTACTCCTTTTTATCATCAACTTGCTTGGATTCATCTTTGGCTGGAAGTGTTACCTTGTTCTCTTTGCCAGCAACCGTTCCCGTATGCTCCATATCATCTGCAGGAACTTTGGACGATACAATCGGATCACTGTAACGAACATCTGCTTTGCCTGTCACTCTTCTCACTACAATGAATACAACAGCAACAATAATGATGCCAATCGCGAGCAGTTGCGAGATTCTTACGTTACCGTATACAGGATCAAGATATCCTTGTTCAAAGCCCATTGCAGTCATTGGAGACCATAGCCCGTTCACTAATGAAGCGACCCATTGCGGAGCCTGGAAGCCAAGACTGTCCGTACGTAGAGCTTCAATGAAGAAACGACCGATAGAGTACCAGATGAAATAAGACATGAACAGTTCACCTGAACGCAGAAACTTCTGACGACGCAGAACCAGCAGCAAGACCAGACCAACGAGACTCCACATCGATTCATACAAAAATGCAGGATGGTGGAATACGCCTTCTACGTTCATTTGATTAACAATAAAGTCGGGCAGATGAAGCTTGTCTCTCAAAAATGATTCTTCTACAGGACCGCCGTAGGCTTCCTGATTCACAAAGTTCCCCCAGCGTCCGATCAACTGTCCAACGAGCAGTCCAGGCGCACAGATATCCGCCATACGCCAGAAGTTATACCCTTTACGACGGAAGAAAATAACTGCACAGATGATTGCACCAATAAGGGCACCATAGATGGCTATACCGCCATTCCATATTTTAAAGACATCCCAGAAATTATCCTTATAATCTTCCCACTTAAATGCTACGTAGTAGATACGGGCACCAATGATGGCAGAAGGCACACCCAGCAGGACCATATCCATGAACACTTCCTGTGGAATATTGTATCGTTTGCCCTCCCGGATCACGAGCAGGAGTCCTATAAGTGCCGCGGCACCAAGAATAAGCCCGTACCAGTGAACCTTTAACGCTCCAATAGAGAACGCAATCGGGTTCAACAGTAATAATGTATCCATTCATTCACACTCCTATTTATTCAATCAATCGCACGCATGACGAATGGTTGGCATGCCCTGCGCCTTAAGAGAAGCAGTACATGTCAACCATTCATCTTCATTTCCTTGTATAAAATGTTTCTTAATCCATGTCTTCCATATCTTCCGAGATGGTTGCTGTCAGCTTGTTTGTGAATTGCAATGCAGCATTAAGACCCATCTGTTTCAGACGATAGTTCATACCCGCCACTTCAATAATAACCGCCAAGTTCCGTCCCGGACGAACAGGGATTGTAACCAGAGGTACATCCGTATCAATGATACGTGTAGTCTCTTCATCCAGACCCAGACGATCATATTGTTTATCCTGCTGCCATGCTTCCAGACGTACAACCAAGGTAATCCGTTTGTTATTCCGAACCGCACCAGCTCCGAACAATGTCATGACGTTGATAATACCGACACCTCGAATTTCGAGCAAATGGCGGATCAATTCAGGTGCAGTACCGTGGAGCTGAAAATCTGACGTTTGGCGGATCTCTACCGCATCATCGGCAATCAGTCGGTGTCCACGTTTCACCAGTTCCAGTGCTGTTTCACTCTTACCAATACCGCTACTACCCGTGATCAGCATGCCTACGCCATAGACATCACAAAGTACACCGTGAATGGTTGCTGTTGGTGCCAATTTCTTTTCCAGGAATCCCGTAATCCGGCTGGATAGAATCGTTGTCGCCATGTTGCTGCGAAGTACAGCCAGATTCTGTTCTTCACTAATATCAATCAGCTCTTGCGGAACTTCCAGTCCACGCGTGACAACGATACAAGGCGTCTCTTCCGTACAAAGACGTTGCATACGATCGCGCCGCTCTTGCTCAGGTAACATTGCAAAGAAAGCTAACTCCGTTCTTCCAAGTAGCTGGACCCGTTCTTGTGGGTGGTATTCAAAATAACCGGCCATTTCCAGACCAGGACGGTTCAGGTCATCTACCGTAATGACTCTTTTCAGTCCGTGAGATCCAGAAACAACCTCCAACTGAAATTGCTGCACGAGTTCAGATACTTTCACTTTTTTCGCCATTTGTCTCTTCCTTTCAGCATTAGCTGTGCTTCTATGTACATCAGATCGTGTATCCGTTATTTCCATTATTAGCGCATTCACAACATGGGGTACAGCCTGCATACCCTTCCAACAGTCGATTCTCTCAAATATATGAAGACAGACCTTCAAATAATCTTAAATGAATTCCGGGATGAATGCAATCGCAGCCTCCGACAACCAATAGTAAGAAAAGTCTTCTGATCGAAGCACCTTTTAGGATACCACAATCGTAGTTTAGCGGCCGTTTTTCTTGCGGCTATTAATCCTTCAACTCCGCCGAAACTTATAATTCCAATAATCTTAAAAAAAGCCCCTTCCAGCAATAACGGAAGGGGCTCTCATTACAATGTATAATTGCATTAACTGTCAGGTTCCATCGTCACCGAGGAATCCCAGTAATATTAGTCTTGAAGAAGTACGTTCACTTCAGTCTCTTTGTCAAAGATATGAACCTTGTTCATGTCGATGGCCATTTTAACTGTGGAACCATCACGAGTGTTAGAACGTCCGTCTACACGTGCGATTGTTGTATCGTTACCAACACCACTCAAGTAGAGGAGCATTTCGTGACCCAGGTTCTCTGTAACATCTACGTGTGTAGAGAATACGGAGTTCGGGGATGCTTCCAGGAATACTGGCTCTTCGTGAATGTCTTCTGGACGAACACCCAGAATCACTTCTTTGCCAATGTATCCTCTAGATTTCAACACTTGTGCTTTACCTTGCGGGATTTCAACGTCCACGCCTGGAGCAATAAAGTGAAGGTTAGCACCTTGCTCAGCCAGTTTACCCGAGATAAAGTTCATTGTCGGGGAACCGATGAAACCAGCTACGAACAGGTTAGCCGGCAGGTTGTACAACTCTTCCGGAGAAGCTGCTTGTTGGATGATACCATCCTTCATAACAACGATCCGATCACCCATCGTCATAGCTTCGATCTGGTCATGCGTTACGTAGATAACAGTTGTTTCCAAACGTTTCGCAAGTTTAGTGATCTCAGCACGCATTTGACCACGCAGTTTGGCATCCAAGTTGGAGAGAGGCTCATCCATCAAGAACACTTGTGGATCACGGACAATCGCACGTCCCAAAGCGACACGTTGACGTTGACCACCGGACAATGCCTTAGGTTTACGCTCAAGCAAATGTTCGATATCCAGGATTTTAGCTGCTTCACGTACACGTTTGTCGATCTCATCTTTTTTAACCTTACGCAATTTCAAACCAAACGCCATGTTTTGATATACGCTCATATGCGGATACAAGGCATAGGATTGGAATACCATCGCGATATCGCGGTCTTTAGGTGCAACATCATTAACGACACGGTCACCGATATAGAGTTTACCTTCAGAAATTTCCTCAAGGCCTGCGATCATACGAAGTGTTGTTGATTTACCACAACCGGACGGACCTACCAGTACCAGAAATTCTTTATCTTTAATGTCCAGGTTAATGTCAACTACAGTTGCTTTATCAGAACCCGGGTATTTTTTGAAAATATGCTCTAAACGTACTCCAGCCATGATTGTTGCCTCCTCAGAGATCATTTTGTAATCGAATACAATTTGTATTTTTATAATACCCTATCACCGTGAGGTTTGACTATTCGCAAACTGCACAAAAATATCAATGCTTTTTCGTCACTTTGTACATTAGTAGTAAAAACTGCACTAGAACAGCACTTTCAAAGTGCCTCACATCATAGCCAATCTCCTGTTTGATCTTATCCAGACGGTATACCAACGTGTTACGATGAATGAAAAGTCGTTTCGCTGTCTCACTGACATTACAGTCCAGGCTAAAAAAAGTCTCCAGCGTAGCAAGTGTCTCACTATCATTGAAGATTACCGTGTCTTTGCCAGTTTCCTTTATAAAACGTATCCGTTGATCATCTGGAATGCTCGCTACCAACCGCTCCAGGTGAAGATCCCATGGGAGATGAATATGCTGCGTAACATGGAATGCTCTCCCCAAGTGAACACTTTCTTTAAGAAGAGTTGTGACCGATACAAGTTGTTGTGCAGGAATGCATGGCAGAGATGCAGACAGATGGAACACCCCAGCCCACTCACTGGCAACCAATTCATGCAACCCCAGACAAAAAGCGTTCAGTGAATCCTTTTTGGCTTCTGTTGTATCTTCCTCGGCTTCTTCTGTAACAATTTCTTTATCACCCATGAAAATCCACTCTTGCTCCCCCAAAGGAATCAAGACTATTTCCTCGCCAAAGTAACTCTCAAGTAACTTGTTGAGTTCCTTGGACCGCAAACGATGTGCATCCGGTGTATCCCCTTGCAGCAAGAACAGAATCTTCTCAGCATTCAATCCTGCAGGCGTCACAAAGCGATCAGGAACTGTTTGAGATTCCTGCTTGGTTGGTTCTTCGATCTGTTCTTTAAGCCAGAGGCCCAATTCAGTCAAATACTGCTCCCTATCATTCTCATATACAACAGGTTGTACCTCATCGGGTAGAGTCGCGTTAGTACGGATCAAAAGCTCAATCAATTGTCGTGTTTCCACGGTAATAGATTTTGCAGGGCATCCCCAACACACGACGGTCTCTTCTTGCTCATTCATCCGAACCTTAAAAAAGATACGCTTTCCCGTATTCAAACTGATTACATCGAATGAACTTGGAGATGTAGATTGAACAGATAACTCCTGACTCTCACCTTCATCACCAACGGTCTCTAAATTCTCATGATGACCAACCAGATTAGCAACGGATTGCGTCCATTCTTGTATTGTAATTTCATATTCGTCCAAAGTTGTGCCTATAATGACTTCAATTTGCTGTTTTAGATCAGGTATGAGCTTCATATAATGAACGTCACCACTCTGCAAGTTTTCTATTAGTTTATCATATCTTGCCCAGCATTAATAAATATCCATATTAAGCTAAAATCAGATAACAAAAAAGAGCAACTAATCAAATTAATGATTAATCACTCTTTTCTTAAAGATGAGTCATGAAGGGCTCGAACCTTCGACACCCTGATTAAAAGTCAGGTGCTCTACCAACTGAGCTAATGACTCATAAAACTGGTGGAGGATGATGGATTCGAACCACCGAACCCGTACGGGAGCAGATTTACAGTCTGATGCGTTTGGCCACTTCGCTAATCCTCCAGGGATTAAAGGTGGCTCGGGACGGAATCGAACCGCCGACACGAGGATTTTCAGTCCTCTGCTCTACCGACTGAGCTACCGAGCCATATTTAATTTTTAGGATTAATGGCGGAACCGACGGGATTCGAACCCGCGATCTCCTGCGTGACAGGCAGGCATGTTAGGCCAACTACACCACGGTTCCAGGCATTAATGGTGCCGGCGAGAGGACTTGAACCCCCAACCTACTGATTACAAGTCAGTTGCTCTACCAGTTGAGCTACACCGGCGTATATGGTGGAGGCTGAGGGGATCGAACCCCCGACCCTCTGCTTGTAAGGCAGATGCTCTCCCAGCTGAGCTAAGCCTCCTGGGTAATATGGTAGCGGCGGAGGGGATCGAACCCCCGACCTTACGGGTATGAACCGTACGCTCTAGCCAGCTGAGCTACACCGCCATATTAATTGTGTCTTGATTGCTTGTCCATCTTTAGGTAAAGATGGCGGAGAGAGAGGGATTCGAACCCTCGCACCGCTTACGCAGTCTAACCCCTTAGCAGAGGGTCCCCTTATAGCCACTTGGGTATCTCTCCAAATAACAATCTTCAACATCATCAAGGATTGCTCCCTGAAAACTAGATTCGAAACGAAACACGCGAATTACAACTTGCTATTGGATAAGCCCTCGACCGATTAGTACTGGTCAGCTCCATGCATTGCTGCACTTCCACCCCCAGCCTATCTACCTCGTCGTCTTCAAGGGGTCTTACATACTGGGAAATCTCATCTTGAGGGGGGCTTCACGCTTAGATGCTTTCAGCGTTTATCCCGTCCGTACATAGCTACCCAGCGGTGCTCCTGGCGGAACAACTGGTACACCAGCGGTACGTCCATCCCGGTCCTCTCGTACTAAGGACAGCTCCTCTCAAATTTCCTACGCCCACGACAGATAGGGACCGAACTGTCTCACGACGTTCTGAACCCAGCTCGCGTACCGCTTTAATGGGCGAACAGCCCAACCCTTGGGACCTACTTCAGCCCCAGGATGCGATGAGCCGACATCGAGGTGCCAAACCTCCCCGTCGATGTGGACTCTTGGGGGAGATAAGCCTGTTATCCCCAGGGTAGCTTTTATCCGTTGAGCGATGGCCCTTCCATGCGGTACCACCGGATCACTAAGCCCGACTTTCGTCCCTGCTCGACTTGTAGGTCTCGCAGTCAAGCTCCCTTATGCCTTTGCACTCTTCGAATGATTTCCAACCATTCTGAGGGAACCTTTGGGCGCCTCCGTTACTCTTTAGGAGGCGACCGCCCCAGTCAAACTGCCCACCTGACACTGTCCCCGCACCGGATTACGGTACCAGGTTAGAACCTAGATACGATCAGGGTGGTATCCCAACGTTGCCTCCACAGAAGCTGGCGCTCCTGCTTCAAAGGCTCCCACCTATCCTGTACAGATCGTACCCAAATTCAATATCAAGCTGCAGTAAAGCTCCATGGGGTCTTTCCGTCTTGTCGCGGGTAACCTGCATCTTCACAGGTATTAAAATTTCACCGGATCTCTCGTTGAGACAGCGCCCAAGTCGTTACGCCATTCGTGCGGGTCAGAATTTACCTGACAAGGAATTTCGCTACCTTAGGACCGTTATAGTTACGGCCGCCGTTTACTGGGGCTTCGGTTCACAGCTTCGGGATTACTCCCTAACCACTCCCCTTAACCTTCCAGCACCGGGCAGGCGTCAGCCCGTATACTTCGCCTTACGGCTTCGCACAGACCTGTGTTTTTGCTAAACAGTCGCTTGGGCCTTTTCACTGCGGCCCCCTCGTGCTATTCACACTACCGGGGCACCCCTTCTCCCGAAGTTACGGGGTCATTTTGCCGAGTTCCTTAACGAGAGTTCTTCCGCGCGCCTTAGAATACTCTTCTCGCCTACCTGTGTCGGTTTGCGGTACGGGCACCATCACCTGGCTAGAGGCTTTTCTTGGCAGTGTGAGATCATGACCTTCGCTACTATAATTTTCGCTCCCCATCACAGCTCAGCCTTACAATGTGCGGATTTGCCTACACATCAGCCTCACTGCTTAGACGGACATCCATCAGTCCGCGTCACTACCCTACTGCGTCCCCCCATTGCTCATAACGGCTTACGGTGGTACAGGAATTTCGACCTGTTGTCCTTCGACTACGCCTTTCGGCCTCGCCTTAGGTCCCGACTTACCCTGAGCGGACGAGCCTTCCTCAGGAACCCTTAGGCTTTCGGCGGATCAGATTCTCACTGATCTTTTCGTTACTCATACCGGCATTCTCACTTGTATAATGTCCAGCGCTCCTTACGGTACACCTTCAACCCTTATACAACGCTCCCCTACCCCTGATGCAAAGCATCAAGCCATAGCTTCGGTGGTGTGTTTAGCCCCGTTACATTTTCGGCGCAGAGTCACTCGACCAGTGAGCTATTACGCACTCTTTCAATGGTGGCTGCTTCTAAGCCAACATCCTGGTTGTCTGTGCAACTCCACATCCTTTCCCACTTAACACACACTTGGGGACCTTAGCTGATGGTCTGGGCTGTTTCCCTTTTGACAATGGATCTTAGCACTCACTGTCTGACTCCCGGAAGTAAGTCTATGGCATTCGGAGTTTGACTGAGCTTGGTAACCCTTGCGGGCCCCGCACCCAATCAGTGCTCTACCTCCACGACTCTGTTTTCCGAGGCTAGCCCTAAAGCTATTTCGGGGAGAACCAGCTATCTCCGAGTTCGATTGGAATTTCTCCGCTACCCCCACCTCATCCCCGCATTTTTCAACATGCGTGGGTTCGGGCCTCCAGTGCGTGTTACCGCACCTTCACCCTGGACAGGGGTAGATCACCCGGTTTCGGGTCTACGTCCACGTACTAAGTCGCCCTATTCAGACTCGCTTTCGCTGCGGCTCCGGCTCTTCACCTTAACCTTGCACGGGAACGTAACTCGCCGGTTCATTCTACAAAAGGCACGCCATCACCCCTAAAACGGGCTCTGACTTTTTGTAAGCACACGGTTTCAGGTTCTATTTCACTCCCCTTCCGGGGTGCTTTTCACCTTTCCCTCACGGTACTGCTTCACTATCGGTCGCTAGGAAGTATTTAGCCTTGGCAGATGGTCCTGCCGGATTCATACGGGGTTTCACGTGCCCCGCACTACTCGGGATCCGTCTCGGAGGGAACCAACTTTCAACTACAGGGCTTTTACCTTCTTTGGCGGGCCTTTCCAGACCTCTTCGCTTAACCGGTTCCTTTGTAACTCCATGTGAGACGTCCCACAACCCCAAAGAGCAAGCTCTCTGGTTTGGGCTTCTCCGCGTTCGCTCGCCGCTACTGACGGAATCACTATTGTTTTCTCTTCCTCAGGGTACTTAGATGTTTCAGTTCCCCTGGTATGCCTCTACATAACCTATGTATTCAGTTATGAGTAACTGGAAATTACCCCAGCTGGGTTTCCCCATTCGGACACCCCCGGATCAAAGCTTGCTTACAGCTCCCCGAGGCAGTTTCGTTGTTCGCCACGTCCTTCATCGGCTCCTAGCGCCTAGGCATCCTCCGTGTGCTCTTAGTAGCTTAACCATTTTGTTCCGGTTTCGACTGCTTGCTTCCCTTGTTTTGCTTGCGCAAAGCCAAAAGTCGCTCCCATTCGATACCATCACAAAAGCAATTTAACTACCTTTATAAATACTTCACTTGTTTACACAAGATCAGCTTAAAGGAATGTTCTAATTCGCGTTTGTTTCGTTTCGATATCTAGTTTTCAAAGAACAAACTTGTAAAGCATTTTTGGTGGAGCCAAGCGGGATCGAACCGCTGACCTCCTGCTTGCAAGGCAGGCGCTCTCCCAGCTGAGCTATGGCCCCATATAAAGTTTAAAGGTATAGATGGTGGGCCCTGGTGGACTCGAACCACCGGCCTCACCCTTATCAGAGGTGCGCTCTAACCAACTGAGCTAAGGGCCCACATTATATATACTATTTGAACCCAAAATGGGTTACGCTTGGCGGCGTTCTACTCTCCCAGGACCCTGCGGTCCAAGTACCATCGACGCTGAAGGGCTTAACGGTCGTGTTCGGGATGGGAACGTGTGGAACCCCTTCGCTATCGCCACCAAACGTTTGAGAGTTTGAGCTCTCAAAACTGAGCAACGAGTGAGTAACTAGCCGACCTGGCTAGATTTTATATTTGAATGTTTCCGTTGCAGGAAACGATTCTCCATAGAAAGGAGGTGATCCAGCCGCACCTTCCGATACGGCTACCTTGTTACGACTTCACCCCAATCATCTATCCCACCTTCGGCGGCTGGCTCCTTGCGGTTACCCCACCGACTTCGGGTGTTATAAACTCTCGTGGTGTGACGGGCGGTGTGTACAAGACCCGGGAACGTATTCACCGCGGCATGCTGATCCGCGATTACTAGCAATTCCGACTTCATGCAGGCGAGTTGCAGCCTGCAATCCGAACTGAGACCGGCTTTGTTGGGATTGGCTCCATCTCGCGATTTCGCAGCCCGTTGTACCGGCCATTGTAGTACGTGTGTAGCCCAGGTCATAAGGGGCATGATGATTTGACGTCATCCCCACCTTCCTCCGGTTTGTCACCGGCAGTCTATCTAGAGTGCCCACCCGAAGTGCTGGCAACTAAATATAAGGGTTGCGCTCGTTGCGGGACTTAACCCAACATCTCACGACACGAGCTGACGACAACCATGCACCACCTGTCTCCTCTGTCCCGAAGGAAAGGTACATCTCTGTACCGATCAGAGGGATGTCAAGACCTGGTAAGGTTCTTCGCGTTGCTTCGAATTAAACCACATACTCCACTGCTTGTGCGGGTCCCCGTCAATTCCTTTGAGTTTCAGTCTTGCGACCGTACTCCCCAGGCGGAGTGCTTAATGTGTTAACTTCGGCACCAAGGGTATCGAAACCCCTAACACCTAGCACTCATCGTTTACGGCGTGGACTACCAGGGTATCTAATCCTGTTTGCTCCCCACGCTTTCGCGCCTCAGCGTCAGTTACAGCCCAGAGAGTCGCCTTCGCCACTGGTGTTCCTCCACATATCTACGCATTTCACCGCTACACGTGGAATTCCACTCTCCTCTTCTGCACTCAAGTCACCCAGTTTCCAGTGCGATCCGGGGTTGAGCCCCGGGATTAAACACCAGACTTAAATGACCGCCTGCGCGCGCTTTACGCCCAATAATTCCGGACAACGCTTGCCCCCTACGTATTACCGCGGCTGCTGGCACGTAGTTAGCCGGGGCTTTCTTCTCAGGTACCGTCACCTTGAGAGCAGTTACTCTCCCAAGCGTTCTTCCCTGGCAACAGAGCTTTACGATCCGAAAACCTTCATCACTCACGCGGCATTGCTCCGTCAGGCTTTCGCCCATTGCGGAAGATTCCCTACTGCTGCCTCCCGTAGGAGTCTGGGCCGTGTCTCAGTCCCAGTGTGGCCGATCACCCTCTCAGGTCGGCTACGCATCGTCGCCTTGGTGAGCCGTTACCCCACCAACTAGCTAATGCGCCGCAGGCCCATCCCCAAGTGACAGATTGCTCCGTCTTTCCAGTTCTCTTCAGGCGAAGAAAACAATTATTCGGTATTAGCTACCGTTTCCGGTAGTTGTCCCAAACTTGAGGGCAGGTTGCCTACGTGTTACTCACCCGTCCGCCGCTAAGTATCAAGGAAGCAAGCTTCCTATCAACTCCGCTCGACTTGCATGTATTAGGCATGCCGCCAGCGTTCGTCCTGAGCCAGGATCAAACTCTCCAATAAAGTATTGAAAAGAGCGATAAGCTCATTTTGAATCTGACGAGATTAAAAATCTCATTTGTGCTCCAGTTGATCCAAGCCAAGGCTCGTTTCAAACTTTCGCGTTCATTCTGCAAGCAGAATGTTTACTCACTCGTTGTTCAGTTTTCAAAGATCAAACTCGTTTTTTCGTCACCGTTTTCTCTCAGCGGCGACTTTTATAATATATCATACTTCGTTTGTTTTGGTCAAGTGTTTTTTTGAAATTCTTTTTCGAAGTTCGTAATGAACTCCTTCATTTCATCTAAAGCATCTAACCAAGCAAGCAAAGCAACGAGATATAATGTACCATATAAATATCCCGCGAGTCAACTATCCGAACAAAGAAATTTTCAACCCTAATAATAGCCCCACACCTGGCAATCCCAAAACAGTTACAGTCCCTATCGTTGTTGGGTTCAGTGGGATGTAGGTTCCTGTAATCCATCCGGAATAATTCACTATATATATCCCTACTGCAGCCAGCACCAGATGAATTCCGAATGACGTAAAAAACGATAAGCCTATCCGCTTTCTGAATAAAACAACGATAAGCCCCAGTAATGATATAACCAGTACACTTCCTAGTATGATACTCTTCATATGTTACACCTCCGTGTTTAATGTAAACATGACTACATACTAATCCCTCGCTGTGATGTAACATCATCATTCGCTCTGGCTCGCTTTGCTCTTCTCAAGTGGATCTGGTACTTCCGCTCAGCTGCCTCTAATACATAAATGGCATAATCAATCTCATCCTGCCCCTGTGCATCTTCGAACTGTCTCATAGCCCGCTCCCATTCCTGCTTAGCCATCTGAATATCTGCATAGATCTGATCCGCCTCAAGTTCCTTCAACATTCTGTTGTGTTTCTCTACCGAGTTCCGTGTATTTCGCCACAAAAACATAAACTCTCCCCCTCCTGATCAGCACAGTATATTCTCATACTTATCAGGGAAAGGACAAACTTAGAACTCAGGCATTCATTTTCTTCACAAAAAAAAGAGAGCCCTAAGGCTCTCTTTGCACATCGAAACTTATTTAGCATCCGAAGTTTCCAAGGAAGTTCGCTGCGTAATACAAATTGATCACACTAACGCATCTCCCTGCGCCCTTCCAACGCTTTGGAAAGGGTCACTTCATCCGCATACTCAAGATCGCCACCTACAGGCAATCCATGCGCAATCCGGGTCACACTGATCTCAAACGGACGCACCAAGCGGGAGATGTACATCGCTGTAGCCTCCCCTTCGATATTGGGGTTTGTCGCCAAGATGATCTCTTTTATACGTTCATCACTTAATCGAATCAGGAGTTCCTTCAAACGAATATCATCTGGGCCAATTCCCTCCATAGGTGAAATCGCACCCTGTAACACATGATAGTATCCATCAAATTCCTTGGTGCGCTCCATGGCCACCAGATCTTTCGAATCCTGAACTACACAGATTACAGAGACATCCCTGGACTTATCCTGACAGATGCGACACGGGTCCGTATCAGTGATATTACAACATACAGAACAGTAATGAAGATTACGCTTCACACTTACGAGCGCTTTGGCAAAATCGATAACGTCATCTTCCTTCATGTTAAGCACATGAAAAGCTAAACGCGCTGCCGTCTTGGGACCCACACCCGGCAACCGGGTGAAGGCATCAATCAGCTTGGCTATTGGTTCGGGATAATACAATCGATTGTGTCTCCTTTGACAGGATCAATTTTTAATTAAAATAATCCCGGAATATTCATGCCGCCTGTGAACTTGCCCATATCCTTGTTGGCAATCTCATCGGCTTTGGCCATTGCATCATTAACAGCTGTCATAACGAGATCCTGCAACATTTCAACATCTTCCGGATCTACCGCTTCAGGTTTGATCGTGATAGCAAGCAATTTCTTGTGTCCGTTAACTTCAGCCGTCACTACACCGCCACCAGAAGTACCTTGGACTGTTTTGTCCGCCAGTTCCTCTTGTGCTTTCAGCATTTGCTCCTGCATTTTCTTCACTTGTTTCATCATTTGGTTCATGTTGTTCATAATTGTTCATCTCCTTTGTTATGGTTATCGCGCTATACGCATTATTCTTTGATCACTACAAGGTCCTCACCAAAGAGCTGGATGGCTTCATCAATCCATGGCTGCTTGTTGCTTGAACCGCCGTCTTCATGCTCAGGTTCAAGCTTAAAGTCCTCCTTTGGCGTTTCAGAAGCTCCCTCCGTTGCTCCGGTCCAATCTTTGAGCATCATCGTCACCAATCGCGCAGGACGCCCAAGCTGCTCGGACAACACCCGCTCAATGACTTCACGGTTAGCCTGCTTCTCCGTTGTTTCACGGTGAATGTTGTTTTTAAAAGCAACCAACACATTGTCTTCAAGCAATGATACCGGCTCACCATCCACAAACCAGGCGTGAACGGTAACCCTCTCTTCCTTCACCCGTTGCAGGATCTGACTCCATTTTTTGCTGATCTCTGCGAACTCAGGGGCTCCCTTGCGCGCAACATACTGATCCAACTGTGCAGGAAGCTTCGCAGGCGAGTTCCCTCTCGATACAGGGGCTCGTGTTGCCGGACGCGATGGAGCACTCGATGAACCTTCTCCACCAGACAACCCACTCTTTAGTGCACGATCCAACTTCTTCTCCAACTCAGCAAGCTGCTGCTTCAAGCGGTTGATCTCTCCCCCATCAGCAGGTGCTGCATGAGCTGAAGCTCCCACCTGAACAGAAGCCTCACCTTGAGCTGGAATACTACACAGTTTAAGCAATGCAACTTCGAATAATGTCTGTGGTTGTACTGCATATTTCATTTCACTCTGGTACCGATTAAGGGTGTCAATCATGTGGAACAGTTGTTCCCTGGTGAATGACTCCGCCATATCACGGAAAGACTCCGGATTAAGTACCCGGTCCGTCAGTTTATCTGCATCAGGTACCATCTTAATCATAAGCAAATCACGGAAATAATACAGTAGATTCTCCATGCACTTGTCTGCACTCTTTCCTTCATGCATGAAACCTTCAATCATCTGCAAAATATGACCAACATCACCCTTGAGCAGCGAAGCAGCCAGTTTGGCAAATTGCTCTGAAGCAATTCCACCCGTCATGTCCATGACCTGCTGGTACGTTACTCGTCCATCCGTAAATGAAGAGATCTGATCCAGCACACTAAGTGCATCCCTCATTCCACCGTCCGATAAACGGGCAATGTATTGGAGTGCATCCTGGTCAGCCTCCATACCTTCCTGTTCACAGATCAATGTAAGTCTTGCTGTCTGCTCTTCCAGGGATACCCGGCGAAAATCAAATCGCTGACAGCGCGATATAATGGTAGCCGGAAGGCGGTGTGGTTCCGTTGTTGCTAAAATAAACATCACATGTGGTGGTGGCTCTTCCAATGTTTTGAGCAAAGCATTGAATGCCTCCGTTGTCAGCATGTGCACTTCATCAATAATATAGACTTTCTGCCGGACCTCGGTTGGCGCATATTTAACCTTTTCCCGAAGATCACGGATTTCTTCAACGCCCCGATTGGATGCAGCATCAATCTCCTGCACATCCATCACAGCGCCAGTCGTAATTCTGCGGCAAGCTTCACACTCGTTACAAGGTTCAGGCGCAGGCCCACGTTCGCAGTTCACAGCTTTGGCCAAAATCTTGGCGGCACTTGTCTTTCCCGTTCCTCTGGGCCCGCTAAATAAGTAGGCATGGGAAGTCCGCTGTTCACGAATCGCGTTCTGCAAGGTCTGAATAATATGCTGTTGCCCCACCATATCTTGAAACGACTGGGGACGCCAAGCCCGGTATAACGCGATATGCTCCATGATGCGTTACCTTCCTTCCACTTCGCATTCGAGTCCTTTGTCGTTCCCCTATTATACTATATTCTAGGGTGAATCCAAACTTTATCTGACTCATTCATGCGTGGTTTATTAAGACATATCAAAAAGACCTCTGCATACATACAACTGCAAAGGTCTCTACATTTAAATGGTAAGCCGTGCACCTGCTATCGATATTTGCGATCCAAGTGGCACCCCTAAACAATAGCTCGGGCTAGGCAACCCTCCGGCACAAGAGTGATCTCACTTATGGCTGCTTCCTTCCGGACCTGACCAGGTTCATGAGTACTCATTGCGGAGGACCCAACCGTCAACACCACGTTTAGGGACCAAACCTCACATCGGCAAAACCTCTAGCAGGAATTCAACCTCGCTATAGCGGATTGCGAGTTACAGGGCACCGCTACCTCCCCATCTAGCACGGTAAGAAATAGTATAACGTAAGGTTGTCCAAATTGCAACCAGAGGAACGAGGAAGCGACTATGCTTACATATAACATATAAAAACCCCTGCCAGATCAGCAGGGGTGTGTTGGATGCAATTAGCAGACAACTCCAAGAATTGTCCTATTAGATTCCGTATTTCTTTTTGAAACGATCAACACGGCCGCCAGCATCGATAAACTTCTGTTTACCTGTGAAGAACGGGTGGCACGCGGAGCAAATCTCTACACGAAGTCCGTCTTTAACCGAACCTGTCTCAAAAGTATTCCCGCAAGCGCAAGATACTTGACCAATCGTGTAATTAGGATGAATTGCTTCTTTCATTACCTTTCACCTCTTTCCGCCCTGAGCCTCAAGCGGACCCAGAGTAAATGGCACAACCCTGAGATTATAACACGGCCTTGTGCCTGTTGCAATCCATTATTGTTAAGAGGTAATCAACCGTTTTGGACGTGCCATTCCAGCTGGTGGAACATGGGTGTACGATCCGATCACAACATCAGGTAACTCGTCTTCAAAAATCTCAATCATCTGCTTCATGCCCAAGATATCACCTTGAGCTGGAGGAATTAATTCAAGATAGCTCTCCGGATCAATATTGAGATTACGCATCTGAATCAAGCGTAGATCGGTTCTTCTCGCAAACTCAATCATCGCCTCAATCTCTTCTTCACGGTCTGTTACGCCCGGGAAGATCAGATAGTTAATGGACGTGTATACACCCTGCTGCGCTGCGTATTTCATCGATTTCTCAACATTGGCTAAGGTATAACCACGCGGTTTATAGTAGGCGTTATAGTGGTCATCCAGTGCGCTAATTGTACTTACGCGCATCAGATCCAATCCAGCATCTACAATACCTCTAATGTGATCGTTCAGACCAGCATTGGTATTAATGTTGATATACCCCATGTCCGTTACGGAACGCACTTCGCGAATCGCTTCAATAATCAGCTTGGCCTGCGTGGAAGGCTCCCCTTCACAACCTTGTCCAAAACTAATGATGGACTCCGGCGTCTTCAGGTGTTCCAGCATAACCTCCACAATCTCATCCACACGTGGTCGGAAGTTCATACGTGTCTGCGGGGAAACAAAACCGCTATCATCCGGTTGCTCGGAGATACACCCGAAACAGCCCGCATTGCAAGAATAGGATACCGGTACTCCACCTTCCCAACGATTCAGGAACGTGTTCGACGAAGTTAGGCATTCATATCCGAGCGCACAATTGGACAGATGAGTATAAAGGCGGTTCTCAGGATATTGCTCCGTCAACCGTTTAACCCCGGAACGCACATCATCACGATCACAGTTCAGCGGATTCCATTGGTCAGGACTATCCGACTTCGCAGCCGTGACATAGAAACCGCCATCTTTCCAAACTACTGCGGAATAACCGAACAAAGGCAACTTATACTCTTTATCTGTCTTCACATAACCAGGGAGACACAAACGAGTGAATCCCTGTGGAAGCAACGCACCTACAGCCTGTGTGTCCGTTGGCATTGGCAGCATCTCACCGGTATCCGGGTCCATACCAATGGGCCGGGTGCTCGGGAGTCCAACCAACGTTGCACCCTCTGGCAAAGGGATGAGTTCGTCTTCCATAATCTCAACGATCATATCTCCACTGCGGGCAAGCCCGTACAGGGAAGGATGATCAAATACATTACCTTTTTCATCTGCGTATACTAAATACATGATGTTCTCCTCACATCTAATGGGTTAAACCTAACGACGAGTGTATTGTAACATTTACAGCAATGCTGCAAAAAGAAAGTGATTAGTCCAACGACACTTACGTCGATGTACCTGACGTAGCTGTCTGTCTAGGTGAGCGACGGGTTGTTGTTGTCCCGGAATTGCTTGTCGGGCTATTACCAGCCGAATCAAATGCCGCCAAAAACTCTGCATTTGTCTTGCTGTTACGAAGTTTTTTCAGGAATCCTTCGACAAAGTCATGGGAATCATTCATGTTTTTACGAATCGCCCAGATTGTATCCAACTCTTCCTTGCTGAGCAGCACTTCTTCACGACGTGTACCGGAACGACGAATGTCGATCGCCGGGAATATGCGGCGCTCTGCCAGACGACGGTCCAGATGGAGCTCCATGTTACCTGTACCCTTAAACTCTTCATAAATGACGTCATCCATACGTGAACCGGTATCAATTAATGCCGTTGCCAGGATGGTCAAGCTTCCGCCTTCTTCCACATTCCGGGCAGAACCGAAGAAACGTTTCGGACGATGGAATGCAGCTGGGTCAATACCACCACTAAGCGTACGACCTGATGGTGGAATAACCAGGTTATATGCACGGGCAAGACGTGTAATGCTATCCAGCAGGATAACGACATCCTTTTTGGCCTCAACCAAACGAAGCGCACGTTCAAGCACCAATTCCGCCACCTTAATATGATTCTCAGGCAGTTCATCAAATGTTGAAGCCACCACTTCCCCTTTTACCGAACGCGACATATCCGTTACTTCCTCTGGACGTTCGTCAATCAACAGGACAAACAGTTCAATTTCAGGATTGTTAGTTGAGATGCTGTTGGCAATTTCTTTGAGGAGAAGCGTTTTACCCGCTTTGGGAGGTGCTACGATCAATCCGCGCTGTCCCAATCCTACCGGGGCGAGCACATCCATAATTCGTGTGGACAAATGGTTGGGGGATGTTTCGAGAACCAGTTTTTTCTGCGGATACAGTGGGGTTAGTGCCGGGAAGTGAAGTCGCTCTGCAGCCGCCGATGGATTCTCACCATTTACAGCGTTGACTTGCAACAAACCGAAGTATCTCTCGTTTTCCTTAGGCGTTCTACACTTACCTGATACGAGGTCACCTGTTCTTAGGTCAAACTTGCGAATCTGAGAAGCTGAGATGTAAATGTCTTCCGTACTTGGCAAGTAGTTAATCGGCCGAAGAAATCCGTAACCTTCAGGTAAAATCTCGAGTACGCCTTGCATGAACATCAGGCCGCTTTGTTCAGCTTGTGCACGTAGTATAGCAAAGATTAATTCTTTCTTTTTTAACGTACCATAGTAAGGTATCTGATATTTTTTGGCCAGTTTGTAGAGGTCCGTTAGTTTCATTTCTTCCAAATCGGAAATTTGTAGATCCATATAATAACCACCTATTCAATTAATAAGTCCGTGTGAAATGGATAGTTTCGCTAGATGTTCCGGCTATAGAGAGCGGCGTCTGCCACAATCCCTTCTGTCCATTGTACGGAATGTAACCGTTATAATGCAAATACTTGTCTTTGAGTGTAAGTTTCCGGGTGGGATGGCCAACATTCGGCAAGATCCGCTATTGTGTGAACGATGCATTGAGGCGATCAATCCGGATAGACCGGCTATGGAGCGCAGTTCAAACAAAACCGGGGGTTGGGGATGAGAAATGATGTTCTTACAGCCATATGAAGTTTAATTCAAAAAAAGACCCTCCGGTAAAGGAAACAGAAACATTTCGTCTTATGCCGGAGAGACTGAGAACTCTATTAAAACAGGTTTACCTAATCATCGAAAAGATATGCAGTTCAGTTAAAATAAACATGTGTATGACTGAATCATGCATAATGCTTCCTATTTAATCAGTTTCCCGCCATACATCTGCACCGAGCAGGCGCAGATTAGTCACCAGATGATCATAACCGCGGTCGATATATTCGACCCCCGTCACTTCAGTCACACCTTCACTGACGGTGAGACCGGCAATCACCAGCGCTGCTCCAGCGCGAAGATCGGATGCTTTTACTTTGGCTGCGTTTAATGCACTGCCTTCAATAATCGCTGACCGTCCTTCTACTCGAATCTTTGCGCCCATCCGTACCAACTCAGGCACATGCTTGAACCGATTACTGTATACAAAGTCGCTCAGGACACTCACACCGGTTGCCTGTGTTAAAACACTGGTCATTGGTGACTGTAGATCCGTTGGGAAACCAGGATATACAAGTGCCTTCACGTCCACGTGGTTATAACTTGGTTTACCAATGACACGTATACTTTCATCCAACTCCTCAATGCCAACCCCCATCTCCAGCAGCTTTGCCGTTAAAGCCTCCAGATGTTTGGGAATCACATTGTCAATCAGAACATCTCCGCGCGTCGCCGCTGCAGCGATCATATACGTACCTGCTTGGATACGGTCCGGAATGATGGAATGACGGCAGCCTTTAAGCTCCGAGACCCCTTCAATACGGATCGTTTCGGTACCTGCACCCTTGATGCTGGCACCCATGGAATTCAGAAGTGTTGCTACATCTATAATCTCAGGCTCTTTAGCCGCGTTTTCGATAATTGTAGAGCCTTTGGCACGAGTAGCCGCCAGCATGATATTAATGGTTGCGCCGACACTGCTTACATCAAGATAGATTTTTGCTCCGCGCAGCTCTTTGGCATGCAAATGAATGGAGCCATGTTCGTTTGTTACGGTTGCGCCAAGCGCTTCAAACCCTTTGATATGTTGATCAATTGGACGAGGCTCAAAATTACAGCCCCCTGGTAAACCTATGGTCGCTTCTTTGAAACGCCCTAGTAATGCACCCATCATATAATACGAAGCGCGAAGCTTCTTCACGGGACCATTCGGCATAGGAATGGATTTGATGTCAGAAGGGTCAATCTTCATCTGACTGCCTTCCCAAGTCACACGTGCTCCGAGTTCCTCCAAAATTTCTGCATAAACCGCCACGTCACTCAAAAGCGGCAGGTTGTCCAACACGACTTCTGACTCGGCAAGCAATGCTGCAGGAATAAGCGCAATGGCGCTGTTCTTGGCGCCGCTTATAGTTACAGTTCCCTGTAACGGACGTCCGCCACTAATCATCAATTTTTCCATAAAGCTTAATGTCCCCCTACGTGTTTTGCAGCCGATGAACGGCAATACGTGCTGTTGGCTTCCGATGTAGAAATAAGGTGTGAAAATGGAAAGACACCGGCTAGGCGGTGTTTTTCCATTTCACAGTATGGAACTGGTAAAGTTAAATTACGCTTTGTTGTTAGAACCAAACTCGCGGATTTTACCTTTAACGGTTTCTTTGATTGCTTCACGGCCTGGTACGATGAATGTACGTGGATCGTAAGCATCTGGTTTAGCTGCAAGCACTTCACGAACCACTTTTGCAAAAGCAATTTGGTTCTCTGTGTTTACGTTGATTTTGGACGTACCCAGGGAAATGGCTTTGTCGATGTCGTGTTTAGGAATACCTGTACCACCGTGCAATACGAGTGGAACTTGTACCGCGTCACGAACTTCTTCCATTTCTTTGAAGCCCAGGTTAGGCTCGCCATGGTAAGGACCGTGTACGGAACCAAGAGCTGGTGCCAATGTATCGATACCTGTTTCTTTAACGATACGGATACACTCGTTCAGGTCAGCGTACATGATACCACCGATAACGTCGTCTTCTTGTCCGCCTACAGTACCTACTTCAGCTTCTACAGAAACGCCTTTAGCGTGTGCATATTCAACAACTTTTTTAGTCATTTCGATGTTCTCATCGATGGAGTGGTGGGAACCGTCGATCATAACGGATGTGAATCCAGCATCGATCGCTTCTTTACACTTGTCGAAGCTTGAACCGTGGTCCAGGTGAATTGCAACTGGAACGGTGATTTTCATGTCGTGAATGAGTCCTTCTACCATTTTAACTACAGTGTAGAAGCCACCAATGTGACGTGCTGCGCCTTCGGATACACCCAGGATTACTGGGGATTTCTCTTCTTCAGCAGCACCAAGAATCGCTTGAGTCCACTCAAGGTTATTGATGTTGTATTGACCAACTGCATATTTTCCTTCAAGTGCTTTGTTCAACATGTCTGTCATAGATACTAATGGCATGGTTTCAATCCTCCTAGGGGTTTGGGTTGTGTCTATGGTTTTTAGCCGAAATCACATACGGGCTTATTATACCACATCCCATGTCAAATACTAAACAAGCATTTGCAAAAATGCTGTGCTTTGCAGCACAGTTTTCATAGACACCGCTTTATAACTTCCCCATTTCCAATATTCCCCGGACGAAGGAGTGAAATACCCCATTCTCCCACCAAGTACCTTCTATGTTCTCCACACGCAAAAAAATCCTGTATCAACAGGATTCAGCTGCATTTATTGGCGGTACCATTGCGAAGTTGCATATTCACAGCCACTCGCATCTCGTCGATATCAAATGGTTTTGTAAAGTGCATGAGCGCTCCGAGATCCGTGGCTTCCTTAATCATGTCCAGTTCACCATAAGCGGTCATCATGATGACCTTGATACCCGGATCAATTTCTTTAATATGCTTCAGGATTTCCAGACCGTCCATCCCAGGAATCTTCATATCGAGCAATACCAGGTCAGGCTTGTCATTATTCACAATCTCCAGAGCAACCTTGCCGTTGGGTGCTTGAAACGTGTTATACCCCTCACTGCTGAACACTTCCATTAACAGGATTCGAATACCATTCTGGTCATCAACAATCAAAACTTTTTTATCTTCCACTCTGTAACCTCCTAGAATTAGGAAAGCATGTACATCTTTGAATCTGGATAACTATCCCATAGTCGTCATGATAAGTATTCTACCTCTTCCATTAAAATCCTGCTACATTCACAAAATGACAAAAAGCATATCCATCTGCTTTTTACGCAAAAAAAAGGGATGTTCTG
Organism: Paenibacillus sp. W4I10; assembly: GCF_030816325.1. Taxonomy (NCBI): domain Bacteria; kingdom Bacillati; phylum Bacillota; class Bacilli; order Caryophanales; family Paenibacillaceae; genus Paenibacillus; species Paenibacillus sp. W4I10. The sequence goes on from NZ_JAUSXX010000001.1 coordinate 5,058,734, forward strand.
GCATCCGCTATGGTTGCCAGGAACATCCCCAATATCTATTACGTTAACATTAATACATTGTATTACTTCTGCGCATTCTCCAGAGAAGCTTTTACAAACTCACGGAACAATGGTTGCGGACGGTTCGGACGGGAAGTGAATTCCGGATGGAATTGTACCGCCAGGAACCATGGGTGTCCTGGAAGTTCCACGATCTCAACCAGACGTCCATCCGGGGATGTACCCGAGATAACCAGTCCTGCTTTTTCAATCGTTTCACGGTATTCATTGTTGAACTCATACCGGTGACGGTGTCTCTCATACACCAGCTCGTCATCATAACAAGCCATCGCCAAAGAACCTTCCTGAAGCTTACAAGGATACAGCCCCAGACGCATCGTGCCACCCAGATTCTCGATATCTTTTTGCTCAGGCAACAGATCGATCACCGGGAATTCCGTAGCCGGATTAATCTCGGAGCTGTTCGCACCATTCAAACCAACGATGGAACGTGCATATTCAATAACGGAAACCTGCATACCCAGGCAAATACCGAAGAACGGAATTTGTTTCTCACGAGCATAACGGATTGCCGATACTTTACCTTCAATACCACGATCTCCGAATCCGCCAGGAACAAGGATACCGCCAATACCATGCAACAGGTCGCCTACATTCTCATCCGTAATATCTTCAGAAGGAACCCAGCGAATTTTCACATCAGCATTGGATGCAAATCCTGCATGAGACAACGACTCAACAACACTCAGGTATGCATCATGCAACGCTACATATTTACCAACAATAGCGATCTCAACCGTATGCTCCAACTTGTTGATCCGGTCAACCAGCCCTTCCCACTCGCTCATATCCGGTGCAGGAGTAGTCAGTTTCAGGTGATTTACCACGATCTCATCCAAGCCTTCTTCACGCAGGTTCAGAGGCACTTGATACAAGGTGTCTGCATCACGACATTCAACCACGGCATTCTCATCAATGTCGCAGAAGAGAGCGATCTTGGCTTTCATGTCTTTAGACAATTCATACTCCGTACGGCATACAATCACATTCGGTTGAATACCAATGCTGCGTAATTCCTTAACACTATGTTGCGTTGGTTTTGTTTTCACTTCACCAGCTGCTTTGATATAAGGAATAAGTGTTACGTGGATGTACATCACATTGTCGCGACCTACATCACTCTTGATCTGACGGATAGCTTCCAGGAAAGGCAAACTCTCAATGTCGCCCACTGTTCCGCCAATTTCCGTAATAACCACATCCGAACCCGCTTCACGTCCAGCGCGGAATACACGCTCTTTGATCTCGTTCGTAATGTGTGGAATAACTTGTACCGTTCCACCCAGATATTCCCCACGCCGCTCTTTGCTGATGACGGAAGAGTATACTTTACCAGTCGTGACGTTGCTGTTTTTGGAGAGATTGATATCAATAAAACGTTCATAGTGGCCAAGGTCCAGATCCGTTTCCGCGCCATCATCCGTTACAAAAACCTCGCCGTGCTGATAAGGACTCATTGTTCCCGGGTCGATGTTAATATATGGATCAAATTTCTGGATCGTTACCTTAAGCCCTCTGTTTTTCAGCAATCTGCCCAGAGAAGCAGCCGTAATCCCTTTGCCCAGGGAGGACACAACTCCGCCCGTCACGAAAATATACTTTGTCACTGTTATTACCCTCCTAATATAAGTACAGAAATTCAGGCGATATATGGTGTTATCGTAACCTGTTTCCCAGGTAATCATCGTTAAAAAGAGCAATGGCAGAAATTCCCTGCATCTGCCGAACTGCTCTTTCTGCGAAGACGGTTTAAATAAACGTTGTGTTACAGCAAAAAATGGTGCAAACATTCCGGTAGCCATCATTCCATTTGGTGTTTTTGATATACAAAAACGGGCCACGAAATGTTGGCCGGGAGCATGCGGAAATGAAAACATTTTGCAAAATTATGCCTCTAAAAATACAAAAAAAAGTACTCCCGCAGGACGGGGCACCTTCTATAAAAAACATAAATATATTGTCGCTCATTCATAAGCCCATGCAATAGTTTACCCGTTACCCCGTCTGCTGTCAAGGCTGACTATTCCGGGGAAACGGGTAAATTATAGACGTCAAAAATGACTACCGATTATCAGAATCGTCGTCAAATTCATCCTCGTTTTCGGACTCTTCTTCGTCTTCTTCGAGGTCTTCATCTTCCAGATCGTCATCTTCAACCAGCACTTCTTCTTCGCTGTCTTCTTCGTCAAAGATGTCGTCTTCGTCTTCATCTTCTTCGTCTTCTTCTTCGTCTTTATCCGGGCTGTCGAAGTCTTCATCGCTGTTATAGCTGTCTTCTTCTTCACCGAAGTCTTCATCTTCCAGATCATCGTCTTCATCGTTGATGATACGCGGACGCTTCGCACCCGTCATGGAATCTTCTGTTCCAGCCACCGGATACCAGCGCTTCAAGCCCCACAGACTTGTACCGACGCAAGCAAAACGGCCATCGATATTAATCTCGGTATATAGCTGGGCGATAAACTCGTTGATTTCTTCATCAGTCATTCCGCGCTGCTTCGCTACCTCATTCATCAAGTCACGATAGTAATACGGCGTATTAGCCGCTTTCAGCACCATAAAGGCAAGGTCGACCAAAGGGATCTCTTTTACCTTTTCTTTATCAATTTTCAAATTGAGCGAGGTACTCACTGCAGACACTTCCTCTCACACAAAATTCACTTTTTAACCCCTACGAACTGGACTGTTACGTATAACATATCCATTAACAAACCTAAGTAAAACCTATTTAGCGTTAAAAAGCAAGTTTTTATGTACGGATGTGACGCAAATGCGGAGAGCAGCAACAATATGTCCATATATTAAACGTGAAGTGACATCGAACCCAAAAGAATATGCTCTTTTGTCAAAGAGACAACTCCATAATAAAAAAGACGGAGTCCCCTCCGCCTTCTGACTGTATACCCTTGGAGGATTACTCCTCACCAGGTTCCCCGCAAGAGCCCTCTAGCTCTCCATCCATCATATGTCCCTGCGCCCGTTTTGACACGAAGAGAATGTGTTTTTGTAAAAAAAGGGCAAGTTCCCCATGCGGCGGGATGAGCGCATTCATAGAATACCTCAGCATGTTCATCCCGAAGGGGGCTGCCCATTATGGACTATACTGGTTTATTGCATCAATTGATTGACGGAATGCGACGCCCTGAACCAGAGCAGGGAGGGCGATACTTGATCCGATTTACCAAACCGCAGCAGTACGAGGCCTGTCTCGTAGAATTGTCTCGAATGCGGAATGAATTCACCGACCTTGGGGCTGTCCGTTCCTCGCGACTGGCTCGTTCCATTATCGCTCCAGTCCAACGCCCGGAGGACCTATACCGCTATGGGGATGAAATTACGATTGAAGCAGACGTACCTATCTCCCTTCATGCCACCGCACTCCACAGCAAACCGAGCAATGCTCAAGGCGTACCCTGGGGAGTGAAGCAGATTCGGGCGCCCAAAGTATGGTCTGTGTCTACCGGACACCGGATTAAAATCGGTGTGATTGATACAGGTGCTGATTATCACCATCCTGATCTTCGTTATTCCCTTGCACGCGGAATCAATCTGTTAAACCGCAGCCTGCTTCCTCATGATGATAACGGACACGGCACCCACATTGCAGGGACTATCGCTGCTGCCAACAGTACTGCAGGCATGATTGGTGTAGCTCCACGCTCCCTGATCTATCCGGTGAAAGCATTTGACCACAACGGATCGGCTTATGTATCCGACATTGTACTTGGCATCGACTGGTGTGTACGTAACAAGGTCGATATCATCAATATGAGCTTTGGCATGAAAACACGCAGCAAGGCACTTCTTGACGTTGTCAACCGTGCGTACCATGCCGGAATCGTCATTGTTGCTTCGTCAGGAAATGACGGCAAACGCCGCAGTATTGATTATCCGGCAAGGTATCCGCAAACCATATCCGTTGGGGCAACCGACAAAAACAGACGTATTGCGTCCTTCAGCAATCGTGGCGCATATGTGGATGTCTATGCACCCGGTGATAAGATTGTCTCCTCCTGGGTACAAGGCAAGCATCACGAGATGAGCGGCACATCCATGGCGACGTCCCATGTGAGTGGCGCTATCGCCTTGCTGCTTTCAAAACATCCGGGTTTGTCCCCCAGCGAAATCAAGACACTCGTCAAACGTGCTACGATCCCGCTGCGCGCCCGCAAGACCACCACCGCAAAAAGCAAGGTGCGAGGTGGTGAGATTGATGCCCTGAAGCTAATGCAGGAGGGCGGGGAGTGAGCCAGCTCTGCCAGCCGTCAGCAGCACTTGATTGAGGCTCGTGGCGAAACGCAGTAGCCCGACCCAGGCAGTACGCATGATGGAGTATTACGTAGTGGCTGAGACTCTAGGTTACGCCCGCTGTGATGTCAGGGCAGGCTAGTGTACCTTGGACCAGGCATTTCGTTTTCTTCAACTCCGGGTACACAACCAAAAAAAGTCTCCATGTACCACGTTGAAGACACTCAACGTGGACATGGAGACTTTTTGCCTTAGGCAGAGCGGCGGTAGGCCGCGAGCCTGGAATTTACATTTTGTCTGGAGCGGTTACGCCTACCAGACGAAGCGCCGTTGCGATAACGGTACGCACAGCACCGATCAGCGCAAGACGTGCTTGAGTTTGCTGCGCATCTTCCGTAATGACACGTTCTGCACGGTAGTAACTGTGGAACAGGGATGCCAGCTCGTATACATAACGGATGATACGATGTGGCGCATATCCTGTTGCCGCTGCCGAGATTTCTTCAGGCAGCTCTCCCATTTTGCGGAGAAGATCATACTCGTGCTCTGTTGTCAGCTTGGACAGGTCAATCTGTGCCAGTGGCAGCAGTTCAATACCTTGTTCTTCAGCCTGACGGTATACGCTGCATACACGTGCATGCGCGTATTGTACGTAGAATACCGGATTCTCATTGGATGTCGAAATCGCAAGGTCCATGTCAAAGTCCAGATGGGAGTCCATGCTGCGCATTGTGAAGAAGTAACGAATGGCATCAATGCCGACTTCATCCATCAGGTCTTCCATCGTTACAGCTTTACCTGTACGCTTGGACATCTTCACTTTTTCACCGTTCTGGAACAAGCTCACCATCTGTGCAATCAAGACCACCAGTTTCTCAGGGTCATTACCCAGTGCTTGCATCGCGGCTTTCATCCGTGGAATATATCCATGGTGATCGGCACCCCAGATGTTAATCATCGTGTCGTATCCACGAGCATATTTGTCGCGGTGATAAGCAATATCTGGCGTCAGGTAAGTATACGTGCCATCGTTCTTGATCAATACACGTTCTTTGTCGTCACCGTACTGCATCGTTTTCAACCAAGTTGCTCCATCTTGCTCATAGATCTCATTGCGGTCACGCAATTCATCAAGTACTCGCAGCACTTCTCCGTTGTCGTACAGGGAAGTTTCGCTGAACCAGATGTCAAAGTTAACACGGAAGCGATTCAAGTCACGTTTGATCTTGTCCAGTTCCTTCTCCAGGCCAAAGTCACGGAAATAAGCCGCACGGTCACCCGGATGCATGGACAGCAATTCGTCACCCTTTTCAGCAACAAGTTGCTTGGCGAATCCTTTAATATCTTCACCGTGATAACCGTCTTCAGGCATCTCAGCATCCTGACCCAGCTCTTGCAGATAACGAGCTTCAATGGAACGAGCCAGATTAAACACCTGATTACCTGCATCATTAATGTAGTATTCACGGGTTACATCATATCCTGCGTAGTCAAGGATGTTACATAGTGCATCACCTACAGCTGCTCCACGGGCATGACCCAGATGCAGGCTGCCTGTCGGGTTGGCACTGACAAACTCCATCTCGACTTTGCGTCCTTCTCCGATGTTAATTCTTCCGTAATCTTCACCCTGCTCCTGCACAAGCGCAAGTACCGGGTAAAGGTAACTCTTGTCCAATTTGAAGTTAATGAATCCTGGGCCCGCAATCTCAGCCTTCTCGATTCCGGCTTCAGCCAGATTCAGATTGGCAATGATCTCTTCAGCAATCTGACGCGGATTGCGCTTGGCAATCTTGGTCAGCTGCATGGCAGCATTGGTCGCCAAGTCCCCGTGTGTCTTCTCACGCGGCACTTCCAGTGTGATGGCTGGCAATTCGTCCTGCGTAACAATTCCGGCCGCCACAATGGCGTTGCCGATGGCCGTACTTACCCGTTCGTTAATCGTATCTAGTGGATTACGTGTCATGAAATTGGTTCCTCCTGTATATGCAAACTAATCGCGAAATGTCCGGATTCTTCATCAAAGCGGTAAAAGTCGTAGCTCCACGCTGCGCGTGCGCTCAATCCCTGAATGGAAAGTTCCAGCTTCTGTGTATGCGTGGACAGGGCAAACGACATGTATGGTGATCGGTAGAAACCAGGAAGCTTCCGATTCAACTCAAAAGTCTGCTCCGACTCCACCTCACCATGACGTATAATCTTGATGGATTGTCCGTCCAGCTTCAATGTTGTACGGGTTGTACCTCCCTCGGGTCCAACCTGCGGTTCTTCATAACGAACATAAAGAACGGACCCTTTTAACACAGCTTCACCCTGCATTTCCTGCAGCACATCTTCACCTTCATAACGGCTGTGCAGCCGGATGTGTACCGGTCGCATGTTCGACATGAATGTTAACCTCCATTATATTCGAGGCGACGCAAAATCAGGCACGGCCGGTGAGAACAGCCCTTCCCGTATTGTTGTGTCGCTATACGCGCTCATATTCCCGGATAGCTCGCTATCCTACACTCTACTGTATAACTATATCCAGTTCCCTCGCTCAATTCAAATCCAAATTCAGAGTTTTTTCCTCATCAAGCCAAAAAAGAAGAGCCGCACCTGTAAAGTGCAACCCCCTTTTGCTTCATTATAATAAGATTCGTTCATCCGATCAGGCCCATTGGGATTCATAAGGAAAAGGACATGTTGACTCACTCAGCTTCGCTCGCACCTGTACGAGACAACCACAATGCCGACAAGTTGTGCCATATTGCAATCCCGGACAAGCAGAGCAGATGGATAGCCGACGTTCATATTCCTCATCCTGTACCGTCGGACGCGAACGCGAGGCAATCTCCACAAGTCTGGCCATTTGGGTATCGCTAATCTTCACATCGTACTGATCATTACACCCCTTGCAAGGTTCCTGTCTTTTCATGCATTATCCCTCTACAGCGAGCACCCCAACCGATGCTGGTGGAAGGACAAAACGCAGTGTGTTATTCTCCAGTGTGATTCCATCCCACGCCACAGGCTGAACATGATTAGGCTGTTCAAAAGTATTGAATGCACCAAAATCAGTATGGTGCAGAATCTGCCCCGTTACTTTAGCCGCTTGAGCTGCGTCCAGCTGACACACGACTTCCAACTCATCCGAGTGACTTAGATTACAAGCTGTCACATGAATGACCCCATCCTTGTTGCGGGAGGCTGACAAGCTGAGCTGAGGAATGGTTTCTTCTCCGAAGGTATACCCAGGGCTTTCATAATTCAAATCCAGTCGCTGCGCATCCATATGAACCTGATACATATCAAATACATGATACGTAGGGGTCAGGAGCATTTTGTCCCCTTCCGTGAGCACAAGCGATTGAAGTACATTGACGATCTGCGCAAGATTTGCCATGTGTACCCGTTTATTATGTTGGTTGAAAATATTCAGGTTAACACCTGCAAGCACAGCGTCCCGCATCGTGTTCTGTTGATACAGGAATCCTGGATTGGTTCCCGGCTCAACGTTATACCACGTACCCCATTCATCCACAATAATGCCAACTCTGCCCTCTGGATCATATTTGTCCATAATCTCGGAGTGCTTCACCAGTAATTCATCCATATGGAGCGTCTTTTTCAAGGTGGTGAACCATTCAGCCTCACCAAATCCTGTAGCTGCACCTTTATCATTCCACTCTCCTGTAGGGATGGTGTAATAATGAAGACTAATCCCATCCATAAAGCGAGCAGCCTCCCGCATCAGGACTTCCATCCATTCATAGTTGCCTTCGTTGGGTCCACAAGCAATTTTATAAATCTCGTTCCCGGAATAGTTACGTACATATGTAGCATACCGGCGATATTCATCCGCATAATATTCAGGACGCATATTGCCGCCGCATCCCCAGTTCTCATTTCCCACGCCAAAATACTTCATTTTCCACGGTTCTTCCCTACCGTTACTCTTACGCCAGTTCGCCATCGGGGATTCGCCGTCAAACGTGATGTACTCCACCCATTCCTGCATCTCTTGCACTGTACCGCTACCCAGGTTGCCACTAATATATGGCTCCGTGCCGAGCAACTCACATAATCTCAAGAATTCATGTGTACCAAAGTGATTGTTCTCTTCCACACCGCCCCAGTGTGTATTAATCATACGAGCACGCTCACTCTTCGGACCTACACCATCTTTCCAGTGATATTCATCGGCAAAACAACCGCCTGGCCAGCGAAGTACTGGAATATTAAGCTTCTGCAAGGCCGTCAATACATCATTTCGAATCCCATCCGTATTCGGAATGGGTGAATCTTCTCCTACCCACAGCCCCTCATAAATACAACGTCCCAAGTGTTCGGAAAAGTGACCATATATATTGCGATTTATTAATCCTTGATCTGAATCTGCCTTTAGAATAACATCAACCATGATTTCAACCCCCATAAATTGTATTGTTATCGCTTACAATAACTCGTTTTGGAGTAGGTTTCAACCGTTTTTATTTCTACACAAACAAGCCTCTTCCTGTGTAATTGATTAGGAAGAGGCTTGTTTGTTATAGAAATTCATGCAGAGGCATACCAAATTGATTTTTATTCATTTTTAATTTGGATTTGCTCGATTGTTATTTCAGAATAACAGGCTACTTAATCCTGCTCTGAAGGCAACAACATTTTTTGCGTCCACGTCGTTCCACCATCTGTAGTCTGATAGATCGCAGGAGAGTTATCACTTGTTACCACGAGCCAACCCGTCTTGGCCGATGGGAACGAGATACGAGAACTGTATCCCGGATCTTTCAGGTCAATATTTTTCCACGTGGAACCTTTATCATAAGAACGTCCAATACCCACTTTGCCAGCTGCGGGTGAACCCGCAGACAGATAAGCCGTCTGATTACCAATCAACGCCATGTTGCCGGGATGACCACCCGGGTTTGCTGGTCCGTTCCCTTTGCCCGTACTGTTTGTACCTGGTGCAGGACCTCCCCCTGCTGTGGATTGCGCAAATACTTGGGTCCAGTTCTTGCCTTGATTACCGCTCGCATAGAGGGAGTAGGATTGTTGGGACATGCCTGCATCACCATACAGAAGGGCCCATACTTGCTGACCATGTGCATACAGATCCGCTCCGCTCCATGTGTCTGAGACAACTCGAAGAGAGGTGGTCCAGTTTTTGCCGCCATCACTCGTTTGCTTCAGATGATATCCCGATCCAGGTACAACCACGACGGCATACCCTTGTTTCTCTGTTGCAAAGGCAGCTGCACGCGTGTTGGCAGGTGTATTCATTTTACTCCAGGTTACCCCGCCATCCTTCGTCTGATATGCACCATTATAGGTATAACCATAACCTACATCTTTATTGCGAAAATCGATTCGCTTGAATTGAATGCCCGGTGTATCAATCCGCGTCCAGTGCGATCCCCCATCGTTGGTACGGACCAGATAGGTTGCAGGTGAATCCTTCACTCGCGCCAGCGCATATCCGTTCACATTATTCGGAAAATCAAGCTGTGTGAATTGCCACTGCCCGGTATATATGGACTGCCACGTACATCCTGCATTCGAGGTGCCGATCAGGAAGCCCTCACCCCCAGCTCGTCCAGTCGTATCATTAAGAAAATCAATGTCCGTAAATTGCAGGTGTTGCTCTTCCACACCGCTGCCCTTTTTCAATGTAGCAGATAGTCCATGATCTCCCTTTCCACATACCTGTGAGGATGCGGCGTTAGCACCTGATAGCGTATGTACCGGACCCATCCCCCAAGCCAGCGTTAACGATAATGCGAGTGCACCAATCCCTTTCCATGTCATCGTACTCTTGGTTGTCATTGTAACACCTCCTTTTATGGTTTTACCCAAATATGATGGTTCTAACGTAACAATCTGATTAACCCCGATGACAATTTCGCAAGAAAAAAACCACCTTTACCCATGATTGGATCATGTAGGCAAGGGTGGTTCATCACCAAACATTGTGTACTCTAAGTTAAATGGGATACGTCACCACAGCAAGAATAACAAAACTGATACTTAATAAAAGGCATAAACTAAAATATATTTTGTTGTATTTATATTCACGAATACTATATGCAGCAAAAAGCATGGCCAGATCAGCCACCATCAACGTGAAGTTGAGAAATATCGTCACTGCTAATACAAAATTGATGACAAACACTATAAAAACTGCAGTTAGCCACTTGGGATACATACTCAATTGAGCCCGAATCACACGCATACACATTCACCTTCCTCTATTTCCATATTATACATAAATATTAAGATAGAGTCATACCAAGGCACGATATCTGCGTAAGAGGAGAGTCCATACTAACACATGAAATAAATGGTAGAGTCAGGGGAACATACGTGCTATAATTAATGTTATGGACTTTTGAATATCGGTGGATGTTTTCCCGACCACGGGCGCAGCTTCCCGAAAGGGGGTGACGTCGATGGTCAAACTTGTGGCGTTGCTTGATGTAATCCGATGGATTGCTGCGATCCTCAGTATTGTACTGAGTGGGCGAAAGCTTTACCGTTGGTTGCGCAAAAAGTTTCGTAGCAAGCGAAAACCCACCTCATAAGGTTGGACGCCTGACGGTGGGTTTCGCTTGAATAGCATTATTTAGTTCATGCGCGCCGTGGCAATCCACAGCCTTTCGGGTCCTAAGAGTTTTTACCGTTGACGCGGTGAAGACTCTTTTTTAGTATATGACCGAACCCGATCACCATATACTTCACGAATGTAATATATCAATTAATATACTACTGAATACTTATGTAGTCAGTATAGCACAGCTCTGTCCAAAAGTTAACAATACAAAAACGCCCTCCCCTGCGCAAATCTGAAACCGCGCAGACAGAGAGCGTTATACTTATCGATTATTCTGTGATTATTTCACGAATCCAAGCAGCATTTCACGGATCAGCTTCGCAGCTACAATCTGTGTCTGTTGTGTTGGATCATAGATTGGTGCAACTTCAACCAAGTCACAACCAACTACATTTACATCAGATCCCGCGATCATATGAATGGCTTCAAGCAGTTCCTTGGACGTAATACCGCCCGCCTCTGCTGTACCTGTTCCTGGTGCTGCTGACGGATCAAGCACATCGATGTCGATGGTCACATACACCGGACGGTTGCCCATCTTCGGAAGAGCTTCCTTCATCGGAGCTGCCACTTCAAATGGATAGAAGTTGATGTTCTCGCGACCATACTGGAACTCCTCACGGGAACCGGAACGGATACCGAACTGATAGATGTTTTGGCCACCCATCAACTCAGCTGCTTTACGCACTGGTGTGGAGTGGGACAATGGCTCGCCTTCATAGTTTTCACGAAGGTCAGCGTGTGCATCAATATGAATCAGGATAAGATCCGGGTATTTCTTGTACATCTGTTGGATGACTGGCCAAGTAACCAAATGCTCGCCACCGAGACCAACTGGGAATTTGTCGTCAGCGAGCAGACTGCCGATGTATTCATGAATTACTTCAAGGCTGCGTCCCGCGTTACCGAAAGGTAAGAGCAAGTCTCCAGCGTCAAAATACGTCATGTCTACAATGCTTTTGTCGAGATATGGGCTGTACTCTTCAAGTCCAACCGATGCCTGACGGATATGAGATGGGCCGAAACGGGAACCCGGACGGAAGCTGACAGTGTAATCCATCGGCATGCCATAGATAACCGCTTTGGAGTTCTCATAATCCTCAGAGCTGCAAATAAATACGTTTCCTGAATAAGCTTGATCCAGTTTCATTAATGATTTCCCCTTTTATTTCGTTAAATCTTCCACGAATTTAGGAAGTACAAATGCTGCTTTGTGCAGACGCGGAGAGTAATACTTGGTATCCATCTCCGGGATTTGAGTCTCATCCACTTCGAGCGGGTCATGTTTCTTGCTGCCCATAGTGAATGTCCACAAACCACTTGGATAGGTTGGAATATTACAGCCGTACACATGTACGATCGGGAAGATTTCTTTGACGTCTTTGTTCACCTTCTGGATCAGATCCGCCTTGAACCAAGGGTTGTCCGTTTGGGCAACGAAGATTCCGTCTTCTTTCAATGCTTCGTAGATGCCTTGATAGAACCCACGCTCAAACAATGGCGCAGCCGGGCCTACAGGCTCCGTAGAGTCTACGATGATCACATCGTATTCATTTTTATGTTCAATAATATGCATGTAGCCGTCGTTTACGAGCACTTCAACATTAGGCTCGTCCAACTTGCCGGCGATTTCAGGCAAATATTTTTTGGAGTATTCAATAACTTTACCGTCAATTTCGACGAGAACTGCTTTTTCTACAGCAGCATGTTTAATGACTTCACGAATGACTCCGCCATCGCCGCCACCGACAACCAGAACTTTTTTCGGATTCGGGTGAGTGTTCAGCGCAGGGTGTGCCGCCATTTCGTGATATACGAATTCGTCTTTTACAGTCGTCATCACCATGCCATCAAGAAGCAACATGTTACCGAATTCTTCGGTCTCTACCATGGCCAAATCTTGAAAATCCGTTTTCTCTGTAACATAGGTCTGCTTAATCTTCGCGGTGATCCCGAATACCGGGGTCTGTTTCTCCGTAAACCACAATTCCATAATCTCTACCTTCTTTCCGTAAAGTTAATGATCAGCCATACCCGACCAAGTGTTGTGCACTATAATCGGTTCGCCCAAGCACGTCCAGCGTTCGGCGCCATATCGCATTATCATTGCTGGCCTGCGGGAAAGGTCCGCGGTTCACTTCATTATATAGATTAAATTGACCTGAGCGTGCAGAGCGTCTGACTAATCAATGAATCAATGACTATTCGCCTGTTCGTCCTTACGCGCTTTAGTATCTTGTGCCGAATCTTACCTTTTCATTACCCTTTTGCATTATACGCGATTGACGTTTATACTGCAAAACGGTTTTTCCGACGAAAATGCTACATTTTGATTGCTTATGCACCCGATTGAATATCCCTGCCAATCAAGTCCCATACTGGAAGAAAAGAGAGGAGCCCGTTCCATGACCAAGCCAAATCAAAAGACCCGCAAACGCGGGTTCCGTGTACGTAAATTGTTTAAAAACCTGTCTCTGCTCGCCGTGCTCGCCATACTTGCTACCGCTGCAGGATTGGTCTATCTATACGCAACCAGCCTGCCCCTAGCAGACTCTGATCGGAATTCCAGATTACTGGACAGTCAAGGTGAAGTCATCGCTACCTTCTCTGCAGGTGGCAAAGACTCTGTACCCGTTCAACTGGAGGATATCGCTCCAGATCTGGTCAATGCCACTCTGGCTGTAGAGGACCGCAAATTCTATAATCACTACGGGTTCGACGTGCAAGGGATGGGACGGGCTGTGCTCGTTAACCTCGAACATATGCAGATGTCGCAGGGTGCGAGTACATTGACTCAACAGCTGGCGCGTAACCTGTATCTGTCTCATGAGAAAACATGGACTCGCAAAGCCAAGGAAGCCATGTACACGGCGCAATTGGAGATGAAATACAGCAAGGATGAAATTTTGCAGATGTATCTGAACGAAATCTATTATGGGCATGGTGCGTACGGAATCGAAGCGGCTTCACGAATGTATTTTGGCAAATCAGCCAAACAGTTGGATCTTGCAGAGAGTGCCATGTTGGCAGGAATCCCGAAAGGACCTACCTACTATTCACCCTATAACCATATGAAGAATGCCAAAGACCGACAGAAGATTGTGCTGAATGCCATGGCTGATATCGGCAAGATCACCCAGGCCGAAGCGGATAAGGCCTATGAGAAAATGCTATCGTTCAAACCGGAAAGCGAGCGTAAAACGGTGGAAAGCGCCCCTTATTTCCGTGACTATATCCGGAATCTGGCGATCAAAGAGTTGGGAATCAGTGAAGCGATGCTGGATCATGGGGGATTGAACATCTACACCACCCTGGATCTGCGTGTTCAAAAAGCAGCTGAAGACGCCATAGCGAAGGGTATGGATGCCAAAAGTGAGCTGGAGACGGCTCTGGTGTCCATCGACCCTCGGACGGGCTACATCAAAGCCATGGTGGGCGGCAAGAATTATCGCACCAATCAGATTAACCATGTTCTGGCGACAACGCGCCAGCCAGGTTCGGCGTTTAAACCCATTATGTATCTGGCAGCCCTGGAATCCAAGCAGCTCACCAGTGCATCCATATTTAACAGTGAACCTACCCTGTTTCACTATGACAATGACCGCAAAACCTATAAACCCGGCAACTTTGGAGACAAGTATCTGGGTGAGATTGATCTAAGGCAAGCGATCGCCGCTTCAGACAACATCTATGCGGTGAACACCATTATGCAGATCGGTCCTGAGCAGGTTGTGAGTATGGCAAAAAACCTCGGCATTACAAGCAACCTGAGCGCCGTACCTTCTCTTGCACTGGGAACGTCACCTGTCAGCCCGTTGGAGATGGCGTCGGCCTTTTCCGTCATTGCTGCTGGTGGACAACGGACGCCACCTGTCGCCATTCTGCAAGTGACGGATGCCGCAGGACGTGTGCTCTATGAATCGCCTCAAACCAAGGCTGAGACCGTCGTGGAACCTGCAGCAGCTTATGTCCTAACTCGTTTAATGGAAAGTGTCTTCGAAAATGGAGGAACGGGCAACCGGGTGTCTAAGGCGATTAAACGTCCGGTAGCCGGAAAAACTGGCACAACCAATACAGATGCCTGGTTGGTTGGATTCACACCGGAGCTCTCCACCGCGGTATGGGTTGGTTACGACCAAGGCAAAGCCATCTCCACTTCGGATGGCCGCCGGGCTGCGCCGATCTTTGCCCAGTTCACAGAGCAGGCACTTGCGAGCGTACCACCCAAAATCTTCACCGTGCCTGATCATGTCGTAAGTGTATATATTGACCCGGAATCCGGCAAGCTGGCAGGCAACGGTTGCGAAGAGAAAACGATTGGAAGTTTTTATTGATGGTACTGAACCGACAGAGGTATGTCATGGTACGAAGGATGATTCGGATTCTGGAGAAGATGAGAAGACCCGTCAGGTACAGAATCAACAAGGCATACAGGAAGAGAAACATTCCTGGTGGGGAGATTTCAAACGTTGGTGGGTAGAATGACGCAAATACGCGATGACTTAGTTACGTCACCTATGACCCCTGGTTATACTAAGCATTTGGAAATTCACTTCGGATGAAAACTCATAATTATTCAGATCGTTGAATACGATTAATGCACAAGCAAAAGACCCCCAACCGAACTTTCCGGTCGAGGGGCCTTTTGTTTTTTTCTTTTATACTGTGTTGAATGATCTGCCTTAGGCGAGTGCTTCTTTCAATTCATCTGGAGAAGCATTCCACCATTCTTCGTTGTGTGAGATCAACAGTGTCTTAAGTGCAGCTCGAGCTTCGGGTCCAAGCTCATCCAGCATGAAGCGACGCTTCAAGGCATAATCCATGCGATTCACATGTTCCGCCAGCAGTTTCCATCCACGTCTTGCTTCCGTATCAATCCACATCTCACATGCCGTTGCTCCACCATACAGTTGGCCTTCCTCCGTGCGATCGACAGCTACCCACACCAGCCATACCTGGCGTCCGTTGGGCACATCTTCACGATTGGTAGAGAACTTGATATTGCGTTCCACCTTGCTCTTCGCATGCATCGCACCGATATCGATTTTGGCCTCTCCATTATCAATAATGACCGGGGAAAGGTTATTCAGATCAATGGAGCCTGCACCGAAGCCTTTATGCTTGCTTTTTGCACTAACGATATTCAAGGCAATTTGTTTTTTGCCGTTTTGCTCGTTTTGGTCCATGTTTATAACCTCCAAGGGTTGATACAAATATTTTAACTAATAATTGTCCCATTGCAAACATATACATGCTTTAGATGCTTGTCAACGGGAGGTATTTAACGATGATTCCACGACGCGCCAAGAGCTGGCTCACTGCATCCCTGGCCCTGTGTGTACTTGCCGGAGGGATATGGATCACTCTGGGTTATAATCGCTCAACTCATTCCGAATTGCCAGTACTCGCCCCCGAATCGGGCAAGCCCAAGGCAATAGCTCCAACCCCAGCACCTCCAGAAAGTGTACAGACCCCTACAGCCGAAGTGTACAGCAACCGTGTTGTGGAATATCACATGGATGTGAAGCTGGTCGATGGAAACGTATTGAAAGGGACTCAGACGATCACCTGGACTCATCCAGGCAAAAAAACCGTCAGCGAGCTTTACTTTCATATGTATCCCAACGCTTTCTCTTCTGCTGACACCACCTTTATGAAGGAATCCGGTGGAAAGCTTCGGGGTGATGTCATGCCTACCAATGGTTATGGCTCCATGAACATTACCGAAATGAAAACGGAGGACGGGCTCTCTCTGCTGCACCGGATGCAGTATGTGCAACCAGATGACGGAAATATCAAGGATTCCACCCTCATTAAAGTACGCCTGCCCAAACCCGTCAAAGGCGGGGAAAGTATCACACTCCACACCCGATTTGAAGTGAATCTGCCAAAGATTTTTGCCCGGATGGGAACTGCTGATCATTTTGTCATGGCAGGTCAATGGTTTCCCAAATTAAGTGCCTATGAACCTGTGGGCAGACGTGGACGAACAACGGAAGGCTGGAATCTGCACCAGTACCATGGCAATTCAGAGTTTTACGCTGACTTCGGTATATATAGTGTACGTATTCGGGTGCCTGAAACATACAAAGTGGCTGCTACCGGATTTCCAACGCAGCAAGCCGTGGTGAAGAACGGAGAAAAGGTCTATCAATTCTACGCCGATGATGTGCATGACTTCGCATGGGCAGCCTCACCCGATTTTGTGTACGCAGAGGAGCCATTCTCCGCACCCAATGTGCCTGGTGTACGAATCAAGTTATATCTGGACCCTGCTCATCAGGATCTGAAAGAACGTTATTTCTACGCCGCGAAGGCCGCACTAGCTAATTATAGCAAATGGTTTGGCCCGTATCCTTACGCAACCTTATCCATTGTAGTTCCACCCAAAGCGGGGAACGGTGCTGGAGGTATGGAATACCCTACGCTAGTTACGGCCTTTGGAGCCGATGATACTACCCCAGGTTATGACCTGGAACGTACCGTAGTCCACGAGATTGGACACCAGTACTTCTACGGCATGGTTGCCAGCAACGAATTCGAGGAAGCCTGGCTGGATGAGGGGTTCACTTCTTATGCAGAAGACAAACTGATGGAGCAGGAATATGGATTGATACCGAATCTGCCGGTACAATCGGGACTGATTACGTCTCCTTCATCCTTAACACAAGAATCCTGGAAGTTTGATTCACAGAATGAGTATGCAGCCAATGTCTATACACGTGGCAAGCTTGTGTTGCTTGGTATCGAACATCAAGTCGGTGCAAAAAAGATGGAACGTATTCTCTCTACCTATGTGAAGAAGTACCGCTTCAAACATCCCACTTCGGCTGATTTTCAGAACGTTGTGGAACAAGTGACCCGCACTTCCTGGTCTGATTATTTTGATCAATATGTCTATGGTAACGGGATGGCTGACTTTGCTGTAGAGAAGATTCGTGTTACGCCTGTACAGAAAGACGGCCAAACATTGTACGAGTCATCCGTGACGATCGCAAAAAAAGGGAGTGATTACAACGCCGTTCCTGTTCGCATTGCTTTTGAAGACGGGCATATCCTCACCAAGCAATGGAATGGTAAAGAAGATCGCATCACCTATAAATTAACTCACACATCCCCCGTATCCTGGGCCATGACCGATCCCCTGTACTCGATCGTGCTGGAGAACCGCCATATGAACAATTTCCTGAAATCCGGACTGGATGAGCGGGCGAAGTCCCGCTGGAGCATGAGTGTAACCAAACTAATAGAAGCCATATTCGGAGGTCTGTCATGGTGAGGTGGAAACGGTGAAAGCGAAAATACGTGAAGGCTGGTTTCTCGTCCGTCAGCATATGTTCATTGCCGCACTCTTATTTCTCTATCAACTCATTTGGGGATATTTCTTCTATCGAATGGTACAATCGGCTGTCATCCCGCTGCTCCTGCGCTATCCAGATGCTGATGCAGGGGAGCTGAGTACACTTTTGTTCAAAATGGAAAGTCAACTTAACCTGTCTACCCATCCGGAGGTTCATCGTTATCTATGGATTCTAGGGGGCATGCTGCTGGTTCGCATGTTGATCAGCCCCCTCATTCAGGCAGGACTGCTCTACTCACTTCAGCACTTTAATTCTACAGAAGAGCGCATCCCCTTTGTCCGCGGAATCAAAAATCTGTGGAAACCGATGCTGCTGCTTCACACCATACGTACTTTATTGATACTTCTGCCCGCCTACTGGCTCATACCGAAGCTCTACTCGATTCTCATGGACGGATTTCATTCCCTTCAATTACTTTTGCCTGGTATACCTTATGTTGCTGCCTGGATTGTATATGGTTGGATCATCCACCATGCCATACTCTACATGCAGTTCGGTGTGTCGGCACCAGAAGGAGAAGGCGGGGCTCACGGTACTCTCAAAGCACTCTGGATTGCACTGCGTCATCTCACCGCTGTAATCGGCATTGCACTCCTGCTGGGCGGAGTACACCTGCTCGTCTTTGGGGCATTCACTTCAGCCTCATGGTTATTAACGGGACTTACCGGACTTATACTACAACAGACGTATCCACTTGCCAGATGTCTATTAAGTCTGTGGAAAATATGCAGCCATTTCCGATTATGGCAGTCCAAAATATCCAAAGGTGAGAGCACATAGTTTAAAAATTGTTACCATCACATGTTAAACTCATGGCCTAATATGTACTTATAAATAGGCAGACCTCAACCTTTCCCCGTCAAAGGTCGAGGTTTTTTTTGCTAAATTTGTTGTTAAACGTTGCCAAAGCCGTACTCCTCTGTTACAATAATCGCAGTGAGTTTTTAGTAACAACTTTGTAATCTTTACATTCATATTTGTAACTACTTAAAATTAAATCGTCATTTCTTGATTTCGCAGGTGCATAACTAGCATAGCCAAATTCCTGGCACCTGGGAAGCGGGGGAACCAGTTATGGGTGAATTGATCTTGCTACAGAGGGATCATAGGGGACCTTCAACCGAATCCTTAAGCTAACCTCGCAGGCGTTGGAAGGGGAATATCTCTTGTTCAAGAAGAAATTAACCGCAGCTGTACTTAGCATCACATTCGCTTTATCGCTTGGTGCAGGTAGCGCATTCGCAGATTCAAAGATGGACACAGTAATTGATTCAGCAATGGGAACTACATACAAAAGTGGGGGAACAACGCTTAACGGCTTTGACTGCTCCGGATTTACACGGTATGTATTCGACAAGTTGGGTATTGATTTGGCACGCCAATCCAGTTCCCAATTCGACATGGGCGATTCCGTATCCCGCATGGAAATGAGAGCTGGCGATCTGGTGTTCTTTAATACAACAGGTAAAGGCGTATCCCATGTAGGAATCTTTGTAGGGGATGGAAAGTTCGCACACTCCTCTTCTTCCAAAGGCGTTACGATCAGTGCATTGAGTGAAAACTATTGGGCCAATCGTTATGTTGGCGCGAAACGGATTATGAGCACGGACGCATATGAATCACTGGCCCTTGACTAGGGACAAGCTGAGCAACATGATGCTGTAACCATTAACCATACTGGAACGAAGCAAGAAGCATAACAGAACCGCCCGGTACATTCTCCGCAGGAATGTATCCGGCGGTTTTTTTGTGCTTCAATCCTTATTTATATTGCAAGTTATACTCGGGGTATATCCTGCGACATCAGCAAGTCCATTTTGCGTTCGTTTGTCCGTGCCCTTATGATGTTTTTACCCATCCCGTTATAATATAAACGGAATTACCGGAACTTTTGTTTCATTTTTTTTCTTGGGAAGGAAGACTTGCTAAATGAACATCTCTTTTGTAGAGTGGACAAAGAGTTCTGTTTCAAGGAAAGGAGCATGCAGGTGTATGAAGGAAACCCCTGTGACGTTTCACGTTGTACCCATGCGAGAAGAACATGCGGAGCTTATCTGCAGTTGGCAGTATGACCCGCCTTACAATATCTACAGCTGGCTCCCCTGGGAGCAGATGAAAGCTCTGGAAGTGGAATTCGGAGATGCACAGCTGCGGCAAGAGCAATATGCGATCGTCCTGGATCAGAACGATCGTATATGTGGGTTTGCTCAATACTTCCCACTTCAAGGGGTAACCCGGATTGGCCTTGGCATGCATCCAGAGCTGTGTGGTCAGGGTCAAGGCACAGCTTTTGTCACGGCCATTGTACAGGAAGCCATTCGCCGAAATCCGAAGAATGAGATCGATCTGGAAGTGCTCACTTGGAATGCTCGTGCCATTCAAGTCTATCTGAAGAGTGGATTTGTCACCCAGGATACATACGAACGACAGACCCCAAACGGCTTAAAGCCCTTTCACTGTATGGTTTATGAAGGGCCTCGTGATTAAAATGCATTGCAAAACAACCAAATTTGCGCCTTGTTATGTGATTAGTTCAAAAATTTCCCACAAAATGCTATGATGTCAGTACAGGTTCCGTTATAATGATATGGATAGTTTCAGGTTAGATGATCTTTCATTCTGGAGGGGACATAAGGGATGCACAAATGGATCATGAGCGGAGTATTTTTTGCAGCATGCGCTTTAGCTATTGTTTTAATGTTTACGCTTCCAGGGAAAGAAGAAGTGGCTGAAGAAGCCAAGCCAACCATGCCGGAAGTAACATTGGATGCCGGACAGGCTGAAGCACTGGTCAAAGCCAATTGTATCTCCTGTCACGGGGATCAGCTTCAAGGTGGCGTAGGACCTGCTCTGGCAAACATCGGTAGTCAGGATGATCTGGAGAAGATCTACACTACGATTGTCAAAGGTAAAGGTGGTATGCCTTCCTTCAAGGGCAAACTGCAGGATGAAGAGATTGCCAATATTGCCATGTGGCTGTCAGAGAAGAAATAATCTCTGCACACGCATAACAAAGAGGCGCTTAATCCCCTTTTGGGAGAATAAGAGCCTCTTTGTTATATCAATTATTAAGCCTCTGCGGCATGCTCAGCCAGAAAGGCCTCAACTTCACGTGCGGACGGCATCCCGGACTGGGCGCCGAGCTTTGTCACGGATAACGCGGCCGCACCCATGGCGAAGCCTACGGCCGCGTCCAACGTCTCACCGCGCGCGAGGGCTACCGCCAGCGCGCCGTTGAAGCAATCGCCAGCGCCGGTCGTATCGACGGCGCTTACGGCGTAGCCGGGCGCACGGCACGCGCCGGCACGCCCTGCTTGTACGCGGCCACCAGGCGCCGCCGCGTACACAGCCCCCTCGGGGCCGAGCGTCGTGACGACAGCGGCCCCGAGGGATGCGGCGAGCTCTGCGACCGCCGCATCCAGGTCTTCCGGCCGGAGATGATCCCGGCCGGTAAGCACGGCAAGCTCACTGCGGTTCGGCGTGACAACGTCGACGCACCGCAGGAGCTCCTGGGGCAGACCCGGCACCGCGGGAGCCGGGTTGAGCACCACCAGTGCGCTGCCTTCAGCCGCCAGTTGGGCGGCGCGGGTAACCGCTGGCAGCGGGATCTCCAGCTGCAGCAGCACCGCTGCGGCTGCAGTCAGGCTTTTTACCGTATCCGCTTCTTCCAGCATCGCTGGCACCACTTGCCCATTCGCACCAGGAATAATGATAATCCGGTTGTCTCCCCGAGAGAGCCAGATGGAAGCCGTCCCTGTAACCGTGTCTTCCAATATGCGAACCTGCGAGGCATCTGCCCCACTTTCCGTCAGACTGTGCAGCAGACGTTCGCCAAAACCGTCCGATCCCACCGCACCGATCATCGTAGTCTGTCCACCCAGACGCGCAGCGGCAACAGCCTGGTTCGCCCCTTTTCCACCAGCGAGATAATGCAGCTCCTCACCACTCACCGTCTCTCCCTCTTCCGGAATCGTGTCTGTCTTCACCACGAGATCCATATTGAGACTGCCTACGACAGCAATAAGAGGTTGTTTCTGATTATAGTCTGACATGTATGGTTCACTCACTTCTGGCCGCGCGATAATAACTGACCTCGTTATTCCGACCTCATTTTGTCATAAGCTTCGTTATATTGCCCTGCTTCCTTGATATCTACAGATGTGATACCACCCGCATCCCATGAAGTGAGACGCAGCGTAACCGTTGTATAATCAATCGTAATAAAAGGATGATGATTGAATGCTTCCGAGATCGCAGCGACCTCATCCACAAATGCAATCCCTTTCATGTAGTTGGAGAACACGAATTTACGTACAATCCACCGTCCCTCTTCCAGTTCCCAGCCTTCCAGCCTTCCCAGATGAGCTTCGACTTCCTCTTGCGAAAAAACCATGCGTTATCTTCCTCCCCATAGGATGGTACATTACAGACTTGAGTCCGTATAACCACCGACACCTTCGGCGCTATCAACAGCAACCTCAAAGGCCAGGCTCACCGCCATTCGGTTGGCCCATTTCACGACTAACATCTTACCACGGACAAGCTTCAAAATCCAATCAACTACGTGGCATAGAACCACTAACCATAAGGCTTTGAGGGCAATTCCAGTTCCATTCATACCCTTGAAAATGCATGTAAACGCACTAAATTAAAGGTACAAACGTCAACTCTTCTTCCCCGATCAAAATATGAATGCGGTGCTGTTCCTTATCATGGATGACCACGCCACTTCCAACCGGAATAACAGACTCCTCGCCCAGCGCATAGAACAAATCCTCCGCCAACGCCTCATCCACTTCAAGTTGGTCAGATGCAGCCAGTCTCTCCCACTCTTCCGCGTCCATTTCAAAGAAAACATACCGATCCGGTATGCGTCCGATTGCCGTTGTCAGATCTGTCAAAATTCCTTCATAATCCCGTCCATGCTTTACGCCCATTGGCTTTTCACTCCTATTATTCGGCCCCTAAGGAGCGGATTTGATCTTATTATACCTGAAAATAGCCCTTAAAAAAAAAGGCCTTCTGGTCGATAAATACATATATGACCGTTTTAACTGTTTTAGCAACCGTAAGGAATGCCTAACATTGAACGGATTGCGGCCAAAAATTCGTCCGGAAGCCCGAATACAGCCGCTTGAAAGGATTCAATTTTATCTCATGGATGAGGTGTATGATGAACATTTCAACGATTATTGGACTAGTTTTTGGACTGGTCTCCCTTGTACTCGGTATGTTCCTGAAGGGTGCGCCCTTAATCAACCTGGTTAACAATCCGGCAGCCTACGTTATTATCTTTGTTGGTACAGCAGGAACTATCTTTATCGCATTTCCAATGTCTGAAGTTAAGAAAATCCCTAAGCTTTTCGGGATTATTTTCAAAAATCAAGTACTTATTGATCGAGTGTCTCTGATCGGCACGTTTATGGATTGGGCTTCCACTACCCGTCGTGAAGGTTTGCTTGCACTGGAATCAAAAGTAGAAGAGATTGACGATCAGTTCCTTCGTGGCGGTATGCGTATGATTATCGACGGCAACGATCAGGAATTTGTAAGTGATGTACTGATGGAAGATATTCATGCTACAGAAGAGCGCCACCGTGGCGGTGCTTTGATCTTCGCTCAGGCGGGGATGTACGCGCCAACGCTCGGGGTTCTCGGGGCCGTTGTAGGTCTCATCGCAGCACTTGCCGATCTCAGTGACATGGAGAAACTCTCCCATGCGATTGCGGCAGCATTTATCGCAACACTCCTTGGTATATTTAGTGGTTACGTGTTATGGCACCCGATGTCTAACAAGCTGAAGCGGATGTCCAAGCAAGAAATGGAGATCAAGCTGATGATGGTTGAAGGATTGTTATCCATACAGTCTGGTGTATCCACCATTGCCATCAACCAAAAGTTATCCGTATTCCTGACACCTTCCGAACGTAAACAACTGGAAGAGAAGGAGGGATCATCAGGTGAAAAAGGCTAAAAAGCACGAACCACATGAAGAACATATAGACGAGAGCTGGTTGCTTCCCTATTCTGACTTGATGACCTTGTTGCTTGCCCTGTTTATCACGTTGTTCTCCATGAGTTCACTCGATGCAGCCAAGTTCGAGCAGATGGCTTCCGCACTAAGCAGTGCATTGAATGGAGGCTCCGGTGTTCTGGATCATACGTCCATGAATCCGGATACGCCAGGTGCCGATCTGGGTAAGAACAAACAGGAACCTACAGAAATCACCAAGAAAACACCAGCTCAGATAACGGATGCACAGATGGCTCAAAAAGAGCAGGAAGATCTGGAGAAGCTCAAGAAACGGCTTGACCAGTATATCTCGAAGAACGGACTTTCGGACCAGCTGAACACCAAGCTGAATCAGTCTGAATTGAAGATCACCATCAGTGATAACGCCCTGTTCTCCTCAGGCCGAGCAGATGTAAAGCCTGAATCACGATCCTTGGCCAAAGCAATCTCAAGCATGCTACAAGAGTTCCCTGAATATGAAGTGGTTGTATCCGGTCATACCGATAATATTCCCATTTCGAACAACCAATATAAGGATAACTGGGATTTGAGTGCAGATCGTGCGCTCAACTTCCTGAAAATCCTGTTGCTGAACTCGCAATTGGACCCTTCCAAATTCACACCAAGTGGTTATGGAGAGTATCACCCGATTGCCAGCAATGACACTAATACCGGACGGGCACAGAATCGCCGTGTAGAGGTATCTATCATTCGGAAGTATCAAAGTAACAATACAAATGTAAAAGCCGTTGGCGAAGGAAACTAGAGGCCTGCAGCGATTCATTAACCAAAGACCGTTCTCCAGGTACAAGGAGAACGGTCTTTGGGGTTTATATAAGGCTTATGCTTGGTTTATCTCTACATTTTTTCACACTATTTTGGAAGATTCACCTGTCAACTATTCCAGTGAATAGTCCAACAGACCGCCCAACTCTGCTTTTTCAGCAGCGGTAAGCTCTCTCCAAGAACCTGTCGCCATTTCTCCAAGATGAATGTTCATGATCCGAATACGCTTCAACTTACGAACCTCGTAGCCAAAGGCACTACACATCCGCCGAATCTGACGGTTCTTTCCTTCAGTCAGGATGATACGGAATACTCGATCCGTCATCCGGGTCACTGTACAAGGCAGGGTCATTTCACCCAGGATCTTCACCCCAGTGCTCATACCTCTAAGGAAACTCGGGGTTACAGATCGATCAACAGTAACGATATACTCTTTCTCATGGCGTCCTTCTGATCTAAGAATCCGGTTAACGATATCACCATCATTGGTCATCAGGATCAAACCTTCTGAGTCCTTATCCAAGCGCCCAATTGGAAAGATACGTTCATCGTGTCCGACAAAATCAACGATATTCCCCTGAATATGCTGCTCAGTTGTGCTTGTGATCCCGATCGGTTTATTCAACGCAATATATACGTGTTTTCTCTTTTCCTTAATCGGTTTGCCATTAATTCGTACATCGTCGCCTTCTTCTGCCTGACTGCCCAGTTCAGCCTTAACTCCATTAATAGTTACCTGACCACTATCCACCAACTTGTCGGCTTCACGCCGGGAGCAATAACCTGTTTCACTAATAAATTTATTAATACGCAAAAGGTAATCTCACCTCATCTATCTCTCTTCATCTGTAATTGGTTCATCCGTTACCTGATCTGCCTCAATAACTTCCGGTTGTTGCTCGGATGCAGGCAGTTCAATGATAACCGTTGTTCCCTTGTTCATGACGCTTTTAATATCCATCATGCCCTTATGTGATTGAATAATGCGCTGACTGACCATCAGGCCAAGCCCTGTTCCAGACTCTTTATTCGTAAAGAAGGGCTCCCCAAGCTTGGGCATCATCTCTTCCGGGATACCGATCCCTTCATCCCTGATCTCAATTCTGACGCGTTTCGACTGTTCGTCATGCTTGAGCTTGATATGGATGCTTCCTCCATTTGGCATGGCCTCCATACCATTTTTCAGCAAATTGATGAATACCTGCTTCAGCTGGTTCTCTTCACAGTGTACCATAGCCGAATCGGATGAGGCACGCAGTACAAATTCTACACCATGCAGATGCGCCTGACTATCCAGTAACGAGATGACATCGCCAAGAATAAAACGAATATCCCGATTCTGAAAATGAACCGCCTGCGGTTTGGCCAAGATCAGAAATTCACCAACAATAAGGTTGATGCGATCCAGCTCTGATAACATCAGATCCAGATGACGATGATTCAGCTTGTTGCTCTCTTGCTGTAACTGTAGGAATCCGCGCAGCGTGGTCAGTGGATTACGAATCTCATGTGCCACACCTGCTGCAAGCTGGCCCACGGTTGTTAGCTTCTCAGACCGTCTGAGCAGCTCTTCCATCCGATTACGACTTGTAATGTCCCTGGAGACACTAATGAGCGCGGTAATCTCTCCAGCCTCGTCTCGCACCGGAGCCGTACTGACACTGACCTCTACTCGGGTCCCGTCTTTCTTCATCCAGGTGGTTTCGTTGGACGTAATGGACATTCCCTCAACGAGTTGGGCATGCTGACGTTTCATTTCTTCTTCTGCCTCTGGCGGGATGATCTTCAGATTACGACCTTCCACCTCACGACTTCGAAAGCCATATAATTGTTCAAATGCCCGGTTAACCCGCAGCACTTTTCCTTCAAGATCCGTAATGTGAATGGCATCCGCTGTCTGATTGATAATGGACTCCAGATGCTCTTTCACCGCCCGATTCTCTTCATACATCTGTTTCAGACGACTCGTATAATGGCCCAGATTACGAATCATGGCATTAATACGATTGGCCAGTTGGCCAAGTTCATCCTTCCTCCGGACTTTCAGACGGAAATCAAAGTGCCCATCCGCTACTTCATTCACTTTGCCCAATATGGATTGGATCGGACGTGTGATATACCCTGCTAGCAAATAGCTGCCAAAGATGACGATCTCCAGCAAAACCAACGATATGGAGGCATGGCTCACCAACTGCTCAGATACCATGGAGGATATTTGCTTATAATCCATGACAATACTGATCACATAGGAAGACTGATTGGGTGTGAAAATCGGAATAAAACTCTTCAGTACCTTCTGTTCGTGCGTTTCACTGACAAAAGATACATTTTGCCCTGTTCGAATGGCGCGCACCACAGCACGATGATCCTCATCCGTAGAACCATACTGGTATGTACCAAAACGAATCGGTCTGTTATTCAACTTGCTAAAGTTCGAATCTCTTCCGTCATCACCCATGTTCGGGCTGCCAAAAGTCAACGGATTGATGCCTGTAATCTCCAGAATGGAGGGATTGACCTCACGAATTTTATTCAAAATCTCATCCGGACTAGAGATTTTCACATAGTCATCAACTTCCGTATTATTATAGAAGGGATTGATTATGTAGTTTCTCTTTCCATCATGGTAGTAACCCCAGATATCAATATCCGAAGGACTGGATGTAGAATATTCGAATCCATCTGACCAGAAATGCTCCAACTTCTGCCCTTGGGGAATCGTCACCTGTTGTTTTTCAAACAACTGCTTAAAGGCCTGATACCAATAAGTCATGGATTTGGTGGACAGCCCGATTTCTCTCGGATCTGAGGAGCGGCTAACCACAATATCATCATCCGTCTGCTCCATTAATGAAATATGCGAAACGCCGACCTTTTGGCTCAAGCGTACAAGTTCTTCATTTGTGATATTATTAATATCCGGGTCCAATTCTTCCGCTGCCATGACAGCAGCAAGCCACAGATTGTTTCCAATCTGCCGTTTTACATAATCCGAACTGTATTGATTCTGTTCGACAGCAACTGCAATCTGCTTTGCAGTGAGCACCATCTTGGTTTCACTGTCCTGCCTCAGATTCTCTTCTGTAGTATAATAACTCAGTGCGATATTCAACACTAAAATAACGAGCACTGAGCACGACATAATCATGGATAATTTCGTTTTAATAGACAAGTTTTTTGTTCACCTCTCGGCTTGTACCCTCTGGCGATATATGGCAAAACCTATCTCCATCATAACGCTTGTATGTCTTTTTGAAAAGGATAATTGACCTGTGTCCAAAAGTTACCGAATGACTGAAAAGCTCGAAATTCGTTGTTTTTTGCATTTTCGAACTCTACAATGAAATTAATCACTATATTTATCCACATACCCACAGGCTTGTGGATAGTTTGTTTATAACTATGTGAGCAACTATACGGTTATCCACATTTCTATACACAACATGTTAACAACCCGAATGCTTGTTCGCTGAATAAACGATTTTGGAAGGAGTTATATAGTAATGACTGACCATTTTCTTCAGACCGATCTTGCGCATTTATCTGAGGAAGCTCAGCATGAGCACTGGATGCGGGAGGCCATTGCCGAGGCCTACAAGGCTGAGGCTCTTGGGGAAGTACCGATTGGAGCTGTAATTGTACAAAACAACCAAATCATTGGTCGGGGATACAATCTGCGTGAAACTACACTGGATTCCACCGCCCATGCAGAGATGGTGGCTATTCGTCAGGCCAGCGAGACCATCGGAGCTTGGCGTTTGTTGGATTGTTCTCTGTACGTCACATTGGAACCTTGTCCGATGTGTGCAGGTGCGATTGTACAATCCAGGGTCCCCCGCGTAATCTATGGTACAGCTGATCCCAAGGCAGGCTGTGCAGGTACACTGATGAACCTGCTACAGGAGCCTCGTTTTAACCATCGCACCGAGGTGATTCCGGATATCCTTCAGCCTGAATGCTCCACGATGCTAACTCAATTTTTCAGAAGTCTGCGCCAAAAGTTAAAGTAGTCACCGACTACGAACATCCCAATTAGAAAGGAAGTGTGCTGTAATGGCACTAACACTCTATGATACAGCCAATGGCATAAGCCTTCGGTTGCTCACACCCCAAGATACACAGTCATATCTTGACCTGATTCAGATCACACGCGTCCCATACCAGTCTGTAGAACCCGTGCGAGACGATGAATTCTATACACTGGGTGCTCAGACTCGGCGGATTGAGGATCGGGTCAAGGCAGCAGAAGAAGGTACAGGATATCAATTTGGAATCTATACCATTAAAGACAGCCTGTTGATTGGACAAGTAAGTATCAATAATGTCGTATTGGGCGTTGCCAATTATGCTGATATGGGTTACTTTATCCATCCAGATTATCAGGGCGGCGGACGAATGACAGCAGCGGTTAAACTGGCCGTAGCTTATGGCTTCCGTGCACTGAAGTTAAATCGGGTTCAGGCTGCGGTATTACCCACCAACAAAGGTTCGCAACGCGTATTAGAGAAGAATGGATTCCAGTTTGAAGGTACTGCTCGCAAATATCTCAAGATCAACGGCAAATATCAGGATCATCAGATCTATGCTGTACTTGCTGAAGACCTGGGCGAACTTGCGAATTAATTAATTTAGAAGTTCCCACACAAAGCTGTCTGTATTTCTAATTCAACAATATACAAATTTAATATTCAAGACCGCACTACCCTAGTTATGTAGGAAAGTGCGGTTTTATTTGTAAAGATCACCAGCCACGATTCAAAATCAAAGATCAATTATTTTGCGGATACCGCCTCATACGCTGTGTAACAAAAAAACCGCCTGTATCCAAGCGGAAGGAGATTACCCTTCACTTGAATCACAGACGGTTTGAACTCAGCGAGATTAGTATCCGTATGAAGCGTTCATCAATTCTTCGAACTCTTGCATAGTAATTACGTCATCGCCAGTAGGGATGTTGATTTTGAATGCTGCTTTTTCATTAATCTTGGTGTACGTATTGGAACCGGTAAATGCCAATTTCACTTCGTCTTTTGTATCTTCTGGCTTGATCAGCACATCAGCGACCATCTTTTGATATACAGGGAAGTCGTTTTTGTCCAATGCGAAATCGATGTTGAATTGGTTAATTGTCAGAACATCTTTCAATTTATCCAAGTCTTTAGCCATTTCAGCCTGATCTGCTTCAGTGATCTTCAGATCTTCCTTAGCTTTGTCGATATCAGCCTGATCCATTTGCAGCATTTCACGATATTCCTCTTTGGACAGAATATCCAATACTTTAGGCATAGCTTTTGTTACCAGTACAGTAACTGCTTCTTTTACATTGTCATTATTCACCGAGAATTGTACAACCTGCTTCGCATCTACACCTTCAGGAAGTTGTGCATCTTTGGTGTCTAGGTTTTTGAAGAATTTAGCTTGATCGTACTCGCTCAGCACTGCGTCCATGACTTCGTTGCTCAGCTTTTGCGTTTTGGCTGCATCCATAGCATCCGGGTTCCATTCTGTACCCTCTTGCTCAGCCAGTTCTTTCAGGTCAAGTTCCAGGAATTTGCCTACAACATTCTCCGGAATTGGGAAGAATGGAATGTTCGGCACTTTCACATACAGTTTCTCTGCCGTCATCACCATTGGAATGTTAAAGGTCATACCCATATCGCCTTTAAGCTCGATGCCAAGAGTCATCTCTGTCTGCATTGGCTCACTTTGGTATACACCTGTTACATTCAACTGAGCATCCTTCAGCATGCTCATAAACTGAG
Organism: Paenibacillus sp. W4I10; assembly: GCF_030816325.1. Taxonomy (NCBI): domain Bacteria; kingdom Bacillati; phylum Bacillota; class Bacilli; order Caryophanales; family Paenibacillaceae; genus Paenibacillus; species Paenibacillus sp. W4I10. The sequence goes on from NZ_JAUSXX010000001.1 coordinate 5,089,559, forward strand.
TCATAGTAGGATCAGTTTGTGAAGCATCCCCAGGTTTATAGCTCAATTCATTAATTGTAAAGTTGGAACTCATCTCATACGAAGTTAATTTGGAAGCATTGGCCGCAGCCGTCTTCAATGCCTCTTTTGGTTCCTGCTTGCTGCTACATGCTGTCAATGCCATAGATACGGTCAACAGCAACGTAAGAAGAAGCGCCCCCATACGTTTAGTCATTTGTTTCTCTCCTCTCGTGATAACCCCAAAAAAAGTAATTCAATATCAATGATATACCATATCGCCAGATACCGAAACCTAATTTGGGAAAAATGTGATCTTTCCTCTTTAAAATGGCTACAAAGACCTATGTCAGCTTTGGGAATAACCATGCGCCTGTCTTTATATATGTATGAATACGCAAAAGCCCCCTGTTAGGTAACAAGGGACTTTTGCGTGAATCTGTTTCTTCAATTAACCTTGGGGATTCAAATGATCCACATGATTTTGATTTTTTACTTTTTTGGAACCGGATAATGGTTCCTGCATGGAAGAGCGTTTGGATGAATGACGATGCTGTTCGGATGCTTGCGCTTCCGGTACGGGAATTGTTTTTGGTTTGCTCATATTATTGCCCCCTCATCATTGTTAGGAATGGGATGGGTCCCTGTCTTCCGTTTTGTCATGATTCAGTGCATCCTGATGACGGCGATCATTAATATCTTGCTGAATTTGCTGGGCATGATGACTGTTTACGGCAGGTTGCTCCAGATCATCGACTACATTTTGCAGGTTTTTGTCTACTCCCGCTTTGGCTTTAGTCAATTGAGTTCACTCCTTCAGAATCAGGCTATTGTCTCGTTTGGGATTGTAACGACTGGGCGCATTCATGAATGTGCCGTGTATAATCGTGAGCCAGTTCCTGAATCGGTTCTGTACGCTCATCCGTCGTTCTTCCATCCCGTTCCACATCAATCAGCTGTACGCTGACTTCACGGGAATCGACATATGCACATTTGAAATCAAAAGAGTACATCTCGTGCCCTGCTGTAGCAATGTGTATCCGAATCGCCTGCTGATCGGCTTCATCGGCCATTACCTGAGCCTGGTCTCCAACATTCAGGACTTGAGGCAAACGTTCTTGCCAAGCCCCTACAAGCTCTGTCTGATCGATGTTTAACTCGCGGTTCATCTTACCACCTCCACTCCTATAAAGTGCGGCGATGAAGATGTTTTTATACATATTAACCTTATTCAAAATATAACGTTGTACTGTGCAACGTATACATCGGTCACCAACCTGTATGCTCACTACGTTTAACAAACTCGCAACGCAAAAAAGGACCCGAGCGAGATCGCTCGAGTCCTTGTTATAAGTGTAGTATGGCGGAGAGGGTGGGATTCGAACCCACGTGGAGTTGCCCCCTAACGGTTTTCAAGACCGCCCCGTTATGACCGCTTCGGTACCTCTCCAGGGAATTAACTTTTATAAACTTGCCACGAAAAGTATCATACCACATCTCGACATTATAATGCAACCTTTTTATATTAAAAATGATGATCCCGTATCAGACAACTGCTTTCAGTTATACAAAACACTCCAATCCGCCATTCCAAAATGACGGATTAAGTGTGTACTCCTCTTGATGAGGATGGTTAAATAACTCTTAAGAGCGACGTGCAATCACACTGGTGCCGCCCATATAAGGACGCAATGCTTCAGGAATAACAACCGTACCATCTTCCTGTTGATAGTTCTCCAGGATTGCGGCTACCGTCCGTCCAACGGCCAATCCTGACCCATTCAATGTATGAACAAATTCAGGTTTCGCTTTTGGCTCTCTGCGGAAACGGATATTGGCACGACGTGCTTGGAAGTCCTCACAGTTGGAGCACGAAGAAATCTCACGATAGGTATTGCTCTCAGGCAACCATACTTCAATATCATACGTTTTAGCTGAAGTGAAGCCCATATCTGCGGTACACAATGTCAGAACGCGATACGGCAAGCCCAACAATTGAAGCACACGCTCCGCATTTTGAGTCATTTGCTCCAGCTCTTCATACGAAGTCTCTGGAGTAGAGAGCTTGAGCAGCTCTACTTTGTTGAATTGATGCTGACGAATCAAGCCGCGTGTATCCCGTCCAGCCGAACCGGCTTCAGAACGGAAACAAGAGCTGTAGGCCACAAAGTGCTTAGGCAATTGATCTACATTCAGAATCTCTTCGCGATGATAGTTCGTTACCGGAACTTCAGCAGTAGGAATCAGATAATATTCGGTATCTTTCAACTTGAACAGGTCTTCTTCGAACTTAGGCAGTTGACCCGTTCCAAATAAGCTGTCCCGATTAACGATGTATGGAGGCAGAATCTCTTCATATCCATGTTGATCGCTGTGCAGATCCATCATGAAGTTGATCAATGCACGTTCCAGACGCGCACCCAGACCTTTATAAAAGGTAAAACGGGAACCTGTTACTTTGGCAGCCGCTTCAAAATCAAGAATATCGAGATCCTGCGCAATTTCCCAGTGTGCTTTTGGTGCAAAAGTAAATGACTTCGGCTCTTCCCAACGACGAATCTCAACATTGTCGTCTTCAGAAGCTCCAATAGGTACACTTTCGTTAGGAATGTTCGGAATCGCCATTGTTAGATCATTGATCTTCACTTCCAGTTCCCGAACTTCTTCGTCCATTGCTTTGATTCGATCAGACACTTCGCGCATCTCCACAATCAGATCATCAGCATTCTCACGATTCTTCTTCAGTCTAGCAACTTCCGCGGAGACCGTATTCCGACGACTCTTCAGCGTTTCACTCTCTTGAAGCAATTCCCGACGCTTGGCATCCATTTCGGTAAATCCAGCGATAAGATCCAGCGATTTGCCACGTTTAGTCAATGCTTCTTCTACACGCGCATACTCATTCCGCAATATTTTCACATCAAGCACGATATACCCCTCCTAAATAACCTCACAACGTGAAGCCTTATGTTAAATCCATTCTCAAAACTCTACTGTATATACCTTACTATATACTTATCGGAACCTGTAACCCAAAAAACAACCTATATCCCCGGTGTCACCCTCCGCTGCGATTCCCGCTTTGAAGCAGATACAGGCAACATCAGGCATCCGTTCAGATGCAACTGCCATCCAGCGGCCTTACAAGGCTTCTGGGGAAGTGATCCGATGACCGGGAGATCATAGGTTGTACATCATGCATTATTTAGAGTCTACCGTGTGTTTGTAGGATCTCACCATGTCTACAAAATAAGTATGCAGACGATAGTCATCCGTCAACTCCGGATGGTAGGAGCAAGCCAGCAAATGCCCCTGACGAGCGGTAACAATCTCATCCTTGTATATGGAGAGAACTTCGACCTGGTCTCCGACACTCTCGATCAAGGGCGCCCGTATAAAACACAGCCCTTACCGTTTCCTCAATGCCTTTGACTGGCAAATCCGTCTCAAAACTTTCTCTCTGCCGTCCAAATGCATTTCGGGATACAGTCATATCCATGAGCTCCAAATGAGCTTCTTCCTGTCCTGCAATGTGTTTAGCCATAACGATCAAGCCAGCACAGGTACCAAATACCGGTTTGCCCTCAGCAGCAAACGCGCGAATGGCATCCATAAACCCATACTTGCGCATCAGTTTACCGATCGTCGTGCTTTCCCCGCCAGGGAGGATAAGACCATCCAAGTCCTCCAATTGCTGAACCTGTTTGATAGCTATACCTTCTGCTCCAGCACGTTCAATACTTCGAATATGCTCTGTGACAGCTCCTTGAAGTGCTAAAACGCCGATCTTCATACGCTCATTCCCCTTCTCTTACCAGCCACGATCTTGCATATGGTAAACGAACATTGTACTTTTTTACTTCATCATACGTGAATTCTAACTTGATATTTTACCGGAAAAATTGTAAATATACAATCCACCGGGTCGGAATAACTTGTATTTTGTCAATGATATGACCATGTAAACATTAAAATCAAGATCATACTCTTTCCATGAAGCTTGCTAAGGGTTAGAACAGGTTTTTGATCCCGTCAAAGAGATCCACGAAGAAATCCTTCACGGCACGGAAGAACAAACGGAACCATCCGCCTTTTTCCGCCTCTTCCGCAGTGATCAAGTTCACTGTTTTTTCCTGTGGCTCAATTCCATCTGCTTTATACGTGTACGTTACTGTACCAACCTTTGTACCTGCCTTAATTGGTGCTACCAACTTGTCAGCCTCAGTTACGTTGGCTTTGAACGTCACATCCAAGTTCTGAGTACCTTTGGGAACAACGAAACTTACCGCATTATCTGTTACAACAGGAACGGTTGTTTCTTTCCCTTTTTTCAAAGGTACTGCTTCCCAGCCCGTCACTTTGGTCTTGCCTGCGACAGCCTGTTTCACTTCAAAGTTGTTAAATCCATAGTCCAATACCTTTTTAGTTTCTCTGAAACGTGCGGATTCCGAATCTGTGCCCATAACAACACTAATTAGACGCATACCGTTACGTTCTGCTGTACCTGTAAAGTTATTACCTGCGTTCGTGGTATGGCCTGTTTTCATTCCATCCAGACCTTCATAGGCATAGCTTTTGAAATTGGTTATATTTTTATTCGCTTCCAGCATCCAGTTGTAGTTGATAATTGGAGCTTTATCATTTGGACGGAACTTATAGGATTGAATAGTTGTAAAATCTTTGTAGTCCGGGTGATCCATGATGATATATCTGCACAGAATCGCTGCATCCAGTGCGGACATTACTGTTTCTTTATCTTCCGCTGGACGGAAGTCGGCAGGCATATCTGCTCGATCAAGACCGGAAGAGTTAATGAAGAACGTATCCTTCATCCCCATACGCTTCGCTTCATCATTCATCATTTTCACGAAAGCTTCTTCCGAACCTGCAACATACTCAGCCAAAGCAACCGTAGCATCATTGGCAGAGCCAACAGCCATTGCAATATAGAGATCCTTGACTGTGTGCTGGTCCCCTTCCGCCAGGAAGATACGTGATCCGACACTTTGTGCAGCATTCTTTTTAACAGTTACAATATCGTCCCAGCCGAATTTACCTTGTTTGACCTGTTCTGCGACAATGTACTCTGTCATCATCTTGGTCATACTTGCAGGTGGCATCGCTTTATCCGCATCGACATTTAGTAGAATCTGTCCCGTTGAGGCTTCCATAAGCACCGCTGATCTAACTTCAAGCCCAAGTGAGTCTACCCCAGGCACCTGTACGGCTTTCTCCGTCTTCGTTGTTGTTGCCGCAGCAGTCAGAAGCTGACCGGAGTTATCCGCAGCAGCCATGACCGGCATTACTGCAGACATGCAAAGCATGTTAATTAGCATTACCGAGGCTACGCTCTTTTTGAGCATTTGGCGTTTCTTTTTATTCATGTGTTTGGCTTTCAATTGATGAATACTCCCTTCGATCCAAAGCATTATTAATTGCTTCAGTGCAGCTTATGCTGCGATTTTCTTGTTCCCTAACCTGTGTGTTTGATGTATGAGATGTGTGTTTATATGCGCTGTATCGAACGAGCAATATTATTGCTCCTAAAGTTCGTTATCGATTGTCACTTAGTCCGCATTATCCAAATGCTTATGTAAAAGGACGTCCGCGCTTCTGTTTAACTGGCAGCCTTTTCTGGCACTGCACTTGCTTTTCAAAACCATATTCATAGATTCACGTCAAATAGCCACCGCAACGCCTTAATCCACCCATGGATCGTCACCGCTTGTTCTATTCTATCACAGGGGTATCTGCAAAAAAAGACAGACCCGGTGAAAATCACCGAGCCTGTCCTGGAAATGATTAACTCTCTTCAGATTACAACGAGTAGTTAGGTGCTTCTTTGGTAATCTGTACATCATGGGGATGACTTTCGCGCAGTCCCGCACCTGTAATTCGGATAAAGCCTGTATCGTTACGAAGTTGCTCCAAGTTACTTGTACCACAGTATCCCATACCCGAACGCAGACCACCAATCAGTTGGTGGATCGTATCAGACAATGGTCCTTTGTAAGCGACACGACCTTCGATTCCTTCCGGAACCAGTTTCTTGTCATCATCTTGGAAGTAACGATCTTTACTACCTTGTTTCATTGCAGCCATTGAACCCATACCGCGGTATACTTTGTAGCTACGTCCTTGGAAGATTTCTGTTTCTCCCGGGCTTTCCGCTGTGCCTGCAAACAAACTTCCCAGCATCACCGCGTGTGCACCTGCAGCCAATGCCTTCGTAATTTCACCAGAATATTTAATTCCGCCATCCGCGATAATCGGAACTCCATATTCGCGTGCCACTGTTGCACAATCGTACACTGCAGTTACTTGAGGTACACCAATACCAGCGATAACACGTGTTGTACAAATCGAACCTGGACCAATACCCACTTTGACTACCGAAGCTCCTGCTTCAATCAGGTCACGAGTGGCTGCGCCAGTAGCGACGTTACCTGCAACGATGGTCAGGCTAGGGAAACGTTCACGAAGCTGACGTACAGCTTCAATGATATTGATATGGTGTCCGTGAGCTGAGTCTACCGTAATCAGGTCGACACCAGCTTGTACCAAAGCATCTGCACGTTCAAATGTATCTTTGGAAATACCAATCGCTGCACCAACCAACAAACGGCCTTGAGCGTCTTTGGCTGCATGAGGGAATTGAATGGCTTTCTCAATATCTTTAATCGTGATAAGACCTTTCAATGTGTTCGTCTCATCAACTAATGGAAGTTTCTCAATCTTGTGCTTCTGAAGGATACCTTCAGCTTCTTGCAGTGTAGTGCCTACAGGAGCGGTAACCAGATTCTCACGAGTCATGACTTCGCTAATTTTGATTCCGTAATCATGGATAAAACGCAAATCGCGGTTGGTCAAAATACCAACCAGCTTCTGATCTCCTTCAATAATAGGTACACCGGAGATCCGGTATTTCGCCATTACTGCTTCCGCATCAGATACCAGATGATCTGCCGTCAGTGAGAATGGATTCGTAATAACACCACTCTCCGAGCGTTTAACACGATCTACTTCTTCTGCCTGTTGTTCAACCGACATATTTTTATGGATAATACCGATACCGCCTTCACGTGCAATGGCAATAGCCAATGTCGCTTCAGTTACCGTATCCATACCCGCACTGATCAAAGGAATATTTAGTTTTACACTATCGCTCAAACGAATAGATACATCTACTTCTTTAGGCAGTGTCTCGGATTTCCGTGGCACTAGCAATACATCATCAAAGGTGAGGCCTTCCTTACCAAATTTATCTTCCCACACGCAAGTGTTCCTCCTTATGTTTGCTCAGCTTTACGGTCCAAAACCCGAAGATTCCAGGCTGTATTTTACGCCGAAAATACGTTTTCTGAAAAATTTATTATTGCCATCTTAGCAAAGCGATATTTAGACTGTCAAGGAAAAGTACTTGGTTATATCAGGTGTATTGCCTGATGAACACAACTGTTTTTCCAGAGCGGACAAGTCTAGTTATTACACAAAAAAACGTCAATTCGTATCGAATCACGTTACATGTATACATCCTATTGTGTTGATAAATCACCAAATTCAATCTGTATTTTAATCCCATATTGCATAATATATCTATATAATAAAAACCACCACCGAATAACATCGGCAGTGGTTCTTTGCTTGGCGGCGTCCTACTCTCCCAGGACCCTGCGGTCCAAGTACCATCGGCGCTAGAGGGCTTAACGGTCGTGTTCGGGATGGGTACGTGTGGAACCCCTCCGCCATCGCCACCAAACGCATAGCTTAGCTTTCATTTCAGAGTTGTTGTTCTCTGAAAACTAGATTCGAAACGAAACATGCGAATTATCACTTGCTATTGGATAAGCCCTCGACCGATTAGTACTGGTCAGCTCCATGCATTGCTGCACTTCCACCCCCAGCCTATCTACCTCGTCGTCTTCAAGGGGTCTTACATACTGGGAAATCTCATCTTGAGGGGGGCTTCACGCTTAGATGCTTTCAGCGTTTATCCCGTCCGTACATAGCTACCCAGCGGTGCTCCTGGCGGAACAACTGGTACACCAGCGGTACGTCCATCCCGGTCCTCTCGTACTAAGGACAGCTCCTCTCAAATTTCCTACGCCCACGACAGATAGGGACCGAACTGTCTCACGACGTTCTGAACCCAGCTCGCGTACCGCTTTAATGGGCGAACAGCCCAACCCTTGGGACCTACTTCAGCCCCAGGATGCGATGAGCCGACATCGAGGTGCCAAACCTCCCCGTCGATGTGGACTCTTGGGGGAGATAAGCCTGTTATCCCCAGGGTAGCTTTTATCCGTTGAGCGATGGCCCTTCCATGCGGTACCACCGGATCACTAAGCCCGACTTTCGTCCCTGCTCGACTTGTAGGTCTCGCAGTCAAGCTCCCTTATGCCTTTGCACTCTTCGAATGATTTCCAACCATTCTGAGGGAACCTTTGGGCGCCTCCGTTACTCTTTAGGAGGCGACCGCCCCAGTCAAACTGCCCACCTGACACTGTCCCCGCACCGGATTACGGTACCAGGTTAGAACCTAGATACGATCAGGGTGGTATCCCAACGTTGCCTCCACAGAAGCTGGCGCTCCTGCTTCAAAGGCTCCCACCTATCCTGTACAGATCGTACCCAAATTCAATATCAAGCTGCAGTAAAGCTCCATGGGGTCTTTCCGTCTTGTCGCGGGTAACCTGCATCTTCACAGGTATTAAAATTTCACCGGATCTCTCGTTGAGACAGCGCCCAAGTCGTTACGCCATTCGTGCGGGTCAGAATTTACCTGACAAGGAATTTCGCTACCTTAGGACCGTTATAGTTACGGCCGCCGTTTACTGGGGCTTCGGTTCACAGCTTCGGGATTGCTCCCTAACCACTCCCCTTAACCTTCCAGCACCGGGCAGGCGTCAGCCCGTATACTTCGCCTTACGGCTTCGCACAGACCTGTGTTTTTGCTAAACAGTCGCTTGGGCCTTTTCACTGCGGCCCCCTCGTGCTATTCACACTACCGGGGCACCCCTTCTCCCGAAGTTACGGGGTCATTTTGCCGAGTTCCTTAACGAGAGTTCTTCCGCGCGCCTTAGAATACTCTTCTCGCCTACCTGTGTCGGTTTGCGGTACGGGCACCATCACCTGGCTAGAGGCTTTTCTTGGCAGTGTGAGATCATGACCTTCGCTACTATAATTTTCGCTCCCCATCACAGCTCAGCCTTACAATGTGCGGATTTGCCTACACATCAGCCTCACTGCTTAGACGGACATCCATCAGTCCGCGTCACTACCCTACTGCGTCCCCCCATTGCTCATAACGGCTTACGGTGGTACAGGAATTTCGACCTGTTGTCCTTCGACTACGCCTTTCGGCCTCGCCTTAGGTCCCGACTTACCCTGAGCGGACGAGCCTTCCTCAGGAACCCTTAGGCTTTCGGCGGATCAGATTCTCACTGATCTTTTCGTTACTCATACCGGCATTCTCACTTGTATAATGTCCAGCGCTCCTTACGGTACACCTTCAACCCTTATACAACGCTCCCCTACCCCTGATGCAAAGCATCAAGCCATAGCTTCGGTGGTGTGTTTAGCCCCGTTACATTTTCGGCGCAGAGTCACTCGACCAGTGAGCTATTACGCACTCTTTCAATGGTGGCTGCTTCTAAGCCAACATCCTGGTTGTCTGTGCAACTCCACATCCTTTCCCACTTAACACACACTTGGGGACCTTAGCTGATGGTCTGGGCTGTTTCCCTTTTGACAATGGATCTTAGCACTCACTGTCTGACTCCCGGAAGTAAGTCTATGGCATTCGGAGTTTGACTGAGCTTGGTAACCCTTGCGGGCCCCGCACCCAATCAGTGCTCTACCTCCACGACTCTAGTTTCCGAGGCTAGCCCTAAAGCTATTTCGGGGAGAACCAGCTATCTCCGAGTTCGATTGGAATTTCTCCGCTACCCCCACCTCATCCCCGCATTTTTCAACATGCGTGGGTTCGGGCCTCCAGTGCGTGTTACCGCACCTTCACCCTGGACAGGGGTAGATCACCCGGTTTCGGGTCTACGTCCACGTACTAAGTCGCCCTATTCAGACTCGCTTTCGCTGCGGCTCCGGCTCTTCACCTTAACCTTGCACGGGAACGTAACTCGCCGGTTCATTCTACAAAAGGCACGCCATCACCCCTAAAACGGGCTCTGACTTTTTGTAAGCACACGGTTTCAGGTTCTATTTCACTCCCCTTCCGGGGTGCTTTTCACCTTTCCCTCACGGTACTGCTTCACTATCGGTCGCTAGGAAGTATTTAGCCTTGGCAGATGGTCCTGCCGGATTCATACGGGGTTTCACGTGCCCCGCACTACTCGGGATCCGTCTCGGAGGGAACAGACTTTCAATTACAGGGCTTTTACCTTCTTTGGCGGGCCTTTCCAGACCTCTTCGCTTAACCGGTTCCTTTGTAACTCCATGTGAGACGTCCCACAACCCCAAAGAGCAAGCTCTCTGGTTTGGGCTTCTCCGCGTTCGCTCGCCGCTACTGACGGAATCACTATTGTTTTCTCTTCCTCAGGGTACTTAGATGTTTCAGTTCCCCTGGTATGCCTCTACACAACCTATGTATTCAGTTGTGAGTAACTGGAAATTACCCCAGCTGGGTTTCCCCATTCGGACACCCCCGGATCAAAGCTTGCTTACAGCTCCCCGAGGCAGTTTCGTTGTTCGCCACGTCCTTCATCGGCTCCTAGCGCCTAGGCATCCTCCGTGTGCTCTTAGTAGCTTAACCATATTGCTCCGATTTTGACTGCTCACTTCCCTTGTTTTGCTTGCGCAAAGCCAAAAGTCACTCCCATCCAATACCATCGCAAAAGCAATTTAACTACCGTTTTTATTGAAACTTGTTTACACAAGTTCAGCTAAAAAGGAATGTTCTAATTCGCGTTTGTTTCGTTTCGATATCTAGTTTTCAAAGAACAAGCTCCATGCAAAAGCAAGCTGTTTGAGAGTTTGAGCTCTCAAAACTGAGCAACGAGTGAGTGTTTTGCAGCTGAGCTGCTTATTTGAATGTTTCCGTTGCAGGAAACGATTCTCCATAGAAAGGAGGTGATCCAGCCGCACCTTCCGATACGGCTACCTTGTTACGACTTCACCCCAATCATCTATCCCACCTTCGGCGGCTGGCTCCTTGCGGTTACCCCACCGACTTCGGGTGTTATAAACTCTCGTGGTGTGACGGGCGGTGTGTACAAGACCCGGGAACGTATTCACCGCGGCATGCTGATCCGCGATTACTAGCAATTCCGACTTCATGCAGGCGAGTTGCAGCCTGCAATCCGAACTGAGACCGGCTTTGTTGGGATTGGCTCCATCTCGCGATTTCGCAGCCCGTTGTACCGGCCATTGTAGTACGTGTGTAGCCCAGGTCATAAGGGGCATGATGATTTGACGTCATCCCCACCTTCCTCCGGTTTGTCACCGGCAGTCTATCTAGAGTGCCCATCCGAAATGCTGGCAACTAAATATAAGGGTTGCGCTCGTTGCGGGACTTAACCCAACATCTCACGACACGAGCTGACGACAACCATGCACCACCTGTCTCCTCTGTCCCGAAGGAAAGGTACATCTCTGTACCGGTCAGAGGGATGTCAAGACCTGGTAAGGTTCTTCGCGTTGCTTCGAATTAAACCACATACTCCACTGCTTGTGCGGGTCCCCGTCAATTCCTTTGAGTTTCAGTCTTGCGACCGTACTCCCCAGGCGGAGTGCTTAATGTGTTAACTTCGGCACCAAGGGTATCGAAACCCCTAACACCTAGCACTCATCGTTTACGGCGTGGACTACCAGGGTATCTAATCCTGTTTGCTCCCCACGCTTTCGCGCCTCAGCGTCAGTTACAGCCCAGAGAGTCGCCTTCGCCACTGGTGTTCCTCCACATATCTACGCATTTCACCGCTACACGTGGAATTCCACTCTCCTCTTCTGCACTCAAGTCACCCAGTTTCCAGTGCGATCCGGGGTTGAGCCCCGGGATTAAACACCAGACTTAAATGACCGCCTGCGCGCGCTTTACGCCCAATAATTCCGGACAACGCTTGCCCCCTACGTATTACCGCGGCTGCTGGCACGTAGTTAGCCGGGGCTTTCTTCTCAGGTACCGTCACCTTGAGAGCAGTTACTCTCCCAAGCGTTCTTCCCTGGCAACAGAGCTTTACGATCCGAAAACCTTCATCACTCACGCGGCATTGCTCCGTCAGGCTTTCGCCCATTGCGGAAGATTCCCTACTGCTGCCTCCCGTAGGAGTCTGGGCCGTGTCTCAGTCCCAGTGTGGCCGATCACCCTCTCAGGTCGGCTACGCATCGTCGCCTTGGTGAGCCGTTACCCCACCAACTAGCTAATGCGCCGCAGGCCCATCCCCAAGTGACAGATTGCTCCGTCTTTCCAGTTTCCTTCAGGCGAAGAAAACAACTATTCGGTATTAGCTACCGTTTCCGGTAGTTGTCCCAAACTTGAGGGCAGGTTGCCTACGTGTTACTCACCCGTCCGCCGCTAACCATCAGAGAAGCAAGCTTCTCATCAAGTCCGCTCGACTTGCATGTATTAGGCATGCCGCCAGCGTTCGTCCTGAGCCAGGATCAAACTCTCCAATAAAGTATTGAAAAGAGCGATAAGCTCATTTTGAATCTGACGAGATTGAAAATCTCATTTGTGCTCCAGTTGATCCAAGCCAAGGCTCGTTTCAAACTTTCGCGTTCATTCTGCAAGCAGAATGTTTACTCACTCGTTGTTCAGTTTTCAAAGATCAAACTTATTTCGTTACCGAATGTTGTTCTCTTCAGCAACTTTTATATCTTATCACATCCGCACCAACTTTGCAAGCTCTTTTTTCAAGTTTCTTTCGAAGCTTATTTCGTTTGCTTGCCGCACCGTGTAAACCGTGTTTTCTTGGCCGGACTTAGAATATACCATGTACAGATTTTGAATGCAAGTCTTTTTTTGAAACTACATTAACAATCGGTTTGAACTAATACAGACGTACATATGGTACTCTCCCAACTTAGCAAGTTCATACGCACGTCCATTTTCACTTTAATGTTTAACATTCCTAGCAGGAACCTTTCTTGGCCATAAACTGTAACTAAAACTTATCAGAAAATCGATTCCGAGTATCATTCCCCACACTGTGATCAGATTATTGAAGGCAGCTGTACGTTCAGCATCTCCAATCCACCATATCATGGCGAATAAAAAAGCACTTCCTATAGCCCAAGCCAATAGATGTCTAAACCATCCACTACGTTCACGACTCGCATGTTCTCTGCCATATAACTTGTTGCTGCGAGGATTCTCTCCACCCTTGAACCAATATAGGAAATATCGACCCGCCCAAGCGATCATCTGGTGACCATATGCAATGCTTGCTCCTATATACACCGCAGCTATACCATGAATCATACTTGCTGTAGCTCCTCGCTGTAGATCCATGACTGTAGCTACCAGCAATAACAGATCGATAACCGGTGTTGCCATTAACAAACCGATGCCTAACCGCTTCATGCCAAGGAGATACCTGACACTCAGACCCGTGAACACAAATACCCAAAAGGCAATCTCACAACCTATAATGAAATAACCAATCATTTCAGCCCCTCCTTTTTTGATACATATGTATTAAATATAATTTAGCACGTATGTACTATAATAATCAACAGTGATATAATATGCCTATGCCTAAAATTGTTGATCATGATAAACAGCGCGTGCTCGTGGCCGAGGCAGCTTGGCGTATTATACGAAGAGATGGCATGGAACAAGCCTCTGTTCGGAATATCGCTGAAGAAGCTGGAGTTTCGGTTGGCTCAATGCGCCACTACTTTTCTACTCAATCGGAACTACTACTATATGCCATGAATCTGGTATCTGAACGGGTGTCTCATCGAGTCCAAAAAATGTCCTTTAACGGTTCTCCCATGGACAATATGAAATGCCTATTGCTCGAATTCTTACCAAACACGGAAGAAAAACTGGCCGAAATGGAGGTGTGGTACGCTTTTACAGCCAGATCGAAAACCGATCCTACACTCAAAGAACTTGCTAATACCGTATATGATGAACTCAGACAAGCTGTAGGCTCTGTTATCACCTACCTGATAAAGCTCGACCTCTCCAGAACCGATCTGGACAAAGAACTGGAGATTGAAAGATTGTATGCACTCGTGGATGGCTTAGGCATACATACCGTGCTTAGACCGGATCAGATGAATGCCAAGCTCATGGACGATGTTCTCACTTTGCATCTTGCTTCCTTGTGCCGTTAAACCAAAAAAACCGCAGCACATTCGTGTGACTAAGGCCCGTTACGATAACAGGAGTTAGTTCTGAACGTCTGACGGTTTTTCTTTTTATCCGATAATGATCCGGCCTTCCGGATGACGATACAGTTTCTTCTCTTTGCGCGGACGAAGGGCATACGCGATGGTTAATGGCCCAATCCGACCTACAAACATGGTAAAGGTAATAATGATTTTTCCCCAATTGGTCAACTCATCAGTCACTCCCACGGAAAGACCCACGGTACCGATTGCGGATGCAGCTTCAAACATCAGTGAAAGGAATGGCGCATCCTCTGTCGTAAGCAGAAGCATCACCACGATCATGAATATGATCAGAGAAACCATAATAATGGTCAACGCCCTCATCAGTAATTCTTTCGGAACACGCTGACGGAAAAACACAATATCCTTATTTCCCCGAATCATGGCATACACTGCACCAATCATGATCAGGAATGTAGTTGTCTTGATCCCGCCACCGGTCGATCCCGGGGATGCCCCGATAAACATCAGCAGGATAAAGAAAAACTGGGTAGCCTGCCTCATCTCCGTGATATCGATTGTACTTGTTCCCGACGAACGTGTAGAGACAGACTGGAAGAAGGACGCATAGATCTTCTCGCTCCAGGTGAGCGAAGCCAGTGTATGTCCATTGGTGAATTCGAAAACAAACAACACAATCGCTCCTATACCGATCAACGCTCCGGATACAGACAGCACCAGTTTGGACTGAAGAGATAGACGGCGGCGTTTGCGATACTCAAACAGGTCATTTAATACAACAAAACCCAGTCCACCAGAGACAACGAGCACAGAAGCGGTCACATTGAATATCCAATCTCCAGTGTAGTATTGAAAGCTGTTACCAAACAGATCAAATCCGCCGTTATTAAACAATGAAACGGAATGAAATATTCCATAGTATACAGCCTGACCCAATGGCATCTCCGTTGCCCAGCGCAGCGCCAGTATGACAGCAGCCACCCCTTCAATGGTAAAGGAGAAAATCAACACCTTGCGGATAATGCGTACTATCCCTTCCATACTATCTGCATTAATGGCTTCTTTGAGTAATAGCCTGTCCTTGAGGGAGATTCGCTTGCCCAATACAAGCGCAAAGAGGGTAGCCATGGTCATGAAGCCGAGTCCACCAAGCTGCATTAATATCATAATGACGATCTGACCAAACAAATTAAACGTTGTCCCTACATCCACAACAACCAATCCAGTCACACATGCGGCAGAGGTTGATGTAAAGAGCGCGTCAATAAACGCCAAATGTTTACCGCTTTGGTTGGAGATGGGCAACATGAGAAGCACGGTTCCAATCGCAATGATAAGCAGAAAACCACCGACCAGAATTAACGGAGGAGATAAGAATTTGGCAAAGTGAAGCCTGAACTTCATGAAGGGCACCTCTTTTAACAAAAATACGAACAGGTTAATCTAACAAATTCAAGACGCGGTGCTACCCTAATGGTGTGCTGCGAGCAAGGGCCTTCTGACAAACTTTATTTTTAGCGTCTATGTAAACCTAAAGAGGAACTTGCCCCAGCATGATACTGAACGGCAGGTTCCTCTTCTATTATGAACGTATCATACGTTCCTTATTTAATCTTGCGTACGAGGACGCATGTGCGGGAAGAGCAGTACGTCACGAATCGACGGGGAGTTGGTAAGCAGCATGATCAGACGATCAACCCCGATTCCCAATCCGCCTGTTGGTGGCATACCATATTCGAGCGCACGGATGAAGTCGTCATCCATCTCATGAGCTTCGTCGTTCCCATGTTCTTTCTCCAGCATCTGTGCTTCAAAGCGCTGACGTTGATCGATTGGATCATTCAGCTCTGTGAAGGCATTGGCATGCTCGCGTCCAACGATGAACAATTCGAAACGATCCGTGAAGCGCGGATCTACATCATTTTTCTTCGCCAGCGGTGAGATTTCAAGAGGATGTCCCATGATGAATGTCGGTTGAATCAACGTCTCTTCCACAAATTCTTCAAAGAACGCGTTGAGAATATGACCAAATGTCATATGTTTTTCAACCGGAACCTTATGTTCCTTCGCCAAGTTATGTGCTTCCTCATCCGTCATATGTACGGAGAAGTCCACGCCCACAACTTCCTTAACTGCATCCACCATCGTAACACGGCGCCACTGCGGCGTAAGATCTACTTCATAATCTCCATACTGGATCACTTGCGTACCCAGTACTTCCTGTGCAATATGAGCAACCAGGTTCTCCGTCAAATGCATGATATCTTTGTAGTCGGCATATGCCTCATACAATTCAATCATTGTGAACTCCGGATTGTGACGTGTGGACATACCTTCATTCCGATACACACGGCCGATCTCATATACCTTCTCCAGTCCGCCAACAATCAGACGTTTCAGGTGAAGTTCAATCGCAATCCGCATGTACAGTTCCATATCCAGCGCATTGTGATGCGTAATAAACGGACGTGCTGCAGCTCCTCCTGCGATCGTATGCAACGTAGGTGTTTCCACTTCCAGATATCCAAGGGAATCCAGGTAACGGCGCATCGATTGAATGATTTTGGAACGTGCGATAAAGGTCTGTTGTACGTCCGGGCTCATAATCAGGTCAACATAACGCTGGCGGTAACGCAACTCTACGTCGGTGAGACCATGGAATTTATCCGGAAGCGGATAGAGCGATTTGGACAGCACTTCAAGATCTTTCACTTTGACAGAAGTTTCACCTGTTTTGGTCTTAAAGATCACACCCGTTACCCCAACGATATCGCCAAGGTCCAGCAGGCTAAATGCCGCATACTTGTCTTCAGGCACGCTATCCTGACGAACATAGATCTGGATTCTGCCGCTCAGGTCCTGAATATGTGCGAAGCTTGCTTTACCCATTCCCCGCTTCGCCATAATCCGTCCGGCAATACTGACTTCGATGTGCTTCTCTTCCAGCTCTTCCTTGGTCAGTTCTTCATACTTCTTCAGAATGGAGCCGGCTTCTTCGGTACGTACGTATTTTTGGCCAAAAGGGTCGATTCCCAATTTGCGGAGCTCGTCCAATTTGTCACGGCGAATTTGTAAAAGCTCGCTAAGTTCGGTTTCCTGATTCAAGACTTCATCCGTCATGATCTGTATTCATCTCCTTATTTACATTGCAGGCATCGCGTGAAGGACACTCTTCCTCAAATGTTGAAAAAGCTTCCCTAAGGAAGCTTTTGTTTACCGTGCCCAACTGCTTCGTTACTATAGCTTTTTAATATCTACAATTTTATATTGAATTACGCCAGCAGGCACACTTACATCAACAACTGTACCATTTTTCTTGCCCAAGATCGCTTTACCGACAGGACTTTCGTTAGAAATCTTGTTCTGAAGCGGGTTTGATTCAGCAGAACCTACAATTGTATATTCTGTGATGTCGCCGAATTCCAAATCTTCCACAGTGACTGTTGCACCTACACTCACAACATCGGTGTCAATCTCATCACTGTTAATAATGCGTGCGTTCCGAAGCATTTTCTCCAAAGTAATAATACGACCTTCAATGAAAGCCTGTTCGTTCTTGGCATCTTCGTATTCAGAGTTCTCACTGATATCTCCATACCCGATGGCTACCTTAATCCGTTCAGCCACTTCGCGGCGCTTCACTGATTTCAATGTTTCCAGTTCTTCTTCCAGCTTCTTAAGTCCCTCTGGTGTAAGGATAACTTCCTTGTCGCTCATCTCAACCGATTCTCCTGTCATGGGAATAATTTGGATTGTACGGCAACGGAATCAGTGCTAATTACATAGCTCCGCCCGCATACATCTTCAAAACTATATGAAGTTCTCCAGAGAAATAGAATATTCCTCCTGATGACTAGCCTTTAATTAACGCACATGGCGAATTTATACTGTGAAAGTATAGGGGAACGATCTCGAAAAGTCAATGTTACGTCCTCTATAGCTGTAAACGTTTTACAGTCTTAATTACGATGCACTTCCGGCGATTACCGGTTCTGACTCCAAATTGCCTTCGCTTTTCAGCTGACTCACAAAGTTCTCCAGAATCTGTACCATCTCATCACGCTTGGTACCTTCCATAATAATGTCCTTGATGCGAGCAGATCCTTTTAAGCCTTTCAAATACCAAGCCAGATGTTTACGCATCTCGCGTACAGCAACCGTCTCATTCTTCAATGCGATCAGGCGATCCATATGCAGGATGGCAACACGGATCTTCTCTTCGCCATTCGGGTCAGGAAGCAATTCCCCCGTGCTTAAGTATTGAATGGTACGATACAGCATCCATGGGTTACCCAGGGCAGCACGACCGATCATAACTCCGTCACAACCCGTTTCATCCAGCATACGGCGAGCATCCTCTGGTGTATGGACATCACCATTGCCGATCACTGGAATAGAGACAGCCTCTTTTACATCTTTGATGTGTGACCAGTCAGCTGTGCCTGTGTAGAGTTGCTCACGCGTACGGCCGTGCACACTTACCGCCTGTCCACCCGCACGTTCAACCGCGAGCGCATTCTCCACCGCGAAGATATGCTCGTTATCCCAGCCAATACGCATCTTGACCGTTACCGGCTTCTCAACCGCATCTACTACAGCGGATACCATCTCATAGATCTTGTTCGGATCTAGCAACCAACGTGCACCTGCATCACATTTCGTTACCTTAGGCACAGGGCATCCCATGTTAATGTCGATAATGTCTGCATTGGTTTCTTGATCCACGATTTTGGCTGCTTCTACAAGGGAATCACGATCTCCTCCAAAAATTTGAAGGCTCAGCGGTTTCTCACGCTCATCTACAAATAACATCTCACGTGTACGCTGGTTGCCATGGACAATGGCTTTGCCACTCACCATCTCCGCGCATACGAGGCCTGTTCCGAATTCTTTTGCGATCAAACGAAAAGCCGGATTACATACGCCAGCCATCGGCGCAAGTACGACCTGGTTTTTCATTTCAATGCCACCAATGTTAAGCACGGTAGTCGTTCCACTCCTTTTTTAATTCTGTATATATCACGATATTAAGTTCGATCGATATCTTGGTTGTTGTAACATGACGAAACCGAAACAGTCCTAGTTGCCCCGCAACTCCTCGATACTGATTGCCAGCACACCAGCAATTCGATCGAGCTCTTGCTGTGATACCTTACGGTTTCCCCGTTCAATGGTTCCCAGAATGGCCAGCGAGATGCCGGTCTCGGCCGCAAGTTCATGTTGTGTTAAACCTTTCAGCTTCCGGAATGCCCGGATTCGATTGGCCAATTGCATGTTTTCCAAAGCTGTATTCCATCCTTTCCATCCAGTACAGACAACGATGAGTGTACAAAGGTATACAAACCTGAAATCTCGCCCTCCGGTACGATATCCGACAATGGTACCAGTACAAAAGCCCGTTCTCCCATACGGGGATGAGGCAATTGAAGCAATTCGGTATCTCGCGTCTCACCTTGCATCCAGAGCAGATCCAGATCAACGGTGCGCGGTCCCCAGCGAATATCACGAACACGTCCAAGCCGGTTCTCGATATCCAGTAATTCCGTGAGCAACTGTTCCGGTGTCAGCATCACCTGTACGGCGACTGCCATATTCAGAAATGCAGGCTGATCTACATATCCTACAGGCTCCGTCTCATATAGTGCAGAACAACGCAGAACGGATATATGAGGGTGTTCATCCAGCAAAGACAATGCTTCAAGCAGCGTCTGTTCCCGGTCACCCAAATTGGCCCCTAAAGCAATATAAGCCTCTGAAGATTCAGAGGTCGAATGTGCAATCATGATCGGTTCTCACTTTCTTGTGCGGCGAAGCTCTACCGTTACGCCCTCAAAATGAATATCGAATGGCGGATGTGGCTTCGTCACCTTGACTGTCAATGCATTGATAATAGTATAAGTGTCTAGTAAAGAAGATGCAATATGTTCGCCCAAAGCTTCAATTAACTGGAACGATTTATTCTCAACAATCTGTTTTACCAGCTCATGGATCTCCGCATAATTGATCGTTTTGGTCAGATCATCGTTACGCCCAGCCTCACCCAGGTCCATGTCAATCTCCAGATCAATATAATAACGTGCCCCTAGCTTCCGCTCCTCGGCAAATACACCGTGATATCCGTAATACTCCATTCGATGCATAACCATTCTATCCATACGATCCGCCTGCCCTCTATATATATTGAAATTTTAATCTATTTGAAGATATCCCTTTGCTTTGCCTTTGAAAAACGCTACGCTTCCACTAGACGGGTCACTCGGGACCCGCCAGCATTATTTCCTCCGTAGACCCGGAGAAGCATATAACATGGCATCACACATGTCTGCCGTCCGCCGAATCGGCTTCACATCATGAACCCGAACTATCTGGCAGCCTTGGGCAATGCCAAATGCAACGGTCGTAGCCGTTCCTTCCAGCGCATCATCCGCACCAACATCCAGGGTGTTCTGGATGAATCTTTTACGTGAGGTGGCTAGCAGAACGGGATATCCCATTTCATTAAGCAAACCGAGCGATGACATGAGCTTCAGATTTTCTCCGAGATCCTTCACAAAACCAATACCCGGGTCCAGGATAATTTGATCTGCTTTCACGCCGGCTGTTAACGCAATCTGTATACTCTCCTGCAAATCGCTCACGACATCACTCAGATAATCAGTATAGTTTCGCTCCTGCCGATTATGCATCAGAATGATGGGACACCCCAGTTCTGCTGCCGTACGAGCCATATCAGAGTCTGCCTTTGCTCCCCACACATCATTAATGATATGGGCACCAGCCAGAATGGCCTGACGCGCAACATCGGCCTTATACGTGTCTACCGATATCGGAATGTGTGGGGCTTGCTGATGCAATGCTTCAATAACCGGAATAATCCTGCTGAGCTCTTCATCGGCGCCCACGACCGCTGAACCAGGTCGGGTAGACTCTCCGCCGATATCAATCAGGTCCGCTCCATCCTCCATCATCTGCTTGGCATGCGCAACCGCCCACTCTACGTTGGTATAACGTCCACCATCCGAGAACGAGTCGGGCGTGACGTTAAGAATGCCCATAATCTGTGTTCTTGCACCCAGCTTCAACTCAGCTGGCCCCCATGCATAGTTCCGTTCATAGATGACAGGTGTAAGTGTCATGAAGTATACCCCGCTTTCTGCCGGTACATACCCAGAAGGACTGCTGTAACCGGGCCTATATGTCCGTTGCTGATTATTGTTTCGGCTCCGTCCTGATCCCGCAGAGTCGTAACCGGAACCAGTTCGGCAACCGAGCCTGTTAGAAATATTTCATCTGCTTGCAGGAGCTCCCCCCAAGCAGCTAACGTTTCTATGCAAGGAATTCCTTGCTGCGTGGCGATCTCAAGTACCACAGCTCTCGTGATGCCCGGCAGAATGCCTGTTGAGAGTGCTGGCGTGTAGAGAACATTTTCCCGTACCCAAAACACATTACTGACGATCCCTTCCGCTATATGACCATCCCGGGTTAATTGTAACCCTTCCGCACCCTGCACATGCTGCCCGTATCCATTAAGCTCCCGTTTCGCCAGAATGCTGTTCATATAATGCAGCGACTTGAACCGAACTTCTCCTTCGGGCGTGTTGCGAGGTGTAGATAACCGTTGAAGCATTTTGCCGCTCTCATATAAGGAGGGCGAAGGTTCAGGTAATGCTTTTGCCAGTACAATATGATTTGGCTTCGAATAATCAACAGAAGGTAGGCCTAGGGGCGCTTCACCAGCTGATACCGTATAACGTACATACGCATCCCGAAGTCCGTTCGCATCCATCAGACGTTCAATCCAATCTGTCACCTCTGCTGCGGTCGTTGTAAAAGGAATGCCCAGTTCCTTACACCCCGAGGCCATGCGCTCCAGATGCCGTTCCAAAAGATATGGGACACCTTGATACGTCCGGAACGTCTCAAACAATCCAAGTCCGTACAAAAAGCCGTGATCCGTTACAGGAACCACGGCCGCCGCCATATTGACCAACTCTCCGTTTATCGCGGCATATTGCATGTTATACCTTCACTTGTTGGGACAAAAAGTTACGAAGCATCTGATGTCCGTGGTCTGTAATAATGGATTCCGGGTGGAATTGAACACCTTCAATCGCATATTCTTTGTGGCGCAGACCCATAATCTCACCTTCAGCTGTCTCCGCTGTAATCTCCAGGCAGTCAGGCAGGCTGCTACGCTCGACAATCAGGGAGTGATAACGGGTAGCTGTGAATGGAGATGGCAATCCGGTAAATACCGATGTCCCATTGTGGTGCATCTCGGATGTTTTGCCGTGCATCATGCGCTCCGCACGAATGACATTGCCACCAAACGCTTGTCCAATGGACTGATGCCCCAGACAAACACCAAAGATCGGAATGCTTCCCTTGAAATGATCAATGACTGCCAAGCTAATGCCTGCTTCATTTGGTGTACATGGACCCGGAGAGATCAGAATATGATCAGGTGCCAGTGCCTCTATGCCTGCCAGATCAATCTCATCGTTGCGGCGAACTTCAACCGTTTCACCCAGTTCACCCAGATATTGAACCAGGTTGTACGTGAAGGAATCGTAATTATCGATAACCAGTATCATATGCCTGCTCCTCCTCATCTTCCGTCAATGCTAATGACGGTTGCTTCGTTTTATTTTAGTTTAACAGCTACTGTTCGCTCCGCTTGTTCTTGTTCGACAGCTCTGCTTGCTTCCGCCTCTTCGCTATAATTCACAGCTCTCATCATCGCTCTTGCTTTGTTGCGGCATTCCTTGTATTCCCGATATGGATCGGAATCAATAACAATCCCTGCCCCGGCCTGCACATAACCAATACCGTCCTTGATGGCAAGTGTACGAATGACAATGTTCAATTCCATATTCCCACTGTAATCCATCCACCCGATGGAACCCGTATAAGGCCCACGCCGCACAGGCTCAAGTTCCTCGATAATCTCCATGGTGCGGACTTTCGGCGCTCCAGTAATCGTCCCACCCGGGAATGTCGCAGCAATCACATCAAATACAGATAACCCTTCTGCCAGCCTGCCTTCCACCTGGGAAACGAGGTGCATGACATGGGAATACTTCTCGATAGTCATCAATTCAGGCACATGAACCGAACCGTAGGCCGCAATCCGTCCGATATCATTACGTTCCAGATCAACGAGCATAATATGCTCCGCCCGTTCCTTCTCACTGCTGAGCAGTTCATCCGCCATAGCATTATCTTCTGCTGCATCACGGCCCCTTCTTCGGGTTCCTGCAATGGGACGTGCACTGACTTTGCCATTCTCCACTTTGACTAGAAGCTCGGGAGATCCGCTTACCAGTTGAAAGTCTGGACTACGCAGCATACCCATATACGGTGATGGATTCACAAGGCGCAGCCATTCATAAATATGCTCAGCGCTCGATTGAAGCCGCTTTTCCTGTCTCAAGGACAGATTCACCTGGAACACATCGCCCTGCCTGATATATTCCTGTACCGTACGTACAGCTTGTTCAAAGTCCTTCTGGGGAAAGGAGGTCTCCCATCCTTCTGATTCCCTTTCCGCATCTTCAGGCTGCGGTGTACGATTGACCTGCTTGTTGCGGCGTTCCAGTGCCTGTTGTTGTTCCTCGGCCTGTGCAACCCCAATAATATGAAGCCATCTTTGCTGCATCGCTATCGCTCGCGCCTCGGCTACTGCATATAGACCACGGACATCGGTTTCGTTCTGATTAGGCTGTATAGCCAGATGAACCATGCAGAAAAGCGCCTGCTGCTGATGGTCATACGCCCATATTTCTTCAAAACGCATCCACCAATAATCCGACAGGGACGGATTATCTTCAGCCAAGACTGGAAGCTTCTCCAATGATCTTGCTACATCGTAGCTGAGATAACCTGCGTATCCACCCCCAAAGTCTGGAGCCTCATTAACCTTGGGTGCGCTATACGGGGCAGTCCATCTCTTCAATACATCAAGCGGCTTGCCGCTGTCCGTCGAGGTCGTTCCTTGCGTCACATCATGAATAACTGCTTCTTGACCTTTCCCGGAAATTACGGATACGGGGTCTAAACCCAGAAATGTATATCTCCCGCCTTTGCCATTCTCCAACACAATTGCGTATGGTGACGCCTGCTCCCAGGCTGCCTCCCACGATAACGGTAAACCGCCATGATACGGTCCCTCATCCGACTTCGTGATATAGGGCATCATGGTCCAGCCTTGTTCAGCCCACTCCATCCAGTCGGCGTATGTTGTCATCAGGTGTGTCATTGCGGTGTGCCGCCCTCCATCTGTCGCTAGTTCTATTGTCTGATAGTATACTAAAGCGCCGCCCCTTTTAAAAGCATTACGCCAAAAATCCTCCATACCCGTCATACGGGCAAGGAGGATTAGTTTTGTCATTTGTAGACTTAGCCTTCGAAGTTGTAAAGAGGTGTGCTGAGGTAACGTTCGCCGTTACTTGGCACGATTACGACAACGCGCTTGCCTTCACCCAACTGTTTCGCAACCTGAAGACCTGCACGGATCGCCGCACCGGAAGAAATACCGGACAGAATGCCCTCTTCCTTCGCTACCTGACGAGCCGTCTCGAATGCATCATCATTCTCAATGTGAATGATCTCATCATAGATTTCCTGATCCAGAATCTCAGGGATAAAGTTGGCACCAATCCCCTGGATCTTATGTGGTCCTGGTTTGCCGCCCGCCAGAATTGGCGAAGCTGCTGGCTCAACCGCAACAATTTTAATACCAGCAAAAGCTTCTTTCAGCACTTCGCCTGTACCTGTAATTGTTCCGCCTGTACCAATTCCCGCAACGAAAGCATCCAACGTACCGCCCACAGATTGGATCGCGTCCACAATCTCAGGGCCAGTCGTTTCACGGTGGATCTTCACGTTGGCTTTATTTTTAAATTGCTCAGCCATGAAATAGGAAGGGTTTTCTTTCAGCAGCTCTTCCGCTTTTTTAACAGCACCATTCATACCTTCAGCTCCAGGTGTAAGCACAAGCTCAGCACCATACGCACGAAGCAAGTTACGACGCTCCAAGCTCATCGTCTCAGGCATTACAATAACGGACTTGTAGCCTTTGGCTGCAGCCACCATCGCGAGTCCAATTCCCGTGTTACCACTTGTTGCTTCGATAATGGTATCACCCGGTTTCAGCTTGCCTTCTTTTTCCGCTTCTTCCACAATGCTAATTGCGATACGGTCTTTCACGCTTGAACCTGGATTCTGGTACTCCAGCTTCACGAATACTTCAGCACTGCCTTCTGGTACGATACGGTTCAGACGAACAAGCGGAGTACCTCCGATGAGTTCTGTTACGTTATTAACTACTTTAGCCATATGAATGCCCTCCTTAGTGGATGAATAAAACTTGAGTCCTGTTAACCTATACTGTGCGGCCGATAGCCTCTAGCTGTTATAGAAGAACTGCGGAAATCCTGTTGATCCCATCCCTTACTGCTAAGATTTCTAGACAGGGCGGAGGTTTCCGAAAGTTTCTTTGTTCATAAATAAATCTTTTATATCCGAGTAAACGAGTAGGTATTTATTATTTTCATCTTATCAACGTTAACCCTTATTGTCAATATGAGTACTCAAAAAAAATACTCTGCCTTTGGCCCTAAGACCGCAGACAGAGTATTTTTATCAAGATGCAGCAGTACTATACAATCTTCTCCATTGAATTCAGGAGGCAGGAATCTCGGACAGGATTACGGCTTCATACTTGTTACGCAGCATTTGCTCTACCTGCGGCAACGGATCAGCCTGACTCAGAGCCAGTTGCATTCGAATCTCCTCACGGACCTCTTCGGCCGACTGCACCTGGCGTTCTTCTTTATCATTAAGTCTGATAATGACATAGCCTTCTTCCACTCGAACCGGTCCGGCAATATCGCCTACATCCAGCCCGGCAGCAAGTTGAAGGATTTCTTCTGACTGGAATGGATCATTCCGCTCAATCCATCCCAGCCTCCCACCCGCATCACGAGAGAAGCTGTCTGTCGATTGCTTGCGAGCAGCTTCTTCAAAGTCCTCCCCCTTCTCCAACGCATCCAGTAAGGAATCGGCTTCCTCTTCTTCCTTCACTACGATGATGGACAAGTCATATTTCTCGGGGGAGACGTAATCCTCACGGTGTTCAGTCCAGTAATGCTCAATATCTGCATCCTTGATCTGTATGCCGATCGTTGCGATTTTCTCAAGCAGCAGCCTGTAGCCGGCTTCCAATTCAAGTTCCTGTTTGGACAGACCCAATTGAGACTTCATTTCGTCATAATACGCTTTCTCTGAATCGTACCCATCCATCGCGGTAGCCAATTCCCTTGCAATCTCTTGGGGAGTGACGATCAGCTTGCGTTCAATTGCTTCGGCATATACTGCTTTACGGTTTAACATCTGGAGTAATAACTCACTGCCGTAACGTCTTTTCAGCGCATCGGTCCACTCTTTGTCCGTGATAACTTCTCCGTTGATCGTCGCTACGGTACTTCCTTCTTCCGTGTTGGCATCATGGGATGCATCTGCCTCATCTTTGCCCTGTCTGAGACCATGCATAGCCATCACTGTACCCATGACCAGCATGCCTAGCGTCAAGACAATTACAGCCGTCCACAACCCTTTTTCCTGTCTTGTCATTCCGCATCCCGTCCCCGCATA
The DNA here is from genome assembly GCF_030816325.1 of Paenibacillus sp. W4I10. Lineage (NCBI taxonomy): Bacteria > Bacillati > Bacillota > Bacilli > Caryophanales > Paenibacillaceae > Paenibacillus > Paenibacillus sp. W4I10. The sequence continues at coordinate 5,116,526 of NZ_JAUSXX010000001.1, forward strand.
GATCAGTTCTTGGCTTGCTCTAGGATGGTCTCAAGTTGTTCTTTGTTAAAATCATAGGCTTCATTACAGAATTGGCAGACCACTTCAGCTTGGCCCTCTTCTTCAATTAATTGCTCCATCTCCGTTTGGCCCAGGCTAATTAGTGTCTTCTCTACCCGCTCACGTGAACACTCACAGCTAAAATGAATATCCAATCCTTCCATCACTTGTACATCTGGCAACAATCGGCGAAGCAACTCTTCCAATTCAAGCCCCTGCTCCAGCAATGTCGTCACTGGTGGCAACGTACTAATGGCGTTTTCGATCGCCGTGATCTCTGGATCTGTCAATCCCGGCAACAACTGCATAATGAATCCACCTGCGACAATAACGGAATTATCCGTATCAACGAGCACACCAACGCCTACAGCAGAAGGTGTTTGCTCCGATTGCGCAAAGTAGTACGTGAAGTCTTCGCCCAGTTCTCCTGAAATAATAGGCACACTGCCACGATATGGTTCTTTCAGTCCCAAATCCTTCGTTATATTGATGAAGCCTTCGGTTCCAACTGCGCCTGCAACGTCCAGTTTCCCCACGCTATTACTTGGCAAATGTACATGCGGATTAGAAACATATCCCCGTACTTCGCCTTTGGCATTGGCATCAGCTACAATCTGTCCAATAGGGCCATCACCGTTGACTTGTACCGTTAACTTCTCTTCACCTTTGAGCATTGCACCCATAATGGCTGCTGTTGTAACCGTACGCCCCATGGCAGCTGTAGCCGTGGGAAACGTGTCGTGTCTTCTGCGTAGTTCCTCAACCAGTTCCGTAGTCTGGATAGCAAAGGCTCTTACCTTTCCATTCATTGCTGTACCACGAATTAACCGGTCATGCTTGTTGTTGTTTTCCAAGTCATTCAGCCTCCTTTGGCGTATCGCCATAATAGTTGTAACACAGAAAAAACGGCACAACACTTAAGCTGTAATCTCAGCCCGCTGTATGCCGTCTCTATGCTCACCTTTCCCGGTTCCGCTCATATATAATACGCAGCCCTTCAAGCGTAAGCAGCGGATCAACTTCCTCTATACTACGGGTTTCTTCTGCGATAAGTGTAGCGAGACCACCCGTCGCGATAACTCGGGGCTTCGCTCCCATCTCCTCGCGAATACGTTCTACAATACCATCTACCTGGCCTGCATAGCCAAATATAATACCCGCTTGCATGGCATGAATAGTATTACGGCCAATGACCTTTTTAGGTTTCTCCAGCTCTATACGAGGCAACTTGGATGCCCGCTCATAGAGCGCTTCAGTGGCGATCTGAATGCCAGGTACAATAGCTCCCCCCAGGTAGTGACCTTTCTCGTCAATACAGTCAAAGGTCGTTGCGGTACCGAAATCGACCACGACGAGAGGGCCGCCATACTTCTCAACGGCTGCCACTGCATTAACAATACGATCTGCACCCACTTCACGAGGGTTCTCGTATCGCAGGTTCAAGCCAGTTTTGATACCAGGCCCAACGAGCAAAGCTTTTTTGCCTACATACTTCTCACACATCGCTTCGATTACATTCACCAGTGGCGGAACCACAGATGAGATGATGACACCTTCGATGTCACTTGCCCTGATGCCGGACATATGAAATAAATTATAAATCAATACGCCGTATTCATCCACTGTTGACTGACGTGATGTACTCAGACGAAAGTGGTGCAGCAATTCCCGGCCTTGATATACGCCGAGCACCATATTGCTGTTCCCCACGTCTACAACTAGAATCAAAGAGGTTCACCCCTCTTTCTTTTCATTTAAATCCAGACTAATATCCAGGCTCTCAAAGGAATAGGTTAACCTGCCAACCGAAATTACATCCACACCACTCTCTGCAATACCACGAATGGTCTGGAGGGACACGTTACCGGATGCTTCAACCTTCACATGAGGAGCCTGTTCACGAATAAGTTCAACTGCTTCACGCATCCGCTCTGGATGCATGTTATCCAGCATAATGATATCTGCCCCGGCTTGCAAGGCTTCTCTCACCTGCTCCAGATTCTCAGTCTCTACTTCAATCGTCATCGTATGTGGGATAACGGTTCGCGCACGCTGTACCGCCTCGGTGATTCCGCCTGCACCCTTGATGTGGTTATCCTTAATCATAACGGCATCGTACAGTCCAAATCGATGATTCGCTCCGCCACCCACGCGCACTGCATATTTCTCAAGTAATCGGTGCCCCGGCGTTGTCTTACGTGTATCCACGAGCCTGGTCTCAAGACCATCTAGCACATCCACATAGGCACGCGTACGCGTAGCTATTCCGGACATACGTTGCAGCAAGTTAAGTGCCAGTCGTTCCCCCGTAAGCAGTGAATGTGTACTTCCCTCTACCTCGGCCAAAATCGTGCCATGGGTAACCTTGTCTCCGTCTGTTACCTTAGGTGTAAATACAAGATCAGGATCAACAACTTGAAATACAAGTTCAGCTACGGTCATGCCTGCAATAATACCATTGTCTTTGGCGTGTATAATGGCCTTGGATTGGTTGCCTGATGGGATCGTCACACTTGTTGTAACGTCACCTGCACCAACATCTTCACGAAGCCAGTTTTTGATTGATTCGATAAGCCCTTCATTATATCCGTTCAGTATCATGACATCAATTCCTCCACAATCGCTTGTTCTCGCTGCTGCAGACTATGCTTCTGCCACACGGTATCATCACGTGCCGGGAAATCCTCACGATAGTGAGCCCCCCGACTCTCCTCGCGGTGTAATGCTCCGCTGGTAACTAACCAGGCACAGGTCAGAAGGTTGGCATACTCCAGCTCTTCCTTATGAGTGAGTGTCTGATCAAAAAATTGCAATTCCTTTTGCAGCTTATCCATGGCCCTCTGCAGGTCCTCCCCATTCCGGCGCAAACCTACCTGACGAACCATCATTTTCTGTAGTCGTAAGCGTCTTTCGGATACCGGCTTTTGCTCTTCCGTGATCTTGTTGATCTTGTTACTCATGTCCACAGATGAAGACGCAGCCCCTCTTGCTTGTAATAAACCAAGCGGAGGGAGAGATTGAATACGATCAACAATTCTCCGCCCAAATACAATCGCTTCTGATAAAGAATTGCTTGCCAGGCGGTTTGCTCCATGCACTCCTGTAGAAGACACCTCACCACACGCAAATAATCGGGAGATGCTACTCTCTCCACTAAGATCCGTTTTCACTCCACCCATCATGTAATGGGCAGCAGGTGCAACGGGAATCCAGTCCGTTGTCATGTCCAATCCATAACGCATACAAGTCTCATATATGGTAGGGAACCGATGCTTGATCATCTCTGGCTGTTCATGCGTAATGTCCAGATACACAAAGGTACTGTTGGTGGACTCCATCTCACTAACAATCGCTCGTGCCACAATATCGCGTGGGGCCAGTTCAAGCTGGGCATGATAACGATCCATAAAGCGCTCGCCCTTCACATTGCGCAAATGTGCTCCTTCGCCGCGTACTGCTTCTGACACAAGGAACCGCGGGGCCCCCGGGTAACAAAGAGAGGTGGGGTGGAATTGGATAAATTCCATGTCACGAACAATAGCCCCAGCCCGATAGGCCATGGCTACACCATCGGCAGTAGCTACATCCGGATTCGTCGTGTATCGGTATAGTTGCCCTGCCCCACCAGAGCAAAGAACAGTTGCCTGTGCCTTCACGAACACTTGCGATCCGTCATCCTTCTGAACCAGAGCGCCAATGCATTCCCCTCGATCTCGATCTATAATCAGGTCAACAACAAAATGCTCATCCCATACTTCAATCCCGGGATGTTCATTCACTTCAACAGCAAGCGCACGTACAATCTCATATCCCGTTGCATCTCCGTTGGCATGCAAAATACGGCGGTGGCTATGCGCACCTTCCTGCGTCAACGCCAACTCGCCGTTCTCCAGATCAAATAAAGTACCCAAACGAATCAGTTCCTTCACTCCGTCCGGACCCTCATTCACCAATACCTCTACCGCTTCGGAGCGGCATAAGCCCGCTCCTGCTACAAGTGTGTCCTGCAAGTGGTAAGCAGGTGAATCATCCTCAGCAATAACCGCAGCGATGCCTCCCTGCGCATATCTGGTGTTACTTTCAAGTAATGACTTCTTCGTGATCATTAATACACGTTGTTGTTCACTTGCCTTAATGGCAGTAAACAAACCAGCAATCCCTGAGCCTATAACCAGTACATCCGTCTCTACCATGGGTAGCGCAGACAGATCAAAATCAACTAAATATTGCGGTATCATGTTATTCACCTGTCTTGGAGCAAGAGTAGCGCATCCTACTTTACCAACAACATGCGCTCTAGTGATTCTCTGGCTTTGTCGGCAACGGCTGGTGGCACGTAGATTTGCGGCTTCATCGTTTCCAGGCATTTCACCAGTTTCTTCAAGTTGTTCACCTTCATGTTGGGACATACGAGGAACTTGGTAGCAAAGTGGAACTGTTTATCCGGACTATCCAGACGAAGCTGATATCCTGTACCATCTTCGGTACCTACGATAAATTCCTTCGCTGATGAATTTTTGCAATACTCCAGAATAGCTGTTGTGCTGCCTACAAAATCACCCATTTCTACAACCTCAGGGCGACACTCTGGATGGACAACAAACTCTGCATTGGGATGCTTGGCTCTCATCTCCACCACATCTTTGACTGTAAGCATATCGTGAGTGTTGCAGTAACCCTCCCAGATAATCATTTTCTTGTCTGTATGCTGCTGCACATAATGTCCCAGGTTTTTATCCGGTACCCAGATAATTTCGTCGGAATCCACCGATTGAATAACCCGGACTGCGTTCGCCGATGTACAACAGATGTCAGTCTCTGCTTTGATCTCAGCCGAGGAATTGATATACGTAACCACCTTGGCATTAGGATGTTGTGCTTTCAATTTGCGTAGTCCATCCACATTCACCATATCTGCCATTGGGCAGCCCGCACGTTCGTCCGGGATAATAACTGTTTTATTTGGCGCAAGAATTTTAGCGCTTTCACCCATAAAATGAACACCACAGAAAACGATCACATCCGCATCTGTTTGTGCTGCCTTCTGGGCTAACAGAAACGAATCTCCACGGAAGTCGGCAACCTCCTGTACTTCGTCACGTTGATAATAATGGGCAAGAATAATGGCATTACGTTCCTTCTTCAACTCCATAAGCCGCTCACGCAGCTCGCGGTTCATCTCAGCCTTGCGCTCTAAAGCCAGAGCTTCCACCTGTGATCCTCTCCTTTATCGGGACAGCGTCAAGCGCTGTTTCGTGGGCTAACCTAAGTCGTTATCTTCGCTTGAGAAACGAATCACAAGCGGTTTAACAACTAATTTACACAACGTTCACGACTCTGTCAATAAATGAAAAAGGCCCGGAACAGCGCTGTAATCACCTGTTTACTAACTGGTTCGCCATCTAACTCCCGTTTATCTTTATCTATCCTCTTTTAAAATAATGGATAAAAAAAGAGAGCCTCGAGGGCTCTCTTGATTTCACCTGCTATCATAGCCAGATGTATTGTGCATTAAGACGTTGGCTTAGTTCCGCCATCATCCGGGTTATTGTTATTACCCTTTTCCAGATTCGGAGCTTCGTTTGGAATATCTCCGGCTGGTGGCTCAGGCGTTTCATCTTTACCTTGAATACGGACACGCACATCACCGATGGTGTCGATGATTGGCTCTCCGCCTTCAGTTGGTGTGCCTTCACCATCATTGTCATTCTCTGCTTTTGGAGTCAAAGAACCTGTTTCAATCAATTGCTTGATCTGATCCATTTCCAAAGTCTCTACCTCAAGCAAAGTTTGAGCGATCAGGTGCATCTCTTTTGAATGTTTAACAAGCAAGTCCTTACACTTCTCATAACAGTCATTGATAAAGCGTTGCATTTCCTGATCAATCTCGTAAGCAATGGAATCCGAGTAATTCTGTTCATGACCGATATCCCGACCAAGGAATACCTGTCCTTGTGAACTTCCGAATTGCATAGGTCCCAATTTCTCACTCATACCGTATTCCATAACCATGCTGCGAACAATACCTGTCGCTTGCTGGAAGTCACTGTATGCACCAGTACCAATTTCTCCGATGAACAATTCCTCAGCTACACGACCCCCGAGAAGTCCGGTTACTTTATCCAGCAATTCCTGCTTGGTAACCAGCATACGGTCTTCTTTTGGCAACATGATTACATATCCACCCGCACGTCCGCGCGGAATAATGGTCACTTTATGTACCATATCAGCATGTTCAAGGAAGTATCCTACAATGGTATGACCTGCTTCGTGATAAGCAACGATTCGTTTCTCGCGATCACTGATGACACGGCTTTTCTTCTCCGTACCAACGATGACACGGTCAATCGCTTCGTCAACTTCCTTCATGGAAATATCTTTACGGTTACGACGGGCTGCAAGCAATGCCGCTTCGTTCAAGAGATTCTCCAAATCCGCACCAGAGAAACCTGTTGTACGCTTCGCGATAATATCCATCTTCACATCTTTGGTCAGTGGTTTATTACGGGAATGTACTTTCAGGACAGCTTCACGACCTCTTACGTCAGGGCGGTCAACCGTAATTTGACGGTCAAAACGTCCAGGACGCAGCAAGGCAGGGTCCAAAATATCAGCACGGTTCGTTGCGGCTATGATGATAATACCTTCATTAACTCCGAATCCGTCCATCTCAACGAGCAACTGGTTGAGTGTCTGTTCACGTTCATCGTGACCACCACCGAGACCAGCACCACGCTGACGTCCTACAGCATCAATCTCATCGATAAAGATGATACATGGGGCATTTTTCTTCGCATTTTCAAACAAATCACGTACACGTGATGCACCGACACCGACAAACATTTCCACAAAGTCGGAACCTGAAATAGTGAAGAATGGTACACCCGCTTCACCGGCTACGGCACGGGCGAGCAATGTTTTACCGGTACCTGGAGGCCCTACGAGCAATACGCCCTTAGGAATCCGTGCACCTACTGCTGCGAATTTACGAGGGTCCTTGAGGAAGTCTACAACCTCAACAAGTTCCTGTTTCTCTTCGTCAGCACCCGCAACATCTTCAAATGTAACCCGCTTCTTCTCTTCGTTGTAGAGACGAGCACGGCTTTTACCAAAGTTCATTACTTTACCGCCGCCGCCTTGAGCCTGATTAAACAGGAAGAAGAACAGCAGGAACATAATGATCAAAGGAATAAAGGAAGTCAGCAACGTCAACCAGATGCTGTCACCTTTCATTGGCTCCTGATGATATTGGAAATTGTTAGTTTCACTTGCAGCTACAAGCTCACTAATTGCCTCATCCGTAGGAGGAATATACGTTGAGAAATTTTCTGATTTGGCGCCATCAGGTGCCTTCTTGTATTGACCGGTCACGAGATACGTTTGACCGTTGAATTGAACCGTCAATTCAGAGACATTGTTGGCTTTGATCGCTGCACGCAACTGATCATATCTAGGATTATCGGTGGCTTCGCCGCCATTGCTGACGAACTGGACTATCCCCACCACAACTAAAAAAAGAATCAAATAAAAACCAGAATTCCGGATGAACCGATTCATCCCCTACCTCCTCTCGAGACACTTTAATTATTTTAACATAGCCCGACATGGCTTCTCAACAGAAGCCAAGAACAGCTCAAGGCTTGGGTCGGGCAGGATATTAGCTACTATAGACTTCCGGCTTCAAAATCCCGATATAGGGCAGGTTCCGGTACTTCTCCGCAAAATCCAAACCGTAACCAACGATGAACGCGTCAGGAATGTCAAAGCCTGTGTAATGAGCTTCCAACTCAACTTTACGGCCTGAAGGCTTGTCGAACAGCGTAACCACACGCACCGACTCGGCACCGCGGTTTTCTAGCAGTTCAATCAGATAGCTGAGAGTAAGTCCGCTGTCGATAATATCTTCGACAATCAGAACTTCCCGTCCTTCAACGGATACATCCAGATCCTTAATGATTTTGACAACACCTGATGACTTGGTGGAAGCGCCGTAACTGGATACCGCCATAAAATCCATTTCAACAGGTACCGTTATGTTTTTAACCAAATCAGCCATAAATATAAACGCACCCTTGAGCACACAAATGACCAAAGGATTGCGATTTGCATATTCGGCACTTAGTGTTGCGCCTAATTCCTTGACTTTACTCTGAATTTCTTCTTCACTGATCAATACTTCCTGAATGTCGTTCTGCAACTGTGCGAACCTCCTAAGTTATACTATGAAAGCCTTACCTGAACCATAACCACTACCCCTGAATCGCTGAATCGCCTACAGTCATGTACAGGATTGCGGAAGTGCCCTCCCTGACAGGAGCCACATTGGACCGTCGAACACCCGGTAACCAGATGATATGACCTGCTCCATCACATACCACAGGAATACGTGGACGGACAGATGGGGGGATTTTCTCATCGATGAAAATATTTTTCACCTTTTTGCTTCCGTTTAATCCCATCACTTTCATGGTATCTCCAGGTAACCGTGAACGCACAACCAGCGGCATAAGCAGTTGATCCGCATCAAACGCGGCTTGATCCGCCGATTCCGGTACATGATAGTCCTCGGGACTCACCGTCATCAACCGAATATACCGGTTAATTGGGGTGAGTGAAAGCTCATAAGTTCCACTCCATTGCGCAAGACGATACTCGTAAGATTGATCCTGTACGTCCGTCCGTATGCCCAAAGAAATCAGATTATACTCCCGAGTGCAGGCGAGTGTCTGTCCTATATCCAGGCTCCAGGTCGTCACATGGGTCTCCATGACCTTGTGCCGAATGGTTTCTATACGGGTAAAGTCGACAAAATCACTGTCCAAAGGCAGATAATTCAATATTAGTTTAATCAACCTTCGTTGTAAAGCGACATGTAACTTCAAGAAGGAAGGCACCTCAAAGGTTTGCCTTCCGCCGTTCACCTGCACTAGACACCTGTATGTGTCATATGCACTCTGCTCCATGAAATCGTCTTCATCACCCACAATTTCGGCAAGCCGATTCAATGACGGCGTGAGTTGTCCATTATACTGCCCCAAAAAAGGAAGCACATCCAAGCGAATGGCATTACGCCGATATTTACGCAGGGCGTTGCTCTCATCATTGAAATACATAAAACCCTGGGTATTACAAGCTTCTACAAGGTCTGTCTTGTTTATACGAAGGCATGGACGAATAAGTTCCACATTTTTTTCTCGTCTTTTAAACTTCATTCCTGAGAGTCCCGACAAGCCGGTTCCACGAAGCAAATGAAGCATGACCGTCTCCGCCTGATCATCGGCATGATGTGCCAAAGCGATGCTTGCCGCATTATATTTGGAAGCGACTTCGTGCAAAAAGGCATATCGCTTGTTGCGGGCTGCTTCCTGTGGTCCTTGACCCGTAAGCTCCATATATGAAGGTACATCGGCCTTGGTCCATTCAAATGTAATACCAAGCTGCTGTGCCAGTTCCATCATTTTCTCCGCTTCGTCATCAGATTCACTCCGGAAGCCATGATGCACGTGGGCACAGATCAATTCAAGTGGCACATGCCGCATGCTGATCTCGTGCATGATATGCAAAAAAGCCACCGAGTCCGGCCCGCCCGATACTGCGACGACAATCCGATCCCCGGGAACCCATAACTGATGCTCTTCCGCTGCATCCAGCACGTTCTTCACCAGCATGTTCCAGCGTAAAGCCTCCATACCTGTTCCTCATTCCTTGCGTTATGTATATGCACTCTCACAGATCAAAAAAGTAGTGCATAGATGAGCACTCCAATAAGTAATATCACAGATACAGCAAATGCGTTTTTAAGCCAGCGCGGTGTTGTACTTTTGGAACGACGGCGGAGAGGCGTGGGGCGTGCCATCATTTCCTTCCACCCTTGTGCCGCATGACCTGCATCACGAAACTGACCTCGTAAAGCCTGATTGGTCCAATTGCGAAAAGGACCCAGTCGTTCACTGCGTTCCACCAGCGCTACAAGCTGATTCACACTTCGCAGTTGCGGTAATCCTTCGGCTGCCAGTGCCTTGAGCGCGTCTGCTTCAAGTACATGAATCAACAATAGTGCAAATGCAAATACATCATAGGTACCATCTGCCGTACGGCTGCCTGCATTCCAGAAGCCCCGATCATACCATTCGGTGAACTGTTTGACGCTTCGACCAATAGACGTAACTCCGCCATAGTCGATCAATTCCACCTGCCCATAGTCGGATACCAACACATTCTGAGGTTTGAGATCACCAAACACCCATCCCGCCTGATGCAATTGTGCCAGCTTCTGCAAGAGTCTAAGTCCCACCAGAAGTGTCCAGTCTGTCCCCTGACGCCGAATGAAGTGATGAAGTGCCTCACCTCTAACGTAACGCATCACATAAAAGGGAATATCCCGGCCACGAACGGCATAATCATCCACATCTTTAAGATAGGAAGGAATGCCGCTCTGCCGAAGGGCCTCATGATTACGCTGTAGTTGAAAAGATTTGAGTACATTGACTTCCGATTGCAGATCAACCGGATCAAATCCCATTTTTAGCGCGTAGTGTTTGCCATTTTCACCCCGTTGGACAAGAAAAACGATGCCATTAGCTCCTTTGCCCAGTAGCTTCCGAATCGTGTAACGACTGCGATTCCATTTCCCTGTAACCACGGTTCCTGGCGGGAAAGAGGCGTCAGACAACGTTGTCACCGAGCATCCCTTCTCTTTCAATGCGATAGTTCCCTTCTATTTCCTGCTGTTTCTCCAGTGTACCATAACGGTAAAAATCAATCACCTTCTGAATTGCAGGACCTGTCGGCGTTGCACCCTTCATCTGCAACCTTCCAAACAGGGACCGAACACGGCCTGGATCCGTTGTCCAGTCAATATCCATTACCGCATCTTCTCCACTGTGTCGCCCCGGAAAATGAAATACGGAAAGCTTGCTCTGACCTATACGCGCCTGCAAACTTAACATTAAATCACGAATGCCTTCTTCCACCGCAGCCAGTTTGGGCTTCATGCTGGCACTGACGTCTATTAGCAATATAACCTGTAAGGCTGTAGTTTCAGCCATATCATCCATCACTTCCACGACCCGGGCGCGTTGTGCAGGCTCCAGATCGGTTACCGTTTTGGGCTCCTTCTCTCCCAAAATTTGTGTTAACTCTCTATTAACCGCCTGTTGAATGGTCTGAACCACCGTTTTCCTTGTCATCATCTGCATGGTATGGGCAAGCTGCCGTGTACCTACAATTTGGCTGATTCCACCTCCGGCTCTGGCAATATCCTCAATCTCCCGGCTGCCCAGCTCACCAATGGTTCCATAATCAATTACGCCAACCACATTAACCGTAATCCCCTCTTCCTGTGCTTCGGCCGCTGCCAGCACCGGACTTGGTCCTACATTGGAACAACCGTCGGTGATCAATAAGATTTGCTTCATCCGATATCCCTCCGTTATTCGTTACTCTCCAACTCTATGACTAGCATTGCCAGAATGAAGAGACTTCAAACAGAAGAATATGCAATTAACTGACGGTCCGTGGACGCTCCATTCGGTTGATGCCAGGCACACGCAGTGTGGCCCATTCAGGGCGGAAATGCTCTACTTTTCCAACAACGACGGTCATATCATCCAATATCTCATGCTGCTGATATCTTATGACACTTTCAAGCAGGCAATCGGCCAAATCTTGCGGATCATCTGTATCAATCTCTTGAATGAGCCGTTTCATCCATAACTCTTTGTTCACCGCATACCCCGGTGCATCATAGATGCCATCCGTCATCATAATGAGGATATCCCCCGGCTGAAGCTGTACCGTCACCAGATCCACTTCAATATCTTTAATAATACCGATTGGCAAATTGCTGGCCGAAACCTGAATAACCTCCTGTCCTCGTTTGATAAAACTTGGCGTCGATCCGATTTTCATAAACGTTGTCTCTGCCGTATATTCATCAATCAGTGCCATATCCACTGTGGCATACATCTCTTCAGGGGAGCGCAGCATCAGAACGGAGTTCACGGATTTGATCGCCAGTTTCTCGTCCATGCCGGACTGTAGCAACTGTTCCAGTATGTTCAGCGCTGCGCTGCTCTCCATCCGTGCCCGTTCTCCATTGCCCATTCCATCACTGAGCGCCACCGCAAATGTACCGTTGCCTAACTCAACCGTACTGAAGCTGTCGCCTGACATCACATCTCCTCCTTTGGCGGCGGCGGCAACACCCGTGGTAACCTCGAAAGTTTTGGCCGAACCAAACGTGACGGTTGCCAGTCCCTGACGAGGATCGGTCATGGTCTCATGCAAGACGGCAATATGCTCGTCCAGTACATCCGAGATCAGCGGAGCTATCATTTTCCGGCACTCATCGAATCCACGTGTATATGCATGTACAATTTCAATCTCTACGTTGCCCGCTTCCAGATTGATGATCTCAATGGAGTGAATGGACAAGCCCAGTGACTCCAGTGCGTCCCTAATCTGCTCCTCCTGCTGTACCATCTCCTCACTTTCCCGCTGAATTTCTTTGGCCAGGTCCTCCATGACCTGAGATACACCGGACAATTGCTCTGCAACCAGCTGCCGACTATCGATAATTTGGCGCTTCCATTGCATGTTATGTTGATGCAGTCCATACTGGGCACGCATGACTTCAAGGACCTCTTCCGGTTTCGCACACACCCTGTTCCAGTCCACTGGAATCTGCTTGCCTGAGATCTCCGGGTTTCCTTCAATTGTACTCATCACGTCCGTCATATATTTGTAGGTTTGAATAAACTTCGCATCCCAGCATTGTGTGCGCTTGAAGCAGCTGGCACATGTGCCCTCGGCAACCGCATTCATGAAATGGTCCATTCCACCTTCTTTCTGTACCTGCTCCCCTGCACCGGACATCTGATCAAAGCTGCGTGACAATTGACGGAATACCTGCGAGAACCGGGTTACCCGTTCTGCCGTGATATCCCGTATCCGTTTGGCATACTCATGCTGGGATTTCGTATGATCCTGCGTACCCGGTACATATTTGGATATCGCCGTCATCAGGCTTTTAGGTGTCAACATGAATAGTACGATAGCTGCACACGTCTCCCATAACGAGTTCATAACATCGCCCGGTCCGCCCAGATATATGGATAGAATGGACGAACCCAGCAGCATGCCCAGTGCAACCGCCGCACGTTTGCCCTCTCGAAGCATACCCGCCAGCATCCCGGCAAAAGCAAGCAGGCTCATCTGATACACTGCTGACATGTCAGCCAGACTCAGAATCAAGCCGGTAATGACCCCAACTGAGGCTCCGAGGGGGGCTCCGCCCACCAGCGCAAAGATTAATATCAGATAACGGGAGAGCATATGCTCCACGGATAAGGACTGAATGGTCCACCCTACGGCTCCCGTCATAACGGAAGCGAGCAATATGATCAGGCAGAGGATCTCCTCGTTCTTTAGGCTGAACTTTTTTTTGCGGTAAGTGAAGATCGGTATGGCTTGTATAAAAACAAGGGTGAGCACAAAGCTTAGTACGGAATCCATCGTGAGCATCAGCATGGCGTACCAACTGAAGGATGGCCCGATCACAACCGCGAATAATTTGACCATAAATGTAGTCGTAAAAACCATCGTTGGCGCATAAGATAATTCAGCACGATCATATGACTCCAGACCACGGAAGAGCAGATAAAAGATGGCGATCTCCGATGCAACAATAAGTGGTACCGGAAACGGTGCAAAGAGACTCCCTGCGAGTAGAGCGGCGCCTACCGGAATGATGTAATCCCTGCGCATGAAAGCAATTACGGCGAAGTAAGCAATGGCAAAGGGAGATAACTCATTCAGGATCATTGCCTTTCCGAGCAAAAATCCCATAAACGTAAGCAGCAGTACCCATTTGCGGGAAGCAACCATCTGGACAGCCTTGCGGGAGCCAAGCCATTGTTTCAGACGTACCGACAGCTCCTCCCGAGCTTCCGTACCTCCTTTACCTGCTTTCATTCCCGGAAATTGAATGACATTCCACTTTTCCATCATCCTCAAGGCACCCCATTCGATTAATTTGAATTTTCGTGTTTCGTTCTCGATGGTTCTGATTATAGATAGATTAGAAGACGTAGTTTGTCAGAATAGGTGGGCATGGTCCAAAAAGTTTACGACAAAAGAAACGAGCCTGGCGCGGTGGAGCGAAACCCCCGGCCTTATTGTAGTTTCATTCATTCTCCTACTTGATTCCGACAATCGGAATGTCTGATTTTGAACCGGAGATGGTTTGGTCTCGCCACCATTTGAGCAGGATAACTGTGGAATGCCACGGAAACCTGTCGGTAAAAAATGGTAGACGACAAATGTTCTTATGGTTCCATTTTGCCGTGCAGAAAAACTGGGGATATGGAGCTTCACCTTACAAAAAAAGCTATTCAACTACTCATCTGTGAAAGAAACGCAAAAAAAACCGTTAGCCCATAGGCTAACGGTTTTACTTATATGTTTAGATCAGGTTGTGACAGATTACACACGCTTGGCTCCACGGCCTCCGCGTTTGCCTTCTGTGTTCTTCTTAAGCGAAGAGATCCGCTCTTCACTATCTTTCAGGAAGCGTGACATTTTATCCTCAAATGAAGGTTTGCCTGCTGCGGGCTTGAAAGAACGGCCTCCGCGGTCACCACGGTTAAATCCACCGCCGCCACCACCACGACCTTGGCCACCACTTGGGCCACCGCCGCTGAATCGTTCGCGATCTCCTCCACTGCGTTCCGGTCTAGGAGCTCTCGGGGGTCTAGATTGGGTTTGTTGCTCAACCGGTTTGTCAACAGCTTGCTTAATGGAAAGTCCGATCTTGCCATCCTTGTCAACGTTGATAACCTTCACTGTAACGAGGTCATTCAGCTTCAGGTGGTCGTTGACATCTTTGACGTAATTGTCGGCGATTTCCGAGATGTGAACGAGACCCGTGACACCTCCTGACAGATCCACAAATGCTCCAAAATGCGTGATTCCTGTCACCTTGCCCTCTAACTTGGTGCCCACTTCAATTGCCATAGAATAAAATGATCCTCCCTTAAAAATATACAACCCGATTTTTTGAATGCCAAAATCAATGCTGCGCTAATGTAATTATACCTTATGCCGTAAACCAAGGTCAACTGAACACTACCCCATCAGAGAGCCTATTTTTTCCGGTTTAACGGCTTCAGACACACGGATAACAAACCTAGCTCGGTAATAGACCGAATTCCATCAGTTCCCTGACTCTTCAACCTGGATCGGCGTTTCCTCAGGAAGATAATATCCTTTTTTCCGTGCCAGCTGTCCTATGTATTCAGGGTCATTCAACCGGCTGACTTCGTACTTCAACTGTTCCAGCTTCTTCAACGTATCTTCCTTTGAAGCTTGCTGAGTGGCCAGATGAGAACTCTTGTCCGAAATTTGTGCATTCTGCACAAGGAATGTATATCCTGCCCATATTACAAATACAATCATAAACGTCATCCAAAGCATGAGGCGCCTTTTTGCACCGGCAGATTTTCCTTGGTTAGTTGGAGCCTTTGATCTGCCCACAGGTGTTTTACCCATTACGGACCTCCTTAAAACCAGCGTTTCCACATCGCTGCAATTCTTGTACCCACACGGATCATGAAGCGTGGCGTTACCCAATGTTTCAGGAGCGGCCTAAACATCCAGCGGAACAACTTGCCGAAAGGTACCAAACACTGCAGTACCAGCCTGCCCAGGAATAATAGTATCGCAATTACAAAACCGAATAATACGCGAATGAACTTATAAATTCCTTTAACCGGCATAACGATCAGGATGTTAAGGATATGTCCACACCAATGAATCAGCGTTCTTGCGAGTTTAATTAACATTACCACAAAACGCTGGGTTGTAACACTTAAAAGCCAAAAATAGAAGCAAACCCCTATAATCAGCCCCAAAAAGACATAAAACCGCAACTGTCCGTGGTTTCCGGCGTATAGCATCCGAAAAACGAACAGCGCGGAAGCAACCCAGTACAACAGATCGAGCGTGTGAATACTCCATCTCGGAAACCGCAGCTGTCCGGACAGTACCCGGTAACTGTCGTAGGCCATTCCCATCACGACCCCCGAAGTAAGCATCCACATCAATGTGATCCATTGAGTATCCGGACTCATCGGAACATCTTGCCAAACAGGCCTTTACTATTCTTGTTCTGGGAACCGGGGTCCAGATATTGCAGAGAACTGACTGTGCCTTCAATGGATAAGAGACCTTCCTCCAGGCTCAGGTTTTTGATATGTAAATTGTGCCCCCGGATGGTCAGATGCCCAAGTTCAGTCTGCAGCAAAAATTCCTCACTGTCGAAGCTCTCCACGTTGGAGACACCCGTCAGATCCAACAGTTTCCGATTCTGCATGCTCAGATGATGCTGTTTGGCCTTACCGTGCTCAACCATGGCATGTACCCCTCCTTCTTACACCTAGCTTATGGATGAGGAGGTTGGAATAGAACCAGCGTTGTTGAACAAATAACCCGGTATCCAGTAAAAAACAAAAACGCCCTTCCCTGTTACAGGAGGACGTTTCGATTCAACTTGCATTGAATGAATATTTAATACCAGATGTACTGTTACCAGTTCATTCCGTTATCCTTGGCGATCGGCTCTTCCTTCACCAAGGTGTAGAGGCTACTCGCCTCATCCTTCTTGGTACTCTCGGCAATTCGTTCCACCCTCACGGTGACCAGTTTCTGACCGAACTGAACCGTCAGCTCATCGCCCACTTTGACAGCGGCGCTGGGCTTTGCTTCACGTCCGTTCACCAGAACACGTCCCTGTTCAGAGACGTCCTTGGCCACAGTGCGGCGTTTGATTAGCCGGGAGACCTTAAGGAATTTATCAAGACGCATTATTTTACGGCTTCTTTAAGTTTGTTGCCTGCTTTGAATGCAGGAACAGTGGACTCAGGAATCACGATTTCATTCCCTGTTTGTGGGTTACGTCCGGTACGACCGGAACGTTTGCGGGTCTCAAAAGTGCCAAAGCCGATCAATTGTACTTTGTCTCCGCTGGCAAGTGCATCTGTAATTTCTCCCAAAAAGCCGTTCAATACGGACTCAACGTCTTTTTTAGTCAAACCACTTTTGGTTGAAATGTTGTTAATCAGATCTGTTTTGTTCATTTTTAAAAGCCTCCCAAATTGAAAAAAAAGTATCTGCGATTCCTGACAATGCATCGATTGCCGCTGATTCGCGTTAGGTCACTACACATGTATTCTGGCTTGGTATCTGAAATCCTGCCTTGGTCCGCGACTTTTTTTAGCTTTTTGTCGATGGTCCGCAGGCAACAGTCTAAGACCAGTACCCGAAACCATCTGTCGCTAAACACCAACTCCAGTTTACACAGATGAACACATGTTCGTATTATCATAACACACTGCATAGCATGAATGGAATAAAGTTATCTGGCTTTTCCCAGAAAATTGAACCCGTTATAATCCTGCCTTCTTCGCATCCTGCCAGAATTGCTCCATCTCTTCTACATTGCTATCTGCTGGTGTTCTTCCCTGTTCACGCAAACGCTCCTCGATGTACTGGAACCGCCCGACGAACTTGCGGTTGGTCGCAGCAAGCGCCTCTTCCGGGTCCGTATCGATGAATCTTGCAACGTTCGCGGCTGCGAATAATAAATCACCCAGTTCGAGCTTCCGTTCTTCCGCAGACTGGCCTTGTTGCACCGCTTCTTTCAACTCCGCCAGTTCTTCCTCGATCTTGGCAAACACGCCTTCAACATCATCCCAGTCAAAGCCTACTTTGGCTGCTTTCTTCTGTAACTTGTATCCCTTCATCAATGCAGGCAAGTCACGCGGTATACCATCCAACACGGAAACCTTCTGCTGATCCTGGCCTTTTCGCTTCTTCTCCTCTGCCTTCATCTGTTCCCAGTTCTGAAGAGCTTCATTCGCATCTTCTGCCTGATTATCTCCAAAAACATGTGGATGGCGGAAGATTAACTTATCATTCAAACCTTCGATGACATCATACACATTAAATGTGCCCACTTCTTCTTCCATCTGGGAGTGCAATAAAATCTGCAGCAGCAGATCACCCAGCTCTTCTTTCATATGGTCGGGGTCATCCTCATCGATCGTCTCAATGACCTCATAGGTCTCTTCAATCAGGTTTTTGCGAATGGACTGATGTGTCTGCTCCTGATCCCATGGACAGCCACCCGGACTGCGAAGAATATTGACGATCTCATGCAAACGCGCAAAGGATCTGCGACGCAGGGCATCATCATTGTTCTTCGGCAAATAGATCAGTGACAGATTGCCGTACCCTTCGATCCGGTCCAGTTCGTGCAATGGAATCTTGTGAATGACCTCCTGGCCCTGTACACCCAACGCGTGACCAACAAATACCGGATAATCATCCGGGTAAACCTCCATCAGGCATAGCTTCACATCCGAAGCAGTGAACACATCGTAGACTTGTCCGATCAACGTATGTAGCTGTGGTTGTACCAGTTCTGTGTTCAGGCTGCTGGCATCCAGGAGTTGAAACCCTTCGATTGGATCGAATCCAAGTCGTATAAAAGCTTCATCCAGAAAGCTCTCCCCGCCCATGACACGCAATGAGATACCCATCTGCGGACAACGTTCTTTGAGCAGGCGTACACTTGCTTCTGCTACCATCGGATGACCGGGTACGGCATACACAATCTCCGTTCCGGCCTCACCCTTGCGAGCGGCTTCTATCAGTTGATTCGCGATCTCATCATACACCTCGGGGAAGGAGGACTTCGCCTCATAGATGCCATCAAATGATGTCATCTCTAGTCCCTCTTGCTTCAGATCATTCAATACGGGATGATCCAGGGTACGTACATACAGCGTAGCTGCCTGTTTCATTTTTTTGATAATACCTACGGTCAGTTGGTCTGCATCTCCAGATCCAAGACCCACTACTGTTAGAGCTGCACTCATTACATAAACCTCCATCCGGACTACCCTGTCCAGGCTCATAATCATCGTGTCTGAACAGGACTAATTACATGTATTATACCAGAATCATTCGATATCCTATAATTGCATATTGGTGGTGCTGGGTGTAGTAGCACCGTGAGCATGGAGCTAGCGCAGCACACGCAGTCTGTGCAGCAGCTTGGCAAGGCGAGGCCCCAACTTGGGCACGGCCGCCAGCTCTGCGGCGGTCAGTAGTCCTGTCCGGGCCGCCGCCAGCAAGAACACGGCCGAGCCTACGGCAATGCCCAGCAGGCTCACGCCCATCGCGGCCAGCCTGCGATCGGCCGCGACACCCATGCCGCCGAGTACCGCTTCGGCGGCCCAGGCCGTGCCTACCGCCGCCAGACTCATGGCGGCGATCACCAGCGCCGGCTTCGCCAGGACGGCGCCAGGGGCAGGGCGCAGGGCGACAAGTCGCGCCAGCAGCGCGACATTCAGGCCAGCCGCCAGCATGTAGGCGACTGCGCCTGCCAGAGCCGCGCCGCTGATGCCCAGCGCCGGCACAAACATGACGTTCAGCAGCGCCTTGACGCCTGCGGCGGCCAGCATGCTGAACGCCGGTGCGCGCACGGCGCCGAGGCCTTGCAGCAGCGCCGCCGCAATAATGCTGACGGTGCCGCCCGCAGCCGTCAGCGCCATGTACCGCAGTGCTTCGGTGCCTGCGGCATCTCCGTACAGCATGCGGTTAATCGGCTCCGCCAGCACCGCTAGACCCGCGGATGCCGCCAGGCCGATCAACCAGAACCAGCGCAGCGCGAGGCCTGCTTGCTGCCGGACGGCTTCTGGCCCGCCCTTTAACCGGGCTTCCGCCATCGCCGGAATAAACAGTACAGACAGTGACGTAGCCAGCATCGTCACCAGTTGAACCAGCGGTAATCCACGGTTATAGATGCCGAAGGAAACCATAGACTGAAGCTCATCCAGTCCTTCTCCCCGCAGCAATCGGGGCACGGTGAAGGTATCTACCAGATTCATCAGCGGTACAGCCAGCGACCCGAGACAGACGGGAATGGCGTACATGAGCAGCGTCTTGATCCACTCACCATTGGATCGTGATCGTTCTGCCAGAGCGGGGCTAACAGCACTCACCATTTTCCTCTGTGGCGTAAATGGTCTATGCTCTTGATGCTCCTGACGTTCTGATCCAACCTCTCCGCCATTACTGCTCCATTCCGAATCCAATTGCCCCGTGACCACTTCCCTGTCTTTCCGCCGATGACGCACCATGTAGCCTAACATGGTTAACAGCCCAACCATTCCACCAGCAACGGAGCCCATCATTGCACCAGAGGCAATAGTCTCAAGCGAAGCGTCCCGTCTCATCAACCACAGAAGCAGAACAATCATGACGGTGACACGTATCGTCTGCTCCACCACTTGTGATACCGCTGTTGGAACCATCTGCTGTAATCCCTGAAAATATCCACGCAGCCCTGTCATCACCGGTACGAACAATAAAGCCCATGAAGCAGCACGAATCGATGGAACCACATGGCGGTTGCCAATCATGTCAGCGATCAGCGGCGCACCTGCATACATCAAGAGCGCCATTATAATTCCAATCCCCCCGAGCAGTAGGGAAGATAGTCGAATAATTCTTCTGCTCTCGTCTGGTCTTCCGAGTGCGTTCTGTTCTGCTACGAATTTGGATACGGCCAGAGGCAGTCCTGCAGCAGCAAGCGTGATAATGAGCATATATAACGGATACACCGTATTGTAGATGCCAAATACACCGTCTCCCCCCAGATTCTGCAGCGGAATCTTCTGAAAAGCACCAATGATTTTAGAGATAATGGCAGCAAGCCCAAGTATAAATGCACCCTGTAGCAGCCTTGAGCCTGTAGACGGCTGTTTCATAAGTCCCTCCCGCGTAATCCTTTTAAGCATACCTTGCTATTATAACTGCCTGAAGGCACACAGACTAACCCTCCCCCATCACAATCATCCGGATTAACTTCGTTTTCCCTTAGAATGCAAAAACTCCCGTATGCCCAAGACAGGGCACCAGGAGTTGATCTGCGGTCTATTGTTCCATTTGCTTGCCAAGGAAACCAGCAGCCGTCTCAGACATCTTCACTTCCATCTGAGACATCTTCACCGATTCATCCTTATTGAACAGGATAACCGTTCCGATGGGGTCACCACCTGAAATAATCGGCGCAATAACAAAAGAAGATAACGTCTCGTCATGATCTTTGCTAAGTTCATAGGAACCGTTGTTTGTTTCCAAAATGGTCTTTCTGTTTTCCATACAACCTTCCAACAGTTGACCCACCTGCTTGTCCAAATATTCTTTCTTGGAGCCGCCTGCCACCGTGATAATGGTATCCCGGTCAGAAATCATTGTTACATGTCCTGTACTCTCATACAGGGATTCTGCATATTCTTTGGCAAAATCACCAAGTTCGCCAATTGGCGAATATTTTTTAAGGATAACTTCTCCATCACGATCCACGAAAATTTCCAGTGGATCACCTTCACGAATACGTAACGTACGGCGGATTTCTTTTGGAATGACCACACGACCAAGGTCATCTATACGGCGGACAATACCAGTAGCTTTCATTTCACATGTTGCCCCACTTTCTCGAGAAGATTTTTCAACTACTGTTCCTTAATGGGTAGAGGAAAGTCCCAGAACGTTTAGTGTGATATCTTGACCATAGTATTCATCTGTTCCCATTTCCTTATACATGCTTCGGAGAATATAGTTGTGTAACTTTTGAAGAAGGCGACCATGTACCCATACGGCTTGAATATATAAAAGAAAAAGCAAGAAGGAGGTCCTAAGTCCTCCCCTTGCTTCTCTGTATGGTTGTCCATATTTACGTAGTACAAGGCATTCATTTCGGGCGAATTCAACCCTGAACGTATGCTAACACAGCAATTTTACCAGCTTACTTGCTGCTTGTACCTTCATCTGTAGTTGCATCTTTGTCTGTTCCAGTCGTACCTTGGTCAGTCTTGGTATCCGTACCTGTGGAGTCATCCGTTTTTGGTTCGGTTGTTTTCTCTCCTTCAGTTCCTGTACCCGTTGTACCTTCAGTTTTGCCTTCTTCAGCTTTTTCTGTTTTTGGCAACTTAACTTCTTTTACGATTTTGTCCAACTCATTTTGCATGAACGTATCGATCTCAGCAGCTGCCAATTGGCTCTTCAGACTTTCTTTTTGTTCAGCCGTCAATTTAGCAAAGTCAGCTTCTGTACGAGCTTCCACTTTCATGACGTGGTAACCGTACTCTGTCTCTACTGGATCACTGATTTTGTTCAGTGGCAATGTTTTTGCAGCTTCCTTAAATGCCTCTACCCAGCT
Organism: Paenibacillus sp. W4I10; assembly: GCF_030816325.1. Lineage (NCBI taxonomy): Bacteria > Bacillati > Bacillota > Bacilli > Caryophanales > Paenibacillaceae > Paenibacillus > Paenibacillus sp. W4I10. The sequence continues at coordinate 5,138,853 of NZ_JAUSXX010000001.1, forward strand.
GCCTACAGGTGTATTTTCATACAGTCCACCCTTTTCAGCAGAACCTGGATCTTCGGAATATTTTTTTGCAATTTCAGCAAAATCAGCTCCGCCATCCAACTTGGTTTTTACTTCTTTTGCAATCTTCAGTGCATCTTCTTTTTTACGCTCTTTTTGCGTTTTTGGATCTGTGAAGTTAATCAGCACGTGACGAACGGAAGCTGTTGTGAACTGATCTTTGTTTTTCTCAAACTCAGCCTTGATTGCATCGTCCGTAACGCCTGTTTCTTTATCTTTGATAACTGTCATGATTCGAGTCATGTAGCCTTTAATGTTATCGTCAGTCAGGTTCTGAGCTTTCAGCATTTCTGTCCACTGATCTGCCTGAACAGAAGCTTTCATTTTATCGAATTGCTCAGTTGCCGCTTTTGTACCGGCTGTTTTGGCATCTTCGCTTGCTTTGCCACTCAGATATTCATAAGCAACTTCCTGTTTCACCAGATACTCTTTGAAATCGTCCATATCCATCATTTGTGCATACTCCGGATAGAGGAATTTCATGACACGTTGCTCCATGTCAAATTCATTGGCTGTAATAGTACCACCATCATACGTAGCGACTACAGCACTTGTATCCGTCGATTCCGGTGTTTTTGCTTCTTCCTTCTTGCCACATGCAGCAAGCAGTGATAAGGATAGTACTGCGACCATGCTCACAGACAGTACTTTTCCTACTTTTTTATACTTTGGTAACATCCTTTAGTTCCCCCTTTGATTTAAAAGCCGTCTTCATGGACTCCAGAATATTCTCTACCAGCTCCATCAGTTGCTTATCCCCAAGCCCCTTGCCTTTAGCGTGAATCAGCATATGGGGTCCTTGTTCAAATTGTACACGTCTTTCGAACTGATTTCCAATGTGCGCGATTTTTGAGAGTTCAAAGGCATGTTCACGCCCTTCATAGAACTTCACAGTAATGTCCTCACCACGTTGGGAAATGGACTCAATACCGTAGATTTTGCCGTATACTTTCATCCGCGCAACACCCAGCAAGTTAATGACGGCTTCCGGAAGATCACCGAATCGGTCAACCAATTCGTCTTCCAACTCCATCGCATCGTCGAAGGATGCAATGACCGCCACTTTTTTGTAGATCTCAATCTTCTGAATACTGTCATAGATATAATCGGACGGCAAGTAAGCATCGATACTGAGATCCAGGGTTGTATTCCACTGGTCTGAAGGTACCGGCTCTTCGCCAAGCATCGTAACTTTGCGTTTGTTGATCTCCTCTGCGAGCATCTGGGAATACAGATCAAACCCGACGGAAGCGATGAAACCATGCTGCTCCGCTCCTAGCAGATTTCCCGCACCACGAATCGACAAGTCACGCATGGCGATTTTGAATCCTGAACCCAGTTCGGTGAATTCTTTGATGGATTGCAGACGTTTCTCAGCAACTTCCGTAAGCACTTTATCCCGTTGGTACGTAAAATAGGCATACGCAATACGGTTGGAACGACCCACACGTCCGCGCAGCTGATACAGCTGGGAAAGTCCCATTTTATCCGCATCATGTACGATCAGTGTATTTACGTTCGGAATATCTACCCCGGTCTCGATGATACTTGTGCTCACAAGCACGTCATATTCACCATCCAGGAAGTCCAGAATGGTTTTCTCCAGCTCTGTTTCCGACATCTGACCATGTCCCACACCAACTTTGGCTTCAGGCACAAGCTCAGAAATTTCGGCAGCCATCTCCTGAATTCCCTGAACACGGTTGTAGAGGTAATATACTTGCCCACCACGGGCAAGCTCACGCTCAATGGCTTCACGAACAAGCGCCTGGCTGTGTTCAACCACATAGGTCTGCACCGGGAAACGATTCTCTGGTGGAGTCTCGATAACGGACAGATCACGCACACCCAGCATGGACATATGAAGCGTACGCGGAATCGGCGTTGCCGTCAGCGTCAGCACGTCCACATTGGTTTTCAGCTTCTTCAGTTTTTCCTTATGAGTTACTCCGAAGCGCTGTTCCTCATCAACAATGAGCAGTCCCAGGTCCTTAAACACCAGGTCCTGCGACAGCAATCGATGCGTCCCGATGACAATATCCACTGTGCCTGCCTTGATGCCTTTGGCTGTTTCATTCTGCTCTTTACGGGAGCGGAACCGGCTAAGCACATGAATGTTGAACGGATAACCGGAGAAGCGCTCACGGAACGTCTCAAAATGCTGCTGTGCCAAAATGGTTGTTGGCACGAGTACAGCCACCTGTTTGCCTTCAATAGCTGCTTTAAATGCAGCCCGAATAGCCACCTCGGTTTTGCCATAACCAACATCCCCACACAATAAACGATCCATTGGACGGTTTTGTTCCATGTCCTTCTTGATTTCTTCGATCGCACGCACCTGATCACGTGTCTCATCGTAAGGGAACATGTCCTCAAATTCCTGCTGCTCCGCAGAATCTTTGTCGAATCCAAACCCTTTGGAGGTCTGACGCTCTGCATACAGCTTAATTAGATCATCAGCAATATCCTGTACGGATGTGCGGACTTTATTTTTAACCCGTGTCCACTCATTGCCGCCCAGCTTGTATATTTTCGGTTCTTTTTCTTCGGAACCAACATATTTCTGAATCAAATCAATCTGCTCAATAGGTACAGACAGTTTGTCTCCACCCGCATAGAGAATATGCATGTAGTCCTTATGAATACCGCCTACCTCGAGGGTGCCGATCCCAAGGTACTTACCAATCCCGTGGTTCTGATGAACGACATAATCGCCCACTTTTAGCTCGCTATAGGATTTGATCCGTTCAGCATTGTCTACATTCCGAATTGGTTTGCGTACTTTACGCTGTTTTTGCGAGAACATCTCGCCCTCGGTCACGACAGCCAAATGAATGGACGGCATTTCAAATCCCGTTTGCAAATTACCGATCATCATCTCTGGCTCTGGAATATCATAGTCCATCAGTACCCGGCGCATCCGCTCGAGTCGCTCCTCACCGTTCGCCAGCATGAGCACTTGGACTCCGGCCTTATGCCAACGCTCCATCTCTGCCTTCAGTACGTTCATCTGTCCATGGAAATCCTGCATGCCACGACTGATGAAGTTCAGAATGTTCTGTGGTTGGGTGTGTGGAACTTGGCGCAAAAAGATCGACATAAACAGCGTCTGGAATGGACGCTCATACAAGAGTTCATCACCGTCTGCGGATAAAGGAAGATCCGGAAGTGTTTTTCCGTTTTGCATCAAATGCAGATTCCACTCCGATTCATCACGGTCAAGCTGTTTCGATGTCTCCGATAGTCTGGCAGGCTCATCAAGAACCAGCAGGGTATCTTCCGGCATATAGTCGTAGATCGTTTTATTCTCCGGATAGAGCGGAGAAATATATTTATACATTTCGGAGAAATACACGTGCTCCCGCAAAAGCTCGATCTCCCGGTGAATTTCTTCACGAAGACGCAGCTTCGCCTGCCGATCCGTCATTTTCTCCAGCTGTTGCTCCAGCAAAAGAGCAGCCGCATCGGCAGCCTTTTCCATACGTTCACGATCTGCAATTAACTCCTTGCATGGTAAAACCGTAATTTCCTCAATCCGTTCAATCGAACGCTGATCCGCTGGATCAAATGTCCGAATGGAGTCGATCTCATCATCAAATAACTCCACCCGATATGCGATCGATGAAGTAACCGGATAGAAGTCGATGATACCTCCGCGTACACTCATCTCACCACGAGATTCCACGCGTTCCACACGCTCATATCCGAGCTTTACCATCTCCAGCAGGAAGGAATCCAGTTGAAGTGTGTTGCCCTGTTTAATCAAAATTCGAGCATTGGCCATCACTTCCGGAAGCGGAACATAACGTCTTACCCCGGAAAAAGGAATAACAACAACGCCCCTGAATCCCTGGGCGCAGCGGACCAACACATCAATACGCTGACCCAATGTTTCCGGGCTGGAAACAGCAGCTTCCGCAGCGACAAGTTCGTTGGCAGGATAGATCAACACCTGATCAGGTGAAAGCGCTTCCTGTAAATCTTCTGCAATTTTTTGAGCTGAAAACATATTATGTGTTACTACGAGCAATGGTCGGTTCATTTCCTGATGCAGAGCAGCCAGCATAATCTGACGCGCCGAGCCGGATAGACCCGAAACCAATTGTTCCTTCATGCCGGACTTGATTCCGGCTGTAATGGACCCGAAGTCCGGATCTTTGGAAAAAGCCTGTATAAGTGCTTGTAACAAAAGGGGCACCTCTCTTATAACTTACTTGATTATCTCACGCATACGCGTAGCATCACTATTAAAATGGATACAAATTCCTTTTTGTCCTGTTTCATCATATCGGATTACTCGCAACATTGCCACATCTGTTGATGCGGCTGAGCCTGATTTCGAGATAGCCATGGCTTTCATGCCAACTGAAAAGAAGCCTCAGCAGGCTGCCAAGGCTATAAAAGGTGGAGCGTTATTACGCAACCGCCCTCAACTGTCATTCGATCCTGTTACAGGCGATGTCTACTGAAGCGGACTCGCGAGCAGGCTGAGCTCCGGATTGTGCTCCAGGGCTTCCTTACAGTAATCACATGTAATCCGAACGGTAATGTCACCACCGGAATTATACGCTATTATATCCCTCCGCTCGTCGGGGGTCAAGAAATGAAAGCCGAGCTCTACTTCCGTTATCTGGGCAGAATCGATTCGTCCAATAAAGGTACGGCAATGCCTACATACGTAATTCACTGACATGTTTATGCCTCCTGAACATGGTTTATACATCCAGTATGTCCAGTATGGCTGAATCGAACCCGTCTTTAATGATCATTTTATCAGTATGTCTAACAAAATTAACCGTTAAACTTCGCCATTGTTTGTTCAAACGTGTGAGTCAAGCTATGCTCCAGAGCATCACATGTTTGCTCAATGGTCTGATCAAGGGCTTCTTTTTCTTTCTTCATGAATGTCGACAGTACATAATCAACAATGGCATGTCCTGGTTCAGGTCGGGATATTCCCATGCGCACCCGGTTAAACTGCTGTGTACCGGTATGCTGAATAATGGACTTGATTCCATTATGTCCGCCTGCACTACCTTGGTAACGCAATCTGACTTTGCCAATCTCTGTATCCATGTCGTCATACACAACAATCAGATCTTCAAGACTAACTTTATAAAAATCCATATATGCTCGAACCGATTCACCAGACAAGTTCATATAGGTCATTGGTTTGATCAGTACGGTTTTCACACCGCCAATATTGCCTTCTCCAATCAACGCTTTACATTTATTCTGAGTAATGGAGATATTATGACGATCAGCCAACCGATCCAGTGCCATAAAACCGATATTATGACGGGTTTTGGCATAGTTCGAGCCTGGATTTCCAAGTCCGACAATCCACTTCATCTCGTTCCCTCCTTCGGATTAGCCTGAGGTGAGGCATAGACTTCGAATCTTATATTTCATATAATATCAGGAAAGTAAAGATCGATTTACTGTAGTATGTACAGTTCATATTTTATCGACCCAGGAAGGTGAGCGGGTTTTGCGCGAAGACAATGGACAACTGACTCAACATAGCGATTTTATCTATCATCTCGAATATCACGTACCTGTACAGGTATACGACCGCGACACCCATATTGAGATTGGTCTAATCACACGTTTCGATAATCAATTCGTCGAAATTGCCGACACGCTTTTTCATCGGCGTCGTTTCCGATTTATCTCCCGCCCCGGGTATTAACCATATAAGATGAACGAACCATTTTACACTGGATCACTGCGCGTGCAGAAACATCTTCCGGTGTAAATTAGTAGTTCAAACTTATATGGACTGACCAGCGTCTGTTTCACTTTTAATAAAACGGCACGCCGACAGGGGTTACATTTTCCATTGAACCGGAAAACGTAACCCCTCTACTACTTTATGCAGACATCCTTATTCAATTTCAAACAGCTTGCTGATTGACAATTCCTCATGAACCCGGATAATCGCTTCTCCGAGCAAAGGCGCTACAGACAACACTTTGAGTTTGCTTGTCGGATTAGCATGCGTAATTGGAATAGTATCCGTTACGATGACTTCCTTCAATGGTGCATTCTCCAAACGTTCCATCGCAGGTCCGGACAATACCGGGTGAGTACAGCACGCGTATACTTCTTTTACGCCGCCTTCCATCAGAGCATTCGCTCCCAGTACAATCGTTCCCGCCGTGTCAATAATGTCATCGATCAGGATGGCTGTTTTACCCTCGATGTTACCGATAATGTTCATCACTTCGCTCACATTTGGCTCAGGACGACGTTTATCGATAATCGCCAGGGGTGCATTCAGGAAATCAGCCAGTTTACGTGCGCGCACTACGCCACCGTGGTCAGGCGACACGACAACTGGATTTTCGATCTGTTTCGACCGGAAATATTGAGCCAGAATTGGCACGCCGAGCAAATGGTCAACCGGAATGTCGAAGAATCCCTGAATTTGCATTGCATGCAAGTCCATCGCGATGACACGGGTTGCACCCGCTTTTTCAATAAGGTTAGCAACCAGTTTCGCTGTAATCGGGTCACGCGAACGTGCCTTGCGATCCTGTCTTGCATAGCCATAGTAAGGAATAACGACGTTAATCGTCTTGGCAGATGCCCGTTTGAGTGCATCAATCATAACGAGCATTTCCATCAGGTTATCATTAACCGGCAAGCAAGTGGACTGCACGATATAAACGTGACAACCCCGAACACTCTCGGAGAGTTTCACTTGAATCTCGCCATCACTAAAGCTGGTTGTGTGAGATTCACCCATAGGGATCCCGATATAATCAGCAATTTGATGGGCAAGCTTGGGGTTAGAATTGCAAGTAAATATTTTTAATTTCGAATCAAAATAAGTCATAAAATAAAAACCCTCCGTGCTGGTTCATTGGAATCAATAAGCGTCTGCGACATGTCGGCACCTCCCCGATCTTCGGGAGGCAATCTTGTTATCAAAACCCCTTATTGGGGTTTGGCATTTTGTTTCTTGGCTTTGGCACGTCCGCGAATCTTCTCCGCATAACCAGGTTTATTCTCCTGACGTGGACGAGCAATGGCCAGATCATTCTCGGGAACGGAATGGGTAACGGTGGAACCAGCAACCACATAAGCGCCTTTTCCTACCGTAATCGGTGCAATCAGATTGACGTTGCTGCCTACAAAAGCATCATCTTCAATCGTTGTCACAGCTTTATTATAACCATCATAATTGACAGTTATTGCCCCGCATCCAACATTTACGTTTTTCCCTACTTTGGCATCTCCAATATAGCTGAGATGAGATACTTTGGAACCTTCATCAATTGTAGCATTTTTCACTTCAACAAAGTCACCAATTTTTACGTTGCGACCCAGTTTGGTCCCTGGACGCAAATTAGCAAATGGACCTACCGTTGCATCAGAACCAACCTCGGCATTGGATACTACCGAATGTTTAATCGTAACTCCGTCCTGAATAACGCTGTCTTCCACATCTGCCTGAGGACCAATATGACATGCTTCACCGATGGAAGTTGTGCCTTTGAGGATCGTCCCCGGATACAAAACTGTATCTGATCCAATCGTAACATCCGCTCCGATATATGTCGATGACGGATCAATGATTGTCACACCGTTCAACATATGGCGTACGGCAAGACGTTCACGCATGAAGGCTTCGGCTTGCGAAAGTGCAAGTCGGTCGTTAACCCCGATGGATTCCGCGATGTCATCCGACATATAAGCCTCTACCACATCTCCATCATTACGCAAAATGCCGATTACGTCTGTGAGATAATATTCTCCCTGAGCGTTCTGGTTCGTTACTTTATCCAGCGCAGCGAACAATTTTGCATTATCGAAACAGTATGTGCCTGTGTTAATCTCATTCACAGCATCTTCCTGTTCGTTGCAATCCTTCTGTTCTACGATCCGCTGTACGGAACCATCTTCTCCACGTATTACTCGGCCGTAACCTTTGGGATTGTCCAACTGAGCCGTAAGTACGGTAGCTGCTGCCCCGCGACTCTCATTGTGATTCATCAGACCTTCCAATGTCTCACGAGTCACGAGCGGAGTATCCCCACAGACCACAATTGTGGATCCTGCTTCGCCGCCAAGCAAGGATTTAACCTGCTGTACTGCGTGACCTGTGCCCAGTTGTTCCGCCTGGAGTGCATACTCCGCTTTGGAACCCAAAAATGACTGCACCGCTTCGGCACCATGGCCGACGACAACTACACTGCGTTCAACGCCTGCATTGAGTGCTGCATCCAGCACATGTCCAACCATAGGTTTACCGCATACGGGATGCAGTACTTTGTACAATTTTGATTTCATTCGTTTGCCTTGCCCTGCGGCAAGAACGATTGCCATTCGTTTCAAAATTAACGACCTCCTGTTCTGAAAATCCCATTGAAATGCATTGCTTATCTATATCCAATGAGTATCGTTCAGCCGACTTCAAGCCGGTCCTGTTCATCGCCTGCTGTCTCTGTAATCACACGTAACAACGCGGACACTAACGAATCGTGACCTATATGTATACGCCGTGTACCTGCGAGCTTAACCGAATCCCAATGATTCCTAAGATGCCGCCCTGCCACCAAGCGCACGATGTGCTTTTTGTTCTCTGCTAATAAACTCAATACTGAATATATCTTATTCCGGTCAAAAAGAAAAGAGAGCCATAAGACATGGCTCTCTTTTCCTTCGAACCCCAATAATGTTCTCAGGCACCTTCTTCAATGACTTCTTCCTCAGTTGCCGCACGATCGTATTCAGTCAAAACTGCTGCCTGAATCTTCTCACGCGTACCGGAAGAGATCGGGTGGGCGATATCACGGAACTCTCCATCAGGAGTACGCTTGCTCGGCATAGCAACAAACATTCCGTTGTTACCATCAATGACACGAATGTCATGAACGACGAATTCGTTATCGATGGTAATGGATGCGATAGCCTTCATTCTCCCCTCCGAGTTAACACGGCGGAGTCTGACATCCGTAATTTGCATGTGTGTGTTCACCACCTTTTTCCATCAGAACTTGGTGTATAATTCCACACAGCATATACGAACTCCTTCTTTTTATAACCACAAAAATTTCCTAATTTCAGGAATTTTTTTATTTAATACACAATTCGACATCGTTCATGCCAGGTCGATGGAAAAGACCTTTTACCGACATAACATTCGTCATCTTTCTACAGGTCAAAATAGTTGCCAGGCTTGACGGAAATCTGTCTGCTCTTGGCATCAACCGCTGTCAGTTTCGCCAGAGATACGTAATCTGTTAGCAGGCGTTCTTCTGAATCTACAGAACCAGATTCCACCAGTACCCCTACCCCCGCAACTGTAGCATTAAACTCGGCCAAAAGATCGATCATTCCTTGCACCGTACCCCCGGCCTTCATGAAGTCATCCACAATAAGTACTCTGGAATGCTCACGCATCGCCCTGCGGGACAGGGACATGGTATGCAGACTTTTATGGGACCCGGATACATAGTTGATACTTACGGCCGATCCTTCTGTAGCCTGATGGTCCCTGCGTACGAGCACGACAGGCAGGTTGAGCTGGGCTCCAGTCGCATAAGCCAGTGGAATTCCTTTGGTTTCTACCGTCATAACCACATCAATATTCATATTGCCAAAGGCCGTTGCAAAAATCTTGCCGGCTTCATTCATCAATGCGGGCTGACCAAGCAAGTCGGACATGTACAGGTATTCTCCAGGCAAGATCCGATCAGGTTGCGCGAGCTGGGTCGAGAGCCGCTCCGCAAATGCCAGTGCCAGTTCTCGGGATACCTTCGGAATCCATCTTACTCCCCCGGCTGCTCCAGCCAGTGTATGCAGTTCTCCTGACCCACCTTCTTCGAACACTTCTTTGATAATCGCCAAATCTTCACTAATTGAAGACTTTGCGGCACCATAACGTTCGGCAAATGTGGTCAACGGAATAACCGTATGCGGTCTGGACAATAAGTATTGCGTCATTTCAACCAGCCTTGCGCTTCGTTTTAACTTCTTCACAGAGATCCATCCTCACGATCACGGAAACATCCAAATCCGAATAATTATTTAAAAATATACCACCTTTATACGTGTTTGTACATTATAAAAGCGAATTTCACGTCAACATACGTACAGCGTACACTTCTTTACAGAAACCACGCAGACCATTGTATATCCGGGCAACCTTTGATTCTTTGGAGACCAGACCAAATACCGTTGGACCGCTACCGGACATTAACACGCCGTCTGCACCCAATCGAATCATGGTATCCTTCAGATGCTGAACTTCCGGATACAGTTTCAACGTTACATCTTCAAGTACATTGCCCATCTGGTTACATACTTCCGTAAATGATTGGTTACGAATAGCCTGCTCCATTTTAGCCGCACTCGGATGACGAACAATCTTGTCACTGCGGAACCGTCCGTACACATCAGCTGTAGACACATTGATCGGAGGTTTGGCCAGAATCACCCAGCATTGCGGCGGATTAGGAATGGGAGTTAACTTCTCACCACGGCCTGTAGCAAGTGCAGTCCCTCCTGTGATACAGAATGGAACATCCGACCCCAAGTTCAGCTCCAAGCTCCTGCAGTTCGTGATCCGGTATATTCAACCGCCACAGACGGTTTAATCCACGCAGCGCTGCTGCTGCATCACTGCTGCCCCCGGCAAGTCCGGCTGCAACTGGAATCTTTTTATCCAGATGAATATGGACGCCCGTACGCACGTTATAGCGCTCCTTAATGAGTCTGGCTGCCTGGAAAGCCAGATTCTTCTCGTCCAGCGGAATATAACCCGCCTGACTGGAGATGAAAATGGTATCTCGCGGCAGCTCCGACATTTCCAACCGATCAGCCAGATCGACCATGGTCATGATCATTTCAACTTCATGGAATCCATCGCTTCTTTTATGTAAAACGTCCAGCATCAAATTAATTTTAGCAGGCGCTTTTTCGTAAATTTTCAAGGCGTTCACCCGTCCTCACCTTTTCCCTAAGACAACTTAACATATTATATCAAAATGGGGCTGTCAAGTCATTTCTATTCCGCATCTAAGGGGAAAAAGCGGGGTTGTTCCTGACGGATTTCCCCGCTTTTCAGTCTGCTTGAACCGGATTAAGATTTGCGGGCAGCCTGCTCAGCAAGTTGAATGGCTCTTTTCACCATGTTTCCTGCATCCTTGGCTTTGATTCCACCCCAGCCTTCCTGTTGGACCGTATCATAGAAGCCAAGGTCTTTCGCAAGCTCATTCTTCAGATCCTCTGACATGACACTTCTTCTTCTGCGACTCATGAATCATCCTCCTCCAAAGTATCCTTCATAATGTGATGAGTTCGTTCACGTTTTGGACATCTTGTCATCAGGCTATATTCAGTTTCCTGCATTGCTTTAAGAAACTGTCCCTTCACCTGTCCATATAGTATGCCGCGACCGTTCCTCGCTCATTCCTGAGTATGTATGGGTTACGTTAGAGGACGAATTGGTGTTTAAAAAAACAAAAAAGCGATCCGCCTTGTGGGGCGAATCGCCTGTAAATCGATACTTACGTCTCCATATAGGAGCTATGCGTCTGGCTGCCCGGGTCATAAACCATGACTTCCACCGACTCCGTAAGTATATCCGCATAACTATAAGATACTCGCTTGAAGGTTTCTTGCTCCTCATCAAGCTTAACAATAAAAACAGAAGGGTACGTTTCTTCCAATACACCCGTACGCTCAATGGTCTTACGGCGGCCACCATTAGCCCGCAACATAATTTTCTGACCAATATGTGCATCGAGATTGCGTTTGATATCCAACAGCGTGTTTTTAGCCATTGTCGACGACCACCTCTTTTCTTGTCCATTATACCGGATTTTACAGTCATTGTCAAATCAAAACTAATTATTATATCAGCATCAAAAAGTTGTTGTCAATGAATTTTTTTGCAAACAAAAAAAGCCCCAAATTGGGACTTTAAATGGCCTACATCAGACTGCCGACGGGTTCACTTTTAACGTAGATAAATCATTCAGCCCAGGCAGACCTACCCGGTAACTCCCCCGTGTCTCGACACCACCCACACCCTGGCTACCACTGATGGTATTGTGCAGAACATCACTCATATTGACCGTATCACGCACAGATGTGAAGGAGGCCTTGGCTGCCACATAGACCGGGTCAAGTGCATGAATGAGAATTCTGCCTGGAGAACTGGCAAAGTTCGCTCCAGCGCGCAGCAGTGCCTCAAAATGGGACTGACAGGCCCCTGCCACAATAGTGAGAGCGTCCAAATGGCGTTCATATTGTCTGGCCACCTGAATGGCCGACACAAAATTTTGCGAGTTCTTGTAGCTACCAAGACTATATAAGTCATAGGGCTGACGTGTCTTTAGCACCCCATCATGACCCGTAATGACCACGATATCTGGACGTACTTTGGGTAATAAACGGTATAAGGTATCTGCCATTGCCGATTCATGGACATATTGTCCCTCTGCGGGCACACGAAGTTGCTCATAGAGATCCATACTTTTTTTCAAATAGTTCGGATCTCCATCCAGATGAAGCACCTTTCCAGGCATTTCAAAATAAGCCGGTTCCTGCTGAGCAGACCAATCCTGTACCAGACCTTCACGATTCCGCTCAGCCTGTTCCATACGATTCTGCTGCAGGCGGGACAGGGTCTGATGTGCTTTAACATGCGCCTGTCTGGTCTTGGCGCTTTGCGGTTCATAGGGAACCTGTATCAAATCGTCCACTGGGGAATCGGCAAGCAGCCGGAACTCAGTCCCTTTAATGACCGCAGCATCCAACTGGAGGCCTTCCACCCGAAAAGTCACATCGCCACCGTATGACTTCCGAACGACCAAGTCTCCGATATTCATCAACGTAATCACCTCTACCCCATCGTATGGGCAAAGACCCGGTTTGGTTCATTCAAATTTTACAGCGCTGCACGTACCCCTGCTTCCCACATTACGGTGCTGAGTGTAGCGTACTCCTGCAGACTCAATGTCTCTCCGCGTCGAGACGGTTGAATACCTGCCTGCTCCAGCAGAATGTCTGCCTGTTCCCGGTTCTCCTTTGTGAAGAAGCGTGCCTTCAAGTTGTTTGAGATTGTTTTTCTCCGCTGGGCAAAAGAAGCCTGTACCACTTCGAAGTAGTGTGCTTCATCCGGAATCTCCACTGGCGGTTGCTCACGCACTTTCAGCTTAATAACAGCTGATTCCACATTAGGTTGCGGAATGAAGACTGTAGGAGGCACAATACACACAAGCTCCGGCATACTGTAGTACTGAACTGCGATGCTCAGACTGCCGTAGTCTTTTGATCCCGGTGCAGCAGCCATGCGTTCAGCCACTTCTTTTTGGATCATGACAACAATGCTGTCTACCGGCAGCTTCTCTTCCAACAGTTTCATCATGATTGGAGTCGTTACATAATAAGGCAGGTTAGCCACGACACTGACTTTGTCCACGGATGCAAAATCCGTATTAAACAACTCAGCCAGATCAAGCTTCAGCACGTCCCCATGATGAACACGTACATTCGAATAAGGCTGCATCACTTCTCCCAGGATGGGGATCAAGCGCTGATCAATCTCTACGGCTGTGACAGGACCGGCTACCCGAGCCAGCCGCTCTGTAAGGGCTCCAATACCCGGCCCGATCTCCAATGCGCCCTTGGACTCGTCCAAATCGGCCGCATTAACGATTTTATTCAGTATATTTTGATCGATCAGAAAGTTCTGACCCAGGCTTTTCTTAAATGAGAATCCGTGTCTTTGAATAATTTCTTTGGTTCGCTTGGGCGTTGCAATTTCTATCGTCTCTTCCATGTCCTTCATATGCTCACAACCCTTCACGTTCAATTTGCGCTAATGCTGTAGAGAACTCTTCCCGTGTAATCTGAAATACACTGAGACGTTTGTGGAACTGCTTACCGTTACAATATCCGATGCCCAGCAGATTGCCCATCTCCATGCGACGTGCAGCAGCCTGCGGATGCACAATAAGTCCTGCCGCTATCAGGTCCTCCCAATCGATCAGGCTCGGAGCACCTTCGTATGAAGTATGTACACGCGCCAGAGCATGACGGATCGCCTCTGGTGAGGCATTCTCCACTCCAATGTCTCCTTTGCGCGTTGCATCGGCTTCCGGAATGAAGGCATGTTTGCAGCCAGGGACCTTATTCGCAATAATTTTACGAATGCGTTCGCCAGCATGATCCGGATCTGTCAGTACAATGACTCCCCGTCTCTCCTGAGCAAGCGCAATCCGCTTCAGAATGCGTTGGTTGATGGCTGATCCACCTGTTTCTATTGTATCGGCTTCAACGGCCCGACGGATGGCTACCGTATCGTCACGGCCTTCCACCACAATGACTTCTTTTATCATGTTCCATTTCTTCCTTTCTAACGCAAAAAGAAGAGGAATATCCTCTTCTCTGCCAAACGGCGGGGGAGACTGAATTCAGACTCCTCCGCCGCATATTCCGCATGAATCATTCATGCAACTATTTTATAGCATTCCCATTTCAAAGTAAAACGATTTTAGTTCGCTTCCGGCTTCACCGGACCGATCACGTAGACCGTCTTGCCTTTCTTACGTCCAAAATTCAGGGCATGCTTCACACTGTCATAATACACATCAATTTTGTTGCCTTTAATGGCACCGCCTGTATCTTCCGCACGACGGAATCCCAGACCTTCGATATATACCCACCAGCCAATTGGAATGACTTTGGGATCAACCGCAATGGTGCGTCCTTCCGTTACACGAGTACCGGAAGCTGTTTTAGTTCCAATGCCAGGCTCTTCGGAAGAGTAGGCAGTCATGGATACATTTTTAAGTACTTTGGAGTATTTAAAAGAAGTCCCGGATACGGTAATTACTTTGCTGCCCGAGGCAGATGTTTTCTTCGAGTTCGTTGTTGTAGCCTTTTTGGTTGTTGAAGTCTGAGCTGATACGGTCTGAATCTCTGGTTCTTTCACGACCGGTTTTGCTTTGGTGCCGACAGCAATCACTTTATCTACACGATTATTCGCGACAGATTTGCCGACCATTTTTTTGGAGACCAATTCTCCATCCTGAAATACCTTTTCGATGTGCTGTACAAGTTTGCCTTCTTTGCCGTTCACAACGACACGGTTATCCCCTTTGTACAAGCTAGGGTCAGCCGTTTTAATTACTTTGTAAGCGATCGGATGTTCTACATCCACTGTACGCTTTGTTACGCGCACTACACGAATCTTCATATCCGCTTTGATCGAAGTTCCAAGCGCCGGATACACTTTATCATTACTTTCAACTTGAATACCTGATTTTTGAATTGCATCTTCTACCGATGAATCGGTTGTATACAGAGTCTTGGTGTCTCCGTCTGCCGTAATGTTAACTGGAACGGCCCGCTCAATAACGATTCGGTCTCCATCTGTAATCGCCCCATTCATGGACATGGATACCTTATCGTGAGGGCTGACTGTGATCGACTGCTCCTCCAGCATTTCCTGAAGCATTCCTGTACGAGTCTCTACCACCTGAGCTTTGCCATCAATAACCAGTGAAATTTGTTTCCCGGCCTGACCGTAAACGACTAACAAGATCATGATTGTAAGCGCAATTGAGAAAATCGCGATCAATGCCATTTGACGCATGTTCTCATGCTTCCACCGCAACGCGAAAGACTTACTGGATGATCGTGACTCATGGGTCTCTTCTGGTTGGAATGTGCCCACTTCTCCGTCCTCCTTCATAGCCTCGCCGTCTAAAGTAATGCATGATGTCTTTGACGTGACTATACCAAATTTTCTACAGAACACAGATTGGACCAACATAATCCGGTTCTGCACCATGAATCAATCTTCGCAACATGATGTCATCCTCCTGAATACCTACCGTATGATGACAATATTTCTTTTATTCAAAAACAAAAAAGCCAAAGAAAGAGTGTAAGAGGAACTCTTTCGTGGCTTCCGAATGATTTTGAATATCGGAAATTCATGCACGAGGTTGCCTCTCTTTTTCCGCTTGCGAGGTTAGCTGTCGGGTTCGGGCGAAAGAGAGCCGCCCTATCTTGGGTCACCCGCTCATGGCGGACGCCCTTGAATTCACCCCGAGACCCAAAGAAGAAATCAAATACGACTTCGCAGTTCCCTTCGCTGCTTTTGGGTCAGCGAACGTTGCGCATCGGCCAAATACACCGATGTTTAAGCCCTATTGGTTCCCCCGCTCTCCGTTAACGGAGACTCAGCGAGACTGATTCATGAAAGTAATGTTGTTTCATCGGAAAGTGTCCCTTTGTTCATCCCCCGAACATCTGTCCAATTTTCCGCACAACAATTCACTGAAAAGATGATATCCTGTTTTGATGCATGTTGTAAAGCGTTGATCAAGTACGTTTTTCTGAATATTTGGTTAAAATATTGTAATATTCTTGATTTATTTGGATCAAAGGGCAAATTACCTCCGCTTACCTGCCTTTTTCACCTCATTTGCTCGTTTTTTTAACGAATTCCAAATCGTTCCATGGCATTTTTGGTTGTTATTGCAGCAATTTCCTCCACCGAAATGCCTTTAATTTCCGCAGCAGCCTCTGCAACCAGACGTACATGCGCTGTCTCATTTCGCTTTCCACGATAAGGGTGAGGTGTCAAATATGGAGCATCTGTTTCAATGAAAAACCGGTCCATAGGAACCTTCGCCAGCACCTCTTTTGGCTGCTTTGCATTTTTGAATGTGATCGGTCCTCCGAAGGAGAGATGGAAGCCCATATCGAGACAACTTTTGGCTGTTTCCCAGCTGCCCGAGAACGAGTGCATCACACCACCAACTTCACCCGCTTTCTCTTCACGCAAAATTCTTATGATATCCTCATGTGCATCCCGATTATGGATGACAATCGGCATGTTTACTTCACGCGCCAAAGCAATTTGTTGTCGTAATACGCGATGCTGTATTTCTTTTGGTGAAGTATCCCAATGATAATCCAATCCAATCTCACCGATCGCAACCACTTTTTCATGTTTGCATAAAGATGCAATCCACTCCAAATCGCCCTCCTGCATTGTGATCGCATCTACGGGATGCCACCCTACAGCTGCATATATAAAGTCATATGTTTCAGCGAGTTTCATTGTGGTTGGAATTGTCTCCCGGTTAAAACCAATGTTGATCATGCGACCAACTCCTGCATCCACAGCACGCTGAATCATGTCCTCGCGGTCCTCGTCGAATTGTGGTGCATCCAGATGTGTATGTGTGTCGAACAGCATCATGTCTGTATCTCCCTTCATGTCGAAATAACGACTATCTTCTTTTTCAAAATCAAATTTGTAAAATTCAATAATTCAATGACTCATACATAAAACATTTTGGGTATCTGTGTATTACATCATTACGTTTGTTTCTTCACAACTACAATATATAGAAGATATACGGATATTCTGATCTATATATTGCTAATTGTGCTCATTCTTCCTGCTTGCATTTACAAAATTATGTCGATCTACATATACGCCCCATTAAAGCAGATTACTGTATCATGAAAAATAGCTCTTTTAGAAAGTGTTTTGATATCGAAATTCTTCATCGGATTATACCCACACGATTACAAGAAATAGGGGCGTATATGTGACGGTAATTCGTGAATAATCGCATCCACCTTGTTTTGCGGGTAATACAAATGATGTTTCCCTCGGTGAAGCCCACTGATGGAACGGACAATGTCAGATACTTCTGACAACTCACGTAAATTGTCCTGTCGATCCAGAAGAAGAATCTGCTTATCTGTAGATTCATCCGGACGAAACACATCATACGGATTATCCGAGGGAAAATCAATTTCAAGATCATATTCGGGATCGAGACCAGCCTGTACAAAAGCTTCCCGAATCTCTTCCATCATTGTCAAGTCGACCTGTTCAAGCTCTACATACTTATATAACTTGCGATCCATAAAACGTTCGCATAACTCACTTAGAACAGTATCGTCCTCCTTGCGCCACTGCGTAAATGCCGTCTGAATTAAGGCTTCATCCAACTGCAAATATTCATCTACGGATAATTCTCCTGCAAATAATTGAGGGAGTGGATCAATCATGAAGCGAAATTTAAAACCATGCTGTATGAGTGTTTTTGCTCGCTTGAATATTTGCCGCAATATAATTTCAGAACTACGAGTTACCGGATGGAAGTAAATCTGCCAATACATCTGATACCGAGACATGAGGTAATCCTCCACAGCATGCATGCCTGACTCCTTGACTACAATCCGCCCATGATAAGGACGCAGCATCCGAAGGATACGATCAAGGTCAATCGTGCCGTAATTTACACCTGTAAAATAGGCATCCCTGAGCAAATAGTCCATTCGGTCTGCATCAAGCGGACTGGTCACCAAGTTCACCACAATCGGCTTTTCATACGTTTTTTGAATGACAGACGCTACTTTCTCAGGAAAATCAGGAGCATACCGTCTTAAGATCGCCCCTACTTCGGTATCACCTGTAATAATGCGACAAGTCCATTCTTCGTGATTCATGTCAAAAGCTTCCTCGATGGAGTGAGAGAATGGCCCATGCCCGAGATCATGAAGTAGAGCTGCACACAGAGCTACAATCTTTTCTTCCTTCGGCCAATCCGAATAATGACTTCTTTCAAATTGAGAAATGATCTTGCGTGTGATCTCATAAACACCTAGTGAATGTGAGAACCGACTATGCTCTGCTCCGTGAAAGGTAAGGTAAGATGTGCCCAGCTGACGAATCCGGCGTAAACGCTGAAATTCCGGGGTGTTAATTAACTGCCATATAACCGGATCTTGCACGTGGATATAATTATGTACCGGATCTTTGAATACTTTCTCTTCCGTTAAACGTTGTTCCATGTCGACTCACTCCTTTAATCTCTTTTATATTAACGCTTTGAGCTCTGCGATTCACCTAAGATTCGACACTATATGACGAACTTTGTCGAATTAAGTAGTTTTGTCGTTTTCCAAATCGACAAAGCTGACATTGAGGTTTAAATGCGAAAAACGGCTGCCAATCCCTTACCACCAGTAACCTTGTGAAAAACAGCCTTAATTTTAAGCTAATTTTAAGGTTGACTGATTTGGGAATCGTTGGTATGATGGGTATCATAAAACATAAAATAATGTCGAATAATGACAATGATAGTTAGCTGAGAGGAGCACTGATTATAATGATGAAATCAACAGGTATTGTAAGAAAAGTGGACGAACTGGGACGGGTAGTTATTCCAATTGAATTGCGCCGTACGCTCGGTATTGGTGAAAAAGATGCTCTGGAAATCTACGTTGACGGCGAGCGCATCATGTTGAAAAAATACGAGCCTGCTTGTATCTTCTGTGGTAATGCAGAGAACGTTACTTACTTCAAAGGTAAAATTGTTTGTAACGAATGTATTTCCGAAATCCCTGCACCTGTGACAAAATAAGAAAAACCAGGTATACTGGACTTATCTAAATTGTTATTTCTAACCTTTTTAATATTCCTTAATGACCTTCCCGGTGTGAACCCCACCGCGGAAGGTATTTTTTTGCCCGGAAGAGAATGAAATTTGTTTGGAATTTTTTTTGAGCCACTCTGCTCTTTTTAATATTCCACTAAGGTTGGATATAAGCTTCTTTTCAGGTTATTCAACAGAAGATATTTGGTTAGATTACTACTCGATTAATGCATTATATACATCCCGTTTCGTCAGACCGCGATCGGTAGCCGTTTTTTTCATTGCATCTTTGCGGTTATGTCCTTCACCCTCATAATGGCTGACATGGTCCGCGAGTGACATGAGCTGCCACCATGCTTCGCGCTCAGCCTTACGCTCCTCTTCCTTAATGCCTTCTACCAGCAAACAGTACTCGCCAAGAGGCGGATGTTCTTCAAGCCAGTCTATACATTCCTTCACGGTGCCCCTTGCGAATTCCTCATGACGCTTGGTTAGTTCACGAGCCAGGACAATCGAGCGATCACCCAGAATTTCTTCGAGGTGGACTAATGTTTTCCGAATACGGTGAGGCGATTCATAAAATAACAAAGTCCCGTTGGATTCGTCAAAAGCCTCCAGCACTTTTCGCATATCCTTTTTCTCCCGCGGCAAAAAACCGCCGAATGTAAAACGCTCGGTCGGTAATCCGGACACGATCAGAGCAGACAACGCAGCGTTGGGTCCAGGGATGGGAATGACCGTTATTCCGGCCTCCAGTGCAAGCTGTACAAGGTCAGAACCAGGGTCCGAAATAGCTGGCAAACCAGCATCGCTGACAAGTGCCAAATTTTTTCCTTCTATTATATAGCGTATCAGTTCAGGTCCACTCGCCCCCTTATTATGCTCATGATAACTAAACAGCATCGAAGGTGTAATTTCAAAATGGGTAAGCAGCTTTCGGGTCTGGCGTGTATCTTCTGCTGCAATGATGTCACAACTCTGCAATGTCTTGATGGCCCGGAAGGTCATATCCTCCAGATTACCAATGGGTGTTCCAACCAGATAGAGCTTGCCTGATCCTTCAGGCTGCTCCGCATAGCTTTTTTGAATATGCAAAGTCATCTAAAGCCCTCCTTTCGTAGTACGCTCAGCATGTTGCTGACCATAGTAAATATCCATAATCTCTTCGCAGTATTTCCCCTCTTCATTGTAGACAATGAGTGGAGGAAGCATCCTAACTTCCGGTTTACCATCTTTCATTCCTTCAATTAACACCATGTTGGCTTCCAGATGAGCACGGGGATGTACCATCCGAATCCGTTTAGGTTCCAGCTTATATTCGCGCATGAGCGAGATAATCTCTGCAAGGCGCTGTGGACGATGAACCATCGATACTTTGCCGCCATTACGTACAAGTCGACTGCAAGCTTGTATCACTTCTTCCAGAGTACATCCGATCTCATGACGTGCCATTGCCTGATGTGTGTTCATTTTAAGAACACTGCCATTCAGAGGCATATATGGAGGATTAACCGTTATTGCATCGTATACAGCATGTCCTGTTTCTTTCACCAGTTCTCGCAAATCACCTTCACGAATCATAATCGACTCATTCAGTGTATTTAATTGCACACTGCGACGCGCCATATCAGCCAAACGTGGTTGAATCTCGATCCCTTCCAACCTAGCCTGCGTACGCGTTGTAAGCAAAATGGGAACTACCCCGTTACCTGTACACAAATCAAGTACACGACCCCGTTTAGGTACGGAAGCAAACCGGGCTAATAATACGGCATCCATCGAAAAACTAAACACTTCATCACTTTGAATAATTCTCAGATCATGAGAGAGCAGATCATCAATCCGCTCTGACTCATGTAACACAACTTCATTTGCTTTCATATGTTACGCTCATCCTCCGGTACTCTATATCTCATGTTCGTTTAGTTTAGGTTTATAACCTTGAAAAAAAACCGTAGGGGATCCCTACGGTCACTTCATTTATTCAAAAAAGACAGGCAGAACAGACAATCGCCTTCCGTCCGCAAATGTCCATAATAGACGTTGCAGATATGGAAGCCTTCGTGATACAACCGAGCCAGATTATCATACCCTTCACCCACAACATCCTCGCCTGTAGCCGGACCTGCTGGCCTTGCTACAGGAGCGAGTGCTGAGGAGATCGGCAGATCTGCCGGAGCCTCACGTTTGAGCAGTTTGCGCAACTGCTCATTCTCGATGGTAAGCCGCTGATTATCCTCAAGCAGCTCCTTCACAATCATTTTTAACTCTCCTAAATCACCGTGCAACTGACCCAGTTGGGTTTCCATTTCATGAATGTGCGTAAACAGATTTTTCTTTTCCAAGTTTCCACCCCGAAGCAACCTTTATGGTTTACTTGATAACGACGTCATCCAGCGGAAGTTCTTTGACTTTACTGATGTCGAACAGTTGAACATGGACTGTGCGGCTACCGGCATTAATTCCGACAACTTTTCCTTCACCCAATGAGGTGACGACCAATTTGCCTACAGCTGGCAGTTCTTCTCTCACACTTTCATAGTTATCATGCTCAAATTTCAGACAGCACATGAGTCTTCCGCACAACCCTGAAATTTTCGTCGGATTCAGTGACAGGCTCTGATCTTTAGCCATCTTGATTGATACTGGCTCAAAGTCTCCCAGCCAGGAAGAACAACACAACACACGGCCGCAAGGTCCGATTCCGCCAAGCATCTTCGCTTCATCACGTACACCAATCTGTCTCAGCTCGATTCGTGTCCGGAATATGCTTGCCAGATCCTTGACCAGCTCCCGGAAATCAACTCTTCCTTCAGCTGTAAAATAAAATATAATTTTATTGCGATCAAACGTAAATTCCACATCGACCAGCTTCATTTTGAGGCCATGGTCTTTGATTTTATTTAAACAAGTACCGAATGCTTCTTTGGCTGCACGCTTGTTCTCATCAACCACACGGGCATCTGTCTCGCCCGCAACGCGGATGACTTTCTTCAGCGGCAACACCACATCGGACTCGCCCACTTCCTTCTTACCTACGACAACCTTACCGTACTCAACCCCCCGCGCTGTCTCCACGATAACGCAGTTTTCTTTCTCAATGGGAAGGTCCAGGGGATCGAAGTAATAAATTTTGCCCGCTTTTTTGAAACGGACACCCACTACACTGTACAAAAAATTAACCCCCTTGTAAGCCAACCCCACTTCGTCTGAAGCCCCGTCTTCTTAGGGAACCGGCCGAAGTTATAACCGTTTGCATATGATTGGAGCTTACTCTGCCCTCTCCCAGTCTTATGCCAAACCGATCAAAAATTGCTCCAGACAAAGCTGGCCATTGACGTTGAAACGCAATTTTTTTCTGCATGCTGCGGCCATATCCATATAGGAGACCCACTGCTCTGTGCTGCGGGTATGTGCCAACTGAGATAACATGTCTAACTGATCTATAAAAACGATATGTTCATGCCTATCGTACTGAACATACAGCATGTCCCTAAACCATAGATGGAACAAACTAAGCAACATGTCCAGATGTTCAGAGAGTCCGGTTTTAAAAAGCTTCTGCTGTGCAGAGATTAATGATGTACTTCCTCTACCCAGGGACTCCTTCCCTAATTGTAACATTACGTTTCTAATTTCTGCAAACCAATTCTGCTGGAGAATTTCTCTACATGCTTCCAATCCTGACGCTAAATGGACGGCAGAGCGAGCCAGATTGGCAGGGTGCCCTTCCTCGATCAGGGATTGCAGCATCTCTTCCGGATTCAGTGCGCTGAACGGCACCAATTGGGAGCGTGAGCGGATCGTTGGCAACATGGCCTGTCCATTATCTGTAATCAGGATGCCGACTGCTGGTACCTGCGGTTCCTCCAGAAATTTGAGCAAACTGTTTGCTGCCTGCACCGTCATTTTCTCGGCTTGTTCTATAATATATACTTTGGGATGTCCTGCCTCTGATCGGTATGAAAAAATACGCTGCAGATCCCGGATTTGATCTATTTTAATGTTGTTTCCATCTGGCGCAAGCATGGTTAGATCCGGATGGTTACCATGATCTACCTTACGGCATTCAAGACACTGCCCACAAGCGTCATCTTCAAGCTCTGTACAGAATATTGCCTTGGCAAAGGTAATTGCCGTCTTCCGTTGCCCACTACCAGCTGGACCGCTAAACAAATACGCATGGCTTATTGCATGACGTCTCAAACTGCTTTGTAACATTTGCTTGGCCGCTTGTTGACCCATAATCTGTTGAAAGGACATACTTCCTCCTCAGAAGCTTAAATTAATAAGCATCCCCCGAATTTCCCCTACTTGTTGTAATAGAGAGATTTTTCCTTCTTCTGTATCCAGCAGTTCATCAGCCATGGATAACAGAGCGGAGTCAATTTCATCAATCAGCTTATAACGCTTGCCTCTGCCACGACGATCCCAACCCCTTGTCTCTTTCATGGATACACCGCGACGAACGGTCTCTTCCAGGAACCTTTTAACAAGTTGCTTATACGCCTTCAGTTCACGAATCGTCATGGAACGTGCCAAGCGATCGCCCTGAAGCTGGATTTCACTAAACCGGCGATTCAGTTCAGCTTGTGAGGCCCGTTCCCCCTGGTGATTCATCATATCAGAGAAATTTTTGGATTGAACCGGTTTGGAACCTGAATCAGTTGAACTGATCCCGCTCTGAATCGGTCTGAATCCAGGATTGATTTTCATGGGTACGCCCGCTTTCTATCAAAGTTAGCTAATCGCCCATCAGCACAGTGCGCGTTGCGCCTGTGCGTGAGGATGAGGCTTCTATATATGCTGATCACACTCTATATAAATGGTAGATATACATCACCATTAAGGACTTGTTGTTTGTAGTCAACCTCTTTCCGAATGAGCATTCCCCAGCTAGAAAATGTTCATTCGGAAAGAGTGTGCCAATTCTTCTGATCAAGAAAGGCGGTTCCATAAGTGGCACACACGAACTTCTTTTAAATCTGCTTGCATCCATCGTTTCCAACATGCTATTGATCATGAAAGACCCTCATGGGTTCCATGCAAAACGTTTAAATTAGAAATGTTCGAAGCGATCTACCGGGAGAACAAATACAGTAGCTCCACCTACTTGAACTTCAACAGGTAGCGGCAGGTAAGAGTCGGTTGTTCCACTCATCGGTGTGACCGGAGTCACGAGCTGTTCACGAACCTTACAGCTGCTGCGAATGACGTTCATTACGGACTCGACTTGACCATCATCGACACCGATCATAAACGTCGTGTTGCCTGCCTTCAAAAATCCGCCCGTACTGGCCAACTTCGTTGCCCGAAAGTTTGCTTTGACCAATGCGCTGGATAATCGGTTGCTGTCTTTATCCTGTATAATCGCAACAATCAGTTTCATCCTGCATAACCTCCTTTAGAATAAGCACCTTTATCAAATGCCCTGTCTATATATTAGACAATTACTCGTCAAAATCCTTCAAAATCCCTGTCTCCAGCGACAAAATCATTGCTGCCAAGACATCCTCCTGCTTCATGGAAGCATCGATAACTCTGATTCGTTCCGGGAACTGCTCTTTTAATAGGAAGTAACCCTCTCGCACTTTACGGTGAAACTCCAGATTTTCCAGATCCAGACGGTTCACTTCACGGCCATCATGAGAATCGATCCGGGCAAGCCCCACTTCAGGCTCAATGTCCAGATATAAGGTCACATCCGGCATGAGATCACCAATCGCAAAACGATTTATGGCCCATACATTCTCTATCCCGAGTCCACGGGCGTATCCTTGATAGACCAGACTGCTATCGACAAATCGGTCACAGATGACCGCTTTTCCAGCTCTCAGCGCAGGCTCTACTTTCTCCGCCAGATGCTGGCTGCGTGCAGCTGCATACAATAGCGCTTCTGTTCGAGCATCCATTGCCGTATGAAGAGGGTCCAGAATAATTGAACGTATTTTCTCCGCAATCTCAATTCCGCCAGGCTCTCGCGTAACTACGTAAGGTATACCCCGTTCTTCAAAATAAGAACCTATTCTACCGATCATCGTTGTTTTACCGGAACCCTCTCCCCCTTCCAGCGTAATGAATTTACCTCTGCCCTGCATATGCTTCCCTGCTTTCTATGTCGATAATTGCATCTATTGCTGCTGTAATTGAATATGCTTAGACCCTCTTGCTACAAGATATGATATCCCCCGCCCAGAGGTGTATAGCTACAGCTATATCGGTACGTATTAATAACACCAAGATCATACAAGCTTGTTTCTTTCTATAATACTATAGGTCAGCGGTTACTCCAACATGAACAACAAAGTAAAGCGTTCAACCGTAGATAATCCACACCCATAATGGAAGCATCATTGATCCGGCAATGGCACTGACAATCATGGAAACTGAACTAAGGGCTACCGCATTCTCTCCATATTCAAAAGACCTTGCCATGCCGAGGGCATGAGATGCTGAACCCAGTCCAATCCCATAGGCATGTTTACTGCGGACTTTGGCCCATTTCAAGAGCATCGGCCCCAATAATATCCCTGAGAATCCTGCAATCATCACAAACAGCGATGTGAATGAGGCATTCCCTCCAACCTGATTAGCGAGTTGAATAGCCACAGGAGTTGTCACTGATTTTGGCAATAAAGCGATGACCATCTCTTGAGGATAGCCAAGCAGAATGGCGATCAAAGCCCCTGTGGAGACACCTGTAATACTGCCTCCGATTGTTCCACCCACAATTGGAATGATATTTTGCTTCAGCACATGCAGATGTCTGGACAAGGGAAAAGCGAGAGATACAACTGCTGGACCCAAGAGCTCCTGTATCCATTTGCCACCCAGCATGTACGTATCCAGCTTTATACCGGAAATCACCAAAATCAGGATCAGTATGGCAGTCGTTGTAAGTACAGGCATAAGTATTGGCCATCTCAGCCTTTTATATAGACTAGTGGCTGGAATGTATACAGCGATGGTTAGCGCGATCATTCCAATTCCGAGGATGAATGCTGACAAGTGATCGCCTCCTTTTTGCCTGAATGAGACGATCTCCATGCCATAAGCCACTCACTTAATTTGGCAGATATCAGACATGTGATTAATGTGCTAACGATCAAACCAAGAACCAATAACAAGGTGTTGGCTCTAAAAAAATCAAAATGATTAATGATGCCCACAGTAGGTGGAATGAACAATAATTGCAAATGGGATTGAAGCCAAGTTGACCCTTCTTCTCCCCAGCTCATTTTGACCCATCCCAGTTGAATGGCAATAAACAAAACCAGCATACCCACAATACTTCCTGTTAACGGCAGATGCAATAGAGTTTGAATGAAGTTGCCAATCCAGTAAAAACCGTACATCAACAAAACTTGCAGGACTATTCCTGTATATTTTTTTAGCGGAATACCCAAAGTGTTCCCTTCTTTCTTATGTCTATCTCTATAAGTTGAACTAGAGCGTGTCTTCAAACTGAACATGTCTGGAGTAGGGCACGGAGCGGGAGCGCTAACGACCCTGTCACGCGCCTTATTCAGCGATTTGAAGCGCCCGCAGCAATCTAAGGAATCTGAAACACGCTATATTGGAATAACCAGCCGTTTACAGCGTGTTTGTTAGGTGAATTTGGTTAATAACGTATCTCAGGTTCCTTACAAAATAAAAGGAGGACTCGAAGGCTAAATAAGACGTCCTCGGTTCCTTAGAAAATCGTCTGGACAATTCGCCAGGATAAGCAATCCTTGACTTCAAGATGTTGGACCCTGACATCCTTCAACGTATTGCATGCCTGAGTTTGAAGACACACCCTAGCAACTAGATTAATGACCAAGAGACCCTCACATGTGTAGGGTCCGGTATCGTATTGGTCATATAGACTACCTATTGGTGAACGCATTCAGAGATTTCATATGTTCCTTTCAATCCTTCATAACCTTCAATACTTGTAGAGATGCATCTGATACCCCGTGAAACTTTGCTCCTTCATCCCGCAGGAGTTGTATACGTGTCACCATCGATGGACTTAGGCGTTCACCCGGATAGACAAGCGGAATCCCTGGAGGATACGGGACTACCATCTCAGCTGATCGACAACCTGCACTTTCTACTATCGGGACATTGATCGTATCCGTCTCCACAATCGGTTGCAGTGTAAAGGAGATCGGTTCCGAGTAGCAAGTATTTTCTTGTAAATTGTTCCACGTGGAAATATAATGTGCAGAACCTTTCACGAGCTGATGTGATGGCGCTGCATTGGATTGGACCTGCTCATGCCCATCGGCAGAGCTGATATGGTGTAAAGCTTGCAACAGGTGCTGAGCATCTTGCACCGTTGAGCCCAGGCTGAAGAGCAAGACGACGTACCGTTCGTCGCTCATCTCGGGCACACAGCCGCATGCTTCCAGCTGCTGCTGTAGCCCATAACCGCTCAGCACCCCTGTGCCGTCATAGATGACGGCCTTGAATGGGTCCTGAGCGGTATACCCCGCGGCAGATGGCATCGCCGCCGCGGTCAGGCCCTCCCGTGTCTGCTGCGCAGCGGACACGGACATGCCAGCCGGCTTCGCTGTTCCGGCTGGCGGTTCTGGCTGCAGCGGCTGTGCAGGCTGCAGCAACTGGAAGCGCGGCAGCTCCGCGAGGCCGCGCTTAAAGGCATTCACGGCGGTGAGCCCCGCCGTGAATGTGTTCGCGCCCTGCACGTGCAGCAGCCGGCGCGCCAGATCAAGCGAAGCCATCACCGGGTATGATGGGCTTGAGCTTTGCACCATGGCCAGGCGCTGCCTTAACAGGGAACGGTTTAACCGTGTTCCCTGAATGTGCAGCATGGCACCCATGGTGAAGGCCGTCAGCATCTTATGTGTTGACTGCACGACACCGTCTGCTCCGCATGACAGTGCAGAGACAGGCAGCTCCGGATGCTGCCCATAATGCGCGCCATGCGCTTCATCCACGAGCAATGGCATGCCAGCGGCGTGGCATACCTCGGTTATGGGCGTCAGATCTGCGCCCATGCCGTAATAATTGGGCAAAGTGACCAACACGCCCTTTGCCTCAGGATAGGCCTGGACAGCAGCCTGCACCGTCTCCACCGACGGCATGACCGCAAGTCCAGACGCAGGATCGACCCACGGCTCCAGAAATACAGCTCTTGCGCCGGCCAGCATTAACCCGTGAATAACGGATTTGTGTATATTCCGTTGCACCAGCACAATACTGTTCGGCTCATCACACACGGTGAGCAATAAGGACAGATTACCTGCAGTACTGCCTCCCACAAGGAAAAAACTCTCCTCCGCTCCAAAACAATCTGCCGCAAGCTCCTGTGCTTCCTGGATCACACCTTCTGGATGATGCAAATCGTCGGTGCCCGTAATTTCCGTAACATCCATCTCCATCATCTCCAGGAATGAACGATCCGGTACCAATCCTACTTCCGAAGGAACCCCTTCATCGCCACAACGCTCCCCACTCTTCAGATCAGCCCCATGTTTCTCCACTGAACTGAATTGCTCTATCCTTCGGTTAACGTTCCCTCCTGCATCGCTCTGAATCACTCCGTGCTGTTGTTCCTCATTAACGATATCCTTAGCTGGAGATTGCCCTGCTTCTGCTTGTTCCAGCAAATGTCGGTAAGCTTGTCCATTCTTATGCCCAGGCACATGAAAAGAACGCTGCTTCGAATCACGATACGAAAGCAACGCTTCATATAAAGGGGCTCTACTTGATTTATTTTTATGTTCCATGAAATAACCATCCTGTACATATATAATGTGCGCCCTATGCGCTCCAAAAGCTTCCTAATCCAAGGAACGCCCTTCTTCCCCATCTCTACACGCTCTACTGCAAATGATCTATACCATTATATCAGCATACGCCTTCCCAAGATGGCAAACAAGACAATCTCTCTCTTAAAAACAGAAAAAGGCCCATTGGGCCTCTATACACATCAGCATCATTGCAATGTGATGTTTCGCTTCTACTTCTATTAGCAACATTCATGCGTTTTTTTGTACCCAAATTTGCTTCATTTGATGAATAAAATAATTGTACTTGGCATCCTGCGCATCGGTATGAACCATTTCTGCTTCACAAGTGTCACATATGAATTCAGATACAATAAAAATGCCTTCTCTTTTTCTTTGCTCGCAGATAATACATGTGTGTTCGGCATGTTCTTCCATGAACCATCCCACCTTGTTTTACGTTTACTATCAGTATTGCACAGTTTCTATTATTTTAAACATTTTCATAGTGCTTTCTTTCTATAAAATATATATATTCGCCCACCCCCTCTTGGGTGTCTGTACCGAAAAATACATTCATTCTCCCTACAAGAACATTCACCTGCTTATGTATGTACAGTTATCCTGCATTCCATCGTATTTACCTCTACATCACGTATCTCTTGGTCTGACTCAAACTTATATTCAATTTCCTTAAAAAAACATGGAATCCCAGCCGATATATAATACATGATAACGATATCAAAGCCTGACAGTCCGTGTATTCGGGAGTATACTGAGATAAGCTCCGTCGAATCTCAATATCTTGTACAATCGTCATGGCGTGAGATACAAGGTTCATATACATACATGCATGATTCATTCCCTTTTAATCGTGTAAGAAAAACGAATACCTACCCCACACAAACGTGAATCCGAAGGAGGATATATAATCGTATGATCGCCGAACCGGAGAATAAAGCAACATTTTATCAATACCGGCTCCTGAAAAAAAAGGCTATCGCCCGCAGTGTCATTTACAGCTATCTGTGTCTGCCGGTCATCATGCTCTTATTCAATCTACTCGCATTCTCCTGGACTGGCCTCTTCTTTTTTGTACTGGCAGGTCCAATCACCATCTGGATTCATTATGTCATCGCCAGAACGATATTACTGCTGGTCCGTACCTCTTACGCCAAACGCTGGCGCTGGAATATGCGTATGCCCTGGTTAGGTTATATCCCTGATCAGCATTTTAGCTTCCGTATGTTTGTCCGGGTACACCTTAACATGAGCTGGATTGGACTGTGTATCATTACAGTATGTTTGATATGGTCGCCATTGTCCTTCACCCTCTCGCTGATCTTCTGGCATTTGTGGTTGCTGGGTCCTCGCTTGTATGTTGTAATGGTTCTCTCCCGTGAGCGCAAAGATGGACTCATCAAATTGAATGAACAAGATGTCTCATACTATCTGCAATAACGCTCCCTCATTTATGCAATACTCAATGTACCTCACTTAACTGTAATACATAACCGCTAAGCCCTTCGAATAATCTGATACAAAAACATGATCGTTGTATCGTTCAGTTGACTCAGCCTCACATGCTCAAATAAAGGTTATCCACAGTGGATAACCTTTATTTGTCGTCCCCGTCTTATCCCTTATCCACAGTATGGGTATAGTAAAATGAGTTATCCCCACTCGAGGCCCCATTCTTCTCCTCTTTTCCTCCGGCGTTCCATATCCTCACAACTCCAGATATCTCGCAGATCTTACACCTTTGAGCAAATCTATTGCTCACTCTGAGCTCTATCTGTCTTCTAGCTGCTTTCCATCAGCCACTCATTACCTCAATACCTTTATCCAACATATATCTCTCCCCCTCTACTTTTAGCGCTCTACACTTCCCTATGCTTCAAGCACACATACCACCTATACATGTACGAAAGAAACTACTCCATCCCTTCTGTACCTTTATGACCTCTGATCCACCATACGTGATAGCTTCTCCCATCATTACTAAGCCTACTTCGCTAAATAACAAAAAGCCCCCGTTCAAGTACACGGGAGCTTTACTATATTATAAGGAACATCACAGCGTTAATTTTCATATCCAAGCCTACACACAGCAGCTCAATCGTCTTCAGCCAATGATTTAACTGTCGTTTGAGTAGCATCATTTCTAGGAACCATTAGTGTAAAGGAACCATCATGTACTGCTAAATGCACAGTATGTCCTTCCTTTGCAAATACACGCAAGGTACTGGATTCATTGGATGTACCCTTGGCTTGCCTCTCTGTCCAACCCCAGCTTTTAATCTCGTCTAGATATACCTCAGGCAAGCTAGTACTCTCACTAATACCAGACAGCGTATATCGAACATAATCCATATCCGAATTATTTTCAGACTGGTCAGATTTATTCGCTACTTTAGGCACCGGAAAACTCTTCTCGTTCACCGCACCTTCATATGAAGTCCATACAGATCCTGATGCTTCACCGCATCCTGCCAGAACAACGGTCAAACAAAGCAACAGAAATGATTGTAGTCCAAGTCTCCGCCAACTTAACACACACACCCTCCTTTTCACAGCTGCACATTCCAGCTCTGTGGTCAGGTACTTTTAGCATATTTAACATAGTCCTATTATACTGGTTTTGCTGCTGTTATCCGTAACAAAAATGTTACCTTCCAGTATCGATCATGTCAGAGCTTCCACTTATCATATTTAATCCTTATAAACAAATAAAAACCACCACCGAATAACATCGGCAGTGGTTCTTTGCTTGGCGGCGTCCTACTCTCCCAGGACCCTGCGGTCCAAGTACCATCGGCGCTAGAGGGCTTAACGGTCGTGTTCGGGATGGGTACGTGTGGAACCCCTCCGCCATCGCCACCAAACGCGTAGCTTACATTTCAGAGATCGTTCTCTGAAAACTAGATTCGAAACGAAACACGCGAATTACAACTTGCTAATTGGATAAGCCCTCGACCGATTAGTACTGGTCAGCTCCATGCATTGCTGCACTTCCACCCCCAGCCTATCTACCTCGTCGTCTTCAAGGGGTCTTACATACTGGGAAATCTCATCTTGAGGGGGGCTTCACGCTTAGATGCTTTCAGCGTTTATCCCGTCCGTACATAGCTACCCAGCGGTGCTCCTGGCGGAACAACTGGTACACCAGCGGTACGTCCATCCCGGTCCTCTCGTACTAAGGACAGCTCCTCTCAAATTTCCTACGCCCACGACAGATAGGGACCGAACTGTCTCACGACGTTCTGAACCCAGCTCGCGTACCGCTTTAATGGGCGAACAGCCCAACCCTTGGGACCTACTTCAGCCCCAGGATGCGATGAGCCGACATCGAGGTGCCAAACCTCCCCGTCGATGTGGACTCTTGGGGGAGATAAGCCTGTTATCCCCAGGGTAGCTTTTATCCGTTGAGCGATGGCCCTTCCATGCGGTACCACCGGATCACTAAGCCCGACTTTCGTCCCTGCTCGACTTGTAGGTCTCGCAGTCAAGCTCCCTTATGCCTTTGCACTCTTCGAATGATTTCCAACCATTCTGAGGGAACCTTTGGGCGCCTCCGTTACTCTTTAGGAGGCGACCGCCCCAGTCAAACTGCCCACCTGACACTGTCCCCGCACCGGATTACGGTACCAGGTTAGAACCTAGATACGATCAGGGTGGTATCCCAACGTTGCCTCCACGCAAGCTGGCGCTCACGTTTCAAAGGCTCCCACCTATCCTGTACAGATCGTACCCAAATTCAATATCAAGCTGCAGTAAAGCTCCATGGGGTCTTTCCGTCTTGTCGCGGGTAACCTGCATCTTCACAGGTATTAAAATTTCACCGGATCTCTCGTTGAGACAGCGCCCAAGTCGTTACGCCATTCGTGCGGGTCAGAATTTACCTGACAAGGAATTTCGCTACCTTAGGACCGTTATAGTTACGGCCGCCGTTTACTGGGGCTTCGGTTCACAGCTTCGGGATTGCTCCCTAACCACTCCCCTTAACCTTCCAGCACCGGGCAGGCGTCAGCCCGTATACTTCGCCTTACGGCTTCGCACAGACCTGTGTTTTTGCTAAACAGTCGCTTGGGCCTTTTCACTGCGGCCCCCTCGTGCTATTCACACTACCGGGGCACCCCTTCTCCCGAAGTTACGGGGTCATTTTGCCGAGTTCCTTAACGAGAGTTCTTCCGCGCGCCTTAGAATACTCTTCTCGCCTACCTGTGTCGGTTTGCGGTACGGGCACCTTCACCTGGCTAGAGGCTTTTCTTGGCAGTGTGAGATCATGACCTTCGCTACTATAATTTTCGCTCCCCATCACAGCTCAGCCTTACAATGTGCGGATTTGCCTACACATCAGCCTCACTGCTTAGACGGACATCCATCAGTCCGCGTCACTACCCTACTGCGTCCCCCCATTGCTCATAACGGCTTACGGTGGTACAGGAATTTCGACCTGTTGTCCTTCGACTACGCCTTTCGGCCTCGCCTTAGGTCCCGACTTACCCTGAGCGGACGAACCTTCCTCAGGAACCCTTAGGCTTTCGGCGGATCAGATTCTCACTGATCTTTTCGTTACTCATACCGGCATTCTCACTTGTATAATGTCCAGCGCTCCTTACGGTACACCTTCAACCCTTATACAACGCTCCCCTACCCCTGATGCAAAGCATCAAGCCATAGCTTCGGTGGTGTGTTTAGCCCCGTTACATTTTCGGCGCAGAGTCACTCGACCAGTGAGCTATTACGCACTCTTTCAATGGTGGCTGCTTCTAAGCCAACATCCTGGTTGTCTGTGCAACTCCACATCCTTTCCCACTTAACACACACTTGGGGACCTTAGCTGATGGTCTGGGCTGTTTCCCTTTTGACAATGGATCTTAGCACTCACTGTCTGACTCCCGGAAGTAAGTCTATGGCATTCGGAGTTTGACTGAGCTTGGTAACCCTTGCGGGCCCCGCACCCAATCAGTGCTCTACCTCCACGACTCTGTTTTCCGAGGCTAGCCCTAAAGCTATTTCGGGGAGAACCAGCTATCTCCGAGTTCGATTGGAATTTCTCCGCTACCCCCACCTCATCCCCGCATTTTTCAACATGCGTGGGTTCGGGCCTCCAGTGCGTGTTACCGCACCTTCACCCTGGACAGGGGTAGATCACCCGGTTTCGGGTCTACGTCCACGTACTCAATCGCCCTATTCAGACTCGCTTTCGCTGCGGCTCCGGCTCTTCACCTTAACCTTGCACGGGAACGTAACTCGCCGGTTCATTCTACAAAAGGCACGCCATCACCCCTAAAACGGGCTCTGACTTTTTGTAAGCACACGGTTTCAGGTTCTATTTCACTCCCCTTCCGGGGTGCTTTTCACCTTTCCCTCACGGTACTGCTTCACTATCGGTCGCTAGGAAGTATTTAGCCTTGGCAGATGGTCCTGCCGGATTCATACGGGGTTTCACGTGCCCCGCACTACTCGGGATCCGTCTCGGAGGGAACCAACTTTCAACTACAGGGCTTTTACCTTCTTTGGCGGGCCTTTCCAGACCTCTTCGCTTAACCGGTTCCTTTGTAACTCCATGTGAGACGTCCCACAACCCCAAAGAGCAAGCTCTCTGGTTTGGGCTTCTCCGCGTTCGCTCGCCGCTACTGACGGAATCACTATTGTTTTCTCTTCCTCAGGGTACTTAGATGTTTCAGTTCCCCTGGTATGCCTCTACATAACCTATGTATTCAGTTATGAGTAACTGGAAATTACCCCAGCTGGGTTTCCCCATTCGGACACCCCCGGATCAAAGCTTGCTTACAGCTCCCCGAGGCAGTTTCGTTGTTCGCCACGTCCTTCATCGGCTCCTAGCGCCTAGGCATCCTCCGTGTGCTCTTAGTAGCTTAACCTCGTGCTCCGGTTTCGACTGCTCGCTTCCCTTGTTTTGCTTGCGCAAAGCCAAAAGTCGCTCCCATTCGATACCATCGTACGTGCAATCTACCGTTTTTATTTAAACTTGTTTAACACAAGTTCAGCTAAAAAGGAATGTTCTAATTCGCGTTTGTTTCGTTTCGATATCTAGTTTTCAAAGAACAAGCTCCATGCAAAAGCAAGCTGTTTTGAGAGTTTGAGCTCTCAAAACTGAGCAACGAGTGAGTAACTAGCCGACCTGGCTAGATTTTATATTTGAATGTTTCCGTTGCAGGAAACGATTCTCCATAGAAAGGAGGTGATCCAGCCGCACCTTCCGATACGGCTACCTTGTTACGACTTCACCCCAATCATCTATCCCACCTTCGGCGGCTGGCTCCTTGCGGTTACCCCACCGACTTCGGGTGTTATAAACTCTCGTGGTGTGACGGGCGGTGTGTACAAGACCCGGGAACGTATTCACCGCGGCATGCTGATCCGCGATTACTAGCAATTCCGACTTCATGCAGGCGAGTTGCAGCCTGCAATCCGAACTGAGACCGGCTTTGTTGGGATTGGCTCCATCTCGCGATTTCGCAGCCCGTTGTACCGGCCATTGTAGTACGTGTGTAGCCCAGGTCATAAGGGGCATGATGATTTGACGTCATCCCCACCTTCCTCCGGTTTGTCACCGGCAGTCTATCTAGAGTGCCCACCCGAAGTGCTGGCAACTAAATATAAGGGTTGCGCTCGTTGCGGGACTTAACCCAACATCTCACGACACGAGCTGACGACAACCATGCACCACCTGTCTCCTCTGTCCCGAAGGAAAGATACATCTCTGTACCGATCAGAGGGATGTCAAGACCTGGTAAGGTTCTTCGCGTTGCTTCGAATTAAACCACATACTCCACTGCTTGTGCGGGTCCCCGTCAATTCCTTTGAGTTTCAGTCTTGCGACCGTACTCCCCAGGCGGAGTGCTTAATGTGTTAACTTCGGCACCAAGGGTATCGAAACCCCTAACACCTAGCACTCATCGTTTACGGCGTGGACTACCAGGGTATCTAATCCTGTTTGCTCCCCACGCTTTCGCGCCTCAGCGTCAGTTACAGCCCAGAGAGTCGCCTTCGCCACTGGTGTTCCTCCACATATCTACGCATTTCACCGCTACACGTGGAATTCCACTCTCCTCTTCTGCACTCAAGTCACCCAGTTTCCAGTGCGATCCGGGGTTGAGCCCCGGGATTAAACACCAGACTTAAATGACCGCCTGCGCGCGCTTTACGCCCAATAATTCCGGACAACGCTTGCCCCCTACGTATTACCGCGGCTGCTGGCACGTAGTTAGCCGGGGCTTTCTTCTCAGGTACCGTCACCTTGAGAGCAGTTACTCTCCCAAGCGTTCTTCCCTGGCAACAGAGCTTTACGATCCGAAAACCTTCATCACTCACGCGGCATTGCTCCGTCAGGCTTTCGCCCATTGCGGAAGATTCCCTACTGCTGCCTCCCGTAGGAGTCTGGGCCGTGTCTCAGTCCCAGTGTGGCCGATCACCCTCTCAGGTCGGCTACGCATCGTCGCCTTGGTGAGCCGTTACCCCACCAACTAGCTAATGCGCCGCAGGCCCATCCCCAAGTGACAGATTGCTCCGTCTTTCCAGTTTCCTTCAGGCGAAGAAAACAACTATTCGGTATTAGCTACCGTTTCCGGTAGTTGTCCCAAACTTGAGGGCAGGTTGCCTACGTGTTACTCACCCGTCCGCCGCTAAGTGTCAAGGAAGCAAGCTTCCTATCAACTCCGCTCGACTTGCATGTATTAGGCATGCCGCCAGCGTTCGTCCTGAGCCAGGATCAAACTCTCCAATAAAGTATTGAAAAGAGCGATAAGCTCATTTTGAATCTGACGAGATTAAAAATCTCATTTGTGCTCCAGTTGATCCAAGCCAAGGCTCGTTTCAAACTTTCGCGTTCATTCTGCAAGCAGAATGTTTACTCACTCGTTGTTCAGTTTTCAAAGATCAAACTTGTTTTGTTACCGAATGTCGTTCTCTTCAGCAACTTTTATATCTTATCACATCCGCACCAACTTTGCAAGCTCTTTTTTCAAGTTTCTTTCGAAGCTTATTTCGTTTGCTTGCCGCACCGTGTAAACAGTGTTTTCTTGGCCGGACTTAGAATATACCATGTACAGATTTTGAATGCAAGTCTTTTTTTGAGTAATTATATATATTTCTATAATCTTTCTGTTTTCTCTACATTTCCACATTTATCTCACGTAAAAAGCCTCTCTATAAAAGAAAGGCCCCCTCATCAAGTTACTTTAATATTTATTGTTATCCGATAACCTCTTGGATGTGAAGTTGCCGTTGCTGCATCAGGTTAATGATGTTTCCTTCTACTGACACCATAGGCCGTGTAGGATGATCTCGATCAGAGAATACAATCTCTCCAATTTGGTTATTGCTGAGTTTCACTCGGATGCCATTATGGATCTGGGTCGACCGTTGAACAAATACCCTTACGATTGCAGGATCCAATTTCCCAAATGCCTCACTTTGGATCTGTTCTAGGACTAGGTATGGTGATTGTGCCTTGCGGTAGATCTTCTCCAGCGTCATGGCGTGGAAAATATCAGCGATAGCTACAATCTTGGCATAAATATGAATCTGCGTCCCACTAAGCTGCAACGGGTAGCCTGATCCATCCACTTTTTCATGATGCTGCAAAGCTGCAAGTCTGGCTCCCTCATTAATGGCCTTTGCCTGTTTAAGGATCTGATAACCATATTTCGTATGCTGACGAATCTCTTCCTGCTCTGTAGCCGTCAACGTGGATGGTTTATGGAGAATCTGCGGATCTACCTTGTTGTTACCAATATCATGGAACAAGCCTGCAAAAGCCACTTGCATCCAATCCTTGGAGGGAAGATCAATCCATTGAGCCAGTTGATAGGATGTGATCGCACTCAGTACGGCATGGTGATATACATAATCATGTTCTTGCATTACTCGTGGACTGAAAGTAAGCACATTATATTGTTTGAGATGTGCAAACACAGCCTCCAACTGTGTACGTAACTCATAGACCGGTAATTCAGCCGCCAGAGAGGACAGGAAAGCATTTTTCGTTAGTCCGACCATCTTCTCATACTCATCCTGCAAAGACGTTACTACAGGAGCTGTGGTGACGTTCCCTGTCTTCCCTGCCCGTTCACCATTGTTATCATTGGCAGAACTTCCTGCGGACACAGATGCACCTTTGGTCCCTGTACTACTCGACACCATTCTTTCTTGTTCAATATCTACCTGTTGAATCATAAAGGCTCTGAGCACTTCCATATCCTTGGGTAAAATGACCTTCCCCTTCTGAAGCAGAACGTTGCCGCGAAGTGTTTGCACATCACTCCCAAGTTTGAGTCCTGGTTTGACTTCTGACAGGGTGATTAATCCCATGTGTATTCCCCTCACTCATCGTTCTTCTATGTTAATACAAACAAGACCATAGTCCCGGTTTTTCATGATATTTCCCATTATATTACTCAGGAATCAGGCTGTACATCCCAGATTCGGAAGAATAAAAGAAGAGATTCCTTTATACAAACAAAAGGGCTCCCCGTGGGAGCCCTCGCAATTTTCTTTCAATCTCAAAGAGATCAGTCTTTATAAAATTCTATTTTATGCTTCCGAACCGGAATCGTCGTCGCCCTCAACTTCATTAACCTCAGCGTCAGAAACGGTGCCTTCTTCCAAGCTTACTACCGGAGCTTGGGACTCCTCGCCTTCCAAGCCTTCAAGCGACTCATCGTCTGGTTCCTCTTCATTTTTGTCAATTCGGCTGACTGTAGCTACTGAATCCTCGTCACGAATATGAATCAGCTTCACACCCTGCGTGTATCGACCCATAGTGGATATGCCTTCCATGCTCATCCGGATCAACGTACCGCTAGACGTGATAATCATCAGATCCTCTTCGGTTTTAACCATTTTGAGGCTGACTACTGAGCCGTTCTTCTCTGTGACATTAATAGTCTTGATCCCTTTACCGCCACGAGTCTGCATCCGATAATCACTGACAGGTGTACGTTTACCGTAACCTTTGGCTGTAACGATCAGAACATCAAGCTCTTTATCAACTACATCCATGCCGATAACAGCATCCTGTTCATCCAATGTAATCCCTTTGACCCCGGTTGCGCTACGTCCCATGGAACGTACGTTGCCTTCCGAGAATCGAATAGACATTCCGTGAGCTGTACCCATGATGATCTCTTGCAATCCATCGGTCAGCTTAACATCGATCAGAACGTCATCATCACGTAAGGAAATACCGATCAAGCCGCCTTTGCGAATATTGGTGTAATCCTCAAGTGGCGTCTTCTTCACAACCCCTTGGCGGGTAGCAAAGAACAAGTATCTGTCACTTTCGAATTCCTGGACCGGAATTACGGCATTGACCGATTCGCCCTGCTCGATCTGGATCAGGTTGATAATCGGCGTTCCCCGTGCTGTACGTCCAAGCTCTGGAATCTCGTAAGCTTTGAGACGGTACACTTTACCTTTGTCAGTGAAGAACATGAGGTAATTGTGGGAGTTGGTCACAAACAGATGCTCGACAAAGTCGGTATCTTTCGTATCCATACCCACGACCCCACGTCCACCACGTTTCTGGCTGCGGTATGTGGATACCGGCAGACGTTTCACGTAGCCTGTATGAGTAATCGTAATGATAACCTCTTCACGTGGAATCAGGTCCTCATCCAGAATGCTCTCTTCACCTACAGTGATCTCCGTACGACGATCATCGCTGAAGCGGTCGCGGATCTCTTGCAGCTCCGTACTGATAATCTCAAGCACCAGATGCTCATTGGCCAGAATTTCGCGATACTCTCTGATTTTGACCATCAGTTCGTTATATTCATTTTCAATACGTTCGCGTTCCAGACCTGTGAGGCGTTGCAAACGCATATCGAGAATAGCTTGAGCCTGATCATGACTGAGTGAGAAGCGCTCAATCAAACCTTCTCTGGCTGCATCCGCATTACTGGATGAACGAATCAACGTAATAATCTCGTCGATATGATCCAGCGCAATACGTAAACCTTCTAGAATGTGTGCACGAGCTTCAGCCTTTTTCAGTTCAAACTGCGTACGTCTGCGAATAACCTCAATCTGATGCTGCAGGTAGTGATACAACACTTCGCGCAAGTTCAGGATTTTAGGTTCTTTATTAACAATCGCAAGCATGTTAATCCCGAAAGTGGATTGCATCGATGTATGTTTGTACAGGTTGTTCAGGACAACCCCCGGATTCACGTCTCTGCGAAGCTCAATTACAACCCGCATACCATTACGGTCAGACTCATCACGAAGGTCAGTAATGCCATCAATCTTTTTATCACGTACCAACTCGGCGATTTTCTCAACGAGTCTCGCCTTGTTTACCTGATAAGGCAGTTCCGTAACGATAATTCGCGCCTTGTTGTTATTCTCTTCGATGTTGGTTTTGGCCCGCATCGTTACTGAACCACGTCCAGTCTGATACGCCTGGCGAATACCTGAACGGCCCAAAATGTAGCCGGACGTAGGGAAGTCTGGTCCTTGAATGTAATCCATGAGCTCCATGGATGTAATGTCCGGATTTTGAATCATGGCCTGTACACCATCAATGACCTCGCCCAGATTATGAGGAGGAATATTGGTGGCCATACCTACCGCGATCCCGCCGACCCCATTGACAAGCAAGTTAGGAAAACGAGCAGGCAGAACGATTGGCTCATGTTCTTCACCGTCATAGTTCGGCTGGAAATCAATCGTATCCTTGTTGATGTCTCTGAGCATTTCCATAGCAATCTTGGACAAACGTGCTTCGGTGTAACGCATAGCTGCTGCCATATCACCATCGACCGATCCAAAGTTACCATGTCCATCTACATGCATATATCGCAGGGAGAAATCCTGTGCCATCCGTACCATCGTCTCGTAAACAGCAGAGTCACCGTGTGGGTGATACTTACCGATAACTTCGCCGACGATTCTGGCTGATTTTTTATGTGGTTTATCGGGTGTCATGCCGAGCTCTGACATCGCGTACAGAATACGCCGGTGAACCGGCTTCAATCCATCACGCACGTCAGGTAAGGCACGGCTAACGATGATGCTCATCGCATAATCCATAAACGATTCACGCATCTCGACGCCTATATCCCGATCTGTAATCTGAGAGTTCATTTCTTCCGCCATGCTGGACCTCCTTCTTGTCCTTCAACAAACGTTCCATTCCGTCATGCAAAAAATTGATTATATGTGAAAAGCCTAACAAGGCTAAAACCGCGCAAGAACGTTACTCTTTATTATATTACTTTCACAAAAGTTACACAATTAAACGTCCGCTGGGCAATAGCCTTTCTTCCGGGAACTTCTGCGTGTCTGGGGATACGCCCTGCCTTCCTCCCCAATTGCACATACAATGCTAGAAAAACGGCATATGTACTGTGCCTACAGAGGCTAAAGCCATTCCCGTCCTACGAT
Organism: Paenibacillus sp. W4I10; assembly: GCF_030816325.1. Lineage (NCBI taxonomy): Bacteria > Bacillati > Bacillota > Bacilli > Caryophanales > Paenibacillaceae > Paenibacillus > Paenibacillus sp. W4I10. Next base: position 5,180,488 of record NZ_JAUSXX010000001.1, read on the forward strand.
TAAACTGCAAATTACGCAGCTCATCGCACAAAACGCCATATTTCTCTATTATACCACTGAAATCGTCTCTTGTCCTTTGATTTCTCCGTGTCTGTCCCTCTTTAGAACTGAGCAAAACATGAAAGGACTGATGGATCTTGGGTATCCAACGCGTCTCCAGCAAATGGGCCAAAACAGCTGTGTTACAACGCAGTCGCATTGTGAATGAATATATCCCAGTGACCCGAAAATATAGCCGTCAAACTCTCGAACGAATGACTGAATTATTTGAGTCAAACTATATCAAACCGGACCGTGGTACTTACGGTAATGGCGTTATGCGAGTAAAAACAACCCGTTTATACGAACCTGTCGTTCATTCCGAAGATTCCACCACAGATGCGGAGGTTCCGGAAGAACCTACTGATCGGAACCTGCCTGATGAACCCGAAGCAAGTGCTGTTATCTCCAGAGATACCTATCTCACAACAACATATCAACTCCAATACGGTACAGAGGAGAGATCATTTCATTCCCTGGACGAACTCGAACGAGCACTGAATGATCGCATTCAGGAACGTGATTATATCATTCAACAGGGAATATCGCTGATGAAGCATGGAGATTTGCCTTTTGACTTGCGTGTGTTAACTCAGAAAAATCTGCAACACAACTGGGAAACAACAGGTATTCTGGGACGTGTTGCTGCGCCGGGCAAAATTATCACCAACATTCATGGTGGCGGACGATTGGCCACCTTTGAAGAACTCGTACTCCCCCATCTTCACCAGGATGGCTTCAAAAAACTTCGCACAGAGCTGTACCGCTTAGGTATTCATACCGCTGTGCAATTGCAAACATCATTTCCAAGGCTCAAAGAGATTGGTATTGATATTGCGCTAGACGAAGCAGGGCGTCCCTGGATTCTTGAAGTCAACACACTGCCAGGCATTTATGCCTTTGGCTTATTACCGGACAAGGAGGCATACCGGAAGATCAAACGTTATGCGATTGCATACGGTCGTTTGCCCTCCAAAAAGAGTAAGAGCTCTCGTACATCCCCTAAAGCACAGGCCTCATCTGCCAAAAAACGTGTTCGCAGATAACAAAGGGATACGGAAGTCTATGTCTACTGCCTTCCCTATTCCATACTTCCCCTAATATAAAAAGGCGCCCTCGCAGGCGCCTCTTCGAATAAGTTAAATGTCGAGGTTTTTCACGTATTTTGCATTTTCCTGGATAAAGTCACGACGCGGTTCAACATTGTCCCCCATCAGGGTGTCAAACATGGCATCAGCAAGGATGGCATCATTAATCGATACTTGCATCATGGTCCGACTCTCCGGATCCATCGTCGTTTCCCACAATTGTCCGGCATTCATCTCGCCAAGACCTTTGTAACGCTGAACGTTGAATTTTGCATTTTCGCCGAGCGTTGCAATAATTTCATCGCGCTCTTTCTCGGAACCGGCATAACGAATCACTTTGTTACGCTCAATCTTGAACAATGGCGGTTGTGCAATATATACATAACCTGCCTCAATGATTTTGCGCATGTACCGATACAGGAATGTCAGCAATAGTGTTCGGATATGAGCACCATCGACGTCGGCATCGGTCATCAAAATGATTTTGTGATAGCGGGCTTTGGCAATATCGAAGTCATCACCAATACCTGTACCCATTGCTGTAATAATTGCTCTAATCTCCGCATTCCCCAAGATCCGGTCGAGACGAGCTTTTTCCACGTTCAAAATCTTACCACGCAGCGGCAAAATCGCTTGGAAATGACGATCCCGGCCTTGCTTCGCTGATCCGCCGGCGGAGTCACCTTCGACGATGTACAATTCGCTGATTGAAGCATCCTTGGATGAACAGTCTGCCAGTTTACCTGGAAGTGAGCTTACTTCGAGTGCACCTTTACGACGTGTCAGTTCACGGGCTTTACGGGCAGCTTCACGCGCACGTGCTGCTTGCAGCCCTTTTTCCAAAATGCGACGGGATACGGAAGGATTCTCTTCCAGGAACTCCTGCAGCTTCTCGGCAAACAAGGATTCGACAATCCCACGCACTTCGCTGTTGCCCAGCTTGGTCTTTGTCTGTCCTTCAAATTGCGGTTCCGGAATCTTGACCGAAATAATAGCTGTCAAGCCTTCACGCACGTCATCCCCGGAAAGGTTCCCCGTGCTGTCCTTGATTACCCCTGCCTTACGGGCATAGTCATTGATAATCCGCGTAAGGGCACTCTTGAAACCTGATTCATGCGTTCCGCCCTCATGCGTATTGATATTGTTGGCGAAGGAATAGATGTTCTCGGTGTAGTTGTCATTGTATTGCAGAGCAACTTCCACCTGGATGTTATCTCTGGAACCTTCAACGTAAATTGGATTCTCATGCAATACTTCGCGCTTCTGGTTGAGGAAGGAGACGTATTCGATAATGCCGCCTTCGTACAGGAATGAGTTGGTTGCACCTGTACGCTCATCGGTCAGTGTAAGACCAATACCCTTGTTCAGGAACGCCAGCTCACGAATACGGGCAAGCAAGATGTCATAGTCGTAAACTCTCGTTTCCGTGAAAATTTCAGGATCCGGGTGGAACCTAACCGTTGTTCCGGTTTCGTCGGTTGTACCGATCGTTCTCAGGTCATACTGCGGAGTACCACGACGGTATTCCTGTTGATAGACATGCCCGTCAACCTTAACTGTGACAACAACTTTTTCGGATAGTGCGTTAACTACAGATACACCTACACCGTGCAGACCACCGGATACTTTGTACCCGCCGCCACCAAACTTACCTCCTGCATGGAGGACGGTCATAACGACCTCAAGCGCAGGACGTTTCATTTTGGCATGTTCACCGACAGGAATCCCACGTCCGTTATCGACAACAGTGACACTGTTGTCTTCATGGATAGTAACCTCGATATGGTCACAATAACCTGCGAGCGCTTCATCGATACTGTTGTCCACTACTTCCCAGACCAGATGATGCAGACCTTTGGAACTGGTGGAACCGATATACATCCCCGGACGTTTCCGTACGGCTTCCAGTCCTTCAAGAACCTGAATTTCATCTGCACCATATGACGGTTGATTCATAGACATGCTTTCACCTACTTCTATAAGATTCAATATCGTAATTATGCGTTAACTAAGAATGTTTACTGAAAAAGGCAATGTACTTCATTCCAGCCAGCTGTCCAAATTAAAGACAAGCAGCAAAAGACACACCTTTTATGCCACACAACCGCTAGAGATCAGGAAAAATGTGAGCCCGCTTCTTCAGCGTGGCTGAGGAGATCGGCGAGTAGTACACAATGTTTTTGGTCACCACAATGGACTTGGCTTCCTCTTCCCCAATGTGTTCCACGGTTTTTTCCTGCTCGGCATGCGTCACATACTGCTTGGAGATCTTTGAGGATTTTTCAATCGATATATCAAAAATAGCGACCAATTCGGAAGAACGGATGATCTTCTCACCGCCCAGATGAATGTACATAAGCCCTCACTCCTTAGCGTTCAACCTGTCCGGCATGAACGTGATAAATACTGGCATCTTTGAGCTTGTCAACGTTCAGGCTCTCGACCCCCGTAGCTGTAATAAAGGTTTGCACCTTGCTCTGGAACGTTTCGATCAGCTGCGTCTGGCGAAAAGGGTCCAGCTCTGACAGAACATCATCCAGCAGCAGGACCGGATATTCTCCGATTTCTTCGTGAATCAGTTCGATTTCCGCAAGTTTAAGGGACAACGCCGTTGTGCGCTGCTGCCCCTGCGAGCCATATGTTTGTACTTCCCGATCGTTAATGAAAAAGGACAGGTCATCCCGATGCGGCCCACTAAGGGTTGTGCCTCGGCGAATCTCCTGCTCTTTCATTTGTGATAATTTTATCATAAATTGGTCCATTAAGACAGCTTCATCTTCCTCAGCGGCTTCGCTGAAGGACGGAAGATAGGCCAGGCGCAAGACTTCTCCGCCTCCGGTGATCCCCTGATGAATCGTTTCTGCCCACTTTTGCAGTTTCTTTATGAATTGTTTCCTTTTTTTGACGATCTTAACACCATGCTCAACCAGTTGTTCATTCCATACCTCAAGCATGGTCTGGGCTGATGCCCCTTGTCCCCAAAGTTGCTTAAGCAAATTGTTTCGTTGGACCAGCACTTTTTGGTATTGCTGCAGGTGATAAAGGTAACCTGGTGCAACCTGTCCGATCTCCATGTCAAGAAACCGGCGGCGGACCCCCGGTGTGCCTTTTACAATCTCCAGATCCTCCGGAGCAAACATCACGACATTGAGCGCTCCGACAAAATCGCTTAACTTGCGCTGCTCCAGGCCGTTAATCTTTGCTTTTTTGCCTTGTTGCGACAAAGATAGCTCAAGCTTGACCGATCCGTACTTTTTGTCGACCTCTGCTGCAAGTCTGGCACGTTCCTCACCGAAACGAATCAGCTCCTTGTCACGGGATGTGCGGTGGCTCTTGGTGAGTGCAAGTACAAAAATAGCCTCTGCAAGATTGGTCTTGCCTTGGGCATTTTGCCCAATCAACAAGTTTACGGGACCAAAAGAGTCCAGTCTCAGATGTTCATAATTGCGGAAATTCTGCAGATCAATGCTGTTCACAAACACGCGGTAACCTCCCTTTTATCCCGTCCGTCAGGAGGCAGCAGGATCGAACTGGTCTTCTTATTCTGCAGCAACTTCGAATGTGCCTTCTCCGTTCACTTCAACGATATCCCCAGGGTATAACTTACGTCCCCGTCGTTCCTCAGGCTCTTTATTCACACGTACAAGTCCTTCCTGAAGCAGAGCTTTGGCCATACCTCCAGTTGGGATGCAATCAGCCAGTTTCAAAAATTGATCAAGCTTAATATATTCCGTACGAATCGTAACTTGGTTCACTGTGATCTTCCTTTCGTTAGTTGGTCGTCCGATATGGCAATATCACGTAAAGGCTGTGACTGTCATCCAGCGGTTTCAAGATGATTGGACTCATGACTCCTGTAAAAGCGATCATCAGCTGCTCACTTTCAACAACTTTCAGCACATCCAGCATGTATTTGGAGTTGAACGAGATTTTTAACGGATCTCCTGTAAACTCGGCAGGTTCGATTTCTTCTCTTACTTTACCTAGCTCGGAAGAGCTTGAAGAAATTTCAACGGATCCAGAATCCATCGTTTGCATACGCACGATGTTTGTTTTCTCTTCACGCGACAGCAAATAAGCCCGGTCAATGGATTCACTTAATTTTTTTGTATCTAAAACAAGTTCTGTTTTGTATGACGTTGGAATAATTCTAGAAGTATCCGGATATGTTCCGTCCAAAATACGGGAGTAAAACAATACACGGTCGATTTTGAACAGGACCTGGTTATCTGCAACAACGATATCCACAAGGGTATTTTGATCCGGAACAATTTTGCTGAGCTCGTTCAGCGTTTTACCGGAAATAACCACGTTGTTGAAGCGGATACCTTCTGCATTATCCAGCATTGCTGATCGAGTAGCAAGACGGTGACGGTCTGTTGCCACAAATTTCAATTCGTTGTCACCCAAACTCCAGAGTACACCTGTCAGGATTGGAGTAGTCTCATGTGTGGAAATGGAGAAGACCGTTTGTTTGATCATATTTTTCAACAAATCTCCTGGAATGGAGACCGTTTGATTTTCTTCGATGCTTGGCAGTACCGGGAATTCTTCCGGATCAAGACCTACCAGTTGAATCTCGGTAGCACCTGCGGAGATAAAGGTGTTGAAGTTCTCTTTGACTTCCATGTGTACTTCCTGTGATGGCAGCTTCTTGATGATCTCCACGAAAAACTTGGCTGGCAAAACTACACTGCCGGGTTGATCTACCTGAACTACGCTTTTATCTCCATCTTCAAGCGGGATGAAGGATTGAATGGATATATCGGTGTCACTTGCTGTCAATGTTACACCTTGATGATTCACGTCGAATTTGATACCGCTCAGAATCGGAATTGTCGTACGGCTGGAGATCGCTTTGGATACTTGCTGTATGGAATCGTTTAAGTAGTTTTTCATTATGCTGATTTTCATGGTTTCACTCCTAGCTGATTTTTTGGGTGTTGGGGTGTTAAAAGGTGTTTTTCAAAGGCCGTAGGCTAAGCTCCGAAATGGCTATTTTGGAGATGATATCTTTAAGATCTTTTTAGTAATAATAGTAATAGGGGCACTGAATATGTGGATAAGTGGGTATAAACCCGTACACCCAAGCCTATCCACATGTGTATACGTTGTGCATAGGCTTGGGACTTGTTCAGGTTGGATTCTTAATTTTTTCGGTTAAGTTGTTGATAACTTTATAGAGATCCTGATCGTTTTTAATCGCTTGGGAGATTTTTTCGTGAGCATGTATGACAGTGGTGTGATCTCGTCCTCCGAATGCTTCCCCGATTTTGGGCAGAGAAAAGTCTGTCAGTTCACGAGAGAGATACATGGCAATCTGTCTTGGAAAAGCAACTGCCTTGGTCCGTTTCCGTGCTTTGAAATCTTCAAGCTTAAGGCTATAATACTCGCCGACCTTTTGTTGGATGTCATGAATAGTGATCATTTTGGGACGACTGGAAGGAATAATATCCTTCAGTGCTTCAGCTGCCAGATGAGTGGTTACATCTTGATTAGTCAGTGAAGAATAAGCAACGACCCGAATCAGGGCACCTTCCAGTTCACGGATGTTGGTGTCAATCTGGTTGGCAATGTACATCATCGCTTCATTCGGAATATCCAAGTTTTCCGCACGTGCCTTTTTCCGCAAAATTGCGATCCTTGTCTCCAAATCTGGAGGCTGGATATCCGTAATTAACCCCCATTCAAAGCGAGAACGAAGCCGTTCTTCCAGTGTCGGAATTTCCTTCGGTGGTCTATCGCTGGAGATGATAATCTGCTTCCGTTCCTCATGCAGCGCATTAAACGTATGGAAAAATTCCTCTTGTGTTGATTCTTTTCCCGCCAAAAACTGAATATCATCAATGAGCAAAATGTCGACGCTCCGGTATTTGTTACGGAAGCTCTCCCCGCGGTTGTCACGGATAGAGTTAATGAATTCGTTCGTGAATTTCTCAGACGACAAATAAACGACTTTGCTGCCCGGATCATGCTCCAGAACGTAATGTCCGATCGCATGCATCAAGTGAGTTTTACCGAGACCTACACCCCCATACAGAAAGAGAGGGTTGTAAGCTTTGGCGGGCGCTTCAGCGACCGCCAGCGATGCGGCATGGGCAAAACGGTTGCCCGGCCCGATGACAAATGTATCGAACGTGTATTTCGGATTCAGCATGCTGAGTACCGCTTCTTCCTGTACAACTGTAGGCGTTGGTGCCGGCAGTTGCGGGTCCGGTTCAGCAGGCTTGTTCTCTTCGATGACAAATTTCACATCGACTTGCTTGCCAAGCAGCTCGTATACCGTCGAGCCAACCAATTTGGTGTAACGGCTCTCCAGCCATTCGACGGCAAACGTGGTTGGTGCGGAAATGACGATTGAACGATCATTAAGCTTGGTGGCTTTGGTTGCTTTGAACCAGGTGTCAAAGCTGGGTTTGCTGAGTTTGTTTTGTATGATTGATAAAATTTGCTGCCATAAATCAGAAGTATGGCTGTCCACAGACTGTCACTCCTTTTACATGTTCCAAGTGTGGCTTAAGCCATGATGCAGTGTCGAAATACGAGATATATTGTTGAATTTATCCCCAAACCCCCGCAGGTCGAAAACAAAAAAAGTATGAACAACGGAAAATTGTTCACAACTTTATCCACAGGCTGTTGATAATATTATGGGTCAGATCACATATTCACATCCAAAAGTAATACAATCATAGCAAAAGAAACCCCGCATTTCAACGTATCGCGTGATTTTATCCACAAATTCAATAACTTGTGTATAATTTTTAGTCACAACACAATATATTGTTTATAAACTGTTTAATTTTCGACAGAATGACCCAAAAACCAAAAATGTTTTATACACAGGTTATCCGTCAAATGATGCCAAATTGTGTGTAAAAGTATTCTTCGTTTGTGAATAACCTGTCTGTGGATAACCGCGAAGTGAAAATAGAGCATGATCACGATCGGAAAAAGTCTGACCCCTCACCCTCGTGTTTTCTTGCCAATGGGCGATAATGAAAGCGACGAATTCAGTGTCTGGATGGGAGACGGAAAGGGGAGTAAACTCAATGCTTTTAATTGAACAAGATCAGTGGTGTATTTTCTGAGCAGATGGTAATTCTGTGACGGCAATGTATAAGAATAATGGACATAGATGACTTCATTTTGAGACATATGTATGTGAATTATTAGGATCAAGAGGTAAGCTGATGCTCGAATATGGAGGTTGAAGTGTATGAATGTATAATATGAATCTCAAAGGATAGATTATGCGTGTATAGCAAAAGAGGTTGTCCCCTAAAACCGACTTTTAGTTTTGGGCGACAACCTCTTTTTTTGGTGCAGAGACGAAGTATGGATTGATGATTTAGAGACGGGGAAGGGACATCTTACGCTGGAATTCAGCGATATCTGCGTATTCCTCTTCCAGTTTGCGAGAGATCCGAATAAAGATGGGCAGCAGCTCCTGGTAGAGTACAGCATTCTCTTTGACAGGGGTATGCCGATGCGTTGTACCCACCATGGAAGAAACGGCATGAAGCGATTGGATCCGCCCTGTAGCGTACAAACCAAGCACAACTGCACCCAGACAGGAACTTTCGAAGCTCTCGGGTACAACCACTTCCTGATTGAAGATATCGGACATCATTTGGCGCCAGAGAGGAGAACGCGCAAACCCACCTGTGGCTTGAATAGAGGTAGGTTGCCCAATCTGTTCTTCCATAGCCAGCAGTACCGTGTATAGGTTAAAAATAACCCCTTCCAGGACAGCACGGATCATATGCTCTTTCTGGTGATGGAGGGTTAAGCCAAAAAAGGAACCACGGGCATCCGGATTCCATAAAGGGGCACGTTCGCCCGAAAGGTACGGATGAAACAGAAGTCCTTCCGATCCCGGCCGGACACGTTCGGCAATTTTGGTCAGCACATCATAGGAATTGATGCCAAGTCGCTTCGCTGTCTCCACTTCAGACGCAGCGAATTCATCCCGTACCCAACGAAACAGCATGCCACCGTTATTCACAGGTCCACCAATGACCCAAAGATTCTCTGTGAGGGCATAACAGAAGGTTCGACCTTTGGGATCGGTGACCGGATGGTCCACGACAGTGCGAATGGCCCCGCTGGTTCCGATGGTTGCTGCGACAACACCAGGTTCAATGGCGTTTACGCCGAGATTGGATAAAACCCCGTCACTTGCGCCAATAACAAAGGGCGTGGAGGGGGAGAGAGCCATTTTTTCAGCCGATTCGTGATTCATTCCTTCTAATATATATGTTGTAGGTACGAGCTTCGAGAGATGGTCGGGTGTAATGCCTGCAATCTCAAGGGCCTCTGCGTCCCAGTCCAGTTGTTCCAGATTGAGCAAACCTGTGCAAGAAGCGATGGAATGGTCGACGACATATTGTCCGAATAGACGGAAGAACAGATATTCTTTAATCGAAATAAATTTGGCGGTGCGCTCAAAAAGTTCAGGTTCATCGTGGCGCAGCCACATTAATTTGGTCAGCGGTGACATGGGATGGATGGGCGTACCTGTGCGCAGATAGATGCGATGGCCCAATCCATTCTCTTGCAGCTGGGCAGACCATGCTGCACTTCGGTTATCCGCCCAGGTGATGCACCGAGTTAAGGGTTTGTCGTCCTGATCCATGGCAATGACACTGTGCATGGCCGAGCTACAGGATACGAACAGAATCTGCTCGGCAGCAACACCACTCTGATCCATGACTCCTCGCACAGAGCGGAGGGCTGCTTGCACAATCTCTTCAGGGTCCTGTTCGGCAACATCGGGCGCAGGGGTATACAAAGGATATTCCTGCGTTGAGGTATTGACGACGGAGCCCTGCTCGGTAAATAATACGGATTTGGTACTGGTGGTACCAATATCAATCCCAATCATATAGTTGTTCATGTATTTAATCCTTCTTTCTCCAGAAAGCGATGAGATTTTAATTTCTTTCTACTATAGAGACTCCATTTATACCACTGTACTCAGGAGTAAAATAAAGATCAGTCCAACCACGGATAATAGTGTTTCCATAACGGTCCACGTTTTCAATGTCTGGGAAACGCTCATATTAAAGAATTCTTTGATCATCCAGAATCCCGCATCATTCACATGGGACAAGATGAGTGACCCTGCACCTGTAGCGAGTACAACCAGCTCAATATTGACACCTGGGGTGAGTGCAAGCACTGGAGCGACAATACCGGCAGCAGTTGTCATGGCTACGGTTGCTGAACCGGTAGCTACACGAATGAGCGCAGCGACAAGCCAGGCAAACAGGATGATGTTGATGTTGGCATGGGTAGCGACATCGGCAATGGCGTTGCCTACACCACTATTGATCAATACCTGTTTGAAGGCACCGCCTCCACCAATAATGAGAATGATGGTCGCCGTAGGCGCCAGACATTCACTGGTGAAGCGAGAAATATCATGTTTGGTGAATCCACGTGCAAAGCCGAGTGAAAAGAGGGCAAATACAACTGAAATGAGCAGAGCAATGATCTCATGACCGATAAATTCACTGAAAACGGTAAAGCCGCTCGTGGCATTTGGGTCAATGATGCTTGCTATGGAACCAATCAGCATCAAAATAACCGGCAGCAATATGGTAAACAGGGTAATACCAAACCCAGGCATGTTGCTGTTTGTTTTTGTTGCGAATTGTTCAGCCAGTTCGGCTGGCGGTTCGGTGTGTATTCTTTTTCCAATAAATTTACCAAACAAAGGACCTGCAATAATCGCTGTAGGAATACCAACAATCAGGGAGTACAAAATGGTCTTACCCAGATCCGCGCTGTAGGCTTCAATCGCTATCATTGGCGCTGGATGGGGTGGAACCAAACCGTGTACAGTCGACAGACCGGCCAAAATGGGAATACCGATCTGAAGCAGAGACATATTGGTTTTACGTGCAACGGTAAAAATGATGGGAATCATCAAAATTACGCCGACTTCGAAGAAAACGGGAATACCAACGATAAATCCAACAATCATCATGGCCCAGTGCACACGTTTCACACCAAACCGATCGACCAATGTAGTTGCAATGCGCTCGGCACCACCAGATTCGGCCATCATCTTACCAAGCATCGTACCGAGAGCAATAACAATTGCAATGGTTCCAAGTGTGCCGCCAAGTCCCCCGGTAATGGAAGAGATCACGTCGGCAGGTTTCATGCCTGTAAGCAAACCGAGCATTAATGCGGACAACAGCAGGGTGATGAAAGGATTCCATTTATACTTGGAAATCAAGACGATCAGAAAAACGATCGCAATTAACGTCCAAACCAATAATGTTGCATTGTGGGATAGTCCAAAAAGAGTGCTCATGATGTTGTGTGCTCCTTTATTTCTGATATAGAACGCTTACAAGTGAAATTATCGTCAACAATTAAATTTGTGACAGTACCTCAGAAGGTGTTGGCGAAAAAATGTAGTTTTATCATGCCCAAATTTGAAACAAAATCGCATTTTGTATACTTGTCGACAAGTTAAGCCGCAATCAATCACGACGGATATGATTGCAAACGCCTTGCACCCATTAGGAATCAAAGCTTTCGTGCAGGGTTTTACCAGAATCTTGGAAATATGTTCGGACTCCAGCCTGAATGAGCATCTTGTCACCGGATTCAAGTGCTTCAACGAGCAAACGGTGTTTCTCAATTACAGCGCTTACTTTCTGCTCGCCTTGAACAAATACTCTGCGCGTCGTAAGCAGCATAACGGTCATCACAACATATCGAATACTCTTCCATAGATGTGAAATACGGGAATGCTGAGCAGCTTCAATGATGGTTTCGTGGAAAACGAGATCCTGATAGGCAAATTCGACAGCGTCCTGATGTCGTCCAGCAAGTTGCATTTTGTCGATCACGTTACGCAGCTGGGTGATTAATGATTCTGGGACATCACCAGCAAGTCGCTGCTGCACAAAACTTTCAATCAGGAAACGGACATCATACAATTCTTCGACATCCTTGATTCGTAGTCCAATGACAACAACACCCATACGTTCAAGTCGAATAAGACCTTCATTGGACAATGTTCTTAACGCTTCACGAACAGGTGACCGACTGCTGTCAAAATCAGCCGCAATTCGATTTTCCGACAAAATCTCTCCAGGACGAAGGGTACCGCTAATGATCCGCAGCCTTAATTCGCAGGCAATAGCTTCACCACGGGAAGCCCCTTGAAGCCAGGAAGAAGGAAATAACATATGGCTAACGCTCCTATTAATAAGTAATCAGTTCATTACTGATCATAGCATAACTATTTTGCAGACTGGACATTCAGTTCAATCCATAGTCTGTAGCTACAAGCTAACGGCTAATGATTTTTTCAAAGGACTACTTGTATACAAGATGTGATTTTTATCCTACACCTTTCTCAAAAGCTTGTAAACCTTAATTGAAGCGGATACAACCGGATTGGAATTCGACGATATTTATAGCCTATAATCATTATCCACATGTGAATAACTTTAAACAGGATGTAATGAAGGAAATAACAGGTATTGGAGGGTGTGGATAACTATAAATGCTGAAATATGGCGATCTGATCAGGGTCTGGGGATAACTTTCAGAACTCTCTGCGAGGCTTGGTAATGGTATTGAAGTGAACGGACTGTGGTCATTGCTTTGGGTGGGATGGAGAGTGTATATAAAAGAGGGAGAAGCCTTGCGCCTTGCAGTTGACTTTTCCAGGTGATCATGGTTAAATATATAAAGGTGTTTTCTGTGAAGATGAAAGTGATTCATCACATAAGTATTTCCTTGTGAGGAGGTGCAATACATTGAGACCTACATTCAAACCGAACGTTAGCAAACGTAAAAAAGTTCATGGTTTCCGGAAAAGAATGAGCACGAGCAACGGCCGTAAAATTTTGGCCGCACGTCGCCTTAAAGGCCGTAAAAACCTGAGTGCTTAATGCATTGAAGACCACCGAGGTGGTCTTTTTTTTCTTAATTAGCTCAAATCAGACTGGATGCTGCTACAGATCAGGTCTGAATGGTCTGCGAAAAAGTGCTGAACACACACGAATGTATGTTGAGTGAGTTTTCCATTTGTCGAAAACTTACCTTATATAATGATGAATGCGGATCAGTTCAAGTAGCTGATTAATAATCATCCCAAATGAAGTTGTCGCCAAGACGGTTTACCGTCATTCAAGAAAGCCTATACTAAATCAGTAATGAGGCCTCCGTCAAATAACATTGGTGGAGAACAGCAAGGAGAAGCGCCGTGTATAAAAGACTGCGTCTACGAAACCGGGCGGACTTTAGCCGCGTATACCGGTATGGGAAATCGTTTGCCAATCATCAATTCGTGGTGTATGGCTGTCGCCGTAAAGATACGGAACAATTTCGGGTCGGTGTATCATGCAGCAAGAAAATCGGAAACGCTGTCGTACGCAACCGGATGAGACGCATGATCAAGGAAATTGTTCGTCATCATGAGCATGAGATCGTCACGCAGATGGATCTGATTTTTATCGTCAGAAAAGGTGCACTGGACATGCCCTATAAGGAAATGGAAAAAAGCCTGCTACATGCGATGCGAAAGGGCTCTCTTTTGAAGTCGAGCAAGCGGTAAGCTTCGGTTTATTTGTCCTCCTAATTATGGTATGATTTATGGTGGAATGGAATGGTTAAGAGAGGGGTTATGAAGTGTCGCGATTGAAGACATCAAAGGGGAAGTGGATTCTCCTCATTGCAGTCATTGCAATGGTCACTGTACTCGCCGGATGTACTCCACAAGGAGCCGGGGTTACTACGGAAGATCTGAAGAATAGTGGCTCATTCTGGCAAAGCAATGTTGTGTACTGGTTCTCACTGGCGCTGGATACATTCGCCAACTGGTTTAACGGTGAATATGGACTGGCCGTCCTTGTGATGGTGCTTATTGTACGGACATTGATTTTACCATTAACAATGAAACAAGTCCGTAGCTCCAAAGCTATGCAGGCGATTCAGCCGCAGCTGAAGGAGATTCAAGCCAAGTTTAAAGATACACCTGAGAAAGTTCAGCAAGAAACAATGAAGTTGTTTCAGGAGAACAAAGTTAATCCGATGGCGGGTTGTCTGCCACTTCTGATTCAGATGCCGATTTACATCGCACTTTATAACTCAATTTACGGAAACTCCAGTCTGAGAACACATGATTTCTTGTGGCTCCAGCTCGGGGAACCGGATCACCTGTTTATTTTGCCAGTGCTGGCTGCCATCACAACATTCATTCAAACATGGATGATGATGCGTATGAACCCTGCACAGCAAGTTGGTCCGATGCAGTTTATGCTTTGGGTATACCCAATTTTGATCTTCGTGATGTCTTACCAGTTCCCGTCAGCACTTCCGCTGTACTGGTTCTACAGTAACATCTACACGATCGTGCAAAACTATTTCCTTTACCGGAATAATGATAAAATCGTGGCTGAGGTCAACGTGAAGCAGAATAGCTCTTCCAAAAATGGAGCTAAACGCAAAAACGGTGGCAAAGCGACCGTCTCTGGAAAAGGGTCGAAAGGGGCCAAAAAATCGAAATGACCAAAGTCATTACGTCAGGAAAAACCGTTGAAGATGCTGTAAACCAAGGATTGACCGAGCTTGGCGTAAGTCGGGACAAGGTCGAGATACAAGTGTTAGAGCAGCCGTCAAAAGGATTCCTGGGTTTGTTCGGGGTGAGGGCGGCCAAAGTAGAAGTGAAATTATTGCCTGTACCGGAAGTTGTTCCACAGCCGATCAAGCCAGCTGCATACAAACCTGAAGTAGATGCATTACTTGAGGATGTTGCAGCTAAAAATCCCTATGAAGAAGCGGCTGCTTTCTTGAAAGAGGTCGCAGCAGGTATGGGACTGGATGTTGAAGTGCATATCAAAAAACAGCGGGATGGACATATCTTCAATATTGCCGGCGAAGATCTGGGCATGATTATTGGCAGACGTGGACAGACGCTGGATGCGCTTCAGTATCTAACGAACATTGTAGCGAACCGATATTCGGAAAGCTTCGTTCGAATTGTGCTCGACGCGGAGAATTTCCGTCAACGTCGGCGGAAGACGCTGGAGGACCTGGCCGAAAGGTTGGCTGGACAAGCAATCCGTACCGGTAAGGAAGTTGTACTGGAACCAATGCCTCCGCTCGAACGAAAAGTCATTCATGCAAAACTGCAAAACCACCCGCAGATTAAGACGTTAAGTAAGGGTGAAGAGCCTAATCGGCGTGTGGTTATTACGACGAAATAACACGAAATTGAAGACGCAATGGCTTCCTGCCCGGTGCAGAAGCCATTGCTTTTTTCGTACAGAAGCAATTTGATAAGGTGCGTAGAACAAGTCAAGAGTGAACTTAATACGATAGGCAACATGTCATATGTTATATCATTAATAGATTTGAAAATGGATATGGCGTCCCCCGAGGGGCGGCAATTTTAAAATAGAGCAAGGAGAGATAACCATGATCAGTGATACGATCACAGCGATATCAACGGCTGTCGGAGAGGCGGGTATCGCCGTGATCCGGGTCAGCGGCCCGGATGCAGTGTCGGAGACAGAAAAGATTTTTCGCAGTAAAACCCCTTTAACTCAGGCAGCATCTCACACGGTTCATTATGGTCATATCATAGATCCCGTTAATGGGGAAAAGATTGAGGAAGTACTGGTTACGGTAATGCGGGCACCACGCTCGTTCACAACAGAAGATGTGGTGGAGATCAGTGCGCATGGCGGTGTAGTGTCTGTTAAACGGGTCATGGACCTGTTGTTGCAACTTGATATTCGTCTGGCTGAACCCGGTGAGTTCACAAAGCGTGCTTTCCTTAATGGGCGGATTGATCTGTCTCAGGCTGAAGGTGTCATGGATCTTATTCGTTCCAAGTCGGACCGAGCTTTCTCGGTTGCATTGAAACAGGTTGAAGGCAAGCTGTCCTCCAAACTGCGTGATCTACGATATACACTGGTGGAAACACTGGCACATATTGAAGTAAATATCGATTATCCCGAGCATGATGTGGAATCGTTAACGTCTGATTTTATTAAAGAAAAGTCCAGTCAGGTTATGACTGAAATTGATAAATTGCTGACTACAGCAGAGCAAGGAAAGATCCTGCGAGAAGGTATCACGACGGCTATCGTTGGAAGACCTAACGTGGGTAAATCCTCATTAATGAACACACTCGCTCAAGATAATCGGGCTATCGTCACGGACATTCCAGGAACAACTCGTGATGTAATTGAAGAGTTTATTACGATTAATAATATCCCGCTGAAATTGCTGGATACGGCAGGAATACGGGAAACGATGGACGTGGTAGAGAAGATCGGGGTAGAACGTTCTCGTTCTGCGGTAAGTGAAGCCGATCTGATCTTAATGGTTGTCAATGCTGCGGAGCCACTTCATCCCGATGAGATTGAATTATTGGAACAAATCCGCGGTAGACAATCGATAATCATTATGAATAAAATGGACTTAACGCCACAGGTAGAACGTGACGTGCTGCTTCGTTACATTCCGGAAGAACGGCTTGTACCGATGTCGGTGAAAGATGATCTGGGTGTGGATCGACTGGAAGATGCCATCTCTACGCTATTTTTCAGTGGTAAACTGGAGTCCGCAGACCTGACCTATGTCAGCAATGTGCGTCATATTGCTTTGCTCAAGAAAGCGAAGCAGTCCCTGGTTGATGCCTATGAAGCAGCAGAGCAGTTCATTCCAATCGATATGATTCAGATTGATGTTCGTTTGGCGTGGGAGCATTTGGGAGAGATTGTTGGAGATACAGCACATGATGCATTAATTGATCAGATTTTCTCCCAGTTCTGTCTAGGAAAGTAAAAAAAATATACTGCGGATTGACTTGAATCGTAGTGTATGATGGAAAGGTACAATTTCTGCCTGTTGTCAAAGGATGGAATGATGTTGTAGCCAAAGCCATTACGTGTTGGTTTTATATAGATAGGAATGCAAGTTCCGAGGAACGGTTAGAAGTAGTTTCATTATTGTAGAACATGATCCGTCTGTGTGAGTTACACCAAATGCAGCGGAATAAGGAGGTAAACGGGAATGGCTTTTGATGGCGGCAGTTATGATGTAATCGTCGTTGGTGCAGGACATGCTGGTGTGGAATCCGCGCTGGCCGCAGCTCGTATGGGGTCCAAAACACTAATGATTACGATCAATCTGGATATGGTGGCCTTTATGCCTTGTAACCCATCTATTGGGGGACCGGCCAAAGGACATGTTGTACGTGAGATTGATGCACTTGGTGGAGAAATGGGACGGAATATTGATAAAACCTTTATTCAGATGCGAATGCTTAACACGGGTAAAGGGCCTGCTGTTCACGCGCTTCGAGCTCAGGCAGATAAATTCTCCTATCAGCATAAAATGAAGGAAACCATGGAGAATGAACGTAATCTGACAATGCGTCAGGGTATGGTTGATCGACTGATCGTTGAAGACGGAAAATGTGTAGGCGTTGTGACTCAGACCGGAACAGAGTATCGGGCTAAAGCAGTCGTTCTGACGACAGGCACATACTTGCGTGGCAAAGTGATCATGGGTGAGTTGATGTATGAGAGTGGACCAAACAATCAACAACCATCTCTTAAATTGTCAGAGCATCTGCGTGAACTGGGCTTTGATCTAGTTCGTTTCAAAACAGGTACACCACCACGTGTGCATAAGGATACGATTGATTTTAGCAAAACCGAAATTCAGCCTGGCGATGATGAGCCGAAGTTCTTTTCCTATGAAACAGAATCTTCTGATAATGAGCAGTTGCCTTGCTGGTTGACGTATACATCTGTGGAAACACATCAGATTATTAATGATAATCTGCATCGTGCACCGATGTTTTCCGGTGTAATTGAAGGGACTGGACCGCGTTATTGCCCATCCATTGAGGATAAAATTGTCCGGTTCAGCGACAAACCGAAACATCAGATTTTCCTGGAGCCGGAAGGCAAAAATACATCGGAGTATTATGTGCAGGGACTATCTACAAGTCTGCCAGAAGATGTTCAACTTGCGGTTCTGCGCTCCATTCCAGGTATGGAAAAAGTGGAAATGATGCGTAACGGTTATGCGATTGAATACGATGCGATGGTGCCAACACAATTGTGGCCATCACTTGAAACCAAACGTCTGCCAGGTCTGTTCACAGCAGGTCAGATTAATGGTACTTCAGGTTATGAAGAAGCGGCTGGACAAGGCGTTATGGCTGGCATTAATGCAGCACGCAAAGTACAAGATAAAGAGCCGATCGTGCTTGATCGTTCTCAAGGTTATATTGGCGTGTTAATTGATGATTTGGTAACAAAGGGTACAAATGAACCGTATCGTCTGTTGACTTCACGCGCTGAATATCGTCTGTTACTTCGCCATGATAATGCAGATATGCGTTTGACGGAAATCGGACATGACATTGGCCTGATCCCTGAAGAGCGTTATGCGAAATTCCTGGATAAAAAGGCGAAAGTTGAGCAGGAAGTTGCACGTCTGAAAGTGGCTAAAGCTCGCCCGGTTGAGGTGAATGCCAAGCTGGAAGAGTACGGATCTACACCTATTCAGGATGGCAGTACGTTGCTTACCTTGTTGCGTCGCCCGGAGCTGGGGTATGAACTGATTGAACAGCTCTCACCATCTGAGGTAGAACTGACAGCAGATATGAAAGAACAAGTCGAAATACAAATTAAATATGCGGGTTATATTGAGAAACAATTGATTCACGTGGAACGTTTGCAAAAGATGGAGAAAAAGAAAATTCCGGACACCATCGTATATGATGAGATTCATGGTCTTGCTATGGAAGCCAAGCAGAAGCTCGCTACGATTCGTCCAATCTCGATTGGTCAGGCGTCTCGTATTGCTGGAGTTACTCCTGCCGACATCTCCATTCTGCTGGTCTACCTGGAGCATTATAACCGTGTAACCGCAGCAAGGGGACAATAATGGACGATATTCAACGGCAGCTTCAGCTGCGCTTGAAAGAACATGGGTTGGAACTGGGCGAACTCCAGTTGGAGCAATTCGAACTGTATTATCAGGAGCTGGTATCCTGGAATGAAAAGATGAATCTGACCGGAATTACGGATCGTGAGCAAGTGTACACCAAGCATTTCTATGATTCGGTATCGCTGGCTTTTTATACTGACATGACCAAAGTGAATAAGCTTGCTGACATTGGATCTGGAGCGGGTTTTCCGGGATTACCCCTGAAGATCTGTTTCCCGCACATTAAGCTTACGATCATCGATTCATTGAATAAACGCATTGGCTTTCTACAGCATGTGGTAGATATCCTTGGCCTGACTGATGTGGAATTGGTTCATGGCCGTGCTGAAGAGATTGGACGCAAAGAAGGGTATCGTGACAGCTACGATCTCGTTACGGCGCGTGCAGTAGCCAAGCTGGCTGTGCTGAATGAATTCTGTCTTCCGTTTGTTCGTAAAAGTGGAATGTTCGCTGCGATGAAGGGCGGAGACCCCCGTGAGGAAATGAAGGAAGCGGAGTTCAGCTTCAATCAACTGAAAGGACGGGTTAAGGCTGTTCATCCATTCCAGCTGCCAGTTGAAGAATCAGAGCGTCATATCATTCTGATTCAGAAATTTGATAAGACACCCTATAAGTATCCGCGTAAACCTGGTACTCCAATGAAGACTCCACTGATATAGTTACGTGATGGTTTTGAAGTGAGTCAAAACAAAATAGAATTTTAGACATAGATAAAGAGGATGTTTCACGTGAAACATTCTCTTTTTTTGTTTTCTGAAATGGAGGACTGGATCAACATTACAGATACTCCGTATTACATATCTCTTGAAGAACCTGTAATGATGAATTTTACGCACAGTAACTCATGAACAATTTCATTAATTGAATGTGTGCAAGTCGTCATATTTCCAATATTCACAAAGAAAAAGCAGGAAAATTAGCAGAGTTTAAAGAATAGGTAAGCATAGGATTATGATAGAAAAGATGATAGAATAGATGATAGAATAGAAGTATCCGATCCTGGGTCACAGCGATCATAGATTATATGTATAGATAGATGGATATGCGTTCGATGTTGTATGACAGGAAGCGTTATGAAAGGCAAAACTTATTCCAAGAACGATGCATGTGAAAGGTCGCTTATTGAATAAGAAGCACCTGCATAGACTGTGGGAGCTATTACGAAACTAGGTGGTAATCTGCGGAATGAAAGAACAATTTTCGAAGTTGTTTGGTTTGGCGGAGCGCAATAACGGAGATGAGATCAAACAGATTCCGGTTAATGAAATTGTGAGCAGCCCATATCAACCCCGTACTATTTTTGATGATGATAAAATTGATGAGTTGTTGCAAACGATCAAAACACATGGTGTAATTCAGCCTATTGTCGTTCGCGTGCGAAATGGATCATATGAGATTATTGCCGGGGAACGTCGCTGGCGTGCAGTTCGAAAATTGGGTTTGGATACGATTCCGGCTATTGTGCGTGAATTCAACGACTCTCAGGCCGCATCCATTGCACTGATTGAGAACTTGCAGCGTGAAGGATTGACCTCAATTGAGGAAGCTGTCGCTTATCAGAAGCTGATTGACTTGCATCAACTGACACAGGAAAGTCTGGCACAACGACTCGGCAAAAGCCAGTCAACCATCGCTAACAAAATTCGATTGTTACAGCTTCCAGAAGGCATTAAGGCCGCATTGATGGAACGCAAAATTTCTGAACGGCATGCAAGAGCATTACTTTCTCTGGATACGGAAGAACTGCAGATGAAGTTGCTCGGTGAGATTATCGAAAAAGAATTGAATGTGAAACAGACAGAGGCACGTGTTGCCTTCTACAAGGAATCTTCTAAGATTAAAAAATCTAGACGTGTTTCCTTTACCAAGGATGTAAGGCTTGCACTTAATACAATTCGCCAATCCATTGATATGGTAACTGGCTCTGGTCTGGACATCAAAACAAAAGAAGCAGACCATGAGGATCATTATGAGATCGTTATCCATATTCCAAAACGCAAATAATTGAAGCTTATGGCGGCAATGGGCCGCTTTTTATGTCTATAAAGCAAGTTAGGTCTGACATTTTTAAAGAACGGTCGGTATATTGATGGAACGGTAGTTGTTGTTTGTGTGGACGATAGCCGCCTGCTTTTTGTTAACAATATCTCACAACCTACAGAAAAGACTCCTATTTTATTTGAGGTGAAGTAATTGTCTAAGATTATGGCCGTAGCAAATCAAAAGGGCGGTGTGGGGAAAACGACGACATCTGTTAACTTGGGTGCAGGACTGGCTTCACTCGGGAAAAGAGTATTGCTTGTCGATATTGACCCTCAGGGGAATACAACCAGCGGAGTCGGAATCAATAAAGCAGATGTGGCTAATTGTATATATGATGTCATTATTAATGAGGTTCCTCCTCAAGAAGCGATTGTGGAGACTCAGATTGAAGGCCTTCATATCATACCTGCAACGATTCAGCTTGCCGGAGCCGAGATCGAATTGGTGTCCACGATATCACGGGAAGTTCGCCTGAAAAAATCACTCGCCATGGTGAAAAAAAACTATGATTACATACTGATCGATTGTCCACCATCTCTTGGTATGTTAACGATCAATTCGTTGACTGCTTCCGATTCGGTGATCATTCCGATTCAGTGTGAGTATTATGCACTTGAAGGATTAAGTCAGTTGCTCAATACGGTTCGTCTGGTACAGAAACATCTGAATACATCCCTGCAGATTGAAGGGGTATTGCTGACGATGTTTGATGCGCGGACCAATCTGGGGATTCAGGTTATTGAAGAAGTGAAAAAGTATTTTCAACAAAAAGTATATCAAACAATTATTCCGCGTAACGTACGGCTTAGTGAAGCACCATCTCATGGTCAATCCATTATTACGTATGACCCCCGTTCAAGAGGGGCGGAAGTGTATTTAGAGCTCGCAAAGGAAGTGATTTCTTATGAGTAAGCGGCTTGGAAAAGGTCTTGATGCCCTCATTCCTTCGCTTTCAATTAATGACGATGATAAAGTCGTAGAAATCCCGATTAGTCAACTGCGGGCTAACCCCTATCAACCACGTAAAGTATTTGATGAGGGCGCAATACATGAACTGGCTGAATCCATTCGTCAGCATGGTGTCATACAACCCATTATTGTTCGTCCTGTATTACGAGGTTATGAGATTATTGCCGGAGAACGACGGTTCAGAGCTTCGCAATATTGTGGTAATGCCACGGTACCGGCTGTAGTCCGGAACTTCAGTGATCAGCAGGTAATGGAGATTGCGTTGATTGAGAATCTGCAACGGGAGAATCTTAACGCCATGGAAGTTGCAGTTGCTTATCAGGGGTTAATGGATCAATTCGCGTTGACTCAGGAAGAGTTGTCTGTAAAAGTAGGTAAATCACGTTCTCACATTGCTAACTTCTTGCGTCTGTTATCATTGCCGGAAGAAGTAAAAGACCATGTTTCACGTGGAACATTATCTATGGGACATGCACGTGCGATCGTTGGTGTGAAAGACGAGGTTGTGGTGAAGCAACTTGCCAAACAAACCATTGATCAGCAATGGAGTGTACGTGAGTTGGAGGAAGCTGTTCAACAATTGGATCGATCCAAAACAGGTGAGGCTAAAGCCAAATCGAAGTTGAAAAAGAAAGATCCATTCATTGATACATTGGAAGAATCTCTGCGTGAACGTTTCAAAACAACAGTGAAAATCAAGCACAATAAAGATAAAGGTAAAATTGAGCTCAACTACTACAGTCAACAGGATCTAGAACGGCTATTGGAATTGTTACAATAACAGTCGGGTCTGTGATTCATTAACAACATGCGGGGCTTACTCATGTCATGACATATCGCCTCTGTACCATGGAGAAACGATATGTCATTCTTCGTTTATAGGGTTATATGTGCACTATGTGCAGGGGAATTATTAATTTATGGGACAGAGGTGGTTGTGAGGTGGAGGGAGTTATCTATCTAGATCATGCAGCAACATCTTGGCCCAAACCACCTGCTGTCGGTGATGCGATGTTGAGTGCATTGGAGATTGCCGGAGCCAATCCTGGCAGAGGAAGTCACCGGATGGCTGTTCAGGCAAGTCGTGTATTGTTCGAGACGAGAAAATCCATATCCAATATCTTTGGAATCAAAAATGCGAATGATATTGCATTCGGATCAAATACGACAGAAGCACTGAATCTGGCGATTCAAGGCTCGCTCAGAGAGGGCGACCATGTGATTGCCACCATGGCTGAACATAACTCAGTCAGACGACCACTAGAGTATATGCGCAGACTCCGAAATGTGGAGATTGATTATGTACCTGTTGATGCTTCGGGAGCCATTGATCTGATGCAAATGGAACGTATGTTTCGTTCCAATACCAGATTGGTGGTATGCACACATAGTTCCAATCTGCTTGGCAGTATTCTTCCAATTGGAGAAATTTCGCTCCTATGTCGTAAACATGGGGCGATCTTATTAGTAGATGCGGCTCAGAGTGCTGGGGTTATGCCTGTGAATGTACAACAATTGGGCATTGATATGTTGGCTTTTCCAGGGCATAAGGGACTGCTTGGTCCTCAGGGTACAGGGGGCTTGTACATTGCGCCAGAGCTCGATATAGAGCCTTTACTTCATGGAGGAACAGGAAGTCAGTCAGAAGCTCTGGAGCAGCCAAAGGTGCGTCCTGATCGGTATGAAGCGGGGACGCCGAATACAGTCGGGATCGCAGGGCTGAATGCGGGTGTGAAACATGTACTTGAGATGACACCAGCGGTCATCTACCAACATGAGTGGGAACTGACCCAACATATAATGGATGGGCTGTCATCCGTTAAGGGCATTCGAATGCTTGGTCCAGAGATTGGACAGCCACGCACCGGATTAGTATCTTTTACTGTAGATGGGTATGATTCGGCACAACTCGCTTTCCGATTAGATCGGAATTATGGGATTGCGGTTCGCTCCGGTTTCCATTGCACACCGCTTGCACACGAATCTGCTGGTACAACTGCTACCGGAGCAGTAAGAGCTAGTGTGGGATACAATTCAACTAGAGAACATGTGGAAGCACTCGTTAAGGCAGTGTTGGAATTGACTGGGGCAGACTAGATTAGAGTTGAAATGATGAACTCATTGGATACAGGGTTGCTTGATTAAGCTTATGGATATCGGGTTGATTTATAATGAATGGTAGTATTACAGGACAGACGTTAATCTGATCAAAAATATAGAGGGGTAGTTGCACTTACATGGCTGAATTAAACGAGCTGATTCTGGAACAGCTGTTATGGATTATTGGCGGAATGGCATTACTTACGGTGATCTTGCTGATTGTGAGTATTGCTCAAGGAGCAAAGTTACGAAAGTTTAAACGTAAATATGAAGCCATGATGGCTGGCAGTGGAGTAGAGGACCTGGAATCGTTGCTGATTAATCTGAAAATTCAGATGGATAGCATTGAGGATGAACACAAACTGCAAACGAATCAGCTGCAAGTTGTCATGCAAAAGCTGACCCGCATTCAAGGTAAAGTTGGCGTGAAAAGGTACAATGCTTATGGAGAGCGTGGCAGTGATCTGAGCTTCTCCATGGCCATGATTAATGATAGCCAGGATGGCATGATCCTTACGGGGATATATAACCGTGACGGTTCTTACGTATATGCCAAACCTCTTAAAGGGGGAGAGTCCACGTATACTCTGTCCCCAGAGGAAAAGGAAGCTATTACTCTGGCACAGCAAGCAGAGTAGAACGTGTATGCCATTCCCGGATGGCAGAGTACAGACTGCTGGATATAATCTCGGACATGCGCATAACAAGACTGAGCCGTGTGTTCTGTAGAACAAAGTATTCCATAAAGCCGCCGACGTTAACGATACCTGTCAGATGGATATCGCCGACCGGCGGTAATTCTTTATTTACCCCCGCACCCGGCTTGAGTGGACCATTCACAACTTGAATGCATCCCACACTGGATGATTGTCCGAGACAGGCGTCAATGCCAATCACATAAGGGTTATGGTGTGTTTTCTGTATATTGTGAAGGGTATCCTGCAGGTTCATCGCATGGACTGGTTCATCCAAGGTACCATAGAGATGGAATAAAGGGCTGTCCCACTTGGAAAGGGCTGATCCGACCAGAGGACCAAGGCAGTCACCTGTTGAACGATCTGTGCCGATGCAGACAATCACTACATTTTGCAGAGAATGGGCTTTATAGAGATGGAACATTAACCGATGGGTAATGGCGGAGTGAATGCTTGGATCGGTATGGGGGATTTTCAAACTGGTCATGTCTTGTGATGAAAAGGAACGCGAAGTAGGATTCATAGGATCTATCCTTTCCCTTGGAATAGTAGTAACAGTATATGGAAAGGTAGAGCGTTTTATACTTCACGAGGACAAGCTTTTTCTCAAAGGTTAAACATATGGCGAAAGGAGCCGGACATGGACGAATGGATTAACGATTGGATGCTGATTGCATTTGATTCAACCCAGCAGGCACTGCGTGCTGAAATGCTGCTGGAGTTTGCTGAAATAGAAATCGACTTGTTCCCTACGCCAAAAGAAATTACAGCAGGGTGTGCGCTATGTATCCAGTTTCCAAAAGAGGATCTGGAACGAGTGCAAAAGATCATTCGTAACGAGTTCGTCGAGATCCGAGGCCTCTATTTCAAAACAGAAGACAGCTATGATAACATACCGATGTAGAGGAGGCATGCTGGATGTTGCCATTTCAATTTGCTCAAGGGGAAAGTAGTAGCGCCGCTGGTGCTGTGAATGAAGCCCTTCGTTGGACGGATAAAGTCTGGAACAGAATTGCAGACCCCGATATGTGGCTTAACATTATGTTCAGCTCAATCCGGATCATTATTATTTTTATCATCACCCGTATTGTCATTAAGGTGGTATATCGCATTATAGATCGTTCCATGGAACGCAAGCAGGAAGGCAAGATTCGCGTGAATCCGCGCAGATTCGTGACCGTAGGGGAACTGTTGAAAAATGCGACCTCCATAACATGTAATTTCATTATGATTCTGCTACTGTTATCTGAGATCAATATCCAAGTTGGACCGCTACTCGCGAGTGCCGGTGTGCTCGGGCTTGCCATTGGTTTTGGTGCACAGGGTCTGGTCAAGGATGTTATTACCGGTTTCTTCATTATATTGGAGGACCAATTCGCTGTGGGGGATGTTATTCAGACGGGAACCTACAAGGGAACGGTTGAAGTGATCGGACTTAGAACAACGAAACTGGTCAGCTGGCAAGGTGAAGTGCACATTATCCCAAACGGGGCGATTGCAAGTGTAACGAACTACTCCATGTCGAATTCGCTGGCTGTAGTGGATATTCCGATGAAGGCGGACTTAAGTCTCGATGAGTCAGTACATCTGGTGAAGAAGTCTTTGGTGGGGATTGAAGAGCGTGACCTAAATATTGTGAAGGTGCCGGATGTGCTCGGTATTCAGTCGATGTCTACATCAGAGTATGTGGTGCGAATTGTGGCTGAATGTATGCCTAACTCTCGTGCTTCTGTGGAACGTCAGATTCAGGGCGATGTGAAAAAAACGTTGGAGTATCATGAGATGAGCAATCAAGCCGTATTGGAACAGGCAGTAGCTTTGGAGAAAGATGAGGGGGATGGCACAGGTGGAGCGTAAAAGTTTCCAGCTTGGGGATATCGTGCAGATGAAGAAGCAGCATCCCTGTGGCAGCAATGAGATGGAGATCATTCGTATGGGTATGGATATTCGAATCAAGTGTGTCGGATGTAAACACAGCGTGTTGATTCCAAGAGCGAAATTCGAGAAAAACATGAAGAAGGTACTGCGTTCAGCCGACGATTCCACTGAATCCTGATCTTGTAATAATTCGGTATGCAGTACGCGTAATAACGTTTACATGCAGGCCCCGCATGGGTGTTGCGTTCTGTAAATGATCATGCTATAATCAATATTGCTGCGGAAAGGTACCCAAGAGGCCCAAGGGGGCTGACTCGAAATCAGTTAGGCGTGTCACAGCGTGCGTGGGTTCGAATCCCACCCTTTCCGCCACTTCAATTGTAATTTACTCAATACACATTGAGTTTAATAAAAAGATCGATAAGAAGACTTTCCATTAGGAAAGTCTTTTTTTGTATAACGTTTTATTGAATATGTATTGACCACGTATCCATATCAGATGGATCATTAATGACTAAAACGAAAAATAAAGAGCCCCGAAGGGCTCTTTATCCGGCGGTGCATTTGTTTGTTAGGAAACAATCGGTCGTAACAATCAGACACTTGGTGTACTGCACGTAGCAATACGCGTGCTTCAGACGAAGGGCCTTACAACACATAACCACTTGCTTCTTAAATTACGTGATGAATCTCCAACAGCGAATGATCGGCTTCGTTGTCCAACGGAACCACACCTCTCTCGTGCACCGCCTAATTGTATTATGTGCTTTATTCCGTTTTATATACATGGATCGTAAAAAAGTATTGCGATTAATGGACGCGGGCTTTGGTCAGCTTCTTCCACTTACGATTATGATTGCTTGTTTCGGGAAAAGCTTCACCTTTTTGCAGCGTTACCCGCTTTGGGTTCTGAATTTCCGTGACAAAGCTTTTTTCCCCAACTTCCGTGTACTCTCCATCGTTTGGGGCTTTGTCTCCTGGTTCAAACTCGGTTTTTTCACCCATGATAAAACCTCCTCTGCAGATTATGTTACTTTGTTGCTTCTGTAGTGTGCTCCATAGCCGGGCTGATCATGTGCCAATATGTACAGGGAACGTTTGCTTGCACTTTAACTCGGTATTTGTTATATTAATATAGTTCGAGTTTGTGCTCGTTCCTTGCTCTCAACCTAGATTGAGGGCCAGAGTCCATAAGGAGGTGAAAATTATGCGCAAATATGAAGTGATGTACATTATTCGTCCTGACATTGAGCAAGAAGTTGTTCAAGCTACAGTCGATAAATTCCAAGGCATCATCTCCAACGGCGGTGGTGAAGTTACAGCTCACGACGTTATGGGTAAACGCCGTCTTGCGTATGAGATCAAGAAATTCCGTGATGGTTTTTATGTTCTGGTACATTTCACTGCTGAACCAGCAGTTGTAACTGAACTTGAGCGTCTCATGAAGATTTCTGACGAAGTAATTCGTTATCTCATTACAAACGACGTTAAGTCTGCTTAAGACTAATCGTGATTAACGCACCAATACGCTCTGAAGGAGGGGATTACATTGTTGAACCGTGTCATTCTGATCGGACGGTTAACCCGGGATCCTGAGTTGCGTTACACTCCAGCAGGAGTAGCAGTTACGCAATTTACTTTGGCAGTGGACAGACCGTTTACAAGCCAAGGGGGAGAAAAGGAAGCCGATTTCATTCCGGTCGTAACCTGGAGACAGCTTGCCGAGACCTGTGCAAACTATTTGCGCAAAGGACGCCTGGCTGCAGTCGAAGGACGCATTCAAGTACGGAACTACGAGAATAACGAAGGAAAACGTGTATACGTGACCGAAGTTATTGCCGATAATGTCCGTTTCTTGGAGTCAGCTAACCGTGATAATAGCGGTGGCGGCGGTGGGCAACCAATGCGTGAAGAGCCTTCTTATGGAGGCGGCGGACGCGCGAACAATAACAATAATTCGCGTAGCAACAATCAGGATCCTTTTTCCGATGACGGAAAACCGATTGATATATCGGATGATGATTTGCCATTTTAACATGAGCTGATACTCTTCGGAGATATGGGTTACATGATAGGAAAGGACTGAAAAGCATGGGCTTCAAGCAAAGAGAAGGCGGAGACAACGATAAAAGACCGGCACGTCGTGGCGGCCGTAATAAACGTCGTAAAGTGTGCTTCTTCACAGCTAACAAAATTACTCACATCGATTATAAAGATACGGACTTGCTTCGTAAATTTATCAGCGAACGTGGAAAAATTTTGCCACGCCGTGTAACAGGTACTAGCGCTAAATATCAACGCATGCTGACGATTGCAATCAAACGCTCCCGTCAAATCGCATTATTGCCATACACAACTGAGTAGTTTTTACTCAGCTTGCATACGAAGCAGTCGGCTTATAGCCGGCTGCTTTTTTTGTATGTATAGAATAAAATAACATGTTCACTCTAGCTAATCAGAGAATCCAAACTATGGTGATAGAGGCATTCAAGGCTCAAATGGATTATAATAGAGTCTAATCTACTGAAAAGGCTCAGTTAGCAAGAATAGATTTATTTCAGAATAATCATCAGGAGTGGATATGAATACATCAAAACGTAAAGGCAAACAGAGAAAAAAGAGCAGTCTGAGAACCTGGATTATAGCTACTCTTTTACTTTCCATTATATATGTGTGGTTACAGCAAAAAGGTGATATAGATAACATGTGGCCTGGGACAACAATCCAAGAAGTTCTGCCAATCACCGGCCTACATCCTGTGGTAGCAGAAAATGAGAAATTATTGGTACGTAAGGCAGCGAGACGTGGAATAGAGATTGTCATCACCCACGGCTACCGAAGTTCCGAGGAACAAGATGCACTATTTAACCAAGGACGCTCAAGCACAGGCAATATCGTTACTAATGCACGTGGTGGTGAGTCATATCATAACTACGGATTAGCAATTGATTTTGCACTGAGGACGCCTGAGGGTGATGTGGTGTGGGATATGGAACGTGATGATAACGGGAATGGCAAGGCAGACTGGATGGAAGTTGTGGATCTCGCCAAAGAGTTAGGTTTCACTTGGGGTGGAGACTGGGCAAACTTCCCGGACTATCCTCACTTGCAGATGGATTTTGGCTTGAGTATCAATGAGTTAAAACGTGGTAAAAGACCTCCTGATTCTCAGTAATGGGTGTTATATATACATTTAAATGAATAAATATTAGATAAGCTCTGCATTTTGCAGGGCTTTTTTCTTTCTTTTGTAAAATAAATGATAAAAGATGACAATTTGGTCTTTACATTAGTAAATAAATAAAACTATACTAGATTAACTAGATTTTTTGCTTTGATCGCACATATTATTTCAATTGTAAGCATAACAGCTCCGGTTCAATAAAATTCAGCTATGGATCGATATATAATCGTCACTCATATATGTAACATTTACCTCACGCAAAATTAAGATTGTCTACTTAAATTAAAGCATACATATACATTAGATGTAACTGCTATGTTATGTATATGTTATTTTGACTAATTGCCTATGTACACCTCACAGCCAAAAACAAGATAACACCTCTCAAAATTCCTGATATATGCCTTTATAGTATTACTAATATCCAAATCTGTAGTATAAAAAACATTTATACCAAAAATCTCAAAATAAGCATTGACGTTAGCTAAAATTACACGTATGATTACATTAATTATTTTGATATATAATTCCGCTAGGAATTATCAACATTAATTGACCAATGGTCTAAATATAAGTCTCTTAAACTTGTTTCTCCTAATGATTTGGTATTTTGTATAAGCTATTGTTCGTTATCTTCAAGAACTTGGAAATATACAGTGGATGCATTCCTCTACACACGAATACAATCTACGGAAATTATGGGGTTAGGGTGATTGATTTGAATACAGAGCTATTGGAAGTCAGAAATCTAACAACATCATTCAGAATTGAAGATGACTATTATGCAGCAGTGGATCACGTTAACCTTAAGGTGAAGAAAAATGAAGTGTTGGCGATTGTAGGTGAATCAGGGTCAGGTAAAAGTGCTTTTGCATTCTCTCTTATGGGTTTGCATAACAAAGCAAAGATCGAAGGCCAGATTCTCTATAAAGGACAAGACATTGCCAACATCTCCCCAAGCAAGTTAAACAAGCTACGCGGCAAAGAAATGGGCATGATTTTTCAGGACCCATTGTCCGCACTAAATCCTCTAATGATTATTGGTGAACAGATTGAAGAGATTCTCACACTTCATCAGTCCAAGCTTTCTTCCAGAGAGAAGAGAGAAAAGGTCATTCACTTATTGAATCAGGTAGGGATCCCACGTCCCGAACAAATATACAAGCAGTATCCCCACGAACTATCTGGTGGTATGAGACAGAGAATTGTTATTGCCATTGCGATTGCCAACAAACCGGAACTACTCATAGCCGATGAACCAACGACGGCGCTTGACGTTACGATTCAACTACAGATTCTGGAGCTAATCCGTGATCTGAAGAATGAAATTAACGCAGGCATTATTCTGATTACACATGATCTGGGTGTCGTAGCTGAGATGGCTGATCGCGTAGCAGTTATGTATGCAGGCGAAATTGTTGAAATCGCAGATATCTTCACATTGATGAACGATGCGAAGCATCCATATACCCGCTCATTGTTGAACTCTATTCCCACCCTGTCTGAAGAAAGATCCAAATTACATGTCATCCAAGGTATCGTACCATCACTCAAAAATCTTCCTCGCAAAGGGTGCAGATTCAAAGCCCGAATTCCATGGATTAGTGAATCGGCTCATGAAGAGAACCCACAGATGCATGAAATTGCACCAGGTCACTTTGTGCGGTGTACCTGTTACCAGCACTTTCATTTCCCTGACCAAAGCTGAGGAGGAATAACATAATGGCATTACTCGAAGTAGAAGGGCTCAAGATACACTTTCCGATTCGCGGTGGATTGCTTAAACGGGAAATTGGCAGTGTAAAGGCTGTTGATGATGTTAGCTTCTCGATTGAAGAAGGACAGACCTATGGTCTGGTTGGCGAATCAGGTTCAGGTAAGACAACAACAGGCAGAGCCATTATTGGGCTAAACCATGTCACTGACGGAAAGATTCTATTTAACGGGAAAAACTTGGCTACGGAGCGACGTAAAAACAGGCAGCTCCAGCGGGATGTACAAATGATTTTTCAAGACCCATATTCATCACTGAATCCTAAGAAGCGGGTTATCGATATTATCGCTGAGCCGTTTCGTAACTATGAGCGTCTGACAGCTACCGAGGAGAAAAGACAAGTAAGAGAATTACTTGAGAAGGTTGGCCTGAGTCCGGAATCAATCTACAAATATCCGCATGAATTCTCAGGGGGGCAGCGTCAACGGATCGGCATTGCACGGGCTATTGCACTGAAGCCGAAGCTAATTATCGCGGATGAACCTGTATCTGCACTCGATGTATCGGTACAGGCTCAGGTACTCAACTTCATGCAGGAAATACAAAAAGAATTAAATCTGACGTATCTGTTCATCAGTCACGATCTGGGCATCATCCGCCATATGTGTGATGAGATTGGAATTATGTATAAAGGTCGATATGTGGAACAGGGCACAACAAATGATATTTTTGAGAATCCGCAACACATCTATACCAAACGTCTCATTGCAGCCATTCCGGATATGGACCCAACCAAACGAGAGGAAATGGTAGCCTTCCGTCAACAGGTCAAATCGGAGTATGAACATTCATACCGAAATTTCTTTGATGAGGAAGGGCTTGCATACTCGCTCAAATCCATTTCCGATACTCACCGAGTAGCTCTACCTCAGAAAGGTTGAAGGCCATATGTGGAAAACGATAGTACGCAGAATTATCATAATGATCCCTCAGATATTTTTACTTAGTCTTTTGGTCTTTCTGATGGCCAAGGCCATGCCGGGCGATGCACTAACGGGATTGCTTGATCCAAGCGTTGATCCCAAAGCATTGGAAGCGCAGCGAGAGAGACTGGGATTGAATAATCCTTGGTACGTGCAATATTGGGACTGGATCAAAAACGCCATCCAAGGTGATTTTGGACAATCCTTCCGTTTCAAAATGCCGGTTACCGACTTGATCGGTCAGCGTGTAGCAAACACATTCTGGCTCGCACTGGCGACGCTTGTACTGACTTACCTGATCGCTATTCCACTGGGTATCATCAGTGGTCGTTACAATGATACCTGGTCTGATCGGTTAATCACGGGATACACCTACCTGGGCTTTGCCGCACCATTGTTCATCTTTGCACTGGTAATGGTATGGATCTTCGGATTCCACTTCGGCTGGTTCCCGACAGGAGGTAGCGTTGCGCCAGGACTTACACCAGGCACATTCAGCTACGTAATGAGTAAGTTCTATCATCTATTATTGCCTGCACTATCCATGGCACTGATTACAACGGTATCTACGGTTCAATATTTACGTAGTGAGATCATTGATATCAAGCATAAGGAATTCGTTATTACTGCCAGAGCCAAAGGTGCCTCGGAATCCCGGATCTATAACAGACATATCTTGAGAAACTCGTTATTACCTATCGCCGCATTCTTCGGATATGAGATTACAGGGCTTATCGGAGGTACGGTATTTATCGAAAGTATATTCAGTTATCCAGGTATGGGGCAGTTGTTCCTGAGTTCCATCTCATTGCGTGACTTCAGCGTTGTGACTGCACTCGTATTGTTGTATGGCGTAGCTTCCATTCTCGGGGCATTGCTGTCTGACATAATTCTAGGAATTGTAGATCCACGTATACGGATCAAGTAAGAACTTGAAGATTTCGGGGTGAAAACAAGATGAGCAAGGCCAACGAGGTAGTTGTAACTTCACAAAAGGTTGATAAAAGCCCCTCCAGCTTGAGTATTTTATGGAGGGAGCTTGTCAGAGATAAGGTGGCACTAATCTCGCTCATTTTCTTGGGCTTGGTCATGTTGCTGGTATATGGCACGTCTCTCATTCTGAATCAGGATGATATCGTACGCGTAGATCTGTTTGCCTTATATGAACCACCATCAGCGAAATATTGGCTTGGAACGGACTATGGAGGTCGTGATGTATTTGGTCAACTGGTCATCGGTACACGTAACTCCCTGACCATTGGAATTATCGTAACGTTAATGACTGGCTTCATAGGTATCTTAATTGGCCTTTTATCCGGTTATTTCGGTGGAATGATAGACAATCTGTTTATGCGTGTTGTTGATTTCTTCATGATCCTTCCAATGTTGATGATTGTTATCGCGTTTGTTACTGCAGTACCGAAATACAATATCATCTCGTTCTCTCTAATCATGACGGCATTTCTCTGGATGGGTATCGCCAGATTGATTCGCTCCAAAGCATTACAAGAACGGGAACTGGATTATGTAAAAGCTTCAAAAACATTGGGCTCTTCTCATC
This sequence comes from Paenibacillus sp. W4I10, assembly GCF_030816325.1. Taxonomy (NCBI): domain Bacteria; kingdom Bacillati; phylum Bacillota; class Bacilli; order Caryophanales; family Paenibacillaceae; genus Paenibacillus; species Paenibacillus sp. W4I10. The sequence goes on from NZ_JAUSXX010000001.1 coordinate 5,214,751, forward strand.
TGAAGATTATGCTCTCACAGGTTCTTCCGAATCTGAGCTCCATTATTATCGTAACGATGACATTGAATCTCGCTGCCAACATTGGCCTCGAATCCGGGCTGTCTTTCCTCGGGTTTGGTTTTCCCGAAAGTACGCCTAGTCTTGGAACACTCGTAAGTTATGCACGTAATCCGCAAACCCTGGAATCCAGATGGTGGATATGGCTACCCGCATCGGTACTGATTCTGGTATTGATGTTGAGTATAAATAATGTCGGTCAAGCCCTAAAGCGTGCGACTGATGCAAGACAAAGAAGAGGTTAAAAAAAGGGAGGAAAGGTTCATGAAAAAGGGATTATTTTCACGGGGACTATTTTTCACGATGATGTTGGTCTTTGTATTGGTGCTCGCAGCGTGCTCTGAGAAAGAAGCAACTACTCCAGCTCCAGCTTCCAACACAGAAGAGGGAAAAACGGAGGAAAAACCCGCTAATGAAGAGGGCGTTTACTCCATTGAAGACTTCAACAATGTCAAAACGAATGAGGGTACTGCGATCGAGGGTGGATCGATTACATTCGGACTTGTATCGGATACTGCTTTTGAAGGTACACTGAACTTTAACTTCTATTCCGGTAACCCGGATGCACAGGTTCTTCAATGGTTCGATGAAGGCTTGCTGACTTGGGATAAAGACTATGTGTACACCAATGATGGTGCCGCAACATATGAGACTTCCGAAGATGGCAAAACGTTCACACTGACCATTCGCGACAATGTAAACTGGCATGATGGCAAGCCGGTAACGGCTGAAGATCTGCAGTTTGCTTATGAAGTTATCGGTAACAAAGCGTATGATGGTCCACGTTACGACTCCAACTTCACTAGTGTAGTAGGTATGGACGAGTATCATGCTGGAAAAGCAAAAACAATCTCTGGTATTAAAGTGCTGAGCGACAAACAAATCAGCATTACGTATAAAGAATCTACTCCGTCCCTGCTGACAGGTGGCGTATGGACATATCCGCTGGCTAAACATATCTTCGGAGATATGGATGTAGCAAAAATGTCTTCTTCCAAAGAAGTACGTGAAAAACCAATTGGTTTTGGTCCATTTAAAGTGGATGTCATCACTCCAGGTGAGTCTGTAACTTTTGTTAAAAACGATGACTACTGGCGTGGAGCTCCAAAACTGGATGGTGTAACTCTGAAAGTTATCAACCCGACAACGGTTGTTCAAGAACTGAAATCTGGCGGGGTAGATCTCGTGGATGCATTCCCGACAGATCAATACAAAGACAATGCTAACCTGTCCAACGTAGAATTCCTGGGCACAATCGATCGTGCTTATACGTACATCGGTTTCAAACTGGGTACGTGGGATGAAGAGAACGGAAAAGTTAAAAGCAATGCCGAAGCGAAAATGGGCGACAAAAACTTGCGTAAAGCAATGTGGATGGCTGTAGATAACGATCAAGTAGGTAAACGTTTCTATAATGGCCTGCGTTGGAATGCAACAACCCTGATTCCACCGTCTCACCCAGAATTCCATGATTCCAACAATCCGGGTGTAGCATATGATCCAGAAGCAGCGAAAGCATTGCTCGACGAAGCTGGTTACAAACTGGATGGTGAATTCCGTACGAATCCGGATGGAACACCACTCGAAATCAACTTTGTATCCATGACTGGTGGAGACACAGCTGAACCATTGGCTCGTTATTATGTTCAATCATGGGCAGCTATTGGATTGAAAGTAAACCTCGAAATGGTTGAGTTCAACAGCTTCTATGACCGTGTAGGTAATACAGGTAAAGATGATCCGAACATTGATGTGTATCAAGCCGCATGGGGCGTTGGTATTGACGTAGATCCATCTGGTCTATATGGCCGCGATGCACTCTATAACTTCTCCAGATTCTCCAGCGAAGAGAATGACAAATTGCTGGCACAAGGTATCTCTGCTGAAGCATTTGATGTAGACAAGCGTAAAGAGATCTACAATCAATGGCAACAATACATGGTAGATGAAGTTCCTGTATTCCCTACACTGTATCGTGCAGTTGTAGCACCAGTTAACAAACGTGTAATGAACTATGCGATTGGTGATGGAACAGGCGTTTACCTGAGCGACCTGCAAGTTAATGCAGACAAAGCAGTTGTAGCTGAGTAAACACATTCTTAAATTAGCAGCTGTAAGGATTGGGGTCCTTTAAGAAGTCGGTTGCTAGATTATTAATGAAGAATTCTCCTGGGAAAATGAATAAAAAGTGTCTTTAAAAACATGGATTCTGTACACTCTGGCATGGGTGTAGGGGGTTCATGTTTTTTTTGTAACCAAAAAATAAAAAAAATTTAACTTTTTTTCAAAAAAGTGCAGACAAAATGCTCCTTTACTTCGTCTATATAGGTAAGAGGTGATCATCTTATGAAAAAATGGTGGAAACGGGCAGGTATGCTGCTGGCTCTCTTGCTTATTATATATTTGGGTGTGAAACCGGACATGCTGGTAGGCAAACCGGGAATTAAAGCTGAATCTGCGGTATTAATGGATATGAACTCTGAACAGATCTTAATGGATTATAACGGTTCCGATGAGATTGCCCCGGCAGGCGTCAGTAAGTTGATGACAGAACTGCTAGTGATGGAGGCCGTGATCAATGGTGATATAGGCTGGAATGATCTTGTTAATGTGAGTCTGTATGCCAGCTCCGTGGGGGGTAGTCAACTGACCCTGAAACAGGGGGAGCAATTCACCGTTCAGGAGTTGTTCGAGATCGTGGCTGTCTATTCAGCCAATGATGCAGCGGTTGCTTTGGCTGAACATATCAGTGGTACAGAGCAGAGGTTTGTGCAACAGATGAATCAGAAAGCAACTCAGATTGGACTTTCTGAGGATACACAATTCACGAATTCAACGGGCCTCAGTGAAAAGCTGCTTGGTCCTAACCGTCCGATGGAAATACAAGGGCAGACCTTAATGACGGCTATGGATGCATGCAAGCTTGCGCGATATCTGCTGAATAACCATCCCGAGATTTTAAGAATTTCCAGTCAAATGCAGGTATCAATGCACCAAAAAGGGATGTACATGAGCAACACGAACTGGATGTTGTCCTCCATTGGTGGGCCGTATGCTTACGATGGGAATGACGGATTGAAGACCGGGTATGATGAAGATTCCGGATATCATTTTGTGGGGACAGCTGAACGTGATGGCAAAAGACTGATTTCAGTTGTATTTGGAACAGATACTCGTGAAGGGCGTTTTGTGGAGACTCGGAAGTTGTTCAACTATGGATTTTCGGGCTCAAAATAAAAGGGCGTACATAGGCATCATCAAGGAGACCTCCAAGGCGCCAATGATCCACCTGTAAAACAAACCCAGTCAGACCAGATCGTTGAAACCTTACGCAAGCGTTAGTACGTGAGATAAGATATGAGGGCTGTCTCACAGGTTCAACTGAACCTGTGGCAGCTCTATTTTATCGAACCAGAGGTAAATTGATCCATATAACCATATTATTAAATTGACATATGGTTTTCTTTTGTTTTAAAATGACCAGTGAGTCATTATTATTCAACTCATTTTAATATATATGTACCAACCAACTGTACGATACTGAATTTACGATCTGATCGGGAGGTATCATGTGATGCAAAAACAAATGAAATGGCCGCTAATCCTGTTTGCCATAGGGGTATTTATGGCTGCGCTGGATAACGGGATCATCACCTCTTCACTGACCACCTTAAATGCATCATTTGGTGTGTCGCCAACATGGGGAGCATGGACAATTACGCTCTACACGCTTGGGCTTGCAGTGAGTGTTCCTATCGCGGGCAAACTGTCGGACCGTTATGGTCGCAAGAAACTATTTTTGATTGAAGTGGCGTTGTTTGGGATCGGGTCCCTGCTGGTTGCGCTGAGCACATCGTTTACCTTTTTCCTGATTGCTCGTGTCATTCAAGCTTTGGGCGGTGGTGGGATTTTTATCATTGCCAGCTCATACGTATTAAGCAAGTTCCCGGCGGAGCGTCAGGGTACAGCTTTGGGTCTGCTCGGAGGTATGAATGGTGTTGCCGCTATTTTGGGACCCAATGTCGGTGCTTTTATACTGGATCTGACTGGAAACTGGCATTGGTTATTCCTGATCAATGTACCTATCGCCATTCTGCTGTTCATTGCAGGCATTCGATTTATTCAGGAAGAGCAGGAGCTTAATCGTGCAGCAGTGGACTGGAGCGGCATTGCTGTCCTAACGTTGGGTGTACTCAGTTTAATGTATAGCTTCAGCAATCTGGACGGTGTGAACATGATTCAAAGCCTGGGATCACCGATGTTCTACGGGTTTTTCTTGGCAGGTGTAATCATTCTGGTGCTCTTTTACTTTATGGAAAAAAGGCTGGAAGGATCTGAACGTGAACCTGTTGTATCGACACAGCTTCTGGGCATTGCGTCCTTTCGCTGGACGCTGTTGATTGCCTTTTTCTCTGGAGCCATTCTGGCCTCGGTGATCTTTATTCCCGGATTTGTTGAACAATATCTCGGCGTATCCAATACGGCTTCCGGGTACTGGTTTACTCCGCTTGCGCTGGCATCCGGCATCGGGGCAGGTGGAGGTGGATACCTCGTTGACCGCAAAGGGCCAATCTGGACGTTATCCGTTGCGGGGCTGCTATCTGCCATTGGATTTCTGCTGTTCCCGCTATGGGTGGAGCATATCTGGCAATTTGTCATCGCGAGTACACTCGTAGGTATTGGATTCGGTATGATGCTTGGTGCGCCAGTTAACGTACTTGTCACAGAACAGGCAGGGGAGAACAACAAGGGCATCGCGGTAGCGACCAGCTCGTTATTTCGCCAGATGGCGATGGCTATTGCACCTACCATTTTTGCCGGATTCCTGGCACGTTCTTTCATTAATCTGGGGTCCAACATTCAGGCAGGATTCGCTGACAAAGGAATTCAGGTGCCGCCCGAGATGCTACAACAATATGCCTCGGGAGGGGCATCAGGGAGTGATGTCTCCAGTCTGACAGAGGGCCTGTCCCAGATTCCTGATGAAGGTATCCGCGATGTGTTGCTCCAGGCAGTGCATCAAACGACAGGGCAGGGTTACAATGGCCTTTTCTGGTCTGCGGTGGTATTCAGTGTGCTTACGCTGGTAGCTGCGCTTATAACGGGACGTCTGCGTCAAAAAGAGAAGAGTCATCATGTGGAAAGTGTATCCACGAACGGATAGGATCGCATGTGAAAATGAAGAGAACAGTGTACCTTTTGTAGCTAAAAAGGAGCCGCTGTTCTTTTCAATTTAACCGGATTGTAACTTTTCTTGCTCTCGCAATGATTACAATAGAACGAGCGTAAGCGGTGTCTTGATTCAAGAGAGAGAAAACTTCAGTGAACACCGAGTCACAAGGCATCCCAGACGTTTAATTGGTATTATATAAGTTGAACGAATCGTTACACTTCATCACTGCGAGTTCAGAATAACCTTCCGATCGCTGTTATCCCCAGATTTTTTTGATTTCCTTATTCCAAAGGTAAAAATCCGGTGATAAAGGCGAGCGCTACGCTTCTTCAGGTTTTTTCTGACCTCTCCGTTTTTAGTGTAAATATTAGATGAAACTTATATATTAGGCAGTATCATTTCGATAGTGAAGAAGGAATTAATGGATGAAAAGCAGAACTAAAGATAAGAAGAAAAGAAGAAAAGGCCTATATATAACGATCGTTTCACTTGTTGTTTTGTTAATCGGAGGTTATTTGTTCCGTCAGCAACTGGCTGTAGCGGCATTTGATCTGTTTCTCGCCGGTTCGGTGGAAGATCAGCTATCCCGCTCTTATGTACCGCAAGAAGGCAACAATACGCCTGATCCAACGGTATACCGTAAGGAACCATTCTCCGTGTTACTGCTCGGTTCGGACAAACGCGCCTATGAGAAAACGCGTGGACGTTCCGATACCGTCATCTATGCTGTAGTTCGTCCCAAGGAATCCCGTGTGCTGTTAGTATCCATTCCACGTGATACGTATGTGCAGATTGTAGGACGGGATGCCAACAAGGACGGCGAAGATGATTATGATAAGCTGGCGCATGCCTATGCTTTTGGTGGGGAGAATATGTCCATCAATACCGTGGAGAAATTTCTTGATGCTGATGTGGGTTATTATGCAACGATCAACTTCGATGGAATCAAAAAAGTGGTTGATGCGCTTGGTGGTGTAAAACTGCCAATCGATGAGGACATTGTGAACAAGAACCCGGATCATGTGCAATTCACGATTGAAGGCGGTAAGCCGATCTATGATGGGCAGGAAGCACTGTATTATGTAAGATATCGTGAGGATAGCGATTTTAATCGTACCAAGCGGCAGCAGATTTTCCTGAACGCGATGGCGAATGAGATGCTGAATTTGAATCAAATCGCCAAAATTCCGGAATTGATTCAGATCATGGGAGACAGCTTCCAGACGGATATGCGAGCTTCTTTTATTATTGATCTGGCTAAACAAGTGCTTACTCAGGAGAAACCGCAGATTTCAAGCTTCACCATTCTGGGTGAGGGGATGAAAAAAGACGGTATCTATTATGGTCAGGCTGACGAGAAAGATGTCCAATATGCCAAAGAGCTGATTAACAACTGGATGGATCAATCGACCCCAGCCGGTGAAGTAATGATCCCTGACCGGCAAAAGATTGAATAACCAATTCCATACCCAATGATGTGTTGTAGACCACAATCAGCAGTACGTTTATTCGCGGGCTGCTGTTTTTTTTCTTTGTAGTGAGAACTATTATCCTTTTGGAACATCCTGCGTTCTGATCCGTATAATATAAGTTGAGCGAGATAAGTTGAACGAAGAAATTCACAAGGAGGATACACAAGGGTATGAACATCGCATTTTTTTTGCTACCCAAACAAGAGGTTACGTGCGTGACGTCGGATTCTACGCTGCGGCAAACGTTGGAACGGATGGAATATCATCGTTTTACGGCGGTACCCATTTTGAATAAAGAGGGCAAATATATTGGTACGGTTACCGAAGGCGACTTACTGTGGTATATGAAGAATGCCGAGGGAAAGATTTCATTTGAAAACGCTTCAAAATTCTTGCTCAAAGACGTTCCACTTCGCTTGGATATTAAACCCGTATCCATTGACGCCAACATGGAGGACCTGATTAATCTGGCTAAAGTTCAGAACTTTGTTCCTGTGGTCGATGATATGGATCGGTTCATTGGTATTGTCAGACGGAGTCAGATTATTGAGTACTGCGAGGGCATTGTAGCCAAAGAATCGATCAAGGCTAAGTAAGGCTGTTACGAATTTAAACATTATTGTGTCATTAGGGATAATCACAGCCGTCCGGTATCATGTTAAACTTAAGAAGTCCTGAACCAAGGGCGCATTCGAAGTTTTTTACAAATATATAGGTCGATAGGATGTACGGAGGACTCCGCATAAGTACCTGACATCAGTTCCGGAGAACTTCTCCGCTTTTTGGGGTAATTTTGCGGGCCCTCTTTTTATGCTATAATCGAGAATAAAGCTTTTTCGGGGAGAGTGACTTTCGCCAAATGCCTAAAGAACTGGATGTAGCCAAACGCGCTAAAGTGATTGAATGGCTGAAAACCGAAGTGCTTGATCAGGTATCCCGATTATTCAAGGCGTTATGGGAAGGCAGTACAACTCGAATCGGGGACAGTCTTGCCAGTTTGATTATGAGTAGTTACATATTGGGCCGCAGGCTCGGTATTCCTTTCAAGGATCTGGATGCACTGCTAGTTGAGAAGTTGAAAAAGCATAAACAGGAAGGTCACCAGCTTGAAGACTGGTACCAGGATATTTCCTCGCTAGAAGATCATATGCGTAAGAGGTGAATTTGTTGAAATTTAGCTTTAAATCAGCTGTTTGGAGCGCAGTCTATCTGCTCTTGCTACTTTCGCTGTTAACTCCTTTATCGGTACTTGCCATATTTTTTATGATGATTCCGGGAGTTATTTTGTATGCTTCATTATCTTTAAAATCATTTATATGGCATCTCGTGCCCGTAGCTGTTATTTTGGTCGTATTCCACCCCATCTATCTGTTATTACTGCTCATCTTTACCCTGCCTGCGATCGTTATGGGTCACGCGTATAAAACACGCAAATCAGCCCTGTTCGCGCTGATGGCGGGAAGTGGCATGATGTTGGCAGAATACTTGTTGTTGCTCTTGGTCGGCAGTGTCATTTTCCAATTCGACCTGTCCAGTTATATAGAAGATGTAGTCAAATTGACCATTGAACCGTTAACCAATACATCGAATCAGATGATCAACGGGTTTGCATGGACACCTGAGATGACCGAGGATGTTGCCAAACAAACACAGCTTATGATTCCGTTTGCTCTCGTTGTTACATCGATGGTAATGGCCTTTATTACACACGCCATTGCTCGTCCGATTCTGAACGTGATGGGTGTGGTGGTATCGAAACTTCCACCAGCGAGAGAATGGCGTATGCCGCGTGCGTTGATCTGGTATTATTTCCTCGCATTGTTGATTGAAGTGATCTCCAGACAAAGTGATGGAACATACTGGACCATGATTGCCATGAATCTGTCCCCGTTAATTAATCTGGGCTTCATGATTCAAGCGATCGGTTTCTTCTTCTTTCTCTCACATACAAAGAAATGGAATCCGGTTATACCATATTTTCTGGCGGCTGCGGTCTTCTTCATTGGTCCGCTTCGGATTATCGGAATTATCGATCTGGCGTTCCCGCTTCGTGAGGCAATATCGAAATCAAAACGATAGGGTGATGAGTCATGCCTAAATTTCTGAAGAAACGCTGGCACGGCTACTATACCGTATGGGCGTTCATACTGCTGCTGTTGCTCGTTATGTTCGTTACCATTTATAACTGGACGCTTGGTTTGATTAGTCTGATACTGGCTTCGGCGCTGGGAATCGTCATGATTAAGGCGGAGCTCGCGTTCCGCCGTGAGCTTAACGACTACATTAATGGCCTATCTATTCGGATCAAACGGATGGAGGGGGAAGCGGTCAGCATGCTTCCATTCGGAATTGTGCTGTACAGCGAAGATCGTACGGTAGAGTGGCATAACCGCTTTGTCGCGGAGATGTTCCAGGAGAAGACAATGGTGGGTAATCCGCTACTTAATTTGTTTCCCAAACTTCCTCAGCCTAAAGAGAAGAAGGATGGGACGAAGGAACATTCATCCAAGGAGTTCCATGACGAATTCCAGTTGGATGATCGGCATTATGGAGTTATTCATAACCCGCAGGAGCGGTATGTATATGTATACGAGATTACGGAGCTAGCCATTCTTCGTGATAAATATGAAAATGAACGCCTTGCATTGGGAATTCTCGTTCTGGATAATCTGGACGAGGCTGCCCAGGGCATGGACGACCAGCAGCGTACAGCACTGATTGCCCGTGTGACTAGCGAGATTACGTCATGGGCCAAGCAATATGAGGTGTACCTGCGTCGGCTGTCTTCTGATCGTTATCTGTTGATGCTGAATCATAAGTCTTTGCAGGAACTGGAGCAGAGCCGATTTGTCATTTTGGATGAAGTTCGGGAGATGACTGCTGACCTCAAAGTGCCAATGACACTCAGTGTCGGACTGGCGTTTGGATCAGATAGCATCAGCGAAATGGGAGAACTGGCACAATCCAGTCTGGACATGGCACTTGGACGCGGTGGAGACCAGGCTGCTGTGAAGTCCGGACAACGCCTGTCATTCTATGGCGGCAAGTCCAATGCAGTAGAGAAACGGACACGGGTAAGAGCACGTGTTATTGCGCACGCGCTGCGTGATCTGATGCAGGAGAGCGATCGGGTGCTCATCATGGGGCACAAAATTCCGGATATGGACGCGATCGGTGCATCCATCGGAGTGTGGAAAGCGGCCAGTCTGTACAATGTGGAAGCACGGATTGTTCTGGATGGAGTTAATCCATCGATTGAACGCATGATGGAGCAAGTGAACAAGGACGAGAAGTTGTCCAAAGCATTTGTATCACCGGAACAGGCAACCCAGATGATGACCGAGCACACGTTGTTGGTGGTGGTGGATACGCATAAGGCCTCCATGACCATGGAGCCGAAACTGGTACAGTCTGCTACCCGTGTCGTAGTTGTGGATCACCATCGCCGGGGTGAAGAGTTCATCAATGACGCAGTGTTGATCTATCTGGAACCTTATGCGTCTTCTGCTGCCGAACTGGTAACCGAACTCTTGCAATACATTCATGACAAGGTACAGTTCACTCCGCTCGAAGCTACGGCTCTACTTGCCGGAATTACGATGGATACGAAGCACTTTGCATTGCACACGGGGTCCAGAACGTTCGAAGCGGCAGGCTTCCTGCGTCGTAGCGGTGCGGACACCATTATGGTCCAGCGGTTGATGAAAGAGGATCTGTCAGAATATATTGCTAAGGCAGAAATCATAAAGCATGCTAAAATGGTATATGGAAACATTGCGCTGGCGGTCACGGACCCTGGCAGTAAGATTTCACAGATGATGATTGCCCAGGTGGCGGACACATTGCTGAACATGACTGACGTAGCTGCTTCATTTGTTATTAGCGAGCGCCCGGATGGATTGATTGGCATCAGCGCTAGATCGTTGGGGCGCATGAATGTTCAGGTTGTTATGGAACGACTGGGCGGTGGTGGGCATTTGACGAATGCTGCCGTGCAGCTTGAAGGAACGCTTGGAGAGGCAGAAAAACGGCTGACGAACGTACTGGCTGAAATCGAAAAGGAAGAGGGGCTGTTCGAATGAAAGTCATTTTTATAAAAGATATGAAGGGTCAAGGCAAGAAAGGGCAAGTGAAAGAAGTATCTGAGGGTTACGCACAGAACTTCCTATTGCCACGGGGAATCGCACGTCTGGCAACGGACGGGAACATGAAGACACTGGATAACCAGAAGGCGGCTGAAGAAAGACTCAAACAGGAAGAGAAAGCGGAAGCGGAAGCACTTGCGAAGAAGCTGGAAGCAGAAGTGACTGAACTGAAAGCCAAGTCCGGCGAAGGTGGTCGTCTGTTTGGCGCAATTACCAGCAAACAGATCGCGGAAGCTTTGTCTAAAAAGGGTCTGAAAGTAGACAAACGCAAAATTGAGCTGGACGAGCCTATTCGTACACTCGGCGTAACACAAGTAACTGTCAAGGTTCACCCTGAAGTGAAGGCAACCTTGAAAGTACAGGTAACGGAAGAGTAAGATGGGCGGAGAAATGTTATTTGACCGGATTCCCCCGCAGAACCTGGAAGCCGAACAGGCCGTGCTGGGTGCAATCCTGTTGCAGGGCGAGGCCCTGATTACAGCGATGGAACGGGTGCAAACCGAGGATTTCTATGATAAGCCCCATCAATTAATCTTTGAAGCGATGATCCAGCTTGGCGAGGGAAATCAACCGATTGACCTCGTGACACTGACTTCGCTTCTGAAGGATAAAGGTGAGCTGGAGGACATCGGGGGCGTTAGTTATCTGGCTAAGCTAGCCCATGGTGTACCTACAGCCGCGAACGTAGACTATTACGCTCAGATTATCGAAGAGAAATCGATGCTGCGTCGCCTGATTCGTACGGCAACACAGATCGTGAGCGAAGGATATACAGGCGGCGAAGATGTTGCAGCAATGCTTGGAGAAGCTGAACGTCGCATTCTGGAGATCTCCAACCGTCGCTCCAGTAGTGGTTTTATAGCCATTCAGGACGTACTGATGGAAGTATTCGATCGTGTGGAAACACTTCATCAGAATAAGGGTACAACGACAGGTATTCCGTCCGGATTCATCGATCTGGACAAAATGACCGCTGGATTCCAGCGCAGTGACTTGATCATTGTAGCGGCCCGTCCTTCCGTAGGTAAGACAGCCTTCGCCCTGAATATCGCTCAGAACGTTGCTATTCGGGCACAGGAGACGGTAGCCATCTTCAGTCTGGAGATGTCAGCCGCCCAGCTGGTGCAACGTATGATCTGTGCGGAAGCCAACCTGGATGCCAGCGTGATGCGTATGGGTGATTTCAAGGGTGATGAGGACTGGCAAAAGCTGACGATGGGTATTGCAGCTTTGTCAGAAGCCAACATATTTATAGATGATACGCCAGGGATTACCGTAGCGGATATTCGTGCCAAATGCCGTCGTCTGAAGAAAGAGAAAGGCCTTGGCATGATCCTGATCGACTATCTTCAACTGATTAGTGGACGTGGTAAAGCAGGGGAAAACCGTCAACAAGAGGTATCCGAGATCTCACGTACACTGAAACAGATTGGCCGGGAACTGGAAGTTCCGGTTATTGCCTTGTCCCAGCTGAGCCGGGGTGTAGAGCAACGTCAGGACAAACGTCCGATGATGAGTGACTTGCGGGAATCGGGTTCGATCGAGCAAGATGCCGACATCGTAGCATTCCTGTACCGGGATGACTACTACAACCAGGAGACCGAGAAGAAAAATATTATCGAGATCATTATCGCCAAACAGCGTAATGGTCCGGTAGGTACGGTGGAACTGGTCTTCCTGAAAAACTTTAATAAATTCGTCAATTACGAGAGGGCGCACAATGACGCCTTCGCGATGTAAAGGGCAGGTGCTGACGGCTTCGATCAGGAAGCAAAATCGTCTGTCCCGAAGATCAACCATTAGAGCAACTGAACGCAAACATGTGTTATAAATACCAGATATAGATTCACATTGAAATGGGTATCCTTGAACCGGTGATAGCAGTCAAGCAATCTTGGACTGAAGTCTCCGGTTTTTTTTGTTGAAATAATGGGTAAATCCCGAACATTACGGTTGTACTATATCTAATTGTTCGCCATTTGATTTGACTTTGAAAAAGGGTACTGGTACACTAATACTGCTGCGTTAAAGCAGCGCAAACCTTCCCTTGAATGTAACGGAAGGACATTTTTACTGTCCGTTAGCACGCTTCTCAGTCGGTTTATTGCTTAACATGCCTACCGGGATAGAGGACGGACAGACCAATACAAAGGTGCGCAAGGCACCCACGGAGGAATGTTAACTATGTCAACGGTAGTTGTAGTGGGAACGCAATGGGGAGACGAAGGAAAAGGTAAAATCACGGATTATTTGGCGGAGAGCGCTGATGTGGTGGCTCGTTACCAAGGTGGTAACAATGCGGGTCATACAATTCTGATTGATAACAAAAAATATAAACTGACGATGATTCCATCAGGGATTTTCTACACGGATAAAGCGTGTGTTATTGGTAACGGAATGGTTATCAACCCGAAGGCACTCATCGAAGAAATTAATTATATTCATGACAATGATTTCACAACGAAGAACCTGTCCATCAGTGAGCGTGCACATATCATCCTGCCATATCACATGGTATTGGATGCACTGGAGGAAGAGAGCAAAGGTCCGAACAAAATTGGTACGACTGGCAAAGGAATTGGCCCATGTTACATGGACAAATCAGCTCGTATTGGTATTCGGATGGTTGACCTGATGGATGCTGAAGATTTCGAACTGAAACTGCGTCATCTGGTCAAAGAAAAGAACCGTGTCATCGAGCAAGTCTACGGCGGCCAGCCTGTTGATGTTGAGGAGATTCTGCAAGATTACCTCGGATATGCCGAAATTCTTCGTCCTTACGTACGTGATACATCCGTTGTTCTGAACGAATATATTGATGAGGACAAAAAAGTATTGTTTGAAGGCGCACAAGGCGTTATGTTGGACCTTGATCAAGGAACTTATCCATTTGTTACATCATCCAATCCGTCCGCAGGTGGCGTATGTATCGGTTCTGGCGTAGGCCCGGCTCGTATTCAGCAAGTCATTGGGGTAGCGAAAGCTTACACAACCCGTGTAGGAGATGGCCCATTCCCTACGGAATTGCATGATGCAATCGGTGACCAAATCCGTGAGACTGGACATGAGTACGGTACGGTAACTGGACGTCCACGTCGTGTAGGTTGGTTCGATAGTGTTGTTGTTCGCCACGCGCGTCGTGTCAGTGGAATCACAGGTCTGTCCCTGAACTCTCTGGACGTAATGACAGGTCTGGAAACCGTAAAAATCTGCACGGGATACAAATTCCGCGGCGAGGTCATCACACACTATCCGGCAAGCCTCAAAATGCTGGCAGAATGTGAAGCGGTATACGAAGAGATGCCAGGCTGGAGCGAAGATATCACTGGAGCGAAGAAACTCGAAGACCTGCCAGTGAACACACAGAATTATGTAAAACGTGTTTCCGAGCTGACAGGCATTCCAATTGCCATCTTCTCCGTTGGTCGTAACCGTGAGCAAACAAATCAAGTTCTTCCAATCTACGAGTAATCGAAGAAATAGAGAGATTGTTTCTTGAATTATAAAATAGGATCCTCTGCCGACTTAGGCATGTTAAGCCTCCAGTTGTTGCTTTTATAGCGATGACTGGAGGTTTTTTGTATGTTTTTCGGATATAATCCCGAGATTTCCGTCAATACTGGTTAACAGTAGAGTCACAGACCCGGACATGTGCATGTTAGACGGGTGGGATAATTGGAGGGAGAGAACGGAATGAAGTTGCTTGTGTGGTTTGTCAAAATCGTGCTAACCGTATTGCTGGTCAGTTCACTGACACTGCTCACGACCGGATTAATTGTACAGTCATATGCGAAGTCGCTACTCGCGAGTTTCAATATTCAGTGGGAAGGTCAACCCATGGGGTTAACCGCCATGTTCCAAGGTGCCTTAGGCGGTAAAACCAACGAGGGGAACAAATCAGGAAATGGGACGACAGATCAGCCGACAGGAGCGGACGAAGAGCAGGTTCCTGAAGATGCTGTTTCAGTTATGGGGAATGGGACAGAGAGCAGTCAATCTGGCGTAGATGCGGGCAACAATGCGTCCCAAGGGAGCGGCTCAAACGAGGGCACAGGGGAAGGTTCAGGTACAGATACGACCGTAGGATCAAACTCAGGCACAAGTGCAGGCAATGGGACGGATACGGGCACGAGTAATGACTCAGGAACAGATCAGGGTAGTGGTTCAGCTTCAGGCAATGGAACCGGAGCGGCTAGCGGCGGTGCTTCTTCAGGCAATGATGCCATTGTTGTATCACCGGATGACATTACAGGAGCGAAGGACAAGCTGCCAGCAGAGGAGAAAGAAAAAATCTTCACCCTGCTCATGAACAAGCTGCCACAGAAAGAAATGCAACAGATCTCAGGCGCCATGGAAGGTGGCCTAACGGAACAGGAACTGCGTGAGATTGAACAGGTGATCTCGAAGTACCTGACCAGTGAAGAGTACGACAACCTGATGGAAGTTTTGCAGACAGAATAAGATGATAGGCAGAGAAAGAAGGCGTGCTCATAGATGGGTATCGCCTGATTCATAATGTAATGGACTTGTCGATGGTGATTGAATATAATCTATTTAAATAAATACTGGAAATATCTGTAGGAGGGAAAGGTGTATGAAATATAAAGGTAAAGAACACAACATATAAAAACGTTTAGGCAACATTGCAGAAACCTCCAGTCCAATTCGTGGACCTCCGTTCATAGGTGCTTTCAAGAGAACCGATGGACTTGTGTTTCCGAATACACTAATTGGAGGTTTTATTGAACATGAACTTATATCAATCTAATTCAGAACCATCAGTAAAAAAGTTTGCCGAAGCGACGAATGAGCGATACGAGCAAGGGCTGCAAGAGGCGGACCAGCCGTTTAGTGGCTGGGATTTTAGCTATGTAACAGGGAGTGAGCGACTTCAGAGTGGAATGTTGCCCTGGTCCTATGGAACGATGGCTCGTCGATTGTTGAATCAGACAGATCGAATGCTCGACATGGGAACTGGTGGAGGAGAAATGCTGTCTAGACTTCGCCCCCTTCCTCCATACACATGTGCAACTGAAGGCTATCTCCCCAATATACCGATTGCAGAGGAACGTTTGCAGCTGCTCGGTGTGAAGGTACTTCCGGTGACTGATGATTCGCAACTTCCTTTCACAGACGAGGAATTCGATCTGATTCTTAATCGGCATGAGTCATATGATGAGCAGGAAGTTAGGAGGATTCTATCCGCAGGAGGACTGTTTCTGACTCAACAGGTAGGTTGGTCAGATTGCAGGGAGATCAATGATCGGCTCGGCATTCCTATGCCAGCGGATTACGCTGGATGGGAACTGGATCGTGCTGTTCTTCAGCTGGAGCAGTGTGGATTCCGTATTCTGGAGCAACGTGAAGCAACCCCTGCACAACGTTTCTATGATATAGGGGCACTGGTATATTATCTAAAGAACATCCCGTGGCAAGTACCTGATTTCAAGGTAGAACAGTTCCGTGAGACATTAATGGATATTCATATGGAGATGGAGCAAAATGGATTCTGGGAAGTTCAGCAGAAGCGATTTGTAATTCTTGCAGTCAAAGAATAGTGACATGAAAGTTAATTCTATTGTGGCATGAGATGAAATCCAGTTTAAGATAAACGACAAATAGGTTGTTTACGTAATCCCTTATCAGAGTTGATCTGGTGAGGGATTTTATTTGTATTTTTATGAAAAATAAAGCATATTTCACTGGGTCTTAGAACCTAGTCTTAAATTGCAAACAAAAGTACATAGTACAGCGGATGTTGAGGCATAATGGGTGATGGACCAGCCGTGCCACCTTATGGATAATTCAGGGAAACCAAGCGGGGCGTGGCTTTGAGGTGTGACGTGTAGAGTTGAAATGAGTGTAAAACCTGTGTTAAAGTATACGGGTGTGATAAAAGGTTAAAATTTTGACACTTTTACGAGCGCAGTTAAAGTCCTGATTTTGCGGACACCCAATACAATTATCAACGAGCATGGGACAGACACGATGGGTGATGTCTTGACAGAAATGCGAACTGAGAAGTGCTGAAAAGGAGAGAATCATGAAAGGTTTCAGAGGCATACGCCAACCGGGCAAAGACCGGGTACACGAACAATCCGGGGAACACCGGACGGCCGAAGACAAAAACAACATGAGCATGTCCACCTTCAGTGTGAATAAGAAGCGCGTTCTGGCCTCGCGCAAATGGATCATTACAGCAGCATGTGGTGTATTCATCGCAGCATCGCTCGGGTTCGCAGGCAAACAATATGTTACTGCAAACACCGTACCGTACTATAAAGTAATGGTTAAAGGTAGCGAGATTGGTACCATTGCAGATGAGGCACAATTACAACAACTATTTACAGACAAAACTGAGGAATATCAACATAAATATCCGGATGCAGAGATGGTGCTGAACACGGATGGCATCACAACCGAAACGGTAAGAGCGTACAAACCTGAAGTGAACAGTGACGAAACGCTGGACAAACTGGGTGACATGCTGACAGCCTACGCCAAAGGTGTGGAGCTTAAGGTAGACGGTGAAGTCATTGGTATTGTGAAGGATCAGGCAACAGCGGATGCAATCCTGGAACAAGTGCAGAGCAAATACATATCGGCATCGGCTGTGCGAAGTTCGCTTAAGACGAAGTCGGTATCGGCTAATTCCTCGAAGAAAAACGAGGGGCCAAGTACAACCCTGAAGTCGGTAGGCATCAAGGAAGATGTAGCGACAGATGTGGTGAAGGCTGATCCAAACAAAATATGGGATGTGTCCGAGGCGGTTAAAGCATTAACCGTTGGTAAAGACGCGCCTGTAACTTATGTGGTTCATGAAGGAGATACGATCTCTTCGATTGCTGCCAAGTATGAAATTACACAAAGCGAGATTCGCCAGCATAACCCGGGCATCAAGGAAACGTCGCTTCAAATCGGAGACGAACTGACCTTGACCGTTCCGAAACCAGCGGTAACCGTTAAATCAGTTGAGCAGGTTGTTGAACAGATTGAGATTAAACCGCAAGTGGAAGTACGCAAAAGTGCTGAGTTGAAAGCAGGTATCACAAAAGTTGTGCGCCCAGGACAAAGTGGGTTGAAAAGCATGCAGTACCGTATAACCAAAGAAAATGGTGAAGTGGTTCAGGAAGAGTGGCTTGGTCAGGAAGTGATTAAAGCAGCTGTAACTGAAGTGGTCCTTAGCGGAACAAAAGTTGTTGGTGAGGGCACAGGTGAATTTGCTTGGCCGGTATCCAATGCAACGATGAGCAGCAGCTTTGGCCAACGTTGGGGTCGCCAGCACAAAGGTGTCGATCTGGTAGGTAACCGCGATGTGAAAGCGTCTGATGAGGGTGTAATTACTTTTGCAGGACAGAAAAGTGGTTATGGTAATGTTATCATTATTAACCACCGTAACGGATACGAAACACTGTATGGACATCTGAACAGCATTGGCGGTAAGGTTGGACAAGTGGTTGAAAAAGGCGAGAGTATCGGCGTTATGGGCAATACGGGTCGTTCGACTGGAACACATCTGCATTTTGAGATTATTAAGAATGGAACGGTAGAAAATCCGTTAACGTATCTGAACTAATATAGAGCTTAAGGAGGCAAGGTTGGCAATGATGCTGGCCTTGTTTTTTGCTGCTGTAAAAAATTTTCAGATGAAAGACCCTCCAAGCCCCTGATCGGGATGTGACGGTGCTTCAGGTATGTTAAACTAGAGAGTATAAACAACAAACTAGAGAAACCAATCAAGCAGGCTTGGTACAAGCTAAACATAGAAGAGAGATATAAACGCTAACGCGGATTAAGCAGGATATAGGGGTGAACTTAGCCGATGCAGGGGAAGATTTTGGTGGTGGACGATGAACAGCCCATCGCGGACATTCTGAAGTTTAATTTGGAAAAAGAGGGGTACGAGGTCATCTGTGCATTTGATGGCATTCGTGCGGTTGAACTGGCGTTATCCGAGAAACCGGATCTGATGCTGCTGGACCTGATGCTCCCGGGCAAGGACGGTATGGATGTCTGTCGTGAGGTGCGCGCTCATCTGGAGATGCCGATCATTATGCTTACCGCCAAAGATGGCGAGATCGACAAGGTACTCGGATTGGAATTGGGTGCGGATGATTACGTGACCAAGCCGTTCAGTACGCGTGAGTTGCTTGCACGGGTGAAGGCACAGATGCGCAGACGGCAAAAGCTCGCGATTACGGCCGAAGCGCCGGAAGATGAGGAAAAGCAGGTCATGCGGCTATTTGATCTGGCGTTTGATATGGATATGTACACGGCTTACAAAGGCGGGGAACCGCTCGATCTGACCCACCGTGAGTATGAACTTCTCTATTATATGGCGAAGCATTCCGGCAAGGTTATGACACGAGAACATCTGCTGCAGGCGGTGTGGGGATATGAATATTTCGGCGATGTACGCACCGTGGATGTTACGATTCGTCGTCTGCGTGAGAAGATTGAGGAGAATCCAAGCAAACCGGAAACGATTCTGACACGCCGCGGGCTCGGTTATCTCGTGCGCAGTGCCAAAAGCGTGGGGATATAATGGGCCGATTCGCGCGATTCTCGTTCTTCCGAACGATTCAGGCGAAATTGATCATTATCTATGTACTGCTGATTCTGATTGCGATGCAATTGATCGGGGTTTATTTTGTGAGCGCGATGAAGAACTCACTAACGAGTAACTTTACGGAAGACTTGCAGGCGCGTGCGGAAATGCTATCGGTTCTCGTGGGGGAGACGATGGCGGGTGGAGAAGCAGAAGCTGGCGAGGACAAAACGGAAAATCTGCGTGTGCTGGTGAACAACCTGTTCAACATTAACGGTGCCGAGATTCAGGTGCTGGATGCCAGCGGCAAAGTTCTGACAACCTCACTAAGTTCACATTCGGATTATGTGGGGCGCAAAAATACCCAGACCGTTGTCAGCCGTGCGCTGCAAGGCATTCGGGACAATGAGGAATATATCGTGGACGAGGATAATGTTCGCAAAAAAGTCGTCGCCAAGCCGGTGCTGTCCGGCGGCAAGATCATTGGCGCGGTCTACATCGCGGCATCCATGAACGAGCTGTATTCCACGATGGAGGGAATCAACAAAATCTTTATCTCCGGCATTCTGATTGCCTTGGTGTTAACGGCGGTACTTGGCGTGATCTTGTCCCATACGATAACGCAGCCGATTAAGGAAGTGACTCGGAGAGCGACAGCGGTCGCAGAAGGTAACTTTGATCAGCAGACACCTGTATTTGGCACGGATGAGATTGGTCAGCTCAGTCGGGCTTTTAACTATATGACCAGCCGGCTTCGGGATGCACTTTCACTGAATGAAGAGGAGAAGGAGAAGTTGACTTCCATTCTGACGAATATGAGTGATGGTGTGGTGGCTACGGATGAGTATGGTAAAGTCATTCTCGTAAACCGTCGTGCCAGCAGCATTCTGGGTATGCATCCTGCGGATATTGAAGGAAGACACTTCGCCATATTACTCGGCATTGATCCGGAGGATGCGGAAGCCCTCGCGAGTGGTTTCACAGGTTCAACGTTGCTGCAGATTGCACCCGCTGGACAAGAAGAGCCCGTGGTCATTCGGATGACGTTCACACCAGTTCATCGGCGTGAACGGGGGATCACGGGAACGATTGCCGTACTTCAGGATGTTACCGAGCAGGAAGAGCTTGAGGCATCCCGGCGTGAATTCGTGGCCAATGTATCCCATGAACTGCGTACACCACTGACTACGATCAAGAGTTACGCGGAAGCACTGGATGACGGTGCGCTGGAAGATCCGCAGCTTGCCGGTCGTTTCGTTGGTGTTATACAGAACGAGACGGAGCGAATGATACGACTGGTTACGGATCTGCTGCATTTATCGCGGCTTGATTCCAAAGAGGCTTTGCTGCGGAAACAACCAACTGACATTCTGGAAATGTTGGAGGAAGTGACGGATCGCTTCTCATTCCAGATGCATCAGAAGGATATTCAGCCTGTATTATCTGTGGAGAATGATATTCCGGCTGTTCCGCTGGATCGCGACCAGATTGATCAGGTGCTGGATAATGTCGTGTCCAATGCGCTGAAATATACATTGGAAGGCGGCACTATTACGATTGCGGCTAGACGCAGTGATGAACACACACTTGCCATCTCAGTATCGGATACCGGAATGGGTATCCCACAGCGCGATTTGGATCGCATTTTTGAGCGGTTTTATCGGGTGGACAAGGCTCGTTCCCGCAGTATGGGAGGTACAGGGCTAGGACTGTCCATTGCCCGGGAAATTGTGAAGGCACATGATGGCAGTATCTCTCTGGAGTCTGAGGTAGACGTGGGAACGACAGTAACATTCACACTGCCGATGCGTGAGAAAGGGGGTGAGCACCGTGAAGGAACGGATTAAATCCTTGGTGCTTGCTGCCCTTGTTGTAGCCAGTCTGGTTCAGAGTTATTTTCTGATCTACCGTTTGCCCGGAGGCGGGGATTCCATTGTGACGTCAGAGACGAACTATGTGAAGACGGAGAATATGGGTCAGGAACGCAATATTGAAGAATTGATTTTCCCCGATCAGATGATTATTCATTTGGGCGAGGATAAACATACGGTGTTTTACCCTGGCAATACGTTCTATCAGTTGATCTATTCAAGGTTACAGGGGCGTGCGTTCGATGATTTTCAGCGCCGCAGTGTGCAATCGGTGAACTGGGATCAGATTCGCAAGGAGAACCCTGGGTTTGAACTATCGTTCAAAGAAGGTATTCCAGTAGCATTGTTACAGCGAGTGATGAGGCTCGGGACGGATTCCTTATTCCAGGGGGAGACGATTAACCGAATCTCCATCTATACGTCCAAAAATGAAACGAAGGCCCATGCGCTGTTCTTCAGCGCCAAGGGAGACGTGGTATACGAAGCAACGCAGGCGGACCTGACAGTACAAGATGTGCAGCAGCATGTTGACTTCGGTACGAACTGGACGCCATACACGTTGATGGAAGGCGGGTATTATATCCCGGCGGAAGCGTTGGAGACGATTGAGGCGGATGTGCCAACAGGCCAGTTCACGGTTGAGCAGATGCAGCGCAGTCTGTTCTTCGATCCAAGTATGACCCGGAATATCCGGGAAAAAGATGGATCAGAGATCTATACGGACAGTAAACGAAGTCTGCAGGTAAAACAGGAACAGCGCTGGATCAGTTATACTGATCCGGCAGCACCGCCAGCAGGACAGATTGATCCTGCGAAGGATGCGTTGTCTGCGGTTGATTTTGTGAATCAGCACGGGGGTTGGAAAGGCCGTTCGCGGATGATGCTGGGGACCGCCGACAGCAAGACACGGCTTGAATTCCAGCAGTATTACGGCAGCTATCCGATCATGGATTCCATGCAGTTCCGCTTCGGCACGATTAGCATGGAAATGCAGCAGGAGACGGTATCCAGTTATGAACGTTCACTGGAATACCTGAACGAAGGTGCAGAGACGAAGAAATCGGTCAAGTTGCCTGGCGGAGACAAGCTGAAGGCTCTTATTAAAAAGGTAGCAGGTGAGAATCGTCAGGTTGTGGACGTATACCCGGCTTATCGTCCTTCTTCGATTGAGGACGGATTAAAGCTGATCCCGGTATGGGTTATTCGCTTCGGAAATGGTGAGGAGACTACCGTATCTTGATAGGTTATAGTCTTTGAACCAAAGAGTAGCTGTACTTTATCACTACGCGTGCAGAATAACCTTTCGATCGCTGTTACCCCAGATTTCTTGAACTCCCTTTTAACACGGGAGAAATCTGGTGGTAAAGGCGAACGCTCTGCTTCTTCAGGTTATTTCTGTCCTCTCCGTTATCGTATAGCTTTAAGTTCAAAGGCTAGTAAACGGCTAGTTCCGGTGGAAGGGTAGGCAATTTGAGAAAGTATTTCAGCCAGTTAACTGAAGGAGGTGGATGTTTTGGATTGGGGACGGGCAAAAAATGTGTTGATCTATGCCTTTCTGCTGCTTAATCTGGTGCTGGGATACCAGATCTGGATGGATGCACGAGAGACGGCCGGAGCCAATCTGGACTTCACCTCACTGGCAGATAATACACAACAGGCGATGGAAGAGAAGGGCATTCAGGTGCTGGCTCCGATTCCAAATGAAACGCCGAAGCTGCCAAAGTTGTCCTATGAGTTCATTGAAGAGGACAAGGCCGGCGTTGATATGGAACTGGAACAGCCTGTAGATAGCAAGCTGATCTTCTCGCAGAGTGAGCTGGAAGATGCATTAGAGCGTGAGATTCCACAGATTGGGACATACCGGCTGGATCAGCTGATGGCCGAGGATGGGGCTTTTGTGCTTCACCCACTGGTGGATGGCAAATGGCCGCTCTTCAATGTGAGTCTGGAGCTATTCTACAGCGACCAGAAAATAAAGGGTTATCGTCAGACTCCGGTGCGGATTACAACCGCAGAGGAGAGCGATCAGCAGGTGCTTCCGGCGTCGAAGGCGCTGGGAACGCTGATCGAGAACTTTTTGCCAAATGATGCAATTGTCAAAGATATTCAGCTGGGCTATTACGGCCAGTTGTTCAATTCAGATATACAGGTAGCGATGCCGGCATGGCGGTTCGTGCTGGAAAGTGGCGAAGTGTTGTACGTGCAGGGCATCAGTGGGGATGTATTCAGTCCCAAGACAGACAAACCAGGGGAGTAATGCGTTATGGGGATATATTTTACCGTGTTATCCAGCGGTTCGACAGGTAATGCCACAGTCATACAGCATGGGGGTACCTCTCTCATGATTGACGCGGGTCTTAGTGCGAAGCGATTGGATGCACTGTTTCAGGAAAGGGAGATTTCTGGGGCAGAATTGGACGGGATTCTGGTTACACATGAACATTCCGATCACATTAAAGGACTAGGCGCGATGTCTCGGAAATATAATTTACCAATCTACGCGAATCTGAATACGTGGGCGGCACTGGAGAAGTCGGTTGGGGCGATTCCAGAGGAAAACCGGAGGGTATTTGAGACGGGTGAAAAGCATGATTTTGGGTCACTGCGCGTGGAATCCTTCGGGATATCGCATGATGCAGCTGAGCCGGTAGGTTATACGTTCGATGATGGTACGGAGAAGCTGTCTGTTGCAACAGATCTTGGGTACATGAGCGACAAGGTTCGCGATGCCATCTCTGATTCTGACGTGCTGGTGCTGGAGGCGAATCATGATGTCGAATTGCTGCGTATGGGGCGTTATCCGTGGAACACCAAGCGCCGGATTTTGAGCGACATTGGGCATTTGTCGAACGAAGCGGCAGGGGCAGCGCTTAGTGAACTGATGAACGGACGCATCAAGCGCACGTATCTGGCACATCTTAGCCGAGATCATAATATGATGGACTTGGCGAAAATGTCGGTGCGCGACGCGATGGAGAGCCGTGGATGCTTTTATCGGGACCATGAGTTCAAACTCTGTGATACGTATTACGACCGTCCTACGCCATGGGATAGGGTGGGTGAGCCATAAAGCTGTCCAGTTCGGCGGCTTTGCGCTCGACTTCCTCGCGGGTTAGAATGCCTTTATCAATAAGCAGTTCAATGATGGTACTGAGTGCAAGCGTGTTGCGATAGTGTTCTTCCTTGAGATCGGCCAGCTTGGCCGCCATATGAACTTCATCCATGGCTGTGAGTGTACGTGTGCGATCCATATATATCCTCCTCTATGAAGCTTCGAATTGTCTTTTACTATTATTGTAGTCAGGCTTGATGGAAAACATTCCTCTTTTTGCCGCTAACATTTGTGTGATGAGACGTGTATGCTGAACCTGTGAATATGCAGGGGTAAAAAAGTTCTTCAAATTTGCCAAAATGGCGCTTAGCGGACCGGATTTTGTGGTGATAGATACTATGGACCTTTATTGTTAAGCGCGTTATAGCGGAAATTTGCTTTAATTTTCGTAAATATGCAACTTTTTGTGATTTGACGTGTTTAGTATATGAGGAGCATTGTGATTTTGGCTGTTTTGCGTGTGAAATGGCATGTCATAGAATGCGAGAGCATGATAGATAGAGTCACTGACAGAATGGCGTGTCCGTTCTGTTGTACATAGACGCTGTATCCTGATTTGATGCCGGGATGCGGCGATATGCAAGACCATTTTATAAAATTGCAAAAAAGCATGGGAAAGCGAGAGGTTATTTACGGTACGCACGTAACGAAAGACACAGAACGAGGCTGGAGAAGCGTAGCGTTCGCCGGAAAGCTTTCTGAAGGAAAGCTACTTCGGGAGCATACGCGATGAACAAATTTCACCCTGAAAGTGGGATGAAAATTTGTGAGTAACAGCGATCGAAAGCTCGGCTGTGGCTGGAGTGGGGTAACGTAAGAAAACCATCGTTGATCCATGCGACAACTTAGGCGGCAGTCAGGGTCTTGATGCGTGACAACGAAGGGGAGAGGATCACGATGGGATTGTTTGGAGACGATTTTTATTCAACCAAAGTATCAAGACGCGCCGAACCTGAACAGAAAGGCAAACTTCAGATCATCCGCCCTGGAGGCAGAGCACGTGGACGTGACCGCTGGAGCAATCCGCGCAGATCGCGAACGGGAATCAGTTCCACAGTGAAGGTAGCTGTGATTAGCTCGGTGATCAGCTCCATCGTGACCGTCATGCTGTTTAGCTTCATCACACAGCCCACATCGTTACCGCTGGCGAATGCTACAGGCAACGGTGGTGGAGGCAGTGCACAGGCAACACAGGCAGCTGATCCATACGACCGGATTATCCAGGCAGCAGCCCATGTTCGTCCTTCCGTGGTGAGCATTGTGAACCATAAAACGGGTAGCAGTCTATCGATGGAAGATTCGGCGCTGGGCTCAGGGGTCATTTTCAAGAAGGAAGATGGCAAAGCTTATATTATGACCAACCACCACGTCGTGGAGGGTGCGAGTGATCTGGAGATTGTGACCGTAGATGGGGAGACACATAAAGCGAAGCTGGTCGGTAAAGACCGTGTAAGTGACATTGCTGTACTATCCGCAGAAGATAAAGGGCTGGGTGCAGTCGCGGAGATCGGTGATTCCAGCAAACTTCAACGCGGTCAAACGGTGCTGGCGATCGGGAACCCGCTCGGTCTGGGCGGTACGCTGACATCCGGAATTGTCAGTTACACGGATCGTATTCTGCCTGTATCGATTAATCAGGACGGCGTGTACGACTGGGAGCAAAACGTGATCCAGACGGATGCGGCGATTAATGAAGGCAATAGCGGCGGTGCTTTGGTCGATTTGAACGGCAAAGTGGTTGGCATTAACACGATGAAGATCTCGGATACGGGTGTTGAAGGACTCGGCTTCGCGATTCCGATGAACGAAGTGATGAAGACGGTAGATTCCCTGCTACTGAACGGCAAAGTATCTCGTCCATACCTGGGCGTGTACACGGTTGATCTGAGCAACCCTTATGCACCACTGGATGACGAGCAGCGTAAGGATCTGAAGCTGCCATCTCATGTGGACAGCGGTGTGGTTGTGCTGGAAGCATCCGGTCCGGCATCTGATGCGGGTATGAAGCTGAATGATGTCATTACGGAATTTGACGGGCAAAAAATTACCTCCACGCTGGATCTGCGGAAATATCTGTACGATGAGAAGAAGATTGGAGATACGATTGAAGTGACCTTCTACCGGGACGGTAAAGCTGAGAAAGTATCGGTGAAGCTGACGGATAAACCGGAGTAAGGAAAATCCCGAACGGAGCCTATGCTATTGCGTGGATTGGAATAGGGAATGCTAGAAGAGTGATCAGATCAACTGACCACTCTTTTTTAGTTATTATGGGTGGACTTGTTCGTTCGACATTAAATGAGTAGATCAACCATTTTTATGTTCTCATGATCAGTTAGACCCGGAGCCAAAGGAGCAGATACATAAGACTAGGGCTGTGGTAAACTGTTGTCAATATGTTGGAGACGGTCGCTGATGCAATAACATCTGTTTGTCGATCACATTTTTATTTTAGAATGGAAGGGGTATTTATAATGAAACGGTTGAGGAAAACGATGCTTGGGGGAACGAGCTTGGCGCTGTCACTGTTTATGCTGTCTGCTTGTGGATCTGAGGTTGCTACGACAGGAGCATCTGTGGATACAAGTGCTCTGCAAGAGAAAATTGCTGGACTTGAGAAGAAACTGGTGGAGCAGGGTGCCAAGAGCGTTGAGCAGGAGCAAAAGATCGCAGCACTTGAGACCAAGTTGAATGAGCTGAGTACAAGTGTGATTGCGGTAGGGGAGGCTGGTGGTCAGTCGCCTGTAGCCTCGGGAAACAACGGATCGGCCGGGAAAGGCGATGGGGTGCTGATTACGTTTGCCCAGTATGAGAAGCTTGAGGTTGGCATGTCGGTGGGAGATGTCATCGAGATCCTCGGCGGCGAAGGTGAAGCGCTGAGTGAAGCGGAGAATATGGTGGTTTACAACTATAAAGGCACAGCTGGCAATGGTGCCAATGCCGTTATTGCTTTTCAAGGCGGGAAGCTGTTGACGAAGGCGCAGTCGGGATTGAATTAAAGAGCGTGGATTAAGGAGCATTCTTTTCGTGGTACCGTGGAGGTATCGAGAAGGATGCTTTTTGTGTTCTTTTACGGAGAATGGAGAGGTTTGGTGGAGGTTGGGCACGATAAATTAGGGCTGGGGGTTTCTTTTCAGTGGCAGGTGTGATAGAACTGAGAAGTGGCTATCCTGTAATGGGATACGCGGTTGTGAATCGGGAACATAGCTGGTTACAGAAAGGATGCTTAACGGATGTACGTTGTATGCAAAGAACACGTGGACATTGCCATCGACATGTTTGTCGATGAGTATGAGGACGCTCCAGATATCGTTGATCTGAAGGAGACGGAATTTGCCGATTGGGACCCGCCTGCGAAATGCGCCGAGTGCGAACAGCACGCGGAATTCCTCGTCGTTTAGCGTACTGTAGGACTTAGACGGCTGGAGGCGTGCTTAATGTGGCACTTCGGGCTGACTTTCCATCCGGTATGAACATCACAGCAAGAAGCCAAAGAGAGCGTGATGAGCGCTCTTTTTGTGTTTGTGGGGGAATCTCGTTAGCATTTGGTGAAAAGTGTATGTTGGAACTAACGATGCGATGAAGCATATTACTTATAGAATATCTCGCAGGACAATTTAGGAGGAATGGATTGTTATGTTTATTCAGATTATTGGCGTAGGCAAATTGAAGGAAAAGTATCTGACGCTGGGCATTCAGGAATATGCCAAGCGGCTCGCCCCGTACATCAAGTTTCAGATGATCGAGGTCGCAGACGAAAAGGCGCCCGATACCCTGAGCGAAGCTGAGGTTCGGGCGGTAAAAGAGCGCGAGGGCGAACGCATCCTCGCGCATGTGAAGAGCGAGGCGCATGTTGTCGCGCTCGCATTGGATGGCCAGCTCTGGAGTTCTGAGGAGCTGGCATTGGAGATCGACAAGCTCGGCACGTATGGGACGAGCCATGTCGTGTTTGTCATTGGAGGAAGCCATGGGCTCTCCGATGAGGTATTGCGCCGCGCGAAGCAGCGCTTGAGCTTCGGGCGCATGACCCTGCCGCATCAGCTTATGCGGCTGGTATTGGTGGAGCAGATTTATCGCGCGGTGAAGATAAATCGGGGTGAACCTTATCATAAGTAAGGGCAAATTTTATATATTTCTAACGCCAGTTTCGCAAAAAAAATCAAAAATTATAGATCGTATTATAATATAGTTGTTACATCTCCATGGAGGCGATGGAATGAATTACATGGAATCGGTAACCAAAGCAATTGTCTATATAGAGGCCCATCAATCCGATGATATTGCAGTAGAAGATATTGCTGCAGGGGTAGGGTACTCTCCTTATCTCTACTGAAGAGCTCTATCTGACGGGTATGGAGATGCGAGGACTCGACACTCAGGAGATCGGAAAGCTATGGAAAGCCTTCAGGCAATGCGCGGTTGAGATTGATGATAGGCGAAATCACGAATCGATTTATTATGCTCTAGTTGAGCTTACCGGAACGGAGTGGGAGGTCTTTTACGCCGCTTGTGTCGAGGTCGGAGAAGTTGGGAAGCCTCCTGCAGGAATGGTGGATAAAGTCCTGCCGCCAACGACCTATGCTGTATTCTCCCATAAAGGAAGCATTGAGCGAATACAAGATACGATCCAGTATATTTACGGCACGTGGCTGCCTAAATCGGGGCGATTACGCATGAACCAACCGGAATTTGTACGGTATGACCACAGATACCTGGGGCCATTGAATGAGGATTCGGAATTTGATATCTACATCCCTATAGGCCCGAGTGTAACATGAGCGAGGATTGGAGAAATGTATGAAGGGGATGATTGGAAAGTGAATGCAGGATATTCTAAAGTAACATTATCCGATGCCTCACTGGGAATTACGTTTCCCATGACGGTGATGTATCCGACGGACAGGCCGGAACAAGAAGAGCGTCTAGGGCCATACCTGCTGGAATTGTCTAGAGACGCAAACCCCTTGGAAGGGGAGTTTCCTCTAGTTCTTATTTCTCACGGAACGGGTAGTTCGCCTTTTGTATACCGGACACTTGCCCGACATTTGGCGCGAAACGGTTTTATCGTCGGCATGCCCGAGCATCCTTACAACAACCGAAACGATAATAGCCTGGAAGGGACGGTTCAAAACCTTGCTTATAGACCGAGGCATCTTCGACTGGCTATCGATTGGTTTTTTGAGAATGATCAGGCCAATGGTAAAATAATGCCCGATAACGTATCGGTCATCGGGCATTCCATGGGGGGCTACACAGCACTCGCAGCGGTAGGCGGAATACCTGCCTCATTTGCTCACGAGTCATCCGATGGACAATCGCGTACCTTAGAGATAGTGCAGGATCCCCGGATCAAGTCTCTGGTTTTATTGGCACCGGCGTCGGTATGGTTTCGTGCTGACGGGGCATTGAGTGCAGTTAATCTCCCTATTCTTATGCTGGATGCAGAGAAGGATCCATATACTCCTTCCTTTCACGCACAAATTATTATCGGGGGAGTTGCTGACCAGAACAAGATTCATTATAAAACAATCGAAAATGCGGGGCACTTTTCCTTTCTGAGCCCCTTTCCAAAATCAATGTTATTACCGTCATTTCCTCCATCCCAAGACCCTCCCGGATTTGATCGCGAACAATTTCATGTGTGGCTCAACGTTGAGGTACTACAATTCCTAAGTAGTCATTAATCAACTTTTTGATTTAAGGGCACCCGACTGGGTGCCCTTAGAACTTGCCGTTACAGATAGTGCGGTGAACCGTACCACAAGTAAGCACAAAGTTATCCTTAATTGAAGCGTCAAAGAACAGTTCAATGTCTTTGACGCTTCTTTCATCGGGATTATTTCGGAGGTTTACAGTAATCTTGTTAATGATGGAGTGGAGCAAATCCTTTTGTTTCACTGGTTCAACCTTCGTAATAACTGTGTGTCGAAGGGTGGGGGGGAGTTTACATCAATTTTGTGTTTGGCACTTTCAGAAATGGCATTAGCACATCCATCGACCGACTTTGAATATAATTTAAAGCGATACGATAACAAGTAAAATATGTAGGTTATGGTAATTGCAATCTACCTTAACGTAATGTAGAATTACTTGATCGAAAAAACATGAGGGAGTGGGAGTATGAGGTGGAAACGGAAGACTTACATTCAGTCGACTTGCGTAATTTCATATTTCCATTCCATTAGGACACTAAAGCATTTATTGCTTTAGTGTTTTTATTTTATGGGGGTGTAATAATTGTCAAGGTACAAAAGGGTTCTCGTTAAGCTAAGTGGTGGAGCAGTAGCAGGAAACTCTGAATTTGGTTTTGAGCCAGAAAGGTTAGACCATATTGCGGATGAAATTATGTCAGTAGTAAGTTTAGGCGTTGAAGTATCGTTAGTTATAGGTGGGGGTAACATTTTCAGAGGTAATATGGCGGAAAGCTGGGGAATAGAAAGAGCAGAGGCTGATAATATCGGGACACTCGCGACTGTAGTAAATAGTTTAATGCTTCGTGGGGTTCTAAAAGCCAAAACAAACAAAGAAGTTCGTGTAATGACAGCAATACCTATTACATCAGTTGCTGAACCATACATCAGACTAAGGGCAGTTCACCATCTGGAAAAGGGCTACATTGTAATTTTTGCAGGGGGGAACGGTCAACCTTACGTTACAACAGACTATCCTTCAGTACAGAGAGCCATCGAGGTTAATTGTGACGCTTTATTAGTTGCAAAGCAAGGTGTTGATGGTGTCCTCAATGCAGACCCTAAATTTGATAAAGATGCAAGGAAATTTCGTTCGCTTCATTACAACGACGTTTTAAAACATAACTTAAAGGTAATGGACCAATCAGCTTTCATTTTAGCAAGAGACTACAATCTGCCAATGCATGTGTTTAACTTCGATAAACCAGGCTCGATGAAAGAAATTTGTGAAGGTAAGAATAACGGTACGATAATTAGTGGCGAATCAGTTTCAGAGTTGGAATGAAATATGTTAGAAATACTACTGATATGTATTCTTGTGGTCAAACTGTACTTTATGCTTAGATACATCACGGTGAACCGTACCATAAGTGACGGTCGAAAATATGGCAAACTGCTGCAAAGGCTCCTTATCAAAACATTGGATATCAATCCGTTCCCACAGCCGTAATCCAATGAACACACCGGCAAAAGCCGAAGGAACAGATCCAAGAGCCAAAACAGGGTGCATCTCGAGAGAGATGTTTTTTTTCGTTCCTAATTACAGCAAGATGTGGAAAGTCGAGCGAAACCCGTTATGTTATTTTATTTGCAGAAAAGGAATGATCAAATTCGAGCAAAGAAAGGAGCAGACAGAATGAGAAGCGAGCCGCGATCTTACAAATCAGAATCGGTAGGGAGTTTTTTGATAGGCGCATAGATATGGTAGGTCGAATCCAGATGGTGGACGTCATCAAAAGCTTGAATGAGTTCAATATCGGTTTCTGCCGTTTCCTGCTTGGCAATCTTTAGAAATCTGGCATAGTCGTTTTCCAGAACATCCCCAATGTCAAGTATTTCACCACAATAGTTGAACCTTGCACAAAAAATCTGTGGCACATCAACCGTGAAAAAATAAGGTTTATCAATTTCAATGCTGCTTGGGATCCCAAACAGTACCTTAAACCGAGTTGAATCGGGTTGACAGTTTGAATAAATGACATAACAGGGACCATTTATTTCATCAATATGACTCAACAGCATTTCTGAATGTGCGCGAATCTTCTCCTTGTAATCATCATTGGCTAAATCCACTTCAAAAGCGATCCCACTGATTCGGGTCTCCTTGAATTCGGTCAGTGTGAAATCCGTGACTATATCACCGTTAATGTTTTTTATAGGTCTCTTCACCACTGTAGGTATGGTGACAGGAGAGATGGTTGTAAGTCCTGTTTTTAAAGAACTTGGAGCTACGCCGTATTGTCGTTTGAAAGCACGAGTGAATGAGGCTTGTGTACCGAAGTTGAGCTGATAGGCAATATCGGTTAGAGAGCTGTTTTTGTTTTGAATAAAGGTTAAAGATGCATTCAATCTTCTGGATAGAATGTATTGGTTTAACGAACAGCTCATCATAGCGGAAAACAGCCGATGAAAATAGTATTTAGACATGTTGAAGGTATTGGCGACGGATTCTACGGTTAAGGACTGTTGTAAATGGTCCTCGATATGGATCAAAGCACGTTCAATGACTTCGTTATGGTCCATAATTACTCCTTATATCAAGTTTTGTGGCAAGTATACCATACGTCCATCAGCAAATAAATTTATTGTCTTAGGAGGAAAAATAGATGACGCAAGACCGAAGGAATGCTGGGATACTGGGGATTTTTTATATCCTTGCTGCAGTGACGTCAATCATAGCGGTTGTTTTGTATGGACCGGTTCTGTCAGAACAATGGCAGATGGCCGTGGCAAATGGATCGGAAACAAAGGTCTTAATCGGTGTATTAAATGACCTCTTACTTATGGTAACGGCTGTTGGTACAGCAGCCATGCTGTTTCCCTACGTTCGGCATTGGAGTGAGCATCTAGCACTAGGGTATCTTTGTTTCCGGTTTATGGAAGCTGTTTTTATTGCGATTGGTCTCGTAAGTATATTGGGTTTGTTACAACTTAGTTCACATTATGATACAACCAACTTAGCAAGTAAAACCAATTTTGAACCCATAGGGCTGTTGATGCAGTCGATTTATCGCTGGACGGCTATGTTGGGTCCAAATCTCATGTTGGGCATAAATACTAGTCTGTATAGTTATTTGCTTTATCGAACAGGCTATGTGCCTAAACCGTTAGCGATTTTCGGAATGATTACAGCGGTTATGGTATTTTTAGCTGGTTTGCTGCAAATGTTTGGAGTCATCGGACCCTATTCGGCGGTAAAAGGATTGATGGCGCTTCCTGTGGGCGTTTACGAGATGAGCCTGGCAGTCTGGTTAATTGTGAAGGGATTTCATGGGGAGAACCTTGCTAAATTGAGAGCAAAAACAGCTTCTTCGTCTATAGTAAAATAATCAAAAGTTCTTTGATCGAAAGACTAAGAAGGTGATGATGATTCAACTCATAATATCGGGCGAAATTTGGTGGAAAGACTCCTTATCTAATTAACTGTTCTCGATTAGCATTTGTTGAATTTGATGCTCGTATTCGGCGAACGCTTCCGACATTCAGAGTGAACTCGCACCGAAGAGGAATAGGGATAAAATTTTGTGCTTCCGGGCAAGTTAGGGAATAATAACATCGAGGGGAGTGCTGTATGATGGCAAGAAGAGGGAGAAAATATGCGGTGCCAGGGGTCGAACAGGGGATGCAAGCGTTCAAAGCAGATGTAATGAAGCGCGAAGGATATACCGTAAATCCGAATCAACCAGACGATGTAAAATACGAAGTGGCGAAAGAGCTTGGTGTACCTCTGTACCCAGGAAACAATGGTCAACTGACAACGGAATCAGTAGGCAAAGTCGGAGGCAAAATTGGGGGTTCCATGGTTAGGGAAATGATCCGTCTCGCTCAGGAGCAAATAGCGTACAGGGAGTAATCCTGAACTGAAACCTTCGGAAGTTTTTTGACCGGGAAATAGAAGAGATTCGGGTAGTTATGAACCGGTTAAGATTAACCCTTGCCGCATCAGTTGATGCGGCTGGTGCTGGTGGAGCAGATTTATCGCGCAGTGAAGATAAATCGCGGTGAACCCTACTATAAGTGACGGCCAAAAATAATAAGGACTACGAATTCCATGGTATAACTTCGAATGTATCCTTCACGAACGATACGATAAATCAATAAAGAATGTTGAAGGCAGCCCACTCTTTGTGATAGGCTGCCTTTTCTCAACGTACAGTTTAGTTCAATAAACTTTTTGATTCTTCATGTCCACCAGGAAATGGCATAAGATATTGACGTTCGTTTGACATACACTTTTATTGTTTCCTTTTTGTCAATATTGTTTCTTGGAATCTTTATTAATGATGTAATGTTTTTTATACTTGGTGAAGAAGATTTCCAAAGGAGTTTGACTATGAAACGTATCCGAGTGAATGTCACAAACAGCTGCCGGAAGTGGAAAAAGACGAATTAATTTATCGGCTCACGGATAATCTGAATCAATTGCAGAAGCGGTTTCAAGCGAAAGAAGACGATGAAGAACGGAACTGGATGATGAAGCAAACGGACAGCCCTGCCGTCATCACATTTCTTAAAAGCTGTACCGTTATGATGCTTCATGTCCTTGACGCCATTGGGGAACTAGAACCAGTTAACGGTGTTCGAAATTCTCAGAAGTTGGACATTTCACGAGGAAGCATATCCAAAATCACGAGGAAGTTAGTGGGCGAAAATGTGAATCAGGCGGAGTATCTGCCGGATAACAAAAAACGATCCTGTTTCGAACGACGCCGCTCGGAAAAGAAATCTTCCGTATAAATCAGGCGTTGCAGAGGATTGTGGGAACGAATGTCCACGCCTTTTTAAAGCAGTTATGACACACAACAGTTGTCTTTTCTCATTCAAGTGATGGAAGATATATTAAACATGTCATGGGTGAAGGCAGAGGAAAGTTTTGATTCTATTGAGGGTGGTCAAATTGCAGCTGAGGGAACAAAATACGGGACAAAGGCCAAGGATGATCCTCTTCCCAACATTCAAGACATCCTCCACCGATTGGATGAAGCCAGCTTGAACAAGGTGAGGAATTTGTTAATGGTTTTATTTTTGGATGCCTCTGTGAATCGGTGAACTATACCATAAGCGACGGCGTAATTTTTGTTGGGATATGCTGGTGGACGTGCGGAAGCTGACGCTGACTCCTGCGTCGGGACTGCGCTTGGGGCTGAGCGCAAAAAGGAGGACCAGCTATGATTAGCAGGTCCTCCTTCGGTTTAATTCCGGAAATTCCAGGTTATAGAACTGACCTTTAGTGTTATAGGCAGCAAGTGAGAAGTGCATTTATGGCAAGGGCGAGAAATGATTCCCGGAGTGGTAAAGTGGCTTGGTGAGAACAGTATGCTTATTCAACTAGTGGATTGGTACACGTGAGGAGCCAAGCAACTACTAGGGCTTTAGAGTTACATTATAAATCTTGATATAGTGGTATAATGTACGTTTAGAGCTAGAGTTCATCGCAATGAGGAGGAAAAGACAATGGATAGCCAACAGATTCTCATCCGAAACAACGTCAAGGTAACCGGCTATGGTTCGAAGGCTCTTATATTTGCTCACGGCTTTGGCTGTGATCAGAATATGTGGCGCTTTGTCGTACCTGCTTTCGAAGAGAAGTACAAGGTGATATTGTTTGACTTCGTGGGTTCGGGAAGGTCCGATATTCAAGCTTATGACTCATCTCGTTATTATGACCTGAACGGTTATGCCCAGGATATCTTGGACATTTGTTCAGCACTAGGATTGCAGGATGCCATTCTGGTCGGTCACTCCGTCGGTGCAACGATCGGTATGCTGGCATCTATTCAAAGGCCGGATTACTTTGAGCGGCTTGTTCTGATAGGTCCTTCTGCACGCTATATGAATGATCTGCCGGATTACATCGGCGGGTTTGAACGGGAAGATTTAGTGGCTTTATTGGATATGATGAATATGAACTTTCAAGGATGGGCGAATTATCTGGCTCCTGTTATTATGGGAAACACAGACCGGCCGGAACTATCGGAGGAGCTGGAAACGAGTTTTTGCGCAACCGACCCCAAGATAGCCCGCCATTTTGCGGAAGCAACTTTTCTCTCTGATTACCGTAACGAACTCGGCAAGGTAGTGGTGCCATCATTGATCCTGCAATGCTCTGATGATATGATCGCTCCGTTGGAAGCTGGTGCTTACGTTCATCAGCAGATGAAGGGGAGCGAGTTTCGACTGATGGATGCAACGGGTCATTGTCCGCACCTGAGCCATCCGGATGAAACTATTTGCCTCATCAGTGAATATTTCGCCTCAATGGAATTGAGACAGGAAAGCGAGCTGCATACGTAAAATGGACGAACGGTTGGATCTTGCTCCCTGCGGTTACTTATCGATGGATCAAAATCGGACGATCCGCACCGTCAACGCTACCTTTTGTCACTTGTTACAATATGAAAAACAAGGGGTAATAGGCACCAGCTTTGAATCCCTATTAACCCGGTCCAGCCAAATTTTCTTTCGGATTTACTTTTTGCCGTTGATTAATCTTAATCGCCACGTGGATGAAATGTATTTAATGATGAAAACAGGCAGCGGCGGAACACTTCCCGTTCTTCTAAACGCTGTGCTTCGAGAGCGGGAAGACGAAACGTTCCACGACTGTGTCTTAATTCCCATATTGGGCAGGAAGGAGTACGAACAGCAGATTGAACAAGCTGAGAGTGCTTATCGGAAGGCGCAATTTGAGCTGCAGCGGATTGAACAGGAGCTTGAAAACAAGAAGGAAGAACTTGCATCATTATTTAATCCCGAGGTCTAACTCTTATCGCTTCTTATTCATGCACTTACACGTTGGCAAGTTGGTAATCCTAGAATATAACCGGAGCAGCCGCCGCCGATATGGCGGCTTTTTCCTTAAAGAAATCCGTAGTAGTGGTAAGGTTCGACAATGATAGAGCATATTTAATTAATGTCATGCCACACGGAAGTTTAAGTTTGGAAATATTCCTTGAAGATTGTATTGGAAGAATAAATATTGAGTATATACTTCCAGACATACAAAACGACAAATTTGATAAAATACTAAGTTTTAATTATACAGCTACAAGCAAGTTTAAATACTTCGTTCATTTTTTATAAAAAAATATTTTCAAAGAATACATAAGGAAACAGGTTGTGAATATAAGGATTGGATAAAAGATATTAAACAATCGAAATATGGGACAGAACTGTACATAACTGATAAGGATGTTCTTATTTCGCGAGTTCATGGTTACCGTAGGAGTAATATTTTTAAACAGCAACAAAATTCAAGCATAAGAACAGAGTTGTAGTAAATTTGAAAAAGGAATTTAAGTGCGTTTTGATAGATAACATCATTGGTTTACCCAAGTAACTACCCTAGTCAAACTTCCCCCTACTTATGATACGGTGAACCCTACCACAATGGGTTTCAAAATTTCGTTTATTCTGGCGTCGTTAGAAATAGAGAAGTCATTTTAAGAATTACGCATGTCACACATCGAAATGAATTATTAACAAGAGCGGAACTAGATTTCATCATGTAGCGCCCTTCCCAAGGAAAAAAATACATATGGTCTTATTCATGGGGATATCAGCCCTGGCAATTATCTTAATGATGGGGACAAAGCCTTTATTATTGACTATGATGAGGTGGAATATAGCTGGTTTGTTTCTGATATTGCTACACCATTATTTTATGAAATCCCAATTCCTTGGGTTGTGTCTGGAGATGCGAGAAAGGAGATTGCAAAACGGTACTATTTCAACTTCTTAAATGGCTATTGCAAGGAATACACTGTAAGCCAAAGCCAGTTAAACAAAGTTCCACTATTTATAAATTTAAGGCAAGCTAGAGTTTTAGCTGCGCTCTATAGAAGCAGAGACTTTAACGCTCCTGATTGGACTGAATGGTATGAGCAAGCCCGACGCTTCTACTATGAAAATTTATTAAATAACACTCCTTATATTGATATGGACTTTTTGAGTTAACCGGTGAACCCTGTCACAATTAGCGGAATAGAGGATTTACACACAAAGAGGATCCAATCACCTAAAATCATGACTGGATCCTCAAGAATAAACTTAAATTTCAAAATCAATCGTACCCTTTTCGGTTAATTCAAAGGGACCTGGTGTGACATCTGCATCGGGTCTCTTTGTTCCGTAGAAATCGGAGTCAAAATGATATGGACTGCTGTCTGGTTCCTCATACTTCATGTTGGCGTGATACGTCTTTCCAAGCAGGTCCGTAGTAATCAACAAGGCAGAGGTTCCCCGAAGCAATTCGGGATCATTGATCTGAATGTGCACCTTACCAAGCGCGGGATCAATCTCAACGTTCATGCCCTTCTCTGCATATATCTTCGCACTCGATTCATGAGTACTTGGAACCGCATGGTTAAGATATACATTTCCACCCATAGCTACCGGAAGAACGGCATTGCCGATAAAGAAATCCTTCGCTGCATCGCCAAGCTCCATAAGCTCCTCTTTAGTGTATTCCCACCATTTCTTATCTTTCACATCAGGATGTTGATCGTAGCCGCCAAGTCCCACAGCATGCAGATAACATATGGAATTGTCCGGAACACCATCCATGACCGTCTTCCCATCCGCTCCAACTTCATCTCTTGGTTTAAGGGGAAGATGCTCAAAGAAGGTAATAGGAACGGGTTCTTTATTCTCATCGTTATCACCCAAAAAGATATTATTGTAGTACCTGTCATCGCCCCCCGTGATATTGGAGTATCCGGCCATGGCCGTCTCGTGAGGGAAGTGATATGGGGTAATACGGGTAATCTCGGAACGAACGACAAATCGGCCTGCAAATAAATTATGAGCAAATGCCCCGCCCTGAGCCATATTTCTGAAATTCATCGGAGAGAGAAATAGGTTGTGATCGACCATATAAGGACCATGGCAAACCTCAACGAAGAGATCTTCCGAAAGATTGTCAAAAAATACATTGCGGCTGATGCGAGTCCCCTGTGCCTGCCAGTCCAGCCAAAGCGCTCGGTAACAGCTATACATTATATTTTCACTAATCTGAGTATCCAGGGAAGCGTGTAGCTTAATTCCCGCTACTTCGGCACCATGTCTGAGTCGTTTATGATGAATATTATAGATACGGTTCTGATAAATGCGGCTGAAGGCTGCTCCCATATGACCCACAATACCTGCCTGTTCACAATCATGAATCACATTACCTCGAACGATGTGACTGCCGACGTTATCCTTATGCCAGCCGGAGCGTAATGCTCGTAAAATAACCTCCTGCTCGCGTTGAGTACCGCCTTTACTATGCTTTTCCAAAGACTTGGTGTGACCTGTACCGATTTCGGTACCCAGGCTAATACCAACGCATTTGGATTCACTGATGATATTGTTCTCAATAATCCAGCCCTTACTCCAGTGAGGTCCAATCAAACCTTCCTGATAGTCCGTAGGTGGTGCCCATTGAGGAGAGGCTTGACGAAGTGTGAAGCCACTCACGGTGATATAGTTAAGTCCCGGTTTCTCAGGCCAGAAGCAATAAGGACGTACATTAATTTCTACATTTTCCTTACGAGGGTCTTTTCCACCAAAGTTGGCCCAGATTTTTGTTGTCGTAGAACCAACCTCGGCATACCATTTTAACAATGAATCCTTGGGATACTTGGCTTCGGACCAAACTTCAGGGTTGTTAACGCTTTCAATACTATCGCATTCATACAATGATTTGCCATCCAAATAGACATCGCCGAGATGAATTGGGAAGGACCCGTCAAATAACCAGTCTCCACTGAGCTCTACCTCATAGGGATTACGAACGGAAAAGAGGGAATTGAGCACTTCTGTGCTCCAGACATGGTTTCCTTCAGACTTCCAGTTGGTAATCCGCTCAGCTCCTGTAATCACGACTTCCCCGTCTCCTGCGGATCGATATACGATTCTATGCTCCGCTGTTCCTCCATTAGCCGGGTTAACCCACTCTCTGTATACTCCCGCATGAACAATAACTGTATCACCAGCCATGGCATAAGCCGCAGCGCGTGATATGGTACGAAGGGGCTGATCTGCTGTTCCTTTTCCTTGATCATTCCCATGGTTGGACACATGATATTCCATAACAACTCTCCTTCTATTATAAAATGTTTGTTGTATCCCGTTATTATACTAGAAAATAATTATAATGGCAGAGATAGGAAGGTGTATGTTAGCCTAAATTGATATTGATAAAAGGTAAAACCAAATTTACTACCCTATGAAGTTATAGATTTTTGCGTATTAAAGTCTTCTAGCTATTATTAAAAGCTATAACCAGCCATGCATTTTTCATATAACAAGCATTCCTTTTCAACATGCTATACTCATTAGACTAAAAAGTTAGAAGGAGAAATAGTTATGATACCATTTCGTAATGATCATGTAGGTAGCTTTCTACGTCCTGCGAACTTAAGCAAGGCACGTGAACAATATAAATCAGGTAACATCACATATGAGGAATTAAGAGCTGTGGAAGATAAAGAGATTATTCGAATTATTGAAAAGCAAAAGGAAAATGGCGTATTGGCAGTTACGGATGGTGAATTCCGCAGAAGTTGGTGGCATTTTGATTTTCTGGGCGGCTTGGATGGCGTAGAGTTGTATGAGCAAATAGACGGACCGAAATTCCATAATATGCAAACGCGTAAGGGCGGGATTCGTGTTGTTGGTAAAGTTGATTTCTCGAGTCATCCTTTTGTTCAGGATTTTGAGTTTTTGAAAAAGCGTGCAGGTGACGCAGTGGCGAAACAGACCATTCCAAGTCCCAACATGCTTCTATATCGATTGGAAAATGGAGCCAATATCTATACGGACCGGGAGCAATTCCTTCAGGATACAATTGCGGCGTATCAAAAAGCCATTCAAGCTTTCTATGATGCGGGATGTCGATATCTGCAATTAGATGATACCGCTTGGGCAGACCTATTCTCAGAAGCTGGTCACGATAAGCTGCGTGCCAAAGGTCTGGAACCGGCAGAAGAGTTGAAAACGATGCAGCGAATGATTAACGAGACTTTGGCTCATAAACCGGCAGATTTAGTTGTGACGATGCATATTTGTCGTGGTAATTATAAATCAAATTATTTCTCAACGGGTGGTTACGAGTATGCTTCTGAAGTTATCTTTGGAGGGTTAAACGTAGATGGATTATTCCTGGAATTTGATGATGAGCGTTCAGGTGGCTTCGAGCCATTACAATATGTGAATCGAACAGATTTGAAAATCGTGCTTGGTTTACTCACATCAAAAACAGGCGAGTTAGAGGATAAAGAACAAATTAAAGCTCGGATTGCAGAGGCGGCAACCTATGTACCACTTGAGCAACTATGTTTGAGCCCGCAATGTGGTTTTTCGTCTACAGAAGAAGGCAATATTTTAACGGAAGAACAACAATGGCGTAAGCTTCGTTACGTTAAGGAAATTGCAGAAGAAGTTTGGAATTAATGCATTTAAATAACGGAGGGGATGTAAAATGACGATCCAAGCAGACCAAGAGACAATTATTGTTGAAGCTTTCATTAATGGTCAAAATGTAAAATCCCTTTCGCAGTTAGCAAAAGAAAATCCGGCCAACCCAACCGAGATTGTAGGCTATTTCCCTGTCACAACGAGAGAACAAGCAGTTGAAGCAATTGAAGCGGCGGCAGTGGCTTATAAAACCTGGAAGCAGACCTCCATTGATGAACGCATTATGATGATGCGCAAGGCGATCGAGAAGATTAGAACAGCTGAGAGTGAAATTGTGCATTTGCTGTCCAGAGAGCATGGCAAGCCGCTGTATGATGCACACGGTGAAATTTATGTTTCGTTAATGTGGATGGAGTTTGCTTGTAATGAAGTTACTTCGGCTCTACAAGAAGAGATCAAAGAGCATGAGAATGGTAAAACGATTCTTTCCTATGATCCAATGGGTGTGGTAGCAGCGATTAGTCCATGGAACTACCCCATTGCTTTATCTACGATTAAGATTGCTCCTGCCTTACTTGCGGGCAACACGATTGTACTTAAACCCAGTCCATTTGCGCCACTGGCTGCAGCGAAAGTGGCCGAGATTATTGCGAGTGAGTTCCCGGCTGGTGTAATTAATGTCGTTCATGGTGATGCGGATGTGGGCGTTGAACTGACTAGTAATCCTCTTGTTACGAAGATCGCCTTTACAGGTGGAACCGCGACCGCTAAGCATATTATCAGAGCTGCTTCGGAAACGATTAAGGATATGACGCTTGAGCTTGGTGGTAATGATGCGGCAATCTTCTTGGAAAGCTTTGATGTTCATGATGAGCGAGCCATGCGCCGGATTGTCATTTCTAATTTCTTGACAGCAGGCCAGATCTGTATGATCGCCAAACGTGTGTATGTACACCGTTCTATTTATGATGAGTTTGTGGAAAAATATATAGAGGCGGCGAATCGCTGGATTCGAATTGGTGATCCATTTGATTCAAATACGACGGTAGGTCCGGTTAATAACCTGAAGCAGAAAAATGTTGTGCTTAGTTTGGTTGAAGATGCGCAAAAGCGCGGGGCTAAGGTCATCCCTCTCGGTCAAATTCTGGATCAGAAGCTGTTTGACCAAGGTTACTACCTACAACCTACGCTTGTTTTAGGTTGCGATGTTCATGATCCGATTGTCGTAGAGGAACAGTTTGGCCCTACGGTTCCGATTCTGCCATTTGACGATGAAGAGCAGGTTATTCATCTACACAATGAAAGCATATATGGATTGACGAGTTCTGTGTGGGGGAAAGAAGAGGATGCCATCTCCGTCGCACGTCAACTCGAAGCTGGAACGACCATGATCAATACCGCTGCTGTGCAGGGGCTCGACGTTCGGTTCCCTTTCGGTGGCTTCAAGCAATCGGGTATTGGCCGTGAATACGGCGCGGAAGGTATCCGCACGTATACAGAAAAGCATGTCATCAACGTTCCGAAGACACTGGATCTTCCTTATATACCAGAATAAATCTTATAGCACACAACTTCTCATCATACAGGGAATGTGTATGTGAAATTGAATGTAGGCTACTTCAAAGTGCTAAAGAGTGAGATGAAATCTGGTGGTAATCAAAATAAAAAGAAATAAAGAAGCCACTCCATTTTTGGAGTGGCTTTGTATTCAGCTATTATACGGTGAACGGCGGCTATCTTCTACCTAGTGTCTCCCAGATGCCATGGAGCCAGGAGTCGAACTCAGCATCTTTGTCGCCCTCGTAAGTATCATAGAGATCCAGACGTGTCTTTTGCAATTTTTCCTTAAATTCCTCAAATGTGTGACCTTCAGGAAGGCTTTTTTTAATCCGCAGCAAAATTTTGTTAGTACCTTTAAAAAGCTCGCCTTTGTTTTTGGCAGGCATTTGTACATCTTCATCCAACTGCTTCAGCTTGTGATATGCGGCTTCACGCACCTGGAATACTTGATCATTTTTCAAAACATGCTGCAGCAACTTAATGGTAGGTTCTGTATTCCAGTTCCCCAATTCGTTCACCGCATTCAGTCTGTCTCTCCAGCTTGACGTCCGATTAGCCGCTCGTTTGAGCTCTTCAAAGTTTTCCGGTAGTTGGTTAACTGCTCCAGTATCATGGTTGTTCGTCAAAATTTAATCTCCTTAATCATCGCCATCTCGGCAGAATGATGAATGTTATTTATGTGATCACTATTATAGCACGAACCTGACTAAACTACTCCTATGAAGCCGATTGGCTAGCCGTTTCCTTAATGAAGTCTACTGTGTACACCCAACCAATCAGTCCACATAAAACAAAACCAAACGCATACAGAGATCCGTAAATGGGAATAAAATCGAGTATGGTTAAGGAGTACATATTTTTCAGTAACGGATAGAAGATGGAAATAACAACCACTGTGTAAAAGGCTAGGCAAGAAAGGCCTAAAAAGATGGTTGCCTTAATATCCAAAGCGTTTTTTCTCAAGTAAGTAAGGAGATAAGCGGTGTAAACCACAATATTACAGGCGAACAAAGTGACACCAATGTACTCAATTGGCTTGGAGAAAATCATACCAACAGCAATCAATATGGGTCCGATGATATCGATGGCAACAACCCAGGGATACCAGCTTTTCTTCGTCATGATGCGTCCCAGTGCACCAATAAAAATTGGAACGATAGCAGATGAGAAATGAAAGTGGAGCGAGCTTAACGCGTGCGTTGCAGGATTAGCTTGGAAGAGGTCCAATTGATATTGATATAAGGTAAACCAAATGCCCCCGATAAAAAAATAAACGA
This sequence comes from Paenibacillus sp. W4I10, assembly GCF_030816325.1. NCBI lineage: Bacteria > Bacillati > Bacillota > Bacilli > Caryophanales > Paenibacillaceae > Paenibacillus > Paenibacillus sp. W4I10. Next base: position 5,259,056 of record NZ_JAUSXX010000001.1, read on the forward strand.
GCCCCGCGCCAATCGCTACTTCTGCTGCTTTTCCTTTAGAGCTCACAATCGTGGTCAAGCCATAGATGCCAAGCAGCAGGGTGAACAGTAGCCACCCAAGGGATAGAGTTCCTGGGATTGCCGTACTTTCTAACCCCCACATCCTGCTACTCATTACCGAGGCGAGAGTAAGAAGCGCAGCGGGAAATTGAAGCCATTTCATAGCAGCATATATCATTCGTTGATGTTTACTTTTTACGTCATGGTTCAAAAGCGAAATCACAAGAGGCACAATGACGAAAGCCGCAAACAGTAGAAATTTTTCAACAAGTTCGAATTGAAAGTAATCAAGATAAAATATCAGAATGGTTATGATTCCACCGGGAAATACGGGTGATTTCATGATTTTCTTCAAGGAAGTGTTCATGGCGTTTCCTTTCTAACCTACGTTTATCGTAAGATCTGCCTGCCGATCAGTACTATGATTTTCCCAAGAAGACGAAAGCTGGATATATTATGAAACAGTGCTTTAGTAAAGGAAAAGGATCTGTGGTATCGAATGAATAAGAATATAATTTCTTCCTCGCTTAATATTGTAGGGTTAAACATGCTGATACTGATTTCCTTTACTAGGTCTGTCCGGCGATACTCTTATTGTAATTCAGTGGTACTGAAATGTAATATTAATTTCAAGAATCAATTGAATCCTGTAAGGGTGCGCTTTGACCATTAGCTTTTCGTTCATAATTTTTCTTCACAGGAATTTCGAAGCTCCAGTCTCCGGAGAGCAGATCCTGCTGACCCGGGCCATCGGATAGGATTAACTGGTTTACGTTGATCCTCAACAGGAACTGATCTGGAGGTGGCGAGCTCCCAGTAAAGTGAAATCGGATAGTTCCGTTTTTGGCCAAAACTACACCTGAATCCGTGGCGATGCCGGGAACCGCCTTTATCGTAGAAGCATCCAAAGTAAAAGTTGGCTTGACCGATTTTTTTTTCACCCACTGCAACTCCGATATCTGGTTAGAATGCTTCATTGAGTATTGGATACTCAGGCTCTGACCGTCGAAAAGGTAATCATGAATGAGAAGTGTATAGCCTTTGTCTGTCTTGCCTGTTATTAAAGCCATCTCGTTATTTCCGCTTGTTGACGTCAACGTTGAATCGTCATTTTCAGAGAAGATGGAAGGCAACTTCACCACGAGATTAGAGGTAAATGAATTCTTCATACTGAATAGTACCACTGCACAGACGAGCAGCAAGATCATGGGTACAGCAGCTATCCTGGAGAGAGACAGGTGTCGAAGCCAAGGAAATATTCTTTGTTTTGGTAAAAGGTCTTGTTCCGGAAGCACGGTCGGTAACCGATTGATTTCGTTTTGAACTTCTTCCGCAACAGCCACTTGCGTCTGATTAGGTCCGAACCTCGATAACCGTGTTTCAAACCAGGTTGCCTTTTTGTTGCTGTGCGCAGTGATGCCTCCTCCGTGCACCTCGACAATACTTTTTGTTATGGCGAGACCGAGACCTGTACCTCCGGTCTGCTTCGACCTGGAGCTGTCTACGCGGTAGAAACGATCGAAAATAAAGGGTAAATCCCGCTCGGGAATGGGGACTCCATAGTTTTGGATTCGCACAACTAGCATATCTCCATCTTGTGCAATATCAATATCGATATATTTGCCCGTCTGCCCGTACTGGATGGCATTGGCGAGTATATTCTCGTAAGCCCGTACCAACAATGCCCCGTCCGCTTGAATTTTGAAGTCTCCCTCTTGGACGTTCAGCCTAATTTCCATGCCTGCACTCTCGGTAATCGGTACGAATTCTTCGGCAAGCTGGCCAATTAACCCGGTCATATTAAGCTCGCTGAGTTCCAGAGGCATGCCGTTGTTGACCCGTGTATATTCGAATAATTCGTCGATCAATCGCTGAAGCGCCAAAGATTTCTCATATGCAATGTTGACGTAATAACGCATCTCCACCTCATCCTGATAACGATCGTTCTCAATGACTTCGAGAAAACCGAGAATCGAGGTCAGAGGAGTTCGCAGGTCATGAGATACACCGGTGATCAGATCATTTTTGGTCTTTTCCGCCTTGCGTTCCTCTGCAATCGAATGCTTCAACTGCATGCTCATACGGTTGATGCTGAGTGCTACCTCTCCCAGTTGATGATCGGCAATTTCCGGGATTTGATGGTCAAACTGCCCGCTCGCAATCTCCCCCAGACCGCGTGTGATTTCCGCAAGATAATGATCCCATTCGCTGCTCAATTGATTCATACTCTCCGCGATGACGCTTAACTCATCCTTACCCTTAACCCTTACAACTTGCCCGAACCGCCCTGCCGATATTTCCTGCAATCCGGTGTTAATTTCATGTAAATCCCGAACCAAACGGAGGCTTGCAAGGAAGAAAGTAATGGGGAATAGAACGATACCGGTTATGATCATCACGCGAACGGACCCGGCATACTCAATGAGCCAATTAATCGGGACAGCCACATATTCAATTTTTTGCAGCGCTCCCGCCATGACATACCCCAAAAAAATAGCTGCGCCTGTTAAAACCAGGCTTGCAACCATGATCAGCATTAATCTCCACCGAATCGTATACAGCCACTGTGGTTGGATCCTACTCACCCCTTGCTTTTAAATCGCTTTCGATTTTGTATCCAATCCCCCACACGGTTTTAATGATCCGCGGTTCACGTGGATTGGATTCTATCTTCTCACGGAGCTTACGGATATGAACCATGACGCTATTCTTCGACTCCATAAAAGGCTCGTTCCAGACTTCTTCGTAGATGCGATCCATACTCAGCACCATCCCTCTATTGACAGCCAGCATATGAAGGAGCGCGAACTCGCGGGGAGTCAATTTGATTTCCTGCTGATCGACCGTTACCGTGTGGGATGCATTATTAATCACTACGTTTTCGATATGTATTTCGTTCGCATTGCCCAAAACGGAGTTGAACTGGTTCATTCTTCGAAGCTGCGACTTGATCCGTGCGATCAGCTCGAGCGGGTTGAATGGTTTGGTTACGTAGTCATCTGCGCCGATGCTGAGGCCTGATATTTTATCGATATCTTGGCTTTTAGCGGACAGCATAATGATGGGAATTGGATTCGTCTCTCGTATTTTCATACACGCTTGCAAACCATCCATCTTGGGCATCATTAGATCCAGTACAATTAGATCAACTTGCTTGGTCTGCAGAATCTTCAGCGCCTCCATCCCATTTGCTGCTTGCAGAAGCTTGTAACCTTCGTTATTGAAATAAATACTCATTAATTGGATAATTTCCGCTTCATCATCCACCATTAGAATTGTGCTTTCCGCCATAGATCCTCCCTTGATTCCTGTATCTCCCTTAAATTGAAGAGTAGCACGATAATTATAAGCGATATTTTCTTATGCATTGAATAACGTCAGGATGATTTAAGGAAATGATAAGAAGTTCGGTAGTGAGATGATAAGCTTTCACTTCTATACTGAGTACAACACAAGCGAATAATCGTTTGAACAATACATGAGTGGAGGTTTTATTTTTGAAGCATAAGGTATTACGGAAGGCCATGCTTGTTAGTCTAAGTGTGATGTTAATCGGTATTTCAACCGTTTTTAGCACAGGCAAGCAAGTTTTTGCAAATTCGGACAACGAGGCAGATTCGACACGTACTTTAAAAGTATTGTACTGGAATGAAGATGATTTCAAAATGACATATGGAGATCTGTTTAGTCAGAAGTACCCGAATGTAAATATTGAAGTAGTTACACCTGGAGGTATGGAAGCGATTAGGGATTACAAGGGGGCCATCCAAAAGTATTCACCGGATCTTGTGATGCTACCCCCTTACCAATACCAACAAATGTCTAAAGATAAAAAACTGGTTGATTTAGAACCTTTAATTAAACGAGACACGTATGACACGACAACGTTATACCCCGGCTTGCTTGATGAATTGAAGGAACAAGGCGGTGGCAAACTTTATGGGTTAAGCCCAAAAGCGGATTCGTACGCTCTCCTTTATAATGCTGATTTATTTAAAAAGTACAATGTTAAAACACCAACGGATGGGATGACATGGGAAGAGATATTGAATCTTGCTAAGAAATTCCCAACCAAGGGAGATAAGAACTCCCGAATTTGGGGCCTAAGCTCCTTTGGATCCAGCAATTTGGTAATGGATATCGCCAGAACAGAAGGATTAACGTACTTGGATCCAAACACCCTAAAGGCTACTGCAAATACAACTGCATGGAAAAATGCTTATCGTCTATCGAGTGAGGCAACGAAGTCCGGAGTACTTGACGAGCTGATCAGTCTGTCCGGCAAAAGTTACTTGGAAAGTAATTCGTTCATTATGGGACGATCTGCTATGAAAGTAGCCTCTATTAGTCAGTTGCAGTCCCTGCAAGCAGCAAAAAATAGTGTGAAGAATTACAAACCTTTTACACTTGGTATTGCTGCCGGCCCTGCGGCTAAGGACCGAAAATCAACAGGCAACGTATATATTCATGAGATATTCGCGATTCCAGCAGGCGCATCTCATGTTGATGCTGCTTGGGATTTCATCAAATATTTCAATGGAGAAGAATACGCTAATGAATACTATAAACCCAAGAACTCGAATAATAGTATCGGTGCTCCTCTATCTCGCATGATTAAAGAGTACTCCGGTTACAAGTTGGATGCATTCTACAAATTAAAACCTAATCTGGATTCATCGATAACAAGTTATGTTCTCATGAACAAGTCGCCAAATTTTGAATTGAGATTTCGGTCAATTGTATTGAAAGAATTGACACAGGTAGCAAACGGGAAGAAAACATTGGACAAAGCAACTTCTGCTATCCAATCCAACACTCAAGCCGTTGCTGATAAATTGAAAAAGGCTCAGGCGGCAAAGTAATAGAATCTCTAGCCTTTTATAATTCCCCGAAATATAGAGATCGGGACAGTTCATACGACGTTATGTATAGAGGTCAGCCGTTTTTACTGGGTGGCCTCTTTTTGTTAAGTGATGGGTCTATCAACTTCCTCGAAAAACAAAAAAGAGCCGCGTATCACGCAGCTCTCCATCGTACTTTAGTTCATTCCGTTCCAGTTCTCTTCTCTTTTAGCGCCCGCCCGTATTCGAAGCCCAGACAGGAATCCAACTGTTCGGATAATTGCTATTGGTCAGCGTTGTGTTATACAGAACTAAATTGCCATCACTTTGCATGACTAGTGTGTCACCCGTTGTGTTAGCTGGTAAGCTGCTCCCGTGATGACCTGGAATCCATGAGGTGGTATTGGGAGACCAAGCAGCTACCTGTACAGAAGTATCAATCATCAAAACTTTATCCCATCCCCACCCGGTGTAATATTCGAATTTTCCTGTAGCCGGGTTGAAACCATAGCGATAGCCATATTGGTACACATCTTGATATTTCATTCCATATTTATACATGACGGGTTTCCCGTATTGTGGTTCAAACTTGAACGAAAGAGCCCCACTGTTACTGGTACCGCTACTCCAAAGAGAAGAACCATTCTGATAGATGACAAAATTCCCGTCATTCTGCCATATCGCTGAAAATCTACCATCTTGGGAGGTGAGATAGTCACCCTTCGCCATGCTTTGGCCGATCGTGAGCTTATCACCAAGATATCCAGCAGAAGCTGTTGCTGGTACGGCAAATGCAAGAATCAACAAGCAAGCCATAAGAATGCGAAAAGATCTGGGAAAAAGTCGTTTGTTCATTAGACACGCTCCTATTTTTCTTATAATGGTTAAAGTTAAATGCATAGAACAACAAATCCTTACAGCTATTGCATGTTTCTACGTTGCATTCAGTCAGAAGCGGTGATGTAACACGTCCCCATCTGGTGTAAAACGGGAACTAAGATCTAAAATGCTCCCAACGGCCACCTCCTTTAATAGAAAGTGTGAGAATCTTTGATACATATTATGTAATGGGATTTGTGTGTTTTAGGAGATGGAAGCTAAGTGGTCTGTAGTAGCGGAGTTGTATCATCAGGTGAGAATAAATACTTTATTTTCCATTATAGCAACAAAAAATATAAAATCCATATTTTTCTATATGAAATTTTGAATCTATCACTTACGTCCAATGCGTCATAACTTCTCGTCTCCTGAGCTAGAAAAAAACCTATTATTCGCTTGAATAAATTGAAGCTAAACACTAATTTTGGTGCAGCTCGAGACATAGGTATTCATCTCCTCTATCAATCTCCCAACTTTTTTACATCAATTTTATATATTTAATGATTTTTATGAATTGAACTATGGTAAAATATCTCAGGATCTAAAATTGGAGAGGGGTTTTTTCATTCATGTTTTGGAAAAAAGTTTTGGGCAAAAGCACACTGCGTGTAGCTACTGCCGCACTATTACTCACGCAACTATTGGGCGCAGCGGGTTCTGTCTCTGCCGCAGGTAACGATGTAGAAGTACACTTGATTGGAATCAATGATTTCCACGGTCAGTTAGATACCACATCAATCGTGGGTGATAAGAAGGCAGGAACGGCTCCAATTCTAGCAACCTATCTCAAAGAGGCTCAAGCCAAATATGAACACTCCCTACTCTTCCATAATGGAGACTCTGTTGGTGCATCTGCTCCAGCCTCATCTTTGGATCGTGACGAGCCTACCATGGAATGGATGAATATGATGGGCTTTGATGTAGGGTCCTTAGGGAATCATGAATTCGACCAAGGTGTCGCTGCTTTAAAGGCACAGATCTTTGGTGGCCTTGATCCAAAAGAAGGCAAGGTAACGCATGCAGGTGCAAAATTTGATTACGTCAATGCAAACGTGATTGAAACTGCCACAGGAAAAACATTGATTCAGCCCTATGTGATTAAAGAAGTGGGCGGAGTCAAAATTGGATTCATCGGACTAGTGACGAAGTCCACTCCTGCTAAAGTATCCCCGTCGGGTACCGCTGGTGTGCGCTTCTTAAGCGTAGAAGAAGAAGTTGAAGCCGTTAATAAATATGCAAAAGAATTGCAAGATAAGGGTGTAGAAACGATCATTGTTTTGGCACATGATCCAGCAACAACCAAAGAAGGCGTAACCACTGGAGAAGCAGCCGACCTGGCAAAAGCTTTACCGGCGGACTCCCCTGTTGACGTTATCGTTGCAGGTGACAATCATGCTTTGGCTAACGGTGTAGTGAATGGAAAGTTGATCGTTCAGGCTTATTCCTATGGTACGGCGTTTGAAGATATCAAGCTGATGATTGATCCTGCCACCGGGGATGTAACTGAAAAATCAGCGACTGTTACAACGACTTTTCAAGAGGGTGTAAAAGAAGACCCTGAATCTTTAGCTATTATTAAAAAATCATTAGACAAGCATCCTGAGCTGACAAAGCCAGTAGGTACAACGGATGGTTCTGTTACCCGTACAGATGCTTATAATAACGAAGCCCCTCTTGGTAACCTCATTGCAGATTCAATGCGTGAAGCAGACTTTGGGGATAAGGCAAGTGCTGCTGACTTTGCATTTATGAATCCAGGCGGTATTCGTGCGGATCTGCCACAAGGCGATGTGACCTTTGCTGATCTTGCCAAAATCCAACCGTTTGGTAATACTCTAGTAAAACTTGAGCTGACTGGCGAACAGGTTAAAACCTTGTTGCAGCAGCAATGGGGTACCAATGCTGACGGTACACCTAATACCAAAACACTCCAAATCTCTGGTTTGAAGTATGCTGCAGATTTCAACAAGCCAGTTGCAGAGCGCATAACGGGTCTTAGTCTTGAAGATGGCACAGCGATTGATCCTGCAAAAACATATACGGCTGTAGTTAATAACTTTATGGCTGCAGGCGGAGATAACTATAAAGTGCTGCTGGATGCTAAATCATCCCTGGCAGGTCCTATCGATCTGGATGTATTCTACCAATACATCGTAGATACGTATAAAGGCGGTAGCATCGAAGCTAAAAATGAAGGACGTATCACAAACCTGGCTGCATCTACCGAGCCAACAGAAACTCCCGTAACAACAGAAGTCATTTCTCGTGCTGAATTTGTAAGTGCTCTGGTCGACATGTTGAAACTTAACGAAGTAGCTACAGCACCTGCATTCAAGGATGTTGCAGCTAATGCTGCATATGCAGATGCGATTGCTGAAGCTATGCATGCTGGATTCATTCAAGGTTATGGTGGAAACTTCTATCCTGATCGGGATATCACTCGTGAGGAAGCCGCTACAATCATAGCTAAGTTGTTAAACAATCCAGCTTCTGATAAAGATGCTGCTACGATCATTGCTAGTTTCGACGATGGGAAATCCGTGTCTGCCTATGCAATTAAGCCTATGGCAAAACTGATTGAAAAAGGTATTTTTGGTGCAACAGACAAAAACTCGCTTCAACCGAAACAAGGTCTTTCTAATAGCGATGCCAAAGCTTTAATTCAAAAAGTGGTTGCAGCAAAAGCTTCATAATCTAGACTTTATTCAATCTCAAACCTTATATTAAAACAGGAAAGCACATCCTTTTTGGAGAATAAGCTTTCTTCTATTGATAAACCTCGAATTCATGAAAGGGTTTATCGTAGGAGAATGCTATATCCCATTAAGGATGTTTTTACATGCTTACATGATTATAACTAATCTGTGGTTGGTGGTACTTTTATTTTGCACCCTGCCCGTTTGTCGCAGGAAAGTAACTCAATGAGGTACAGAGGTTCCCGTCTTTACACAATCCCCTTTTTTTTCCGAACCCACTAAGACCATTTCAGGAATACGCTCCTTCTAATAATGATTTTTCCCAATAAATCAACAAAGAATCACTTTATTCTATTAAAGCAGATCCTCGAATAGTTAGGTTCCCATTATTCAAGTCGTGTTTGTAGAGATTTTGTAGAGATTAGTTTTTTAAACTATGAAAAAGAAAGTGGGGAAATTTCGGATGAAAGTGTAGTTATCATGAGCCAACTATCTAAGCTGGATAAATATTAAGATTTATTTTGGAAGAGTAGATATTTTCTCTTTCAACATTGTCAAACAAGATATTAAAGAATGTTATTTGGGTGTCGGAAAAAGTCATGTACCATACACTATACAGGTAAATATTCTCAATTTTATATATTAGATATAGAACTATAATAGGCTGGTATATGTAGATATCCGATTATCGATGTCCTACACCTGAGAAGATTTTGTGATGATAGGTCGCAGTGAAACTAAGATAACAGGAAAAGAGCACTACTACATCTATCAACAAGCCTATTCGGTATCTATGGAGGAGGTGAAAAAGGAGGAAACTCCACAAGATTTCGATGATGCAAAGGGCTGCTGGGATCAAGCGAGTAGAAGATGTCTATTCGATTGAGCGTGATCGGGTGGATGGTCTTACTGTCGCTAAACATTTCAGTAGTTATGGAAATGGAGGAGAAAGGTATCTTGAGACAAAAACGCAACATGGGTAAGGCTATACTCTCTTGCTTCCTGGCAATGATGCTTGTTTTGCAGACGGTGGCGTTTTCTTTCACTGCATATGCAGATAGCGCGCCAAGCAGTTCCGAGGCGGCTGTTGACGTAGCCGACTCGTCGAGTGCGGACGAACCGCCATCAGTAACGGAGGCGGTGTATGATGAGCCGGCCTCTGCCCCCATGGCCTTAACGGCTGAGCCAGCGGATAAGACGAGTTTATTTATGGGTAAAAATGCCCCTTTTCCGCTGACGGTTTCCCAAGGAACTCCTTCGAGTGAGATAAAGTCTACTACAGCCCCTGGATACGACCCGAACGTTGACAAGATCAACGGCAGGCAGACTTTTACAATCACGTCGGTAAATCTCCGTGTGCCGATGCGGAGCGATAGTGACACGGATGCAAACGATCCAGACACTTACATCCAAAAAGGCGACTTCATTGAGTTGAAGCAAGCGGATTACTTTCAGGGCGTAACCTTGACAAACGCCACAATACCTCTAACCGTTAACCTGTTTGGGTTAAACTACAAGCTTGGCACCGCCTATTTCACCGGCACCAGCATTAAGGTGGTTTTTGACGGCGATGATAGCTTGTTCCTCCAGGGGACGAACGTTTCCTTCCGCTTTGACACCACCGCAAAGGCTGATGTGGCGGGCATGGACTACGGCACGACCAAGCCCATCACCATTTTCGGAAGCGCCTATACGCTGGGAAACCCGGATGTTACAGCGAAGTACAGCATCAACTTGCGTTCCAACAGTAACACGGAAAGCCTTGTAAGCTATACGGAGCAACGAGGCAGGATTGAGATATCCAACACTGATTTTCAAGCCGGCAAAGTTAAATGGCAAGCGATCGTCACCGCTACTGACATGGACGATGTCAACATCAAGCTGCCGCTGGACAGAACGATATTTTCCAATGATTTGACTAATGTAGGTAATTATGTGACAGGTTCCCTCGAGGTAAAGGATGCCGCCAACAATGTTGTGGCAGGAGCAACGCCGACCTATAATGGGAGCAAGCTGACCTACACCTTCCCTGACAATATCGGCGATACGGCAACCATCAACTTCGAAACCTGGATTCCGAAGGAAAAATATTACAAGCAATATCGATATAATGATATTAGCTGGGATCTCAACTCTACACAACAAGTAAGCAATGGTGCGACAACCGGTACGGCACCAAGCGCAGTAAAATTGCTGAAAGCGGACAATACGGAGCTGACGGCAAGTAATCTGTGGACTGTTGCGCTCAAGCCCGTCTGGATTCAGAAGGACGGTGTGCAGAACTACAAGGATAACACCATCACATGGACCATTACGGTTAACCATAATGGCAAATACAACAGGAAGCCTTTGCAAGACTTGGCAATAACGGATGCCATCCCTGCCGGGCTCTCCTTCAAGTCGGCAACGTTTCAGAAGTCTGAAGCAAATGCATGGTCGGATATAAATACGATTACGACGAAGCCCGCAGACGATGTCTATTTCTTCGGAAATGTGGACAGCCCGGTGAGGCTGGTCATTGTCACCGACATTACCGGTACGCAAACCAGCTTTACTAACAAGGCTACTGCCAAGTGGAATCTGGATCAGGCGGACGGGAACGGACAAAACAACGACATCGGGGTAACGGACCAGGCAACGGTCACCAAAGCGACGAATAGCCTGAGCAAGACAAGCAACGGCGGTGATTTAACATCAGGTACTTTAGGATGGAAGGTGACCGTTAAGCCGATGGACGCGATGCCGGACGGCAGCCTCTATGACCTGCTCGTGTACGGAGATGGAAGCGACATTGACTGGAATAACGTTCAAGTCAGCCCGCCCATGGATTCGGCACTTTTGACAGCAATACGAACCAAAAATGCGGCAAACCCAAGATACTGGCAGCAGTATAAGCCAGATTCCTTTAGCTCTGCCGATGGGTTAACCGAAAAAGTCTACACCATTACCCAAAATGGCAAGGCAGTCGCCGACATCCTGTCCGTCACCGGCCTTACAACCGGAGAGAAGGTACATACGTATACCTTTAATACTTACTTGACGAACTGGAAGCATTTTGCACACAATTACTCGACTAATTTTTACAATCAGGTATCTCTGTTCGACGGTGGAACTTATGTAATGGGCGCAGGTTCGAACAATAACGCCTTCAACAGCGGTATGCTGAACAAAGGGATGCTCTTTGCGTCAAAGCCGGTGAACCCGGCAACCGGCATAGAAGATAATGTTGCGCCGAATCAGGTCAACAGTTATATCTACTCCGGAAATGAGAAGGACTATTGGACAAGAGCGGCCTATGACCGGGCGACCAACACGGTAACCTTCCGTTTGTCGGTCAATGCCAACGGAATTAATACCGAGGAAATGGCCAAGCATGGCGGCACGCATGTCGCAAAAAATATTCAGGTGATCGACATCCTCCCCGAGGGCTGGGAGTTTAAGCCTTATTCCGAGGGGAAAGCATTTGAGATTTATAAAGGAGCAAGAGCCGATTATGGGTTAAGTGTCAGCGCTGTTGCCACGCCTATTGCCGACTCTGACAATCTGGTAGTATTTTCCTCCTCTGGCAACGTGGGGACATTCAGCTTTGCGAAGCTGGAACAGCCATACGTGATTTTGGTGAAGGCGGGGCCAACTGCGGAAACCCTCAAGCAATATGCCGATGCCGGCCAGACAGAACAGACGGTATATAACAAGGCGGAGCTGCATACCAAATGGGGAGACGAGGATACGGTAGTCGACGTCGAGCGGGATAACAAGACGCCCATTCAGCGCAAAGTCATCGTTCCTCCGTCAAAGTCCATAAACAAAACGGTGAAAAAAGCAGCGCCTGGCGTGCTGGAGTGGACCGTGGAATATGCCACGCCATTTACCGTGAAGGATACTGCCTACTTGCAGGATACGTTAGACAAGGGACTTAAACTGCGCAATGACGAATTTGACCGACTCTCGCTCCGGGCTCCCGATATGGCGGTCTATCCTGCCAAGCTAACGGCTAGCGGAGCTTTGACGAAGGACGGCGAGGCTCTTGATCTGTACGCTCCTGACAGCGAGGTCAAGGTGACGGCGAACAAGGAGGCAGACGGGACAACGACTCTGACCTTCAAGATGGCGAACCCGAACAAGCTGTATCTGTTGATCTACCAGACTGAAATCGACAGCACTGTGCTCGGTGTTGGCGACAAGGCGGGCAACAATGTGCAGATGATGGGCGACGATGCAGCCAAGGGTGTTAGCAGCCATGCCGAATACACGGTAGAAAGTGCAGATATTAGTGGCGGCGCTGGATGGCAGCCTATTCTGAAGCTGAAAAAGGTTGACCCGGACGGCAAGCCGCTGCAGGGCGTAGAGTTTACGCTTTACAACAAGGACGGTTCGGTAGCTCGTGACAAGAATGACAATCCGATCAAGGGATTAACCGACAGCAAAGGCGAGCTGATTTTTAACGTCGAGGTAGGACTTTACGATCTGAAAGAAACCTGGATCGACGAGACGACCTATCTGCCTACCGAGCGAGTTTATAACGTACGTGTGTCTAGTACCCCATTTAACCCTATCTGGGTGGACGGTAATCTGGTAGATAGCACTCATCCACTGGTCGTGCCTACGCCGGCCCAAGGTAAGCTGACCATCAGTAATAAGGTGGAAGGCAACGGTAGCGATGCTTTTAAAGTTTTTGAATACACCGTGACCTTCACCGGCGAAGGCGAGGACGGAGAGTACACGTATAAGAAGCCAGATAATACGTATGGCAAGATCAAGAGCGGTGACAAGATTACTCTCAAGCACGGGCAAACTGTGACGATCCCGGCATTGCCTGCGGGCCTGGTCTATACTGTAACTGAGGGCGATTATACGACCGCTGACGGTTATACGACCATGCCGGAGACGAGAGAGTTATCCGGTACAATCGTGGATAAAGGCGACCACAAGGCGGATTTCATCAACAAGCGTTACGTTAACAATCTGACCGTAAGCAATACCGTCACGGGGGATGGCGCAGAACCGGACAAGCCGTTTAAATACACGGTGACCTTCGACGATGCAGGAAAAGGTCAAACTTACAATTACGAGCATTCAGACGGCACGACGGGCACGATCAAATCCGGCGATACCTTCGAGCTCAAACATGGTCAGACCGTTATAATTAAGGATCTGCCAGAGAATTTGAAGTATACCATCACCCAGGACGGTTACACGAATGACGGCTACGCGACTACCCCTGTGGCTTTGTCTGATGAGGGAGTCATGGCGGGGGCCGATCGCGAAGCGGACTTTACCAATGATCGGACCGTCAACAAGCTGACGATCAGCAATACAGTCATGGGCAATGGCGGTGACAAGACGAAGGCGTTCGAGTACACGGTCATCTTTGAAGAAATAGGCAAGGATGGAAGCTACACGTATACGAAGTCGAATGGCGCGACGAGTACACCGGGCACGATCAAATCTGGCGAATCCTTCACACTTCAGGATGGAGAGAAGCTGGAAATTGTGGGTCTGCCTAAGGATCTAAAATACACGGTGACGCAGAAAGACTACACAAGTGACGAATACGTGACCATGCCTAACGAACGGCATTATACCGGAGTCATGAAGGGCCAAGATAAAGATGCCCCGTTTACGAATGTACGAGTATTGAAGGGCGGCCTGTTAATCAGCAACACAGTTAAAGGCAAAGATGACGACAAAAAGGTGCCATTCAAGTACACGGTTACCTTCATAGGTGACGGATCGGATGAATCCTACGAATATGTGAAGTCAGACGGCAGCAAGGGCATGATCAAGGACGGAGATACCTTCGAACTTACAGATGGTCAGACGCTCACTGTGCAAGGACTGCCAATCAATCTCCAGTATAAGGTGACTCAGGATGATTATACGAAAGATGGTTATGTGACAGGTCCAGAGAGTCTCACTCACACGGGCACGATTCCAGAGAAAAAAGTGTCTGAAGCACATTTTGTCAATACTCGCCCTTATCTGGAAGGCGTATTGCGTAACAACAACACAGGAGAAGTCATTCCGAATGCGCCGATTACGGTAACCGATCTGAAGACAGGCGAAGAGATTCAGACGCATACGAATGAGAAGGGTGAATATGCAATTCCAGCCACAGCGGATACGGACTACACGATCACATATACGAAGTGGTATCGGGTAGGTGGTAAGGATGTGCCTGTCGAGTTTACGCAAAAAGCAAATGTGAACAGCAGTGTAACGGACGAGACAGTTCCAGCAGACATTACGGCTGTGGGAATTATTCTGTTCAAGCAACTGAACGGAACAACAGAACTGTTCAACGATTTGTTCACCAGCCACATGCATATTTATTTGAGGAACAGTGACGGGACTTATATTGAAGAAAACGGTCGCCCTAAGGCATTCCCGATGGCTTCAAATGGAACGTTCTCCGTGGAAGGGCTAAGCGAACAGAAGTACACAATGGAAGTTCGTTATGAAACTGAGACGGGCGAAGAATTGCTCCTCAAAGTAACGCAACTGGACGTGAAAGCGAACGGGGAGCTTAATATCTCCGAGGAACTGGTGGACCCTTACGGTACGGTTTATGATGAAACGACAGGAGATGCCAACACTGGGAAGAAAATTGAAGGAGCTAAAGTTACACTGTATTATGCGGACACTCAGCGCAATAGAGATAAAGGCCGCATTCCGGGTACAAAAGTTACGCTCCCTGCGGTTCCGAATTTTCCACCGCACGACAACGCAAGCCCAGAGCAGGATAGTGACACAAATGGTTTCTATGCGTACATGGTGTTTCCAGAAGCGGATTACTATCTGATCGTAACGAAAGACGGATACGAAACGCATACGAGTGGTACAATTTCAGTCGATTTTGACATTGTAAGATACGACGTGCCAATGAAGCCGGTTCGTTCTGGTGGCGGCACCGGCGGTAATGGTAACAACGGTGGCGGCACCGTAACGCCAGATCCGGGCACCGTAACGCCAGATCCGGGCACCGTAACGCCAGATCCAGGCACCGTAACGCCAGATCCAGGCACCGTAACGCCAGATCCGGGCACCGTAACGCCAGATCCAGGCACCGCAACGCCAGATCCGGGCACCGTAACGCCAGATCCGGGCACCGTAACGCCAGATCCGGGCACCGTAACGCCAGATCCAGGCACCGTAACGCCAGATCCGGGCACCGTAACGCCAGATCCAGGCACCGTAACGCCAGATCCAGGCACCGTAACGCCAGATCCGGGCAGTGGTAACGATCAGCCTAAGAACGTTAGCAACGAGTTGGACGATGCTCCGAAAACTGGAGACAACAGCGTATCGCCATTCTTGTATATGGTTTTGGCGCTGATGTCCATAATGACGATCGGGTTCTGTCTGCTCGGTAACAAGAAGAAAAAGCACATCCAGTAATGGAAGGGAAGGCGGTAAGAAAATGAGCAAAACTAAAAAAGTTCTTATCGCTGTTTCCTTGCTTGTGTTGGTATTTTCTCTTGTCAGTATTGCGAGGACTTTCTTGCGAGACTATGCCGAGAAGCAGAAAATCGAAGAGTTAACAAAGGTTTGGAAAGAAGGGTCAGACGATGGTGGAGGGGATGCATTCCCCTCCCTTTTGTTCAATAAGGACAATGAGCCGGTTATGCTTCCCGAATTCCGAGGGCTTTATGAGAGGAACTCAGACATCTTCGGCTGGCTGAAGATTGACGGTACCCGAATTGAGTACCCAGTCATGCAGAACCCGCAGGATTCGGAGTACTATCTCAATCATGACTTTGATAAAAACGAAAACCAAGGCGGCCTTCCCTTTTTGGACGCGCATAGTGCGACCAATGATTCAGACATTTTGCTAATTCATGGTCATCACATGAAAAGCGGCTGGATGTTTAAAGATTTAATGAAGTACAAGAACGAAAGTTTTTATCAAGAACATGCTACGTTCCAGTTTAGTACGCTTTACGAAAAGGCGGAGTATGAGATTGTGGCTGTTATTCTATCAAAAGTGTATCGCAAATCGGACGACGTGTTTAAATACTACCAGATTGAACATGTGAATTCGCCAGATGAGTTTGATTCATATGTTCAGAACGTCAAAAAACTCGCTCTTTATGATACGGGAGTAACAGCTCAATATGGCGACAAACTTATTGTACTCTCCACGTGTGAGTACTCCACTGAACATGGCCGGTTAGCGGTGATCGCCCGAAAGCGTTAATGCGATGTTGACACACGAAAATCAATCTGATCCATATTGCGTCCTCCCTTTGGAGGGCGTGATTTTTTGTTCCAGAGTAGTCCCAGAGAGGATGAGGGGTTATTCGTTTACTGTATAACATATCGATGTTATACTCACTTTATTCCAAAAGATTTTGCAAAAATATGTCGAATTGAGGCTTATCAGGATGATTATAGGTAGACAAAACGGCGAAACGATCATCCTCATTCCATCGCTTGAACCGGATGAAAGACTTCCAGCCTATGTAAGGCAATTGCGAGAGTATGGATTTACTAATATTGTTATTGTGGACGACGGATCTGGTGATGCCTACCAGTCGATTTTCGAGGAGCTTAGCGAGAACGGTTGTGCTCTGCTGACGCACACTGAAAATCTGGGGAAGGGTGCGGCACTCAAGACCGGATTTCAGTATATAGGAAAGCAATTCGAGGCATCTTCCTTCGTTGTAACCGCTGATTCAGACGGACAGCACGCGGCTGAGGATGTATACCGCATAGCCCAAGAAGCAAGGCTCCATCCGGACTCGTTGGTGCTCGGGGTAAGGAACTTCAGTGAGGGGAACATACCGCCAAAGTCCCTGTTAGGCAATCGAATGACCTCCTTTATTTTTGCCATGCTGTATGGTAAAAAGCTGTCAGATACCCAGACTGGGCTTCGTGCCTTCGGTCCAGGGTTACTTGCGTTTATGCAGGATGTTCGCGGCACTCGATTTGAATATGAGCTGCAGATGCTCATCTCGTGCATTCAGTCTGGGATACCGATTCATACCATGCCAATCCAAGTCATTTATGAGAATGGCAATGCGGGCACTCATTTTAAAGCGATCCAGGATAGTGCTCGGGTCATGGGGGTGTTGTTCTCCAATTTCCTGCGGTTCATCTCATCATCGGTGGCCAGTTCTGTTGTGGATTTGGGCATTGCCTGGTTTTTAATAGACGCGTTGCGGCCCGTGTTGGGTGAGCAGCACTATTTAAGAATTCTGCTTGCAACCGTGATTGCGAGAGTTATTTCCATTGTAGTCAACTATGTACTGAACAGACACTTTGTATTTCGCAAGGAGAATAGCCAGGGAAGTCTATGGCGCTATCTAACGTTATGCGGAGTAGTGATCTTGCTGTCCAGTACCGGTGTATATATATTCCATACCGTTCTCTTCGTAGATGAGAAATTGGCGAAATTCGTCTGTGATGCCTTGCTGTTCCTGCTCAGTTTCCAATTGCAGCGAAGATGGGTATTTGCAGCAAGGAGGAAGCAGTTGTAGTGCAAAACGAAAAAAGGCAGAATATATTTTTTGTCATCACGATGATCCTGATGTCGATTTATTTGGTGTGGCGTACGTTCTTTACATTGCCATGGGGTGAGGGCGTTCTGAACGTCATTTTTGGTATGTTACTGATTGTGGCAGAAACAGTCACCGTACTGACAACCTTTGAATTATTCTTTCAAAAGATGCAAAAAGAACGTACACAGCTCGATTTTCCAATCGTTCCGCCGGAGTATTATCCGGATGTGGATGTATTTATTGCTACGCATAATGAGCCCGTTGATCTGTTATATAAAACCGTTAATGCCTGTACGTTCATGGATTACCCGGACAAGCAGAAGGTTCATATCTATCTCTGTGACGATGGAGCAAGACCAGAGGTGGAGGAGCTTGCCAGACAGTTTGGCGTGGGGTATCTGGGGTTCCCCGGAAACAAGGATGCCAAGTCTGGTAATCTGAACAATGCGCTGAGCAAAAGCTCTTCGCCGCTCATTGCAACGTTTGATGCGGATATGATTCCACAGCACACCTTTTTGATGAAAACGGTACCCTATTTCATGCTCTCCACGTTTATTAAGGAGAATGAGGTATGGCGTCCTCGCCGAGAGGACGAGATGGACCCTAAGTTCAAGCTTGGTCTGGTACAGACCCCGCAAAGCTTCTACAATCCGGATCTATTCCAGTTCAACCTGTATGCAGAGCAAGGTATTCCGAATGAACAGGATTTCTTCTCCAGAGAAGTGAACATCCTGCGTAATGCCTCCAATGCGGTAGCCTATACAGGAAGTAATACCATCATTTCCCGGCAGGGCATGGAAGACATCGGAGGTTTTCCACTCAATACGATCACCGAGGATTTTGAGACAAGCATCCGCTTGCAGCAGGAAGGTTACATTACCTATGCCACTCAAGAGGTTCAAGCTGCCGGGCAGACAACAACAACAGTGAAGAGCATGATTAAGCAACGAATTCGTTGGGCACGGGGTATCATTCAGAGCCTGCAGAATACGCGTGCACCCTTGTCTGGGAAGCTTCCTTTCTGGACGAGAGTAACTTACTTAAGCAGTTTCTTATACTGGTGGTCCTTCTTTAATCGGTTGATTTTCATTTTGGCACCTATTTTATTTGCGTTATTCGACTTCCAGATTGTGAACACCACCTTCTGGCAAATCTTAATATTCTGGCTTCCATCTTATTTCTTCTACAGTGTATCCATGCGATATCTGTCCAGCAATATTCGGAATCAGCGCTGGAGTCAGGTTATCGATACCATATTCATGCCTTATCTGATCTGGCCGGTTCTCCTGGAGACGCTGGGCATTCGTGAGAAAAAATTCAAGGTTACCAACAAAAGCAGAGCAAGCGGTCGACAATGGATGTCTGCTCTGTTATATGCACTTCCGCATATCTTCTTGCTGTTGCTTTCCATTGCAGCCGTGATTCGGTATGTCAATGGCAAGTACGGCATTGCATTGTTCTTCAGCAGTATCATTATTTTCTGGCTGATTCATAACATGATTGCGCTGTGTTACGCCCTGTTCTTCATGATCGGCCGCCGTGCGTACCGGGAGACAGAACGGATTCGGGCGCAGGAAGATGTCACGATTCACGACCAAGCCAACAATCTGCGATATCAGGCCAAGACGGTGGATGTATCTGAGCAAGGTATTGCCTTCTATGTTCCTTATCCCATTTATTTGGCTGAACAGAAAATCATCTCTTTGGTCGTCAAAACCGACCGGTATGAGGCCAATCTCGATGCAGTCATCGTTTATGTGAAACAGGATGGAGAGGGCTGGCGATACTCCGCAACGGTTCAGCCGATTGATGAGAATGATAACCGCCAATACATGCAAATCATCTACGACCGTAAACACTCCTTGCCAGAGCAGATGAATCTGTGGGATACGGCTTATGACGATATGTTACGTAATGTGAAAAAACGGATTGTTCAACCCAGATCGGATCAGCGAAAAATGCCGCGGCTTTCCCTTCAGCTTCCAGTTCATTTCACCAATGATGCTAGCTGTACGCTGCGTAGCTTCAATTATCGTTTCTTTTCCGCGACGGGTTTCCATGGGGATATTGCGGCAGGAGCGGTGGTTACTTTTTATACGAAGAGTAATATTGAAGTCATTCTGCAACATACGGGAAAAACGACAGCCCGTGAGCGCGAAGTGCTCTTCTCGGTGGAGAATATCGATGATATTGTAGAGAAGGGCCTGATCGACCAATTGCTGACGGATCTGATTCAGCCACATTCCGATCGTTCCACCAGAGAGGGTTAGGAGAGATAAAGATGCTCATTGTGCTTCATTTTGTGATGGGAGTTTTATTGATATTCTCCTTTCTTGGTTATATGCAGTTTGTACGGAAGGCACTATCACTACGTTGGGAGTTCATCCCTGTATTTGTGTTTTCCTCGATTGCCTGCTTTGTTTTTCTGAGTGGTTTGGCAGGGCAGCTCTTTACGGGCAGCCTTGTCATTCTAATTGTAGGTTTACTTTTGTATGGGGGAATGCTGTTTCTCAGGCTGCGCCGAGGGGCATCATTACGTATGTCCTTTTCCATATTCCAATTTTCATTTCTGGCAGGGACTTTTGTTTTCTTGCTGGTACTCTTTCAGAACCAATTAACACATTACGATAATTTCTCACACTGGGCTATCGTATTGAAGCAGATGTTGAGTACAGATGCCTTTCCGACGCCAGACTCCAACCTGATTGATTTTAAAAACTATCCGCTGGGGACTTCGTCGTTTATTTATTATGTCTGTCGCTTCATGGGGCACTCCCAGTCCGTGATGCTTTTGGCACAAGGTCTGCTTATCTTTTCTTGTTTTTATGCCATGTTTGGCATTGTTTCGGAGAAGAAACGCTTTCTTCTGTACGCTTTTCTCGGCCTCGGATTATCTACACTTTCTTTTTTCAATCTTACGATTCGGATCACCAATCTGCTCGTGGATTTCTTGCTTCCGATCTACGCGCTCGCAATCCTGGCGGTGATCTACCAATATCGTAATGAGATCAAAAAAGCATGTATTGTTGTTCTTCCGCTTGCGGGATTACTGACCATCATCAAAAGCACGGGTATTATTTTCGCCGCGATCGGTCTGATTTTCCTAGTGTATATATGGCTAAAACATAAGCAAAAGCTCAGTTGGAAAACAGCGCTCGCTGTAGTGGGTACGATCTGTGGTGCGCTGATTCCCTACTTCGGATGGAGCTGGCGAATGGCAACAGTGTTCCAAGGGATTGATAACAAGTTCGATGTGGCTACCTCGGGGATTCAAGCCGGCAAAACGCCAGAGCAGATGCGTGATATTCTGTGGACTTTCCTCAAGGCCAGTACGGATCTGACGACACGGCCAGTGATCGGCATTGTTATTTTCCAGCTTATCGCGATTGCAGCATCTGTATTTGCCATCGTTGTGCTCAAGAAGAAGTGGAACTTGTGGAAAGTATTGATTGCTTTGGACGTTGTTCTGTTACTGTACTATGCGGGTATTCTGGCGTTGTATCTCTTCTCCATGCCATTGGATGAAGCAATTGTCCTGGCTGGATTTGAGCGTTATGCGTCCAGTATCGTGGTGCTGTTCGCCGGTGGACTGGTGTTGTGCGCTGCGATCGACCTGGAGCGTTCGTTCCACTATCGGATCGGTGAAGTGCCTGATTATCAATCTTTTAAGACGGTTGAGACGAAAGGCCATTATCAAAAAGGCATTATCGGCTGTATGGCGGTTGCGGCCACCATCCTTTTGTCCGAATACAATGGTATCGTGTCTATCGCCCAAAGCTATGATACAACGCTCCCTTACAAGATTCATGCGGTTACTGGTGATCGGTGGTACTCAGGTGGGCAAGAGGATAATAACAGATATCTCTTCTACGCCTCAGACAGGGACCAACAGGTCACGAACTATTACATGCAATATGTAGGGAAGTATTTCTTGTATGCTCCTCATGTGGACGGAATCGTGTTGTTCTATGAGGACAATATGGACAACCTGTTGAGCGGCTACGATTATCTGGTGGTCGTCGAGACGGATCTCAATGCCAAGTGGTTGCTCAAAAAGCATTATGGCATCGACATGCAGGAAGGTATCTACAAAATCACCCGTTCCGGGGATGAGGTTGTTCTTACACTGACTTAGGCTATACATGCTGTTCCAGTCAAGTCATGATGTGGATGGGAAAGAAAGAGGTAGGTGCGGTTAGCTAGCATCTGCCTCTTTTTAGATTAGCCAGTTACTCTGGTGGTTGAGAAATAAACAAGCTGATTCCATCAACGGAGTTGGCTTATTTCTCTTAACTGCTGGCTAGTGAAGGCCTTGGCCATTTCCGTTTCACTTCCTCTACTCCTTTCGGTCAATAGATAGGATGGGCAATAAAATGTATAGTAGGACTTTAATGTGAATGACCGATGATGCTTACAAAAGCGTTGAGGTGAGAGACGGATTGTGAAAGCGGAAAAAGGAGTGGGGAATACATAATGAAAAGAAAATGGATGGTTGTTATCGTTGTTTTGCTTGCGATTGGCCCTTGGATGGGATTGGGGCCGTTGCCTGTTCAGGCGGCACATGTTTTCAGCGGAGGAGGAAATGGCAGTCCAATCGATCCGTATATCATACGTACAGCAGAGGATTTGGATCATGTTCGAGATGACTTGAGGGCAAGTTATAAGCTCCAATCTGACATTGATTTAACCTCCTATGACAATTGGAATCCGATCGGCACCTCACTCGCTAATGCGTTTGAAGGTCAATTGGATGGAGCTGGTTATACGATTAGTGGAATGAAAATCGTCTCATCTGCTGATTACATTGGTCTGTTCGGTGCTATGCGCGAGCCTGCAACGATTAACAATGTGCGACTGGTGAATGTGAACATTACATCATCTAATACGTCCGCCCAAGTCGGCGGAATTGCTGGTGTAGCCTTTGCTTCGAGTACTCACCATATGTTAGACCGTGTTTCAGTAACCGGTGAGATACGTAATAATGGTTATTCAACTGGCGGGATAGTCGGACAAAGTTCATATATTACTCTAGTGAACAGCGATGCGCACGTTCGCATATATTCGGACGGCCCTAATGTAGGGGGATTAGTGGGGTATAACGGTAATAGTATTATCGAAAAGAGTTACGCAACAGGTGACGTGTCAAGCGACAGAAATGCTGGCGGGTTAGTTGGTTATTATAGTGGCAGTAGCAATATTCGTAACAGTTATGCAACGGGTCATGTGACGGGCGTTGGTAATGCGGCTATCGGCGGGTTAATAGGTGCAGGGAATTCTGGAACTGTTGAGAATAGTTATGCAACGGGGACTGTCACGCGTGACAACGGCTTAGCTGGTGGTTTGGTCGGAGATAACAACATCATCATTGACAGCGGTATGTCCATCGCCAACTCTTATTGGAACTTGAGCGACAATCCCGGGCTCAATACGACAGGCAACCAATCAGGAACAGACGGAGCAATGAGTCAGGACGCGATGAAAGAGTGGGCCACTTATACAGGGTGGGATTCCGCGATTTGGGGCATTCAAGAGGACGTGAGTCCCCCCTACTTGAAGTCTTTCTCTCCCGTGTTAAGGGTGGATCCGCTCTCATCAGCGACGTATTCCACTGAACCTGGGGATAACCACTTCATGGTCTCCGGTTATGTCCGGGATGGTAGCATTGGTGAGCCTCTGGAAGTTAGCTATACGATCAAGAATGCTTCGAATGGTACTGTAACTCAAGATGTATATGCAATTAACGCTACAAGTAGCAATCAGACCTTTAACTTTCCGGTCACGATCGACGAGAGCACCTACACACCGGGAACCTATACGATAAAAATAACAGCAAGCGATTCGGTTCCAGCGCATGAGCAGTTGCAATCCTTAACGTTTGAGGTAGAGGATAAGACACCTCCAGCGGCACCGATCATTACGATTCCGAGCAACGGACACATGACGAATAATGCGACGCCAACGGTTAGCGGCACGTCGGAAGCGGGAGCTACGGTCACGGTTGTACTGGACGGAACTGTTGCGGGAACGGCAACGGCAGGGAGTAACGGAAGCTGGGCGTGGACGGTAGAATCGCCATTGCCAGAAGGCACGCATATGGTGAAGACGAGGGCAAGCGACGTAGCGGGCAATGTGGGCCCGGATTCAGCGATACATACGTTCACAGTGGATGTGACGCCGCCGATCATTACGTTGATTGGAAGTCCGTCCATGCAAATGAAGGTAGGCAGTGCCTACACAGATCCTGGCGCAAAAGCGCAAGATGCGGTTGATGGTGATTTGACCTCGCAGATCAAGGTGACCGGAACGGTAAATGTGAATCTAGCGGGAAGCTATGTACTTACTTACAAAGTGCAGGATAGCTCTGGAAATGCAGCCGCGTCCGTGCTTCGGACAGTAGATGTCGTAAGCTCCGGTGGAGGATCAGGAGGAGGATCAGGAGCAGGAGGATCGGGATCATCCAGCGTAGAGCAATCTCCTAACGCAAATCTGGCTCAATTAACTCTTCGTGTTGGAGGTTCCACAGAGGAACTAACGCCTCAATTTGCTCCAGAGATTACGGAGTATACCATGGAGACATCTGGTGAACAACTGGTGCTTCACTGGGTTGCTGCTGATTCGAAGGCAGTCGTTAAGCTGCTGAGTAAGCCTGTAATTGATACGACAAACATTCCTTTAGTCGTGGGAACTCAGACGATTAAGATTACCGTCCAAGCGGAAAATGGAACCCGTAAGGTCTACACCATTACGGTTACACGTCTTGATGATAACGAAAACACATCTGCGAGTCCCGAATGTGCTTTTACAGACATTCAGGCTCACTGGGCAAAGATGGATATTTGTGAAGCAGCGAGATTGCAGATCGTTGAAGGTGTGAATACAAATAGCTTTGCTCCTGATAGAACCGTAACACGGGCAGAGTTTGCCGTCATGTTGCTGCGAACACTCCAGATTCCAAGCGTGCAACAATCAGTTGCCAATCCCTTCAGTGATAAGGACAGTTCACCCGAATGGGCGCAATTGGCCATTCACACGGGAGCAATCGAGGGAATTCTCAACGGATACCCGGATGGAACATTTCGCCCGCAGCAGGAGATCGATCGGGCAGAAATGGCAGTAATGCTTGCAAAAGCGCTGAAGTGGGAGGCAGATATCGAGCCTGATCTAAACTTCTCTGATCGTGCAAGCATTCCAGCTTGGTCACGATCTTATGTGAAAGCAGCACAAGAGAATGGGCTCCTGCAAGGTCGGGGAGACAACCAATTCGTACCGGATGGAATGACAACCAGAGCGGAAGCAGCCGTCGTAATGCTCAGACTCTGGAAGTCACTATACTAATCTCAAGGTGAGATAGAACTTATTGCAATTTGTTGTCTTGTATTAGAGAGACCTATATAATGTGGAGAGAAACTCCTGTTATATAGGTTTTTTTTAATATTATTTTTCTAATTCATCCATAAAGGACCTCCCTCATGAATTCCACAATAGAGCTTGTTGTTATGATTGCTTCGGTAATGATGACCTGCATCATTCTTATCTCGGTATACGGGTTCAGAAAAGAGCGTGGTGTAAAGTATCTTCTCGGTGTCATTGTATGCCGAATTATTTACTCCATCGGTGTCATTCTGGAGAGAAGCAGCTATGAATTAGGAGACAAGCTGATTTTTCGCAATGTACATCAAACGGCTCTTAGTTTAATGGTGCCTTTCTTTTTATTGTTCACCCTCGAATTAATCGGTCGAGACAAGTTTCTTAGACCCCGCTGGAAGATTGGGCTTTTCATCATATTCGCACTCTGGTCACTGCTCATGTGGTTCAATTCAGAGTTACATATGATCTATCGATCAATAGAACTTCATGATGGTCATTTGGCCACAGTAAAAACGGGATATTCCATTATGTTCTCGATGATTTGTTATAGTATTGTAGCTATATCTTTTTATTTGTTATTTCAATATATTCGGAATATTCGCGGTGATTTGCGAAAACCGATCATGTGGGTTCTGTTTTTCGCCTCTTTTTCTGTTGTTTTTGAGATTATTAGATTCGTGCACCCTGCATGGTCCTCGTGGCTCCTTTCGTTTACGGTTTACTGCAGTTTTATAGGTATGATCATGCTCGTGATTGTGTTGCGATTCAAGTTTTTCTCTATCGTTCCATTTGCAAGGAACATGGTGCTTGATACACTACAGGAGAGTATTCTAATTGCGAATGCTTCGGGCAAGATCATCGACAACAACAAACAAGCCTCCGAGTGGTTCTCGAAGCTGGGTCATCCCTCCATTTCTGGTCAGAATATTACGGATTTGCTTGCAAGATGGCCCAATTGGTACACGTTGTGCGAGTCTATGCAACCGGGCAATGTCGAGATTGAAGTTTGGTTGGATGGCGAAAGAAAAATGTACAGTATTAACGTATATCCGCTGCATACGCAGCGTAAGCAGAGACAAGGGGTTATCTCTCTGATTTTCGATATTACGGAGAAACAGCAGCATTTGGATCAAATTGCTCACCTCAGCCAATTGAAGGATCAACTGGTTACAATCGTATCACACGATATTCGTACTCCGCTGGCGGTGCAGTTTCAACTCGTTGAGTTGTTGGAAGAAGATAGAGAAAGCTTCAGGCCAGATCATCGGGAAATCATCGAGCAGTTGGGGAACCAGACTCGCACTACACTGGGAATGACGAATAATTTATTAGAATGGTTCCGCAGTCAGAGAGAAGACATGGTGCTTCGTCCACAGTTATTGGAGTTAACTGAAGTTGTGGAGGAATGCTTTCATATGCTGCATATTCAAAGTGAGGTTAAACAGATTAGGGTGAATTGCAGTATTGCTTCAGGCACTCGTGTGTATGTAGATCGGGAAGCACTTGGATTAATCATTCGTAATCTGTTATCCAACGCTATTAAATTTACCGGGGTTGGTGGCTCCATCCATGTATCCGCTCATCTATCGGGAGATAAGGTAATTGTTTCTATCCGCGATAATGGGATCGGTATGGAAGAGGAGTACGTTCGGCAATTATTCGGAGAAATGCGGCTGGGTTCATTGCCGGGCACCTTGGGCGAGAAAGGTACGGGACTTGGACTGATCGTGAGCCGACAATTCGCCCAGCGAAGTGGCGGAGTCTTGTGGGCGGATAGCAAATTAGGCGAAGGAAGTGTGTTTCACTTCACCATGAGAGGCGGAACAGGAGATGAAAGTTCTTATCGTGGACGATGAGTTCGCGATGCTGCTCGCTATGAAGCGAATGCTGTCAAATATGGAAGGCGTTAAGCTTGTCGGAAGCTTCCGAGATGCGGCAGGGGCACTGGACTTTGTCCGGGGCAGCAACGTGGATCTAGCTATTTTGGACATCATGATCGCTGGGGACAATGGATTAGACTTGGCTCGCAGCTTGCGCTCAATTCGTGCTGAACTTGATATTGTGTTTACAACCTCCCACGCAGAATTTGCGCTGAATGCCTATGACGTTTATCCATTAGACTATATAGTCAAGCCAATTTCTAGAATTCGGCTGGCTCAGACGATCACAAGAGCAATGAATAAACGCAGTATATCGTCAGATGAGTCAACTGAGAGATGGGCTGGTAACCATGCAGCCAATGAAGACGAGTCTATATCCAATATATCATATGTGGTGGAAGCACCGACGCTGGTCGCACCACTGACATCGCGAGAGAGAGAAGTACTACAGGGCATTGCAGCGGGATTGACTAATGAAGAAATAGCTGAACAGCTACAGATCAGCTTGAGCACCGTCAAGGTTCATGTAAGACATATATTCTCGAAACTTGAGGCACATAATCGTGTTAGTGCGGTTGCCCGGGCACATGAGCTTGCCGTTATAGGTAGCGGGAGTAACCCTATCATACGCAGGGGTAAGTTTCTTCATGAAAAGAACGACCCCGAATTATTATGAAGACAGCAAGCGGCTTAATGAACATGGGGGCATCGTATCATAAAATAAAATAGCTTATATTTGGGATACACCATTTTTCTCGCTGGCTATATCCAAAAACTATAACGGGCTATAGTTCTTTCCTAGAACGGTAAATCCGATCGGATATGTTATATTTAATTTTATAATGATAAACGAGGAGATTACCTATGAGCACTCAAACTGAACCTAAAAAAAGAACGGTTACCCCGTTTCGATATGATATCGTTGGCAGCTTCCTGCGGCCGGATGCGTTAAAAGAAGCCAGATCACAATTCCACAATGGCGACATTACCGCTGAACAGTTGAATGTAGTGGAGAACGCCGAAATTGTAAAGCTCGTGCAGAAGCAAAAAGAGGTTGGTCTTCAGGCTGTAACGGACGGTGAATTCCGCCGCTCCTGGTGGCATCTGGATTTTTTCTGGGGATTGGATGGTGTAGAGCGGACAATCATCGAGGAAGGCTATCAGTTCAACGGTGCGAAATCCAGACCGGAGACAGCCCGCCTGACCGGCAAAATAAGCTACAGCAGTCATCCGTTTGTAGCGCACTATGCCTTTTTGAGGAATACGGCTGGTGACGACGTCGTTGCCCGTCAATCCATTCCAGCGGCTGCGCAGTTCCTGTTCGAATTGGACCGGGCGGATAACAAGGAAAGCACCCAGGCCATCTATCCGAATCGCCAAGAGCTCCTCTCGGACATTGCTGGGGCGTACAAAGCGTCTATCTTGGCCTTCTATGAAGCAGGCTGCCGCAGCATTCAGATTGACGATTGCACTTGGGGTGCATTGTGTGACAAACAGTTCATGGCGTTGATGGAGCAGATCGGCGTGAATGTGGCTGATTATGCGAACGAACTTGCAAAACTGAACGAAACAGTGGTGTCCGGCTTGCCGGAAGACCTCGTAGTAACGACTCATGTCTGCCGCGGTAATTATGTTTCGACATTTGCCGGTGTCGGCGGGGGTTATGAGCCAATCGCGCAGACGCTTCTGAGCATCGAAAACTACTCCGGCTTCTATTTGGAGTTCGATACGGAACGGGCGGGTGATTTCAAACCACTTCGTTTCCTGAAAGACAATCAGCAGGTGGTACTGGGCGTGTTCTCTTCCAAAATCGGTGAGTTGGAGAACAAGGAGGATATTCTGAAACGGATTGAGGAAGCTCGACAATACGTCGATCTGGACCGGATCTGCCTGAGTCCGCAATGCGGCTTCGCATCCACGGAAGAAGGCAACCATCTGACAGAGGAACAGCAATGGAGCAAGCTTGCGTTCATTAAGGAAATTGCCGAAGAGATCTGGAAGTAATTCAGGCTCATTTATTAATAATGTCCATAAGTAATGTATAGGCCATAACTGAATTAACCGATATTATCGAGCCGTACGGGCAAATGATCCCGTACGGTTTTTTTATGTTGATCGTTCTTTTGCACATGAACGTTGGATTAGGCAATGCTTAGCCCGGTCATAATTTGTCGAAATCGTAGTATGTAGATCGTCAAATAAGATACAATGAAGTGTAGAATGCGTATCAAGGGTACTCTACATTGCCCCATGAAGAATTGCATACATACGTCTGATATTAATATAAAGTGGTGAAATCATGAAAGAATTGCAAAGTCAGTTGAACCGAAAAATATACTATATGTCCACGCTAACGATTATTTTTCTGATGGTATTCGGATTAGTACAGTCTACGATAGATTGGAACGAAGTGACACTCGGATATGCTGTGCATTTCCTGTGTGTACCAGTTTTGTCTATATTTCTAATAATTTATCCAAAGTATAGCAAATTCTCCCTTCGGTTGAGTGTCGTTATGTCTGGATTTTTATACTTTTATACGCTTATTTTTTTATATCCCCAGACTTGGACAACCTATATTCTCATTTGTCTTATTCCTGCGCTCGCCATTCTATTTTTCGATCTCAAATTGTTCTATTTCTCGTTGATTCTAAATGGAATATTTATCACTATTATGTTTGGATATATCTATCTAATTGATCAAGGGGAGGTCTATGTCTATTTGTATGGTGATATGGTGGGCAACCTCGTTAATATTGTCGCGAGTCAGGTGATCTTATTTCTTATTTTCCATCTGACCTTTAGCCGTATACGTAAGCAGCAACTATATTCGGAGCAATTACAACAATCGGAGCGTTTGAAGATGATCGCCCATTTAACCGCTTCTGTCGCACATGAAATCAGAAACCCGGTAACCGTTGTTCGAGGGTTTTTGCAGTTATATCGGCAAGACCCTTCCTTCAGTGATCCTGTGAGAAGCAAGTTTGCTTTGATGATTGATGAACTAAACACCGTTGAACATGTTACTTCTCAATTTTTGACCTTGGCCAAACCCAATAAAGATCTACAACCGGAGATAGTGGATGTAAGGAAGGTTATTGAAAGTGTAACAGGCCTGCTCAGCTCCTATGCAATGTTATCGGATAAACATATTCATATACAGGTAGATAAGGATTGTATGATTCATATTAATACGATTGAGTTCAAGCAATTACTAATGAATCTCATCAAAAATGCGTTGGAAGCTTCGAATGCTGGTCAAACCGTCCAAGTGACAGCCAAGAGAGTGAAACATCACGTTGAGATAAAAATAATCGATGAGGGAAGTGGAATGTCAGAGGATCAGGTAAAGTCACTGGGTACTCCGTTTTATTCATTGAAACATAATGGGACAGGACTGGGATTAATGATCTGCTTTAACATTGTGGAGAAGTATGGAGGGCATATTAAATATCACAGTTCGCAAGGTCATGGAACTTCCGTGGCGATTCGCTTTGGTAGCTATAGATCGACGGCATGAGGTTATAAAAAAACAGCGACAGTAGTGACAAATAAATCTTTGCTGCAACTGTCGCAACTCGTCTATTTCACACGGTATCGTCCTACGGGTACGGTTTGCTGGCCTTTAGACGTGAGTTTACCCAATTTCTGTTTCTTCATTGCGCCAAGGGGATGATTTCATTCTCGCCTGTTCGAACCAGTCTACCAGCTTATCGGTCAAGCCAATCCGCAGCTCATTTGAAAACAGATGATCCAGTTTGTGATAGTGCCTCTCGGCTTCTTTGTGCCTTCCGATTTCCGTGTACAGCTTAATCAGCGCAAGGCCGTCTTCTTCGTTATACGGATCCACATCATGAATCCGTTCGTACAACGCCAGGGCTTCCTCCAGCATCACGGATTTCTCATAGAATTGGGCTAACGAACGGGCATTCTGATACCATAGCTTCCGTAGTCTTTCGCGTTCGTCCTCCAACCACCCATAACTAATCTCTTGTAAATAGTCCCCTTCATAAAGCTCAAGCAACCGCTGCAGCTCAGAGTGATTGTCGGCCAAATTCCCACCGCTTATCTGCTGTAAACCATTTTCCCATTCATCCACGTCAATTCGAATGCGGCTTGTGTCTAGAATGTAGCCTTCTTGAATAGTCATATTGCGGATAGGAGCATCGATGCCCATTTGCTTCAAGCACTGTCGAATGTGATAAATCGATGTGTACAATTGATTCGATGCCAGTTTTACATCAAGGTCCGGCCACAGTAGCTCCATAAGTGTCTCCTTGAGGACGATTTTGCCGCGTTGTTGGAGTAGGAAGGCAAACAGAGCTTGTGTTTTGGCCGTCCGCCATTTTGGGATTTCCGGAGACCCGCTGCTGCGCTGAAAACGGAGAGACCGAAAACACAGAATTCGATAAGACGCCGTTGAACGGATATCTTCCTGTTTATGAATTCTTCTTTGCATCAGCCGTTGTATCGTTTGATCTAAACGTGGTTGATACAACGGCTTAAGCAAATAATCGACCGCATCCAGCTCAAACGCTTTGACCGCATATGAGTTATCTGCCGTTACAAATACAATATCGACTCCTGGACAAGCCTCCCTTGCAAACCCTATCGCTTCGATTCCAGATAGTTGAGGCAAATGAATATCGAAAAAAACGACATCCGGCTGAAATTCCGGCATTCGCATAATAGCCTCTTCTGCGGTTCCAAACGAGCCGACCACCGAAATAGTGGGATATCCCGATAGCATTCGCCGAATTTGGTTTAATACAAGCGCTTCGTCATCCACCAAAATGATCTTCATGTATTTTCACGCTCCATAAATAGATGCATTGTTTTGACATTATTCGACCTGCCACACCGATAATATCGGATTTTTGGCAAGGGATGATTAGAGTCCGTCTGAGTACACGCTGCCGTATCCAATTAGAAGGATTCTCAGTTGGATAATTTATCTTGATCCTACGTTGTTAGCTTCAAGAACTTCATTTCGAGGTGAGCAAAAAAACAGTATGTAAAATAATTGTAGAGATTTTGCAAAGTTCCTTTTGTTATGATCACATCTATCGAAGAAAAATACATTATATCGTGATATGGAGGACTAGTATGAAATTAAAAAATCGAAGAATGCTATCTGCTCTAATGGCAATCATTATGGTATTGACGATGATGCCTTTTTACCCGTTAGAAGTAAGAGCAGCGGCAACACCAACACTTGATCTTGGTGATCCTGTAAGTGTAACCGATACAACCTATAAGCTACCAAATGCTTCATTTGGAAGCACAGGTGTCGTGAATGCAGGGGGAGGATCCTTTAAGGTTGCGGTCAATAATGGATCAATTGCTGTTGGGACTCGTTCAAGTAATATAACCGAGTTGACTAATGGTATAACAATTAGTGACATTGTTACTGACCAATCTACATCGACCAATAGAGTGTTCAACTTTTCAAGTGAAACTACTTATGAAGATATTCAAGATGTTATTCGGGATATGACATTTACACAAGCTACAGGGAAAATCCAAAGAGTCACAGTAAATGTAACCCCAGGGGCGCCATTGACCAATGGGAAAACATCTGTACGTACCTACAATGGACGTCATTTTGTATATGTGGCAAGACAAGATACTACCATGGGGTTTAAAGATGCTGTGACTATTGCAGAGGCCAATAGCGGACATCTTGTAGAGCCATCACCAGCTAATCCTGAAGAAGTGTTTGCGATTGCTAATATGTTTGAGGAATTTAAAAGTCCATTTAGGGATGACTGGAATTTTATTAGCTTTATAGGCGCTACTAATACTACAGCACCTAATTGGGACGCTGCTCCTAGTAATAGCGCGACAAATTATGTATCAAACGGCCTGCCAACAGGTCTTGATGCATCGAAAGAGTTTGTGCCTAATGGACTCTATGACCATCTCACCCTGCTGCTAGACACGAAAAATAATAAAGTAGGTTATTTAGCTGTAAATAATACACATGGTAACACTAGCATATTTAAAGATCCTGGAGTTATCGTCGAATATAATTCCGGTGTTATTAGTAACATCACGGCCACCAAAGATATAAAAGCGGACGGAGCATTGGCTCCGACAGCACCGGTAGAAGTAAGCAAAACAGCAACGAGCATTACGTTGCAAGACATCACTGGTCAGGAATACAGCATAGACGGCGGCGTGACGTGGCAGGATAGCCCGACGTTCAGCGGATTGACGCCGGATACAGATTATACGATTGTAACCCGTGTGAAAGCGACAGCGACGCAGCCGGCGTCTGCTATCAGCACAGGAACATCCATTCGTACATCGACTAAGAACGCAGACTTGGACGGTTTGACGCTGTCGAGCGGCACGTTAAGCCCGGCGTTTGCAGCAGACACGACAAGTTATGCGACAAGCGTGTCGAACGGCGTAAGCGACATGACAGTGTCAGCTATGGTATATGATGCTGGCAATGCTACGGTGACGGCGAGCGTGTACGATAGCGAAGACACATTGGTAAAAGGTCCGATTGCGTTGACGAGTGGCATCGCTTCCGAATCGCTGCCGCTTAGCGTAGGCATCAACAAGATCAAGGTGGTTGTGACGGGGCAGGACGGCACGACGAAAACGTACATCATTACGGTTACACGTGCCCCTCGTGATGACTCCGGCACGCCCGGAAGCCAGACACCAACACCTGCACCAACAACACCAACAACACCAACAACACCAACAACACCAGCTCCGGTATCAGGTGTGAAAACAACTGTGAACAATGAGGACGGCAGCTTCGCTACGGGCACAACGGCAAACAACGTTACGACCGTTGTGATTGATCAAGATAAACTATCGGATTATCTCTCCAAAGGCAACGGACAGCAATTGAATGTACGTGTGCCTGACGACGGTGACACTAAGGTTGTGGGTTTGACCGCAGCAAACCTGAAGCAGTTGTCCGATACCGGCTCCACGCTGAATATCGAGAACCTGCTTGCTATTTATCCGATTCCAAGCAAACAGCTGGATCTGAGTTCGATCACCAAACAATGGAACGGCGTGCCGCTTGGCGAAATTGCAGTCGATATGGATATCAAGAAATCGTCTGACGCATTGGAAGCCGCAGCAAAAGATCAGGCGACCAAAGGCAACTACGATCTGCTGGTTAATCCGGTCGATCTATCGATTAACTTTACGTACCAAGGCCAGTCGGTTAAGCCGGATCAACTGACGGAATACGCGCCACGTTATATCGCATTGCCTGAAGGCATTGATCCGAACAAAATTACGACCGGCGTCATTGTTAATCCGGACGGTACCGTGTTCCATGTTCCGACACTCGTAACGAAAGTCAACAACCGTTACTTTGCACTGATCAACGACCTGCGCAGCCAGGGCAGCTACTCGGTCATCTGGAATCCGCAAAGTTTTGATGATGTGAAGAGCCACTGGGCACAGGCGAGCGTCAACAATATTGCAGCCAGACTGCAGCTTGCAGGTACAGGCAACAATACCTTCTCCCCGAATCGCAGTATCGACCGTTCGGAATTCGCCACGATTGTGGCAAGCGGACTTGGCTTAATGCGTCAAGGTGTAACCAACACGCCGTATAGCGACGTAGCACCGTCGAGTTGGTACCACGATGCCGTAGCGATTACCAGCCAATATGACATTATCAAAGGCTTTGCAGACGGTGGTTTCCACGGTAGCGAACGGATTACAAGAGAGCAAGGCATCGCCATGATCGCCCGTTCCCTTCATCTCGTTCAGTCGCAAAAGGCGCTGAGTGAAGTGGAAATCAATCAGATTCTGGCTTCTTACAGCGATACGAACCACATCTCCGGATATGCCCGGGAGTCCGCAGCCCAATTGATTAAGGCTGGCATCCTGCAAGGGACTGGAGGACAGCAGTTGAACCCGAAAGCGGCGATGACGCGCGCGGAAACAGCTGCTATGGTTGAAAGACTGCTGAAAGTTACAAAGTTGATCGACTAGTATTAACGATTAGGAGGGGGCTGACAGCCCCCTCTTTTTTGTGTCTCACAATACGGGCAAATGTGATGTTGCACCCGGGATCTATACAAGATACGATCGTAACGGTCTCATGGAAGTTCGCTATATGGTATGACGGCTTTCCGAGAAGTCGGTGTCCAGAAACCCCATGCTGGTAAACGGAAGCATAAAAGGGATTGAGCTGCTGGGCAAACAGGCGAACAAGTCAGGCAATCTTTCCGGTCTATACAACAGAGCAGTCGATAAGGTGAATTGTATCCTACCATTAAAATAGTGGGGTGCTAGAGGAGTCGATCATGAAGGCTGCGGAGTGGAAGGGGCTTCTGAAAATCTTTCATTCGACCTCGATTTGTTTCACTGTCTCACCTTCAACCAGCACCGGCTGATAGTAGGTGTTCGTCGGCAGATCCTTTTTACCTTGCAGATTTTTGATCACCCAGTCTGCGGCGTCTCGGCCCATTTGCTCCTGCGGGTGAGTTAGCGTTGTTAGCCTTATGTTGGCGTTCTTGGCGATGTACGAATTGTCCTGTCCAATGATGGATAACTCATCCGGGATCGAGATACCTAGTTGCCTACAGGCGTGCACGACTTCCAGTCCTACTTCATCGTTGTAACAGACGATTGCGGTAAGCGCATCTCTGTTTTCGTCCAGATACGTTGCTACATTAGAAGATAAATCCGGTTTCGATGCTGTATCAAAGGAGAGTACTTGCTCAGGATGGAACCGTAACTTCGCTTCACCCAATGCCTTAATGTACCCCTTCATCCGGTACTTGCCCTGCAAATCATCCATTTTGGCAATAATGCCGATCTGGGTATGACCTTTGGCGATCAATTCACGTGTGGCGAGATAACTGGATTGCACGTCATCCAGACAGAAGAATGGAACCTCCAGCTCTTCATAAAAGGCATTAATCATCGTAAACGGCACATCCTGCTCCTTGAACGAAAGGTAGTATGCAATATTGGGATTATACAGATTACTTTTGGTCGGTTCGACGATCAGGCCATCCACGCCGTAGGAGAGCATCATTTCGAGAGCCTTTTTCTCCTGTGCCACATCATTATTGGTGCTGGCGAGCAGTAACGAGTAGTTGTCCTCATTCAGACGACTCTCAATACCGCGGAT
The DNA here is from genome assembly GCF_030816325.1 of Paenibacillus sp. W4I10. Taxonomy (NCBI): domain Bacteria; kingdom Bacillati; phylum Bacillota; class Bacilli; order Caryophanales; family Paenibacillaceae; genus Paenibacillus; species Paenibacillus sp. W4I10. Next base: position 5,295,383 of record NZ_JAUSXX010000001.1, read on the forward strand.
AATGGAAGGAAAGATGTAATCCGAGATGTATGTTGTGATCACGCCAATGGTTTTCTTTGACGTATTGCCGCCTGATCGTGATCGATACTGATTGCTAACGTAAGTTCCTGAACCCTTTTCGCTTCGTAAAAACCCTTCGTTCGATAACTCCAAAATGGCTTTTCGCACCGTCTGGCGACTTACATTGTAGCTTTCCTGTAATGCCAACTCGGTTGGAATCTGTTCGCCTATGCTATATGCCCCCGAGAGGATATGACTCTTTATTTCATCAATGATGACCTGGTATTTTGGCTTCACGTAGTCCACTTCTTTCATCGTTACTCATCTATATCAACCTTGTTGTTCAAATAGTTGTACGTACATATTTTAGCATGATTCAGTTTGAATGCATATAAAACAGCATATTTTTCGAAATGAACCGTACATATCCGGCCTTTTTGCAGAGAGGTGTTCCTTACAGCATAGCCATTTTATAGCCGCATGAGACCTTTGGATAGCCAAATAGAGCACAATATGTGTCCTTTGTAAGTATAACTATTATATATTATTGACAAATGTACGTACAAAAAATATACTAAGGCTGTCAGAAAAGGAAAGCGCATTCTTTGAAAACACAACAGAACGCATCTATACAAAATTCATTATTAGCTACTGTCATAAGTAAGAGCTTCACCTTATATATGCATCCTTAGGGATGTGAAATCGCGACCGGAGAGGGGATACACGTGATTATGAGTCAATTGGACTTGAAAGAAGCCATTACTAATGGTGCTACTTCGCTCGGAATTGAATTTGGATCAACGCGGATTAAGGCGGTGTTGATTGACGAGCGTTTTGAGACCATCGCGTCAGGCAGTTATGAATGGGAGAACCTCCTGAAAGATGGATATTGGACGTACAACCAGGAGGATATCATCACAGGTCTGCAAACGGCTTATCGTGAGATGAAGCAAGATGTGGAACAGAAATATGGAATTACACTGAGAACGGTTGGTTCTATCGGATTCTCGGCCATGATGCACGGATATGTGGCATTGGATAGCACGGGCGAACTGCTGGTACCTTTCCGCACCTGGCGTAACGCTACGACGGGAGCAGCTGCAAGGGAGCTAACGGAACTTCTGCAATTCAATATTCCAGAACGCTGGAGCATTGCTCACTTGTACCAAGCCATCTTAAACGAAGAGGTACACGTATCTCAGATCGATCATCTGACTACTTTGGCTGGGTACATCCATTGGTTGCTGACAGGCAATAAGGCGATTGGGATAGGCGATGCTTCAGGCATTTTCCCAATTGACGAGTCTACACATAATTACCACCCATCCATGATCCAACAGTTCGATGAACAGATCGCAAGCAAAGGTTATCCGTGGAAAGTTGAGGACCTTCTGCCTAAGGTATATCTCGCTGGTGAGAAAGCAGGTGAGCTAACGGAAGCGGGAGCCAAGTTGCTCGACCCTTCGCAAGATCTGCAAGCAGGCATTCCGCTCTGCCCGCCAGAAGGCGATGCCGGAACGGGTATGGTGGCAACAAATAGTGTGAGAAAACGTACGGGGAACATCTCCGTTGGGACATCCGTATTTGCGATGATTGTACTGGAGAAGGAATTATCCAAAGTGTACCCCGAGATCGATATGGTCACCACGCCGGATGGTAGCCCAGTAGGGATGGTGCATGCCAACAACTGTTCCAGTGATATCAATGCATGGGTTGGACTGTTCCGTGAATTCTCTCAAGCGATGGGATATGAAGTGGATAACGCCAAGTTGTTTAGCGTGTTGTTTAACAAGGCTTTGGAGGCAAATCCAGATGGTGGCGGTTTACTCAGCTACGGTTACTACTCGGGTGAAAACATTACGGGACTTGAGAAAGGCCGTCCATTGTTCGTCCGCTCCCCGGAAAGCAACTTCAATCTGGCAAACTTCATGCGGACACATCTGTTCAGTGCCTTCGGTGCACTCAAACTGGGTATGGACATTTTGACGGAGGAAGAGAATGTAGCCATTGATAGCATTTTGGCTCACGGTGGCCTGTTCAAGACCCCTGTCGTCGGACAACGGATTGTAGCTGCTGCGATGAATGTACCGGTGTCGGTAATGTCTACAGCTGGTGAAGGCGGCGCATGGGGCATGGCACTTCTGGCTTCGTACATGATCAACAAGGATCAAGAGGAGAGCCTGGATGTGTTCCTGGAGCAGAAGGTCTTTAACGATGTTGAGGGAGTCGAAGTGGCACCGGATGCATCGGATGTGAAAGGGTTTGAAGCATTTATCGAACGCTACCGGAATGGGCTCACAATTGAGCAGGCAGCTGTAGATCATCTGGTAGAGAACGGGAGGGAATAACATGTTAGAACAACTGAAAGAAGAGGTATTCCAGGCGAATCTGGAACTGCCCAAGCACGGACTTGTAAAATTCACATGGGGTAACGTCAGCGCAATTGATCGGGAAAGCGGTCTGTTCGTAATTAAACCAAGTGGCGTTAGCTACGATGTGATGAAAGCAAGCGACATGGTTGTGGTTGATCTGGACGGTAACGTGGTGGAGGGTGAGATGAGACCTTCTTCGGACACTGCAACACATGCCGTACTATATAAGCATTACTCGGAGATTGGCGGTATTGTGCACACACACTCCACATGGGCGACCATCTGGGCGCAAGCCGGACTGGACGTACCTGTAATGGGAACCACACATGCGGACACGTTCTATGGAGCGGTGCCTTGTGCACGTTTCCTGAATCAGGACGAGGTGGATCGTGGATACGAAGCGGAGACAGGGCGTGTCATTATTGAAACGTTTGAACAGCGTGGAATTGATGTTATGGCAGTTCCGGCAGTATTGCTCCATGGGCATGCACCATTTACGTGGGGGAAAGATGCCAAGTCTGCGGTGGTGAACAGTGTTGTACTGGAGGAAGTATGCAAAATGAACCTGTACGCGCGGCAATTGAATAACTTCGCGAAGGAACTGCCACAAGGCATTTTGGATAAACACTATCTGCGTAAACACGGAAAAGACGCGTATTACGGACAGAAGTAATTAGGTTATGTAGCGATCGGTTGACACTAATCCAATCGAATAGGTCTTGTGCTACTACTGCCAACGAAGTTGTATAAAACTTTTACACGATAACGGAGAAGACAGAAGAAAGCTGGAGAAGCGGAGCGTTCACCTTTATCCCCGGATTTTCCCTTTAGAAAAGGGAATCAAAAAAAATCTGGGGATAACAGTGATCGGAAGATTATTCTGGCTGCGCAGTGGTCCAGTGTAACCCATTTATTCGACTATAAAATAATGAAATGAGGATGATTATATGTCAGCAGCAAAAGAGTTCTGGTTTGTGGTCGGTTCACAGCACTTGTACGGAGAAGAAGCACTGGGCGAAGTAAAGGCCAACGCACAGAAAATTACGGATGCCCTGAATGCCAGCGGCGTACTGCCGTACCCGCTTGTATTGCAGGATCTGGCGGTAACTGCAGATAAAATCACGAGCATCATGAAGGAAGTCAACTACCGCGACGAAGTAGCGGGTGTCATTACGTGGATGCATACCTTCTCCCCGGCAAAAATGTGGATCCGTGGTACAAAATTGCTGCAAAAACCTTTGCTGCACTTGGCGACTCAATTCAACGAAAGCATTCCGTGGGCAACCATCGATATGGACTTCATGAACCTGAACCAAGCGGCACATGGTGACCGCGAATATGGCTTCATCAATGCTCGTTTGAAAAAACAAAACAAAATCGTGGTTGGCTACTGGGAGCGCGCGGAAGTGCAACAACAGGTTGCAGACTGGATGGACGTAGCGGTTGCCTTTAACGAAGGCTTCAACCTCAAAGTTGCTCGCTTCGGAGATAACATGCGCAACGTTGGCGTAACTGAAGGTGATAAAGTAGAGGCACAAATCCAATTCGGATGGACGGTTGATTACTTCGGCATTGGCGACCTCGTGCAATATGTGAACGCCGTAACGGAGCAGGAAATCGATGATCTGATTGCTCAGTATAAAGACCTCTATGAATTTGATTATGGTACGAACAGCAAGGAAGCTTGGGAAGCCAGCGTACGTGTGCAAGCGAGCTATGAAATTGCGATCAAACGTTTCCTGGACGAAGGTGGGTACAGTGCCTTTACGACAAACTTCGAAGATCTGCATGGCATGAAACAACTTCCGGGTCTGGCAGTGCAACGCCTGATGGCGCAAGGGTACGGATTTGCCGGTGAGGGTGACTGGAAAACAGCTGCACTGGATCGTTTGCTGAAAATCATGGCCCATAACGAGAACACGGGCTTCATGGAAGACTACACCTACGAGATGGCTGCTGGACAGGAAGCAATCCTGCAATCCCACATGCTTGAAGTAGATCCTACACTGGCTAGTACAAAACCAAGAATCATCGTGTCCCCACTGGGTATTGGCGATCGCGAAGATCCAGCTCGTCTTGTATTCGATGGCAAAGCGGGTGAAGGTGTCGTGGTATCCATGGCAGACTTCGGTACCCATTACAAACTGCTGATCAATGAAGTATCTGCATTCGAGCCTACCGTTCCAGCACCTAATCTGCCGGTAGCGCGTGTATTGTGGAGCGTGAAGCCGAACTTCCAGGATGGCGTTAGAGCATGGATCGAAAATGGTGGCGGTCACCATACGGTTGTATCCTTGAACCTGACGACAGATCAGATCGTGACATATGCGAAGCTGGTGAATCTGGAGTACGTTATTATTAAGTAAAAGTGGATTGGCAGCTACTGCCTGAACTTATACGAATCTTTCTCTGTGGCCGGGGGTTAACCCTCGGCCCTTTGTTTGTTATGCTGAGAAGCATGATGTGAAGCTGAGCAAGAATTTGCTTTTCCATCGAAAAGAGATAAGAAATGTAGGAGGTAAGGAAAGGATATGTACACAAAAGAAAGCTTGATGCAGCAACTGGAGCAGCTCGGTTTGGATCGCCAAGGTACGTTGCTTATGCACTCTTCAATGAAGAGTTTGGGCGAGGTTGAAGGTGGAGCAAATACGGTGCTGGATGCCTGCAGCGATTATATGAAAGACGGATTGTTGGTGCTTCCCACTCATACGTGGTCTACCATCAATGCGGATAACCCAATGTTCCACGTGGAAAATTCTGTATGCTGCGTAGGGATTCTGCCTGAGCTTTTCCGTAAACGTCCGGGCGTGGTTCGTTCGTGGCATCCTACGCACTCGGTAGCGGCACTGGGGAGGGATGCAGAGGCATTTACGAAGGACGATCATCTCTTCGATACACCGTGTGCGAGAGGTTCCGCATGGGGGAAACTGTTGGATCGGAAAGCGACAATCTTGTTAGTGGGCGTTGACTTGAAGCGGAATACATTTATCCATGGCGTCGAAGAGTGGGTGGACATCCCTGGCAGAATGACAGACGAGCATGAGATGCTTTATACGGTTTTACCAGATGGAAGCCAGATTCCAGTACCGTCCCGCAGACATTGTGGGTTGCCATGGTCGGAGCATTTCTGGAAAGTAGACGAGGTATTGGTTCGCGAAGGTGCGATGTGTAAAGGACAGCTCGGTGATGCGGTTGTTAGAGTGTGTGATGCGGCTATGACGTCAGAGGTAATCACGGAGTTGCTGAAGGATAATCCAGACTTGTTCTCAGACAATGAACCCTTTTATTCCCCTAAATACGAAGCTGATCTGGTCGGAATGAGTCACGAAGCATATCTCAGAAACGAGGCAATTTATAAGCAACAATTGGAGCTGTTGATCGCTGAGAAGCAGGTCGTTGAAGGCGAACGTTGACTTGATCATAAGCAAAGTCATAGCCAAAATACGGGAAGAGTAGATGTTCCTGTTCAGAAGGTTAAGTACTACTGCCGGAGAGATGAACTCCGCGAATGATTTGGATCATTTGAATCAAACTAATTGCTGGCTGGCCGCTCCGTTGGATATGGGCGGTTTTTTTTGTAGAACAGTCAGATTCCTTCACAAAAACGCAAAATAGATCAGCATTTCGATCAGAGGTTGGTCAGACTTCCAGTGTATGGGCTACTCACCCTTAGGGTGGTGTGATAAGATATGGTTAAATTAACCAATAGAATTGACGTAGCAGTATAGTATAGATGTTTATTGAAGTTTAATAGAAGTATCCCATAGAATCATGAACAACCACGTTGTCATTGTAGCATCTAAGAAGGAGAAGATTCGTGAACCCATTAGTATGGTATGATCTCTTTTTATTTGTCCTATTGTTCGGTGTAGGTGTATATGTGTTTGCTACGGTTAGAATTACGAATTTACATAAGGTGTACTTTTTGTTTCACGGGTTGATGATGCTCTGGCCTTTCTGTCAATTTGCCAGTACGCTCACGGATGATTCCGGCCTACAGTTGTTCTATGTTACGTTATCTTTTGTTGCGGTCTCCCTGCTTGGGAGCGGGTGGCTTCTACTGACGATCTTTATTACCGGCTATTCAGAGCGTTTAAGTGCAAAAGGAACGTTTTTGCTATTTGTCCCTGCGGTGATCGGGGCTATAGGTGTGGTCGCAAATCCATGGAATGAGTTCGTCATCCCACTGGAGGGCGGGTACATCGAGCGGGCTTACGGCCCTTGGTTCTGGGTTGTGATGGTTATTCTGGTGAGCTATTTCTTGGCGTCCCTCGTCGTTCTGTTCCGGGCGGTGTATTCATCACAGACGTCTGCGATGATCAAAAAACAGGTGCGGATCACCCTATGGGGTATCTTGGTGTTGGCTGTTTTTGCAACAATCGATGCGATTCTGAATGTCGTTCTAGCCCGCTGGTTGCCGATCATTCCTGGCATGACATCGCTGGGGATCTTTCTGTCAGACCTGTTCTTCGTCTATGTGATCAAAAGATACAATGTGTTCGATCTGGTCTCCATCGCCCATGAGGACGTAATCAATACCATTCCATATGGCATCCTGGTACTGGATGAGAATGAAGTCATTGTTGAAGCGAACAAAGCCTCTCGATCCTTTATGGATCTACATGTAGGGGATTCTTTTGATATGGAGCTATTTCTGGAGTCGGTTCATGTTGTGGGCAGCTGTCGCGAATTCGTGAATCACTATAAGAAAAAAGAAAATACCCTCTCTCAGATTGAAGTGATCGTGGAGCGGGGTAACAACATCCGGCAATATATCCTGCAATCGTCTCCGATTGTGGATTCGGCTCTTGTGCCGATCGGTCATATCCTTACGTTCCAGGATGTCTCGCAGGAGCGCTTCTATGTAAAAGAGATGAATCGCCAGAACGAGACGCTTCAGGAGCGCAATCAGGCGCTAGACTTGATCCGTCAGGAGTTATCCGAGGCCAATCGCAAACTGGAGGAACTGGCGCTGACGGACAGTTTAACCAACTGTTACAACCGTCGTTATCTGACCCAACATCTGAATCATGAGGTCATTACCAATATTCAATACAAAACGCCATTTTCACTCCTCCTGCTCGATATCGACTACTTCAAAGCGATCAATGATCGCTACGGACACGTCATTGGGGATGAAGTGCTCGTCCGCACAGCGGAGGCCGTCAAACAATCGATTCGCAGTACGGATATTCTGACGCGCTATGGCGGGGAGGAGTTCATGATCTACCTTCCGCACACGGAGCATGATTTGGCGAACCAGATTGCGGAGCGCGTGAGAACCGCTGTGGAGTCCAACCGCATTATGGTGGATCACGAGATTATGCAGGTGTCGATTACGATTAGTATTGGTATTCTGTCCTGTGAGGATTTTGAAGTTGTGCATGTACCGGACAATCCGGAGGGGTATTTAACTCAGCTATTCGCTGCGGTGGATAAGGCCTTGTATCAGGCGAAGCAGAATGGGCGGAACAGAGTGGAGTTTGGGGTGTTGGAGCGGGGAGTTGTTTGAGAAAGATTAAGGATAAGTGCGAAAATGAAGTGATATTATTCAGAGGTCAACAAATATAAAATATCAACTCCCACTATTACAGATGAAGATTACAGAATATTCAATTAAGTAGGAAATAAGTATATATTAAAAATGAATTAAGCGTCGCAATAATAAAATAAAGTTTTAATTCTATTTATGAGGTGAGATTTTATGGACTTATTATTGAAAGTTTCAGAATCACTAATTAAAATAGCTATTCCACCTGCAGTTAAGATAGCGCAACGAAATGAACATGTTATTCGCCTTTTAAAGAAATTTAACTTAGACCCCACACATCCACCAAGTGATTTTGATAGTGTCTATGCCTACACACTCGTTGTATATGGGGTGTATAGGCCCAGAGAATTAATTGATTTCTTTAAGAGTAAATCAGTAAAAGAAGCTTTTAAAGAAGCGTTTAATTCAAATAATCCATCCAAATTTTTAAATGAATCTCATTCAAGTATAGATTGGTCAGAAATTGAATTAATATTAGACGGATTCGATTATGACCCACGTCGGGAATATGTAGAATTTAGTGCAGTATTTAATGAAATTGTTGATAGTTCACGTTTTCCTGCAGAAGTTAGACGTGATCATAGACTTGATCAGATAAGTGATGATATACATATAAAAACTTCGCTTATATTAGAACAGCTTAGTAAGTTGGATGGTATTGATGAAATGTGGGAGAAAATTAATAATCTTCAGGAAAAAAGGGTGGATCGTAAGTTTGTGCTAGCCTCAAGAGATTTTAAATTGAGGGTATTCATAAGTTGTCATACAGTTGAATTTAGAGATGTAAAGGAGATTCTTGTAAAGGAATTAGAAGAACGGGGAATAAATGCTTGGGTATTCACAGCAAATAATGATTCTGCTCCAGAAAGTATTATCACGACATCTATTCAACAAGTGGAAGCGGCAGACCTTTATATTGGTCTTTTTGGAAGTAGTTATAGTGAATTATCAGAAAGAGAATACACTTATGCTCGTCAAAATAGTAAACCCTGTTTTGTATATATTAGAGATGAAGACAGTTCAAGAGATATCGAACTAACAAAATTTTTAGATAATGAAGTGTTCGATAAACACAAAGGAGTCACTTACTCATTTTTTAATAGTGCTTTAACACTAGGGTATAATGTCGCTGAGAGTGTGATGAAGTGGCTACTACAAAAGCATAGAGAGATGACAGCAGAATTAGCTGAAGCAAAAATGCCATATGAAGAAGTAGTCACACTAAAAAATGAAATTAATCGCTTGAAGTCTATTTCAAAGTCTGAACTTCCTGAAGGGACTGCGGCTGATTATCTTGCATCCCAAGTTAAACCGTGGTTTGAGGTATTAGGCTATAAGTTTGAGGAACATAATGTGATTTCTGATGATTATTTTGAGTGGATTATAAACATTCAAGCAAGACGGGGATATGATAGGGTGCTGATTCGTGGTGTAAGTGGAGAAGCACAATTAAGTGATGTTCTTAATATCAGATCAAGAGTAGAACATTGTAATGTTGACGAAGGATGGCTAATAGCAGCACGAAGGATAAGCCAAGCTGCGGAAAAAGAATGTAAGAATAGTAACAATTCTAAAATTATTTGCTACACGTTAGACGAATTACTAGATGAGAGTGCAAACTTTGATCAATATCTTGCTTGGCTTGAGCAAGAGATCAAGAGTAGAGGCATTGATATAAATTACATTCCTTTAAATTGCTCAAAGGAAGAGCATCATCCAGTAACTTTCGAAGAAGTAGGAGTAAGTGTTTATGATGAAGCCAATGGAGGAATTGATGGTTATATTGATAAATGGCTAGATGATCCGGATAAGAAACATATTTCAGTTCTAGGCGAATTTGGTACTGGTAAATCATGGTTTAGTCTTCACTATGCTTGGGTCGCACTGAAACGTTATCAGGATGCGAAACTAAGGGGAACCTCACGTCCTAGAATACCTTTAATAATACCTTTACGTGACTATGCTAAGGCAGTCAGTGTTGAATCTTTGTTCTCAGAGTTTTTCTTCAGGAAACACAAAATTGATTTGCCTAATTACGGGGCGTTTGAGCAACTAAATCGTATGGGTAAATTGCTATTGATTTTTGATGGTTTTGATGAGATGGCTGCCAAGATTGACAGGCAAAGCATGGTTAATAACTTTTGGGAGTTGGCGAAGGTTGTTAAACCTGGAGCTAAAGCTATACTGACCTGTAGAAAAGAACATTTTCCTGAGGCCAAGGAGGGGAGAAGTTTACTTAATGCAGAGCTTTTAGCATCGACTTCTGCTTTGACTGGTGAACCTCCACAATTTGAGGTGTTGGAATTATTGAAATTAAATGAAAACCAGATAAGAGAAATATTATCTAAGCAAACGTCAAAGAAAACAGTAGATCATGTTATGGAAAATGAAAAACTATTAGAGCTGGTAGATAGACCAATAATGATAGAATTTATAGTAGATGCATTACCCGACATAGACTCAGGTAAGCCAATAGATTTATCACGTATCTACCTTTATGCAGTGCAGAGAAAAATGGATAGGGATATAACAGAAATGAGAACTTTTACATCGATGGCAGATAAAATGTATTTTCTTTGTGAAGTTGCTTGGGAGATGCTTTCGAATGACCAAATGAGTCTTAATTATAGAGAGTTTCCAAGTCGAATTAACCGTTTCTTTGGGAATATTGTACAAAATCAAAAGAATTTAGATCATTGGCACTACGATATGATGGGACAAACAATATTAATCAGAAATTCTGAGGGCGACTATACCCCTGCTCATCGTTCTTTACTAGAATTTTTTGTGGCTTATAAGTTTGCTTCAGAATTAGGTTTACTTGCTGAGGATTTTGTCCAACCAATTAGGAACCAATCATATATAGATAAAAGGGGTCAAGCAATAAAGTATACTTGGTCTAATTATTTTAACCGTACAATTGATGAGGGTGGTGGGTTAGATAACATCTCTCCTCTTGATAACTTTGTTCTAGAAGATTACGACAACTTAATTTCAACTTTTGGTCACCAACCACTTTCTAAAGCGCTTATCGATTTAATGATTAATATGATTGACAGAGATAAGGCTTCTAATCTAATTCAAGTAATTATGAATACAAAATTTAAATCTACTGATGAAGTTCGATCAGTTGGAGGCAATGCAACTACTATTCTAAATCAACTTGATATAAATTATTTGTTAAATACTGATTTGTCTCATACAAACTTGAGTAATGCAAATTTAGTAAATTCAAATTTCGTGGGATTTAATTTTGATAATGCAATTCTTGAGAATGTTAACTTCAGAAATGCTAATCTAAAAGGATGTAGTCTGAAAAATGCTAATCTAAGCGGAGCTAGACTTGAACATACCAGTATGAGAGATTCTATTCTTACTGGAGCAACAATGAGAAATATCTTTATACTAGGCGATGGATGGATTACAGCAACAAAAATAAGTGAATCAGGTCGTGAGATAGTATTCTACTATCCTGGTCTCTCTCAAACGCACGTACCTGAATTTGATATTGTTTTAGAAGAGGGAGATATCGGAATTGTTAGTGTTGTAGATAATGTAATTCAGTGGTCAGAAAAGTTTGATAGTTCATTTATTGTAGACACAAGAAGCATGGGCGAAAAATTTTGTTTATTAACTTTAGAAGGCAATGTAATTTGTTTTGACAATGATACCGGGGAAAAGATAGCTATATATAATAAAGAGTCTGTAATTCAATTTTTCAGATGGGAAGGGGCTGTGGTGAACAATACTTATGAACTAGATGACTATAACCGATACTTAATTAGTGTTCTTGGAGGACTTACAGAAAAAGTCACATATGATACAACAATTAAAAGGTGGAATCATCCATATAGACGACAAATCATGAGAGAGCTTGCAGCTGCAAATGAAAGCACTGAAGATTAATTTTAATATTGTTCAGAATACTAGAATCTCTCTAAGTGTTTAGGAGATTCTAGTAAATTAATATGCTATATTATGAGTTGAAAAAGTTCTCTATTTATCTTTAATATAGCTTTGATTTGTTCTTCACTTAGTTTATTAATACCTAAAATAAACTCATCAATTGTTTTTTGTCTTGTACTTTCACTATCTTCTTCAGAGAACAACATCAATTCACTAATAGATACTTTCAAGGCGACTAGAACTTTCTCCAACGTATCAATGGAGAAGTTTCTTTCGCCTCTTTCTAATGCTCCAATATATCTATAATCTAACCCAGCAATATCAGCCAGCTTTTGTTGAGTAAGTCCTTTAGCATTTCGCATTGCTCTAATTCGTGTACCTGTTAATTGGCGTAACTCTGACATTTGGATCACCTCATAATAAGCTTAGATAAGATGGGCCATAAAAGTCAGGTTAAAATATATAGCAATAATGGTGTTATTTACGTATTTTAAGTAGTATAATAAACGAATATCATTACTTCACAGGAGTAATTAGAAATTATGTTTGCCTATACTATCAGAGGAGGATCTCCTTTTGCGAAAATCTATCCTAAAATCACTCAAACCGGACATCATTGTTGAAATGTTGGAGATGGCTGTAGCCTTTGAAAGTTGGAACAAGGTGATGGAGAGGGCGGACATGTTATATCAATGTGTGCAGTCCATCCATGAAGAGCGGCAGGAGCATCATTCAAAGGGAATGCCTGCACCACATATACACATCGAACGGCCCTTGGTCTACTATTACGGGTTCAGTCACCTAATGCGGGGTATGGCTCACCAGAAGATGGGACAGGTAGATCAGGCGCGAGCATGTATCGATCAATATGCAGAACTGGGGTGGATGGAGGATCTGGATGAGGTAGGCTTGCAGGTGGTGCAGGAATTCAGGCATAAGGCACAGGTAAATCGGTATGCTCTTGAGATTGAAGCCGGGCAGGTGGAACTACTGGAGGAGTTTGTGAACTTTTTACTTGAGCATCCGGAGGAATGGTTGGCGGGTCTGAAAGTGATTACGGAGGCAGCAGTGCGGCATAGATGGCAGATTGATCGGGTTTTACAGGTGTTTGAGGATCAGATACAGGGTGTTGGCAGAGAAACGGATTCTTCAAACAACGATGATATGTACCATTATTGTTACCAGCGGGCTTTGTATGAACAGTGGATGGGAAGACCACAGGAGGCCGTGGAGTGCATTTTGCAGGCGATTCGGTTAGCGGATAAGCTTGGGTTGGATCGGTTTTTTATAAGGTGCATGGCATTGTTGGAATCATTGCGGGAAGAGGCGACAGCGGAGCAGATCGGGCGGTATCGGGTGATGCTGGAGGAAATGAAGTAGAAAAGGTATTTACTGAAACTGGTAGGATATGCCTTGAAGTGGGTATATGCATATAGGACCATAGCACCGATGAGGAGCACAGCTTGTGTTTTTACCATGGTGAAATCAGGATGTTAGCCGGATAGTTTACCTATTACACTTCTGCTAACATAGGATAATCCTATTTCGAATGAGCGGAGAAACGTATGAGTACAATCAAAGTTACCCCTGAACAACTACATCACGTATCGAATCAGGTGGATCAAGCCAGAGAACAGTTAGAGAGTATACGAAATGATCTGACGAGACAGATCATGTTCGTTCAGATGATGTGGATGGGTGCGACGCAGGAGCGATTTTACTATGAGTTCGAGCAGTCGCGACCTATACTGGATAAAGCGCTGGAGAGTATGGTGAACACATCGAAGGAATTGAAGGATATCGCCACGCGTTTCCAGGATGCAGATGCTGAGAAGGGAAGTCTCGGTGGTGCAATTGGAGCTGTCGGTGCCGCAGCTATGATGACCAAATCAACAGGTGATTCAGGTTCGGGTGACAAGGGCTATCGGATGGCCTATAACGCGATGCTTGGTAAAATGATGCCTGTGAACGAGAAAGGTGTTACGGATCAGGCTGCCCTTCAGGCTTATGAGAGGGACCAGGGACATCTGGACTTTAATCGCATGCAAGCTGTGAACGTTGAACCGCCTGGGGAAGATATTTTTGCGTTACAGATTAAGGCGTTTGAGATGGGTATTCATCCTACGACGGGAGAGCCTGTATCAGATAAGTATGCTCAGATGATGGTGACCTCTCTGAAGTTTAGTCAGATATTCATGGCGATTCAGATGGTTCGTGGGAGTATGCCTGGTGGTAAGGGGCCTTATCGATTGCCTGCTTCTAATCCAGCTGTAGCGAGGATTAAGCAGCATATTGAGGCTGCTAAGGCGAAGAATGGTAAGATAGAGGGTAAAGCTACAGAGGCATTAAGAAAACCTAACATTGAAACAGAAAATGCGATAAGAAAAATAGTCTCTGGAGATAATGTACAGGATATTCGTAAACATGCTAAAAAGGTGACTGTATATGATAATTATTCTGAAATTGTTACACATGATAATAAAGTAGTAAGAATCAATAAAGATGATATGCCGAATTCTTCGTTTAACAAGTTGGATGAACTTATCCTCTTTGAAGATAGCATTTCAGATTATGGTATGAAATCATATGATAAAATCAGGAATATACAATTAGAGGATGTTCCTGATGTTGCTAAGAATACAGGCTTAAATATTTCAGACATTACAAATTTAAAGAAACATTTATTCTTAGAGAAACATGAAATTCCGAAAGCAGGAGGGATTCTGATCAAAAAAGAACATTTCTCACCTGACGATGAAATAGCATATGCTTGGCAATTAGCTCAGAAAAAAGAACTCAATCAAGCCCAGAAGGATTGGTTTAAACAATTAGCCGATCATGAACTTACTGAAGCAAAATTAATGAAGGAGGGAATTCCGTACAGACGTATAGAGTCATGGTCAGATGATAAGAGAACGTATACTGATCAACCTCCGAATGATGGCGCACATCGAAAGGCACCTGAGCAACCGGAATATGGTACATTTGAAGGCTTTGATCCATTTAAATAATCGCAAAATACTAAACAAAACTCGGAACAGTGGAGGCAATGATGAGTTATTTTTCCAAAGGAGTAGAAAGAATAAACAATATAGATTGGAATCTATCTGGTACTGTAGACGAGCCTTCAAATATGGCGCTGATACAAGAATATATAAGACGAGCAGCAGTGCTAATTACATTATATGATCTAGAAACACCGTATCCTTTCTTTAAAGCTTCTCATGCAATTGGATTTGATAGTGATCTGGGTATATCAGAAAAGTGTCCTGGGTTGAGTGGGTTAAAAAATACGTTTATGAAAGGAACATGTGAAGCTTATCTAGAGTGGTTAAACTTGCAGGATACTGGAAATGAGATTGCATTGGAATTCCATGATTTGTACGAACCTCTAATTCTTCTGATTGAAAGAGGAGGATCCCTTAGAAGACGACATGGTGATATTATTGCTGGGGGTTATGCATTCCCTTTGGCAAACGCTGACTACATGTCAAAACAGGCACCTATAGATATTAGTGAAGAAGGCTTGAAAGCTTGGGTAAACCAATAACTTCCTTGCCCTTCGAGGCGATTTTTAAATGAAGCGGCCTACCTGCGTCCTATAAGATCGTAGATAGGCCTTTTTTAAATGCAGGAGCTGAACAAAATAAATGAGTAAATTAATTAAAGAAATATATTCAATAGATCAAAATATTCAGACTGATAACTCTGATTCACCTTTGGATCATTGGTACGATAGACTTATTAATAAGAAAGTGAGTGAGCTTGACTTAGAAGATGTTAGTAGAATGTTGGGCCAACATGTGCTTATAGATCTTGGTATAGAAAAGGCTATAGAAATTTTATCAAAAGATCCTCTTGCTGGGGAGATGTATGATGGACATCTGTTGAAGCTTCTTTATTCTATTGAAACGAATAATTTTAGAGACTTATCACAACTAAAAAGATTACTCCAGACTATCAAGAGAGATCTTTCTCAATTCGAATGGGCTGATGAAGAAGATCAGGAAGAGTACGCTGAGTTATTAGAACTTTTTTTGAAAAAGGTTGGCCTTTAAAATTATGAAATAAATTTAGACCTTAAATTTGAGCTTCACAAAAAATGGGTTGAGACTAGTGGTCAAGAAGGTGAGAAGCTAAGATTACAGGAAGTTGATTTTCAACATTATGAGTTAACTGGTGTGTGTTTGGAACAATCGTATATGACTAGCTGTAATTTTGATAATCTTAGTCTGAACAACATGGATTTCCATGCCTCAGGTTTAAGTTCGTCAACTTATAACGACGCAGAATTAGTAAATTGTGATTTTTATAAGTCGGACCTATCTTATACTGAATTTTCTAATGCAACTTTGCGAATTTCCATAGCATTAATGTCGGCACCCCTGACAACCCAACAGTCCTTCTAGGTCAAGATGCAGCAAAATGGTTAGAAGCTATTGTGGGAGAATGAATTTTAAATTATATCTTAAAGACAAGTACTGAATTTAAATTAACGGAGTAGGCATGTTGATAACATATATGGAATTAGATTCTTTTAAGGAATACTTACTAAAAACTGTAGATGAATTATCCACCTATCATAACGAAGTATTGGGTGAAAACAGTAAATTCATAATTACTCCGATTGAGGAGCGGGGTAAATCTTTAAATTCTACAGACGAATATCTTTACCGGGGAATGTTAAATTCGAATAATTTAGATGGACGCGAGTTCGATATTGATTCTGTTATAAAGATGTTGGGTTGTAGAGTACCCTTGTGCCCCCTTTGGGTAAAAGTTTTGCTTAAAGAAGTCAGGGCGGAAGCACCTGTAATTGAACTGCAGACGAGTTTAAGATTTCGTAAACCAAGTTTGTTACAAAACCAAGAAACGGGACATCCTCCGTTCATAGCAGTTCTAGAGTCCTTAAACTAATAAAGAAGAGGATAACTAATGGGAACCACTGCATTTTTCTTAACGGAGCGTGAAAAGTATACGCCAGAAAAGTTTTTGTCTGACACTATGATTGCAGCATTTAACTCCGACAACCGGATTATTTTGGATAATCATAAAAACCTTAAAAATGGAAAATTCTCTTCTACAACGTTGAACATTCTGGCTCATTCCTACAACAGCGACGATAATAATCATCAATTCATTATGTATGTGAAGGCAAAGGAAAATAAGAGTGGAATATTCGGTGACTATGAAGGTCTCGATTTGGATCCTAATCACGAACTCATTCGAGTGGGTACAATAGAAGAAGTGTTTGGAGCAGAAGAGGTTATTCTTCGTTTCGTTTATGAATACCTGAATCTTAATAGATCCGACTATTTTTGGGTGTCTGATTACGATTGGGTCTTCACTTGGGAAGATATACAAAAGATAAACTCAATGATTTTTGACTCTGATTGGTGCTATAAAGATCCTAAAATGATTTGAAAATTGTAACCTAGACTCTAGATACTTACTACATTTTTTATATGGTTCCCGGAGGGAATAGTATGGATTTAGCATTGTACCTATTTTATAAAAAAGACACGAAAAAATTAGCTGAATTATTGTTGAGTTCTCTAAAAGATTTTTCTCAGGAGACTCATATGAAATCGAGGGACGATTATTACACGATAACCAATCCTAACTTCTCAGTTATCGTACAAGACGATGATGAATTAGTGAGTTTTACGAGAGAAGAGTTGAATTTAAATATTAATTATTGTATCAATATTTCCGTTTTCTCACGCTCACCCGAAGAGGGATTACAAATCATATTCCAAGCGATTAATACTCTAACAGACAAATTAGATGAGGATATTGCATTGACAGATAGTGAAAGTGGCGTGATCTTTCTACGGTCTGATGGTCAACTTGTCATTAACTCGCATTGCAGAGAGAACCCTAATATTTATGATTGCCTTATGATTTACTGGATGGAAACTTTATTGAGAAGGATATGGCAGGGTTGATTTAAGAAGCTGTGGGGGATCACTACACAATCACCAAACCGAGATTCTGAATTAATGAACAAGACGATGAAGAGTTAGTGAGTTTTACGAGGAATAAAATTAAAATATATACGACTGGACATATTTTCAAACGATAACGCAGTTGCTAGGGCTGCGTTATTTAGTCGTTACCTTGTACGTAACTTTTAGAGGAGTGAGAGCATGGATTTGGATAACGTAGAGATAAAGGACTACTATGACACGGAAATAATTAATTATGACTTTACTAATCTAATAAATTCGGGCATAAGTGAAGAGAATGCTCATTTTTTAATCGACATAGGAGTTCCAGAGAACAATACGATGATTTTTCCTTTTATGAATCTGAAGCTTTCCAAGTGAAAGTTATTGAAGGAGAGGAATATATTCAGATTGGTCACTTCGCAAGTTATGGTATGCGTGACTCGTATGGTCTCTATCTAAAACCAGGGAGCGATATGTTTTTCGCAACGTCATCATTGGATAAGTCCAATGTATATATGCTCAATAAGAATTTGGGAACCTTCTTTTTGTTTCATCTAATTAGAAGTGAACTGGCAACTAAAATGAGACTGGAAGGTACATATACCTCAGATGAGTATGCCAGAGCACTTCGTGGTTATTTTGAGCAGATTGATCCGATAGCAATGAAGAATGACGAAGGTTACTGGTCACATATGCTGGAAGACTACGAAACTGGATTGTAACTCTGCGAAAAATCTTGCATGGTGCTAGATTTAAACAATCCCAAATCGGGAAGAGAATTAACCATAATAAAGTCCTCATATGTAACAAAAAACATGAAGAATCCGCTCTCATCTGAGAGTCGGATTTTTTCTCGTTCCAACACGAATATAACTCTTGTCAAAACGTAATCATTACGATAAGATAATACTCATTGTGTTTAGATAATAATAATTACGATTAAGAGAGAGGGGCATTACCTTGAATAAAAAGACGCCACTGCTAGCGCTGGTCTCCTTGGCCTTGGGCGCTGGACTGTTGAGCGCCTGCGGATCATCTGAGTCCAGTCCCGCTGCGCAACCATCCACCGATAATAAAAATGTTCACTTCCTATATAACTTCTCCACCAGTTCGCTAGATCCACATGTGGATTCTAGCTATGTGCCGCTGCGCGCGGGCATTACGGAAACGCTGGTTCGTCTCGATGAAGAGAATCTGACGGTTGCTCCATGGCTCGCCGAGAGCTGGGAGAGCGAAGACGGGCAGCATTGGACGATCGACCTGCGAGATGATGTGACCTTCCAGAACGGGAAGCCGATGACTGGTGAATCCGTTAAGGCATCCCTTGAGCGGGCACTGGAAGAGAATGTAGCCATCCAGAACGCACTGAAGATCGATACAATTGAAGCCGAGGGTGACAAGCTGGAGATTACCACAACTCAGCCTTTCCCGGAATTTGCTTCAGAGCTGGTGAATCCGAACACGGCGATTATCGACGTGAGTGAGCCGGACGTTGTGAACAAGCCTATTGGTACGGGCCCGTTCAAATTAGCCTCTTTTACCCCAGGCAGCAAGCTGGATCTGGATCGCTATGATGAATATTGGGACGGAGCATCGCCACTGGATTCCATCACGTTCTCATTCAATGAAGATGCCAACGCTCGCACGCTTGCACTCAAATCTGGACAGGTTGATATCGTATACCGTCCGGAGGTCGAGAGCCTCGAATCGCTCAAAGCGATGGACGGCATGACTGTGGAGTCCACGTCGACGTTCCGCGTGCATCAGATGACGACGAACATGCAGCGGGAGAGTATGAAGGACATTAACGTCCGTCGTGCGGTGGATGCGTTAATCGACCGTCAGGGCATCGTGGACACGATCCTTCTCGGATATGGCGAAGCGGCCATCGGACCATTCCTGCCATCGCTGCCGTTCGCGCCAACTTATACGGATACAGCAACGGAATCCGGAGCTGATGTCGCTGTAAACTATCTCAACGAAGCAGGGTACACGCAGCAAAACGGCGTGATGACCAAGGATGGCAAACCATTGCAGCTGACGCTACTGACATATTCGGCTCGTGCCGATCTGCCACTAATTGCTCAAGTGTTCCAATCTGATGCGAAGAAGATTGGGATCGACGTGCAGATTCGCCAGATTGACACGCCAGAAGATTATATGGCATCCAACCGTGACTGGGATATTGCGACGTACAGTAATTTGACAGCCCCGCGTGGGGATGCAGGTTATTACCTGAATGCAACGTACCATCCGAAGGGTGCTCTTAACTTCAGTGGATCGGAAGATCCGGAACTGACTAAAATCATCGACGAATTGAATCTCACAGTTGCACCGGAGAAGCGCGCAGTGCTTGCCGAAAAGGCAGCCAATTACGTGCATGACAACGTGCTGAATTCCTTCGTGCTGCATCCGGGTACAATCGTTGCCTATAACGGCAAGAAGATCAAGAACTGGGTTACCACTCGCAGTGAATATTACATGATTACCAATAAGCTGGATGTGATGTAATGTTTCGCATTTTGCTTCGGAAGTTCCTTGAGGTATTTATCTTTCTGTTGTTCATTATGTTTATGAGTTTCCTGTTCATTCGTCTGGCTCCCGGTGACCCGGTACTGACGATCCTGAACGTGGACGAACTGTCTGTTAGTCAGGAGCAGGTCGAAGCTGTACGCGAGGAGATGGGCTTCAACGATTCGCTTCCTGTCCAATTTGGCAACTGGTTGCTCGATTTCGTTCGACTCGACTTCGGCGTATCGTATTCGACAGGTCAGCCCGTCATGCAGACCTTGATGCGTGCGCTGCCGGCTACGGCTGAGCTGACGATAGGCGCTCTGCTGGTTATGCTCGTCATAGCGATCCCGCTCGGCTCGCTGTCGGCGATCCATCGCGGCAGTTGGATTGACCGGGGGAGCCGTATGCTCTCCATTGTGGGTGCGGCGGTGCCAAGCTTCTGGCTGGGTTTGATCCTGATCGATATGTTCGGCGTACGCTTCGGCAATCTGCCCACCATGGGCCGGGATGGATTCACATCGCTTATTCTGCCATCTCTGACGCTGGGACTTGCCATCTCCAGCGTTTATGTGCGTCTTTTGCGCTCCAGCCTGCTAGATTCTCTTAGCCAGGAGTTCGTTCGGTCCGCCCGGGCAAGAGGGGTATCCGAAGGCCGGATCTTCATGCTTCACGCGTTTCGTCACAGTCTACCGCCTGTGATTACGGTATTTGGTGTAAGCCTTGGTAGTCTAATCGGCGGAGTCGTCGTGATTGAAGTGTTGTTCGCTTATCCGGGGATCGGCAAGCTCGTCGTTGACGCCATCCGCCAGCGTGATTATCCACTGATTCAGGGTTACATCCTGATCATGGCTATCGTGGTATTCCTCGTGAATACAGCGGTTGACCTGTCTTATCGTTATTTGAATCCTGAAATGAAACTCAAGGAAAAGGAGGCCCACCGATGAAAACCATACCCCTGCCCATTCCACCTACAAAATCTAAAAAACATAGCTGGCAGGCGATCATTGGTCTGCTGTTTGCACTGCTGGTCATCGCGGCCTCCTTATATGCCTTTTTATACTTAAAACATGACCACACCTTAACCGATCTGCGTGGAAGATTGCAGGGTGCAAGTGCTCTCCATCCGTTCGGTACCGACCATCTGGGACGCGATGTACTGACACGTCTGCTGCTTGGTGGCGGCCAAACACTGGGTTATAGCCTGCTGGCACTTGGTGCTGCATTGCTGATCGGTATTCCGTTTGGCTTGATTGCGGGTTACAAACGTGGCTGGGTTGATAAGCTGTTCATGCGCATCGCTGATGCTTTTCTCGCTTTTCCCGATACCATTGTCGCGATTGTGCTAAGTGGCCTGCTTGGCGCTGGAATCGGCAATCTGGTGTTGGCGATCGTGATCGTAAAGTGGGTTAGCTATGCGCGGCTTGTTCGAAGTACGGTTTTATCGGAGTCACAAAAGGATTACATTCGCATCGCCCGTACCAACGGACTGTCGGACGGTCGAATCATGAGAAAACATCTGCTTCCGCATATCGCAGGGCATGTGCTCGTGTTAGCCAGCCTTGATCTGGGCAAAATCATCCTGCTCATCTCATCATTGTCCTACATCGGGCTTGGCGCACAGCCGCCAACACCTGAATGGGGAGCGATGCTGAACGACTCACGGCCTTACTTCCAGTCTCGGCCGGAGCTGATGATCTATCCGGGTCTCGCTATTGTCTCGGTAGTCCTGCTTGCCAACATGCTGGGCGACTATCTGCGAGACCGCTTTGATGTGAAGAAGGAGGTGCAGCCGTGATTCTCTCCATTGAAGAACTAAGCATCTCCAGCCGGGATCGCACGATTGTAGATCAAGTCTCTCTGGCTGTTCGCGAAGGTGAGTTCATGGCACTCGTTGGACAGAGCGGTAGTGGCAAAAGCTTACTCTCGCAAGCAATTGGTCGTCTGCTGCCGCCCAACCTGCATGCGTCGGGACGAGTCATGTTCGAAGGCAGCAACCTGCTCGAACGGAAACCAAAGGAGATGCGTGCCCTGCGGGGAAGCCGCATCTCATATATTTTCCAAGACTATCAGGGAGCATTTACGCCATTTCGTAGTATTGGTGGGCACTTTGATGAATACCAGAAGGTACATGGGGAAAAGTCTTCTGCCATCCGCAAGAAACGAGCGGAGGAAGCGCTGGAATCGGTTGGCCTTGGCGCTGAATTGCTGCGCCGCTATCCGTTCCAGTTGAGCGGCGGACAGCTTCAGCGGGCTTCGATTGCCACATCGTTGATGCTCTCCCCCCGTCTATTAATCGCTGATGAGGCAACGACGGCACTGGACAGTGTGTCTGGGCATCGCGTGTTGGAACTGCTGGCACGCAAACAAGCGGAGACAGGCTGTGCCATTCTGTTTATCACGCATGATTGGCGTCATGTACGCCGCTATGCCAACCGCTTGGCTGTCATGAAGGAAGGGCAGATCGTCGAATCTGGCGGAAAGCATCGCATTCTCGATCATCCTCAGCATGAATATACGCGCCAGCTAATCGAGGCGGCTCCCGTTCTGAGTCGCTCGCTGAAGTCGGGATTGAAGGAGGCAGGAGCGGAATGAAGACGACCGCAAATGATGAACGCCGTGGACTTGTGCAGTTCGAAGAATCCGGTGTGCAAAGTCACGATTTTGCTAACGACATAAACCATGCAGACACAGACAATGCAGTCATAACTACTACAGAAACAGATCATGCAGTTACAGATGCGGATATAGATACCGCTGTAGCAGAGACTGCTTCATCGCTCAGCACACCTGGAAATCCCGTGCTTCACGTGGAACATCTCAGCCGAACGTATACAGGTGCAGACCGACCTGCTGTGAATGATATTTCCTTCACTCTGAACCGCGGTGAGTGTCTTGGCCTGGTTGGCGAGAGCGGCTGTGGGAAGAGTACACTCGCCCGCTGTCTGCTACGGATCGAAGATGCGGATAAGGGCTCGATTATACTGGGCGGACAGGATATCGCGCGGCTGAGCGGCCGACGGTTGCGGCCTCACCGCCGGAAGATTCAGATTGTTTTCCAGAATCCAATGGCAGCACTGAATCCCAAGCTCAAGATTGCTGATTCGCTGATTGATCCGTACGAACAACTTGGACGGAACGCCGAGCTATCCCACTTTACCTACACATCGAAGGAGGCTTACGTCCAAAAGCTGCTTGAAGCGGTCGAGCTTCCTAGCGATTTAGCTGGACGATACCCTCATGAGCTAAGTGGTGGACAACGTCAGCGCGTCACGATCGCACGTGCTATTGGCATTGAGCCGGACGTTGTCGTTCTGGATGAACCGACGGCCAGCCTGGACGTGATCTCGCAAGGTGCAGTTCTGCAATTGCTTACGGATCTCCGCACATCACTTGGTCTTTCATACGTGTTCATCTCGCATGATCTGGCTGCAGTACATCGCATGAGCCAGCGCATCATCGTCATGCGGGAAGGTCAGATCGTTGACCGCTTTGGCGCAGATGCGTTGTTCGCTGAAGAACGCCATCCGTACACGAAGGAACTGATTTCGATCTTCTGAGTACTTCCTGAAACGCCGTTGGCTGTGATAGTCATTACAAATCAATAAAGAGCCGCTTAGCGAAACATTCGAGAGCGGCTCTTTAGCGCATCCATTTTCACGGCTATACAAAATTTCATGTACCAAGTCCCACTAAATCCGGGCTCCTTTCTTTGTTTTGAACAAATATATCTTTCAGGCCTATAACCGGGCTAACGTTCCGATGTAAACTAGCGTATACTGATGGAATAGCAAATATCTTGAAATTGCATATTTAAATTGCTCTATATTATTGATACACTAGATCAAGGTTATATTCATTCAGAGAAGGTGCGACCCCGTTCAAGAATGGGCTTGCTGCAAATGCCAAATCGATAACGCTTACATCCTTTTGGCAAATATAGGATATAAGGACGGTAGACATGAGCCAGGGACAAACGAGTACAGATGTTATCTTGATTGGTGCCGGAATTATGAGTGCAACTTTGGGAACTTTGCTAAAAGAATTGGCACCAGACTGGAATATTAAGGTTTTCGAAAAGCTAGCCACTGCAGGAGAGGAAAGCTCCAACGAATGGAATAATGCCGGAACCGGGCATGCTGCATTGTGCGAACTTAACTATACCGTTGAACGACCAGACGGAACCGTAGATATTAGCAAAGCGATTAAAGTGAATGAACAATTTCAGATCTCAAAGCAATTTTGGTCCTATCTCGTCAATAGCCGTCTGATTCGTAATCCGCGGGACTTCATTATGCCGATTCCTCATTTGAGTTATGTACACGGAGAGAGCAATGTCGAGTTTTTGAAAAGACGTTATGACTCCTTGTCGAATCACCCGTTGTTCGCAGGCATGGAATTCTCGGATGACAAGAAAGAGCTGGCGAAATGGATGCCGCTAATGATGAAAGATCGTACCAGTAATGAACCTGTTGCAGCGACCAAAATTGACTCCGGTACGGACGTTAACTTTGGTGCTTTAACGCGTATGCTGATCAAACATTTGAAGGAACAACACGTGGGCATCCACTACCAACATAGCGTGAAGAATATGAAACGCACCAGCGATGGACAATGGGAACTGTCCGTGAAAAACCTGAAGAGCGGTGCAGTCGAACGCCATAAGGCAAAATTCGTCTTTATCGGCGCAGGTGGCGGAAGTCTGCATTTGCTCCAGAAGACGGGCATTCCGGAAGGTAAACATATCGGCGGATTCCCGGTCAGTGGGATCTTTATGGTGTGCAAAAATCAAAAAGTCGTGGAACAGCATCATGCCAAAGTATACGGCAAGGCTTCGGTAGGAGCTCCGCCGATGTCTGTACCACATCTGGATACCCGTTTTATCGACAATAAGAAGTCGCTGTTATTTGGACCGTTTGCAGGGTTTTCACCGAAGTTCCTGAAGACGGGTTCCAATGCCGACTTGATCACGTCTGTTAAGATGCATAATCTGCTTACGATGCTCGCAGCAGGCGTCAAAGAAATTTCTTTGACCAAATATCTGATCCAACAACTGATGTTATCCAAAGAACAACGTATGGCAGAATTGCGTGATTTTGTTCCGGGTGCGAAGAGTGAGGATTGGGATATGGTTCTGGCGGGCCAGCGTGTGCAGGTGATCAAGGATACCGTTCAAGGTGGCAAGGGGACGCTCCAATTCGGTACAGAAGTGGTCACGTCTGCAGATGGAACGATTGCCGCTTTGTTAGGTGCATCACCGGGTGCATCCACCGCGGTTCAGGTCATGCTTGAGATTCTTCAGCGGTGCTTCCCGCAGCATATGGAGGCATGGGAGCCAAAGATCAAGGAAATGATTCCTTCCTACGGCATATCCCTTGTGGAGAATCTGGATCTTCTCAAAGAGGTTCATTCTTCAACAGCCAAGGCGCTGGGATTATCGGATGAAAAACAAGTCCTGCACGTATAACGTTTAGCTTATCGTGTTAGATCATAATGAAGCCATAGAAAAGAGAGCTAAGCCGGGACGAAACCCGTGCTTAGCTCTCTTTTGGTTTATTTGGTATGTCTGATTCTTGAACCTGAACCTGTCCTTCACCATCGCATTCACGTTAGACCTGACACAAAGCATACGGACACGGACTGTACGGAATACCAGTTGTAGAGTTATAGAACTATCATATCGCTCAGACTCCGGTGTTGCGGTCCAAAGGGATGACAAAGGAAACTTTCGTACCTTGGCCCGGCGAGCTGACGATGGTCAAACCTTGTCCGTACATCTGGGTCAAACGGCGATGTGTATTGGTTAATCCAATGCCTCCGGTTCCCCCTGGTCCCTTCTTGGGCCATGCCAATGCCCGTTCTATCTGTTCCGGTTGCATCCCTACACCATCATCCTCAATCTCAATCAAGGTGGACGTGGTTTGGTTGATGATCCGGATATGCACGGTTCCACCCTCCACTTTGTTTAAAATACCATGTCGAACTGCATTTTCAATGAGCGGTTGAATGGTGAGTGGCGGCAGGGATAGATCAAGATCATCTGGAATATCCCAGCTGACGTTCAACCGATGCATGAATCGTTCTTTCTCAATGTAGAGATAGGCGCGGGAGAGATCCAACTCATGAGTGACCTCCACCATTTTCTCCGAATTGACAAAATGAAAGCTGGTCTGAAGATACTCGATAAAGGCATCGCCCAGTTTCTGCATTCGCTCTGTGTCCATCTCACTAAGAACCATGATTGAATTGAGCGTATTAAAAAGAAAATGGGGCTGGATCTGTGCTTGTAAGTAAGCAGCTTCCATGCGCAGCCGCTCATCGATGGATTGTTTCAGCACAATCAGTGATCCAATGCGATGCCTTAATTCAACGGCATCCACGGGCTTGGTGACATAGTCCGTCGCACCGGCCATGAATCCGGCGTATACATCCGCTGGTTCGTTACGGGCCGTCAGCAACAGGATGGGAAGCTCGGATACCGAATAACGCTTGCGTACGTTCTCGGTCAATTCATAACCGGATATATGGGGCATCATGACATCGGCAATCAGTAAGTCCCACGGCTCCTTATCCAGCAATTCAAGTGCCTCAAGCGCCGAGGCTGCAGGTTGAATATGGTAAGGTTCATTCGCAAGCATGGAGATCAGTACTCGCAGGTTAACAGGATCATCATCGACGGCAAGAATTCTTGCGGCAGTCTTATCATGAGATTGAGATAGTGTCTGCTGCTGCGGCTCTGCAATCGCAATTTCATCGAAGCTGTGAGCGTCCCATTGCTGCTCAGTCTGGTCCGATAGCGATACGGTGTCTTCCCGTGGAAGCGAGATCTGGAAGGTCGATCCTTGCCCAGGTACAGATTGCACGGTGAGCTGTCCGCCATGGAGTTCAATGAGCTGTCTGCTGATATTTAGACCGAGGCCGATTCCTCCACTTAAGCGAGCCTCTGGGGTTCCCTGTTCATACGCCTCGAATATTCGCTGTTGTATCTCCTCACTTATGCCAACACCTGTATCTGAGACTTGAATTAAAATGCTCTCTCCATGTTCCTGAACAGAGACGGTAATTGTACCCTCATCGGTAAATTTGAGTGCATTATGCAACAGGTTGTAAAGTACCTGAACAAGTCTTCTCTCATCGGCCTGAATCAATGGCAGTGATTCATGAATATCTACCTTCATGTGGACCGGCCTTCCCTCTGCCATAAACCGGAACATACCGATCACACCTGGGATGACAGATGCAAGGGAAAGTGGTTTCTTTTGAAGTTTAATACGTTTCTCCTTCAGACGAATCACATCAAGCAGGTCATCTACGAGTTGAGACATGCGTCGACCGATGGTAACTAACAGTTTCATATCCTCGGCCTGCTGACCACCTGATTTACGACGTTCACGGACCGCGATGCTCTCCGCAATATTGATGATCCCGTGCAGCGGTGTACGCAATTCATGAGCCGTATTCACAAGAAACTGATCTTTCTGTCGATCCTCCTCTTTGAGTTGTTCGTACAACTTCTCGATTTCGCTTGAGTTACGGAAGTATTTTCGGAACCAATAGGCAGAGAAGCCGAATATGGCCGCAATCACATCAATTGGGTAATACACATTGGTAATTTCATTATGTGAGTTCACTATTCCCCACAGTACGCTGGATAAGCTACTCGTCGCTGCGAAGAGCAAAAAGCTTGCGTCACTTCGTTTATCAGCTGCCATTCGGAAGAATAGGTACACAGACCAGCCGATGGCAAACAGATAGAGGAAATCAGAAAGCCCAATCTCAAGTACATGATAGATTAGGGTCACTGGTGCGACGAGTAAAAATAAACAGTAAACGCCAAGCACGCTGGCATAGATACGGAACAGTTTACGCCATTGTAGATTATGGGAGAAGCTTCTAGCCATCTGTAAAAGAAAGAATGCGAACAACGGATAGGACAACGCTTTGGCCTTAACGATCCAAGTGAAGTTGAGTGGAATCCAACTCAATAACAGATTGTCATGGTCGGAAGCGACCGTTAGGGCAGCTACCAGTGTTAGCATCGAGAACGTCAGCAGAGCTCGTTCCTTTCGGATAAACAGAAACATGACAAAAGCGTATAGGCTGTGCAAAATCAGTATGGCGAATGTAATCTTTTGCAAGTCAATGGATAGTCCTCGTTCACTTCCAATGCCTTCTGGAGAACCAAAATAGAGAGAGCGTGTGATCCCTCCGCTATAAGGATCGTCAAAATTGGCTGTCTGCACCAAAAGATTGAGTTCGGTAGAACCGTCAAGCACATAGGAAGTCGTAAATGCAGTCCTTTCTGGTCGATAGGCTTCGGCATGAGTGGCAGGTTGGCCGAATTCGGCAACAATGGTCCCATTCATCTCGATGATCGATGATGTCTGGATTTTCTGAGCCCAGAGAGAGACTTCCTCCACAGATGGATCTAACAGTATGCGAAGACGGTACGTCCCATATCCGAACGATGATGAGGATTGTGGTAATGCATTACGCCAGTCACCGGGAACTTGAATCCGTGTGGATAGGTTATCCGCTATTTTCGCGTCAGAATTAGAGATTAACGCTTGGGGATAAAACTCCCATTCTCCATCCAGGGATATGGGTGAAGCGTTGGTGAGGTCCCAACCTCGAAGATCCAACACGCCTTTAGTAGGTTCAGGATGTGCGGGTATGGTGAAGGACTCGGACCATATCCAGCGAAAGCCAAGCAAAATAGTCAGGAATAGAATCGACAGCACTACATATCGAGGTATCTTTTTATAGGTTATTGGTTTCATGGCAGACTTTAGTTTTCGACAGTTTATTTTAAATTCCTGCATGTCCTCTTCCAAAGATGAACATTTTTTTGAATACCGAACATAGATTCTATATATAAATGATAGCGGTCCCACGTCAGGATTTATGGTAAAATTATAGATTAAAGGGTGATCAGTGAGCCAGAGGAGTTGTGCATATGAGAGTGATTTTGGTAGATGATGAATATCTCGCTCTGAGCAGGTTGAACAAACTGTTGCTAGAGAGAGAGGATTGCGAAGTTATCGGCTCTTTTCTGACGGCACAGGAAGCCATAGATCAGATCAAAATTCATCTGCCGGAAATCGTCTTCATGGACGTTCAAATGCCGGGGATGAACGGGATCGAGGCGACCGAACGTATCCATGAGGTTTCTCCTGGAACAGAAGTTATTTTCACAACCGCATATAACGAACATGCACTGACGGCCTATGGGCTTGAAGTGCTGGACTATATTATGAAGCCTGTAACGCGTGACCGTTTGGAAAAAACGATGAAGATGTATCAACGCCGAACGGTGTCAGCAAGTCTGAATATAGCAGAAGGACCATCCCTGTTAATCCGCTGTCTGGGAATGCTTCAGGTTCAACTGCATCCGAATGAGCCACCAAAACATATGAAGTTCAGGACAACCAAGATTAGAGAGTTATTTGCCTATTTGCTCCACCATCGGAACAAACCGATTAAGCGGGATAAGCTACTTGAACTGTTGTGGCCAGAGTTGGATGAGCGGAGAGGTATATCCAATCTGCACAGTGGGATCCATCGCTTACGCAGCATGATGAATGAATTCATGGGCGAGGAAAAGATGGTCATTCGTTATCAACAGTTTGGATATCTATTGGAAACAGGAGAGTTCAGGGTTGATGTGGAAGAATGGGAAGGTCGTCTTAACCGATTGCCTCTATTATCTTCGTCTACAATAGCTGAACATCGGCAGACCTCAGATCAATATGAAGGCAAATATTATGGCGAGGACGATTACGTATGGGCTGAGCTGGAGCGCCAGCGATTGCATGCACTATGGCGTAATCATGCCATGCAACTTGCACAATATTACATTAATCTAGGACAGAATACGGAAGCACTTACGCTATATCACCGGGTACAGCAATTCGAACCATCATTGGAGGAAGTCGGATTGGCCTTAATGAAGACATATGATCGATTAGGTAATAAAGATCCTGTGATCGCTCAATATAATCAGTTGGTCACTACGTTAGAACAAGAGGCAGGTATACGTCCTGGCCTGGAAGTTGAGTTATGGTACCAACAATGGAAAAATTCGAATATTTGATTGAAATACACAGCCTTGCAGCTTCGTTTGCGAGGCTGTTTTTTTGTCGTATTTGTTAGCGAAAGGTTTGGTAAGAGTTTGGTAAGAGGCTATGTGTAGAATAAGCAAAATGAGGGTAGAGATGATGTTTTGTCAGTAAGCAGTCCAAAAATAACATATTAAGTAGGAGGAACCTATGTACACAGCAAAAATCCGGAAGAAACCATGGCAAAGAATTTCCATGCTGGTTCTTTCCTTTATTCTGGCGATTGGAACGTTGCCCATGAGTTTGGTTCAAGCGGAGGCGACTAACGAGACTCCTGTTGGTCCAGGTGGAATTGGTGCCTCTGCACTGTGGCTACGATCAGATCTGGGGATGGGAGTTGCCAGTGGCCAAAAGGTGAGTACTTGGGAAGATCAAGGCAGTAAAATAAACAATGCAACCCAAAGTACGGAAGCTAATCAACCGACCTATTGGGATGATAAAAATCATAATATCAATTTCAATCCGGTATTGGAATATAACGGCACGAGTAGTTTTATGAATCTGGATGTAAGTAAACTTCCTCAAGGAAAGAGCCCCAGATCGATCATTACCGTTAGTAGAACCAATAAAACTGGAGGCCTCAATTATATTATTTCATGGGGAGTACAAACGGGTGGTTATACGGGTATGGGGATGCTTCAAGTTGACGCAAGGGGCGGCGTTGACGACATTTAACAGTGACAGTAATCAGACTTTATACACTCCCGACAAGTTTATGGGAACGACGTTCCCGACCGAGCTATTTGTTACTTGGACAGGTGGGGACACTGGAACGAATAAAGCTAGATTGTACAGTAAAATGAAGCAGGTACAGGAACTGGGTGGTTGGGGAAAAGATAATGCTAAGGCATGGAATACTGGTAACTCGGACGGAGCCGTAGTTGGTAAGCTAATTCCGGCAACTGCGGCCAATAGTGGGCATTGGGAGGGTACGATTGAAGAAATCATCGTATTTGACCATGCTCTGACGGACGCAGAACGCCAAAAAGTCAGCACATATTTGGCGATCAAATACGGCTATACGCTTGATCAGACAGTAGCCAATTCATATATTATTTCAAATAATGATACGATCTGGGACTCAGTTGCCAACGCAGTCTATACCCACCGCGTTACAAGCATCGGTCGAGATGATCAGAGTGGATTGATGCAGAAACAAGCCAAAGCGCAGGAACAGGGATCTACATTGACGATTGCATTGGGCAACAGTGTTGAGGATACCAATTCTGCAAATAAAAATGAATTCTCAAAGGATTCTTCTTTCTTTACGTTTGGTGACAATGGAGCAAGTACTGAATTCAAAACACCGATTACGAAAGATGAGAAAAAACTGCTTGGGATGGAGCGTATCTACAAGGTACAGAAAACAAACTGGACTGAATCACAGGTTACACTTCAGGTAGACGAAACGGGAGGTGACCCGGCGTTGCCTCAATATGTTGTGATCAGCGAGGATACTCAATTTGATGGACAAGACTCATTCCATTTAATTGAGAACGGCCAAGTAACTCTTAATACCTCAAATTTCGGTCCGAACTCTTACTTTACCATTGCAACTGCTGCTACTCCTTTGACGGTACCAGACGTCACACTGACCGACGATGAGTTGACATGGGAAGCAGTTGCGCATGCAGACAAATATGAAGTAACAATCGAACTGGAAAACGGCACGAAGCGGACGGTGGAAGTAACCGGAACGGCGCTTAACCTCTCGCAATTAGTGCCATCGCTAGAAGTTGGCACCTACAAAGTGACAGTAACAGCGAAGACGAACAATCCAGCCTATTCAGATTCAGAAGAGTCCAATTCGAAAAGTTATGTTGTTATTGATAAGGCGAAGTTGAAAGCCAAAATCGATGAGATTAACGGAAAGATCGAAACAGGCGAACTGGACAAAGAGGAGTACACGCCAGCGAGCTGGACAGCACTGGATAATGCGATGAATGAAGCAGAGCGAGTGTTGAATGATCTGACAGCGACTCAAGCGCAGGTAGACAAGGCGCTTTTGGATCTGACTAATGCAAGAACGGGCCTAATCCCTACAACATCTGTACCAGTTGTAGATAAATCAGCTTTGCAAGCGAAAGTAACTGAAATTACAGGTGAAAGCCTGGAAGAGTCAGAGTATACGCCAGCGAGCTTGACAGCACTCAATGATGCGATGAACGAAGCAGAGCGAGTGCTGGCTGATTCGACAGTAACTCAAGCGCAGGTAGACAAGGCACTTCAGGATCTGACTAACGCTAGAACAGGACTTACCAAAGTGATTGGTACGGATACATCTACATTGCAAACACTGGTCCCTTCCGTGGGAGGCTTGTCTCCGGCCTTTGATCCGGCTAAAGATACCTACACCATTTCTGTTCCGAATAGCGTATATCAATTCCAACTCACGCCAACGGCACTTGATCCATTTGCGAAGATTGAAATAGCTGTTGGAGATGGAGAATGGAACGAGGTTACAGGTGGTAGTGCAAGTGAGAATTTACCGCTTCAAGTTGGCGGAAATAAGATCGTTGTTAGAGTAACGGATTCACTTGGAAATGTTACGGCGTATAAAATCAACGTGACTAGAGCATCCAGTGACAATGGTAACAACAATGGAGGCAACAATGGCGGCGGTGGAAATACGGGCGGCAACAGTGGAAGCACACCAGCACCTAGACCTGCGCCAGTACCAACACCAACTCCGGCACCCGTGAAGGATAATTTGGAAACAACTCGGGATGGTAGTCATCAACCATTTGCTACATCCAAACCATCTGACAACAAAGAAACGTTGGTTCAAGTTGATCCAGCCAAGCTGAATGTTGCCATGTCACAAGGCACAGGGCAGCAGTTCGCCATTCATTCACCGAATGATGGGGATATGAAGGTGGACGGTTTAACCCTCGAAACACTGAAACAATTAGTAGATCAAGGTTCCAAATTGAACATTAGCAATCCGCTGGCGATCTATCCAGTACCTGGCGGCAAGATGGACTTAAACGGTGTATCCGGACAGCTTGGTAATGCAGCGTTGAACGATATCGATGTCCATATCAACATCGCACGTTCATCGGATACGTTGATTGACAGCGCCGAAACAAGAGCCGCTTCCCAAGGATACGAGCTACTTGTCACACCGGTCGATCTGGATCTCACCTTTACGAAAGATGGACAAACGGTTCGATCTGGGCTACTGAACGGTTATGCACCGAAGTATATTGCGCTTCCGGAAGGGATCGACCCGAACCGGATTACAACAGGCGTGATCATCAACCCGGACGGTAGCATATTCCATGTACCAACGGTTATTACCAAAGTCGATAGCCGTTACTATGCACTCATTAATGACTTGCGCAGCAGCGGAAGTTACTCGGTCATCTGGAACCCGCAGGATTTTGAAGATGCCAGATCCCACTGGGGCAAAACTGATGTGAACAACATCGCTGCGAGACTGGATTTGCAGGGTAACGGGAATAACACCTTCTCACCAAACCGTCAGGTTACCCGTTCCGAGTTTGCCGAGATTGTTGTACTTGGACTGGGCTTAATGCGTCAGGATGCACCACAGAATCTATTCCCTGACGTTGACGATTCGGCATGGTTCCGCTCCGCGGTAGCCCTCGCGAATGAATTCGGTATCGTTCGCGGTTACGATAATGGGAACTTCTACGGTAATCAGGAGATCACACGTGAGCAAGGATTTGCCATGGTTGCTCGTGCGTATCGTCTGATCGAACCGGAAGCAGCAATCAGCCCGGATCAGATGAACTCTGAACTGGAACGTTACAGTGATGCAGCGGATGTATCGAATTGGGCGAAAGAAGATGTAGCCCAATTGATTGCAGCGGGGATTATCCAAGGTAATGGGCCAGAGGTTCTGAGTCCGAAGACAACAATGACTCGTGCTGAGGTCACAGCATTGATTGCAAGAATGTTGAAAGTAACACACTTGATTGATCAATAAACACAATTTAAAACGAAAAGCCTTTGCTGACATTGGGGGTCGGCAAAGGCTTTTTATTTTTTGAACTGACGTTGGAGCAGCTGAACTCTATGTGTCTCCTGCTAGAGGATATGATAAAAGGTTATCCACCCTCATATCCTCCTTTCTATCGTTTGTATTCATTATCGTATAGCTTGGTAAGAGTTTGGTAAGAGGCTCAGTGTAGAATAAGCAATGAAGTATTTCAAAATTAACACAATCTAGTAAATCAGACATCCTGAAAGGGATTATGAGAAGAATGATTTAGCTAAAATTAGATATTAGTCGAAAGGTGTGACAAGTGTTTGAAGAACAATAAGAAATTGCGCAACAGCAAAATGACAAGAGTATGGTCAAGGGTGCTTTCTTTGGTGATGGTTGCGAGTATATTGCCTACACCAATTTTGTTTCCAGCCATAGAAGCTCATGCAGATACTGAAAATCCTGTATCCAACAGTACCGCGATTACCGCAGGGGGATATCCGGGTGGTGTAAGCGATGGACTCATATCATGGATTGATGTTGAGCAAAGTATGAATCTGGCAGCTGACGGCAGTAAAATCACTTCTTTGACCGATCTGGTAGATCTGGACCCCAATGTAGAACATGATAATGTGTGGAGTATCGTAAATCCTAACACCTTAGTTACAGGTGCCATTAACTTTAACAGCGGTATATTAATTGATGGTAACAAAGGATACTATGTCAGGGAGCCTTTCCATACAACGGATGTCGCTCGTGAGGCATTTTCCATTCAAGGAGCTGCTGCGAGCGGTTTCCCTTGGCATTTTGGCGGCCAAGGAAGTACCGACACGTACAGTACAAGTGTAATCAGATCTTCATTTGGCAATGCAGGGAACGACGAATTGATTCGAAATAATGCAGGTAACCCGTATCAGTTAGGGCAAGCAGATATTTTCAATGTACTTCGCACTGAGAATTACTTTGGGATGTATTTAAATAATACGAAGTTAATCGATAAAACAACTGCAGGAACAGCGAACTTTAATAGTGCCACGAGTGCTGCGGGTTACTACTTCGGAGCAGGGCATAATCGAAGGTTTAATGGACTAATATCGGAAACGATATTATATAATCGCGAGTTACAGGACGTTGAAAGAGCTAAAGTGTACAGCTACTTGGGGTTAAAATACGGAATCACTTTAGCAGACAACTATGTTGCCAGTGATTGGAACGGAGAAGAAGGTACTGTTTTTTGGAATTCGTCGAACCAGGCAGATTACAAAAATCGCATTACCGGGATCGGACGGGATGACTTGGGTGCCCAGGACCAGAAACAATCCAAGTCACAAGGAGTCGGCTCAAATGTAGCCATTGCTCTTGGAGATACGATTCATTCAGATAATGTCGACAATGAGAATACGATGGATAACAACTCCTTCTTTATGTTTGCAGACAAGAGCGCGAACGATACCGTATCTTATGTAAGTGCACCCATCGTGAAAGATGGCTTTCGTGTAAAGATCATGGATCGTTCGTATCAGGTGGACAAAACGAACTGGAATGATCAAGATATCACACTTCAAGTGGACGATGCTGAAGGCTTAAAACCAAGCTACATCATTCTTAGCCAAGATGACTCTTTTGACAACAATGATACCTTTTATCCAGTAACGGATGGAAAGGTTACATTAAACAGTTCCAACTTTGCGGACGGTTCTTACTTCACGTTTGCAGCTGCTTATCCGGAACCTAAAGATGCTCACTTGCTAACATCGCAAGTCAATGACGATGGAATTTTGAATCTAACCTTCAATCGTGACGTGAAATCGGATGATTTGAAGGGCTTCACCGTCACAGTTGGAGGTACCGTGTATGATGATCTGAGTCAATTTATAGCTAATGGATCTACGATTTCCATCCCTCTGACGGAAGCTCAGCTTGAATCGGGAGAAGAAATTACAATTAACTATGACGGTAGTGGCACGTTGAGAGACGCGTTAACCGGACTCAAGGTTGATGAATTCGATCAGGCTATTCATGCAGTCAATACAATGCCATTAGCGAAAAAAGTGAAAGAAGCCTTAGCTTTATCGAATGGTGATTACACGACTGATTCATGGAATGCATTGCAAACCAAAGTCCAAGAGGCACAGACACTTTTGAGCAATCCTTTGGTAACACAGACTCAGGTAAATGACCTGTTAAGTGTATTGGATAATGCAATCGATGGATTGGTCAAGAATCAACCCAAAGCGGACAGCGGCAGCTTCATCGAGGGCGAAAGCACGATATCCATTCATTTTGATAAAAGTATCGAAGTAGTTTCTGAAGTGGATCTAAGTAGTGCATTTACAGTTACGGTAGGTGGGCAAACCGTAGAAGTTGTCGGAGCTGTCATCGATGGATCTGATCCTACAAAATTGATTTTGACCTTGCCCGAATCGGTTAAATTATCAAGTGATGAGAAGGTTAACGTTGCTTACAATGGAACATCTGGCTATCTAAAAGGCGAGGGAGCAGAAGGGACATTGGTTCATGATTTCCAATTCGATTTGGAAGACCCATTCGCGAGCGCGCTGAAGATTACTGAACCAGCGGGGAGTACTTCAGATAAGAAGCCAACGGTTTCGGGTACGGTCCATACGGATACAGATACGCTGAGTGCAGTGTTGAAAGATGCGGATGGAAATGTAGTTGATGTTGCAGGAAGTTTGATCTGGAATGCTGGGGACCCAAACTGGTCCTATCATCTGGATGAAGATCTGGCACCCGGCACTTATACCGTTGAGGTAACAGCAGTGGACGGAGGACGTTCCGTTACGAAAACGAAAACATTTACTATTGTAAAAGAAGCACTGACACAGCTCAGTCTGACCGATTCATTTGGGAAAAATATTGCGTTGAACCAAGCATTTGATCCAAACCAATTCAACTACGCAGCAACGGTAACCAATGATGTGTACAATCTACGTATTTACCCGACTGCTCCTGATTCTGCAGACAAAATTGAGATTTTGCATGATGGAATCTGGAAGGAAGTGGAGAGCGGCAATAGTAGTGATGATCTCGCACTTAAGGTAGGTTCAAACACAATTGTCATTAGAGTTACAGATACGAATGGTTTGCAGACGGAGTACACTACGGTTATCACCAGAGCATCCAGTGACAATGGTAACAATGGTGGAGGCAACAACGGCGGCGGGAACAATGGCGGTGGAAATACGGGAGGTAACGGTGGAAGCACACCTGCCCCTGCGCCAGTACCAACACCAACGGCACCCGTGAAGGATAATTTGGAAACAACTCGGGATGGTAGCCATCAACCATTTGCTACATCCAAACCATCTGACAACAAAGAAACATTGGTTCAAGTTGATCCAGCCAAGTTGAATGTTGCCATGTCACAAGGCACAGGTCAGCAGTTCGCCATTCATTCGCCGAATGATGGGGATATGAAGGTGGATGGTTTAAACCTCGAAACACTGAAACAATTAGTAGATCAAGGTTCCAAATTGAACATTAGCAATCCGTTGGCGATCTATCCGGTACCTGGTGGCAAAATGGACCTGAACGGTGTGTCCAAGCAACTGGGTAACGTTGCAATGAAAGATATTGCTGTACATGTCGACATTGCACGTTCTTCGGATGCCTTGATCAGCAGCGCGAAAAACAAGGCTGCAATCGAAGGGTATGAGCTTCTGGTGAATCCGGTCGATCTGGATCTTACATTTACGAAAGATGGACAGACAGTTAGATCCGGCCAGTTGAACGGCTATGCACCGAAGTATATTGCACTTCCAGAAGGTATCGATCCGAACCGGATTACTACAGGCGTAATCATTAATCCGGACGGTAGCATCTTCCATGTACCAACGGTTGTTACCAAGATCGATAGTCGTTACTATGCACTCATTAATGATTTGCGTAGCAGCGGAAGTTATTCGGTCATCTGGAACCCGCAGGATTTTGAAGATGCCAGATCTCATTGGGGTAAAACGGATGTGAACAACATCGCTGCAAGACTGGATTTGAAAGGTAACGGAGATAACACATTCTCACCGAACCGTCAGGTTACTCGTTCCGAGTTTGCCGAGATTGTTGTGCTTGGACTGGGCTTAATGCGTCAGGATGCACCACAGAATCTATTCCCTGACGTTAACGATTTCGCATGGTTCCGCTCCGCGGTAGCCCTTGCGAATGAATTCGGTATCGTTCGGGGTTACGATAATGGGAACTTCTACGGTAATCAGGAGATCACACGCGAGCAGGGATTTGCCATGGTTGCTCGTGCGTATCGTCTGATTGAACCGGAAGCGGCAATTAGCCCGGATCAGATGAACTCTGAACTGGAACGTTACAGTGATGCAGCGGATGTATCAAATTGGGCGAAAGAAGATGTAGCCCAGTTGATTGCAGCCGGAATCATCCAAGGTAATGGACCAGAGGTTCTGAGTCCGAAGACTACGATGACCCGTGCTGAGGTCACTGCATTGATTGCAAGAATGTTGAAAGTAACACACTTGATTGATCAATAAACACAATTTAAAATGAAAAGCCTTTGCTGACATTGGGGGTCGGCAAAGGCTTTTTTAGGCATTTTTTTGTAGGGCCAGATCGTTGCTACAAAATCATCTTTCGTGCCTCTTCATTAAAGAACATAGTGACGTCTGGATAAGCGTCAAGATTGACCTGCTGTAGTCTCATGATCTTTTCAAGAAAGATGGAGTCGTTGAACAGTTTACTAACAATTATTTCGCACCAGGCCGGGGTATGCCTGAAAGCATCTACCAGCAATTGAACCTCATCAAATCGGAAAAACAGGATATATGAAGCATAGTTCTGAAGCAGTGTCTTGAAACAGTGGTTAGCGTATGTACTGGAGTGACCTTCAGCTTGAATAAGGAAATCCCGCATGATCTGGAATAATGCCTCCGGTTCCTCTGTATACAACTGTAACATCTGACTCACGTTGTTGATTAACATGATGATTGGTTCCAAACCTTCCTCTGAAGGCATGTTTAACTTGGGAGATCGGCCTTCAATGGTATATAGCAGTTCCAGCGTCAGGCGTTTGCAGGCTTGGATCTCTTCAGCAGTGATTACGATTTGTTCCCTGTATTCATTTCGAAGTAAGGTGTAGTGATCATGGTATGCCGAAAAATAATCCTCCAATGAAATGTCGGTCTTCGTATGTACAAGGTGTTGTTCGCTGAATGAGCAGGCATATAATGTATCTTCATTAACCGGGTGTGCATAGAGGTAAAAAAAGAAGAAAAAGTCACGTAACAGATGCTTTTGTTCCTCGCTGAATTGGGGAATTTCGCTTAGCTGAGACAATTGGAAGAAGCTATAGCTTTTCATAAATTCATTCATGGCACTGTAGGTGTTATACGTGTTGATCGACAGCGTGGTGTTGATGGTAAATAACAGATAATACATAATCATTTCGTCATAAACATCGAGCTGTTCAAATGGTTCTGAGAGAGTCGGCTTCCAGTCTGGCCTTGATCCATAATAGGGATCTTTCGGACGCAGTCTCGACATCCAGCTTGTAAATGTCTCATCTGGGTGGGATACCATAAACAGTTCGGCACTATTATCCTCATACAAACCATACTCCATATAATCTGTGCACGAAGGCTCAGGCTTAACTCCACAATTGAATTTGAGCCGTATACAATCAGAATATAATTTTTGAAGTTCCATCGTCCTAACCTCGTTTCTGCATCATTCTCTTGGGTTCTTCTTCGTTATATTCGACACAATTTTGAGCACTCCCCCTGGATTTGGGAAAGATCATAATCCACATATATCTTTTGGTGGATATAAAAAAGAATTTCAATGGGGTATCGTAATACTTTCGCCCTGTTGGCATATCGTGGAATCTGAGATGATGGGTTCACCAGAGGTTCGGGTGACGAACTTCGAATCGCTGGCCTTCAGGCTATTGCGATCCTTCCTTCTACATCATTGGAGATCATAGGGTTGCAGCTCTCCTGAAGATTTCATTATCAGAGAGGAGGCGTCCAGGCTATCATATTCCCTTCCTTCTAACCCTAACCTTTCACGTTATATAGGGATGTGGCTTTCCTGGACTCTTTTATCATGAACAATACGATTTATTTGCGCAGAGCGAACAAACTCATTATTGAATCAAACGAAGGGAAACAACAGTTGCCGAAGACACACCTGGCGACTGCCCTCAAAAATATTGAAGCACTCGGATACACCTTCTCGGATGAGTTAATGCAGGCGATGCGGCAGCTGTCCAAGGAACAGTTTGAAACAGTATATATTCAACTTGTGGCTGATCTAAGAGTCATGGTCGGCGCGCATGTGAAGTACACACCGATGTATGCAGGATTCCCAATGCAGGTGATGCAAGCGGATGAAGCGGAGTTATACCTTAATGCAATTATTCATTATCTGACCAACCTGACTGTGGTCTATCCGGATCAACAATCTGTGGAGCGAATGCCTTTGCTGGAGAAGACGGACTTGAAAGTCATTGGTTTGGGAAACCAGCAAGCATTCCAGACGCTCATCCGTCAGATCATTGAAGCAAAAGGTTCCATCTCGGAAACAGACAAGGCGGATATCGACACGGTATTGGAGCACGCGGACCCGGAAGACGTGGATGCGCTATTACCCGCTGAGGTTCCGTTCAAAGAAAATGTAGGCTTTGTGGTTGCCTCGCTGTTGAAGCATGAAAAGGCGAACATCGACCGAATCGGCATGTATTTTAAAACCGCAAGTGATGTTCTCCGTCTGGCTGTTGCCTGGTCCGATGGTGATGTCAGCCTGGCTGCGGCTTCTCCCTTCCGGAAATTCAAACGCCGCGAGAGACGCCTTTTGCTCGGATTATTGGAGCAATGCGGCTCCATCACGGAGGATATGCTACGATATAAGGATCGCTGGATTCGTCTTGGCGAAATTCTGCATCCTTCGGAATATAAGCTTCGGTATCCACGATGCGAAGAAGCCTTTGCTATTTTGCGTAATAATAAACCCTATTCGACCTTCAATGGAAGTGTGGAACTTGCCTTCCAATATCGGAATGTTTGGAGTCTGATTGATCTGTTGTCACAGCGTCCAGGCGAATTCGCGAGAAGACTGGATCACTTGTTGCGGATGACTGAAGATGAAGCGTATGTACTGCTGGCATTTGGTGAGGTACTGGAGCAAGTATCTACCCCGGTGTTATTGCAGGTGAGACAGCATTTTGCCCGCCGTAATGAACCGCAGGATCTGCGTGTCTTCTTCCCGAAAGGCAATGTAGCCAAAGCTTTTGCCGTTCCGAATGAGCTGCCAGAGATCGATGAAGGCACGTGTCAAGATGTCGTGCAATTATGCGAGCAGGCGCTGGTAGAGCGATTCGCAAACCTTTCCCCGCTTGGGAAGACCTATGTCGATCCACAGCTTCATGATTATCTGGTACCCTTTTCCCAGAGATCGGCGAGCAAGGCTCTGCATACCATCGTTCGTGGAAGCCGTGTGCCGATGGCAGAGGGTGATACCATTCGTTTCTTCAACTGGTGGAAAGAGGGGGACGTGGATGGAAAGTCTACAGGGCGCGTGGACATTGACTTGTCTGCGGTGATGTATGATAAGGACTGGAACTATGTGGAGCATATTTCCTATACGAATCTGCGATCCTCTAACTATAAGGCTGTCCATAGCGGAGATATCGTGACTGCACCTAACGGAGCAAGTGAGTTCATTGATCTGCATATTCCATCCATCGTGGCCTATGGTGGACGATATGTGGTGGCAACACTGCTTTCGTTTACAAGTCATCCGTATTGTGATCTGCCCGAATGTTTTGTAGGGTGGATGATGCGGAAGAAGCCGGGGTCTGGCGAGATTTTCGAACCGTCTACCGTAGCTAACAAAATCGATATTACAGCGGATACGCAGATTGCGATCCCTGTCATTATGGATCTGGTCGAACGCACCGTCATCTGGACAGACCTGGCGCTGACAAGCCATCCGGATTACTACAATAATGTGGAAGGCAATCAAAAAGGCATGGTCTTGATGGGTAAAGCACTAACAAATTTACGCAAACCCGATCTGCATGACTTGTTCATGCTCCATGCCAAAGCTAGAGGAGAACTGGTGGATACAATAGATCAGGCGGATACAATCTATTCGGTGGATCAAGGCGTTACACCGTACGATATCGAGCAAATTATGGCGGAGTATCTGGTTTGACCTGTTTGACTTAAATACTGGCGTTATGTGAGTATCAAGATTAGAAAAGAGTAGCTGATGCTGCTCTTTTTTCTGGTTTGGGTGCAAAGAGCCTACAGAATGGTGCAGGTAATGTCGGATGCAAAGAGAATGACTTTGCTAAGCTTAAATTAACGTGGGAGGGATGATATGGATACGCTGAGGCGGTTAAATGAAGCCTTGAATTATATTGAGGAGCATCTGATGGACGTCGTGGACATGAAGGAGATTTCCCGGATTGCCTGCTGCTCGGAATATCATTTTACACGCATGTTCTCTTTTCTTAGTGGTGTAACACTCTCGGAATATATTCGACGTCGCCGCTTGACACTTGCAGCTATGGAGTTAAGCCACAGTGACAGCAAAATCATTGATATTGCGCTGAAGTACGGGTATACATCGCCGGATTCTTTCTCGCGTGCTTTTCAAAGCATGCATGGCACTACGCCCTCCGAAGCGAGAAACCATGGTCCATCCCTTAAAGCCTTCCCACGGATGACATTTCAACTGACCATTCAAGGAGGAAGCGAAATGAACTACCGTATTGAAGATAAAGAGGCGTTTCGAATCGTGGGTATTCGTAAAAGGGTGCCAATTGTATTTCACGGGGTAAATCCTGAGATCTCTGCGATGTACCAGAGTCTTACACCGGAATTGATTGATACGATCAAGGGGGCATCGAACGTCCAGCCTCTGGGCTTAATCAGTGCTTCGGCCCATTTCAGTGAGGGGCGGATGGCAGAACAGGGAGAACTGGATCATTACATTGGCGCAGCTACGACAAAAGAAGCACCTGAGGGCTTGGCACAGCTTGAGGTTCCTGCTTCAACGTGGGCAGTATTTACTGTCGTGGGTCCGTTTCCTGGTACGCTTCAGGAGGTGTGGGGCCGGATCTACGCAGAGTGGTTTCCTTCATCGGA
Organism: Paenibacillus sp. W4I10; assembly: GCF_030816325.1. NCBI lineage: Bacteria > Bacillati > Bacillota > Bacilli > Caryophanales > Paenibacillaceae > Paenibacillus > Paenibacillus sp. W4I10. The sequence continues at coordinate 5,338,878 of NZ_JAUSXX010000001.1, forward strand.
CTATGAGTTGAGTGAGGGTCCGGAAATGCTATGGAATGAGCACAAGGATGTTACTGTAGAGCAATATAGAAGTGAGATATGGATACCTATTCGGAAGAGATGATACGTCTCTAGTTTGATGATATCTGCGGGCGCAGCTTGTTGAAGCTGCGTTTTTTTGTATGCAGAATTAGCTATCAGATATAAGAGCCGTTTTCATTGCGAACATATGTAATATAATGGTATTATTTTATTGGAATTGTAAGAATACTTGTATTTAGAAGAGTGATTTAAAAAGGGGGTGGCGAGATTAGATTTACATGAAGTGATGACTCTATTCTATACGCACGTAGACATAACATTCCATTGATTATGGACAGGCTCACATAGCAGACATATCGATATGAGACGGAAGTGTCAGTTATTATACATTATAATGTAAGCGCTTTATCGAATGAGTTCCAAGGAGGGATTTACTCATGACCAAAAGTATAGTGAGAAAGGCACTTGGTTTGTTTTTAATTGTCGTCATGATTGCAACAGCTGCTGTATACCCTGCATCTACCGGACACGCGGCAACCATTAATGTTTCCGATAACGGCTCAAGAATCGAAGTAAACACCGGATCAGGATTAGTCTATGTGGTGAACAAAACCAATGGCGATATTATATCGGCCAAAATGAACGGTACGGAGCTGAACAGCAATAGAGGATCGCATATCGGCTCAGGTTTGGGCTCCTCCGCCAATGTGACGTGGAACACCTCTCCTTCAGGATCAACCGTGTTAATCACGGTATCCACTAGCACACTAACTCACTATTATGCTTCGCGTGGTGGCGAGAACATCATATACATGGCAACGCATATCACGGCTCAACCTTCGATCGGAGAGTTACGGTACATTTTCCGCGGTAATGGTAGTGTGTTGACAGGTGTTCCGGCGAATTCCAATAATCGAGGTAACACAGGAGCAATCGAGAGTCAGGATGTATTTGGTTTCGCAAACGGTCAGAGTGCCTCGAAATATTATGGTAATGATCAGGCCAAAGACTTATCCGTTCGTGGAGTTACGGGTAATGGCGTCGGTGTATTTATGGCCTACGGCAATCGGGAAAAAAGCTCTGGTGGTCCATTCTTCCGTGATATCCAGTTCCAAAGTGGAACAGAGACGGAAGTATATAACTATATGAACTCGGGACATGCACAGACGGAGAATTGGCGCCTGGGTCTGCATGGGCCGTATGCTTTGATCTTTACAACGGGCGGTACGCCGAGTGTACCCGACTTCAGCTGGATGTCTGGTCTGAATCTGCAGGGTTGGGTATCCAGTCGGGGGAACGTGGTGCTTAATGGTCTCTTCGGAATGGATACGGGTTATGCGTACACGATTGGGTTTGCCAATAGCAATGCCCAGTATTGGGTGGGGACGTCTTCAAGTGGAGCGGCCGCCAAATACAGCATGATTCCGGGGACGTACACCATGACAGCATATAAGGGAGAACTGGCTGTATATACGGAAACGGTTAATGTCACGGCAGGACAAACGACGACTCTGAATACACGTACGATCAACAATGACCCAAGTAAAGCCTCTAACATCTGGCGAATCGGTAACTGGGATGGTACGCCACGGGAGCTCCTGAATGGACAGACGATTCCGATTCGTCACCCTTCCGATAGTCGCAACCCAAGCTGGGGACCTGTCACCTATGCTACCGGTAGCGCGACCAATCGATTCCCAGCAATCCAATTCCGTGGTCAGAATTCACCAACCACAATAACGTTTAACTTGAATGCATCTCAAGCGGCATCTTCCCATATGCTCAATATCGGGATTACCGCAGCCTACAATAATGGCAGACCTAGCGTAACGGTTAATGGACATGCTTTAACCAATCCTGCTGCATCTTCACAGCCCAATTCTCGTAGCTTCACCATTGGTACGTATCGTGGGAACAACACAACCTTTAGCTGGAATGTTCCAGCATCCTACTTCGTGAATGGTTCCAATACCATCACGATTACGCCAATCAGCGGTTCCAGTGACTTGGGTAACTGGTTAAGTGCAGGTTGGGTCTACGATTGTGTTGAGTTGCTGAATTGAATGAAGAATTCAATATAGTGGAAGGAATAGAGGAGGTAGCCTGCCTGGTTTTATTAACCGGGTTCAGGTTACCTCTTTTGGCTTTGTCATCGGAAATGAAAAGATATCGATTCATGATATCCCTAAGGATCTTGCTTTGCTGGAGATGGTGATCCGGATAGTGGTATAATTTTCAATACGTAATCATGAGTGAATGAACGGGGAGGAAAAGAGAATGAGAGACGATCTGTTGGTTCAATTGCAAGAGTGGCATGAAGAAGATGAATTTCAGGAAATTGTAGATGCAATTCAAGCGATTCCTGTGGAAGAAAGGGATTATGAGCTGGTTAACCATTTGGGACGAGCGCTAAATAACCTGGAACGGTATGATGAAGCGGTTGAACAATTCCTGACGGTTGCTAAAGAGGGCACAGGTGACCCACTCTGGCATTATCGGATTGGACTGGCTTATTATTATCTCGAGCAATATGCGCATGCGCTGCAAGCGTTCGAAAGAGCGGATGAATTGGACCCTGAGGATGAAGATACGCTGGAGTTTCTGGGATGGATTCGAAGCAAAACAGCAGAGGAACTCACAGAGGAATCCGTAGAGAAGCCCTTGGATACCGTCCCATCTGTTGCTGAACTCTCAACCCCACCTGTTAGCGTTAGCCATCTGGAACCAATGGGTTTTTGGAATGACAGTGCTGAAGCCGTGGATAAATATGTGTTGGCCCCGCCTACCGATGAACAGGTCGAGTCAGTGGAGGAGCAGTTGGTGTTTAAGCTGCCAACATCCTATATTAACATGATGAAATTACATAATGGCGGTGTACCCCACTATCGGTATTATCCTGTTAGCCAAGCAGAGGCTGCCAAGAAGGTCCGCGTTGAGGTCGCGGGTATACTGGGTATTGGGCGGGAGAAAGCGCATTCGTTAGGTGGTGAAACTGGCAGCCGGTTTATTATCGAGCAGGGGGGTTACCCCGAAATCGGTGTTGTTATCTGTGAGTGCCCTTCCGATTCGGAGGTGGTGATGCTGGATTATCGTGAATCCGGCAATGCTGGTGAGCCCGAGGTTGTTCATGTGGATAAAAAAGAAAGCTACAAGATTACTTGGCTTGCACCCAATTTTGAAACCTTTATTCAAGGTCTGTTGAATGAGGAAAATCAACCTGCAAACCTTGAAGGTTCACTGTAAGTAAGGGTATGAGCTTCTCTTGATACGAAAAGTTGAAAAGGCTGCATCCGTAATGACGGATGCAGTTTTTTTGTTTATGGCTTTAGCCAGTTGAGTGCGTGTAACGCGCGAAACAAAAAACCACCCGCTATGCGGGTGGAGGGACCTGAGGTTTGACCACCAAGACCATTCCGATAAAATTGAGATGTTCAGGCTCAAAGAAAGGAATGGTCTTCAATGGCAAACAAGAGCTACAGCCTAGCTCACACAAAGTGGATGTGCAAATACCACATTGTATTCACCCCGAAGTATAGACGGAAAGAAATCTATAATCAAGTGAGAAAAGACTTAATCGAAATTTTTAGACGTCTATGTAAGTACAAGGGAGTAGAAATTATAGAAGGTCATATGATGCCCGATCATGTTCACATGTTGGTAGCGATTCCACCGAAAATAGCTGTCTCAACGTTCATGGGATATCTAAAGGGAAAAAGTTCGCTCATGATCTTCGAGAAGCATGCCCAGCTCAAGTATAAATACGGCAATCGAAAGTTTTGGGCAGAAGGGTACTATATGAGTACAGTGGGTCTAAATGAAGCAACGGTAAGAAAGTATATTCGTGAGCAAGAAGCACATGATCAAGCGTTAGATAAGCTGAGTGTAAAAGAATACGAAGATCCATTCAGCAGTAATCGGAGCAAAAAGAAGTAAGACCAGTTTAACTGGTAAGTGAAAGTGACAAATAACACTGAGCCTGAACAGCCCTGCTGTCAGGCTAGCGTCTTTAGGCGCAGTTTGGCAACAGGGGGTTATACCCCAAGAGCAAACCACCCGTTGGACGGGTGGTCCTGATTGCCTAGTTATGCGCGATAAGTCGGAAATGTCGCCCAAACCGAGCTTTTTTCAACTGCATTAGCTTCGCTAAGATATCCAAAGTAAGTATATAGAGCTGTACTCGTTGCATTAAGGCAGTTACTTTGCTAGTATTTAGACATATAATAATTAGTCATCTAAATATTATATGTCTAAATACTTTGGTTTCTTCAAGAAAGGGGCTTACGCATCATGTTAAGAATGAAAGACATAGTAGCCCTTGTTACTTACAAATAAATAAAATACGTTAGGAGCAATTCACATGGGAAAATTAGATAATAAAGTAGCCATTATTACTGGCGGAGCCTCGGGAATCGGGGAGGGCATGGTTGATCTTTTTGCGCAGGAAGGCGCCATCGTCATTGCAGCAGACATTAATGAGGAAGCACTGGAGAAAGCAAGCCAAAAAGAGAATGTGTACGGAATGAAGTTGAATGTATCTTCGGATGAAGGTTGGCAGGCACTGGCAAAAGTAGTGAATGAACGTTTTGGGAAAATTGATATTCTGGTCAACAATGCAGGCATTTCTTCGGAGAAGCCATTTGAGGAAATCAATGCACAGGATTGGGAGAAAATGCTCTCCATTAATGGCTTCGGCCCATTCGCTGGCATGAAACATGTCACTCCTTATATGGCGGCCCAGAAGAAAGGTTCCATCGTCAATATCTCATCATACACCGCTTTGATTGGACAAGGCTTTAACCATTACTCGGCATCCAAAGGCGCGGTACGTGCATTATCCAAAGCCGCTGCGACGACCTTCGGACGTCAAGGTATTCGGGTGAATGCTCTTTTTCCTGGGATCATCGAAACACCAATGACCCAATCCTTGAACACATCAAAGGAACTGCTTGAACGATTAATTCAGGCAACGCCTCTGCAGCGTCTGGGCCAGGCTATCGATATTGCCAAAGCCGCGTTGTTCCTGGCGTCGGATGATTCTTCGTACATTACAGGATCTGAACTGGTGATCGATGGTGGCTACTCAGCCCAATAGCGTGTAAAATGATGACAGCCCTTAAGTTGATTAGGGCTGTTGTTTATTTTTTCGAGGAGGATCTAATGGAAGAACAGAACATTTTTGAGCTTATACACAACATGGATAATTTCACCAATAAATTAATCATACAATGGAACAAATCATTCAATGAGGACCTCGGTGTCTCTCATGTACTTGTACTCAGCCATCTCCATCAAAATGGAAAAAGCCGACCTTCGGATATTGCAAAATTGTTAGGGTTCACGCCGCCTACACTCAGTTATTTATCGGACAAGATGGTAGCCAAGGAATTAGTCGTCAGAATGGTAGATGAAGCAGACCGTCGCATTATCTATTTGAACATTACGGATAAAGGGGCCGAAGTCCTCGGAAGAGCAATATTGGAGGGCCAGAAGCTGCGTAAGAATTTATTCCAGAAATTAAACGAAGAGGATCGAGCGCAATTAGTCCATATTTTTGAGAAGATGAATCGGGAAGATTGAGCCATAGCCTGGAAGGGAGACAGAAGGTGATATGGAGGAACCGCTCAAAGTATATAACACCGCAGTTGAAGCTTTTCTTGAGGTAATCGGGGGAAAGTGGAAGCCTGTTATTCTATTCCATCTTACCTTTGGCAAGAAACGTAATGGTGAGCTGATGAAACTGATCCCTGCGATCACTCAGAAAGTGTTGACGCAGCAACTTGGTGAACTAACGGAGGCGGGGGTTATTGTCCGTATTTCCCATCACCAGGTCCCACCTAAAGTGGAGTATGAGTTAACAGAGTATGGATGGAGTCTTAAAGAGATTCTTCATCTAATGTGTAGGTGGGGCGATATACACGTGGAGAATGTTTATGGTGATCGAGGGAAAATTCTGTTTAAGCCGCCAACTACTACTGACGTTGAGTGACTTATATAAGCCGATTCTGGAATTCAGGAATCGGCTTATTATGCATTTTGTTTAATTTACGGAAGGATCTTGCGATCACGCAGATTTCTGAAAATATCCATAAACATAGCCTCAGTGTCAATGAAATCATGAAATCCGAAGCGGCGAGCTTTGGAACCATCCGCGAAGAAGTCATAATCCCACGAGAAGACAAAGTCTCCAAATGCCCAAGAAGAGACATCATCATAAGGGGTGTTTACCAAACCATACTTTTCGATCATGGAATTCCAAAGGTCTTCTTTATCTGACATCACTGTTGCAAGTGAAAGGGGCAGTGGAGGTGCTGTTTCCAATTCGAAAAACGCAGCGATTTTGGGCCAGAGCTCATTCCAGCGAAACAGATCGCCGTTGGTGATATTAAATGCCTGATTGGCACAGCGAGGTTCGGTTGCTGCCCATACGGTTGCATGAGCAAGCAATGTCGCATCAGTCATTTCAAGCAGCGAATGATACGCTCCTGGTTTTCCAGGGAATCGAAGTGGCAAGCCAAGTTCCTTGGAGATAGACGCATAGACACCAATAACCATGGCAAGGTTCATTGGATTACCCAGAGCGAATCCACATACCACAGACGGGCGCAGAGCGGACCAGGTCCAGCTGCTTCCGGGTTGCCGATCTTCGAGAAACTGTTGCTGATCGACATTGAATTCAGGGGGCATATGATATGCGTCCGTTTCTTTGGCAGGTGTTTTGAAAGGACCCAGATGTGCGCCGTACACTTTATAACCTTGCATTAGGCTAATATGTTGGAGATTTGGAGCGATCGGTTCAATCGTATTCACCACATTGACGAGCATGGCCAAGTTGGGCTGTACCAATTCGGCCCAGGTTGGGCGATCCTGATACGCGGCGTAGAAAATATGCGTAACGGTCGTTAAATGACTTAGTTTATCTTGTGTGTCTGCTTCATTCAGTAAATCAGCTGATATATAACGTAATCTTGGGGCATCTGCCCCTCCCCTGCGAGATACACCAATGACATTCCATTGGTGAAGTGTCATCAGATAATTGATAAGGTTTCTTCCAATGACGCCTCCAGCACCAATGACAAGTGCGGTGTAACGGGTAACGGATTGTTCGGGTTTCAATGGACATGCTCCTCTCTTCTTCTGTTTATATTGTGGGTCAGAAAAAGAAGGATGAAAAGTACGCACCTCAAAGTCATATACGTACTTTGAAGTAATATATGAGCCTGGTGCAGGACATGAGCATTATAATTGGCACTTCAATGGATGTTACTTGCCTATAACCACAAGAAGCTGTAAAAGGAACAATCGTCCTTTCACAGCTTAGATGTGTCTGTATATTCGTTCAATAGATCTGTTGTAGAGATGGTTTACGCCGGATATCCGCCACCTGGAGGCGGCCATGCGCCGTAGAAGCGACGCAGCAGAACAATCTCACCCAGATGGTACGAGTTATGGGATGCGATATTGCGCAAAAGTCCTGCTTTAGTTTCACCCGGGAAATAGAGCAGTGGATCATCTAATTGTGCAGTTTCTGCAATGGCTACGGCTTGATCAACCCCATCCAAAAATGCTTGAATATCTGCCTTCCAGGTTGCTTCGTCCTGTGGGCCTTTCTCCTCAGGCCAGCTCTCACTCACGTTCGCAGGGGGCTGGGGCTTGCGTCCTTCCAAGTGTTCAAGCATGAATTGCTGCCAATAATGCATGTGCTTCACCAACTGATAGATCGTATATGGCATGGCATCGTGCGTACGAGCAGCAAGTATGACATCAATATCGGGTAGAGCACGGGCGATACGGATATGACCGCGTTCCCCCACCAATGATTTGACAAGGGCTTGTCCAAAGCTTTGATTAGCATCTGACATATGGAACCTTCCTCTCTTCTAGACCAGGTCTGTTAACCTGTCCTCTATTAGGTATTATACAATTAAATTGCTAAAAATTAAAAATAAGAAAGGAGAAACAAAATACTTAAAATTCCTATGATATATATCGATCGTGAGCCGGGTGAGGGCACGATGGTATCATTTGATATTCCGGATAAGATATAAGGAAAAGGCCGCAGAAGTGAAGACTTCCGGCCTTTTTGTTTTGCTTGCGCATCCAGTCCCTATTTTTAATTATTTCTAATGCATCTTTCATATGTTAGTATGTTTAACATTAGAAGCGCGGGTTCCGGCAGTAGGCGCTAAACGTTGTTATAGTGGGTGATGAGATCGATGCGCAATTGGGTCAAAAATGAAAATGTACAGATGACGGCCATTGCCTTTGCCACTGCGGTAGGGGCGCAATTCAAGATAAATCCGTTCCGGGAAGATTACTTCCGAATCGGGCTGGGGGTTAGCATCCTTTTATTTCTGCTGATGATCATGCCACACTTGTCTTATGTGAAGACAGGAATCCTGACAGGCATCGCGAATTTGCTGTTTCAGTCGGCAGATCTCATCAATCATGTACAGACCGTGTCCATACTGGAAAGCATGCGGGACAATCTGGGGGCAGGTGTATATTATGTGGTCTTTGCCTATGGGCTTAGCAAATTCAAGCATCGATTCCATGAGATACAGCCTCTTCTGCTCGGCGGGTTAATCACATGTATCGATTTCTCCTCTAATCTTGTTGAGCTTCTTTTTCGCGGAATGTTAAGCGGGACCAATATCTTTTATATGAAGGAATGGTTGTATCTGCTTGTGGTAGGTGGTCTGCGAAGTTACTTTGTGATTGGGCTATATAACAGCATTGCGGTGAGGCAGATGCGGCTTTTACATGCAGAGCAGGAGAAGCGGATGGAGCAGATGCTGAGTGTGAACTCGGGTCTGTATAGCGAGGTCTTTTATCTGAAGAAAGCGATGAATACGATCGAAGGCATTACGGCAGACAGCTATGATCTATATCGCGATCTCCGGGAGCAGGACATGAATCAATACAGTCAGCGCACCCTGGGCATTGCTCAGCAGATTCATGAAGTGAAGAAGGATTCACAACGTATTCTGGCGGGTCTGCTGAAGCTGTATGATAACGAAAAAGCGGTCAACATGAGCTTATCCGAAGTGCTGAACTTTGCCAGTAAAGCAAACCGAAAATATAGCGAAATGCTGCATAAGCAGGTCGAGATTAACATCGAGCAACAGTATGATTGTGAGTCTCCGTATTACATTCCTCTTCTCACGGTAATGAATAACCTGATTGCCAATGCGGTAGAGGCGATTGAGCATGAAGGGACGGTCCGAGTTCTTGTGTATGAGCAGGAAGATGACGTGTATTTCGTCGTGATGGATTCTGGAAAAGGTGTACCTGAAGCCAAACGGGATGTTATCTTCGAACCGGGCTATACAACAAAGTTCAATGAAGTTGGCATTGCCGCGACGGGCATTGGCCTGTCCCATGTGCGTGATATCGTCCAGTCGTTGGCGGGACAAATTAAGGTAGAGTCGGCGCCTCCAGGAGAGACAGGGACAACATTTGCTATAGCTATTCCCAAAATGAATCTGATGAAGGGGGCCGATGTCGATGACACTTTCTATCATGATCGTGGATGATGATGTGGTGAGCCGGGGCATGCTGCATGATATCATTGAATCCTGTGGAATCGGCGAGCTTGCGGGTATGGCTGAGGGCGGCATAGATGGAGCACGCATGATCATGGATCTGCGTCCTGATGTGGTGCTGATTGATCTGCTGATGCCGGATCAGGACGGAATTGAGACGGTAGCGAAACTGAAGCGCAACGGTTATACCGGGAAATTCATCATGATCTCTCAGGTGGAGAACAAGGAGATGGTAGGGGAGGCCTACCAGAACGGAATCGAATTCTTCATTCATAAACCGATTAATCGGGTGGAAGTGAATCATGTACTCAGCAAAGTGAATGAACAGTGGAAGTATGAGCGTTACGTACTGGAGATCAAGCAGTCGATGGCCCGATTGAATCTGGTGGAAGCGCCAGCCCCTGCTCAAGGTCGTACAGTGCGAGATGCGGCAAGAAGCATTCTGATGGATCTGGGGATCATCGGAGAAAGTGGAAGCAAGGATATTGTGGCCCTTATGGTATATGCGATTGATCAGAAGCGTGCCGGGGAGTGGCCGCCGCTAAAGGAATCGTATGAAGCGGTGGCCCAGACGTACAAGTCTACGCCCAAAGACGTGGAGAAAGAGAGCAAGGCGATGGAACAACGGATTCGCAGAACGGTAATTGCCGCGTTAATAAACATGGCCTCGATAGGACTCACCGATTATAGCAACCACAAGTTTGAACATTATGCTCCCCTCTACTTCGACTTCCAGGATGTTCGAATGAAGATGAGAGCCATGGAAGAAGATCAGGCAGGTGACAAAGGCAAGGTTAATATCAAAAAGTTCCTGCATGTGTTCTACATGGAGATGCTTGAAAAGATGAATAATTGAGGCATCATATGCCTCTGTCTGTTGGAGGATATGAAAACCCGGGAAGGTGACCATCGGCGGTGTCGAGGTCACTTCACCAAAGACGGGCATCGATCTATTGCGAACCAATGTGGGCAGGGTGCCCCAGCAGTTTTCAACCTATTCCCGCATTTAACTGTCTTCGCCCCCGGTGTTGGCGGATCGGGTTTCGAAGCAACATCCCCTCACGGCAGACCGTGCACTAAAGACATCAGGTATGATGGGCTTAGGAACAACGGGAAGCTGAAGGGGTTATTATTTTAATCCAGAATTACTTCTTTATCTGGCTGTTCAAGAAATTCGAACATGATTTTAATTTGTTCCAGCGTATTTCTTTCCAATGATAATTCAGGTAAAGCGTCGATAGCAAAAAAATCAACTGCGCTGGTTTCTACACCTGTTTCCGCATGCCCTCCCACAATGTCACAGCGGATAAACATCTTATATACGTGATAAGGCTCAGGTGGGTGTCCATGGAATTTTTTGTCCAATACTGCTAATAACCGCATCGGCACAACATCAAAACCGGATTCTTCTTTAATTTCTTTCACAGCTACTTCTGATGGGGATAGGCCGATGTCACTCCATCCCCCTGGTAATGCCCATGCCCCATCTATTTTCTCTCGAACCAAAAGTACCTTGTTTTCCCTGAAAACAACACCGCGAATATCGACTTTAGGCGTTGCGTAACCTGAATCACTTGCAAATGTAAGTGATATTTTCTCTTTGTTAACAGAAGTATAGTTGCTTAAGATATCAATACTAATGCGCCTCAATTCCTCGTATCGCTCGACATCATAAACATCCTTGGCATAGGTTAAACCTGTTTGTGAGATAGCTTGAATCTGTTTTGCCCATTCTAGCCACTTTGTGTCCATGGACTCCTCTTTTCTTCGCAAGTCACGAGATTTAGTTTGGTTAGGAAATAACCCCATTATATCATATGAATTACAGTCTATAACTACTAAGAAAGGACAACTCGAAGTTAGGGAATCACGCTAATGATTGGACGCACTCTACGATTATTGTTTTTTTAATATAGAACTGCGAGATATTATAAAGAAACGATGTCCAGAAGAGGAGAAAGTGAAATGAACATAACTATTGATCAACAAGGCAATTCTAAGGTCGCCATAATTGAAAGTAATGGCATCGTCATCAACAATGCTCAAGATGCACTGGATTTGATGGCTTCGGTAAGGTATACCGATGATGCTGATAAACTTATTATGGACAAATCGAACATCACGGAAGAGTTCTTCGAACTGAAAACCAAGCTTGCAGGCGAGATTTTGCAGAAATACGTGAACTATCATGTTAAGCTTGCTATTGTGGGAGATTTCGAAGGACATAACAGCAAAAGCCTGAGAGATTTCATCTATGAGTGCAACAATGGCAAGCATGTTTTCTTTTTGAAAAACAAAGAGGAAGCGCTTCAAAAGTTGCATAATATCAGTTAAGCGTACATCCGAGGCATGTAGAGAGCCTGCTTATAATCTGAGCCAAACGTAGGAGGTTTGCACCGTGATATCTAATGAGAATTTAAAGGTATATGCTCTGCCTGAGATCGGAAATCTTAAAGTGCATGGCAGAACGACTGAAGAGCGATCGCCGTTGACGTTATTTTGGACGGGGAGTGCAGTTGAACTCAATGTACGGGGCTCCGAACTATGGGTTGAGGTAGAGTCACAGTATGACATGTATGAGTCATGGATCAGCATTCTGATCAATGGTGTTCCAGTGAGCAGACAGATGTTAACGGCGGGAAGGTACTGGGTCTGTATATTCCGAGGAATGAACGCGAATGTGGTGAAGAATGTACGGATCGTAAAAGATGTTCAAGCGATGAGTGGTGACCCGGGTTGTGCCTTGCAGATTCATGCGGTGAAATCCGATGGAGCGTTCCTGCCTGTGCAGGAAAAACCGTACAAGATCGAGTTCATTGGTGACAGTATTACATCTGGCGAAGGTGCGATTGGAGCGAAAGCGGAGGAAGATTGGATTCCGATGTGGTTCAGCGCCATACATAATTATACATTCATGACAGCAGAAGCGCTGCATGCGGAGTATCGGGTCATCTCGCAAAGTGGCTGGGGTGTGCTGACAAGTTGGGATAACAATCCAAAAGGGAACATCCCCGAGTATTACGAACAGGTCTGTGGCTTGCTTACTGGTGAGCGTAACGAAGCGCTCGGTGCAGGAGATCAGCATAATTTTGGTTCGTGGCAGCCGGATGTGGTGGTCGTGAACTTGGGCAGCAATGATGGGGGTGCATTTCAGTCACCTGAGTGGAAAGACCCCGACACTGGTAAGTTGTACAAGCAGCGGCTGAACGAAGATGGTACGTATCATGAAGAGGATCTGGCTGCTTTTGAGAAAGCGGTGGAACAGTTCCTGTTCAACCTTCGGAAAAACAATCCGGCGGCACATCTCGTATGGGCATATGGCATGCTTGGTTTTCCCATGATGCCCGCCATCTACCGTGCGATTGATGCGTATGCGAAGGGGACAGGAGACCGCAAGGTCTCAATCATCCAGCTTCCTGATACAACCGAAGAGACGGTAGGGGCGCGCACCCATCCAGGCGAGTTATCTCACCGTAGGACGGCAGAGGTGTTAGTGGAATATGTACGAGGAATGATAGGATAGCTTGAAATATGGTAAAGGAAAGACCACTCTTTCATGAAATGTATCCCAATGGTTAGATGGTGTCTAACTTTATGAGGTTCCTTCATCATAAGAATGGTCTTTTTCCTTTTCTACTTATCTAGACATTCGAGGGTGTGTCCGTTGTGCCGCTGTTCTGTACCTCATAACGAATCGAAATGATCTGTCCCAGGGTCTGGGTTCGGATCATTTTGAATTGGCTTGGCACAGTGCCTGTCGGGAATAAGGGAATGCCTTCGCCAAGAATTTTGGGAATGATGGCAACTTCAATCTCATCCAGCAATTTTTTGGCTAACACAGCTTCAACCAGTATTCCACCACCCACAATCCACACATCTCCATCAGAATCCTGTTTTAATCGGGGAATGAGTGTATCTACCGTCTCGGTTGTAAACTGTACATGCGGAGCCGGTGGTTGTTCCGAGCGGGAAAGCACATACGTTGGGCGATCCGCATAGGGAAATTCTTCAGACAGTGTGAGCACCTCTTCATACGTATAACGTCCCATAACAACGCTACCGATCGTTTCATAAAATGCAGCATACCCGTTGTCTCCACCATCACCCTCCACATCAAATAACCAATCGACCGAACCGTCCAGTCTTGCGATATATCCATCCAAACTCATAGCAATGTACAAAATTGTTTTGTTATCAGACATGTTCATCGCTCCCTTCTACAATGTATGATACACTTTAACTATGACAAAAGTTGACGTAGTTAGGATGTTGAATACATGAATCATCGGAAACTGGCTATCATGCGCCTGATGGATTCCAGACAGAAGTTCACTGCCCGGGAACTGGCAGAACGGTTCGACGTTTCAGTTCGTACGATCCAGCGAGATCTGGATGCATTGCAGGCACTAGGTTTTCCTTTGTATACAGAAGTTGGCGTGAACGGAGGATACCGGGTGTTGCCCAATCGGATTTTGCCACCTCTTCAACTGACACAGCAGGAGGCATTAGGGCTGTTTATGATGCTGGAATATCTACAGCAAGTACCGGATTTTCCATATGGATCAATGCGTGAACATCTGGCTGAACAGTATTTCTCTACTTTGCCTGAGGATGTACAGGATCTGATTATGCGAATGAGAGAGCATATCACCTTTGTCCAGCACCCCGGTGGGCATTCCGAGCCTTTAACAACCGAGTTATTGGGTGCAGCGGTAGAAAAGAGAGAAATCGAATTTATGTATCATGCCCGCAGTGGTCGCAAAAAAGTCCAGGTCTTTCCCTATGGCATCTACTATGAGCAGGGACATTGGTACATGCCAGCCCAAAATAGGGATCGCGTATTGTTGTATCGGGTGGATCGCATGCAGCAGTTGGCTGTTATGGAAACGGTAAATGAATCTGTTCCGAGTCTGAAGGCATGGCTAGATGTCAAAGAAGACAGAGCAGGCGTAGAAGTGGTACTGCAATTCACGGAATTTGGAGCAAGGATTGCCGCGTCAGATGTGTTGTTCAAGTCGGTTCAAGGCAACGAATGGCGCGGACTTGTTCCGCCCGAGGAGTTCTCTTTTACAGCGCGAAAGTTACTCTCCTATGGGCCGGAAGTGAAGGTGATCTCACCACCTGAGTTAAAGCGGCAGGTTAGAGAGTTGCTGGAACGGAGTGTTAGCCAATATATCGACGAGTAGAAGGATATAAGGTTCTGGCATGGAAGATATAGGAGTACCATCTAAAGTAACCTGATCTTGATTACTGAATGGGGGGCTACCATGATTCGATTCATAAGAAGTTTCACGATCCGCTCTATGCAGAGTCCATGCGATGAACAACGGCGGTTGTTTGTATAGAGCTTGAAATTCTTTTCCGCCATACCATTGTAGTGCATATCCAATGCGTTCATCGTACGACTCTGCTGCCTTAAAGATTTTAACTTTTAAGGAGTGGAGCAACGTGAAATATATTAATGCGGATACAATCTTCCCGGAAGAATTGCTCAAAGAAATACAGCGTCATATCCCCGGAGGCCTGATCTATATTCCGAGGCCCAAGGATGCCCACAAGAAGTGGGGCGAGGACTCGGGTGGCAGAAGGATTGTCCGGGAGCGGAACGATGAGATCCGCAGGCTTTTTGCTGTAGGAACAACCATCGATCAGCTTGCAGATCAATACTGTTTATCCATGGATAGCATCAAGAAAATTGTATATTGCAAAAAAGGATGAAACTATAAAAGCCATGTTCGAGCAATCGAATGTGGCTTTTTCCTGTAAGAATAAAGAATGGTTATTAAAGGTTTTTTACATATTCGAGGTTGTTAATTACGCGTACAATTCATTTGACGGTACAAGGTTATGCGGTGAGAGTTCATGAATTAACTCCTTAAATCATCTGGTAAGGTTGGTGAATATGAATAATATGAATATAGATGTGAAATTAACGAATAAAGACGAGGCGTATGTGATTAAAAATATGTACCCGCTATACCTTCATGATCTATCCGGACATTATGGTCTGGGTGGAGAGCATGCCCCTAATGAACATGGCATTTTCGAACCAAGTCCTGATTATAAAACGTTACAGGATCAGTATGATGTACAGAACATATGGTGGGAAAAACCGGAGTGTCTTTATCCGTTCCTCATGATTGTGGATGGCCTACCGGCAGGTTTTGCATTTGTGGTTACTCCGCCATATTGCTCACAAGGCACGGATTTCTTTGTACATGATTTCTTTCTGATGCAGCCGTTTCGAGGTGTAGGCGTTGCGGAACACGCGGCATCGACGATCTTCGGCATGTTTAGAGGAAACTGGGAGTTGTTCACCAATCCATCGGAAAAAAATGAGATTGGCCAATCTTTCTGGCGGAAAACAGTGGCTAATTATACCAAAGGTAACTATCGGGAAATGTACGGGCAAACGTTCGATGGTTATAAATTGATCTTTCAATTCTCGAATCAACTCTGAAAAATTAAGTACGGATCTGTATCTAATATAAAGAGAGAGACCGTCTCCCTTTGCGGAAAACGATCTCTCTCTCCATTGCCCTTTATAAACTACCGTTGAAATAGTGATACTCGGAATTCACTTCAAAACCAACACTGCGGTACAGATTCAAAGCGCGTTTGTTCTCGGTAACAACGGATAGGCGGATATCTGTGTAACTTTGTTTCCTTAGGAGATCAACCAGGATGCTAAGCGCAGTGCGCCCCAGTTTCTGTCCCTGATAAGCAGGCAAGATACAGAAGTTATGAATAAATGCGGTTGTTGCATTAATGGAGTTGACCCGTACCAGCCCAACAGGCATTTGATTCTGCCATGCAATATAGGTGACTCGGCTGGGTTCATTTGTTTGCATAAAGTACTCGCGTGTCCAGTCCTCCGAATCTCCAAAGGCTTGGGAGGAGCAAGTGACCATAAACTCCATATCCTCGGTTTCTGCCACGGACAACGTTAGTTCAGGCGGCTCCACAACCGAAAGGACCTCATTCACAAGTTGCATCGAGTACTCCGCACGATCATAAATGGCTCCAAGGGATTGGGCAGTGAGAAGGCCCGGAGATAAGCCCTGAGGAACGCGATAACTGAGTTGGTTGATCCCTTGTGGTTTCATATCCAGGATGGCCATTTTCAGTAGGCTGCTGAACACACCTTGGCGACGAAAATCTGGGTGTACGATGGCATTAATATTCCCGGTTACGCCGTCGGATGGATACCAACTGAGCAGTCCTACCAAATCACCGTGGCGATAACAGAGGAGTGCATGGTCTCCGTCTTTTTTACTAATATGGTCAAGGTCTGCTTTCAGATGAATGGAATCAAGTTGCTTACATTGTTGTTCGAGTAAAATAATAGCTTCAATCTGTTCCTTGGAATCATAGATCATAGGAATGACTTGATAAGTTGACATAGCTTTCACACCTTCATTGTTGAAGGAAACACGCAGTTATTGGACCCGCAGGCGCTATCCTTCGAGAGTTGGTCCAGTTGTAATTTTGATCATCATCATTATCTCCTCCAAATCACTTCCCGATGACTATAACACATTCTATTATGAACATGATACCGAATGGATGTTATTCACTGGGTGTCTGTTCAGATGTGCCCAATAACTGGACATTATATCCTATTGAAGGGATAATTGAGAGTAATACTGACGAGAAAGGGAGGGATTACCTATGCACAAGTTGGCATATGTGATGGGTACATTATTTCTTTCCGCCGCCATGTTAATGGGATGTACAACATCTGAACCAGCGGAAAGCACTGAACCCATCACTCCACCAGCAACGGAACAGCCAAGTGATACGAGGGACCAGAAGGCGACGGCGGAAGAGCAGCAGCAAGCGCTCGAAATGTCGCTGGAGTATAAGACAACAGAACTGACTGTGGATGGTAAGGACTATGAGGATACGTTAGAGATGGAAGGGTTATTGGCCAAAGGAGACACCATGAAGCCATTCCTGACCTCCAGGAATTATGAGGCTTACATGGCTAATCGATATATTGTCTTGCCTCTTCAGGTTGCATACATTGAACAAGCGAAACTGCATCCTGAAAATATACAAACCAAGATCAAAGATAACAAGAGCGACTGGATTCTGGTGGAATACACGCTCGATCTGAAATTTACAGACGAGAACGGCAAGGAGTTCAAGTCCATTCCGTTATCGGGGGATATCACCTTTTTGCAGGATCAGGGAGAATGGCGCATTCAGGATGATACGTACAACATGAAACCCTTCACAGAAATTATTAATAAGTCTCTGTAGTTCATGTATTGTTTGGCAATCACCAATCACCTGTTCTTTACTCGGTTCACAGCCGAAAGAAAGGCCGCTTCTCAGAAGTTTCTGTTCTTCTGAAGAAGTGGCCGTTTTTGGTTACGTAAATTTTGGTGTTCAACATTCAGTTCATCCTACTATCGTCCAGTTTATTTATTTGCTTAGAAATTGGTTCGCCCAAACGTGGCGTCACTCTTCACAGTCGAGCTGCTGGATGCATTAATGGCATCGAGTTGTAATACGTAATCATAATGCCGGATGTAATATCCGGGCTGACTATACGATTGAAGGGATACTTTGGTGCTGTCGGCCCAACCAGGACTGCTCAGAAACGTAGCATCTCCCTTGTAGGCGGCGGTGTTGGCATAAGCTTCAAGTACAATTTTGTTGCTGGCATTACGCTTCAGGAAGTAGCCTGGGAAGTTAATGGACTCCAGTGATATTCCCGTGGAGCTGGCAAGACCCGGTACGACGCGGAATTGTGAGTCCTGGGCAGGAGAGACGTTGGCATCCACGCGAGCGATGTAATTGGCATGACGGATGTATCGATCCGGAACGTTGTGTGAACTGAACCGGCTGTAACCTGTGGCTTCCGGTGTTGAAGGGCCCAACATTTTGACCTCGTGCAGAGTTGGGGTATACCAGTTCCCCGGATTATTCCACAAGACGGCGTTCACCATATTAATCCGCACATAACGAGCTGTGAAATGCACAGCATCCGTGGTGAAACCATAGGTAAGATTGTTGGTGCGGTCCAAGGTAGAGTAATTGACACCATCGTTGCTAATCTCGATTTTGTATTTGTAGTATCCTTCGGAACCTTTATACATAAACCAGGAGGTGTCGATCTCGGTAATCGTCTTTGGTGCGCCAAAGTCCACCTGCCACCAAGCAGGCCAGCTATTGGAGGAAGCCACCCATGAAGTCTGGTAGTTGCCATCATTGACACTGGATGCAGACGAGCCGGAGGCTGTGGAGCTGGCGGTAGCTGTTTTGCCTTGGGCATGATTGACGAGAGCAGGCGGTGTTACCGCACCCGTTACTGCGTCGATATTCCACGTTGTATACCACTCCAGTGATGCTGTTCCGTTCGAATCATTCAAGGTTAGCGGCAGCCAGATATGTTTGTGCTCTCCGAGGTTCATCGGATTCCAGCGATCCCCCATGTAGATGTAGGATGTGGTGTTGCTGCCTATAATCGTGGCAATATCATGAATCTGTGAACCAAAGGCAGATGGATTGCCATATGGCGTAAGCGCAGTCCATGGACCCGTCATGGAAGTGGCTGTAGCATAAGCACCCTGATTCGGATACCAGCCAGCGGCTTGGGAGGTGAAGAGGTAGTAACGGTTTCCTTTTTTCACAACAGCAGGCGCTTCACGATAAGCATTCTCGAACAGCCAACCCTCGAAGGATTGTATTCCGGTGTAACTTGCATTCATTTTAAAAATAGCCATTGTATCATTGGCTCCGCCATTTTTGCGTGAAGCAGTAACCAGATAACCTGTGCCATCTGTATCAACAAAGACAGTCATGTCACGGGATTCATAATTCATTGGGCGGAAGCTGCCCTCATACGTGAATTTGCCATTCGGGGTATTGCTTGTTGCGACCGCTACACGCCCGAGGTTGTAGTCCGTACCGTTCTCGTAGTGTGCCCAGAGCACATACTGGTTGGTGGAGGCGTTGTAGATGACTTTGGGGCGCTCCATTTTGCTGGAGGCCAGCTCGGTTGCGGAATCTTTCGTCAGAATGGCATTGCTGAAAGTCCAGTTCTTCAGATCAGTGGAGGTGTAGACGTTCACACTGTCGAACCTGCCGCCCACTGCATGTTCACCGTACAGATAGTACGTCGAGCCTACCTGCAGAATGTTGCCGCTGTTCGCATGAATGGGATTGCCTGCGGTGTCGAGCCAATCGGTGCCATTGGTTATTGTGACACTTGCTGCGCTTGTTCGTTCAGGACGAAGTCCAAACAGGGTGAACGTGAGTGCAAAGACCAGAAACCAGACGGCTTTCCTGTTACCCATTACATACACCTCCCGAAAGATATCAGATAAAATGTAGCGATTTCATTTATATTTTAGTTCGGCTAGACTCTTTTTCAAGTGAACAATTCATCCATTGCTGAACAAACTGGCATTCCATCGGTGCTATGCGGTGAGAGCGGGGTTAATTTTTTCAAAATTCACGTTTCATACAAGCAGCCATTTGACCAAAAACGAAAGCACGGAAAAAAGGGATAGCCGACATGATTTCCAAGTCGATTACCCCTTTTTTGGTCTGGACCTATTTATTTAACCCATCTACCAATCTATTTATGACCTTTACGGACCTTGAGCTGCATCTTTTTGATCGTTGTATTCTGCATAAGCTCTAATACGAGTGGGCCTTTGCCATTCAGAATTTCCACATCTGTTACATTGTCTTGAATGGTAATGATCCCGATGTCGTCAGCCGTCACCCCTTCAAGCTTGGCGATGGTACCTACAAAGTCTACGGCGCGAAGTTTCTTCTTCTTGCCTCCGTTGAAGTTCAGCTTCATGATCTGTTGGTTCAGCTGTTCACGCTTGTCCTTTTTGCGTTCAGGAACGATCTTCAATCGTTTCTCAAAATCTTCTCTGCGGCGATCCACAGCTTCTTCGGAAGGTGCTTTCACGACAGGGATTTCGAATCCAATATAGGATTCAATCTCCGCCAGACGTCTGCCATCTTTCGGTGTAATCAACGTAATGGCTTTACCTGTTTTGCCTGCGCGACCCGTACGGCCTGTGCGGTGCACATATCCCTCTTTTTCCAAAGGAATATCGTAGTTGATGACATGGGTGATATTCGTGATATCAATACCACGTGCAGCTACATCCGTTGCGATCAGATAACGGAACTGTCCCCGTCGGAATGCGTTCATCACTTCGATCCGTTCATCCTGTTCCATGCCTCCATGGATACGATCTGCTGGATAGTCAAGGTCAGCCATGACCCGGAACAGTTTATCCACATTCTCCTGCGTACGGCAGAACACGATGCAGCTATCCGGATTTTCCACAATGAACAAGTCCTGAAGCAGCGCGGTTTTGTTCACTTCTGGCACATGAATCACAGCATGTTCGATGGTGGCTGTGGTCAGTCCACTTGCTTTGATCTCGATCTCCACCGGCTTGTTCATGTATTTGCGTGACAGCTTGGCGACATCTTCAGGGAACGTAGCGGAGAATAACATGGTCACTCGTTCCTGTGGAAGCTTCTGAATGATCGATTGTACCGTCTCGATGAATCCCATATTCAGCATCTCATCGGCCTCGTCAATGACGAGATACGCGATCCGTTCGAGTGGCAGCGTGCCGCGTTCAATATGATCGAGTACCCGGCCTGGCGTACCCACAGTCACGTGGGTTCTTTGTTTTAACTCTGCTTTTTGGATATGAAAAGGGGACTGTCCGTATAGTGCGGTTGCTTTAATACGCTTAAAGCGGCCGATATTCGTAATATCTTCGTTAACCTGCAAAGCCAGTTCCCGGGTCGGTGTAAGAATCAAAGCCTGTGGCTTATTCTCATTCCAATCCACCAGCTCGCAGAGCGGAATGCCGTAGGCAGCTGTTTTACCACTACCTGTCTGTGATTTGACCACAAGATCCTGATTCTCCAATGCTACCGGAATAACTTTGGTCTGTACCTCGGTTGGTGTCTCATAGCCCAGACTGTCCAGTGCTTTTACGATCTCTTCACCAAGTCCATAATCTTTAAATTGTTGCTCGCTCATTGTTTACCTCTTTTGCGTTAGTTTTGAATACTCTACATACAAGCATTGCACCGTACATTTATCGTATACCTTTTTATTATACTCTATAAGCGGGCAACCTAACGGAGTAAATGCATCGAGTGATTGATTTGTTTTCACCAACTCTGATTTTAGGCGCTGACACCCGTTGCTGTTCGTGTGTGAATGCCCTAACCTCGAAGAGAAAATGTGTATCAAAGCGTTCCACTTGAAACGAAATATATCGGCGTATTTTGCTTGGTATTAATGAATGACCATCTTCACAGCCTTGGTTTGGGGAGGGTAAGATTGAGCTATAACTCCATTGATCCACACTTCTGCACTTCGACCAACGAGTGTCTCATCCAAAGAGACGGTGACAGTCTGTCCTTCGATGATGAGTTCGGCGTTCTTGCTGAGCGAAATCAAAATTGGTCCTGATTCAACACCTCCATCTTCTTTATTCTCTATGAGTACCTGACCTCTTTCTTCCTCAAAATCCTTAATAATTCCTCGTACATGTGGCTTCTCTTTCACTTGTTCTACGGACTTCTCTGTGCATCCAAGAGTGAACAAGAGCATGATGACTGGTAATAAGGATAACCTTCGTACAATGGACATCGGGTTACTCACCTCTCATCCTTTTTAATACATCTATAAATATGGACGTTACCTGAGGCGACGAAGTTCCTATATATCAATAAAAAAGAACCAAAATCATTCGATTCAGTCTGGTACTGAAAATTGGAATATGTTAGCATATAGTTAACTTACTGAACGGAGGGATACGTGTGGTAAATTTTTTTCGATTGAGATAGTAGCGGAACGTTTGCTTGCGCTTGCTGTTTCACTGCCTGTGTGCAGATCATCGGGAGAAGTTTGCCTGTTTACACGTATGCCGTTATTTGTAGTGGACACTCTTGCATAAGAGTGGTTCTTTAATGTACTACTACGGGGATGCACAAAAATAGGTATAGCCCTATTCCGAGATCGAATGCACAGGCATGAATGTCTGTGTTTTTTATTTTTCCAAGGAAAAGGGGAGGTTTGGATATGACAAAGTCAAATGAACAAGTGGATTTCACACAGGGAATATGGTTGCTGGCTGAACAAAATGGGCTTCAAATCCGCAAGGAATCGATGGAAATCAATGAGTCCGGGATGGACTTCCGGGTAGCCTTCGCCACTGATATAAGTGGACAAAAGTGGGTTCTGCGTCAGCCGCGGCGTAAAGACGTATGGGGGCGTGCCGAGAATGAACGTAGAGTACTGGATGTTGTCCGGGGGAGTATTCCGGCACAGGTGCCGGACTGGCGAATCTGCACGCCCGAACTTATCGCTTATCCACTATTGGATGGCGACCCGATTGCAGTGGTAGATCCTGCTGGCGCAGGATATGCGTGGCGTTTCCCGCAGGAGACCTTGTCTGACGAGTTCCTGGATTCACTGGCTGCTACACTTGCCGCATTGCACAACATTGATCCTGAGGAGGCGGCCAAGGGCGGAGTTCGGATCAAGACGCCTATGGAAGCTCGCAAAGAATTTGCAGCCAATATAGAGGAGATTAAAAAGAATTTTACGGTACCCGACCAACTGGCGGAACGCTGGACGGTGTGGCTGTCTGTAGGTAGCTATTGGCCGAAGCACTCGACGTTTAATCACGGTGATCTGCACCCACCACATATC
This sequence comes from Paenibacillus sp. W4I10, assembly GCF_030816325.1. Lineage (NCBI taxonomy): Bacteria > Bacillati > Bacillota > Bacilli > Caryophanales > Paenibacillaceae > Paenibacillus > Paenibacillus sp. W4I10. Next base: position 5,362,161 of record NZ_JAUSXX010000001.1, read on the forward strand.
ATTGTCGATGATACACAGCGGGTAACCGGACTCATCGACTGGACGGAAGCGGAGATCGCTGATCCGGGTAAGGATTTTGTAATCCTTTATGGACTTTTCCAAGATGATGGACTGCGCGATCTGCTGAAGCGATACGAGAAGGCAGGGGGAAGGACATGGCCTCAGATGTTTGAGCATATTCGGGAACAATGGGCTGCTTACCCGGCACTGGTTGCCAAATTTGCTCTAACCACAGGGGAAGAGTCGACGATGGAAATGGCGAGAGGCATGCTGGCAAACTGGGATGTGAGGCGGGATTAGGTGCTCCAGTGAAGGTGGATAAGGTTGTAACAGGTGAGGATGTAGAAAAGGATACGTTTCTCTTTTACAATGCTGACTTTGCAGGGATGGAGCCAGATCTCAAACCAGGAACAAGAATCGTTACAACGGTCAAAAAGGGATCTAGCCCTGAGCAAAGTGGCGGTTATTCGTTTACACGTTATGGCACGTACTATATTGTTGATGGAGACTACGTGTTTAATGCATATGAGGGGGATTCTGAGGAGCTGCGTGAATTTACAGAAGAAACCAATGGCATACAGCTGGACTCTTTTATTCAGAAGATCAAGAACTTGTCAGAAAGCTAGAGGGCTTTATTCACGAGGGGAGTTGCTGCAGTATCGGTAACTGCTTGTTAACATAGCAAAGGGCGATCCCGACCATGATTTCCATGGGAGAATCGCCCTTTTTCTTTTTCGTTAAGCGCGATGCGTAACGATTATGCCTATTTCAACATGCTTACATATTTACCGTATACGAATGCTACACGTCCATCCAGCTTCACTTTTACCCAGCCATACGTGTCTGTGCTAATTACCTCAAGCAGGGTGCCTTTCGGTACAGCAGCTACGACCTTGGCTTTGGATGAAGCGCCAGCGCGTACGTTCAGGTAAGCCGCAGTAACCTTGGCTTGTTTACCTTTGTTGACGTTACTTGGTTTACCTGTGTTTGGTGTTGACGGTTTGCCGGGTTTCGACGTGCCTGGAGTCGGTGTTGGTTTTGGTACTGTTGGTGTCGTAGGCTTCTCAGGTTTAGGTGTTGTCGTACCGTCAGCTCCACCTGCTGCCGCTTTGCGAGCTTTGTTCAGCTGCTGATAGAACGCTCCCTTGGTTTTCACGCCTGCGAATTGTGCTGCACTCACACCTGCTTTGGCAGATAGCGTATCAATCTCTTCTTGAGTCACTGCATCCAAAATGTTAATGGAGGCAATGTTGGTGTACTTGCCATCTTCCGTTGTTGGCACAGACATGATGCCATCGTTAACTAACTCCACCACATCTGCACGTTCTGGTGCAGTCAGGTCTACGCCGGTGATTTTCCAGTTATGTTGAATCTTCGGTTCGTAGACACCTTTCATAACATCTTTCAGATAGGCGATGGACAGGTTGCGAATTGTGCCTTGAATCTCACCAAATGCCGAGGCATCCTTGGAGGACCAGAGCTGCTTGAACTTGCGACCTTCCATGGCGCCACCTTTGGCAATCAGGGCTTCCATTCGATAGGCGTTCATGCCAAGTTTCAACGTATCGTCTTCTTTTACTGTCGTACCGTTACTGTACTTGAGATTTGTAATCCGACTGCCGTATGGTTTGGTCAGGTCAATCTCATACGTTACGCCGCCGAAGAAATCATCGGTGCTGTATTTGGAAGCACGTCGTTTCGGATCGAAACTAATGGTCACATCACCAGGGCGTGTAGAGTTGAAGTACCCCGCAGACCACTCCATGTAATCCATCAGATCACGTCCGGTCACTTCATATACGGTTACTTCACCGAAGGTGTACTGGTAGTTGAACGCAATATCCTTCTTCTTGATCGGGCCTACATCCAGTTTGGCCTTGTCGTTATCTATCTGGTGCGCGACCACATCGGCATCGCTATAATGCAGCATAACTTCGGTGAAGAAGTCTGAGAGTGGAGTCTCCTGGATCTGCACAGCAGGGATACCCTTAATCTCATCAGCAGGGACCAGGTTCGTGCCTTTCAGTTCAGCCACTTCAATGTTGGCATCGGCACGAGCGAACTCGTGGAACGGGTGCAAGGTCTCTTCCAACGCAGGATCAGAGACTTCATATGTTCCATCTGCTGCTTTCACAGCGAGAGCTTGAGCTTCCTTGCTTTTCAGCACAACTTTGTCGCCGTCTTTTTCAAATGTAAGGTCAATTCGAGAGATATGTGAGCCATATTTATTCGGTTCGGAAATCAATACGCCGTTAACCGTTTGGGATTCAATCAAGGTATGCATGTGTCCGGCAAAAATGGCAGCCAGCTCCGGGTTGGCGTTGGCGATATCCGTCACTCCGGTTCCCGGATTTCCGTTCTCGTTGTCCAGCCCCATATGCATGAGTCCAACCATGACATCGACTTTGCCTTTCAGCTCAGCAACGGCCTTCTTGGTCTCTTCCACAGGATCTTTGACGATGATGCCGTCCAGATGACCCGTCCCTTTTTCAAACTCGGTAATCATAGGTGTGTTCATTCCGATAACACCCACTTTGATTCCGTCTTTCTCAATAATCGTATAGGCAGGCATGTAGCGGTCGCCGTTTTCTTTGAAGATGTTACCCACGAGAGGCTGTCCTTTGAATTGGGAAGAGATCTTCTCCAGTACGTCCAGTCCAAAGTTAAACTCATGGTTACCCATAACCCATGCGTCATATTTCATCTCGTTCATTGCAACCATCATGGGAGATTGAGGTTGATCATTGAACAACTCAGCCGAGTTATCCTGAATCATGTCGCCTGCATCGAGCAGAATCGTATTGGGATTCTCCGCACGCACTTTTTTCACTATCGTGTAGAGCTGTGTCATGCTACCAGTTGGATTTGGACCGTCCAGAGCATAGTCCCACGGCATAAATCGACCATGTATATCCGATGTACCCAGCAACGTGATCTTGGTCTCCTTGTCTGCCTCAGCAGCCTGAACCGGAGTGGAAGCAAAAGGGGCTAACAAAATGGAGGCACATAAGAGGAATGATAAGGGCCATCCGGCGAAACGTTTCGTTGAAATTTTGCGCATGTTGTAATCTCCCTTGTTATCTAGTGTGTGTAAAGATATGTATCATTTCATACTAGATAAACATGTGGTGAATGTAAACTCCAATGTAAGAGTTATGTTGGATTTAAGAGAGTGAATCTATAAATAGCTCCAGAAAAGGCACTGAATTCTATTTTTTTACAATAAAATACTATAATTTGACAGGTGTTAAAAACCAAAATTATCCAGTAAAATGATGTTTGTAAGCGCTTAACAAAAAAAGAATATTAAGGAGGAAAATCATTGATTAAGTCTAAGTGGTTCAAAACAGTCGGCTCATTGGCATTGGTAGGGATTCTTGCTGCTTCTGTTGCGGTTGGTAGTGTGAGTGCTGGTTTGGCGAAAGGTAGCAAATTTCTGGGCAATATTATTGCCAACCAGGTTCCTTCGAATTTTAGCCCATATTGGAACCAGGTAACTCCAGAGAATTCCACCAAGTGGGATGCTGTGGAAGGCACACGCAACGTAATGAATTGGGGCCAGGCGGACATGGCCTACAACTATGCTAACAACAACGGATTTCCGTTCAAATTCCATACGCTCGTATGGGGAAATCAACAGCCAAATTGGATTAACAGTCTCTCAGCCGCAGATCAGAAGGCTGAAGTGACACAATGGATTAAAGCCGCAGGACAGCGGTATTCGAAGTCTGCCTTCGTTGATGTGGTGAATGAACCTCTGCATGCAAAACCATCCTATCGCAATGCCATTGGTGGAGATGGGGCAACGGGTTGGGATTGGGTTATCTGGTCATTCCAACAGGCGAGACAAGCCTTCCCTAACTCCAAATTGTTAATTAATGAATATGGTATTATCGGTGATCCTGCTAAAGCGGACCAATATATCCAGATTATCAACCTTTTGAAAAACAGAGGTCTAGTTGATGGTATTGGAATCCAAGCGCATTACTTCAATATGGACAACGTTTCTGTGAGCACGATGAACACGGTATTGAACAAGCTTGCAGCGACAGGGTTGCCGATCTATGTATCCGAGCTGGATATGACAGGTGACGATAATACACAATTGCAACGTTATCAGCAGAAATTCCCTGTGCTGTGGAAACACTCTGCTGTTAAAGGTGTGACGCTGTGGGGTTACAACCAGAATCAAACCTGGCAGGCTGGCTCCCACTTGGTCAATAGCAATGGTACAGAACGTCCGGCTATGCAATGGCTGAGAAATTACCTGGCGAACAATCCTTAAGCGTGCGTTTGCACGAATCTGAGCTTCCTTTGTAAATCGGGTATCATATAACACCAAATGGCGCCTGTTCTACATGTTAAGCATGGGAATATGGCGCTATTTGTGTTAGTGCTTTCTCTCAACAGTGTTTGGGAATTTATGGTGTAGGGAAACATTTAATTTTAATCCAAACCAAGACAAAAGCGATCAGCGCAAAGATCATTCCGCTCCAGATCAGTTGATGTATTCCCAGGTTCGCGATGAACCAGCCGCCGATGGCAGTACCCAAGGTAATACCAAGGTTGGAAAAGGATACATACAAGCTGTTGCCAAATTCAGGCGCATCCTGCGCTTCAGTGGTTAACCAGGTTTGGCTTACAATCAATCCTCCCGAGTGAATGGATGCCCAGATGATGACTGCAAAAACCATCCACATGAAGTGGGGACCGGCCCAATAGACGAGTGCGTAGGCTGCTGCATACAGCAGGGGGAACATGAGGACAGTGCGGACCACACTCTTACGCAGAAACTGTCCAAACCCCAAATTTCCGATGATCATGACGACACCAAAGACGGTCAGCATGACGCTGATCCATGATCCGCTCATTTGAGTGACCTGTCCAAGATACTCAGCGAAATAGCTGTATACAGAGAACATGGCGGCGAATATAAAAATGACTGCGGCAACATTCAGCCATAATCCAGGTTTGCGCAGAATACCGAGCTGCTTGCCATAGGACATCTTTTCCTTCACGGGCATCGAGGGTAACCAGATCCATATGCCGATCAAAGCGACCACACTGACCATCGCTCCAAACAGGAAGGCGATTTCGAGGGATAGGCGTTCAGCAAGATACGATGTCAGTGGCACGCCAAAGGCAAAGCCCGCGGTAACTCCGGTAAATACTTTGGCGACGGCCTGGCTGCTTTTCTCTGCCGGAACGAGTTGGGCACTGGTGACCAGGGCTACGGAAAAGAAGACGGGATGGAATAGCGCGGGAATGATACGGAAGATAAGCATAGTATCAAATGTTGTGGCGTAGGCATAGACGACATTCGAAATGGCAAACATCAGCACAGCGGTTAAAAGGATGATTTTGCGATTCATCCCGGACGCCAGTAAGGTGAGAAAAGGGCCTGCAATGGCTACAACCAGCGCAAATATACTGACCAGCCAACCTGCCTGTGCAGCTGTAATGTTGAATTTATTCGCAACCTGAGGCAGTACCCCCACAACTCCCATTTCTGTTGTAATAATTCCGAATACACCGAGTGCCAGAACCAGGATTAGGAGCGGGTTGACCTGTTGTGATTTCATGTAAAGCGTACCTCCAATTAATTTAAATATACAGAAAAGTAGATATAACATGCTGAAATGAGCCTGCCTTGCCTCCTATAATATGATGGACATGAGAGTAAGTTCTCTGGGTTACATTATATCTAGATTTATAGATTTGTAAATATAAAAGGTGAAACGTCATATCTTTAAGTCGTCTTCGGCTTGTGTTCTACAGGAGTAATCATGGTGACAATAAGCATGGTCTGTCCCATAAAAAATAGCGCCGGCTCAAGGAATTCCTGAGCCCAACGCTATTGATGTCCGCGTTTTTAACGATGTGTTGGATTAGTTATTTCGGTTGGATAACCATGCTGTTGAATGAATCGGCTTCCAACTTCATGTGTAGGGTCTGTCCTTCTTCAAGGGTTAGATACAGGTCACGACGGTCCTGGAATGGATTATTAATGACAATGATGAGACTGTTATCCGGGTTGCGGAAAGCGACGGATTTACCGCTCCAGGCGCCAGACAAGCCGACTCTTCGAGCACCAGGAACAATATGATGAGCGAAGTGTTTCATCACATAATACTCCGGGTTTCGAGTAACCTCCTTATTGTCCGGATCTACAGTGATCATGGAGTTCTGCTCCCAGCCCCATGTGCTGCGGCCTTTGGGTTCCAGAACCATGTTCCAGTAGATGTACGCGTTCACTCCGTTGCTGAAGTAATGCTGGTAGAGATTATATACATATTTGGCGTAGTTCCATGAGTTGTTGCCATCACCGCATTCGTTCTCGGTCTGCATATAACGCAGCTCAGGATAACTCGCCGAGGTACGTTGAATGGCATTTTTGCCTGCCCATTGATACCCAACACCTTTGATATAGGAATAGGCCTTTGGATCACTCAGGACAAGCCCGGCATACTCGTCGAAGTCATTTGTTTTTTTCTTAATCAATTCCTCCCATGGGTCAGGAGCGTTGATTGTCCCCAGCCAGATTTCCGCATCCAGGCCGTGTTGGTCAAAAGCCGGGCCCAGATAATCGGCGATAAACTCACGAAGCTGCTCGCCTGTCCACATGCAAGAAGGGAATTTCTGATCTGCAATCACTTCGTTCTGCACATGCACCTGATGGATGGTAATGCCTGCGTCACGGTAAGCCTGTACAAATTTTACAAAATACAGGGCGTAGGCCTCCAGAATATCTTTCTCCCAGCGCAGTGTCCCATAGTTATAGGCTTTCGGCGATTTCATCCACGTTGGCGGACTCCATGGGGAGGCGAAGAATTGCAGATTCGGGTTATAAGTCAGAGCTTCCTTGATGTAAGGAATCAGATATTTGAAATCACGTTTGATCGAAAAATGTTCCATGGCCACGTCGCCGTCCACCTCGTTGTGACTATACCACTGCTCTGCATAATCACTTGCGCCGATCGGCAGGCGACAGATGTTAAACTTGTGCTCACCCTCTGGATGGAAGAGAGAGTGAAATACCTCATGGCGCTGCTCCTCATTCAAGTGGGACAAAGCAATATAACCAAGCTCGTTAAAACAGCCACCAAACCCTTCCACAAGTTGGTGCTGTTCACCCGTTAGTTTTAAGTTAGCGCTTTCATTGGTCGGCACAAAAGATAGCTCTCTCCACGGGCTGTCTTGGGTTGTGGAATAACCAGTGAGCATGAGTGTCATATGAATTTCCTCCTCGATTGAACCTCAGTTGTCATATATATTACGTTCAGTATAACAACTGCCGCGGTAAAAGAAGATGTGCTAAACCGTGTGAAATTTACCCTAATCCAAGATAAAGCATCACGAGTTCGTATTCGCATAGACAGATCGTATGCTGTATTTGCTTGTGATCGGCTATGTCCATATACCATTATCCAATATCATAATAAACTGTCATGGCACAACAAAATCCCCGCTGATTGTTCAGACGGGGACTTTCGCTATGTTTTTCTTAAGGCTGCACACTCTCACCAAGCTGTTTATTTTCAAAAATCAGAATCGTTTTACTGCTTCCGATGTAACCAACAGAGGTATTAAATTGCTCCGAGATGAAGCGAACCGGTACAAAAGCTTTACCATCTTTCATCAGAAGAGGAGCATCATTAATCGCAAGCGTATCATTCACGACAACTTGTTTGTTACCCACGCTCCAGCGGATGGTCTTGTCATTCTGTGTGATCACAGCTTCGCGCGTACCGCTGTTCCAGTTCACACGGGCGTTTAACTGCTCCGAGACAAAACGCAGAGGCACATAGGTCCGGCCTTCATCGATAAAAGGTGCAGCATCCAGTGCATAAGCACGGTCCCCGACATAGGCGGTGGTAGACCCTTCAATCAGACGCTGGAAGCTACCCTGCGGCGTTCGTTTCTGCTCCCGCACATTCATCCGGTTCATAAGCTGCATCGTATGACTGCCACTCACAACATCCAGATAATTGTTCTGCACCGTGAGTCCGGCAGGCTCAACCTCTGAGACAGAAGTCTGAATACCGGAGGATAACGAGGTAGACGCCGAGATATCCTGTATAGCATTTGTCGCTGACTGATCACGGGTAAACGTAAAACCTGCGATTGGTGTCAGATCCCACACCCGGTTGTTGGATAATTTTAATACGTCCAGGCTGGAAAGCTGCCGTAAAGGTTCCAGATCATAGATCTGATTGGATTCTGCATTCAGCTCTGTTAGCCCAGTCAGCCCCTCAAGCCCCTTGAGATGCTGTACTTGGTTACCAGAGATATCAAGTGTCCGAAGGCGTGTCATGTGCTCCAGTGGTGTCAGATCCGTGATTTGGTTGCCTGCCACATTCAGATTCCGCAGTGTATTTGGCAGTTCAGCCAGTGCGTCCAGCGTCTGAACCTGGTTGTTTGCTACATTGAGTTGTTGGAGCCGGGTTTTACCCATGAGCGGTGTCAGATCGTTAATCGTATTGTTCGAGATCTCAAGCCACCTCAGTGCATCCGCATCCGAGAGAGCCGCAAGACTGGCAATCTGGTTACCGCTGGCGTGGAACGTATGTAATCGGTTGAATCCACGTACAACCTCTATGGAAGAAATGGAATTGTTGCTGATATACAGCCGTCCCAAGTCTTTCAATTCAGTAAGTGCGTCTATGGATGTAATGTAATTATTGCGAACATCGATTTCCCGAAGCTGGGTTAGGTGCTCCAGCGGTGTGAGATCCTCAATCTCATTTCCATATAATCGGAGGTGAGTCAGATTGGTTGCATATTCGAGACCGGAGAGGCTGTGAATACCTGCATTGCTCAGATCCACCACCTCAAGCTGCTCCAGATCCGTTGAAGTTAATGGAATGTCCAGAGGTTTGTTCAGGATTAGCTTCAGTCCGTCCTCCAAAGCGGGATCTTCAATGATTCCCTCGCCCAAGTCTGTAGTGGTGTAAGCCATGGCTTGCCCCGATGCCCCGAGACTCAGGATGAATACTAGAAATAGTAGCGTCATTCTTCTCATTGCATGCATTCCCTCCGATTTTTAGAATTATAAAATAATCCGAACAGATTGAGTTAGATAAGTATAGTATTTACACGATAACAGCAACCGGAAGGTTGTTCTGCCCACGGAGTGTTCAGTGTGAATTGAAGAGTTTAAGATATGTAGGTTCGGCTCAATGCACATCTATAGTTATTAACCCGTCAACAGGAAAAAGGAACAAGAAATTTCGTGATGGGTATTTCTCTACTTCTATTCTATATGAAACAAACCCTGCTCTGCACTCTTCAGAGACATGTTTATCAAAAAAAATAGAACATCTCCCGCAGACCCTATTCAACCCACCCTTGAAACGGGTAAAGATGAAGTAAAGATGCCATTTTGGAGGGGAAGATGTGAGTATGCGCCAAGCCATGATCATTAGTAATCCATCGTCAGGTAAGGAAGAGGCCGAGCAGTATGTGTCCCAAGTCAGAGAAATTCTGGAGTCACAGCAGTATGAGGTGGTTATTAATGAGACGGCTGGGGAAGGTGATGCCACCAACTACTGTCTGAGCGCCTGCAAAGACGGCTGTGATCTGGTCATCTCCATCGGAGGCGACGGTACACTGCATGAGACGATTAACGGCATGATGGATCAGGATCATCGTCCCCGATTAGGCGTTATACCGCTAGGTACGGTGAATGATTTTGCACGTGCGCTGAATATCTCGCTTGACCCGGAAGAAGCCATTAGGCAGTTACGTTCGAATCAGACCCATATCGTGGATTTGGGGAAAATCAATGATCGCCTGTTTGCCAACGTTGTGGCTGCGGGTTCTTTGGCAGAAGCTTTGTTCTCCGTATCCTCGGAAGAGAAGTCGAAGTTGGGATCATTCGCATATCTCAAAGAAGGCTTGAAAGAACTGGTGAATACACCAGCCAATCATCTAACCATCGAATATGACGGACAGTTCTGGGAGGGGGAATCGCCACTTTTTCTGGCGGCGCTGACCAACTCGGTCGGAGGATTCGAGAAGTTGTCCCCGGATGCAGAGGTGGACGATGGTCTGATACATTGTTTTGTTGTTCGTAATATTAGTGTGTTCAACAGTCTGACGCTTGGCACTTCCCTTTTCTTTGGTAGTCTGAAAGACCATAAGGACGTTGACTATTTTACAGCCAGAGAAGTTCATGTTTGCTCAGACGAAGTCATTCGCACCAATGTAGATGGGGAAGAAGGTCCTGCCCTACCGATTCATATCGGTGTCCTGCCAAGGCACATTGAGGTTATCATACCGGAAGAAGTATAATTTATTCTTTTGGATCTATAGGCTGGAATGAAGAACCTATCATTTCTCCATATGAATGTAGGATAAAGCTATTGAAACCGATTGCAGATATATGTCACAATCAAAGGTAAGATACACGATAATATTCGAATATGGAGGGAAAACATCTTGAGAACGATTAAATTGGGCAGCAGTGCACTAGAAGTACCTGTAGTCGCGGTGGGCTGCATGCGGATTAATTCACTAGACGGTAAGGAAGCCGAACATTTTGTCCGTTCTGCAATGGAGGTTGGCGCAAATTTCTTTGACCATGCCGACATTTATGGTACAGGAACATGTGAGGAGATCTTCGCCGAAGCGGTACAGATGAATCCCCAAGTTCGTGAAAATATGATTCTTCAATCCAAATGCGGTATTCGCAAAGGCATGTTTGATTTCTCCAAAGAGCACATCCTGAATTCAGTCGATGGCATCCTGCAACGTTTGAAGACGGAATATCTTGACGTTCTACTTCTGCACCGTCCTGATGCATTGGTTGAGCCAGAGGAAGTGGCTGAAGCCTTTGATCAACTGGAGCGCGAAGGCAAAGTGCGTCACTTCGGGGTGTCCAACCAGAATCCGAACCAGATCGAATTGTTGAAAAAATACGTGAAACAGCCACTGGTAGCCAACCAGTTGCAGATGAGTATTACCAATACCACGATGATTGACAGTGGAATCAACGTGAACATGGAGAACGACGCTGCGGTTAACCGTGACGGCAGTATCCTTGATTATTGTCGTTTGCATGATATCACCATTCAACCATGGTCTCCGTTCCAGTACGGATTCTTCGAAGGTGTATTCCTGGGCAGCGACAAGTTCCCGGAATTGAATGCAAAGATTGATGAGATTGCTGCGAAGTATAACGTGAGCAATACAACGATTGCAATCGCTTGGTTGCTTCGTCACCCTGCGCATATGCAGCCTGTGACAGGCACAATGAATATTGAACGTCTGCAAGACTGTGTGAAAGCAGGAGATGTTCATCTCACTCGTCCAGAGTGGTATGAAATTTATCGTGCGGCAGGTAATATACTGCCTTAAATCCAAGTTATAGTGAGCATACTGACTAATGAGTCAGTTGAGAACACGAGCCCGTGGATGGCTCGTGTTTTTTGTCTATTTTCAGGTTTGATGTGAGGAGCGTTTTCGATATAAAATAAAGATAGAGATCTGTGTTTCAATTAAAGGATTAAAATGTAATTAATACAAATTAGTTGAAATTATTATATTGACCGATACTTTCTAATTACATATAATTACATTTGCATACCGATAATCCCGTTTATGTTTTTTATTTTGGAGGGTGGTGTTCGTTTGGAGTCGACAACCACGATACGCGATCACTTGGAGAGTTATCTGAGGCGTGAACAGATGTCCATTAGTCATTTTTCGGAAACGTCAGGGATTAATTCGGGTACGCTCAGCAACATTTTGAATAAAAATCGGCCTATTGCCATGCAGCAGTTGGATCGGATTACTTCCGCCATGAGACTGGAAGAAGGTTACTTCTATGAGTTATACATAGACGAGTGTTTTGTACACGCGACCCCGGACTGGCGAAGACTGGGACCTTTCCTTCATCGCTGTGCCGAGTTGGACAAGTTGGACTGTATTGAAGAGGTTATTCGTCTGATGATGGATAATCTATCCTATATTCCTTTGTTATTTGATGTGGCTGAAGAATTCTACCAAGCGGGTAAATTCAAACCGGCCATTCTTCTATATGAAAACATTGCTGAAAGCGAGAAAATGCAACATTCCGAGCGGCTTGCACTCTGTCAGTACCGACTGTTCCGGTTGGGACTGACCAATGATCAGCACCGGAATCTGATTATTGCAGCTCGGTTCGAATACTATGTGGATCGGCTGGATGAGCGCTATCAATTGGATGCGCTTAACGAACTAATTAATGCATTTGCATCACTTCACAGATGGAGCAAAGTTCAGGAACTATCTGAAAAGCTGAAGGTGAAAGCAGCCATCCATTATGAGATGAATGGCCGAAGAAAACAAGAAGAGACCAAACGACCTATCGTTTTTTATATTATGTATGCGTATTTAGCCTGTGGAAGTGCCCACTTCCACTTGAACAACTATGAAATGGCATTGAAGTATGTTGCATTATACTCCGATTACAGTTGGGTGAAAGAGCCTGAACCTGAAGAAAAAGTGGTTATTCATCAGTTTCAGGAATGGGCTGAGGGTAATCGTTATATATATCAATTAATGGCTGGGCAGTTTGAAGTATTACCTGACTACCTCGCGTATATCTCAACGAAGGAAAATGAGATATTTCCAGCACTTTGTGATATTGTAACGGCTGCTAACCGTTATGATATGAACATAGATCATGTACTCAATCAATATGAGCCATACTTCACTTATCATGAACAGAGAAATCGGATTGGGAAAGTAAGCAAGCAGGTAACCGATGATCGCTACGTTCGTCTTTTAGCTGGATTAGGCACGTATTGTCTTAAAAAAGACAGGTTTGCGGAGGGATTAGATTTTGTACTGAACAGCTTGAGGTTTTCTATTGAAATTAGCGATGGACGAGGTATGCTTAGAAGTGTCGGACTGTTTGAGCAATACAGGGAATATGCGTCTGACACAGCTATACAGCAGTACAAAATCTTGATTGGTGAGGTGCAGAAACTCAATGAAGAGAAAGCTGGCTTTGCTGATAGTTACATGTAGTATAGTGGTGAGCATTGTAGCTCCTGTTACTGGACCTGTCCCGACTGTGGAGAATCCAGACCCTTCAATTTACCGAACGAATGATCACGGTTTAGGGACATAAGCCTGAACCAATGGACGCTTCTGAATTCATTTCAGAAGCGTTCTTTTTTTGTGTATCAAAGTGGAAGAATAAGTATGTCGTATCTCACATGCGCTTATGATTGGCATAATACACTAAAATATGACAAAAAGGAGGGATACTATGGATCGCCTGGATTTGATATCACGGATCGAAGATGCCAGACAGTTGTTATATCGCATGCATATGGAATACGGTAGTCTGCTTCATCCGGAAGTGATCCAGCAATCCGTAGTCCTGGACGGGCTTATTAATCAATACAATAGAGTCAAGGTAGGAAAGGCGATGAATTAAGTTCGCCTATTTACATTTGCGTCTTTGTATACTATAGTTAGTTACATGAGTAACTAACCGACTAACTCGCTAATGAATACGTATGAAAGTTGGAGGCACATGAAATCGACTTTGGATGAATCTCAGCCTATTTTTCATCAGATTGCTACGATGATTATGGACGATATTGTGGAAGGCAGATTGAAGGTGGAAGAACAGGTTCCCTCAACCAATGAACTGTCGCGCTTCTACAATATCAATCCGGCTACAGCCCGCAAAGGACTGCAGGAACTCGTGGACAAGGGGATTATATACAAACAGCGAGGTGTTGGAATGTTTGTTGCAAAGGGAGCAAGAGAAGCATTGCTCGTTGAACGGAAGCAAGATTTTTATGAAGAATACATCAAGCCTTTACTTGAAGAAGCCAGACGGATTCACATGAATGAAGACATGATTATTGATCTGATTCGCGGCAAGAAGGATAAGGAGAGTGAGTTATGATTCATATGGAGCAGGTCAACTACAGCTACCAGAAGACGCCCGTTCTGAACCAGGTTACGCTACATGAGAGTGAGCCAATCATTAGTGCAATCTGGGGAAGGAATGGAGCGGGCAAAACAACCATGATGAGTTTACTGGCAGGGCATAACCGCCCGGACAGTGGAACCGTTCAGATCATGGGTCAAGACCCCTATAATAACCTGGCTGCCCAAGAGCATCTGTGCTACATCCAGGAGAATCATCCCCTGGGGAAAAACTGGACGGTTAGTGACATGGTCCAAATGGGGCAATATTTTCATCCGCAGTGGAATCAGGATTTGGCGGAACGTTTAATCAATGTGTTCGAACTACCGGAGAAGAAGAAAATCATTAAATTTTCGAAAGGCATGAAGACTGCCACCCAGATTATATTAGGTCTTGCCAGTAATGCAAAGATAACCATTCTGGATGAACCCACCAATGGGCTCGATGCTGAGAAGCGTAAGTTCTTCTACAATGCGCTACTGGAAAGTTATGAAGATAACCCACGTCTGATTCTGATATCCAGCCATCATATTGAGGAGATTCAGCCTTTGTGTGAGTCCCTTATCGTTTTGCAAGCTGGAGAGGTGTTGTTAAATCAACCGATGGAAGAGATGCGCGAAAAAGGAGTTCTTCTAACAGGGGTAATTGACGATATCAACCGAGTCACAGCAGGTGTTAAAGTTATAGAGTCTTCCCAGATGGGATCGACTGTGAAAGTGATGATTGATGAGCCCTACTCGAAAATATGGAAGGATATCGCTCATTCACAGGGGCTTTCCATTGAGAAAGCGACATTACAAGATTATTTGGTTAACAGGACCCGTAATCAAGAGGGGGTTAAACCATGAACGCAGTAAAAGGTACGAACCGACTGATTCGCGATGATATGCGTTTGTTTCTGAGCATATTTTCATCCATCGCTCTAATGCTCGCCGTTGTATATCTGGCCATTGGCTTCATATTTGATGTCTCGTATACTACGCAACTGTTTGGCCCAATGTACGGAGGGATATGTACGTTTGCAATCGGGGGAATCATCACACTGTTTCCGGTTGCGATCGGTATGGGGAGTACACGAATTCAATTCATGAAATCTTTCTATATGAACTCGGTATGGATGGTTGCAGGCACCATGGTCATTCTGCATGTGGCGTATTTTCTCATACACCTGCTTCAGGAAAAAGGAATTGTTGGCGTAACCCTTTATCAACCGGGCATGTTGTATTCAAGCGAATATCATTTCTTATCCTATCTGTGGATCGATCTGATGTGCGGCTTTCTCGTACTGGGAATCTCTGTCTTCCCAACGGTTTGTTGGATGCGCTTGGGGATGCGTAACTTCTTCATTATGTTCTTTGGGGTTGGCTTGGTCTTTACGCTAATCATTACATTGGGCGATCTTGGTGAGTTTATGTTGTGGATTGCTAGGATCAATCGCATGACATTGTTCACCGTTCTGGGATGCATTGGTGGTGCGCTACTTCTATCTACGTACCCGATGATGAAGAATGCGCCGCTAACCATGAAATCCAAAAAAGACTGACAGGAAACGGTTATATAAAGGAACCGGGGCAATAAATCTATGCGAAATTTTCTGTAAACCAAAAAACACGAGTGCGAACCACGCCTCGTGTTTTTGGTATCATCCTAAATCACGGAATATACCTATTCGGCAATCTTTGTGCAATCTAAACTGAAGGTGTATCCCTTAAGCCTGAGCTTGTGGTTTGAATCCTTCGTCTTTGAGGTACTCGCCGGCTTCGCTACGCGTTTCAAAAGCCATATCCAGATTAACACCGGAATACACATACCACATGTCATCTTCGTATTTTAAAGTCAGCGTATGTCCATCTTCATCAATCCACGTTCCGCCACCCGTAGAGGTTGTAGACAATACAGGAGCAGCTTTTACTTGTTCTGGTTCTTTAAATTCAACTGCGTTGGGATTGTGAGACATTGCTTGGATCGTTTCATCTAACAAGGTGCGCAGATCTGTTTCGGAGTAATCACGAATATTAACGAATCCTTTAGCATCGGTCTCATAGTCAGGCAGTAGACCTGCATAGATATAACCGTTACCGTTAGGGTGAATATGGAGAGCAACAATCTTTTTATCATACGCACTATCCTCGTAGTGGAAATTAACACGACCGAGAGAAACATCTTTGCGTTGTAGTTGGGGATACGATTGTAGCACTTCAAGCTTTTGTTCCACGTTAAGCATAATTGCCTCCTGTAAATGTTCAATAGAGGTGATTATAACATGCCCTCCAGTTAATTTCCCGATAAAATACTTCTCCCCAGTTCTTTCAGGTGTTCCATAGCTTGCAGATAAGGATAAGGTCCATAGCTTACGCGTGCTACACCCAGTGTGGCAAGCTGTTTTGGTGAAGGCTCAGGAGACGTAACCATAACGTTAATTGGCAGCGATGAACGCTCACACAATTCCTGAATCAGTTGGTGATCATGCAAACCGGGTACAAACAGACCACTGGCTCCTGCATCTGCATAATGGCTCGAACGTATAAGTGCTTCCTCTAGGAGAGATTGGTTATGGTGTTCAGGTGCATGTTGCAGAAAAATATCTGTGCGGGCGTTAATGAACAACGGTATGCCTGCTTGCTCCGCAGCTTCCCGGGCGGCGGACAATCTCGGACATTGCTCCTCCACAGTGTACAATCCCAAGCCAGCGGGAAGTTGATCTTCCATGTTGATTCCCACAGCACCATGGTCGATGACTTGCAGGATATTTTTTTCACTTCTGACATAGACCTCCCATACCCTCCCTCTATATCGATCGTTACAGGCAGATCCACGCTTGCTGTAATCCGTGCAAGATTGGCAAGCACCAGATGGAATGGCATGGCTTCACCATCTTGTTCACCGTGGGCCGCAGCAACGGACCAGCTTCCGGTCGCAATGGCCGTTGCTCCAGTGGATTGGATGGCTTGTGCGCTTCCGGCATCCCACACATTAACGAGAACAAGTGGTTTTCCTTTCACATGGTATTGTTGGAATAACGTCGCTTTCTCCTCTAAGGTACTCATATTATGTTGGCTCTCCTTTGTTATATCATGTATTCCTTTGGACATTTGATA
Source organism: Paenibacillus sp. W4I10 (assembly GCF_030816325.1). Taxonomy (NCBI): domain Bacteria; kingdom Bacillati; phylum Bacillota; class Bacilli; order Caryophanales; family Paenibacillaceae; genus Paenibacillus; species Paenibacillus sp. W4I10. Next base: position 5,379,192 of record NZ_JAUSXX010000001.1, read on the forward strand.
CGTACTTCATTACTTGATTCCGTTATTCAGCTACTCTGTTCCTGTTTCTCGTGAGTCAGAAGCCAGTTTTTGCGAGTTAATCCTCCGCCGTATCCGCCCAGCTCACCACTGGCATTGATTACACGGTGACATGGGATCACAATCGCAAGCTGGTTGGCCCCATTTGCTTGTGCCACGGCTCGGCAAGCAGTCGGTTTTCCCAGTGCATTTGCGATATCCTGATATGACCTCGTTTCACCAGCCGGAATGGCCCTTAGCTGTTCCCACACACGCTTTTGAAATGGTGTTCCTAAACAGAACAACGGTGTGTCGAATGCTGTCCGAATACCTTGAAAGTACTCGTTTAGTTCACGCTCAATGGACTGGATGGGAGCTGTAGTGCCGGGTACAATCGCTGATTTGGTTCGTTTGCGCAGACGCTCAACTTCGCGTTCCAGACCTCTGCGGTCCACAAATTCCAGTAAATATAGCGCCTCTTCATCTGCAATGGCCATCATTGGGCCGAGGCGGGTGTCAATCCAGGACGCTTTCAGGATATGTCCTTCATCGACTTGTGTAGGGGCGGCACCCATGATCCGTGAAAAGGCATCGCGGAAGCCGCTGCTTGATTCATATCCAGTAGTTAATTGGCTATCAATAACGGTGCGGCCGGAGCGAATATTTTTCAGGGCAAGTCCCATGCGGCGAGCACGAGCATATTCGACAAAGGTCATGCCGAACCGCTTCTTGAACTGACGGCGAGCAGTGGATTCGTCGATGGAGAGGGCTTTGAAATCCTGTCCTTTCCAGCGTTTCTCCGGATGTTTCTCCACAGCTTCCACTAATATGCGAACGACATCGGATACTTGGTTGGGGTGAGAGAGCGGGCGACAGCGCTGGCAAGGGCGATAAGAGGCCAGAAGTGCCTGCTGAGCCGTCTCATAGAATTCGCAGTTTTCGAATTTTGGTTTTCGCGCAGGGCATGTGGGACGACAGAACACACCTGTGGTTCGGACCCCAACATAGAATAAACCCTCGTATTCCGAATCCTTGGCCACAAGCGCCTTGTAATATTGTTCCTTCAGATCAGCAGAAATCATGGGGGCACGTCCTTACTTCATTAGAATCTTTATCTATACCTATTATAGAAAAACGTTGCAGCAAGCATCGCCGAAAATCAGGCATGAATATTGGATAGATTAAATCGGATATAACATTGAAATTTGGTTGTTCAGAATTTGTTTAGAGTGAACTGGTAGTATAGACCTATCAGGGTAGGGCGAATTAGGCAAAGATACCTATATAGTGAAAAAGTGAATTATTGATCATTCATTGTTATAGGAAAATAATACATAGGTAAACATGAAATTAAAGATTAGCGGACTGAAAGTCTGGAGGTCGACTGGAATGAGATATTCTACGTACAAAAGTATTTATGAATCCGTTTATACCAAAACGTCCGAGTCTCGCACCATGTATGTTAAAGATCAATTCATGCAGCGTGTGAAGACGCCAACCTGGCTAGTGAAGATCGTCATCATAACTCTAATTATAATCATAGGGTGTAGTGCTGTATTCACTGCATTTGCAGGGGATGAGCAATTATTATCGGGGGACCAGATCGTTGTATCTCAGGGAGATACACTGTGGGGCATTTCATTGGCACATAAACCTCAGCAGATGGACACTCGTGTGTATGTAGAAGCCCTTAAGAAAGTGAACAAACTTGAGCAGAACGCCATCCGGATTGGAGAAGTGTTAGTTTTTCCAGGGTTTGATCGATAAAATAAACGGTGCATGACGTCATGAACAGAGTTCTTTTTTTCCTCATCGAGGTACAGTTACATACTGAATTTATTAATCATTTACATATAATGGAGCTTCATGTGGGACGATATGGTGTAGTGATTAGTAAGTGGTGTGCTATATAAGTTGAACTAAAGAATATTTACACTGACACTACGATGACAGAATAACCTTCCAATCGCTGTTATCCCCAGATTTTTTGATTCCCCTTTCTTAAAGGGAAAATCCGGGGATAAAGGCGAACGCTTCGCTTTTTCAGGTTTTTTCTGTCCTCTCCGTTATCGTGTAAATGATAAGTTCAACTGATATAGATATATGTGCTGTAGATGGATGAAGGGAGAAGTAGATGATGAAAATAAATATAAAGAAATCTGCAATTTGCATGTCTGTGCTCTGTATTTTGCTATTCGTCAGTGCCTGTGGCGCCAAGAATAATAATGAATCCGTTCAGGAACATGCCTATCCGCAGTCGAAGCAACCCGTAGAGGAAGCTGGAGAAAACTCTGTTCCGAATGCGGATGCGAAGAATAACAATGACAAAGGCAGTGCCAGTGGTGAAGAGGGCAAGCCTACAGCTCAATCGGAATCCACTGAACCGTCTGAGCAGATTGATATCGTCATTGACCAGTCGGAGAAACCGAGCGAGGGTAACAGCTTTGATTTTGGAATTAAACAGGTTCCGAAGGGCTATACACTAACGGAGATGCGATGGACGTCTAACACGGTGACGATTGTGAATTCACTACAGGAAGCCATCGAACATGGTGGAAATGGTGAAGAGGGGTTTTACTTTAGCGGCAATGGACAATTCTCCGGCTTTATCTATTCGGATGAGATGAAGGGCGAGCGGGGGAAAGCGACATTTGTCTTCACGAATGATGAGGGGAACGAAATCATGTCCGAAAAGGAAATTACGTTGAAGTAGCGCAGGCACAACATGAAGGCACCATCTATAGCCTGTTGAACAGGAAAAGCAGCCACTTGGGCTGCTTTTTTTGACATACATTACAAGATCGCCGATCTATCTGTTGCTACATAAAGTCAAAGAAATAACGGACCACGTGGAACATAACCGGAGAGGTGTAAGTCAGGCTGTCGACCCGGCTCAGGTAGCTTTTTTTGAGCGAATCGAACTTGTTGTCATCTCCAATTAACAGATCGCGCTTCAGTACAGACACCGTCAGACTACCGAAGAATCCGGCCAGACTGATCAACACTCCGATGAACAGCGAGAATTTCCAATCAAATGGCGTCAGGTAGGGATGGATAAAATAAGACGCTGCTGTCGTTACAATAAATGCACACGCGAACCCTTCCCAGGTGACAAAAGGATTGGCGGTAGGCACCACTTTTCGTTTGCCCAGATAGAGAGAGACCAGATAGTGCACCACATCATTAAGCTGTGTTAACACGACCAAGAACAACACCAGCTTGGACCCGTACTCCGGTGTGGCAAATGGAAAATAGGCCAGGTGGCTCAGTCCAAACACCATCAGCATTAGTCCCCATTGTGTGGAGCTGACACTGCGCAGGAAGCCGACTGTACCTTTGTTGATCAGGCGTGGCAGGGGCAGCACTAGGAACACATATAGGGGAATAAACACGATAAACATGCCATACCATCCAATGTAGATCCAGTAGAACTGAACCGGAATCGCCAGATACGCCCATAGGAACAACCTGCGGTCGGCTTTGCGTGTACTGCGAATCATGGAGAAGTATTCTTTGAGTGAGAAGAATGCAAGCACCATGAGGGAGATCAGGGACACGATGGGGTTAAAAAGGGTGGCGAGGCAGAAGATCACAAACATACCCCACCAGGTTTTGATTTTTTGGCCGATGCCTGAATAGTCTTTGCTTGGCTGAAGCTTTGCAATAACTTTGTAGACGATATGTATCACAAGTAAAGCTGTGAAGATTAACGTTAGTGTAAAGAGTGAACTGCTCACGTACCGATCACCTGCTTATTCAAAGTAAGATTCCATTATAGGGTACCTATGTTATTATGAAGAAATAGTGCCAACTTGATAAGGGGAAATTTTGTTATGACAGATGAACGCTCCATCTATATCCTGCTTACAAATACAGGAACGCTGTTTACCAAGGTTATTCAGAGTTACACCCGAGCGCCATATAATCACGCATCGATCTCATTTGACCGGGAGTTAACCGAGCTGTACAGCTTCGGCCGCAAGCATCCGAGCAATCCGCTGAATGGCGGGTTTGTGAAGGAAGATATACAGACAGGTACATACAGCAAGTATCCCAATACCACATGTGTCATATACAAGCTTCAGGTGACGGATCGTGAAGTGGAAAAGATGAAACGTGTGCTGCACATCTTCATCCGCAGCCGCCAGAAATATATGTACAATCTGCTCGGCGTGATCGGCATTACGCTCAAGGAACCGGTGGAGTTCAGCAACTCCTACTTCTGTTCCCAATTTGTAGCCGAGATTCTACAGCGTTCGGGAATCAAACTGTGGAATAAGCTGCCGGCGCTGGTGACACCGGATGATTTTCGCCAGAGTGAACGATTGCAACTGATCTATGAAGGGAAATTAAGGGATTATACGCTGGGAAATGAATGAACCTGGAGCTTCTCGTTGTGTGATGCAGATATTGAAGTTGCGGCACAACACAAAAAGGGTTTTGATGGTTGAAGCTTAGGCGCCAGGTAGTCTGATCAAGGTAAACCAAGGAAGAGCAGAGACCATTAATGCAGTAGCATATGGAAAAGAGAACCCCTAATAACGGATGGGATATGACAATACAATAGATAGAATAAAAAAAAGAGCTGTTCCAAAAGCCATACATTGGCTAGGAACAGCTCCTTTTTGCGGTTTAGTGTGACTCAACAATGGTACGTCAGATCGTCTAGGTTCGTTAGCGCTTGGGTCACCCATTAGTTATTCTGTTTACGCAGTTGTACTACTCTTTATCGGGCGTGTGTGCAGCATTCTCGTAAAACTTACCATCCCGCAACTGATCCACGAATCCTTGTAGCCAAACGTAATACTGCTCCGCATGTTGGAGTTTGTGCAGGTCACGCAGTGCATCATCTCGGTCTTTGGAAGAGGTATGTTCCGAAAGGATCATTGCCGACAGGTCAGGAATGACCTCACGAATGCCTTCTAACATGACATCTACTTCCCGTTGGAGCTTGGCCCCGAAGAAATTCTGGAACGTACGATAAAAGTCGGTCTCAGCCAGATACTGATCCTGGCGCTCCTTCTTTTCCTCCAGTTTATAGATCATCTGTGACTCCGTAAGTGACCGAACCGCATAGCTCATGTTGCTTTTGCTCATATTCATCGAGGTCTTCATCTCTTCAAGTGTCATCGGTCTATCTTCAAAATACATGATGCCGTATAATTTGCCAAACGTATGATTCACCCCATACAGATCCATCGTATTGGCGATGGCCTCAATGACTCTCTCCCTCAGCGCATGCCGATCAGGTAACGAAGAAAGATTCGGGTTCCCGGCGGTTTCTTTTCCCACAATGTCACCTCTGGTTTATGATAGCGTTCCCACTAGCTGCCTCATATTTTACATGACTTGCTCCAATTTTAACATAAGCCGGAATTAGAATTTTCAATACGAGTGTACAATCAATTTTGTACAGAATAAATATAAAGCTGATTATACTCAAAAATTCCCAATCATTAAAGAAAAATTGGACAGTAAGGAGTGGGAGATTTGCGTTTAAAACTATGGAGGGAGTCTGAGGCGGTCCTATTCACGCTGCCAGCTCTAATCCCGTTGCTGATCTTCTGGCTGGGACCTCTGGGATATATCGTTTATCTCAGTTTCACCGACTGGGACTTCATGAGCCCGGACAAGCTGTTCGTCGGGTTGGACAATTACAGTTATCTGCTGACAAACTCTGAATTCTATCGATCACTGAAAGTCACTTTGTTATTCGGACTGGGAAGTGTAATCCCAACCATTGTGGGCGGATTGGCGCTTGCCATGCTTATGAATAGCAAGATCAAATCATCCGGCATCTTCCGGACATTACTCTTCTCCCCTTGGGTCACCCCGACAGTGGCGGTGTCCATTGCATGGTCGTGGATCTTCGAGCCAGAAGTGGGACTTGCCAATCTCATGCTCGGCTGGGTAGGCGTATCTCCGATCGGATGGTTGCGTGACGCGGACTGGGCACTGGTTGCCGTTCTGATCGTCACCCTCTGGAAGTCGATTGGATGGGCAATGGTATTTTATCTCGTTGCGCTACGAAATCTACCGTCCGATCTGCTCGAAGCAGCTTCAATCGATGGAGCCAACGGTTGGGACAAGTTCAGAAGTATCACACTGCCGCTGATCTCACCAACGACGTTTTTTCTATCGATTATTCTTACCATCCAGTCCTTGCAAGCCTATGACCAGATCAATGTCATGACGCAGGGTGGACCGGCGGGATCAACGAGAACGTTGCTGTACATGTATTACCAGTCTGCATTCGAATCCTTTAATGTAGGTGAAGCTTCGTCTATCGCCGTTGTGATCATTCTGATCTGCGTGTTGCTGTCGGGCGTATCCTTCCTGCTTGGCAGACGTCTGGTGCACTACTAATGACAATGACATTGCCTAACAAAAAGTCTAAACGGATGAAGCGCAAGGAGTTGCAGAACGTGTCACAACCGAATTTTAAAATAAGTAAAGTGATCCGCTACCTCCTGTTAGCCGCTATCGCGCTGGGTACAGCTTTTCCCTTCTATTGGATGGTCATTAGCGGGTTCAAAACCAATGATGAGATCTGGCAGTTCCCGCCGACCTTCTGGCCGGAGACGTTCCTGTGGAGCAACTATGTGGATGCCTGGAATGCGGCACCCTTTGCCCGTTACATTCTGAACAGTACCGGGGTGGCCTTAGCCATCTGTCTATTTCAGATCGTCAACTCCAGTATGATGGCGTACGCCCTGACACATATGAAATTCCGTCTCAAAGGTGTACTGACATCCCTGATTCTAGTGGGTTATATGATACCGAGTACGGCCGTGTATCTGCCTAGTTACCTGGTACTTAGCGAGCTTAACCTGCTGGATTCCTACACAGGCTTGATTGTATCCAACTGTGTCAGCGTGTTCTCGATCTTCCTGATCCGGCAGGCGTTCATGCAGGTATCTCATGAATTGGTGGAAGCCGGACAGCTGGACGGTGCATCCCACTTCCGGATTCTCTGGACAATTATCACGCCGCTTGTTCGCTCAAGTTTTGCCGTGATGGTTCTGATTACGTTTATTGAACAGTACAACAACTATTTCTGGCCTATGCTCATCACCAAAGACCCTGACTTGCAGCTGGTATCGGCGGGTCTGCGCAGTTTCTTTGTAGAAGGCGGGGCATATGGACTGGCTTGGCCACAGATTATGGCTGCAAGTGCCTTTACCATCGCACCCCTATTTATTCTCTTCCTGTTCACCCAGAAGACCATCATGCAAAGCGTGAATATTACGGCAGGTGTGAACAAGAACTGATATTAACTACCTTGCTATATAAATTGAAATAAACATTTACACAAAACGGAGAGGACAGAAATAATCTGAAGAAGCGAAGCGCTCGCCTTTATCCCCGGATTTTACCTTTATAAAAAGGAATCAAGAAAATCTGGGGATAACAGCGATCGGAGGGTTGTTCTGTCATTGGAGTGGCTAGTGTAAATATTCTTTAGTTCAATTTATGCAAACTACCATTTCACCTAAAACGGGAGGAACGACAATGAACTGGAGTCAAGCAAGCATGACATGGAAAAAGAGATTGAGGTTGAACTGGAAGGGTGGCATGTCGCTGGTACTCGCGACCAGCTTTGCGCTACTGACCGCTTGTGGAACACAAGCACCCGCAGAATCAGGCACGACGGCGGCTGCCAGTGGAACCGAAGTTCAGGCCAAAGATCCGGTTGAGATCGAGTTCTGGTATGGTCTGGGTGGTAATCTGGGCGATAACATGAAAAAGACGATTGATGCATTCAACGCCTCGCAGAACGAAGTCGTTGTAAAAGGAATTGTACAGGCAGATTACACGGAGACGGAACAGAAGCTGCAAGCAGCGATTGCTTCCAAGAATGTTCCCGCCGCGGTACTTAGCTCCAATATAGACTGGGCACGCAAAGGATATTATGCACCCATGGATGAGATGATTGCTGCTGATCCAAATTTTAAGAAAGACGATTTCATTCAGACATTCCTGAACCAGGGACAGGTGGATGGAAAGCAATACTTTTTGCCAATGTACGGTACAACTCAGATCATGTATTACCGCATGGATACGTTCAAGGAGAACGGAATCGACCCAGCGAGTCTGACGACTTGGGAGAAGCTGGCTGAGGCGGCAGCGAAGATGAGCAAACAAGAAAATGGAAAGACCACCTTCTACGGTTGGGAACCGATGTGGGGTAGTGACAATATGATTGATGCCGTGCTGGGTAAGGGCGGACAGATTCTTAGCGAAGATGGCAAAACCGTCATGATTGATTCCCCGGAATGGATCGAGACATGGGAACTGTTCCGTAAATGGATTAACGAAGACAAGATTATGGGCATTCATTATGGAGGTCAGGGCTGGGAGTATTGGTACAAAACGATTGATGATGTGATGAAAAATAAAGCAGCAGGTTATACCGGATCTAGTGGTGACCAAGGTGACTTGGACTTTAGCGTAGTCGCTGCAATGCAACAACCAGGCTGGGAAGGTATTGGTGAAGGAAAACCGGTAGCAAGTGCCATTTCGGCAGGTATTCCGTCAGCTGCAACGCCTGAACAACAACAGGCAGCATACAAATGGCTTACGTATTTCTCTGAGACTTCAAATACAGCTTCATGGTCCATGAACACCGGATATATTGCAGTTCGTCAATCGGCTCAACAAGATCCAGAGTTCATGAAATTCAGTGAGGAAAATCCACAGATCACCGTACCACTGCAACAGGCAGCTCACGCTTCGGCTCCATTCCAGGATCCAACGGGTGGCAAGATCAATGATGCATTGAAAGATGCAGCTGATCAGGTGCAGATCAATAATATGCCAGCGGAACAAGCGCTGAAGGAAGCGAAAGAGAAGGCGCAGAAGGAACTGGATCGTGTAACGAAATAAGAAACGTATACAGGCACGTGAATTAAGCGAAAGGGGCGGTACATGCTGTACCGTCCTTTCCGTTCATAAAGATCGCAGACAAGGAGTTTGACCAATGCAAGATGAAACGTATGTGGATGGATTACCAAATCAGATTGAAGCCGTTTTGTTCGACAAGGACGGGACATTACTTGATTTTACGGGCATGTGGGGGTTCTGGACCGATTGTGTTTTGGGGGGCTTCAGAGACCAGCTAGCTACCCGGGGACTGCGTATCAATACAGAGGAACTTCCACAGATCTGGGGTACATTCCATGATGACCAAGGCCGAATGAATGGGTATGACGTGCGAGGGCCGCTTGCAATGGGAACTATGGATGAAGTGTACGCCGTGTTAACATGGCATGGATATCGTGCAGGTCTCAGTTGGGCTGAAGCCAAGATTATGGTTCGAGAGTGTTTGGCGCGAGCGGAGGAAGAGATGGAGCAGCATCGTCCAGCACATCCGTTACCATGCGTTCGTGAATTCCTTGAACAGTGCCGTCGCGAAGGCGTGGTTATGGGTGTCGTGACGGCAGATGATACACCTAGTGCAGTCAAGCACTTGCAGTGGATGGGGCTGGATTCCTTTTTTGACGTGGTGATTGGTACCGATCTGGTGGAGCGGGGGAAACCTTTTCCCGATATGCTTCTGCTTGCTTGTGAACGGTTGGGTGTATCGGTACAGCATACGGTGGTCATTGGAGATACGGACGGAGATATGGAGATGGCACGAGCCGCTGGTGCAGGGCACAGGATTGGCATTGGGGAACCTGGACGAATCCGCTTGGCGGACAGAACGATTCAATCCTTCCATGAATTGTTGAATGGTGGGCTAAATCGATGACGAACAGTCACGCCTACTTGGGCTGGGTACTGTTGGCACTGGCCATCGGGCTGGAGCTTAGTGCTACCATTTTGCTAAAAGTATCGGATGGGTTCTCACGGTTATGGTCTTCGGTATTGATGTTTGTCTGTTATGGCGCAAGCTTTACGTTTCTCAACTTTGCAGTGAAGTATATGCCGCTGGCTGTAGCCTATGCGATCTGGTCTGGCGTGGGCATTACGCTCATTGGCGTTGTGGGGCATTACTTTTTTGGTGAACGTCTGCGGCTCACGTCAATGGTCTGGATCGGTTTTATTCTGATTGGCATTATTGGACTGAAATGGAGTGATTCTTGATGGGAAATGAACATACACCGGAGCAACCTATTGCCAGCTTCCAGGTCATTACGGACACACATGTGCGAGATGAGGCAGACCATATTCATAACCGGCATCTGGACCAAGCATTAGCCGATATAGCTACGTTCAGTCAGGGAAGCAGCGGAATTATGCATGTGGGCGATGTGACGGATCGGGGGTTGCCGAGTGAATATCGTGAGTTGCAACGCATATGGAAGCAACATGCGGAGAACTTGCCAGACATTCGGTACACGGTAGGTAATCATGATATTGGAGCTGTGGTATGGCAAGATCCGCCGATCGTTTTGCTTGAGATGAAAGAGGATGAAGTAGCCGAGTTGTTGGAGCAGGAAGCAGATATGGAGCTGGTCACTAAACAAACCGCTGCTGAATCAGCTGCACTAATTGAGAAACTATCCGGCGGAACCTATACGTTGTCTGCTGCACCTTCGGAGCAGGAGGGTCAGGATGGGGGACGGATCTCTTCAGGAGTGGACCCCATTACAGTCGCAGGGTTATGGCAGCGTCGATTAAGTGATTTTGAAGGGACAACAGGTATGAAGGGCGCATACCACGATCACTGGATTGATGGGTATCATTATATTTTCCTGGGCACCGAGCAACCTCATCCGAAGGATTGTGATATGTCGGCTGAACAATTGGAGTGGCTGGATGCCAAATTGTCTGAGCGTGCAACGCCAGAACATCCCATCTTCATTTTCTTGCACCAGCCGCTTATGGATACGGTGGCAGGATCGATGAAGGAACAAGGCTGGTATGGTGTGAATCAGGATGCAGAACTGAAGGCCGTTCTGGCCAAATATCCGCAAGCGATCCTCTTCTCGGGTCACACTCATTGGCAACTGGAGGCGCAGCATACGATGTACGATGGTGCAGGCCAGATGCCAACGATGTTCAATGCGTCGTCTGTAGGTTATCTCTGGACAGATCAGGATGAGCATCTGGAGGGCAGTGAAGGACTTCATGTGGAGGTTTATAAGGATCGAGTTGTTGTGAAGGGACGGGACTTTGTCAGGGGTGAATGGATTGAGGGTGTTGAGTTTACGGTGCGTTATCCTGTAAAAGGGTAGTTATTTGGATAGTTAACGGGAAAGGGTCATGCTAAGGGTCAATGTCATTAAGATAAGTTAGACTTGATGATATTACTCAATGGGTGGCCTTTTTGGTGTCCATCTTAAAGGTATGTATCAGATCATCCACCGATAAAGTTCCACGTGAAACGTAGCAGGGGAGGCTAGAGTTGGGTAAAGTTGTAAATAGGTATGACAACAAACTATACTCAAATAAGTACACATGATATGCACTTACTCGTTAATTCAACCTATTTACGGAGAGGAAGTAGAAGCGGCATGAGAGAACTTCAGGTTCAAACGACATATGGTACCGTTCAAGGCGAACTTTTGCACGATGCAAGCGTATGGAAAGGCATTCCCTATGCGAAACCCCCGGTAGGTGAGCTGCGTTTCAAGGCTCCGGTACAGCCCGAGTCATGGGATGGAATCAGACAGGCCACTCAATTTGGACCTGAGAATATACAACCTCGAAATCATCAACCAGAAGGCCAGACAGAAATTCCGAATGAGTCAGAAGATAGTTTATATCTGAACATCTGGGCACCTAAGGAAAAAGGGACAACACCAATGCCGGTCATGGTATGGATTCACGGCGGCTCCTTTGTATCAGGTTCAGGTAACCAGCCGATGTATGATGGTACACAGTTAGCGGCTCGGGGGGACGTCATCGTTGTGACGATCAACTACCGATTAGGAGCTTTGGGATTCCTTCATATGGCTCCATTAGGTGATTCATATGTATCCAATGCGGGTCTGCTGGATCAGGTTGCGGCATTACAGTGGGTGAAGGATAATATCTCTGCTTTTGGTGGTAACCCGGATCAAGTTACGGTGTTCGGCGAATCAGCAGGCAGCATGAGTATTGCAGCACTGATGGCGATGCCAGCGGCCAAGGGACTGTTCCAACGTGCCATTATGGAGAGTGGTGCATCCCAGTTCATGCCGGCAGAGCAAGCTTCAGCGTTGCGGGAAGGGATGTTAAAGATTCTTGGGGTGGACCGGGACAACCTGCAGAAGTTAAATACAATTCCTGTAGAGCAGATTATTGCAGCGGGTGAAACGGTCAAACAGCAGAGCGGGGCAGGGATGGCATTATTGTTCCAACCTGTATTGGATGGGCATACATTACCACAGGTGCCACTTCAGGCGGTGAGCGAAGGCTCAGCGCAGGATATTCCGGTGCTGATTGGTACGACATTGCACGAGGGTGCATTGTTCATCCAGCCACATGTGCCTTATTCAAAAGAGATCGATATGGTTCAGGGCGTAGACTTTATGACGCCAGATCTGGAGAACCGGGTAGCCATCGCGGATAGTTATCCAAAAACGGCGGATGGACAAGCCCAAGTCATGACCGATATGTTCTTCTGGCGGTCAGCGCTGCAATATGCTGCTGCACAACAGAAATATGCCCCGGTGTGGATGTATCGATTTGATTGGGTGATGCCGGAACATCCCTTGTTAAAAAGAGCGATTCACAGTATCGAAATGTTCTTTGTGTTTAATACACTACATGTCCTCAAATTCATGAATGCGGAGCCCGACGAAGCTGCGGCGGCACTTGCTCTCAAGGTACAGGATGCCTGGATTTCCTTTGCCAAGAACGGCAAACCTGAAGTTGCAGGTGTGAACTGGCCTGAATATGAGCAGGATCGTGCGACACTAATTTTCAACCATGAGATTGAGATCGTACATGATCCGGATGCAGCCAAGCGAGAGCTGTTAGGGTTATAATCCAGGTGGGTTATTGTGTATGAATACTCTGAAAAACTGCTATGAGCCCGATCAAAAGAGGACGTTCATTCTCAGAATGAACGTCCTCTTTTGATCGGGCAGAATAGTAAGCAGAACGTAAGCACTAATTAGAGGTACATTATACCTTGTTATCCTCCAATATTATTTACGAGAGGCACGTGTGCGGGACACCTCATCGAAGTAGAAGGAACGTTTTCCACGGGAGAAAAGCACGATCAAAATATGAATAAAGAGCACGGCATAGACCAACATATAGACACCGACTGTTCCTAGGGAAAGCAATATTTGATAAGGCCGGAGCATAACATCCTCATTACTGGTGAAGGCATAATCATTGACCCAGCGGATGATTGTAATCACGAACCAAGGCGTGTAAAGTGCGACAAATCTTTTGAATAACGATTCACTGGTAGGTGTGCCGGTCTGACGATTCACATAGCGGAATCGCAAGATGGCCGAGCCTGGAGTTACCCCATTTCGCACCCAAGGGATGAAGAACAGCACAATGACCATAGCAATGGATGTACTTAGCGCATCACTGATCACATCAGACGCTGTAAAGATGGAGATTAGATTCGAAAGGAAGACAACAATGATTCCATCAATAATTAACGCGAGCAATTGAGGCATAGCATACACTCGGTTTTGCTCCACGATCTGTTCACTCTTCGCCTGAATGCTTGCACGTGATGGGAATAAAGCAAGCAGGATGGGCGCTGTGAAGAATCCAATGACTGCTCCCGAAGTATTCAATAACAGATCATCTACATCGAACAGGCGGTAAGGACAATTGTAATACCCGTAGAATCCGGTGATTTGAGTGATTTCGAAGAATAGGGAAAGCCCTAATCCACCAAGCAGGGCGTACTTCCAGAATGATCTCTTTTGAAAAAAATAACGGATATATACACCCAGCGGCATGAGAAGCAGGACGTTAAATAGAACTTGCAGAAAGGCTCTGCCCTGAATCATGCTGAGATAGCTGGAAGGCTGAGACCATACAACAGGTGTTTCCTTCATGATGTCTTTGACAAAAGTGAATGGAACCAGATTGTAGTAGATCGTGTCAGCGGCTTGCTGCGCACAGGTATCTCGCGTAGTCGGAAAAGGGAGAATGACGAGGCAATAGGCGGCCAGAATATAAAAGATAAACGAAAAGCTGATGCCAAACCGCGACCAGCTGAAGAAGCCGTCTTTACGATACCCATAGATTAACCACGGCACCAGCAAAAACATGGCCGCAACAACAAAGATAAAAAAAGCCGTTTGCACAGGGAAAACATATGAGGACATGAGTAGGCACTCCTTTGATATCAAAAAATATTGTGAATTTCACCAGAATTCATGCATTTGTAGTGCGTATCTAATAGTTACATCATAAGTAGTTACCCTTAAAGTGAGGGATGCCTGAACCTTAAATTTGGTTTAAATCCATTCATGCAGTGAGCAAGCGTATGGAACATGCCGCCGAAATCCCGTATACTTGCGGGAAAGCCAATCGTAGAATGGAGAGTTTAATACATATGTCTAATTTGCCTAACTGCCCGAAATGTAATTCTGAGTACACGTACGAGGATGGTAACCTGTTGGTTTGCCCGGAGTGCGCGCATGAATGGTCTCCAGAAGGGGAAAATGAGAGTGCAGAGGATGCAAAAGTAATCCGTGATGCCAACGGAAATGTGCTAAGTGATGGGGATACCGTTACCGTCATTAAAGATCTGAAGGTTAAGGGTAGCTCGCTCGTGGTCAAACAGGGCACGAAGGTGAAGAATATCCGCCTGATTGATGGGGATCATGATATTGATTGCAAGATCGACAGCTTGGGTGCAATGAAGTTGAAGTCTGAGTTTGTGAAAAAGATATAAGATCAGATTGAGAAACGTTCAGTTCCGCATTCAATGGGAATTGAACGTTTTTTTGTTTGACAGGAAATATTTAGTAGATATATACTGGTTGGAATTTAATTTTGAACATGGTTAGGTGGTCTACATATAAGAAAGGGCAGGTGTCAGAGCGATGAAGAGAGATCATATTATTAAAGATCATATTATTAAATATTATTCCGGGTTTGATGAGTGGGGGAGACTGGAACGGGAACCGATTGAATTCATCATTAACATGCATTACATCAGGGAACATCTCCCCGCTACTGGTTGTATTCTGGATAATGGCGCAGGACCAGGAAAGTATGCCATGGAGCTTGCGAAGCTGGGGTATCAGGTCACTTTATCGGATCTGACACCTTCCTCCGTGGATACTGCGAGGCAAAAGGCTCAGGAGTTTGGTTTGGCACAGCAATTCGATGGGTTCCATGTTCTCGATGCCACTTCTCTCTCCGGTGTGGCTGACGAGACTTATGATGCGTCCCTCATGCTGGGGCCTTTGTATCATCTGCAGACAAACGAAGAGCGCACGGCTGCTGTACGGGAGTTGTACCGTGTGACCAAGCGAGGGGGCGTGGTGTTTGTAGCCATGCAGAGCCGAATGCGCATGAGTATCAATTCGCTGCAATCCCCGCAGCACTGGAAACCGAATGATAACATGGCAGCAATCCGTTCTTTTGTGGAAAAGGGCATATTCGATCATCAGGATCAAGGACGATTTACGGGAGCATACTATTTTAATATTCAGGACGTTACGCCCTTCATGGAGCAACATGGATTTGAAACCGTTGATTTGATTGGTTCATCCAGCCTTAGAGCGATGCTCACGGACGAGCAGCAGCAATACTGGAAAGAGCGTGGCGAGTATGATGAACTCATGCAATATATGATTGAAGCCGCCAAAGACCCATCCATATTGGGAATCTCGTCTCATTTGCTGTACATCGGGAGGAAGAAATAATCATATAAGTACCCCCTGGAAACAAGGGGTACTTGTGTTTTTCATCAAAATAGTTCAATATTAAGATATAACAAAAGGTGATCTACTTACAATAGGTTAGATGAACAACGGATCGCTTCATACCAGGGAGGAACAGACAATGGAAATCGGAATTAGTACATTTGTGGAGACAAACCCGGATGTAAAAACAGGAGAACTTATCAGTCATGCGCAGCGCATTCGCGATGTTGTTGAAGAGATTGTTTTGGCAGATCAGGTGGGTCTGGATGTATACGGCGTGGGAGAACATCATCGTGCTGACTACGCTGCTTCATCACCAGCTGTCATTCTGGCTGCTGCAGCTTCACAGACCAAGAATATTCGCTTGACGAGTGCGGTAACCGTGCTGTCGTCGCATGATCCGGTACGGGTATATCAAGATTTTGCTACACTGGACGGTATTTCGAACGGGCGTGCAGAGATTATGGCAGGGCGGGGATCATTTATCGAATCGTTCCCACTGTTCGGCTATGATCTGAACGACTACGATGAGTTATTCGACGAGAAACTGGATTTACTGCTCAAGCTGCGTGATTCGGAAAAAGTAACCTGGGAAGGCAAACACCGCCCTTCCTTTAACAATCTGGGCATCTACCCGCGCCCGGTACAGGAAAAACTTCCGGTATGGATTGGCAGTGGTGGTAATCAGGAATCGGTTGTTCGTGCAGGACTGCTTGGTTTGCCACTGGTGCTTGCCATTATTGGTGGCCGTCCGGTGCAATTCGCACCACTGGTGGAACTGTACAAGAAAGCAGCTGCACATGCAGGACATGATGCTTCCAAGCTGACCGTTGCTTCTCACTCTCACGGCTTCATTGCCGATACAACAGACGAAGCGGTGGAGAAATTCTTCCCGCCAGCGCAAGCGGTCATGAACATACTGGGCCGTGAACGTGGATGGGGACACTACAGCCGTGCAACATTTGATGCGGCGCGTAGCCTTGAGGGTGCTTTGTACGTGGGTGATGTGGAGACGGTAGCTCAGAAAATTATTTACCTGCGCAAAGAAGTCGGGATTACACGCTTCATGTTGCATACCCCTCTCGGCACCATGCCGCATAACGAGGTGATGAGAGCGATCGAATTGCTCGGTAAAGAAGTTGCTCCAATCGTGCGCAAGGAAATTGCACGTTGGGAAGCTGAGAACGAAGAGGCACGTTAATCGACTGAAACCGTTACGGAACTAGATAGAGTCAACCAAATAAAGGAGCATGACCTAGGCGTATTACGCCAATGGGTCTGCTCCTTTTTTCGTTTATCTTCTAAAGGTATCTAAAACAGCACAGATTTAATGCTTATCCATTCGCAGATGTACTCACAAGGGAGTGTATAACCATCGACAACGTATGATCATAGAGGGTTTTGGCAGCTTCTTCGCTCTCAATATGCCCTCCCAGGTACAGATGAATAACACCGTGTAAGGGGGCCCAGATCATTCGTACCGCAAGCAGGGGATCTTGCACCTGAAGCATTCCCTGTTCAATCGCTATCTCCACCAAAGCAGACACTTGCTTCAGTGCAGTAGCTGTTCCTTGTAAGGTCTCTCCATCTGGTTTGAACTCGGAAAAAGATCCTCCAAACATCAGCTGATAGAAGCTGGATTGAGAAATGCCGAAGTCCCAGTAGACGTAGGCCAGATCACGGAAATATTGTTCGAACGATGCCTGCCGGGGTATAGTTTCAAATCGCTGGGCCATAAGGGAGCATCCCTCTAGATATAGATGTTTGGCTAACCCTTCTTTTTTGCCAAAAAGGTTATATATGATTTTGGTGGAGCACTCCATGCGTTCAGCTACACGGCGTACCGTGACGGCTTCTGGTCCATGCTCTTGCAGTAAAGCGGCAGCAGCATGCACAATATTTTGCCGCAGATTATCCGAGTGCTGGAGTCTGGCTTCCTGAAAGGTTGTTACCGTATGTGCAGATTCTGTGGAACCCGAATTAAGATCCTTCATTGATTTCATCCTCGTAACCGTATTGTTGTTGAACAGAAACTACGTTTCCTTTTCTTAAGGTCATTCTACTGTTTTACGCCGGATGACGTCAATTTAATCCGAATTTAATAAGTAAGAACCCGTTCTAGATTCAAATTTAACAAATGTATTTGACAGCATCATGAATTTTGGTTACGATGATTCCATGAAGAAACAATGTTTCCAAGTGAAAACAAGTGTTCAAATTATTCATAGAGGATGGATGAGAGATGATAAAGGAACAGCGTCAATGGGTACTTATTACAGGTGCTTCTTCAGGTATTGGGGAAGTTTTTGCACTCGAAATGGCTTCCAAGGGTAAAAATATTGTGCTGGTGGCCAGAACAGAATCCAAACTGAATCAATTGGCAGAACGTATAGAACGTGCATATCAAGTAAGGGCTGAGGTAATCGTATCGGATTTGTCTCAAGTCGATGCACCTCAGAGGGTATATGAGGAATGTCAGAATCGGGGAATACACATCGATATGCTGATCAACAATGCGGGATTTGCTACTCATGGATTATTTGAACAGGTAGATGGTTCCCGGCAGCAGGAGGAAATTATGTTGAACGTGCTCGCCTTGACAAACATGACACATCTTTTCTTGCCAGGCATGTTACAGAAGCGTAATGGTGCTGTCATTAATGTCTCTTCGACGGCTGCCTTTCAACCTGATCCGTATATGGCTGTGTATGGAGCAACGAAGGCATTTGTACTTTCTTTTACAGAGGCATTATACGAAGAAAACAGGAAGCGTGGCGTTCAGTTTTTGGCACTATGCCCAGGCTCAACCGAGACTTCGTTCTTTGATGTGGTGGGCGCTGATGAAGCCTCGGTGGGTAAACGTGATACACCTGAGCATGTCGTGGCGGTGGCCATGAGAGCACTCGAGTCAGGCAAACCTTATGCTGTGCCGGGGGCCGGTAATTACTGGACAGCGCAGTTCACCCGCCTCGTGCCACGCAAGTTGATGTTGCGAATTGTAGGAAGTATGCTCCGTCCACGTTCCAAGGATGGTAAAGCAGAAAAAATACAAGCCTGATTAGTGGTATAGGGTAAAAGCTTTAGGCCAAAATGCCTTTAGCCCGAGCTTCCTTTATCCAGCTTGGAAATTCAGTGAGCAGACGATCGTACAATTCTTCATCGCTGATCTTGGAGATGTCGTCGAGAGCAAAAAAGTCAGCATTATCGATGAAACGTCCAGTCATATCATCGAGTTTCTCAAGGATACCGTAATTGGCTTGTCCTAGGCCAACGAATTGCCAGAATAGGTTTTTGGTTGAGCTTTCGGTAATAAGCCGCATGATTTTCCCTTTTTGACTGACCCCGCCATCGCTAAAAAAGATAATATACGTTGGAATCTTCACATCGGGTTCCTCGATCGTATATTTGCGAATGACATCCTGCATCACAGGAGGTTCGTTATTGGTACCGCCTTTGCTTCCCAGCGTATATGTGCGTTCAATATAATTCTCGAAACCCCTGGCGGTGACGCTAGGTGCACGCAAGAAGTCTTTGGCGAAGAACCAGACGTCCAACTCTCCGTTATCATCAAACGCTGATGCAATCGCCAGGATACGCTCGAAGGCTTCTTGCACGATGCCTTTGCGATACAGATGGTACATGGAGCCTGATGCATCAAATACAACGGCAACACGTGCCTGTATAGGTTCGATCTTTTTCTTTTGCAGAGACAGGGTTACTTTACGCTTGAGGAGATCGATCTTGGTCAGGTTAAGCGGCGCATGATTCGTGTTTGGTGCAGCATCAGGTACCAAGACTTCTGGAGAGGCGGCTGCCACTTCAGCTTGTGCCGTGAGAAGAACCTGTTCGGCTTCCGAGGTGTCGTTACTCTCAATTTCAACACCGAATGACTCTGCCAGCGGCTGCAATCCACCAAAGAAACCTCGTCCAATCGCACGAACTTTGAACCCGTCACGATACTTATAGATTTCAATAAAAATAAGAGCTGTTTCCGCAGTGACCTGCGTGATTTCATAGGTGATCTGCTGGGAACCCGCTTGTACAATCGCCTGACATGCCTGAACATCGGCGAATGTGCCTCCCGCATCCAGAGTAGCCGTAAACACACATTTTTCCACAGGGGCCTGCCGTAATTGATTTGTATCCAGTACAAAAGAGGATTTCAGTTCCTCTGCCTGTTGCAGAAGCACACTTTGATGGGGATCGGCCTTCTGATTATAAAATACAAAATAGTCGTCAGATGGGACTTTTCCCTCTTCGTTCACCATAAAGCAGCTAACATCCAAGGGAGAAGGAGATGATGTACATTGAATGGTTACCTGAAGTTGGGTGAATTCGTTAATACTGATATTCTGGCCTGTGTTTAAGTGGATGAACGAATCTGTCATAATTGGATGCGCCTCTCTTCTCCAATATAATGGTTGAAAATGTACAGTAACAAAATCGATTCTGAGACAAATGTTTCCATAAGTCAATCTTTTTACCGTTGTTCCTACGCCTCATCAGACTCGTACTTTTCCCGATGCTCCTTCTTCATCTTCACATAGTCTGGATCCGTCTTGGCAATTTCCCATTGTGCTTTGAATATTGCCGCGGCTTCGGCCTTCACCTTATCATTCTGATAGGGTAAAATTGAGCCATCCTCCTTCGAGTATTTGCGTCCTCCTTTGTGATTTGTATACCGTCTGGCCCGTGTATAGCCCATCTGGAGAAATTTACGAGCCATATCCATACCCACGAAATCTCCCTTTTTCTTATACTCCAAAAATAGCTCATAGATCTTCTCCGATGACTCTGTCGCAATCTCGGGTGTTTTGAATCGCCAGTGTGGCAGAATCTCGCCCTTGTATGGCTCAACCATGAGAACACCCTGCTCACCCCGGCCTACAGTGTACAGCTCAGGATGTTTGCGCAGATCCAACTCATCATAATTGAGGCTGTAATCAAATTTTTTCATGTATACACCCTCCTTGATAGGGATTACCCCGATTCTGAACCAACAAGCAAGGTTAATGGGGAACAATAGAAGGAATTACACAGGAGGGGTAGCGGTATGGGAATGTCCGGCAGATATCTTGTGGTAACGAAGGAGCTAGTTGAATCCATCAAGTCAGGTGAGGTTAGTGTGCATGATTGTGCAGTTGATCTGGATATTGATAAAACGTGGCAGATGATCCAATTCACGCTGAACGGTAACTTGTTAGAAGGGGAGCCTCCCCTGGGATATGTGGTGCCTCTCGCAGGTGAGCAATACGTGGGAAACTATTCGGACATGGATCTATTTTTGCTTAGTAACGAGCAGGTGCTGGAAGCCTACATGGCATTGGAGCAGCTCACACCGGAAGAATTAAAGGAGCGGTATAGTCTGGACCAAATGATCGCTGAAGGTGTCTATCCAGTTATGGAAGATTGGGATGCGGAAGAGACATTTCAGGAGATCGTTCAGACCGTGGATGATATCCAGGCCTTGTTTCAGGCCACGGCTGCAAGTGGGAACGGGATCATCTTTTATGTTTTCTAAGTGAGCACTAAAATTATGATGGGAATTCTATGGCCGACACTGAGGCAGGTTTGAACTGTGCCTATTCGGGTTATTGATAGACACAAGGCTCAGGCCTTGATGACATGACAATCCGGTAGAAGAGAGGGAATGCGATATGACTCAGGATCAGAACGAAGAGAACAAAGCGATTCAAGAGGACGAGCCGGATCAATTCGAGACTCCCGCAACTGCGGAAGATGAAGAAACGGATGAGAAACTCGCAGAAGATCAGGAGCAAGAATAACTCCCACCATTGCATAATGAAGCAGGATGTTTTATCGAAACATACGATATGCTGAAATATAGATAGACCAGAGGTCGGACATGTTCCGGCCTTTTGGTTTATTTTTTTGCGTATCCGTTTACAAGAATTACCTATACCTTCATAATGGAAATGAACCATATTTTTCTAAGGAGGAGTTCATATTACGAATCGGAAGTTAGTCCAATGGATGGCAGTGCCACTAGTACTCTTAATGGTTGTTCTTACAGGATGTCAGGCTGTGGGTGGAGTAGACGTTGGCAAAGCAATGGCCAATGGCGCGAGTATCAAGTCCGGTGAATCCAGACAATCCATGAATATAAACATAGAACCGGCTAAGGAATTTGCTACAGAAAAAGACCTTGAAATGATCGAACTCATTAATTCCATATCCCTGGATATTGATCAAGCCAAAATGAAAGATGCGAAGACAGCATCGATCAAAGGTACACTGAGCATGGAGGGAACGAAGTTACCTTTCCACATGTCCATGAATGAGTCCCAATTGGTCATTGATCTGGACGGAGCCCAGAAACCGCTGTACATATCTCTGGATACGTTCCAGGATGCACAGGCTCTTCCGATGGTAGATACGAAGGCTCTGGAGAAACAACTCGAGGAACTTTCCCCGAAACTGTTCTCTTTTGTCCTGAAGCATCTGTCCAATCCGAAGAACATCTCCGTAACACCGGTACAGGAAACCGTGAATGGCGAAGCACTTAGCCTCTCCAAGCTGCATCTGGAGGTTAGTGGTGAAGAGATGCTTGCCATGGTTAAACCGTTCCTGACGAGTATTTCGAAAGATGAGCAGGGACTGAAAGACCTGATTGGCGATCTGTATGATGTGTTCTACCCTGTACTTGAAGCTGTGAATGAGGTTGAAGGCGGGGGAGATGAAACGCTGAATTCGATCGTTCCTGAATCGAAAGATGAAGCCGTTGCGTCTCTGTTTGCCATCATCAAAGTAGGACTGGACAGTATGCTGGTCAATTATGATCAGGAGCTGAACAACCTGTTGAATGAGACCCCTGAATTCAAAACGGTCTTTGGCACAGATACCAAACTGAAAATGGATTTTTATCTCGACAGCAAGCTGGATATTCGTAAGCAAAACTTTGAACTGAAAGTAGCGCTGCCTGCTTCTGAGGATCTGCCGGTGAACTCCGTAACTGTAAGTGGAGACAGTGAACAATGGAATATCGGTGGCACAGTTGCAGTTGATGAAGTGGATGTATCGGGCGGCGTTATGGATCTGATGAAGGATGATATTACGCCTGGACAGATGCTGCGCAATTTTGATTCCAATTCACTTGCATACCAATTGCTGAAAGATGAAGCTGGGATCACGAGTAAAAGTGTAGTGCTCTTCCCGGATGATGAATACGCCGGGGCGATCACCGTTAAGAACACAACATTTGTTCCGCTTCGCTACGTGTCTGAAGAATTGGATGCTGAAGTGAAATGGACCAAAGGCTCGAACCAAATCGTTGTCATTGACGACATCACTGGTGATGAGATTGTCCTGACCGTAGGTTCCAAGAAGGCAACCGTTGCTGGTAAAGAAGTAACCATGGTGGAATCCGCTTATGTAGGCAAGGACGGCAAGACGTATGTGCCGCTGCGCTTTGTGGCTGAATCCCTTGGAGCTACTGTAGATAAGGAACAAGAAACAGGCTGGATTTACATTGACCGTCCTTAAGTGAGACGTTGTAAGTAAGCCTTAGTATGAGAGGGGATTTCAGAGTATGCCAGATTTCTCGTAATGATCGTGAAAAGAACACCGCAAAAATTCCGTTAGACCATGAACGGGATACGTGTGTCCTTTTGACCCATTACGAGGAGCTTCGGCGTTTCTGAAATGAGGAAACGGATCGAGGAGTGCCTCTATTAGAGGTGCTCCTCTTTGTTTATGGCTTTAGCCAGTTGAGTGCGTGTAACGCGCGAAACAAAAAACCACCCGCTATGCGGGTGGAGGGACCTGAGGTTTGACCACCAAGACCATTCCGATAAAATTGAGATGTTCAGGCTCAAAGAAAGGAATGGTCTTCAATGGCAAACAAGAGCTACAGCCTAGCTCACACAAAGTGGATGTGCAAATACCACATTGTATTCACCCCGAAGTATAGACGGAAAGAAATCTATAATCAAGTGAGAAAAGACTTAATCGAAATTTTTAGACGTCTATGTAAGTACAAGGGAGTAGAAATTATAGAAGGTCATATGATGCCCGATCATGTTCACATGTTGGTAGCGATTCCACCGAAAATAGCTGTCTCAACGTTCATGGGATATCTAAAGGGAAAAAGTTCGCTCATGATCTTCGAGAAGCATGCCCAGCTCAAGTATAAATACGGCAATCGAAAGTTTTGGGCAGAAGGGTACTATGTGAGTACAGTGGGTCTAAATGAAGCAACGGTAAGAAAGTATATTCGTGAGCAAGAAGCACATGATCAAGCGTTAGATAAGCTGAGTGTAAAAGAATACGAAGATCCATTCAGCAGTAATCGGAGCAAAAAGAAGTAAGACCAGTTTAACTGGTAAGTGAAAGTGACAAATAACACTGAGCCTGAACAGCCCTGCTGTCAGGCTAGCGTCTTTAGGCGCAGTTTGGCAACAGGGGGTTATACCCCAAGAGCAAACCACCCGTTGGACGGGTGGTCCTGATTGTATCATCCTAAATAAATCCCCAGAGGTGTTGTATATGCAAAGTCAATTATTCATCCATTCAAACTCAATTACGCTGCGTCCATTTACGCTTGAAGATCAGGCTGCCGTGTATGCATTAACCCAACAACCTGAAATCACAGACATCCTGCCCGATTGGAAGATGACCGAGGAGCAGTTGCGCGAATTTTTACAATTTGTCGTTGGCAGTTACGAACAGTTCAACCCGGAAGATGTACACATCCTGCTTGCCGTTGTACACAATGAAGATCAGCGCATCATCGGTTGGTGTGGCGTGTTTCCAAATGACATGCTGGATGGTACTGACCGCGAGGTGGCCTACGCCATCTCCCGGGATTACCGGAATAAAGGATATATCTCGGAGGCGGTGCATGCCCTAACAGCATATTTATTTGAGCATACCTTGTTGGATCGCATCGTGGGCATTGTGAAGCCGTTCAACCAGCCGTCACGCAAAGTTCTGGAGCATGCGGGGTTTCGTTATGTCTCTCGCAGGAAACTTGTGGACCAGGAGAACTACGATTATTTTGAACTGCTCAAAGTAAAGTCCGCACCAGTGCAACCGAAGCAGGTACATTCTGAAATTCGCTTACGACGAGCGCAGCAAGAAGATGCTGTTGTACTTACAGAGATTTGCACTCGTGCTTTTGATCATGCCATAAAAGTCTGGGCGGATAATGAGAAGGATATCGATAACAATCTATGCCCGCCTGATTATTCGTCAGTTCGCATGCATCGTTACGTGATCCGTGAATGGGATTATTATGTTGTAGAATCAGATGGATGCGCTATTGGCGGAGTGAGTGTTAACGTGCTTGGACGAAAACATGCCAGGATCGATAAGATCTATATTGATCCCGTATGCCAGGGCCGTGGCGTGGGAACTCAAGTCATGAGGTTTATTGAGGCTGAATTTCCGCAGATTGAAATCTGGAAGTTGGAGACCTCAGGTCGGCAGCTGGAGAATCATCATTTTTACGAAAAAATGGGATATGTTTGTATCTATGCATCTGAGGATGAGTTTGTATATGAGAAGAACATGTCCGTTGATTCTTTTGATCCAACATGTGATGAGACATTATCCAAGCACTCGGGTGAGTCAAAGGTGGTTGAATATGTTCAAGCTAATCTGGACTCGGTTCGTTACAGCACCAGTAATCTGACGAATAGTCGGATTACCGACTGCAACCTGAGTGGAAGCAAATTTACCAATCTAAATATGACCAATATATTGCTAGCTGATTTACGCTTAACCGACAGCAAGATTGAATTCTGTGCTTTGGATGGCGTTCATTTCCAGGACACACACCTTGGATCTGACCGTGTACCTATGCAGTGGGCACATTGTGATCTTGGGGGAAGTCGTTTTATCGATTGCGATCTATCTGGGGTTCAGTTGGAACAGTGTCAAGTGGCTGGGATGAAGATCAACGGAGTAGAGGTAGAGAAGCTGCTTGCGGCTTATGAGGCTATGAAATCCTGAAAGGCGCCTCGTGCTTTCCTCTTGTCAGGTGAAGCACCGTTTATCAATGGAGCTATTATTCCAATCGATGGTGCGCAGTCAGCCAAATATTGATCCCATAATCATCAACAGCACATCAATGCGACATAGATATATACTGAAGAACGCCCGTTTCCGCCAATGTGCGGAGTAGGGCGTTCTTTTTGGTGTGAAATTTGAGATAGCACATCATCCTGAGGTTAAGTGTGCTGTAGAATCTGTAGCTTTTTGCTAAATCCGGTGCTCCCGGCTGTAAAGCCCATCTGGCGATAGAATTGATGTGCAGCTTCACGTTCCGGGCTATTGGCACTGTTCAGAGACAGAGAATCCACGTTATGCGTGGCTGCCCATTGCTCAGCTTCAAGAATGAGCTGACGGCCGATGCCTGAGCCTCTGAACTGGTCGTGTACAACCAATGCCAAGATACGGCAGTGTCTTCCGTTTTTTTCATATAGAAAAGACGTCTGTAATCCGATCAGTCCAACTACACGTCCGCGTGCTTCAGCAACCAGTGTAGTAAAGTTTGCGTCCGCAGAGATATGGGTATAGCGCTCTTCCATCTCGGCGTAAGTGGTGGGATAACCAAGTTGGTCCATCAGAATGACCATATCTTGCAGATCGGTAGTGGAACTATGTCTAATCGTCACATCCAGGCTCATAATGTTGTATCCTCCTTGGGTCTTTCCTTCAATGAAAGTTCAATAATGGTATCCAGCAGCTCTGCAAAAGAAATGCCTGCAGCAGCTGCACTTTTGGGCAGCAGACTGTTACGGGTAAGACCCGGCAGCGTGTTCACTTCAAGCACATACGGCATGCCTTCCCGAATCATCATATCCACGCGCGCGTAGACACTGCATTTGAGCACCTGATAACAGGCCAAGGCCGCGGCTTCAACGCGATGGTGAAGGTCCAGAGGCAATTGCACAACCTGCTCATCGGCCCCGTGGTCATCATATTTGGAAGAATAATCGAAAAACTCCGCGTTCGAACGAATGGAGATCACCGGCAGCATCTTACCATCCAGAATGGCACAGGTAATCTCTTCACCTTCGATATACTGTTCAATCATGACTGTATCATCCCAGGCGAGGGCAGCCTCTACAGCAGTCGGTAGGGCGGAAGCTTCCTTCACCACTTGGGTACCAATGCTGGAACCACCTGAATTGGGTTTGACCACCACGGGGTACGTTAATTGTTGAACAGCAATAGAGGATAGTTCCTCCATATGGCTCACTCGCAGCCATTCTCCAGTAAGTACACCCGCATGCTGCATGAGCTGTTTGGACATGTCTTTATCCATGCATACACTGCTTGCCAGCACACCACAGCCTGTGTAGGGAATACCCAGAGATTCTAATGTGCCCTGGACAGTACCGTCTTCGCCGTATTTGCCATGCAGGGCAAGCAGTGCCACATCGATCCCCGCTGACTTGTCGATTAGATCGCGCTTGGTATTCAGCTCAATGGGTATAACCTCGTATTTGTCTCTATTCAGGTTTGCAATCATCTCCTGTCCGGTGAGCAGGGAAATATCCCGCTCTGAAGATGTACCGCCCATAATCACGCCAACTTTCATGTGAAATCCTCCTTATCTCATTTGAGCTGCTGTCTCGCCAATGATGCGAATGCCTTTACGTATATTCTCATCGCTCACTCTGGAGAAACCCAGACGCATCGTGTTTACACCCTGACCGGGTTCCAGATAGAAGGTATCCCCTGGTGTGAACGTTACACCTTTTCCTTTACAGGCCGCCAGCAGATCACGGGTTCTGTATTGGGAAGGGAACTGCACGAACAGATGCAGACCACCCGCACCGGAAATCCGGCACATTGGCAGATGCTGCTTCAGGCAACGCACAACCAATTCATATTTTCGCTTATACTCTGTGCGAGCACGCTTCAAATATTTCTCGAAATTACCGTTGCTCAGATATTGATACAATAACGATTGGTCCAGCGTGGAGGTATGGATGCTGCGTGCCCGTTTCATACTCTCCAGATAATCAATCAGCGCCGCATCCGCAATAATCCAACCTACCCGCAGACCTGGGAACAGGACTTTGGAGAAGCTGCCCAGATACACCAGTCCATTGCCTTTGCCCATGCTGGCGATCAGGGGAGATACGTGGGAACCGGAATAGCGCAATTCTTCGTTGAATCCATCCTCAATGATGGGAACCTGATACTTGTTCATCAACCGGATGATCTCTACCCGTTTCGCAGGGGACGTCACAATCCCGGTTGGATTGTGATAGGATGGCACGAGATATGCCAGATCATATGGACTTGCCTCAAGTTCATGTTCCAGTTGCTTCAAGTCCAGGCCATCCGGCTCCATATTCACACCGGTCAGGTGGAACTGGTGTAATTTTAGATTTTTGATCGCAGTGTGGTGCGTTGGATTCTCGCAGAGCGCTTTTCCGCTTTTTTTGCGCAACGCTCCAAGAACCAGATCGAAACCTTCCGTGAATCCGTTGGTGATTAGGATGTCCTTGCCACGGAGATCGACACCTTTGTTCTCCATATAACGTAGTAAATAGTTCATCAGCGGTCTGTATCCCTGCGCATATCCGTAATTCAGCAGTACTTCGCCTTCAAGTGACATGCGATCCAGAAAAGCCCGTTTCACGTTGTGCAGATCAAACAGCTTTTCATCCGGTGCTATGCTGGTAAACGATATCTCGCCGCGCTCTGCTCCGGAGCCATGCTTCATCAGATCGTACTGTTCTGCCTGAATGGCATACTCGCTTACCTCTGTCGTCCAGTCCAGTCTCCAGCTTGCTGCTGCCTCAGGTGTTTCGATGGAGGCACTGACGTAATTGCCCTTGCCTTTGACTGCATAGATCAGACCTTCATCTTCAAGCTCGGCATAAGCGAGCAGGACCGTGCTGCGACTAACCTTCATGAGTGTACTGAGTTCACGGGTCGAGGGCAGCTTTTGTTTGGCTTGCAGGCCGCCTTTGAGCATCAATCGCTTCATATAATCTTTGACTTGTATATATACAGGGCGGTCCTCCGTCAGTTGCAGATCGGAATACATCCCATCACTCCCTCTATTGGTATCTTGCCATATTATAAACCCAACAGAAAGAACCACGATACCTCTGTTTCCCTGAGCGTGTGGTTGCTTGTTCGCACAAACGCAAAAAAGCCCTGGCAGTATGCCGGGGCCTTGTGGTGAAACTTGATCCATTTTCTATAGTACTGCTGCTATAATTTCTACAGTTGTATTGCATGACTAGTCTCTCTAGGATCGATAGCTATCTGACCTTCTACGTGTGTCTATTAACTTCAGTACGACTATAATTGCAGGCTTTCTAGGTGATACTTAAAATCTACAGTGAATCATGAATCTAGGTCTTTCTAGGTTTGCTTGCTGCAAGGGTCGATTAGATGATGAATCCACAATCTATAAGCTAGGGTTCTTGCTAACTGTACTCTTGTCGTGATCACGTAACAGAATTCAGCATGAAAAAGAGTTTCAATCATAGGGTACAATAGACGGAGGTAGATATAAAGACGTATGTCTCAGTGCCCAATTTCTTCCTCATACCCCTATAGTACCACTTTGAATCAGGGAAGTTAACCTTTTTTTTGAAATATTTGTCGTAATAGCGAAAATTGCGTGAATTGTACTTCATATAGAATGAAATGGTGTCCGTTTATAATATGTGATAGGATGTAAACCTATAGATAATGAGGAAGTGAGCCTATTGATTAATATTACCGTGCCAACACCGGATGTAACCATTACAAAGCAGGTTGATCCACAGCTTAGCCACATTTATGGATTTACTGATTTTCACCTGATTACCCGGGAACTAGGCGGGATTTTCATGTTTTACAATGCCGCTGGAGAGTTGTTATTTGTCGGGAAAGCGCGTAAATTAAGACCACGTATCAAAAAGCATTTTGAAGACACGGTATCACCAATTAAGAATCACCGCGAGGAAGTAACGAAGATTGAAGTATGCCTGGTTGAAGATCCGGTAGATCGTGAAATTTACGAGACGTATATCATCAACACGATGCGTGCGAAATACAATGTAGATAAAGTCTTGTACAAATAAGACGCTTAAAAAGCACATGAACATGAAATGTCTGGGACATATGTCCTAAGTGTTGCGCCAGTGGGTAAGGATGTAATCGAAGGATTACATCCGATTCCTTCTGGTGCCATCCCGATCTTTTTGAGGGAGTAGCTTGTAGAATTTGAAACGTAGTAAACCCAAGCTTAGTATCACAGATATATCAAATACATATGAAGAGGTGATTGTGTTGATCGGTCGTAGCGGTAACCCTACACTTAAAGACAGCACGTTTGAAAACAGAGGATATGGAGAAGATCGGTATCAGAATTACATGACGATCAACGGCACGGTGAACAAAGCGTTTATTACGCTTGTGATCCTACTGGGCAGTGCATTTGCAACCTGGATGATGTTCTTTAACGGACAACAAGTAATGCCGCTTGCTTATGGCGGATTAATCGTTGGTTTCATTCTGGCACTTGTGATTTCGTTCAAACCCGTAGCGGCACCTTATTTGGTACCGGTCTATGCTGTGGCAGAAGGGCTATTCCTGGGCGCACTCTCAGCAACCTATGAGTCACTGTATAACGGAATTACCTTGCAGGCGGCCCTGTTGACCATGGCTGTATTCATCGCCCTGCTGATGGCATACAAAACCAGATTGATTAAAGCTACGGAGAACTTCAAGCTTGGGGTCGTGGCTGCAACCGGCGGTATCATGATCATGTATCTGCTGAGCTTTGTACTGAGTTTCTTCGGAATTTCGATTCCTTATCTGCATGATAACAGCTTGATCGGCATTGGTATTTCGGTCGTTATCGTCATTGTGGCTGCCCTCAATCTGGTCCTTGATTTCGATTTCATCGAGGGTGGTGCTGAACGTGGGGCGCCCAAGTACATGGAGTGGTACGGTGCATTTGGATTGATGGTTACACTGGTATGGCTGTACATTGAGATCATCCGTCTGCTTGGCAAATTGCGGAGCCGGGACTAGTCCTACTCAATACGTCAGATAGACGTAAACGGAGTGTGAATTTAAAGCTAAAAAGCTAACGCGTGATACTCACGTCGTTAGCTTTTTTGATTAACGTTAGCAAGATTCTTCTAATGGAAGCCTCTTACAAAACTCAACTGATTCCAATTCGTTGAGGCCCAGCACCACTCTATACTAACGCTGTATACAGATCCTCCAAGGTGATGATCTCGGGCTGGTTCGGCAGTTCTCCCCCAGCCGAACATGCCGCAAGCATATGTCCATCATCCAGTCGCTGACTGTGAAAGCGATAGCCCCCGGCCTGCTCGCAATGCCAATCTTCCCGCTCATTGGGAAGGATGGCGAAGGAGTCCAGAGGTATGGACAAGCCCATACCTACTGCCTTGATATAACTTTCCTTCAGCGTCCATAGACGGTAGAAGGTTTCCAGCCGAAGATCGTCAGGCTCGGCGGCCAAGAACTGGCTCTCCTTAGGAGAGAAGAAACGCTCTGCAATCTGCATGTCAATTGGAGCTATTTTTTCCACATCCACGCCCAGTTCATCTGTACTGCCAGAGATTAGAGCAATCCAATCACCAGAATGGGAGACGTTGAATTGTACATCTGAATGGTGACTGAGTGAAGGTTTGCCGTAGGAATTACGGGTAAAAGAAAGCTCAGCAGGTCTCAGTCCAGTTAACTTGCTCAAAGTCACACGGGTCAATATCTCTCCCAGCACGGAGCGATACGCGTCAGCCTGACGCACAAAACGTGAAGCCTGGGCACGACGCTCGGCAGAAACTTGCGACAGCAATTGGTTCCAGTACGCCTCGGGCAATACTTCTGGAACTTGGAGCACACGAATAGTTAGCATCATTAATCACCTGAGTACGTATTCGGCGTGGATCAATAACTTTCCTTTATATGGAACGGGCCCTCAACTCTTCCTCCTAAATCATCACTATACGGATGCCCCTAACAAGAAAGCCGGTTGTCTCGCTTTTAATGTTAAGGCCTCAGGTTCTTCATCCTCCTCTTCATGCTTCCTGTACTCGTTTCCATTCCGTATGCGCAGCCTGTACTCGTTCCCACATGTCCTGGCATTCCAGTTCGCTGTAGTTCACCAATGGTTCATGGAATATTTCAGTTAATACGTTACGCCATTCGGTATAACTCTGGATCTCCGTTTTCCGGATTCCTTCGATATCATGTGTTCGAAGCATACATCCACGTAGTTCATGACCGCGGATCTCATCTCGCTGACGAAGCAAAAATGCGTTATGCCAAGGTGATTCGGCCGCCCGACTGTAGAATTCATGTTTGGGAATGAACTCCCCCAGATCGTGGACTACCTCGGGAGCATAGTCGACTCCTTCACTTGGTCCATTCGGCTCGTACTCAAGCCGCCATCCCCCAGCAGCAACAGATGATTGCATCAATTGGTAGGTGAATGGAGCTGAACCATAGATTCCATAACGAAGTGGCAGAGGTTCAAAGGGCATTCCGCCGAGACCTACATCCACAATCCAGCGTTCAACTGTCGGGTCAGCATCCGGCAAAAGGACAGACAGACCAAGATGAAATGAGTTCACACGGGGTTGTTCCCCATGAGGCTGTACTCCCCCGCGATGCCAATCAACCGTATAACCCAGCGAGCGGAGAAGAACACTAAATGCACCATTTAGATGAAAACAGTAGCCGCTGCGGCCTTGTAATATAAGTTGAATCGATTCTTGAAGACTGATTCCCGCAGGACGACCTGCAAAAATATCGACCGTTTGCCAGGATAAATATTGCACATGTGCTCGCTGGAGTTCAAATAAGAATTCCAGTGTAGGTTCCTTTATATCATCTATGCCGATCCGTTTCAGATAGGCCTGTATTTCAGCTGTATTCAATAGTTCAATCATTCAGATCACCTCACGTCATATAGTGGACTGCAAGCGATGGTTATAAAACTTCTGCTGCCCTGAGTCCATTGTAAAAGTCAACGGGTGAAAACAACATGATCAATTGAGCCGATTGTAACGGTACAATTCATAGGATAACTTTAAAATCATCTCAAGAGATGGACATGGTTCTGATGTCATTGAAATACAATATATGGATGAGCTATTTCTTTTTCCGGGGTATGCTAACCCTTTGGAGTGGATATAGGTTAGAATATAGATAGATAGCAGGATTAGGAGATGGAAAAATGGCTAATGATGAAGTGATTTTGACACAGGAAGGCTTGGAAAAGCTGGAGGACGAACTGAAGGATTTGAAGACGGTGAAGCGTAAGGAATTGGCAGCTCGTCTGAAACTCGCGATCAGTTACGGTGACCTGAAGGAAAATAGTGAGTATCATTCAGCCAAAGATGATCAGGCCTTTATGGAGACCCGAATTTTGATCTTGGAGAAGATGCTGACAAAAGCAAGAGTCATTACTTCAGACAATATAGACTCCAACAAAGTGAGCATTGGATCGACGGTGTTGCTTAATGACATTGAGTTCGCCGAGAAGATTGAATATAAAGTGGTTGGCCCTGCCGAGGCGGATGTTGCGAATAATAAAATTTCGTACGAGAGCCCGCTGGGCAAAGAGATAATGGGCAAAGAAGTGGGCAGCGTCATTCATGTCAATGCTCCGATGGGCGTTATCAAGTACGAGTTACTTCAAATTAAAGTGTAATTCAAAAAGAGAGGTGCTCCGCAGTCATCCAAGTGGCTGAGGGGACACCTCTTTTTGATTCGATTGGGCTTTGAACGGTTGGGAATATGGATTTGTTGAAACTTCATACGGTTGGACTAACGGACTTTATCACATACTGTGTTTAAGGAACTTATGAGATGAAGATTTACGTGTATTTTATATGTAAAAAAATAACATTTCGACAAATTTCGAATTTCGAATGACCTGACAAGGTGAGTAGTATATAATTACGGGAAAACTTTAAAGTGATGGAGTAGATACGATGAATTTTAGTAAGCCTAATCTAGATCAAGACAACGCTGGCAAAGGAGAACGTTTCTCCCAAGCTGGATTTATCCTGGCGGCCATTGGTAGTTCGGTTGGTCTGGGGAACATGTGGAAATTCCCGTACATTACGGGTGAGAACGGAGGGGCTGCGTTTTTCCTGCTCTTTATCGTCTGTTTGCTGCTGATTGGTTTGCCAGTTCTTCTCGCTGAACTTGCGATTGGTCGCAGTGGCCGAGGTAGTGCAGCTACTGCTTTTATTAAAGCAGGTGGACATAAGGGATGGCTCGCGGCCGGGTTGCTGCAAGTATTAACGCCATTTATCATCCTGTCCTTTTATGTCATTATTGCGGGCTGGACATTGCATTATGCGATTACGTCTTTCAGCGGCACGTTGTTTGACAATCCGGATTATGCCGGACAATTCGGCTCCTTTGTAGGCGGGTATATGCCGATCGTGTGGCAACTGGTTTCGGTTCTGATTACAGGCTGGATTGTTGCCAAAGGGGTATCTAACGGAATCGAGAAGTTCAACAAGGTACTGATTCCAGCGATGTTGGTACTGCTCATTATCCTGATGATTCGTGCAGTTACATTGCCGGGTGCAGGAGCTGGGGTTTCCTTTTTCCTGAATCCGGACTTCTCACAGCTTACAACGGAATCCGCACTGGTAGCGCTTGGACATGCCTTCTTCTCCCTGTCACTCGGGATGGGTATTCTTGTAACCTACGGTTCGTATGTGGATAAAAACCAATCCCTCGGTGCGGCAACCGTCGCCGTTGGTGCAGGTGACCTGATCTATGCATTCATTGCAGGTCTGATCATCTTCCCAACAACATTTTCGTTTGGTATTGCACCGGACCAAGGACCTTCACTGATCTTTGTGGCACTTCCGGCGGCTTTCTCGGCGATGCCACTAGGCTTCTTGTTTGGTGGACTGTTCTTCATCCTGTTAGCTATTGCGGCATTGACTTCAGCAGTATCCTTGCTGGAAGTTCCGGTGAAATATTTCATGGAACGTTTGTCCTGGAGCCGCAGTCGTGCGGTATGGGTTATTTCACTAGCGGTCTTTATCGTGGGGCTCCCTTCGGTATTGTCGCTCGGCTTGCTGCCTGAATGGACGATTGGATCGAAGAGTGTGTTCGACTGGATGGACTTTGTAGCATCCAATATCCTGCTGCCTGTCGGTGGACTGCTTGTGACGATTTTTGCCGGATACTTCTGGAAAACGGCTGCGGAAGCTTCCGGCCTGCGTTCCGGATGGTTCCGGGTGTGGCTGTTCATGCTGCGTTATGTAGCTCCGATCCTGGTTCTGCTGGTTCTACTGCACACATCCGGTATCATTCACTTCTAATGGTGAAGGCCCGATAGGGTTAAATATGGTCTGTTGTGCAGATTTACCATGGATAAAACCTCTTGGAAGAAATGCAAAAGCCCTTGTTTTCCCTCGTCAATTTTGGGACAATACGGAGTAGAGGTTTTTTGGGTAGGACCGATAAGCCATATGCTTTCTTGCGAAAAGAGGATTATACAATGAACAAATCATCCATATATGGATTAACATTAGAGCAATTACGTTCCTGGCTGCCGGAGCACGGGCAGAAAAAATCCCGTGCATCCCGGATCTGGGAATGGTTATATCAAGAGCGTGTACACGATTTCCCCGCAATGTCCGATGTCCGTCAGGAATGTCTGGACGTTCTCTCCGAGCATTTCACCATGAACTCGCTGAGCGAACATGTGAAGCAGGAATCGGCAGATGGTACCGTGAAGTTTCTGCTTCGGATGCAGGACGGCAACCTGATTGAGACGGTATTGATGCGGCAAAAGTATGGACTTACCGTCTGTGTGACCACACAAGTGGGTTGTAACATTGGCTGTAGCTTCTGTGCAAGCGGTCTGATCAAGAAGAGTCGTGACCTGACCGCCGGAGAGATTGTGGAACAGATTATGCATGTGCAGCGACATCTGGATGCAGCGGGTCAAGACGAGCGGGTAACCAACGTGGTTGTGATGGGTATTGGTGAACCATTCGATAACTTCCAGCACATGAGTGATTTCATCGAAGTCATTAAGGATCGCAAAGGACTGGCACTTGCCGCCAAACGGATAACTGTATCCACGAGTGGCCTTCCGGACAAAATCAAGGAATTTGCAGACAGCAGTCTGCAGGTCAACCTGGCGATCTCTCTGCATGCACCTAATAATGAACTGCGTACACACATCATGAAGATCAACCGGGCTTTCCCAATCGAGCAATTGATGGATGCTGTGGATTATTATTTGGCTACAACGAACAAACGCATCATGTTTGAGTACATCCTGTTACGTGATGTTAACGATCAACGTGAGCATGCCGCGGAGCTCGCTGAACTGTTGTCCAGTCGCAGAAGTATGGTCAGTGTGAATCTGATCCCATACAACCCGGTGGATGAGCACAGTCAGTATCAACGGAGTACAGAAGAATCGATTCTGGGCTTCTATGATACGCTCAAAAAGAACCACATCAACTCCACTGTACGTATGGAACATGGTACGGATATCGATGCTGCTTGCGGACAGTTGCGCAGTAAACAAATGAAGAACAGCGCTGCCGAATCCGAGCCAGACCGTCTGGCACTGGGATAAGATACAACGCGGATCTGGCAAGTAAGTTAGGATACTTGGTTGTTATAATCAGTGCCTGTACTTTGTAGGTGCCATTTACCGTTGTTGAGTCACTCATGAATGTGTTGCCTGAATGCAAAACGCCTCTGTATATCACTGAGAAGTGATAACGGAGGCGTTTTTTGGAGTGTCATTATTTCAGTTTTTTGGTCATTAGCAGATGGGGAATGCCGTCTTCCATAAATACTTCCGAAGCGGGTGCATAGCCGAGACGTTCGTAGAACCCGGAAGCTTGTACCTGTGCGTGCAGCTTGGCCTTCTCAAGACCATCAGCAATAGCCATCTGCTCCAGCTTGTCGATCAGAACACGGCCCAGGCCGTGTTTGCGGTAATCAAGCATGACACAGATCCGTTCCAATTTGGCGACCTGTTCCACAATGCGCAGTCTGGAGGAAGCAGCAGGTACACCGTCTACGTAGAGCAGAATGTGGCGCGCCTCCGCTTCTAATGTATCATAAGCATCGAATTCATCCGTTGCGGGCACGCCTTGTTCTTCGACGAAAATAGCGGTACGGATGGCGAAGCAGGCATCGAGCAATTCCTGATTATTAACTTCAACAATCGTTGTATTCATGAATGTTTCTCCTTTGGGTGATCGTAATGTTATCCTGACGTGATAAACTGGTACATAACAGGAATGTGGAACGAATCTCGTTCTTTTACACGCTTTAAGTTATATAGCTAAAATTAAAACCAATTCAACTGTATTTATACCATCAATTATGTTGCGAATGCAACAATTTTATAGGGGCGTGAGTGTGTTGACTGAGAAAAAAGAAGTGCTGCGTGAAATTGGTATGATTGCCCGCTGTCTGGATTCAATCAGTAATGTCGAGTTTCAGCATCTGAACCTGTCCCGTGGACAATATCTATATCTGTATCGAATCTGTGAGAATCCGGGCATTATTCCGAATCAGCTTGCTGAACTGATCAAAGTGGATCGCACGACGGCGGCCAGAGCTATTAGCAAACTCGAATCCGATGGATTCATTATTAAACAGCCAGCAATGGGTAATAAGAAGAATAAGGTGTTGTATCCCACCGAAGCTGGGCTTGAAGCATGGGAATTCATTCGTAAAGAGGGCGTGCATTCGGATCAGGTGACTCTGGATGGTCTGACGGAGGAAGAGATCGAGACAGCCATTCATCTTCTCAGACGGATGCGTCATAACATTGAAGTAGACTGGAAATTTGTCAAAAAGGGTGGACGAAGATCCTACATGGATATTTCGGAATGAACAGAGGAACGAACCTTGCCCCCTCCATCCCAGACTCTAGCCGAACCTATCCAAAGAAGAAGAGCCATTATGCCAGAGCAGCATCAGTACAGGAGGGAGTCATGAAACGGGTAAACAGGAAAAGGCTTACGTGGTGGATCATATTGGCAGTCAGTATCACGGCAGCGTTAATTATTTTTGTGAAGGAGCGGTTTGTGATGAATGAATCATCCCCTACGGTATCCTTTGTTCAAGATCATATGACTAATCCCAATGGTACAATTGCGACCTATTTGCAAGATGCTACCTCAAAGAGAGCGGATATCGTAGCAGGCAGAGAGGCTTTATCTGAGTCACTTGGTCTTTGGATGCAATATGCTGTGGCCAAGAATGATCAGGCGTTATTCGAAGAAAGCTATGAACTGCTGACCACCTATTTCCTCATGCCGCAAAAATATATTGCCTGGAAGCTGGATGCCGAAGGTGAATCTCAAGTGACTACCAACGCGCTTGGCGATGATTTTCGAATTGTCGGTGCTTTATTAAAGGCAGCAGATCAATGGAAACAAGGAAGAGAAGCCAAACTGGAAACGGCTTCGGAAATATCCCGTACACTTTCGCAATCGGTTCAGAATAAAGGATATTATGTGGATTTTCACGATTTTGCGAGTGGTCACTCCACAGATACATTAAGCCTGGTTTATGTTGATCTCCCGTCTCTTCAATTGATGGATAAACATCAGATGGTGGAACCGGGAACCTATGCCAAGTACGAAGCTTTGCTGAAGAAGATGCCTGACGATGGATTGTTCTATCCGAAGACCTTCGATGTGGTCCATAAAAAATATGCGTATGATGATACAGTGAATCTGATCGACCAGTTGATTGTGGCGAATCATCTAACCGTGACCGACCGCAAACCGGACAAGCTCATTTCTTTTTTGAAAAAGGAGTTCAACACCCGGCATCAGCTGCCCGGACAGTATAAGCGAGAATCACGCACACCTGCCGTCTCTTATGAATCTTCCTCAGTATATGGCCTCGCCATCTTACTTGCTGTTCATTCAGGTGATCCAAAATGGGCCAAACAGTTGTATAACCATATGACTACGTTGCGTGGTCAGGACTCTCGTTATCCAGGTGGATATGTATTTGATGGTAACACACATCTGTTTGATAATCTTTTTCCTTTATTGGGAGAAGTTAATTTACAGAAAAGCATTAAAAAGTAAGGATTTTGTCATTTCATGAATTGTTCAATGTGGTAGCATAGTTTTGTCTAATGATGTCATAAATTGTTGAAATATAAAAGAAGTGAGTATGAACAAGAGTACTATAAATTCAACGGAGAGAAGGAACTATGAGGAATAAAGCACCTACCCGCCGTATTGCATGGGGATATGCCCTTTTAATTGGACTAGCCCTCATGCAGCAACTGATGATTTATCTTAAAGTTTACATGAATCAGAGCTACACTACAGGGGATATGATTTTTAGTATCGTGTCGCTGGGTGCATTGGTTTTTGGTCTTTTTCTGCCTGTTGGCGTATCCGTCGTGACGGGGTTTGTATATCTGGTCTCTTATTTTGTGTGGCTTGTTACTTACGCTGATGCAAATGTGCTTGTATTCTCCTGGTGGTTGCTCATCCCTGCCAACGTTGCCGTGGCTGCGTTCATCAAGGCAAGTCTGCTGCGCAGTGCGCGTGTAGTTGAACGTCTCCAGGATATGCAGGATCGTAACCCGGAAATCGATCTGGATACTACGCTTGGTAATAAGGGAGCTCTGGCAGATACGTTAATCAAACACAGTAATCTTGCTCGTCGGTACTCCGAAAAGTATGGATTCAGCATTGCCATGTTCAAGATTGAATTCTTGCCACTTGTGATGGAATCTCTCGGTTCTGTCCGGTATGCACAGTTTCTGCTTGAAATCTCGGGTACGATCCAGAAGCAGATTCGGTATGAGGATTACAAATTTTTCGTGGATCGTGGGCGTTTTGTCATCATATGTCCAATGGTGAATGTGGAATATCTTCCACTTCTTACACAACGGATCAAAAAAGCCATTATGGATCTTCAAATTATTGATAAAAAGGGAAATGAGCTGCAAACGGTGATACGCTCCGGTGCTCTGGTATTTCAGAAGGAGCAATTCAGCAAATACGATGATATTGATGCGGTTATTGCTGCCCTTGAACGAAACACAGAGACCGATCTCATCGGAGAATATATATAACGGGAAGGAGAGAGGCGCTGTGGACTATATGTCCTGGTTCATCCCGATCTGTATCGCCGTCAGTTCTTTATTTGCGGTATTCACGATTTGGTTAACAATTGCAACCCTTCGCTTTCGGTCGAAAGTTATTCGCAAGTATGATCGGAGGAAAGTAAGTGGCTGATTTTATTTTAATATTATCCATATTTAGTATCTGGATTGCCGTATTCGAGTCAATTGTTATTATGGCAGGTGCGATTCGTTTTATTAATAAACAGGACAAAAAAGGGATTCAGATCCCTGAAGATATGGATCATTATCCAACAGTCACGGTCATGGTACCTGCGCATAACGAGGGTCTGGTCATTGTTGCGACGGTAGAGCACATCCTGCGCCTGAATTATCCGGAGGATAAAGTTCAGGTCATCGTGATCGCGGATAACTGTACAGATGATACCGCAGAGAAGCTGAGATCGTTCCTCAGTCAGACCAGTTATATGCATCGCAATGTGACGGTAATGGAGCGAAAAGGAACAGGTGGCAAGTCCGGGGCTTTAAATGATGGACTGGAAATAGCCATGGGCGATTGGATCTGTATCTTCGATGCAGATGCCGCACCTGAACGGAATTCATTAATGTTTTTGGCGCAAAAATCGCTTGAGAACCCTGAACAATATGGCGTGGTTTTTGGCAGAAACAAAGCACGCAACAGAGGTCAGAATTTCCTCTCCAAATGCATCAATCTGGAGATCATCACTTCGCAACGTGTGTATCACACTGGCCTGTGGGAATTGTTTCAGCTCGGTTCCATTCCGGGAACGAATTACATTATCAAAACCAAATTGATTCGGGAGATTGGTGGCTGGGATG
The DNA here is from genome assembly GCF_030816325.1 of Paenibacillus sp. W4I10. Classification (NCBI taxonomy): domain Bacteria; kingdom Bacillati; phylum Bacillota; class Bacilli; order Caryophanales; family Paenibacillaceae; genus Paenibacillus; species Paenibacillus sp. W4I10. The sequence goes on from NZ_JAUSXX010000001.1 coordinate 5,419,893, forward strand.
TGACAGCCATTACAGAAGATACGGCATTGTCATTCGAGATTTTGAATCGCGGACAGTTTGTGGCACTTGCGCCGCAAGCGGAAGCCTATCAGCAGGAGCCGGAACAGCTTAGTGTATATATGAAGCAGCGCGAACGCTGGGCCAAGGGGAACTACCAGGTGGTACTGGATAATATTCATAACCTGTTTAACCGTTCCAGTTGGCGTAATAAGTTGCTGGTCATCTATTATGCCGTCAGTTATTTCTGGTTTATGCTTGCGATCATTGTATCGGATATTATATTTCTCGTGAATCTGGTCTATCAGGTCATTGCTATATTTAAGCCAGAGGTAAGTTCACCGTTCCAGTTTGCCGGCGATGCGTATGTGTTCTTGGTCATTGGTTGGGCACTAATGTACTTTATTTACGTGTTACAGATCAATCTGGCACTTGCCGCAGATATTGGACAGAGCAATACCCGTAATTTCATCTATGCCTGCGTGTCCTACTTTACGTATGCACAGCTGTTCATCCTGATCTCGATCAAGGCATTTTACTCCTTGATCATGGACAAGATTCGGAAACGCGAAAGCAAATGGTACAAAACAGAACGTTTTGGCTAAGCGGCGTAAATTGTAGAAGTGTAAGGCAGAAAGGCTGTTTGCTGGATAACTCCAGACAACAGCTTTTTTTGTTATAGCCAGACACATCCATATTCTGTATACTCATACAGGCTGTAAAGAGGATCATGCTTACCCGAAATGGAGGGTCACCGAATGAAGGACAGAGGATCAGACTTTTACGATGATGAGGCGAATTTCGAGAAGTATATGGAACGTCGCAAGTGGCAGGAGAACGCCAATGATACATTGGAGAAGCCGGTGATACTGGAGTTAATTGGAGATGTTGCCGGCAAGAACATACTGGACCTTGGTTGTGGAGATGCAAGGTTCGCCGCAGAATTGCTGAGTCGGGAGCGCGAAGGTGCGACGTATACGGGAATTGAAGGTTCTGTGAATATGATTCAGGCGGCTAACGAATCCGTAAAAGGATTAAATGCCCGGATTGAGCAAGCGTTCATGGAAGATTGGACCTACCCGGCCGAAGTGTACGATCTGGTTATATCAAGACTGGCTGTTCACTATATTGAAGATCTGGAGAGCCTGTTCCGCAACATATACAATACTTTGAAAGAGAACGGGACAGTTGTATTTTCGGTAGAACATCCTGTGATCACGTCTACACTGCAACCCTCCGGGACTCGAACGGATTGGGTGGTTGATCAGTATTTTGTAGAAGGATATCGTGAGCAGCAGTGGCTGGGCGGTTCTGTTAAAAAGATGCATCGTTCCATTGAATCATACTTTATAGCATTGCAGCGGGCAGGATTCCGTGTAGAACATTTGCGCGAGTCAGCACCACAACGTGCTTATTTTGTAAACGAGGAAACCTATCTACGAAGGCAGCGTATTCCATTGTTTCTGTTTTTAAGTGCCCGGAAGTAGATAGTGATAAAGCGTATAGATAAATAGATGAAACCGTAAAGTTATACTCATAAATTAGAAAGTTCTACACAGAAAACGGTGGATAACACTAGATATAGCATTGAAAAGCCCAAAATCTATCCACATGTGGATAAGATATTGGGCTTTTACTGTTAAGTTTCTGCACCTATGCTGCGTGTGCTGTGTATAACCACGTAATTATGAATCCGCCGCAGCTCTGACATAGACACGTTCCCCGTGCCGATCAACTTCCACAGGTGCCTCGAAGAAGTTGCTCAGCACTTCCATATTCATCAGATCGCCAGTTAATCCACTACGGACGACTTCGCCCCGGCGCAGCAAAAGGCTGTGACTGAATACGGGCAATATTTCCTCCGTGTGATGGGTGACATAGATGAGCGAAGGGGTATCCGGTCGCTGGGACAATTCACGGATGCTATCCAGCAATCGCTCTCTTGAGAACAGATCCAGTCCATTGCAAGGCTCGTCCAGAATGAGTACGCGTGGATTGGCCATGAGTGCTCGGGCAATGAGAAGTTTCTGTTTCTCCCCTTGAGAACAGGTGCGATATTCGCGATCCCACAGGTGCTGACAGCCCAGCGTCTGCATCAATTCCTGTGCCTGATCCAGATCATCATCTGACAGCTTGTCATACAGGCCAATGGTGGCATGTTTGCCGCTGATCACGACATACTGCGTGCGGTCTGTGCCATGCAGTTTCTCTTGCAGAGATGAACTGACCCAGCCGATGGATTTGCGAAGCTGTCGCAGATCCACATCACCATATTCATGGCCTAGCACGGATATCTTGCCTTCGGTCGGCCAGAGATAACCGGTGATCATGTTCAGGAGTGTTGTTTTGCCGGAGCCATTCAGGCCAAGCAACGCCCAGTGTTCACCATCATTAACCTGCCAGCTCACATCGTTCAGCAGGGTAAGTGGTCCCCTTTTCCAAGTGACATGCTGTACATCAATAATCATGCGTTATTCCTTCCTTCTGTTATCCTCGAGTGTCCTAGGTGTATTGTAGTCACAAAATCAGTGAGGTTTCAACGGTTATCACGCTGTTCTTGGTTGGTCCTTGCGCAGAAATACAGCACACACACCAAGCAGTGGCAAAAACGAACATAACTTGATAACAAACGAAATGCTGGTCACGTCAATTAAGGAACCTAACACAACCGAGCCAAGTCCAGCCATGCCGAACGACAGACCAAAAAACAATCCGGATACCGTTCCAATATGACGAGGAAGCAATTCCTGTGCATAAACAATGATGACGCTGAAGCCGGACATCAGGATTAGTCCAATCATCCCGCATAATACCATGGACAAGACGGGGCCCGCATAAGGTAGCATCAGGGAAAACGGTGCAGTGCCTGCAATGGAGAACCAGATCATCGGTTTGCGTCCGTAGCGGTCAGCGAGTGGGCCGCCGAGCAAGGTTCCGACCATACCTGCAAATTGCAAAATAAACAGACAGATCTGTGCCTGGGAGAGAGGCAAGTCATATGCATCGGCATAATAGAAGGCGTAGTACCCGGTCATGCCTGCAATATATACGAATTTGGAAAACAGCAGCAGGATGAGAATTCCCATTGTAAAAGCGATGAATCCCCTGCTCACAGGCCGAGCTGCTGGCTCTGCGCCGCTTGATTTTAGAGGGCGTTGCTGACGAATGCGAGTCTCGGCAAGCTTATCTCTGTACCAACGACTGACAAAAGACTGAATGAAGATGCCGATCAGGGCAAAGCCCATCAGCCATAGAAAACTACGCTGCCCATGTGGCAACAGGATGAAGGCGACCAGTAATGGAGCAATGGCCTGCCCTGTGTTGCCTCCCACCTGGAATATGGACTGCGCCATTCCACGTCCGCGGCCAGCTGCCATATGGGCCACGCGTGAGGATTCGGGGTGGAGGATGGACGAGCCTATGCCAATCAATGCTGCCGCAACAAGCAGCATCCATAACTCGGAAGACAAAGCTAAGCCGAGAACACCGATCAGGGAGAATAACATGCCTCCGGGAAGCAGGATCGGCATGGGCTTGCGGTCTGACATATAACCGACCAGTGGCTGAAGGACGGATGCGGTAATATTCAGGGTGAAGGCAATCCAGCCCATCTGGGCGAAACTGAGCTGCATGGTCTGCTGGAATAGCGGGAATGCAGACGGAACAACTGTCTGCATCGCATCATTCAGCAGATGGGCGAAGCTGACTCCGGCAAGCGCCCAATTGGCGGAGGAGTTGATTTGCATTTTGCTTAAAGTGGCCTGAGCCATGGGAGATCACCTCGAATTATTTTTTTCTATGATAAAAGATGGGGGCAGATCATGTCTTTGTGAAAAGTGCTTGGAAAGTGAGCACGATTTGTTATAATGTCAGCAGGTGAGCAAACGATGGAATTAAACATGACGTTAAATGGGTTGGAATTATGGAAAGCTACCGGAGGGTTTGCGAATGAGCCGCATGTACATGACGACTGGTATCAGCTAACGCTGCCGGTTAGAGGCCAATGTCATCTGGTACAGGAACGGCATGCATACCCGCTAAAAGCAGGCATAGGGATTATTGCTCATCCCCAGACTGAGCATTATTTTGAGATAGGGTCGGATTCGGCTGTCATTGTGATCAAGTTCCGTAAACCGCCATTAGGCAGTTTCGAAGGGGCGGAGTTAAGTGGGGGGCGAGCTGATTTTCGACCTACCCAGACATTTGATCCTGCTGAGATCAGCAGTCTGTTTCGTGGCTGGAATTCCATTTTGTTAGATGATGTGCCCGAAATGCTGCAAGTGCAGGAAACAGAAATGGCGATCGAGACGTATCTAAAACGTATGTTGACGGGGCAGGAAAATGGAAAAAGGACTGTAAATCCCGGTACATTCATTGACCCCCATCTCCAACGAGTGCTGGATTACATTCACAGTGCCTACACAGGTCCAATGGATATTGATTCGATGGCGATGGTCGCGCATCAGAGCCGGTATCATTTTATGCGTTCTTTCAAGGCTCTTACGGGAACAACACCGTATCAATATTTGCTGAATTTGCGCGTAGAAGAAGCGTCCAGGAGGCTCCGCCATACAACGGATTCAGTGACCACAATCAGTTATGAACTGGGATTTTCCAGCGTCAGTCAGTTTTACAGAGCCTTTCAGCGAGTGTATGTTATGACACCGATGGAATATCGGAATCACGTGTAGATTTTAACGGGCAGTCTCGCGTGTGCGAGACTGTTTTTTGTTACATTTCAGCATGCCACTGATTTTTGGTGTTGCCAAACATTGAAGACTTTGCTAAGATGGGAAAAAGTTTATGTAAGCGTATACATTTAAGTTAAAATTACAACGTTGTAATTATGTTTATGGCAAGTATTAAAAAGAAAGAAATATGGTGTGAGGAGGACCAATCCAAGCTAATATCTTTTTATTATGCAGAATAATATAGGTTGTTACAAAATGTGAATGAAATGAATAACAAATACGTCGGTGAAATAACAATTCTTTTTTTATTAAAAAATTCAAACGTTGTAATTATGCAGCGAAGGGGAGTGTTTCACGTTGAAAAAACGCATGTCCACGCTGTTCAGCCTGATCAGACGGGATAAATATTTGCTGCTGATGTTTTCACCTATTTTTCTGTATTACCTCATTTTCATGTATCTTCCGATGCCTGGCGTGCTGTTGGCATTTCGCAATTTCCTGCCGGGGCAGGGGATGCTCAGCGGGGAGTGGGTGGGACTGCGCTGGTTCGAACAGTTCGTGAATTCCATTTACTTCTGGCGGCTGCTGCGTAACACGTTTTTGCTCGCATTTCTGCCGCTCCTGTTTGGCTTCTCGATCCCCATTCTGTTCGCGGTCTGCATCGTAGAGATCAAGAATCGGACATTCAAACGATTTGCCCAGACGGTTACCTACCTTCCTCACTTCATCTCCACTGTTGTTGTAGCCGGCATGATCATTAACTTCCTATCACCAACAGACGGTATTGTGAACACCCTCATCGCCAGTCTTGGTTTGGAAAAAGTGAACTTCATGATGGATGCGAGCTGGTTCCGTACCATCTTCACAAGTTCCGACATTTGGCAGAGCTTTGGCTTCAGCTCCATCATCTACATTGCAGCCATTATGGGGATCGACCCCGAGATGTATGATTCCGGCAAAATCGACGGCGTCAACAAATTCCAGGAGCTATGGCACCTGACCCTTCCCAGTATCAAACCAACCATTGTCATTCTTCTGCTTCTGTCGCTTGGCGGCATTATGAGTGTAGGCTTCGAGAAGGTATATCTGCTCTACAACGGAGCCACCTACGAAACGGCTGATGTCTTGTCCACCTATGTATACCGGATGGGGATTGAGGGCCAGAATTACGGCTTCGCCACAGCGGTTGGCCTGTTCAACTCCATCATCACCTTTATCCTTGTTTTTGCTGCCAATTCCATGACCCGCCGCCTAACCAAGATGTCACTCTGGTAAGACTATAACCCGGACCAAAGGAGACCTGTATGCAAAAATCGAGAAGTGACCGTTTGTTTTACGGATGTGTCTACCTGCTGACCATACTGGCGGTTGTTGTCACGCTGTATCCCTTTCTGTACGTCATTAGCATTTCATTCAGCTCGGTGGATGCCATCGACAAACAAAAAGTTGTATTGTGGCCCGTTGGATTTACCCTGTCAGGCTACCAAATGGTACTGCAATACAAGGAATTGTGGGTTTCGTTCTACAACACCCTCTGGTATACCGTGGTAGGCACACTGTTGAACATTGTGGCAACATGTCTTGCCGCGTTTCCATTATCCAGACAGCAGTTTTTCTTACGTCGCAAGCTGAATTTTTTCATCGCCTTTACCATGTATTTCTCGGGTGGACTCATTCCGGTCTACATGCTGATTACCTCGCTTGGGCTGTACAACACCCGCTGGGTCATGGTGCTGCCTGTGCTGGTGATTACGTTTAACGTCATGATCTGCCGCTCGGCGTTCGAAGGCATTCCGAATGAAATTTTCGAAAGTGCCAGTATAGACGGGGCTAACGAGATGACGATGCTGTATCGTCTGGCGGTTCCGATCATCAAGCCAACACTGGCTGTGCTCACGCTGTACTATGCGGTATTCCACTGGAACAACTTTTTCTCGGCCCTATTATATCTGGGCAAACAGGATATGCAGCCCTTACAGATGTTCCTGCGAAGAGTGCTGATCATGGCTTCGCCGGAAGTGATGCAGAAGATGGGCGGTACGATGACATCCGGTGCGCTTGCGGTATCGACGCTTCAGGTCCGTTATGTATCCATTGTGGTCAGCATTCTGCCTATTGTTACGATCTACCCGTTTATCCAACGGTACTTCGTTAAGGGGATTACCCTCGGAGCCGTGAAAGGATAGCTTTTATTACTTAAGTGTCATGTCATTCAAGGGAGTTCAAAATGGTTCATACCAAGGAGGAATGATGGATGAGATTTAAAGGGGCAGGAAGAAAAAGTGTAATCGCAGCGATACTGGCAATCAGCCTGGCGGGATGTAGCGGTGGAACAGGGGCAGGAACCGATGCGGGGAGCACTCCGTCCAGTTCGGAGCCGGCCTTCAATTATACCGGGGCAGGACCGGTAACGGATCAACCGGATGCCAAGCTGTCCATTCTCGGCACTAACGCCTGGACGACCAACGTGGATCTCTCCACCGCAGCTATCGTTAAGAAAATTGAGAGCAACGCCGGTGTTACGGTCGATTGGGATCTCATACCGCCGCAGAACTATGCGGATGCCGTAAATCCGAGGCTGGCTGCCGGTACCGGCTTGCCCGATATCGTGTACCTGCCGGATCAGGATCAACTGATGAAGTACATCAACAGCGGTCTATTCATTCCGATTAATGATCTGGTGGAGAAATACGGCGTGAATCTCAAAAAAATATATGAAAAGTCGCCTTCGGTCAAAGCCAGTTTAACAACGCCAGATGGTAAAATGTATTATGTCCCGCAGCAGACGTTAACCCGCAACTACATGCCGGTATTTATGGTCAATGTGCGCTGGCTTGATAAGCTTGGATTAAGCGAGCCGACCACGTTGGATGAATTTACGGCGATGCTGCGCAAGTTCAAGACAGACGACCCGAACGGCAACGGAAAAGCCGATGAGATTCCGCTGTCCATGGAAGCGAAATTTGTGTCCATGGCCTTTGGCCCTGCATTTGGACTTGATCTGTCCAATCAATTCTATGCAGACGATCAGGGCAAGGTGCATTTCAGCTATTATGAGCCGGCATACAAGGAATACCTGACCTATTTAAATGGACTGTACAAGGAAGGTCTGCTTGGGGTAGATTATGCGAGTACCACGAGTGATCAGGTCACATCGCGGATCTCTCAGGATGTGACCGGCGCAACATTTAATTTTAGCTGGTACATGTCGATGGTCTACAGCCCGCTGTTCAAGGATTACAATCCGGAAGAGCCAATCATCAAAGGCATTTTACCACTGAAAGGACCGCATGGGGATCAGTTCTATGTAGGACGTACACCAGTGAGTGGCATCTTTGGCATCACACGCGATAGCAAAAATCCGGAACTTGCTTTCCGTTTCCTGGACTATGCCGTAAGTGAGGAAGCACAGACGTATTATACGTGGGGCATCAAGGATGACACGTATACGGAAGAGAATGGCGTGAAGACATTCACGGACAAAGGCAAGGACAATGAATACATCCAGAAGCTTGGCATTGGTCCGGTGAATCTGCCGAACATCCAATCCACCGACTCTGCTGATTCCGTCGTGGCCCCTTGGCATGCGAAGATGGATAAGGAACTGGAGCCGTATGTCCGTGAACCGTTCCCGTTTGTCTATGCCCTGCCGGATGAAGCGAGCGTGGAGAGCATGGCGATGCCTGACATTACCACATATGTGGAAGAGATGAACTTCAAGTTTATTAGCGGTGATGCCAGTCTGGATCAGTTTGACAGTTATATTGAGACGTTGAAAAAGATGAATATAGAGCAGGTTATTGCGGGCAGACAGGCACAATATGATCGTTATAAGGCTGCACAGAAATAGGAAATTAGGGTTTCAGGCGTATGAGAGGTGTTGATTGATTTTGATAACCATTAAAGACATTGCCAAACTGGCGGGGGTGAGCTATAGCACGGTATCGAAGGCGCTGAATGATGATCCCCGAATCAAACCGGCAACAAAGCAGAAGGTACTTGCGGTCGCGGAGAAACACCAGTATCGGAAAAATATGTTGGCTCGGCAGCTCTCCACCGGCAGGAGCAACATCATCGGTTTTGTGCTGGATGAGCTGAGCAATCCGTTATTCTCGAACATCTCCGGCCGTCTGCACACCGAGCTGAAGAAGCGGGGATATCAGATGATCCTGGTTGTAGCGGATGATGGCGTGGATGTCTTCAGCCAGCTGCGCGTGGACGGATGTATTCTGTGGGACTATGCACTGGACAATCGGGAGATGTTCTGGAAAAAGTTTGCAACACTCAACATGCCATGTTTTGTGCTGGGTACAGATGAAGCGCCGAACTCTCCTTATATCAAGATTGACCGCAAAGAAGGACTGTTCAAAGCAGTGGAGCATCTGAAATCGCTGGGGCACAGCCGAATCGGGTTCATCGGCAACTCGCAGAATATTAAACTGGAGGGATACCGGGAAGCGTTGCAGCGTACGGGTCTGGCTTTTAATGAAGACCATGTGCTGCCAGCGTATTCCTCCTGGGAAGACGGGTATTTTGCCATACGTAATCATGCGTTTGGGCCGGAGTCCCCGACAGCTTTTATTGGGCTGAACAACCTGGTCACCCGAGGTGCACTTCGGGCTTTGCTTGAGGCAGGTTACAGCGTTCCACGCGATATCTCGTTAATCGGGTATGATGATCTGCCGGATATGCAATATGCCGAAGTGGCCTTGACGACAATTGGCCCGTCTCTGGATGAACTGGCCGTGCAGGCAGCGGAGCTGATTGTATCGTTAATCCGTGATGAACAGGTCGACGTTCCGGTAGTCATCCAGCCCAAGTTGAACCTTCGCAATTCAACGGCAATGTGCCGACAATAAGCAAGAGTGAAGCGGTTATCCGTTAGTCATACATGTATTAGGTAAGTACAACATTCAAGGAGGAATTGCTTATGCAGGTACAGACGCAGTTATCCTGGTCTGAGCGAATTGCAGCAACAATTATCCAGCGATGTGACGGGGACGGTTATCATGCGTTCCCTTCGGGACGATGGGCATACGTGGAAGGCATGACCTTGATGGCGATGGCACGAACCGGGCAGTATTATGGCAAACAAGAGTATGTTGATTTTATGAAAAAACATATGGACCTGTATATCCAGCCGGACGGCGCTATTGGCACTTATACTTTGGAAGAATATAATCTGGATCAGATTAATCAGGGGAAAAACCTGTTTGCATTACTGGATGGTGCTGAAGATCAGCGTTACGCAGAAGCGGCTCATCTCCTGGCAGCACAACTTGCAGGGCAACCCCGCACGTCGGAGGGCGGTTTCTGGCACAAAAAAATTTATCCATTCCAGATGTGGCTGGACGGCCTGTATATGTCCTCTCCCTTTTTGTCCGAGTATGCGAAGACATTTCATCATCCCGATTTATGGGATGAAGTAGCACATCAGATTCTGCTGATCGAACGCCAGACCCGTGATCCGCGGACCGGACTGCTCTATCATGGCTGGGATGAATCGAAGGAACAGGTCTGGGCAGATTCATCGACAGGGTGTTCGCCACACTTCTGGAGCCGGGCGATGGGCTGGTATGCCATGGCGATTGTAGACAGCGTGGAGCATTTTCCCGTGAATCATCCAAAGCGCGGAACCATCATCGGTATCTTCGAACGGATGTGTCATGCTTTGGTACGTGTGCAGCAGCAGGAGAGCGGGTTATGGTTTCAGGTGCTGGATCAGGGCTTCCGCAAAGGCAACTATCTGGAAGCATCCGGGTCAAGCATGTTTGTATATGCACTTGCGAAGGGTGTACGGCTGAGATATCTGGAGCCGCATTTCAGAGCTGCGGCGGAGAAGGGATGGCAGGGACTGTCCTCCAGATTGGTGGAGGAGACGGCTGACGGCGTTCGGTTAAACGGGATCTGTCGTGGCGCAGGACTAAGCCTGGATCGGGATGGCTCGTACAACTACTATGTAAGCGAAGCAGTTGTAAGCGATTCCTTTATGGGTGTGGCTCCGCTTCTGCTGGCAGCGCTGGAAATGGAGCGATTGCCATGACGCAGCAGAGATTGCCGAATACAGCAATGGAATCATCAGCTCCCTGTCTGACTGTTGCTTCAGACGGGACAGGGGATTATGTGACGATCCAGGCTGCAGTTGATGCGCTGCCGGAGAATGGCATCGGAAACGTCCCGATTCGCGTGAAGGCTGGTGTGTATCATGAGAAGCTGCATATGGAGAAGCCGGGCATCCACCTGATTGGTGAGGGGGCGGAGCAGACTATCATTACGTATGATGATCATGCACTCAAGAAGTTCCCGGATGGGTCGCCATTTCATACGTTTCATTCCTATACGGCTTTCATTGGTGCTGATGATTTCACGGCAGAGGGGATTTCCTTCGTAAATGCTGCCGGGCCGGGCAAGCAGGTTGGTCAGGCGCTGGCCGTTTATGTGGATGGAGACCGGGCGGCCTTTCGCCGCTGTCGTTTGATCGGTCACCAGGATACGATCTTCACCGGCCCGCTGCCGGAGCAGCCCATGGATCGCAGTTACTTTGGCGGGCCACGCGATGGTGCCGAGCGGCGTAAACTGCGGCAGTATTTCGAGGACTGTTACATCGAAGGTGATATCGATTTTATTTTTGGCTCGGCTACGGTGGTATTTAAGGGCTGCGAGATCTTTACGAAGAATCGTCTGACTGAAGCGGAGGCTGCGGATGGACAAGTGAACGGTTGGATTACCGCAGCCTCTACGCCGGAGGATGTGCGTTACGGCTATGTGTTTCTGGACTGTGATCTGACCAGCAATGCTCCGCCGCAGTCGGTGTATCTGGGCAGACCGTGGCGTCATCATGCCAAAGTCTGTTTTCTGAACTGCTGGATCGGCGCTCATGTGAAGCGGGAGGGATGGCACAACTGGAACAAGACAGATGCAGAGCAGACCGTTCAGTATGCGGAATACAACAGCGCCGGGCCTGGTGCCGGATGTGCTTCTGATCGTGTGCCTTGGGCCAAAATACTGACCGAACAGGAAGCGGCCGAGTACACTGTACCTCTGATTCTGTCCGGCGTGGATGGATGGCAGCCTTTTGAAGGGAGAGGGGAGCAGCGGCAGTAAGATATGCCCTCTTCTCTGCGCAATATCTAACACAGGTTTTCGTTCAAGTCTCCTAAGGACTTGAACGAAAACCTTTTTTTTGCGCTATATTACATTTTTCGCCCCCAATAGAACTATTTTATCCCTTATCTCTTTTGCATTTTACTGATTAAATACAGGGTGAGGATCTGTAAATTCCCTGTAAAATTTGGATGGTGCCTGCAAAAAAAGAACACGAGAGGGAAGGTCCATTTTGGTAAGGGAAGGGAGTGAAGTGACACTCAACATCAGATGGCTGAACGAGGCTGGCTCTAATCGATCACAGATCAGATGCAGGTGGACTATTAAAGTTTTTGTTTGCAAGGTGAACGTATCCTTAGTACAGGAGGGATTTTGCTTGAATCAAGCTGTTCGATTCCGCCCGGTCATTACATTTGCTTTGGCATTTCTTCTACTTATTACGTGGTTTGCACCGAGAGCCGATGCCGCCGTCCAGTGGCAGGCAGGCACTGCATACAAGAAAGGAGACCTCGTAACATATCAGAATAAAGATTATGAGTGTATTCAGGCCCACACGGCGTTGACCGGATGGGAGCCCTCTGTTGTGCCCGCGTTGTGGAAATACGTCGGGGAAGGTTCGGGAGGGGAAACGCCAACGCCAGATACGGCACCACCTTCTGTTCCTGCGGGTCTGACTTCATCCTCCATCACGAACACCTCCGTGAGTCTTTCCTGGAATGCATCCACGGATAATGTGGGCGTAGCGGGGTATGAGGTGTACCGGAACGGCGTTCTTGTGACAAGTACTTCAACTACAACAGCTGTAGTCACTGGACTGACAGCCAGCACGACTTATGCTTTTACGGTAAAAGCCAAAGATGCCGCAGGCAATGTATCCGCTGCGAGCACCTCCCTCAGTGTAACAACTTCCAACGGATCTTCCAATCCTGGGCCAACCGGCAGCAAATGGCTGATCGGCTACTGGCACAACTTCGATAATGGTTCAACGAATATCAGACTTCGTAATGTATCAACAGCCTATGACGTCATTAATGTCTCCTTTGCCGAACCGATTTCACATGGCAGCGGAACACTTGCTTTTACTCCATACAATGCAACGGTAGCCGAATTCAAATCCGATATTGCCTATCTGCAAAGCCAGGGGAAAAAAGTACTGCTTTCCATGGGGGGAGCCAACGGTACCATTGAGCTCACCGACGCGACCAAGAGACAGCAGTTCGAAGATTCGTTAAAATCAATCATTTCCACGTATGGTTTCAATGGTCTAGATATCGATCTGGAAGGAAGCTCCCTGTCTCTGAATGCAGGGGATACCGATTTCCGTAGTCCAACTACACCGAAAATTGTTAACCTCATCCAAGGCGTGAAAGCGGTTAAGTCACACTTCGGCGCCAATTTCATCCTGACGGCTGCGCCGGAGACGGCCTATGTACAGGGTGGATATCTGAGCTACGGCGGCCCTTGGGGAGCTTACCTGCCAGTCATCCATGCTTTGCGTAATGACCTGACCCTGCTTCATGTGCAGCACTATAACACGGGCTCCATGGTGGGGCTGGATGGACGCTCTTACGCCCAAGGGACAGCTGATTTCCATGTGGCCATGGCGGAGATGCTGCTTCAAGGCTTTCATGTAGGCGGCAGCACGGGCACTTTCTTTAGTCCCTTGCGACCGGATCAGATTGCCATCGGTGTACCGGCTTCCCAGCAGGCTGCCGGGGGCGGTTATACAACGCCAGCCGATCTGCAGAAGGCGTTGAATTACCTAATCAAAGGTGTGTCATACGGCGGTTCCTATACTTTGCGCCAGCCTGCGGGCTATGCGGGGATAAAAGGGATTATGACCTGGTCCATCAACTGGGATGCATACACAAACAACCAGTTCTCAAATGCACATCGTTCATTCCTGAATGGTTTTAGCACGCAAACAACAAAGGAGGTTGTGTACTAAATGCCAAATGTAAATAAACACACTATTTTGAAGAAAACCGCAAAGTTTCTCTTGGGTCTATCCCTGCTCTTATCCGTCATTATTCCTTCTTTTGTGCTCCAACCAACTACGGCAGCAGCTGCAGATTCTTATAAAATTGTTGGTTACTACCCGTCCTGGGCTGCGTATGGGAGAAACTATAATGTAACGGATATCGACCCAACCAAAGTCACGCATATCAACTATGCTTTTGCCGATATTTGCTGGAATGGTGTGCATGGAAATCCGGACCCTTCGGGCCCTAACCCGGTGACCTGGACGTGTCAGAATGAGAAGAGCCAGACAATTAATGTGCCCAACGGAACAATTGTGCTTGGCGATCCTTGGATCGATACGGGGAAGACATTTGCAGGGGATACATGGGATCAACCCATTGCAGGCAATATCAATCAGCTTAACAAGCTGAAACAGATCAATCCTAGTCTGAAGACAATCATCTCCGTGGGAGGATGGACATGGTCCAACCGCTTCTCCGATGTAGCTGCGACTGCTGCAACGCGAGAGGTATTTGCAAACTCTGCCGTCGACTTCCTGCGGAAATACAATTTTGACGGGGTAGATCTGGACTGGGAGTATCCGGTATCAGGCGGACTTGATGGTAACAGCAAACGTCCTGAGGATAAGCAAAATTACACACTGCTTCTGAGCAAAATCCGTGAGAAGCTGGATGCTGCCGGAGCTGTGGACGGCAAGAAGTATCTGCTTACGATTGCAAGCGGTGCATCGACGACCTATGCTGCGAATACTGAGCTTGCCAATATAGCTGCCATCGTCGACTGGATTAATATTATGACATACGATTTTAACGGGGCCTGGCAAAAAGTCAGCGCGCATAACGCGCCGTTGAACTATGACCCAGCGGCTTCGGCTGCTGGGGTGCCAGATGCCAATACATTTAATGTGGCTGCCGGAGCACAAGGGCATTTGAATGCTGGCGTACCAGCCGCCAAACTTGTGCTTGGTGTTCCATTCTACGGCCGCGGCTGGGATGGATGCGCACAGACGGGAAATGGCCAGTATCAGACCTGCGCGGGAGGTTCTTCCGTTGGAACTTGGGAAGCAGGCTCCTTTGATTTCTACGATCTGGAGACCAATTACATTAACAAAAACGGGTATACGCGTTACTGGAATGACACGGCTAAGGTGCCATATCTCTATAATGCGACCAACAAGCGTTTTATTAGCTATGACGATGCGGAGTCTATTGGATATAAAACCGCTTATATCAAGAGCAAAGGACTTGGCGGAGCGATGTTCTGGGAACTTAGCGGTGACCGGAACAAAACACTCCAAAATAAACTGAAAGCCGATCTGCCTACCGGAGGTACAGTGCCTCCAGCAGATACGACGGCGCCAAGCGTACCCGGTAATGCCCGTTCGACAGGCGTGACGGCAAACTCGGTGACACTGGCTTGGAATGCTTCAACGGATAATGTAGGGGTTACCGGTTATAACGTCTATCATGGTAGTAATCTTGCAACATCCGTCACAGGAACAACAGCAACGATCAGTGGACTTACCGCAGGTACTTCTTATACTTTCACGATCAAAGCAAAAGATGCGGCAGGCAATCTGTCTGCAGCCAGTAATGTTGTAACCGTGAGCACTACGACTCAACCGGGAGGTGATACGCAAGCGCCAACTGCACCGACGAACCTGGCATCAACGGCGCAAACAACATCCAGCATAACGCTGAGCTGGGCGGCATCCACGGATAACGTGGGTGTAACGGGTTATGATGTGTACAACGGAACGGCTCTGGCGACATCCGTGACTGGAACAACAGCAACGATCAGCGGGCTTGAAGCGGATACCTCGTATACATTTACGGTAAAAGCAAAGGATGCGGCGGGGAATGTATCTGCTGCGAGCAATGCGGTGACCGTGAAAACAACAGCAGGAACGACAAATCCGGGCGTTTCCGCCTGGCAGGCGAATACAGCCTATACTGTAGGACAGTTGGTCACCTATAGCGGCAAGACGTATAAATGTTTGCAGTCCCACACCTCCTTGCCTGGGTGGGAACCATCCAATGTCCCTGCATTGTGGCAGGTCCAATAGTTAAAAAATGGATTACCACATTTTGAATTGAAACGTGCAGTTTTAGCGAGGCTTGGCTATAGGGAAGAGAATATAACGAAAAACCACCGGCTCCTGGTCCGGTGGTTTTTCGTTATGCTATGTCAAACAAAGCAGGCTCCAAAAAGGTTATTCATTAGAAATCGAAGTTGTCCGGATCAGGTCCAACGCGTACATTTTCGTTCAGAGCACTGATCTGATCCATCTCTTCATTTGAAAGTTCAAAGTCGAAGATGGAGGAATTCTCAATAATCCGGTTTTCCTTGGTGGACTTTGGAATGGTAATGACTCCATTTTGCAGATCCCAACGCAGGATGACTTGTGCAACCGATTTGCCTTTGGCTGAAGCAATCGCCGTGAGCACTGGGTTGTCCAACAGCTGACCTTGCATCAGAGGTGACCAAGCTTCAAGCTGGATACCATGCTTTTCACAGAAAGCCTTAAGCTCAACCTGAGTCAGGCGAGGGTGATACTCCACCTGATTGACCATCGGTTTCACTTTGGCATCCTGCATCAGGTCTTCGAGATGATGAATCTGGAAATTACTTACGCCAATGGCCTTAATGCGGCCTGCCGTGTACAGCTCCTCGATTGCTTTCCAGGCTGCTTTGTATTTGCCTGCCTTAGGCCAGTGAATCAGATATAGATCCAGGTATTCCAATCCCAGTTTGTTTAATGTGGTATCAAAAGCGGCAAGGGTCTCTTCATATCCGAGGTCTGCATTCCATACTTTAGATGTAACAAACAGTTCTTCGCGTTTCAGGTTGTTTTCTTGCAAAGCTTCTGCAATCGCTTGGCCCACACCGGCTTCATTGCCGTATATTGCAGCAGTATCAATGCTACGGTATCCATGTTTAATCGCATTTTTCACGGCTCCAATCAGTTCAGATCCTTCTTCTACCTTAAATACACCAAGTCCGAACCAAGGCATAGAAACACCGTTATGCAGAGTTACTGTGGATTGTAAATGTTGTGCGGTTTGAGCTGTTGTCATGAGATTTCCTCCTTAAATTGTGTAAAAATCAGTCATATTAAGCTGAATTTTTGTTGTTTTATCATACAAAATTAAATCATAGTAGATCAAATTGGGTTCAAAGTATATAGTATAATTAAATACCATGTGAAACCGGTTCCCCTTGAAGGCTGGAACTGATAAATATAGAGTGGACCTATGGTTGGATGGGAATTAGAACGAAGCTTTCTCCATTTCGACTGATGCATGTTGATCCTTGCTTTCCAGCATTTTAGCCCATGCGGTCAGGATTACAGCTACGAGAACCATCAAGGCTCCGACCCATGTCGTGTGAATCAAACCAATGGAGTCATTGATCACGCCACCCAAATAGGCACCTATAGCGATCCCTGCATTAAATGCGGCGATGTTAAAGGCTGAGGCTACATCCTTGGCCTGTGGTGCATATCGTTCAGCCAAGGTTACAACGTACATCTGAAGACCAGGCACATTCATGAAGGCGAGCAGACCCATACCCATAATGGTAAGTAGTGCTGCCAACTTGAATGGGACCGTAAAGTACATGATGCCCAGAATGATGGTCTGAATGATGAACATGTAGAAGAGCGCCTTGAGCGGGTTGCGATTGGCTGCTCTGCCGCCGATGATGTTGCCAACAGCGATGGCTATTCCGTACAACAACAGAATGAACGCTACTGTTTTCTCAGAATAACCGCTAATATCATGTAACAACGGGGACAGATACGTAAACACAACAAATGTTCCTCCGTACCCAACAGCAGTGATGGCAAAAGCAAGCAGCAAGCGTCCACCTGTAACAAGCTTCAGCTGATCCCGAAATGCTGTCCGTGTTCCTCGCTTCAACGTGGATGGCACGAGTATCAGGTTACCGATCATCGCAACGATGCCAACCACAACAATTAGGATAAAGGCAGCGCGCCAGCCCCAATGTTGGCCAATGAGTGTACCGAGAGGTACACCGGTTACTGTGGCAATGGTTAGACCGGAGAACATGATGGCAATGGCACTTGCTCTGCGGTTGGCAGGTACCAGATCGGCTGCAATCGTGGAGCCAATGGACATGAACACCCCGTGTGCCAGAGCGGATACTACTCGTGCAATGAGTAACATGGTGATGCCCGTTGATAGTGCAGCCATCGTGTTACCCGCAATGAAGACAATCATGATGGCAAGCAATAGCGTTTTGCGTGATATGGTAGACGTCAGTGAGGTCAGAACAGGAGCCCCAAAGGTAACGCCTAATGCATATAAAGTAACGGTCAATCCCGCTGAAGTTACGGAAATGCCCAGGTCATCTGCAATGAGGGGCAGTAGCCCAACGCTGATAAATTCAGTGGTACCGATCGCGAATGCACTAATGGCTAGTGCTAGCAGTGCCCACGTGCTGCGTTTTGAATCTTGTAACATTTCTTGCTCAACTCCCCCGAATGTAGATTTACGTACCGGCAAATGCTATTATGAGTTATTCGGTATAGATTGAATAGTACGTACTTTTTAGTACCCTACGTACTTTTTGGTGCCTATACAGCATGCGACGGATGTAATCCAATTCATCAGGGAGGAAGCAAGTTATGGTTAGAAAAAAATATAACATCTCGGTTGAAGCTACCTTAGAAGTGATCGGTGGCAAGTGGAAATGCGTCATTCTCTGTCATCTGACACATGGGAAAAGACGAACCAGTGATCTCAAGCGTATTATGCCCGCAATTACACAGAAAATGTTAACACAGCAACTGAGAGAGCTTGAAAACGACGGGATCGTGAATCGAATCGTATATAATCAGGTCCCTCCCAAAGTAGAATACGAATTGAGTGATTACGGGAGAAGTCTTGAACCAATTCTCAATGCGCTCTGTAATTGGGGAGACCAACATATTGTGAAGGAATACGGAGACAAATCAGCAGTTCTGGAAGATAATGGACTCAATGATTTTAACTCTGACAATAGGGAGCTGGTGCAACCGTGAACTATGAGATTTTATATGATGGTGCTTTTGCGATGCTCAAGGTACATTTGCAGCGTGGAGAGCGGTTCAAGGCCGAGAGTGGTGCGATGGTATCTATGACTCCTACGGTTGAACTAAAGGGTTCAGCAGAAGGTGGGATGTTTGCCGGGTTCGGTAGGATGCTGAGCGGGGAGAAGTTTTTCTTTCAGGAACTGACGGCTGCGGGCGGGTCGGCAGAGATTCTGCTCTCACCTTCCAGTATGGGCGATGTAGAAGCTGTTGAATTGGACGGTTCCTATTCACTCTATGTGCAGAAAGACGGATTTCTGGCAGGAACCGAGGGCATTCAGGTGAATACCAAAATGCAAAACCTGAAAAAAGGTCTCTTTTCGGGAGAAGGTTTCTTCATTATTGAGATCAGCGGACGTGGAACCGTATTTCTGTCTTCCTATGGTGCCATCCATGCGATTAATCTGGCAGCAGGTGAAGAAATGATCGTGGATAACGCCCATTTGGTGGCATGGCCTCATTATGTAGATTACCGTATTGAGAAAGCTTCACAGGGCTGGTTATCCAGTGTTACAAGTGGAGAAGGACTGGTATGTCGGTTCCGGGGAGAAGGAACCATTCTTATACAGAGCCGCAATCCGCAAGGATTCGGACAATGGGTGAAGCAGTTTATCCCTGCGCGCTAATTATTTTTTTGAGAAAGAACACACAGAGTTGCAACGGATATGTTTCCATCATCGTTATATGAATAATGGATTTACTTCATTGACTGACGGGTACATATTCTGTTGCATAAGGTCGCACATCATGGAGGTATGAGATGACAAGCTCACGGTATAAAAACGCACAAGAAAGCCCGGGATATCTGTTATGGCAAGTTACAGCCATGTGGCAAAAGGAAGTACGCAGGGTGCTGGAGCCCCTCGAACTGACACAACCTCAATTTGTATTGTTGCACGCCTGTTTGTGGCTCAATGAACACGATGAGGAAGGCAAAGGAGTTACTCAGGTTCAAATTGCTCAGTTTGCCAAGGTGGATGTTAACGTGACTTCTCAGGTTCTACGTGCGCTTGAAAAAAGGGGATTAATCACCCGCGCTCGTCATCAGACAGATACGCGTGCCAATATTATCACAACAACGGAAGAAGGAACCCGATTGGCTGTGGAGGGAATTCATCTGGTCGAGGAATCGGACAAGGCATTTTTCGAAACTTTGGATGATCGTAAGGAAGAGTATATGGTGATTATGCAAGAGTTTCTTCGCCAAAAAACAGAGAGTTAATCCGTAATATATCTTTTTTTAATGTATTAAACTACAGAATGTAGTGTAATTGGAAGTTTTTCTAAATATTAATAATTATAGCACCTCTGCAAAATACAAATAGACCTCCTGACTTCATCTTGTCGGGAGGTCTATTTCGGTTATTCAATCGATTCGATAGGACGCAAACGGCTCGCGGCGACGGAAAGAGTCACTGATCTGATCCAGTTCGGCCAACAAATCATCGGGTAGTGACATGTCCAGACTAGCCAGATTATGTTCCAACTGATCGGTGTGTGTAGCGCCAACAATGACTGTGGATACAGCCGGGCGTGTCAGTAACCATGCAAGCGACAGCACACTCGGGGAGCATCCATATGCAGCAGCTTTTGCGCTTACTTGTTCACTCAGTTGGATATTATGCTCCAGCAGGAAACGGTTGAAGGACGGATCGGTGTCTGCTCTGGAACCAGAAGGCACACTAGTCTGTCCGTTATATTTACCGGTCAGAATACCACCTGCCAGCGGGAAATACGGGATAATACCCACACCCTGATCCAGACACATTGGTACCAGTTCCAGCTCAGGTGTACGGTCAGCCAGAGAGTAGCTGGTTTGGGTGGAGATGTAGCGCACATAATCTTTCTGTTCACTGATGCCTAAAGATTTCATCAGCTCCCAGGCTGCGTAGTTGGAGGCTCCGATGTAACGGACTTTGCCGGAAGTGACCATATCATCCAGTGTGCGCAGTGTCTCATCCAGCGGTGTATGCGGATCAAAAGTATGGATCTGGTACAGATCCACATAATCCGTTTGCAGGCGCCGCAGGCTATGTTCCAGCTCTTGTTGCAGGTGGTAGCGGGAGGAACCCCACCCATGAGGACCATCATGCCGGGGTAATCCGGCCTTGGTAGCAAGCACCGCGTTTTCCCGTCGACCGGTGAGAGCCTGTCCAATGATGCGTTCCGATTCCGTGCCTGCGTAGATATTGGCGGTATCGATAAAGTTGATTCCCTGATCCATCGCTGCATGAATAATGCGGGTAGAAGCTGCTTCATCCGCGCGTTTGCCAAACGCATTGGTGCCAAGCCCCAGTGCCGACACACGCAAACCACTATTGCCCAAACGTCGATATTCCATCCTTTATCGCTCCCTTTATGTTCATTTTTGTAGAGGTAGTTCAAAAAGTCCACTTTTGATTACGAATGATGCCTGGCGGCATCATCAGCATCGAATATGAAATTCAGCCGAATAAGCATATGCTTACGAAGTATGTTTCCTTCGGAAACATTTTAGTTGCTCACGTAGTTTTCCCTACGCTCCGCTACTCCATTTCTAGCTTCATTCCATCTTCTTGGTACTGAAAACCAAACTTTTTGAACACGTATTTGTATAGCAGATTATAACGTAATCTATTGAAAACGTGTTATTAATATAGTTAAATGATTCTAAGAACCCGTTATTAAAGGAGATATGATGGAAAACAGTGCCGCACATTTAACAAGACGGAAGCCGAAGAAACCGAAGAAGAAATGGAAGAAGCCATTGATCATCACCCTAAGTGTGCTGCTTGTGTTGGGAGGACTCGGATTTATCTATCAAAAGCAACTCGTCGTGTTTGCCTTTAATTTGTTCGCTTCAGCTACGGTGAAGGAAGCCTTGGATGACTCCTTTGTACCAGCTGGCGATAAGGATGCCCCTGTCGTGGAACATACGGACCCGTTCTCATTGTTGCTGCTGGGTATTGACCAACGGGATAACGAACCAAGCCGTTCGGATACCATCATCTATTCTGTCGTGCGTCCAGAAGACAATAAAGTGCTGTTGCTGTCCATTCCACGTGATTCCTATACCGAGATAGTCGGCCGGGATGTGAAGTCGAAGATCAACTCAGCGTATGCCCACGGTGAAGCCAAGATGGCGATGGATACGGTGGAGAATTTGCTGGGGAACAAAGTGGATTTTTATGCCGCGATTAATTTTAACGGGCTCAAGGATATTGTTGATGCGGTTGGTGGTGTGGAACTGCCGATCAAAAAAAATATTGAGAACAAGCTCAAAATTCATGAGAAGCTGTTTGTTGAAGCGAATAAACCGATCTATAACGGCGAAGAAGCGCTTGGTTATGTGCGTTACCGGGAAGATTCCGATTTCAATCGTACGATGCGTCACCGGATTTTCCTAAGTGCCTTCATGAATCGTGCGCTGGAGGTCAAAAATCTGACCAAGATCCCGGACGTAATCCAGATTGCCGGATCGAATTTTACAACCAACATGACCTCGGACTTTATCGTGAAATTTGCCGAGTCCTTATATATGAAAGACAGTGTACCCACGATCAGCAATTACATGCTGAAGGGTGAGGGTGCAACGCGCAGTGGCACATGGTACTACGATCTGTCGGAGGACGATCTGCAGTATGTGCGTGGCATGATCGCCAGTTGGCTGGACCCGGATGCGACTGAGATAATTGAGCCCGAGTCAGCCGACCAATCGGAGACGAGTGATGCGGCATAAGATCCATTCTTGTGCAAAATGCTCATATGAATATAAGTCGGGAGAAGCGGTTGCTTCCCGGCTTTTTTTGCGTTTGAGATCCTTCGATTGAAATATTGCACAGATATATCTAATGTTTAAACCTCTTTTTATGGCATACATATAGTAAAATATAGGGAAAAGATTAAACATCAACCAACGGAGGAAGCTCATGAAGGAGTTTAAGGATCGGCTTCAACAGGTTCAGGAGCAACAAAATCAACTGGCGAAGGAGTATCATGCCCTGCTCCAGGAATACCAATCCGATGATCTGATCGTTCAGAATGAAAAGTTACAGGAACAGTATGAAGCTCACAAACTCAAGCTGCAACAGCTCGAACTTCGCTCGCGCAAGATGGAAGAAGAGAATGCACGTCTTCGTATGGCGTTATCTGAACAGATGCTGGATGAGAAGCTGAATCTGATCCGGGTATCGCGGGAGAAGATGGAGACCTATTTTCAAGGGAAAACAGCAGTACATAATGATCGAATTGCATTCCATGAACATCGAACCAAATCCAATCTGAACGCGCTGTACAACCAGGCAGCACAGGAGTTGCAAGAGGATTCCCACGAGGTGAAGGAAAGGATTGCTTACCTTGCGGCAGAGATGAATGAGCGCATTGAATCGCACAAGCGGGCCGTACAGGAGAGAGAAGAGGCTCTGCGTGGGCACATGGAGCGTGGATATGAGCAGATGGCGGAGGAGGGATTAAGCGAAGAGACTATTCAACGCCGGATCAAGCAGAATCGCATGGAGATGAAGATTGGGCTTAGCTGGATCAACAAAGTAGCCATCCTACTCCTCATTCTGGGGGTTGGAGCAGCGTTCCAATACTCGTACTCGACCTGGTTTAATGACGAGATGAAGAGCGGAGCCTTTTTCCTGCTCGGTGCTCTGATGCTTGCTGGAGGAGAGTTGCTGTTCCGGCGCAAAAAGCAGACGTTTGCAATGGGCCTGCTCGGTGGTGGGATCTCCGTGTTATTCGGGTCCATCTTCTATAGTTACTTCTTACTGCATATTATCGGGTTATATACGGGACTTGCCCTGTCTGTATTGGTATCGGCAATCTCCGTATTGTTGTCCCTAAGGTATCAGTCGAAGACCATCTGTTCATTGGGTCTGGTAGGCGGGTATCTTCCGCTATTCTCCTATATGTTCTCGTTTGGGCTTGAGGGCCCTGCCGTATATGTAGCCATGATCTATCTGCTGCTCTTAAACGGCATTATTGTGTTCATATCATTCGGCAAACGGTGGCCGGTAGTGCACTATATCAGTTTCCTGTTCAACACACCATCCATGCTTATCCTCTTGTGGCTGTCGCCAAGTGAGAAGATTGGCATGTTGTATTCCATTGTGACGTTTGCATTATATCTGGGCATTACACTGGCATATCCGTTCAAACACCGAATGAAGTTAACCTGGTGGGATTTCGCTCTACTCGCCATGAATACGAGCATTAGTTGTCTTATGTTATACGTGTTATTTGATGTGGCGGGTTGGAATGATGCTCAGGGTTTGCTGGCGTTAATCTTCTGCGCGGTGTATCTGGGCCTCGCACGATTCGTTCAGCGCAATATGGCTCAGGAGAAACAGACCATTCTGCTCTTCTATATCACTTCCCTGACCTTTGCCATTCTGATTATTCCGTTCCAGTTCGGGGCCAAGTGGTTATCGATGGGCTGGTTAATTGAAGGGGTTCTGCTGGTTACGCTTGGACATCTGAAACGGTTCAAGTCGGTGGAACGTGCCGGATGGGGTATTGTGCTTCTATGTCTAATCACTTTCGTGTACTATGACCTGCTGGCGCTATTCTTCATCGGGGAACGTTCTTACTTCATGTTAAAATACTCCAGCATCACGCTGGGGACCCTGCTGATTACACTGTATTATGCCTGGGCAGTTCACAGCAGCTCATCTGCCAGGGAGAGATTCAACTACAGCCCGCTGGAGCTGGGCTTACTGAACGGATTCAAGTATGTGACACTCGCCAATCTGTGGTTATACGTGCTGTATGAATCGAATGAATTATATACCAGAGCTGTGGATGGGACGTTCCTGTTATACATGTTCTACAAGATGCTCATGTCTGCAGCGCTGACCATTGCATTGGCCTATGGATTGAGCAAAGTGAAGTTGTTGCGTGATCAATACGTACAGATGTACACCACTTTCCTGCATGCCATTGGTTGCTGTATTGCACTGGCTGTCACCTTAACCATGCCAGCGCTTCAGCCGGAAGTTCAGCAGCATACAGCGGCAGAGATTGTGGGTTTGCTGGTACTAATTATCTTTAACGTAGGGGTATTCTTTGCAGGAAGGGATCTGCTGATTGCAGGCATCCGCGGGCAGTTCAAGAGCATTGAATGGTACCCGGTTATCGCAGGGGTATATCTGCTAGGGGTCATTACCGTATTCCTGACGATCCAGTTCCAGTGGGGTGATGTGGGGCTGATGTTCAGCCTGATCTATCTGCTGCTGGCGATTCTCTATATTGCCTATGGATTCCGTAGAAAATATGTCATGATTCGGCGTTTGGGCCTTGGCCTAACGTTGTTCGCCACCGGTAAAATGGTGTTCTACGATGTGGGTATGCTTACCTCGGGCAGCAAAATCTTTGCCTACTTCAGCTTTGGTGTGTTGCTGCTTGGCATCTCTTACCTGTATCAGAAGGTGTCGAGTCGGATGGAGGAAATACAGTCCAGAGAGACAGTGAAGCTTGACGATGAGCCGACTGTGCCGGAGGAAGACCATGATTGATTTGGGTTTTGAACGACTGTATTTACCTTTGCGATTATCGGAGGAGGGATTCTTGAAATGGGATTCGACCTGAAAATTATGCTTTGGCAGTTGTTATGGTTCGCTGGCCCTGTAGCTCTCATTGTATATGGGTGGAGGAAATTGGGTGCCAGAAAGAAACGGCATTGCCGTGGGTGAGATGGTGGGAATGTCCGCTGTCCAATTCACTTCGCTTTGGGAAATAAGTCGTGTAATATAGATTTTTTGTATTAAAATGAGGCTCCGGGCTGCTGTTATCAGCAATCTGGGGCCTTATTGATGTGAGTCTATGGCTTAGCCTAATATGACATTCGTGAAACGTTTTGCGTGGAGATCACGTTATAATAGAGTAGACTTAGGGCTGGATCTTCATTTGTAACCACGAGGTTTCGGCAGCCGAGGTACCTTTCAGTGGTTCTCCGCCATCATCATTCATACGGGAGAGCACGGTTAATGTCAAGGACAGAGCGAAGGCGAGCAATACGTATATGAAAATGTTTTTTTTGTTCATGGGAAGGTACCTCTCTTGTTGAATGATCTAAAGTAGACATCCGGCCGTCATGAGAAAAAAAGCACAACGTCTGGTATAGTAGAGTTAGTAGAACCGAACATAAATCGTTCCTGTATACCACTATATTGAACTATAGCGGTGCAAACAATGGAACAAATCTGATGAATTTATCATTATTGTTAACGAGATGTATATAGAGACCGAGTTTGAAGGTGGGAGAATAATATGCGGGAGACGGCAAAAATCGTCATTCGTACGCCAGGGCAGGAAAGTGACGGCTCGTTCGCTTACGTAAGCCAGGGTCGCTCCATTACGGTGGGACGTTACACAGGCGGTAGTGAATTGGACTTGTCTGTTTATAATCAGATGATATCGAAGCGGCATTGCCGCATTCATTATGATGTACAACAACAGCTATGGATCGAAGATCTGGATAGCAAAAATGGAACCGAACTGAACGGGCAGCGCCTCGTTCCCTATGAGAAATATCCGTTTGGTGAAGGAGACAGCCTGACGCTCGTCAACGGCTTGATCCAGCTTCGCGCTGAAGGAGATCTTGGAGAGACCAGGGAATATCGGGTGTCGGATCTGCTGGGTGAGGGCGTACGCTTGCAGGATCACCTGCAAACCGTGCAGATCGGTGAAGTGGAGATTCCGCTGTCCAAGAAGGAGTATCAGCTGTTCAAGTTGCTGTATAGTCAACTGGACCATTTTGTGACCCGAGAGCAAATTGTGGCTCAGGTGTGGCCGGAGCGGAGCATGCTGGAGAGTGAAGCGGTAGGGATCGACGAGATTAACTCGCTGATCTATCGGACGAATCGCAAGCTGGGTGTACACTTTACCATCAAGTCCGTTTATAAAAAGGGTGTATATATGAAGTCTCATGTGCCGGAATGAATGAGTGATAACAAAGGGATGAGTTCATGATCATCATTTACCTGATTCCATGGCTGATTGCCGTGGTGACATTGCTAGGTGTCATATCCATCGTACTTGTTAGTTGGAAAAACGGGATTTCCCCGATGCCCACATCCGGCCGCGTCAGGCAGGTGGTCATTCAAGAGGTGAACCGGATTCCCGGGTACGGGGATGTGCTTGAAGCAGGTTCCGGATGGGGCACACTGGGGTTGGATGTTGTAAGGCATTGCCCTGGCAAAAGGCTGACCGGGATTGAGAATTCTATCATTCCCTTATGGTCTTCCCAACTGATTGCCTATCTCAGTGTTCGCTTACGTCGAGCCAAGGGAAACAAGTACTCTCTCAAGGGCAGGCTGCGCTTCATGCGTGGGGATATCTACACCAGTTCCTATGAACATACAGACTGCGTAATCTGTTATCTGTACCCTGGAGCCATGACCCGGCTTCTGGACAAGTTCAGTCGGGAGCTTCCGCCGGGTGCCAAGGTGATTAGCGTCTGTTTTGCCCTGCCGGGCAAGGAACCGCTACGCACCATTACATGCAGGGATGCCTTGCGAACCAAGGTGTATGTGTATTCCTTTTAAAGAAAAGAACAGGAAAGTGATCACCAGGTTTTTGCTCAGATGGAGTGCTGTAAAACTTCTGCCATAAACGTTAATGGATGAAAGAGTGTGCTCCATATCATAGTAATGCAGGTACCACGTAAGAACGAGGATGCGAAAAAGGCCCCGAACTCACTATGAAGTGATTCGGAGCCTTTTTGTCTCGCCTTTAGTTAGGGCAAGAGATTGCTTGATTATTGCTTACCGCACGTATTACTTTGCAGAATCCGTAGTGCCTGTGTCCGTGGTTGTACCGGATTGGGATCTGTTTCTGCCGCCTCCGAATCCGCCTTGTCGACCACCTCCTCCTGGACCACCCATACCTGAATTGGCTGTAGTTACACCAGATTCATTGACCCAAGTTACATTACTAGTCGATTGGAAGGCAACCACTTGAGTTCCGCCACTATAGGTACCGTCTGTATAGAGTCCATCCACGGCTTTACCTGTAGACGTACCACCAGAGTAGATCACGTATGAACCATCTTTCGCAAGATTCGGGGAGCTGACAACCACGGTTTGATAATCTTTTGCCGGAGCAAATGTCAGAATATTGTTGCCTTTGCTATCTTGTACATGTACAAGTGTTCCAGCTTTTTGCGTTGCAGGGAATGTCATCACAATGGTATTTTGCATAGAAGCATCGGATGTTCCTTGTGCCATGCCAGAGCTTCCGGCAGCCACGAGGTACCCACCGCTGATTTCAAATGTGCCGTCATAATCCAATGCTCCGTTGCCGCTATCCGTCGGTCCGTTCACAATAACCGTTCCACCAGTCATGTTAATGGAACCATTGGAATCCAGTCCGTCACCACCTGCGTTCACCGTGAGGGAGCCGCCGTTAATGTGGAACTCGTTATTGCTTGCTGCTGCACCGCCCATACCGCCTGGTCCACGTCCTTGCTGATTAGCAGCTGTACCTTGGGATGCCTGATCGGTAGTTGATGTTGTACCTGTTGCTTCAGTTACAGAGATGTTGGAAGTCGTGTCGGTGTCGGTTGCTGTAGTAGGGCTATCTGTACTTGCCGTTGTATTTGCAGCTGTTTCTGTCTCGCCACCTGCAGCATTTACGCCATCATCGGATGCAGTTACATCCACATCCCCATCGTTCAGGGTGATGATTGCACCTTCAAGTCCTTCATAGCTCTTCGCAATCGTGATGGTTCCGCCGTTAAACGTCAGGGCCTGATCGGCATGGATGCCGTCATCACCGGATTCAATGCTGAATGTTCCATCGTTGACGGTCACGTTATTGTTGCTGTGCAGGGAATCATCCATGGAATCAATGGTATACGTACCGCCATTAACCGTCAGGTCTGTACCTGCTTTGAGTGCTTTGGCACTTGTGGACTCGGTTGCTGTTGTTGCAGTGTCCGCATCAGCATTGTTATCCGTTGTTGTTGTGTTAGCAGAGCTGGATGCTGCTGCGCCGTTCGTGTTAGTTCCGGCATTCGTATCGTTGTTATTAGGCATCTCCGGCATATCTGAAGGAGGCTCGCCATCTGGTGGTGTGCCCATATCGGTTAGAGGTGTTCCGCCACCCCATCCACCGCCACCCAATGGACCTTCTTCTACTTTGGCTGGAGCATTGGCGCTACCGCCAGCAGTCACAATGTTGTATGTGCCGCCATCTGTAACAAGTGCGGTTTCGGCTTGAATACCGTCGTTGCCACTTTGGATATCGAAGGTACCTCCTGCGATAGCAACGTAGCCTTTAGTGGTATCCGTGTCATTGGTCGAGTTAATGCCGTCACCTTCGGCTTCAATGGTAATCGTACCCGCTTGAATTGCGACCATATCTTTACCTTTGATGCCGTCATCTGCTGCTTTGACACTGATGTTACCACTAATGATTTTCAGATCATCCTTGCTCGTAATCCCTTCATTATAGTTACCTGTGACGGTCAATTGACCTGCGCCGTTGAACGTAAGATCCGCTTTGCTGAAGATCGCAGCATCCGGCTCGTCTGTTGTAGCGTCAGCGTACACATACGTTTTACCATCGGAAACGGTATTTTGGGTTCCTTTTTCGAGTGTAATCACCGCTTTACCGGCCTTCTGAATATAAATCGCTGCACTGTCATTATCATGGATGGTAGCTCCGTTTAATACGAGATGTACGGTGCCTTTATCGGCAACGTTGACCACGATCTGACCGTCGGTTAGCTCACCGCTAAGTACATAAGTACCTGCTTCAGTAATTGTTACTGAGCCATTGGCTGCTTTGGCTCCCGAACCGGTTACCGTTGCAGTTGTGCCGTTCAACTTAATCGCTGTGGAATCTGTCTCACTCCAGCTAATGTTGGTATCGTCCGCATCCAGAGAGACCAGATCTGCATATTTCACAGAGGTTTGCTCGCTGACAGATACCGTTTTGGTTGTTCCTGTCGTTGACGTTGCAGCATTGGCGGTTGTGCTTGTCGTTGCTGGTGAACTGCATGCTGCAAGTAGGCTGGTAATCATGGCGATGGACCACAGTTTGCTGCCTGTTATCATGTTTTTCTTCATATTAGATCGTTCCCTTCGAATTAAAAATTAATATTCCGTTGTTGGACTCATGGTTAATGAGATATCCAGGTTGCCGTTCCGGGTACGGATTGCATCGAGGAATTCCTTTTGGCTAACACTTTCGTGAATGGTTACACTGTAGACCAGCTCATACAGACTGCCGAGTTCGGTGGTTCTGATTTTTTTTAGATCAAAAGGTACGTTGAATGTATGGAACACTTCATTAAGGGCTTCTTCATAGCTCAAGTTCTCAGGGATGGTGACTTTCAGCGTTTTCAGCTGACTTTTCTTGCCACCGAAGTTGAAGCGACTCAGGACAAACATCAGCACACACAGGATAATGGTGAACAACACCGCGTATCCAAAAGCGCCTACACCACAGGCAAGACCGGAAGCCATCGTGAACAATACATAAGCAATGTCCTTTGGATCACCAGGGGCACTTCGGAATCGGATGATCGAGAAGGCACCTGCCAAGCTGAATGCTCGAGCGATGTTGCTGCCGATAAGCAGGATGATGATGGCGACAATGACGGGCAGGACAACCATCGTTAAGGTAAAGCTTTGCGAGTATGTGCTTTGGTTAGTCTTCATATAGGTGAGGCTGATGATCAACCCCAGAATGATGGCAAGACCAATGGTAATGACTGCGTTGTTAAACGTCAGGTTGGTATCGGTTAGGGCTGAACTGAAAAGGGAATCAAGCATACAGGACACGCTCTCTTTCTATGATCGTTTTATCTTGTTCTATGGATGGGTTGAAATCGGTACCTGGTACAAGAATGCGTTCCGTCTGGTAATTCAGGTTCGTTGTTCTCGCCAGATGTCTGTACTCGTTGCCGTATTTGGAGAATCCGGTACGGTACAGTCCATGTTCGGACAGCAGTTGTGACAGCCACATCGGAACGGTTTTCTCGGCTTTCACTTCCATCAGCCATCGACCGTCCTTCACCAGCGGTTCACCGTAATCTCCCTGTTCCAGCTTCAGATCGGTTCTGCGGCTGCGGATGTTGGTGTCAAAGGTAATGCGGAGATCGCGGCTGTTCTTGTCAAAGAGTGCTTTGCGCTCATACGCCAGATACACTTTCGGTTCCAGATCGTATACCCGGAGGAAATATTTGATCTCTTCGACAACCTGTTTGTTCATGTAATCCGCGAGCTCCGGTGCTTGTCCCGAACGAACGAATTCGTAAGCTTCATCCAGCTTCAAGGCTGTTCTGCGTTTGTTCACCAGGCCAAATACTTTCTTTTTGATCTCCAGATACACTTTGGCATTCTCTTCAGGGATTCCATAAGCCCGCAGTCTCAGCTTCTCCTTGTATTTTGGTTTGGAGAGACTGGCGCGAATCAGCGAATCTTGTGGAGTGTCGAAGTACAGGTTGCTGATGGAGTAGTACTCGTGTTTCTTGTTGTAGGCATCCAGCTCCATATATTTCAGCAGGTCATTGTAGAAGTGTGCGTATTGCTCATCCGTCAGAAGATACTTGCTCTCATATCGGTTGAATACTTCAATTGCCATGTGGAATTCAGTCCTTTCGTCTGTGGGTTGTATGTTTTGTTGCATCGTGTATTGCTTCCATGTCTGTATCTTAGAGGGCCAACCTTGAATGAATCTTAAATGGTTTTACATTGCGTTAACATTTTTTTACCTTCCTATAATAGTGGGCATACACAAAATGAATTAAGATTGATTCAAGGTTTAATTGATAGAATGGGTGATACCATACAGCGTTCATGAAGACGAATAATTCAAGCAGAGGAATGAATAGAGCATGAGAATATTAATTGCGGAAGATGAGGTTCATTTGGCAGAGGCAGTATCTCAGATTTTGAAAAAAAACAACTACTCCGTGGACATGGTCCACGACGGCAGATCAGGACTCGATTATGCGCAGAGCGGTATCTACGACCTGTTACTACTCGACATCATGATGCCGGAAATGGACGGGATCACCGTCCTGAAGAAACTTCGCAGTGAAGGCAATCATACGCCTGTCATTCTGCTTACTGCCAAGGGTGAACTATCGGACAAAGTCACAGGCCTCGATTATGGTGCCGACGATTATATCGCCAAGCCTTTTGCCACAGAGGAACTGCTGGCCCGTATTCGTGCAGCCTTAAGGCGGAAGGGCGAAGTGGTTCCCGAGGATGGGCTGAAGTTTGGTGATATTGAGCTGAATACAACTCAGTTGAAGCTGAGCGTACAGGGGAAGGAGATCAAGCTGAATCTGAAGGAGAATGAACTGCTGGAGCTGTTGATTGCCCGCAAACAGGCGATTACCTCCAAAGAGCAGATTATTGAAAAGTTATGGGGATTTGATTCGGAAGTGGAGTATAACAATGTGGAAGTATATATCTCTTTTTTACGCAAAAAATTAACTTTCCTGAACTCTGCCGTCCGCATTAACACGATTCGGGGTGTGGGGTATGTGCTTGAGGTGACGCCCTGATGTTCAAGAGACTCCGAAATCGATTCCTGATCGTGAATCTGGTGTCCATATCTATTATGATGCTGGTGGCATTTGCGACGATCTATACAATTACGTATCAGAATGTGCAACGTGAGACAAATATGGAGTTGTACAAGGTGTCTGATTTCTATCACAGTCCTTATAATTCATCCAAAATGCCGCGCGGGGAAGGGCAGGGTTCCAATACAGGTGGTAGTACAGGCTCAGGTTCTAGTTCCGGTTCAGATTCGTTTCCCTCTGATGCCATGAATGGTGATAATGGAGGCCCGGGAGGTGATCCCAACTCACCTCCGGCCCGTTCCGTGTCGTTCATGATTAAGACGGATGACCAGTGGAAGATTACGGATACGCATTCCCGATTTGATATGGAAGATACGTTCTACACCGAGGCGTTGCAAAAGGTTAACCAGAATAAAGTTGGTGATTCGGAACGGCAGACTGGACAATTTGCGCTGGATGGAACGGACTGGGCCTATGTAGTTGATCCGAGCGGTGACGGGCACATGATCGTATTTATTGATGTGACGGCACAACAGGGTATTCTGACGAATCTGATCTATACATTTGCTATTGTCGGACTGGTCATGTTGATTGTGATCTACTTCCTGAGCCGTTATTTTGCCAATCGTTCCATTGCACCAGTCAGAGAAGCGTTTGAGAAGCAAAAACAATTCATCGGTGATGCTTCACATGAGCTGAAGACACCTCTGGCGATCATCAATACCAATGCCGACGTACTGCTTGCGAATCAGGAGGATACCATAGCAAACCAGGCGAAGTGGCTTCACTATATCAAGTCGGAAACCGAGCGTATGACCGGACTTACGAATGATCTGCTCTATCTGACACAGATGGATGACTCACGCTCCACGATGATTCATGCGAAGTTTAATATGAGCGATGCGGTAGAGAGTATTATTTTGCCGATGGAAGCCGTTATTTTTGAGAAAAACATTTCCCTCGACTACAACATTGAGCCGAATCTTACGGTTCATGGGAACAGTGAGCAGATCAAACAGGTCATTCTGATCCTGCTCGATAATGCTGTGAAGTATTCCGGTCCCAAAGGGTCCGTTAACGTTACGCTCCAGAGACAAAATAATGATGTCATGCTGGCCGTGTCCAACACAGGGGAAGGCATTGCACCGGAACATCTGGATCGGATCTTCGATCGATTCTACCGTACCGATTCGTCAAGAGCACGCAAACATGGTGGGCATGGTCTGGGGCTGGCGATTGCTCGTTCCATTGTGGATCAGCACAAAGGAGAGGTTTACGCTCGAAGTGTAGTCGGAGAGGGTGCTACATTTTACGTGCGGTTGTCGTAGGGGCAGAGCGATGAACCGGCTCCTCACTAACCTTCAATACCGCTATATAATCGTTCTTCAGGCATAAGTTCTGCCTGTAATGGGTTAACCTATGCTACAATGGCAACAGTATGTATGAATCAAGGAGATGACTGAACGTGACAGAAGCAAACGCAATTAATGAACAAGAAATGATGCAATATATTGCAGATAAAACGAAGGCAAGCCAAGCGAACATCGCTCTTGTGTTGAAGCATGAGCAAGCGTACATCAACAAGGCGCACGAAAATGCCAAAGGTAACGATGTGGATATTGACGGCGATGATCTGGCTGACTACATCCTTAGTCGCAAAGATGTGAAGCTGGATGAGCTGACCGTGGAAAGCATTTTGGATGCTGAGATGGACTACTTGATGGACAAGGGTCACGCGGGATACGTCGATTAAGTTAAGCGTAGGCAAAATCTAACGAACCTGACACGCCTTATACGGGTATTTCTCGCTCGTTTGGGAATGTAACGAATCTGAGACGTGTTATTCTCTGAATTTTAGGACTTTCCCATGCAGTTAAAGCATTTCCGCGGAATTAGCGTGTCTGAGATCCGTTAGTCCGGGAAATAAGCGCTTTTTGCCGAAATAAGGTGTCCTAGGTTCGTTAGAGTATGACAGAGTGCAACGAGGGATTAAATGGCTGTTCTAAAAGTGAAATCTCATAGATGCAGCCTTATGCATGGCAAGTGTTGTATTATAAAAAAGACCTCAACTCCACAATACTGTGGTGTTGAGGCCTTTTTTAGATTGTAGCGACTAGCTTCTTATTGACCCATCATACCGCCATCTACAGTGTAGAGGGAAGCTGTTACATAGGATGCTTCTTCGGACAACAGGAAGTTCATTACCGCAGCGACTTCTTCCGGTTCACCGTAACGGCCCATTGGAATGGCAGATACCGTAGCAGATTGATAATCTTCCACGTTGCCGGAATTAGCTTCGATCTGGCGCATCATACGTGTGTTGATTGTGCCTGGCAATACAGCGTTAACTCGAATATTATAAGGTGCGAGTTCATTCGCAGCGGTACGCGTGAGACCAACTACGGCATGTTTGGACATAATATATGGAGATACGGCAGGTGCGCCCATCAGACCCGCGAGGGAAGAGGTATTGAGAATTGCACCGGATTTTTGTTTTTTCATCACTGGAATGACATTTTGCAGACCCAGGAATACCCCGCGAATGTTGACGTTATATACGGTGTCGAGTGCTTCAACACTCAGGTCTTCGATTAGTCCTGTTGGACCTTCAATTCCGGCATTGTTGGCAAAATAATCGATTCGGCCAAAAGCATCCAATGCTTTTTGCACATAGTTTTTCACGTCTGCTTCTTGGGATACGTTCGCTTTTACGGCGATTACGTGCTCTTTGTCGAGGTTCAGATCAGTAATCGTCTGTTGAATGGCTTCTTCATTCAGGTCGACCAGTACCAGATTGATTTTGCGCTCAGCAAGGCGGCGTGCCAATTCTTTACCAATGCCTCCGGCTGCTCCTGTAATTACGGCTGTATGTGTATACGTTGTACTCATGATATATTCGCTCCTTATTCATTATTGGCAGGTATTTCTCAAAAAAAGTTTCAACCTGTCGTCTATCTTTCCTGTCTCAATGTTAAGATATACATAGCAATGTGACAATAATCATTGACAGCGCATATGTCAGCTATCGGACAGAGGTGTAAGCGGTGTTTATTTATATTACAATAATGAACAAAGGAGGCGAGAATGTTGATCATTGAACATCCTCAGGACCGGAGAGCACGAAGAACACAGGATGCGATCATCGCTGCGGCGGTTTCTTTGATATTGGAGAAGGGAGCAGACGCTTTAACCATTCGGGACATTACGGAGCGGGCGGATTACAACCGTGGAACCTTCTATTTACATTTTCCCGGCAAACCGGAGTTATTGCAGTTCATTCTGGATGATTTCATGCAGGGAGTGGGGCGAGCTTATGCAGAACCATACGCACAGCTCAAGGAAGTGGACATGACTGTGTTGCTGCCATCCACGATGCCTGTATTCGAATATATTGAAGCCCATCAGGATATCTTTCGTGCATTAATAACGATGCACTCGGATATGGGTTCCCGGCTGTGCAATATGTTTAGAACGTATCTAACCGAAGATTTTGTATTGGTGACCGAGGATAGTGAGTGGACGATTAATTACGACATCATGTTAAGTTATCTGGTATCTGCAACGGTAGGCGTAATCATGCATTGGGCGGAGATTGGATTCAAATATTCTGCGCATTATATGGGAGAGCAACTTACGGCGCTGATTAACATCAAACCGACCCGTCTGCTGATTGAACCAGGGCAGAAGGGTCGGACTATTCACGAGCGTATGCTGTTGGATTAAAGTCCCGGATTATCCGGTCATGGAGGCGTTCGCGGCCTGTTGCATCTGAAGCAACTGTTCACGGATCAGGACGGACTCGCCGACCATAATTAATGCCGGGTTATTCACTTGATGTGACAGGGCGAGGGAATGGAG
The DNA here is from genome assembly GCF_030816325.1 of Paenibacillus sp. W4I10. Classification (NCBI taxonomy): domain Bacteria; kingdom Bacillati; phylum Bacillota; class Bacilli; order Caryophanales; family Paenibacillaceae; genus Paenibacillus; species Paenibacillus sp. W4I10. The sequence goes on from NZ_JAUSXX010000001.1 coordinate 5,456,143, forward strand.
TTCGGAAAGTGTGCCGGTAATAATCCGTTCCTCCGAAGTGGTTCCCCGTTCGATTAGAGCCGCAGGGGTGTGTCCACTTTTGCCATGGTGAAGCAATTCATGTTGTATCTGGGGGAGCTGGCTAATGCCCATGTAGATGACCAGTGTATCCACGCTATGGGCGAGCAGGTCCCAGCGGACCGAAGATACACTTCCATCACTGCCAGTTCCAGTGACACATGCGAAGGATGAAGCAACCCCGCGATGGGTTAACGGAATAAGGGATGAAGCGGATGTACCTACAGCTGAAGTGATGCCAGGAATAATCTCAAATGCAATCCCTGCTTCCGCCAGCACAAGCGCTTCCTCACCACCACGGCCAAAGATAAACGGATCACCACCCTTGAGTCGTACAACTTGTTTGCCTTCCGCTGCATGTGCAGCCAGCATCCGTCCAATCATCTCCTGACTCATGGAGTGCAGGCCGGGGGCCTTGCCGCAGTAGATGCGGAGTGCTCCTTCGCGAGCCTCAGCGAGCAATTGATCATTCACAAGCCGATCATACATAATGACATCTGCGGACTGAATACGTTTCAGGGCTTTTACCGTAATCAGATCCGGGTCTCCAGGACCAGCGCCAACAATACTAACCAGGCCCCGGCTCATGATCGTGTCCCCAATTTCGGTGCAGCATCAGTACTTGCCAATCCTGAACGACCACCCTGAATGGCTGCCAGTTTGGACGAGAGCTTTACCGGATTTCCCCAGTGGTGGGCAGCATATAAACCGAGACCTGTGAATATAGCTCCGCCAATGAGGTTACCCACCAACACCGGGATCTGATTCCACAGCCACCAGTCAGCCACACTCACCTGTGCGCCGAGCATCATGCCTGCCGGAATGACGAACATATTTACCACAGCATGCTCAAATCCCTGAGCGAAAAATATCGTAATGGGCAGCCACATCGCTACGATTTTACCCAGTGTAGAAGTGGACGTCATTGCCATCACTGCCCCGAGTGTGACCATCCAGTTACATAGAATGGCTTTGATGATGACCAGTACAATGCCAGCCCCGCCCAAGTGCTGATATCCCAATGTTTTGGTTTCACTGGTCTGGATTAGCGTTTGAATTAGAGGGTTGTTCATATCCGTACCCATCTTGGTAATGGTCAAGCCGTATAACAGAGCATAGAATGCACATCCGAGCAGATGTCCTGTGATCACCCAGAAATAATTTCGGAGCATATCCATCCATGTAATTCTGCGTTTCAACACTGCGAGTGGAAGCATCGCAAAGTTTCCTGTCACCAATTCGAGACCCAGCAGAATAATGATGACAAATCCAGCCGGGAATATCAGTGCACCTGCCAAACCAACGGAAGTTTGAGATACAGCGGTATATGCCAGTGTGGTTGCAAAGGCAAGGATAGCCCCCGCCAGAAAACCGCGGATCAGCATCTGTACCCGATTCATTCTGGCTTTGCTCTCACCAGCTTCGACCATCGATTGCAGCACTTCTGCAGGTTTAACAAAATCCATAGCGCACGCCTCCTTGATGTCAGGGTATCTGTAGCCTTTAACCCGCAATTGTGATGTAGATTTCTCCGCTGTTGCAGTCCACTTCTGTTTTGTAGGTATTCAAGCAGCCTTCATCCGGCTCTTGTACCTTACCGTTACGCAGATCAATCTTCCAATCATGCAAAGGACAATGAACCGCTGTCCCGCACACCATGCCTTCCGACAGCTTGCCGCCCTTGTGAGGGCAGCGATTCTCGACGGCGTGCAGACTTCCGTCGCTCAGTTTGAAGACTGCAATTTCGGTATCTTGTATCAGGAAGGTCCGTGCTCCCTTTTCATCAATATCTGTAAGGTGTCCAATCCGGAATTTGTTCATCGCTGTTCCTCCTCTTCTAGTGGGTTACCGGCTCGGCACCGGACAGTGGGGTGAAGTTTTTACGCAATTTCTCGTCTTGAATGATTTCTTTCCAAGGATCAACCGTGTGACCCAGTGTAACTTCCAGACGTTCAACCAGAGCGAGACGTACATCCCGATCCGCCAATGCTTCCTTCACATGATCCAGACCTACCCGTTCAATCCATGCCGCTGTTCTCTCATTCCATTTTGCATTCTCTCTATAATATTGCAGGTAAGAGTAAGTCCACTCTTCCACTTCCGCATCGGTCTTCACCGTACAGAGCAACTCGGCTGCACGAACCTTGACTCCCGCGTTACCGCCAACATGAATCTCCCAAGCACCATCAATGGCAACAACACCGAGATCCTTGATGGTCGCTTCAGCACAGTTCCGCGGGCATCCGGAGACAGCGAGTTTCACTTTGGCTGGAGCTACCATCTTGTCGAGTTTTTTCTCCAGACGAATACCCATCTCAATGGAATCCTGTGTGCCGAATCGGCAGAATGTATTACCAACACAAGTCTTCACTGTACGAAGCGCCTTGCCATAACCAAAACCGGAAGGCATATCGAGTTCCTCCCAGATCTTCGGCAGGTTCTCCTTCTGTACACCGAGCAGATCCAGTCGTTGTCCACCCGTGAATTTCACCAACGGCACATCATATTTCTCTGCGACAGTTGCAATCTTGATCAATTCCGCCGGGGAAGTGACACCACCATAGATCCGTGGAATAACGGAGTAGGTACCGTCCTTCTGGATATTGGCGTGATAACGTTCATTGGTGAATTTGGATACACGCTCATCCGTGTATTCTGCCGGCCAGATCATACCGAGATAATAGTTGAGGGAAGGGCGACACTTGGAGCAGCCTTCCGGCTCATCCCAACCGAGAACGTTCATAACTTCCTTGACGCTTTTGAGTCCCATTTCCTTGATCTGTGCAACAATCTCATCCCGATCATAGGATGTACAACCACATATGCCTTCTTTGGTCTGTTCACCTACATTATCACCGGCATAATACGTGAGCAGGTTTTCGATAATCGGTTTACATCCACCGCAAGAAGCGGAAGCTTTGGTACAGGATTTGATTGCACCGAGTGTATTACAGCCTTTATTCAGAACAGCGTCCCCGATGGAAGCTTTGGTAACACCGTTACACCCACAGACGATCTCGTCATCTGGCATACTTGCCATGCGTTCTGCGACAGATGGACCCGAGCCTGAACCACCGGAAGGTACACCGAGCAAAATTTCTTTCTCCCGACCGCTGATGTTCTCTCCACTCTTAATGAGGGAAAATAGAGAAGCGCCATCTGTGGTATCCCCGAACAGTACAGCTCCAATGAGTTGCCCATCCTTAATCACCATCTTTTTGTACACACCATCAACGTCATCCTGAATGCGAATGCTGCGAGTGTCTGCAGCGTCTTTGAATTGTCCGGCAGAGAATACGTCCACACCAGATACTTTGAGCTTCGTGGACGTGACCGAACCTGCGTATCCTTCGGTTGCCGCACCAGCCAGGCGTTTTGCGAGCACCATACCTTGTTCATATAATGGAGCAACCAGTCCGTAGGCAATACCGCGGTGTTCTGCACATTCGCCGACGGCAGATATACTAGGGATGCTGGTATGCATATAATCATCTACAATGACTCCACGATTCACATCGAGGCCGGTATTGCGAGCCAGTTCAATCTGAGGGCGAATCCCGACAGCCATGACAACCAAATCCGCTTCAAGTACCGTTTGATCAGTGAAACGAATGGCTTTTACTCGATGTTTGCCTGTGATTTCTTCGGTATGTTTGTTCAAAAGGAACTTCATACCTTGCTCTTCAAGCTCACGCTGGAGCATCAGTCCTGCCGGGAGATCCAGGTTCCGGTCCATCAGATGACCGTTAATATGGATGACCGTGACATCCATGCCCAGATTGAGCAGCCCCCGCGCTGCTTCCAGTCCTAGCAATCCGCCTCCAATAACGGCAGCTTTGCGATACTTTTGTGATGCTGCCATCATGGTCTCGCAGTCTTTAATATCGCGGAATCCGATAACGCCTTCCTTGTTAGCGCCGGGAAGAGGGAGGATGAACGCTTGTGAACCGGTTGCCATAATCAGCTCATCATAGGTTGCGCGTACACCATTTTGAGATACAACTTCTTTGCGCTTGGGATCGATCTGAACGACCGGGTCACCCGGGTACACCCGAATGCCGTTATCTTCGTACCAGCTCCACTCATTGATTACGATATCTTCGATGGATGTTCCGCCAGCCAGTACAGAAGATAACATGATCCGGTTGTAGTTGGGATGCGGCTCTGCGCCGAAGACTGTAATTTCATAAGCGTGTGGAGCAAGCTTAAGGATATGTTCGATTGTGCGGATTCCCGCCATGCCATTGCCGACCAGCACCAGTTTTTTCGTTGTACTCATTATGATTAGCCCCCTTAGGTCCATTCTGCAAACTGTCTCAAAACCTTGTCTCTAAAATCGAAAAAGCCTGTTATGCCTCGGAGGACTGCGCATATACATACGCATCCCTTGCTCCGAGATTGCAAAACAGGCTTCATTGCCGTTTCAACCAGCTACGCCGTTGTAACTGTGATCGATTCAAATATGGAGTTGTTATGGCTTAACTATAAAAGATCGATCTAACCATGTCAAGATAGTTAACATAAAAAAGTATTTGAAATTTAAAGTTAATTATGTTTACATGAGTTTATTGGAATATCGAATAGACGACGAAGTTTTACGAGTATATCTTCTTAGTTTGAAGGATTTAGATAAACTTAGCGCGCTAGATACAATAAATATTGTAGAAAAGGTGCCATGTATAGTGCTTCACCCTTTTTTATTGCAACATGATGAGGCATGAAAAGATCATTCTAATGTTAAAAATAAGACGCATAATCGTCACTACTTAATTTTTGTTAGGTAATATAACATGTTTATTGCTTTCATGTATTAACGTATTGAATTTTGTGAACTCTGATTATACGCAATAGGGAGGGATTGATCCGTCATGCGATCTTTATTGGTCATCCGTGTTCAACCAACGATAGCCGCCTCATCCGATGCAATCCCTCTGACACCGGAGAGGCTGCTGGGAGCAAACGGGTACCATGTACAGGTGGCGGGCAGTGAAGCGGAAGCGGTGAAGCTAGCTCGTGCGGCCGAAGCGTCCATCTTGCATCTGTCGCTGGATGATGTGGAGTACTGGGTGAACTGCCTGGGAAAGGGGAAGTCGGATTCACCGCTGCTTTGGTGGTGCGCGCCAGATACAGCCTCTTCCTCCGTAGAATCCTGCGAGGTCGAAACTTCATTTGATGGAATACTTACACCATCCATGACTGGGCCCGAGATTCACTGGACTCTTCACTTTGCAGCCCGGCGCTACATGGAACGCAAACAGTGGGAGCAGGAACGGAAGCAGTTGCAATCCAGGCTGGAGGATCGGAAGTGGATTGATATGGCGAAGGCTATCCTTAGTGATCTGAAGCAGATCTCGGAGGCCGAAGCCTATGACCTGTTACGCAAGAGAGCGATGGATGAACGCAAACGGATGGTCGATGTAGCCACAGCGATTGTGAAGGCCCATCAACTGCTCCAGTCTTAATTGGAAGGAGGATTCTCCATGGATATGTCTCAGATACTCCGAGAGGTCGGACGTGGGAAACGAGGCTCGCGTGATCTGAATTATACAGAAGCACTGACCGTTGCAGAGAAAATCCTGAAACAGGAGGTTTCCCCTGCCCAGACGGCTGCGTTTCTAATGGCTGAACGAATGAAAATGGAAAACGTTGAGGAACTGGAAGCTTTTGTTCATGCATGTCGTAACAGTGCGGAACGTTTCTCCATATTTCAGGATGGATTGGACTGCGCGGGGCCTTATGATGGACGGACAAAGTCGTTCATGGCCACGTTTCCGGTTGCATTTGTACTCGCGGCGGCCGGGTTGCCGGTGACTTTGCACGGGAGTGATCCTTTACCACCCAAGTGGGGCGTCACGTTGTCGGTACTTTTGAAGGAAGTGGGTATTGATACACACAAGATGGATCGGGAAGATGCCCGGAGCGCTGCATTGCGTTCGGGTGTCATGTACGTGTCCTCCGAGGATTGGTGCGCACCTCTTCGTAAGCTTCGTCCGTTACGGGAAGAGTTGGGTTTTCGAACGGTGTTTAACACAGCAGAGAAACTGATTGATTATAACCATTCACCGTATTTGGTGTTTGGTGTGTTTCATAATACCTTTCTGGATCGGATTGCGAAGTTGCTCACCCGGTTTAACTATCGTCGTGCTTATGTTGTACAAGGGACGGAAGGTTCTGAGGACCTGTATATTGATCGGCCAACCCGCGTATACGCTGTGGAAGACGGCGATATGAAGCTGGAATTGGTTGATCCGGCAGCCTATGAACTGGATATGCCCGTGCCGGAACTGGTCTGGACGGCTGCGAAGCAGCTTGAAGTGGCGGAAAGTGTGTTAAGCGGTGATGGTCATATTGCTTTTGTGAATCAGGTCTTGTTAAATGGAGGTTTCCGCTTGTATGCGGCGGGGCGTGTCAATTCCATCGAAGAGGGCATATACACGTGTCAGGGCTTGCTGGAGAGTGGTGCAGCGTATCGCATCTATCAACAGTGGTGTGTCTCCATGGGTGGTGAACTGCCGGATAGCAGAGCAGTGTCCATCTATCCGGCATCGTCCAGATAATGTAATGCTGGTGTTCAATCTTGCTATGGTTAAGCGTGTTTTTATTCCCAAGGATAAGTAACGGTCAGGAAGTCAGCGAATTTCTTGCTCTCTTCCCGCCGCCTTTTCCGCATGGCCGCCCGATCCGGAGCGGTCTCGTATAGTTTCTTCTCTTCTTCCGTCTCCGGGATAATGCGGGGTACGATCAGTTTGCGATTATTTTCGTCCAAGGCCACAAAGGTCAGAAATGCAGTCGCTGCAATTTTCTTCTCTCCGGTCTTCAGATCCTCTCGAATCACTTTCACAAAAATCTCCATGGAACTTCGTCCTGTCCAGGACGCGAACGATTCAAGCGTAACGGAATCTGTTGGGTTAATCGGATACAGGAAATCGACCGAGTCGGTTGAAGCTGTTACAGTATTGACCCGGCATAGCTTGGAAGCGGCGATGGATGCAATATCATCGATGTAGGACATCAGCTTCCCGCCGAATAGCGTATTATGATTGTTGACATCGGTTGGGAACACCCTTGCCGTCTTGAAACAACGTGTTTCGCGTACATATTTTTTCTCCACCTGATCCATCTCCGTTGGTTTCGGTATCTCTCTCATGCTTTTTTCCTCCTTACAGTATGGCTGCTGTGACATTTCATTTCAGGTGTTGCAGGGTCTATTTCTGATCTATTATCCCTAGTATAGGTGTCGGTCAGATACATATTCAAATGAAGTTGGACTGCAAAAAAACCGCCAGGCGCGGACCGGCGCGCTGGCGGTTTACTGCTGTATATTAAGCCTTGGGTTTGAAAATGCCGGACGGTTTGCCGATCGGCAAGAACGCATAACCGAAGTGAGCGTTCAGTACCGAAGCACCTGTACCATACAGGGACACAATTCCGATAGCCATTTCAGCGTATGCTGCAATGGTGTGGAAAAAGTGAGGAGCTACGCCGAAAGCGTCAAAGGTCAAACCAAGGAACAGGAAGTCTATCAGAATGAAGATGATAAGCAATACTTTATTCGCTTCAATAGCACCGATCGTCATGAACAGGGTGAATACAAGGTATCCGGCAAAAGCAAACCCGAGCTGCTTGCCATCGGCCTGTTCAGCAAGAGTGGAGCCAAATACGCCCATTTTGATCATCCAGTTGGCAGCCATGGCAAACCAGAAGAATGCGTACGCGCCAAAAGCCGTTGTGCCAAAGGTATTGTTGCGTTTGGAATCTTGAATACATGCGAATAGCTGGGCAAAAGCACCCAGGAAGATCGCCCAAGGAATAGCGTAGCTAAGTCCTTCTGTAATGCCAAGCTTTTGGGAAGAAGCGACCAGGGTTACGATAGCCAACCCAAATAATCCCATTGCGCTGGGATCGGCGTTAACAATTTTGACTTTAGTCTGTGAATCGGTCTGCATGGTGATGATAAGCCTCCAATAATATCAAATCAGGATCAATGGCCGTCGTTGGCCGTCCTCTAAATTACATCATTTGTATCCGCCGGGTCCGGACACACACATCGCCCTATTGTACCTGAATGACCCCATTATGGAAAGGGATTTTATTACCTTTTGAACCAATAGACTTTTGGTTTTTTCAATATACACATTTACGACACAATCCGTTCTGGCAGTGAATGATGGGGCCAGACGCTAAAATCCAACCCTCGATAATACCACTAAAATTGCGTCATATCAGCCATTTTCGGATAAGCTCTTGTGTGATAAAATAATCTTTATCAAAATTTGGAGAAGAATACAAAACATCCTTGTCTCCTATGCCATATGTTAATCCAACTATAGATTGACAGGAAAAACTAAAATGGTTCACAGAATAAGGAGGTATCAGGGGTCATGGTTATGAGTTTGGATTTGAAAATTAAAATAGAAAAGGCCAGACATAACCTTCATATGCTGGTAGAGCATAACAAGGGTGGTCTTGGGCATCCCGATGTGATTCGGCAGTCTATGGCATTGGACGAATTGATTAATGAGTATAACCGAATTAGCCGAAACCATTCACGGGCCTGAACCCAAAGCGATTTTAATTTTATACATGGAACAAATCACATAGATTGTAACGCTTGATCGTACAGACGGGCATGAATATAGCCGGTATGGACAGCCTCAGTTAAAGAGGCGGTATCCTACCGGCGTAATATTCATGCCCGTTTGTTTTTGCATCGTATCCATCATGCATCTGTTTAATGCAGCAACCGTTTGGCTTCCAAATATAATACCTGTACGAACTTTTTTGTATTAATGCGTGTCTGGGACAAGGAAGGCTCCACATTGTTTTGCAGCTCCAGCATTTTCTTGCGAATTTCGGTAAAATCGAAAAATTTGGATGCATAGTTCTCGAACTTGGGATGTGTATAATCTGTTAATCCCAGAGAAACCACATGGCTCAGCGTCTGGAAGATGGCCCTGCGAACACGTTGTTCCGATGCCTTGATCTCCTTGTTAATCTCTGCAAGTGTGGCGTTCTCTCCCAGCTTGCGTATCGCTACGTTCTGAAAGATGTCTTTGAGAGACGGGAACGTATAGGGGGACAGCTTATGCTCATCTGTCTCTACCTGCTCCAGATATTCCAGCATGTCCAGCAGATCCCTGCTGCCCGCTTCGCCGATCATGCCCATCTCAGACAGCAGGAAGTGTCCTGCTGTCGTAATTGTTTTGTCCGGAACCGGAGCAGCAGTGCGCTCGTTAGGATGCAAACCGGACAAGCCCTGTAACGTCCGCTGAATATCTGCGATGGATTGCTGCATTCGAAGCCTTTCGCTCACCAGCCGCAGAACAGATAGAATCTCTAACCGGTTAATCGGCTTCGTAATATAATATTCAATGCCTAGTGAATAGGCTTCTCCGATCATATTTTTCGACTCGATCTGGGAGATCATGACGATCTTGCCCTCGAACCTTCCTTCAAGCGCTCGCACAGTCTGAATCCCGTCTCGTTGGGGCATCAGCAGATCAATCAGCAGTACATCCACCTTATGCAGTTCCAACAGTTCCGCGTGAATATGTGCTCCGTCCTCAGCTTCCCCGGCAATATCGCCAAGGCCTTCATCCTCAATAATATCCATCAACATGGAACGAACGCCAGGATCATCATCCACGATAAAATAACGCATGTCAGTCATTCCCTTTCTCTGCGAATGGTGTGATTGATAAATCTATGGTAAAGGCGGTTAAGTCCGCCATGAACTCTCGTTCCAGTGTAATCGTTCCTTTCCTTCTTGCATAGAACCTGACATGTCAGGTTAAATGACAATGATTGGGCGATCAAAGCCCATTTTTAAAATAAATGTATAAATTGCATGTAGGTATCTGTCGATTTCCGTAGATGCCCTTGTAGTATAAGTAACATCCCGAAGTCTGGGGCTAGTGTTGTGCAGAATGGTACAAACTTTTCACGTGACTCATCTCTGTACTTGAAATTCATCATAAAAAGGGGCATACCGATGGAGCAAACAATACAAGATATTGTCGGCATTTTCAATGATTTTCTATGGTCCAAAGTGTTAATTATACTATTGGTAGTATGTGGTATATACTTCACCACCAAGACCCGGTTCATGCAATTCCGCATGATTGGAGATATGGTGAAGGTGCTTCTAGAGCCGAAAAGCAAGGAACCAGGCAAAATTTCACCTTTTCAGGCGTTCTGTATTAGTATGGCGGCCCGTGTAGGTACAGGGAATATTACCGGTATTGCACTGGCTATCGCACTGGGGGGACCTGGTGCTATATTCTGGATGTGGATCATTGCAATTATCGGGTCAGCCTCCAGTTTTGTGGAGAGTACGTTGGCCCAGATCTATAAAGTGAAGGATAAAGGTGGATTCCGTGGGGGTCCGGCGTATTATATGGAACGTGGGTTGGGCAAACGCTGGATGGGGATTTTATTTGCCGTTCTCATTACGCTTTCATTTGGTTTGGTCTTTAATGCGGTGCAGTCTAACACGATTACCGTTGCATTTGAGAACTCATTTGGCACGGATCGGTTAACGGTGGGTATCATTATGGCTGTGGTATTTGCAGGAATTATTATGGGCGGTGTCAAACGTATTGCAAAAGCGTCGGAATACATCGTCGTTGTGCTTGCTGTATTGTACATTGGGGTGGCGGCTTTTGTGGTGCTGGCAAACATTACCCAGTTTCCGGCCATGATTGCGTTAATTGTGAAAAGTGCCTTCGGCATCGAACAAGTGGCTGGCGGAACGTTGGGCGCTGCACTGATGAACGGTGTGAAACGCGGATTGTTCTCCAATGAGGCAGGCATGGGTAGTGCCCCGAATGCTGCTGCAACAGCGGATACGACACATCCGGTGAAACAGGGACTTATTCAGGCGTTTGGCGTGCTGACAGATACCTTGGTGATATGTACAAGCACCGCCATGATTATTTTGCTATCAGGAGTGTATAAAGGCTCCAGTCTGGGTGGTATTGAGTTAACTCAGGCTGCATTAAGTGTACATATTGGTTCATGGGCATCGGGATTCCTAGCGGTTATGGTATTCCTGTTTGCCTTCAGTACACTAATCGGAAATTATTACTACGGAGAAACCAACATTGAGTTTATCAAATCCAACAAAGTTTGGCTGTGGGTATACCGCATTTGCGTCATCGCGATGGTGGTGTTTGGCGCAGTTGCCAAAGTTCAGCTAGTGTGGGATTTGGCTGACTTGTTCATGGGGCTGATGGTTGTAGTGAACCTGATTGCCATCCTGATGTTATCCAAGGTAACCTTTGAAGCGCTGAAGGACTACAAGAAACAGAAGGCTGAAGGACGTGACCCCGTCTTTACGCGTGACCGGATTCATATTCCGGGTGAAGTGGAATGCTGGCAGTCGGAAGAAGAAGTTATTGGAGATAAATCAATACATGTAGCCAATTAAGATTTCATCTGAATACCGTTGGTTATATACAATGGACATAACAAAAAAACAGGACTTGGATTATCCATCATGGGCAACCCGAGTCCTGTTTGTTGCATATAAGATGTATCTTCACACGAGTTGAAGTCCATCTGGATATACATATAATTTATTTATTAACCGAATAGCTAATCAGTTGCTCGGACAGAGCTTTCATTCGCTCGCCTGTTTCATTAAGCTGCTCAATCACATCCGTAAAGGAGGATACAAGCGTTGCTTGTTCCTGTGAAGAGGCTGCAATCTGGGAGACTTCAACTTCCATTTGTTTGATGACCTGTTGTACATCTCTCAGACTGGTATCGATATCACTTGTAGCTTGTTTGGCATCCACAGAGAGTTTGCGTACTTCGGAAGCAACCACACCGAAGCCGGCACCAGCTTCACCAACACGAGCGGCTTCAATAGCGGCATTCAGGCCAAGCAAGTTGGTTTGCTCAGAGATTTCACGAATGAACCCGGCTACTTTGTTGATTTGGGAAGAGTTCTGAACAGCAAGTCTTGTGTTCTGCAAGATCTGTTCACTGGTTGCTTGCAATTCTTCGGCATGAGCAGCGACATGCTGCACCATATCAACGAGGTTACCATTGATGGTTTGATTTTCTTGTATAATATCCTCAAGTTGGTTCTGGTTAGATTGGTCGTAAGATACACAGAAAACAGCAACAACTTTCTGGTGATCATCAAAGATCGGAATGTTCAGAATATCCAGTTCGATACCATAAACGTCCTTAGAGAGAGTAGCGAGGGTAGCTTCTCTTCCGTTTTTTAAGATGGCAAAGTTTTGATACGATTCCAAGAGTGGCATTCCTTTTTCAAAACCAAGGTCAAACTTGTCGGTGGTAATAACCTCCAATACCTTTTCGTGATCATATACAGTTAAACTAGCTGGTTCTCTAAGGATCTTGCTGATATAAGGCATTACTTTAAGCAGGGCATCTACAACGTTCATGGAAGAGGACCATCCTTTCAATATTTGAATGTATTATTTTAAACGATCTATGGAATGCTCTATCTTTCATCGGACGGAAATGGCTATTCGTGAACGGCATTTTGCATGAAAGAATGAACATTTTATGATTAGATTTTAAAATATTTCCCAGTTGAACTGTTTTACTGGATATAAGTGTTAGTTGTAACTATTTTTATATCAAGATATTTGTACGAATGTATATTAATTATGGGACATATGTCCTTTTACATACGTTATATACGACAACGGAGGGGAAGTCGGAATGAAAGAAATCATGGACTTTGGACTTGTGCGGCAACTCGCCCGTGAGAATGGGTTGGATCAGGTGCTGGACGAGCCTGCACTCGCTGAGTTGCGACTGCTTGAGGCTGCGAAGGGCGAGATGATATGTGCCAAAGGTGAACGACCCGAGCGGTTGTATTTTCTCGTGCAGGGCAAGCTCAAGATCTATACCACCTTGCCTAACGGGAAGTCTCTGTTGCTTCGTTTCAGTACACCACTTGCGCTTGTGGGAGATTTGGAATTGGTGAATGGCAAGGAGGCTATGAATACGGTAGAGTCTGTGAGCAAAAGCCTGCTGCTGGGTATCAGCTACCGCTCTCTCCAGAATTCGTATGCAGAGAACCCTAAATTTCTCCACTTTATGCTGAGTCAAGTTACGCACAAATTGTATACCTTTTCCAACCTGTCGAGTCTGAATATGTTATATCCGGTCGAGAGCCGATTTGCCAGCTATCTGTTGTCCACAATGGGCCAGGACGAGTCTTCTTCGGAAGAGATCCAGACTTCCAAGCTCACCGAACTGGCCGATATGCTGGGCACCAGCTATAGACATCTTAATAGAGTTGTTCAAGATCTGTGTAATCGAAATATTATTCGCAAAGTGCAGCGAAAGCTAGTGATCTGTGATCTGGAACAGTTGCGTGTCATCGCAGGAGGCAATATATATGAGTGATGGCATTTTAAAATAAAGACCAAGCCTGCATATCTATGCGACATAACGCAACACAACAAAATACAATACGGCACAACAAAGAGCACCCTCCCGAATATACCAAGGGGTGCTCTTTTTGCTCTGCACTTTAAGTGAATTAGATATCTCCGCGTTGCTCGAACAATTGAGCGATCTCTACAATGACACGGGTGGCCTTCACCATATTGTCTACCGATACATATTCAAATTTGCCGTGGTAGTTCTCACCACCAGTGAAGATATTTGGTGTTGGCATGCCCATATAGGATAGTTGGGAACCGTCTGTTCCTCCCCGGATGGGGCGGATAACAGGTTCGATGTCCAGTCGTGTCATGGCTTCATGGGCAATGTCGACGATCTGGCGTACGGGTTCAATTTTTTCACGCATGTTATAGTACTGGTCATTCAATTCAACCGTGATGCTTTTCTCTCCATACTTGGTCTTCAGTTCGTTCGCGATATTCAATAGATTTGTTTTGCGCTCTTCAAACTTTTCCCGGTCAAAATCACGGATGATGTAGCTCATCTTCGTCAGCTCAACGTCACCCTCCATGGACAACAGATGGTAGAACCCATCATAACCATCCGTGAATTCGGGAGCTTCCTCTGCAGGCAGGCGTCGGTTCAATTCCATCGCGATTTTCAGAGAGTTCACCATTTTGTCCTTCGCTGTTCCGGGATGCACATTAGTGCCTTGTACTGTAATTTTAGCGGCAGCTGCGTTAAAGCTTTCGTATTCCAGCTCGCCAAGGGGTCCACCGTCGACCGTGTAAGCATATTTGGCTCCAAAAGCAGCTACGTCGAATTTGTGGGGTCCACGGCCAATCTCTTCATCCGGGGTGAATGCAACCCGAATCTTACCGTGTTTCACTTCCGGGTGCTCAATCAGATAGGCCATCGCCGTCATAATCTCGGCAATGCCAGCTTTATTGTCTGCCCCAAGCAGCGTTGTACCGTCCGTTGTAATCAGCGTGTGGCCTTTATATTCGTGGAGTTCCGGGAAATCCTTGTTGGACAGCACAACCTCCAGTTCCGAATTCAGAACAATGTCACCACCGTCATAGTTATCGATAACCTGCGGTTTAACATCTTTACCTGTAAAGTCAGTAGCTGTATCAAGGTGAGCCAGGAAACCGATCACGGGAACATCCTTGTCGGTATTGGACGGCAATGTAGCCATGACATAACCGTTCTCATCCATTGTTACTTCCTGTAGACCAATGGAGTTACATTCTTCCACGAGTAGTTTGCCCAATTCCAGCTGGCCGGATGTGGAAGGGCATGTCTCACTATTTTCATCGGATTGGGTGTCCATCTGAACATAAGTACTCAGTCTTTGAATTAATATATCTTTCATCTATAATCTCTCCCTAGCTTGAGTAGTATATAAGTTGAACTACTTGTTTTACACTGATCCACTACGAGGCCAGAATAACCTTCTGATCCCTGTTATCCCCAGATTTTTTGATCCACTTTTACAAAGGTGAAAATCTGAGGATAAAGGCGAACGCTCCGCTTCTACAGGTTATTTCTGCCCTCTCCGTTATCGTGTAACCGTTAGTCACAACTTATGTAAATTGGGTATAGTAATTATTGTGGTTCTCTATGGTTATCATATCATGTTTTGCAGTCATTTCCAGAATGGGGCAGAACCGAAATATGAGGATGATTAGGTATCAAAAAGGGTACCAAGGCACAAAAATGTACGTACTTGTGTTTCCATACGTCAGGTTCATAATAAATGATGAAGAAAGGATGGGTTCTAGGCATGCCATTTATCACTGTTAAGGTATTGGAAGGCAAGTCGACTGAGCAGAAACGTCAGTTGATTGAACGTATGACTCAGGTGGCTTGTGAGACACTGGATGTTGATCCGAGCAAGGTCTTTATCTTCATTGAGGATTTGGAGAAGGACAATTACGGCAAGAACGGAAAACTGTTTTCGGACTTAGACAAATAAGTAAGGTTTTATATATATCATGATCATGGAACAGGAGATGTAACATTAATGACTGAACAATTATTTTCCCCTTATCAATTCAAGAGTCTGCAATTAAATAACCGTGTCGTCATGGCACCGATGTGCCAATATTCTGTCACTGCGAAGGATGGTATTCCAAACGATTGGCATCAGGTTCACTATGTGAGCCGTGCGGTTGGAGGAACAGGACTCATCGTGATCGAGATGACCGATGTAGATCCGGATGGTCGTATTACGGATAATGACTTGGGTATATGGTCAGATGAGCATGTGCCTGCCTTCACCAAACTTGTAGATGGAATTCATGCCTACGGCTCCAAAGTAGCCATTCAGATCGCACATGCGGGACGAAAAGCAGAGGATGCAGCGCAGCCGGTTGCTCCTTCGGTAGTCACATTCCCGGGAGAAAAGTACAAGGAGCCGCGTGCGTTAAGCACGGAAGAGGTAGAAGCTATGGTGCAGAAGTTCGCAGACGGTGTTCGCCGCGCAGTACAGGCTGGAGTGGATACCATTGAGCTGCATGGCGCACACGGATACCTGATCCACCAGTTCCATTCCCCGCTGATGAACCATCGTGAGGATGTATATGGGCAGGATCTGTCCCGTTTCGGCGTTGAAGTCATTCGGGCAGTGAAAAAAGAAATGCCAGCAGACATGCCACTGATTATGCGGGTTTCAGCTGTCGAATACGCGGATGGCGGGTATGATATCGACCACACCATCAATATCGCTCGTGCCTACCAAGAGGCAGGCGTGGACATGTTCCATATCAGTTCAGGTGGCGAAGGACCTTCCGGACAGCGGAAACCGGGGAACTATCCAGGGTATCAGGTACCATTTGCCCGTCGCTTCCGTGAAGAACTTAACGTTCCTGTCATCGCAGTGGGTATGCTGGAGGATGCAGCATTGGCTCAGGCGGTGATTGGAAACGGCGACGCGGATCTGGTTGCCGTGGGCAGAGGCATGCTGCGTGATCCGTACTGGGCGAACCATGCCGCTCTGGAACTGGGTGTCAGCAAGGATCAAGCTGCCATTGCGGAGCAATATTCTCGTGGATACTAATTTGCTCTAAATTTATATTTACACTTACCACTCCGATGACAGAATAACCTTCCGATCGCTGTTATCCCCAGATTTTTGGATTCACTTTTTCAAAGGTGAAAATCTGAGGATAAAGGCGAACTCTTCGCTTCTTCATGTTATTTCTGTCCTCTTCGTTTTCGTGTAAATGTTATTGCAAATTTTATAAAGTAAAAAAAGGCCACAGCATGGGGTAAACCTCATGCTGTGGCCTGATTTTGGATGGCTACGCTCTTCGAGTTGCTTCATATACGAATTTTTGATTCGACTGTGTGGGTGGCTGATCAGGGTTAAAGTCGGCGTACACTTTAATGTCAGAGAAACCAATGTTTTCAAGAATTAGGCGTAACTCTTCTATGCCGTACCAACGTAGAGTGAGTTGTTGCAGCTCCGTAGCAACAAGAGAACCCTGATGCCATTGTTCGTAGCGGATCAGACTCACTTTGTACTGTTGAAGAAGGTTCACTTCAATGGTTTTCACTTCTACCGTGATTGTATCGCCATCGGGTAATGAAACGGTTGATGTTTCCACAGAAGAGGGTTGTGTCACATCGGGCAGAAACAGATCAAAAACGAGCCTGCCGCCAGGTTCTAAATGCTGAAATAGATTACGTAATACGTTAATCGACGCCTGTCTGTCTTGGATGAGGAGCAAAGAACCTCCGGGAATGATAATTGCCTCGTATCGATATGGAAGGTCAAGCTTCTCCAGATCGGCAACGAACAGTTCAGGCATGGGTAATGCCCGCTCCATACAACGAGAACGGCAAGAGTTGATCATATCGGTTGAATAATCAATTCCATCCACCTTCAAGCCTGCTTCAAGCAAAGGAATGAGCACTCGGCCTGATCCCGACATGGCTTCAAGGATACGTCCTTTGCAGCGCTGAAGATAATGGCGATAGAATTCAATGTCTCCTCCCAAGGAGTGACCCACAGGTTTCGTTAGATCATAAACGGCGGTGCATAATGGACCGTAATAACTGAATGACATAGTATAGGTGTCCCCCACATTTTGATATAATGAATTGCAAACGTGGAAGGGAACTCGTTAAGATTATCCCTTCCGGCAACGGTTGGAATTGGAATTTTCAGAGCAGACTATCATAGGAATCACGCACCTTTTATGTAATATGTTCCAATTATAGGGTGGGTATAAAGCGGAGGTCAACTTCTATCCGGGTAGTTATACGAAATGAAATGTATAAGGAGGTGATTCGAATGGATTCATCATCAAGTTCATCAAGTGCACTGCCGGATATCCGGCAGGAACTTGTGCTCCATGCACCTGTAGAGAAGGTATGGGAGATGGTCTCGACCGCGCAAGGACTGGAGGCTTGGTTCATGCCAGGCAATCTGGAACCCGTGGAAGGGCACGAGTTTATATTGGAAGCAGGCCCCTTCGGTCAATCACCATGTCAGGTGATGGAAGTTCTACCGCTGCACAAGCTGTCATTTCGCTGGGGTAAGGACTGGACGTTGACGTTCCAACTGAATGAACAGCCCGAAGGTACGGATTTCACACTGATTCACAGCGGTTGGGATGCGGATAAACTGACCGAGTTTGGACAGGCCCACGCTATCGTACGCGAACGTATGGAACAGGGATGGACCGGAATCGTTCAGAAGCTTGCCCAAGTTGTTAAATAAATCTTCATTCAATCAACCCCAGGCCATTTCGCCCGTTCATTCCGGTGAAATTCGGCCTGGGGTTTCTTGGTGTACCAAGAGCTGGCGGAAACAGATAGAAATCCTTCAAATTATAAAGAAGTTGACCGATTATGATACGGAAACTATTTCCGTGAGCACCAGAAACGTGTAACATGAATTATAGTGATAAATCGACAAAATTAGACGTCTCTCGCCATTGTGGATGGAAGGAATACATAGATGAGAAAACACTGGATTATGCTGACCATAAGTTTCATATGCATTGTCATTGTTCCGCTGGGCTGGCTTGCCCAGACGTTAATTAGCGAGCGGGGTAACCCCCAAGCTATGGATGGGAAAATTAACCTGACCGAATGGGACTTTGATCGCAAAGGTGCAGCTTCTTTAAAGGGAGTCTGGGATTTCTACCCTGGGCAGTTACTGAGCCCGGCAGATATTGAAGCAAGTGTATCTGGTCGCAAGCCATTGCTGGCTACGTCTGGCACTCAGGTTCCGGCCCGATGGAACAAATCTCTCGGGCAAGCACATGGGTATGGAACCTATCATGTGCAAGTCCAGCTTACACCCCGAACGACGAAAAACGATTATGGCATACGCACGAAGAATATACGCATGGCTCACCGGGTATTTATCGATGGTAAAGAGATTGGCGGCAAAGGCCTGCCAGGAAAGACGAAGGCGACAGATGTTGTATTTTTGGACATTGGAATGTCGGAGATGAATGGCCCTTTGATCAAATCGCGGGCATAATGTCGCATAATTCCCAAGTTGCAGCCACCGCCGAGGTACAGGGATCGGAACCTGTACCTGTGGAGTTGGATACTGAAGTTCCGGGTCTGCTAACGTTCAAACATCTGGATATCTACAGAAGTTTGGATCTGGGTGCCAAGAAACATAAGTGGCGCACAACCAAATCACAGGAATTGTTTGCTTTTTTGTTTCATCACAGGGAAGAATGGGTAAGCAAGGAGATTCTGCTGGATAAGCTATGGGGTGATGTTTCCCAGGAAAAGGGATTAACCCATCTACATACTTCCGTGTACCAGATTCGAAAGCTGCTTAGGGAATGGAACATGACAGGCAAGCTGGAGTACAATATGAACCGTTATCGTCTGTTATCAGGCAATCTGGTAAGTGATGTGGATCAATTTGAAAAATCCATGGTCTACAACGTCATCACATCAGACAATATCGAAGACTTGAGACATATGATTCCGCTTTATCGTGGCGATTATCTGGAAGAGCATGACTATCGTTGGGCACAGGCCAAAGCAAGGGAACTCAGACGCAAGTATACAGCGCTGGTTATGGATATCGCGAGATGGGACATGGAACTTGGGCGTGGCAAGGAAGCGATTGAGCAATTAACGATATTGCAGGAACGGGAGCCTTATTCGGAAGAAATCTGCCGACTCATGATGGAAGTGTATGCATCCATGGATGATCAGCAAGGCATACTTCGTTTGTATCATTCATTTACATTGACATTAAATGAGGATCTGGGGTATCAGCCGGAGCCCGAAACAAGCAGGTTATATCAGAACCTGACGGACAAATAAATGTATGTAACGTAAGCTCAGACAGGAGGGTGAGGCATGAAGCTATTCATACACCGCAAAGACTTGCGTACGGATGATCTGGCCGCATTCGATTATTTGCGGGAACACCAAGAAGAGAGTGTACATGTTCTCATCTATGATCCATTCCTCCTGCGGCAAGGCCGAGATAAGGAACACAGCGGTGTGAATTTCAGGCAGCATGCAGCGGAATTAGGCAGACGTTATCTTGAAGCCAAACGAAAACTGCATGTTGCTTATGGCAATCCGGCTGAAGTGGTTGAATTCATCCTGAACGAATTCAAAGGTGAGATTGACGAGATTGTGGTCCATCGGGACATGACGCCATATGCAATCGAGCGGGATAGGGCCATACGCAAAGTCAGTGAGGCACGCGAGATTGCGTTCACAAAACTGACGGATCATCTGCTGATGGATCTAAATGGATTTGCCAATTTTACAGGCAAGTCGGAGCCATATAAGGTATTTGCGGCTTTTCATCGGCGGTGGGTGGACTTCATGAATGAACATCCCAACCCTCCTTCGGCAACAACGGTTGCAGAGCTGAAGGTGAGTGATCGTCAGATTGAATGGCCGAATGCAATGGAGGTACCTCCGGAGTTGCTGGAGGGCAGTGGTTCGAGTGACGAGGACCCGCATCTGCTATTGGATCAATTTTTGTCGGATCGAATTGCTGAATATGGGGATCATCGGGACGAATATGAGGCTTACGAGCCAAGTCATCTCAGTTCTTACGTGGCTGTGGGGGCTGTATCCATTCGCAAAATGTATGATGCGGCGAGTCGCACGGCAGAAGCGGGGGAATGGATCAGGCAGTTGTGCTTCCGCGACTTCTATCTGTATCGTGCAGTTTATGAGAGTCACTATTTTACATATGAAAAGGTGTACGATCTCTCGGCTCTCCATAATGATCACTTTGAACGGTGGTGCAAGGCGGAGACAGGCATTCCGATTATTGATGCAGCGATGACGGAACTGAATGAAACCGGACATATGCCAAACCGGCTGCGGATTCTCACGGCGATGTTTCTCACCAAAAACCTGCAATGCCCATTCACCTTGGGTGAAGCTTATTTCAGGCGCAAGCTGAGTGACTATGATAACATTCAAAACCGTGGTAACTGGTTATGGTGTGCTTCGCTTGGTGAGAATGCGGCTCCATATTTTCGGGTGAACAATCCAGTAACGCAATCCGAGAAATATGATCCGCAAGGTGATTATATTCGCAAGTGGTTACCCGAATTGAAGGATCTGCACAGCAAGGACATCCATCAGCCGCGCAAGGATGCCATTGTTGATCTGAAGGCATCGAGACAGGCAGCTATTGACGTGTATAAACAGATTCTGGCGAGTCGTGGAAAGTAGACTCAGTCAGGGGCGTGATCATGCCCAAACCCAAATTTACCATTCTCATCCGGTTGATCCAATATTCATTTGGTTGAGAGCAGGATGTTCTACAGACCGCGTACTCGCGGTCTTTTTTACATATATAGACATGAAAATAGTGTGAAATGTGTTGAAAATTTAGGAATTGTTAAGAAAATGGACTATCCATCTTAAGCATTATGGCTTTTAATAGATAGAGAGCTTTATTGTATTAAGTCATATCTGACATATTGACGAACACATTAAGGAGAAACGTAAACATGAGTGAAACACTGAAAAGAGAGCGAATCCCAGAGCTGAATCTGGTGCGTGCCATGGCAATTATCGGCGTACTGTGCGTGCATTCCACGTCCTATGCGACGGTGGACATGACGGGTTCAGGCTACTACTGGCTGTACAACTTTATTAATATCTTTATGAAATATGGTACGCCAACCTTTATTTTTATGAGCAGTTTTGTACTGTTCTATAACTATTATTCCCGTCCGCTGGATAAGAAACTCGTAAGTAATTTTTACAAGAAAAGATTTGTGTATATTTTGCTCCCGTATTTCCTGTTTTCATTAATGTATTTTGTGTTGCTGCATTTCACGCATTATCAGGGCCGACCTTTCGGCGAATCGGCAGTAAGTTTTATCACGAAATTGTTTACAGGTAAGGCCTATACACATCTGTACTTTGTGTTTATTAACATGCAATTTTATCTGTTATTCCCGTTGGTGTTATGGTTGCTTAAGAAATATCCTTCTGTGGTGAAATGGTCTGTTCCGATTGGGCTATTGATTCAATGGGCATTCATCGTAAGTAATAAATATGGATTCCAGGTACCCAACAAGGGAAGCTGGGCTTTCTCGTACTTCTCTTATTTCATGCTGGGTGCTTTTATCGGGGTATATTTCCCTAAAATCAAGCAATGGTTTGTCATCAGTCGGGCCAATGCAACCAAAGGACACGTAGCTTCATGGATTCTGCTCTGGGCGGTATGGATTATTGCTGGACTTGGCCATGTGTATATCTATTATCTGCTGCGTCTGAAGATCGCAACGTATAACACACTATGGTATGAATTCTTCTGGAATGTTCATACCTTCGCTTGTGCGTTGGTCCTGATCCAGGTCGCTTATCTGCTCTATCGCAAAGGACCATCACTGATCGTGAAGCCGCTAAACCGGCTTGGAGCTCTGTCGTTTGGGATCTATCTGATCCATCCCTTCTTCCTGCTGGTGTATCGTGAATTTCCACCGCAAACAGGAGTCTCCTGGTTAGTGCATCTATGGTATGCCGGAGGATTCGGTGTAGCTCTAATCGCTTCGTGGATCGTCGTTGGATTGACGGCAAGGTTTGTTCCATATGCATGGGTCATCTTTGGCAATCTGCCAAAACCCAAACCACGTTTCGTCCCACAACAGAACTCGGGCCAACTGGACGTTCGTTAAGATGTATTTCCAACACAGGAATAATAAACCGTTTCTTGGTCGACCTTAGGGGAGAGCAGGGAGCGGTTTTTTCGTCTATACAGATATGCGGGATGTGGGGAACGAGTGTTTCTTTTTCATGGTTGAGGGGTAATCATAAGGCGGAACGATAATACATTATGGATAACAGGATTAAGGTGAATATAATGACAACATGCGAAAAATGCGGGAGACCGATGCAAGATATATTGGAATATGTGGAACACATTCTCCACGAATGCAGTGAACAGACTCAGGAGTACAATTCGAAAGATTATCAGGCCTTTGGCCATGAGGGTGTTCGCGAGCAGATGTGATACAATAGAAAGAAACCGGATTCATACGGAACCGAGGTGACAACATGGAGACGGGTCCAGCCCCTTTCCGGCAAGGAAAGACGGAACAAGAAGCGCGACTGAGCAAAACGTGTATGTATTGCGGACAACAGCGGCCTATGTCCGAATTCCGGCGCAGAACCGGAAAGCGGGCAGGTCCCGGAGCCAGGCGGGGAGCCTGCCGCAGCTGTCGCCAGCTCGGTGGACAGGCTGACCACGAGTCAGGTTCAAGCGTCGGACGAACGAATGAACGGATGGAGCGTCAACGGGATGGCTTGGAGACACGTGCTGTTACTGCCAGACCCTCTGCATCTGCGAAAAATGAGGCAGGTCGTACCTCCCACGGTATGGAGCAGGGAGCTGCTACGTTGGCTGAGTCTGACAGAAGTCTGGTGTCTCAATCGTCAGTAGACTCGTCATCTTCGAATGACGATGAACGCGCTGAGTTGGTGACTTCCCCCCCCTCTTCTTCGGGTATACGGAAAAAGAGGAGAAGACGGAGGAAGGGCAAGCGATCGGAGAGCATAACGGGCAATGAGCTCAGAGAGACGAGTCTGGAGCAGGATGTTTCGGCAGGTGAGGTCTTGGTTGATCCACAGCCAGGTGAGCACTGGCGTGGGGAAGAAGGGCATTCGCAGGGGCATGCTGCTGCGAATGCAAAGGGCATTGCACAGCGGGCTGGCGCGCGAACAGCCGCTGCAGTGCAGGCCGCCGAGCAGAATGCGGCGGCCTACCAGGCTCTGCTGCTGGCTGAGCCGCAAGGCCCGGCAGCAGAGCCGATGGCTGCGGATCAACCGACCGCAGCCAAACGCAAGCGCAAGCGGCGCCGCAAGCGTGCTGCCGCGCTCGCGCCCGGCGCAGGGCAGGCCCGCAGCGTAGCTGCTGAGGCCCATGCGCCGGCCTTGAGCGACCGTGGCGATGCCACCACGGTCGCTGCACCTACGGCGGCGGAGGCACAGCCAGCCGCCACCGGGCGCGAGCCCGGGCAAGCGCCGGGGGCTGCTGCGGAGGCAGGGCCTCCTGCGCCCTTGCGCCAGCCTGGCTCGCAAGGGTCCAAGCCGCGCCAGGCGCGCAAGGAGCGTGCGCTCAAGGCGAACGGCGAAGACGCTGCCCGCGGTGCATCAGGGCTGCGACCCGCGCATGCCAGCCGCAGCCACGGGGCTGGCACGGATGGCCGTCCCCGCCGCCAGACCCCGTCGGCCCCGGTAGCCATCGATCCTGAAGATCCGGCTTCGCTCCGGACCAACCGACAAGGCATGGTACGGATGCGCGGCAAAACGGACAAGGGACGTCGCTGGCATCAGGAAGTGGACATGGAACTCGCGGTCACACTGGTGAAGGAAAAAGCTGCTGTGGTGGTGAATCGGTACACGATTCGCCGATTGTTCAGCAACAAGGATTTCAAGCGGTATATTCTGACCCGGGATCACTACACCTGTTACTTCTGTGGATCGTATGGTGACACAATCGACCATCTGCTGCCGCGTGCCAAAGGTGGACATACCACCCCGCTTAACTGTGTCTGCGCCTGCAATCTCTGCAACCAGTCCAAAGCGGCAATGGATGCTGAAGAGTTCATGCGTTCCGGGATTCCCGAATGGAATGCTGCCCATCAGGCAGAATTGATTGAACTCGCCATGCAGGAAGCGCAGCTGGAATAAGGATGATATACTCCCGAAGATGAAATCGGGTTTTAATATGAAAAGCACACCAAGACCACAAGAGGGTCGGGGTGTGCTTTTTGGATTTCATTTAGATTTTGGTGGGAAGTCAGTTCACTCTGCAATAATTTCTTCAAATTGACAACGGTGTTCATCGAAGATGTACGTTATACTGGGAGGGAGTTGCGTAAGAAGCTTAATCATTCAGTTGAATGATGAAATGTGGACATCAAACCTAAGAATTTAGATTGTATAGATTGGATGGATGCAAATGACCCCGGCAGCATTGGATATTATGTCATATATTACGGAAGAAAATATTCGTTTCTGGCTGGAGAAGTTTCGCTCTTTCGGCCCGTTACCGGGAATATTGCTTACGTTTATGAAATCATTTGTGCCGCCACTTCCAACGCTGTTGATTGTGGGCGTGAACGGTGCGGTATACGGTCTGTGGGCAGGGTTCTTATATTCATGGATTGGCATGATTCTCGGTTGTACCGTGACATTTCTGATCGTAAGGGAGATTGGGAAATCTGCTTTTGTGGAACGATGGGCACGCAAACCTCGTGTGCAACGCAGCATGGTATGGATTCGGAGGAACGCGTTCGGGTATGTCTTTCTGCTCAGTATCTTCCCGGTGGGTCCGTTCGTCATTATTAATGTGGCGGCAGGAATCGCGCGAATGCGGTTGTTATCTTTCCTGCTTGCGGTGGGTTGTGGTAAAGCGATTATGATTTTCTCTGTGACGTATATCGGTTCCAATGTGGAACAATTTCTGGAGCACCCTGTACGCTGGGTAGGCGTATTGCTTTTTATTGCAGTATCCCTGTGGGCGAGCCGCAAACTGGAGCGACATTTTACCCGGTCATCGTCAGATGGTGAAGAGTTGAATGATCTGAATCAACCATCTGGAAAATCAATCTCCTCATAAACAAAGGAATATCAGTGTTCAGATATAGTTTCTGTCAATATTGACGTTAGCTTGAAGGAGGATCAGCATGATTGATGATATCTTTGCTTTCAGTCGATTGTTGAATCGCATGAATGAGAATGAACTTCGTTCAGTACTGCGTGTGCTTTATATGAAATCGGCACAGGTGGTCAAGCGGCAGGAGGAGCAAGGCGAAAAGTTGGATTTTGCGGACGCGGTACAGTCACTGTTTCGGGATATGGAACCCCCTTTTGATCTGGAATTGCTGGAACAACAAGCCCTGGCTGAGACCGACAAGCCAAATGAAATTCATATTACGTTTGGAGAATCACCTCTGAGTAGTCTGAAAATGGGAATGAGTACATTACCTAATCAGAAAAAGCGGAGCTTCTTCTCTATGGATGATGATTATGCTGTGGGTCCGTTAGGTGATCTGGCCCATCGTGCAGATTTGCAGCGCAGGCATCTTTGGCTGACCGAACGAATGTGTCTCAGTGACCGCGAGGCTTATGCCATGCATGAGCTTGAATCAATATTTGAGCTTAGCTCCACAATGCAGTCTATTGATTCCAAGACGTCAATCATCATCTGGTATTCGGATAATGCACGTGAGAAGACGGGACTGCTCTATGCGATGCATCTATTGCGCAGCAGTAAAAGTCCTATATATCTGATCGAAACGAGCGGCTTATATCAGCAATTATTCAATAGACCTGATGTTCAATATGATGTGCTCCACACAGGTGAGATTCTTCCGGAAAAGCTTCTGGCGATGTGGCAAGTCTGCTCTGAGCAAGAGCCGCTGTCCAAGCAAGAACGCCTCCAACTGGAACAGGATTGGCTGGAACTTTCGGTACAGCCCGGACTATTGCGTATGATGGAAAATGGTGAGATTCGAAGTCTACCTGAAGATGCGTTGGACGAGTACATTATGCAGAAGGTAAGGGAACTGACACCGAACTGGGAGCCAGGCAAGTATATCCGAGCAGCTCGTATTGTGGGCGAAGTGATTGGGACGAGCAGCCAGCATATAGGTGATGCGTTCGTGGAGTACCGTCTACGACAACTGGTGCTGCAAGGCCGACTTGAGATGGATGGAAAGCCACTTGTAATGAGGTATTACAGTGTTCGGCTTGCCGAACGCTGAAAGGGCCTAAGGCTGAAACGTACGGATAGAAATCAAGATACGTGATCGAAAAGTTTGAAATAAGACGGAAGATCTGAGCATTTCCTTCCGCAATCAGGAAGGTTATCACGAAGTGTCTCCGATACGAGATGTTCAGAATTCCCACTTAAATAGACTGTTCCACCGGTGGATAACTCCTACATGTCCGGGGAACAGTCTATTTTTACTCGTTAAAAACTGAATCAACTTCAACTGTGCATTGTCCAATAGTATTCTTTGCTTCATTTTCTTCATATCGGTTATGAATTCTTCCCACTCCAAATTTCGATTAGTGGCCCATCCTGACCATAGACAGGATCGGTATCGGGGACAGGAACCTCTCGGATTTCCTGAAGAGCCTTGGCACGGTCGTTTTCCTCACCTGTGCGTGTGTTGTAACTCATGCCGCCCGGATAAGCACCGGCAATACGAAAATCAGTGCTGGACTCCAGACGTTTATGCCCTGTTCCAGCAGGAAGAACGACAACGTCGCCTGTTTGAAGGTAAACTTTCTGACCATGTTCTCCGCCTAAAATCAGTTTCACGAATCCACTCACCACAGCAAGAGCTTCATGAGCATTACTATGATAATGATGATAATTGAACACACCATTCAACCAGCTATTTCCCCATCCATTACGGTTCAGCAACGATTCTGCATGAAGAACCTCTTCAGCCCATACGTTTTTATACAAAAGCACAGGCAGGGTCGGATGATTGGGAATTACACCGTCATCCTGAAGAAATAACGTCTCTATATTCTTTTTCCATTTACTCATCTCATATCACCTCATAATAAATTACCCGATAACCTCAAGGACGAACAAAAAACAATTGTAAAATGATACAAAATGTATCATTTTAAGGTTATACTCAGTACATAAACTCTCTTCAATGCACTCGTTGTATAAATCGCAAGGGGGAATCGTGTGTGAACATTGTTATTACAGGGGCTTCTGGATTTGTGGGATTTAATCTTTCACAGTATTTGGCGCAAAAAGGGCATCGAATTACCCTTCTGGATCGGGATGATTATTGTCAGAGGCTGGTTCATATCTCTCCTCTGCATGAGATGCCGTTCATCTGTTGTAACCTTGCATCGGACCGGATTCATCTACCTCCAGGAACAGATTACATAATTCATCTGGCGGCCATGCCACACGTGGATTATTCGTATCATCAGCCAGGGGAAGTTTTCCGCAATAATACACTTAGCACACAGGCTATCCTGCAATATGCTACGGAACATCACATTCCAGTCATGCTGGCTTCATCCGTTGAAGTATATGGCGGCGATTGGGGCAGAGTCTATCATGAATCAGATCCGTATGCGCCCGTCTCTCCTTATTCTGCATCCAAAGTTGCCTGTGAAATGCTGGCTCACTCCTATGCTCAATGTTACCAGCTTCCAGTCAAACTCTTTCGTTTGACCAACCTCTATGGACCATGGCAATTACCAGACCGTATTATTCCCCGAAATTTTGGTCGGATGTTGGATGGACTGACTCTGGATATTCAGGGATCGGCAGTGCGTGATTTCTTGTATGTAGATGATGCCCTCCGGGCCATTGAACAGATTATGCTGAAAGGCAAAGACGGACAGGTCTACAACATATCGACAGGGCTTGGAACAACCATGCAGGAGATCGGGGAGATATTGAAACCAATGGATCGATCCGTAGCTGCTGTAGAGATTCGGGAGCAGGAACCTACCCAATCCAGAGGATCCAGTCTGGTCGTGCACTCAGGCAGATTACGAGCGGAATTGGGATGGTTACCGCAAACCACGTTGGAAAAGGGATTGGAAAGAACCTTCCGCTGGTACCAGGAACATCCCGAATGGGTAAGGCAGTTCAGCCGTGAATATCATACAACAAGGGAAACGCGCAGTTTCATTATCGATATGGCAAGATACGCAGTTCCAGCAGTATAAAATGCACAAAAAAAGCCAGGGAAGGGTGTATTGAGTAACACCTTCCTTGGCTTTTTTGCGCCTCCGTCTCATTTTCGGATAGCTTCCGAACACGGACGGTTAAGCTATTTTAAAACGATCTATTGCACGAATTCTTCGTGCTTTCTGAGTTTTACATCAAAAGGATCTAGTGATCTCTTTTAACGTCGGCAATTTTATCCTGTACAGCACCTTTGGCTTTGTCTTTTTTACCCTCAGCCTGAAGGGATCTGTTATTGGTTGCATTACCGATCTGATCCTTCACTTCGCCTTTGGCCTTGTTTACGCCTGCTTTGATTTTATCGCCAGTTGAATTACTCATATCGAACATCTCCTTCGTTGTCTGGTGTAGTCCTTATTAACCGGGATGTCCGGATTCTAAACGTTCACTATTTCATGGCGGTCAGAAATTACTTCTGGATATTCTGTCAGAAATGATCTGTACGAAGAGTCAGTATAACTATAGGCACTGCTTAATCGCATGCTTCATTAAAGGAATGAGAGGATGTTATGATATGAGCAATTATATTGGAAATGGTGCGTATTGCTACGCCAATTCAGCTTCAATGCTGCTGTCGTCCATTGGAGAAAAGATAGATCCCGGTCTGCTTGAAACCATCGGTGGCTTTTCACTAGGGGCCTTTCGAACGCAGGAAAATCTCCTTTTTTTTGATAACTGTACCTCCAGTCCTGATCTGGCGATCAGCAAGGCGATGAGCATTCTGGGATTTAGTGTGCGCGAAAGTGTGCAAATACGGGGTACAGAGATGCCTGTAGACGAGCTAAGAGAGGCTTTGAAGCAGGGCCCTGTAATGATGGGGCCGCTGGATATGGGCCAACTCGTCTACAATCCCAACTCTCCCAACCTGGGTGGTAGCGATCATTATGTAGTTGCGCTCAATATGAGGGGCGATGAAGTATGCCTGCATGACCCGGCTGGATTTCCGAATGTACTCCTGACACTGGATAAACTTGAGGAAGCATGGAAGTCTGAATTCCCATGGAGTAGTGGTGTGTATCGACGATGGTGGAGTCCTGAACGCATTGAACATCCTGATCTGGAGGAGATTAACCGCCGGGCTTTTACTTGGTTCAAATCAACCCTTACAGAACAGACCCATGATATTGCTGCACAGGAAGGACGAACCGGAGCTTCAGCCATTCTGCATAAGGCGGAACAGGTTCGTACTGGAGCAATCGATGGTAATGAGTGGGCTCATTATGTGTATTTTGCTCTGCCAGTAGGCGCGCGTCGTGCCCATGATTATGGTTTGTTTTTTAAAACAATCCATCCTGACCTTTCTGCTTTGAAATACGCACAATCCCGCCAATTCGGGGAATGCCAATCCCGTCTTGTCTCTCGGAACTGGGAGGCTGCTGCGACAATCATGGTGGCACTCGCGGAGACGGAAGCCATGATCGAAGCTTCTATTTTGAAGATGGAGTAATGAAAGTGAAGCGGCGCTATAAGAAAGGGAGATATAAATGGATGGATTAACTAACAATCGCCATATCAGGCCAGGGGAAGATGAGATATTAGAGGATCGGCAAAAGGAGCCGGATATCGCGCTTATCCAACGAGCCCAAACTGGGGATACAGAGGCCTTTGGAGAGTTGATTTACCGTTACCGTGGGCAATTGTTTCGTTATGTTCGAGCACTTACGTATGATTCTTATCTCGCAGAAGACATTTTACAAGATGGGCTTATTCGTGCGTTCATTCATATGGGACAGCTTCAGAATGCTGAGCGTTTTATGGCCTGGATGCAGCGCATTGTGCGTAATCAGGCATACACACATATGCAGCGCCAAAAGCAGCAGCGGGAAGAACATTTTTCTTCGTTCTTTGCATTTGGATTTGGAGCCGATGATGCCTCATGGAGCGATCAAGACTCGCTCGACATAACGCTGAATCATCTTTTGAATGATTCAAATCGGAGATCGCAGGAGACAGGCTATGATCCGTATCAAGCTGTTGCTCAGCAGGAAATGAGGAACAATCTCCACAGGCTGTTGGGTTGTCTGAATGAAAGAGAACAACAGGTCTTCACATCATATTGGATGGAGCAGCTGTCACCGCAAGAAATGGCCTGCAAATTCAATCTGACAAGTGCCAATGTGTATCAAGTTCTATCTCGTTCACGTAAAAAAGTGGCTCAGCTTCATATTCATTTATCTGTAGAAGAAATGCTGGCAGAGTGGAATTCACTCGGGCAAAATCGATTGACTCTGGAGGAACCTCTTTCGTTGCGGTCTCCTCAAACCTGGAACTCGGCAGCAGCATCCATTCACGAGATGTTAGGTTATATCGGTCCATCTCCATCTCTCCCCATGGTTATGGGGATGAGTGGACTTTCTTTTCGTCTGACCATCCTGCCTCAGGACATACATATCGCTGGACCCACCGCCTATAACTTCAAAGAGGTGCTTACCAGAGGATTGCAACATATGGGTTATCGTTCCCATGCGGTTGAGGCTTTGGCGAGCGAAGCCGGTCTCAATGCCAATCTGGTCGATCCTTCGATGCTAGAGGAGAAAGCGAAGGGGAAAAGGTTGCTTAATCCAAGACTTGTTCAGGCCCTCTCCCTGATACGTTACTCCATTCATCGGGGAATTCCGGCCGTCGTGTGGGACCTGAATATTCCCGAATTCGGGTTGATATATGGTTATGATGATGCAGTCCGGACCCTATACGGTACCGATTTCATTAAATCGGGAACAATTCCCTATGATCATGTAGGCCGGGGTGTGAATCAGGAAGTATTTGTACTGGCAGCGGAATCGGATGGCATGATACGAGAAATGAACTTGCACGCGGCACTGACAGCTGTGTTGGCTCATTATCGTGGAGAGGACCCGTATACCTTGCCGAACACAGTCAGTGGTGTGACTGCCTATGCAGTCTGGAGAGAAGCCCTAGAATACAGACGGGTAGAACCAAACGGTCACGCCTATAACATTGCGGTTTTGTGGGATGCAAGACGTTATGCAAGTGAGTTTTTCAAAGAACTTTCTCTAAAGTGGGCTTCGACTGCCTGCTATTCCAGCTTGATTCCATTCTGTCTTCAGGCAGAAGGGTTATATCGAAACATGTCCCAAAAGTTAAATACACTCGTGGAATTATTTCCTTTTCCAGATGGAGGACTGCCTAATGAGAAGCTTCATGCTGATCAGGCTATCTCGATACTTCTGGAAGTAGAGGAATTGGAGCGAGCCGCCGTCGTTGTAATAAAAGCGTTGCTTGAAGGAATGGATCAGCATTCCCCAGAAATAGTTATGGTGTGACCTAATTGTAACGATCAGATTGGGCAAACAGCGGAAACAAATATCAGGAGGCAGGGCGATCCGTCAGGCCTTCGTTCTGTCTTTTTTGCATTCGTGACGCAAGAGGTTCATACTTGAAAGAGAAAAGTGTCTCAATGATGGAATAAGGCCGAGCCCAACGCTGCATAATAACGACAGTGACCAATTTCGTTGCATGATTATCGAGATATTGGAAAACAATTCCTGAAATTTTGGATAAACGAATCCTTCCTTGTGTACATATCGCACATCTGGTCATATGTGATCTTGTCTTAATACCACATGTGGTAGGAATACGGATCTTGGACAGGAGGATCGGCGGATTTAGTCTGCCTTCATGGGTTGACAAAAAGATCGATTTTGTTACAATGTTCACAATATCTTCACAAGTGTAAAAAATTTCTTTTTCATGTTCATGTGTAAGAGGTGTAATATAAGGGTATAGAGTTCGGTTTCGGCCTGCTTGTCGTTTTGTGCGTCAACACATGTTGTCCGCAATAGATCCAAGATACAATGCATGATGTGGAAGTAGCCGTGAGCTACGCTCATCCTATTGTGTGAAATTTGGTACATTTAAATGTATTCGATGTATTTTGTGGTTCGGCTCTGCTTGACAGGCATCATGAAAGTCGCGGACTTCTATCCCAAAGTAAAGGAGGACTTTCTCTTATGTCACAATCGCCTACTCAACAAGAGGTGCCAGTTACAGAAGGTGCCAACGTTTCCGAGCGCCAGTCCTTGGACGTTCTGGATCAACTGATGAAGCCTGAGGTACAGGAGTCTTTAACCGTTCTGGTGGAGAACCTGCCTAAATTGGCTGAAATGGTTACTGCTATGACAAAAGCTTATGACTTTGCACAAAGTGTAGCAACAGACAAAGTTCTGATCAGCGACACAATGAGCGCAATGGGCGAGTTCGCTAAGCCTGTTGTAGACAAAGCTAAAGGGGTAGCTTCTGCTGCCATCGAAGCCAATGACCGTGCGCAAACAGAGCAAACTTCAGTTGGCTTGTTCGCTATGCTGAAAATGCTTAAAGATCCAAACGTACAACAATCGCTTCGTTTTGCTCAATCTTTCCTGAGCATTCTGAACGAGCGTCAACAACAGAAACGTTAAGACTTAGAAGAACGGAGGATGGATATGTCGAAGCAAATTTTGATCTTGGGTGGAGGATACGGCGGTCTGTTGACTGCATT
Organism: Paenibacillus sp. W4I10; assembly: GCF_030816325.1. Classification (NCBI taxonomy): domain Bacteria; kingdom Bacillati; phylum Bacillota; class Bacilli; order Caryophanales; family Paenibacillaceae; genus Paenibacillus; species Paenibacillus sp. W4I10. Next base: position 5,489,301 of record NZ_JAUSXX010000001.1, read on the forward strand.
GACTGCACGTCAATACTTGTCTCCGGAAGAAGCGACAATTACTGTCGTGAACCGTTACCCTACACACCAAATTATCACGGAACTGCACCGTCTTGCAGCGGGAAGCATTGCTGAACAAGCAGTTGCTCTTCCACTTGAAAAATTGCTGCGTGGCAAAAACGTGAACTTGAAAATCGATACGGTGGATACAATCAAGCCGGACGAGAAAAAAGTTCTGATGACCAGCGGCTCCACATACTCTTACGATGCACTTGTCGTTGCCTTGGGCAGCGAAACGGCATTCTTCGGAATTCCGGGCTTGCAAGAGTACAGCTTCACGCTCAAATCGGTTAGCGATGCAAACCGTATTCGTGCACACGTTGAAGCACGTCTTGATGCTTACAAACAGTCCGGCAACAAAGCAGACGCTACGTTTGTTATTGGTGGCGGCGGCTTGACAGGTATTGAGCTTGTTGGCGAATTCGCTGACCTGCTTCCTGCAGTATGTCAAGAAAAAGGCATCGACTTCAAAGAAGTATCCCTGTACACAGTTGAAGCAGGTCCTTCCATCCTGGCAGGATTCCCGCCAGAGCTGGTTGAGCGTGCTAAATCAAGTCTTGAGAAACGTGGCGTTAACTTCATCGTTGGCGTAGCGATTACCGAGATGAAAGAAAATGAAGTTCTGCTGAAAGACGGCAGCTCCATCCCTACGAACACACTTGTATGGACAGGTGGCGTACAAGGCAACGCTGTTGTTGCAAACAGCGGAATTGAAGTGGATCGTGGCCGTGCGAAAGTTACGGAAGTTCTGCAATCTACTTCTCACAAAGACGTGTTTGTTGCTGGTGACAGCGCAGTGGTCTTCCCTAGCGAAGGCGCTCGCCCTTACCCTCCAACAGCACAATTGGCTTGGCAAATGGGTGAGACTATTGGTCACAACTTGGGCGTTATGTTCAAAGGTGGCGCAATGGAATCCTTCACACCAGTATTCTCCGGTACGCTGGGAAGTCTGGGTCGTAAAGATGCTGTCGGCATGATCGGTGGCAACCAGACTCGTCTGAAAGGTCTGCCTGCAACCATGATGAAAGAAGCAAGTAACATCCGTTACCTGGCTCATATTCACGGTTTGTTCGCACTGGCTTACTAATCTTAATGCCATTCAAGGGCGCCCTTTTGGGCGTCCTTTTTGGTTGTCACGATTACAAAGAATAACAGATATTCAGATGGGAAAAAGGTGCGGCTGAAGTGGTCGATGTGAGGTCGCGTATAAAGTACCTAGGGGATATGGCATATTAATGGGACAACGGAAGACTTCACATTTCATAGATGTACTGAACGGACATGAACCTGGAAGCCGGCGCTTAGAAGCGCCGGCTTTCGTTTAAATTATAGGATGAGCATCTTTAAATAAAAGGAACGGGGGAGCCGCATCAAGCCATCCGTTCAACTGAGAGGAGAAATGACGTATGAACGTTTTAGTTATAGGAGCAAATGGACAAATCGGCAAGTTGGTGGTGGAGCAGCTGGCACAGGAAGGCAAACATAAAGTAACGGCCATGATCCGCAAACCGGAGCAGGCGGATGCACTGAAGGAACTCGGTGCAGATGTGATAATCGGTGACCTGGAGGGTAGTGTGGAGGACTTGGCTGAAGCAATGAAGGATCATAATGCGATTGTGTTTACTGCAGGTTCTGGCGGATCTACCGGTCAGGACAAAACACTGCTGATTGATCTCGACGGTGCGGTGAAAACGATGGAAGCCGCAGAGCAGCAAGGAATCTCCAGATATATTCTGGTCAGTGCGTATGGCGCAGATCAACGGGAGAAATGGTCAGAGTCCATCAAGCCATATTACGTGGCTAAGCATTACGCGGATCGTGCATTGTTTGCAAGTGATCTCAATTACACGATTATTCGCCCAGGTGGTCTGAAGAATGAACCGGGTACGGGCAAGATTGCAGTAGGAACCGATCTGGAGCCGGGAAGTATCCCGCGTGAAGATGTGGCCCGTGTAATTGTGGCTTCTTTGCAGGAAGAGAAGACGTACCGAATGGCCTTTGATCTGATTGCCGGGGAGCATCCAGTTGAAGATGCCTTGGGCAAATTGTAGATGTTATTGTAAGATAACGGGAGAATGAAATGATGGGGATGAGGGGGAGCGCTGCATGAACGAAGCCGTGCTGGTCATAGAGGATGAGCCCAAAATAGCACGTCTGCTGGAACTGGAACTACAGTATGAGGGATATCAGGTAGGCAAGGCGGGTAGTGGAACAGAAGGACTGGAAAAGTATGCAGAAGGACAGTGGGATCTTATTTTGCTTGATGTGATGTTACCTGGTCTGAGTGGAATTGAAGTGTTGCGGCGAGTGCGGGCCAAAGATGCTACGGTTCCGATCATTATGCTCACCGCCAAAGATTCCGTGGAAGACAAAGTATCCGGTCTGGATCTCGGAGCCAATGACTACATCACCAAGCCGTTCCAGATTGAAGAGCTGCTTGCCCGAGTTCGGGCGGCTTTACGGCTTAGTGCAGTGGCGTCTGTTGTTTCTTCTGCTTCTTCGTCTACACCTGCTGATACGGGGAATGACTCTTCTGGGCATCAGGATGAAGCTGAGGCAGGCTGGTTGACGGCTGCCGGGTTGAAACTAAATGAAGGAACGCGAGAGGTATACCGAGATGGTGTGGCCATTGAGCTTACTCCACGTGAGTTCGACTTGCTCGTGTATCTGCTTCAGAATCAACGTCAGGTGCTCAGTCGTGACCAGATTGTGCAGGCCGTGTGGGGATACGATTATTATGGAGATACCAATGTGGTGGATGTGTACATCCGTTATGTGCGCAAAAAGGTGGATAACGGATTCACACCGCCCTTAATACATACCGTACGGGGCGTAGGTTACGTCCTGAAGGAACAGTTATGAGCCTGCGCAGTAAAATCTACGGATATTCGTCTGTATTATTTGCTGTGCTGTTAATCGCGGTGAACCTGTCCGTCTATATCGTGTTTGAACGAATGTCGATTGATAACGAGGTTAATCGGGTGGAAGCGGAAGCGGAGTCTATTGTCAAAGGAGTACGTCAGTCTGCCGGCTCCATTCCGCCGGATGACTTGCTGCGGGCCTACGCGCCTGTGAACGGCATGCTTCGGATTGTTAATGAAGACGGCACCAGTTCCCCGGTGACAACAACATCAGCCTCCGAGCAGCTGAGCAAGCTGCCCTATAAGTACGAAAGTGAGAAGAAATCGGAGTATACCCAAGTGGAACAGATTGGCTATGTGTGGGTTTCTGTCCCGGTCATCTGGCCTGATGGTGAGGTGGTGAATGTACAGGTCACCGAGAGCATAGCAGAGACGGAGAATCGTCTGTCTGTACTGCGTACCGTGCTTGTGGCAGTCACGATTATTGCCCTGATTCCGGCCATTATCTCCAGCCGAATTCTCGCGAACCGGATGACCAAACCGATTCAGCAGATGACCCGTACGATGAGTGACATTCAGTCCAGCGGACACTTCAAGCGTCTTCCTCTGGAGGAAGGATCGAAGGATGAACTGAAAACGATGGGACAGACGTTCAACCGGATGATGGATTTGCTCGAATCCAACTTTGAACGACAGGAACGATTCGTATCGGATGCATCTCATGAACTCAAAACGCCGCTGACCATTATTGAGAGCTATGCGAGTCTGCTTCAGCGGCGAGGAAAAGAGCGACCTGAAGTGTTCGATGAAGCTGTAGAAGCGATCCTGTCCGAATCGGTTCGCATGCGGGAGATGACCGAGCAACTTTTACTGCTTGCGAAGCAGCCAGAGCAATGGAATGTACAGTTGGAGCGTGTGGATATCACGAGAGTTGCAACAGACTCCACACGTGCGTTTCGCGAAGCCTATCACCGCGAAGTCCGGTGTGAAGATCGAGGTCCAATCTGGGCGATCAGCGATGAGAGCAAGCTGAAGCAACTGTTGTTTATTTTGCTGGATAATGCCCGGAAGTATAGTGAAGATGCAATTGAAGTCAGGCTGGAAGCCAAGGGACAAGAGTGCCGAATTCGGATTGTGGATACCGGGATTGGGATACGGGAGGACGAGCTGGAGAAGGTATTTGACCGATTCTACCGGGTTGATCCGGCCAGAACACGCAGCTTGGGCGCAAGTGGTTCGGGTCTGGGATTGTCACTTGCCAAAGAGCTTGCAGGAGCAGTTGGAGCACGGATCGAACTGACTAGCACCGAGGGTGAGGGCACCGAGGCATCAATTATTTTGCCAATATCCGTTCAGAACGGGCCGCTCTCATGAAATTCTCATTCTTCTCTTATATACTGATAAGCATAAGATCAACTGGGGAAGATAAGAGAGCTATAAGGGGGAAACGTGATGACAGAGCATGAGCAGCGACCACCGGAGATGAAACGGCATGAACAGGGGAATAGCGGATGGGCGAAATCGCGAAGGTCACTCTGGTGGGGTGCGGGGCTTCTCGTTGTGCTGATTGTGGCAGCTGTGGTGTGGTGGAAGCCGTGGCAATCGACGGGTGCGGTACTTACGGCAGATGCGGCAGCTCAATCCGTACTGGATCAATATCCAGGGGAGATTGTGAATTCCACGTTGAAGGACGGGACGTATATCATGCAGCTCCGTTCGGAGACCGGCCTATATGATGTGCAAGTGGATGCCGTTACAGCTGCTGTGAATTCCATTAAACGGCTGGAGTCGAACCCGCAAGCGGAAGAGAAGACGTTATGGAGCCGCGAGCAGATCAAGACGGCGTTGTTAAAACAACAAACAGAGAACCAATTGGTCTCGCTTGAACTTGTGGAGCAGCAAGGCAGTCCGGTATACACCGCGGTAATGAAGGCTAAAGATAACAGCCGTGAAGAACTCACGATTGATCCGTACACGGGAGAGACGATATCTTCCAAAACAATAACAGCCCCGACAACTGAACCAACCAAGGATGATCCCAAACCACAGTTTCTGAGCGAAAAACAAGCCAAGCAGAAGGCACTTGCGGAGGTTCCGGGGGAAGTGGACGACATTGAACTGCGTGGAACCAATAGCGGGAATCCGTATTATCTGGTTGAAATTGATCTGGCGGATGGCCGGGAGGCTATTGTGCAGGTGAATGCCATCTCGGGAGCGATTCGTTCGGTGACTTGGGATGAGGACGAGGATTAAAAGTTAAAGTTCAGAAGAAAACCCTTTGAATACAGGGTTAAATCGCTTCAAAGAGATGATTCCTTCATTCTAGGGGATCATCTTTTTTCATAAATGGACAACAAATACCTGTTAAATGAGCACTCTCTTCATTTTCTCATCAAATTCTAATCTAACTCTCGCTGATCTCTCATTCCTGCAGGTTATTCTATAAATGTAGACGAGAACGAAAACAACAATAACGAGGAGATGAATGATGATGATGAACAAACATAAACTTTGGATTGGCAGCTTGTCAGCAGCAGTATTACTTGGTGGATCGGCCGTAGCGGCTAGCGGGAATGTGAACGGACAATCGGTGCAAACTACACCAACGTCAACAACACAATCTGCAACACAGAATCAGAACAGCACAGGTAAAATGCTAAATGCATCACAAGCGAAAGCGTTGGCGTTAAAAGCGGCCGATGGTAAAGTGGATGACGTGGATCTGGAGCGGAGAAACGGCCAAACGTTCTATGAAGTTGAGATTGACAGAAAAGGAACCCATGATGTTGTCGTTCGTCTGGATGCTTATACAGGCAAAATCCTTGCGGTCGTGAATGATGAAGACTACGATGACGACGACGATTATAAAGGTACTGCAACAGGCAACACGTCTAATAACTCTGCTTCCAAGCAGGTCAAATTGACAGCATCCCAAGCTTCAAACATTGCGTTGAAACAAGTTACGGGTGGTAAAGTAACCAAAGTCGAGCTGGATCATGATGATGGTCGCTATGTGTATGAGATCGAACTGAGAACTGCTCAAGGTGAAGCAGATGTAGATATCGATGCCAACACAGGTAAAGTGTTATCGTTCGACCAGGATTTTGACGACCAAGATTAAGCAATAAGGGCGAGTATACGCCGATAAAAACATCATATAAAAACCTGCCTATGAACAGCCACACAGCTAGAGATCGTTACATCATGGAGGGGCAGGGCAGGTATAGCAGAGGACGCTTCGGGGGAAGCGTCTTTTTGCTGTTGATGGAGAGAGCGGAGTATATAATTGTACATCTTCCGCCGGATTGTTCACTATTCGAGCAGGAACGTGGCGGATACAATCGGAATCAAGGAGGTGAACGCCCAGCCAGTATTGCCAGGAATTCTAATGCTGAAATGCATCATTGATCGGAGGCAGATGAGACATATCGATTTTAATTTTATGTAAGCGCTTCATAAAATACATGGAGGTGCATTACGATATGGCTATGAACGATGGATGGTTGAAAAAGAATACACATTCACGTCGCTTTACCCGCCGCTTGAGCTATCTGCTTGCTTTGGTTTTGGCGCTGCAATCAATAGGTATGCTGCTTGCACCCGGACCGGATGCTTCAGCTGCTCCGCTTAGTGTAACGAACGGGATACAGTTCAAGGATACCAATGGCAATGTCGTTCATGCCCATGGAGGCGGGATGATCAAGGCAAATGGGTATTATTACTGGTTTGGGGAGAACCGCAATCCGAATGGAACGTTCAAGGCCGTGTCCGTGTATCGTTCATCGGATCTGAAGAACTGGGAGTACCGCAATGATGTGCTCACCAGCAGCTCGGCAGCCGAGTTAAATATCTCCAACATTGAACGCCCAAAAGTCATTTATAACAGTTCGACTGGCAAATATGTGCTGTGGATGCATAAAGAGAATGGTCTGGATTATGGCGAGGCCCGAGTGGCCGTAGCTACTTCCAATACGGTTGATGGCAAGTACACGTATGTGGGCAGTTATCGTCCTCTTGGGTATGATTCCAGAGATATGACGGTGTACAACGATAACGGAACGGCTTATCTGATCTCCGCGACCCGAGTGAATGCAGATCTGAATATATATAAGCTGACCCCGGATTTCCTGGGTGTGGAATCCCTTGTCACAACGCTGTGGCCCGGACAATATCGTGAAGCACCTGCCCTATTCAAAAAAGACGGTGTCTACTTCCTGATCACCTCGGGTGCGACAGGCTGGAATCCAAATCAGGCCAAATATGCGACAGCCTCCAGCATTACAGGCACATGGAGCGGTCTTAGCAATTTTGGAGACGGCACAACGTATGGTTCCCAATCTACCTATGTCGTTCCAGTAGAAGGTTCACAGACCACATCCTATCTCTACATGGGTGATCGCTGGGCTGGTGCATGGAGCGGACCTGTGCAGGATTCCAAGTATGTCTGGCTGCCACTTTCATTCCCGAGTGCAACCAGTCTGGCGATGAACTGGGCCAGCAGTATTACAATTGATACAGCAACAGGGACCGTGACAGGAGTGAGTACACCGGATGTGTGGGACCCGAATGCTTCATATCAGCTGATTAGCCGTAAAAGCAATAAATTACTGAATGTCATCGGGGGTTCTTCCGCCAACGGTGCGGATCTGGAGCAGCGAGCAGATGGGGGGACGACAAGTCAACAGTGGCAGATTACCGATGCGGGTGGCAGCTATTTCAAAATCATCAACCGTTCCAGTGGCAAGCTAATTGGTGTGGAGAATGGTGCCACGACCGATGGGGCTGTCATTGAACAGTGGAATGATGGTGGCTGGGACAGCCAGCAATGGCAGCTCGTCCATGTAGGTGGTGGTTATTATAAACTGAGGAACCGCAGTACAGGCAAGGTCTTGGATATCTCTAGTCAATCCTTGGCAGATGGGGCTGCGGCCATCCAGTGGACGGATAATGGCGGTACGAATCAGCATTTTCAGATTGTTAAGGTGCAGTAAGACTTTTTAGATATTATAAAATAAGGTTCAAAATAAGGTGGAAGCCCTTGTCTCTTACCATAAGGTGGGACAGGGGCTTTGTGATGTATTCACGCATGTTACGTGATGCTTTTACTCGAAAGGGATATCCAGCTGATGGCTCATATTGTGACCTATTTCCGATCATTACCATCCCAATCTGTGGTAAACTAGTAGAATTGTAGAAAAAGATAGAGACAGGAGCTGGATAACGAAGTGAGTGAACAACAAGTGCTATCAATTGAAAGCTTGCGTATGAGATACAACGGACGTTATGTGCTGAACGGCATCGATCTGGAAGTGAAGCGCGGTGAGATGATTGGATATATTGGTCCAAACGGGGCTGGCAAAAGTACGACGGTTAAGATTTTACTCGGGCTGGTTGAAGGGTATGTAGGCACGGTGCGAATCTTTGGTAAAGATATTGCGGATGGCGATGTGGAGTATAAACGCAGAATCGGCTATGTTCCGGAAGTGGCGGAATTGTACGAACAATTAACGCCTGCGGAGTATCTGACTTTTACGGGAGAGTTATACGGTATGTCCTATGAAGATGCGGATTACAAAGCCAAGCTATTGATGGATTGTTTTGGACTGGAAAAATCATATCATTCCCGCATTGCATCCTTTTCCAAAGGTATGCGTCAGAAAGTGCTGTTGATCTCTGCGCTGCTGCATGACCCGGATCTGTTGTTCCTGGATGAACCGCTCAGCGGATTGGATGCCAATAGTGTGATGGTGGTCAAAGAGATTTTGTCACAATTGTCAGCCAAAGGCACAACGATCTTCTATTCGTCACACATCATGGATGTGGTGGAGAAGATCAGCAGTCGAATTGTACTGATCGCTGAAGGACGCGTCGTGGCAGACGGAACGTTCAAGCAGCTCCAACAGCAGTCCATGGAGGGTACATTGACATTGGAGGAAGTATTCAATCAATTGACGGGTTTCAATGAGCACATAGCCATTGCTGAGCGTTTTGTATCGATTGTGCAGGAGGTGTACTGATATGGAGGAATCCTCCGACTTCCGCACACTCAAGATTCTGGATTGCTTTCGTCCGCTCATCGCCAGAACAGGGGCGGATTATGATGTGCTGCGCCTGATTTTGCGAGTGAAGTTCCAGATGGATCAACGTAGAGTACCTACCATTTTATCCAACAATTCAGGGAAAAAGGAGCGCAAGGAAGGTAATCAGTTTCTTCGTTCCCTGTGGTTGTATGGATTAATGGGACTGATGATGGTTCCCTTCATCGTCTGGGATACGGGGCATTTCATGCTTCAGATGGGACTTGTGTTTGGAATCTTAATGTTTATGATCATGACGTCCATGATCTCGGATTTTTCCTCCGTGCTGCTGGACATCCGGGATCGCAATATCATTATGACCAAACCCGTTAATGGACGAACGGTGGGTATGGCGCGAGCCATCCATGCGGGCGTATATCTGCTATTGCTGACGGGTTCATTAACCGGTATACCGCTAATTGCCGCGTTGGTGACGCATGGGATCGGATTCTTTCTGATCTTCCTTGTAGAACTGATTCTGATCAATATGCTGATTCTGGTGACAACGTCTCTGATCTATCTGTTCATGATGAAGTTTCTGGATGGTGAGAAGCTGAAGGATATGATCAATATGGTACAGATTCTGCTTTCCGTGGGGATTGCAATCGGTTATCAGCTGGTCATCCGTTCGTTCAGCATTATTGACTTTGGTATGGTATTTACCCCGGCATGGTGGCAGCTGCTGTTGCCTCCGTTATGGTATGCGGCCGCATATGAATGGTTATTTGCAGGGGGCGGGAATGTGTGGATCTATACGTTCACAGCACTTGCAGTCTTGGTTCCGGTGGTGAGTATGATCGTATATGTGAAGCTGATGCCTTCCTTTGAAATGTATCTGGAGAAAATGGCACACTCGGGTCAGTCATCTGGACGCAGACGCGGAACATGGGATCGTTTGATCTCCAAGGTGGTCAGTCGTTCGAGAGAGGAGCAGGCTTGCTTCCGTCTGTCAGCCAGCATGATGCGTAACGAACGGGAATTCAAGCTGAAGGTGTATCCATCGCTTGGTTTATCCTTTGTTTTGCCTTATATATTTTGGTATACCCAATTGCAATCCTCCACCTGGGCGGAGTTTAGGCAAAGTTCGTTCGTATACACCTTTTACATCGTGCTGATTCTGGTTGTAACGGTGGTAGTCATGCTGAAATTTTCGGGACAATACAAGGCGTTCTGGACCTTTCGCGCTGCACCGATGGCGGATGATAGCGCGTTATATAAAGGTGCTCTGAAGGCGTTCCTGTGCAACATGTTCCTGCCTATATTCTTAGCAAATGCTATTTTGTTCACCTGGACATTTGGATTACGGATACTGCCGGATATTGCGATAATTATGCTGACAGCTACGGCGCTTGTGCCACTGGCAGGCAAATTGTTGCTGCGTAAGCCGCCGTTCTCCCAATCTTTCAGTATGGCACAGCAAAGTGATGGTTGGTATGTATTCGCCGCCCTCCCTGTACTCGCCATGTTATGGGGAGTCCATGTCTTCTTCCGTTCGATATCGGGGGGCGTATGGATCTATGGTGCGCTACTGATCGTGGCGAATATGTTACTGTGGACGCAGTTGTATGGGGAGAAGAAGACATCGGAGAAGAGGTCGGTTGCAGTTTGAGAATAGAGTAGTAGAGAAAGAGAGTAAGAGGGCTAAACAATAAGAGAGGGTAAAAGAGCTAACCTGGACACGGATGTCGGGGTTAGCTCTTTTAATAGGTGATACTACCCTATAGATACTACCCCAAAGAAATCTTCGGCCGCAGCGCTAACGAACCTGAGACAACCTATTCGGGGAAAAAACATGAAATATAAATTCTAACGAACCTCAGGAACGCTATCCTTCGGAAAAGTAGCTATTTAGCTTGAAAAAGGACCAAACTTGGCACAATAACGTGTCTGAGATTCGTTAGATTTTAGATCCATGCTAAAAGGACCAAATAGCGTGTATCAGGTTCTTTAGAATGAAGTAAAGCAGTGGAGGTTCCCCAGGAGGGGGCGCATTATCTTGTATGGCCTGCTCGGAGGATGGATTCCGCCAGCCGATCGGCTGCATCGGCTGTGGAGATCGCAGATTGCGTAGCTTCTGCGTATACCTTGCTCAGCGTGCCTGCAATCCCCGCCACCTTTTGGCGGATCAGGTCAGGCCCGGCGCCTTCCAGCTCGTAGGCGGTTGAGATGATTCCGCCTGCATTGAGCACATAATCAGGCGCGTACAGGATCCCGCGCGCCTGCATGCGGCCTGCAACCAGCTGTCGTTCACTCAGCTGGTTGTTGGCCGCCCCGGCAACGATGGAGCAGCGGAGCTCCTCTACCGTTGCCGGGGTCAGTACGCCCCCTAGGGCACAGGGGGCGAAGACCTTGCAGTCAGCGGCGTGGATATGGGCCGGATCGGCCGAGATGGCGCCGCTGAACTGCACAAGGGCACGTTGTACACGCTCCGGTACAACGTCTGCCACAATGAGCCGTGCCCCGGCTGCATGCAGGTAACGGCACAGGGCATACCCGACCTTGCCCAGTCCCTGGACGGCAACGGGAATGCCCTGCAAAGATGCAATGCCTTGCTGGCGCAGCGAGGCCACAATGCCGATGTGTACGCCGTAGGCGGTCATCTCGGCAGTGAAGTCATCCTGCGCCCCAAGCGAACCCGTGGTGTCCGTCACATGTGCGGTCTCCAGTCGGATCTGGTCCATGTCTGTCGCCGTGGTACCCAGATCAAGACCGGTCACGTACCGTCCGTTCAGCCGCTCCAGACAACGACCCAGTGCGCGAAAGCGCTGCGCCCGCTTGGATACGTCCGTACCCAGGCTTTTATCTATACGATCAGCAACCTGATCGGTGACGACTTTCTGTTCAGCGGCAGCGCCCTTATGCTGCTCTACCCCTAGATCTCCAGCGACCTGCTCACCACTTTGAGATCCGCAACCATCCTCATCCGGTTTTGCATTCTTCGCAATAGGCACATCCCACATGACCACTTTCCCGCCACCATACGGCAGTCCGGAGATTGCATTTTTGTATGTCATGCCTTTGGCAAGCTTCACAGCATCCCGAACAGCTTCTTCCTCGGACGCATACGACCAGTAGCGGCATCCGCCGAGCGCAGGTCCAAGGACCGTGTTATGAATGGCAATGACCGCCCTCAATCCACTATCTGCATCATGGCAAAAAATGAGTTCCTCCATGCCTTCCCGCTCCATCTCCTGCCATAGCTGCATGACGGTACCCCCTTTTTGTTTTGACCCATCCATCCTGGTTCTGACCTGATATCCTGTGCCAGCGTGCTTGGCTTTATGATGATACAGCATATTCAAAGACCCCCGTTTTCGACCCTGGGACCTCCGCCGGGTTGATAATCGGTACAAACGGTTCTATAATGGCAGTTCCGGCATGCCAGAGAGCAGAAAATGCCTACGGATTTACATCCACCCGTTTAGAATGAGGGTATAACGTCCAATGATGGAGATAGAGCGAACATACAGGAAGCATAGATGATACGAAATCGTCGAGGATATGCAGCAAAGGGCCAATTCCGTTGTGAAGGCCAGGAAAGAGGGATTGTGATTGTTTAAAATATTGGTATTTATCTTTTTGATCCAGATTGTATATGTATCGGCTTATACATTACGGATGATTCTGACACTCAAAGGCCAGAAATATATCGCCGCACTGATCAGCATGGGTGAGATTGTGATCTATGTGCTCGGTCTGAATCTGGTACTCAAGTATTTAACCCAACCATCTGCCCTGATCGTCTACGCGGTAGGTTATGGACTCGGTGTATTACTAGGGGCCTGGATCGAAGAGAAGATTGCCCTCGGTTACGTTACCGTTAAAGTAATCTGTAACCAGATGGGAAGCAACGTTGCGAATGCCCTGCGGGACAAAGGATACGGTGTTACTGCGTGGGTGGGTAGTGGACGTGACGGAGATCGGCTTGTGATGGAGATTCTGGCGAAACGAAAAAACCAGAAACTGCTCTATCAGACGATTCTCAGTCTGGACCCCAAAGCATTTGTCATCACTGTGGAGCCCAAACAGTTCCATGGCGGCTTCTGGACACGTTCCATCAAAAAGTAAAATCGAGCAGGTCTGCGGCAGATGCAGTCCTGCTTTTTTAATTTCATCCCATCTGGAATGTTCTTGTTACCACGATATATCCCTGAAACCTCACTTCCCAAGTTAACTCTGTACGATTCAAGGTTGCTTACAGTACAAACCCTTACCATACCAGCCTTTCCTAACCACATGTGAGATAGGGATTATTGTTGTAATCGCTTTCAACGCTTACATTGAGAACATGTCCTTCGTAACTTGGCATGGCAGCGATGGACGAATGTCATCATCATATATTGGGAGGAATGGAATCGATGAAAATCAAATTTCGAAGTTTATGCAGCACAGCCCTGGCTCTAACGTTGGGGTTAACTTTATTGTCCGGACCGGCAAGTGTGCAGGCAGCGGGTAACGCAGATTACAATCTTACAGGCTTCTCCCAAGGGAACGCGGGCGGCGGCATCATTAGCGAATCAAACACAGCCACGTATAAGAAAGTGTATAATGCGACCGATCTGGCACTGGCTCTGAAAAAGAACTCCGGCGTCAAAGTTGTTGAGATCATGAACGATCTGAATCTGGGATGGAATGAAATTCCGAGTGCAGCGCAGACTTCTCCTTTTGCCAAGCATAATGATGCGCTGACGCATCCCGTATTAAAACAGACCGGTGTCAGCAAGCTCACGATTGACGGTTTCAATGGACTCACGATTTTCTCCGCCAATGGTTCCAAAATCAAACACGCTGCGATCAGCGTGAAACGAAGCTCGAATGTCATCATCCGTAATCTGGAGTTCGATGAGTTATGGGAATGGGATGAATCCACCAAAGGTGATTACGACAAGAATGACTGGGATTACATCACCCTGGAGGAGAACAGCAACGTATGGATTGATCACTGCACATTTAATAAGGCCTATGACGGACTCGTGGATTCGAAAAAAGGAACCAGCGGCGTGACCATCTCCTGGTCCCTCTTCAAAGGGGATGACGGCAGCTCGAACAGCTGGGTTACCCAGCAGATTAACGAATTGGAAGCGAATAAGGCTTCCTACCCCATGTACAACTACCTGCGCAGCAGTGCTGTAGGTCTCAGCAAAGCCGATATTATCGCTATCTCGGGACCACAAAAGAAAGGACATCTGGTCGGTTCGACCAGCCTGGAATCAGCTAACGCGAACCTGTCCATGACGCTTCACCATAATCTGTACAAAGATATTCAGGACCGGATGCCACGCCTGCGTGGAGGCAACGCACATGCTTACAACATCGTGATGGATTCGACAGGGGCACGTGCCGCTAAAGCCAAAATTACAACGGCGATGGCAACAGCGATTGCGTCCAAAGGTTATAAGTTCGATATCATTGGCAATGGGGCAATCTCCACAGAGAGCGGAGCCGTATTGGTTGAGAAATCAGTCATCAAGGACGTTCTTTATCCTGTTCGCAACAATCAGACCGATCCGGCAGACCCAACCTATACCGGCAAAATCAGAGTGATCGATACCATGTATTCTTTGGATGGAAGCTCATTCCGTGGCAGCAGTGATACGTCTGGTAGTCCACTGGCGCCAATCCCGGCCGTGGTGAAATCGTTCTCCTGGAACGGTTTCTCGACACTTCCTTACAGCTATACCACAGATGATCCATCTACGTTGAATGCACGTCTCATTGCTTCCAATGGGGCGGGTTCAGGTAAACTGACCTGGTCCAAGGATAATTGGTTGAAGACAAGTTATTGATACCAGAGTAACCTGTTGCTTTTACGTTCTTCAAATAAGGAAAAGAGTGCTCCTGCAGCTACGATAGCCGGGAGTGCTCTTTTTATATGAATCAGCTCCATAAACAGTTTCGCGGGCCGACTTGAAAAGTGACTCCTTGTTAGGGTGGATCATCTCCAGCTACAGCATGTGTTGGTCTCCTGGGTAAACGTTGTAAATTGATATTTATCTTCATTACCCCAGTGAGTAATTTATGACAAATTATCCATTTTTACAAATTCACCTTGTAATTTTACTTACCGGTAAATATAATTTATTAGAATTGACCACTTATTTACCAATATACAAAAACGAGCAAGTGAATATGAGTTGAAAAATATAACACTTGTGCAATGGCTCATAGAAGGGGGGAGTTGAATTCGGAGAACCGATCCAGCTCTTGAAGATTGTCGAAAGGATGGTGAAGCAGCTTGGATGTATGGATATACTCCGCACTTACTCTTGTTTATTTGATACTTGTTGTTCGGATGGCCGTCTATTTAACCCAGCGGAAGCAATGGCTCGATTATTTCAGTTTTCAGCTATTTGTAGCGTTCAGCTTGGCATATGATAATGGAATTATTGCTGTAGGTAATTTGATAGGGGAAGGGGAAGTGTTAATGGTTCTCAGTAGCCTTCGATTTTGGCTGCATGCCTTTGCTACCCCTACCCTTATTCTTGTTGGCTACCATATCTTGCGCAGCTCAGGTGCCAAGTTTGCAAATAGAAGTATAACGAGTGTGGTGGCATGGCTGATAACTTTAGGTCTGGTTATCTACCAGATTGTAGGCTTTACTTTATCCGAGGTTAAAAATCTCAAGGTTATAGAAGAGTATGGAGTACTGAGATATATGGCAGAAGGTCATGGAGGTCCGCCAATGATGGTGATCATCGTGGGGCTTGTACTCTTATTGGTTAGCCTGATCGTTCTTTTCAAACATAAATGGGTTTGGCTGTTTGTTGGAACTGCATTGTTGTTTGCAGGGCAGTTAATCTCCCTGCCAGTGGAAAGTGGAACTTTAACCAATGTGTATGAGCTGATCCTCATCCTCTCGATTTGGAGAACGACTACATTTTTGAGGGGTTCAACAGATCGTCGCCGTCCTTAAGCCCCCATGCATCAGAAAAGACTGGCCAGTAAGATACAGGCCAGTCATCTGTGTTCGTTTATTTCATTTTTTAATTCAAATATCCATAGTATCTGATGAGGCAGACACAGCACTCACCGAGTCACGATAGATGATGTTGCCTTTCACGTGTACACGGCCGAAACTGCGGTTTGGGTTGTCGACCTTTTTGAGCATGGACTGAACTGCCGTGCGCGCCATCTGTTCCACATCCACTTCGACGGTTGTCAGCTTGGGATCGGAGAGCGTGGCATAGATATCATTATCAAAACCAACAACCGAGCATTGGCCAGGTACCTGAATATCCATGGAAGTCAGTTTCTGAACAAGCAGATGAGCGACCTGATCACAGTTGCATACAAAGGCCGTTGGCAGTTGCTCCGGCAGATCAATCTCAATAAACGTACCCCGTTCATCCCGATCATTCAGAACCAGATCCGGATTCATGAGCAACCGATGTTCCAGCAAGGATTTGTAATATCCGAGGAATCGATCCTGGATGCTACTTGTGGAATACAGGTTTCCCACATAAGCAATGTTACGATGGCCCTGCTGAACCAAATAGTTCGTCAGCTCATAGGCAGCGTAGAAGTTATCGGTAACGACGGAATCGATATCGGAATGTTCATCGTAGAAGTCGAGAAACATTTTGGGAACTTCCATCGATCGCACCAGTTCAATATACTCTTTGCTGATCTGTCCAAGCACGATGAAACCATCGACCTTGTTATCGCTGTATAGCTTGGGTAGCGTTAATTCTTCCTCATCCTCCACATTCAGAATGTGCAGAATGCCGTAGTAGCCCTGTTCCTCCAGATGTTTGGTGATGCGCTGGAACACGCGTACATAGAACGACTGCGTCGGCCCGGTAAAACGCTCCGGGATAATTACGCCAATATTATGGGTTAAGCCTTCCTTCATCGAACGGGCAGCGGCATTATACCGATAGCCCATTTGGGCAGCAAGCACTTTAATTTTTTCCTTTAATTCGCCACTCACGCCATCTTTATCATTCAATGCTTTCGAGACGGTCACACTGCTGACCCCGAGCCTGTCGGCGATATCCCGCATGGTGATATTGTTCTTCAGTATGGTCGCCTCCTTCAAGCCGGTATAGGCACAATGTGCTGTCATTATGATGAGTGTTTTCTCCGCACATAATAACAATCCATATCAGTATACATCGTTACCCACTTGGAATAAAGCCATTCTGGCTGTTGTTCCGCTATTTTCAGCATATTTTGGGCTTGCTTGAAAGGTTGTTATAGCGATGTTATGTCAATTGTTTCTCTAAAAGCTTCTCATTTTGTTCTATCAGCTGACCCCGCTGGCTGGCGCAATCCAGGGAACGATAAGGATCAGCCGGTGTATTAAACGTATAATCAACGAGTTTCTCCAGCGTCGTTGTTGCTACATGACAGCGGGTATCACTTGAAGCGTAATAGATAAAGACTTCTTCCTTCTCATTGACCACAGCACCGTTGCAGAAAATAACATTGGACACATCGCCTACCCGCTCATCGTCATAAGGAGCAATGAAGTGGCCGCCCGGCTTGGCAATAATACGCGCCGGATCATTCAGATCCGTTGCGAAAGTGTATAACACATAGCGCAGGCCTGCTGCGGTGTTCCGAACCCCGTGAGCAATGTGAATCCAGCCACGATCCGTCTTAAGCGGAGCAGGGCCCTGACCGTTTTTGACCTCATATACCGTATGATATTGCCGTTCGTCGATAATCGCCTCTTCATGAATGACAGGGTTCAAGATGTCCTCACACAGACCAAAGGCGATTCCGCCGCCGCTGCCTGTCGAGATGAATCCGTCCTGTGGACGGGTGTAGAAGGCATACTTTCCATCCACGAATTCCGGGTGCAATACAACATTACGCTGTTGAGGGGAATTCGTTGTGATGTTGGGCAACCGTTCCCAGCTTGTAAGATCCCGTGTACGAACCAGTCCTGCCTGTGCAACTGCGCTGGATGTATCAAAAGCAGGAGCCTCTGGGTCTTTGCGCTCCGAGCAATAGATGCCATAGATCCAGCCATCTTCATGTTGAACAAGGCGCATATCATACTGATTGGTTTCATCCGCATCGATATCATCCCAGACCAATGGTTTACCCGTGAAACGGAATCCGTCAATTCCATTGCCACTTTCGGCGAGCGCAAAGATTGATTTGCGATCCAATCCTTCCGTACGAATAACCATGACGTATTTGCCATTGAAATAGATGGCTCCCGGATTCAACGTCGCATTAATGCCCAGGCGTTCCATGAAATGCGGGTTCGTCGTCTCATCCAGATCGAATCTCCAATGCAGCGGTACATGATGGCGAGTGATAACCGGATATTGGTACCGATCATATATGCCGTTGTAGAAGGAAGAATTGATCTCATTGGGGCGACTAAGTAGCTGTTCCTGTTTCTCCAGTAACTCCTTGTATTTTGGGTGTATCATTCTGATCCCATCCTCTCAATTAGTTCAATACAGAATCTGCTATTGTGATACGGGCATTTCCAGGGTCCTGCGATTTCGCTCTGATCCGGTGTGCCGTTTCCGTCCACCGACCAGTACCATTCCCCGCCGGCACGCTGATCAATGATGTTTCCTTTTGTATAGGTCCACAAGCGTTCCACTCTCTCCAGAAACAGTGGATCACCTGTACGCTGATACGCGTTATAGAAACCGACCATGGCCTCTGCCTGAACCCACCAGATTCGCTTCTCATCGATATGTTCACCTTCTTGTTCATTGAGCAGGGAACCATCCGCATTCACGGCTACTTTGGAGATGTTATAGGCGATATCTGTAACCATCGCCGCATACTTCGGATGTTGCTTCATCCCCAGAACTTTCAGTGCTTCGTCAATCAGCCAGCTGGCTTCAATGTCATGTCCGAACGAGCGCAGGTCAATGATGGACTCCCACTGTTTGTTGAAAAATACCCCGAGAAACTTGGTGTCTTGGTCATACACACGTTCATACAAAATTCCGAGCAGGCGTTCCAGCGCCGCCTTCACTTGTTGATCCGGCCACACGCGATAGAGCGTGGTGTAGGCCTCCAGCACATGGATATGCGTATTCATTGTGTAATCCGCAATCACCCCATTTTCGCTCAGCATTTCATTAGGCTGTTCCTTCCATGTGCGATCAAATTGTTCCTTGTACGCAGGTAGTTCGGCATCCAAACCTTTGTCCTCGATTAGTGCAAAAAGCGTTTTCGCAAGTTCCAATGCAGAAGCATCCCCGGTAGCACGATAGTACTCACTGAGTGAATACACGCCGAATGATTGCGTATACACATGTTTGCTCGTATCAAGTGCTTCCCCTGTGTAATCTACCATCCAGTACATACCGCCATATTCGGTATCCATCACATGGTCAGCGAGAAAACGATAGGCGTGCTCCGCGTGATCGCGCCATCTTTCGTTTCCGGTAACCCGATAGGCTGCTGCAAAAGACCAGAGTTGCCGTGCCGTGGCGATCCCGCCTTTGGGTGCCTGTTGATTAACCTGAAGATCATTGTCAACCCAGCCGTAGAACCCACCGTGGGTTGTATCTTTAAGGTTGGACCAGAAGGGTAAAATCTGCTTTTCCCAATGCGCCTTAATCTCAGATTGAAGTTCGGTTGTTTTTGTATTCATAAGTGAGCGCTCCTTCAACGTGTTACATAAATCTTAATATATAAATTGAACTAAAGAATATTTACAATGGCCACTCCGATGACAGAATAACCTTCCGATCGCTGTTATCCCCAGATTTTTTTTGATTCCTCGTTATAAGGAGAAAATCCGGGGATAAAGGCGAACGCTCCACTTCTTCAGGTTCTTTCTGTCCTCTACGTTTCATGTAAATGTTTAATCAATTCATATAATTAAGTTATCGGTAACTTTATTAGTCCATATTAGTGCTCTGAAAAACAGATGTCAACGAAATGCATCGCAATTTTTCTTGTTAAGTTATAAATAAATGAATTGACAGGTAAGCGTTACCATAATAGAATTCATTTTGTAACCTTAACGATAACTTAATTAAATTAAGAGAGGGGTCGAAACAATTGAGAAAAAACAAAGGTTGGATGATGTTGCTGACGATGCTGCTCATCACTTCGCTACTTGCTGCATGTTCATCCGGAGGTGGATCTTCGCAGGCAGGGGAGGAGATCAGTACAGATCCGGCAGATATCAAGGGTGAGATTACTGTCCTTACACAACGTACAGATATTGTGGATACGGTATTCAAAGACTACGCTGCTGAGTTCAATAAGGAATACCCGGATGTTAAAGTGAACTTTCAGGCTCTGGCCGACTACGAAGGACAAGTGAAGATCCGTATGAGCACCAAGGATTATGGTGACGTACTGATGATCCCGACCAGTGTTCCGATCGCAGATATCCCGGACTTTTTCGAGCCGCTCGGCACGTACGATGAGTTGAAAGACAAATACACCGCCATTGAAGAACGCATGGTGGATGGTCAGGTCTACGGTATCCCTACCGTAATTACGTTCTCTGGAATCATTTATAACAAACAGGTGTTTAAAGACGCAGGTATTATGGAAGTTCCCAAAACACCGGAGCAATTCCAGGCTGCGCTTCAACTGGTCAAAGACAATACAGATGCGGTTCCGCTTTACACCAACTATGCATCCGGCTGGGCTCTCACCCAATGGGAATCGGATCTGCCAACCGTTGCAGGCAGTGTGGATTACGTTAACGTGGACCAACCGAACACAGATGAAAACTTTGTGCCTGGTCAGCCGCACTATGAACTATATAAAGTGCTCTATGATGCAGCCAAGAACGGTTTAATCGAGAAAGATCCAACGACAACCGACTGGGAAAGCTCCAAAGCGGATCTCGCCAAAGGCAAAATTGCTACGATGGCACTGGGCTCTTGGGCGATCACACAGATCCAAGGCATGACGGATACCCCGGACGACATTGGTTTCTTACCTTTCCCAACCAATGCAAGTGAGGTTGTGGTTCCGCTCTCCGCCGACTATAACATCGGCATGAACGTGAATAGTGAGAACAAACCTGCTGCCAAAGCCTGGATTGACTGGTTCCTGACGAAATCGAACTACGCAGTTGAACAGGGTGGCGGTATGGATGCGGACAAGAATGCTGAATTACCACCGATTTTGGATCAATATAAAGACGTTCAATTCTCCACACTCACGCCTGCCAAAGAAGGTCAGGAAGGTCTGGTCGACAAGATTGATAACGAAGGCGAAATCGGTCTCTGGCAGCCTGACTTCAAGAAACGCATTATCGAAGCAGGTATTGGGAACCGCAAAGAATCGTATGACGACATCATGAAAGATCTGAACGACAAGTGGGTAAAAGCAAGAGCAGAACTCACGAAATAATGGGATTAACGTAAGTGGATCAGGTGATGAATGGACTGCGGGGATATAGGAATCCATATATGAATGGAGCATGGAGTATGTGGTGTCTGAAAGCATGATACCCATGCTCTTCCCCCGGCAGTGTTCCACCAGGATTCCATTGGACGGGAGTCTTTCGATATATAGGCGGGAGAACCGCTTGGAGGTGTGGAGAGCATGAAGTACTTAAAACTTTCGAATTGGGGTTACTCAGCGCAACGCATATTTATCATCTGTGCCTTCTCAATTATTCCGCTGGCGTTGCTGTTCACGTTTGCATACTTACCGGTCATCAACATGTTCAAATACAGTTTCACCGATTGGAATGGATACAGCAAAAGGTTTGATTATGTTGGGTTTGAGAACTATACGCGCATATTCAGTGATCCCGAATACTTCAAAGTATTTATTGTGAGCTTGTACTACTTCGTGGCTACGTTCTTACAGATGGGCTTGGCGCTTTACTTTGCCACGATTCTGAGTTTCAAAGTCCGAGGCAAAAACTTTTTCAAAGGCATACTGTTTTTCCCTTATTTGCTGAATGGGGTAGCCATCGGTTTTATCTTCCTCTTTTTCTTCAAACCGGACGGTACACTCGATATGCTCATGCATGCTGTAGGGCTGGGACAATATACGCAGCTCTGGCTCGGTAATCCGAATATTATTAACGTGTCACTCGCAGGTGCATCAGTATGGAGATACATGGGCTTCAACTTTATCATTTTCCTGGGTGCAATCTCCTCCATTCCGAAGGATGTGTATGAAGCATCCGATATTGATGGCGCCAATCGCTGGCAGCAATTCCGCCACATCATCCTGCCAAGCATTACACGCATCCTGCAGCTCAACCTGATCTTGGCGATTAGCGGCGCAATTAGTGCGTTCGATATTCCATATATCATGACCGATGGTTCCAACGGCAGTATGACATTTGTAATCCAGACGGTTCATTTGGCGTTTAAATATGGCAAGCTGGGACTGGCATCCGCCATGGCTGTGGTGCTGCTCTTGATCGTTATTCTTGTTACGCTCGTGCAGCGCGTCACCATGAAAGGGGAGGAATAAACGTGACACAACTCAAATACACCCTTGCGAGCGTGGTTAAATATGCTTCCCTGGTGCTTGCGGCGTTTATCGCACTGTTACCCATCGTGGTTATCCTGTTTGCATCTCTCAAAACGAATGCGGAATACGCGACCAGCAGCCCGCTTGCCCCGCCAGCCAACTGGCTGAACTTTGCGAACTATACAAAGGCTTTTGTGGATGGCAATATGCTGGTTGGTTTCAAAAATACAATTATTATCCTGGTCATCTCTATTATAGGAGCGACCTTAACGGGCTCCATGATCGCGTATGTGCTGGATCGGTTCAAATTCAAAGGCAAGAAGATCATGGTCGCGGCATTCCTGCTCGCTACCCTGATTCCAAGTGTTACAACACAGGTCGCCACATTCCAGATCATCAACGCGCTCGACCTGTTCAACACACGCTGGGCCGCCATCGTCATGTACCTGGGTACAGATATCATCGCGGTTTATATTTTCCTGCAATTCCTTGGCTCCATCTCAAGTGCACTGGATGAATCCGCCATGCTGGACGGCGCTTCGTACTTCACGATCTACTGGAAAATCATTCTGCCACTGCTGAAACCGGCCATTGTAACAGTCATTATCGTGAAGGGTGTGAACATCTATAACGATTTCTACACACCGTTTCTGTACATGCCCAAGACCGATCTACAGGTCATATCCACTGCCTTGTTCAAATTCAAGGGACCTTTCGGATCGCAGTGGGAAGTCATCAGCGCCGGCATCATGATCGCCATTATACCAACCATGATCATCTTCCTGTTGTTACAGAAGTACATCTACAATGGCTTCGCGCAAGGCTCAGTTAAATAAAAAACGAGAGGCTATATGAAATGCATAAGAGAATGCACAGGAACGAAGAGGACAGAAAAAAGCTGGAGAAACGGAGTGGTCGCATTTATCCCCGGATTTCCCCCTTTTATAAGGAATCAAAAAAATCTGGGGATAACGGCGATCGGAAGGTTGTTCTGTCATCGAAGTGGTCTAGTGTAATTTTAGTATTCATTTCATAAAGCCTAACCGAAGGGAGAAATGAAAATGTCAGTTGCTGAAACGAAAAACGTACACATTGTTGGGGATGCTTTGCCGAATATGCCGTGGGAGGCCAAACCGGAGGGAACCGAAGGCCCGGTATGGAGACATTCGGCGAATCCAGTCGTGCCGCGTAACCCGGTGAAGGGTGTTGCCCGCATTTTCAACAGCGCCGTTGTTCCATATGAAGGGAAATTCATCGGGGTATTCCGTGCTGAAACCGTTAATGGCCGTCCGCATCTTCACATGGGGGCGAGTGAGGACGGTTTGGAGTGGACGATTGAAGAAGAGCGCATTGCATTTGTAGATGAAAATGGCGATCCGTTTATGCCGAACTATGCGTACGATCCACGTTTGGTCAAAGTCGAAGACACGTATTACATCATCTGGTGTACAGACTTCTACGGTGCAGCACTGGGCCTGGCCAAAACAGATGACTTCAAAACATTTGTCCGCCTCGAAAATCCAATGCTGCCGTTTAACCGGAATGGCGTGTTGTTCCCGCGCAAAATTAACGATAACTATGTCATGTTGTCCAGACCAAGCGACAGCGGACATACGCCATTCGGGGATATTTTTCTGAGCGAAAGCCCGGATCTCGTGTACTGGGGCAAGCACCGTCATGTGATGAGCAAAGGCGGTCAGGGCTGGTGGCAATCGGTCAAAATTGGCGGCGGTCCTGCTCCAATCGAAACGTCCGAAGGCTGGCTGATGTTCTACCATGGCGTAACTGGAACCTGCAACGGATTCGTCTATAGCATGGGTGCGGTCATTTTGGATCTGGATGAGCCATCCAAAGTAAAATATCGTTCTTCTAACTTCGTACTGACACCTGAAAAATGGTACGAAGAACAAGGATTCGTTGATAACGTCATCTTCCCGTGTGCAACGCTGCATGATGCAGAGACCGGACGTATCGCCATCTATTACGGCGCTGCCGATACGTATGTGGGCGTGGCTTACACCACCATCGAAGAGATCGTGAACTATGTGATCGAGACGGACGAAGTCATCGCCGGGGATCACGAGGAAGGCAAGCTGTAATCGAAGTGAAACAAATTTTTTAAAATCTGAAATTTACACAATAACGGAGAGTGCGGAACCAATCTGAAGAAGCGAAGTGGTCGCATTTATCCCCGGATTTCTCCCTTGTATAAAAGGGATTGACAGAAATCTGGGGATAACGGCGATCGGAAAATGGTACTGCAATCGTAGTGAAAGTGTACACATTCGGTCATTCTTTTTACATTAAGTGAACAGAAACATTGGGGAGCAATGCATATGGATTATATCAAAGGATTTACATTTGGCTGGATGAGTGGCAAGGGAGACTTCCGCAAGCCGGAGGCCAAAGAATCCTTGCGCCTGATGGCTGAACGTACAGGCAGTTCACATGTTATTTTTGCACTGGCGGCACATCAGGATCATCCGCAGGCGGTAGAGGTCAAGTATCGGGGTGAACATCTGGTCGAGGATGATGAACTGGTCGACATGATTCGTTATGCCCGTACACTCGGGCTGCGTGTCATTCTGAAACCAACCGTCAACTGCACCGATGGCACATGGCGTGCTCATATTAACTTTTTTGATATCGATGTGCCTTGTGAGCCGAAGTGGAAGGATTGGTTCCGCAGCTACACGGCATTTCAGAAGCATTATGCAGCGATTGCAGAGCAGGAAAAGTGTGAGATGTTCATTGTAGGCTGTGAGATGGTGCAATCCGAGCGTCGGGATCAAGAGTGGCGAGAGGTGATCGCCGGTGTGCGTGATGTGTACACGGGACTGGTGTCATACAACACGGACAAATATCAGGAAGGTCATGTGAAATGGTGGGATGCAGTGGACGTGATCTCTTCCAGTGGGTATTACCCTATCGGAGACTGGGAGACACAGCTGGATCGAATCGAGCAGGCGATTGCTCCTTATGGCAAACCCTTTTTCTTTGCGGAAGCAGGCTGTCCCAGCCGCAATGGATCAGCCCAGGTACCGAACGATTGGGGGCTGGAAGGCGAAGTCAGCGCGGAAGAACAGGAGCGTTTCTATGAGGCCATGTTCCGACATGTTAGTCAGCGTGACTGGGTACGCGGATTCGGTCTGTGGGATTGGAGTGCACATCTACACGCGGAGAAGGATGCACTGACCGATGACGGATATGGAGTTTACGGCAAGCCTGCGGAGAAGGTTATTCGTCGGTTCTATGAAGGCATCGCTGTAGAAGTTTAAACGAGAAACAAGAAGGTGTATGTGAGATGAATCTTAGTGATATATCTCTATATGTACTTTCGTGATTTCCATGCTGTGAGCAAGGAATAGCAGATTATGGTGGAGCTCATTTTTCCAGTTGTAATTTACATTCAGATCAAGAAGCCTTTCCTCCCACAGGAAAGGTTCTTTGGCTATATTAGTAACAACACATACCATGTCGAATTTTATTGACAAAAGGAGGACTCCTGCCTATTCTTAATGGATGAATATGAGAATCATTATCATGAAATAGAGAAAAGGGGTTCAACATCCATGTCTGTACAACATCGCAAATCTTCGGCGCTCACACTGGCAACTATGCTCTTGTTGCTATTGGTTATCGTGGGCTGCAGCAATACAGGAAGTGCAGATAAATCCTCATCTGCTGCTTCGGATCAAACATCTACGAAGTCGATTACGATGTCATGGCCACGTGATATCGGTACAATGAATCCGCATACGTACAATCCTTCGCAATTATTTGCCCAATCCATGCTCTATGAGCCACTGATCAGTTACCAGAAGGACGGAAAACTGGAACCTGCGCTGGCAGAATCATGGACTATCTCCGATGACGGCAAAGTATATACATTCAAGCTTCGCCAAGGTGTGAAATTCTCGGATGGTACGCCATTTAATGCTGAGATTGTGAAAAAGAATTTTGATGCTGTAATGAAAAATAAAGACACACATAGCTGGCTGGGCATTGTAGGCGTGCTCGACAAGACGGAGGTTGTGGACGACCAGACTTTCCGACTGACACTCACAGAGCCGTATTATCCTGTTCTTCAGGATTTGTCGGTGGTTCGTCCTTTCCGCTTCCTGGGTGAAGCTGGATTCCCGGATGACGGAGATACATCCCAAGGCATCAAAGAGCCGGTTGGAACGGGCCCGTGGATGCTGGCTGATTACAAGCAGGACGAATATGCTGTTTTCAAACGCAACCCGAATTATTGGGGAACAGCACCGAAGGTAGATCAGATTACGGTTAAAATCATTCCTGACGGTGAAACCCGTGTACTTGCTTTTGAAAAAGGTGATCTCGATCTGATCTACGGTGAAGGTGTGATCAGTCTGGATGCGTTCCAACAGCTGCGTGACAATGATGAATATGTGACCCAATTGTCTGATCCGGTAGGCACTCGTAGCTTGCTGCTGAACTCTTCCAATCCAAAGCTGTCCGATGTCAGAGTACGGATGGCGCTCCAGCAAGGGTTTAACAAACAGGCGATGGTGGAAGGTGTCACTTCCGGTTTGGAAGAACCAGCCGATACCGTATTGTCCAAAAACTATCCGTACACCAATGTAGACTTGGAACCGATCACGTATGACGTGGAAAAATCCAAAGCTTTACTGGATGAAGCAGGCTGGAAGCTGCCAGCAGGTGGTACGGTTCGTGAGAAAGACGGTCAGCAGCTTGATTTCGAGATGATTTTTGACAAGACAGACCCGATTCAGAAAGCGATGGCTGAGACCATTCAGGCGGAATGGAGCGAGCTTGGGGTTAAAGTAAATCTCACTGGGCTGGAACTTACGGTTCAGATCAAGCGTTTGAAAGCCAATGATTTCGACCTGTATTTCTGGTACAACTATGGTGCGCCATATGATCCACATTCCTTCATTAACGTTGTAGCGAGCCCTGGATTTGGGATTTCCGAGACCCTGAGTGCGTTGCCGATGAAAAAGGAACTGGACGATCAGGTGCATGCAGCCCTTTCATCCACAGACGAGATGAAACGCCAAGAGCTATATGGCTCCATCTTGAAGACACTTCAGGAGCAATCGGCGATCGTACCGATCTCTTATATTAAGAAAACGGCTGTATATCAGAAGAAAATCTCCAACTTTATTTTCCCGGCGAACCGTGATGAAAATCCGTTTGTGGGCATTGAATTAGGCAATTAATAAGTAGTGACTTTGAGAGTGTTAAGGTCATGTAGCTTGATAAAAGGGAGGAACGTTTGGTGATCGGTTATATTGGTAAGCGAATGATCGCGATCATTCCTATCGTTTTTATCGCTACACTTGTGACCTTTGCGCTTATTCATATATCGCCGGTTGATCCGGCCGAGGCTTATCTGACAGCCGCTCATATCTATCCAACACCGGAGCTGCTTGCGCAAAAGCGGCATGAGTTCGGTCTGGATCAGCCTATGTTAACCCAATATGTGCATACGATTCAGAAGATTGCCAAGCTCGACTTCGGCACCTCATATCTCACGAATAAACCGGTATGGGATGAAGTGAAATTAAGGCTCCCGGCTACGGCTGAACTAGCCTTCTGGAGTATATTGTTATCGGCTTTGGTGAGTATTCCTTTGGGAATACTGGCTGCGGTGTATAAGAATAGCTGGATTGACATGGTCAGCCGTGCGATTTCCTATTTTGGAGCATCTATTCCGCAATTCTGGCTCGGTTACCTGCTGATCTTCTTTTTCTCGGTGAAGCTGGACTGGCTCCCTGTGGAGGGGCGTGGATCGTGGGAGAATCTGGTTCTGCCTACGATTACACTCTCCTTGATTCTTATTGCGATCTACACCCGATTGTTGCGTTCCAGTGTACTGGAGCAATTGCAGGAGACATATGTACAGTATGCAAGAACACGCGGAATTCGCGAAAGAGTGATTATGCTGAAACATGTCCTGAAAATCGCCATATCGCCCCTCATTACGGGGATGGGGATGAGTATGGGCAAGCTGCTCACAGGTACCATTATTGTGGAGCAAGTGTTTTCCTGGCCTGGGTTCGGACGATACTTTGTAGATGCGATATTTAACCGGGATATTCCCGTGATTCAATGTTATGTCTTCCTGGCGGCATGCCTGTTCATCGTATGCAATCTGCTCGTTGATCTGGTGCAGCTCGTTATGGACCCACGGATTTCAGCGAAAGGACGGGCAGAACATTGATAAACAAATGGCGTTCGGTATTTAAAGGACAGAGAGCCATCCAGATCTGCTCGGTGATCATATTGCTCTTCTTCGTGATTGCGATACTGGCTCCGTGGATTGCTCCTCATGACCCGGTGAAGGTGAATCTGTTGCAGAAGCTGGCGAGTCCATCGCTTGAGCATTGGCTGGGAACGGATCATCTGGGACGCGACAATCTCACCAGGCTGATGTATGGCGCGCGGGTGTCGCTTGGATTTGCTACTTTGATCTTTCTGTCTTCTTTGCTCATAGGTGTCATTGTAGGTTCAATCTCCGGTTATCTTGGTGGCTGGGTGGACAGTCTGCTGATGCGCTTGTGTGAAGGCATTATGGCGTTTCCGAATCTGGTTCTGGTGCTCGGTATTGTGGGGATTTTTGGTCCAGGTCTGATGCAGGTTCTTCTAGCGCTCATGATGGTACAGTGGGTGTATTATGCACGCATCTGTCGGAACATGGTCGTAAGTCTGAAGGAACGGAATTTTATCGCGGCGGCGCGGATTAGCGGCTCTTCTTCGTGGACGATTATTCGCAAACATATCATTCCTAACGTGCAGCGTCCCATTGTTGTGATGGGCACGCTGGAGATGGGCTGGGCGATTATGGATATATCTGCATTGTCCTTCCTCGGACTCGGTATTCAACCACCGAATGCAGAATGGGGCGCCATGATTCATGAAGGAACAGGTTATATTCGCAGTCATCCGGAGTTAATGATCTACCCAGGGGCATTGATTCTACTGGTAGTCATTACGTTCAACATTTTGGGTGAAGCATTATCTGAGCGTTATGGCATTGCAAAAAGGTAGTGGTTCGGAACCAAAGGCATATGGAGGTGAACGTAACGATGGATGATGCAGCGAAAGTACTCGAAGTTCGAGGTCTGCAAGTGAATTTTAGAACAGCGGAGGGTTCCGTCCCGTTACTTGCGCCCATTGATTTTGAATTAAAAAAAGGTCGTGTCTTCGGTCTGGTCGGCGAGAGTGGCAGCGGCAAGACCGTTACGTGTAACGCGCTGCTCCACCTGCTTGATCCGCGCAGGATGGAGGTATCGGGCAGCATCCGCCTGAATGGACGGGAGCTTGGTTCGTTGTCAGGTGAGGAGATGCGGAGCATCCGAGGCAAGGACATCGGATTTGTTATGCAGAATCCGATGAATGCTTTTACACCCGTATATACGATTGGATCTCAATTCATTGAAACTTTGCGTACGCATACGGGAATGTCGAAAGCAGCAGCCCGAGAGCGGGCGATTGCAGCCTTGGCAGACATGAACCTGCCCGAGCCGGCCAAACTGATGAAGCGATATCCCTTTCAACTGAGTGGCGGTATGTTGCAGCGGGTGATGATCGCCATATCGATGTGCCTGCGACCGGCTTTGGTTATTGCTGATGAACCAACGACGGCACTGGATGTCGTGAATCAGTTCAAGGTGCTTCAGGAATTGGATCGGCTACGTACGGAATACGGCACATCCATCTTACTCATCTCCCACGATTTGGGTGTGATCTCGCAAATGGCAGATGAAGTGGCGGTTATGCAGAAGGGACGGATTGTGGAGCAGGCAGAAGTGTACCAACTGTTCGATCACCCGCAGCATGAGTATACCCGGATGTTGTTAAATGCCAGGCCCAGTATGTCTTTGAGACGATAGCCAATGACATGTGTGATGAATCGTTCAGTAAGTGTATTTGTGGAGCGAGCGGGTATGAACTGTATTTTGAGTGGATAACGTAGGAGTGGACATGGTGATGATGTGTAATTTCGTGTCCTTCGGAGATTGCTTCTGCCAAGTACAAGAGAGGAGGATGACCTGATGCTTCAGGTACGTGAAGTAAGCCATAGCTATAGCAAACGTAATTGGCTGGATCGTTCGGGAGCTCGTCCTCCTGTGCTGGCAGACATTTCACTTACGATTGAAAAGGGTGTTTGTCTGGGACTGTTGGGTACGAGCGGGGCAGGTAAAAGTACCTTGGGCAAAATCATTCTTGGTCTGGAGAAGCCCAGCCAGGGTCAGGTTTTATTTCAAGGACAGGATATCTACCGATCCAGCAAACCCGTGCTTAAGGGATTACGACGTGATCTGCAAGTCGTGTTCCAGGACTGTTATTCGGCTGTGAATCCGCTTATGACTGCCGCGCAGATCATCGGTGAGCCGCTGGATAATTACGAGCGTTTGTCGGCAAAAGAACAACTTCGTGTGGTTGGACAACTGCTTGAGCAGGTCGGACTTACACCAGAGGATGCAAACAAGCTTCCGCACCAGTTCAGCGGTGGGCAACTACAGCGAATTAACATCGCACGAGCTATCGCGCTCAAGCCGAAGTTAATCGTACTGGACGAATCGATTAGCAGCCTGGATATGGTGCACCAGACGCAAATCCTATCCTTATTAGCGGAGCTCAGAGCATCTTATGGGTTGTCCTACCTCTTTATCACACATGACATTCGGGCCGCCATGACGATCTGTGACCGCATTGCCGTAATGGATCAAGGAAAGCTGGTTTATAGCGGTGATGCCGGGGAATCGGTAATGCAGTCGGATCATCCGGCTGTGCAGCAGCTGGTTACAGCTATTTTGCCTGAGCATCCGTCAGGTCGTATTTTGTTTGGGTAAATAACGTGTGCAAGGTTCGTAGACTATAACGAACGCAAAAAAAGGGGTGTCCCGTCTTGAATATGACGTAGGGACATCCCTTTTTTGTTTTGTTTAGGATTAGGCAATTTTCTGTCTTACCCCATCTTCCGCCCAAGCTGTTCGATCTTATCCAACCAAATCTTTCTCTGCTCATCTGACTTCTTCCCAACTTGATCTACAGTTGTTATCCGCACAGGTTTGATGCCAGTGAGTGCAAAGGTGGATATTTTCATCATTTTGTGTGCGGGCTCACCTTGGAACCATTTGAAGTACCAGCTAGGACCATCCATCGTAGTGATCATGCGGGCGGTGCGGCCTTTGAGTAGTTGATCCGGGAAAGGTTTTCCTTTCTGATACTTGAAGGCGTAACCTGGCATGAAGATTCGGTCAACGAAACCTTTCAGCAGGGCAGGCGGTCCTCCCCACCAAATCGGGAATACCCATACGAGATGCTCTGCCCATTTGATTGCTTCTTGGGCCTCCAGCAAATCTGGTTCAAGTGGAAGTTTATTACGATATCCTCCCTGCAGATTCATATTAAATGCCAACTCGTTCAGGGTGATCATGCGGACGTCGGCACCAGCCTGCACCGCACCTTTGCGGTACGCCTCGGCGATTGCGCCGTTGTAACTGGGTGAGACGGGATTGCCTTGAATGATTAATATTTTCTTCATAGAAGATGACACGTCCTGACTATTTTAGTTAATGAACACTAACCTCATGTGCAAAAAGAAAAGGTCACGTATGACCCGGTAATACATCTGTATTATGTTGACGATTCTCTTTTTATAACGTGTAGCCCCAAACCTTACTTGGTGTTCTGCGAGGTCAGAATGGCTACCACTCTCCCTCGCTACTCTTGGGGTACCTGTCCCAACATTGATGCTAGACGATGAACAGTCTCGCCCGTATAAGGTACCAACAGCTCCGGTAGCTCACCTTGCATACTGGAGACCGCCATACGTGTAATCGCACCGATAATCAGAACGGCTGTAAGCCGTGAATCCTGCGGAGGCAGTTCGCCCCGCATCATTCCCTGATCGATCAGATCCATTAACGCATCCAATGGCTGACGGTAGTCCTCACTGCTGCCGGCTTCAATGAATATTTCATGATTCTGTGAGATCAGCAGCAGTCCGTAGGGATCTTCATCGTGCAGGTGAAGAACCTCGGTAATCAGTTGCTTGAAGCGCTCCAATACGGGACCTTCCTGGCGAACATACCCGTCAATCAGTGAAGTATAGTCCGCGCAGTATTGGGTGAAGGCTTCCAGGGCAACGGCATCTTTGTTTTTAAAATGTTTGTAGATCGCCGCATCGGTTACTCCGGCGGCGTCACCGATCTCTTTGACGGATATGCCGTCAACGCCTTTGGTTGCGAACAAGCGCATCGCCGCTTGTAAAATATCTTTCTTTTTACTATCCACATGAGGTTTGTTCTTCATAATCGTATAGTAAGTGATTACTAACTAAAATGCAACAAGCAATTTTGAAACTCTAAATGGAGACAATGAATAAGCGCTTACGAACAAAGCTTGCAGGCTTGAGAGAGGCAACGTATGATGAATAGAAATCAACATCGGAGCAGCAGGAAGAACGAAACGGATGGTGGATTGCGTGAAAGATGAGATGGATGCATATAGCTGGGTGACACCTGAAGGAAGGCTGAATGATCACTATATAACAAGCCGCGAACAGTTGTATAAAGGAATGAACGGACGATATGTGGAGCGATTCACTGTTCCTACCGGTAAAAGTTATATTTTTAAACCGCTGACGAATCCCGCACAGCACGGACGAGAACGATGGATGTACGAGCGTGTGATGTCTGGTCTCCCCCCAATTTATCCGCAGCTTGTTGCAACGTCGGACCCTACCACTTCACCGGCAGAGAGCTGGATGATCTATGAGGATCTGGGGCAACTGGTGCATGATTCGCAAGAAGTGACAATGCTGAACACAGCGGTGCATATGGCAATGTGGCATGCGTTGCCTGTTACGGAGTGGAACGAGCTGCCCCGTATGGGCCAGAAACCGTCTATTCGCACCATATTGGATGAGTTGCAGATGCACAGACAATCTACCGATGACCTGTTGTCTACGCTGGATATGCGGTTGTCTTCAACGGATTGGGACAAGATTGCCACATTGATTCTCACAGCAGAGGAAGAACTCCCTACCGTTCTGTGTCACGGAGATCTGCATCCCGGGAATCTGGCGGAAGTTGACGGTAGGCTGGTCGTCTTGGACTGGGAGCATGCCCATCTGAATACGCCGCTGTGGGACATGTACCATCTGGTAGATCTCTCGCATCCGCTGTTTCCCAGAACAGTTACGCCTGCTTTGCGAGAGCGGGTCATAGACATTTATTTGGACAAACTAGAGAGCCTGGGCGTGCAGATTGAACGGGATTCTTTGGCAGCATGGTACAACGCCTATGCTATTGTATTCTCACTCTGGATGCTGCGTTTGATTGACGGTGATCTGAGGAGTGAGGAATGTGTTTGGCCGAAGGAGCAGCTGCGAAGCCAGTGGCACGAGACGGCAGCAACGCTGGAACAGTGCATGAAGCACATGGGTGAGGAATAGAAATGAGGGGTGAGAAGCTTGCGTAAAGTCGGACTTGTTATGCGTAAAATTCAATTCACGGAAGCTCAGGGGCCACGCGTATTTGCGGATCGGCTGAAGCAGATTGGTCTGGAGCTGGGCGTGGATATCGTGTTCATTTCGCCGGAGCGTCATGTCAGCGGATACGACTGGTTGCCGGGGTATGAGCATGAGAAAGGTGACCTGGTGAACTACGATATCGTGCTGGACCAGATTCATAGCCAAAATATAGAGCATGTCATCTACACCGTATCCGGGTTTACGTTTTTGAAGATGTTCTTACCGAAGAGTGTATTGTTTCCGCACAGTTTTCCTGATCCCGCGCTGACGGGATATGAGATGATGAAGCCATTTTATACGATGGTGGATAAAGCGATTGTACAGACGGAGTTTTTGAAAACAGAACTGGGCCGCAATTTCGGCGTACATGACGTGAACGTCATCCCGATTGGTTTTAGCGAAGAGCTGGCGAACCGGCACTATGACCCGAGCCAGGTCGTGCATAATCGGGTGCTCTGGATTGGTAGGGATGAAGCGAATCGTCGACCGGATCTGGTGCTGGAATATGCTCGGCAGAACCCGGACAAGGAAGTATATATGGTGTTTGGCGGTGTTCGCTATAAGGAAACCATGAAGAAGTACGACATTCCTGCCAACGTGAAGCTGAAGTTCGCGCTCACGCAGGATGAGATATTTACGTTGATGAATTCTGCCAAGGTGTATTGGAACTGTTCAGCCTTTGATACGTTTGCGATGCCGCTGACGGAAGCGATGGCGATGGGCAAAATGGTTGTGAAGCCGGAGCACGCTTGCTACGGTCACATTCGATCCACGCATGCCTTTGCAGGTAACGAGGATAACTGGTTTGAACTGGTGAACATGGCTGCGGCAGCGCCGCGCAGTGTGTCGGAAGACAATCGGGAGTATGCTTTTGGTGCTTTTTCGCGCACGAAGATGAAAGAAGGGTACCGGCACTTTTTCTCAGATTGGTTGAAGTAACGTAAGGTCTGTAACAAAGGGCTTAATCCATCCAGCAACAGGAGGGGAACCTTATGGAAGTACTGATCTTGTGGACATTGGGAATGTGGGCGGTGCAGCTGCTGATTGAATGGCTTATCTACCGGTTGCAAGGACGCCGAATGACGTGGATTCAATATATATTGCCATGTGTGGTCTTGCTGGGCGGTGCCGTCGTAATCATGATCAGCATCGATATGGGCGGGTGGAACGGCATCGGATATGCCCTGCTTGGCGTATCGCTGGGTACCGCGGGAATGTTAACACTCATTACGGTGGTGATCAGGGATGTGGTGCTTCGGCGACGGGGCAGGAATTAAGCGGAAGAATGAAACCTCTGTACTGTAAGATTGAATCAGGTGATGGGATGGTTGCAGGAATGCATTCGTCTGTGATATATTGACATTAATTATGACAAGGGAGGTGAAGACAGGTGAATCACGAGATGCTTAACAACCGTATTAGCCAGCTGCCGATTGCTATGGCTGGCATTGTTCATACTTTTCTGACCAACGGGAGAAGTCTGTCCAATTTTGAATATACGGAAGTTAACATTTGCGAGAAGATGCCTGCCTTGACCTCATTCGGACGATAAGCGATATTGCTTGAATTCTGAAGGGCCGCGGAGCTAACCTCCTGCGGCTCTTTTTGTGTTGCGGTCAGGATCTTCCATACCATAGGAGGAACCTTATTATGATGATGATTAGCGCGCAACAACTGACTCAATACCACGGAGCACATCTGGTGCTGGACGGCATTACGTTTGAAATCATGGAAGGCGACAAGGTCGCCCTGATCGGCCGTAACGGAAGCGGCAAGACCACACTTATGCGCCTGATGGCAAGACTGAACAAGCCGGATGAAGGGCAATTGATGATCAAGAAAGATACACGAATGGGATATGTGGCTCAGGTTCCAGAAGGATTGGATGAACATACCATACTGGATGTATTGAGTCTTGGATTCAAGGAGCTTATGATATGTCGCACGCAAATGAAGGAAATGGAGCAGCAGATGTCCGATCCAGCATGTGCAGCAGACCCTAATCAATTGGAGCGCCTGCTGAAACGCTACGCGGCACTGCAAGACCAGTTCGAGCGTGAGGGTGGATACGAAATGGATGCCCGGATCGATCAGGTGGCGGACGGTTTGGATATCGCGAAGGAGCATTATGGTTGGCGCTTTGGTTCCCTGTCCGGTGGGGAGCAGACTCGGGTGGTGCTGGCTTCACAGCTAATCGTAAAACCCGATCTGTTATTGCTGGATGAGCCGACAAACCATCTTGATCTGGAGCGGGTCGAGTGGCTGGAAGGATTTTTACGAGAATATCCCGGCACCATTGTCCTGATCTCGCATGATCGCTATTTTTTGGATCGGGTCGTGAATCGAACACTGGAGCTGGAGGATGGAGAAGCGGAAACGTCTGCTGGCGGTTATACGGAATATATGAAAGTGAAAGAACAACGGCTGTTGCAGCAATTCGAGGAGTTCAAGGAGCAGCAGAAGGTTATCAAAAAAATGAAAGAAACGATCCGCCAACTGGAGGAATGGGGTCGTGTGGGCGGCAATGAAAAGTTCTTCCGGCGGGCCGCTTCCATGCGCAAGGCGCTGGAGCGGATGGAACAGGTGAAGCGTCCTGTACTGGAGCGCCGCAATGCCGAATTCGATGTGCGTCCTACGGATCGAACGGGTAAGCGGGTAGCGGTATTGGAACAGGTCGAGAAGAGCTATGGTGAGCGTGAAATCCTGCGAGGAATCTCGGGTCTGCTGGAATATGGAGATAAAATTGCACTCATTGGACGCAATGGCTCCGGCAAGACAACCCTGTTCAAGCTGTTGCTTGGTGACGAGCAGCCCAATGCGGGCAGGCTGGAGTGGGGGGCACGCGTGGATGTAGGGTATCTGGCTCAACAGGAGGAACCTACGAATCCGAAGTTGAACGTACTTGAATACTTCCGTCTGGAAGCAGGCGTGGAAGAGGGAGAAGCTCGCGGAATACTGGCTCGATACCTGTTCTATGGAGCGGATGTATTCCGCTCTGTCGGGCAATTATCTGGTGGGGAATGGACGCGTCTGCGGCTAGCTCTTCTGGTGCAACGTAAACCCAATGTACTGCTGCTCGATGAGCCAACCAACCATCTGGATATCGCATCGAGAGAAGCGCTGGAAGAGTCGCTGGTTGATTTTGAAGGTACCGTACTTGCCATCTCACATGATCGGTACTTCGTCAATCGCCTCGCTTCCCGTGTCTGGGAACTGGAGGACGGTCAGATGACCGCTTATCTGGGAGACTATGAGGCTTATCGTGAGAAGAAGGTTGATTTGCAAGCTCGTATGGCGTCGACAATTCAGGCTAATTCAGGAGTGGGAGTTTCCTCTCGTGGGAATGCCAAGTCAGAGATGAAGTCAGGTTTAACGTCCGCTCCCGGCGGGACTGCCAGATCAGGGAAGAAACCAGAAGCAACCTCGACATTGAACGGTTCCACTGTTGCGGCTACCGATGGAAGTCGAGATCATGAAGCTTCTACTCAATCAGGTAAGGCGTTGACTCCTTCGGCAGCAGCATCGAAACATAGAAGTGGCAATGGTAACAAACAGTCTGCAGAGAAGCTGGAACAGACGTTGGCTCGTCTTGAGGCAGAGATTCAGGTGCTGGATCAACAGTTGGAAACGGTGCAGAACAATCCGCTTGAACTGGAACAAATCTGGAATGACCGGGAGCAATTGTCCGCTGAATATAATGATATATTGGCGCAGTGGGCTGAGTTATAAGTCAGAATGGCATGAGCATAAGATGGAACAAGCGAGGTCGGAGAATCATTTCCGGCCTTTTTGACCGGGGTTAAATACCATACGTTTTGTGTTAGCCAAGAGAGCGTTAAAGCACGAATGTAGCATCGTCAACTTGATTGAAGCAGCTAAAGGTATTGTGAAATTGATTCACTAGTGGAACTTTTTACCTCCACATGCGTTAAATACGTTTGTATGAATTGAAACGGCTCACCTAAGAGCTCGCAAAAAGGGAGGTTATCGGTATCTATTATTCATTGACGTATCGGAGTTGGTCGGATGATCGACAGGCGGAGACGGGGGTGCTGGAACAGGCTTCAGTCACACGAGATGAACTGTTCATGCGCAAACTGGTGGATGCTACCTTGGTAAAAAACAAACTCTGGGCGCATCTGTCCAATGAATGCCAGGATGGGCGGGAACATGCAGTATATGTAACGGCGTATGAGCAACAGATGCCGGATGAGTACGGTGCAGCTATTGCGGATGCTGCGCTGTCGATGTGCAAAATGTCTTCCATGTACAGCGCAGAGTATATGCTGTGGAATGGAAGTTCGTTTCAGGAGTTGGAGCTCACAGCGTTATCCACCTATACGATGGAGCTTGCCGAGCAACTGCTGGACCATTACATGGTTCACGGTGGCAAGACGTATGAGTTCCTGTATTCCGTGCTGGATGCGGATCGCAAGAAAGTGTTGTTTTATATGAAAGAGGTGGATTTGTAATGAGTGAGCAAGAGCGGGGGCAAGCATCGAAACCCGGATCAAAAGCAAAGCTGGTTGCTTTCTCCCTGATGCTGGCGGTTCCTGCCGTGTTATCCGGTTGTGGCAGCAACAATGATGAATGTGACCCGGAGTATGATACCGGATGTGAATATGATTCCAGCAGTGGACACTATTACTACGGTGGGTCGTCGTATCGAAGCAACAAGGACAGTAACAGCTCCTATAGCAAATCCAAGTCCAAATCAAGCGGCTTCGGTAGCTTCTTCCGCAGTTCGGGAGGATAACCGGATGAGGCAAGTGGTTCAACTGCCGTTTAGTCACGAAGAGGTATTTCAGGGTGAAACGGAACAACAGATTCCATACCATCGAATGTACGGGAAGCAATATTGCGTGCCTGCATTGACGGTCTATTCTCCCTCGGAGGTACAAGAGCTGCGTACCGCAGCCGAGGCGGTAGACGGCATTTACTGTAAAGTGATGCGATTTATCCAGCAATATATGCCGGATTCATTTTTGGAGCATCAGTTAGGTATCCATCCGGGGCTTATCCCGGCGGCACGTATGGAGATGGTGACTGGAGGCATTACCCGTCAGGACTGGATTATTGGAGAAGCTGGGCCCAAGTGTATTGAAAATAATACGGACACTCCAACGGGCATACCGGAGGCTGCTGCATTGGAAAATATCCTGGTCGGTCTTGCTGAGCCTGCCGCGTTGACTGCACCATCTGCCGAGATGGATGCACGTATTCAGGCGTGTTTCAAGATGTGGCTGGAATTCTATGCAGAGCAAGGATTGCAGGGTCCGGTGACGTTCACTTCTTTTGGTGAACATGTCGAAGATCGAACAAATACGGAATACCTGATGAGACGTTGTCAGGAAGCGGGATACGAAGTTTTCTATGCTCCACTTGATGAACTGGAGATTGTTCCGGGAGAGGCGCTTTACCATAGGGGGCGGGAGATTAACTTGCTGTATCGCCTTTATCCACTGGAGTATCTGATCGATGATCGGGATGAGACGACAGGCGTGGACATTGGCGCTGCGTTACTTGAACTTGTACGGGAAGGACGGCTGGGCCTGATGAATCCCGTTCAACATGTACTGATGCAGAGCAAAGGCTTCATGGCGGCAATCTGGTCGCTCTACGAGCGGAACGAGCAAACCCCGGAATATTGCGGGTTTACCCTCTTTGATGGAGCAGAGATGGACGTGATTTCCCGATATCTGCTGCCAACTTATTTTTCGGCTGAACCCTTCGAGCTGAACGCCACGCCATATGTAGCCAAGAGCTATTGGGGGCGCGAAGGCAGAGGAACTCTTTTGCTGGATGGAAGTGCAGTTCAGGAGGAAGAGTCGGCTCACGATTCAACCCTGAAGGTGAAAGACCAAGCCAAAGAGGATGAAGAGGAAATTACAGCTTATTACGAAAACCAACCCAAAATCTATCAGCAGCTGGTTCCGATGGAACAGGTCGTGATTGAGACGGAAAATGGAGCGTACAGCGGTTATCTGCTTACAGGGGTGTTTGTTATCGGTGGGCGTTTGGCTGGAGTGCTGCCACGGGTTGGGGAGAAAGTAACTGGAGATATGGCCTATTATTGCGCGGCTACGGTTCGTGAACGGATGAATGATGAGGAGGAGAAGGAATGGAGAACTTGGGACTAAACCTCGTGAATGTGGCGGTGGGTGTAGGCATTTTGCTGGTGGTATTGGTATGTGGATATTTTGCTTTTAGCAAATTGACCCGGTATAACGATAGTGAGGAAATCGCCAAAGGTAACGAGGCAGCGGGCATGTATATGGGTAGCAAATTGCTGGGACTGTGTATTATTGTGGGGATGGTATCTTTCTCAACGCATTCGTGGTTGGATATGCTGCTGTGGTCGGCGTTTGGAATTATTGTGCTGTGCCTGGTCTATATTATATTTGATTTCCTGATTCCGAAAATGCGAGTGTGTGATGAAATCGCACGAGGAAATATGGCGGTAGCACAACTGCTGCGTTCGATTATCATCGGCGTTTCCATCGTCATTGGTACGTTTTTAATGTAAAATAAGACATAGTGTTTTATAGAGTTTACTATTAAACGGAAGAAGGAGCGCGGCATCATGAGAAGAGTCATCATCGATACAGATACAGCAGGAGACGATACGATTGCGATCCTGACGGCATTGCATCACTTTCAGGTGGAAGGCATCACGATTACGGGCGGTAACGTACAATTCGACCAAGAGGTTGAAAATGCCCTGTACACGGTACAGGTTGCTGGACATGGCGGCAAGGTGCCTGTGTATAAAGGATGCGAGCGTCCGTTAATGGCCTACGGTAAAGCTCAGCACCGTACAGTGGAAGACGTGCATGGCGATGATGGCATGGGCGGCGCGCATTTCCCGAAGGCGGATCAGCGTCCCGAGAGCGGGCATGCGGTTGATTTTATCATTGAGAAGGTGCATGCACATCCGGGTGAAATTGAACTTCTGGCGATTGCCCCGCTGACCAATATTGCGATGGCGATCCAGAAAGACCCAACGATTATTCCGGAGATTGCTCACCTGTACATCATGGGCGGAACCAATAATGCACTGGGCAATATCACACCGGCGGCGGAGTATAACTTCTACGTGGACCCGGAAGCAGCGAAAATTGTACTGCATGCAGGCATTCCGATCACGATGGTTGGCTGGGAGATGTGCACGCAATATTCAGTGATGGATGATGACGATCATGCAGAGATTGCAGCTCTCGGTACATCAGGTGCAGATTTCTTTACAGCCATTAACAAAGTGGTTATGCAGTTCAACAAGTCGGTACATAAACTCAATGGCACCACTCATCCCGATACGTTGCTGATGGCTGTAGCCGCGGATGAATCCATCATGACCAAGTCGGGTCAATATTATGTGGATGTAGAAGCGGCAGGAGAATTGACACGCGGATACAGTGTGGTTGATATCAACGGGCGTTTTGGCAAAGAGCCGAATGTACGTGTATGTGAAGCCATTGATCGGCCGAAATTCAAATCTATGCTTCTGGACGTTCTCTCAGCGATCCAATAAACGCAGTAATTAAACTGCAGGAGAAAGAAGAAAATCCGTGCCTATCCCAGGTACGGATTTTTTTATGCCCATTTTAATCTAATCTAAACTTGCTGCAACAAAAACGAACGGATGCCAGTCGTGACCAGATCATGGTCTTCCTCATCAGGCAAACCCGATACCGTAATGGTGCCGACTTGTCCCTCATTTTTCAGAATCAGCGGGAAAGCGCCACCAGCCAGGACATAGTCCGATGAAGTCAGATTGAAGTCTTGCTCAAGTGTCTGATTTTCGCTTCTCAACCGCAGAGCTGTATGCCAAGAGCTGGAGGAGAAATGATTCACCACGTTGTTTTTGCGTCGAATCCAGTCCTCGTTGTCGGGATGAGTGCCTTCCATAGCATGCAAAAAGAGACGATGTCCCTTCAGGGTTATGTCGATGGTCACGGCTTGGGAACGACGCTTCCCTTCTTCGACCAGATGCAGACCAAGGTTAAGAGCCGTTTCAGAATCAAATGTGCCAAATACCAAGTCCTTTTCTTCCTGTTGCATTTCCTTTAATTTCTCTGTCATGATCAGGTTCAAATTACAGGCAGCTCCTTTACATATATGATTGATGTCTACATTCGACATAGATTGGTGTAGTCCCTTCTGGATGCAGTCTGATCGATGTTAGTGGACGTTATTTGCGTGGTTGAAGACGGCTCATTTGGAGACCGTACATCGGCTGTGTTAAAGTGAAAGGAACCTAATATACTCAAAACTCTTAAAGTTAAAATAAGTTATCGCTAAGTAGACAGGAGGAGAAGCACGATGCTGTTTTATTTTGTAGCACTGCTGGTGACTTTGGTGGACCAGGGAACCAAGATTGCAGTGAGGATGTATATGGAAGTTGGCGACGTCATGAGACTGGGTAACTCAGGCATGCAGTTACAGCATTATGAGAACAGTGGAATGGCGGGCAGCATGTTTCAGGGAAATGCGCGTCTGTTCGGTGTGATTGCTGTTCTGTTCATAGCGGGTATGTTGTATTACCGGAGTAAAGGTGAGATTCGCGGTTTCTGGATGCAAGCTGGCGCGGGTTTTATGGTCGGTGGGGCTTTAGGAAATGCGATCGATCGATTTATCTATGCCCGGGTAACGGATTTCCTCGTATTTCCGTCAGGACGCGGGATTTTGAATCTCGCTGATGTCGCAATTAATATCGGTGTGGTCATGATCATCATCGGCATGTTGATTCGTGCATATCAGAGTTATCGAGCCAAGCGTTTACGCAATGCCTTGCCAAAAGTTGAGCGTTCGTGACACACGGATAAAAGCTTTATAGTGGGTGAATATAAGCTTAATAAATAATGGACATTGGATATCATCCAGTGTCCCTTTTCTTATGCCCAATTCAGGTCGTGGGAAGAAATGCCTTGATTCATTTTTACCGAAACCGTTTTAGGAATAATAAAGGCTTGTATAGCCAACGCTCATAGTATGAATTTGTGGAAGGATTAACCAAATGGTTATTTCACCACCTGAATGGGTAAATCTTTACGTATATAAAGTGAAACTAAGATATACACGAACACGGAGAGTGCAGAACCAATCTGAAGAAGCGAAGCGTGCGTGTTTATCACCGGATTTTCCCTTTGAGGAAGGGAATCAAAAAAATCTGGTGATAACAACGATCGGAAGATGGTGCTGCAATCGGAGTGACACCGTGTAAATCACATTAGTTCAATTTTTAAAGCTGAGGGAGGTACAACATGAGAACAACGCTTACCAAGGCTCTCGGGACAATGTTGCTATGCGGAATGATGGCTGTACTTCTATCTTCCTGTACCAGTGGGGATAGTGCAAATGGCAAAGTGCAGATTGAATTTTTCCAGAACAAGCCTGAAGCCAAAACAACCTTTGATGAATTGATCAAGACGTTCAACGCGGAGCATAACGATATTCAGGTGACCCAGGTGAATCCGCCAGATGCGGAGACGGTCTTAAAAACGCGTGTCGTCAAAAATGATATACCGGATATTATGGCCATGGGTGCAACCGACACCTATTCTAT
The DNA here is from genome assembly GCF_030816325.1 of Paenibacillus sp. W4I10. Taxonomy (NCBI): domain Bacteria; kingdom Bacillati; phylum Bacillota; class Bacilli; order Caryophanales; family Paenibacillaceae; genus Paenibacillus; species Paenibacillus sp. W4I10. Next base: position 5,532,759 of record NZ_JAUSXX010000001.1, read on the forward strand.
TCTTGCCCAGAGTGATATTTTTACCAATCTGACAGACAGTTCACTGCTCAAGACGATTGATCCGAACTACATACAAATGCTGAAGGATCTCACAGGCATGGACGAAGTGACAGGTATTCCTTACGCAACGAATGCAAACGGCATCATGTACAACAAAACGTTGTTTAAGGAAATGGGATTGGACGTGCCCAAGACGTGGGATGAACTCATTGCGACCGCCCAAAAGATCAAGGATGCAGGTGAGATTCCATTTTATTTCACATACAAGGATGACTGGCAGACGAGTCTGCCCTTCAATGCACTGGCCTCCAATCTGGTCGGTATTGATTTCTACCAGGAGCGGCGCGATAACAAAGTGACGTTCAAGGAGAAGTACCGCGAGGTAGCTGAGAAGCAACTGGAACTCATGAAATACGGTCACGGCGATAACTTTGGTAAAGCTTATTCGGACGGTAACCGTGCTTTCGCTAATGGTGAAGCTTTCATGTACATCCAGGGAACCTGGGCCATCTCGGAGATTCGCAAAGCGAATCCAAATGTCGATATCGGTTTCTTCCCATTCCCTACGGGCAACGATGCAAGCGAGATCAAGCTGGTGAACGGGATTGACTCCCTGTTTACCATTGCGGCAGACACGCCTAATCGCGAACAGGCAGAGACGTTTATTGCGTTTCTATTAGAGCCTGAAAATATCGGAAGATATATTGACGAACAGACGCTGTTCTCTGCGGTAGAAGGCGTGAAGCAGGATGATCCTGCTGTACAGGAATTGATGCCATATATCGAGCAGGGCAAGGTTATTGACTTTCCCGATCACTATATTCCGGCTGCGGTGCAGCTGAATTCCATCGTACAGTCCTTTTTGCAGAACCAAAACATCGACAACTATCTAGATACACTAGACAAAGAATGGGACAAGGTTGCTAATCGGCGTTAAGCCTTGTCTGAAGGAGGATGGAGTATGAACAAGCGTATCGCACCTTATTACTGGATGACGGTTCCGGCGGTTGTATTGTTCTTTGTATTTATGACCCTGCCGGCCCTCCAGGGCATCTATTATTCATTTACGAATTACAACGGATTCGGGAAAGAGTATGATTTTGTTGGTTTTAAAAACTATTTCAACCTGTTCCAAGATGACAATGTAGGTAACGCCTACTGGTTTACGTTCAAATTTGCGATCGTTGTGACGATCCTGACCAATATTCTGAGCCTGCTCATTGCACTCGGGCTGAATGCCAAGATCAAGTTCCGTAACTTTTTCCGCGGCATCTACTTCCTGCCCAATATTCTGAGTGTACTGATCGTAGGTTACATATTTAACTACCTGTTCTCCAACGTATTCCCGATCTGGGGACAAAATCTGGGTATCAACGCGCTATCCACGAACATACTCGGCAGCGAGAGTCTGGCTTGGATCGGTATCGTCATTGTTGCAGTATGGCAATCGGTGGCCCTGAATACGATTCTGTATTTGGCTGGTCTGCAAACGATACCAACGACACTATACGAGGCATCCAACCTCGACGGCGCAGGCAAATGGCGTGAATTCTGGAGCATTACTTTCCCGCTTATTGCCCCGTTCTTCACCATTAATATGGTGCTGGCGATGAAAAACTCACTTATGGTCTTTGACCAAATCGTAGCCTTGACCAATGGTGGTCCCGGACGGGCGACGCAGTCCATCTCTCATCTGATCTACACCGGCGGATTTGAAGGCGGCGAATATGCATATCAATCTGCGAACTCGGTTATTTACTTCATCGTTATTGCGGTGATTTCAATTCTGCAAATCCGGTTCCTGCAAAGAAGGGAGATGGATCTGTAATGAGAAGCCGTACACGAATCAATTGGCCCGTTATGCTGCTCGTTGTGCTGGGTACCCTGTTTATCCTGTTCCCACTGTATATGACCGTTACGATTGCTTTGAAAAATCCGGAACAGATGGCCCAATCGGTCTTTGCCATTCCGGCCACACTTCACTGGGAGAATTTCGCGAGGGCCATCGACATGACAAACTTCTTCCAATCGTTCCGTAACAGCGCAATCGTTACCGCATCAACCGTGCTTTTGACGTTGCTCAGTAACTCGATGGTGGCCTATGCCATTGCACGGAATATGGAGAAACGCAAGTTTTTCAAAGGGCTGTATTATTACTTCGTCAGCGCGATGTTCATTCCGTTCCCGATCATCATGCTGCCAATTGTTAAGCTGACCGCATCGCTGGAAATGACAAATCTGGTAGGTCTGATCCTGCTGCACACGGTATATGGCCTGGCATTTAACGTATTTGTGTACGTTGGATACATCCGGTCCATCCCGGTAGCGCTTGAGGAAGCGGCGTTTGTGGATGGGGCAACAACCTGGGGCACATTCTGGAAAATCATTTTCCCGCTCATGGCGCCAATCAGTGCCACGGTTGGTATTCTGACTTGTCTGTCCACGTACAACGACTTCTTGCTGCCACTCATTATTATCAGTGATCCGGGACAGTACACGCTGCCGCTGGTACAGTATGTATTCCAAGGGCAGTTTAATACCGAGTTTAACCTTGCGTTTGCATCCTACTTGCTCGCGTTGCTGCCGATGATTATCATCTACCTGTTTGCGCAGAAGTGGATCATCAACGGGGTTACACAAGGATCTGTGAAATAACTTATGATGTACCAAAGAAAAGAATATGTGTGAAGGGATATGAACAAAGAGAGGTGGACTGTAAGAGTCCCCTCTCTTTTTTTCGATCCTTGTCATTTGACGTGTGGGAACTGTCAGAAGGATTGATTAACCTGTAAAACTATGCTATTTTTTAGTCGTTAGTTTAATCAATAAACAAAGATAGTGATAAGAAGATTAAGGTTCAATTCTGCAAGCGCTTTAACGATGAAAACTGAATACGTAGATAAATCCGGCATCGTTTGTACCCAGTCTTCAAGAGCACGGGCGTAAAGTGGTGGGTTCTTTTATATGCCAAAAAGAGAGGAGAATGGGGAAGTTGCACGGGAAAAAAGGACATTTTAACTCACTTCGGAATCAGATCTTCATTGGTTTTGTTATGGTGATGCTTGTTGTTCTGCTGCTTGCAGGCATATCGGCTTATGACCGGGTAGCTGCTTTGCTGAAAAGCAATGCAGAGAAACATATTCATCAAACTGCCGTCCAGGCCAGTGGCAGATTGGATGCACTCATTGCACAAGTGAATTCGCTGACCGCCCAGGTGGCGGATGATTCATACGTGCAGCGTCTGCTTAGCGATGAGAAGCAAGGCAACCCGGCTACCTTTAATCAGCGCCAAGCTCTCTTGCAGATTGCAGGCAGCTATCAGTCTTTCATCAATGGCGCGCAGAGTATGGAGATATACACCACGGGTTATAACCGCATCTTTCCGATGGATGACCGATCCCTCGATCTCAGAGTGGAGCGCAACTGGATCAACCTGGCGGATGAAGGAAAAGGCAGACTGGTATGGGCAGGCGCTGACCCTGAAGATCCGGGTGTGCTCCTGGCTATCCGGCGGATTAACCTGCTGGATCATTCTTTCGAACATGGAGGTTATGTGGTGGTACGGATGCAACGCAGTTTTTTTCAACTCAATGATTCGAATGGGGCAGATGGTTCGCAGGACTCGATCATGCTCTTGGATGGTGCAGGAGAAGTAGTGACTTCCGATCTGGAGATTAATCTCGATCCAAAAGCCATATTAGACAGCGAATCCGTCGTGCAGAACGGGGAGGAATCCTATATCGTTGTCCGGCAAAAGTCTGAATTAACGGGATGGACACTTGCTGTGCTGACTCCGCTGCGGGAGACAACGGAAGGGGTATCCATCCTGAGGACGGCGCTTCTCGTTTCGGGAATCATTGGTGTTATTCTGTTCCTGATCATGTCCTTCTTTCTCTCCACGATGATTACACGTCCGCTCATACGCCTGATGCGGGCCATGCGCAGTGCACAGCCGGGAGCAATGAGACCTAATCTAATGGTTAGCTCTACGATGGAGATCAATGAACTTAACAACGTATATAACCAGATGGTCTACAGGCAGAACGAATTGACCCGTGTGGTTCATGAGAAGGAAGTCATGCAGTCCCGGGCTGAGCTGAAGGCGTTGCAGTCTCAGATTAATCCCCATTTTCTATTCAACACACTTGAGGCATTCTATTGGTCCCTTGAGGAAAAGGGAGACGAGGAGATGGCACGTATGGTTGTGGCGATGTCCCGATTATTTCGCTACATTATCTCAAGTTCGCAGCAGGATGAATGGGTTACGATTGCTGACGAGCTGGAACACGCAGAGCGTTATCTTCGCATTATGCAGATGCGATTGGGAGAGAGAATGGAATGGGAGATTCAGCTGAGTGATGCGGTTCGTAAGGTCCCCATTCCGAAACTGCTTATACAGCCCTTGGTGGAAAATGCGATTCTCCATGGCATTGAAAGTAAACTGGGACCAGGAAAGATAATCGTCCATGTGGATGCTTCGACAGAGAAAAATCTGGTTCGCATTGAGGTTCGGGATGATGGTCCCGGTATGGATGAATTACGGCTTCAATCTGTCATTCATGCTTTACATGGCGGGCCGGCTGTGTCCAAGAAGGGGACAGGTGTAGGTCTAATCAACGTACATCGGCGGTTGAAGCTTTACTTTGGCAGCCAACTTGGCGAACGTTGCAAGCTATCCATTACGAGCAAGGTTGGGGAAGGGACCGTCATTTGCTTTGAGATTCCCATGGGAACGGAGGGTGCATATGATTCATGACAAAACGATTCTTATCGTGGATGATGAGCCGCGTACAAGAGAGGGTATTCGCAAAACATTGGAAGGATGGTCAGCAGGACGAAATCACATTCAGACTGCAGAAAGTGGCGTCGAGGCTGTCGAATGGCTCAAGAAAAAACCGGCAGATCTGTTAATAACGGATGTTCGCATGCCGGAATTCTCTGGCTTGTCTCTGATTGAAGCCATTCAACATTTCTCGAACAGGCCTGTTGTCCTGATTATGTCGGGACATGCCGATTTTCAATACGCCCAGCAGGCCATTAAGTTGGGTGTTGTGGAGTATATGTTGAAACCGATTGATAAGGAACAATTGCTGCAGACCGTCGAAAAAGCCCTAAAGTTCAGCGAACAACAGCGACGTATTCAAACGATGCAAGAAATGGTTGACCCCAAGCTGCTAGATGTTAAGGAGCGAGGGGAACAGAGGCTAAATAGCCAGATCAGTGAAGCTTTGACCTATGTGGATACTCACCTGGGTGAACATGTGACCATGCGTGAAATCGCTGATTTGCTCCATCTCAACTCCAGTTATTTCAGCGTATTGTTTAAGGAACAGATCGGCATCAATTTTAGTGAATACCTTACCCGCAAACGCATTCAGCGCGCGAAGGAGTTGCTTGTGCAGACAACGATGCCAATCTCGGAAATTGCCGAACAGGTGGGTTATCAGACGGATAAGTATTTTATCACGGTATTTAAAAGTCTTGAGGGGCTTAGTCCAAGCAAATATCGGCATTCCCTATCTGAACGAGATAACAAATAACCTCAAAAAAGTGGAGTTTTTCCAAATTGTTCTGGTCTTATAGAGGCAATAGGCCCGTGCTACAATTTGGTTAAAGCGGTTACATTAACCGAAAAAACCAAGGGGGTCTGGAATAATGAGCAAAAAGACGATGGCCATTCTTCTGTCATGGACGCTGGTTCTCGCCGTAATTTTATCCGGATGTAACAGTTCAAGTTCGGATGAAGAGGGTGAAACAGGCAGCAACGGCACAGATGGGAAAGTAACCCTCAAATTCATGCACCTCTGGCCAGCAGGCAGCTCCGCACAGCAAAACAAATTGGTCAACGATATCATCAAGCAGTATCAAACGGATCATCCGAATGTAACCATTAAGCAGGAAGTGCTGGAGAATGAACAATACAAGAACAAATTGAAAATCCTGTCTGCATCCAATGAACTTCCCGATGTGGGTGTAACTTGGGCTGCTGGATTTCTGGAGCCTTATGTGAAGGGGAACCTGTTCGCACCGGTCGATGATCTGCTGAGCGACTCGCTGGGCGAGAAATTCATAGCCGGAACAACAGAAGCTTATGCCATAGACGGCAAAACATATGCGCTACCAATCGAGTTGAATATCTCCCCCATTTATTATAACAAAGCCATTTTTGCGAAATATAACTTGCAGCCGCCAGCAACGTACAATGAATTCCTGAGTGTGCTGAAGACACTGACCGAGAACGGTGAGGTTCCGATCGCACTGGGCAATAAAGACCGCTGGACCGGCTCACTCTGGTATATGTATCTGGCGAATCGGTTAGGTGGAGATGCACTGGAAAAGGCCATCAATGGCTCTGGCAAGTTTGACGATCCGGCTCTGACTCAAGCTGCTGCCGAGGTACAAAAACTGGTGGATATGAATGCCTTCAACAAAGGCTTCAACGGGTTGTCTAACGATGAGGGCAAATCCGAATTCATGAACGAAAAAGCTGCTATGTACCTGATGGGTACGTGGGAACTGCCAAACTTCACGACTAACCCGGACATCCCGCAGGAATTCAAAGACAAGATCGGATTTTTCAAATTCCCAACGATGGAAGATGGCAAGAGCGATATTAACAGCTGGGTAGGTGGTCCAGGCGTAGGGCTGTTCGTGGCCCAGAATTCCAAAGTGAAGGAAGAAGCGGCGAAGTTCGTGCAATACTTTGTGGAAAAATGGGGTGAGAGTTCGGTGACTGAGGCAGGCGTCATCCCGGCAACCAAAGTGGATACGGCTGCAGTACAGTTGCCACAGCTCTACATCGACCTGCTGAACGAATTGAATCAGGCCAGCAGTCTCACACTCTTTGCAGACGTACAGATGAAACCGGCAGCCGCTCAGGCACATCTGGATATGATTCAGGCGTTGTTTGGCAAAGCGGTTACACCGGAGGACTTTGTGAAGAATCATCAGGCTGCGATTGATAAAGGCAATTGACGTACACACGTTTGAACGCTTGAAGGGAGGATAATGTGATGGACAAAGTCATGTCCAACCGTCTCGTTGCTGCGTTGTACGTGCTTCCTGCACTGCTTCTGCTGCTGGTCTTGGTGTACATCCCAATCGTGCTCACCGGGTATTATGGGTTGATGCAATGGGACGGGATCGGTGCAATGACCTTTATTGGATTGGATAATTACGCCAGACTGCTTCAGGACGGAACATTTTGGCAGAGTGCAAACCATACTTTTTTGCTTGCTTTGTTCTCTGCGCTGAGTCTGATCGGTTATCTGATGATTGCTTTGGTGCTGTCAGGCAAGATCAAGGGTGCCAATCTGTTCCGCAAAATATATTTGATCCCGATGCTGCTGTCTTCGGTCGCGATCGCTCAGTTATGGCTGAAGATCTATCATCCCAGCAATGGTGTGCTGAACACCTTTCTGGAAGCGATCGGCTTCAGCAATCCGCCAGCTTGGCTGGCGGAGCCATCACTGGTGCTGTATGCACTGTTCGTACCGATTCTATGGCAGTATGCAGGCTTCTATATTTTGATCTATTATGCGGCCCTCAAAAATATTCCGGAATCTCTGGTGGAAGCAGCCCGGATTGATGGGGCAAGCCCTTGGCAGATCGCTTTTCGAATCAAGTTGCCGCTAATTACTGAAGTCATCAAGGTGACTGTGGTACTGGCTGTGGTAGGCTCACTCAAGTATTTTGATCTCATCTACGTGATGACCGATGGCGGACCGAATGGCTCCAGCGAAGTGATGGCCTCCTATATGTATCGTCAGGCGTTCCGTAGCTTCGACTTTGGTTACGGCAGTGCTGTAGGGTTCTTCCTGCTCTTGATCTGTCTGTTTGTTACCTGGCTGCTTCGTAAAGCGACGGCATCCAAAGATACGATCCAGTATTCCTGACGTAAGTGAAATGAAAGGAGGTCCATCCCGGTGAAGACGGATACGGCCGTTAGATTGCCAACTTACCCGGGGACAGGCCGAGGTTCGGCATGGTTAAGGAGATTCGGATATATTCTACTGTATTTCCTCTTGTCCCTGGTAGCTTTGCTTCAAATTTTACCCTTGGTATGGCTGCTGTTATTCTCGCTTAAAAATAATCAGGAAGTATTCGACATGGCGCCTTTTTCCCTTCCTGCTACCCCGCGTTGGGAAAACTATGTCAAGGTATGGACAGAGGGGAATATCAGCTTGTACTTCTTCAACAGTGTATGGATTACGGTGGTCTCGGTGGTGGTTACCGTGCTGTTTGCCAGTCTGGTGACCTTTGCCATTACACGTATGCGCTGGAAGGGCCGTTCGCTGGTGCTGGGGCTATTCATGGTGGGTCTGATGATCCCTGTACACTCCACGTTGATCCCGCTGTTCAGCTTGTTCCTGAAGCTTCATCTCACAGATCATCCTTTGTCAGTCATCTTGTCTTATATTGCCTTTAATATGCCAATTACCATTATGATTCTACTCGGATTCTACTACGCGCTTCCCCGGGAAGTGGAAGAAGCCGCAGTGATGGATGGCTGCTCCGTGCATCGGATTTTCTTTCGGATTGTGCTGCCAATGACGTCTTCGGTCATTTCCACAACGGCAATCATCAACATGATCTATAACTGGAATGAGTTCATCTTTGTTAATACGTTCATCAGTACCGATTCATACAAGACCCTGACCGTGGGGGTACAGAACTTTATCGGTCAATATACAACGGATTGGGGAGCCATTGGTGCAACGCTGATGATTAGCATTATGCCGATTCTGATTGCTTTTCTCATCCTGAGTAATCGAATCGTGGAGGGAATTGCTGCGGGTTCTGTTAAAGGTTAAAAGGTTGAGCGTCGAAGGTCCTTTCATCACTTGCTTAAAAGCGAGTGGGGAGGGGCCTTTTTTGTCTTCTAAAACCTTGGATAGTCGTACGGAAAAGGGACTAGATGAAAGCGGTGAAAATACCTATTTATGGAATTGCAAAAAACTTTCAACTATTTTCGCAAAACTACTGCATTTTCAAACCACCTGTGCTAACATACCCTAAGAATTAAACCCAACATGGGAAAGGTGAGAAAATGACAGCAATATCCTCAACCAAAGAGTCCCTTCGTTCTGATGCCAAGGATCTGAATCTGATTCGACTGACATGGCCTATTTTCCTGGAACTCTTCTTATTTATGTTGATGGGGAGCGTGGATACGCTCATGCTCAGCTCGGTATCCGATAATGCGGTCTCCGGCGTTGGAGCAGCCAATCAGATTATTTCTATCGCTATCCTTGTATTGGAAGTCATTGGACATGGTGCTGCGATTGTAGTAGCACAATATATCGGATCGAAAAAGTTAAGTGAAGCAGCCCAAGTTACGGGTAATGCGATTACACTGAATCTTATCGTAGGTCTGTTCCTGAGCGGAATCTTCCTTCTGTTCGGAGGACAATTGCTAACACTTCTGAATATTCAAGGCGAAATTTATGATTTTGCCCGTTCGTATATAAATATCGTCGGTGGCGGGATCTTCCTCCAGGCACTCATTAATGCGCTGGCTGCGACGATCCGTACACATGGTTACACCAAAGAAACGATGTATGTTGCTGTATTCATGAACGTGATTCACGTTGTTGGTAACTATGCATTGATCTTTGGTCACTTCGGCCTGCCGAAGCTTGGGGTGGAAGGGGCAGCGATCTCCACGGTGGGAAGCCGTTTTATCTGCCTGCTGATCTTCTTCTGGTTGTTGTATCGTGTGAGCGAGGTACGGGTGGATTTCGAATACTACATTAAGTTGTCCAAGAATTTCATTGGCAAAATTCTGCGGATTGGCATTCCGTCTGCGATGGAGTCCATGGTATATCATTCCTGCCAGCTCGTGTTCACGCTATATGTGACCTATCTGGGCGCAGAAGCCATGGCAACCAAGCAGTATGCGGGTAATATCTCTAGCTATATCTACTTGTTCAGCATGGCGATTGGTATGGGGACATCGATCATTGTAGGCCGGCTTGTCGGTGCGCGCCGCAAAGACGATGCGTACAAACGTGTTTTTGACAGTGTGAAATGGGCCCTTCTGGCCACGGTTATCATTGATGTAATCATCATTCTGTTCCGTGTGCCTCTGATGAGCATATTTACGGATAATCCGGAAATTATCAAGCTGGGTGCTCAGGTGATTCTGCTCAGTCTGTTGCTCGAAACCGGACGTACCTGCAATATTGTAATCATTGGTTCCCTGCGTGCGGCAGGGGATGCAAAGTTCCCGGTATACATGGGTCTGATCTCCATGGTCTGCATGAGTCTGCCACTGGGGTACCTGCTCATATTCCAGCTTCATCTGGGGCTTGCTGGTGTGTGGCTTGCCATTGCGGCGGATGAGTGGACCCGTGCGGTCATTATGTTCTTCCGCTGGAAGAGCAGAGCTTGGGAGAAACATGAACTGGTGGAGCATGATGACGAAGAGGTTGGTGCACAGCCGGTACCGGCTGTCTGACAAAGAATGTTATGCAAATAACTAAAAGAAGAGTCAATTACGGGCAGGATTCTATCCGTGATTGGCTCTTTTTTGCGTTCCGAGATAGAGGCCAACCGAAGTGAAGATAGCAAAAATGATCAAAACGGCGGTTACACCATTCACGTATAGTAAGGATATGGAAGGGGGCTTTACCTCAGTTGAGCCGTTATCGTGCAATGATTCAGCAAAGTTTGTTTTATATTGAGACTCATCTGCATGAGCAGATTGGGCTGGAAGAAGTGGCATCCGAGGCGTTGTTGTCGCCGTATCACTACCATCGAATTTTCCGTAATGAGGTGGGCATGACCATCGTGGATTATATCCGCAATCGCCGGATGAGTCTGGCGTCCACGACCCTCCGATCGACGGATGCGGGCATTTTGGACATCGCGCTGGCATGTGGTTTTGAGAGTCAGGAAGCCTTCACCCGCGCATTCCGCAAATTATATGGCATGCCACCAGGACGTTTTCGCAAATTGTTCGATCTGAAATTATTCGAAGGAAGAACCAGAGGAGGAGAATTACAGATGAATCAGACGTCAACAATTACAGGTTGGATGTTAACGGGAAGTCATCCGCAGAATTATGAGATGGGCATTGATCCGGCCGAAGTGCATCAGGGAAAAGCATCAGGATATTTGAAGGCCGTTACGCCGATGGAGCCTAACGAGTTCGCAACAATGATGCAACAGTTCAGAGCGGACAAGTATGTGGGTAAGCGGATGAAGTTATCGGGATTCGTGAAGACCGAGCATGTGGACGCGTTCTGCGGATTATGGATGCGTGTGGATAATAACGTCCATGATGTACTTCAATTTGATAACATGCATGATCGGCCAATTACGGGTACGCAGCCATGGAATCAGTATAGTATTGTGCTTGATGTGCCGGAGGGCAGTGCGGTCATTTCATTCGGGGTTATTTTGAACGGTAAAGGAAAAGCGTGGGTCGACAGCTTCCGCTTCGAGGAGGTTGATCTGAACACACCGCTGACGCATATGGAGACAGAGTACGAGATGTCGGACGAGCCGCTCAATCTGTCATTTGAGGAGTAAATGCTGAGGTGATCAAGAAGTTGTTGCCTAAAAATCAGTAACATGAATTGGGAATCTATAGACCAGGGCTGATCCAATCACGGGTTGGCTCTTTTTGTTGCCTTTGGGGTATAAAGAAAGTAAAGTGAAGTCCAAGCTGAGAGGATATGCACCTTTCATACAAATTACAACTCATCCATAGCTAATTAACATAGACCTTGCTAACATAAATAAAAAAGAACTGAATTTTTACACGAAAACGAAGAGTGCAGAGCCAGTCTGAAGAAACGAAGTTCAAAGCTTTCTGTAAAAAGCTACTTCGGAAGCATATGCTACGCCCTTTATCCCCGGATTTTCTCTTAGGAGAATTGATTCAAAAAATCCGGGGATAACAGCGATCAGAAGACGGTACTGCACTTGAAGGTATCTCGTGTAACGTAGAGGATGAATCCCATGAATAAAAAAGTGCTCGTGGTAGATGACGAATCAAGCATCGTCAGTGCCATTGCTTACGCGCTGCGGCGCGAAGGATATGAAGTAGAGACTGCGAGTGACGGCGAAGAGGCCTTGGTCAAGGTCGCATCGTTTCACCCACAGGTCATGATTCTGGACGTGATGATGCCAAGGCTTGATGGATACGGGGTATGCCGCAGGCTGGAGGACCGCGAGGATATCGGCATTATTTTGCTGACCGTCAAAAATGATATCGTGGACAAAATCGTTGGCCTTGAAATGGGTGCCGATGATTACATGACCAAACCATTCGAGATCCGTGAACTGCTCGCAAGGGTAAAAGCACTCATGCGCCGTGTTGAGAAAAGCAGTCCACCGCCTGACGATTCGAAGAATCAGGCCATCTTGAATGGCACACTGCGTATTCATGTTGCTCACCGCACGGTGACCGTGAATGAGGAAAAGCTGGATCTGACACCAAAAGAGTTCGACCTGCTGACCATTCTCATGTCCAATCCCGAGCGTGTGTACACACGAGATGATCTGCTGGATCGGGTCTGGGGCATGGAATATGCAGGTGGCACACGGACCGTGGACATTCACATTCAGCGTTTGCGCAAAAAAATCGGAGATACGGATCAGCAAAAATTGCAGACCGTATATGGGATTGGCTACAAAGCATCTGCACCTGATAGAGGCGGGGTTGTATGAGAGTCAGCATCAAGCTGAAGTTCAGTGTTTTTCTGGCAGCCTTGCTTATCCTGACCGTGGTGGTGCTTAGTTCACTGGTCCTGCGCGGTATTGAACGCAATCAGCAGTCACAGATTGAAGGTATTCTATCACAGCAGACACGGCTGGTGAATCTGAATGTGCGACAGTCCTACTACACCGAGTCCGTTCATCTCGATCAGGACGTTTTTTTACAGCGAAATGGCCGCAGGCTGGCACAGGAACTGGCCAACTCTACCGGATTGCCAATAGCACTCTATAACATGACAGGTCAGCAGGTGGGAGCATCCTTCGCCTCCGGTGAGAGTGAACTCGTTCAGGAAACGTTAGACTATGCGCTGCAAAATAAAATTGCCTATCATGAACAAGGGGACACCCTGCTCTACGCTGCACCATTGGACGGTCCGGATGGGCAGATGGGTGCCGTGTGGATACAGTATCCGGTCCAGAGTTACCAAGATTTTTATGCCCGTATCCTTCAACTATTTATGTGGGCAGGGATTGCGGTTGTGGCGCTGAGCTTCATTCTGGGGTATCTGTTCTACAATCGGTTTGCTGTCGCGATTACCCGGCTGAAAAAGTCTGCAGATTCCATTCGCGAAGGGAACTACATTACGGAGTCTCCTTTAAAGCGCAAGGATGAGTTGGGCGAACTGGGGCAGGGCATCTATTATATGAGTACATCCATTCAGCAAAATATCACAGCCATGCATGCGGAGCAGCAGAAGCTGCAACTAGCGATTGAGAAACTTCAGGCGCTGGAAAAGCAGCAGAAACAATATATCGGTAACATCAGCCATGAGTTCAAGACACCGCTGACATCGATCAAAGCTTATGTGGAGCTACTCGACATGTACAAGGATGATCCGCAACTTCTTGATGATGCCACGAGTAACATTGGCAAAGAAACGGAGCGGCTGTACGAGATGGTGGAGAAAGTACTACATTTATCTGCTCTGGAGAAGTATGACTTCGAGAACCAGGCCGAAGATGTAGAGGTCAGTGCTCTACTGGAGGATGCCTGTGGCCGGATGCGTGGGAAAGCGGAGAAGTTTGCGCTGAACATGGAACTGGATCTTGAACCGGCGGTGATCCGTAGCGACCGGGAGAGTCTTATGCATATTTTCATCAACATGCTGGATAATGCCATCAAATATAACATTCCGGATGGTGTGATCCGGGTGAAGAGCGAACTACGGATGCAGGAGCGTCAAGCGATCATTCGCATCTACAACTCGGGTACGCCGATTCCGGCAGAGGCGCGGGAGAAGATTTTTGAACCCTTTTACACCGTAAACAAAGACAGAGCCAGAAAAACCGGTGGAACCGGACTGGGGCTATCTCTCGTGAAGCAGTTTGTTGAAAAACAGGGCGGTACAATCACCCTGCTGTCGGGCGATCCAGAAGCTGGGGAAGGTGTGACGTTCCAGCTCATGTTCCCTTTGGCTGATTCAAGTTTACAAGTTCGAAACAAGTCTGAATAACTTTGGAAGTATGCGATGTGTATGCTTGGTGTATAGCAAGAGAAACCAGGGGGGACCATCATGAATTGGAAACAAGCAGCTTTGGGCACGTGCGGAGCCATTGCCCTGTTAACGACAGCGGCATGCGGGGGAACAACGGAGCCGGGGGGCAACGCACAAGGTGGGAAAACGGGCACCGACATTACAGTAAAAGATAATACCAACACGTCCGTGTACCAGAGCTTTAAGCTGGAGAAAATCGATAAACTTCCAAATATGCGCGGGATCGCATGGCTTAGTGATGATTGGATTGTATCCGACAAAGAGAACAAGTCCCTGAAACCCGTCACGGTTGAAGGTCAGGAAAGATACCCGCACAACTTATATATGTATGATCTGACGAAAGGCACAGACACGCCGCTCAAGGAAAGTGAAGCCAGCCTGGGTGCACCGCTGGTGTCACCGGATGGTCAGTACTTATTCTATCGGGAGCCGGAGGAAAATACGGGCAAAGGCTACTTCCTGAACCTGCATAATGGGGAGACAACTCCTGCTGGTAAGGAGGATGGCTTCATCCAAGAGGGTGCATGGCTGGATAATGAACATGTCGTTTTCCCCAATATGAAGGGTGATCTGATCTCGGCAAGTGTGGACGGTACAACAAAGGTACTGGTGGAGACGGGTAATTTCAATGTGCGGAGTATCGAGGTGTCAGGCAATATGCTCTATTATATTACGGGCGAAGATGGCCAGTTGAATGCATACGATGCGAAGACGGGTGACGTGAAACAGGTGCTGAAAAGTGTGGAGTGGGTCATCCCTTCTAATGATGGAACAAGGCTTGCGATTGTGAAAAGAACAGCGGATACCAAACGGGCGCTGGTGCTCACCGATCTGGAAGGCAATGAGAAGGCTACGCTCGCCAGAGGCACACAGATTTTCGGCACAAGCTGGTCGGGTGATGATTCCAAGATTGCATACACCATCAATTCCGAGAATGATAATGAGAAAGGGCTGTTTGTCTCCAACACGGAGTCGGCAGAACAGTACCAGATCTCGGCGGATATGGACAACGCTTCTGACCCGCTCGCCTGGAGCCCGGAAGGCAATAAAATCCTGTTATCGCAGGCGGTATTGGAGAATGAATCGTATCACTTTGTAACCTCAGTCATTACGATCTCCGAATGAAACAATCAGAAAAGCCTGTTCCCGGGAAGGAACAGGCTTTTAGATATGCACTAATTCTTTGTGTTCAACAGTAATTTGACCGCTTCTGCACGCGTAGTTTTATCACTTGGAGCAAAGGTATTCAGCCCTTTACCGTTCAGCATCCCGGCTTTTTGCATGCCAGCGACAGCTGCTTTGGCCCAAAGCGGAATCTGTGCGTCGTCAGCAAAGGTTGAGCTTGTGCCAGTTATCGCTTTTAATTGAAACGCATCGGCTACCATGACAGCCATCTCGGCACGGGTTACAGCGTCATTTGGGCGGAAAGCCCCCTCAGTGTCCCCCTGAATAAATCCTGCTTTCACTGCACGAGCTACAGCAGACTGTGCCCAAGCTCCTATTTTTGCATGATCGGTAAAAGATATTGCGGCTTCTGTGTATTCTGTTTGCAGTGCATTCATTAGCATCACCGTAAATTCAGCACGCGTAACGGATGCATTAGGCTTGAATGACCCATCGGAGAATCCACTTACGATACCTTCACGGACGGCTTCCTGAATGAAATCTTCCGCCCAGTGCCCGTTGACATCGCTAAATGCAATCTCTGCTGGCGCCTTGGGTTGTTCAACCGCAAAAACAGCAAATTTGGTGAAATGGTCTACGTCTACGTTGACTTGATTGTCATGAATTGAAGCTTCTCCCGCAGAGATCCACAACTTGTTTTGTTCATCAAAGTAGAATAGCCCAGCCTGGTGATTGGTTGGCAAGCTTGATGTATCAAATGCCAGATTCAAGGTTACGTATTTAGTGAAGTTCTGTTGAACATTCTTAAGTAACTCATATACCGGGCTGATTAGTATAGTCTGATTAGTTAGCAAGTCCGAAGAATCTGTAATCTGGTCAATCGTGATCTTCATTTCTTGATTAGTTGCTCCAGCCGGGATGGTTACAGTGATGCCATCACCCAAACTCACTTGCCCAGCCTGCCCCGCAGCAAGTGTTAAACGTCCATTCGTGGACGAATGGGCTATGGTATTAGGCGGCGAAGGGGTAACGCTCGACCCGTTGTTATTCTGGTTACCAGAGCCTCCGCCGCTGCTGTTACCATCATTACCACCTGCTGGTGGCGTGGAATTAACACTCCATTTGGCATATAAGATCAAATCGGCTGTAATCTCTGTTTGAGCAAAGTTGAATGGAGTCTTCAACTCGGGGTCTGCGTACCAGCCTGCAAATGTATAGCCGGAACGGCTTGGCGAAGCAGGTGCTGAAAGTTTCTTTCCGTATTCAACAGCTGCATCGGATACTGCTGATCCTCCAATTGTATTGAACGTTACCTTATATGTGTTTGGTGCCCATTTTGCATACAATGTGGTGTCCTGGACAATCGATCTAGTATTCAGGTCAAATGGCGTACTCCATTCAGGCTCAGTATACCAGCCTGCGAAAGTGTGTCCTGCTTTGGTTGGATCATCAGGAGCTGCCGCCAACTCACCATACGTGACTGTCTGATCAGGAACGAATGACCCACCATTAGTTTCGAAGTTAACGGTATAGGAGTTGACCGTCCATTTCGCATATAAAGTGAGATCATTGGTTACGGCGGTAGTGTCGAAATCAAAAGCCTGACTCAATCCTGAATCGGTAAACCATCCACCGAAAGTGTGTCCTGCTTTGGTTGGAATGTCAGGTGCAGCCGCCAAATCACCATATGGGACCGTCTGATCAGCAACGACTGAACCACCATTAGGATCGAAATTAACAGTATAGGAGTTGACCGTCCATTTCGCATACAGAGTGATATCAGCGGTAACGGTGGTATTGTCAAAATCAAAAGCCTGACTCAGACCTGAATCGGTATACCATCCAGCAAAGGTGTATCCTGCTTTCGTTGGAACTGCTGGAACCATAACCTTGTCACCGTAAGACACCTTTTGTTCGTTTACTTCAGAACCGCCGTTACTGTTAAAGTTGATCGTTCGCGGCGTATAAAAGCTGAAATGTAAGGTTGTGGTATTGCCCGCACTATCGGTAACAATCAGTGCATATTCTCCCTCAGATTGAACCGTTTCTCCGCTGCTGAAGGGTGAACCGTTCAGAGTGGCTGTTCCTTCATTAAAAGTGATTGTTGGGCTTTCATTGTATTTTCCATTATCAGTGACACCCAGTACAACAGGAGCTGCTGTATCAATGGAAAAATTCAACGTTGTACTGCCAATACTGTTAGTTACCACCAATGTATAAACCCCGTCAGCCGTAACTGTAGTGCCATTTGTGAATGCAGCACCATTCAGAAACGCGGTACCACTATTAAATGTAGGTGTTACCGTTTGATTGTATATTCCACCGTCAGATATGCCGTTGACTATAGGAGGAGTGGTTTGCTCAATCGTTATGGTCACTGACACCGGAATACTTGTACCCCATGGATTGCTGGCACTATAGGTAAAGCTGTCACTTCCCACATAATTGGCGTTCGGAGTATAAGTAAATGCCCCGTTAGCATTCATTACCAATGTTCCGTTCATCGGCCCACTTTTCAAAATAGCAGTAGAACCGTCGCTATCATTGGAAAGCACGCCTGGTGCAGACTCAGCCAAAGTGGAGTTTTGATTCGTGGTATAGGTGTCTTCGATTGCTTCCGGAAGCTGCCCACCGTCCAAGTTGGGGAACGCTCCTGCGTTAGCAACATAATAAACCAAGTCGGATTGGCTGCTGTTCAAATTAGGTACTTTAAAGTTCACCTGACCATCGCCCCCAAACCTGGTGCTCAACAGACTAAACAGGGGCTGATTATCGTTAGTGCCAAGAGTGGAACCATCCGCCAATATCCAGTTTTTTGTTGAAAGACTGACTAACATGGGAATGATCTCACCAATGTACTCGTTACCTGTACCATTCTCGGCATGGTTAGCTGGGTTTGTAAATATAGCGTAATGTACACCATTAATCTCTGGGAAGTTAGGCAACTTGAATTCATTCGGTGTGTCTGATCCGTAGGTTGTACCAATCATTTCATATAGATCCGAATATACGGAGGTATTAACGCTCTGCCCTTCAGCAGTTAACCAACCTGTGGGAGAGAAGAAATATG
Organism: Paenibacillus sp. W4I10; assembly: GCF_030816325.1. Classification (NCBI taxonomy): domain Bacteria; kingdom Bacillati; phylum Bacillota; class Bacilli; order Caryophanales; family Paenibacillaceae; genus Paenibacillus; species Paenibacillus sp. W4I10. The sequence goes on from NZ_JAUSXX010000001.1 coordinate 5,551,176, forward strand.
GAAATAGGCGAACCTCGCCTAACACAGCATTTCGGGTGTATAAAACATCGGGGTCTCGGGAAGGGAATACACCATTCATAGCTATGTAATAGCCCATCCCTTCTGGTGCAGCATTGGTAAGGTTAGGTAAGGCAAATGTTGATTTTCCGTCACCGCCATATTTATTGCCTAGCAACGAGTAGAGGGCTGTATTTTGGGTTAAAGAGAGCGTCTGTCCTCTGGCGGGCATCCATCCTGTGGGCACCGCTCTGTAAGGGAATAATCTGATCTCACCAAGGTAGGGATCTGCGGCTGCGGCATGCGCTTGTTGTACTATGCTGATATTATTCCATAGACCACTTAGTCCGATCAGGAATACCAACCATATGATGCTTACTTTCCTGAATAGTGTTAAACTCACGATCTCATCCCCATTTTTCATTTAAATATGTTACGTTATGCTTATTCCTGATCCACCTTATCTTTCTAATTCACAGGGGGAAGTCATATAATGATGAGCATAGTTTAATGGATATGAAAGCAAAAATGAATACGATTTTAGTTCAAATTCGAAATATTTTTTTTGATTTTCCAGAGACAAATCATTTATGGTTGAAATGTTCCATATCTTTCATCCCTTTCTATACATTTATATTGACTAAGCTATTCCGCTTCCGATAAACTAGAATGCAGGAATAAAAGTCGAATGTCAGACAGCAGTTCGAGACGATGTTTCGGGCGGCTGTTTATTTTCTTTTTAATGAGCAAGGTTGCAACGTAGTCGTCTTGCCGGATGATCCGGCTAATAACAACATGGAATAGGAACAGGTGATATACATGTGTAACAGCGCGTACCGCGTGCTTTTATATTATAAGTTCGTGAAGATTGAAGACCCTGAGACGTTTACACAAGAGCATCTGCAATACTGTAAGGACCTCGGTGTGAAAGGCCGTATTCTGATCGCATCCGAAGGCATTAACGGTACGGTATCCGGAACTCCTGAACAGACGGAACAGTATATGAAAGACATGCATGCCAACCCGCTGTTCAGCGATATGGTGTTCAAGATTGATGATGTGGAAGAGCATGCGTTCAAAAAAATCTTTGTTCGTCACAAAGCAGAGCTGGTTACGTTCCGCGTGGATGAAGATCTTGATCCGAATGTGATCAGCGGCAAACGCCTTTCACCGAAAGAGTTCCATGAACATCTGCAACGTGATGATGTCATCGTTATTGATGGTCGCAATGATTACGAATACGAAATTGGCCATTTCCGCGGGGCCATCCGTCCAGATGTTGAGTCGTTCCGTGAGTTTCCGGAGTGGATTCGGGAGAACCTGGGTGACATGAAGGACAAAACGATCATTACGTACTGCACTGGCGGCATTCGCTGCGAGAAGCTGACCGGGTTCATGATCAATGAAGGATTCCAGGACGTGGCTCAACTGGACGGCGGTATTGTCACGTACGGTAAAGACCCTGAAGTACAAGGCCATCTGTTCGATGGCAAGTGTTACGTGTTTGACGAGCGGATCTCTGTACCGATTAACCGGACAGAAGAGGATATTGTCATTGCCAGCTGTTATCACTGTGGAACGACACATGACCGATATATTAATTGTCCAACCTGCAACCTGCAGCACGTAAGCTGTGAGGATTGCGAAGAGACGCATAACCGCTTTTGCTCGGATGCCTGCCGGGAGGCAGCACCGGTACACGCATAAGCAGGAGAGCAGGTGCTGATCGTGAAGCGCGAAGAGGAACGAACGACGCGTGAACGGATTTTGTTCATGCTGAAGCAGCAAGGTACATTGACCGCGAGGGAAATGACAGCTGATCTGGGTCTGACCGGCATGGCCATTCGCCGTCATCTGACGGCACTGGAGCAGGACGGCTGGATCGAGGTTCGGGAGGCCCGGGCTACGGCCGGACGTCCGTCCTCGGTGTACCAACTGACGGTACGCGGGGACAGCTTTTTTCCAAAATCATATTCGTCCCTTACGCTGGAACTTCTTGAAGAATTGTCTGACTCTGCCGGTAGCGGTGTGGTGGATGCATTGTTCGAGAGTCGCCGGGACAAACTGCTTCGTAGCGGATTGCCACAGATGGAGGGCCAGGATCTGGCTGGACGAGTGGAGGAACTCGCGCGAATCCAGAATGCCAACGGATATATGGCGGATGCATCCAGAGATGCAGATGGAACCTACGTCATTACGGAAATGAACTGCCCGATTGTGCAAGTCGCGAGTGTCTACAAGCAAGCTTGCCGCTGTGAACTGGAACTGTTTCGCTCGCTACTTCAAGCTGAGGTAGAGCGTACCGAATGTTACGCCGATGGCGGCAAAAGGTGCAAGTATGAGATTCGCGAAGCGTCGGGGAATTAATTGAATAAGACATAGGCAACTCGCATAACTTGCGGGTTGCTTTTTTTTCGTTATGTAATGTTTTCTATCACAACCATACGATGAAACTAAATTGGAAGCGGTTCAACCATTGACGGATATCGGGACGCCCCTTAATATTAGGGGAACAATAAAACACCAACACGGGTCATGGACTTCAGTCGCATGAGAAAAGTCTATATTTGTCTGCTTTTGTCGATCAAAGCAACAATGCGTTGATGCGTTTGTTTTGTCCCGCCCTATCGTGCCAATGGAATCTCGATAAGGGTAACCACATTTTATAAGATGGAGAGGGGTTCTCACACATGAAAAAGAAATTTTGGATGTCACTGATGATGGTTGCTTCAATGATCGTTGCAGCAGGTTGCGGAAATAACAGCGGTACAGGCTCGGAATCCGAAGGATCAGGGACTACAACAGGTGGAGGAAGCGAGGAAAAATCATACCAGATTGCCATCTCGCAGATTGTTGAACATCCATCTCTGGATGCTACACGTGAAGGATTCATCGCAGCCCTGAAGGAAGCGGGCATTGAAGAGAACAAGAACCTCAAAATCGATTACAATAACGCGCAAGGTGATTCGACGAACAACCTGTCCATTGCACAGAAAATTTCGGGTGATTCCAAAAATGATCTTGTACTCGGCATCGCAACACCATCTGCGCTGGCGCTGGCTCAACAAGTGAAGGACAAGCCATTGCTGTTCGCAGCGGTAACGGACCCGTTGGGTGCCAAACTGGTGACCGATATGGACAAGCCGGGCGGCAATGTTACAGGTGCATCCGATACGAATCCGGAGGCTATTGTACAATTGGCTGACTTTATCGCCAAAAATCTGCCGGATGTGAAAACGGTGGGCTTGGTCATTAACGAAGGCGAACCAAATGCAGTGGTTATGGCAGATAATGCAGAAAAAGCGCTCGCAACACATAATATCAAGCTGGTGAAAGCACCGGTTACGAATACATCTGAAGTAAAACAGGCAACGGATTCTCTTGTTGGCAAAGTAGACGCCTTCTACATTACACTCGATAATTCTGTCGTGAGTGCGGTTGATACGATCATCCAAACGGCGAACAGTAATAAAATTCCGTTCTTCTCCAGTGATCGGGATACCGTTGAAAAAGGAGCTTTTGCAACGGTTGGCTTCAAATATTATGACCATGGATATCAGGTGGGTGAGATGGCCGCGGACATTCTGAAAAATGGTACGAATCCTGGGGATATGAAAGTTACCGTTCCAGACAAACTGGATCTGATCCTGAACTTGAAAGCGGCTGAAGCCCAAGGTATCACGGTTACGGATGAGATGAAAGCGGAAGTAAAAGACCAGGAAAACAACATTATTCAATAATCTGACCGGAATGTAATCCGGCAGTATGGATGCGAGGCGAACATGCAACGGGTTCGCCTCATTCTTTTCGATAGACAGGGAGGAAGTAGTGTGAGTATAAGCTGGAATTCAATTGAAGGGGCGATCGAGCTGGGGCTTTTATATGCACTGATGGCACTTGGTGTATATATTACGTTCCGCATACTCGATTTTCCTGACCTTACCGTAGACGGAAGTTTTACAACAGGGGGCGCAATCGCGGCGGTGATGATCTCCAATGACTTTTCTCCTTGGCTCGCCTGTCTGGCGGCAATGGCTGGCGGTATGGTAGCCGGAGCCTGTACGGGCCTGCTTCATACCAAAGGCAAGATTAATGGATTGTTATCCGGGATCTTGATGATGATCGCGCTCTACTCCATTAATATGCGTATTCTTGGCGCACCGAATAAATCCATTATGGGCATGGACAATCCATTCTCGGGTGAACATGTCATGGTACTAATTATCATCGTGGTGCTGGTGTTTAAAATCATGCTCGATCTGTTCATGAAAACAGATGTTGGACTGGCACTCCGCGCGACAGGTGATAACAAACGCATGATTCGCAGCTTTGGTGCAAATACGGATGTGACTACGATTGTAGGGGTCAGCTTATCCAATGGATTGGTTGCCCTGTCTGGTGCATTCATTGCACAGCAATCAGGCTTTGCAGACATCACGATGGGTATTGGTATGATCGTCATCGGACTGGCTTCAGTGATTATCGGTGAGGCCATTCTTGGAGCAAGAACGGTATTCTGGGCTACACTTGCAGCGATCGTTGGTTCAATCATTTATCGAATTGTGGTTGCGCTTGCCCTACAGGTCGAATGGTTTGATACATCTGATCTGAAGTTGATCACCGCGGTGATCGTCATTATTGCTCTTGTATTCCCAACGATGCAGCGCTCCATGAAGCAGCGTAGTCTGGCTCGCAAACGAACGGAAGAGTTGATGCGATCCGGGGGTCATCAGGCGAAGGGAGGTATGTGATCATGCTGGAGATTACGCAAGTAACGAAGCTGTTCAACCCAGGCACAACGGATGAGAAGACCGCGCTGGTTGGTGTGAATCTGACGATGAATCCGGGAGACTTTGTGACGGTGATTGGCAGTAACGGAGCCGGTAAATCCACGCTGATGAACATCATTTCGGGTGTGATGAAGCCGGATATGGGCGATGTACTGATCAATGATCGCTCCATTAAAAACCTACCGGAGCATAAGCGTAGCAGCTGGATTGGCCGGGTGTTTCAGGACCCGATGGCAGGAACAGCACCACATATGTCCATTGAAGAAAATATGGCGATGGCATACAAACGTGGCAAAGGACGCGGACTGGGCTTCGGAGTTACCCGTGCCAGACGTGAGATTTTCAACACGCAATTGGAGAAGCTGGGAATCGGACTGGAAAAGCGGCCTAACGCGAAAGTCGGTCTCTTGTCAGGTGGGGAGCGGCAGGCACTTAGTCTATTGATGGCGACCTTTACCCAACCGCAGATTCTACTGCTGGATGAGCATACGGCCGCACTTGACCCTTCACGTGCTGAACTGATCACGGAACTAACGGAGACACTTGTGCGTGAGATGAGACTGACTACATTGATGGTGACGCACAATATGGAGCAGGCCATTCGTCTGGGTAACCGTCTGATTATGATGGACAAAGGCCGAATTATTCTGGATGTCAGCGAAGAGCGCAAGCGTACGTTGACTGTACCTGAGTTGCTTGGTGAATTCGAACGGATTAGCGGCAAAAAAATGGCGGATGATCGTGTCGTGCTGGGTTAAGACAAGTGAATACTTGTTCCAAAATTAAGCGTTTCGTACTATAACAAGCTCTTTATTACAGAAACCTTTTGCGTTCTCGCAAAGGGTTTTTGTGGTATGTTGAAAACACGATGAGAAGAATACATAGGAGGAACCAGGCATGTCTTTACAATTGGATGAAGGGACATACACCGTAACCCGGCGAACGGAATCCATTCGCCTGCTCGCCAAGGAATTTGCACTGCTGCATTTTCTGTATGAAAACAAGGAAAAAGCCTTCACCCGTAGTCAACTGCTCGATCGGGTATGGCCGCTGGAGTATCCGGTTGAACGCACCGTGGACGATCATATCTATCGCCTGCGCAAGAAGCTGAAACGTTGGGATGAGATACGTCTGGATACAGTAAGGGGCTATGGATATCGGCTTGCTGTACATGAGAACAAGTCCGCTCTACCCGCTAGCCCTTCTGCTCAGGACCCAGAAATGCAGGAAGTCATTCACGGATTACTTCGTAAATATCACTTGTTTGGGCAGGGAAACGCCATACAGACCCTGGTTCAACAGCAGGAAGCACTCGGCATTCAGATTGTGCCGTATTATCAGTTGTATATCCGTTTTATACAGGGAGATCTGGAATGGCTGATTACAACGAAAGAAATTCCCTTTGAGGAGCGACTATATTGGCTACTGATTTTCGTGCACCCCCTGATCGAGCCGGCGGATAGTATTCAGTTGTATGAACAGGCGCTGAATTCATCGGCATTGTCTGCCGATCAGCTTCGCGAACTCCGCATTCTGAACATCATTGAAGTCTATGTAGAGGCGGGCCAATATCAACGGGCCAAAGCACAACTGGAGGAAACGTATCGTGTAATAGAGACTGACGAGCTCAAGAATTTCAGACTGCCTGTAGCACTTGCAGCGTTGTATGTGGAACTGTGGGGTGGCAGCGGTGAAGCTGTTGAGGCCCAGATGGCAGTTCTGCGGTCAGGATTAAAGGATGCACCCTATCTGCGAGAGATCGGACGTTTTCAGGTGATGGAAGGATTATGGTTACTTCGGCAGGGACGGATTCGTGAGGCAGAGTTAAGAATGGATGACGGTCTGGATGTATTGAAAATGTCGCTGAACGCACCGCTGTATCTGAATGCAGCATATCAGATTCTCCTATTCCTGGGTCATCATCGAATCGAAGGCAGGCTTCGCAGTAAATATCGTCAAGTGTATGCTGAGATCGGCAAAAGTTACGGTGTTCCCTTATATGGACAACAAATTGTAGATGAAGTACGTAACTTTTTATCTCCTACCTCCCCATCCTCTGATCTTCCTCTGATATAACTCCTTTATGATTACAGCCAAGGAACATACAGACCGCTAACGGCTGTAACCAAGGGAGGAAGTACATGTATGACCGTCATTTCAAATGAATCCACATCCAATGAATCCACCGAATCACCCGCCTCATCTGCGCAATCTTCCAAAAGCTTATGGACTAACCTCCGGTTTGTCCGCATGTTTATCGCATACTCGCTAGCTACGTTTGGAGATTGGTTCGATGCACTTGCCATCCAGGTGATGGTGGCCTACCGTTGGGGTGCTGATCCGCTGATTATTGCACTTATTCCTGTATGTATGGCTGTCCCGGGTATACTGCTTGGCTCCTTTGCAGGTGCTCTGGCTGATCGACTGCACAAAGTGAAAATCATGATTTTGTGTGATGTAATCACCGTGGGATTAACCGTTGCTATTTTATTCGCACCAAGCCCGGCATGGTTGCTTCCATTGCTCGCTCTGCGTGCCATGATGGGAGTGTTCCACGTTCCAGCTCAGCAGGCGTTAACCCGCCAGGTGGTGGCAGAGGAGCATCTGTTTCAGGCATCGTCCCTAAACGGTTTTGTGAGCCAGTGTTCGAAAGTGGCGGGACCACTTCTGGGTGCAGTCATTTTGGCCTTCTTTTCACCACAAATCTGTATTGTCATTAATGCCTGTACCCGCCTGTTGTCAGGTGCGGTATTATGGCCCTTGCGGCGTTTGGTGGAGAAGTCGGAGTCCGTTGAATCAGACGGAAGTGCTGCTAGTGAAAAGGATGGATCAGAATCTTTGTTCTCCCAGTGGAAGCAAGGCTGGCGTTTTATACGGAGCAGTCGCACCGTGCTGAGTACGATTTTGTTCGGCTGTTTTGGACTCATGGCCATTCTCATGATTGATTATCAGTTTACGACCCTGTTTCGGGAGATCAAGCCAGGTAATGAATCACTGCTCGGCTGGTTGGGGTCGTCGGCAGGAGCCGGGGCAGTCGTCATCATTTTGTCGTTAAATCACTTGCCGAGAATTGGGTATGGGTGGGGACTGGGTGGAGGATATCTGTTCGTGGGTGCCGGAATCGCTGCGCTGGGGTGGATCGGCCCACAAACACCTGAAATTTGGGTTATTATCTGGGGTCTCTGCATTGGGCTGGGTAATGGACTCTTTATGGTAACACTGAATTATTTGTTGCAAAAAGAGACCCCTCCTGCCTATGTAGGGCGCGTCTTTGGCATTCAAAATTCACTATCCAGTGTTGTACTGGTCGTAGCTCCACTTGCAGGTGGAGCACTCATTCGAGCCGCAGGGCCGAGCCCCACCTTTCAATATATCGGTCTCGCTACGCTGGTGATTGGTCTTGCCGGCATGCTGTTGCAACGAATCTTGTGGGAGGGGAAGCAGCCTCTCGTGTCTGAAGCAAAAGAGACCATTCCGCAGGAATCGGTCTGACAGCCTTGTCCGGACAACATTTTTTATCATCATTGCATCTACTATAAAACGAACAGCCGCTTCCGATATTCATTCGAAGGCGGTTGTTTGCACGTTGCATTTGTTATACATCGTTGAACGAATTATACTTCCCACCAAGCAAAATAAGCAGTGGAGGCCATTAGTCCTCCAACTGAAAGTGATCCGCTAACAGTCAGATTGATAGCCTGATCTGGAGGAACGACGTATCTTCCAGATTCATTGGATAGAAAAGGACCTGCTGCAAGCCCTGTCGCCTCGTGGCGTGCTGGCGTTGCCCGCAGCGCCTTCCTTCTGCGGAACACTGCGGGCTGCTTGCGCTATGCTGCATGCCGGACGGCGCACAGCAGCCCCATGCGGACGAAGTGCCCGCCCCGGAGCGCACGGTTCACGCGCTCCTTTCCACTCTGCACTTAACTCAAAGCAACCCAATTCGTCTCAACCTTTGCATATCACCGCTCGAAAACAGCGGATTGGCGTGCCGTACATATCAGACCAGATGGCATCGTCCGGCTCTTCCACATTCAGCTTATCTTCAATGGTTAATCCGGTGACAGCCATGATTGTCTCCAGCAGATCCGGCCGCATCTCGGGTACATCAAAGGTAGCGATCAACTGTCCGTTTGGCTTCAGTACCCGGGCGAATTCCCGAAACGCCCGCAGCATCGTGCCTGTATCCAGATGCTCCAGTACAGAGATACAGAACACCCGATCAAACTTACCCGACTCATACGGAAGCTGGGCCAGATTAGCCTTTGCGCGGTGCAATCGGACGAGAGTTGATTCCGGCAGATCCTGGGCGGCCTGCTCGCCAAAATCAGAAACAATATCCAGTCTTATCGCCTCTTCAGACAAAATACGTTCATCCCAGTCACAGGCGTGAACCTCGCGGCAGTTCTCTGCAAGCCAGAATTTGAATGGATGGGAGATGCCGCAGGCTGCATCAAGGACCACATCGTCTGAACGTGCAAACCGCCGGGCCCATTCATATTCGTAGGGACGGCTCCACCATGCCGGATGCAGGGGGAAGACTAACGTGTCCGTTTTAGGGTCACTTTGCCTAATGTATCTTGATTCCATGAATTCCGTTGCCTTGGGCGTATCCATCATCCCCGAATTCCCTCCTTCAATCCTGTCTCTGCCAAAAAAGATTCCAACACCGTGCTCCACCGGCTCCGCCACCTGGCAAGATCATAGGACAGTGCAGTCTCTCGCGCATAGATTCCCAGTCGTTCTCGCTCGGCCCGATCCTGTACAAGACGTACCAGTGCAGCGGTTAGTTCCTGCTCACCAGGAGGTACCAGCAGTCCGTTAAAACCATCCTGAATCAGATCATTCAATCCGCCAACATTGGAGGCAATTACCGGGAGTCCACAGCTCATCGCTTCCAGACAGGCATAGGAGGTGCCTTCCGAGAACACGGTTGGAATTACGGCGATATCTGCCTGATGGTAGGCCTCCCGAATATCCCGGAAATCATACGTGCGCTGGTTAATTCGCCCCGCATGTGGATGAGTACGATGCCAGTAACGAAAGACTCTCCCGACCGTACTGCCTTCGACCAATTCCCCGGCAAATTCAATCTCCAGATCCGGAAAAGCCCCCAGTAGTTTATCCGCTGCCAGCATCATTGGAATAATACCCCGTTCCATGCTGATGCGGCGCGGATAGATAATGCGAATTGGGCGGGGATAGGTCATCCGGGCATCCACAGTTTTCTTTTCAACCTGTCCCTGAATTGGGGCATTAACCTGATACTCAGCATCTTCTACTAGAAGCTCCGTAGCCCAGTCCTTTGAATTCCGGTGGTTATGAGCAAACCTATACGTTTCGCCATCTGCCTCAACTTCTTCCAGTTTCGATAAATTCATATGGAAATCTACCGTTTCTTTCCCCTCTGGTTCTTGATCGCTATCCTTGCCTTCTACAGCTTGCACCCCTGATATAACTGCACCAACATTTTCTCCATGACTCGCCAGATCATTCTTCCATGCGACAAGCCATTCGTCTTCCTGTTTCTGCTCGAAGGTCCGTGTTGGCGGGGCTGGTGTGAAATAGGACGTATCCACTGCGTTGGGAATCAGAACAACCTGCCTTGGATCGGTATAGGTGCACGCAGCCCGGCAAAAGGTCTGGAAATGGGAATCCACCGATACAATGCGCACGAGTCCATCCAGAGCCAGTTGAATATGTTCCGCCACTTGTTGTTTGGTCTCCAATGGCAGCCCGGGACGATCCCAGTTAATGCCGTGACAGATGCCAAGACTGCCGGGTTTGTAGGTGATGGGTTGCCACAGACAGCTGGCATAGATCACTGGGCCGCGCGCTGCGGCTGCCATCCGGTCAAAGGCTTCCGGTACATTATCCATGTCGTACGAATAACCAAATACGTCAATCTGCTCCGTCCGAGTCTGGAATGCTTCAAAATAAGAGAGCTGATGAACCTCGGGAATCTGCCCGAGTCCACGGATGACACTGCACAGATCCAGAATATAGCGCTCCAGTCCACCCCCAAATACACGACCGAATTCCCGGTTGTACCCGTCGGTGAAACTATGCGTCAGAATACTCACCACGCCCATCTCACGGTCCCTCCTTCCAGGGAATCAGCCGAGGTTCCGGATCGAGAATAGACTCGTAATGTGCAAGATTGCCCCACTCACCGCTAGGATCAATACGTTTGTAACGCAAATATTTACGAACCCGGTCCTCCAGACTGCCTGCCCAGCCGAGATGCTGAACCTTCAATTCCGTGCTGACTCCAGGCAATAAACTGCAGGACAAGGGAAGACGGGGAACATGATGATTCTGTTGTGGATAAAAATAAGGATATCCAGGCATATACCGTACAAGTGAAGCAGTATGCCGTTTGTGCAGACACCAGAGATCATCTTCCCGGTAGTGGGTCCGGCCACCCCACATGTCGTAGAAACGGAATGCAAACCAGTCTGCGTACTCCTGATTAATCAGAGTGCGTATGGCTTTCTTGGCCTCTGTGCTGTACAGCTCATCCGCATCGACCGAGAGCAACCAGTCGGGACGTGTTCCCGCCGCCGCTTGCCATAAGGTGTTGCGAAGCCGCCATTCCTCGGCGAACAGCGGTTTCTCCAATACCTCCAGACGAACTACCTTTGGATAGGCTTTGCATATGTCCGGGGTTCCGTCTGTGCTGGCATCGTCCACAATCACGATCTCATCCACGAACTCACTCAGATCATGCAATACTTCTTCCAGGTATCGGCCACGCTCATTGCGAACCTGGAGCATGGCGGTGAGCTTGTTGCCTTTGCTTTTGCGAACCCGACGAATGGAGAAGGGCTCTTTGAATACACTTGTTTCCTCTTGTGTCATAGCAGCATTCTGTTCTTCCTGACCCTGTGTGTCGCCCCAGTGATGCACTTGGCTTCGGATGTCCTGTGTTGGTTGTGTATGATCCGGGGTGTGATCGCCATTTCCCAATGCGTCTGTATGTGTTCGATCGACTGTTTCCGTTGGCGTGTAAGTGGTTTCGGTTCGGATATCCCTGTGCACCATTGGCCCATTCAACTGTTGTCTACGCTTCTTCGGGTCCAGCATCATGGCACCTCCCCAAGCAATTGCTGTACAGCATGATCCAACAGCTCCAGCTCCACAATCCGGGCCAGCGCATCTTCATCCTCCAGTGCTGTCTCAAGGAAATGTCGGACTGCCCCGTGTCGTTCCCCTCGCAGTGCCAGCGCACTGCCGGATAATTGCTGATAGTCCCGGCGACTGGCATCATCCTGAATATCGACTGCATGCACCAGCGCCAGTGCCTCTTCCACACGTCCAGTCTCCTGGTAGATGCGGAATTTCCAATGTCTCGCGGTTTCTCCGCCAAGTTCTTCAAGGATACGCAGGGCATTTCCGTAATCTTCGTTCATACGCAGTAGTTCCGCTCGTACAAGTTGATCTTCTCCCGCCTCAAGCCAGCGACATAACTGTTCATAATGATGCCGTTCTTGTTCATCGGCTGCACTAATTCCATACACCCGCAGGGCGTCCTCCAACTGTCCGGCCCGGGCATGAATGGCAGACAGGAATCTATAGTGGGAGACTACACAGTCACTGCGACCATTCAAGACCGCATGGGAGAATGCCTCTTGAAGTGAATTGATAGCCCGAGGATCTTCAAGCAAGTACTCATAGGCTGCCAGCAAAAAGGATATCGTCTCATGTGCACCTGCTTTGGCACGAAGCTGGCGGTAGAAGTCGGCACGTACACTGCATTGAAGCAGGGTGACGCTATCCGGAGTGCCTGACAGGATCTGCCGCAGCGCATGCAGGAAGAACAGTTCGTAGTCCCGGAGAGGGACTTCGAGATCATCTTTTTGCATCGTACCTGCAGGTGCAGGGTCTTCACCGCCCAGCCAGATAGCGCGTGCACCTTGGAAAAGCAGCTTCATATAACGTGTTTCGGAGGATGTGCCTACCAGATCGGCGATGCCGACCAGTTTGGAAATACTACTCTCCCATAGGGGAGATTCTGCTTCGTTTCCAGCAGGCTCAGGGAGCAGGGCAATACATAGCTCAGGCTCCAGCGAAGCCGTAGCCATTAGCCAGTAGGGATGGGCGACTACGGCTACGGTGCGAGGTTCCAGCAATAGCTGCTCGGCCTCAGGGAGGGAGATGACGGTAATGACCGGAGGTACATCTTCTGTTTGCGTCAGGCTGCTGACATAGTAGACCTCTCCCTCGATCGACAGCAGTGCAGCAATATCGGGATAGGGAAAGGATGACCAGCTCCCTTTGCGAGGGAAGAGAACAAATCGGACAGGGGGCTGTGTTGTACTGGCCTTATCCAGCCTAGCTTCGGCGTCTTCACCTAGCAGTGGTGCAGGTTTTTCCATGAATAGTTCACCTCACCTTGACTGTAATATGGCGCGTCATTCGTTCTGCATGTACTTCATGCTTTCACTTCATATGTAAAGCCCTCACGGTACTTCGCATGATATGCCTGAGACTAACATATGGGCATTCCGTCCCAAACATGAGTATCTTCCATGAATAGATGAAGTTGGCAAGCTGTGATAATAGGCTGAATTTTATCTTTTGTGTGACCAGGATCACTTTTTTTTGCTCTAGAGACGAAGATTGTGATAATTCTCACATGTATAAAATAGGTAATCTGGCACAATACGTTCATCAACGTATTTGGCGGACAGACAGCGAAGGTGCAGCTTCAATGCCAGATACGCATACTGCGAAGTGAACAGAAAGAAGGGGTAACGGTATGGATCCGATTATGTTATCGCGTATCCAATATGCACTTACAACGATTTTCCATTTCTTTTTTGTCCCGCTATCCATCGGTCTTGTACTGTTGGTTGCAATCATGGAGACGTTGTACGTTGTTAAGGGTAAGGAAATCTACAAAACGATGGCGAAGTTCTGGGGCAAGCTGTTCCTGATTAACTTTGCCGTCGGTGTAGTCACAGGTATTTTGCAAGAGTTCCAGTTTGGCATGAACTGGTCCGAGTACTCTCGGTTTGTGGGGGACGTGTTCGGTGCGCCACTGGCTATTGAAGCGCTACTGGCGTTTTTTATGGAGTCTACATTTATTGGTTTGTGGATATTTGGATGGGATCGTTTGTCCAAAAAAGTGCATCTGGCCTGCATCTGGCTGGTGTTTGTCGGCACATTCCTGTCCGCGCTGTGGATTCTGGCAGCCAATTCATTTATGCAGCATCCGGTCGGGTTTGAGATTAACAACGGCCGAGCCGAGATGAATGATTTCTTTGCACTCATCACGAATGGTCAGTTGCTCGTCGAGTTCCCACATACGATTTTTGGGGCATTGATGACAGGGGCCTTCGTTGTAACCGGGATCAGTGCCTACAAATTGATGAAAAAGCAGGATGTGGAGATCTTCCGCAAATCGTTTAATATCGCGATCATTATCGCTCTTGTTTCTTCATTCGGCGTCGCATTCTCGGGTCACTTCCAGGCGCAATATCTGGTGGAGACACAGCCGATGAAGATGGCAGCCAGTGAGGGCACATGGACGACGACAGAAGATCCAGCACCATGGACGGTGGTCGCTTTTATTGATCCGGATAAACAGGAGAGTACGGGTGAGATCAAAATTCCTGGATTGCTCAGTTACCTGTCCTACAGCAAGTTCTCCGGTAGTGTCAAAGGCATGAAGGAACTGAATGCTGAGTATCAGCAGACATATGGACCGGGGGACTACATCCCGCCGGTACGGACAACGTTCTGGAGTTTCCGCATTATGATCGCAGCGGGTGGTTTAATGATTGTGCTGGCTCTGTACGGTACGTTTCTGGCTATGCGCAAGAAGCTGGAGGTCGCTGGGAAGTGGTTTATGCGTCTGATGGTATTTGCCATATCTTTGCCGTTTATCGCCAATACGTCAGGTTGGATCATGACCGAGGTCGGAAGACAGCCATGGACGGTATTTGGCTATATGACAACCGAAGCCGGGGTCTCACCGAACGTATCCGCAGGAATGATCTTGTTTTCCACGATTGCGTTCACAGCTGCGTATACCGTGCTTGGTATCGTGATGGTATACCTGTTCGTACGTGAGATCAAAGCAGGACCGTTTGCGGTCGAGAAGCTGGAAGATCACGATGAATCGGCCGATCCGTTCGGCGTGGATGGAGGTTATTCCGTTGTCACTAAGTGAGTTGTGGTTTTTGCTGATTGCCGTATTGTTTGTTGGTTTCTTCTTTTTGGAAGGTTTTGATTTTGGTGTGGGGATGTCTACAGGCATTATTGCCAAAACGGAC
The DNA here is from genome assembly GCF_030816325.1 of Paenibacillus sp. W4I10. Taxonomy (NCBI): domain Bacteria; kingdom Bacillati; phylum Bacillota; class Bacilli; order Caryophanales; family Paenibacillaceae; genus Paenibacillus; species Paenibacillus sp. W4I10. The sequence continues at coordinate 5,566,243 of NZ_JAUSXX010000001.1, forward strand.
CGCGAACGCCGGACCCTGATCAACTCGATTGGTCCGTTCTGGGATGGTAATGAAGTATGGCTGATTACAGCAGGGGGCGCGATGTTTGCTGCCTTTCCGCACTGGTATGCGACGTTGTTCAGTGGTTTTTACCTGCCACTTGTGGTGGTGTTGCTCGCCTTGATTGGTCGCGGGGTTGCCTTCGAATTCCGCAGTAAAATGAAACAGCAGCGCTGGCGCAAAACATGGGATATCATCATTGTGGTATCCAGCGCGCTCCTGCCTTTCCTGTTCGGCGTAGTCTTTGCCACGTTCATGAAGGGTCTGCCTATTGATGGGGAGATGCAGTTGCGTGCAGGATTCTTCGATATTGTTAATCCGTACACCGTGATTGGTGGTTTGAGTGTAACCCTGCTGTGTCTGGTTCATGGATTGCTGTTTGCCTCACTACGAACAGTCGGGGAACTCAGAGAGCGTGCCTTGAATACAGCGCAAAAATTGATGCTGCCGCTGGCTGCACTGCTCGCTGTTTATGCGTTAATGACGTATTTTATGACCGATGTATTCACCGTACGGGGCTGGGCCCTTTGGATAATGGTTGTACTTGGCGCAGTCGCGCTTGCACTTGCGGCTTACTTCGTGCGTCAGAAGCGTGAAGGCTGGGCTTTTGGTATGACAGGGGCTGTGATTGCAATTGCCTTTGCTTCTGTATTTATCGGTCTGTTCCCAAGAGTCATGGTGAGTTCGTTTGGTTCTGCATTTGACCTGACCGTATACAACGCTGCATCTGGTGCGTATTCATTGAAAGTAATGACGATTGTGGCTTGTACACTGCTGCCATTTGTTCTTGGTTATCAGATCTGGAGTTATTATATCTTCCGCAAACGCCTGAACGAGCAGCACCACCTGGAGTACTGATATGGGACGGGGGCTGCTGAAGCTGCCGGGCATCCGGCCAGTACTCGCGCTGGCATCAGCGCTGGTACTGTTACAGGCGATGACGATCATTATGCAAGCCAAATGGCTGGCACAGGCCATCACGGCATTGTTTGAAGGTTCATCCGTAACGGAGCAGTACCCGGTACTGCTGCTGTTCCTGGCTGCTTTTGCCGCCCGATACGCTCTATCCTTCTGGTTACAACTCGTGACATCACGATATGCGGAGAGGACAGGGACTGATCTGCGCAGACAGATGGTGGAGCAGTGGTTCAGACTTGGACCGCGTTATGCCAAGACGGAGGGCACAGGACATCTGGTTACACTGGCACGTGAGGGAACAGCCCAATACAAGACGTATCTCGAACTATTCATTCCTCGCATGCTGGGCATAGGATTCACACCCATCGTCATTCTGCTGTATGTGTTCAAGCTGGATCTGATGTCCGGGGTTATTCTGATGCTGACACTCCCAATCCTGATCGTGTTCATGATTCTGATTGGTCTCGCAGCTCAGCGTAAGATAGACGGACAATTCAGATCCTACAAAGCACTCGCTAACCATTTTGTTGATACCTTGCGTGGGTTGGAGACGCTAAAAACATTGGGACAAAGCAAAACACACGAAGAGTCCATTCTGCGGGTCAGTCAGCGGTATCGGAAAGCAACGATGTCTACCCTGCGTATGGCCTTTCTTTCTTCGTTTGCTCTCGATTTCTTTACGATGCTGTCCGTTGCTTCCGTAGCAGTTGGTCTGGGATTACGTCTGACGGAGGGGCATATGCTGCTCGGCCCTGCGCTGACGGTACTGATTCTGGCACCCGAATATTTCCTGCCTGTACGTATGCTCGGCGCTGATTATCATGCCACATTGGACGGTAAGGAAGCCGGAGCGGCCATTAATCAGGTGATTGAACGGGGGAAAGTTGCTGAACGGAAACAGAAAGAAGCTTATGCAAACGTTGTTGCGCACGCGGACATGGCAGAGGATGGGACGGGATCTGCATCATCGTTATCTTCGGGTAAAAGGAAAGCAGGCATTTCGACCATACGTGTCGTGTTGAACGATAAAACGGCTGTGGGACATCTTGCTCCTGATCCTGCTTCTGTTTCTACTATTCCTGAGCTTGTTTCTTCCGCTTCCTCAGTGTTCTCCTGGAATGAGAATAGCAGATTGGCTCTAACGGATGTACAGGTACGGCATGATGATGAAGGTCCTTATTCGCTAAAGGATGTCACATTTCAGATCACGGGTCTTGGCAAAATCGGTGTTATTGGCGCCAGCGGAGCAGGCAAGTCCACATTAATTGATGTATTGGCTGGTTTCCAGTTACCTACTTCGGGTCAAGTACTGGCTAACGGACAGCCGGTTACACCGGATATGCTCGAATCTTGGCGAAGACAGACGGCAGCTATCCCGCAGCATCCATATATCTTTAGTGGAAGCCTGGCCGATAACGTTCGTTACTACATGCCGGAGGCTTCGGATGCGGAGGTGGCCAAGGCCATTAGCGCAGCTGGATTAACCAAGCTTCTGACCTCATTATCCGCTGGGTTGCATGAGCCTATTGGGGCTGGCGGCCGACAGCTTAGTGGTGGGCAGGAGCAACGGGTGGCTCTGGCAAGAGCCTTGCTTAGTCAACGGAACATCCTGCTGCTTGATGAACCGACAGCTCATCTGGATGTGGAAACAGAGTATGAACTGAAACAGACGATGCTGCCGCTGTTTGAAGGAAAACTTGTATTTTTGGCTACCCATCGTCTGCACTGGATGCCACATATGGATCGGATTATTGTCATGGATGGCGGCACAGTGGCAGAGACGGGAACACATCAGGAATTGCTGGCACGACAAGGCGTATATTATCAGATGATTCAGGCCCAGATGGAGGCGATATAAAATGAAGTCCGAATATGAACATATGGAGACCGTCCGTAACGGAAAAGAAAAAAATAGCTGGATCGCTCCGTATGTGGCACAGTACCGCTGGAGATTCATCGCAGTCATTGCGCTGGGTACATGCGCTGCCTTGTGTGCGGTACTGTTGCTGTTCACCTCCGGATTTCTGATCTCCAAGTCTGCGCTGCGTCCTGAGAATATTCTGATGGTGTATGTACCTATTGTTGGTGTACGTGCATTTGGGATATTCCGCGCTGTCTTTCGATATATCGAGCGATTGGCAGGACATGATGCCGTACTGCGTGTGTTGGCCGATCAACGGGTGAAGTTATATCGCATTCTGGAGCCACAGGCCCTGTTCCTGCGCTCTCGTATGCAGACCGGAGATGTACTCGGAGCACTCGCCGATGATGTGGAGCGGCTGCAGGATATTTATCTGCGTACAGTCTTCCCTGCGGTTACGGCGCTCGTGATGTATGGTGGGGCTGTGATTGCCTTTGGCAGTATTGATCTGGGATTTGCGGTGTGGATGGGCTTGTATATGTTATTTCTCGTTGCCGTGTTACCTGTAATCTCTCTGAAAGTGACGTGGGGAAATGGCGTGTGCGGCTGAAAAAGGAAAACAGCAGGTTGTATACCCGACTGACTGACGGTGTGCTTGGACTGGGAGATTGGCTTGCAAGTGGACGAGCAACCGAATTTGTTCAGCAGCAGGAAGAGGCGGAAGAACAGGTCGATGCGATTCGTCGCAAGTTGCGGCGCTGGACACGCTGGCGTGATCTGATGGCCCAGTGTGTCATTGGCCTGATGGTCGTATCCGTGACGCTATGGGCTGGAAACGCCGCTTCTGTCGGGCAATTACCTGCCGTGATGATCGCTGCTTTTGTACTGGTATTATTTCCGCTTACGGAATCACTTCTGCCAGTAGGGGATGCTGTGGAGCATCTGCCTCAGTACCGGGAATCACTGGACCGCTTGAAACAGCTGGAAGGGAAATCGGATCTTCAGGGGCAGACTGGAGTGGATGATGTTGATGGAACAGGCAAATCGATCTCTGTAGTAAAAAACGGCAACGCGATGGCTGGACAGCCATCCGAGTCCTTGCCAGCGGCGAATGATATTCCGGACAGACGAATTCGTCTTCGCATTCCACCCAAACTAAGAGCAGACATCGAGATTAATCGCGTAAGTTACCGTTATGCAGCGGATGATTCCTACGCCGTACATGATGTATCCCTTCATCTGCCACAAGGCAAACGATTAGCTATTCTTGGACGAAGCGGCGGCGGCAAATCGACATTGTTGAAGCTGATTCAGGGGGCATTACTTCCGTCTGCGGGGAAAGTTCTGATCAACGATCTGCCTGTGCAGACCCTTGGTGATAGTGTCACTGATGTTATCGCGGTGCTGAATCAGAGCCCACACCTGTTTGACACCACGGTAGCGAATAATTTGCGGATTGGTCGTCCACATGCAACGGATGAGGAGATTCGTCAGGTGGCCGCCCAGGTAGGTTTATCCGGTCTGATCGAATCCTTGCCGCAGGGATATGATACGCCGATGCTGGAGACGGGGCTGCGTTTCTCCGGTGGGGAAAGGCAACGGATTGCTCTGGCCCGGGTACTGCTCCGGGAGACACCTGTTATAATATTGGATGAACCAACCGTAGGGCTTGATCCGGTGACGGAACGAGAGTTGATGCGCACCATCCTGGACAGCTTGCAAGGCAAAACGATGATCTGGGTCACCCATCACCTGATTGGTGCGGAACAGATGGATGAACTTATTTTTATGGAAAATGGAAAGATTGCCATGCAGGGTTCTCACGAACAATTGCTGGCTGGGGAAGAGCGATACCGCCGTCTCATTGAACTTGATCGGCCGGGGTGGACAGGTCGGCAGCAACAAGAACAACCGTTGCCACCGGTAGCCTCGAGATAAGTGTGAGCTTATGAGCGCCTGCGGCTCAAGACGTGTGGATGTTGCATACCAGCCCAGATGATTGAGCTGAACTGAACCTATACATGAATTATCAATTTAGCGAATAACACCGAATGAGTGCGGAATGAGCACTTAACCATATAAGCATAACAAATAGACGAGCCAAGAAATCTTGGACTCGTCTATTTTTACATTCCGATATGACCGCTTATATTGCGGATACTTACATCTCTACCAGCATCAATATAATGGAAGACAGACACAGGCAGGTACTAACCAGATAGAGGACAGCAACAACCTGTTTGTGATTCAATCCTGCACGTAGCAACCGATAATGGGCTTGACTCGCATCGGCCTGGTAGATCGCTTTACCTTGAATGAAACGTTTGATCACGACAAAGATGTTATCAAAGATCGGTACACCCAGCGCCAGAATTGGAATGAAGATGGACAACATGGTTGCTTGTTTGAATGCACCATCCAGAGCGATAACAGCCAGAATGAAGCCAAGGAACGTAGCACCTGCATCACCCATGAACACTTTGGCAGGAGCTTTGTTGTACTTCAGATAACCAATCGTCACACCGACCAGAATGATCGACATGAGTGCGGAATCACTTTGACCTTTGGCAAGGGCCACGATGAACAGGGTAATCGCCGAGATGGCCGATAATCCGCCAGCCAGTCCGTCCATGCCGTCCGAGAAGTTGATGACTGTTGTCACCCCGAAGATCCACAGGATCGTGAGAATGAATTGCAGCCAGATTGGAAGCATGACATATTCCGCGTTGAAGGGATTCACAAATCCGGTGAACGCAATGCCAGAAGCAAATACGAGTACTGCCGCAGAGACCTGTACGAGCATTTTGGGCAGGGCAGGAAAATCTTTGCCTTTTGTTTTGTACCAGTCGTCGACGGTACCAATCGTTAGCAGAAGCATACCACCAGCGACCAGAGCCGCTGTTTCCCAAGTGATTTCTTTCGTCAGAGCAATGTATGTCAGGAAAAATCCAGTAAATATCGCGTAACTCGCCGTGAGCGGGATCGGTTGCCTGTGTAGCTTACGCTCCACATCTTCCCGAGGCTTGTCCACAAAATCGAGCCGGTGAGCCAGTCGACCAAGCGGCGGAATAAGCAGAACCACGACAGCAAAAGACACTATAAAAGCCAGTATGTATACCATAAACTCGCTTGTTTCACTCCCATCTACCAATTTCCCCTTATTATACGAGTTAAACAGGAAATCTGTCGATGTCATTATTGTAACCAGACGTACGCAATAGTGAACAGAAATCAGATTCTATTGCTTTTGAGGAAGATAGGCGCCGAAATAATGTTTTACGGCTTCTGCATGATATCCATCATCACCTTGCCAGGTTGCTGCAAAAACAAAATCGCTGGAACCACCTTTGCGTTTTCTCGGTTTATCTCCAGGAACCAGTATGCCGGCTGCCGCCCAGATTTCCAGCAGAGCATCTCGCTCCTGTTTGCTGGAAGGGAAGAGATCCTTCCACTTTTTCTCGAGTGAGCGAGCACTGTCCTTGGGGTCTTCCGTCTGAGCTGCTTCAAGCAGGTTGACCAGGATGGCTTGGTCTTCAGGAGTTACTTCATAGTTTGCATCGTTGTCCTGAAGCAGTAATTCCAGATCCATCAGGCAATAGATAAGCCAGCCATGACGCACGCCGCCCCACTTGATCCGTTCAAAGTTCAGGACGTTTAAGTCGACGTTGGAATATTCCTTGTCTGACTGCAAACGCAGGAAGTTACAATCCCCACAGGCACTGGTGTTAGGATGAAGGGCAGAGCGTTCCGCAAAGGTATGCAAAGGCATCTTCGATGTTAAAGCCCAGCTGGATAATGCGCTGCGCAGATAGACTTTTTTGGTGGACAGACTATGTAAAAAGGCCGAAATTACCCGTTCTTTAAACGAATCATCCTGATGCATATCGTATAGACGCTGGATGATCTCGTCATGCGTGATCGTGAGTGGATCGAACATAACACCTTTGCTTTTGGCATATTCAAATTCATCTCCAGAGAAGGGTAGAGAGGTTGTTTTCCAGCCACCACCTCCCCAGAAGTTGCTCAGCAGTATCTTTGCTGCTTTTTTGTCCATATAGCTAGCCTCCTTTATGGATATACCATCATGATAAATGTGGTTCTTCAATCGACCCCTGACCTGCTTACTTTAATGTGCGTATTCCTCGCTTGTATTCAGAATCATCTCGACAAGACCTGGAAAACGGACCTCTAATTCTTCCTTTCGTAGGGAATAAAAGTGCTGTTTACCTTCAATGCGCGGCTGGATCACGCCAGCTTCACGTAAAATTTTGATGTGATGGGACAACGTGGATTTGGAAATATGGTCTACTTCGAAGGCGGAACAGTTTTTCTCGCCAGAGCTGGCCAGACAATGTGCAATTTTCATGCGGATCGGATCACCCAATGCATTGCAGACCGTGGTCAACTTCAGTTCCGAAGCCATAGGTATCGTTGGAGTTCTCATATCTATGACGTTAGCATATTCGGCCACACCTTTCAATGTTTGAAAAATTTCGAACTATAGAAGTTGAACTGTAACTATTACACTTGTTTACTCCGATTGCAGTACCATCTTTCGATCGCTCTTATCCCCAGATTTTCTTTATTCCCTTGGTCCAAGGGAAAAATCCGGTGATAAATGCGCACGCTTCGCTTCTTCAGATTGGTTCTGCACTCTCCGTGTTAGTGTAAAAGTCGGTCTCAACTTATATATTTCTTGCGGGCAGTATAAGAAGTATGTTACATTTCTTTTCAATTAGTTCGAAAATATTCGAACTGAAAGATTGGAAAATGGCTTTTTATTCTAGGAGGAATATAAATGAGTACTATAAGTACCACTACACTGTTGAACAACTATTTCCGTTTATTTGATGCTTCACGTACAGACGAGCGCGCCATGCAGGACTTATTGTCCCTGTTCACACAGGACGCAGAGATTGTGCTTAACGGCACAAGCCGAACAGGATTCGATGGCTTCATGAAAGCTTTCTACGAGTACAATAAGGACGTAAAACATATGTGGGACGGTTGGGTGGAACAGCCTGACGGCAGCTACCAAACCAACTGGGCGGTATGCGGACAAGCGGCAGACGGAACGGTATATGCCAAAGCAGGCATTGATATCGCGCGTGTAAATGATGCGGGCCAGATTGTGTATCTGGAGAATGTACAGGCCGACCAGAATGCGTTCAGCAGGTATAATCAGTAATTAAAATCCAGGATTTCAGTTCTATAGTAGTTAGAAATCTGAATCAATAAAAAAGATAGGAAACCTTAACTCCACCGTTTTTTCATGCTGTGGGGTTTTGTTATACTCAACATGCTCAATCAATCTTTTTAGGATAGGATTAGAGTATAGGGATGAACGTTATAAATTCTTAGTTGTTGAAATAAAGAGGAGTGAACTACATGAACGAAATTGGGAACCGAAACGTCATGGAACCTTTAGAGGTCATACCCATGGTCGGCATTGGACCATTTAAGTTGGGAATGAGTAAACCAGAGGTAGAAGAGATCATCGAGCGCATCAACCCGGAGATTAGTCAGCTCTATAACCGATTGGAGTATAATTCGGAACATAAACTCTATTTCATTGAAGTAAGTAATCCACACGATTATCCACCTGATGAATCTGATGTTGTCCTTACATATGATAATATTGATGTTTTTCGAACAAAGGCTGATGATCTCGTTAAGCTAATAGATAGTAAGACACCATATACTCGAGACATCGATGCGGAGTTGGGATTTTCTTTTATTTTCAAAGACATCCAATTGGCTTTGTGGAGACCTGGCGTGATGACCGAAGAAATGTTGAATTCAGTTGAGTTTCTGACCGAGTTTTCGCCAGAGAATCAGGAACTGGAAAAGAGATTTTTCTATTTTAGGACGGTTGCTGTGGGGGCCCCTGGATACTTTAATAGAACATAAAGCGAAGCTCCGAGTATGATGAGAGATAAAGTTGATCCAATCTAAATAGAGTTTATATAGTCTGTGCATGAAAAAAAAGCCCATTCCCATATGGACATAACCATGGCGGGATGGGCCTCTTTAACTTATGGCATCTGGTATTAATTCTAACGAACTGTACACACGCTATTGGAGGGTATTTGGAGAAAATAATTTTCTAACGAACCACAAACACGTTAATAGGCTCCATTTTCAGTTTTTGTGCAGGTTTTTGCCCATGTAATCCGATATAAGGTGGCTCAGGTTCGTTAGATTTTGAAAACATGTTAAAAGCTTCAAATAAGGTGTCTATGATTCGTTAGCCTATTCCGGTTCGACTTTTTGAATCTCCGACGTGTAACATCCCACGCCTTTCCTACCCTTGCATCGTCTTATTCTGAAAAGCAGCGATATCCGCATACTCTTCTTCGAATTTGCGGGAGATGCGAATGAAGATCGGCAGCAGTTCCCGGTAGACACGGACACTGTCCGGGTCCGGTTGGTGCCGGTGCGTTGATCCGATCATGCCGGAGACGGCACTTAGGGAATCGATGCGGCCAAGAGCGTACAAGCCCAGTACAGCTGCGCCGAGACAGGAGCTTTCAATACTTTCGGGGATGATGACATCCTGATCGAAAATATCCGCCATCATCTGGCGCCACAACTCAGAGCGGGCGAAGCCGCCTGTCGCCTGGATTTTTTTCGGACGGCCAATCTTTTCTTCGATCGCCAGCATGACCGTGTACAGGTTAAACAACACACCTTCGAGGGCAGCGCGAATCATATGTTCTTTCTTATGATGTAGCGTCAGGCCGAAGAACGAACCGCGTGCATTTGGATTCCAGAGTGGAGCCCGCTCACCCGTCATATACGGATGGAACAAGAGGCCTTCTGAACCCGGAGGTACGTTTTCAGCTACACGAGTCAGCACTTCATATGGATCGATGCCAAGTCGCTTCGCGGTCTCCACCTCGGAAGCCGCAAACTCGTCCCGAATCCAGCGGAAAATAACACCGCCGTTATTCACTGGTCCGCCAATGACCCAGGCATCCTCCGTGAGCGCATAACAGAAGAAGCGTCCTTTTGGATCGGTCACCGGTTTATCTACGACTGTACGAATCGCTCCACTGGTACCAATGGTCACGGCCACGACGCCTGGATCAATGGCGTTCACGCCCAGATTGGAGAGCACGCCATCACTGGCCCCGATGACAAACGGTGTGGTGACCGCAATGCCCATCTCCTTGGCGTACTCCGGGTGCAATCCATGTTTCAGCACATGTGTGGTTGGGACCAATCGGGAAAGGTATTCCGGCGTAATGCCCGCCACATGCAGCGCTTCTGCATCCCAGTCGAGTTTCTCCAGATTCATGAGTCCGGTGGCGGAGGCCATCGAGTGGTCAATGACGTATTCAGAAAATAATTTATAGAAGACATATTCTTTCATGGATATGAATTTGTACGTCTGTCTGAACAGTTCCGGTTGATCCCGGGTGAGCCACATGATCTTGGTGAGAGGGGACATCGGATGAATGGGTGTACCTGTTCTCAGATAGATTTCGTGACCATTCATCTCCGATTTGAGCACTTCGGTCCACTCGGCACTGCGATTATCTGCCCATGTCATGGCCCGCATCAACGGTTTGCCGTGTTGATCGACTGGCAGAATACTGTGCATGGCCGAGCTGAACGATACAAACAGGATGTCCTCTGGTTTCACTCCCGCTTTGGACGTGGCCTGTTTAACGGATTCAATGACTGCTTTGAAAATATCTTCCGCATCCTGCTCCGCAATCGCAGGTGTGGGGGTGTGCAGCGGATAATCGGCACTGCCTTGAGCCACAATGGTTCCGTTCTGTTCGAACAAGACGGCCTTGGTGGAGGTCGTGCCGATATCTACGCCGATCATATAGGGTGAAGAAGCCATTTTGTCATCCCTCTTTCTTAAATATATAAGTGAAAGAATGCTGTTACACGTTAACACTTCGGGTACAGAAAGCCTTCCGATCGCCGTTATCCCCAAATTTCTTTGATCCCCTCTTCAAAGGGAGAAATTTGGTTATAAATGCGAACATTCCATTTCTTCAGGCCCTTTCTGTCCCCATCGCGAACGTGGCGCTATTCATCCAACTTATATGGCATCTGTTATTTCAACTATAGATAAGAATATCAGACTTGAGGGATGGATCAAAATGGAGCAGATTACGTCGATCTCGATTACACCATCCTTAATCCTTCACCGCTCCTGCGGCAATATCCGAAATGAACTGGCGGCTGATGAACAGGAACATGACAATCAGTGGAATGACGGCAAGCAGCGTACCTGCGATAACCATGGCATAGTCTGTGTTATACAGTCCGTTCAATTGAGACAACGCAATCTGCAACGTGTATTTGCGTTCATCCGTCAGGACAATCAAAGGCCACAGGTAGTCATTCCATACGCCGATAAAGGTGAACGCGCCAAGGAAAGCAAAGGCAGGTCGCAAAATCGGCAACGCCACGTTCCAATAGAGCCGGAAGAAATTACAGCCGTCGATGCGGCCTGCATCCAGCAGATCGTTCGGAATGGACTCCGTGGCATACTGGCGTATCCAGAAAATGCCGAAGGCGTTCACCATGCCCGGAATAATAAGAGCTTTGAAGGAACCGACCCAGCCGAACGTAGCCATGAGTACGAAGGAAGGCACCAGCGATAGCTGGGAAGGTACCATCATGGTCGCGAGCAGCAGGATGAAGAGCCACTTTTTGCCGGGAAATTCAAACTTCGCAAACGCAAACCCCGCCAGTGAGTCAAAAAACAGTACAAGAATAGTCACGAGGCCCGACACAAACAACGTATTCAGAAAGGCACCCCAGAAGTCAATCTGCTGTAACACCCGCGTAATATTATTCCACAATTCGCCCCCGAACCAGAGCTGCGGTGGAAACTTGTAGATATCGGACGTTGTCCGGGTAGACATTACAATCAGCCAATAGAACGGGAACATGGATATGAGCATGCCCCCGATAAGACCGGTATACAACACCAGCGATTTGAGGTGTTTGGACGCCATAAGCGCTCCCCCTTGTCACATCAGGATGATTTGCCTTGAACAAGCTTCCAGTTCACAATTGAGAACAGGGCGATAATGAGGAACATGCCCCAACCAACAGCAGCACCATATCCGAAGTAATTGTTAATGAAGGATTCACGGTAGAGGTACAATACAATCGTCATGCCTGCTGCACCAGCGCCACCATCGTTACCTACCAATACTTGAGGCTCGGTGAACAGTTGCATACCCCCGATCGTTGATGTAATGACCGTGAACAGGATCACTGGACGCAGCATCGGAATTGTGATGCGGAAAAAGGACTGTATCGCGGATGCCCCGTCAATCTTGGCTGCTTCGTATAACGTCTGCGGGATACTCTGTAGCCCCGCCAGATAGATAACGGCGTTATATCCGGTCCAGCGCCAGACCACCATGGAGGAGATTGCAACTTTGATGCCCCATGGTGCATTTAGCCACTCCACAACAGGTAGCCCGACCGATTGCAACAGATAATTGAGAAAGCCATAATTGTTGGCAAATAAAGCGCCGAAGATAATGGCTACCGCTACGATGGACGTGACGTTTGGCAGGAAATAACCGACCCGAAATAATGTACGGAACTTCACAAATGGTGCATGCAGCAGAAAGGCAATAATCAATGCGAAGAAGAGCATCGGAATCGTCGAATAGATCCAGATCATGAACGTGTTGCCCACGGCTTGCCAGAACTCGGCATCGGTCAGCATATATTTGAAGTTGTTGAACCCGTTGTACGTCATGACACCGATGCCATCCCATTTATGAAAAGCCAGATAGAGTGAGAATCCGATCGGGAACAGGCCAAATACCGCAAACAGAATATAAAACGGCGATATCGCAACATAAAGTGCACGATGCTCCCACATTCTCGCCCATAGTGACTTCTGCCGATCCAGATCAGGTCTTGCATTTCCGGGATCGGGAGTAAGACGAGGTTCAGTTACAGCCATATGAATTCCTCCTTTGCGGATAACGAAACCACACGTTCTTCAGGTTAACGCTGCAATTCCCGCTCGACGCGGTGTACCGTATCTGTCCAGACCTGCTGTGGATCGGCATTTTGCTTCGCGACATCATTCAGCCGCCGGGTGATAATGTTGTGTACGGAAGGGTATCGTTCACCAAAGAAAGCATCCGGCACCTCCTGTGCCGATTCGGCAAATATAGGCCCTGTCGCCTGTCCACCGAAGAAAGGTTCTTTTTCTTTCATGGCAGGATCATCAAATACACTTGGTGCAGAAGGGAACAGGTTCAATGTCTGATATTGCTCCAACTGATTTTCGGGACTTTGCAGCCAGCGAACCAGTTCGAAGGCTTCCTGAGGATGTTCACTCGACTTCAGGATGGACAGGAATGATCCCCCGTTGTTGCCATCTCCCCCTGGTGCCCGAGCGACCCGCCACTTCCCGGATGTATCCGGAGCGGCTTCCTGAAGAACTTGTTTCATCCAGACAGCACCTACGAAAGAGGCGATTTCGCCATTATTCATCGCGGCGTTCCAGCCTGGAGTCCAGCCGTCTGCGTTGGCAAGTAGTCCCTTCTCTTTGAAGGCAATGGATGTATCCCAGCTTGTTCGCACCAGAGCAGAATCCATGCCGATGAATGAACCATCTGGACGGAAATAACGTTCAGCTCCTTGCGACAGCACTTGGTTGTAAACGCTTCCGATGTTATCGGTCAGAAATACCTTTCCTCCGAATTTCTCCTTGATCTGTTCTCCGGCAGCGGCATATGCATCCCAGCTGTTGATCTGGCGTGTAACGTCTTCGGGATCAGATGGCAATCCGGCCTCCTTGAACAGATCTTCTCGGTAGAAGAGGGCAGTTGGCCCCGTATCCATCGGAAAACCGATCATCTGTCCACTTGGCGTAACGCCTTGCTTCCATTTCCACGGCAGATATTGGTCTTCAATATCTCCTGCACCTAGATCATACAGATTATAGAAACGGTCCTCACTGGGGAATAGCTCCATGATCCAGTCGTTCAATGCCACAATGTCTGGTTCACCTGAACGTGCAGCGAGTGTTGTTTTGAGCTTTGCTTTGAAATCACCGCCGATTTTCTGAGCTGTCAGTTCGATATTGGGGAACTTTTCCTTAGCTCTGGCAATCAACTTATCATCGATGGAACGATTCCAGTACCATAATGTAAGCGCTACCTTTTTGTTGTTCGCTGAATCGTCCTGTCCGGGCCAGATGGAGCATCCGCTTATGAGCAGGACGCAGACCATCAGTATGGCTGTCCAGCATGTTCTTTTCCGGCGGATCATGTGTATTACCCCCTCATCGTTAAGTTCGAGGCATGAAGTGCTTTGGACTACAACATTAGTGTATGAGCAGTTTATAAACTCATACCCAATATTCCTAAAATGAAACACATATTTGTGTCGGTTGCGTAACATAAATTGGGTAGTTACTTTAAAAATAAAAGTTACTTGACACATTATAATTTTTATTCTAAACTAACTTACATAAAGTAACTAATGATGATGAGAATAATATAGATACGTACTATATAACATCCAAGTGATCCAATTTCACTCTGGATGCGAATCAATCAACATACAAGTTGGCCTAAACAGGAGGAACGACAATGATCAATTCACATATTATTCAACTGCTTGCCCCCAAAATTCAGACTTTTCCGAGTGGAAAAGAGTTTATATACCTGGTGGGACCAATCAAGCTTCCGGTTAACCTCGATGGGGAGACCAAGACATTCCAGTGGTACAGCTGGATGAAATCGGACAAAGCGATGGAGAGCGGCGAGTTAATCGAATCTCTTGCTGCTGCTGAACTGGCAGAGCGTCAACAATCCAGTGTTCTGGTGTATGGTGACTTTGCTGAAGCACAAGAAGCGCTGATCCGGATGCATAGCATCTGTCATACAGGCGACATCTTTGGCAGCAAACGCTGTGATTGCGGCTTCCAATTGGAGCAATCCATGAAAATGATCGCCGCACACGGAGCGGGTGCACTGTTCTATCTTGCGAACCATGAGGGACGTGGTATTGGTCTGTTCAGCAAAGCTATGGCGTACATTTTGCAAGAAGAAGGTCTGGATACAGTAGATGCAAACTTACAGCTCGGATTCACAGACGATGCTCGTAATTATGACGATGCGATTGCCGTATTGCGTGCGCTTCGCTCAGCTCCGGTTACACTGATCACCAACAATCCACGGAAGCTGGCTGCCTTGCAGGAAGCGGGATTAAATGTGGGGGGACGTGTTCCACTATGGGGAGATCGCTCTGCTTTTAACGAGAAATATCTGCAAACGAAAGTGAACCGTTCCGGTCACTTGGCAGAAAGTGATGGCTGGGCTGGGGCAGAAACGCTGCTTCCGCATGCGCAGGCTTAATCCTTATTCATTGAACATATACGATTAGTGGATTAGTCGTTGTAGTACTCTCCGTTATGGAGAAGTACAGCAGCGGCTTTTTGGTATGGAGAACAGGGTAGCGATCAGGTTTTCCTGATTCACGGAATGGCTTGCCGTTCCCACAGTTCGGATTATACAATATAGTCATCTGATGAATGCGGGAGGAACCAAGGTGCCATTTGAGGGACAACGTATATTGCCGGCTGCGAAGAGCATGAAGCAGTTTGAGGCGATGATTGAAGGCCCTTATACCTATGGGGTGATGCTGGAAACTCATATTGCACAGCTTCAGAGTGTAATGGACGAGGCACGGCGGTATGACAAAAAGATACTTTTGCATGCAGATCTGGTACAGGGATTAAAAAACGATGAGTATGCGGCAGAGTATCTGTGTCAGCACATTCGCCCCGCAGGACTGATCTCTACGCGAGCGAGTGTTATTCAGAAGGCAAAGCAGAAAGGCATTACAGCGATTCAACGTATTTTTCTACTGGATACCCATGCGCTGGAGAAAAGTTATCTGTTGCTGGCCAAAACCCAACCGGATTATATTGAAGTATTACCTGGCGTCATTCCGCATATTATTGCGGAAGTATCTGTGCGTACAGGGATACCCCTTATTGCGGGGGGATTGATCCGTTCACCGGAAGAGGTTGAACTTGCGCTTGGCGTCGGGGCTACGGCAGTGACCACATCCAACGCAGATCTGATCCGACACTTCGAGAAATCGCTTACACCGTAAAAAGAACCCACAACAGGAGGTTGGCTGTATGGAAAAATATATATTGGCTCTGGATCAGGGAACGACAAGCTCCCGAGCTATTCTATTTAACCGTGGCGGGGAGATTGTGCACATTGCACAGCAGGAATTCCCCCAGTATTTCCCCAAGCCGGGCTGGGTAGAGCAGAATGCCAACGAAATCTGGAGTTCCATTCTTGCCGTGATGGCTTCATGTCTGGCAGAAAGCGGAATTAAACCTGTTCAGATTGCTGGAATTGGAATTACGAATCAACGTGAGACGGTTGTGGTATGGGACAAAGAAACTGGCAGACCCATCTATAATGCAGTGGTATGGCAATCCAGACAGACCGCAGATATCTGTGAAGAATTGAAGACACAGGGTCTCGGGGACCTTTTCCGCCGTAAAACAGGATTACTAATCGATCCCTACTTCTCGGGAACAAAGGTGAAGTGGATTCTGGATCATGTCCCTGGTGCCCGGGAGCGGGCAGAGAAGGGTGAAGTACTGTTTGGCACGATTGATAGCTGGCTGATCTGGAAACTGAGCGGGGGTACACATGTCACGGATATATCCAATGCCTCACGTACCCTAATCTATAACATCTATGATCTGCAATGGGATGACGAATTGTTGGATATCCTCGACATTCCTAAGGCCATGCTGCCAGAAGTGCGAGGTTCATCCGAGGTATATGCACACACAACAGACTATCATTTCTTCGGTCATCGGATTCCGATTGCGGGAGCGGCAGGTGATCAACAGGCAGCGATGTTTGGTCAGGGCTGTTACACCAAGGGTAGTATGAAAAATACATATGGTACCGGTTGTTTCATGCTTATGAATACGGGAGAGAACCCGGTGCAATCCAATCATGGACTGATTACAACGATTGCCTGGGGGATGAATGGCAAGGTTGAATATGCGCTTGAAGGCAGCATTTTTGTTGCAGGTTCAGCGGTTCAGTGGCTGCGTGATGGATTAAGAATGCTTCGCTCTTCAAAAGATAGCGAGGATTACGCCACACGCGTGCTTTCGACAGACGGCGTTTATATGGTACCTGCATTTGTCGGACTGGGCAGTCCGTATTGGGATAGTGAGGTTAAGGGTGCGGTGTTTGGCCTGACCCGAGGCACGACAAAGGAACACTTTATCCGTGCTACGCTTGAGGCGTTGGCGTATCAGACCAAAGATGTACTGGAGGCAATGGAATCCGACTCGGGTATTCCCGTGCATGCTCTGCGTGTGGATGGAGGAGCGGGCGGCCAATGATTTCCTCATGCAGTTCCAGAGTGATATTCTGGGCATTCCTGTCGAACGCCCAACGGTGAATGAAACGACTGCATTAGGTGCGGCTTATCTGGCAGGATTAGCGGTTGGATATTGGACGAGTGCGGATGAATTGACGGATCATGAAAATACGGAGCGTGTCTTCCAGCCTGTTATGGCTGAGCAACAACGAAGAGAACTTTATGCAGGCTGGAAGCGTGCAGTGAACGCAGCAATGGCTTTTAAATAAAAGGAATGAAATGAATATTTCTTGGTGTGGGTATTTGTACTTTTTAACTAAACATATGTTATAAATGATATTTACTGGTGGAAAATGATGCATGATTTACAGGGTTATTCTTCCTGGAGAAGGCAAAATATATACCCACTATAAGGAAAAAAACAAGGTTAGTGGATTCATTTGAAATTCCATCCTTTGGCAGAACAACTTTTTGAATTTTTTTTGAATAATGTGTCATTTCAGGACTTCACGCCGTCAAAAATCTGTGATAGGATAAAGGCACAAGTTAAAAAATGATGTCTGGAGATCGGGAGGGACCACGTGCCGCTCAGCAATTGCTGAGCGAATGACGTGGTCCTTTTTTTGTTTTTTTTACGGAAAAATCGAGAAAATCAATAGGAGGTTCAAGAATGACAGAAACGTTCTCGTCAGCATACCGGACCGAATATTTGCAAAACATGGCGAATGTACATTTTGACGTATTAATTATTGGTGGTGGAATTACAGGCGCAGG
This sequence comes from Paenibacillus sp. W4I10, assembly GCF_030816325.1. Taxonomy (NCBI): domain Bacteria; kingdom Bacillati; phylum Bacillota; class Bacilli; order Caryophanales; family Paenibacillaceae; genus Paenibacillus; species Paenibacillus sp. W4I10. Next base: position 5,584,211 of record NZ_JAUSXX010000001.1, read on the forward strand.
GATTGCATTGGACGCAGCTTCCCGTGGATTGAAGACGGCGCTTGTAGAAATGCAGGATTTTGCAGCAGGTACATCCAGTCGTTCGACCAAGCTTGTCCATGGCGGATTACGATATTTGAAGCAATATGAAGTGAAGATGGTTGCTGAGGTAGGACGGGAGCGGGCTGTAGTTTATGAAAATGGGCCACATGTGACCACACCGGAACCGATGTTGTTACCGATCTATACGGCTGGCACGTTCGGCCGCTTCAGCACATCCATTGGACTGATGGTGTATGATCGGCTCGCCGGGGTGAAGCGCAGTGAACGGCGCCAAATGTTGAATGCTGGAGCGGTGTCAGACAGTGAACCTTTATTACGCAAACAGGGGTTGTTGGGTGGTGGACTCTATGTGGAGTACCGGACTGATGATGCCAGGCTCACCATAGAAGTTATGAAAGAAGCTGTCAAACGTGGGGCACAGGCAGTGAACTACGTCAAGGCGAAAGATTTCCTGAAGGAGAATGGCAAGATTACAGGTATTGAAGCTATGGATCAGATCGATGGGCAGATATATACGCTAAAAGCAAACAAGGTGATCAACGCTTCCGGCCCCTGGGTGGATGGGCTGCGGGAATTGGATGGTTCGCGCAAGGGGAAAACGCTACAGATGACCAAAGGCATTCATTTGGTCTTTGATGGTGAACGATTCCCATTGAGGCAGGCTGTCTATTTTGATACACCAGATGGTCGAATGGTATTCGCTGTCCCACGTGATGGCAAAACCTATGTAGGAACAACCGACACTGTATATCAGGATGATCCTGCACACCCGCAAATTTCCGACTCAGATCGCGATTATGTGATCGATGCAGTCAACGGCATGTTTCCAGATGTACACATTGGTACCGAGGACGTGGAATCCGGATGGGCGGGTGTACGTCCACTAATTCATGAGGAAGGCAAGAATCCTTCCGAAATTTCACGTAAAGATGAAGTCTGGGTATCCGATTCCAATCTGATTACGATTGCCGGGGGCAAGTTAACCGGATACCGTAAAATGGCCGAGATGGTTGTTGATCTGGTCGCACGCCAGATGGAGCAGGAGAGTGGGCATTCCATAGGTCCTTGTGTAACGAAGAAGATGCCCATCTCCGGCGGTGATGTAGGGGGATCGGCTGGATTTGTATCGTATGCGGAGCGCAAGATCAAGGACGGTGTTGCCCTCGGGCTTGCCCGACCTGCTGCGGAGCGGCTGGTTCGCACGTATGGTTCCAATGTGGAGGCACTGTATGAGCGAATGCCCGATCCACGCACCAAGTCCGAGCTTCATGGCATGCCACAGGAGCTATTGCTGATGCTGCTTTACGCGATTGATGAAGAGATGGCTGTAACCCCGTCTGACTTTTTGGTACGAAGAACAGGTGATTTATTCTTCCGTATTGATGAAGTTCGTCGCTATAAAACAGCGGTTATCTCGTATATGGCAGGTCGTTTGAACTGGTCTGAAGAGGAAGAGGTTAAACATACACAGGAACTGGATCAGCTGTTGCTGGAAGCATCCGGCAAAATCTAAGGCAGGATTTCAAGGTCAAGAGTCGAATGGAACATGTAAGCGTGTAACATAGAGAGGGGATTACATCCATGACATTACAGATCGGAATCATTGGAACAGGCTGGTTCAGTAAGGTACACGCGGATATTCTCGCACGGATGGAAGGTGTTCGTGTTGCGAGTGTCTGTGGAACATCGCTCGAAAAGGCAGAGGCTATGGCCTCCGTTTATGATGCAGTTGGTTACGGGGAACTTGAACATATGCTGGATGGTGAGAAGCTGGATGCGGTGTATATCTGTGTGCCTCCGATGTCTCACGGATCGATTGAGTCCGAATTAATCTGCCGCGGTATTCCATTCCTGGTGGAGAAACCTTTGAGCACCGGAATGGATGTTCCGCGTCAGGTGTTGGATCAGGTGCAAAAGAGCGGATTGTTAACCTCTGTAGGATACCATTTCCGTTATCAGGAGGCCGCGCAGGTCCTGCAGCAATCGATGAAAGAACAGACGGTCGGCATGGCTCTTGGCCGCTGGATGGGCGGAATGCCAGGGGTCGCCTGGTGGCGGCGTCAGGACGGTTCAGGAGGACAATTCGTAGAGCAGACTACACATATTGTAGACTTGCTTCGGTATTGTGCAGGAGAAGTTACGGAGGTATATGCTGTAGCAGCTCAGCGAAGCATGCATGAGAAGCATGAGCATGTGACCGTAGCCGATGTGGCGAATGTGACGCTCAAGCTGGAAAGTGGAGCGATTGCCAGTATCGCCAATACATGTCTGTTGCCAGACGGAGAGGGCGGCGCAGGGCTCCAGTTCTACACGGATGCAGGTGTGTGGGATTGGACGCCAGAACGTTTGCTTCTGCCAAGTGCGGCAAAACATGCGATGGCAGGTCTGGAGATTCCGGCAGGACATAATCCATACGAGCGTGAGAATGAAGCGTTCATTCACGCCCTGCGTACGGGAGACCGTTCACGAATTCTGTCCGATTATGCGGATGCCTGCCGTACACAGGAGATTACAACGGCGGCGCTGGCATCGGCAGATTCCGGTCTGCCTGTACAGCTTCAGCCTTCAAAACATCTCTCTCATTAAAAGGTTGAAGGTAACATAAATACGCCTGAATCAGGGAATGATCCGCAGATCAGCCCGATTCAGGCGTATTTGTGTTGAGTAGAGATTATTGAACAGCAATTCAACTACTCGGATTTCTGCTGTTTCAACCAGTCGGATGACCAACTGTAGATCTGATCAATGACAGGTTCAATGGCTCTGCCTTTAGGTGTTAATTCATACTCTACACGGGGAGGTATCTCGGGAAACATGTGTCGGGTTACGATACCTTCTGTCTCCATTTCCTTCAATCGCTCCGATAAAAGTCGTCCACTGATCGCCATCTCTGCTTCAAGCTCCGTAAACCGCTTGGGTCCGGACAACAGTTGATACATGATTAACAGTACCCACTTCTTGCCTATGATGTCTATGGCTTGAGTGATCATACAGGGACTTGGTGCTTTTACTTTTTTCAGCTTCAACGTGTTCACCTCAATTCATGATTATTTTCTTCGCAGGTTGTATATGAAAGGACATGGTTTCTGCCGCTTTAAGAATATAGGACATCCAAGTAAATGAGGGTTACTACAAAATATACTGTAACATACCTTTTGTATGTATTATACATCATACAGCGAAAAATTACTTGAAGAAATTATATTATTATTATATACTAACTTCACAAAAGTAAGTTGGTGATAAATAATACGTATAATATGAACGCGTACTATTCTGAAAATTGAACTGGGCAGAACGGTTGAAAACAGAGTGACCTTTGGGAACTTTTACATAGATTCTTTTTTTACAATGTGCAGCAAAAATAATCATTACATAGTAGGAACATATAATTTCTTACAGGAGGATATACACATGAACAAGATTTTGGGTTACGTTTTTCTGGTTGTGTTAGCAGGTGTTTTCGTCATGACGGGGTTTAACAAGATTAGTGGAGCAGACATGATGATTCAGACATTCGAAAGTTTCTCTTATCCGACATGGACGATGTATCTGCTGGGCGCTGCGGAGTTGCTTAGTGCTGTAGGATTGCTGATTCCACGTACTCGCATCCTGGCTTCAGGCATACTGACATTCATTCTGATTGGGGCCGTGGGAAGTCATCTGATCTATGCACAATATGCTGCTGTTCCGTTCCCGGCTGTGTTGTTGGTAGCTAACATTATTGTCCTGGTTGTGGGCATGCGCAGATTGGAAGCGGAAGAAGAAGGTCAGATGGACGCGGTTCAGGCGTAAGTTAAAGATGAATAGAAGATCTGAAACGATATCATGAGATGGCCGCAGCAGATGAGCATAGGTCATCTTTTTTTAGGATTGAATGGATTTAATATAAAAAAAGAAGAACCCACGAAAAACAACGGGTTCTCTTGCAGCGGGACTTCCTGATCGGAAGGTCTTCTGACTATAAATGATCGAGTGCCATTTTGATTATAGTAACTTTTTTAATTGAGAGACGCGTCCTTGGCTGATGCCAAGCTTTTCCGCAATTTGCTGTTGAGCCAAACCGGGATTCTGTTCAACAATTTCTTTCATCTGTTGCAGCATACGTGCCGTCTTCGGCCGCAGATCCGGGTATTCTTGGTTGTCAGCTGTGGTCCCTTCTTCCCTAGCGGGAGATGAGACTGAGGCGGATTTGGAAGCAGGACGCTCCACGGGTGCAGGAGCCTGTTTGTTCTGAGGTACGAACCAGTCGGGAGAGTCATCCGGGTGTTTTAATTGAATTGCACAAGTCCGGCAGATGAATTGTTCTTTGAAATACATTTCCGTATCTACATCACCGCAAAAAATACATAATGTTGATTTGTACTTTCTTAAAATCAACTCTTTCCCTTCAATGAAAAACTCAAGCGGATCGCCGATATGGATTTCCATCGTATCCCGCATTTCTTTGGGAAGGACAATTCGTCCAAGACGGTCCAGAGATCTCTTCATTCCGGTTCTTTTCATCGCATCTCCCCCGCAATATTCACAATTAAAAACCTGTCCTTATTGTAAGGAAGAAAGGGCTTTAATACAACAATAATATTTCAAAAAAGTGGGATAATGCCATCTATTATGGAAAAATAAGTTTGGAAAGGACGGGTGCAACCGCTAAAGTGAACAATGCAGCGAGCACCATGGAGATGCTGGAGATGGTACCGGTCAGGGAACTCAGTTCAAACGCCTTGGATGTTCCTGTGCCATGGGCACCGGTTCCAAATAGTGTGCCTCGTGCAATCTCCCCATCGATGCGCAGCATCTTGACGATAGAAGGGCCCATAATCACTCCGAGCAGACCAGTCATAATAACAAAAACAGCTGTCACTGCGGGTATGCCACCGATGGTGGCGGATACGTTCATGGCAATTGGGGTGGTAATCGATCTTGGGATCAGACTATGAATGAGACCGGAATCCAGGCGCAACCATTTGGCGAGCAGGGCAGAAGAAAGTACTGCAACGACCGAACCGGTCATGACACTGAAGACAATCTCGGAAATATGTTTTTTGAGTACATGGAAAAAGGTATAAAGCGGAACGGCAAAAGCCACGGTGGCCGGTTGGAGAAGCAGACTCAGCCATTTGCCTCCACTGCTATACGTGGTATAATCCGTTCCCGTTGCGAGCAATATGCCAACAACCAGCAGCGGCGTAATGAGCAGTGGAGACAGATATACTTTTGGCAGATTACGATACATTCGTTTGGCGACCCCATAGATCCCAACGGTTAATAGCAGGCAGAGAAATCCAATCATCCAGTGTGACGCCCCTTTCGTTTCGCGATTCGTGTAGCAACTAGGCCTGTGCAGGACATGACCAGGAATGTACTAAGCAGTACGATGAATAAAATCTGCAATCCGTCATGCTCCAACATGGGCATATAGTTCATGATGCCAACGGCTGACGGGATAAAAAATAACAATAGTTCACCGAGCAGCCAGGCAGCTCCAACTTCAATCCAACGCAGCTTCACGACACGAGTCTGAAGCAGAATGAATAACACAACCATACCGAGTATTGAACCGGGTACAGGAAGATGGAGAGTACGGGCCAGCAGGTCCATAAGCAGTGAAAAAACCATTAAGAGCGCAACCTGTGCAATACCAAGGCCCCATTTTTTCACTTCAATCCCTCCTTATATAATCAACGTAATCGTTTAATTTTTTTTGAAAATGTTTCACTTGATATCACAAATTTTACATGGCATTCTTTCATGAGTAAAATGCATATTAAGAATGTTTACTATTCCATTTATCTATGAGAGGTGGGGATCAACCGATGGATATCCGCCATTTGCAATATTTTCTGGAAGTTGCCCGGCAGCAGAGCTTCACAAAAGCCGCCGAAGTTCTGTATATCACCCAGCCCACGATCAGCAAGACGGTCAAGAGTCTTGAAGAGGAATTGGGTATCACGTTATTAGACCGTTATGGGAAGAAAGTTGAACTAACCGATGCAGGTCATGTGTTTTTTCGGCAGGCACTGGAGATTGAAAAATCGTTTCGCAGTCTGTCGTCCGAATTGGATGACCTGATGAATTTGAAGAAAGGCCATCTGCGGATCGGCTTGCCACCGATGGTAGGATCAAGCTTTTTCCCCATGATCATTGGTGAATTTCACAAAGCCTACCCGCAGGTGACCATTCAGCTATTTGAGGATGGTGCCAAAAAAGTGGAGGCCGATGTGATCAGCGGTGCACTGGATATTGGCGTTGCTGTACTGCCAACTGTGGATGAGCTGTTGGATCATTTTGTGTTTGTCAAAGAGAAGCTGAACCTGCTTGTGCACCCTTCACATCCACTTGCGGGGAAAGAGTCGGTTGCGCTGCATGAACTGGAAAACGACGCCTTTGTGCTGTTCAGGGAAGATTTTGCATTGCATGACCGGATTATTGTGGCCTGTCAGCATGCCGGGTTCCAACCCCGGGTGGTATATGAGAGCTCTCAGTGGGATCTGCTCAGCGCGATGGTTGCCGCCAATCTGGGTGTAGCCTTACTGCCGGAGACGATCTGTCGTGAGGTGGATCATATGCGTGTACGCATCATACCCGTGGTGGAACCGGTGATTCCATGGCAGCTCGGGATGATCTGGCGGAAGGATCGCTATCTTTCATTTGCCACGAGAGAGTGGATTGCATTCACACAGTCGATGCTGGGTGAGTAAGGGAGTGATGGGAAGGTTGTTCTGTCATTGTAGTGCCCAGAGTAAATACTCTTTTGTTGACCCAGGATCGTTGTTACAATGGAAGCATAATCATGATGGAGGTGTACGAACATGAAACTGCGGGTATCCGCTGTACAATACCAATTGCACACAATCAGCTCGTTTGAGCAGTTCGCCGCTCATGCTGAGCATTACATACGGACAGCGAGTGAATACGGAACCGAATTTGTGCTGTTCCCGGAATTTTTCACAACGCAATTAATGTCCATTGGGGACAAACAAGGCAATGCACTGACGATTGAGGATCTGCCAAACTTTACGGAACAATATGAACAACTGTTCACGTCACTTGCTGCCAAGTATGGCATGCACGTTATCGGGGGAACCCACGTCATTCGCCGTGAAGGGAAGTTGTATAATACAGCCCACATGTTCTATCCAGATGGTCGCATCGCTCGCCAGGACAAGATTCACATTACACCAACCGAAGTCCAGGAATGGAATATGGCTCCCGGAGATGGACTTGAGGTGTTTGACACGGATAAAGGCCGCATTGCCATGCTGACCTGTTATGATATTGAGTTCCCGGAAATTGTGCGGATGGCCAAAGCCAAAGGCGCTGATGTGATTTTCTGTCCTTCCTGTACGGACGATCGTCATGGATTCTACCGTGTGCGTTATACGAGTCATGCCCGCGCGGTGGAGAATCAGGTGTATGTTGTGTTAACAGGAACAGTGGGTAACTTGCCAACCGTTGATTTCATGCGGGCCAACTACGGACAGGCTGCAATTATTACGCCGAATGATATTCCATTCCCGCCACGTGGCGTTCTGGCCGAGGGTGAGATTAACAACGATATGATCGTGACCGCCGATCTGGATTTGGACTTGTTGTATGAGGTGCGTGAACGTGGATCGGTAACGACCTGGCGTGACCGCCGTACTGATCTGTATACCGATTGGGAGTAGGCAACTACGTTTAAAACCGAAGCGAAACAGAGTATGGAGTTCATTTTGTCAGTGGAAAGGGGTGACCCGGCAACATGTATACCAAAGAAATGCTGATCACCGACCCTGAGCGAAGTGGCAAAAGGGTAAAGGCAGTCGTTCGCAATTATGCTGCAGCCGACTTTGAGGAACTCATTCGCATTCAGGCGGAGAGTTTCCCTCCCCCTTATCCGGAAGAGTTGCTCTGGAGTCACGAGCAGCTCAACAGTCATGTGCAGCATTACCCGGAGGGTGCCATCTGTATTGAAGTGGATGGAGAATTGGCCGGATCGATGACTTCGCTGCGGATGCAGTGGGACCCTGCATATCCGGCGAGTCATACCTGGGCCGAAGTAACGGATGACGGTTATATTCGTAACCACCAGTCGGATGGCAACACGCTGTATATTGTTGATCTCTGCGTTCGTCCGAAGTACCGCAAGTGGGGACTGGCTCAGCTTATGATGCAGGCGATGTACCACCTGGTGATTGCACAGGGTATGGACCGGTTACTAGGTGCTGGTAGAATGCCCGGTTATCATCTGGTTGCAGACCAACTGTCTGCGCAGGAATATCTGGAACAGGTAGCAGCGGGAGAGAGGCATGACCCGGTGATATCGTTCCTGCTTCGCTGTGGCCGCATGCCTGTTGGTGTGACCGCAGACTATCTGGACGATGAGGAATCCTGTAATTATGCTGCCCTGATGGAGTGGCGGAACCCGTTCAAATAAAAAATATTAAATGAAATACATCATCAATCAAGGGGGTATTTATCCATGGAATTTACGCGTATTACATCCATTAAAGATCCATTGTTTGCCCAAATGCACAAGTTGATGCAGGAGATTTTCCCGCGGGAAGAAGTGCTGGACTTCCCCCTGTGGGAAGAACCGCTGGAAGATCCGGGTATACGGGTGTTCGTGGCTGTACATGAGGGACAAGTTGTTGGGGCGACAGAATACCGTTATTACGAGGATTGGAACGTGGCCATGACGGACTTTACGATTATTGGGCGCGAAGGACTGGGAATCGGCAGTTTCCTGGCGAATCACCGCAAGCGTGATCTGCAGAAGCTGGCTGCGGCAAACGGGAAAGAATTGTTCGGTATGTTTGCCGAAATCTATAATCCTTATCTGAGTCAGGATCACGAGTTTGGCGGTATCAAGCCGATGGACCCGTATGTACGTCGTGAAGTATTGTCCCATCTGGGATATCAGCGTCTGGACTTCCCGTATGTTCATCCATCCTGGCAAGGGGATGGTGAAGCGGTTGGTGGATTGGACCTGTGCTTCATGCCAGGTGATGAGTCGCTTGGTGAACTGCCAGCAAGCCTAGTGGCTGATTTCCTGAATCGATATTATGCAGTGCTTCCTAACAAACCACAGGAATGGCTTGCCATGGTAGAACAATTGACTGCTCGCAAGTCGGTTGCGCTACTGCCGTTGTAATCATATGAAAGACCGGAGCCTGGACTAACAGGGTTCGGGTCTTTTTTGTTTATTTTTCAGAATAAACAAGATAGTATTTTCTTTTATTTGGTATATGTTACCATAAATATGGAAGATATGTGTTTCTATTATTCACTTTTTATTAAGGAGGGGATTAGATGAGAAAAAGCAGAATCTTATTGATATGGATGCTCGCTTTATTTTTAACAGCCTGCAGTTCGAGTGACGATGCTTCACTACCAAATGTACAGGAGAGGGAACGCGAGGATGCCATAAATACCGAACAAATGCGGAAGGAAAATGAACTGCTGAAGGAGCGGGTAGGGAACAACCAGAAGAGAAAAGATGAAAAAGATGCAAAAGAGCAGGAAGATGTAGAAAGTTTAAGAGAAACACTGAACATAACGTTTAAACTGATGGCGGCGATGCAATCCAATAACTATACATATCTTGAATCGGTGTCTTCTCCGAACATAGAAATATCGCAGCAGAACAATATCATTATTTCGAAACTGGAACAGGGGATTACGAAGTACCTTTTCTGCAAAACGTTAGCCTGAATAATTTGGAGTACCGTGGATTTAATCCTCTGGATTCAGATCGTGTCATTTTACATATGGCTACAGTATGGTCTGATGGAAACAGTGCATTGGATTTCTATTTTATTCGTTCCGAGAAAGGAGATTGGCTCTTTGATGGTCTGCTCACGAATGGATAGGCCACTAGTCTGGTTCCGTAATATAAATAGCGACCGTTCTCTCTATGATAAAGAGGAAGGTCGCCGCATGGATGAGTTCTAGTGGAAAGATTTAATTATTGTGTAGTCTTTCGGTCCGGTAGCTGGCTCAAATAACTGTTGGACAAGTGTGCAAGATCCAATGCTCGATCATATTGATCCTTCGTTATAAACCGTGAAGAAGACAGCCCACTGTTATTGGGTGTGGCTATAGTTGGAGATTCCTCTTCTCCCGAAATCTGCGGTGTCTCGTCTGACGGAACACCTGTCCGTTGTTGCCCAGCATCCTGTCTTCCCGCATCAGCTAGGGAATAATGCGTCCCATCCCCGTATCCTTTCGCCGGAATGAAGAGAGAAGCATCGTTTAGCACCGAACCGGAAGGAAGGTAATAGCGTTCGGGTAAGAGATTTCCACCTTCGTGTAACAAATCCTGTCCGAAGTGTAATTGGTCCTTCAGCGATACTCCGGTGAGTCCCGCAATCGTTGGCAGAATGTCCACCTGGCCTCCGATCTGTTCCAGTTGTACACCCGGGGTAACGCCCGGGGCAGAGATAATGAGTGGGATATTAATCATATCTGCTGATGTGTATTCCCGACCATACAACTCTTTCATAAGGACTTTGTCATCCCGATCCAGTGAGTAGATGGGAAGCCCCAGGTGATCCCCGTACAAGACGAACAAGCTATTTTCCCATAATCCCCGTTCTTTCAATCCAGCAATCAACTGTCCAACTGCCTCATCCGCATAATGCTGTGATATCAAATAATCACCGGGCAACGTATCCTTGTAACGTTCTGGCAGCGTCAGCTTTACCTTGTTTTTAGGCAAAGTGTACGGGTGGTGGGCTGACATGGAAATGATATGGGCATAGAAGGGATTGCCCGAAGACTGCATGGATTCCAGCTTATCCAGTGTCTTGGAATACAGTACTTCATCCGAGGCCGAAAAGGCGATAGAGTCCTGTGTGCCGAAATAATCAATATCATAATACTGGTCGAATCCTAGTGCCTTGTATAACTGATCCCGATTCCAGAAACGAACATCATTTGTATGGAATGTGGCTGTCTGATATCCGTTTGCTGACATCAACTTGGGTAGACTCGGCAGAGCTTTATCCGCATATACAGTTGTTGCTGCCCCGTTCGGTGGGGTGTAGAACGATGTGTTCACAACAAATTCTGCATCCGATGTATTTCCCTGTCCCACTTGCTGATAGAAGTTCGGAAAATACAGGCTCTTTCTAGCCAATTGATTCAGGTTGGGCGTGATCTCCTGTCCATCTACCTCTAATCCAATCAGAAAGTTCTGAAACGATTCCAACTGGAGCATAATCACATTGCGTCCGCTCGCGGCACCCTTCTCCAAAATTGCAGGAAGTTCGGTCGTTTGCTTCAGTTGGTCGATGTCAGTCTGATCAATCTGAGCAATGGGCACAGGTTTATCAGGTCGATCCAGGATGGTATACGCCTCGTAACCGAGGATGCCCATCTGTTCTGCTTGTGTAAGCTCACTCATGCTGGCCCGATTGGGATAGATGTTAAGCATGCACAGGATCAGGGACAGGGTAAGAATGACCGAAGCAACCCGTCTTCTGGCACGTCGTTCAAGTGGAATACGGTTTGGGCGTTCTGTACTCCCGAGCTTGATCCGACGACGAGTGAGTATCCCCCCAATGATCAGAACGTCTGCAAAAATAAACAAATAATAGGGGTCAAGTAAAGAGAACATACTGCTCTTGACCGAGGTCACCTGATTCACCTGTGCCAGCGCGTGATAGTTAACGATTACGCCATAGTATTTGTAGTACATGATGGCTGCAAAGAAAATCCCTGAAAGCAGCAGATCCACGGCAAGGTACATCCACATCCGTCGCTTGGCAGCAAACCACTCAATTAGACAGAAGCCGATCCAGATGAGCGGCAATTCGGTCAGCAGTGGTTTCCAGACAGGGATGTCATCGAAGATAACAATCCAGGCAAGTAAGCTTTTGATCATCATAATAATGGTAAAGAATATAAAAGGTCCGCTTAGAAATCGGGTGAGTGAACTGCGTGACAAGGTACCGCCTTCCCTTCCGAAGTTTCATTTAACAAGTATTATCCTATCTCAGCATGGCTGTGTCAAAAAATGAGAGCCTTCTATAATTGACGGCAAAAAACCTCTTCCATGCAGGAAGAGGTTTGAAAAAACATGGGCTACTGCGATAAAAGCCAGGCGTGACCCAATCCGTTATTCTATAGTGTACGTTGTGACGTAAGAAGGTCTGGGGAACATGGTGGGTTTCTGTGCAGTCAGCCCTTCGCTTGTACTGCGGTTACGGTGAGCGTGACTATAAGCTTGGGATTCCTGCCAGCCTTTGAAATATTCCTCCGACTGCCAGAGTGTAAGTACCACATATGTGTCATCCTTTAGAGGACGAAGCACACGAATACCGACAAAGCCAGGCTCGTCTTCTACCTTGCGGGCACGGTTCTTAAACCGTTCTTCGAAATCGTTACGACCATCCTCTGTGACAGGGATATTATTCAAAACAGCAAAACCTCCGCCAGTCCAGGAGCCTGCGGCATCAAAAGCTTCATATGCGGCTATTTTATCATCAGACTCGATATTCATCAGGCGTTCTGCGGATTCAATAGCCAGACGCACATGCTCTTCGCTTCGCAAAGTTAGATGCGGGTACGCAGCAAGTGCATCCGGAATCGGTGAAGGAACCAAATAGATATACATAGAAGCTGCCTCCTCATTAAGTACATTCTATTTCAAGATAGCATATGGGATTGTGCGAGTCCAATCGGTTCACATGTATCGGACAGGTGGGCTAATTCCGAGCTGAGTAGTATAGGTTTGCCGCAATAGAAGATAAACAATGAATGACAAACACTGCAGTAATAATGAAAAAGGAAAGCGATATCCCGTCTAGCATAACTACGAGGATCCAAGCCAGAACAAGACTGATGGTTGTCGCATTCCAGGAGAAGGCTTTTGCTCTCGTGATACAATAAAGGTACCGCTCATCCAGTCCGTTGTGCTTTTTTGCAATCAACCTTGTGAAAAAAATAATGAGTATTGCAAATAACAAACCAGCTACAATTCCACCGATCCCGATCATCCGATTCAGTAATTCAGAACTCAATATTCTCATCTCCTTCAAAAATAAATAATTCCTCGATCTGACAGCCAAATAATTGGGCAAGCTTGTGAGCAAGCACAAGAGAAGGTTTGTACTTTCCGGATTCCAACGATATGATGGTCTGCCTGGAGACCTTAAGTCGTTGAGACAGTTCTTCCTGTGTGATGTGCATATGTATTCGTTTGTCTCTGATTAGATTTTGCAAGTATATCCTCCCATAAGTAAAGTTCGCTTTACGTAAAGTTAACTTTACTTATGCGACGATGTGATGTCAATCTCTCTTTATAATATTTTCCACTTCTTCGAGGTGGTGCTGTGTCCAAAAGCATATTTCATGATAAAGTATAATCACTACAAACAGAACGGGTGATCGTATGACAACAACAATTCGGATATCGGTTAGACCTTTGGTGGAGTATGTGTACCGGAGTGGCAGCATACGTCCAGGGTTCCGGACCAATGCCTCGATGCAAGAGGGGACTCGAATTCACCAGCGGGTACAGAAGGAGTACACGGAAGAGGATTTAAAAGAGATTGTGCTCGAAGCTGAGATTCAACATGGGGATCTGACCTATGTGGTGGAGGGGCGATGTGACGGGCTAATTCGTCTGGACGGTCAGTTGACAGTGGATGAGATCAAATCAACTGCGGGCAATCTGGATGATCTGGGAGAAGGACTTCCCGTGCACTGGGCGCAGGCCATGATGTATGCCTATATGTACGCCGTTCAGCAAGATGAACCACGTATGCAAGTGCAGTTGACGTATGTGCATTCGGTAACCCATGAAGAAAGACGGTTTCGCCGAATGGCAGAACGGCAGGAACTGGAGCAGTTTGCGGCAGAAGTGATTGCCGGTTATGCGCCATATGCAGAGATGATCGCTGCATATGAAGAAGAGCGAGATATCAGTGTGAAAGAGCTGCCGTTTCCTTTTCGCAAATACCGGGAGGGACAGCGGAAGCTGGCAGGTGCCGTATACAAAACGATCCGCGAGGGTCAGGGATTGATGGCCAAAGCACCAACAGGCATTGGTAAAACGATGTCCGTGCTATTCCCCACGGTCAAAGCGATTGGCGAAGGCGAAGCGAGCCGATTGTTCTATCTGACCGCGAGGACGACGACACGGGTGGCGGCAGAAGAAGCTTTTGCCCGGATGCAATCGGAAGGATTGAAGATGCATGTGATCAGTCTGACCGCGAAGGACAAGATTTGTTTTAAGGAAGAGGAAGCTTGTGATACGGGGCAGTGCGGCATGTGTGAAGGATATTATGACCGTATTAACGGGGCCGTGCTGGACATGCTGGAACATGAGACGTTGATGACACGTCCGGTCATCGAGCAGTATGCGCGCAAACATCGGGTGTGTCCGTTTGAGTTTTCACTGGATGCGGCGTATGCAGCCGATGCGGTGATCTGCGATTATAACTATATTTTCGATCCGAGGATCTCTCTGAAAAGAATGTTGGAGGAGCAGAAACGCAAGACGGTGTTACTGGTGGACGAGGCACATAATCTGGTCGATCGTGGCCGAATGATGTTTTCCGCTGAGCTGGAGAAGGCAGTATTTCTGGATGTGAAAAGAGAGTTCCAGTCGCTGGACAGCAGTGTGCCTGCTGCCAAAGCCATTGTTGACTACACCGGGGCCATTGATAAGTATCTGATTACCCTTCGGAAAAACGGTGGAGAAGAAGGAAAGATCATCCAGCAGGAAGCACCGGAGGAACTGATTGAACGACTGGAACCTTTTGTCATGGTTGCGGAGCAATGCCTTGTTGAAGGTGGTTCGGGGAATGCCGAGACGGATCAACTGCTGTTGGATGCCTACTTCACGGCACAGAATTTCCTGCGCATTGCCAAACTGTATGATGAACGTTTTATTACGTATGCAGAGTGTGTTCGAAGTGAAGTGAGAGTGAAGTTATTTTGTCTCGATCCTTCGGTACTGCTTCGTCAGACGGCCAAAGGATTCCGCTCCCTCATTCATTTTTCGGCTACCTTGTCACCTCTTCGCTATTATCGGGATATGCTGGGTGCAGAGGAAGAGGATTATACATTGCAGATTCCATCTCCATTTCAGCGCGAACAATTGGATGTGAGACTCCTGCCCTTATCCGTGCGTTATAAGGATCGGGAGCAATCCCGGCGACCCATTGCGGAGATGCTGCAACAGCTGGTAAGTGAGTGGCCGCGCAGTAATTTAATGGTCTTCTTCCCTTCCTACCCTTATATGCGCGAGATATATGAGACCTATGCACAGCTTCCAAGTGAAGCGGATACGGTCATACAAAAGCAAGGCATGAACGAACTGGAACGGGAGCAGTTTTTGGATGGATTTCAGCCGAATCCTGAACGAACACGCTTGGTTTTTGCCGTCATGGGTGGCGTATTCTCGGAGGGGGTCGATCTGCCGGGAGACCGTTTGAATGGCGTCGTTGTGGTAGGTGCGGGGCTGCCGCAGATTGGTCTGGAGAACAACGTATTACGTGATTACTATGATCGGACAGGACGCAACGGATTCAATTACGCCTATATTTTCCCGGGTATGAACAAGGTGCTGCAGGCGGGTGGACGGCTGATTCGGACGGAGGAAGACAGGGGTGTGCTGGTGCTGGTCGATGATCGTTTTATCCAAGAACCGTATCGTTCCCTGTTGCCCGAGGAGTGGCGGGACTATAAACGAATTTGAATATGATGCATCTCCACAGCAATTTCAATGGAATCAGGCAAATGCTGAACCAAGAAGTTTAACATTTTTCTCAGATTTCTTTCCTTTATATGATTGAAGGGTAGGGTGAAAGGGTTATAACTTGGTTAGCAACGAACGAACAACGGCGATTACCCTATCCGTTCCGCGGTCCGCTTCGAAAGCAATCAAGGAGGTCGGTTATAATGAAGAGAAATCATACCATGATGCAGTTTTTTGAATGGCACCTGGCTGCAGACGGAGATCATTGGAAGCGACTGGCTGAAATGGCCCCGGAACTGAAAGCCAAAGGCATTGACTCGGTATGGGTACCACCCGTAACCAAGGCAGTGTCAGCAGAAGATACAGGTTATGGGGTATATGATCTGTACGATCTGGGCGAATTTGATCAAAAGGGTACCGTACGGACCAAATATGGCACCAAGCAGGAACTGGTGGAGGCCATTGCTGAGTGTCAGAAGAACGGCATTGCCGTCTATGTGGATCTGGTTATGAATCACAAGGCCGGAGCAGATGAGACGGAAGTGTTCAAAGTGATCGAGGTTGATCCCAATGATCGAACGAAGGAAATTTCCGAGCCGTTCGAAATTGAGGGATGGACCAAATTCACATTTCCGGGTCGCGGAGATCAATACTCCTCCTTTAAGTGGAGCTCTGAACATTTCAACGGTACAGACTTTGACGCCAAGGGAGAACGAACAGGTGTTTTCCGCATCGCAGGAGAGAATAAAAAATGGAATGAGAATGTCGATGATGAGTTTGGCAACTATGACTATCTGATGTTCGCCAATATAGATTATAACCACCCGGATGTTCGGCGCGAGATGATTGATTGGGGAAAATGGCTGATCGATACCCTCCAGTGTGGTGGGTTCCGGCTGGATGCGATTAAGCATATCAACCACGAATTCATCAAGGAGTTCGCAGCAGAGATGATCCGCAAACGCGGTCAGGATTTCTACATCGTAGGTGAGTTCTGGAATTCGAACCTGGATGCATGTCGTGAATTCCTTGATACGGTAGACTATCAGATCGACCTGTTTGACGTGTCTCTTCACTACAAGTTGCATGAGGCTTCGCTTGCAGGTAGAGACTTTGATCTCTCCAAAATTTTTGATGATACCTTGGTGCAGACACATCCTACCCATGCGGTAACTTTTGTAGATAACCATGACTCCCAACCTCATGAAGCGTTGGAATCATGGATTGGTGATTGGTTTAAGCCGAGCGCTTATGCGTTGACGTTATTACGTCGCGATGGTTATCCGGTTGTATTTTACGGGGATTATTATGGCATTGGTGGACCTGAACCTGTGGATGGCAAAAAAGAAATTCTGGACATTCTGCTGTCTGCCCGTTGCAACAAGGCATATGGAGAGCAGGAAGATTACTTCGATCACGCAAATACGATTGGCTGGGTACGTCGTGGCGTAGAGGAAATCGAAGGTTCCGGTTGTGCAGTGGTCATCTCCAACGGGGATGACGGTGAGAAGAGAATGTTCATCGGCGAGCATCGTGCTGGTGAAGTCTGGGTGGATCTGACGAAGAGCTGTGAGGATCAGATTACCATTGAGAAAGACGGCTGGGCCACCTTCCATGTGTGCGGTGGGGGCGTGTCGGTATGGGCCCTTCCTGAACAGAATGAGGACTGCACTGACGCTGAGTAACGGCATGTGCCAGACAGGATAAGAAAAGGTACACCGATTGATATGAAAACAGTATATAGATTGATCGTTAAACCATCTGAACAGGAGAGCGAGTATACCTGTGTCCAGGTGGTTTTTTGCATTTTTCTAGGTACAACTAAAACTCCATCCTAACGAACAGAGGGCACCTTATTTGCACTGAATTAGCGTTATTGGAATTCTAACGAATCTCAGTAACCTTATTACTCTCAAAAACGATTGAAATAGCGCCAATTGGAGCAACATCACCAGATTAACGCGTCTGAGATTCGTTAGAATACTGGTAACTCGGATTTCAGCCGAATAAGGCCTCTCAGATTAGTTAGCTTAACTGAGTTAAGGCTCGCCGCCATAGGCAAACGAATCACTGCTGCAAGTAAAAACATGAAATGAGAAAGGAATCAGCTTAGATTTAACAGCAGGATAAGGTTATTACTCTTCAAAATACTGATTCATCGTATCCCACATTTGATTGAACTCACTACGTTCCATTGAAAATGCTCCAGGCTTCTCAGGTTTATGATGAGAAGTTGGCTCAAAGTTTAAGTATTCATGGTGTGTGGTACACTCATAGTTCTTGCTGTTAATAAGGAATTCAACTCTATTCTTAAAGGGTCTTTCCAGTAATTTAACCACCATGATGTCTCCACTACTGGTGCTTCTTGCAGGAGAATATATCAGAAAGTAACCTTGTTCAATTCGATATTCCATAGCAATGACCTCCATTAGAATATAGATCGAATACGATAATATCTGATGTCCTCTTTCCGTTTACCTACTCCAACTCAAATGATTCCAACGTGCCAACCATTCGTAGATCATGCGCGCGGTTGAACTGTTCCCGTTTGTCCGCATCAGCGAACTCGTCATGATAATGCATCAGTACGGTTTTCTGTCTCACTTCCGCGGGTAACTGCTCCAGATCCTTCAATGAGGTATGGGATTTGATCACCAGATCATGCATATGACATTCATGGAAAATCAGCTGCACATCAGCGGCAACTTGCTCCACCCGTTCCTGGTCGAGTGTACTGTCTGCACTGTAATAGAAGTAAGGCTTGGCGAGAAGCCCATTGCTGACCATACCGGGAACATGTTGGGTCCGAAACGTCTCAAACGTCACGCCGCCCAGTTCGAATGTGCCTCCATCTGGCAGAGGAACGACATCGTAGTAATCGCTCATGGTACGTTCACCATCCGTTGTGTAGCGCATGCCGGGGGATAGAATGTTCCAGAGCGGATCTACCAATTGTTCGTGGATGAACAGACGGGGTTTGCGGTCGCCTACGATCTGTGCGTAATAACCCAGCATCTGTACACCATTAATATGATCTTCATGCAAATGGGTAATGAACACATTGTGGATATCGGTCATGGCGAATCCATATTCCTTGAGTGCTTTAGCATTTGATTCTGGGAAATCAATGACCAGATGCGTGTCTCCGAATTCAGCCAACATACTATTGTGGTGCTGCTCCACGCTGAACATATCTCCTGTGCCCAGAAAAGTAATTTTCAATTCATTTCATCTCCTTGTGTAATCTTCAGATCAGCATCCTTGCGTTAAATCCAGTATACCTTGTTCCCGAATATATGCCTAAATCAACCTTTTTTGATAACGCTATCATTTTATATTGAACTTTGATGATAAACAGTGTAGCGTAAAGATGGGAAGTGAACCCATATGAACGTAAACTCACCTAAAGGGAGCGTGCGAGGCGAATGAAATCTTTTCTGGATGAACAATTTTTGCTGCACAATGAAACGGCGATCAAGTTATATGAGGATTATGCCAAAGACATGCCGATTATTGATTATCATTGCCACCTCAGTCCTCAGGAGATCTACGACAACAAAACCTTTGGCAATCTTACAGAGGCTTGGTTATACGGTGATCACTATAAGTGGCGGCTCATGCGCGCAAACGGAATTGAAGAGAAATATGTGACCGGCGGCGAGGGAGTGACCGATTACGATCGTTTCCTGGCTTATGCCAAAACGGTCCCTATGATGATTGGTAATCCGCTGTACGCCTGGTCTCATCTAGAGTTACAGCGATATTTCGGCGTTTACGAAGTATTGAATGAGACAAGTGCACCGGCCATCTGGGAAAAAGTAAATGCCAAACTGAACAGTGACGGATTCGGTGCACGTGATCTGATTACCAAATCTAATGTCACTGTTGTGTGCACAACCGATGATCCAACGGATTCTCTGGAGTATCATCTGAAGATTCAGGAAATCGAAGGCTTTGACACGGCGGTATTACCTTCTTTCCGCCCGGATAAAGGCTTGGAATTGAACCGGGATACCTTCATGGAATGGGTGGGCAAGCTGTCGCAGGCATCTGGCACTGCCATTTCAGATTATGAATCCTTCCTTACTGCGCTTGAGTCCCGGGTGGAATTTTTCCATTCCGTCGGTGGCAGAGTCTCTGACCATGCGCTCGATTATGTTCCTTACGGCGTGGCTACACGCGAAGAGGCGGGTGCCATCTTTGCCAAGGCACTTGCGGGTCAGAAGGTAACTCGTGAGGAAGAGGACAAGTACAAGACGGTAACACTGACGTTCCTCGGCAAACTGTATGCAGAGCGGGGCTGGGTGATGCAGTTCCATATTAATGCAGCCCGTAATAATAACACGCGGATGTTTGCCAAACTGGGGCCGGATACTGGTTACGATGCCGTGAATGATACGCCGCTTTCCGCAGCGATGATTGGATTGCTCGACGCGTTGGAACAGCAGCAAGCACTGCCCAAAACGATTCTGTATTCTCTGAATCCAAGGGACAACGAAGTGCTAGCGGCGATCATCGGCAGCTTCCAGGGCGGGGGCATTCCGGGCAAAATCCAGCTTGGTGCAGCCTGGTGGTTCAATGATACGAAGGACGGCATGCTTGCTCAGATGAAAGCCCTGGCGAATGTTGGTCTGCTCAGCCGTTTTGTTGGCATGCTGACCGATTCACGCAGCTTCCTGTCCTACACCCGGCATGAGTATTTCCGTCGTCTGGTCTGCAACCTCATCGGTGAATGGGCCGAACAAGGGGAGGCACCGCAGGATCTGGAGCTGCTTGGTCAGATCGTACAGGGCATCGCCTACAACAATGCAAAAGAATATTTCCCGTTTGCCTCAGTGCTTAAAACAGTATCTGCTTCACAGTCCTGATGAATAACAAGCGTATCTAACCTGCACGTTATGCAATAGGAGATTCTCTAGTTTCTAATTTTCAATCGTAATAAAAGTGCTCCCATTTCTTACTCCCGGGTCATCTTCCACCGGAGTAAGGAATGGGAGCTTCTTTGTAAGTTGAATTCATGGAATTGCACATAATAAGTATAGCGGGCTCCAATGAATGCCAAATGACAAAACCCATAATCAAGCGCGTGTATGCTCTTGATTATGGGTTTATATTGGTTATTTATAGATGTTTGACAATGGCTTCTTGTGATAATATACTTAGTACACCTAATTAATTGTGCATCTATTTAATTGTACTACTATTTAATAGATGTCCTATGATGTTGGATGTCTATGGATTGATAAAGAAAGAAGGAGGGACCCATTATGACTGGTATAGATCCGGTCGCTCAGAAGCTTTTGTACTCCATTATGCAGTTTAATAAAGGCAAATGGAGGCAACATAAACCTCATGGGCGCAATCACAATGAAATTATGGTGCTGGGTTGTTTGCTCCACGGGATGCATCCGGGAGAACAATTGAACTGGCAGGACAACCCGCCTGATTTCAATGACACGATCGAATCCAATCATCCCGGGATGAAAGTCTCGGAAATCAGCGCATTGCTACGAGTGAAGTCACCGACCATTACACCTGTTATTCGTGGCCTTGAAGATGAGGGGCTGGTCAAACGGACGATGGACCCGGAGGATCGCCGTGCTGTCCGCATCACGATTACTGAAGCAGGTCGTGAAATTATTCGGGCTGCTCACCAAGAGCGTATGGAAATATTCAATAAGTTAGTTGAGCATTTGGGTGAGCAAGACAGTACTCAGCTGGCTGAGTTGTTGACAAAGGTATACACCTTTTTTGATACATTAACTTCCTTGCAAAAGGATGATTCGACAAGAGGAGATGATACGCCATGATGAAACTGTTTAGCATGCTGAAGCCATACCGAATTCCGATTATTTTCATTCTGGTGTTGGTACTGTTTCAGTCGCTTGCTGAATTGTACCTGCCTACGTTAATGGCAGATATTGTGAATGACGGCATCATTAAAGGGGATATCCCGTATATCTGGCAGATTGGTGGATGGATGTTGGTCATTGCGATTGGCGGAACAGCGTGTTCGGTGATTGCCAGTTATCTCTCATCTCGAACAGCGGGTGGATTTGCCAAACAACTGCGGAGCAGAGTATTTCGCCATGTGGAGAACTTCTCTCTCCAGGAGTTCGATAAGATGGGTACTGCTTCACTGATTACGCGTACGACGAATGACATCACGCAGGTACAGAATGTACTTACAATGATGCTGCGAATGATGATTATGGCTCCGCTCATGTGTATCGGGGGTATCTTCATGGCGGTATCTCAGGACGCCAAATTGTCTACGATTTTCCTGGTCGTGCTTCCGGTACTGGGTGGAGCTATTGCGCTGATTGGTGCCAAGGGTTTACCTTTGTTCAAAACCATTCAGAAAAAGCTGGACCGTCTCAACCTGGTGCTGCGTGAGCAGTTAACAGGGATTCGGGTTGTTCGTTCATTCAACCGTGGGGAGCATGAGAAAGTGCGCTTTAA
Source organism: Paenibacillus sp. W4I10 (assembly GCF_030816325.1). NCBI lineage: Bacteria > Bacillati > Bacillota > Bacilli > Caryophanales > Paenibacillaceae > Paenibacillus > Paenibacillus sp. W4I10. The sequence goes on from NZ_JAUSXX010000001.1 coordinate 5,606,406, forward strand.
CGGGGCCAACACAGAACTGAGAGATTCATCGATCAAAGTTAATGTGCTCATGGCGACCATCATGCCTGTGATGATGCTGGTTATGAACTTTTCGATGATTGCCATCCTTTATTTTGGTGGAATGCGGATCGACAGCGGCAATATGAATATCGGTGCATTGATTGCCTTCATCCAATATGCAATGCAAATCATGTTCTCACTGATTATGGTTTCGATGATCTTTGTCATGATTCCAAGAGCTTCAGCATCGGCAGAACGGATCAACGAAGTGCTTGATATGCAGCCGGATCTTAGCAATCCCGAGCAGCCTCGTGGTATGAAATCCATGCAGGGTATGATTGAGTTTGATAATGTAACTTTCCGTTATCCGGGTGCAGAGAATCCAGCTTTGTCCGATATCTCCTTCACAGCTCGCTCAGGTGAGACAACAGCCATCATTGGCGGTACGGGTTCTGGGAAATCGACATTGCTCAGTCTTATTCCACGATTCTATGATGTGACCGAGGGCAGTGTTCGGGTAAATGGTACGGATGTGCGTGAGCTTCGGCAGGAAGATTTACGTGCCAAAATTGGCTTTGTACCACAAAAAGCAGTTCTCTTCACGGGTACGATTACGGAGAATATTCGTCACGGGAAAGACGATGCCACAATGGATGAAGTTGTGCATGCGGCACGTACGGCTCAGGCTGAGAACTTCATTACCGAGATGAAAGAGGGATATGACAGTCTTATCGCGCAAGGCGGTAACAACGTATCTGGTGGACAAAAGCAACGTCTGTCCATCGCTCGCGCACTTGTTCGCCGTCCGGAAGTCTATATCTTTGATGACAGTTTCTCTGCTCTCGATTTCAAAACGGATGCTAAACTTCGTGCCGCGCTGAAGTCCGAAACGACAGAAGCGGCTGTGCTAATTGTTGCGCAACGCGTAAGCACAGTAATGGATGCCGATCGCATTTTGGTTATGGATGAGGGCCGAATTGTCGGTTCAGGAACACATAAAGAGCTGCTGGAGCACAATGAAGTGTATCGCGAGATTGTATCCTCCCAGCTGACAGAGGAGGAGATCGCATGAGTGAACGTACAGAACGCAAGTCGCCTCGTCCCCATGGTGGGCCGGGTCCAGGTCCCGGAATGGGCATGCGACCTCCCGCTGAGAAAGCAAAAGATTTCAAAGGCACACTGCGTCGCTTGATTCGTTATCTCCAGCCCCATAGTTCTCGTCTGTTAGGTGTGCTGGTTGCAGCCATTTTGAGTACCGTATTCAGCATCATCAGTCCAAAAATTATGGCCGAAGGAACGGATATTCTCAGTAAAGGCGCCATTGCTATCCTTCAGGGTGTGCAGGGAGCCGGGATTGATTTTCCTGCATTGATGAAAGTACTATACCTGCTTGGCGGGCTCTATCTGTTCAGTGCTGCATTTATGTATGTTCAGCAATACCTGATGGCTGGTGTAGCCCAGCGTGTTGTCTATGACATGCGTGAGCAGATCAGTGCGAAGGTTGGACGCCTTCCTTTGAAATATTTTGACTCCCGCACAACTGGGGAGACACTCAGCCGTGCCACGAATGACGTGGACAATATCAGTAATACACTTCAGCAAAGTTTGGCACAGTTCATTACGTCCATCGTAACGATTGTCGGCGTAATTATCATGATGCTGACGATTAGTCCATGGATGACGCTGATCACAATTTTGACGCTGCCACTTAGTGTGGTTGTTGTCATGCTGGTCGCTTCCCGTTCGCAAAAACACTTTGCGGGTCAACAGAAATCCCTTGGGGAACTGAATGGTCATGTCGAAGAGATGTATACGGGCCACAAGGTCGTCAAAGCATTTGGACGTGAAGAACAATCCGTACAGCAATTTGAGAAGGTCAATGAAGAACTGTATGAATCCGGCTGGAAAGCCCAGTTTATCTCCGGTATTATTATGCCGCTCATGAGTTTTGTTGGTAACCTGGGTTATGTGCTGATCTGTGTGGTTGGTGGGATTTTCGTTACACGCGGATCGATCTCTATCGGGGATATTCTGGCCTTCACACAGTACTCCCGTCAATTCACACAACCGATTAACCAGATTGCAAATATCTCCAATATCATTCAATCAACGATTGCTTCAGCAGAACGGGTATTCGAGTTGCTGGATGAAGAGGAAGAAGTTCCGGAGTCCAAACAACCCGTGCAACTACAGCAGCCTAAAGGTGCGGTTACATTCCAAGGTGTTAATTTTGGATATAAAGAAAATGAACTGCTCATTCATAACATGAATATTGATGTAAAACCGGGACAGACGGTAGCCATTGTTGGACCAACGGGAGCCGGTAAAACAACCCTGATCAACCTGTTAATGCGTTTCTACGAAATTCAGGATGGTCAGATTACGATTGACGGTGCCGACATTAAGGACATGGAGCGTGGCAAGCTGCGCAGTCTGTTCGGCATGGTGCTTCAGGATACCTGGTTGTTCAACGGAACGATTCGGGACAACATCGCCTATGGTCGAGAAGGTTCTACGGAAGAGGATGTAATCAAGGCAGCCGTTGCGGCACATGCGGATCACTTTATCCGTACACTGCCTGATGGTTATGATACGGTGCTGAATGAAGAGGCGTCGAACATCTCTCAAGGGCAGAAACAGTTGCTGACCATTGCAAGAGCGATTCTGGCGAACCCGGCCATCCTCATTCTGGATGAAGCGACGAGTAGCGTGGATACACGGACTGAAGTATTTATCCAGAAAGCAATGAATGATCTGATGAAGGATCGCACAAGCTTTGTCATTGCACACCGTTTGTCTACCATTCGCGGCGCTGATCTGATCCTGGTTATGGATCATGGTAACGTGATTGAACAGGGCAATCATGATGAATTGATGGCGAGTCAAGGTTTCTACGCGGATCTGTACAATAGTCAGTTTGCGGAGCAACAACCGCAGGCGATCTGATTACAGATGTAACTAACAAGAATAGCCGAGAGCATCCCTAGGGGTGCTCCCGGCTATTTGGCGTATATCCAGAGGATTGACATTAGGATATGGATTGTTTATTTACTGATCCTTAGACTCCTTCACAGGTTCATCAGTGTCGTTGCTAGAGACCGACTTCGCTTCTATTTTTACGTCGTCGCTGTTAGCTTCCTCCAGCGCAGACGGAGCCGGTTCACCCGGAATTAATTCGCGCTGCTCAATCATACGTTTCACAACCTCATAACAGTCATCCACATGTTTGTTACCAACATAGCGCATGGCTGTGAAGCTGAGTGCAGCAGCCAATCCCTGTCCTGCAAAGGGGACAAATTTGGCGACCGATTTGGTGGCTACGCGTACGCCGACTCTTTTCAGAACCTGTACCACCAATTCCTTGGTGATCATACGACCGATGACTTTGCTTCCGATGGACATGACGAATCCATAGATCATGGATTTGGTCTCGGGGTCCATGCCGTCCAGCTGTTTTTGTGATAATCCGAATTTATTGTTAATGGCAGGCAGCAACTGCATCAGCATCCCCACATCAGCCAGTACGTCTGTACCGGGCAGCGGAACGAGTGTTGTACCGGCGGAAGCGGTAGCTCTTTTGCGAACCATGGTACGGCATTCCTTGCGTACTTGCTCCAATTGTTCCAACGTTGCCGGAATCATAGGGAATCCCTCCATTCGTATATGGTATAGATATAACCGTTTTGACTCGATTTGAATGGGTTCTCACCAGCAAAATTTGCAGCCTTATGACATTAAGGTGCGGAGAAACCCTCATTCTCATGCATAAATCTGGTTAAAAAAGGAATTGGATTATGGATAAACGGGCCATCTAGCTATTACGAATTGAATGAGGATTAGGATGCATACCTGATTGGGAAACCTATTCGGAATCATGATGAGTGCTTAGCGAAGGGCTTGTTTACGACTTCAACCTTTGTGGGTAAAGGGTAACAAGCATTGGAATGGAGGAAGAGGGATGGAATTTAACAAAGCGTTGTTAATTCATCATCATCATTCGGGCAAGGCCAATCGTGAGAGTACAGTGGGCCTTGTGGCTGGTGTGCTGGCTCCCGCTGTCCATGAACTCGTCATTGTGCGTACGGATGAAGCTGGTGAAGGAGAGAAGCTGTGTCGTGAGCGCGGTGAACAATTCGATGTGGTGTTTATTCTGGGTGGGGATGGCACGGTGCATGAATGCGTGAATGGACTGGCTGATCTGCAACATCCTCCGTTGATTGGTATATTGCCTGGAGGCACGTGTAATGACTTTGCGCGTTCGCTCGGGATTTCACCGGATGCAGAGACTGCGGCAGAAGAATTGCTGGCAGGTCGGGTAGTATCCATTGATGTTGGACGAGCCAATGATCGGGTGTTCACGAACTTTTTCGGTATTGGCTTGATCAGTGATGCATCGCAGAATATTAACGAGAATCTGAAAGGCGCGCTGGGTAAGCTCAGTTACTTCATCAGCACCTTACAGACAATTAGTCATACAGAGCCGTTTCGATACCAACTGGAGGCGGATGGGAAAGAGATGGAAGGCGAAGCGGTGATGATCTACGCAGCCAATGGCCGTTTTCTGGGAACGAATGCCCTGCCCTTTGCACCGGATGCGTTGCAGGATGGCGAACTGGACGTGCTCATTATTCATGAGACAGGCATTCCGCTGCTGCGAGAGGTTCTGTCGCACAAGCCGGAGGGAGATTGGCAACCTCAGAGTGAGAGCATTTCATACTTCAAGGCATCTACGCTAAAAGTGAAGACCGATGCGCCGATGTCAGCTGACACGGACGGCGAATTGTATATGAAGACACCCGCCGAGCTTTCGGTGCTGACGGGTCATCTGAAGTTTCTAACCGGGGAGGGTTATTAAATCCCCGGTTTTTTGGTTTGATTTTGGCTGATCGAAAACTTAAACATTCCCTACCTGATCTTTCGTATGACGTTGTCTAAACTCAGCCTCCAGCATGCTCATCTGTATGGCATCATGGTATTGATGATTGTAGAACAAGACATCCCGCTTCACACCCTCGCGCTGGAATCCGAGTTTCTCATACGTGCGAATGGCTCGCTCGTTGAAGGCGTACACCTCAAGCTCGATTCGATGCAAGTTACAGATGCCAAAGCCGTAGTCCAGCATAAGCAGTAACGCCTCGGTACCGTAACCTTTTCCTTGATGCTCCGCCCGATCGATGGCAACCCGAATATGTGCACTGCGATTCTTGGCATGCATGTCCATCAGGACGACATCTCCGATGATCTGGTCATTTTCCTGTAAAGCAATAAGTAGCATGAGTCTGGTGTCATCTTGTGCAGCGCTCTCAACATAACGTTCAACCTGAGCGCGTGTGAAACTGTTCTGTGTTCCTGTCAGCCTGCGCATCTCGGCGTCAAACAGTCCAGGAAAATAAGCATCCACATCTGTAATCTCGAAAGGACGCAGGTATATGCGCGACGTTTCCAGCAGACGGGGTATGCGTGGGGAAGGTTTTGAATGTGACATAAGTTGTTCCTCCTATGGGTTCAAGGCTGGACAGATTGAGATCGCCCTGCCTCTTAAAGTCGGCGTTACATATTGATGATGACATGAGTATATCCCAATACTGTATACTTCCAAATATACAGTTTTAATTAATTTTACAGGACAGATGAGGTGCAACATTATGATTAAATTACCGAAGCTGGACGAGAACGATAGTGCGCCAATCTATGTACAGCTCTCGGATCATATCAAAAGGGAAATCATTCACGGGGATTGGGCTGAGCATAGCCGACTGCCTTCAGTGCGAAAGCTTGCCGAGATGCTTGGGATAAGCACCACTCCTGTGGAGTGGGCCTATCAACAATTGATCGCCGAAGGATATATATACAGTCAGCCACGTCGTGGCTATCGTGTTCGTGCCATGGTGGACAGCGATCTTGCCATGCAGATTGGGCAAACAGATAAACAGACAGCCGGACAAGCTCCCGTGGCCAGAACGACGTGGTCAGATCATCAGGCAATACGCCCTGCCCGAGCAGTTCAATATGATTTTCATATGTCACGCAATGATTTCAGCCTGTTTCCAATTGCCAAGTGGCACCAATATGTTAATCGAATCTGGCGGGAAGAAGCAGGGGAGTTATTGTTCTATGGAGACCCCCAGGGAGAATGGGGACTAAGATGTGAAATTGCTGTCTATCTTGCGCAGTTCAGGGGAGTCAGCTGTTCTCCAGAGCAGATTGTTGTGGGTGCTGAACAGCATCTGCTAATGTCCCTATTAGCACAGACCTTGCTTCACAAGGGAGAATCAACGCATTCCATCGGTGTAGAGAATCCTGGATACCGGCTGTTACCTGGCACATTCCGCAATTATGGTTATCAGGTTGTCCCGATCTCTCTGGACCCTGATGGCATAAACTTGAGGGAGCTGGAACAGGCCGAGGTGAAATTGGCGGGTGTGTCGCCCTCTCACCAATTTCCACTAGGTATGACCATGCCGATCAATCGCAGATTGGCGTTGCTGGATTGGGCGGAACGAACAAAGGCATATATCATCGAGGATGATTACGATGGGGAGTTCCGGTATCATGGAAGACCAATCCCTTCCATGCAGGGGCTGCGTGAAGGAAGCCGCGTGATCTACATGGGTGGGTTCTCACAGGTCCTCGCACCTGCTCTTTGTATCCATTACATGGTACTTCCCAGAGAATTAATGGATGATTTTCGTGAAATGTACAAGTCCATCCTATTCGAACAATCAGCTTCACGGCTCCATCAGCGAACATTGGAGATGTTCATGCGTGAAGGGGAACTGGGCAAACATATTCGTAAAATGCGTAATGTCTACAAACGAAAGCATGACCTGATCGTTCAGGCCATCCAGCTGCATTTTGGAGATCGGGTTGAAATAAGGGGTCAACATTCTGGATTCCATCTGGTATTGCGAATGGCGGCCAAACAGTCACCCACAGAATTGGTAACCATAGCGATAGAGGCAGGGATACAAATCAGTTCAACGGAATATTTGTGGGCGAACGGGAGCGTACCAGCAGACGGCAAAAGAGAGTTCATTATCGGTTTTGCCGGAATAGAGCCGGAACGCATTGACCCGGGTATTGCCGCATTGGCCCAAATCTGGGGCGATCTTTAGTTCCGCTTAACCGCTCCATCCAGAAACAGGGCAACAAGTTCCCGTGCAAGTTCCTCAATGCTGCCGCCATTCATGTTGCGCACATCTTCGCGGTTCGCGAGCATGAGCAGTGACGTAAATGCATGGGCAAGCAGCATGGGACTGGCAACACGCAAATAACCATTGTCCATCTCCTGCTTGAAGTGGGTCGCAAGCACTTCGAAGATCTGAACCTCAGCTTCTCGAATCTGGCTGAGTTGCTCCGTATTCAGATGTTTCTCGGCTTCTCGCATCATGCTCTCCGTCTCAATATGGGAGTGCTGCATCTTCGCTTGCGCAACCTTGATCAGCCGCTCTTGTAGTGTGCCAGGTTCATCCAGGCGGAGTGAAGTCTGCTGCATGCTCATCGTCATTATGCGGGTAATGGCAACGGTGAACAGATCGGCTTTGCTGGTGAAGTGATAATAGATCGATGCTTTGGTTACATTGCATAGTGAAGCAATCTGCTGGAGAGAGACGGGTTCATACCCATATTCCATAAACAGACGTGAAGCTGTCATCAATATGTTGGTTTGGACAGATGCTTGATCGACGCCCGTTTTTGGTCTGCCCGGTGACCGGGGAATGTTTGTTTTTTTGTTCATAATCACTGACCTCTTTACGTATTTAATCGCTAGTTTAGGAAGTTCACAAATTAGGCATTGCAAAATTAACCTTCCGGTATATATAATTAACTCGATTATACTATGACCCGTGGTTCATTACTACACCATCATATATATTAGGGCTTCATAGAAACAGAATAGGGAGATGAAGAGACAATGCAGGAAGGTTCGGGTTACGGCCGCTGGGTTGCCGGCAAACGAAGCAAATGGATTACGCTGTTGGTATGGATCATTATCGCCGTTGTGCTTGGCATGGTATGGCCTGCTGTAGGTGATCGTGAAACCAATAACGCACAGGATCTGAGTGAATCCAAACCATCGGTTCAGGCAGCAGCACTTGCCGAGAAGGAATTCCCTGGCGGTGAAGGATTGCCCGCGCTGATCGTATGGCGTCAAGCCGGCGGTCTGACGGATGAGCAGATTCAGAACATTCAGGCATTAACGGAGCGACTGGATCAAGATCCGGTAGAACAACAGCAGTCCGTTGTGCCACTCTATCAATTACCACCACAGGCATTGAAAGGCCAGCTTTCGGAAGACGGAAGTACCTTGGTTATGCCACTTTTCTTCAATGAAGGTGCCGATTCGGAACAATTGAAGGCAGCTATTGAAGCACTTGAGCAAAAAACACAAGACATCTTCGGGGCAAACCCGTTCGATGTAGCCATAGATGATACCAATACACTGATTGCCCGTGTAACAGGGCCTGTAGGAATATCCATTGATGCGAGCGGGCTATTCTCCTCCGCCGATGTATCCTTGCTTATCGCTACAGTTGTACTGGTATTAGTGCTGCTGTTATTGATCTACCGCTCGCCAGTACTGGCGATTATCCCGATTATTGCGGTTGGATTCGCGTATATGGTGACAAGCCCCATTCTCGGATTCATGGCAGATCAAGGTTGGATCACGGTGGATGCACAGTCGATCTCGATCATGACCGTGTTGTTATTTGGAGCAGGAACGGATTACTGTCTGTTCATGATCTCCAGATACCGCCAGATTCTCTATCATGAGCCGGACAAAAAGAAAGCCATCTTCCAGGCAATTACCGGATCATCTGGCGCCATTGCCATGAGTGGATTCACGGTCGTTGCAGCACTGCTCGTGCTGTTGCTGGCTGAATACGGTGCATATCATCGCTTTGCCGTACCATTCAGTCTGTCCATCTTTATTATGTTTATTGCAAGTCTGACGCTGGTTCCAGCGCTCTTGGCGATCTTCGGTCGTGGTTCATTCTATCCATTCGTACCACGTACACATGAGATGGAAGTGGAACGTGCGAAGAAAAAAGGCAAACCGGCTCCTGCCCCGCGCAAAGTGAAGGAAAGCTGGATTGGCCGTGTTGTAGTAACGAAGCCATGGACCGTTCTTGCAATTACGTTGGTATTGCTGGGAGGACTGGCGGCATTCTCTACTCAGGTTAAATTCACGTATGATCTGTTGTCTTCCTTCCCGGAGGATGTGCCTTCCCGCGAAGGTTTCACCGTCATCGGCGAACAATTCTCCCAAGGTGAGCTGGCTCCAGTCAAAGTGATCGTTGATGCCGAAGGCAAAGAAACTGATCTGAAGCAACGTCTCGAATCGCTGGATTACATTAGCAAAGTAGGCGATGCTCAGCAGGGTGCCGAGAATGCCAACATTACCGCCTTTGATGTGGAATTCAATCTGAATCCATATTCCATGGAGGCAATGCAGCATATTCCGGATCTGCGGGCTACTGCGGAAAAGGCGCTTCAAGATGCTGGAGTAAGCAATGTAGACAGTCAGGTCTGGATCGATGGTCAGACGGCTGAACAGTATGACATTGAAGTGACCGGAGAACGGGATGCCAAGATCATTATTCCAGTGGTCATCGGCATGATTACATTGTTATTACTATTATACCTGCGTTCAGTTGTAGCTACGGCATATCTGATTGCAACGGTTGTTCTGTCGTATTTCTCTGCACTGGGTCTGGGTTGGATCATCATTCACTACGGACTTGGCGCAGATGCCATTCAGGGAGCGATTCCGCTGTATTCCTTCGTATTCCTCGTGGCACTGGGTGAAGACTACAACATCTTCATGATCTCTAGCATCTGGCAGAAACGCAAAACGATGCCACTTCGTCAAGCGATCAGAGAAGGTGTTGGCGAGACAAGCTCTGTTATTACATCTGCAGGTCTGATCTTGGCAGGAACGTTTGCGGTACTTGCTACATTACCAATTCAGGTGTTGGTGCAGTTTGGTATTATCACAGCTGTTGGTGTGATGTTGGATACCTTCCTGGTTCGTCCGTTCATGGTACCGGCGATCACCGCATTGCTGGGCAAATGGGCCTTCTGGCCAGGCAAGTATGTGCCGATTGCAGAGAAGAATGAGGAGAAACAGAACCAGTCCATGTAATACATGGATTGGGCGAGATGGACGGCGGGGCTTCAAGCCAGCTGTCCATTTTTTTATTTTCCGAACGATAAATGACCTCTACCAGTTGTCCTCCTGAGATGGAATGGTGGAACTGTAAAATATCCGCAGGACGAGGCGTGATCCTTGTCTTCTTTGCATGGGGAAGGTTTACGTAGCCAAGGGTTATGGGACATAATAGAGAGAGCGTCGGCCTTGGGCAGACGGATGATCAACATCAATGGGACAACCAGGGGAAGGATGAAAGCAAGCATGACGAACCAACTTAATGTGTATTTTAACCATGACGGCGGCGTGGATGACCTCGTATCGCTGTTCATGCTTCTGCAAATGGACAATGTACATGTAACCGGCGTTTCGGTTATTCCGGCAGACGGATATCTGGAGCCAGCAACAGATGCCAGCCGCAAAATTATCGATCGTTTCGGTACATATTCCGTAGAGGTATCCAAATCCAACTCCAGAGGGAAAAATCCATTTCCTGCGGCGTGGAGACTGCATTCCTTCTATGTAGATGCACTTCCTGTACTGAACGAGTCCGGCAAAATGGAAGCACCACTTTCTGCAGTTCCTGCACACCAGCATCTAATCGAGAAAGTGCGCAATACCGAAGGCAAAACGTTGCTCCTGTTCACAGGCCCACTGACTGACCTTGCGCGTGCACTGGACGAAGCACCAGACATTGAAGAGAAAATCGAAAAGCTGGTATGGATGGGTGGTACATTCGAGCGTGGTAACGTAGAAGAGCCTGAGCATGACGGTACAGCAGAGTGGAACGTATTCTGGGACCCGGAAGCGGCTTACCGTGTATGGCAAAGTGGTATCCAGATCGATCTGGTTGCACTGGAAAGCACGAACAAAGTACCTCTGACTCCAGAGCCGTTCGTAACCGCTGGGCAGCAGAGCGTCGCTTCGAAGGCGTTGATTTCCTGGGTAACTGTTACGCAGGTTGTCCGCCACTGGTGTACAGTGAGACAAATTCCACATACTATCTGTGGGATGTGCTGACAACGGCTTCCGTTGGACGCGAGGACATCGTGAAGAAGAAAACCGTAAACTGTATTGTTATCCCCGATGGTCCTAGCCAGGGCCGCACGGTGGAGCAAGCAGACGGACGTCCAGTACAACTGGTGTATGATACCGATCCGGAAGCGTTCTTTACGTACATGACGGATTTGGGTAAAAAAGCTGCTCCGCAGCGCTACTAATTCAGGCAGCCTCAGGGCTTGCCAACATTAAAGGTACAACAAAAATAAAGCCGCAGGCAGTGGTCTGGGTATGGGGTTGAACCCCATGATCCCGTCCCTGCCGTGCGGCTTTTTGTTTTGGGCTGATTTATATAGATTGATAACAGCGAGCGGAAGGTTGTTCTGTCATCGAAGTGGCAAGTGTGAATATTATTTAGTCCAACTATATAGCCGATCTATATAGCAATCTAAGCTGCGCGCTATATTTTAAATCGACCAATCAATCCGTTCAACTCACTGGACAATACCCGCAGAGATTCAGCGGATGCACTCATCTCATCCATGGATTGCAGTTGGCTTCCGGTAGCATGAGACACCTTCTGTATGCTCGAAGAGGATTCGCGTGAGATATGTTCCATATCCTCCACAGAAGCGGATACTTCTTCTGCACTGGCAGACAGCTGCTCGGATGCTGCGGATACTTCGTGCAGACGTTCATTCATCGTCTCAATCCCGGTATGAATGGATGTGAATGAACGGCCTGCCTCCTGAAAAACAGCGAGACCGGATTGGACTGCTGATGTGCTGGCAGACATATGTTCTGACAACAGGGCAGTCTGGCGTGTCATCTCGGCGATCAGTTCGGTTACATGCTGGGACGATTGCTCTGATTCCCCCGCAAGCTTGCGAACCTCTGAGGCAACCACCGCAAACCCGCTGCCATACTCTCCTGCCCGAGCCGCTTCAATACTTGCATTAAGTGCCAGCAGATTGGTCTGTGAAGCGATGCCTTTCATCAGATGTGCCACCGACTCAATTTTACCTGAGTACTGCTCCAGCTGAGAGGTGGAGGCCACCATCTGCACATTTGCTTGATGAATTTTGTCCATGCTGTCAATCGCCGTGTTGATGTTGGCTTGACCTTGCACCGCGTTATTGGTCGTTTCCTGCGAGACATCCGCGACCATAGAAGAAGAATTCGCAATATGCTGCATGCTGCGTGTAATCTCTTCCATGGCTACTGTGACTTCGCCTGCTCGTGCCACCTGTTCGGCAGCTCCACTGGCCGTATGATTAGTATGCTCGGCAATACGCTGACTGGCTTCTGCAGTCGCCTGTGAATGTTTCGATACACCTTCTGCAGCCTGTAGCAGAGAATCGGAGCTTTGACGGATGCCCGTCATGACATCACGGGTACCTGTAACCAGATGTTTGAACTCGGAAGCGAGCTGTCCCACCTCGTCCTTGCGATTAAGTTCAACGTTGACGGTCAGGTCGCCTTTTCCTACCTGGGTAATTAACTTCTTCAACTTCACCAATGGTCGGGTCAAGTAATGGGCGAATCCATACACCAACAAGACACTCAGCAGAACAATAGCCAAGGCTGTCCAGATCATGGTCATACGGTTGCGGGACATCAGTTCATAGACCGCAGTGGAGTCCAGATCCGCACCGACCAGCCCCAGTACTTTCCCGTCAGCCCCATGGATTGGCACATACGCTGTAATGGTAGCGCCATATTCATCCTGTGTGAGTTCACCCCGAATAGGTTCATTCTGTTCAAAAGCTTGCAGCATTCCTTCATAATGGGTCTCTTCTGCGGAGCCGTAAGGGGAGAAGTCATCCTTTGCTACATCCGCAGCAGCCCCATCCACAACATAGAAGTATGTATTGGTTCCATTTTCTTCACGTGTACCAAGGGTGTACAGATACTTGAGTCCATTGGCCTCGCGCAGCTGACTAAGCTGCTCACGCAATGTGCTGTAATACGCTGTCTCGTCCTGTCCGGTACTGAGTGGTGCATATAAAGAGGTGTCAATTAATGCAGCTGCCCGTTCAGCCACAGCCTGTGCCTGCATCCCCATGGATTGCTCGACCAGTTGGGCCGATGAACGGTACATGGTAATGCCAAGAACCGCACCCGCGGCCAGCATCAGACAGGAAAAAAATAAAAAGATCCTCATAAACAAACTGTTCATTGGTAAAGTGTTCCCCCTTGATCTGTTGAATCAATCGTCTCTTTGTCTCTTTACTTGGTGTTTGTCGTTCTTCTTTGGTTCGTATGTATTGTATATCAAATATACCGTTTTCTACTTGAAATATCGGCATCTGGTCTATAAAGAATTAGCCCCCGAGTCAATTTGATCCGGGAGCTAATTACGTTTCAATCCTATATTGACCATGACCATCATTGGAAGAAACCTCATTGTTACTCCTTAGAGGGACTTCCTATGACTGAGGGATTAAGTCATTACATTGTTCCGCCGCCCTGGCGAACAGAGGCAGGAATCTTTTCAGGTCCCTGATTAATATATTTATTGATAAAAGTACCCACTTTGGCATCGTCGAATTGGTCGAGTTTCATCGTTTTGGTCCATGCGGTCACCACGACTTCACTGCCTTCGGGAATATCCTTGTTTGGTACAGCCAGAATACCTGCTCTGGCTTCGCGGAATTTAGCGAGGTATTTCAGATGTTCCTTCAAATCCTCGCTTGTGTTCTCCCGATAATAGATGATGATATCCCCGTGCTCCAGATTGTGTACCAGGTAATTATATCCCGGGAAGTCGGTGTAAAATCCAAACTTGATATCATGCGGATTATGCGGCCCCGATGTTGGAATTGTCATCTCATACTGAATGGGGTCCTCTGTATGGTCTGCTCCATAGTATTTATCGTCCGTCACGTCGATTGTCGCGTTGGATTCCAGATCGGCTACATTATATGTTTTACCTGCTCCTTGCATGAAGAACAGGCCAAACGTAATAATCGACACAGCCATCATTACATGTGCAACCAGCCGAAGGGATCGACTTTTTTTCTGGATGTCCGCCCGTTCTTTCTTTTTCATGTGGCCCAGGATTTTTCCCTGTGTGCGTGATGCCCAGATATAGGCGGCGATGGAGAACAGTAACACGATTGCACCTACGATGAGCCACAGGTAGGATGTACCTGCCTCATGCTCCATTTGCATATGATTCATATGAGTCATGTCCATAGAGAGTTCCTCTGCTTTCTTTGTAAAATGAGTGAACATAACACTACGTGATGTAGTGTTAATGGCAAAGATGAATCCTCTTATTACGTAACGGGAGTTGCTGGATTGGTTTGTTACGTCAATAAGAACATACCTGTTGCACTACACATTATAGTGTATGATACATGCACAGTGCAATGCTGCCTTGGAAAACAAAAAAAGGCGCTCCCCACGTGAGCAGGGAGCGCCTAGTACAAATCTAATGGGATAACAGCGATCGGAAGGTTGTTCTGTCATCGAAGTAACAAGTGTAAATAGCTTTATTCCAACGGATATAGTTTACAGACGGCCAAACGGCGAAAGCATCAGCCGGATCAGTCCAATAATAATCTCACCCAACAATCGATACAGAATAAAGAATACAACCACATTGGCGATCAGTACGCTGTACATACTGTCGATGGCTGCTTTGGTACGATTCAGTGGATACTGGAATAGCACCGAGTTCAGAGCGACAAATATGATGATATACGAGACCACAAGCAAGGCAATCGCGATGGAATACGAGATGATAATAAACAGATTCGCCAGAACAAGGGATACTACAGCAGGAACAAGCAATGTACCGAACTGGGCAACCAGTGTTTTGGGACGGAAGGTTATTTTTTCAATCTTCAGAATAGCGTACATCAGTGCAATAGAGGCAATCAGGATAATGACGGTGAACAATAGCGGCCGGATAAATCCACCAATGAACAAGCCATCCATGCCTATGCGACTAAAGGTAATTAAGAAGTATGTAGAAGATAGAACTGCAATTAGCGCCATCGTTAGCCATCCGTTTAGTGAATGCTGGTCGCCAACGGTTTTCATCATCTGATAAGGACGGGCCAATACACTGAGGAAATAGGATAGATACTGTTTGCTTACTTCTTTGGCTTGCTGAACTTTCTCATTCTGCACAATATTATTCCACTGATTGGAGCTATTGTCTCCTGCAGAAGCATGGTCACTAGTACCAGTTGATTCTCTCGCCTGTTCCTTGTGAATGGAGACGGATGGTGTGTTGGATGGAGCGGATGCTTGGGAAGAGGTAGCCTGCGTGCTGGACCAACGGGTATATTCGGGTTCGGAAGCAGCAGCAGATTCCGGGTTCGGTACAGGAGTTGGTGATGAGGTTGTTTGCGTTAGATTAGTTCCGCACCTCTCGCAAAACTGGGCATCTCCATTTTCATGATTACATACTGGACATTGCATGGTATAAGCCTCCAATTTCTAGAAAATAAAAACATGTCAACATTGTGTCTCATTTTAACGGTTGTTGACGAAGTTTGTCTATGTTTCGCAGGAATTAGTACCCATTTAGGGAAAGTAGAAACAAAGCCTCGAATACGGTGTATTAAAACGGAGTGTAGAAGTAACAATAGTATAGGACTGACATGCAGGCATATTAATGTAAATTTACTGTGGTTTAAGACGAATTGTTTTTGGAGGCAAATGTCTCATCGTTCGCTTCTGTGTGTGATTTACATGTTAAGTATATCTTTTGGGTTGCTCATTTCAGAAGATTTATGTATAATCAATCGTGTTAACACGTCGAATGTACGGTAGTAAGAGATGTGGGTGAGTTCATGGAACTACTGGACAGCAATGAGAGCAAGAAGAAGATGTGCCAGTATTATAACGAAATATCGAAGGAACTGTTCGGATTTGGCACCACTCTCCTGAGAGTGACCATTGACCAGAACATTGTGACCTTCTACGCGAAGCACCGACGTTCACCGCGCTCTGACGCCCTGGAAGGGGAGGCCCCCGGCTTAAAGCTGGAAGTGGACTTCCGCATGTCTGTCTTATATAAGAAGAAATTCCGGGAGAAGCTCGAGCAGCACATGGGTTTGCCAATTGAAGCTATATTGCGGGATTATGATGCGTCCACTCAGTGGGCAATCACGAATGTGATTCTGGAACAAGCCTAAGGATGGATCGGCAGGATTGATTCTTGTTGATGTATACGGAGGTTATGGCCCGGATTCATGATCAGGTTCCGTACAATTTCATATGATGGCGTCTGTCTTTGGATTGATTCTGAAGCAGAAACCGATGATGTACCGGCAGCGGGTGTCGCTTTCCTTTGTTTACGAAGAAAAGTGTTCTTGTTTATACAAGAATGCTTTTCTTTTTGTTTTTTCATACACATCACATATATCAGGGGGAATCAGGATCATGATGAAAAAGTGGATTAGCGGTTTGGCAGCAGTGGCAATGACATCAGTATTACTTGCAGGTTGTGGCAGCAGCACGGATGATGCAACAGGCGGATCAGGCAGTGGAGGAACCGCAGCTAACAAATTGGTTATCTCCACTTGGGGCTTCTCCGAAGATTTCTTTAATGAAGAAGTATTTGGTCCATTCGAAAAAGAACATAATGTAGACATCGTGCTCGAAGTCGGCAATAACGCTGAACGTCTGAATAAAATTCGTCAAGGTACATCAAATGTCGATGTTATCTACCTGTCTGACTATTATGCACAACAGGGTATCGATGAAGGTCTGTTTGAGAAAATCGACCGCTCCAAAATTCCAAATGTAAATGACATTTATGATATTGCCAAAGCACCACTTGGTGAAGATTATGGCCCGGCCTACACGGTTGGACAGCTCGGTATCGCTTATAACCCGGATCTCGTATCCAAAGAAGTGACATCATGGAGTGACCTGTGGGACCCGGCGTTCGAGGGTAACCTGACCATCCCGAATATTACGGCAACGGCAGGCCCAATGGTTGTGGATGCAGCTTCCCGTGTAGCCGGAAACGATACGTTTAATGAAGATGCGGCATTTGCTGAACTGAAAAAACTGAGTGGCAATGTGGTGAAATTCTACAGCCAAACTTCCGAGTTCGTGAACATGTTCTCCCAAGAAGAAATTGCGGGCGGACCGATCATGGAAATGTATTTCAAAGATCTGAAAGCAGCCGTGCCTAATGCAAAGTTTGTTACACCTAGCGAAGGTGCATATGCCGTGATGAACACGATCAATATCGTGAAGGGCAGCAAAAACAAAGAGCTCGCTGAAGAGTTCATCAACTGGCAGCTCAGTCAAGATGTACAAGCGAAATCTGCTAAAGCCAAAGTCGATTCTCCAGTGAACACCAAGATTGAACTGACTGCTGAAGAAGCAGAAGGCGTAACATATGGCGCAGAAGTTGTTGAGAAGCTGAACAAGCTGGATATGGAATTTGTGAATCAACAGGTTAAAGGCTGGACAGATCGCTGGAACCGCGAGATTGCACAATAAAAACAAGTAACCGACTAAATAGTTATCTTTGATCTATATAGTTTAACTAAACTTTTTACACGAGAACGGAGAGGGCAGAAATAACGTGAAGAAGCGAAGCGTTCGCCTTTATCCCCGGATTTTCCCTTTGAAGAAGGGATTCAAAAAAATCTGGGGATAACAGCGATCGGA
This sequence comes from Paenibacillus sp. W4I10, assembly GCF_030816325.1. Taxonomy (NCBI): domain Bacteria; kingdom Bacillati; phylum Bacillota; class Bacilli; order Caryophanales; family Paenibacillaceae; genus Paenibacillus; species Paenibacillus sp. W4I10. The sequence goes on from NZ_JAUSXX010000001.1 coordinate 5,624,203, forward strand.
AGGTTATTCTGTCATCGGAGTGGTAAGTGTAAATATTCTTTAGTTCAACTTATCATTTGCAGCAAGCAACCAATTACCGTATAGGAGTTGAGAACGGATGAGTGAAGCGCAAAATCGCATCATTCTAGACGTGGACACGGGGATTGACGATGCACTGGCGATTTTGCTGGCCGTCAAAAGCCGGAAGCTGAACATCCTCGGCATCACCACAGTCTGTGGGAACGTATCACTCCAGCAGGCAACAGAGAATACGTGCAAAATTCTTGAACTCGCGGGTGCACCTGAAATTCCGGTCATTGCCGGAGCAGCTGGACCGCTCACTCGCAAGTCTCATTATGAACACCGGGTACATGGACAGGATGGATTGGGCGGTGCGCTGCCTGATCCGGCCGTGTCCAAGAAAGCCGAGGAAGGTTTTGCGCCAGACTTTATCGTGGAACAAGCCAAGCAGTATCCGGGCGAACTGACATTAATCATGACCGCACCATTAACGAACTTGGCCCTCGCGCTGATGAAATGTCCTGAATTGCCTTCTTTATTGAAGGAAGTCATCTTCATGGGTGGTGTTGTTCGCGGACATGGCAATATTACACCGACCGCCGAGTACAACACATACGCTGATCCAGAGGCCGCACGCATTGTACTGCATGCAGGCATCGAGAAGCTTACCCAAGTCGGATTGGATGTAACGCGTCAAACATTGCTGAATGAAGCAACGATTGAGCGTCTCACTGATCCTGCACTGCGCGCGTACGTTGCTCAAAGCACAGAGATTTATATCAACCGTTACGAACAAATGAACGGCGTCCGCGCTTGCGCTTTACATGATCCACTAGCCGTGGGCGTAGCCCTTGCCCCTGAACTGGTAGGACGCAAATCGTATTACGTGGATGTCGAAACCGCCAGCCGCCTGTGCGATGGCCAGATGGTATGTGACTTCCAAAACCGTTTGGGCGAGCAGCCCAACACCCTCGTCTGCGAAACCGTAGACGCGGAAAGCTTCCTTGAACTGTTTATCAACGCGTTAAACGCGTAGCTATGATAGTTAAATTCATGTTTTACACAATAACGTAGTGACAGAAGAAAGCTGGAGAAGCGAAGCGTTCGCCTTTATCTCCGGATTTAACCTTTTCAATAAGGATCAAAAAATCTGGGGATAACAGCGATCGAAAGATTCTTCTGGCACGGAGTGAGCTAGTGTAAAGTTGTGCTTTTAACGTGTGAATAAAACCATTTTACAAGTCAGGAGTATCGCGATGAAAAAATCAGTAATCTACTGGCTATTGCTGCCGGGATTCGTGTTTTTGGCGGCATTTATGATCATTCCGATTGTCCTGACGATCGGGTCGACGTTTTTCCAAGAAAACTCCTTCACGTTTGAAGGATACATGCATTTTTTCAGAGACCCATACTTTTTGAAAATATTGCTTACGACGCTGCAAGTCAGCGTGGTCACCACTATCGTCTGTGTGGTGCTCGGATTCCCGACAGCTTATTATATTTCGCAGAAAGCGCCACGCCGCAAAGGCATTTTGCTGGCACTGGCGATCTTCCCGCTGCTGACGAGTCCGGTGGTGCGCTCGTTTAGCTGGATGATCATTCTTGGACGAAAAGGGCTGATTAATAACACCCTTGTTGGTCTGGGTATCGTGGACAAGCCGCTGGACATTTTGTACACGCCGGCAGCGATGATGATCGGTCTGACGCATTTGTTCCTGCCACTGATGATTATCTCTCTGGTGGGTGTGCTCGAGAATATTGACGGTGATCTGCTCAAAGCGGCACAAAGTCTGGGCGCATCGCGCATTACGGCATTCCGCCGGGTTGTGTTCCCGCTGGCTGTGCCAGGACTTGTGATCGGAGCCGTGCTTGTCTTTGTCGGAAGCCTGACGGCGTATACCACACCTGCCCTCCTTGGAGGCAAGCAGCGCGTGATTGCTACGTTCCTGTATCAGAACGCCATGACCCTCAACGACTGGTATCTGGCCTCGGTTGTTGCCGCGATTATGATTGTAATTACATTTGTCGTGGTCGGTGTCATGAACAAAATGGCCAAAACTTTAAATCCGAAGGGGTAGACATATGCGGGAGAAACATATCGGGCTGGGCCTGTTCAGTCTGCTGGTCTTTATCTTTCTGCTGGGCCCGCTTCTGATCATATCGGTCACTTCGTTTGAACCGGGAACGGTACTCAAATTTCCACCGGAAGGGTTCTCCTTCCGCTGGTATGAGAATATTTTCAACACAGGCGGTTTCCTCCGCACATTCCAGACGTCCATCATCATTTCCCTGCTGGGGAACCTGTTGGCACTGGTACTCGGAGTTCCGGCTGCTTATGCGCTTAGTCGTTACGATTTCAAAGGCAAGTCCGTGCTGAACGCACTGTTCCTTTCCCCGGTACTGATCCCGGGAATCGTGCTTGGTTTTACATTGATGAAATACCTGATCGTAATCTACCATCTGCCGATGTATCTCGGATTGTTGATTGGTCATACGATTATCATGCTTCCATTCATCATTCGGGTTATCGCGTCGAGTCTGTCGAGCTTTGACTTCGCCGTGGAAGAAGCAGCGCTGAGTCTTGGTGCGGGACGGGTAAGAACGTTCTTCACGATCGTGCTTCCCAACATCCGATCAGGAATTATCGCGGCAGTGCTGATTGCCTTCCTGGAGTCGTTCAACAACGTGGACATCTCGGTGTTCATGACCGGACCAGGGGTAAGTACATTGCCAATTCAGATGCTGACGTATGTGGAGAACTACTTTGACCCAACGATTGCAGCGATTTCCATGCTATTGATGGTACTGACCGGACTCTTAATGTTCGTGATCGAACGGATCATGGGCGGATTTTCATACTTTACTAAACGTTAATTGGAGGCGCAGAACGCTATGGCATTGCTGACATTAGACCACGTATCCGTGGCATACGATAAGCAGACAATCCTGAAGGATTTTCAGTTGGAGCTGGAAAAAGGTAAACTGCTCTCCCTGCTCGGACCGAGCGGTTGCGGCAAAACAACTACGCTGCGCCTCATCGCCGGATTTCTGGAAGCATCACAGGGCAAGTTTATGTTCGGCGGCAAGGATTATACGAAGGTTCCGGCGAACAAGCGGAACTTCGGATTTGTATTTCAGAGTTATGCGTTATTCCCGCATCTGTCTGTCTATGACAACGTGGCCTTTGGCCTACGGATGCGCAAGGTGAAAGACAAGGATATCTCTTCCCGTGTGATGCGAATTCTGGAAGTCGTTAACCTGAATGGATTTGAGAAACGTTTTCCACAAGAACTGTCCGGTGGACAGCGTCAGCGTGTAGCAATTGCTCGTGCATTGGTCATTGAACCTGACCTGCTCTTGTTCGACGAACCACTCAGTAACCTGGATGCCAACTTGCGCCTCAACATGCGGGTGGAGATTCGCCGGATTCAGCAAGAGCTGGGCATTACAACGTTGTATGTCTCTCATGACCAGGAAGAATGTTTCTCGATCTCGGATCAGGTAGCGATTATGAACAAAGGTGTGGTCGAGCAGCTCGACCGCCCGGAAACGATTTTCAAATATCCGGCCACGGAGTTTGTAGCACGATTCATCGGTTTCCATAATTTCATTGAATTCGCTGAGCGTACGGATGCAGGTGAAGTGATCACACTGACCGCAGGTGGACGCACGTTTACAGCAACCGCGCATCCCGGAACAGCACGATCCGGTGCACGTAAAGGTGCAATTCGCCCGGATGATCTGATCGTTAGTGGAGATACCTCTGCGGATGTGGTGAATGCTTTGCCGGGCATTATCAAGGTCAGCACGTATCTGGGACGCAGTTATCAGTATGTAATTGAGACGGAGCTGGGTGACTTTACAGCAAATCAGGAGATGGAAACACCATACCTTAGTGGTCAGCGTGTTAGCCTGATCTTCCCACAGGACAAGCTTGTACTGGTGGAGTAGTCATGAATGTAAGGAACAGTATTAAGAAATAAGAGCAGTAAAGAAAGCATTTCATGCGATGATTCCGGACGAGGCAGTGGTACGCAATCAAGTACAGAATATCTGATTAAAGTACAGGTTCATTGCCCAGTCCGGATCGTGGTGAAATGTTTGTGAAGAAGGAGATTATGCCCCATGCGTGCAGATCAACTAATTGTGAATGTACATGTGTATAACAGTTATTATAAACGGTTTGAAATGAACAACGTTGCTGTACTCGACGGCAGATTCCTGTATGTTGGACCCGGTGGACCTGGGATGATTCAGGCAGACGAAGTCATTGATGCGCGGGGAAGATACATGATTCCTGGCTTGATTGATATCCATCTGCATATCGAAAGTACGATGGTGACACCGGAAACCTTTTCTCATGGTCTGATTGGCTGCGGGGTAACATCCATTGTAGCGGAACCGCATGAGATGGCGAATGTATTTGGGCTGGAGGGTGTGCAGGAGATGATGGCTGCGAGTCGGGAGACGACGGTCGACATGTTCTATGCGATCCCAAGCTCCGTTCCGGCAACCCCGATGGAGACAACAGGCGGTTCGATTGAAATCGAAGATATGGACGTGTTGCTCGCCACTGGCGAGATGATCTGTCTGGGCGAGATCATGAACTATGTCGATGTCATCCGTGATCCGGAGTGTAAGACAAACCAGATTTTACAGCATATCCGCAAAAACTATCCGGATCTTGTGATCGAAGGTCACACACCGAAACTGCTTGGACTCGATCTGCACCGACTGATCTATGCAGGTATTGATTCCGATCATACCCATCAGAGCATTGAGGGATTACAGGCGCGGATTGCGGCAGGTATGTTTATTGAAATTCAGGAGAAATCGATGACACCGGAAGTCATGGAGTACCTGATTCAACATGATGTGGCGCAGCATTTCTGCTTTGTTACGGATGATGTGATGCCGGATTCACTGGTGGAGCGTGGTCATCTGGATCATATCGTACGTAAGGCAATTCAGATGGGCATGCGTCCGGAAGATGCGATCTACGCAGCAACATCTACCCCTGCACTCCGTATGAAAATGACTGACCGTGGCAGCATCGCACCAGGCAAAGTGGCGGATTACGTGTTACTGTCCAACCTGGGGAAACTGTCGATTGATCAGGTGTATAAAAAAGGCCGCAAAGCTTATGACGATTACGAACCGTATAAGCAGGAACGGAGCACAGGACAGTTCCCACCTCACTTCTATAAGAGTGTACAGTTGGAGAAGCTGGGCATAGCTGATTTTGCAATTCAGTTGTCAGACCCAAAAGTCAGTGGATCAGGGGTTGATCTCGCTAGTGAAGGTGAGCACCAATGCCGTGTCATGATGGTCAAGGATGGTTCTACTTTTGTGGAAGAGCATATTGCACCGGTTCAGTCTTCGGATGGCGAATTGCAGTGGGAAGACAGCGGATATGCACAGATCGCGACCTTTGAACGTTATGGCGTGAACGGCAATCGTGCACATGGTCTGATCGGTGGAGACACCATCAAACGCGGGGCCATTGCAACGACATACTCACACGACAATCACAACCTGTTGGTTGTGGGACGTAATCGTGAAGATATGATATTGGCAGCTAACACGGTAATTTCGAGCCAAGGCGGCTTCTGTGTGGTGGAAGACGGCAAGGTGCTGTCCCATCTGGAACTTCCCGTAGGTGGCATTTTGACGGAAGAACCACTGGCAGTGGTGTCCCATCAAGTGAAGGAGCTGAGGGCAGCCATGTTGTCTCTTGGATATGTACATTACAACCCGATCATGTCGATCAGTACTCATTCCCTTGCAGTAAGTCCCGCGCTGAAGATTACGGATCACGGTCTGATTGATGTGAATGCAGGTAAGGTTGTATCGTTAGTAATCTAATTAGAATACACACATTCTGTGATGTGCCTTGAATTAAATGTTTGATAGTGGATTAAAATGTAGTATAAGAAGACCTATACCCCGTTTCGCCATGGAAAGTGGTGTGACGGGGTCTTATTGTTCAAAAAAAGGATTCGAATAATCTTTCTATACACTGAATCTTACAAGAGAAACTTAAACTAGATTTTAATCTTCCCTTGTAATGACCACTCCACATATTTGGACACCGACGGTGCAACCCACTTTCGGCTATCATTCTCATGATTCCACACAAATACGTCAACTCTGCAGATTCCTTCTCCCGTCACTGGAAACGCGAATAAATCACCAATGCCACTTTCCCCGAAGAAAATCAGGTTATCAAATGGCATATAATACTCTTGAAAGTGGTCATCACGATAGTGTTTGTTTTCATTCTTGATTCGATCTACTGACCAGATTAATCCTAAATCATAAATGGCTCTTACCCCATTGGTTTCCAGCAGTATTTCCTTTAGTTCTTGAGGCAGAGTGACATGGAACAAGCTCTCAACCTTTGCAATTTCATCTCCAGATGCAGGAGAACTGAATGCATACTCTTCTGAAATTCCCCTGAAATATTCTTTCCACATGAAGGCGTCCTCCCGGCATTATACAATGTAATCATATACTTCGTATGAAATATCTCTTCTTATGGTTCAATGAAAAGAAGGTAGCCCCCCATAGCTTGCCCTATAACTGGCTACCAAATAACAATAGGGAGAGTTATGCAGACTACCATTTCTAAATCTAGCTTACCAAGTAAGCCAACCACCCGTACGTTTATAATTGTGCAGGAGATCATACCTCTCATGGTATATAAGTCGTTTCATTTTGGTTCTATACTGACGATAATCGTGTTTTCGAGCTGTTTTAATTTCTTTGTTATAATGGACACTCTTGATTCCTTTACGAATCTCCTTGAGTTTCTCTTTTCTTGGATCAATGAACTTTTTACTGTTTTTCAGTTCAAGCCATTGTTCATTTTCCCAGATTGGAATCTCTTTGTGTGGAAACATCTTCATCCCCGTTGTGCCGGGTTAGATTTTGGCTTCGAGAGCCATGGCCTTAGACACAACTAATAGAAGAAGACTTTTGGATTGAACATAAGCATCACCTCTGACGTTATTAATCCTAATTTTAACATAATTACAACTTGCCTTCCCAATGTCTTATTCTGATTTGAGTCTTAATCGTCCCTTTGAAAATACACAGCCAGAAATCCTCCTTTGGACGGGACAAATGAATACATATATAGTAAGAAGAGAATGTTTGGACTCAAAAGCAGGAGGATAGACAACCATTATGGATAAAATAAATGATGCTAAAACCATATTTTTCGACGTGGATGATACTTTATATGATCACTTGCAGCCGCTTCGTGGCGCTTTGCAGGACGTTCTCGGCCTGCCGGATGATTTTCCTTATGCTGAGGCATATCACCGTTTTCGCTATTATAGTGACTGGCTGTCTGCACAAGAAGATTTGTCCGCTGTACCAGAACCGGATGCAGTAGAGCGAATGCGCCGTCGGAGGTTTGAGTTGACAATGGAAGAGTTCGGACTCCCCCTACACTCGGGACAGGCTGAAGAACTGCAAGCACAGTATTTGAGCAGACAGTTCGAGATTGTGCCTTTTGAAGGAGCGTATGAGTTAATCAGAAGGCTTCAGGAAGAAGGTCATACCGTCGGTTTAATCACCAACGGAGAAGGAGAGCATCAGCGACGCAAGCTTGAAGCACTGGATGTGCTCAGTTTCGTGGATGAGCATCTGATCTTCATCTCCGGTACGACAGGTTATGCGAAACCGGATCGCAGGTTGTTTGAATATGTGAGTCAGCAGTCCGGGACAGATGCCCGTTCCAGCTATTACATCGGAGACTCGTGGCGTAATGATGTGGTAGGTGCAGTGGATGCAGGCTGGACAGTCATCTGGTTTAACCATCGGGAGGCGCTGCCGGAGTCCGATCATCAACCTCATTTTGTAGCATCGAGCTATGAGGAGATCAGTCGTATTCTGACTTTTGAGTTTGTTAAGCAATAAAATTGTACAGGTGGGTTCATGCAGTCCTATCATCCGCGGAGATGAGGGGCTGTTTTTGCGTTATTTGCACTGTGAGAATATTCGCAGTATGTGAGCGTAATTAAAGGTATAAATAAAAAGCCTGGTGCAGGCAGTACTACACACCCTCATTAATCAGCCATGTGGCCAGTGTAACTCCCCTTTTTATAATGATATAGGATGAAGCTCAGCTTCATGGAATCTTCATGTACAAGACAGGGCAAAACCCTTCCCAAACCGTATATGCGGTGTTATAATTAAAACAAGATTTAGATTAAGTCTAAATTAAAATAAACGAATCAAAGTAGTCCATTACAATCATTCAAATTCTATTTTTATATTCGAGAGGGGATAAATTCCATGAGCACAATCCAAACTAGAAACAACACTTTTGCTAACAACGCCACAGCACTTCAAGAGGTCCTGAACCGTCAGATCGCAGGTTGGTCCGTACTGTACACGAAACTGCATAACTTCCACTGGTATGTCCAAGGGCCTCATTTCTTCACACTACATGCCAAATTCGAAGAGCTGTACAACTTGACTACGGCAAATATGGATGAAGTTGCAGAACGTTTGCTTGCTATTGGTGGACGTCCAGTGGCTACGATGGGTGAACAGCTGCGTCTGTCTCCGATTGAAGAGGCACAAGGACAGTTGTCTGCTGAGCGTATGGTAGAGTCGGTGGTTGCTGATCTGCGTACGATGGTGGAAGTGATTCATCAAGGCATTCACGAAGCGGGAGAAGCAGAGGATAACGCAACGGAAGATATGCTGATTGGATTCACCGCTGCCCTGGATAAAGAGGTCTGGATGTTAAACGCATTTCTGGGCAAATAAGCAAAGTCACTCTACATCCTGACAACGATATGTAGAGTCCGTGAACAAAGTGTCCGTTCGCTTACAAAACCGGTGCGCTTGCCGTATAATGATGGCATTCATGATGTACAGAATGGTGGAATGAATGATGCGGTCAGACCTGGAACAAATGCAGGAAGAAGCTGAACGGTTTATATATACATGTTATGAAGAGCTGGGCCATTCGCGTGAAGACGCGCAGGCCCGGCTTGTTGCCGTTATGGGCGAGATCGAAGTAACGGGTACCTATGTGCATACCACAGAAGAATTGGAGCAAGGTTGCAAAATGGCATGGCGGAACAGCAACCGCTGCATCGGGCGGCTGTTCTGGGATAAATTGCGGATCGTGGATGCCCGTCATGCCGATACGGCAGGAACGGCAGCGGATGCTGTGCTGAATCATATTCATTTGGCATCCAACGGAGGCAAGGTCATTCCGATGATTACGATCCTTCCACCGGATGGACCGGAAGGAACTCCGATACGGCTCTGGAATCATCAGCTCATTCGTTATGCGGGATATGAGACAGAGCAAGGCATTATTGGAGACCCTGCTTCGGTGGAACTGACCAAGGCGGCGATGTCACTTGGCTGGCAAGGGGCAGGTAGCCCTTATGATGTGTTACCGCTCATTATTCAGGCGCAAGGACAAGCTCCGGAATGGTATGTTGTACCCGCAGAAGAGATTGTGGAAGTGATGATTGAACACCCGGAGCAGAAGGAGATTGGTGAGCTGGGTATGCGTTGGTATGGTGTGCCGATGATCGCCGATATGCGACTGGAGATTGGTGGTATATCCTACCCGGCAGCGCCGTTTAATGGTTGGTATATGGGTACTGAGATTGGCGCCCGTAATCTGGCGGACACGTTCCGGTATAACAAGTTGCCTGTGGTGGCGGCAGCATTTGGGTTGAATACGTCGAGTGAAACGACATTGTGGAAGGACCGTGCGTTAGTGGAGCTGAACGTGGCTGTGCTGCATTCGTTCAAAAAATCAGGCGTGAGCATTGTGGATCACCACACGGCGGCAGCGCAATTTGCTATGTTTGAACAGCGGGAAGAGAAGGCTGGACGTGAGCTGACCGGAGATTGGGTGTGGCTGATTCCGCCGGTATCTCCGGCGACAACGCATATTTTCCACAGCTCTTATCGTAATGAGATCGTGAAGCCGAACTTTTTCCATCAGGATCAGGCGTATACCCTGAAAGATGGCGTGGCATCTGCTGCAGAGCCGCGAAGCAGCGAGCAGCAGAATGCACAGGTAGAGCGTCCCCAGCCACAGGCCGGGGATGCATCGATGAAATGCCCGTTTGCACATTGAATTGTGCAGACGGGTTATTTTTTGTTATTTTATTTTAGCAAAAGAAAAATCACCCCTGCTTCAAACGATACCGACTCCGCATCGCGGCCTGAACTACAATGGCAGCAGCAATCAGCACCAGATTGAACACAAACACGGAGTAAAGCGATCCAACTTCCATAAGCAACGCAGCAACCAGTGGAGATACGATGGAGCCGATCTCGGCCGCAGAGACAATTTTGCCTATGACAGAACTTCGACTCTCGTCCGGGATATGATCACCAATATGGGCAAAGAACGAATCCATGTAACATGCACCGCCAACCCCGCCAATCAACATGCCAACGTAGACCCATAGATGGGAGGACGTGCTTAGAAATACAACAACTTCGATTCCAATCAGGAACATGCCGAGCATGCAAAGCAACAGACGATCGCCTAACCGGTCAGAGAGATAACCGACAAAGGGAGCAGCGGCAAGTGTAGAAATCCCGGATACGGTGAAGGCGAGACTGGTTGCAAAGGGGTCCCAATGCATGATGTGAGCTGCATACAGTGCAAAATAGGTGAGGAATACCGCATAGGCGCTCATCTCCAGAAAATGTACTGTACTGTAGCCGAGAAGCTGTTGACGCTGGGTAATCCCTGTAGTTGGACCAATCGTTGTTGAGTCGGGAGCTTGATCGGATTGGGAGATATCCGTACCTTGCGTATGCAGTGCATCAGATGTTGTTGAAGGTAAAGGGGTAGCAGTCATAGTAGTATGCGGATGGGAGTCACTTGTAGTGAATTCTTCAACTTCATCCGTGTGCAGCACCGAGTGTGTTGAGTTGTCCAGAGGTTCTTGCTTGACGACAGCGTAAGGCTCTTCTAATGGAGGATCGTTCAACGTATCCTCAGATTCATGACTAGCTCTAGCTGGTGCCGTCGTCTTCATCCCCATCGCAGTGACCACAGCCATCAGACAACATAACGTAACAAGTAGAAAAGGAACCGACAGAGGCCAGTGCAGCGCGAGCCAGCCACTTATAACCGGACCGAGCACCATTCCGCCACCCTCACTGCTGCTGATATATCCATTATACAGGCCGCGGTTGTCTACATTGCCCCCATCTCCGATGATGGAACGCACGACCACGGTAAGCCCGGTGGAAGCCAGCCCTTGCAGCAGTCGAAGCAGGCCGAATAACACCGCAGCAGAAGACGCCGCGAAGCCACCCATGCAGACAGCGAGCAGTACCAGCATGAAGATGAGAGCACGTTTACCCCCGAGTTTCTTATAAATTACCGCTGCAGGAACGCCACCAATCACTTTCCCGACATAAAAAAGCGCAAAAATAACCCCCATCATCCAGCCGGACAGGCCGAATTCCTCAATAAACAAAGGAAATAGGGGCAGGATCATGAATCCGCCCATCTGACTTAGGAAACAAATGGTCATCAGCAAAGGCAGGTTACGACGAATATCCAAGAGCCAAGACTCCTTTCACACATAAAATGGAATCCCAAACGTGCTTCACTTCCCAAAGGAATGCATAGATATCGACATATACCCGTAATGTATGCAGGATTTTTGAAAATAAGAAGAAATGACACGTGGCGTTTACATCAAAACCATTGCGGATATACCTGAATCATATATAATAGATGGGTTATCTATAAGGATGCATGAACGAAAGTGTACAGATTTAAGAGTTACCTCAAGTATAAGGGGGCGATGTGAAGCATGTCAGAACAACAACCGATTATCCGCTTCGAAGCGGTGACTCAGCAATACGATCAGGATGAAGCCGTATTGAAGGCAGTCAGCTTTGAGATTGAGCGGGGTAAATTTTATACGCTTCTTGGCCCATCAGGGTGCGGGAAAACAACGATATTGCGGCTGATTGCCGGTTTTGCGGAGCCGACACAGGGCAGTATCTATTTTAACGGTGCGCTCATCAACCGAGTGCCTGCCCATCAGCGGCAGGTGAATACCGTATTTCAGGATTATGCGTTATTTCCACATTTGAATGTATTTGAGAACGTAGCCTTTGGTTTGCGGATCAAAAAGATGAAAACGGCTGAAATTCGCAGCAAAGTGTTGGAAGCCCTCAAGTTCGTCAATCTGTCCGGTTATGAGAACCGCGAGATTGGCGAAATGTCCGGCGGACAGCGGCAGCGTGTTGCGATTGCACGCGCAATTGTGAACGAACCTGAAATTCTGCTGCTGGACGAGCCTTTATCCGCACTCGATTTGAAGCTACGGACTGAGATGCAGTACGAGCTGCGGGAGCTGCAACAGCGACTGGGCATTACGTTTATTTTTGTTACACATGATCAGGAAGAGGCCTTGGCAATGTCGGATGAGATCTTTGTCCTGAATGGCGGCGTGATTCAACAGAGCGGTACACCGAATGATATCTATGATGAGCCGATTAACCGCTTTGTGGCGGACTTTATAGGGGAATCAAATATTGTATCGGGCAGAATGAAGCAGGACTTTGTGGTGGAATTCGCTGGCGCACAGCACGAGTGTGTCGATCAGGGTCTCCAGCCGGACGAGCCGGTAGAGATTGTTATCCGCCCAGAGGATCTGGAGATTACAACCGAAGAACAAGGCAAGCTCAAAGTTAATGTGGACTCCCAGTTATTCCGCGGGGTGCATTACGAGATATCCACGTACGACGATGCGGGCAATGAGTGGCTTGTTCATTCCACGAAGAAAGCCGTTGTAGGCGCACGGATTGGACTGTATTTTGACCCGGAAGCTGTACACGTCATGCGCTTTAACGAGACCGAAGAAGAGTTCGACAAACGACTCGAAGCCTACCAAGAGGCCGCTCATGCAGACTAAGGCCAGCACACGCAATGCGTATCTGATTCCATATGTATTATGGATGGTGTTGTTTGTTGTGGCGCCGGTTCTGCTGGTTATCTATTATTCATTCTTCGATGTGGAGGGTAACTTCACGTTTGGCAACTACGCCCGGTTCTTCACGCCGGTGTACTTGCAGATGACGCTCAGTTCGTTCTGGTATGCATTTCTGATTACGGCGTTCTCACTGCTGATCTCGTATCCAACGGCATATATGCTGACCCGTACGAAGCACAAGCAGCTGTGGTTGCTGCTGATCATTCTGCCAAGCTGGATCAATCTTTTGTTAAAAGCGTACGCCTTCATCGGTCTGTTTGGAACGTACGGTCTGACCAACTCCCTGCTTGAAGTGGTGGGTATTGGTACACAGCAGATCTTGTTCACCGACTTTAGTTTTATCTTTGTCTCTGTGTACATCTTCATTCCATTCATGATTCTGCCGATCTTCAATGCGCTGGAAGAGATGAATCCGTCGTTGATCTACGCGGCGCGGGATCTGGGAGCCTCATCTTGGCTGACATTCCGCCGGGTTATCTTTCCGCTGACGATTAGCGGTGTGAAATCAGGCTGTCAGGCTGTATTTATTCCTGCGCTGTCTCTGTTCATGATTACCCGCCTTATTGCGGGGAACCGTGTAATTACGCTGGGAACAGCGATTGAACAGCATTTTCTCGTCACCCAGGACTGGGGGATGGGTTCAACGATTGCCGTCTTTTTGATTATTGCGATGGCGATTATTATGTTCCTGACTGGATCAGGCAAGAAGGAGGTGCGTAATGGGAAGAAACGGAAAGCTGTCTAACGTCTATCTGGCCGTTGTATTCGCCATTCTGTACGCACCGATTGCGTATCTGATCTTCTATTCCTTCAACAGCGGCGGCCATATGCGCAGCTTCGAAGGATTCACGCTTGAATGGTACAGAGAGGTGTTCGCTGATACTCGGCTGCTCATCATTGTGCTGAATACATTTATCATTGCGCTCCTGTCATCAGCGATCTCAACGATCCTCGGTGTAGCAGGAGCACTGGCGATCTACCATGTGCGTCGCAAAAGGACCAAGAACACGCTGCTGTCACTCAATAACGTGCTCATCGTGAGTCCCGATGTCATCATTGGTGCATCGTTCCTGATCCTGTTTACCATGATTGGCATCAAATTGGGCTTCACTTCGGTCCTGCTGTCTCATATCGCATTCAGTGTACCGATCGTTGTGATCATGGTACTGCCGAAGCTGCAGGAGATGAGTCCAACACTGATGGATGCGGCGCGCGATCTGGGCGCTGGTTCATGGCAGATTCTGACGCGTGTGGTGCTGCCATACGTGAAACCGGGTATTTTTGCCGGATTCTTCATGGCGTTGACGTACTCGCTCGATGATTTTGCAGTAACATTCTTTGTCACGGGTAATGGATACTCGACACTCTCGGTAGAGATATACTCCAGAGCAAGGCAGGGCGTTTCGTTGTCCATCAACGCTTTGTCTACCCTGTTATTCCTGCTCACGGTGCTGCTGGTAGTTGGATATTACTTCATTAATCGCCGTGCAACACGGATACCACCCGGAGGAAAGGGGCTGCGTCCATGAAGCAACTGGTACGGACATTTGCGCTTGTTTTTGTGGCCGCGTTTGCCCTGATGATCCTGGCTTCGTATCTGAACAAGAGTCAGGGGTATTCTGGCGGCAACACACTGACCATCTATAACTGGGGCGATTATATCGACCCGGATCTGCTTAAGGAGTTTGAGGACGAGACTGGCATTAAGGTTATCTATCAGACGTTTGATTCCAATGAAGCGATGCTGACCAAGATTGAGCAGGGCGGTACTACGTTCGATGTGGCGATTCCTTCCGAATATGCGATTAGCAAAATGAAAGAGGAAGACCTGCTCGTTCCAATTGATCACAGCAAATTGACTAACCTGAGCAACATCGATCCGCGGTTCTTGGACTTGTCCTTTGACGAAGGCAACAAGTATTCCATCCCGTATTTCTGGGGCACGGTGGGGGTTGTGTACAATCCTGAGCTGGTGGATGGATTGACATTTGATAGCTGGAATGACCTGTGGGACCCGCGTCTGAAAAATCAAATCCTACTCCTTGATGGCGCACGCGAAGTCATTGGGATGGGTTTAAACAGTCTCGGGTATTCCCTGAACGATACCAACGAAGATCATCTGCAAGAAGCGCTGAAGAAGCTGTCTACATTGACACCAAACGTCAGAGCAATTGTCGGAGACGAGATCAAGATGTTACTTGCGAACGAGGAAGCGGCGGTTGGACTGGTATGGTCCGGGGATGCATCCGAGATTATGGATGAGAACGACAAGCTGGATTATATGGTGCCGGAAGAAGGCTCAAACCTCTGGTTCGATAACATGGTTATTCCCAAAACAGCGAGTAATATTGAAGGGGCACACCAGTTTATCAACTTCATGCTGGACCCGGATCATGCCGCTCGTAATGCGGAGTATGTCGGGTATTCCACTCCGAACGCTGAGGCCCTTAAGCTGCTGCCAGAGGACATCTCGGAGGATGAGCGTTTCTATCCAGACGAGGCACTGACAGGCAAGCTGGAGGTCTACGATAATCTGGGCAAAAAAATGCTCTCGCATTATAACGACCTGTTCCTGGAGTTTAAAATGCATAGCAAATAACCGTCAATAACGTGTGCACAGTTTGTTAGATTTGCAAAAAAGACAAAAAGGGTTGCTGCTCGTCATTTCAATTGAATGACGAGCAGCAACCCTTTTTTATTACCTGCTTCAGAGCAATAGCGCTTGAAGTGCCATAAAAGATGAACATTAAAGGTCACACGTTAACGGAGCGGGCAGAAATAAGCTATAGAAGCGGAGCGTTCGCCTTTATCACCGGATTTTCCCATTGTAAAGGGGGAATCAAAAAAATCCGGGGATAACAGCGATCGAAAGATTATTCTGCACGCGGAGTGGCTCAGTGTGACCCCGCACCCTATTCATCTTATATGAATGGCACTACATGCGCTTTTTGCGACCCACCATGATCCACGCTCCACCCATAATCAGCACAATCGCTACAAAAGGCTGAATAAAGCTCAAGCTGCTCAGCATCGTGCCAATCGACATCACAGCGAAGAACAGCAACGATATCACCGTTAGAATGTTGATGGGGATCAGCAACCATTTGTTCCGACCACCGAACCAATACAATTCGAACAAACCAACAGCTACAGCCAGAATGAAGCCCGGCCACATCGTACCCCAGTTGTTAAACAGCATGGCGATCTGACAGACAATACCAACCGTGAGCAACAACCCACCGGGAACCAGCAGTCCAACCCCTCTGCCAATCATGGAGAAGTAGAGCCAGTGGAAGAACAGTCCTAGTGGGATCACGAATAACGTGGGCCAGAAAGTCGCAAAGATCGTACCCGGACCGAGTGAACCTCCCTGGTTCAGAATCAGGTACACGCCCAGCAAAATGAGAACAGGCGCAAGGATCGTACGTTTAGCCATAATATCTCTCCTTCTCAATACAAAATCAATTTTCCGAACAGTTGTATGTAGAGCAATTACTTTCGTTATTCACAGCATAGCATGAAATAGAAAAGTCTATCCTCCGTCTTTGGAGTTAAAGTGGACCTAGACCAAAGTCTAGGTACGTAAATTTGAGAAACTATACTCCCTAGATGAGGGTGTAGTTGAACATGCTAAAAACCCACTCTGTTGAGAGTGGGTTCTGTCATTCTTTTTATCAAAAGCGAAGCTTGTTATTTCACCACATCCGAATGTTTCTTGCCCCAGCTGTTCACACCGTCATCCTCAATGATGGAGATGGCTGCATCCGCGATATCGGGGTTTGTCATCAGTTTCTCCTGAATACGGAACTTGATGTCATCCGCATCGGCAAGACTGAGTCCTTTGGTCAACTCAATCAGACCTTCGACATGATAATAACGGCCTTCCTGAATGATACGCATCATCTGAATATCGGCAACGTGTGTGTCTGCGAGAATAGTCTGGGACACTTTGTCCTCAATATCCTGGGGAGCCGCAACACCGATCAATCCGATCATATTATCGTAACCGACACGGAAGGCTACAGCGATCATCAAGCATCCAATAATCGTCGTCACAATACCATCAAGCAGTGCAAAATTGGTCAAGGCAATGACCACGACAGAGATCAATGCGAGCGTGGCGCCAAGTACAGCGACAACATCTTCGTAGAATACGAGACGGGTTGGTGGCGCAGCACGGCCTACATTTTTGATGGCAGCAGGGACCAAGGCAAATCCGGCGGCTTTGGGTGCGCGTGCTTCTTTGAGAATTTCCTTCATCGCTTTGATCAGAATGGCCCCGTCAATGACAATGTTCAGAACAAGCACTCCGATATTAATCCAGAGACCGCCGGTATGACCAACAGGATGCTGCAACAGATGGATGCCTTCATGGATCGTTTCATACGCCATAATCGTCACGACAATCACGGCGATCATGCAGAAAATGTTAATGACCCGTCCGAATCCGGTCGGGAAGCGGCGTGTAGGTTTTTTCTCGGACAACACACTTCCGACAAAGACAAACCCTTGGTTAATGGCATCGGCTAATGAGTGCATCGCCGAAGCGAACATGGCACCACTGCCACTGAATAGGAAGGCCCCCCCTTTGCACACAGCAAGAACGGCATTACCAGCCATCGCTACGGCGGAGGATGTGTTTCCTTTTTTGACGAGAGACATAAAGCTCTCAGACTTCGGTTGTTCAGCCACTTCGTATGTTCCTCCCAGATCAATGTATTAGGTGTAGAAAAGCCAGTTTATCTATACAGCATGTGCATTTCCACTAAATGTTATTATAACTGCTTTGACATATCCCAGCATTATGCAAAAAAGGTCATATCATCATGGATTCATGTGATCCATAGGAAGTAAGAGATTACAGCTGGAGTAATTTACACTTCCTTCAGTATTCAATGGCCTCCAAGGCACGTAGATTCCGATTGGACTGTTCCAACAGTTCCGTAAATGTCCCAGCCACGTAATATACAAAATCCGGATCATGTATGTACATAATAATCTGCCCGTACGAACCTCCTTCTGTCGGATCAAAGTCGAACATCAGATACAGTGATCCACCTCCGAGCATGCCAAACGTAACCCATTTTTTCTGAAAAAGGTAGGGTTTGATTCGGGGATCAAGTTCTCCGATCTCTTCTTCGGTAAAATAATCATCCATGCGGTTCTCCACCAGCGTGGATTGCCCCTTTTGAATCCTTTCCAGGGACAATAGATAAAATGGCTCAGTTTCCCGTCCGTCCTCAAGGCTTGGATACAAGACGTGAAAGCCATAACCGCTCCCATCTTTACGTTTATAAAACGCACGAAAATCAGCAGGCAAACGAATGCCATGTTCCCGCTCGAATGCGTCAAGCTGCTCATCCGTCACCCCTTCAAACTGGCGGTATTCGTTGAGCAACTCCCGGTTTTCCTCATCTTGTACCTTCTCCTCCAGCAATATATCCAGTTCATCCATCAATTCATATATACGCTGTTCTGGCATCCAATTCCCTCCCTATGAACTATTCAGATAATATGGTGAGTGTTATGCGAGCAAACTGTGCCTGATTTCACCTCATATTATAGTTATAATCCGAAAAAGCACACAAGAAACCGGAGTCCTTGCTTTACATACTACAATGGTCTCATTATTTAAAGGTGGTGGTTGCATAATCAGCACACCCGGCTCCATCCCAATCAACATCTACAACCTTCATGAAAGTCGCTCCTAACAACAAATAAAGCTAGGGATACAGGGGCAATCCCTGTATCCCTAGCTTATTATTTATCTACTATATAAATGAAAATAATCTTTTATATCGTCCTCTTTAATCAAACTTCCAGCAGGACAAGCTCAGGTTACCATACTGATAGGCTTTGAACAGGAGCGATGCACGCTTGTTCTGATCTCCCGCACCCATGGCGAGTAACAGCGGTACAAAATGCTCCGGCGTAGGCACGGCGGCTTGAGCTGAAGGTGCCAGTTTATCATAGGAGAAGAGAGACTCCGTATCCCAACTCACCAGCTTGTCATGCAGCCAGTTGTCGAACTCCGATGCCCACGGGTCAATGCCGTTACTTTCCCAGTTCAATCGACGTAGATTGTGGACGGTTCCTCCGCTGCCGATGACAAGAATGTCTTGCTCACGTAAGGAAGCGAGCGCTTGTCCGACCTGATATTGCTGCTCACCTGTCAGATAGCGATTCACGGACAAGGCAATTACAGGAATATCCGCATCCGGGTAGAGTAGGCGTAGAACGACCCAAGCGCCGTGATCCAGGCCACGGACGTCATCTGTCTGTACCGGAATCCCGGCTTCTGCAAATAAACGCTCCACCTCGGCTGTGGTCTCTGCCTGTCCTTGAGCCGGATACTTGATCTGGTACAGCTCGGGCTGGAAACCGCCGAAATCATAGATGGTTTCGTAATTGGCTACCGAGGATACAAGCTGAGTGGTAGATTCCCAATGAGCAGAGAACAATACAATTGCTTTGGGTTTTGGCAGTTCCTGTCCTAGTTTTTGCAGAAATTCAGTGTACACATTCTCCTCCAGTGCAAGTGACGGGGCACCGTGAGCAATAAACAGAGATGGCATCATTTTGAATTCAGTCCTTTCGGGTCTTCGGTAGTCAGATTTGCATCCGTCCGAAGCCATTGTTGGAATTGTTGATATAGATCGGGGGTCACTTGATGCCCACCGTTGTAAGGTACATATGTGACGTGATTCGTATGTTGACGGAAGAAATTGGCGTTATCTTCGCCCAGTTGCAGCGGGAATAGATGATCCTGATCCCCATGTGAGATGAACACAGACAGCTCCGAATCGGGTTGCAGCTTGTACTCGTCTTTCACAAATTGCGGGATGTACCCACTCATCGCTACTATGCCTTTAATGGCATCTCCCATGATCAGCGATAGGGTCATTGCCATAATGGCGCCCTGGCTGAATCCGGCGATATAACGCCGCGTGGGATCAATAGTATATTGGGCGGACAGCTCAACAATCAACTGTTGCAGTCCCAACACGGAGGCATCATACAATTCACGGATGGGGTTGCCAATGCTTTTGATCTGAAAATAAGCATAACCACTACCCTGAACGATAGGCCCACGGATGGCAACAATAATAAAATCAGACTGCATAGGCTCCATTAAACGAAGCATATCTTGCTCATCTGATCCCATGCCATGTAAGGCGAAAATCACAGGATAACGTTGATCTGGATTGTAATGAGACGGTAATCGGACGTCATGTATATAAGGAGAATTCATTGAAAACACCACCTGATGAGGAATGAGTTAATATATCGCTTTGATGATAAAGTTCACTAATATGAAATAAATATTCTTATTTATGAACAAAATTTATCATGGTTTCATTGTAGGGTCAATACTTTTTTTGTATGATGAATATATGTTGTTTATAAAAAAAGTTAAAAACAGTTAATAGATAAGCCGCTGCGCATGGTTCATATTTTATTCCCAAGGACGTGATCAGGATGTTAAAGCGTATCGTGCCTATTTTGAGAATATTTGATGAAAATAAAGCTAGAGAGTTCTACCTTGAATATCTAGGGTTTCAATTGGATTGGGAACATCGCTTTGAACCGGATATGCCCTTATATATGCAGGTCTCACTCGATTCCATCTTGATTCATCTGTCCGAACATCATGGAGATTGTACACCTGGAGCTGCCTTACGTGTGGAAACGGATAACTTGGAGGCATTACATAATGCACTTCGTCATAAAGAGTACAAAAATGCGAGACCCGGTATCGAGGAGGCCCCTTGGAATTCAAGGGAGATGACCGTGACGGATCCGTTTGGCAATCGGATTATATTTGTTGAGGCAAGCGCTGAATAGATAACCTGAAGTAGTGAAGCTTACGTCTGGTGTCTTATATAGATCAATAGAAGGGGAGGGACGCAATATGGATATTGGCTTGGCTATTCGTACGATCCGCAAACAGAAACAGATTACGATCATGCAGATGTGCGAGGGCACGGGGTTGTCCAAAGGTTTTATCAGCAACGTAGAAAATAACAAAACGTCACCTTCCATTGCTACGCTTGAAAGTATTGCGGATTATCTGGAAGTGCCACTTCCTTATTTGCTGCTGACACCAGAGCAACGGATGAATGTGGTACGTAAGAACGAGCGCAAGGAAACAACGGCGGGAAGCGGACAGATCAAAGTGCAGCAGCTTACAGCCAAAGGTGCGATGCGTATGTCCATTGTGGAGTTACCGCCAGGTGCTTCAACCGGGGTTAGCAAACATGCCGGGGAGGAAAGCCATCTGGTGTTGCAGGGGAAGATTCGTGCGGAGCAATGCGAAGATGTGGAAGTTCTTGAAGTGGGTGATTCGTTTACCTGGAATGCAATAGTGCCCCATGAAGTGACCAATATCGGTGAGGAGCCTGCGGTGGTGCTCATTGCGGTGTCCAAAGAATTGGGTTTGGATCATTTATAAAATAAAAAGGACGGCTCCCAAGTCATGAACATGCGAACCTGCATACATGTACAATGGGAAACGTCCTTTTATATTTCTAACGAACTGAAAAGATCAGAAGCACACTGTCTATTGTGGATTAGTCGTCCAGATGCCTGCTGCTTTAACAAAGACACGGTCGGACAGCTTGAGTGTTGCGAGTGCAAGTTCAGCTACATCTTCCGCTTGCATCATGCGATCTTCGTCGCCAATTTTCAGTCCGGCATTGGTCGCAAGCTCCGTATTAACGGTGCTTGGAGTCAGTGCTGTCACACGAATGTTGGACTTGCGCACTTCCTGCATCAGAGATTCGGTCATGCCGAGTAGCGCAAACTTGGATGCACAGTATGCCGAACCTGTAGCGAATCCGCGTTCACCTGCAGTGGAAGCAATATTGATAATGCTGCCGCTACTTTCCTTGATCATGCTTGGAAGGACAGCGCGTGTAACGTAATATGTACCCATAACGTTAACATGCAGGATGCGCTCCCACTCTTCGGGCTCCATCTCCATGAACGTCCCGAACTTTCCGATCCCCGCATTATTGATGAGAATATCCACCGCGCCGAGTTCCATCTCAATGGCTGCTACAGCGGCTTCCGCCTGTGTGCGATCCGAGATATCTGCCACAGCACTGGTTACTTTCACACCGTATTCTTGACTAAGAGACTGCTGCAGAGCCTGAAGATCGGAAGCGGTGCGAGCGATAAGGCCGAGGTGTACTCCTTCTTTGGCAAGTGCTTCAGCGATGGCACGACCGATGCCTTTACCGGCACCTGTAATGATAGCTGTTTTATTTTTAAGTTCCATGTGGATAATTCCTCCTTAGAATTGGACTGGCATTTGATTATACTATATTACCCACAGTTCGGAAATTTGCTTCATCACTATTTGGTAATCTCGATGCTACCAGAGGAGGTACGGGCCTTGATCACTTCCCGGCTTACCATTGGCGATTCAGGTACATCGACACTTCCGGAAGTAGCCTTAGCGTCGTAGATTCCGTCAAAATCAGGTGCAGCTTGAATGAAAATATCTCCTGATGTTCCAGACGCATTAATCGGGGCGGAATGGGACTGTTCAATATGAATGCTACCCGAAGTGAATTGAACATCAGCTGCGCCGTTTAATTCAGTGATCTCAATATCTCCTGATTTAATCTTACTGTTTACATGACCGGCAATCTGATCTGCCGTGAAGCTTCCGGATGTCTGTTTCACGGTCATGTCTCCATCAATCATGGAAGCGTTAATGTCACCAGAAGTTAGAAACAATTCAATATTGGGCGCCTTGATGTTTTCCAGACGTATGGAACCTGAGGTATTATTCAGCTCAAGCTGATTGGCATTTAGACCTGTCAGATCCCAGTCACTTGAAGAGGAGTCCAGCTTAACCTCATTTAACTGGTGTCCTTCAGGCAAGGCAACGGTTATTGTGGAGTCTTGATCATTCCAGTACAAGGTGAAAAATTGCAATCGTTCACGTTCTGTCTGCGCCAGTTGGAATGTGCCGTTGGATAAGGTGGCCTGTTCGAAGCTTTTGACTACAGCAGGGTCCCATTTGCCATCCACTTCGATATAACCATTCAAATCCGGGCTTACAACAAATTCAATATCTGCACTGAAATTAGCATTCATGATAATGTTCTGCAATTCATCTGCTTTGAAATCCCATCGTTTGGAGTAATGCTCCCGTTCATCCCCGAACTGAACGCCATAGATAGATGTCCCGAGTAAACCTATTCCGATACATATCACGGCGAGCGCAAGCCATTTTTTAGTGCTCATGCGGAAACATCTCCTTTCATCGTGTTTTTATTCCATCTAATATATTGAAGAGTAACGATTTTGAAGGTTCTAAAGACATACTTCGATGCGATGGCAAACAAAATGCCGACACCGAAAGCGCCAATCGCAACGAAAATCTCCGGTTTATCGAGTTGGCCCAGGAATACAAAGTCCACAACTGCTGCTACAGGAGCCACTACCAGCAAGGAAAGGCTGGCAATAACAAGCCATACCGACCACATCATGAGACCAAGAGGAATGCCAAGGATCAGATTCAGGAATAACAGGCCGATGGCAGTGAAAAATTTGCGAGTGGCTCTGGTGTTGTTTCTGGGTGACCGCATCTCGCGATACGTCGGTGCATAGAACGCATCTGAACCCGGCGTATGAATGTCATAACGATCACCGAGTGCTTCCTTGGCGATTTCTTCCGGCTGTCCGAGTTCCCGAGCGATCTCTTCTTCCAGCCTGCCTTCTCGTAGTCCAAGCTCGAAATGTTGATCATAGTCGGCGAGCAACTCAGCCCGTTCGAATGGGTCCATCGGCCGTAGATGAATTTCCATGGCTTTCATAAATTGTTGTCTATTCATTAGGGGTTCCTTCCTCAATCAGATTTGCGACATTGCGCACAAATTCATTCCATTCTGTCGTCAGTGCCGTCATGTAGTCGCGACCTGTATCGGACAGTCGGTAATACTTGCGCGGCGGGCCTTCAGTTGATTCTTGCAGGTAGGTGGTGCAGTAACCGTCATTCACAAGCCGGCGAAGCAAGGGATACAGTGCACCTTCAGCAACTTCGATATGTTTGGAGACCGCCTGAGCCAGTTCGTAGCCATACCGATCCTGGCGGTTAATTAATACCAGGACGCACAGCTCCAATACTCCTTTTTTGAACTGGATGTTCACATTCACACAGGTTCCTCCTTCGTAGCTTCATTTATAGCTAGTGTATATTGTTCAGTAGTGGTGAAGTCATCATAGCATCCAGTACTGTTTAATGCAAGGTAGTGATTTTAAAATAGTTCCGTATCACGATTGATCGATAATGAGTTCGTTTAATACTGATGCTTAGCTGAAGCTGTCTGTTTAGCTATAATTCAGCATACGCAAAAACCGGATCGGTTACTTCCGTCTGGAGGCGGATTCCGATCCGGTCTGTGAGATGAACTTTTGTTTCTTTGGTTTACAGGTTAATCGCTAAATGTCGGTTATTCTTGTGCATCCAGAACTTTGAGGTCTTCCACAGCAGGGCCCTCAATGACATGACCTGCATAATTGAAGCGGGAACCATGGCATGGGCAATCCCATGAACGCTCGCCCTCGTTCCATTCGACTTCGCACCCCAGATGGGTGCAGGTGGTATCCACCAGAAACAGCTTTCCACTGTTGTCCTTGTAGGCGCCAGCCCGTTTGCCGTTATGTCGAACGACAGCTCCTTCGTCTTCACCAATATCGCTAACATTTTTGTGCACAATGCCTACTTTACCAGAGATTAATTCCTTGGCTACATTGGCGTTCTCCACAATAAAGTTCTTCATGCCAGGATCTGCTTTGAATCTTGCTGGATCAAATACTTCAGCATGCGGATTATCACGTCCGGTGATGCGATCTGCGAGGATGTGACCAGCCATGGTACCCGTTGTCATACCCCATTTGGCAAACCCGGTCGCCACATATACACGTTCATGTCTTCCGGTAATCGGTCCAATGTAAGGCACCTTGTCAATGGAGATCAGATCCTGGGCTGACCAGCGATATGGAATGTTGCGAATGCCAAATGTCTCCGCTGCGAACTGCTCCAGGCGTTCATAATGACCGAAGGTGCAGATGCCTTGTCCGGTTTTGTGATTTTCACCGCCAAAGAGGATATGTTCTTTTCCGTCATGTAAGACAGTACGCAAGGAACGGGACGGTTTATCGTCTGAGATGTACATACCGCCCGCATAGGGTTTCTCCGGTTCGACTAATACGGCGTAGGATCGTTCCGCATGTAACCGCGTGAAATAGAATCCAGGATCATAGACAGGGAAATGAGAAGCCACGACAACATGTTCCGCTGTTACGGATGGGCCATCGCCATAAGTTCGTACATGCAGGGAAGCATCCTCCTCCACATCGGTTACGGTGGTGTGCTCATAGATACGTACCCCTTGTTTCACAGCGGAATCGAGCAAGTAGTGCAGATAGGCCAACGGATCAAAGCGTGCCTGACCTGGCATGCGAATACCTGCCCTAGCGGGAACTGGAATAGGGAGTGGGTCTACCCACTCACCAGGGATATTGAGTTTGTCATAGGCGGTCAGCTCGATCTCCAGTTTTTTGATGTTTTCCTCCGATTGAATGTAGACGTAGGCATCTTCCTCTACCCACTGGCAATCAATCTGTTTTTCCTTCACCAAATTGCGCATCCACTTCGCGGCATCGGCATTGCCTTCATAGTACATCCGAGCCTGTTCTTGTCCGAAGTGATGCATAATCTCATCAAATATGACGCCGTGTTGTACAGATACCTTGGCCGTGGTGTGACCGGTCGTGCCATCCAACACTTTTCCAGCCTCTAGTACGACCACACGCATACCCGTCTGCGCCAGCAGATAAGCGGTGGTAATCCCTGCAATACCGGCACCGATAATCGCTACATCGGCGGTGATATCTTCGGTCAGTTTTGGATAGGCATCGAATTCATGCGTAGCACGCCAAAATGATTCGGGGACGGGGGGCAGACCCGTCTTGGACTGCTGATTGTCGCTCATTTTTCTTCCTCCTTGTTTATCTTCATTCGGTTGATTCGCTTATCGTTCAGTGCACATCGTTGTACTCTTATCCATGATTGCCAGACTATGCCAGGAAAAAACGGTGCTGTTTAGATTTTGCAGAGAGCTGTTCGCAATTTCCTGCGGAGCACCTCTGTTTTTTTTGCTAAACATACTATATGATTAGATTACCGAAATCGTTTTAGGTTTTGAAAAGAATGATAGAGTTATACACCTGTAAACGTTGATTATAAAAGGATTAATCTATCCATTGGAAGAACAAATCCATCCGAATTAACCCTCGATTTTTCTTGAGGTATGTATTCGCTATCATTTTGAATTTAGCGAGTTTTGAGAAACGTCCTAACTACCGATAACCAAAGGAGATTCTATATGACGACCAACCAAACGAAATATCCGTTTCAAGATACAGCACTAGAGTTAGACTTACGCGTGAAAGATCTTGTATCCCGCTTGACTGAGGATGAAAAAATTGAATCCATGCTGCAATATCAGCCAGCAGTAGATCGCTTGGGTGTACCTGCATACAAACACGGAACAGAAGCGGCACACGGCCTGGCCTGGCTTGGAGAAGCAACATCCTTCCCACAACCGGTGGGGCTAGCATGCACATGGGATGCGGATCTGATGAAGGAGATTGGCTCCGTGCTCGGAGACGAGGCGCGTGTATTTTATAAACGAAATCCGGCAGTGAACGGTCTTACGTTATGGGCACCTACAGTGGATATGGAACGTGACCCGCGCTGGGGACGGAATGAAGAGGCTTATGGTGAAGATCCGGAACTGACAGCCGAGCTGACAACAGCATTGGTCAAAGGAATTCAGGGCGACCATCCAAAGTATTACAAAGCGGTCGCTACCTTGAAGCATTTCCTCGCCAATAATAACGAAGTAGATCGTGGAAGCGGTTCGTCCAGCATTGATCCACGTAACATGCGTGAATATTATCTGAAGGCGTTCGAGAAGCCATTTAAGGAAGGCGGCGCACAGTCCATGATGACGGCGTACAACTCCATTAATGGTACGCCAGCGTTGTTGCATCCATTTGTGAACGAGGTTGTCAAAGGCGAATGGGGCATGGATGGTTTCATTGTCAGTGATGCAGGAGACGTAATGGGCATCAAGAACGATCATAAATACTATGATTCACACACACCAGGTACGGTAGAGTCTGTGAAGGCAGGAATTGATAGCATCACCGATGATGCTGAGCTATCCAAACAGGCACTGCGTGAAGGATTGGAACAAGGTACACTCACGATGGATGACATCGACAAAGCGTTGTTTAATACGTTCCGTGTGCGTTTCCGTCTTGGCGAGTTCGATCCGGAAGAAGGCAACCCGTACGCTGCTATTGGTGAAGAGTCCATGATGACAGATAAAGCAAAAGAACTGTCGCTCAGAGCCGCAAGAGAACAAGTGGTATTACTCAAAAACGACAAAGGCATGCTCCCGCTGGACAAAACAAAAGCTGGTAAAGTGGCTGTGATTGGTCAATTGGGCGGAACGGTCTATCGTGACTGGTATGCAGGCACCATGCCGTATAACGTATCCCCACTTGAGGCGATCCGAGGCAAAGTAGGCAGCGATAAAGTATCGTTCAAGGATGGAAATGATCGCATTACGTTAACTTCCGTAGCCAATGGGAAGAAGATTGGACTGGCAGATGGTGAGAAATCACCTGTTGTTGCTTCGGGAGAAGCGGAGACGTTTATGGTGTCCGACTGGGGCTTCGGAAGTTATACCTTGCAGGCCGAAAGCAACGGCAAATATCTGACCACAGATGAAGAGACCGTAACGGCTTCCGCTGATGAAGTGTACGGCTGGTTCGTGAAGGAAGTATTTCACCTGTTGCCACAAGAGGACGGCAGTGTAGGTCTGACCACTTGGAATGGCAAAACGGTGACTGCACCTAATGGTGGAAACGATGCATTTGCGGTGTCCGAAGAACTGAAAACCTTCGGTGCCACAGAGACGTTCAAACAGGATGTGGTTGTGAATGGACTGGAGGAAGCGGTAGCAGCTGCCAAGGTTGCGGAAACGGCGATTGTCTTTGTTGGTAATAATCCGCTTGTAAACGGGAAAGAAGAGATTGACCGTCCAAGTCTGGATCTCGCCGAATCCCAGCAACGTCTGGTTGAGGCGGTCTATGCCGCGAACCCGAACACGGTAGTCGTTATCGTGGGCAGTTATCCATTCACATCGAATTGGGTTCAGGAGAACATCCCGGCGGTATTGTACACTTCACACGCAGGACAGGAACTGGGTAATGCAGTAGCAGACGTACTCTATGGCGACTATGCGCCAGCAGGCCGTTTGAACATGACATGGGTACAATCAGCAGATCAACTGACCGACATCAAGGATTACGATATCATTCAATCCGGTCGGACATATCAATATTTTGAAGGTAATGTATTGTATCCGTTTGGACATGGTCTGACGTATGCAACGTTTAAATACAGCAATTTGGAACTTAGCCCAAATCAAGTGGGTACAGAGGGCAGCGTTACGGTAACTGTAGATGTAACCAATACCGGTTCAATTGCCAGTGACGAGGTTGTACAGTTGTACGTTCGTGCAGGCAAATCCCGGGTGAAACGTCCACTCAAAACGTTAAAAGGATTCCGTCGTCTTCATATCGAAGCGGGAGGTACAGCTAAAGTCAGCTTCACCTTGCCTGTTCAGGAACTGGCAATCTGGGATGTAACTCGTGATCGGTATGTCGTGGAAAGTGGAACTTACTCCATCATGGTTGCCAAGTCATCCTCTGATGTTCAGCTGGTTGCAGACCTGACGGTAGAAGGAGAGACGATCCCTGCCCGTAATCTGGGTGTGGCTACTCGTGCTGAGAATTATGATGCTTACCTGGGTGTTGATCTGGATGAGAGCAAAGAGGGCGGAAGTGCTGTCCGTGTAGTTGGAGAGCAAGGATGGATTGCTTTCAAGGATGCCGATCTGGGTAGTGGGGCAGCAGCAATTGAAGCGCGTGTCTCCGCAGAACAAGCAGGTGCTGTGTTAGAAGTTCGACTCGGTTCACCAGACGGTACGCTCGCAGGACGTGTGGAACTGGCGCAAGGTGAAGCCCAGCAGTGGTCTACCGTGAAGGCGGAACTCACAGGTGCATCAGGTGCGCAGGATGTATACATTGTGTTGTCTGCAGGCGTGCGCATCAGTCACTTCGAGATTCGTTAAGTCAAATAACTCATGAAAAAGCCTCCGAATGTATTCGGAGGCTTTTGTTTGGTTGTTTACTATGAGCCGTGCTTGTATTGTCCATTAAACGTATTTTTATTTTCCGTCAAACGTAATCATTTTTTGCACAAATTGCTTCAATTGTTTGTTGGTTTCATTCAGTTGCTCAATTGTGCTCATGAAATTGTTTACGAGTTCAGCCTGCTCTTGGGAGCTTGCAGTGATCTCACCAAGTTCATTTTCCATGCCTTGAATGGATTGCCGAACCGAGAGAAGAGAATCTTCAATACGGGCCGTTGCTTCTTTGGTATCCACAGACAGTTTGCGAATTTCTTTGGCAACAACGCCAAAACCTGCACCTGCTTCACCTACACGAGCAGCTTCAATGGCTGCATTCAAGCCGAGCAGATTGGTTTGTTCGGAGATTTCTCGAATAAAGCTGGCAACTTGAGTTACATTTCCTGATTTCTGTACGGCTTGTTTGGAGTTGTTCCGGATCTCTTCGGTTGTGGCACTTAGTTCTTCGGAGTGCGCGGCTACGTGCTGTACACTGTCAATTAACTGGTTAGTCAGATTTTCGGTAGCATCCATAAGTTGTTGCAGTTGCTCCTGATCATCCATACTGTAGAGCAGGTTAAACAGGGCGATGACTTCACCTTGTTCATTTTTAATAGGAATGAAAGCCACGTCAAAAGGAATGCCGAATAAATCTTTAGGGTAGTGATCGAATCGTTTGACTGTACCGCCGTTGAGATCAGCAAAATTTCGATTTCCATCCAATAGAGGGTCGCCGGGTTGATAATTCAGTTGCTTTAACGATTCCCCTGCTGAAAAATATAGGAATTTCTCATGATCAATAACGGAGAGGGTTACATCCTGACGAATCGTATCTCGAAAGAAAGGCATACATGTAATTAATGCTTGAACAATATCCATATAAAAGATGATTCCTCCCTGGTTACCTTATGTAAACGGTTAAATTTTAAATGCTAAATTAATAACTACCTATATTATATATCGTCATGCAATAGAGAAGAAAATAGAGAGAATGGATAAAACCTATTTCTTAAAGAAGACCGCTATACGCCAAAAAGACACGAGTCCGCTGGGGCCCGTGCCTTGTTAGTTGGTGAGGGGAATAAAACCAATGTTTACAGCATACTGAGCTGCATTGTAACGATGGTTCGAGTGGCTAGTGTTGCACTGACATCAATCAAACGTTGATTTCGACTGCCGCGGAAGGGCAGGGAGACATCTCGCTCCGCTTCAACGTATCGACCGTCAATAATCACATCGCATAACCGGGCAAGCTCTGCTCTCGCAGGGTCGGTAATCAGTTCTTCATATTCAAATCCCGTGTAGGCCCATACCGTCAGATCAGGACGTGCAGCGCGGAGCTGCTGGACCCAGGACGTACATTCTGCTGCCGAGAAAAAGGGATCACCACCACACAACGTAACGCCATCCAGCAATGGATGGGTCGTCACTTCATGCAGAATCTGCTGCTGCCGCTCCTCTGTAAAGGGCTCACCCGCTCGAAAGCTCCATGAATCCGGACTGAAGCAGCCCGGACAGGCGTGACGACATCCGCTGATGAACAACACGGCACGCAGGCCTGTCCCTTCATTCACCGATTCCGGAATGTAACCATATAGATTCACCGGTGCTTCACCCGATCCCGCACTTCGGCCTGCTTCGCAGCATTGAAGCGTACTTTGTAATCTCCGGTCAGATAGCCAGTTACGCGGCGTAATCGCTGGAAGTGTACATGGTTCTCGTGGGCTTCACAGCCTGGGCACACATCCCCAATGACCCCTTCATAACCACATGCAGGGCAGCGATCAATCGGATGATTAATGGAGAAATAACCGATATCCTGCGCCAGTGCATACTGCACAATTCGCAGGAAAGCTGCGGTGTTGGCCCGAACGTTTCCATCAAGCTCCACATAGGAGATTGCACCCGCGTTACATAAAGTATGGAACGGGGCCTCCAGTTCAATCTTCCGATAAGCTGGAAGAGTGTGATATACCGGGATATGGAATGAGTTCGTATAATACTCACGATCATTAACCCCAGCAATGAGGCCGTATCGCTCTCTGTCGATCTTCGTGAATTTGCCGGACAACCCTTCAGCAGGTGTGGCAAACAGTGTGATATTCAAGTTATGCTGCTCGCTCATCCGGTCACAGAACTCTCTCATGGTCCGAATAATGTTGAGCGCTTCGCGGTGTACATGAGGGTCCTGCCCATGATGGCGCCCATAGAGAGCTGTCATACATTCCGCGAGACCGATAAAACCAAGAGATAACGTTCCATGCTTTAATAGATCGGCAACCGGCTCGTTTGGACCAAGCTGTTCTCCACCTTCCCATACACCTTCCCGCATCATGAAGTCCGATGCCTTGGCAGGCTGTGCTGTCTGAATTCGGTAGCGGTGCAGCAGGCCGGAAGCGGCATTATGCATAACCGACTCCAAAGCAGTATAGAATCCGGCCCGGTCAGCGACAGCTCTGGCACCTTGGCAGATGCCAAATCGGATGCCGAGCTTGACGAGGTTAATGGTGTTGAAGGACAGATTACCTTTACCACTTTGACGATTGCGACCAAACCGGTCAGCCAGTGTACGTGTGCGGCATCCCATAGTTGCGATGATCGTATCCGGATCTTCCGGATGATAGAAAGGCAGATTAAAAGAGGCATCCACATTGACAAAGTTAGGATACATCCGCCGGGATGAACAGGTGACTGCGAGCCGGAACAAATCATAGTTCGGCTCACCTTGAGCCTGATTGATCCCTTGTTTGCACTGGAAAATATGTTGAGGGAACACGGGAGTCTCCCCGTTGCCCAGGCCACGAATGGTTGCTTCCAACAATGAGCGTGATACCAACCGACCTTCTGCTGATGTACATAATCCATAGTTCAGTGAAGTAAATGGAATCTGACCACCTGCCCGGCTGCTCATCGTATTCAGGTTGTGAATCAGTGATTCAGCAGCTTGTCCTGTCTCCAGTTCAGTCTCTTCATAGGCGAAGGCATATGCGCGCGGGCACTGATTCTTCGCTTCGATGCTGTCCAGATGAAGTTGTTCATCCTCGAGCAGGGTATGCTCACCAAAAAGGCGTTGCCCTTTGCGATAATGTTTGCGGAACGATCGCTGTACGTAAGGGGCCAAATCCCAGTCAATCTTATTGGCCGATACACCGCCATATTGACTGTTCTGCTGGGATTGGAAGATGATCGCAACCAGTGCCATTGCAGACATGATCGTCTGAGGTGTGCGAACCGATCCGTTGCCTGTATTGAAGCCCGCAGCAAGGAGACGGTCAAACGGAATAAAGATGCAGTTGGTCGTTCCAAGTGCATACTGATCCAGATCGTGTACATACAGATCCCCATTCTCCACAGCTTGGGCAAGCTCTTCTGGCAACACATGACGCAGAGCATGCCACTTGGCTGTCTCCGAACCGAGCCTGCTCATCTTACCGCTGAAGGAGTCACCGTTCAGATTCGCATTTTCCCTCAGCGTATCGGCGTCTTCTGCGCCAATAATTCGTCTTCCCAGGTCGGATAATAGATCGGATGCCGGTGGAGTGGCATACTCAAGCATGTTCATGTAAGGTTCCTCCTAAAATGATTTTGGGTATCATTCAATTCACGATAAATACTATATGTAGATTCGTATTATCCATTTATAAACTATATGTGGTTTTTTGGGTGTGATAATGGTCACACAACGTAGTGGGCAAAGTGGACTTTCCTTTAATTGCTGCGGATAAAGGTTCCCAAAGTCTGAGTAGAAGCGTATAATTGCTAGTTATCCTGCAAGGATAATTATACGAAGTCGGACAAGATGGACTTTAATCAATCTGAAAAGGCAATTTGCAATACATTTTCCGTTTTTAAACTATCAGTTCAAGACCTGCTTTTGTCCGACAACGGGCTATCGGCAGGCAGAATGATTCTCTTTTACTTCTACGGTGTTAATCATATAAGTATAGATTGTGACAGCTATTCGGATTCTTGATGAACCCTTGTACGTGATTAAACATTCTGATATACAGATTAGAAAGTGCAGCTAAGACAAAAGGGGTGGATCATGGGGACGGCAGAAGGCATTACGAGAGGCTTCTATGAAGATATAAAGGAAGCTGCGGCCCATATCGTAGACGTATTAAGCGGTATATTGAAGGTCAATACCATCTTTGTTGCCACAAATGACGGGGTGACCAATGTCATTTTGGGGGCCTTTAATCGTACGGAAGAGTTAGTTGTTAAAGGCAGTGCACTTCCATTTACGGATTCATATTGCAGCCTGGTATTAAGGGACAACGGTAGTGTCCTTATGATCCCGGATACATGTGAACATCCGATGACTCGATCCATGAGCGTTACGAGCGGACTTGGCAATCGCTTCTTCGTGGGCGTGCCTATTATGAGAAGATCGGGCGAAACATATGGCACCATCTGTCTGATGGATGATCCTGGTTATGTGATCAGCGAAACCGATATGAAGACACTGAAGGCGATGGCTGTATTCCTGGGCTATGTTGTTGATCTGGAAAGCACGTTGCATGTTCAGGAGCGGAAATTAAGTGATTCGGAACAAATGCAAGAACAGCTCCAGGCAGAGAAAGAACGTGCCGAATCTGAGGCCTTGACCAAAACACAGATGTTGAAGTTGATGAGTCACGAGATTCGCAATCCCTTGAACGGTATTTTGGGACTGACAGATCTGATGCGCACACCGGATATGCCCGAGGAGCAGTCCGAATATGTGAACATGATTGAGACAAGCGGTAATATTCTGCTTTCCTTGCTGAATAATATGATGAATTTCAACATTAATGAAGCGGGTAAAACGGTTATACATGATGACCCGTTTGATCTGGTAGGTACCATTGAGAATACCGTGTATCTTTATGCCGGTATTGCGACGGGCAAGAACATTGAGCTGGGATTAAATCTTGAACTGAATGTATCTCAAGTGTTTGTTGGTGATGAAGTCAAGATTGGACAGTTGCTTGCACACGTCATTCAATATGCTCTCGATTCAACGCGTGAAGGTTCGGTTCTAATCACAGCAGTAGTGAACGGAGAAGAATTGGAGGAGACCGGTACACTTCTGCTCAAGGTGAAGTACACGGGTCAGATGTTATCGGACAAGAAGACACAAACCTTTAACAGCCAAGATGAAAATTTGAATATCCAAAAACTGATTGGAAGCAATCTGGGTTTAGCTGTAAGCCAGAATCTTGCCATTCTCATGCATGGCCGTATTCAGGTGAGCAGTGTGCAGGAAAATGAGACGGAATTCAACATTTCACTTCCGTTACGCAGATACTGGGAGTTACCTCAACTCGCAAGTGTTCAGCAGCGGTTAAAAGGGAAAAAGGTGTTACTTGCCAAGGACCCTGACATATTGCAAGGCGTCTCTTCCCTGATGCGTAGGTGGGAGATGGATGTACACATGACCTCGGGTTTGACATTAGCGCATGATTGGATCAAGGAAGGATTTATGCCTGATGTAGCCGTTGTGGATATGGGATTACTGGAAGGCGGCGCGGTCGATTTTGTACATGAACTGAAACAGCGACTGGAGAATCTGCCTGTCATTGTTCTTGTTCCATATGGTATGCACATTGAATTGCATGAAGCAGAAGCCTTTGATGCTGTCCTGACGAAGCCAGTCAGACAGGCTGATCTGTTGAATGCATTGAGTATTACTTTGCCTTAAATCATGATCAGAAGACAAATCTTTATTCGGCGCACCTTATAGGTGCGCTTTTTTTCATTTTCCATTTTCTGAGCCAAAGCCCTTTTATTCCGAGCTGGTTACGTTACAATAGAAA
This sequence comes from Paenibacillus sp. W4I10, assembly GCF_030816325.1. Classification (NCBI taxonomy): domain Bacteria; kingdom Bacillati; phylum Bacillota; class Bacilli; order Caryophanales; family Paenibacillaceae; genus Paenibacillus; species Paenibacillus sp. W4I10. The sequence continues at coordinate 5,659,300 of NZ_JAUSXX010000001.1, forward strand.
GTGAACTTCATCTTTATAACCAACAGAGGAGGATATGCAATCAATGGATTATCGCAGATTAGGTGGAAGCGGACTGAAAGTTAGCGAGATCAGCCTGGGAAGCTGGCTGACGTACGGAGGGTATGTGGAACGTGAGAATGCGGTGAAATCAATTGAAACTGCATTTGATGAAGGCATCAACTTTTTTGATACAGCCAATGTATACGAACGGGGTGCAGCAGAAGAACTGCTTGGGCAGACGCTCAAAGCGTACTCCCGTGACTCTTATGTACTCGCAACCAAAGTATTTGGCAAAATGGGTGATGGTCCGAATGACCAGGGGTTGTCTCGCAAACATATCAAGGAGCAATGTGAAGCCAGCTTGAAGCGCCTGGGCGTTGAATATGTGGATATCTATTACTGCCATCGTTATCATACCGAAACACCAATTGAAGAAACACTCCGCGCGCTCGATGATCTGGTACGGCAAGGCAAAGTGTTATATGTAGGCGTCAGCCAGTGGACTGCTGCTCAGATGGAAGCTGCGTTGGGTACAGCAGACCGTCTGCTCCTGGATCGTATCGTGGTCAATCAGCCGGTGTACAACATGTTTGACCGTTATATCGAAAATGAAATTATCCCGCTCGGCGAGCGTAAAGGCATCGGACAAGTTGTATACTCTCCGCTTGCTCAAGGTCTATTAACCGGGAAATATACGTCCGTTTCCGATATCCCAGAGAATAGCCGTGCTGCCAAGCTAGGATGGGACGAAGGAAAGATCAATGCGGATCGCATCGGGAAAGTTCGTCAGCTGATTGAAGTGGCGGACAAGCTGGATCTGAAGGTGGGTCAATTGGCCCTTGCCTGGATTCTGCGCCAGAACAATGTATCCAGTGCACTTGTAGGGGCGAGTCGTCCGGAGCAGGTAAAAGAGAACGCGGCTGCATCTGGCGTGAAGCTGGATGCTGCCATTATCGAGGAGATTGAGAGCATCCTTGCTTGATCTCCTGTCAGCACACAAGCTGAGATGATATATAATAATCCATAAAGCAAGGGATGTCCTGTGCGCCTGAATAGGCGAACGAGACATCCCTTTTTTGGAGAACGTTGAAAGGTTAGATTCATTGAAAGGTTGGATCTTGCTTTAAAGCGTAAGAGGCAGAGAGCGAAGTGGTAAGGCACACACGCGATTACGCCCTGTATTCTTGGCTTCATATAAAGCACGGTCGGCCTGTTCGAAGAAGTCGTCATCGTCATGATCATCACAATGATCGGGATACACGGCTACACCAATGGAGATGGTTAGACGTGTCGTGTGCCCGTCGGGCAGAGCAAAATGGTATTTCTCTACAGCCTGCCGGATAGATTCGGCGGTAGCCACGGCCTGACGGTGTCCACAGTCGAGCAAGAGAATGGCGAATTCTTCCCCACCGTTTCGTGACACGATATCAGCAGAACGTGCATGTTCAACGAGCAGTTGTCCAAGTTGCTTCAGGACTGCATCGCCAGCGGAATGACCATAGGTGTCGTTTACCTTTTTGAATCGGTCAATATCAATGGCAAGCAAGGAAAGCTTCTGTTGGTAATCCCGCGCACGCTGGAGTTCCAGTTGAAGTGATTTTTCGAACTGTCGTCGATTGCTAAGGTTGGTAAGATGATCGGTAGATGCTCTTTTTTCCAATAGAAATAACATTTCATTGGATTTATTAATGAATTCTGCGATGAAATAGATAAATAATCCACCGGCAAAGGAAATGGTCATTTGTAACGGATATATCTTCATTAATGAATTCATGCTGTCTGTATTCAACATAAGGATGATAAAGATTAATGTCATGCCAAGCAGATTCATTGTAATTATTTTGGTCAGTCTGGACCAGGGAGCATAGGCGAAGTATACACCGGACAGTCCGATCAGAGTCATGACGAATCCTGCATCTATGGCAGAGGATGATAAGCCGAACATCAGAATACGAAGGACCGAGATCATGAGTCCCGTAACGACCGAAGCCAATCCTCCCATATATACCGCTGCGGTAACGATGGCCAGATGACGTAGGTCTACAATCGTAGTTTCGTTCAGAGGGAAAGAATAGTTCATGAGTACTGTGCCATATATACCGAACGATAAGCCGCCGATCAACTGAACACGTAACGAGGGAAAAGGCAATCGGATACTATAGAACTTTGCGATGATCCCGGACACATACATAAACGTAATCATGACACAGATATTAATGAAAAAAGTGCTAAACAACCGACATTCCCCCTTTATACGCACATCCCTATATTTTATCTGAAAAGTGATGCTGTAGCGAACCATATTATCCCAAATTTATGAGGGGATTGCTGGGAAAGGTGTTTTATTTGCATATACAGGATGTTAGAGCGATATTGACTTCAATATACAATAAGATTTATACTTAATCTAAATCAAAGTTTATTCTTTCTTTTTGGGAAGACCATCATAAGTAGAAGATCAGTGTCTGATTTCATATAAAATGGATCAATAATAAAGGAGAATGGTTGTGAGAACTTTAAATCTGACGATACAACGGCAAGCGGTATATGATGTGGTGCGTCATTCGGAGGATCACCCAACAGCTGCTGATGTCATGAATCGACTCGTGGAACAAGGGTATAATCTGGCCTATGGTACGGTGTATAATTCTCTTCGTTATCTGACGGACAAAGAATTGATACGGGAACTTAAACTCGGAGAGACAGCAAGCCGGTACGATGCCCGTATGGATGATCATCAGCATATTATGTGTGAAGTGTGCGGCAAAGTGGACGAGGTGATGACGGAGGTTCCTCCACAATGGATGAAACAGGTAGCTGAAGAAACCGGATATGCAATCGATCATGCTCATGTGGTCTTTGGAGGTGTCTGCGGGGAATGCAGAAACAAACGGATCAAGTAAAAATAAAACTGCCTGGCCGCCGTTTACCCCTTAGGGTTAAACCAGCTTTGTCCGATGCAGCACCGCTTGTGGACAATTGCCCTGTTACACGGCGTGTTATTCTGATCAGCCCGATGCCGGGTCAGGTTCATGAACTGGTAAAAGCCTTAACGGATAGCTGCTTTGATGTACTGGTCTTCCATCGCTGGGAACCGGATCTGCATGAGCGTCTTGTCTTTGATCTGTTGATCTATGACCTGTCTGTGGCCGGAACTATCGATGCTTTTGCTGGAATTAGCAGCCGATTGAATCGTGAGGCTGAGCATACAACCCCTTGTCTGTATCTGGTCGGTGAGAAGATGATTGGCAGCGCGAGTGGACCGATGCTTCAGGAGGAATTGCTGGTGTGGCCTGCACGCCCGCAGGAAGCACTTTACCGGGTGCAGCGCATGATTGGCAATAGTCCTGCTTTGCCCAATCGTGGGTTTTTGCCTGAGGAAGGGCACCGTATCGGATTTAAGGATTTGTGGCTCGATCGTGAACGAATGAGTGTACAGCGCGATAATAACCGGATTCATCTAACCAAGACCGAATATGATCTGTTACTCAAGCTGATTGATGCCAAAGGTGCAGTCATTTCCCGTGAGGAGATGCTCAGCGATATCTGGGAGACGGACTTTACGGGTGGAAGTAATGTGGTCGATGTTCATATCAAAAGCTTGCGCAAAAAATTGGGCGATAACGCATCTTCGCCGCAATATATTGTCACTGTAAGAGGAGTGGGCTACCGCCTGGCGGATTAGTCCGCTTTTTTTTTGCCTAATGTTATCGTTGACCTCATGTATTTTCGGGTAAAACCTAATAGATATAGTAAATCCGGATCACTTCCTTAAAAACATGTTCATAGTTCATTCATGAAGTGTTGAAGAACCTCATCTTAATCTCATGTGAACCTCATGCAAGAGCAGAGTGGGACATGTTAGAATCAATTTAACAGTTAGATCAAGTCTAAATGTATATTTAAACTGAAGCCGAATATGATTTTAATAGTAGACATATAGCAGCCGTGAGACCCATTAGAGGAGGACGACATGATGACAGAACGTATGACAACGAATCAGGGAGCACCTGTAGGTGACAACCAGAATTCCCGCACAGCAGGCAGAAGAGGACCAACACTGCTTGAAGACTACCATCTCATTGAGAAAATAGCCCACTTTGACCGTGAACGTATTCCCGAAAGAGTTGTACATGCAAGAGGAGCAGGCGCTCATGGTGTATTCACGCTAGAGCAGAGTATGAAGGAGTATACAACAGCGGACTTCCTGCAAGATCCGGGTACGGAGACAGATGTACTGGTTCGTTTCTCAACCGTTATTCACGGTACGGGATCACCAGAGACTGCACGAGATCCGCGTGGATTTGCCGTCAAATTCTACACGCGTGAAGGCAACTATGATCTCGTCGGCAACCATCTGCCTGTGTTCTTCATTCGTGATGCCATGAAGTTCCCCGACATGGTTCACTCCCTTAAGCCAGCTCCCGATACGAATATTCAGGAACCAGCTCGATATTGGGACTTCATGACTCTCTCACCAGAATCAACGCATATGATGACCTGGTTGTTCTCAGATCTGGGCACACCGGCAAGTTATCGTGAGATGGATGGTTTCGGCGTACATGCTTTCAAATGGATTAATGCACAGGGGCAGGTCCATTATGTGAAATATAAGTGGGAGTCTGCACAAGGCGTGCGAGGCTTCTCTCGTCAGGAAGCTGCCGAGGTACAAGGACAGGACTTTAATCATGCTACCCGGGACCTGCATGAACATATCAAGAACGGGCAATACCCGCAGTGGAAGTTACAGGTACAGCTCTTGAAGCCGGAGCAGATGGATGATTTTGCTTTTGATCCGCTCGACCCAACCAAAACCTGGCCTGAAGATGTGTTGCCATTCCTTACGGTGGGCACCATGACCCTCAATCGGAATCCGCAAAACTTCTTTGCTGAAGTGGAGCAGGCGGCCTTTTCCCCGAGTGCGCTTGTACCTGGAATTGAGCCTTCTGAAGACAAATTGTTGCAAGGACGCTTATTCTCATATCCAGACACACAGCGTCACCGGCTTGGACCGAACTATTTGCAAATTCCAGTGAATTGCCCATACGCACCTGTTCGTAATCATCAGCGTGATGGACTCATGAATGTGAATCAGGACCCATCTCCGGTGAACTATGAACCCAACAGTTCAGGAAACAGCCCACAGGAAGATCCGGCATACCGGGACAGTCAGGTTCCGTTGCAAGGGCATGTTACAAGAGAGAAAATCGAGAAGACGGATGATTACACCCAGTCAGGTGAGCTTTTCCGTTCATTTACTCCTGTAGAGCAGCAGCATTTGCTGGATAATCTGATCAATGACCTCAAGGGAGTATCTGTCGATATTCAAATGCGTGCCCTGTGCCACTTCTTCCGAGCGGATGGACAGCTTGGCGGACGTTTGGCTCATGGACTCGGCGTGGATATTTCTGCACATATGCCGTCACAGGATGGAAAATAAAGTGCAGTTTGACCCTGTACTCGCAACATCATACGGACTAATATTTGGGGAAGACCGGGAAAACCGCGAACGTGCGGAATTTCCCGGTCTTTGGCCTTTTTCACTGAAATGGAAAACAAATTTACAAATCATTTACATAAAATAGCTGACATAGAGGTTGACTTCTCATTTGTTGGCACTACAATGGGTAGTGTGAGGGGTGTCAGAAAATGAGAATACACAATTTCAAAGTGGGTGAGCGTGGGCTCAACCGATTTTTTGGTCCACTGGAAGCCAAGATCATGGACATTTTATGGGCTCGTCCTGGCAGCAGCATCCGTGAAGTGCAGACCGCACTTGAACAAGACAAAGACGTCAATTTTAATACAGTCATGACAGTGATGAACCGGCTCGTGGACAAGGGACTTCTCGGAAAGTCACAAAAGGGCAGAACATCTTTGTACCAACCGGTACAGAGCAAGGAGGAGTTTATGAACGACCAATCCAAGGAACTGTCACATGAGTTGGTGGATGAATTCGGAGCTCTGGCATTGAATCATATGCTGGATGCGCTGGACGAAGCAGATGCAGGTCTGATTGAACGCCTGGAACAGAAGATCAAGCAGTGGAAAAAGGATAGCGATTAAGATGTGGAAGGCCCGCTCGAAGCTGTTGTTTACCGTCGGGTTTGGCATTCCGTTACTCGTGTTCATGCAGATGTTCATGTACGCGATGTACAAAATTTTTGGCTGGGATATCCCGTTTAACCTGCTCTGGCTCTGCAATCATTGGATGAGTCGACTCGGTTGGTTATCCGTGGGACATTTCCTGCTGGCACTGGTATTGCTAACATTTGCGGGTACAGGTTGGTTGCTAATGGTGCGTATGATGAAAACCAGAGCAGCCGTACGTAAACTCCGCTCCATGGAAGTGCGTGCATTGTCCCGCGAACTGGAGTCCAAGTATCACCATCTCGGACAGCCGGGATTCATTGTGGTGGACAAGCATTCTCCGGTTGCATTTACAATTGGTTTATGGAGGCCTTGCATCGTACTCTCCACGGGGCTTCTGACGATGCTGGATGCAGAAGAGGAGACGGCAGTTGTGTACCACGAAGTCCATCATCTGTGGCACCGTGACCCACTGAAGACGACACTGTTATCGATATTTGCAATCATGATGCCATATATTCCCGTATTGAAGCATACTTCGAAACATTACAATATCGTTAGAGAAATTCTGGCAGACAACGAGGCTATTGAGCGTACAGGCAATGTGGCCGGCATTGGCAGTGCTTTGCTCAAGCTGCTCCGTGCTTGTCCTGAACCTTGGGGGGCAAAAGAACTGACCGTTCAATCCTCATTTGCAGATACATCGGTGAATGTCCGAATTTCACGTCTGCTGGACCCGGAACAGGACGTCACGCTGAGATTGCCACGCTACGCCGTTCTGATGTCGGCTACCGTTTTCCTGTTGCTGTCTATCTTGTTTGTTTGGTCCATTGGATAGATTAATTGGGCTAAATGTGAAGTCGAATATAACGAGGAAGGAAGATGAACATGAATAATAAAAGTGTAGAGATTGGATTACTTTTCTCAAGGATTATGATCGGTTTGATCTTTGTATTGCATGGCTGGAGTAAATTCGAAGGTGGAATCAGCGGTACAGTAGGTTTCTTCGAAAGTATCGGTATTCCCGGATTTCTTGCATCCGTTGTAGCCATCATTGAGTTGGTAGGTGGTGCAGCGATGATTCTGGGTCTGGGAACACGTGTGTTTGCTGCCCTGTTTGCCATCGTGATGGTTGGCGTTCTGTTTACAGCCAAAATGGGTGAGCCGTTCCTGAGTGGTACCGAGTTAGATTACCTGCTGCTGGCGGGTTCCCTGACACTGCTCTTCACAGGAAGCCGCTTCCTGGCCGTGGATTATCTGTTCTCCAGACAAGGGAACGCTCGCCAGAATGTGAGTGCTTGAATTGACTAACGATTGCTAAAAAATAATGAAGTGCAGGATTAGTCCTGTAACGAGGTTCTTTATTGGCCAGGCCGGTTCGGGAATTGATTTGCGAACCGGGCTGATCGGTAGAGAGCTTTTTTCGTTTGGACGACATGCCTGTGTTTTGATACAATGAGAATAAGTATGCTACTAAGAAAAAATAAGGAGGGTGCATCTTATGATTAACGTCATTCCATCCGATTCCCGCTCCAGCTTCGATCGAGGCTGGCTTCGTGGCAGTCACAGCTTTTCCTTTGGAGAATACCAGGACCCGGAGAATACGGCGTTTGGACCGATGCGGGTAGCTAACGATGATGTGATTGCTCCTGGTCGCGGTTTTGGGGCTCACCCACATAGTGACATGGAGATTGTATCCATCGTGCTGAACGGCAAGCTACGGCATGAAGACAACTTGGGCAATGTGGCCGTTACAGGTTTTGGCGGTATTCAGCGAATGTCAGCAGGCAGTGGCATGATTCATACTGAGCATAATGCATCCGATACCGATGAAGTGCGTCTGCTACAGCTCTGGTTCATGCCGCATACGAGAGGGTTGCAACCCTCGTATGAGACCACATCATTTGATCCTGCGGCACTGGCAGGAGCAATCGTGCCGATTGTATCTCCAGATGGGGGCCCAAGAGTTGCGACCATTCATCAGGATATGACGATTTATCTTGGCCGATTAGCCAAAGATGAAACATTAACCTACAATCAGGATCCGGGCCGCCGGATGTACATTTTCTCCATCGAAGGCAAGCTGGGATTGGATGGAGAGTACCTGTTGAACGAAGGCGATACGGCTCGTGTGGAACAGCGGGACTCAATAGAACTGCAAGCAAACGAAGATACGTTCTATATGATTATTGATTTGCCGTAGATGGGTGTTGGAATAAACTCCAAGAACAGAGGAGGATTATACGTATGGCGCAGCAGGAATGGTTTATGGTTAAACATGCGGTGACTGGACGAGGATTGGCAAATAGCAAAACAGATGATACACTGTCCTATCGGTTCCAACAGGAGGGTACAGGCTTCATATTTACTGTTACGGGCCTGGCCGAGCAGATTGTGGAACAGATTATGGAGCTTAGACAGGAACTGAACGTATTTCGTTTCGTCCAACGCAAGGACCAGCCTCTTTTGAAACACTGGTACTACGTAGAAGGTGAGCGGGTTGTGTACGACAGGGAGAGTCACACGCTAAGCATCTATGCGAAGTCGGAGATTCGTTATGTGCCTGAAGATTATTTTGCGGATTAACTTATAAGTAACTATAGAACTTGGAACATCCCAGAGGTCTCTGTTAAATACAGAGGCCTTTTTGCTGTCCGGATGCAGAGAATTCATTCTCTTTTTTGCAAAAAAGACCACATAATTCCCAGCTGTCTGGCACAAGCTACCTTGTATAAAAACAAGAACGGAGGGGCGGCATATGGCGGACAAAACATCTGGGAAAGACAAGTCCCGACAACCGGGACGAGCTTCAGAAGAGAAAAAACATACCCCTTTGGGACTGCCATCCCCGCCTTTTCTTCGGCAGCCGATTAGTGCAGTACATGAAACTCAGATTCAGGCGGTAAAGGAGATATTCTCCGATTGCTCGGATGTGGTTTTTCGCAACGTCATGATTACACCTGAAGTGAAAGGACTTCTGGTCTACATCGAAGGCATTGTTAATTCGGCTGATATCCAGGAACACATGCTGCGTCCGATTATTCGAGGTCTGGTGCAGCAACGCACAGATGAACCCGATGTTCCGCTGGACGATACAACCGTTGAGCTGACCCAGGTGAAGCGCGTTGAAAGCTGGGCTGCTGCGACAGAAGGGGTGCTGGCATCCTCCGCGCTTCTGGTGGTCGATGGAAGTAGCGAAGCCTGGATGTTCAATGTCAAAGGCGGCGTCAGACGTGGTGTGGAGGAACCGCAGACAGAATCCGTAATTCGGGGACCACGGGAGGGATTTACCGAAACACTGCGCGTGAATACGGCTTTACTGCGGTTCAAGCTGAAAACTCCCTCTCTCAAGATGGTAAGTATGACACTAGGCACAGAAACCAAAACCGATATTGTTCTGACCTATCTGGACGATATTGCTGATCCGAAGTTGATACGGGACGTGAAGAAACGTCTGGAAAAAATAAAGATCGATGGCATTCTGGAGACGGGTTATATTGAGGAATTGATTGAAGATCATCCGTATTCGCCTTTCCCTCAGATGCACTACTCGGAGCGGCCGGATACCGTTGCAGGCAATCTGTTGGAAGGACGCTTTGCCATTATGGTAGATGGAACCCCATTCGCGCTGATTGCTCCAGTCACGATGTGGCAGATGCTGCAAGCCAGTGAGGATTATTACGAGCGATTCTTCATCAGTAATCTGGTGCGCTGGATTCGCTTCCTGTTCGTAGCCATCGCTCTGTTCCTGCCAGCCTTGTATATCTCTATTACAACATTTCATCAGGACATGCTGCCAACTACGCTGATTCTAAGTATCGCAGGTGCCCGGGAAGCCATTCCTTTTCCGGCTTTGGTTGAGGCGCTCATTATGGAGCTATCGTTCGAAGCCCTTCGGGAAGCCGGGGTCAGGTTACCCAAAACAGTGGGGCAGGCCGTCAGTATTCTCGGCGCACTTGTGATTGGGCAGGCTGCGGTTCAGGCCGGGATTGTGTCCGCCCCGATGGTAATTATCGTATCCATGACAGGTATAGCTTCCTTCACGATCCCGCGATTTAACTTTGCGATTACGGTGCGTCTGCTCCGATTTCCGATCATGTTACTGGCAGGTATGCTTGGATTATATGGCATCGTCATCGGCTTGGTCCTGATCTCTGTGCATCTGACACAGATGACTTCGTTCGGTGTCCCATATCTCTCCGGTCTTAGCCCTTACAGTAAAACAGATACCAAAGACATTCTCATTCGTGTGCCATGGTGGAAAATGATCAATCGTCCTTCTACGGTACATCGGGATCAGAAACGGATGACCGAAAAGATCAACGGTTCCCCTGAAGCTGAGGAAGGGTGGTGAACCCATGCAGTTCATATATAAGTACCGGGCAGTGATAGCGCTGTTGTTATGTACCACTTTTATTTCAGGTTGCTGGGATCGTAAGGAGATTAATGATATTGCTTTTGTGATTGGCATAGCTGTTGATAAGGAAGGAGACAACTACAGATCCAGCCTGCAGATTGCACTTCCCGGTCAATCCGGTTCTACTGGCAGTTCGGGAGGCGGCGGGGGTACAAGTGGGGACAAATCCTGGTTCATGTTATCCAATACAGCCAAATCATTGCATGGTACGTCTATTGAAGGTCAAAAGGAACTCTCACGAACAATCTATTATGCGCATCGCCGTACGATGCTTATTGGTGAGGAGCTTGCCAAGGATGGAGTGGCCCCCATGCTTGATCTGTTTACGCGGTATCCGCTGAACCGATTCTCTGCATTGCCAGTGGTCACAAAAGGTTCAGCATATGAGGTCATGGATACGGATGCACCTATAGAGAAGTTTCCATCCGAGATGGTGCGGGAACTGTGCTTCCTCAATATGCGTAATCCACGTTCACTTAAAACGTTTATAGATGCCATTCTTAGTGAAGGTGTGGATCCATTCCTGCCTGTCGCTTCTAAAGTGAGCAATGTTCCAAAAGGGTGGAAGGACGCCAAAACAAACATCAAGCTTGATGGATTGGCCATTTTCAAGAAAGATAAGCTGGTTGGCATGATCGACAAAGCTCCGGCTGATGCGCTCATTCTTGCTATGGGCGAGGCCAATGCGCCGGAGATTATGGTTAAAGCTCCTGGCGGAGATGGAGATATGTTCATCAAGTTGAACGAGAACAACGCTTCACTGCATCCCAGTATCAAGGCTGACAAGGTCACCGTGAATATTGAATTATATGCCAAGGGAGTTCTCGTAGATAACGAATCCAATTATGGTGATCGGCGTGAGAATGAGATTCTGAAGTTACATGAAGCCATTCACGAGAAAATAAAATTGGATATCGAGGAAGGTGTCCGGTTGGTACAGGGAAAATACCATGCGGACATTCTTGGGATCGGAAGATCCATTCATCAACATCTGCCAGCCAAGTGGGACACGATGAAGGATCGCTGGGATGACATATATCCTGAAGTCGAGGTGACGGTTACTCCCCATGTCATTATTGAAAACGTTGGGGTGAGCAATAAACCAATTGGCGTCGGAGAGGATGAAGTTGTACATGATTAAACCACTCTTATTTACCTACCTGGCCATGGCAATTGTGGTCATCTTGATGGATTTCAGACATTTGAAACAGGCAGCTGCCATTAATCGCTGGCTATCCTATAGTTTGATAGCAGTGGCTACGGGCATTTGGTTCTATGTGACAAATCTAAGCAAAACAGTTTTTGTGTCGGTATGGATAAGCCACGTTATACAGCGCTTACTGCCACTGCCATAAGCTATGGACAGCAGGCATTCGGTTTGCGAATTCGCGAGAGGGAAAGGAGGTATATTATGAATCAGAGAGTGACACACCGTCAGACGATCCTGCTCGTACTGCTACTCAGTATTTCAGGAACGTTAATTCAGCCTCACGCGCAAGCTATCTACTATGCGGAACAACACGCTTATCTCTCGTATATCCCTGTAGTCGTAGTGATGCTTGCATCGATGTGGATGTTAAGTCGGGTTCAGCGGAGATTTCCGGATCAGGATCTATTTCAAGCCCTTGCTGGACGATTCCCCCTTTTTGGGAAGGCTCGCAGGATTGATGTACATTTTGTTTTTTTTCTTTGTGTTTGCTAGGGATATCCGGTTAACGGGTGATTATATCAGCATAACGTTGTTAGAGACCACCCCCATTTCCATCATTGTGTTATCACTGATCATTATGGGAGTTTTTATCGTCAGAGGTGGGCTCGGCTCCTTGATCGGTATGTCGGAGTTGTATGTGACATTGTTTCTGTTAAACTCCGTGATTGTGCCTTTCATGCTCATTCAACAGATCAATATGGATAACTTGATGCCGTATTTTCACGTTGATGTTGCGGGAGTGGGCAAGGGGAGTTGGTACATATTTTCGTTTTACGGAGAGATGATCGCATTGCCTTTTGTTATCAAGGGCAGTGATTTTCGATTTAAGTCGGTTGTGTCAGGCATTTTATTGTCAGCCTTGTTGATGATGCTAATCCTTGTTGAGACCATTACCTCCATTGGAGTCCCTATCGCTTCAAGGTTGGTGTATCCCTCCTATGAACTGGCAAGACAATTGCAAATCAGTGATTTCTTGGATCGGTTTGACCTTGCGCTGGCAGCGGCAACCTTGCCTACCATGATCACGAAGATTGCATTTGACCTGTACTTTGTCTGCTGGGGATTGAAGCGAATGATTCCGAACGTATCGGGAAAGGTATTGACAGGCCCGATTGCACTCGTCGGATTTGTCTGTGCATTCTGGTTCTTCCGAAATGCCATTCAGCTCAATCGTTTTACTCGGGAATGGACATGGATTGCCATTATTTTTGAAGCATTGTTCCCCATTGTGCTGTTTCTTTTCCTTCGTCCTCGCAAAAATAAAAAAAAATCTACCCAACAGAGATCGGGAGACCAGTCAAAGAAAGAGAAGCATGAACAGGGACATGAATCCTCTGATTCGGAGAAGGACGGAGAGAAAAGACGGAAAGATTCTCATGGTGGGGAACTCCAGCCTTCCTGATGCATTCCATCAAAAATCCTTATAGATGAACGGGCAAAAAGAGGGAAAGCACAGTTTCCCTTCACAGAAGTACCCTGTATACTGTAGTCAGACTGATGAACATTCGGCTGAACTAACGGGGGGAACATGAATGGCTCAACATTTGGCAGGTGTGCGTGTAGCATTGACAGGACCACGAAAATCAAAAGAAATGTCCGTACTGGTTGAAAAAATGGGTGGAATCCCGCTTGTGCGACCAGCACAGGGGACCGTATTTCTGGATGACCGGAGTATCAGGGATGGGCTGGTATCCTGGATCTCAGACCCGCCAGACTGGGCGGTGTTAACTACGGGTATGGGATTGGATGCATTGTTTGAAATGGCTGAGGATATGGACGTGGCAGGCCAATTGTTGGATGTATTATCGGAATCCTCAATTGCGGCAAGGGGATACAAGACGGTGAATGCGCTCAAAAAGCGCAAGTTAACACCGCTGGTACGAGATGATGACGGTAGCACGGACGGGCTCATTCGAGAATTCGCCCCACATGATCTCGCAGGGAAAAAGGTCATGTTGCAGCTTCATGGGGAGACAGCTCCCAAACTTGTCGCATGGTTGGAAGAACAAGGCGCACTCGTCAGACAAGTGCTTCCTTACCGCCATGTACCGCCAGAAGAGGCAGAGCTGGAACAGTTATTGAATGAAATTATAAAGTTCGAGGTAGATGCTGTTGCGTTCACAAGTGGACCGCAGGTCAGATTTCTGACGCAATATGCGGCCTCCCAGGACAAGCTTGAGCCGATGCTGGCAGCCTTCAGACAAGGCGTAATCCCTGCGTCTGTAGGTAAAGTAACAGCAAACTCTATGCGTGAAGAAGGCATTGAGGCACTGGTCATTCCGGAGGAAGAGAAGATGGGAGCACTCATCGTTGAGCTTGGACGTTACTTTGCAGCAGGGCGTGCGGCCAAGATTAGAGATTAGTGGCCTGCTTTTAGATCAGTTCGACAAAAAGCTTTTGGCGTCGCTTCATGAATAAAAAGTGTGCATTAAGCTTAACCGCATCGCTATATGATGCGGTTTTGTTTAGATTATAGAATTTATACGTTACAACTAAAACACGAATGTACATCCTTGATAGTGCTTCGATCAGAAGCTTTTGTTATCTCGAAGAAAAGGTGGATATGACGATGAGCATTTCAGATCGTAATGCCAGACCCCGACTGATCATTGCAGGCACCGGAAGTGGTGCAGGGAAAACGACAGTAACCTTGGGGCTAATGAGAGCAATCGCTCAGCGTGGTTTGAGTGTACAAGGGTTCAAATGTGGCCCGGACTATATTGATCCGACATACCATACCGCTGTTACGGGCAGACCGTCACGCAATCTGGATGCATGGATGACATCGCCCGAGTACGTGAGGCATACGTTCGAGAAAGCATCGGCAGGACATGATATTTCCATTATAGAAGGCGTTATGGGCCTCTATGATGGCAAAGATCCGCTCAGCAATACAGGCTCAACTGCAGAGATTGCTCTGGTCACGCAAACCCCTGTGATCCTGGTCGTGGATGTACGCAGCATGGCTCGCAGTGCAGCTGCGATTGTACTAGGTTTTCAACAGTTGGAGCCTGAATTACATATTGCCGGAGTGATTGTCAACCGTTGTGGAAGTGCGGGTCATTATACCATTGTGAAAAAAGCCATTGAGCAGATGTGCGGCATTCCGGTGGTTGGCTGGCTGAAGCGGGACGAGGACATGTCCATCCCTGAGAGACATCTGGGACTGGTGCCTGCCATTGAGCGCGGTGAACTGGAGCCATTATTCCAACGGGCTGCCGATGTGCTGATGGAAGGCACTGATCTGGATCTTCTGCTGGAGCTGGCATCAAGCGCCCCGCCGTTAAATGCAGAAGAAAGGAGTCCGGCCACGACTGCCCACACGGATTTAGCTAATACTGAAGCAGGCTCGAATTCCGATTCACAATTCGATTCAGTGATCCACGTTAATAATCGACATCTATCATATGCGGTGCAGCCTGTCATTGCCGTTTGCGCGCGATGCCGCATTTAATTTCTATTATCCCGATAATCTGGAATTGCTCGAAGCAGCCGGGGCCCGATTACAATATTTCAGTCCGCTCGCTGGTGAAGGTATTCCAACGGATGTGGATGGCATCTATTTGGGTGGCGGGTTTCCAGAGGAGTTTGCAGCAGAGATTGCCGGTAACCAAGGGTTCTTGGAAGGACTTCGACAGGCAGCACAATCCAACATGCCTTTATTCGCAGAATGTGGTGGTTACATGGTGCTTGGGGAAACGTTGACCAACCGTGAGGGAATTAGTTTCGACATGGCGGGTATTATCCCTGCGCAGGTGCAGATGCAGAAGGAGCGCGCTGCGCTTGGCTACCGTGAAGCGAGTAGCGTTCAGGATTCCTTTTTGCTGAAAAAGGGTGAAGTGCTTCGGGGTCATGAATTTCATTATTCCACGATGACTTATCGTGATGAAGAAACGATCCCTTATGCGTATGAGACCAAGGGGTTGCGCGGCCTGAAGCAAGAAGGGTATGCGGCAGGCAACATCGTGGCGGGGTATACGCACGTTCAATCTGGGCTCTTACCCGGCAGCCGCTCGAAGATGGGTGGAACATTGTTTAGCCTATCGGCAGGAGTGATATATGCAGGGATAATAGCAGCTATTTATAGCTCAAATAGATAGCTGAATTCAATAAGCAAAATGGCTCTAATCTTGCTTTTGCCTAATGAGTCTTTGGTCGTGAAGTTGGCGATCCCATTCTGAATTAAAGGTTTTCAGATGAATATGTGGAATGAATAAAAGACAGAATCATTAGGCGAGGGAGGGACATCATGATGAGAACCGTATGTGTAACGGGAGCTGCTCGGGGATTGGGATTGGCTTTGACGGCACAGATGCTGAAGAGAGGGTATCTCGTGTATGCGGCCGGTCTGGACGTGGAAGATTCCGAGGGGATTCGTATGCTTGCAGAAGGATATCCTGACCATCTGCGCGCCATCGAACTGGATATCGCGGACGACCTTTCGGTAGCTCTGTTCACGGAGACATTGAAGCTGGATACGAATCATTTGGATATGCTGATCAATAATGCGGCTATACTAGGGAGTATTACGGATCATATCCGCGGGCCGTTGAATATGGCGGAGATGGCTGAAGTATTTAATGTGAACACCTTAGGTACACTGCGTGTGACTCATTCCCTGTTGCCCCTCCTTCTTCAAGGACGGGTCAAGCTGATTGTTGATATCTCTTCCGAGGCTGGAAGTATAGAGCAATGCAGTCGGGATGGGTGGTTTGCCTATTGTATGTCCAAAGCTGCTTTGAACATGCAGGCCCGTCTTGTGCACAATGGTCTGAAGGATGAAGGCGGACAAGTGATGCTTGTGCATCCCGGTTGGGTACAGAGTTATATGAGGGGCGAATTGGATGTTTCTGCGGATCTCACGCCCGAGCAATCTGCACAACATATCGCAGTACTTATCGACCGCCATGAACAGTTTAAAGGAGATCAGCCCGCATATGTGGACTACAAGGGCGAGAAGCTCCCCTGGTAGTTGATTGATACAGTGAGGTGAACAAGGAAGGAGATTGATTGAATGGATCATCGTAAAAAAGCATTACTACTTGGCGATTATACACATCCAGATTGGCACCCGCTTCAAGGTGTGGATGCGGAGATTAGCCGAATTTTCCATGATACTATGACTGTGCAGTGCAGTGAGAATCGGAATATGCTGCTGCAAGAAAATATAACCGGGTTTGATGTATGTATCTCATACATGGACGATTGGAAAGGGAAAGTCTCTCCTCAGCAGACAGCAGGTTTGTTGTCCTATGTGAGTAATGGAGGTGGACTGGTCATTATACATAACGGCATTTCGCTCCAAAATCGTTATGAACTCAAACAGATGATCGGTGCCAAATTCCTGCATCATCCGGCGTATGCACCGCTTGAATTCACTGTAACGGCGGAAAGCCATCCCGTGACGGAGGGCATTTCGAATTTCACAATGGAAGAAGAGCCGTATCAGTTCGAATTTGGTTCTTTTGCCGAAACGAAGATATTGCTGGAATATCAATCCGAAGATGGACCAAAGCCTGCGGTTTGGGCTCATCGATATGGTGTTGGGCGTATTGTTTATCTGATGCCGGGTCACCATGTGCCGTCTTTTGCACACGAAACGTACCGGAAGTTACTGCTGCAAGCAGGCAAATGGGCTGCACGTTACGTCTGATCGGACAGACATCTTTGCATGCAGAGTATAAGGGGTATAATATAGAGATCAACGAAGAGGAGGATGACAAAAATGAGCGATTTGTTCAAAAAGGCGATCTCGTTAGGGCTTGGTCTTACTGTTGTAAGCAAAGAAAAAATTGAGAAAACCGTGGATGATTTGGTCAAGCGCGGGGAACTTGCGCCCGGTGAATCCAAAGCTTTGGTTGAACGTCTGCTGGAACGGGGCGATGAAGAACAGGGTCAGTTCAAGAGAATGATTCAGGAACAGGTCAAGCGAGTGCTTCAGGAAGCTGGTGTGGCATCCGAAAGTGATGTAACCAGTCTGGAACAGCGCGTTGCTGTACTGGAGAAAAAACTTGCCGAACTGGGCCAATCACCACAGCTTCAACCTGATGAATCCCCAGCTCCACTTGAAGTTCCTCCTCCTCTCAAAGGAAACGAGATCGAGTAGATGGCAGTGCGAATCAAACATGTCGGCAGATACCGTGAAATTGCCATGGCGCTAGTGCGTCATGGCTTCGGTTATATGGTCGAGGAGCTGGGTTTGTTCCAGCTGCTGGCTCTGCCCAGACGGTGGATGTCGCGTGAAGCACACACCACCAAAACGCTGAGTGAACGCATCAGGCTTGTGCTGCAGGAGCTGGGGCCAGCTTTCGTTAAGCTGGGGCAACTCGCAAGCACAAGGGCAGATCTATTGCCTGAGTCTGTCATTCGCGAGCTAGTGAAGTTGCAGGATCAGGTCCCGCCGTTCTCTTCCGAGACGGCACGGGGTATTTTGGAACAGGAATTGGATACACCGCTGGAGGAGATCTTTTCCCGGTTCGAGGATACCCCTGTAGCTGCGGCCAGCATTGGACAGGTGCATCTCGGCAAACTTCGAAGCGGTGAATCGGTAGCCATCAAGATTCAGCGGCCGGGTATATCGCGTATTGTGCAGCGTGACCTGGATATCTTGCGTGAACTGACAGCCATGGCCGAGAAGCGCTGGGACTGGGTGAAGCAATATCAGATTCCGCAAATGGTCGAAGAATATGCTCAGGCACTGATGGCCGAGCTGGATTATACGGTCGAAGGCCGCAATACGGAAAAGATCGCACAGCAATACCAACAGGACAACAAGGTGAAAATCCCGGCAATTTACTGGGATCAGACTTCGTCCCGTGTGCTCACTATGGAGTATATCGAAGGTATCAAACTTAATGATCGTGAAGAACTGGTCAGACGCGGTCATGATCTGAATAACATTGCCGAGCGGCTGGTGGATTCATTATTAAATCAGATTTTTATTCAGGGTTTCTTTCACGCTGACCCACATCCGGGCAATCTGATGGTATTGAAGGATGGTCGTCTTGCCTTTATAGACTTCGGTATGGTGGGCAGTCTGAGTGATGAGATGAAACAACAGCTCGCTTCGCTTATTATTGGGTTAATGCGCAAAGATACGGACAGTATGATCCGGGCGATTGAGAAACTCGGCATGATGCCAGATGACATGGATCTGCGTGGTCTTCATGTGGATTTGGACAAGTTGCGTACCAAATATTACGATATTCCCTTTTCCAAGATTAGTGTGGGTCAGGCGTTGAATGATTTATTCGGCGTAGCCCAGAGGCACCGGGTTGTGATGCCTGCGGATATTCTGCTGCTCGGTAAATCGTTGTTGACGATGGAAGGTGTAATCGAACATCTCGATCCTTCCCTGAGCATCGTAGATATGGCCGAGCCCTTTGGCCGTAAGCTGATCAAGGAACGTTTTAGCGCCGGAAGAATCAAGAATCGCTTGTTCCGCAGTGCGGCCGATATGGCCGAGAGTGTCATCGGTCTGCCAGGGCAGTTAAGGCAGTTATCATCCATCATTAGCAAAGGAAAGCTGAGGCTGGAGATCAGTGTCCCTGAACTCGATGCACTCATGCGTAGAATGGACCAGATTAGTAATCGGCTGTCTTTCAGTATCGTGTTACTCGCCTTTTGTATCATCATGGTGGGATTGATTATCGGTTCGTCGATCAGTCATCAATCCACAATGCTATGGGATATTCCGGTCATTGAGATTGGTTTCCTGGTGGCGATTCTGATGGTGGCTTTCCTGCTCTATTCGATATTCAAATCAGGAAGATTCTAGCATAAAAGCAAGACCCGCAAAAAGATCCTGGTAAAGAATCTTTTTGCGGGTCTTGCTTTATTTTTACCCGTTTATTGGAGAATGCCATATTCAGGACAGTATTTAACAATACGTGAGCGATGAAAGCTAATATAATTCCGGCTGAATCCATGCATGCTTCCAAAATGGGTACGGATTAGGCACCTCTCGTGGGACTTATATCAATTTAAGAATCTTGCATTTATGAACGGCATAACTTCTGGAGCTGACCCTCAACTTTCGATAAACACGCCCCAGATGATATTCGACATTTCGAGTAGACATAAAAAGAGATTCCGCAATTTGTTTATTGGTTTCTCCTTTGGCCACCTGTTGTAGCAATTTAATTTCGAACTCGGTCAGCATAGTTTCAGGCGCGTTAAAGGAAGCTGTCGGAGTGAGAATCGATTTAAAGAAATCCAGAGAAAAGACAACCGCATCTTCCATGCACATGGAAATGCTTGTGAGCACCTGCTGTGCTGAAAAAGACTTGTCGATAAATCCGCGGATGCCTGCTTGGACGGACATTTGAAACAGCTGAATCATATCCTCTTGGGAATAGAAAAGCATGATTCTTGCATCAGGAATGATCTCCATCGTTTTAGTTGCCAGTTCAATCCCGTTGAGGTCCGGCATAGACAAGTCAAACAGGTAAAGGTCTATTGCATTGGCCTGCTCTTTTATGAAGTCCAGCGTTTCAAGGGCTGAATGAAGTACGGTTACCTTCATATGGTTTTGTTCCAAAATGAGCTTCATTCCACAGGTGAATGCTTTATGATCGTCTACCAGAATTACGTTCAGCATGATATGCACCTCGTATGTATTATTTTCTTTTCGGACCGTAAAATAACCGTAAAAAGCAGGTTTGTGGAATCTTGGCGGTTATTGGGGATTGTTTTCGGACAAAACCCATTATTTCTATGATATATTAAAAATGTAATATATTTCAAGTAGAGGGGTGGTGAAGTATATGCGTAAAGTTCAAGTGGCTCCTTTGAAGAGTTATGGTGCTTTCCTAACAGTAACTCTCTCCAAGAAAAGTAAGCCGGGAGATGGAAAATTCGGTCGTGGAGTAAAACGTGGTTAATTTCAAAGGCATTATAAGTTCACCAGAGAGGGCCTTGCGGCTCTCTCTAGTCATTTCCATATACTACATATTACCTTGCAGAGAGGGGTTGCAGGCATGAAAATTGCCCGAAGCGAGGAAACTGCCACCACGTCATTAAGTGAGGAATGTATCGTGCTGGACATCAATAACGGTGAATATTTTGGACTCGAGGGCGCGTTGATGGAGCTGTGGCTGGAACTGGAGACTGGAACAAGGGAGTTCAACCAAATTCTGAGTAAATGGAAAAGCGAATTTGATCAATCCGAAGCGGAATTAACCGTTATTTTGCAAAATGCAATTCAGGAACTCTCGGCTAAAAAACTGGTCAAGGTCGATGTCTCATGAGTAAGGCCATTCCTATCCATAACAAGGTGTATTTCACAACGGTTCATGCTTTTGTCCGCCTGTTACTACTGGAGACGGATTTTGTGGATGCTTATGAAAAAATTGCAATACATATGTACCCTCTTCATGTAAGCGCAGGCCGAAGGGAAGCGAATCGGATTGAGACGGACGAATTGTGCAGACTGGGGCAGATGATGTATGAAATGGATGAAAATGATCATCTCATCACCTCATGTGTATCCATAGCTATGACAGTTCAGGCCATATTGTTCAGTGCTGGCTATGAAAGTGACTTGTTGATCGGTGTGAAAAAGATAGATGAAAAACTGTTCTCTCACGCATGGGTGCGTCTGGAAGACGGTCGGACCATTGACCCCAATCATAAAGGAAATGATTTGAAGGTATTGAAAATATATAATATGAGCGAATATGCCGAGAGGTGGGTGCTATCTCTGGGATGAAGATATGGATCGCTATGCAAGGCCAAAATCAAAGTATTTGGTTGGATTGGA
Source organism: Paenibacillus sp. W4I10 (assembly GCF_030816325.1). Taxonomy (NCBI): domain Bacteria; kingdom Bacillati; phylum Bacillota; class Bacilli; order Caryophanales; family Paenibacillaceae; genus Paenibacillus; species Paenibacillus sp. W4I10. Next base: position 5,680,777 of record NZ_JAUSXX010000001.1, read on the forward strand.
TGGATTCAATTAAAAGGTGGGCAAGGGTTACCGGTGTGAATGGTTATACGGAAGATACGTTCCATTTAGCAACGCTCTCCTACGGTTATGGAGCACAGGCTTCCAGTACTTCGGCGGATATCCGTCTTGATTTTCCCATCATTCTGGATGGCTGGGCCAGCGGCGAGCTGCAAGCCCATGCCGATGATTTCCCGTCCCTTTCATCTGATCAGCAGGAGCAGGCGTATCGTTTGCTGCAAGAGAAACCTGAATATCAACTATGCAAGTCCCAAGGGGAATTTACACTGGTGTACTGGGACCAGAAACGAAGCAGTTTAATTGTTGCTACGGATAGCTATGCAACCCGACCCGTTTATTACTGGATTAGCCCAAGAAATGAATGGTTTGTTGCCAATGATCTACGCGTGCTTTTGTTGCTTCAGGATATTCCTTTTGAGGTCGATGAAGACGTGTGCCGAATGTATCCGACTTCTGGCTTTGCTGTAGGGGAGAACGGACTGGAAGAGCGGACTTTTTTTAAAGGCATTCGCAAGCTTCCCACAGCCTCCATTGCTTGGTGGAACAATCACCAGGTGAAAGTTCAAAGCTACTGGGGAATGCGGGAACTGACAAGCAAGCCACAGCTCACGGAAGATGCTGTCCCCCAATTTCGTCAATTGCTGGAGCAGGTGACCCAGGAACGCTTTAATGGCAACAAACGAATGGTTGAATTGAGCGGAGGGCTCGACTCAGCCGCGGTTGTAGCTGCCGCCATTGCCAGCGGGAACCAAGAGCAGATTCTGGCTGTTAACATTTCTTTTGCGGAACCGGATATGATGCCAAGCCATGATAAGGATCTCGTCAAAAAAATGATGAGGGATCTGCGCATTCCCGGCTTGATCATTCATGCGGACGAAACGGCCAGAATACCCAATGCCGAAATTGGCAGGGACCCGCTATGGTTCGTGGATGGTCCAGACCCTCGAGCCAATTCGCTTGTGAATGAGACATTTACGGTGCTGGCTCGGCAATTTCGGACTGCCGCCGTTTTGACAGGTGAAGGCGGAGACTTTGTATATAGCGGCGAAGTTGCTGTCATTGATTCCTATTTCCGGCAAAAGCGTTATCGGGAAGGTATTCGTGAACTTCGGGAATGGGCTGGCAATCGAGTAGGACCTATGCTGAAAAAGGGATTTCAATATGGTTTGGCTCCATTCTTGCCATATCTTGGTGAAAAATGGTACTACAAGCTGTTATGGTCGGATACAGAATATGACTTGCCCGAATTCTTTACCAATGAACATCTCCAGAGAGAACGGCAGATGAATGCGGAGGAGGTTCACCGATATCGCAAAAGCAGGCCGCTAAACTACTGGGGGAAGCGTTATCATTACGACTTTCTGTGGCCTCGTGCAAGATACATGGATGCTGTAGGTGTGACCTTGCCTGCGTATCATCCGTTTCTGGACAGGCGCATAATCGAGTTTTCGTTCTCGGTTCCGCCAGAGCAGCACTTTGATCTCCTCAAGGGGGAGCAAGAAAGCTATGCCGGTTCCAAGCTGTTGCTTCGAAAAGCATTCACAGATATCTTGCCTTCGTATGTCTATAACAGGTCTTCCAAAACAACCTATGCCCATATGGCCAGGAAAAGCTTTTTGAATGACCGCCAGCATATTTTGCAATTGTTCGCGAGCGGAAAGCGTGTGTATGTTACGGAACTGGGGATTATTGACCAGAGATCGTGGTGGAAACATCTAGTCGCTATGGCGATCCGTTCGGAGGACCCGAATAATGATTTGGGTATGGGTTACCAATATATGCGCTCTGTTATCGACTTGGAGATCTGGCTGCAGGAGATGAGTCGTGGCAAAGAACATGTGCTCAACCGCTCCAGACCTTCTCCGCCAAGGATGCTCGGAGACATTGAGGAGGTCAATATGAATGAGAAGAAACGCTTGTATTTTCATGCCTGATTCAAGGACATTTCGATGATAAAGGTGCAGAAGAATGGAGAAACACATGTTTGATCATGAAGAACGGTGCAGCAGAGCACAACGAACACGGCAAACGACCTATTTGCTTGTGCGAATGTTATGGCAATCTGGTCCGGTGTTAACCTTGCTAATCATTTTGTTCATATTCATTGAGGGGGCTGTTCCAGCACTTCAGCTCTATGCCTCTAAACAAATCATCGATGGAATTGCGCCAAACGGATTAGAATCATACGCGGCACGGTGGTCTATTGTCTATGCTTGTAGCCTGGTCTTGCTTAGCATCGTGAACGCCGCACAAACCTGGCTTAAAATGCTGCTATCGGAGCGATCCGTCATTACCGTGAACAGTGTTTTGTTGGATGCCTTCGAACGTATTCCCGGCATGCGCTTTTTTGAAGAGGAGAAACACCGAAACCGGCTGGAAGCACTGCGAGATCGCTCCAATTGGTTGCCTGCACAGCTCTTGAACTTCAGCGCAAGTATGTGCACGTCTGTGTTCTCAGCTATTGGTATTATTATGCTGATTGCCGTGCTCTCTCCGATGCTGTCCATCATTCTGGTGCTGTCAACCGCTCCTTTTGCGTTCATGCAGAACCGTTACAACGAGATGGAATGGCAATATGCCAAAGAATATGCAGTTATAAGAAGAAGATTGGATTATACTCGAAGCCTAGTGATTAGTCGACGTGCCGCCAAGGAAATTCGCCTGTTTGGTTTGGGCAGCCATTTCCATAACATCTATCAACACACGTTTGCTCTGCTGTATGAACAATTTCGAATGATCCAGGCCAAAAGCGCCAAAGGAACGGTTTTTACCGGTCTTTTTTCGGGTATGGTGGCAGGAGGAGCATACTTTTGGGTAGTAAGTCAATCTGGATCGGGCTCGATTTCGCTGGGGGATATTGCTCTGTATTTAGGGGCTGTGTTTCAATTGTCTGTTTCCTTAAGAGAGATTGCCAAGGAAGGGGCAGACACGATTGATATCTGGAGAATGGGAAATGATTTCGTCTTATTTATGAATGCAGAGGAAGATATCCAGAAGCCTTCACATCCCATTCCAGTGAATGCTGGCCCCCTATCTATAGAATTCAAGGGAGTAAGCTTCAAGTATCCTTACCAGGAACAGGAGAGTGCTGCTTCCGAGGAAGCAGCTGATGATTTCGACCTGGACCTGGACAGTGAGGAAATTGATGACGAAAACGAGGACGAAGTCCACGACTATGCTGAGGATGTTAATGAGAGTGAAGATAAACGTTCCCCCTGGGTTCTTGACCATATCAGTTTCAGCATATCGCCCGGGGAGCGCATCGCGATTGTTGGCGCCAATGGGTCGGGTAAAACGACACTTGTCAAGCTGTTGTGCCGCTTCTATGAGTTTTGCGAAGGCGAGATTAAAATCAACGGTGTGGATATTCGCTCGTTTGATGTCAGGGAGCTGAGAGAGCATATCTCGGTTGTTTTTCAGGAATTCGGAAAATACGAGTTATCCCTGCGCGAGAACATTATGATCGGCAGCCCGAACACACAACTGAGCGACAGGGAGATAAATCAGGCACTTCAAGATTCAAGGCTGGACCAGATCGTTTCGGCGCTGCCTCATGGAACCGAAACCCTCTTGGGCCCCGAATGGGGAGGTACTGATTTCTCAGGTGGACAATGGCAACGCGTGGCGTTAGCCAGAGCGATGGTTCGTCAAGCAGGTCTGGTCATTCTGGATGAACCGGCTGCGTCCCTTGACATTCGGGCTGAATATGAGATTTTCAATCAGTTTCAAAAAATGACAAAAGGTAAAACGGTGATCATGATTTCTCATCGGTTCAGCACGGTTAAACTAGCAGATCGAATACTTGTCCTGAAAAATGGTTGTATTGTGGAAGAAGGTAGCCATGAGGCCTTAATGTGCAAAAATGGGGAGTATGCCACCATGTTCCGTTTGCAGGGAAAATCTTTTCAAGGGGAGGAGCATATCCAGTGATAGCATTGCAACGAATCACAGCCAGGCGACGACATATGGCTTCCTCCGTTTTGTTTGGACTGTCCTTGTTATGGACATGCTCGCCAGTAAAAGTATGTACCGTTTTTGCCATTAAAGTGCTTGAGGCATTGCTTGGTCCGCTGCTTGTGTGGCTGAGTGCCCAGATCATTGACAGATTGGCTGAGCAGCCGTTTGTTCTTGCATCATGGGATGCGCTGGCTTGGATGGTGCTGTTGTATATTGGGCTAACATTAGCTGTGGATGCCCTCCAACCCGTATCAGAGATGCACAAACGCCTGTTGACTGCAAAACTTCAAGCACATATTGATGAGTTGTTGATCAGCAAAGCAATGTCGATTCCGGATATTGCTCCTTTTGAAAAGGCAGGGTTCCATACAAAAACTCGGGTTATTCAATATAACGAATACTTCGTTACAATGTGGTTAACGATTATTTCTCAGACCATCGGAGGACTGGTCGTGATTGCAGCCGGGAGTATAATGATTGGAACGATCGCTCCCTGGGCCCCGATTGTCTTGCTGGCGTTGGTCGTTCCCAAGCTGTATTGGGAAGCGAAGCTCAACAATGCTACCTTTGAAGGACGTGAGGAGGTCCAGGAATTAAGGCGGCGTGCTGAGTATTACGCTGGTACGCCGCTCAGGCCTGAAACAGCCGGAGAGCTGAAGGTATTTGGTCTTGTTCCTTTTTTTAAGGAGAGATATCTGAACACATCACGAGAGCTTCTGCTTACACTTTCAGCCGACCAACGGAAACTGGCTCTCCATCAATTATTGTGGTCTGTGCTCCAGTCGCTGGCCGCCGGTCTCATCATTATATATCTAGTTGGACATGCGCTTTCCGGCCACTTCACAGCAGGGGACATCTTTTTATTTATTGGCGCCACTATTCAGTTGAATGAGGGAATGAATGAATTGTTTGCAGCTTTTGCGATCGGTCCTAGAGAAGCCAGACATCTGGAGAAGATTCGTTCTTTTCTCTATAGCGAGAATGAAATGAAGTCAGGCCCATGCCCTCCGGCGGTGTCCGTCAAAGAGGGCTTCCGGCTGGAAGGGGTCCGTTTCCGGTATGATGAAACCAAGGTTGTTCTGGATATCCCAGAGCTTATCATCCCTGCTGGAAAAGTGACCGTGTTGGTCGGTGAAAACGGGTCAGGTAAAAGCACGCTTGTCAAACTGCTCCTGCGCTTCTTTGATCCCAATGAAGGAGTGGTGTTTTACAACGGTATTCCGCTGTGCGAGTATGATATCGCTGCCTATCGGACACAGGCTACAGCCGTATTCCAGGATTTTGTGCGCTATGAAATGAATCTTCGGGACAATATTGGACTAGGTAATCTTGCGGCTGTTAACGAGCAAAGGATAATCGAAAGAGCTGCCAAGCTGGGCGGAGTAGACGAATTTATCCACAAGCTGGGGCAAAAATATGATACACAGCTAGGCAGGCTATTCGGAGGCAGAAGCCTTTCAGGAGGAGAATGGCAGCGGATTGCATTATCCCGTGCTTTTATGAGAAAGGATATTGCCGGATTGCTGATCATGGACGAACCATCTTCTGCGCTTGATGTGTTCATGGAGGAAGACGTGTTCCAACGAATGCGGGATTTAATGAAGAACAAGACGGTGGTCATCGTCTCGCATCGGTTGAGCACTGCACGACACGCAGATTATGTAGTCTATATGGAACAGGGCAGAATCATGGAGACGGGAACTCATAATCAATTGCTGGTGAATGGGGCAGGGTATGCCGAACTGTACAATATGCAGGCTCAAAAATACAGATAAAGAGGTGAGATGAAATGAGCGTGATTGACAATTTGCGACCGTTTACGGTAAGAGATCTGGCGATGCTGGAGGAGTGGTTTAAGGATGCAGAGGTTCATCGGCGCTTGGAGGGAATGCTTCCTTTAGACGAGTGGCATCAACACGTGGAGCAGCATCCTGGTTATGACGTGTGGGTAGCGTTCTCGGAGGGTAAAGCCGTAGGTGTAATTATGATTGAGCAGGAGGAGCAGAATACGGGAAGCATTGCCATCGTTGTCGATCCGTCGGTTCGAGGCAGGGGCTACGGCAGAGCAGTGGTTGGAAAAGCTATGCAGCTTCCCAAACTGGAAACGATCCATAAATGGTACGCCGGAATTGAAGCCGACAACGCTGCTTGTTTGAAGTGTTTTCAGTCTACTGGTTTTGTACTGGAGAACGAAGCTCCCGATGAAGACGGTTATTTTTCTTTATGGCATATCGCTAATATTAAAGTGTAGAGCGGAAACAAGGAGGGATGGCAATGAAAAGAACAATACAGCTGTTTGTGTTCATTCTGCTTGTCTCGTTTCTTCCTATATCTGAACTAAAAGCATCCGATCGGCAGGCCGATTACACCTTTCTCATCTATATGATTGGTTCAGATATGGAAAGTGATTTTCATATGGCAAGCGATGACTTGAAGGAAATGATGAGTGTAGGCTCTTCCAGCAATGTAAATGTTGTTGTTCAGACAGGAGGGGCTCGAAGCTGGGACAATTCGTCCATTGAGTCCGGTCTGAATCAACGATGGCGTGTTGAAAAGGGGAGGTTGGCCCTTCTGGATAACGCAGGCTCGCAAAATATGGATACATCCGATTCCCTTACAGATTTCATTCGCTGGGGAACCCGTGAATATCCAGCTCGGAAGCATGTGCTTATGTTCTGGGGGCACGGTCTTGGACCGATCGATGGATACGGCGGCGACGAGCACTATGGAAATAAAAAAATGAGCTTGACCGAGCTTCAAAAAGGAATTGGACGCGCCTATAACGAAACGGGAATTAAATTTGAACTCATTGGCTTCGATAATTGCAAAATGGCAAGTGTGGAGGTGGCCTATGCACTTAGGAACTATGGGGAATATATGCTTGCCTCTGTCGATTACACGAATCAGAATGGGTGGGATTATACAAAAATGCTGAAGGCAGTTCAAGAAAAGCCCGGGATTTCCACCCTTGAGTTGGGCAGAACTATTGCTCAAGGATATCTGGAACAGTCGAAGGAAAACGGCGAAGAGGAGGACCTTCAGCAATCGATCATTCGACTGGATCGGATGGAAGAGGTTATGAGGGCAGTCGAGTCATTCAGCAAAAGATTGTTAAAGCCCCAAGCTATGACAAAGGGAATAAGTCATTTGAGAAAAGCCCGGGATCAAGCCGAGGATTATGCGGACGAAGCCGATTTGGTGGATCTTGCTGATTTGTTTACCTTGATCGGCAAAAGAATGAAAGCTGAGACCGAGGCGGACCGCGTCAAAAAAACAATTCAAAAAGCGGTTGTTTATAACATGAAGTCTCCTGAACACCCCAAGGGAGAAGGAATGAGCATTTATTTTCCGAGTAAGGATGTCTATCGCTTTACGGAAAAGGTCAATATGTACCGAAAACTGGAATTCAGCTCGAGCTATAAGGCTTTTATTACTGAATACTCGACATTGTTGTCACGTCGGCCCCAAAATACTCCAAACAAAAAGTGAACGTTGTTATATGCAACTGAAGTTAAGGAAGCAACGAAGCATGAATGACGATGCAAGCAATGGAGCCTGTGTGAAACCACTGTACATCAGCACATAATCAGCGATAAAGCGGGAGAGCTTCTTCATACCTTTCTTGTTGGCATGGTTGGTGACTCTTCCGTGTTACCAAACAAGCGAGGTTTTTTTGTTTATGGGATCTACAAGGGTGAATAACTAACATCCTCGCTGATATATCCTGCAATGGGAACTGCTTGGTATTATTTTGTTCAAAATAGAGTATTTTTGAGTAAATTAACGAAAAATTTAGAATTAAAGAGGTATGATATTATTTTTTTAGCTTAATAGTGTTAGTACATATTACATCCTATAGTTATAATAATAGGTCAGTACATTAACGGACCCAGTTTTTCTGAGAGGGGAAAACTATAGGTGTCATGCTCTGTTCATGACGCCCTGAAGGCAAGGAAAAGAAAACGGATTTGGACGGAAGCAAGCGAAACACATAGGAACGGATGGGGCATGTTCAGAAATAATGTTGGATAGCCTAACTCTCATGCTAAAAGATTCCGGATTCGCAATTTGAGGTACAGGCCAAGATCAAGCTTGGGAACAGTGAAGTGCGCGGAATTGATTATACTGTAGAAAGGATATTATTTAACCACGATTAGATGAATTTTGCGAACAGCATTCTGCTATTTGGTGCTGTCTGTTGTAATGGGTCAGTGATGAACCGTATCGTTACCCATCAGGTGATAAGACAAATTGAGTTGATACACGTAGGAGGAACGGCAAGAACATATGAATACTTTAAAACAACAATGGTTTGGCAACATTCGCGGAGACGTGCTGGCAGGCATTACGGTAGCGCTGGCGTTAATTCCGGAAGCCATTGCTTTCTCCATCATTGCAGGTGTTGATCCGATGGTCGGATTATACGCTTCGATTACGATTGCGATTGTGATCTCGATTGCTGGTGGAAGACCCGGTATGATCTCGGCGGCAACGGGTGCAATGGCGGTACTGATGGTTGGACTCGTCAAGGATTATGGCGTGGAATATCTTTTTGCAGCGACGATTTTAACGGGCATTATCCAGTTTCTACTGGGCATATTTAAGGTTGGGCGGTTTATTACGTTTGTGCCTCATTCGGTTCTGACGGGATTTGTGAACGCGCTGGCTATACTCATCTTTATGGCGCAGTTAACCCATTTCACAGGAACAAACTGGATTATGTATGCGATGGTAGCGGGCACGCTGGCGATCGTTTATATTTTGCCACGGTTTTTCAAAGGCGTTCCAGCTCCACTGATTGCAATCATCGTGATGACGATTATCACCCTGGTGTTTCATCTGGACGTAAGAACGGTCGGCGACATGGGAAATATAACGAGCACTCTGCCGATGTTCCACTTGCCGAATATTGCGTGGACTTGGGACACGCTGATGATTCTGCTGCCATACTCATTCACCATGGCACTCGTCGGTTTGCTGGAATCTCTACTGACCGCTACCATTGTGGATGAGATGACGGAGACCAAGAGCAGTAAAAACCGCGAAGTGCGTGGTCAGGGGATTGCCAACTTCATTAACGGTTTGTTCGGTGGTATGGCTGGCTGTGCCATGATTGGGCAGTCGGTCATTAATGTGAAGTCTGGCGGACGTGGAAGATTGTCTACGTTTACTGCGGGTGCGTTTCTCGCGATCCTGTTGCTGCTGTTTAGCGGTGTGGTGAAACAGGTACCGATGGGGGCGCTCGTCGGTGTAATGTTTATGGTGTGTATCGGGACATTCGACTGGAGTTCTATCAAAAATATAACTCGCGTGCCGCGCGCGGAAGCCTTTGTCATGATCGTGACGGTGGCGATTGTGGTCTATACCCACGATCTGTCGATCGGGGTTATGGTCGGCGTTGTGCTCAGTGTGCTGCATTTTGGCTGGAAACAGACCAAGATCCGCGTACAGGCGAGCCAAGAGCAAGGGCAGAAAGTATATCGGGTTCAGGGACCATTCTTCTTTGGTTCTTCGTCCCGCTTTGTGGATGAGTTCGATGCAGAGGCCGATCCGAAGGAAATCACGATTGATTTCGGAGGGTCACATATCTGGGATAATACCGCGGTTGTGGCTATCGGCAAAGTGAAGTTCAAATACGCGAAGCTGGGCAAAACCGTGCACCTACGCGGGTTAAACGAGGAAAGCTCTCGTATTCTTGAACGGAGTGGATTTGCTACAGCAGGCGGGCACGGTTCGTAACTTGGTTGGAACGAAGTAAACAACGAATAGATAACATAAAAAGATAATTTATAATCAGCGGCGCACTTTTTCCGGAAATCGGGAGAGGGCGTCGCTGTTTTTTATTATAGCCTGAGGCATGCTAGGTCATATCCACAGATCAGCAACCTGAAGGCAGATCTAGAGTCTCTTACTACCCGACTTAAAGTCACTTGGTCGATACAAGTCACGCTGATCTTGGAATTTTGTGCTACAAGTTAGGGGGTAACGCTGTATCCCCTTTTGTTTTGCTTGACTAACGTGTAAACTACAGGGTATGGAGAAGAAGAGCAACGAGTGGATTGCTTTTTAAAAATTCATTTCATAATCATGATTGATATAAGGAAAGCTAGTCTTGATTGCAGATACTGAAGTCTTTATGAAATGGACTTATCTAAATGAATATACAGAGGTGTAACGATTGGCAAACTTTGAACAACTGGGCATTCGCCCGGAATGGTGCGAGATCCTGAAACATCAGGGCATCGCCGTGCCGACTCCGGTACAGGAGCGTTCGATTCCGGTACTGTTGGGTGGACGCGATATTATCGCCGAGGCACAGACAGGCACAGGGAAAACGCTGGCATTTTTGCTGCCGATTATTCAGAAAATTAACGTATCCGACCGTTCGCCACAAGCGCTGATTATTGCGCCTACGCGTGAGCTTGCGCTGCAAATTACGGAAGAAGCGAAGAAGCTTACTGCTAACGACGATAAACTGCACGTGCTTGCCGTATACGGCGGGCAGGATGTGGACAAGCAACTGCGTAAATTGCAGAACGGTACCCAGATCGTTATTGGTACACCGGGTCGTCTGCTGGATCACCTGCGCCGTGGCACGTTGAAGCTTGATAATGTGAAAAAACTGGTGCTGGATGAAGCCGACCAAATGCTGCACATGGGCTTCCTGGACGATGTGGAGACGATTCTTAGCGAGCTTCCGCATAAACGTCAGACAATGCTGTTCTCAGCAACGATGCCTAAAGGCATTCGCAACCTGGCGAAGACCTACATGAAAGATCCGGAAGATGTGAAGGTATCTTCCCAATCAGTTATCCCGATCAAACAAATTCGCCAGCAAGTGCTGGAATGTACGGATCGCGGTAAGCTTGAAGCGCTTCGCGGTATGATTGATACGTATCGCCCATACTTGGCGATTATTTTCTGCCGGACCAAGCGTCGTGCATCCAAGCTGAACCAAGATCTGCGTGAAGCAGGTTATGCAAGTGATGAACTTCATGGAGACCTGTCCCAATCCAAGCGTGAGAACGTAATGAAAGCGTTCCGCGATGCCAAACTGCAAGTGCTGGTTGCTACAGATGTAGCTGCACGTGGACTTGATGTTGAAGGCGTTACGCATGTATTTAACTACGATATGCCGCATGATGCGGAAAGTTATATTCACCGGATCGGTCGTACGGGCCGTGCAGGCGGTACGGGTCTTGCTGTAACGTTTGCAACAGAGCACGACAGACCAGAGCTTGCACGTATTGAACAAGGTATCGACCAGAAGTTGTCCCGTATCCAGTGGACGAGCGAAGGTCCAATTGCTTCAACTGGAGCAGCTAGACGTTCCATTAACAGTCAAGGGGATGACGAACGTTCAGGCGGACGCTCTTCTGGAACTGGTAGTGCCCGTCGTGGTGCAGGCCGTAACGATCGCAGAGATGGCGGACGTGGGGGTCGTGGTTCCCGTGGCGGCGAAGGTGGACGCAGTGAAGGCGGACGCAGTGGTGGTCGTAGCGGTGGCCGCAGCAGCGACAGCAGTCGCGGAGCAGTAGGTCAAGGTGGACGCGGTGCGGGTCGCAGTGGCGACGAGCGCAGCGCAGGTCGTGGTTCCGCGCGCAGCAGCGACAGCAGTCGCAGTGCAGCGGGCCAAGGCGGACGCGGTGCAGCTAGCAGCGGCTGGGCTGGCCGTAGCGCCGACAAGCGCAGCTCCGGGCGCAGCAGTGAAGGCTCTCGCCGTCCGGAATCCGCAGGACGCGGACCGGCGAAGGGCGACCGTCGCGATTCTCGTCGCGGACGGTAAAGCCTTGGCGCAAGCGGCAATATAGCCGCAATTGCGCAGGAACCATGCCTTGCCACAGCGTTTGGCATGGCGCATATGAGAGGGTTCGGGTACAGATGTATCGAACCCTCAGATCAAGGGTCGCGACGAAACCACGTCGCGGCCCTTTTTCACCAGGACAGATGATCATTTCCGCTTATTCTTTTTGTCATCTGCGAGTGCCTGTTCGCGCGCCTGTTTGATCCATGGGAAATGCCATTTAGGTATTCCCCATCTAGTTTGTCTTTTTTTTCGTGTACTGCGTATAGCACGTGGCAGACTGCCATAAAATTCAAAACACCTCATCCTAGACCTAAGGATGGGGTGTTTTTGGATTAATTCTTATATCATTAGAAGCATAACCTTCGATCTGTGGTGCTGACGCGCATGCAGGGATGGATGAAATTGCATTCGTCTATATACAGGGAGTGAGTTTGCACTAAACTACGTTTTTCTTTCTCAACATACCATGCCTACAGCTGAACATCTGCGTACTGATCCCGATATTTCTCGTTATACACCCGGCCCACCGACTCTGCCAGTCCTCCGCGTGCCTTGCTCGGATAGCGTTCAATCGTGTGATAAAGTCTCATGAATCGATCTTTGGGCATAAAGCGGGCGTAGCGGGTAATAAGACTAGGGAATAACTCAATATATTTGCTCTTGCGCACGGCAGCAGCAGCTACGGCTGTAAGTATCTGAATTCCATTGTGGAGCTGTAAAATGTTCACTTCATAGGTTGCGATATAACGAATCGCATCTTCACGGATCAAATCCGGCTTAAGCCGAGCAATCTCACCGATATATTCAGCCAGCAGCCGCTCGAAGCTGCGTAACAGCAAGGGCTTGAGCTGCAGATCCATATCACTGCGCAGGACAAAGGATTGTAACAGCGCAACCTGCTGCAGTCGAATCCGGTCATTGTAGACGAGTGAGCCGATCTCGCGGAGCATCTCATAGGCAAGTGCTTCATCCTGCTTTCGAGCTTCGGCGACCAGAGCCCAGTTGCGGTTAATGCCCTGGCGGATGAGTTCCTCATCCTGTTGCAACGTGCGCTTCAACTCGCGCTGCTGCTCTACCTCGAACGAACGTTTCTGTATGAAGATCAGTAAGGCCAGAAGCAGCAGGGAAACACTGGCTGCCGCCATGGTCTGATCTATGGTCTCACCAAAATAGGTGGCAGCTGCACCGAACAATATGGTAATGAACAGGTCGCGTGCAATTCGACGTTTCACACGGGAAGTTGCCTTCGCTTGAACGGAATTCAGGGTACCCCGGCCACAGGCCGTGCACTCCTCTTCCCACAGGCAGGTATACTGTCCACAACGGGTGCAGACTTGCAACTTTTCATAGGCATAGGTCGTTCGTTGAAATGGTCGTATGGATACAACTAGTTTAGTACTCATGCTCAATCACGCTCACCATTCAGAATAGTGTAGAGGGTACGATCCGTGTCTTCGCGGGAGACCGGTTTCCGCCGATGAAGCTGGAGTGCAATTACCTTTATGATGACAAAAAGAAACAATATGGCGAGGCATCCGTATGTAACCATAATCCGTTCCCTTCTATGGCTTGGTGAACAAGCGCTGTTATATTGCAGTTTGCTGGCAATAACTATATCATATTTCCATAGTTGGTACTTTTGTGCCAGTTCAAGGCATGAAATCGTCGATTTTTGTCAGTCATTACAAAACTGTAACTCAAGATAGGGGTGCTTTTCAGAATTTATTAGTAGACTGTTAAGATTTCCTTAAGGCTTGACGCCTATAATAAACTATTCCCATTTTAATCTCAAACGTGAAGGAGTACACCCAATGCTGCGGACACGCAAAATACGCTGGCTTAGCGGAACGATGGTTCTGCTGGCAATTCTAACGCTACTGTTACCTCAAGCGTTGCTGCCACAAGCTGCAGCGGCTCAGGCACAGACAAGCGGAATTGATGCGGTACTTGTAGCCGATGTAAGTAACTCGATGAATACAAGTGACCGTGACAAGATCAGTAATGAAGCCATGAAAATGTTTATTGATATGCTGCCAGTCCAGGGGGACAAGGTAGGGATTGTCGCTTATACCGATCAGGTGGAGCGGGAAAAGGCTATGCTGGAGATTCAGTCCGATGCGGACAAGAGCAGCCTGAAGGATTTTATTGATCAGCTCGGCCGGGGGCCATATACCGATGTCTCGGTTGGTGTCGCCGAAGCCGTGAACATACTGAATCATGGTGCAGACCCATCCCACTCGCCAATGATCGTGTTGCTGGCGGATGGCAACAATGACTTTAACAAAACCAAAGGCCGTACACAGGCACAATCCGACGCTGATCTGGCGAAATCCGTGAAGGAAGCACAGGATCAGGGTATCCCGGTGTATACGATTGGACTGAACGCGGATGGCAAGTTGAACAAGAATGCACTCGCAGATCTGGCCCAGCAGACCGGAGGCAAGTCATTCATTACCGATACACCGGATGATCTGCCACAGATCCTGAGTGAGATCTTCGCCGATCATGCCAAACTGAATGTGGTGAAACTGCCCTCTGTAACGGGAAACGGCAGTTATCAGGAAGTTACCGTGAACGTGCCAAACGACAGTGTGCTGGAAGCAAACATTTCGATCATGTCCTCGAAGCCGGTGGAAGTACAATTGACAGACCCTTCCGGACAAGCCGTGGACCTGAATTCGGATGCAGCCAAGCTCTCAACGTCGAAGAGTTATTCACTCGTGAAGCTGTTGAAACCCCAAGAAGGAGACTGGAAACTTCGGGTAAAAGGGGCTCCGAAAGACAGCATCGATATCAACCTGTTGTTCAACTATGATCTTCAGCTCGTTGTGGACCCAATTAAGACCAAGTCCTATACCAAAGGAGACAAGGTTGATCTTGCAGCCAAACTGGGAGAATGGCGGTCAGCCGCTTCAGGATAATGATCTGTATACAGATATGAAGGCCACGCTGGTTGTGAAAGATGTGGATACAGGCAAAAGTGAAGAACAACCGCTGGAAAACACAGGTTCTGGTTTTGCCGGAACGTTTGAAGTACCAGACAATCATAACTATGAATTAGTCATCCGTGCGGAAGAAGACAGCTTCTACCGTGAAAGTGAGCCAATCACGATCAACGCGAGCGGAGCAGCCGGAAGTGCATCTCAACCAACAACGTCTGGCGGTGAACAGGACAAGCCGTTTCCTTGGTTGCCTGTCATCCTGGGTGTTATAGCCCTGATTGTGGTCGGTGTTGGTGCCTGGTTCCTGATGGGTTGGCTGAAACGCAAAAACCGGGGCTTTGTCGGTCAGATGATCGTTGAGATTCGTGATGAGAACACGGGCGACAAGTCGTATCCACAATATAAAAAGTTGGTATCCTTCCGGGGCCGATTCCATCTGCATCAGTTATTGCAGCTGGACCCTGAGCTGAAGGAAACCGAAAAATATGTATTTACGCCCAGCAATGGGGATCGAATTATAATCCGTAACACCGCAGGCGGTACGCTGGAGAAATCCGGTCGTGCAGTTGATGCAAGCTCAGGCGTTGAACTGAAGAACGGTGACCGACTGAGCATCCCGCTGCAACAGGCGGACAAAACGATTTTGATCGAGTATTTAGTCTAAAAGGAATGCCAATAAAATTTGGGACCAACTGTTTACACGAGAACGCAGAGGACAGAAATAACGTGAAGAAGCGGAAGCGTTCGCCTAAAAGCTTTCTGAAAGAAAGCTACATCGGAAGCATACGCTATCCCCGGATTTTCACTTTGTAAAAGTGAATCGAAAAAATCTGGGGATAACAGCGATCGGAAGGTTATTCTGTCATCGGAGTGGCAAGTGTAATTAAGTTGTAGTTCCAACTTGGTTAATCAAAGGAGGACATGGAATGAAACCGATTGTTAGAGAACATATTCAGCAACTGGATGTATCACTTGGCGGAGGTATTGTCAGTGAGAAGATCAGAGTTGATACAATTGATAACCCCATTCTGATTATTGGTCTGGGGGGGACGGGAATTGACGCACTGTTGCGCCTCAAATATCAGATCAACCGTCGTTTCAAGCTGCCACAGGACCCGGTATCCAAGAAAAAAATGGATAAGCCGGACAATGTGGAGTTTCTGGCTTTTGAGACAAACGAACAGGATCGTGCCAAAAAGTATAAAGGAATCGGACTTGATCCGATCAATGAATTCGTATTGCTATCCAATGCTGAGATTGGCGGACTTCTACAGAACCGTAGCGTGCTGGAGCCGTACATTACGGACTGGCTGTCTCCCGAACTGAGCATCACGGACGGTATGAACGGCGCCGCAGGTGTACGTCAGGCTGGACGTTTGCTCCTGTTCACGAAGATTAATCAGGTCGTGCAGGCCATAGACAAAAAGATCAAAACCTTATCCGTAGGCACCAACAAAAAACTGATGGTATTCCTGCTGACAGGTCTGTCCGGCGGTACAGGCAGCGGTTGTTTCCTCGATATTTCCTATATCGTGCGCGGCATTATCGAACGGGATCACGGCTCTGCCGGGATTGACCGCGTGAATACGCTGGGCTACCTGTTCACGCCAGACGTGAACCTGTCCAACAAAAGCTTGAGCGAACACACACGCGAATACATTCGCAAGAACGGATATGCTGCGCTCAAAGAGCTGGATTATTGGATGAACGTGGATAGCCGCGGTGAGCGGTTTACACAGAAGTACGGCAATATTTTAACCGTTAACTCACCACTGCCACCATTTAACCTGTGTCACCTGATCTCAGCGACGAATACCGAGGGCAAATTGCTGGAGAACGCCTACGATTACTGCATGAACGTCACGGCCGAGAACATTACCAACTTCATGGCAAGTGAGGAGAAGCAGTCTGGTGAGGAGTTTGCAATCCATGACTATATCAGCAACATCCGGACCAACATTGCACAGATGAACAAGGTGTACCCGGCAAACTATGATTACAACATCATCGGTGCATCTTCGGCTGTCCTGCCGATTGAAGAGATGACCACGTATCTGGCGTATCGCATGTTCGACAAAATGAACACTATGTTCTCCAAAGCGCCAAACCAGGAGGATACCGAGAAGTTTGCCCGCAAGCTGGGCATTGATCTCGAAAGTGTGGTCAAGTCCTTTGAAGCCCGTGTGCCTGAGCCGCTGCCTGGTTATCAGAACAGTGAACGCCTATCCTATGGCAACGTGGTGAAATCACAGGTTGTGAATATGGACACCGAACTGGAACAGAACTTCCTGGCGCGTGCCCGCGAGGAATATATCAAGGCGAAGAAACAGCTGCCGGGTGAGATTGCCGGTCAGTTCACCGAACAGATCCGGCGTATGTTTTTGCATCCCGAACAAGGTCCGTTCTATGTCTCCCGTCTGATTTATACGGAAAAAGGATTCTGTGTACTGAAGATGATTCAGTCATACATCGAAACCCTGCGTGAGAATGCCTTCCGCATTCCGCGTGATATTGAAGCGGCTCAGGAGCAGTCCGAAGAGAAACTGGGCGATGCGAAGAGTGCTTTTGTCTCCAAAGAGAAGAAAAAGAATGCTTATATTGAAGCAAAAATTCATGAGTACTGGCTGCACGCCGACGTGGAACGCAACGATCAGATGATCGAGTTCTATGAAGACCTGTATGAGTTGCTGAACCAGGAGAACAGCCGCATTTATAACGTATTTACCGAAACGCTGAACGCCCTTAGCTCGATCTTTGCGAAGAACGGTGACCTGCTGACACGCGGCGAAGAACAAGCTGATCACAAAGGCAACAAAACATATTACTGGAACGTCGTAAGTGTACCGGATATCGTCAGTGTGGTGGACGGGCTGTTGGATAAGCGTGATACAGATGATCTAATCCGTGACTTCTCCCGTGAATTGCTGGAAAACTCCAGCCAGTGGGTGAAGGAAAACGAGATTGATATTGTCAGCTCCATCTCCGACTTCCTAAGTGAGAAATTCGGTGATCTGATTACTCGTTCCATGGAAGATTTCCTGGTGATCAAATACGGTCAGGATGAGTCGGTCGAAAAATTCGTGGAGCGTTTCATTGCTGGCAAGCTGGATGACGAGGCCGTTCCGGTGTTCAATCTGAGCAACAGTACAGGCAGTCTGCATTTCCCTTCATGGGGATTTGTTTCGGTACCAGCACAGGCGCCAGGCATTCTGAAAGGGATTCGTAATTATCAGAACAATGCGGTAGGCAAGTCTCATTTTACCGTCAAGGAAAGTGAAGTGCGTAACCGGATTTTCTGGCTGAACACCCGCAACGGGGTACCACTCTTTGTGTATACACCACTCAAAGTATATGAGGAAAGTTATGAACGTACCATTTTGGACAAAGAAGGCATTGGTCGTCACTTGGTGCAAACGGAGAAAAACAACTGGACCTATCTGCCGTCTCCGATTCCGGAGAAATCATGGGGAGATGTGTACGAGAACGCTCGCGTCAAGCAGTATAACGCCCGTGTGCGTAGCGAATTCGAGCAGGCGCTTGGATACAACATCGTGACAGCCAAATCCATTGATGAGAATACAAGTAACCGGTATGCGATTGTGACAACAGAAGCGTTTGATTTGTCTGCCAAACTGGGAGCCTACGACATGCGTCTGACGTCCACCACGCCGAACCTCGGCGAAGTGAAGCGGGCGGTGATTGAGTTGAAACGTCTGCAATCCGAAGGGTTGCCACGTGTAGGAGTTAAGGATATTTTCGGAAGTATTAATGAAGATATGGCCAAAGAAAACCTGGTACGCTCCCCGCAGCTGATCGCACGTGTACGTGAGGAACTGGCAAAGATGAATGCCATCTCGGCCAAAGTCGCCGAACTCGAAGGCATTCTTGCCCAGTACCAGGATGAAGAGCAGTGGTATGACCGCTTCATCGAAGCGTTATATACCGACACCATCGTCAAAAAAGGTGCGCTCTACGTCTATGACCGTGACCCGGAAGAAGACGCATGGGAGCCGTTCGCAAACCTGATGAAGAGCCGTAACTTTGCCGAGTATGAAGTGTTTGGCAACTTCCGCGGCCTGTCGGAGAAGGATCGCAGTACACTGCTGCGTAAAGCCTCCCGTCGGGATAATGATCTGACGGCTTCAGAAGATATCACCCCACTGCTGACAAAGCTGGATGATCTGGCTGCGCTGTTCATGGAATCACGTGATCGTCTGGAATATGAGCGGGTAGAACTGGCTAACGGAGAAGACATCTATCAGTTTTACAGAACGATGTCGTCCAAGCTGAACGACATTCGCAGAAGGCTGAAGTAAGATGGTGACCGGGATGGAGTTCAATTCGAACAATACCCTGAAGCGTGATCTGGAGAAGTATGCAGCACAGTATGCAATAGAGCAGGAGCGTCAAGGCAGCCTGGGTGATGGACGCAGCAGTATCCATTACCCAGCTTTGTTCCTTTTCGTGGGTGATCTGGTTGCACCTGCCGTGTCTGCTGTGCAGGAGATCAATCGGCTGAAATGGGATAACGGAGACGGTGTGGTCTACGTTCAGATTGGGACAGAAGATCAGGAAGCGGGTTCGGGTGAAACGAGGAATGGTGGCTCGTCCGATGACGGTCAGGTGACTCTTCACCGCTTGCCTCTGTCCGCTGGGCAGACAGAGCGACCATCCAAAACACGGCGTAAGGATGTACACTGCAGTTTCCACGAATCGGATCAGGCGCTCTTTGACCTGAATCGTACGCTTCGTCGGGTCAGTAACCGAATTGCCGAATATGGACGGCTGTACTCGTCATTTGATCGGATTTACGTTACGGTGGTAACCAGGGCGGATGATCCGCTGAATGTATTGTTGCCAGAGCTCACCAAGCTGACGGAGACCATTCTGTCCCAAGCCTTCAAGTCCGTGCAGACGGATCTGCATGTATTGGTCAGCGAGATGGAACAGGTGGATTCCTTTGGTTATGCCAGCGCAGCAGGCCTCGCTTTTCTGCGGGAACTGGATTATATGCAGTCGCTGGACTACACGTACAGCGGTAATCTGTTGGTGACGGAGGATGGGATTTCCATTCCCGTTACACATCCCGCGTCACCGTTGTTTGATCTGGTATATCTGTTGTCCGACAAAAATGAGCGTGGAACCGGCGTTCCCGGTGGCTGGATCGAAAATGCCGAGATTATCTGCCGGATCTGCCTGTTGAAGAACAGGAAGCAGGATGGGAATCGCTTGGGTACCGTTTCAAGCACGGGAGCGAACACGTACAACAATACATCCTTTAAAAACAATATTCGTACCACCTCTGATCAGCATGGTTATGCAAGTGCGGGTTTTGCCGAGATCAGGCGGCCAAACAAGCCGATTGCACTGGCGGTGTTATATCACTTGTATCGGTATCTGCTCGCACGCATGCGGCAAGAGCCGGATTGGAGCATTAAGGACAAACTCGCTTTCTTTGGACTGGACGCGGCCTCGGTGGAACACAAAGTCGAAGGCCTGCTGCCCGATGAAGATCTGGTTAGTGGCATGAGTGGCATCATGACGCATAACGTCAGTTTCTCTGATCTGAAGCCGCTCTCACTTCGTGAAGCGGAGAGAGCGTTGTTTGGACAAGGAGCTGAAGCGTACTTCCGCGATAACGTTGTCCGTCTTGTCGAAGAGCGTGTGCGTGAGCGCAGCTCTGGGGGCTCTCTGCGCCGTCAGGCCGAACAATCCCGCGCGGAGCATCCAGAGGTTGGTTACTTCCAGTGGGCTGCCTGGAGTGACAGTGAGCCTGGCAGTGTACGTGAAGCGCTGCTTGGACTGATTCGGGATAAATCGATGCAGCTTGAATCGGCACGTGCTCTGCTGGAGCAACGTCAGCAAGAGCGGGTGGAAGATCAGTCGTTCAAACGTGCGTTGTTCCGTGATAAGCAGAATGTACGCAATCTGATTGACTGTATGCTGGAACGAGTGTATGTACCCAAGGTAGACTTGCTGCGACTGGAAAATGAATTACATCTGCTGCGCATCTACGATACGGAGATGGAAGAACTTCACCGATATAGTCGCCACGTCACAGCAGCCCTTGAAGTGTTGGAACGTACACTGCGAGAAACGGCTGCCCAAAGTATCGCCGCTGCGGATGAATACATCGGCCAGAACGTGATGGAATACTACGGCAAAGTGACGGAAGAGCTAATCACCGACCTGGAAGCCAAGCGCGGACGGGATGTATGGTTTGAGGACCGTTACATGGGAGACATGAACCGGCTTGCCACAGAAGGCGATGATCGTCTGCTGAAACGGCTGATGGAGGTATGTCACTCGTTGCTGCTTACAGCCGAGCCGTTGCGGTTACCATTTGAAGAAGAGCTGTTGCAGCGGGCCAACGTTACGATTGCTTACGGAGATAAAGACGTATTAACCCGGGATGATCTGTTCCGCAGGTTGTACCACACGCTGGAGGATCAGGCGGTTGTTCGGGTACGGGTATTCGATTATACGCAGGAACATCGGTATGAAGAGAAGTATTTCTTTGGTGACCATCATAGTGCTTTTATGGACTACGCGGCACATGCCGAAGAGACGTCACGCATCTACAAGCTGGGTGTGGTGTACGAAGAACGCAGCAGTGGTGTGGAGAAGCTGAATCTGATGGGAGGTTTCCATCTGGAGGATCTTATGGTGTATCGGAACGGCAAGGTATATTATGACTCGTACACGGAGAATGGATATGAACTTCACCCCGCAGGTCTGGCGGAAAGGTTGTCACCCATTCGTTAAGCCGTCTGGCTGTGTCATGACACCCTGCTACAATCTTGTATTAACTCAGCCTGCTTACGGCTGATATGGAAAGGATGCATGTGGACATGCAGCGAAAAATCAATCTTCTCCTGGTCCTGTTCAGCCTGATTGGCGGAGCAGTGGGCTTTGCGGCAGGAGAAATCATGCTGCGTCAATGGCTTGGGGAGATGCCACGTCTGTTGCTGATGGGATTGTACTTTGGCGTACTGGCGTTGAGCGTTGGATTGTTCTGTTTGATCGCAGAGATGATCTCACCCAAGCTGAATGGCGCTTCATGGAAGCTACGGTATCTGGGACTATCGTGGAAATTGCTTGTTCCGGCAACACTGGCTCTATTGTTTGTTGTTGGACTCGCCCTTCAATTGTTGTACCAGATCAATCCAGGCGGTGTGAAGCAAGTGAAAGACATTATACTGATGATTGATAACTCGGGCAGCATGAGCGAGACAGATCCGGATAACGGACGCTTTGAAGCAGCCAAGACTCTGATCAGCCAAATGGAGAGCGACAAACAGGTAGCTGTCATCACGTTTGATGACCAACCGCAGTTGTTGCAGCCGTTTATTGCGCTGGATAGTGAAGCGGCCAAGAATGAGGTTTATGGCAAAATCGATGGCATTGTCACGACTTCGGGCGGCACCAATTTTGATGCCGTGCTGCGGGAAGGCATGGAACAGATTCAGGGCAAACAGGACCCGAAACGCGGTACAGTTGTCATCTTGTTATCCGATGGCTTCAGTGAAGCGGACACGACCGATATTTTGTCCCAATATAACAACGAACAGATTTCCATTAATACAGTCGGCCTCAGTCTGGTGGACCCATCAGGAACGGATTTGCTGCGTAATATTGCCCAGCAAACGGGTGGCATGTACTATGATGTACCGGATTCCGGTGGTCTGAATCTGGCATTTCAGCAGATCTACGATACGATTGATGAACGGACGCTGGTAACGGAGCGTACAGGCGTGATGGAACAGAGCATTTATCTGGCGATTTTCCGTGTAGCAGCCGTGTTACTAATCGGCGTGGCGCTGGGTGTGTCACTCGGACTCGTGTTTGATAATCGTCATCTCGCGCTCAGCTTCGGCATTGGTGGTGCGGTGTCTGGTCTACTGGCAGGGCTTCTGCTGGAATGGGGCCTCGACGGTTCGAACGTGGGTGATACATTTGTACGACTCGGTGCGATGCTCATCTTGTCTGGTGTACTGACCCTCTTCTCCTGGATTGTTCCGATCAAAGAGAACACGCCGCGGAAGAGCAGGGGTCGGCGTGAAGCTGGCGGCGGAACTTCTTCAGCCGAAGGGTTTGGCCAGAGAGCAAGAGATACACGCAGCAAAGGATTCTAACGTCGGGAGGTCAATGGAAATGCGGTTTACGGATGCAGACCCTTCGACACCCTTGATTCGAAAACTGACACTTGCGGTGGACGAAGGACGTTGTACACTTCGCTGGCTCTGGCCGGAACGGGTAGAAGCTGTGTATGTGGAACGGCTAGAGCTGGATATGATGAGCGATGATCGTACTGGGGAAGAGCCTGCACAGGGCAAGCTGAAGTTGTACACGAGAGAGGAATACAAGGCGAGCAATGGTTACACGGATCGGATCACGGGTTTTGGTGCCATCAAGTACACGGTGTATGTGTGTCAGATGCAGGACGATGGGCCTGTGCTGATTCGTCAACGAGACGAGGACAACATGGTGATTGCAAGCGCAGGGAAGGCGGATATCCGCTTTTCCATTCGCTACAAGAGCGGTTTTTTTCAGAAACGAAAAAGTGTGTTGATCACCGTCACAGCGGAAGTACCTGTTCCAAAGGAAGCACTCTGTTATGTTCGCAAGCAGGGCGGGGTTCCGTTGAATAAGGAAGATGGTACGGTGTATCCTTTTGTGAGTGATTTTGCTCCCGGAAGAAATGAGATGCCGTCCGTTGAAGTTGCCAAGGATGATTATGTGCGATTATTCTTCACGGACGGACCGAAATATGGAGCCGCCTATCGGCTTATATCAGACTAGATAGTTGGACTAGCGATTGGAAGGTTACTCTGTCATCGTAGTGCAAGTGTAAATCACCTTAGTCTGACTGATCAGGGGAGGGGAGTGGCTATGAGCTTTTTTAGTCGGTTTTTGAAGAGACAACAGCCGGAGGAACGTCCGCTGTTTTATGATATTGTATGCCCTTATTGTTTCAGCAAGTTTTCACCGGAAGAGGTGGTGTTCCGCGCCGCCCATCACCGCGATGATGATGAGGACTACGCACTCGGGGAAGATGCAAAGTTGAATCGGTATCGTGAAAGATTCGGACTTGACACGGTATTTGATATGGAGGCGGTATTGGCTCCGCATGATGTACCGGAGGAACATCGGATTTATTCCGATAACATCGTGATGGGTCTGAACGATCGGTACGGTGTCGTTACACGCCGCCGGTTGTGTCCGCAATGTCATAACGAGCTACCTGTTACGGCAGGTAAAGCACCGAGCAACATCATTTCTATCATCGGTGCATCCCAGGTGGGTAAATCCGTCTACATGACTTCATTAATTCATACATTGCAGCATTACACGGCCGATCATTTTGACGCCGCTTGCATGCCATTGAATGCGGAGATCAGCCGCCGGTTCCGTGCGGATTATGAAGAACCGTTGTTTGAACGTGGCGATCTGCTGGATTCCACGCAAAAGGAGAAGTTGCAGGAGCCGTTTATCTTCCAGTTTGTATTCAAGGACGAAGATAAAGCACCGCTGACACTGGTGTTTTTTGACGTCGCAGGTGAAGGTATGGTCGAGCAGGATTATCTCGGACTTCACGGGCAGCATATCAAGAACTCGGCAGGTATTCTGTTTATGGTGGACCCGCTTCAGATTCGTTCGATTCGGGACAAAATCCGCATTAACCTCGGCAATGAGCCTGGAGAGTGGACACCAAGATACGATGAGCCACGCGACGTGGTGCTGACGATGTTTGGAGATTTTATCGCCTATCAGGACAAAGCCAAGACCAATATTCCAACGGCCGTTGTGCTCACGAAAAGCGACATGCTGCATTCCCTCAAGGATGAAGAGGGCGATTATATCAAATCCAACAGTAATGTCTTCCGCAACATGGTGCACCGCGATTGGTTCGACTTAACCGAGTTCGAGAATATCGACGGGGAGATCCGGCGTTTTATCGAGAAAGTGGATCGTCCGTTCAAGGGCACGATGGATGTGTACTTCAAGGATACAGCCTATTTCGCAGTATCTGCGCTGGGTAGCAATCCGGTGGATATGAAATTGCAGGGTGTGGTTAGCCCGATCCGCGTGGATGAACCCTTCCTGTGGCTGCTGTACAAGCTGAAGTACATTGAGGGGAGAGTGGGATGATGCGTTCTTCCGTAACCCCGCCCATTGAACAACAGCTGTATACCCGAGAGCGGCGCGGGGTGTTTCGCACAACAGAGGGGTTTGACACGGTTGCGGCATCGCCCGGACTGGACCCTTCTTTTATCAAAAAAGTGCTTCACCCCTACTGTGTCTATGACGCTCCAGCGGAGCTAACAGGCCGTAGCGAGAAGGACGAGACGAAGTTTCCGGCTTCCATTCACCTGCTTCATCTGGAGAGTGGAGAGACGATTCTTGGTCAAAATGTCTACCAGTCTGCAGATTTCACCGGGTTGCGCAGTGCCTTTTTTGCACATAATTACGTCTTGTCTCCCGAACGCTCGGAAGAGCAGATGAAACAAGGCGGCTGGCTGGATGCCGTGTTCGCCACGTCATATGACATCGAACAAGGTATAGTTCTGCCAGCACTTGCTGAATTGCCTATATCACCTAGGAGCGGACAGGGTGGGGCGACAGATGCTGGCGTAGGATCACCAATCCAAGTGCTGAGCGCCTTGAAGATGAACGAAGTGCTGTTCAAGCGCCTGCTCTATGCGGTAATGCAGTCTGTAGCAACACGCAGAAAAGTATACATTGCGCTGGACCTTCCCGCAGAAGAAGTGACCGCAGGGGCCAAAGGATTGCTACGTTTGCTGTACACTGCTTTACCATACGCATTCCGGCGGCAGCTGGGATTCATGACGTTTGCCAAGGAGCCACAGGCCAAGAAGGGCATTCACGTCCAGTTTGTAGAGCGGGGGACGTTACGTCCGAAAGACCGGAATACGGAGAAGGATTTCACCTTTGATCTGGTATCCGGCAGAGTGACACATGCGGATGCATCTGTGGCGAAGTTACCTTATGCGGAATTCGCCTGGGCCTTATTGCAGGAACCTAGTGCGGCGGATGCGTTCTATACGTTTGCGGATGAGATGCTGTCCGGCATGGAGCCTGGGCGGGAACTTTCCATTGAAGCATATGGCGAACTTGCGGTGTTCTATGGTCTTGAACAAGGTATGGAAGACCTGTATTTGGATAACAAAAGTCATGTCCTGAGTGGCTTGCTGACCTATTTGAAGCCGGATGGTGGATTACAGCAACGTTCCCGTTTGAACGAGCTGTTCCTGACCTTGCTCAGCAGGGAACTGGACAGCGTGAAGCGTGAGAACGTACCCGAAGAAGACGTCGCAGCTCGCATTGGAGAATATTTCAGTGTTGCCGCGCCTGTGGTGCAATCCCGGATTGTGGACTATTTCATCTACGGTGTGAATAATGCCCGCGCCCAGAAGCGTATGCGTGCTGTGCAGGAATTGTATGCTGTGCTGGATCGGGATCCGCAGCTGAATCAAGCTTTCTTTGATAAAGTGCTGGCCAATGAATCGCTTACCAAGCTGTTGTTCGAGCCTTATCTGGACAATCAGCTGAAACGCACGGAATCGGCAGCGAACGTGGTTGAAGTGATCCGAAGATGGGTTACGTCCCATCCATCTGCGATCCACTACAGCTTCTTGCAGGAGCGGACAGCCAATGAGCTGCGTGAACGGTTATGTTCTGCACCTAATCCGGTACAATCTGCGAATGAAGCGCTCCAGCGGGTTAGTATACTGGATCGGGTATCCGCTGATGTCACCTATGATACAGGCATTACGGCACGAATTGGTCAATCTGAAGCTACAGCCCGCCCTAATCGCAAAGGGGGATCTCCGTCTGCCAGTCAAGATCCGGCATATCAGGAGGAGTTAACCCGACTTGCAGACAAGCTCGCTTATGTCATTAACCTGTTTATGATTCAGGATCTGGATCTGGAACGGGTTAACCGTGAACAGCTATTAAGCATTGATATTTTGCAGCATGGCAATGAGGTTCGGGATTGGGCGGCACGTCAGGGCTCTGATGTATCTGCTCGAACGAACATGATGCTGGCTGCGAGAGTGTGGCTTAGTGGCGAGGGGAATGAAGAAGAGGCATTGGAGGCACTTTCCCTGGCAGAACGCAATGAACTTCAACGCTGGACGCGTCGCTGGCTTGCCGGAGAGCTGCAGGCTCATCCGGGGATCGCAGCATATGAAGCTTTGCCGATGGCTTTTTATCGGGGAGGAAGCGGCAGCAATCGGTTGGATTATCCTGGCCTGATTGAATTCATCCGCACCAATGCAAGTCGTGCTGAAGGACTGTATCCATTCTTCGAATGGTCAGGAGATCATCGGATGTTTGTCCGGGGTTCCAATGTGCATAAAGGATATGCGGATGCGATCGTGGCGTATTTCAAAGCCCATGACCGTGAAGCTTTTAAGTCGAAGTCGGCTTTCAAACCGTATTATGCGAGAGCCAGCAAGACACTGAAGCCGGTCTATGACCGTGCGAAGACGGAATTGTCCTCTCCACTGGTGCGGATGCTAACAGGTAAAAGGAAAAATCTATTCGGATTAATCCTCTTGATCCTGGTTCTTGGTATTGCGGGCGGTACATATGCATGGATGAAAGATTCTGTAGAGCCGCCAGCGGCATCCCCTCCATCTACCCAGGAGCCTGTCATACCGGCTGAACCTGAGGTGCAGCTCGCGGAGCAGATTGCTTATATCATTCCTGCGAGTGAACAAGAGGGTACGCAATCACCTGCTCAACTGGTGATCCGTTTCAGAAATGATACGGGAAGCACTGAGTTTGAGCAAGGCAAACTTCAATTGACGATGAAGGATGATAGTACTCAGGAGTTGGATACTACAGACAAGTGGGAGAGCTTTAATCGGAATGAAGAGCCTGATACCCAAGATACCTCCGATGGTGGTTCAGGAAGTACTTCCGAAGGAAGCACGGATGGTTCATCAGCGGGAAACGCGGGGAACACAGAGCAGACGGTGGTTGGCGATCAGCAGGCAGATTCAGCAACATCGGGTGATGCCACTTCAGATTCTACTACTGATGCAACAACGGATACAGGGACGAATGCATCGTCTAATGCTGCGAGTGGAGACACGGATCAAGGTAAGGATGCCGATCAAGCTACTGGTTCCACATCGCCTGACACATCAGTGTCCAATGAAAAGGATGCGGATGCGACCACTTCTTCACAGATGTCTATTGGAGAGGTAGATCGTCTCTATCCGTATGGATTGCAGATCGATCTTCCAGCGAATATGGATGCCGAGAGCATTGTCAGTGTGAAGAGTACGCAGGGCAATATGACAGTGATCCAATTGATGCCACAGCCGAAGCTGTAAATCATATTATTTGAGCGTGTTGCATAGATTCATTAAGTGTCTTTTGATCCAATAAGGAAAAATGCTGACTTCATACCTTATTAAACGAGCGTATGTAGATGACCTTGAACTTGAATTTCAAGGTCATCTTTTTTTATTTGATATGGCGGATATAGCAAACACATAAAAAAACTCACACATTCACAATTCAGACACAAAATTTGCGATTCAAGAGTTTGAAAGACAGTCAGAAGTGATAAAGTGCGCGGAATGAATGAGAAAAGATCTCATGTGTACTTGGGAAAAGAGCGGGATTTCTGCTACAGAAAGACCAAATAAAGCACGAAAAGAGAAGAAAATTTGGTTTTTTATGTTGACAAATGATAATGATTATCAGTATCTTTAGTGTAGAAGATATTTGCGTCGGAAATACACAGAATTACAATTTCGTTTTTGTTGTCATAGCCGGATTAAATAACCGGGATAAATGAGAGAGGGATGATCGCATGTTTCGTCTGGAGACGACCAAGCTGGATATCGCTTATGAGGAAAGACTAATTGTAGAGGATCTGAATATTCAGATTCCCCAAGGAAAAATTACAGCACTTGTTGGAGCCAATGGTTCAGGGAAGTCAACCATCCTGAAAACGATGGCACGTATTATGGCTCCAAAAGCAGGTAATGTATTGCTCGACGGGAAGTCCATCCATAAACAGTCCACGCGTGAAGTTGCCAAGCAGCTTGCGATTTTGCCACAGAATCCAACAGCCCCTGAAGGTCTTACCGTTACTGAACTGGTATCGTATGGTCGCTTTCCTTATCAAAAAGGATTTGGCTCCATGCGTGCGGAAGACAAACGTATGATTGAATGGGCTATAGAAGTGACAGCCATGACTGAATTCCATGATCGTCCGATTGATCAACTGTCCGGTGGACAGCGTCAACGTGCCTGGATTGCCATGGCACTTGCACAAGAAACAGATATCCTTTTCCTGGACGAGCCGACTACGTTCCTCGATATGGCTCACCAGCTCGAAGTATTGCAATTACTGGAGCAACTGAATGCCACAGCCAACCGTACCATTGTTATGGTTGTGCATGACTTGAATCATGCTTCCCGCTACGCACATCACATGATTGGTATCAAAAAAGGTAAAGCCATTGCTCATGGTTCACCTGTGGAAGTCATGAACTCGGATGTGCTTCGTGAAGTATTCAACATTGAAGCAGATATCGTGATTGATCCGCGTTCCGGTGTACCGCTCTGCTTGCCTTACGCTCTTGCAGGCGAACGCCAGCAATCGAAGACGCCAGAGCAGATGGTCATGACCAGTGCGATGGTTCATGCTGGAGGACGGACAGAACCACGTGTTCAAGCGACAGGAAGTTAATAAATTGGGCCATATGTGGTCCTTACATTATAGAATGAAGCCGCTGTGCGCTATCGCAGGCGGCTCTTTTGCATTCATGGGGAATTTGCAACGCATGGGAGCAAAGGGAACGTATAGACCCGGGATTTGGTAATCGCATTGGATCAGGTCTATAATAATAGGACAGGCTGTGAGTTCATTGGTTATGCCAACGTGCTCGCAACAGCCCAAACCAACATATGTCATGGGAGGAATCAGTCATGTCCGTATATTCATATCAGGCGGTAACCACCGCGAACCAGGAAGTCTCACTGGATCTGTATCAAGGTAAGGTATTGGTCATTGCCAATACAGCCAGCAAGTGTGGGCTGACCCCGCAATACGGTGAATTGCAAAAGCTTTATGATCGTTATCGCGATCAAGGCTTGGTTGTACTGGGTTTCCCTTGTAACCAGTTTGGAGGGCAGGAGCCAGGTACAAGTGAGGAAGCGGAATCATTTTGCCAGATTAACTATGGTGTGAATTTCCCGGTGTTTGCCAAGGTAGATGTGAATGGTGAGGACACTCATCCCCTGTTCCAATACCTGAAGGAGCAACAACCTGGCGTAGGCGAAACAAGCGACATCCAATGGAACTTCACCAAGTTCCTTGTTAACCGTGAAGGTGAAGTGGTAGGTCGTGTTGAACCGAAAGAATCTCCGGAGACAATGATTGCAGATATCGAGAAATTGCTCGGTTAATACATGAACTTTTGAGAAGCCTGTCCTTGTATCTGCAAGGATAGGCTTCTTTGATTATTTTAAATACGTGGCTATATTCTCTTCACAGGTAGGAGTTGGCTCCATAGACACCTCTAACTTTATGCGTCGATACAGGGATTACGGAAGCCATTACATAGCATAAACCCACCCAAATCCGGGGACAATGAAATCAATACAATGAAGGGAAGAAAGGCTTAAATACTGGGAAATGACCTCTTCGACAAACTTTTTTTGCACAACCTATTGAAATGTGAAAAAGATCACATTATAATGAGTGTATAAAGTGAAATAAATCACATAAACAGTTTCGAATAAGAAGTGAAATATTTCACAACCACAATAACATTATATTCAAACTCATCTATATATTTCGAGGAGGAACTTTTAATGAAAATCGCAGTTATCGGATGTACACACGCAGGGACCGCAGCCATCGTAAATACCGCCAAATTGTACCCGGATGCTACCATCACCGTGTATGAGCGCAATGACAATATCTCCTTCCTATCTTGTGGCATTGCGCTCTACGTAGGTGGGGTTGTGAAAGACCCTGACGGTTTGTTCTATTCTTCGCCTAATCAACTGGCAGAGCTTGGTGTTGAGACCAAGATGCTTCATGAAGTTACAGCAGTCGATGCCAAGGGTCATACCCTTCAGGCTAAAAACCTGCAAACCGGGGAAGAATTTGAAGATACGTTTGACAAACTGATCGTGACAACCGGGTCATGGCCTGTCGTTCCAAAGCTTGAAGGCATCGAGATGGATAACATCTTACTTTGTAAAAACTACAATCATTCCAACACAATTATTGAAAAAGCCAAAGATGCCAAACGTGTTACTGTTGTAGGTGCAGGATATATCGGCGTAGAGCTGGTGGAAGCTTTCCAAATGAATGGCAAGGAAGTTACTCTAATCGACAGTGTGGACCGGATTTTGAACAAATATTTGGACCCTGAATTCACGGATGCGATCGAAGATACGTTGACTGGACGCGGCATCAAGCTGGCTCTTGGTCAAACGGTACAGAAGTTTACTGGTGAAAATGGCAAAGTGACTAAGGTGATTACGTCCAAAGGAGAGTTTGAAACCGATCTGGTTATTCTGTGCATTGGTTTCCGTCCAAATACCGAACTGCTCAAAGGCCAAGTGGATATGCTGCCAAACGGCGCAATCATCGTGGATAAATACATGCAAACGAGTCAAAAAGACGTCTTTGCTGCGGGTGACAGCTGTGCTATTCATTACAACCCAACAGGCAAAGCATCTTACATTCCACTGGCAACCAACGCGGTGCGGATGGGTACACTCGTAGCCCGTAACCTGGTTCGTCCTACTACACCGTATATGGGTACGCAAGGAACATCGGGTATCAAAATATATGAGCAAAATATCGCGGGTACCGGGATGACGGAAATGTCTGCTGCTGATGAAGGTCTGATTGTTGAATCTGTCGTACTGGAAGACAGCTACCGTCCGGAGTTTATGCCAACGGCTGAGAAACTGTTGCTCAAAGTAGTATATGAGCAGGCTACTCGTCGGATCGTCGGAGCACAGGTGATGTCTCAGGTTGATCTGACCCAATCGATTAATACGATCTCGGTCTGCATCCAAAACAACATGACCGTAGATGAGCTGGCCTTCATCGACTTTTTCTTCCAGCCACATTATAACAAACCATGGAACTTCCTGAACACGGCGGGTCTGCAAGCATTGCCTCCAATAGAAGTAAAAGCACCAGCAATGGTGTAAGGAAGCAGAATAGATGGTTGAACAGCGAGCATGATAAACGCCATACGAAGATAAGTCATGTTTATCCGTAAATATGAGGTGTACAATAACTGCCAAGATTATGAAACAAGGCGGGCGATTATAAAGGAAAAAGAAGACTGGCGAGTATATCGTCAGTCTTTTTGTGATTTTTTAGCTACAAAAGGCCTTACTATACGCTTGCTGACTTAACTATTCCAAGACGGTCTTAAAGTATCTTTTTAAACAACATTGTGATAATTTACACAAAGTTTCACGCAGTACCAAGATACAATTGAGATATGGTATTCAACGCATAAACAATGAAATTCAGGTCGTTTTTCCAAACGATGAACAATGAAGGAGAGGATGAATGATATGGCAGCAAAAACACCTCTTGAGGTTGCACAATATACGGCGCAAACAGGCATGAAGAAGGCTCAATATCCGGTGTCTTCTGTATTGGTGCTTAGTTTTCTGGCAGGGGCTTTTATTGCGCTGGGTTTTCTACTGGATATCCGGGTGATTGCATCCGCGCCGGCAGAGTGGGGAAGTCTGGTTAATCTGATTGGTGCAGCAGTGTTCCCGGTTGGATTAATCTTGGTACTCATCGGTGGTGGAGAGCTGCTGACAGGTAACATGATGGCAGTTCCGCTTGCTACGATTGCACGAAAATTATCCGTGGGTAGCATGTTGAAAAATCTATCCTTAGTGACGATTGGTAATTTTGTTGGAGCTTTGTTTGTCGCGTACGCGTTTGGACATGTGCTGGGTCTGACCGGAGAGGGTGTATATCTGGCGAAAGTGGTGGATATGGCTGGGCATAAGCTGCATGACGGCTTCCTGCAAGCTTTCATCTCTGGCATCGGCTGTAACTGGCTGGTGGCACTGGCCGTGTGGTTATCTTATGCATCCGATACGATGAGTGGCAAGGTACTGGGCATTTGGTTTCCAACGATGGCATTTGTAGCTATTGGATTCCAGCACGTTGTGGCCAATATGTTCCTCATCCCGGCGGCAATCTTCGAAGGGCATTATTCGTGGGGCCAATATGTGATAAATTTCATTCCAGTGTGGCTCGGCAATCTGACTGGAGGTGCTCTGTTTGTAGCTGCAGCCTACTGGGTGGTGTACCTGCGCCAAGCTGAGCCGAAAGTGAAACCGGAGGCAGCAACGTTGATCGAAGCTGTGGAGACGGAGGCCAGAGCGATGTGGAGCAAGCAGGCATAGCGAGGCATGCATACACGTGTAATGAAATATTCATGTAGAAGTAAATACGATTCTGTCTTGCTCGGTTCATGGCGAATATGCTGTGATAGAGCAGGGCGGGATCGTTTTTATGTATGGGGACCTTGTTGGAATTCAACGCAAAATAAATTCGCCATGACAAGGTTCGGGGGAACGAAACCTGTTCATGGCGAATTTCGGGAGTGGTCCATGATATGGCATGAGGAGGAAGTGGGGAAACACTAGCCTAATGCCTTATTTTTAATTTACCCCTGTATTCTGAAGTTGAATCAATTGGCAAAACATTTTTTTGAAAATATTTTGAAGTCGCTATAGCGGCGGTAATGAAGCAAAAACATACTGTTCTCTTTACGCGATAACCTCGAAGAAGATATGATATAGGGATAGCTTTTAAAGAGGGGAGCCTTACGATGATCGATCAGGAGAATGGTATATTTGCGGCGGTGTGCCCGCTCGACTGTCCGGATACTTGTGGTCTGTTATTACATAAAGAGAACGGCAAAATTGTGAAGGTGGCAGGCAATCCGGATCATCCCATAACCAAGGGTGCCATCTGTAATAAAGTTAGAAATATGACTGAGCGGGTGTATCACCCCGAGCGTCTACAATATCCGATGAAACGTGTAGGAGCCAAAGGTGAAGGCAAGTTCGAACGAATCAGTTGGGATGAAGCAATTAGGGAGATTACGACCAAATTCACTGCATTGTCCGAAACCTACGGCCCGGAGAGCATCCTGCCCTACAGCTTTTACGGTAACATGGGCATTCTCGGCGTAGACGGTATGGATCGGCGTTTCTTCAATGCGCTTGGTGCGAGTGTACTGGAGCAGACGATCTGTAACTCCGCTGGAAATACCGGCTGGAAATATACGATGGGCGCCAACCGGGGAACTGTGCCGGAAGATACGGAGCATGCGGATCTCATCCTGGTGTGGGGCGGCAATATCGTCAGTACAAATATGCACCAAGTCGTTCTGGCGGAGAAAGCCCGCAAGAAAGGCGCCAAGATCGTCGTAATCGACGTTCATCGCAATCGTACCGCACAGTGGGGTGACTGGTTTATTCCGCTGTACCCGGGCACGGATAGCGCACTGGCGTTGGGCTTGATGCATGTGTTGTTCGAACGGGGACTAACGGATGAAGCGTTTATGCAAAAGTATACGGTGGGTCATGAGGCACTGCGTGATCATGTCCGCAGTTACACCCCTGACCGCGTTGCACGTATTACGGGCGTGCCGGAGGAGACGATTGTGCAGCTGGCCGAACTATACGGCAACGCACAGGCAGCCCATATTCACATCGGCAATGGCCTCCAGCACCATGATAATGGGGGCATGAACGTGCGTAGCGTTGCATGTCTGCCTGCCATTACAGGGCAATGGCTGAAGCAAGGCGGCGGTGCCGTTCGCACCAACAGCTACGCGAGCACGAATAGCGACGCGCTCGAACGTCCGGAGCTGCGGCAGAATCCGGAGCCGCGAGTGGTGAACATGAACCGGATTGGTGAAGCGTTGCTGGAAGCAGAGCAGCCAATCCGGGCAATGATGGTTTACTGCAGCAATCCACTGGTGGTGGCACCGGATACCGAGCGGGTGGAGCGAGGTTTTGCACGGGAAGATTTATTTACGGTTGTGCATGATCTGTTCATAACGGATACGGCAAAATATGCAGATATCGTATTGCCAGCCACATCTTCATTTGAAGCGACGGACCTGTACACCTCTTATTGGCATCAGTACGTTCATCTGCAAGAGCCGGTAATTGCACCGATTGGGGAGAGCAAGAGCAATGTGGAACTGTTCTCACTGCTTGGGCAGGCTATGGGGTACGATCCTGCAATCTTCGGAGAAACGCCAGAACAGATGATTGAGGACGCACTTCAGGGCACAGGCAACCCCTACATGAATGGAGTCACGTTGGAGGGACTGAAGGAACACCGATTCGTGAAGCTGGATATGACGACACATGCTGTATTTCTGGATCAGTTGCCCACGCCTTCAGGCAAAATCGAATTGTATTCGGAGACAATGGAACAGAGAGGGCTTCCGCCGCTCCCTACCTATAGTGCTCTGGTTGAAGGATATGATGGGGAGAATCCGGCTGGACCTGCCGATACGTATCCATTGATGTTCCTGTCGCCGCCAAACCATAATTTTCTGAACTCCACCTTTGGCAATTCAGCCAAACATCAGCGTTTGGAAAAGATGCCTCTATTGCAGATACACCCTGAGGACGCTACCCGCAGAAACGTTGAGGATGGAGATGCGCTGGTCGTATGGAATGATCGTGGGCGCATCGAACTTACCGCCAAGGTGAGTGAGGCCATGTTGCCAGGAACCGTCATCAGTCAAGGCTTATGGTGGGATGGTGAAGGCAAGAAGCAGCGAGCGAATTCACTCACTTCCAATCGCTTGTCGGACATGGGGAACGGGGCCACCTTCTTCTCGGCCACTGTTGAAGTGAAGCGTCAATGAGTGTGCTTGCAGCATGATTTTTTTGAGGTAAGATGAACAAAGGCTAGAATTTGAGCAGGATTAAAGTGCAATAGATGTAACACTTCCAAAGGCCTTCGCTCTGGCTGGTTATGGTTATGCCGTCAGGGCAAAGGTTTATTTTTTATGGCTATTTGTTTGTGCAGAGGTACTAAGGAGAATGAATTAACGATGATGAGATGGCTGGATAACTATCCAAAAGAAGTGAGAATATTTTTGCTGGCAAGTCTGGTTAACGCAACAGGCAGTGCACTGATGTGGCCGCTGACCACCATGTATGTGTTTGATGAGCTAGGACGGACGATGGCTAACGCGGGTTTTGTAATCCTGATTCAATCCTTGGGTGGCATCTTTGGACAATTGCTTGGAGGTTCGTTGTACCATCGGGTGGGTGTGAAGAAGCTGATTATTGGCTCACTGGCGCTGAATGCGTTAGGTTTGTTTGCGCTGCCCTGGATTAGCGCGTACTGGGTCGTATTTATATGTGCCATGGGCTGGATTGGCTTGTTCAGTTCATTGTCGCTGCCAGCGATTCAAGCCTTTATTGGCTTCCGGTTTGCGGAGCGACGCGGTGAATTATTCAATATCATCTATGTAGCGAACAATATCGGGGTGGCGATTGGAACGGCGCTGAGTGGTTTTCTGGCTGACTTTTCCTATCACCTCAGCTTTGTGTTGAACGGGGTAACCTCAGCCGGATTTGCGATGTTCTTCTGGTATTATCTGTCCCGCGTTGAACCGGATCAGGGGGAGGTACATCTGACGAAACGCAAAACCGTTCCCGATGGTCCGGGCGTCTGGGCACTGCTGGGCAATACCCGATTATATCTGTTTATGAGCTTGGGCGTGCTGTTCCTGTTATTCGGCAATTCCATCTGGAACACAGGCGTGTCCCCGTATATCATTTCTGAGGGTATGGAAAAAAGAATGTACGGTCTGCTCTGGACCCTGAACGGGGTGCTGATCTTTGTAGGCCAACCTTTCACCAGTTGGGTAAAACGGACCATGGCCCGTACCTCTACGGCCCAGATGACAGCGAGTGCCGTGTTCTATGGCATGGCCTATATCGTCATGATTACCATGTACAGCTATCCGGGCATGGTGCTAGCAATGGTACTGGCCACGTTTGGGGAGATGTTAATCTCCCCTGCAACACCTGCGTTTATCTCGGAGCATGCTGGCAGGGCGGCACCTTTTTACATCGGGATATCGGGTGGAATCGGTGCAGTTGGACGGGTTATCGGGCCATATGCGATGGGGGTCATGTATGACAAACAGGGACTTATTCCTGTAGCGTGGCTGGCAACAGGCACAGCGGCGATTGCGGTACTTGGTTTTGTGCTGCACGCAGTGTTGAACCGTAATCGTGAAGTGAAGGAGTATGGGATGGACGCCTAACAGATCTCATCGTGTTGGATAGGATGCGGAAGGAAGAACGAGTTGAAGTGGACGGTAAATCCACTGTAATCTGTCTGCTCATTCGTAAATTATAGTTGACAAAAAAATATATTTATGCTATAATTTACATATAAAAATATTCCGTATATAATAAGATTCTCCTGGCCAGGGGAATCTTATTTTTGTTTGTACGGGAGGAATAAGTATGAAGCAAAATGAATCCAGTATCACATCATTGATTTCGACTTTTGGCCGAGCCTATCACAGCCAACATGACACACCCCTCATTTTTGATGATTTTATGGCGAGATTGCTGATCTCTCCTCAAGAGTTTTCAGATATCAGCAATAACATGGTTAGAGGCATTCATTTTTTCAACCCGGATATGGCTAAACAGCTCAAGGACGACCCGGAAGAGGTTCTAAAATGGATTACCCAGGTACAGTTATCTCCAATAACTCTGGCTCGGGCCGCTTACTGTGAGCATGTACTTTTGCATGAAGTTGCGTTGGGATTGAAGCAGGTAGTCATTCTTGGCGCCGGGATGGATACGTTTGCTTTGAGGCATCCGGAATTGGAGAACACGCTGGATATCATTGAAGTGGATTATCCGGCTACACAGCACTTCAAGAAGGAGCGGCTGAATCAGGCCAAGCTGACTATTCCGGACAATCTTCACTTTGTACCCATGGATTTTACGCGTGAGCTTTCGAATGACAACTTGACTCTTGAATGGTTGAAGAAACGGAAGACGTTGGCTAGCCTCTTGGGTGTTTCGTATTATTTGCCCAAAAATGATCTGTTTAACGTGATTCGTCATGTGTTTGCAAACCTGCCAATCGGAAGCTCTATAGTTCTGGATTATGCAGATGAGCACCTTTTTGAGGAAAAAGGAATGTTTAATCGGGTTGAAAATATGGTTAAATTGGCTGCAATGGGTGGTGAGCCGATGCAATCCGGGTACGCATACACGGAGATAGAGGCCTTGCTTGATGAAGCGGGGTTGCTTATCTATGAGCATCTGACTCCGGAGGCGATTCAGGAACAGTTTTTCCAGGATCGAATCGATCATCTAAGGGCATTTGAAACGATACATTTTATTCACGCGGTAAAAAAATAAATCGATCCGGGCATGTATGGTCACCTATATAGCCCGCATTTGCATAGCAACGGCAAACCTTCACCTTGTGGCAGGGTGAAGGTTGTTTGGTTTGAACAAAGGGCCAGCATAAACCATGATCCGGTAGCCAATAACTTCACACGTGATACAAATGTTCAGAAATCAGACTTGTTAGGGTGCAATTCCATGTCATTCAATGTCCTCCCCTCTATTTGTGCATAATGCCCATATAATAGAATGGAACTGGTTAAAGGCAGGAGGATGCATACGATGTACAAGGTTTTGCTGGTTGATGATGAATTTATGATCTCGGACGGGATCTCCAGTGTGGTGAACTGGTCCCGATTAGGAACAGAACTGATCGGCATTGCTCAAGATGGATTGGAAGCGCTTGCTTCAATTGAGCGGCAACGCCCGGATATCATCATCTCGGACATCCGCATGCCGGGAATGGATGGGTTGCAGCTGGTTGAAGCTGTGGCAGAGAAGTATCAGCATATCTCGTTTATCATGCTCACGGGTTTTACGGAGTTTGAATATGCGAAGACCGCCATGCAGTATGGGGTGAAGCACTACTTGCTCAAGCCCTGCAGTGAAGAGCATCTCGTACAGGCTATTAGTGAACTGGTCAGTGAGAAGAGGGAGTTAACCGATCAGGAGCGTTTTGTGCAGTCGATCCAATATAATCTGGAGCGTGTACTGCCACATGCCAAGGAATATTTTCTGAAAGAGCTGGTCACGAACAGAACATACGGGGTCAAGGAATGGAAGTATTTCGAGGAATTATTCGATGTACAGTTTCAGGATCAACGTGTGCGGTTGCTGCTGGTAGAGATCGAGGGGGATCATGAGTATTTGCACTTGTTCGCGGTCAAGAACATTGCCGAGGATATTTTTCACAATCCCATCTTAAGTGCCACGGTTGGAAGGCATGTGTTACTAATTATGGAGGACAAGTTGTCTGAAACGCAGTTGTTCCATAATATCGATGAGATTCGCGCCACATTTACCCGATATTATCATGACGATCTCACGATTGCACTGAGCGAGCCAGGAGACCTTTCGCAGGCACGCCATTTGTACATGCAGACGCTAGTGTATCTCAATTACCGCTTTTACCTCGGTGAGGGCAGTCTCATTATGGAGCGGGATATTTACTCTCCCGGAGAGCGCATTCTTCCTGAATTCGAATACGATCCGGAGCGGATGGTTACTGCAATCAAGGCGGGACACTGGCAGGAAGTTGGATCAGAGCTGAACCGGATGTTTCAGATGCTTGCCAGCTTGCGATACGATATATCCCAAACAAAGTCCTATCTTATTCAGATGTTTATGGAGATGATTCGACTCAGTGGCTCTGCCGAGATGAAAAGGTATATGGACCAGTTGCCAGGCATGATTGAATCCAGCACCCTGCATTCTTTTCAACAGTTTCTGCTTGCTGTCGGCAAGGAAATCACCCTGCGCCGCTATGAACAATATCGCTCCAGACAATCGCAGATGGTAGGTAGTGTGAAACAGTTGGTAGAGAAACGCTACAGGGACGAGACACTGACACTCCAGTCCATCGCTGGGGAAATATATATGAATCCAGACTACATCGGCAAAATGTTCAAAAAAGAAACTGGTGAGAAATTTACGAACTATGTGTTAAGCTACCGCATCCGTAAAGCGTTGGAGCTTCTGGATCAGGACGGGAACTGCACTGTATCCTCGCTTGCCGAACAGACAGGCTTTGGTGCCAACTGGCCGTATTTCAGCAAAATGTTCAAGAAATACACGGGATTCTCCCCTTCCGAGTATAAAAAAGTACCCTAGAACAGCGTTGCTACCGGCTTCTGCATAGCTTACCTGTATATCCGATCTACATCTAATCTGTGATCGGGCCCTGTACGCCATCCATCGGCAGCAGGGTCTTTTTTTGTCGGACGGAACTCGGTTTTGAACATCCATTTATCGGAAATGAGCATGGGAAGAAAAGGCGCTCGATTCTATCATTAGAAGTGTCATGTTAGTGAATGAACATCGGGAGTGGAGGTTGAGTGGATGGAGCTGAATCGAAGCCGGGGGATTGAACCTGGGCGTTTGAAGCCAGCTGGCAAATGGAGTTCGGTGAAAAAGGAACTTGTCCGCAACAGATACGTTTATCTGATGCTCGTTCCTGTGGTAGCCTACTATCTGATTTTCAGCTATGGGCCAATGTACGGGCTACTGATGGCATTTCAGGAATCCTACAACCCAATCAAAGGAATCTTGGCAGGCGAATGGGTTGGATTTGACAACTTCACCATGTTTTTTGAAAGTTATTATTTCTGGCGACTGATTAAGAACACACTGATTTTGAGTTTTTACAGTATTGTGTTTGGTTTCCCGGCTCCGATTCTACTAGCACTGCTGCTGAATGAAGTCCGGAAGAAGTGGTTCAGAGGCGCAGTACAGACCATTAGTTATATGCCGCATTTCATCTCGGTTGTCGTCGTGGTTGGAATGTTGAAAACGTTCTCATCTCTGGACGGTGGGTTATTTAACGTCATTCGTGACTTTTTTGATCTGCAGCCAATTATGTTTTTGGCGGAAAAAGATATGTTCCGTCCGATGTACATCCTGTCCAACATATGGCAGGGAGCAGGCTGGGCCTCGATTATCTTTTTGGCAGCACTAAGTGGTATTGATCCTCAGTTGTATGAGGCTTCCAAAATTGACGGCGCAGGCCGCTGGAGACAGCTGTTACATATTACACTGCCGGGCATTATGCCAACGATTGTAATCATGTTAATTCTGCGCATGGGGGCAGTCATGAACGCGGATTTTCAGAAAATATTGCTGATGCAAACGGCACCGACCTATGAGACATCGGATGTCATATCCACCTTTGTCTATCGATCCGGTATTTTGGAGGGGAACTATACGTATTCAACCGCCATTGGACTATTTAACGGCGTCATTAATTTCGCGCTGCTCATTATCGCAAATGCGATCAGCAGAAAGCTTAACTCAACCAGTCTATGGTAATCGGAAGGTGAAGCGATGAAACAGTCTATAGGGGAACGACTTTTTGATGTATTTAATACACTGCTGCTCTTGGTGATCATGGTTTTATGCTTTTACCCGATGCTGTACGTGTTCAATTCTTCAATCAGCGACCCGGATCAGATGCTGCGTTCCCGTTCACTGATGCTCATTCCTGAAGGTTTTCAGCTGGGAGCGTACAAGTCGGTATTTCAGGATACTCGCATCTATACGGGCTACATGAACACCTTGTTCTATGTTGTGGTGGGTACCGCCATCAATCTGCTCATGACTTCACTGGCTGCATATGGGCTGTCACGCGGTGATCTGATGGGCAGAAAAACGTTGATGAAGTTGATTACGTTCACGATGTTTTTCGGCGGGGGCATGATCCCAACTTTTCTGCTGATTCAAAATCTGGGGATGGTGGATACCCGTTTTGCGCTTATTATTCCGGGTGCCATCAGCACATTCTATTTCCTCATTATGAAAACAAACTTTGAGGGCATTCCGATCAGTCTGATTGAATCGGCAAAGCTTGATGGCGCCAATGACTTTCTGATTTTGTTCCGAATTGTACTGCCTTTGTCAAAGCCAATCCTAGCGGTCATGATGCTGTATTATGCGGTTGACCATTGGAATGATTATGTCGGACCGATGCTCTATCTACGCAGTCAGGAGTTGTATCCGATCCAGATTATTATGCGTGATA
This sequence comes from Paenibacillus sp. W4I10, assembly GCF_030816325.1. Lineage (NCBI taxonomy): Bacteria > Bacillati > Bacillota > Bacilli > Caryophanales > Paenibacillaceae > Paenibacillus > Paenibacillus sp. W4I10. The sequence goes on from NZ_JAUSXX010000001.1 coordinate 5,722,706, forward strand.
TTCTCATCAGCAGCAGTACGGAGGCCATGGGCGCTGGCGCTGATACCGGCTTTGCCATTGGGGAGAACATCAAATATGCAACCATTATTATCTCCACGCTGCCTATTATGCTGGTATATCCGTTCATCCAACGTTATTTTGTTCAGGGCGCTCTAATCGGTGCTGTGAAACAATAAAAAATGTATCCTATGGAGGCGAATTACGTGAAAAAAAGAATGGGGTCCATCTTGTTGTCATCGCTACTTACCATGTCTTTACTGGCGGGCTGTACGGGTGATAATGAACCAGGTAACGCAGAGCCAGCAGAAGGAACAGAACCTGCGGTTCAGGCGTTGACCGAGATTCCGCTACCGATTACAAGTGAGCCTTTTACCATTGACTACTGGCGCGCCAATGATGCCAAATTGACGGCTTCCTTGAACAATTTTGGCGATATGGCAGCTTATAAGGAAAAGGAGAAGTTGACGGGTATCCAAGTGAAGTTCACACATCCTCCGCTTGGACAACAGCGTGACCAGTTCAATCTGCTGATCTCCACAAAGGAGCTTCCGGACGTCATCTATTATAACTGGGCGGATGCCGTTGGCGGACCGGAAAAAATGATCAAAGACGGTCGCATCATCCGGCTGAATGAATTGATCGACAGTTATGCACCGAACTTAAAGCGGATTATTGAATCCGATCCGGATGTGAAGAAACAGATTGCACTCGACGATGGCACGATCTATATGTTCCCGCTGCTGAAGTTGGATGCATTGAAGCTGAATGCCACTTCCGGTTTAATTATGCGCCAGGACTGGCTTGATGCATTGAACCTTAAGGTACCTACCAACATCGATGAGTGGTATAAGGTGCTTAAGGCATTCAAGGAACAGGACCCCAACGGCAACGGCAAGCCAGATGAGCTGCCATTCACTGGAAACTGGGGACCGGGTAACCTGACTAAGCTCCATGATTTTGCCGCGGCCTTTGGTGTAATTGGTGGCTTCCAGATGAATGGGGACAAGGTGGAATTCGGACCGATTCAGCCGGGCTACCGTGATTTCTTGGAGACCATGGCCAAGTGGTACAAGGAAGGGCTGATTGATCCCGAGATCATGACCAATGACGGTAAAGCATTCGACTATAAGGTTACCAGCAATCTGGCAGGCGCATATCAGGGTGGTGTGTTCAGTGGTATGGGGAAATACTTCAATCTGATGAGAGATACCGATCCGAACTTTAATGTAACTGGGGTACCGTGGCCTGTATCTCCGGATGGCACTTCTTATGCTACCTTCAATCTGGAGAATAAGGTACTAAGTTATGGTGAGGCCATTACAGCTTCCGCAGACGAAGAAAAACTGAAATATATTGTACAGTGGATGGACTACAACTATAGCGAAGAGGGTAGTGATTTGTTCAACTTTGGTATCGAAAATGACAGCTACGTTCGTGATGGGGAAGGTGTCAAATTCACAGATACCATCATTAATAATCCGAACGGTCTGACGTATGACCAGGCACTGGCCTCCTATGCCTTATCCATTATGGACGGTCCAATCAATCAGGATAGCCGTTATCTGGATGCATTATTATTTGACGATGGACAGCGTGCGGCAAATGCGGAATGGATGAAAGCAAGCTCAGCATTAACGATTCCCCCAATTCGTTTGTCAACAGATGAGGTAACTACAAGTACGTCCATCATGAGCCAGGTGAATACGTATTTAAATGAGACGATGACTGCCATCATTAGCGGACAGAAGCCGATCACCGAATTTGACACGATGGCCGAAACAATCAAGAGCATGGGCATTGACCGGGCGATTGAGGTTCATCAGGCGGCCTATGACCGATATCAGTCCAAATAATACGTGAGAAATCGAGCGCTAAAACTTTGGGAAAACCTTCCTGCATGTGATATACCTAGTAGTATCACGTGGTTCAAAGGAGCGCTTTGGTCATGACAGCCTACCGCAAACTCAGCATCAAAATGAAAATGTTTCTGATGATTATGTTCATGATGGCGTTTATCATCATCTTGGCGTTTGGGTCCTTGTACTACACGTATTCGGTGTATGACAAACAGCTGTTTGATAAGTCGTCTCGTCTTCTGAACCTTTCTTCGTCTACAGTGGATGTTGAACTTCAGAAGTTGGAAGCGTTATCATTAAACATGATCTCCGATACGCAGATTCAAAGAGCCTTGAAGTCGTTGCTGGATGACGATAGCGCATATTCGAGTTTTATTGAACGAAAGAAGATCACGGATCGGCTATGGGAGCATATTAGTGGGGCTGCACGTTATGTGCAGTCCGTTCATCTGATTGATTCCAGGGGAAGAGTGAATAAATATGGTGAAACGCTAACCGTATCTCAGGAAAAATATGATCGGATGATTGCGGCTGCGGAGCAGGCCAATGGTGCAGTGCGCTGGCTATACCCGGATGACGATGACCCGATGCTGGTTATGGTGCGTCAAGTGCGAGCCTATGAACCGATGACCCTGGAACCAGTAGGCATACTGTTTCTGCGTATTAATATCGAGCGACTCGTTGAGGAGTATGCGGGCATCGATAGCCAGGACAGTGACATTATTTTAAAAGCAGGCAGTGATGTGGTGTATCCTTATCGCCAGCTTCCAGAAGCGGTGTCCGAGGGGCTGAATCCACTTCCAGGCAGTGGGGGATATGAGATCAAAAATCTGGATGGGAGGGAAATATTTCTTTCCCAGAAGAAATCCGCATACACCGGCTGGGTGTATTATAATATGGCCTCTTATGATGAAATTTTTGAACGTATTATATGGTTGAAAAATATACTGATCGTCGTTTATCTTATCGCCATTCTGGTTGTTCTCGCGCTTGGTATGGTGTTCGCACGAAGTCTGACAAGGCCGATCAGGCAGCTCATCAGTCAGATGAAGGAGGTTCAGTATGGGGATCTGGAGAATATGGATGCCAATCTGTCCATTCCAACGCACCAGCACATGGATGAACTGGGATTGTTACAACGTACGTACCGACTGATGATTACACATATTAATACATTGATCAAAGAAAATTATGCAAGCCAGCTGGTCATTAAAGAAACGGAGTTCAAGGCGCTACAGGCGCAGATCAATCCTCACTTTCTGTATAATGCGCTGGACTCGATCCATTGGCTCGCCAAAAAGAACAGGCAGGAGCAAATCTCCAGTATGGTGCTGTCACTTGGTTATTTGCTGCGTTCCTCCATCAGCTTCAAGCAAAATATCATTACCATTGCCGAAGAACTGGAGATCGTCAATCATTACATCACCATTCAGACCTACCGTTTCCGGCAGCGGCTGGATTTCCGTATGGATGTGCCTGCTTCTTACCTGGGTTGTGCCATTCCCAAGTTGACCCTACAGCCACTACTGGAGAATGCCATTCAATACGGTTTGGAACCACAGGTTGGATCATGTCTGATTCGAGTGTATGCAGAGATATCAGGTGGCAAGCTGGCCCTGATCGTGGAGGATCACGGTCCCGGCATGGAACCCGAATATGTGGAACAGGTGCTGCGCGGTGAAGTGAAAACCAGAGGCACAGGTATTGGTCTGCTGAATATCAGGGAGCGGGTACGTCTGGCTTTCGGCGAAGAATATGATGTTCTGCTGGAGAGCAAGCCGGGGAGTGGAACGAGAGTAACGGTGCTGCTGCCACCCCCATCACCAGGTAAGGAGGAGAAGCTATGGGAAGATGGATGCGAATGATAGGCACGCTCTGCCTTATGCTGACTCTTCCTGGCTGCGTGAACCAGTTGGATCAAAGGCCAGGCATGATTGTGGAAGAAGAGCCGATAACGCTGCGAATCGCTTGGTGGGGTGGGGAGTTTCGCAACAATGCAACGATAGCCGTTATCGACCTGTATGAGAAGTTGAATCCACATGTGAACATTGAATACGAATATAGCAGTTTCAATGAATACTGGAGAAAACTTGCCCCTCATGCAGCAGGCAATGCGTTGCCCGACATTATCCAGATGGACATCTCCTATCTGTCCCAGTACAGTTCGTTGCAACTGTTGGAGGATATGACGCCGTACATGCAGAGCGGACTGATTGACACGACAGATATTGAGAAGGAACAGCTGGAGAGTGGTAGCCTGAATGGAAAAACCTATGGTCTCAGTTTGGGGGTTAACGCCATGCTCAGCATCTATGATCCGGAAGTGTTAAAGGCCAATGATATTGAATTGCCAACGGATACGTGGACATGGGCGGATTTTGACCGGATGGGCGAGCAATTGCTCGGGAAAGGCATCTATCTGGGAACCTATTTCACGCCGGAACAGTTTTTCGCGTATTACTTGAGACAGTATGGTTCCAAGCTGTACGCGGAGGATGGCAAGAGGTTGGGTTATGAGGATGATGGGCTGTTTATTGAGTACTTTGGCAGGATGCAGCAGCTCGCAGAGAAGAAGCTTATTTTTGCACCGGATATCTGGACATCAGATATTGGCCAGCCTGATAACGACCCGTTTTATCTGGGAGAGGCTTTGTTTAGCTGGGGGTATTCCAACCAATTTATCAGTACCACTCAGCGTTATGGCAAACCCTTAACCATATCCCCGATGCCTGGGCCAAACAGCCAGGATGGATTGTTTTTGAAGCCAGGTATGTTTTTCTCCATGGCGGGCAATTCCAGACATAAGGAAGAAGCTGCCAAGTTTATCAACTTTTTTGTGAATGATTTGGATGCCAATCTGCTGCTCAAAGGGGAGCGGGGTGTGCCTGTCTCATCCAGTGTCAAAGAGCGGATGAAGCTGGTGGTTGAACCAGAGCTGGCGCAGGTGTTTGACTATATTGATTGGGTTGCCGATCACAGCAGCCAGATGGACCCACCTGATCCTGTAGGTGCACCCGAGGTCACTGCGGTGCTGCGTGAGTTGTATGATCTGCTGTTGTTTGGCAAAATTACGCCTGAGCAGGCGGCGAAGGATTTCCGTGAACGGGCGAACGGAATACTGGGTGGGCAGTTATAACGAGTAGTAAATACAAGAACAACCTTCCCTCTAGTACAGAAGGAAGGTTGTTTTGCTGTTGTAGTGACTTATTTGTACAACTTATATATTGAACTTATAGTTTTTGAGTCTTACCTTACCCAAACTGGGCTTGATGCAGTCGGCTGTACGAGCCTTTACGCGCGAGCAGTTCTTCATGACTTCCTTGTTCAGCGACGGTGCCGTTCTCCACGACCACGATGCGATCGGCGTGTCTGATGGTCGCCAGTCGATGGGCGATCACCAATGTTGTACGTCCCTGTGCCAGCTCGGATAAGGCCAGCTGAATAGCAGCTTCCGTCTCGGTATCGAGTGCGGAAGTGGCTTCATCCAAAATGAGAATAGGCGGATTTTTCAGGATCATTCTTGCGATGGATAGACGTTGCTTCTGTCCGCCGGACAACTTCACGCCACGTTCACCGATCATGGTATCGAGTCCATCTGGCTGGGACTGTACCAGCTCTTCCAATTGGGCCCGGCGAATGGCTTGCCAGATTTCTTCATCGGAAGCATTCAGTTTGCCGTATGCAATATTTTCACGAATCGTTCCGTCAAACAGGAAAATATCCTGCTGTACAATCCCGATATGGGAGCGCAGTGATTCCAGCGTCATATCCTTCACCAGAATGCCATCGATGGAGATATGTCCCGCATCGACATCGTAGAAACGTGGGATCAGACTGCATAACGTCGTTTTACCTCCGCCCGAAGGTCCAACCAGAGCAACCGTCTGGCCTGCCTGAATATCCAGATTGACCTGAGACAGCGTAGGTTTGTGTTCTCCATAAGAAAAGGTAACGTTATGGAAGGCAATATCGCCTTTCACATCCGGAATGGGTTTAGCCTGTGGTGTATCTTCTACATCCGGTACAGCTTCAAGAAGCTCCAGGTAACGTCTGAATCCGGCGATGCCTTTGGGGTACGTCTCGATGACGGAGTTAATCTTCTCGATCGGTCCGAGGAATACATTGGATAACATCACAAAAGCGATGAATTCTCCGTAAGTCATACTGCCTTGAATAACAAACCAGGTTCCGCACACCAATACAAACAGCGATACAAATTTCATCAGGATAAAACTGAGTGAAGAGTTCCAGGCCATAATACGGTAGGTGATTAGTTTTGTAAGCCGGAAACGTTCGTTGTTCTCAACGAAACGTCCTACTTCGTGTTTTTCATTGGCAAAAGCTTGTACCACACGGATGCCGCTCACATTGTTCTCAACCCGTGCATTATAATCGGCGATATCCGCAAACATGCGCTTGAACGCCTTGGACATTTTGCGACTGAAATACAGTGACAGGTAGATCATCAGCGGAACGATGATAAACGTCATCACAGCGAGCTGCCAGTTGATCCCCAGCATAATACCAAAAGCTCCGGCCAGTGTCATGAGGGCAATGAACAGATCCTCGGGTCCGTGATGCGCGATCTCACCAATATCCATCAGATCGTTGGTCATGCGGGAGACCAGATGCCCGGTCTTATTGTTATCGAAGAAGCGGAAGGACTGCTTCTGTACACGCTGGAACAGTTCACGCCGCATATCGGATTCGATGTTAATACCAAGCTTGTGGCCCCAATAGGTGACTGCATAATGGAAAAAGGAACTGAGCAGGTAGATACCGAGTAGTCCGACACATGCCGCTAAGATCATGGACCAATTGCCAGCCGGAAGCAGTTGATCGACAACCCGGTTAACGGCGAGTGGAAAGGCCAGCTCCAGCAGCGCGGCGGCGATGGCACAGGAAAAGTCCAATATAAAGAGCCTTTTGTAAGGGCGATAATAAGACATGAAACGGCGAAGCATATGTAAGTCCTCCTCGATATGACACAAATGCCCGAGCAGGCTGATCAGCCTGTCCGGACACCTGAATTCATGCTTATGTTATTTGCGGTTTTGCTCGGCACGTTCTACGATCATATCGGCGAATTCCTCAGCCTGACCTTGAATCGCAATCGGGTCGAAGTACCAGTAACGGTCTTCCAGCAATTCGTACACCTGATTGTTTTTCACAGCCGGCAGGGATTGCCAGATGGAGTCGCCTTGGTAATTTTTATTGTTCTCTCCAACGGTTAAGAAGATATGATCCCCTGCATAATCACCAACAACTTCACGCGAAATCTCTTTCCATTGGGTATCACCCATCAGTTCCTTTTTGGTGATTTCGAGTGGGGCAAGTTGCAAAGCACTGTAGACCGCTTGTCCGCCTCGACCAAAATTGTCTCCATATCCATAATAACTTTTGTCGGATACTTCAAGGATGGAGAAGGTTTCCTCCGGTTTAATGACGGTTTTCACCTTAGCGCGAGCAGCTTCAATCCGTTCATCGTACGTTTTCAGCCAAGCTTCGGCTGCTTCGGATTTGTTCATCAGTTCTCCGAATCCCCGGATTTCGTCATGCACATTGGTGAATGTACCATACGGGATGACCACGGTAGGTGCGATTTTTTTATAACTTTCAATCTCTTCGGCTTGATCAGAGTAGGTAATGATCAGATCCGGGTTCAAGGCAACAACCTTCTCCATGGATACCGCCGCCCGATCACCAATACTCTCTATGCCCGCCACCTGCTCGGCATAGAACGGGTTCTCCAAATAATATTGAACAGCCCCAACGGGTTTCACACCCAGTGCAAGCAGATCACTTACGTACATATCGGTAACGATCCGTTTCGGTTCAGCCGGAATTTCAACATCCCCGCTTAATGACTTGTAGATTCGCGTAGCATTTGAATTATCCGAACCGGACGACGTGTCTGTGTTAGTCTCGGTAGAGCCTGTTGTCGTTTCAGTTCCCGCTGCCGATGTCTGTTCAGTGGCAGTCGAGCCTGTTCCGCTGCTGCAAGCAGCCAGGATCATAATGATGGCGAGCATAAGCAGCAAGCCGGAAAAGCGTTTTTTTGCAGCAAACATATTCTTGTTCCCCCTGTGTTTAATCAATAATGATTATTATTCTCATTAATAACATAGAGGAAGACGTGATATTTGTACATGGACAACTATGATCAATACTGCATGGACAATTATGATGTGAGGTGACGCATGATATGCTGCAACTGCTCCATAACAGACAAGGGATCGAATCCATAGAACATGTCGGCATCAATCTCGTATACACGTCCTTCACGAACGGCGGAGAGAGTGCCCCAAGATTCCTGATTCAGCAGGTTATCCAGCATTTCTCGTTCGGCAGGTTCCTCAGGGTAGGCAACAAACATGTGATCTGCTGCATATAAGTGAATCTCGGACAACGGAACATGAACGTACCCCGTAAGTAACTGTCCATCCTGTTCCATCCGTGACGGTGGAGTGAAGCCGAGTGATTGATACAGCACATGAGAAGCTCTGCCCCAGCCATGACCGTAGATATAAGCCCCGTCTTCTCCAATCATAAACATGCAAACGGCGGACCCTCGTGTTCCTTCTATCTGTTGGTCCAACGTATGATTGGCTTCTTGCTCAAGTTGATGATATTTATCTAACAACGCTTGTGCATTGGACTCAAGCCCAGTAATTCGGCCGAGATGAAGAAGCTGCTCCTGCCAATCAAGTTCCTCAAAGGGCATCAGAATGGTCGGTGCGATCAGACGTAGTTCATCAGAAGCGGGATGTGGTGCATAACCGATAATGACATCAGGATGAGCATTCGCAATCAGCTCTGGATGTTTAACCAGCTCATATTCGGAATGTTGCTCAAATTGTTCATGACCAGGTTCACCACGTTTTTCTTCCATCCAGCTGGCTACGGCGCCCATGTGGGGAGTGTGGCCCAGTGCCAGAAGTGAGGCCGTATAGTTGTAAGTCAAAGATACAATCTTTTTGGGCATTTTCCGGTAGTGTGTTGGTGCTGATCCAACCATCTGTTTGAATTTGCGGCTCAGATAAAAGGTGTCCCTGTAGCCTGTCAGTTGTGCAATCTCCTGTAGCGTAGGGTTCGCGAACAACAGATGCTCCTGAGCCATCCTGATTCTGAGACGAGTCACATATTCAACAAACGTAAGACCTGTGTGTTTCTTGAACTCCCGTGAAAAATGCTCAGGACTCACATTTGCATCCCGTGCCAATTGTTCTCGGGTTAACGGATGGGTATACATCTGATGGATATGTCTGAGCACGGCATCGAGCCAGGAGTGATCTTCATGAGCAGAATGAGCCACATGATCCCGCAAAATATCCAGTAAGTCATAGAAAAGCATATGTGGCCTGAATGGACTGAAATCATGGCCTTTCGAACTTGCTTGAACCAGCTCTACTGCCCTATCGGTGAGAGTACGACTCGCAATGGGAGCTGGTATCCCGAAAGGCCAGAAAAGCTGTTCATTTTCAGTGGAATCAAAAGCAATAGCAATGCCCTGTACTGGCGACAGGGAGCCGCGCTTGTTCTCGTGCTGAAGCAGGCTTCCAGCTTGTCGAACGACTGCACAGCCTGCATTTAATGTCAGTTTACCCTCTGCACTGATCAGCCTGGCCTGGCCAGCAGTAATGACATATAGCACATGAAGAGTGCTCCACATCTCATCTATGCGGGAGAATGCCTCGCGGTCGTGAATCTGCACCAGATGGCGCAGCTTGAACAGGACATCAGGGATGGACTGAACTTTCTGCAAGGGAACTGGGTGCGACAGCGATTTTTTAGGATAAGTTGGTTTGGATGTATGCATTAAATAACCGTCTCCTTACATAGGTAGCAAGGGCATCATTCCTCTTATGCCCTTCGTATACTGGCGGAATTCTCGAATCTGAACTATTATGCAGTATATACTATAAACGAAGTGACGGGGATGGACAGATTGAGCATTTTATATTTTTCTGTGGAAAATGGATAAAGTGGTTGAAATCGCTATCAACACCGACTATAATGAAAATGTCGAAACGTTTCAATCTGACGTTTGCTACCCGTTTCATTGTGTTAGGCAATAACGGTTCATAGGACGCCAGATTGAAAGACGCGTCATAACCATCATTATTTGTATACATTGGAATGAGGAACATTAACAGTGGTACCCTAAGGATGGAGACAAGGATTTTTTTTGAGAATACCTCGAAACGTTTCGATTGATAGCTATACCATTGCTATGTAAAATGATTAATGAACGATTGTATAGGATGTAGTGGTTGTTAAGACCATGTACCGTATAAAATGTAGATAACCTTAGAATTTGTTCTAGTTTAGAAGGAGCGAACGTGGAATGGCAACGATTAAGGATGTGGCAAAGCTCGCAGGTGTAGCACTCTCGACTGCTTCCTATGCGCTGAGCGGGGATAGCAAGGTTAGTGCCAAGACCAAGGCTAAAGTGCTTGAGGCAGCACGAGAACTGAATTACCGCAAGAACGGCTTTGCCATGGACCTGAAACGGAGCCGGACAAACACGATCGCTTTGATCCTGACCGATCTGTCGGGCCCATATTACTCGGAGTTGATCCGTAGTGTACAGGATGTAGCCCTCGCGAATGGGTATGACCTGATTGCGTGCAGCTCCATGGGTGGACGGGATTCAACGGCAGTACGATTTTTGCGTGAAAAAAGAGTAGATGGAGCCATCATCCTGGCGCATAACATTCATGATGATATTCTGGTAGAATCTGCCGGTCATCGTTTTCCGATCATTGTGATGGATCGTCAGCTGTCGAGTGACCATTTGGTCAACGTGCTGGTGGATGGAGAGCAGGGCGGTTACCTTGCAACCCGCCACCTGATTCAGGCAGGACATCAGAAGATTGCTTATATCAGTGGCCCATCCAACTCGTATGACAACGCGCTCCGTTACCAAGGGTATCTGCGAGCGATGCGGGAAGCGGGACTTGAAGAAAAGTCCAAATGGCGACTGAACGGTAACTTTGTGCGTGAGGGCGGATACAGTGCAACCAAGATGATGATCATGCAGGGCGAGCTTCCCTCAGCGGTATTTTACGGTAACGATGAGATGGCGATTGGCGGCCTGAAGGCATTGGAAGAGCGCGGTGTATCGGTGCCGAATGACATTTCCGTGATCGGTTTTGACGATATTCAGTTGTCCGAATATGTGCATCCACCGCTGACAACGATACGCCAGCCGAAGCATGAAGCCGGGTCGCTCGCCGGACATCTGTTATTCCAGATGCTCAATGGCGAAGCGGTTGACTCTTCATATACGTTAACGATTAATATGATCGAGCGCAGCTCTGTACGTTCAGTTTAGACCGAATCTGAACAACAAAGAACTGCCCGCATGCTGAAGTAAAAGTTTAATGATGGGGTTATCGTCCGGACGGGCTGTAAAAAGCCGGTTTGAAGAGGCCCCTATTCTTTTTCAGATTCATCGAAACGTTTCGATTTTAACTAATTCAAGGAGTGAACCTTATGACAACGATGATTAATGAACCGATCCGGTTAAGTGCCGGAGAGTTATCCTTTACTTTTTTGAACAGTGGAGACCTGTACCAAGCTACATCCGGTACAACGATGTTGAACCAGTTGCTCAGCAACCAGATTGATGGATCTTTGAACAACCTGTACCTGCGTGTGCATGAGGGAGAGAAAATCAGCTCGTTCCCGTTGCTCGGTGTACGTTCGAACAGCAAGGTGATTACAAGCAAAGCACAGTCCAGCAACCAGTTGATCTGGGAGGGTACAGTCCAGCTCGAAAGCAGTGAACAGGGCATTGGCTACCAGGTTGTATTTACGGCTACAACGCAAGGTGTCTGGTTCTGGGATGTGAAGCTCACAGGACAACAACATAACGTAGACGTGGTGTACGGACAGGATGTAGGTCTTGCTGATCCAGGTGCGGTACGCAGTAATGAAGCTTATCTGTCACAATACATTGACCATACGGTGTTTGAAGATGAAGCGAAAGGTTATGTCGTTTGTTCCCGTCAAAACCAGCCTCAGGGCGGCGCATTTCCATATATGCAACAAGGTTCCCTGACCAAAGCAGTTGGTTATTCCACAGACGGATTCCAATTCTTCGGTTTGTCGTACAAGGAAACCAATCAACCAGAGAGCCTGAATCGCCCAACGTTGGCAAATGAGACCTATCAGTATGAATTTGCCTACACGGCATTGCAATCTGAGATGTTGAATCTGAACGGAGAAGCTCAGGTGGTCTTCTATGGACTGGCGAAGCCTAATCATGCCGAAGGAATCTCTGCACTGGAATTCGGAGATGAAGTTACCGCAGCATGGAATGAAGTACAGGCTCTGACTGTGGAGAATGGCGATACGTTGGAACAGGTGAAACTGTCCTCCTTCCTGGGTGAACCGCTGGTTACACTCGATCTGACACAAGATGAGATTCATGATCTGTTCCCTGATCGTCATCAGGAAGAACACAGTGGTGAGAAACTGTTATCCTTCTTCACAGGCAGCTATGAGCATATCGTTCTGAAAGCAAAAGAATTGCTCGTAGAGCGTCCGCACGGTCACATTCTGATGAGTGGTGGCAACGTGCAACTTGGAGCACAGGTTATTACGACGACATCGTATATGTACGGTATTTTCAACTCACAGCTCGTTATTGGTAATACCAATTTTAATAAAATGATCAGTAATGCCCGCAATGCATTAAACGTGCCGAAAACGGCGGGACAACGCATCTATGTGGAAATGGACGGACAATATCGCCTGCTGACGATGCCTTCCCTGTTCGAAATTGGCTTCAACTATGTACGTTGGATCTACAAAACGGCATCCGATACGATCATCGTGACGAACTATACAGGGGCACACACCACCGAAGTGAGCATGAACGTACGCTCCACAAGTGGCACAGCATACCGTTACTTGGTAACAAACCAGATTACGATGAATGTGAATGAATACGAGTATCCACTGCATATGACGCAGGATGGCGATACATTGATCTTCAAGGCCGATCCACAAGCGATTAGTGCAGGAACATATCCGGATCTGCAATACCGCATGTCCGTGGATGGAGCAGCTGTGAATGTAGGGGACGAAACGTTGCTGGCAAGTGGTATCCGCAGTGGTTCCGCATCTATGGTAACGCTTAGTCTGGAAGCAAGTGCTGAATGGACGCTGAAGGTACAAGGGGTATTGGAAGGTCAAGCGGACAGCGGAGTGGTAGCAGGTTCAAGTCTGACGTTTGAAGAGGAAGTGCAGTTATATCGCGAGTTCTTCGCAGGTGTGATGAACGGATTCCGTTTGTCCCGTGGCGAAGGTCAGAGTGCAGAGGATCTGTTCAAAGTAAATGCGCTGGCTTGGTGGTACACCCACAACATGCTGGTTCACTACTCTGTGCCTCACGGTTTGGAGCAGTATGGCGGCGCGGCTTGGGGTACACGGGATGTGTGCCAAGGTCCGGTGGAGTACTTTATGGCAACGCAAAAATATGAGCAAGTTCGCGATATCATCAAAATGGTTTATACCCACCAATATGAAGATGATGGCAACTGGCCGCAATGGTTCATGTTTGATAAATACTTTGCAATTCAACAGGAAGAGAGTCATGGCGACATCATCGTATGGCCGCTGAAAGTGCTGGCGGATTACCTGACAGCGACTCGCGATTATGCGATTCTGGATGAGAAAGTACCTTATACCGTCAAGCATAGCTTCGGGTTCACGGAAGAGACGGCAACGGTACTGGATCACGCGAAAAAAGAGATCGAATATATCCGTTCGCACTTCCTGCACGATACGTTCCTGTCTTCCTACGGAGATGGCGACTGGGATGATACGCTCCAACCAGCCAATGCACAGCTGAAGCAATACATGGTGAGCAGTTGGACGGTGGCATTGACGTATCAGTCCGTGAATGTGCTCTCGCAAGCGCTGAAATTCAAGGATGCAGACTTTGCACAGGAGCTTGACGTGCTGGCTCAAGGCATTCGTGAGGACTTTAACCGTTACATGCTGGGCACAGACGTGATTCCAGGCTTTGTGTACATGGAAGAAGCCAACCAAGCGAAGCTGATGCTTCATCCAACGGACACAGAGACAGGCATTCAATATCGCCTGTTGCCAATGACGCGCAGCATGATCGGTGAATTGCTGAATGCGGAGCAAGCAGAATCACATTACGCATTGATCCGTGAACAGTTCCTGTGCCCGGATGGCGTACGTCTGATGAATCGTCCGGCTCAATATGCTGGCGGTGTAAGCACACACTTCAAACGTGCAGAGCAAGCATCCAACTTTGGACGTGAGATTGGTTTGCAATATGTACACGCCCATATCCGTTACGTAGAAGCGATGGCGAAGCTGGGCAAGACAGATCAGGTGTGGAATGGTCTCGCGATGATCAACCCGGTTGGTATCGGTGAGGTGGTACCTAACGCGGAGATTCGCCAAGCAAACTCGTACTTCAGTAGTTCAGACGGCAAGTTTAATACACGTTACGAGGCTCAGGAGCATTTTGACCAGCTTCGTAAAGGGACTGTACAAGTGAAAGGCGGATGGAGAATCTACTCCAGCGGCCCTGGAATCTACATGAACCAGCTGATCTCCAATGCGCTTGGCATTCGTCAAGAGGGCGGCGATCTGGTCATTGACCCGGTATTGCCAGCTGAGCTGAACGGCATGCAATTCGAATTCGAGTATGCGGGTGAGCCGGTGACGTTTATCTATCACTTGAACGAAGGTGCTGTGAGCCGTGTAACGGTGAACGGCAAGGACATTCGTACCGAGCGTACAGCGAACCGTTACCGTCAGGGCGGTGTAAGCATCTCGCTGGATGAGTTCAGACAAGCACGCAGTGCAACTGAGCGTACGGTTGTTGATATTTATATGTAATTTCATAACATGATGTACACCAAGGTCATCCTCCTTTATTCAAGGCGGGATGGCCTTTTTGGCATATACTCATGATTGCTCACCGCAGCGGAACCGCCAGCAACGTATGTAACAGCTCATTATGCCGTACATGTTTTGTGACGTAGCCCTGTTTTTCCAGCCAGCGACATAGCTCATCCAGCAGAGGGAAGTGACGCTCGCGCAAGGCACGCAGCTGTTCCTCGTGTCCTGTCGTTTCAGCCTGGCGAATACAGTTTTCACGGTGAGTCGCATCAACAAACATCAGATCCGTTAGACCGATACGTCCGCGCGAGGTTAATACCCGCTGCATCTCCTGTAAGGCCAGTAGTTGCTGGTCTGGACTCAGATGATGGAAAGCAAAGCTGGATACAACAAAGTCGAAGGAATGATCGGTAAAAGGCAGCGCCAGAAAATTACCAAGTTTCACATGCATCTCGGGATATTTGGTGCGGCATCTGCGCAGCATCTCCCGGGATTGGTCGATTGCAGTCATGTCTGCGCCGTGTTGTAGCAGTTTCCCAGCCAGATTACCTGTGCCTGTACCAATATCGAGTCCTTTCTCACCAAGAGCGGGAGAGATCCAATGAGCTGTCTGTTCGAGCGCTTCGTCATAGTTGTGATACAGATAAAAGGAAGACTGTACCGTATCATTGGAGTCGCTCGGCGTGGAATGATCTGTATCCTGGTGTGGATGTGAAACTTCATTCTCATCGCTTATAGGCGAGGCATTGGCCGAATGATGCCTGCCCTCTGAATTGGAATGTTCAGTACTGACTCTGCCTTCTGCCTGCACTCGCTGATCATGGATGGCTGCCTGGGTGTCATAATTCCACCGATCATGCCAGTTCTGCCGTGCTTCACGCAGACGCCGCGCACTGTCCGCAAGGTCGTGCAGATGGCTGACATCCAGCGGTCCGTCCTGACGATTCAGGTCAATCATACGCTGGGTTGTATCCATCATACGTTTCAACTCAATCCACTGGGCATACATGACGGCCTGTTGCAGCTCAAGGTATTCTTCCAGCCGCTGCTGGTTTCCCTGATCAATCTCTCCGAGCGCATGTGTAATATCCTGTAGCGACATGCCAATCTCACGTAGCGCAGCAATGGTCTGAAGCCGCCAGATATCATTCTCAGTGTATGTACGATACCCGTTACTGGACTGTTTGGCGGGTAGAATTAACCCTTTTTCTTCATAAAAACGAATGGCTCTCGCCGATATACCAAGCCTGCTTGCTGCCTCTTTGATATTCATCATGCATCCCCTCCTTATCGAACCAGTATAAACTATGACGTTAGGGCAAGGTTAAGTGATTATTTCATTTTGCTAAAAGGTTCAATATCGAGCGGAATTTTAGTCAAAGCTGAGGCTATGCTACAATATATAGAACAAAAAACTTAAATAGTGAAGTAAACGAACAATGTCTTCCTATTCCTAAGTTTCTCAACGTTCTTAACTCTCTTAACTTTCCCGACGTTGTAACGTACAGCGTTGTCGACTATAGCACGAAAGGTTGAATCATTATGCTTACCAGCCATACATTTACGATTCGTCCATCCGAGATTAAAGATGCGGCCCAGCTAATGGAGTTGGATGCCCTGGTATGGGACAAATACACCTCTCCTGCACCGATGCATTGGCGTTCCAGACAGCACTATCTGCAGCATTGCCCGCCAGGCAGTCAATTGATTGCAGTGCAGGGAGAGCGGGTATGTGGTTATGTTGGCTTTCAGCCAGCCACAGGTATGCCGGTCAACCGTCATGTCTACGAAATTCATATTGCAGTTCACCCTCATGATCGGCGTTGTGGCATTGCTACAGCATTGATGGATGCCATCAAGCAGCATGCGGCCCAACAAGGCGTTCGTAAGCTCAGGCTGCGTGTGCTCTCCAGCAATCCGAGAGCGATTACGTTTTATACACAGTGTGGATTTGTGACGGAAGGCAGGTTGGTATCCGAGTTTTATATCGGCGGCAAGTATGTGGACGATATTCTTATGGGTTATTTTATCCAGACCAAATAGAAACGTAGCTGAGGAGGAGGAACAACGATGGACATGGGACTTCAAGGTAAAAAAGCACTGGTGCTGGCTTCCAGTCGAGGGCTGGGCAAAGCGGTAGCCGCTCAATTGGCAGCAGAAGGTGCTGACGTCATGCTCGCCAGCCGGAGCGAAGAAAAGCTCGCAGCAGTGAAGCAGGAGCTTCTGGCGCTTGGTGGTGGCGGACGTGTGGAGTATTGTGCAACCGATGTAACACGCAAGGAAGATATTGAGGCTCTAATTCACAAGACAGCGGAGCTGTTTGGGCAGATTGATATTCTGGTGAACAATTCGGGTGGCCCGCCATCGGGTTCATTTGAATCACTGACGGATGAAGATTGGGAACGGGCATTTGAATTAAATGTGCTCAGCTATGTAAGGCTGATTCGTGGTGCACTTCCTTATATGAAAGAACGCGGAGGACACATTGTCAATATCGCTTCAACTTCGGTGAAACAGCCCATTCCGGGTCTGGTGTTGTCCAATACGTTCCGTACCGGCGTGTTTGGATTGGCGAAGACCTTGTCTCAAGAGCTGGCTCCATACGGAATTTTGATCAACACGGTAGCGCCGGGGCGTATTGCAACAGACCGCATTCGTGAGCTGGATGCAGCACGGGCAGAGCAGAACGGAATTAGTGAGGAAGAGGTATCTGACCAATTCCGTAAAGAGATTCCACTAGGACGTTACGGTCAACCGGAGGAGTTTGCCAAAGCGGTGGTCTTCCTGTTATCCGGGGCCAATACGTATATTACCGGAACCTCATTGATCGTGGATGGTGGCATGGTCCGAGCCCTATAAAAGTCATGAATACAATAAAATACCCTCTGTCACCACATTCCGTGGAGATAGAGGGTATTTATTTTATTCCGATATGTTGGGAGAGATCACTCCGATTCATTATGTAGGCGAATTAGCGCAAGAGTTCCCATTCATGCTGAAGCATGCCGTACACTGCATGATTAACGTAACCTTTAGGCAGCTTTTCTGCCTGACGAATGACACCTTCGAGAACAAATCCGAGTCTTTCAGGGATGGCGCGACTCCGTTTGTTGTTTGTTGCCGAGCGAATCTCGACGCGATTTAGATCCAGTGTGACTAGTGCATAATCAACCAGAACGCGACAAGCACTTGTCATCAAGCCCTGACCCTCAAAACCTTTGCCAAGCCAATATCCTATGCTTACCGAGCGGTTAGTCCAGTTAATTTCGTGGAATCCGATGACGCCTGCGAGATCGCCTTTTAACCACACGCCTGCGGTGAAGCCGCCATTTTCAGCACCTTGTTTTAATGCGTTAGTAATGAAGTTTGAGGTGTGTTCCACTTCTGTCACATGATCCACCCACGGCAACCAATGTCTCAGTTGATCCCGCGAGCGATCCGTCAGTTCAAACAGCGGTTTGGTATGTTCCATGGCCAGTGGCCGAAGTTCGGTATATTCATCCAATGAATAGGTAAACATGAATGCAACCTTCTTTCTTTGTATAGTATGGGTTTATTTTGTAGTGGATTAACGGGAAGTCTTGGGTAACTTTTGCTCCAGTGCAAACAGGTCTTCTTCCATTGAGGCCATGCGTTGATTAACCGTTGTGCGCGCGTCACGGAGTGCCTGATTATATATGTAGGGAGCCAGCTGTGTCATGAACAGGTCGAGGACACCCCAAGCGGCCAGATCGCCGAGTTCTTCGCCACGTTCCTCTTCGAAATACGACTGAATGGTGCGAATGGCTTCATCCTGCTGTTCTTTGGTCAGTTTAAGCGAGTTCAATGGAATGGGAAACCCTCCCTTTAATTTGATTTTACTATCATGCTACATGATTCGAGCGAACCCGTCAAAATGGTTTTGGGCCTATTTATGCACGGCTGTACCTGACTTTGGTGCCTTCTTTATTGAACTCCTCCCCCGTTAAAGGTATATTTAAATGAAACGCGTTGCAATTACTGAAAGTTCCAATCAATTCATGAAAGGTTTGATACCTGTGGACAATCGTACAACCCCACCTAACTTTATCAAAAATATTATTACCGAAGATCTCCGGTCTGGGAAAGTCCAGGAAGTTATTACCCGTTTTCCTCCGGAACCGAACGGTTATCTGCATATCGGCCATGCCAAGGCGATCTGGATTAACTTTACGCTGGGCGGCGAATTTGGCGGCAAAACGAATCTGCGCTTTGATGACACGAATCCGGTCAAGGAAGATGTAGAGTACGTTCAATCCATTCAGGAAGACGTGAAATGGCTCGGATACGAGTGGAACGAGAAACGTTTTGCCTCGGATTATTTTGATGAGATGTACAACCGTGCGATCTTGTTAATTAAAAAAGGTAAAGCTTACATCGACGACCAAAGCGCCGACGAAATCCGTGCAATGCGCGGAACGCTGACGGAGCCGGGTAAGAACAGCCCGTACCGTGATCGTTCGGTGGAAGAGAACCTCGACCTGTTCACACGTATGCGTGCAGGCGAATTCAAGAACGGAGAGAAAGTGCTGCGTGCCAAGATCGATATGTCTGCACCGAATATCAACCTTCGCGATCCGGTGATCTACCGGATTTCACATGCACACCATCATAACACGGGCGACAAATGGTGTATCTATCCGATGTACGCCTTTGCTCACCCGCTTGAAGATGCGATTGAAGGTGTAACGCATTCCCTCTGTTCCTTGGAGTTTGAGGATCAACGTCCATTCTACGATTGGGTTATTGCCGAGTGTGAGATGGAGAACAAACCGCATCAATATGAATTTGGTCGCCTGAATCTGTCCCAGATGGTAACAAGCAAGCGGAAGCTGAAACTGCTTGTAGATGAAGGACATGTGGATGGATGGGATGATCCGCGCATGCCAACGATCTCGGGTCTGCGCCGCCGGGGTTATACACCGGAAGCTATTCGTGATTTTGTATATGAGACAGGCATTTCCAAAAACTATGGAGTTATCGACCTGCAAACGCTGGAGCACTTTGTACGTGAAGATTTGAAACTGAAAGCTCCACGCACGATGGCTGTCCTGCACCCACTCAAAGTGGTCATCACCAACTATCCTGAAGGACAAGTGGAATGGCTTGAAGCAGAGAACAATGTGGAGAACCCGGAGATGGGTAATCGCCAAATTCCGTTCTCCCGTGAGATTTATATTGAACAAGACGATTTCATGGAGAATCCGCCGAACAAATATTTCCGTTTGTTCCCTGGCAACGAAGTTCGTCTGAAACATGCATACTTCATCAAATGTAACGATGTGATCAAAGATGCAGAAGGCAATGTGACTGAGATTCATTGTACCTATGATGTGGAGACAAAGAGCGGCAGTGGCTTCACTGGCCGTAAAGTCAAAGGAACAATCCACTGGGTAGAAGCGACTCAAGCGGTACCTGCTGAATTCCGTCTGTATGAGCCGTTGATCCTGGATGAAGCACCGGAAGCAGAGATCGAAGTGGCAGTAGCTGGAGCTGAAACTGAGGTTGTGGAAGAGCAACCGGAGAAAACGTTCCTGGATCAACTGAACCCGAACTCTCTTGAGATTGTTAATGGGTATGTGGAGCAAGAGATGAAGGAAGCGAACGCTCAGGATAAATTCCAATTCTTCCGTCACGGTTACTTCAGTGTAGATCCGAAACATTCCGAGCCAGGACGTCCGGTATTTAACCGGGTCGTATCCCTGAAAAGCTCATTCCAACTGCCGAAGGCGTAAGGTAAAGTCAAGGCGCAGGATCAATGCTACAAGTTAGAGATATAAGCCTAACTTGTAGACTTAAATTTATAAATGTAAAAGGCGTCTCCAGGGCAACAACCCCTGAAGACGCCTTTCTCTTTACTCCACCTATGCTTAATCTTTTGTTTTGAATGTTTGAACGTTTTATTTACACTCCAACGAAGAGGACAGAACAAAGCTAGAGAAGCGAAGCGTTCGCCTTTATCCCCGGATTTTACCCTTTGAAAAGGGAATCAAAAAAATCCGGTGATAACAGCGATCGAAAGATTGTTCTGTCATCGTAGTGCTCCAGCGGGAAATTTTTCAACTTTTCAAACAAATGATTATCTGTCCTCATCCATATTACCCATCTCCGTCAATACAACTGGCTGATAGCCGTTACGTCGATTCGATAACCACATGATGCCAAATCCAACAGCGCCAATGAGCGAGAAGAATACACCAATGCTATACATGATTTCCGCACCGAAGCTCTGGAACAACCAGCCGCCGAACAGACCGGCAATCACGCCGGAGAGACCGCCCCAGGCCATCGTGTAGACCGCTTGACCGGAAGAACGATAAGGTCTTGGGATAAACAGCATAGTCAGCTGCGTACCCACATAGAAGTACCCACCGAACGTAATGGAATGCATCAACTGAATGAATACAATCTCCAGCGGGTTGTTAGCCAGTGCCATGAGCTGCCAGCGCAGTGCAAACAGCACACTGATCAGAATGAGAGATGCCAGGAGCATGCTCATTTTGCGTTTGAGCAAGCGGTCGAGCAGCAGGAATACGCCGACTTCGAGAATGGATGAGGTGAAGATGGCCCAGCCAACCATTTGTTTGTCGCCACCCATTTCTACAATATATAGTGACATAAAAGTACTGTTCATCGCATTAGGCACTGATACGAGTACACCCAGGCCGATAAATGCCATAAAATACGGATTGAACATGACTTTGCCAAACCGCCGAAAAGTAACCACGGGTGTATCCGAAGCGATTGGTTGTCTGGGTAGAAATACGGATAATACAAAGGCTGTGGCAATCATGCATGCAAATATAATGGATACACTGCCGATGCCAAAACGGTCAATGAGCGGTCCGGCAGCGACAGCAGTCAGCGCCCAACCGAGTGAACCCCAGAGCCGGAATGACCCAAATTTTTGGTTTGTACCATCGATATATCCGAGAATCAGGCTATTGGTTTGAGCAAATAATGGACTTTGAAAAAAATAAAAGAAAATCATGGCTACATAGATCCATGTATAAGTGGGCGCATAGAACACACCCTGGGCGAGCACAAATGTGCCTCCCATCATAATCATCAGAATGATGCGAATGTTGCGAGATTTATCGCTCCAGAAACCCCAGAACGGGTTAGCAAACAAGGATACAAAGGGTCCAATCGCCATGAGACTGCCAATCTCCAGTTTGGTCATGCCAATCTCTTGCAGGTAAAGCTGCAGGAATCCGGCGAAGACCGAGATGGCTCCATATATGAAAAAGTTATATAGTTTCAGAGAAACCAATGAGGGATTGCCTCTTGAAGGTGCAGGTCTGTCCAATTAAGCCATTCCTTTCAAATGCATATTGTTCAATGTATCATTTGTTGAAAGGGGATTCAATGCATAGCGAACGTTTTGAAATTGATGCAGTCAAACACATATCGTGATCTGAAGGAGGATAACAACATGAACACGAGGGAATGGACAGGCATCATATTGGCAGGAGGTTTATCCAGCCGTATGGGGACCAACAAGGCCATGCTGGAACTAAACGGTTCCCTTGTACTGCAACATGTCACGAAGGCCATGAGATCCGCCGTATCCCGTATCATCGTGGCTGCCGGACCCAATGTGACAACCTACGGTGCAATGGGCTACGACTGCGTTCAGGATCACTATCCGGGGAAGGGGCCACTCGCCGGTCTTCACGCGGCGCTGGAAGCTTCCGATACAGACTGGAATCTGGTATGCGCCTGCGATATGCCGCTCCTGCAAACGTCTTTCTTTGATGGAATAAAAAAACTGGTCGAATCACATAACTCTTATGCTGCTATCGTTCCACGCGTGGATGGACATGTCCACCCTCTTGCAGGGGCTTACCACAAACGAGTGCTCCCTGATCTGGAGCAGCGTCTGAACCAGGATCATCTTCGAGTTATGCGATGGCTTGAAGAGATCGGTTGCCTCTATGTCGAAACGGAAGAGCTTGAGAGAGTGGGCGTTCATCAAGTAGCAATGCAAATGAGTAATATGAACACGCCGGAAGAGTACGAGCGTATCCGTAATCAAGATTCTGGACTCGATTCCGATCTGTAAGATACAGGATCACCTGATGCATCTGCATGATGATTGCGATATTGAAGCGGGCTTTGGCCTGTCCAACGTTTGAATTGTCTGCTGAAATGGGACAGATGGGTGTAGCCGAGCTTCCACGCAATTTCCCCGAGCGACAGCTCTGGCTGTTCGATCAGCACTTTGGCCTCCTGCAACTTCAAACTGGACAGGTAAGCCCTGGGCGATCGCCCGTACACCTTGCGAAAGACCTGTAGACCATATCCCGGGCTGATGCCAAACGAGGATATAATCTGCTCTACTTTGACCGTGGATACACTGCTTTCCTTGGTTCGAAGCTGGGCATGGAATGCCTGCTTGATTGCCTCCGCTATAGCTCCCGCATAATGCATGGCTGTTGGAGCTGGTGCATGTGAAACAGCAACGGAAGTGGTGGACTCCGGTTCATTGTCAGCGGCTTGGGACAACAGGGCGAACAGTTCAAACATGCGTGCCTGCATGATCATTTTATCAGTGGACGTGTAGGCTTCAGATACGTTAATCATCCCTATCCAACTCTCCAGCACAACGCGCATTTTCCTATTATCAGCCGTACCTGTTGCGTAGATTTGGCTATGCTGTGACATCAGCTTCAGGGTGAAGACTGGATCATCCACATTAAAGTGAGCGCTAAAATAAGTCATGCCTTCTGTGGATACACATTGATTCGTATGTTTGAACCCGGGAGGAATGAGAAGAATGGAACCTTCCTCCACGGTATAGGTATAACCATGAATCACACTCTCCTGCGTACCTTCGATGATCAACATAATCTCAAAGCCTGGATGTGATTCCTCCGGCATCGCCCATCCATAGGGTACTTGTTGGCTGTGCGCACCATAGAATTTGATGTTACAGTCGATAATAGGTAGCCAGTTGGCCAGCGTATGGTGAGGCATTTCTCGGAGCTGTGATCGGATATCCATCATATTCACCTCGGAAAAGGGTAAAAACAACTTGCCTTGTACAATCGGCACCCGTAGTATACTTCATTATAATCAGTTTAACGCAAGCATGGATAATCCATGGAACACATCAGCGTTTGAAGTGGTTGCTGAACAATCGAAGTTCTTCAACCGATAATAATGTAAACGCTACCATTATGGATTGGAATATGTCAACTCTTGCACACGTCAAGATCATTATATTTTCCACCTAAAAAGGAGATTAAATCATGGAGAAATTATTATATGGCGTAGCTTACTATGATGAATATATGCCTTACGAAAGATTGGACAAGGACATTCAGATGATGAAGGATGCAGGGATCAACGTGGTCCGCATTGCAGAATCAACCTGGAGCACCCATGAACCGCAGAATGGTGTATTTGACTTCTCTTCCGTAGACCGTGTGCTGGATGCCATGCATGAGGCGGGGATTCAGGTTATCGTAGGAACACCAACGTATGCTGTTCCAACGTGGATGGTCAAGGAGCATCCGGACGTGCTGGCTACTACCTCACAGGGACCTGGCAAATATGGCGCAAGACAGATCATGGACATTACCCATCCAACCTATCTATTTTATGCCGAGCGGATCATCCGCAAGCTGATCTCTCGGGTAAGCACACATCCGGCGGTCATCGGTTATCAGACAGATAACGAGACGAAGCATTACAATACAGCCGGAGATAATGTCCAACTGCAATTCGTCAAATATATGCGGAACAAGTTCAGCTCCCTGGATGAGCTTAACAAGGAATTTGGCCTCGACTACTGGAGTAATCGGATCAATAGCTGGGAAGACTTCCCGTCTGTGGTAGGAACGATTAACGGCAGTCTTGGTGCTGAATTTGCCAAGTTCCAGCGGCAGCTGGTAACCAACTTTTTGGCTTGGCAAGTGGGGATCGTGAATGAATACAAACAGGAAGGACAGTTTGTTACCCAGAACTTTGACTTCGATTGGCGTGGGTATTCCTACGGCATTCAAGGGGATGTGGACCATTTTGCCGCATCGAAACCTTTTGATATCACCAGTGTGGACATCTACCATCCTTCCCAGGATGATCTGACCGGCATTGAAATTTCATTCGGCGGGGATGTGGCGCGTTCCACCAAACAATCGAACTATCTGGTGCTGGAGACCGAAGCGCAGGCGTTCTGGCATTGGGTTCCCTATCCCGGACAACTGCGTTTGCAGGCATTCAGTCATCTGGCATCAGGAGCGAACATGGTGGCCTACTGGCACTGGCATTCGTTGCATAATTCGTTTGAGACGTATTGGAAAGGATTGCTCAGTCATGATTTCGAACCGAATCCGGTGTACAACGAAGCGAAGACCATTGGCAGGGATTTTGCAAGACTGAGTCCTAAGCTTGTTAATCTGAAGAAAAAAAATCGGGTGGCGGTGCTGTTCAGCAATGAGGCCCTGACGTCCATCAAGTGGTTTGGTTTTAACTTCACCAGCGACAAGAACTACAATGACGTGGTGCGCTGGATGTACGATGAATTGTATAAAATGAACATTGGCTGTGACCTCATCGACCCATCGGTTGAGAGTTATGCGGAGTATGACGTGCTCGTTGTACCTGCTCTGTATGCTGCTTCGGATGCATTGCTGGAAAAATTGAATCAATTCGTACAGGATGGCGGACATATCGTCTACTCGTTCAAAAGCGGATTTGCAAATGAGCATATCAAGGTACGCTCTACCCGCCAGCCCGGCCTGATCAGTGAGGCATGCGGGATCAGCTATAACCTTTTTGTAGAGCCAAAACATGTCTCGCTGCGGGACGATCCATTCGAGGTTGGTCAGGAGCAGAACCAGATTCACACCTGGATGGAACTGATTACACCGACAACCGCTGAAGTACTCGCTTGGTATGATCATCCACATTGGGGTGAATATGCGGCAATTACCCAGAATGCCTATGGAAAAGGCAAAGCAACCTATGTCGGCTGTTATACCAGTTCTGCGGTGATCCGTAAGGTGTTGGAGCGTGTTATGAAAGAAGCAGGAGTTTGGGGAGCTGATCAGGAACTGGCTTTTCCTATCATTGTGAAGACGGGTGTGAACGATCAGGGGAACACGATTCGCTACTATTTCAATTATGCGGATGAGGCAACATCCTTCGTGAATGCTTATGGAGAAGGGACTGAACTTCTGGCAGGAACCCCGATTGCTGCGGGAGAGAAGATCGAACTGGAGCCATGGGGCGTACGGATTATCGAACAATAATAGGAAATAATAGATATAGGTATATAATTTGAAATTAACATTTCCAAACGAATATAAAGACCAAAGCGCCCTCGGCTTCCATGCTGGGGCGTTTGTCTATTTTAGCTCAGGAGTGGATGCGCTGTGTTTACCGAATGTTATCGGAAGCTGATAGATCCTTTCAAACGCAGCATTCGCAATAAATTGATTCTTACCATGACGCTGCTGGCCGTTCTGCCCGTCATTGCCATGACCGCTATGGCAGCCGAGAATACCCGCTCTTCCATGGAAGAGGAGATTATGGAGACCAACCGCGCCAATATGAACTGGGCCTCCATCTATCTGGGTGAACAGTTCGCTCGCATGAACAATATTATCTATTCGATTCAGATCAGTGACGAATTGCATCAGTATCTGGCGTTAAACCAGGAAGCGCCGGCAGCCAGCCGATTTGACGAACAGAAGGCCATGTTCAATATGCTGAACAGTGTATATTATTCCGCTGGCAATTATGTATTTGGCGTTGAACTGTATCTGAAGGAACTGGACACCCTGTTCACCTTCAACTCCATGGATTCCCGCATCAAAGCGGTATCGGAAATACCGGAAGGGTATCATGAGCTTTTTGCACAACATAAAGATTTTACAATTATCAATGATCCGGACGATTCGCAAAAGTTTCACATGACCCGCAGCATGAATCGCTTCGAGGATCAGGCACAGATCGGCGCCATCAGTCTGGAGGTCAAGTGGGCTGAGTTCAATCAGACCTTGGAGCTGTTGGATAGCAGGGGGGATTATGCAGTATACATCGCGGACAGTGCGGGCAGCCCGGTCTATCAGCCGAATCAAGACATCCAGCCGTCCGCTGAAGCATTGGAGAGATTGGCAGGCAGCAAAGAAAGTTCCGGTTTCATCCGTACAGCCAAGGAATACGTATTCTATCATTCCATCGAACCGTCAGGACTGCGTGTGATCAAGATTGTACCTGCCCATGTGATTAACGAGAGTGCCTTGGAAACGATGAAATACGGACTGGTTGTAGGTGGCCTGGCAACCGTCATTTCTGTGGGAATAGCTGCGCTCGTGGCCTGGCGCACATCAAAGCCCATCGTCCGACTGGCCAATTCCATGAAGGGTATTCAATTGATTAAGGACAGAGAAGTGGTACGAAGCGGCCGGGTGGATGAGATTGGTCTGTTGGAGAAAAATCTGCATGGCATGTCAAGCCGTATCCGGGAACACATTCGCGACAACTACCTGATGAATCTGGAGAAACAGACGGCGGAGCTCAAAGCACTGCAATCCCAGATCCATCCGCATTTCCTGCAAAACACACTGCAGATGATTGGCGGCATGGTCTACTCGCAAAAACCGGCAGACAGTTACAAGGTCATTCGAGCCTTGAGCGAGATGTTTCGTTATATTGTGCGAGCGCCGGATGGACTTGTCCCTCTACAGGCTGAACTGGACCAGCTGGAGCATTATATGCTGATTCAGAAGCAGCGTTTTGCCGGCAGGCTTGAATATACCCTGGAGATCACTGGGGAACTTCGGGCGTGTTATATTCCCAAGTTGTCTCTGCAACCGATTGTGGAGAACGCATTTTTACATGGTCTGGAGAAGAAGCAGGGTGAGTGGAAACTGGGCATTGAGGTCGTCTGTGAACCTACAGATGTAACGATTCGAATTCGTGATAACGGCGTGGGTATGGATGCTGAGAAACTAACGGAGATGCAGTCCAGACTGGAGCGGCTTACCCGGCAGGCTGATCGGGTGTGGAATTCAGGTACAAGTATTGGACTGGTCAATGCGGCCTCACGAATGGTAATGCATTTTGGACCTGAATATGGGATGAGCATAGAAAGTGAATACGGACAGGGGACAAGCGTTACGGTACGAATCCCCTGCAATACAGGAGGCGAAGCCTTGTGAACAAGGAACTGTACAGAGTGCTGCTGGTGGACGATGAACCGTGGAACCGGGATATTTTACGCAACCTCGGAGATTGGAATGAACTCGGTATGATCGTTGCAGGTGAGGCAGAGGATGGTGAGCAGGCCATACAACTGGTCAAGCAGCATCAGCCTCACATTATCATTACGGACATGCGCATGCCCGGTACAGACGGTGTGGAACTGTTACAGACGCTGAGCGGACAGTACCCACAGATCAAGGTGATCGTGGTGAGCGGATATGACGACTTCAATTATGCAAAACATGCGATCCGCCATCGGGCTGCAGATTATCTGCTCAAACCGGTGAATCCGGATGAACTGAATGGTGTACTTGCTAAATGTGCAAAGGAGTTGGAAAAGGTTGAATCTGCGCCTGAATCATGGGAATCGTACCCATCTTCGTTCGCAGGTGAGTTCTCCCTGTTTCAGCAGCAGGCTCGCTTGCGGTTTAATGACCTGAACGTTCAGAGTCTGCGGGAGTGGTTCCAGCAATTGCAACAGAAGCTGGAACGATGCGAGATTAACAAACCTCGGCAGCTTGGAAGGGTGGCTCATGAATTACAGGCTTTGCTGGATGAACTGTGCGTCTCCAATGGCTTGTACGAGCGGCCCGAAGCAACGGCACTACCTCCTACGGCTGCACTGGCTTCCATTGAATTCACGATCGCATGGATTTCGACTCCATACTACCAGGCTTTGGAGCAGCTGATTGCGCAGCGTAAATTCAAGAACAAGCTGAACCTGGAGGAAGTGAAGCAATATATGGAGCTGCACTGTATGGAGATGATTACCCTGGAGCAGCTCGCCCAGATCTTTTTTGTCAGCAAGGAATATCTCAGCAAGGTATTCAAGAAAGAGTACGAGGTGAATGTGACCGACTATGTTGTCCAATTACGTATGACGAGAGCGAAAGAATGGGTGATGGATGAACAGATTCCGTTCAAACATGTTGCCGAGATGGCGGGTTATGAAGATGTGTCCTACTTCTATCGTGTTTTCAAGAAACATTTCGGAGTATCACCGGGGGAGATGCGTAAGGGACTAGCACGTATGCCAGGCAATTCAGGCAGTGGCACGGAATGAGCTGTTCAAGAATGTCCTTTGGGCTGGATTAAGGTTTAAAATAATCCAATACACAAGTCTAATTTTGTCCAATGAAGCGCTTTCATTCTCTGATATATAATGAGCCTATGAAAGACAAACCAGTCACACACCGGGAGGTCATAAGAGATGAAAGTATGGAAAAGCGTAGCAAGTGCGGTACTGGTCAGTGTTCTGCTCGCAGGTTGCGGTTCCAATGCAGGAACGGACAATGGGCAGGAGGAATTGGCATCAGGCAGCACGGTATCACTCAAAGTATTCGTTGCACAACCTCGGCTGAAAGAACATTACGATAAATATATAGAACAGTTCAAAGCCAAGGAGAAAGCAGAGAAAAACATTGAGGTGAACGTGCAACTGGAGATGCCGCCAGCGGACAATGCCCCTCAGATACTGAAGACACGACTCGCCTCCAATGATGCACCGGATGTGTTCGCCCTGCATGCAGTCAATGAAATTCCACCATTCAGCAAAGCTGGTTATCTGGAAGACCTGTCGGGCCAACCTTTTGTCGATAAGCTACTGGATTCGGTTAAACCTTCCATAACGGATGCGGAGGGCAAAGTCGTAGCTGTTCCACTGGAAACAGTATCATGGGGCTATTTGTACAATAAAGATATTTTCAAAGAGCAAGGGCTGGAAGTGCCAACGACGTTAACGGAAATGAAAGCGGTCGTGGAGAAACTCAAAGCAGCCAACATTACACCGTTTGAACTGTCCTACAAAGAAGCATGGATTCCGCAATTATTCCTGCCACTTACCGTGGGTGCATTAACTCAGTCTGAGCATAAAGACTTCGTGGAGAAGATGAATCAGGATCAGGGCTCCTTCTCCGATATGAAAGCATTGTTTGATATCTTCGATCTGGTCAATGCCAATGGAACGGACAAAGCGCTGGAAGTGGGCGGAGATGATGGTTCAGCAGCCTTCGCTTCAGGAAGCGCCGCGATGTGGATTCAGGGACCATGGTTTGCCGAAACCATTCTGAAGTCCAACCCGGACTTGAACTTTGGTGTAGCACCAATGCCGATCAATGATAATCCGGATGATACCAAAATCAATCTGAGCACGTCCACTTCACTGGCGGTATCGTCATCTAGCAAGAACAAGGAGGTTGCACTCGACTTCGTGAACTACATTCTCGATGACAAGGATTCAAGTGCATTCTATGAAGCACTCAAATTCAATCCGGTTGCCAAGATCCATGACTTCAAGAGCTTCCCGTGGGTAGACGATGCCCAGAAATATGTGAGTGAAGGTAAAGCTTATGAGGACCCATCCCTCCCTCAAGCGGTGAAAGACGAGTCAGGCAAAGCGTTGCAAGGCTACTACTCTGGGCAATTAAATCAACAGCAGGTTATCGATGCGCTCGACAAGGCATGGAAATCCTACAACAAAGTCAACAAGTAAGGAGCTGCGAGGCATGTAGTACCCGCTTTTGTTGGCAAAATCTCCACGGTTTTGGGTGGGGTTTTGCCAGCAAATTAGTGGTATTTATTTCGTCGCAATCTCCAAGCAGATGAAACGGCTGGCAGAACGTTCTTCGTTCCCCCGTTTACAATCGATTATCCGCTTCGAGTGAAAAGGGGGAGAACCTATGGCTACGAATGTGTTCAAGAAGTATCTGTCACTGCTCGCGTTCACTGCGCCTGCCTTTGTCATCTATGCGATTTTCCTGCTGTATCCCACGTTTAGTGGCCTGTTCTATAGTCTGACGGATTGGAACGGACTCAATCGGGATTACAGCTTTATCGGTCTGGGCAACTTTGTGGAATTGTTCAAAGAAGATCCCGACTTTCTGAACTCCCTGTGGTTCACGATGAAATATGTAATATTTATGCTGATTCTGCAAAATGGAATTGCTTTGCTGCTCGCCGTGTTCATTGAGTCACGGACGCGCAGCAAAGGGCTTTTCCGGACGCTGTTCTTCATGCCTAACATGATCAGTACAATCATCAGTGCTTTCATGTGGACCTTCATCTTCTCTCAGGTGCTACCACAGCTCGCAGAGAAACTGGCTTTTTCGTTCCTCGACCAGCAATGGTTGGGTGATCCGAAGTTTTCATTTTACTCCATTCTGATGGTATCGCTCTGGAACGGAGTAGGGTATATGATGATCATCTATCTGGCTGCTCTCCAGGGTGTGCCGAAAAGCCTCAAGGAAGCGGCTGTTATTGATGGAGCCAACGCATTCCAGGTACTGCGCAATGTGGTGTTGCCGATGATTACTCATGCCGTGACCATCTGTTTCTTCCTGACATTGAACGGAGCATTCAAAGTGTTTGAAGTGGTGTATGGACTGACTGGTGGTGGACCGGGCCGGGCCACGCAGGTTATCACGATGAACATCTATGAAGAAGCGTTCTCCAATAACTTCAGATACGGCTATGCGAGTGCCAAATCGGTTGTGCTGTTCATCATCGTACTCATCTTTACACTCATCCAGATCACCGTCATGAAGAAGAAAGAGGTGGAAGCATGAGGATGCAACGACTGAACAGTTATCTGATTCGACTGCTGCTGATTCTGGGCTCTCTCGTCGCCATGCTGCCGATCTACATGGCGGTGGTGAACTCTTTCAAAACGCAGGGTGAGATGTTCCAATCTTTTATCGCGCTGCCGACAACGCTTCACTGGGAGAATTATTCGGACGCGTTTAACAAAATCAATCTGTTGGGCAGTTCGATGAACTCGGCCATTGTATCCTTTCTGGGGATCGGGGGAATTGTCTTCTGTGCCTCACTTGCGGGATACAAGTTGTCACGTACCTCAGGCCTTTTGAGCAACCTGATCTTCTTCCTGTTTGTTGCTTCCATGCTGGTACCGTTCCACTCGATCATGATTCCGCTGACACGGGTAGCCAAAGGCATGGGCGTACAGGGAAGCACGTACGGATTGGCCCTGATCTATATCGGGCTTGGTGTGAACATGGCGATCTTCCTCTATCACGGGTTTGTGAAGTCCATTCCGCGTGAATTGGAGGAGTCGGCTCAGATTGACGGATGTAATGAGTTCCAGACGTTCTTCCAGATTATCTTTCCACTCTTGCTTCCGATCACAGTCACCATCGCGATTCTGGACTTCCTGTGGATCTGGAATGACTTCTTGTTGCCACTGCTTATGCTGACCGATGTGAATCGTTATACGCTTATTCTGTCCACAAACATGCTGTTTGGGGAATACAACAAGGAATGGCCGTTAATTCTGTCCTCCCTGGTACTGACTGCGATTCCGGTTATTCTGATCTATGCGTTCTTCCAGAAGTTCATCATGGAGGGAATTGCTGAGGGTGCTGTAAAGGGGTAAAACATTCGAGTGAATCCCGTAACTTCACCGGTAGCTACGCGCTTTTGGTATTCGAACACACTTAGGAAACTTACGCAAATAGCCTTGATCTGAAGGACATGGTCCTTCCAGGTCAAGGCTATTTATTGGTTGTGAAATCAGGAAACAGCATTCTTCTAAGTCAGGAGCCAGAGTCTATAAGTCTGTGGACGGCCTCTGCGAGGCATTTTAACCCATGTTCCATCTCATCGGGGGAAGCATAAGCGTAAGACAGCCGAATGTGACTCGCGTCCAGCCTGTCATACAGATAGCCCGGGTGGATAAGTACATTTTGCTCCAGACAGGTATGGAACAATTGGCGAATAGAGAGAGGGGAGACAGTGAATTGCAGCCAGATGTAAAACCCACCAGCGGGTATTTCCCATTCCGCAATGCCATGAAAGTGATGTCGTAACAGATCCAGCATGAAGTCTCTGCGTCTGCGTAGTTCAGGGCGAAGGCGTTCCATATGTCCTGCATGATGTCCTTCGGCGAACCACAGGGCAGCGGCTTCTTGGGCAAGCGAACTGGTACCATAATCAGTCTGCATCTTGATATCTGCGAGACGGCGAATGACCGGCTCTGGCCCAACTAGCCATCCGAGGCGCAGACCGGGGCTAACTGCCTTTGATAGGGTACCCATATGCAGCACCCGTCCTTCCTGGTCACGCGCCTTCAGCGATGGCGGAGGAGGAGTTTCCAGCCAAAGATCACTATAGGCGGCATCCTCCAGTATGGAGATGCCTAGTGTTCGAACGGTGGTCATCAGTTCTTCCCGGCGGTGATCACTCATCACAGAGCCGGTGGGATTATGAAAGCTCGGGATCGTGTAGAGAAGCGAGATGTGGTCATGATCTTTGACATGCTGCGCCGCGTCCTCCAGACGTGCAATATGCAATCCTTCGTCATCCATCGGGATACCACTCATTTTCAAACCTGCCGACTGAAAGGCGTGAATGGAATAGAGATACAACGGTTTTTCCAGCAGAACTGCTGAGCCGCGAGGGAGCAGTCCGACCGAAATCAAGTGTAGCGCCTGAAGTGAGCCGGATACGATCAGTATGGAATCTGGAGAGGCCTGAATGCCAGTCGTCTGCAAATGGGCGGATAAAGCCTCACGAAGCTCCAGGCTTCCCTGAGGTTCCAGGTAGTTGAGTGTACGAGAACGCTGGGACAGGGAGTACAGAATATCGTTAAAAGCATCCTGAGGCATCAGTTCCGGGGCAAGCTCCCCTGTACCAAGACGTATGATGCCAGGCCGGAATTCAGCCTGATTAATCTGCTGGATCTCGGGCAAGTTGGGATAATACCAGCCTTCTTCAATGGCTTCGTTCCAGTTGGGCAGGGCTCCGTGAGCCATACCATGCCAGCCAGAGCCAGAGATATAGGTTCCCCCGCCATGTCTGCCTTCAATCAGACCAGCGGCGGCCAGGTTATCCAAGGCAGTGACCAATGTACTGCGGTTCACCCCCATGGACTCAGCCCATATTCGCTGTGAGGGGAGGCGATATCCTGCTGACCATTCTCCCGTTGTGATTTTCTGCCGAATATAGGCTTCAATCTGACGGTAGAGGGGCAGGTCGAGAGAGGGGGTGGGTTTCCACCCGATGTTTAGCCGAGAATCAGAACGTTCCATAACTGGCAGAATCACCTCCGTTTTTCTTTGTAACGAACACTATATCATTTGGTTGGGTCTAATGCCATCCAAGTGGTTGGTTACGTCAGTTATCATCTGCCCTAATATGGAGGACAGAGATAAGGGGGAAGAACAATGGAGGTTGTTATTCATGCAGTGGTTCTGGCGTTTGGCCTGATCTTGCCACTGGGTGTGCAGAATGTATTTATTTTTAACCAAGGCATGAGCCAGAGGCGTTATGTACATGCCCTGCCTGCTGTAATAACGGCAGGGGTCAGTGATACGTTGTTGATCGGGGCAGCTGTTGGAGGGGTGTCGCTCATTTTGCTGCAATGGCCAGTACTGGCGAATGTGTTGTATGGCGCAGGAAGTTTGTTTTTGCTGTATATGGCTTGGAGTATCTGGAGGTCGTCCGAATCTGTGGAAGGTTCGCAGACGGTCATGTCAGCTGGTCGACAGATTGCGTTCGCCGCATCAGTATCTTTACTCAATCCCCATGCTCTGCTGGACACGGTTGCCGTGATTGGCACCAGTTCACTTCAGTATGAAGGGGTGGAGCGCATGTATTTTGCCCTGACAGCCGCGGCAGTATCTTGGGTATGGTTCTTGGGACTTGCAGGCGCGGGCAGGGTGATTGGCAGAACGGATCGAACTGGACGCATCAGTCTGGTGTTTAATCGGTTGTCCGCTGTGGTCATGGTTGTGCTGGCGGTTATGATGCTGTGGAAGCTCATCTATTCATAGATGGACCGTGATGTAGCGGGCCCATCTTGTTAAAATAAAAAAACTCATCAATCTATGAAAACACGACGAAAAAGCAGACGAGAACTTTGAGTTCTGGTCTGCTTTTGTATAAGAGCGTCGGTTATGCAGAGGTCGTGACGTTATGGATATACATTTGAGCTATACACACGTCATCGTAATATAACGTGTTATCCGCCAATCTGGGACATGCGCCGTACCGTCGGCGTGTGCGATTGCATTTTTTGTTCCAGAGCCAGGGCCATCTCGTGATTCTTGGGTTTCGTGCCCAGCGCTTTGAGGAAAAGCGCCGCCATGGCATCCGGATCATCCACGAAGCGGCGAACATTATACTCATCTGACCAGTAGAGGCAGGCTTTGATATGTCCGTCAGCGGTCAGCCGAAGTCGGTTGCAATTGTCACAGAAGTGATCGCTCACGGGATGAATCAATCCAAATGTGCCTTCGGAGCCCGCAATTTTCATATTACGTGATGGGCCATTGCCCGCTGGGCCTGCTGTATTTTCAACCGCCCAACCTGCCTCAGCACATACATCTGTCACGGCTTCCAGCGGCAAATAAGATTTGCGCCATGAATCCGAAGCGTGTCCAATCGGCATATATTCAATAAAACGCACATGAAGAGGTTGATCCATCGTCATTGCAATAAAATCCTTGATCTCATCATCGTTGATACCCTTCATCAGCACAACATTTAGCTTGATCGGAGCAAGCCCAGCAGCTGTTGCAGCTTCAATGCCTTTCAGTACCTTGTTCACATCTCCGCCGCGGGTAATCATGGAGAAGCGATCAGCGCGCAGGGAATCCAGACTGATGTTAATCCGGTTCAATCCAGCGTCTTTCAATGCCTGAGCTTGTTTGTCCAGTAGAAGAGCGTTGGTCGTCAGTGCAATATCGTCAATACCGTCAATCGCCGAGATCATGCTGACGAGCTTGTGCAGATCCTTACGCACCAGCGGTTCGCCCCCGGTGAGCCGAACTTTACGCATGCCCATCGGAGCAAGCACCTTCAGCACCTGTGCGATCTCTTCGTAGCTCATAATCTCATCATGTGGAGCAAACTCCATGCCCTCTGCAGGCATGCAGTACACACAGCGTAAATTACAGCGGTCCGTAACAGAAATACGGATGTAGTCATGTATCCGGCCAAATGAATCCTGAAGCAGTTCCATGCAGACCACCCTTTCATCGGTTCAGATTGGAAATCTTCTATTATAAATGATACGACAATTTCAAAAGGAACAGTTGCATCAAATTTTAGCTATTTCTCCAATCCGCGTCAACGATGACGTCAGATGATAGCATTTTTGGCGGGGTGGTTCAGATGGAATTGTCCCACGAGTTGTTGCAGAAAGACCGTAATGGCTTCCACGTTATGCGAAGAATGCTGAACCTGCAACATATCACGGATCAGCTCCAACATCTCTGCTTCTACCTCAGCAGAAGTCGCCCGATTTTGATGGCTGATCGCAGCAATATTCTCCATCAGCATGACCACTTGATCCACGACTTGTGTGCGCTCAGGTTCTTCAGCGGTAGCATTTTGCAGAAGTTGCGAAGCGGCCTGAACCAGTGTCGTTCCTTCAGCCAGTACCTGATCACCCTCTGTGATTAATTGGGACGCAGCTCCTGCTGCAGTTGAGATTCGGTCCAGAATCTGATGAATATTTTCTGTAGAAGAGCGGGATAACTCGGCCAGCTTGCGAATCTCCCCTGCCACAACCGAGAAACCTTGGCCATGTTCGCCCACACGTGCAGCTTCAATGGTAGCATTCAGAGCCAGCAGATTGGTCTGAGCTGAAATTTCATCAATGACAGCCAGTGCACGGTAAATCTCTTTCATGGTATCCATGAAGGACAGGATGGTACGGTTGGTATCGGATACCGCTCCTGAGATTTGGGTCATTTTGTCGCCGATTCGTTCCACTTCTTGCTGAGCCACGCTGATCTGTTCGGTTGCAGAGGTCTCCAGTTGTTGCAATGTTATGCGCATGTGATCGGCAGCAATCTTGGCCTGATCGAGATCTTCCAGTTGGGTGCGAATGGCCTGAATCATCGAACCAAGCTTGTAGTTCACACGCTCAGTCGTGCCTTGGGTTGTCTCTGTTGAAGTTCGCATCTGATACTGATTATCCATAACGTCTACCGTAGCAAGTTGTACCTTCAGCATAATGCCTTCCAGAGAATCAATCATGTTGTTGATCCACTTCGCCAGTTCACCTGATTCATCTTGGGCAAAAGCAGACGTGTCCAGACGCTGGGTCAGATCACCCCTGCCTTCCGCGTTAATTCGAATAAATCGGCTGATGCGACGCAAGTCTTCATGAACCCGCCGATATTGGCTACGATGCAGCTGTAATGCAGTGAAGAATCCAAATAACACATTAAAAGCTGCTATTGCTGCGGCGCTCCAACCACTTCCAGTGAAGGCATAGACAAGAGCTGCTCCTGCAACGCCTGACAAAAGCGTGAAGAGACTGTGCTGCTTGAACTGGCGCCAGCCGATGCTTCGTATCCGATACACTTCCTCCAGATCCCCTTCACACATCATGCCCCAGCGATCAGGACAGTGTGGCAGCTGGAAGGTGATGCCTTTGCCGATCACAGAAATATGGCGGTAATCCGAGTAGCCGGGGAAGGCTACGAACAGATTGGAACCATTCTGAATGGTGTTTGCTACTCCAGGGTGTAGTTCTCCGGTCGATGGATCAGTGAACATGAGTTCCAGTTCGGTATGCTCCTTGACGGAAACGATACCCCATTCGGTGGTGACACCATCTTTGAGGTTTTCCCCATGCGTAAAGGTACGGTCTTCAAAGCGGCTTCGGGATAAGGCGGTGCCAGGTTGCAGATGAGGCCGTAATATCGACTCAGCCATAAAGAGGTAATTGTCACCAGAATCGGGATAGATATGACCTGATTCTCGTTGGATCAGGTCACCGAGTACATCCCCGGGTACACGGCTGCATAATGAACCGACATATCGACCTTCCTGCAGGATTGGGGAGATAAACAGCAAGGTGACATCATCGTGAAAAGCGGACGAGCGTGGACCAATATCCAACGTCAGTGGATCAGAATATGGACCATACAAGCATTTTTTGCCATGACGATCTGCTCTGGAGTATTTCAATCCTGGTCCAATTAAAGCTTCGTAATCTTCATAGATCTGTCCAATATGTTTCTTATATGTAGAGAATACCACCTGATTCTGTTCGTTCAACATGAATAGCTCCGTACTGTCTATGGCTCGAATATAACTGGATTGAAACCATGTATCTAGTTTGCTTCGTTGCTGTGAACCTTGTAATACATCCTGTAATTGGACCGACTGTATCTGTTGGAGCAAACGGTCCAGGTGATTCCATTGTTCATCTGCCCAGTCCATCATAAGCTGTCGTCTCGTTTCGGCAATCCCCTCAAAAATCTGTTCCACATCTTCCTTCATATGTGCGTTCAACCGATACGATCGCCAGAGCGGCAATCCTTTTCTCCATCCCAGCCAATCAAACATCATGACCACCCCGATTTCTGGATTTGAAAGCTTCGTTCTACTGATCTTTGGATAGACCTATATATATGTGGTTTTCAAAGTGATATGTGACAAAGGAATCCAACCTGTCTATTCAATCTTTATACAAGAAAACGAACAAGAATACGAGGGGATATGTCATATTTTCCGAATATTTAATCAATAAATACAAATGATCGTGCGCTTGTTGTTAGGTGAAATGAATGTTAGCTATCTACGAGGAAAACTCACATGTATGTATCTGAGAATCCGTCTCATTTTACATTGTGTAACATGAACAGGCCCATACTCAAAACACACTGTATAATGTAATCCCCGCCCAAAGCGATATAGTATTATCTAACAAGCAAAACCTGTTACGTTTGTGTATATAAACCTCCCATTCAGCCTTGGTGTGCAATGAAAACAACTTCCCACAAAGGAGAATGCCCATGTCCTCCATATCCTCAGCCACAGTCCCCGAAGCCTGCCATATTGATGTAGATCATGTGTCCGTTGTTTTTGGTACGGGTACACAACAAGTGACTGCCTTGTCGGATGTTACATTCCAGATCCATTCCAATGAGTTTGTCTCTCTGCTGGGCCCTTCCGGCTGTGGCAAGTCGACCTTGCTCCGGCTGGTAGGTGATCTGCTTCAGCCCACCTCAGGCACCGTACGCATTGCAGGTCAGGAACCTGAGCGTGCTCGTCTACAGCGACAGTTCGGCATCGTTTTCCAGACACCAGCCCTGTTCGATTGGCGCACCGTTCGTCACAATGTGGAATTGCCCTTGGAGCTGCTCGGTACCCGCCGGAAGGAGTGCCGCCGCATTAGCGGTGAACTGCTTGAAATGGTAGGGTTAACCCGCTTCGCAGACCATTATCCATGGCAGCTCAGTGGCGGGATGCAGCAACGTGTATCCATTGCACGTGCACTTGCACTTGATCCACCATTGCTGCTCATGGATGAACCCTTTTCGGCCTTGGACGAATTCACCAAAGAAAAACTTCAATTGGAGTTGCTTGAGATCAAGCGCTCAACAGGCAAGACCTTCCTCTTTGTCACACACAGCATCCCCGAAGCCGTATTTCTGTCCGACCGGATCATCGTGCTCTCGGCACATCCGGGGCAAGTACATTCCATTCATTCCGTCAATCTGCCTTCTGAACGTCATAGTGAACTGAGAGAAACGGAAGCCTTCTACCACATGATCATGACCATTCGCAACTGCTTCTACGAGGAGCGTGATGAATCTCATGTCTCCGCGGTTCTTTAAACCGGGATATCGATCCTGGGTCGTCATCTGGGTTATGGCCATATTGGTGCTGTGGGAAGGAATCGCCTGGATACTCCAACTGTTCTTGTCACCCCAGCAGGCGGCTTCTCGCCTTCCTTATCTGCACGAAGTCCTTGCAGCCTTGTTTCGGTATTCGGGTACGCTCGCAGAGCAGGGGGCTGTCACGTTTGGCAATGCAGCCATTGGTTTTGCAGGGGGAACGTTGCTGGGTCTGGGTTTGGCACTGCTCATGAGCGCGGCTGTCTGGCTGGAGCGCACGTTATCGCCATATGTTGTCTCCTCACAGATGGTTCCGGTTATTGGTCTCGCACCAATCGTGTACGGCATCATCCACAACGCGGAGTGGGCCCGAATTGTTATGGCGGCGTATGTCACTTTCTTCCCGATCATCATCCATACGTTAAAAGGATTGAAAAGTGCAGCACCAGAGCACCTGGAACTGATGCGTTCCTGTGGA
Source organism: Paenibacillus sp. W4I10 (assembly GCF_030816325.1). NCBI lineage: Bacteria > Bacillati > Bacillota > Bacilli > Caryophanales > Paenibacillaceae > Paenibacillus > Paenibacillus sp. W4I10. The sequence continues at coordinate 5,762,758 of NZ_JAUSXX010000001.1, forward strand.
GCTTCACTGACTGCACGATATATCAAATGCCTGCTGCCCTCAGCACTGCCGGGACTATTTTCTGGTATGAAAATAGCTGCTCCGCTCGCGGTGACCTCCTCCATCGTTGTGGAATTGATGGGAGCTCCCGACGGACTCGGCGTCCTGATGGTCAGTTCGTTATATTACGGCCATGCCCAAGTTGGCATGTTCTGGGCCACCATCATGCTTAGCATTGGCATTGGCCTGATCTCGTATCTGGCCATCAGTCTGGCTGAACGTTGGCTAACCCCCTGGCAGCCTGAATTCAGGACCAAAGGAGGTGATGCCACATGAGTGAAGGTAGAGTTTTGCAACGGAAGCGTGATGAAGGTGTGGCGATTGCTGCTGTAACTGGCGCGGCTACGAACCTCACGGGTTCACAGATGACGACTGTTCCAGGTTCGGAAATTCATGGACAACAGGGACAAGCCAGAAAGACCAGATTAGGCTCTGGCGTTCGCGGGCGCTCAATTGTACTGAACATGCTTCCTTGGGGTGCGGGTGTGTTATTTCTCGCCCTCTGGCAGCTCAGGTTGTTTCATTGGATATTCTCGCTGGAAAGCTACCAACTGCCTGTGCCTTCGGCGATTGCGGCATCCATTCAGGAAAATGCCAATATGCTCTTTCGATATGCGATGTACAGCGGAACCGAAATGCTGGGAGGCTTTTTGCTCGGTTCATTGTTGGGTGCTCTGGCAGCGGCAGGTGCATCGTTCTTTCCAACAAGCGGCAGGGCGGCGGTTACGGTTCTGTCTGCACTTAATGCTGTTCCGATCGTGGCTCTTGCCCCAATTATGAACAATTGGTTTGGTGATGGGATCTGGTCCCGTATTGCTGTTGTCACGGTGATTACGATGGCCGCCATGGCCGTCAGCCTGTTCAAAGGACTGACTTCCATTCAACCGCAGTACAGTGATCTGCTGAGTGGCCTTGCTGCGAGCAGGATGCAGTTTTTTTGGAAGCTGAGACTGCCTCACGCCATGCCTTCCCTCTTCGCCGGTCTGAAGATCAACATGTCGACCAGTATTATCGGAGCCATTGTGGGTGAGTTTTTCATTGCCTCACAAGGGCTCGGATACTTGCTCTCGGATCAGATTCGATTGGCGAACATGCCCTTGGCCTGGTCCTGCATTGTCATCGCAGCCGCGCTCGGTATTGTGCTGTATGAAGCAGTTGTCCTGGCAGAAAAACGACTCATTCCGTGGAACCGTGCACGCACAGATCAATAACGTTTAACAGGGCATTGATGATAGATCGTAATACCTGATAGAAAAATCGTATATAAACAGGGGGTTGTTCTGTACATGTACAAAACGTTGAAGCCGGGTTTGCTGGTATTGGTCCTGTTGGTTGTTACGATGCTGGGCGCGTGTTCTACGAAGTCCGAGCCGGCGGCTGAACCTGTTGCTGCGAGTTCAGGAGGGACGGGAGAAGCAGATCAACCCTTAACCAAAGTGAAAATTCAGCTGAAATGGGTGCCGCAGGCGCAGTTTGCCGGGATCTATGCAGCGAAGGAAAAAGGTTTTTTCACAGATGAAGGCATTGATGCCGAGATTATTCCGGGTGGGCCGGATATCGTGATTGAGCAGCAGGTGGTCAATGGCGCTGCCGATGTAGGGATCACCGGAGTGGACAGTCTGCTGGTCAGCCGGGATAACGGTCTGCCGCTCGTCTCACTCGCCCAGATCTCACAGAAGAGTAGCTATCGTTTGATTGCCAAGAAGTCCTTGGGCATTACCGATCCTGCTCAGATGAAAGGCAAGAAGGTAAGTACCTGGTTTGGCAGTCAGCAGTTTCAGGTGCTCGCGTTCATGGAGAAGAATGGACTCGACCCGAAGAAAGACATTGAACTGGTGAAGCAAGGGTTCACAATGGATCAGTTTTTCAATGATCAGGTGGATGTGGCTACGGCGACGATCTATAACGAATATCACGTGGTAATGGAAAGTGGAATGAAAGAATCCGATCTGGATGTGTTCAACATTGAAGATGCCGGTGTTGGCATGCTGGAGGATACGCTGATTGCCAAGAAAGATTGGGTAGACAACAACCGTGAGCTTGCGATCAAAGTAACCCGTGCCATTCTGAAAGGCTGGAATTATGCCATCGACAATCAAAATGAGACAGTGGATATCGTGATGAGTAATGTGACGGATGGCAGCACCACCCGCGACCATCAGGTCACGATGCTGGAAGAGATTGCAAAGCTGATTCGCCCGGAAGGATTTACGGAACAGCAAGTCGGTAGCTTTGTGGATGAGTCATTTACCCGAACTGCGGATATTGCACTGAACTATGGCCTGATCAAAAAAGCCGCCAACCTGGATGAAGCGCTGGAGAAAAGCATCTATGAAGAAGCGGTGAAATAAGCGTGTGGAGGAGGATGACGAATGAGTTCTGTGGATCAGCAGCCTCAGCCGCTTGGCGGTACGAAGGAAGAATGGCTGGAGAAAGATCGCAAATACGTGTGGCATCACATCTCGCCTCATAACGATCATCCGATGATTGCGGTAAGCGGGGAGGGCAGTTGGATTACCGATCAGGATGGTACGCGTTATCTGGATGCGATGTCGGGACTATGGTGTGTGAATGTAGGGCATGGCCGTGAGGAGATTGCAAGAAGTGCCTACGAACAGATGAAAGCACTCGCTTATGTACCGATGACGCAGAGTCACGAACCGGCGATTTTGCTGGCGGAGAAGCTGAATGAATGGCTGGAAGGGGAGTATCGAATATTCTTCTCCAACTCAGGTTCAGATGCAAATGAGGTGGCTTTCAAAATAGCCCGTCAATACCACCATCAGAATGGTGAGCCTACTCGGCACAAATTCATCTCCCGTCACCGTGCGTATCACGGCAACTCCATGGGCGCACTGGGCGCCACCGGGCAAGCCGCCCGCAAGATCAAATACGAGCCGCTCGGCGTAGGTTTCTCTCATGTTCCACCACCATATTGTTACCGATGTCCGTTTGGACGAAACAAGGATGGATGCGGACTCGAATGTGCAACCATCTATGAAGAGGTGATTCGTTGGGAAGGTCCAGAGACGGTTGCGGCAGTAATTATGGAGCCGGTAATCACAGGGGGCGGCATGATTGTACCCCCACCGGATTATATGCGCACTGTGCAAGAGATCTGTCAGCGTTATGGCGTGCTGCTCATTGTAGATGAGGTAATCTGCGGTTTTGGCCGCTCCGGGCAGAAGTTTGGTCATCAGAACTATGGTGTACAACCAGATATTGTGACGATGGCAAAAGGCATGACCAGTGCCTATTCGCCGCTATCGGCAACGGCGGTGCGAGCCGATCTGTATGAGACGTTCCGGGAACCCGGACCGCATGCCCATTTTCGCCATGTGAATACCTTTGGCGGGAATCCGGTATCCTGCCGGGTGGCACTGGCGAATCTGGAGATTCTGGAACGAGAGAATCTGGTCAGCCGGGCGGAAGAACTGGGATACCTGCTTCGTGAGAAGCTGGAGCCACTGCTGGAGCTATCCATTGTGGGGGATATCCGTTCATTCGGATTCGCCTGTGGCATTGAATTGATTGAAGCAGACGGTTCACCTGCGGAGGCGGACAAAGTAATGAAGGTACTCGCCAGTTGTAAAAGGGATGGCATTCTGATTGGCAAGAACGGCGATACCGTGCCGGGGTTTGCAAACATTTTGACGATCTCTCCGCCGTTTGTTACCACCGAGGAAGAGCTGGATCTGATCGCTGGAAGTTTGCTCGTTGCGCTGCGTAGTCTGGACGCAGGTTAGTTGCCATAGATGGATAACACAAGGAGGCGAGGTAGGATGCAGACCACAACAGGCAAAGTCATTAATCAGCTTCGGCTGAATGAGCGAATTGAGCAGTTGTCACAGATTGGCCGAATCGCGGAGACGGGTGTCTGCCGACTTGCCCTGACCCCGGAGGATATGGACGGCATCATACAGGTTCGTCTCTGGATGGAAAATGCCGGTTTGACGACGCGACTTGATCCCTTCGGCAATCTGATTGGTCGTCTGGAAGGTGCGGATCAGACGCTGCCGATCCTTATGATTGGTTCCCATATCGACTCTCAGCCTTACGGCGGTCGATATGATGGTGCGATTGGTGTGCTCGGCGCACTCGAAGCCGTGCAATGCCTGATCGAAAATGGCATTCAGCCCCGTATGCCGATTGAGGTGATTGCTTTTTGCGATGAAGAGGGTTCCCGTTTTAACAAAGGCCTGTTCGGCTCACGTGGTATAACTGGTCAGTTGGAAGAAGGCGAACTGGAGCGGCAGGATAAAAACGGAGTGACCCGCCGGGAGGCGTTGGAAGCCTTCGGCTGTTCTCCTTCGGATTTTGAAGAAGCGATCTACCCACCAGGTTCCATAGGCAGTTATCTGGAGCTGCACATTGAGCAGGGGCCGGTGCTGGAAGCGTTGAATGCACCAGTAGGTCTGGTGACGGGCATCTCGGGCCCGCTGTGGCTTACGGTGACGATGAAAGGAATGGCGGGTCATGCTGGTTCTGTTCCGATGGGGATGCGGCATGATGCTTTGGCAGGCAGCGCCAGAGTCATTGCGGCTTTTGACGATATGGTGAGAGAAGACCCGGAAGCTCCAACCGTAGGTACCGTGGGTAGTCTGAGAGTGTTTCCGGATTCGCGTAATATCATCCCGGAGGAAGTCAGCTTCACGGTTGATTTACGAGACATGGAGATGGAACGCAGGAACCGGCTGGAAGCCCGATTGATGAACATTTTGGATGACGTGAGTTCCCGATATGGTCTAACGTATTCGCTGACCGAGGATACGAACAGTGAGCCAAGGTATTGTGCAGAGTCAATCCAATCGGTGATTCGTTCATCTGCGGAAGAGGTCGGGGTTACTTTGCCAGAACTGATGAGTGGTCCGTTCCATGATGCGTTGGCCCTTTCGCGTGTGTGTGATTATGGCATGATCTTTGTCCGCAGCAAGGACGGCATCAGTCATCATCCCAGCGAATATTCCTCTCCGGAGGATATTGGACTCGGCACGGAAGTGCTGTATCGAACCATTCGAAGGATGTGCGGTGGAGTGAACCAACCAACCATTTTACCTGAGGAGGCGTTGTGACGATATGAGCAAAATCAGCATCGGATTAATCCAGGCTTCTCATGAGATTGAAGGTTCGGCTCCCGTTGAGGTGCACAAAGAAGCTGCTGTTCAGAAGCACATTGCGCTGGTCCGTGAAGCTGCTGCACGAGGGGCCAAGATCATCGGATTGCAGGAAGTATTCTATGGACCGTACTTTTGCACAGAGCAGAATCCAAAATGGTATGCATCCGCTGAACCGGTGCCGGAAGGGCCAACGACCAGACGTTTTCAGGAACTGGCGAAGGAGCTTGCGGTGGTGATTATTTTACCTGTGTACGAGGTGGAGGGCATTGCTTCGTATTACAATACGGCAGCTGTCATTGATGCAGATGGTTCATATCTGGGCAAATATCGCAAACATCATATCCCGCATGTGGAAGCAGGTGAGGGTACAAATGGGTTCTGGGAAAAGTATTATTTCAAACCAGGCAACCTCGGGTTTCCGGTTTTTGATACGGCCTACGCCAGAGTTGGCGTGTACATCTGTTATGATCGTCATTTTCCGGAAGGCGCACGACTGCTAGGGCTGGCGGGGGCAGAGATTGTGTTCAATCCGTCCGCTACGGTTGCGGGTACATCGGAATATCTGTGGAAACTGGAACAGCCTGCTCACGCGGTAGCTAACGGCTATTATGTTGCAGCCATCAACCGGGTTGGCGTGGAAGCGCCATGGAATATGGGTGAATTTTATGGACAGTCGTACTTGGTTGACCCGCGAGGCAGAATGGTAGCGATCGGCAGTCGGGATCAGGATGAGGTCGTTATTGGCGAGATGGATACGGAGATGATTCGTGAGGTGCGTAATGTATGGCAGTTCTACCGGGATCGCAGACCGGAAACGTACGAACATCTCGTTAGTCTGTAAAAGCAGCCGGAAGCTGCGCGGATCAAACTTCAGGAGGTGCATGACCTTGATGAACAGCTCAGGAACAACGTTATCCGATTATGGGTGGGAGAGTCGTTTTGCCGAGATGAAACCCGCCATGACAGGTAAGGAAGCGATGGAGGAGTCAAACCGCTGTCTGTACTGTTACGATGCACCTTGTATCAAGGCCTGTCCGACCGACATTAATATCCCTTCTTTTATTAGCAAAATATCAACAGGGCACCTGAAAGGATCGGCCCGCACCATCATGGATGCGAATCCGGTTGGAGCTAGCTGCGCACGTGTCTGTCCCACAGAGGAACTGTGTGAAGGCGCATGTGTCCTGAACGAATCGTCGAAGCCGATTCGGATTGGTGACTTGCAGCGTTATGCCACCGACTGGGCGCGGGCGAAGAATGAGCCGTTATTCCAGGCAGCACCTGCCAATGGGAGGAATGTTGCTGTTGTAGGAGCCGGGCCTGCGGGATTATCGGCGGCGCGTGAACTGGGGCGTGCAGGGTATGAGGTGACAATCTATGAAGCCAAACCCAAAGGCGGCGGGCTGAACACGTACGGCATCGTATCCTTCCGTTTGCCCGAATCGGTTGCGCTATGGGAAGTGGAGCAGGTGGAGGCACTTGGTGTACAGATTCGTTATGGGGTGCGTATCGGTGTGGATATCCCTGCTTCGCAGTTGCTGGAGCAGCATGAAGCGGTCATTCTGGCCTGTGGCATGGGTTCAGTACCTATGCTGGACATTGAAGGGGAGACACTGGAAGGTGTCTATGATGCGATTGAACTGGTGGAGTCTACCAAGCAGGGTGTTCCACCCGCGCTGAATGGTCTGAAGGTTGCCGTTATTGGCGCGGGCAATACGGCGGTAGATGCAGCGACCTGTTCGGTACGTCTTGGTGCCGAGCGAGTGCAGATGTTATATCGGCGCGGGGAAAGCCAGATGACGGCGTATGCGTTTGAATATACGTTTGCCAAGCAGGAGGGTGTGGAGTTCCGATGGTTTACGATGCCGCAGCGTATTATTGGAGACGAGAACGGTCGGGTTCAAGCTGTGGAATGTGTGAAAATGGAGCTAATTACCCCGCCTGGCGGTGGGCGTGCTTTGCCTGTGCCTGTGGAAGGATCGGAGTTCATGATCGAATGTGATACGGTCATCCGGGCGATTGGGCAGCATCGTTTATTACCATTAATCGAAGCATTTGGACTGCGTCACCACTGGGGCGTCGTTGAGATCGAACCGCATACGTACCATACCTCGCATCCTCAGATTTATGCGGCAGGAGATGTCATTTTTGGTCAGGGCCAGGGTGAGGCGATGGTTGTCTCGGCTGCACAGCAGGGTAAGCTGGCCGCCGCCGCAGTTATGAAGGTGTTACCTGGACAGGTGGAAGAGACGGCGTGAGCAGTAATTGCTGCAAGGGAAAGTAAAGAGCACGGAAAGTGTGCAATGAAAGGGTACAAGGAAAGAATGCGGATGGGAGGGCGCAAGGACTGTAAGAGTGATGATGTAGATCTGAGCAAGATTTCTGTTGTGCATCGAATTCTCGTGTCCCTGACCCGCTAACGAACCCGACACATCTTATCGTGGCAATTATGGAGGATTGAAAAATCTAACGAATCTCACACGTCTTATGTTGACGAACGCCTGTTGAAATGAAGCCGAAATGAGCTACTACAGTAATATAAGCTTTCTACGATTCGTTAGATTTTGAATTTACCTCATATGAGTCGAATAAGAGGTGTGCGGTTCGTTAGAATTTAGGTGCGTACTATCCAGAAACACCATTACTACGCAGAAATCCTGAGCACGACCCAATATCCAGTACAACGATAAAAATTGAACTAAACATTTACACGAAACGGAGAGGACAGAAAGAACCTGAAGAAACAGAGTGTTCGCCTTTATCCCCGGATTTTCCCTTTATAAAAGGAATTAAAAAAATCTGGGGATAACAGCGATCGGAAGGTTGTTCTGTCATCGGAGTGTCCAGTGTAACTAAAAAGTTCAAACAACACCAAGGAGGGATCGTTATGGCTGACTTATCCATTAATCTGGCAGGTATTCGATCACCCAATCCATTCTGGTTGGCTTCTGCACCACCGACCAATACGGGGTATCAGGTTCAGCGTGCGTTCGAAGCGGGCTGGGGCGGCGCGGTGTGGAAGACACTGGGTGAGCCCATTATCAATACATCCTCGCGTTTTGCGGCGGTTCATTTCGGTGGACAGCGGGTGGCGGGGTTTAACAATATTGAATTGATATCCGATCGCCCGCTGGAAGTGAATCTGCGGGAGATTGCCGAGACCAAGAAGCGCTTCCCGGATCGTGCGGTTGTCGCTTCACTGATGGTGGAACCCACACGGGAGAAGTGGCATGAGATTGTCAAAAAGGTGGAAGCCGTTGGCGTTGACGGTCTGGAGCTGAATTTTGGCTGCCCGCATGGCATGGCTGAGCGTGGCATGGGAGCTGCCTCCGGTCAGCAGCCTGACTTGGTTGAACTACAGACGATGTGGGTGAAGGAAGTGGCGACCACACCCGTTATCGTAAAGCTCACGCCGAATATCACGGATATTACGGCGACCGCCCGGGCAGCTGTACGAGGCGGCGCGGATGCGATCTCTCTGATCAATACCATTAACTCCCTGGCAGGTGTGGATCTGGATTCGTGGAATACCGTGCCCCATGTGGGCGGCAAAGGAGCACATGGCGGATACTGTGGCCCAGCCGTGAAGCCAATTGCACTGAACATGGTTGCCGAGTGCGCACGTAATCCGGAGGTGGGCGTGCCGATCTCGGGTATTGGTGGCATCTCGGACTGGCGGGATACTGCAGAGTTTCTGCTCATGGGCGCTACAGGGGTTCAGGTATGTACCGCAGCGATGCATCATGGATTCCGTATTGTGGAGGACATGATTGATGGGCTGAACGATTATCTGGATGAAAAGGGTCTGAGCAGTGTCGCAGAGTTGGTCGGTCAGACGGTTCCACGTTACTCGGATTGGGGCAATCTTGATCTGAACTACAAAGTGGTCGCCCGCATCAACCGCGATATCTGCATCAATTGCAACAAATGCCATATTGCTTGTGAGGACACCTCGCATCAGTGTATTGATATGTTGACTGACCCGTCCGGCTCCTATCTGGAAGTGGTGGAGGAGGATTGTGTCGGCTGCAATCTGTGTTCGATCGTTTGCCCGGTGGATGGGGCGATTGAGATGGTTGAGCTTGTACCTGAGCAGGAACCTGTAACCTGGAATGAACGTCAGTCTGCGATTGCCATGCTGCAATCCGTTAGAGATCAATCAACCAAGGAGGCGATATCATGAATACCCGCAAATTGATTCGTAATGGTGTGTTGGTCACAGCGTCAGATACTTTTGAAGCAGATATTTTGATCGAAAAGGGTGAAATCACACAGATTGGCATCGGACTGGTGCCTGACGAACGAACGGAGGTTGTGGATGCAGCGGGCTGTTACGTCATTCCGGGCGGGATCGACCCGCATACGCATCTGGATATGCCCTTCGGTGGAACGGTAACGGCGGATGATTTTGCGACGGGAACAACAGCGGCAGCTTTTGGCGGTACAACGACGATTATTGATTTCTGCCTGACACAAAAAGGCCGTCCATTAATCGAATCCCTCCAAGAGTGGCACGCCAAAGCCGAGGGTAAAGCCGCCATCGACTACGGTTTCCATCTCATGATCGGGGAGATGAACGATCAGGTGCTGGAAGAGTTACCGCAGATCATTGAAGAAGAGGGGGTGTCATCCTTCAAGGTGTTCATGGCATATAAAAACCAGTTTCAGGCCGATGACGGGATTCTATTCCAGACGCTGCAAAAGGCAAAAGAGTACGGCGCACTCGTCATGGTTCATGCCGAGAACGGAGATGTTATTGACCTGCTGGTTCGACAGGCGCTCGCCGATGGGCGCACGGAGCCAATTCATCATGCGCTGACTCGCCCATCCATGCTGGAGGGAGAAGCGACAGGTCGGGCTGCACGTCTGGCTGCACTAGCGGATTCACAGCTGTATGTGGTGCATGTGACCTGTGCGGAGGCTGTGGAGCAGATCGCGCGTATACGTGAAATGGGCTATCGAATCTGGGGGGAGACCTGTCCTCAGTATTTGACGTTGGATCAGTCGATCATGGATCAGCCGGACTTCGAGGGTGCAAAGTACGTCTGGTCACCACCGCTGCGGGAAGCGGCTCATCAGGAAGTACTGTGGAACGCATTGAAAAGTGGTCAGCTACAGACGATTGGCTCTGATCATTGTTCGTTTAATTTCAAAGGGCAGAAGGACCTGGGCAAGGATGATTTTAGCAAAATTCCGAACGGCGGGCCTGTCATCGAAGATCGCCTCAGTATTCTGTATTCGGAAGGTGTAGTCAAGGGGCGGATTACGCTCAATCAGTGGGTCGATCTATGTTCAACAAGAGCGAGCAAATTGTTTGGATTATTTCCGCAGAAAGGGACTCTGGCTGTAGGGACAGATGCGGATATCGTTATTTTTGACCCATCTGTAAATAGGGTGATCTCGGCAGATACGCATCATATGAATGTGGATTACAGTGCATTTGAAGGTATGCAGGTACAGGGTTGTCCGGTGACGGTGTTGTGCCGCGGGGAGTATGTCATTCGAGATCGGCAGTATGCCGGAACAGCAGGGGCAGGCCAATATGTGAAGCGCAACAAGTATGATGCAAGCGCACCTATACCGATGAAACAGCCTGTGACGGCAGTGAATGGAGGGGGAAGTTGATGTCGGATCATGATGTGTTTGAGGCCGAGAGGATCGCCATAGAGCGAATGGTTGCACAGGGTTATCGGATCTATGCGGTACGGGAACATCTGGAGGGTGCTCACGTCATATGGGGGCACCCGGATCTTCCCGAAGAGAAACAAGAGCAATACGTGGGCACGGCGTCTGGACGGAAGTGGTTCAGTCACATTTTGATTCGCCAGCTTCAGGAGCAGCGGGGAGCTTAGACGATGCTGGAGTTCTTCATGCGATTGGCCCATGAACGTACTCATAGGCGTAGATGGCAAGTTCGATCGCGACCCTTTTCTCGGGGAGGATGTAGTCTTCTCCCAAAAGTGCTTCGATTTTGTCCAAACGGTGATACAGCGTCTGTCTGACGATATATAGAGCGGTGGCCGTCTCTTGCTTAGAGCAGCACAGGACCAAATATTGTTTGAGCGTGCGCAGCAACTGACCTCCTTTCTCTACATCGTAACGGATGAGCGGCCCCAGATATTCTTCAATGAAATCATCCAGATTGCCGCTTTGCTTCATACTGGCGATGATGCGGTAACAATGAAGATTACTGTAAAAGGGCTGCTGCATCTCGCCGATGTCCTTCTGAATTCGCAGTGTCTCCTTTGCGGATTCCAGACTATCTTTGAGACGGGAGAGGTCTGTGCAGTTATGACCAATACCGATCAGGCCTGAGAAGAGGCAGTGGGTTTGTTCCTGCTCGTGCTGCTGCAGCTGTTCGATGCAGCGCCAGAGACTGCTTTTGCGCTGAGATCCAGGTAGTGGGTCGAGAATGATAAGAATGATCTGGTGATTCAGAACGGTGCTGTAGAGGGTGAAATTCTCCCGAGCGAACACGGAACGGGCAACGATGTTGCGTTGGATCAATAATTTCTGAAGTTTGAGGCTGTCTGTGTATGCGGGGTTGCTGTCAAATAAGATAATCGTGGCTTTGCTTGTTGCGAGAAGGGGATTAACGGTGGATACATATTCATGGATTTCCTTCGTGGAGTGATGTCCGTTAAGCCAGTCAATGACCCACATATCTTCTTTGTAGCGGCGTTTCTCTTCCATGTATTTGGTTCGCATCCAGTCCTGGGCAATCGCGGCCGCGCATCGTTCCAGTGCCTGAATGACGAATTCATCCGATGGTTTGATCGGTATGCTTGAATCTTGATCCGTCAGCTTTTGATGCATCAGCACAAGGTCGGCAAAGGTGTAGTCTAACGCCTGAACAGGCATGCTGAGTGCATGCAATGTGTTATCTGACAGCCGCATTATATTCGGAATATCTTCTCCCATCGAATGTCCCCGCTGCAAAAACCAATCCTGCCGACGAGTCTCCAGCTGCTCTGGAGAGCAATAGGGAACGCTACTCGCTTCCCCTTCGAGAGGATATAATGCCACGGCACATCCGGTTGTTCGTGACAATAATCGAAGCAGAGGTTGTACGCCATCTCCATTCAGAAGAAGTTGGTTAAAGGAGGTGGTAAGACTATCGAGTTCCGCAATCATCCGCTGATGACTACGAATCAGAGTGAAATGCAGGTCTTGCGTAATATCAATATAACGGACTTGTTCGTGGAACCAGATCAGCGGGAAATCCGCGGCAACTGCTATTTCCTTCATGGCACCGAGCTGCGACTTGGTATGATCCCCCAGTTCCATACAGAGTCCGGCAGCCCCACGTGCAATTAACTGACGCAAAAAAGACAGGCCTTGCTGCTCACCTTCCTGCCAGCCAATGCCTGTCGTCAGCACCAATTCCCCGCCATTGAGTAAGTCCCCTACCTCAGGGACTTCCATGATATGAACCCAGCGAACATACCGCTCCAGCGCACGATCACTTGCCAGAACTTCCGCCTTGCGAAACACGGGACGTTTTAACATGTCTCTGACTTGAATATGAAGCGTTGTCTCCCCCACACAACCACCGTCCTTCCCCAATAACATGTGATCTATCTGGAGTCTGGAATCCGTCAACTTACATAATTAATCCATATTATAATTCTATTTACAGCCGATGGGCTGAAATCTAACGTTCATTTGTTTCAAATGACAAATGGGTCTGTATTTTTTGTGATTTTGATTAAAATGAAGCATTTCTATGTCAGTCAATGTCTCGTGTGAATTTACATAAAAAAGCCCCTTAGCTTTATATCGGAATTTATAACCATTCCAATATGCGCTAAGGGGCGAGAAGCTAAATATTATAGTCTGTATTTAAGTTCGACTCGAACCGTTACATGAGAACGACTCTCTACTTCTTAATCTTCGATTCTTTTCTTTTTAAATTTCATCAGGAACTCATACACAATCGGTACGATAACCAGCGTGAGCAGCGTGGAACTGATCAGACCGCCGATTACGGTAATTCCCAATCCTTTGGAGATGATACCCGCACTCTCTTCGAGACCCGTAACCAGTGGCAACAGGGCACCGATGGTTGCGAGAGCGGTCATCAGAATTGGACGCAGACGAGTTGCACCGGCTTCCAGCAAGGCTTCACGGGTAGGCATACCCTCTTTTTCCTTGTGAATAACACGGTCAATCAACACGATGGCGTTGGTGACCACGATCCCGATGAGCATCAATCCACCCATCATGGCGGAGACGTCAAGTGTACCACCAGCGATGAACAGACCTACCATAATACCAATCACCGTAAATGGCAGGGAGAACAGGATGGCGAATGGTGCCAAACCGCCGCCGAATGTTACAACAAGCACGAAGTATACAATGGCGATGGCTGCCAGCATGGCGAGACCAAGCTGAGTAAAGGTATCATTAATCTGTTCGGTTGTACCGCCGAACTTCACTTCAACGCCATCAGGCAGATCCAACTTGTCGATCTCAGCCTGTAAGTTACTCGAAGCTTTCGTTACATCCGAAGCCAGGATGTTGGCTGTAACTTGTACAACCACCTTACCGTCAATTTGCATGATAGAGTTCGGGGATGTGCCTTCTTCCACTTTGGCAACATCTTTAATCGGTACTTCGATGCCAAGCGGTGAAGTGACGGTCTCATCCTCAATCTCATTAATGCTGCTGAATGTTTTATCGTCTGTCTCTACATATACTTTATACGTTTTGTTATCAATATCGACTTCCGTGAGCACAGGACGTTCCCGTGCCGGGCTCAATGCCATGGCCAGTTGGCCTGCAGTCAGGCCCAAGGAACTTAGTTTCTCCTGATCTGCCACGAGCGTATACTGCCCGTAAGTGTCAGCGAGTGTGGTATCTGCTTTTTCAAAATTATCCGTATCCGCTTCAACCAGTTTCAGAATTTCGTCCGATACAGGTTTGAGTTGCTCTACATTATCGCCATAGATGGATAGGCTCAGGCCACTACCACCCAGACCGCCGGACATGTCGAGCTCATTCCAGGTTCCTACGGTAACTTCTTTTTTCAGACCTTCTACTAGTTGTTCCTTCACTTTTGTAAAGTCTTTTGTATCTTCGTTATATTCAATATAGAAGAGAGCCGAGTTTGAGCTACCGCCACCCATACTGCTCAGTGGATTGCTTCCGCCGATGGAATATTGCATTTTCTCCAGACCCGGTTGTTTCAGCAACCACTTCTCGGCAACAAGTGCTTCTTTTTCTACATCTTCACGCAAAGCTCCGGTTTGCGGGCTGTACGTAATAGTCACATATTTATCCTGTTGTTCTGGCAAGAAGCTTGCACCGATGAACGGGTACAGGAACAAACTGCCGACCAGCAGGATCACTGCAATACTGACCGTGATGAGTTTGTGTGATAGTGTCCAGTTCAGCAGGCGTTTGTAACCTTCCGCCATCTTGCCTGGTTTTTCTTCGTGATTCTGCTTGTTCTTCAGCCCTTTACGGAAAAGGGAATGCGCAAGCATCGGCACGATGGTAATGGCAACGATCAGGGATGCCAGCAAGGCAAATACCATGGTCAATGCAAATGGCAGGAACAGCTCGCCCACCATACCGCTTACCAATGCCAGTGGCAGGAATACCGCAATCGTTACGATTGTGGAAGAAAGGATTGGCACAAACATCTCGCGCGTTGCTTCGCGAACCAGTTCACGGCCTTTCAGTTTCTCACCTTTGAGTGTTAATCTGCGGTAGATGTTCTCGATAACAACGATGGAGTCATCGACAACCCGTCCGATGGCAACCGTCATGGCACCCAGTGTCATCATGTTCAAGGTAATATCCATTATATTGAGCGCAGTCAATGCCATGAGCAAGGAGAGCGGGATCGAGATTATGGAGATAATGGTTGAACGAATATTACGCAGGAACAGCAAGATGATCAGGATAGCAAACAAAGCACCAAAAACGGCTTTGCCCAGCATCGTGTTCACCGAGTCCTGGATCGGTTTACCTTGGTCAAGCAGTACAGTCAGATCAGCGTTTTTGAACTGCTTCTGCAACTCTTCAGCTTTGTCTTTGACTGCATTCACGACATCAACCGTGTTGGCGTCATTGGATTTTACAACGGAAATACCGATCGATTCCTTGCCGTCTGTCCGGGAAATGGATTCCGCTTGACCGATGACGTCGATCTTGGCTATTTCACTTAGTTTTACAGTTGGAATGCCAGGCGCGTTGGCAGCGCCTGATGGGCTACCTACACTAGCATTACCGCCAGCAGCTTGCCCTGCAGCCGGGTCCGTTCCTTGTGCAGAGCCAGGAGCGGTACCTTGGCTAGCTTCACCAGTTGGTGCTCCAGTGCCTTGTGGGGCTGCGCTTGCACCATTGCCTGTGGAAGCCCCAGCACCGCCAGGTACGACTGGAATGGCAAGGTTTTTTAGATCATCGATGTCGATGATGTTGCCATCTACGACAACGGCTTTCTGGGATTTATCCAGTTCAAACAGTCCAAGGGGCACACGAATGGATGAACCTTGAACGATGCCGTTTACCGTATCTTCAGTTAGGCCCAGCTCGGCCATTTTAGCTTGGTCAAACTTCAATTGAACTTCTTTCACATATTGACCGGAAACCTGAACCTGAGCTACACCGTCAATATCTTCGAGTGCAGGCTGAATATCCGATTCAACCAGTCGTGTCAATTGTTCCAGGTCACCGCCGTCCTTGTCAGACAGGCTCAGAGATACAACCGGGAAAGAGTTAATGCTGAATTTGGAAATGGTCGGCTTCTGCACGCTGTCAGGCAATTGAACTTCATTCAGTGCCTCACGAACGGTTGCAGTTGCGTTGGTCAGATCAGTTCCATAATCAAATTCGAGTGTAATAGATGCTGCGTTCTCCATGGAAGTGGAGGTCACCGTCTTCACGCCATCTACATTACGTAGTTTTACTTCCAGCGGCTTCGTGACATCCTCAACAATTCCCTCCGGTGCAGCCCCCGGATCAATGGCAGTGACATTCAGAAACGGTACGTTGATGTTCGGGATTGTCTCTTGTTTCATCGTCAATCCGCTGTACAAACCTGCGAAAGAGATGATAATCGTCAGAATCCAGATCGCAAACTTGTTGTTCAGTGAAAAATTAATAATACCTTTCATACGATGGTTTCTTCTCCTCTCTGTTTCTCCTGTTTATGTGTGTGACGAGTCAGCAGGGATGAACCGGCTATACATGGCATCCAAAATATGCTGAAGCTCGGAATGCAAGGGTTGAATGGCAGTTACGTTCTCCAGATTGTGCATCATGCCCAGAATAATGGCACGCCGCGGCGTGAATTCCATCATCTCCTGCCTGAGAATGGCAATGGTTTCAAGTGCATCATTCTTCGGTTGCCCTGGTGGCAAATCGGAGGCAGCGATATCCTGCATTTGTTTGATGATATGGATAGGATGTCGCATCACCGTGGAATCTGGATGGGCCTCGGTAATCCAGGCAGGCCATTCCTCCAAAGGAATCAAAGGCTCAGGTCGCTGGTTAAGGAATCCATGTGCGGCATAATCCATCATTTGCAGCAAGTTTGTTGCCATTTTATTAACAGTGAGAGATGGCATCTCTGTAAACCAGATTTTGACATAGGAGAGGAACAGTCCGTGTGTCAACAAAATAAGATCAATCGTATAAGGTTCAATCTCCCGTCCATACTGCTCTTCCAACTTATCTTTAAACCAATGTAAGGTACGGATCTCCAAGTCTCTTTGCAACGGATTGCATTGTTCCTTGCGATGTTGCTCATCATCCATCATCATGCTGCGCATCTGTACCCGCAAAAATTCCTTGAATTCGGCTACATGAATGAGCAGTGTTTCGATCTGCTTGTGCAGGCGTTCTCGCGAGGAGAGGCTGGTTTCATGCTCAATCTGCGTCATCTCGTCCATAAGCGTGTACATGCAGTACTCCAGCGTACTGGCTTCTAATTCCTCTTTGGATTTGAACATGATATAAAGGCTGCCTTTGGACATCCCGCATAGTTCGGCAATCTCTTGCATGGATGTTGCAGCACTGCCTTTGGATGAGAATAACTTGAGTGCTGTAGTAATGATGAGTTTTTTCTTCTCATTCATTTCATGTATAGGGTTCATTAACGATACATTCACCTCATCAGGGAACTTGTGAGTTCTTGAATTGACTTTAAGGTCAAACCAAGTATAAACGATCTGGTTGAAGGAATTCAAATGGGAGTAAATTGGAAAACTAATATTGAGGAAAGAGGATGATCAAAGGGAAAAAGAACAACATGTAACAAAGTGTAGCCTGTATGTACGATTGGGTGTTGCTATCAAGAACGTTTAAGTTAGGCTCCTCCAGTGAAGGCGTACAAGGCGAGTATAATAATGGCGACTAGAGCGATGAGATAGAAGATGGCCATCCCGATCAGAAGGGTATACCCTGTATAAGAGCCCATGCGTGCCAATAATTTTCTCATGATTACGACATCCTTTCTTACGTGGCAGAGTATAAAGAGGTTCCCTATTTATATCATATCCCAAAAAAGACGACTTCCTGATCGAAGTCGTCTTTTTTATATTACAGAATTTAATAGATATCATAATGGAAGCTAAGAATTACACGATAACGGAGATTGCAGAACCGACTTGAAGAAACGAAGTGTTCGCCTTAAAGCTTTCTGTAAGAAAGCTTCTTCGGAAGCATATGCTATCACCGGAGATATAAAGTGTAACTTCATTTCGTTCCGTTATGTGATCAGTTTCAGACCAACGGCTGCAACCAAAATCATTGCGATAAACAGGATACGCTTCGCTTCTTTCCGTTCACCGAACAGGAACATGCCTGTTAACGTACTGCCGACCGTCCCGATCCCCGTCCACACGGCATACGCTGTGCCCATGGGAATGGACGTCATGGCGTAGGACAACAACGAGAAGCTGAACACAAACGACACCAGCATAAGTACAATGTATGGCCATCCTTTCTTGGTGGAAGCACCATTAATACCGATTACGCCGAAAATTTCACATATCCCTGCACCTACAATTGCCATCCAAGCCATTATACTGCACCTCCTTTGGCTTCTTGCTGATCCGTAACCAGCTTCAGTCCGATTACGCCGCAGAGCAGCAGCCCGATGAGCAATACTTTGGCCAAGCGGAACGGCTCACCGAACAGTACCATCTCCGTAAGGACGGTGCCCGCCGTACCAATTCCCGTAAAGACGGCATATACCGTACCCACAGGCAGCCTTTTGGAAGCGGCAATGATCAGTCCAAAACTGATCACGATGGCAATCCCCGTCAAAGTCCACTCCCAGGCATTCGAGGCATGTTTCAGCCCGCTTACCCAGACAATCTCAATAATTCCACCGATAAATACATATAACCAGTTGCGGTTCATGTTGTTAAATCTCCTTCCGGCACAACGCTTTGTGCCTCTTCGTTCAAATGATGAATGCCATGCCAAAAGACAGGCCAGGATGCTTCCAACCGTCTCTTGTACCGACGGGAACTTCCATAGATAATCTCCACGGTAATACCGTCGAGGAACGTCATAAATGCAATGGCGGCTTGTTCCGCGGGAAGGGGCGGTATATCTCCATTACGCATTGCCCTTTGCAGCAGACGAGTCAGTGCTCGTTCCATGCCATCGATAAACGGATACACCTGATCCATCACTTCGCCATACAGAGAAAGGGGTGGGTAAAAACAATTACGCAGCATCAAACGAGCCGAAGCATGGGCGTTGTATTCTTGTTCGAACCAGATCAGCAAGCCTTTCAGCCTCTGCTCCAATGGCAGATCCGCATGATCGCGGAAATATTCCAGTGTGTGCCGTTTTACCTCGTGAAAAGCAAAGGCAAGTGTGTGTAAAAACAAGTCATCCTTGCAGCTAAAATGCGCATATATGGACGGTTTTTTAATCCCGACTTCATCAGCAATAGCTCTCAGAGAAGCTCCCTCATAGCCATCTCTGGCAAAATGGAACAGGGCTGCATCCCGAATGGATTGTGCAGTCATTCAATCACCTTCCTAACGGTCGTTAGGTAATTATATTTTCACACTTCACATCGCCTGTCAAGATGAAAATATCCGTCTGCACAGTAGAGTACAGACGGACATAACTAGGTATGAATGTGGTTTTTAATCAAAAGGTTGTAAAACCCAGAATCAGTTGCAGCTTATATAGGATACCTTTCAAAAACGTAGTCTTCTCCTGGAACTCATCCAGGTCTAACGTGAATTCGGCATCATTATTATTCCAAATACGCTCGAAATAATTCGCGATATCAAGCGTGAACTTATTGTCTGGAGGAGCAGCAACCCATAGATCATTCTCCAGATTGTAGTCATTCAGGTTTCGAGGTGTGAAGTTGGTTGAACCCCCGAGGACAATATGATCACCGGTTGCTTTGGCAATATAGATCATCTTGGTGTGGTATTGCTCCTTGGTGGTGTTATACCAGCGGATCTGAATTTTACCGTCGGATTTATCATGCAATTCAGCAGCGACAGGACGGTTCGGAATACCGATCTTTTCCTGACCAAAGGCATTTTCATTTGGATCAAGTACAAGCCGGATCTCGGTTCCTCGTTTTGCGGCTTCCAGCAGGGCTTCCAATACTTTCGGAGAGGCCACATAGAACATGCCCATCCATAAGGTGTCACCTTTGCCAGCCTGATTGATCTCATGGAGTACAGCGTCATTCACTTTGCCTTCAGTTAAATAGCGTATTCGCAAATCTCCCGTGTTTGAATCCGGGGAAGGAGCTGTGTAGGCAGGAACCTGGCCTCCACCTGAGATGTCGAGAATAGCTTGCTCTGACTGAAGAATATCGCCAATGATTGGACCTGTTACTTCAAATGCAATGTTCGAGTGGTAGGCACTCGCATCATGAATATTGCCAGAAGAGACAATCGCCGTCTTCTCACTAACGACAACTTTGCGATGATTTGCTTTCACATTGAGCAGCTTGAGATAGGAACGGACCGTTACATCCGGACCATCCGTGGCCATAAGGTTTTTGATCCAGCCATCTCCAGATTGGCCGAACCATTGGAAGAAGGTCCGCCAGACCGCAGAGTATACTGGAGTTGAATCACGCAAAGGGTCCAGATCCGTGATGACCACATGAATGCCTGCTTGTTTCATTTGTTCCAGCAACGGATTGGGTGCTGAGTTATAGTTGGTATTTACTTCATCTGTAATAAACCAGATGTCCATATCAGGATGCTGATTTTTTTTGGCGACCAGCGCTTCGGTGAATTCAGTACTCACGGGAGGAAAGTTCTGTCCCTTGTGCTGATAATTATTGAACAGGAACATATCCACCAGGACAAACTGCTCTGCTTCCTGCACAATCTGCATCATGCGCTGGAAAATCTGCTGTTCGTGCTGCATCTGTCCATCGGAGGAAGGATATGTGAGGTCATGAAGGAAATCGACTTGATCCACACGATACTCCGGACTTTCGTAGGAAATACCCGGTGGTAATGGTTTGTAGGTCTGATAGAGCATGACTGCGATGAGCCATAGGACCAATAGGACAAGTCCTGTTCGTATGTATGGAAATTTGCCGCGTGAAGACTTGCGGTCTGATGTATGGCGGCGTAATGAGACCAACGGTGGACTCCCCCTTCTGTACTTGCTGACTTCTATTACCACACGGATGATAATGTTGACGCAGGAAAACCCGGTAGAATAACTGATGTAGCGGTAAAATGCATATGGCAAAATTGGCATTATGCAATCGACAGGTGTCTGAGCGTTGTGTATAATGAGTGTATTATTTTTGTAGAATGTCAGGGTTTTCATATGCCTGACAAGGACGGGGAACCAATGATATAACCTTTGAAATCTGGACATTTAGGAAAGAAAGTGGGTAATAAGGTGTATTCCATCAAACAAGTCGCAGCCATGCTCGGTATCCCGACGGTAACGCTCCGGGCTTGGGAGAATCGGTACAGTGCGGTCACCCCTGAGCGGACGGAATCGGGTTATCGAATGTATACCGAAGAGAATGTTGCGGATCTGCGCTGGTTAAAAGAACAGGTTGAGCTACATCAGACCAATATTTCGGAAGCGGTACGGATGTTGAAAGTAAACAAATTAAATCCGCCCGAGGCTGTGCCCACGCCGATCATGGCTCCGGTGCCTACGATGGAAGAAGCCTACGCACGCATGGCAGATCAGATCTATGACTCGCTCTACAACTTTCAGGGTGAACGTGCCAATGGTTTGATTGATTTTGGTTTCACCATGTATGGGTATGACTCGATGTTCTATCATGTGTTGGTGCCCATTCTGGTTCGGGTTGGAGATGCATGGGAGCAAGGCAGGGCTTCGGTAGCGCAGGAACACTTTATGACACAGCTGATTTCACAGCGGTTTTATCAGTTTTTCCATCTGTTCCCGATCTATCCGCATCTGCCCAAAGTTCTGGCGTTGTGTCCGGAGGGGGAGCACCATCAGGTTGGATTGCTGCTGTTCTCTCTTTTTATGCGTAAAAATGGAGCGGAAGTACTGTATCTCGGTGCGAACACGCCAGAAGAAGGCATCTTCCCGATTATTCGGGAGCAAAAGATCAAGTTGGTCTGCCTTTCGATCACAAGTCCAGGGCTTCTTGAACGGTGTGATCAGCTTATAGAGCGAATTAAAAACGAGTTTCCACATATTCGCTTTGTACTTGGTGGAAAGGGCTATGAGCGTGCAGAACATGCTCGTTACCCGCAATGGATTATGCCAGAGGATTCAGCGGATTGGCAATCATGGATAGAACGTGAATATCTCGCAAATCGACCAACTGGTGCGAGGTTTGGACAGGCAAATAACTAAACATAATCTCAAATGATATGAATAGGTTAGTGAATACAGGACATCCTTTGACGAAAGTGATCAAGGGGTGTTTTTTGTGTTTATAAATGGAGTATCCTCGTGTTTTGACCGACGGGTCATTTTTTGGTTTACAAGGTCGTATAATATTTGTATTATATTTGTATAATGTTTTTGCTAGTTACCGCTTAAAGTGTTCTTGGGCGGTTTAATAATAGATTAGGGGCTAGAGAACTATAGGAATTCCCTACATAGAAAGGTGAGTGGCATGATACCGAATCAACAACGCAAACGTGCAGCTGTTATTGGCGCAGGTCCGGGTGGACTTGCAGCAGCGATGTTATTGTCCGGTCAGGGGTACGAGGTAGATGTGTATGAGAAACAGCCAGTCATCGGGGGGCGTTCTGCCAGATTGGAACTGGGTGAATATCTATTCGACCGGGGTGCTACATTTTTGATGATGCCTCAGCTGATTGAAGAGATGTTCGACGTGGTGGGACGTAAGTTATCCGATTATGTGCATATGAAAGAGTTAACCCCACTGTACGCACTGAACTTTGGTGATAAGGTGTTCACGCCTTCTCGTAATCGGGAAGATACAGCTGCACAGATTAAGGAATTGTTTCCGGGCAATGAAGACAATTACCTTCGGTTCATGCAAGAAGAAGAAGTGAAGTTTGGCAAAGTCATGCCTTTGCTCCGTCGTCCTTTTGGCAAGCTGACTGACTATTTACGCAAGGATGCGGTAACAGCTCTACCCAAGCTTGATGTCCACAATACAGTCTATGGAATCTTGTCCCGCTATTTTACAGATGAGCGTCTACGCTGGGCATTTACATTCCAATCCAAATATCTTGGCATGTCTGCCTGGGATTGTCCGGGTACCTTTACCATCTTATCGTTTATTGAGCATCACTACGGATTGTTCCACCCCATTGGCGGCGTGAATCGGATCTTCCAAGCCATGGCTGATGTCGTGGAAGAATACGGAGGACGAATACATACTTCCACCCCGGTGAAACAGGTCATCGTTCGCAATGGTCGTGCAGAAGGTGTGTTGCTTGAGAACGGTGAACGCATCGATGCGGACCATGTGGTGGTGAACGCCGACTTTGCACATGCGGTGAATCATCTTTTCGAACCAGGCGTGCTTAAGAAATATACCCCGGAGAAAATGAAACGCAAAAAGTATTCCTGCTCTACAGCAATGCTGTATCTGGGTGTGGATGGTGAGGTGGACCTGCCGCATCACTCGATCTATTTTCCCGAGGACTACCGGTTGAACGTTGATGAGATTACAAAGCACAAAATGTTATCAGCCGATCCATCTCTATATATTCATAACCCTTCCAGACTTGATTCGACGCTGGCACCGGAAGGGAAATCTGCTTTATATGTTCTTATGCCTACGCCTAACCTTACCGCAGACATTGATTGGGAGGCAGAACGGGAGAATGTGCAAGAGGCCATGATGAAACGCATGGAAGGCATTCCTGAGCTGGCAGACATACGCAGCCGTATTGAAGAATGTATGCTGTTCACTCCACTCGATTGGGAGACTGAACTGGATGTGTATCGGGGAGCAACGTTTAATATGGCACATAATTTGGGTCAGATGATGTACCTGCGTCCTCATAACCAGTTTGAAGAGTTGAAAAGTGTATGGCTGGTAGGCGGCGGAACACATCCGGGTAGCGGGTTGCCCACGATCTTCGAATCGGCACGGATCAGTGTCAGACTGATCCAGGAAGAGGACGCTCGCACGCGCTTGAAACCATCCTCTTATGTGAAGACTGCAGAAGCCGGAGGGCATTCATGAAGCGGGCCGCCATTGTAGGGGCAGGAATTGGCGGACTTACTTCTGCGTTGTTGTTGAACCGTCAGGGATGGGATGTCACCGTGTATGAACGGGGTTCCCGCGTTGGCGGACGCATTGGATATGAGCAGGAAGGAGAGTACCGGATCGATCAGGGGCCGACCATCGTGCTTCTGCCGGAGATGTTACTTGGCATACTGGAGGAAGCAGGCGTAGATCGTTCGAAGATTGAGTTGCTTCGCTGTGATCCGCTATACAGAGTGCACTATCACAGTGGTCGTGTCATGACCAAGATGACGTCACGTGAGGAGCAGACGGCTGAGATTGAACGTTTGTTCCCGGGAGAGAGCCGGGGATTCACACGATTCATGAAAGACATGGACACGTTATTTCCTGCAGGACGGGCAGCGTTTCTGGAACGGGCCTTTCCGCGCAAAAGGGATTTCTTCACACCATCTCTCATGTCACTCATGGGCAGATTGCGTGCACACAAAAGTGTCCGGAAAGCGGTAGGTGATTATTTTCAGCATGAGGAATTGCTAGACGCTTACTCGCTACAAAGTCTATACATCGGTGGATCACCATTTGGGACGCCAGGCATCTACTCCCTGCTTCCCTATGCAGAGCATGAATATGGGATCTGGATGGTGAAGGGCGGGTATGCAGCATTGCCGGCCATTCTGGAACAGGAACTGATCTCACGTGGTGGACGTGTTGTGCTGAATGCGGAAGTTACAGGCCTCACGATTGAAAATGGTGTATGTGAAGGTATAGAAACGGCAGAAGGCGCAGAACATGTGGATGCAGTTATCTATAATGGTGATTTTCCCCATCTCTCGGGATTGCTTGGTCAGTTGCCTAAGGCTCCGCGGAAAAGAAAACCGTATCGCCCATCTTCCGGATGTGTATTGCTCTACGTTGGCGTGGACAAAACCTGGGAAGATACAACGACGCACCAGTTCTTCCTGCCACCGAGTCTTGAAGGCAGTTTGCAGGAAGTGTTCAATCAGCGACGCATTCCGGCAAAGTCCTCATTTTACGTATTTAATCCGGTCGCATTGGATGAAACTGCAGCACCTCAAGGACAGAGTGTATTATATTTCCTCATTCCGGTGCCTGATGCCGAAGGTGTCGACTGGGATCAAGAGAGCGAAGCATTGGCAGAACGTGTACTGGAAGAAGCGGAGCAACGTGGATTCCCGGGACTTCGTGCAGCGATCAAGTGGAAAAAGGTGCGTACACCCGCTGACGCAGAGCGAGACGGTCTCTATGGTGGCGGAAGCTTCGGTATAGCACCTGTATTGTTCCAGTCCGGTGTATACCGACCGCAACCCAAACCATTCCCTAATATAAAGGGATTATATGCCGCAGGAGCATCTGTACATCCAGGTGGCGGAGTGCCGATTGTAATGCAGAGTGCACGTATGGCCGTCAATCAACTCATGAAGGAGATGGGAACATGAATGAAGCGATTTTGAGCAGGTGTGAAGAGTTGATGCAAAAGGGTTCTTCCTCTTTTTATCAGGCCTTTAGAGGGCTGCCAAGTCCACGTCGGGAAGCGATATATGTCATTTATGCCTTCTGCCGCATGATTGATGACAGTGTAGACGAGCCGGAATATTCGCCATATACGATTCACGAGATCCATGATTTGTTTGATCGACTAGACGACGCGGAAGGACACTTTATCTGGCCAGCACTGAGATGGTTGTTCAGCAGTTTTCCTCATCTGGATAAGGGCCCATTTTTCCGTCAGATGGAAGGGCAGCTCACAGATCTTAACGTAACGCATTATGCAACGATGCAGGAACTGGAGCATTATTGTTATCTGGTGGCCGGGACCGTAGGCGAGATGTTGTTGCCTGTATTGCGGGATGATAACGGCGCAGAAGTAGCCGTGAACGGGATTGCTTTGGGTAAAGGGATGCAGATCGTTAATATTATTCGTGATGTTGGTGAAGATCGGGCCAGAGTGCGCCGGTATGTTCCGCTGGAGATCATGGAGAAGCATGGTTACACCGAGCAGGACTTTGAAGACGGAATCGTGGACGAACGCTTTATTGCCATTGTTCATGAATTAAAAGCTGCAGCATTGAACTGGTTCCGTATTGGCATGGATCGTCTGGATACGTACCCAACGGAAAGTGCGTTTTCCATCGAGCTGGCAACAGCCTTTTACTCCACCATTCTACACGCCGTTGAACGCAACGATTATGGCGTATATACCAAACGGGCATATGTTAGCGATGAATTGAAACTGGAGATGCTGGGTGCGATTGCGAAACGTTACCCGATGCTGGCCTATCAAGCCTCCCGAACGGCGGTATCCTGATGATCCAGTGGCTTTACTGGGCGTGGTATGTCATTGGAGCAACCTTGATGTTAACGATCGGCGTGCCTGACGTATTATCTTTTTCAAATGGTTTATTTCTAATCTTCTACGCATTGTATGTGCTGGATCTGATCTGTCAAGGGCGTAATCGGACAGGCCTGTCCGACCAGTCAGTCATCTGGCTGAAACCCGGACTTTGGATATCCTCTGTGATCATCTGGCTTGGAGGTATGGGCGTAGAGTGGGTAGGAGTGCATACGCATTGGCCCTTTGGTGAGTATGCTTACTCAGACTTCTTCGGGATTCATCTGTTCAGTGTACCGGTTACGCTGGGTTTCGCCTGGATCGCAGTGGTGGGTAACTCGGCGCTGTTAAGTGGCGGCGGTTCAACCTGGACTGGCAGATTGCTTCGGGCAGTGAAGACCGGGTTCTGGGCGATTGTACTCGACCTGGTACTCGACCCTGTTGCGCATGCGAGAGGATTCTGGGAATGGCAGGCTCCAGGGGGGTTCTACGGTGTCCCGTGGACCAATTACATAAGCTGGTTTATCATGGGCGCATTCCTGTCCCTCTTCCTTCCGGCCATGCCTAATGACTGTAGCTCATTGCTGCGTGCGAAATGGTTGTATCAGCTGTTTATTCTTCTGTTCGGCCTGCTTGCCCTCAAGGAAGGAATTACGGGCAGCTTTATCATCGCCATTGCTGGTGTGCTTCTTGCCGAAGGGAGCTGGCTCTATGATTCGCGCCGTAAAATCAAAACCGTTTAATCATATTTTTGCCTTATACAATCATTATTATCTGCTGCGTCGGCGCTTCCGCTCCTTCACGCTCACAGGGTCACTGGACCCGCAGGTGGACATCAGGGACAACTCCCCGATTGATCCGACTCGTCCGGTGATCTACTTCATGAACCACAGTTCCTGGTGGGATGGTCTGCTGCTCTATCATGCGGCCAGGCAGACATCGCGGGGTGATCATTATGTGATGATGGAGGAGCAACAGCTTCAGCAATATGCCTTTTTTCGTAAATTGGGTGCGTATTCGATCAATAAGGAGAGTGCGTCCGGTATTCGGACCTCTCTACAGTACACCGGTGAACTGCTGGATTCGGGTAAAAGGGTCTGGGTTTTTCCACAAGGAGAAATTCTGCATCAGGAGGCCAGACCGATTCGGTTCCGTCCTGGCATCGGATTGCTGCTTCGTCGCTCTCCGAATGCTATCGCCGTGCCGGTAACCTTGTGCCACGGGATGGTCCAGCATGATTTACCGGAAATTTCGATGCAGGCGGGCCCGGCTGTGATGGAAGACTGGAAGGCGTTCAAGAGTGAAGAGATTGCCGCCAGACTCGGCGATGTGCTGGAACAGCAGTTAGACGATCATAGATCAGAGCTTGTACGGTTGGGACAGGGAAGTTTGCCAGATGCGCTTCCGCTGATTCGTCATGTACGTTCGACAAGTGAAAAATACAATGCGGCACGAAAGCGGGGGAACCGTTAGCATGAATGCATCTGAAATCTTCTGGATTGTGCTTACCTGCATATTAGGCATACAGTTGCTGTTCGCTCTATGGAACGTCTCCTGTCTGCCCAAAGTGCGTTCATTTCGAGCAGACCGAATACAGCCATCAGACCTGCTGGTATCGGTACTGATTCCAGCCAGAAATGAAAGACTACATATTGAAGGATGTCTGGAAAGTGTGCTTGCGAGTGATACGTCGGGATTCCGGATGGAAGTATTGGTGCTGGATGATCGTTCTGAAGATGAGACAGCGGCCATGGTACAAGGGATTGCGGATCGTGATGCACGTGTGCGCCTGCTGCATGGCGTCGATCTTCCCGAAGGCTGGATGGGGAAATCCCATGCGTGTCACAGGCTGGTTCAGGAGGCCAAGGGAGAATGGTTTATGTTCGTGGATGCGGATGTGCGTCTGGAACCAAGTGCGATTCGACAGACTCTTGCGGCAGGGTGTGAGCAGAGTGGGGGTCTGGTAACCGGATTTCCTTATCAGGTGACAAAGACGTGGATGGAAAAACTTGTTGTACCCATGATGGTCTTCACCATCACCAGTCACCTGCCCATTTTCATGATACGCAGATCATCCAGTCCGATGTTTGTGGCCGCTACGGGGGCTTTTTTGCTGATTCACCGCTCCAGTTACGAAGCATCCGGCGGTCATGCTGCCATTCAGGCGCATCTGGTGGATGACATGAGTCTTGCCAAAGCGGTCAAGCGTGCAGGTCATCCGGTGATGCTGACAGATGTGCATGACGTAACAAATACCCGCATGTATCAGAACGGTGCAGAAGTATGGAATGGATACAAGAAAAACATGTACGAAGGTATGGGGCGTAAAGACGTACTGCTGCTTGGCACGATGTTGATGTATACACTGATGTATATTGTGCCTCCGCTGGGCTTGATTATTGGACTCCTTATGGGCAGTTCGATGTCCATTCTGTATGGATTGATTGGAACATTATTAGGTATGGCTGTGAAAAGAGTTGCAGATCATGCTGGCGGACAACCGTGGTGGCTTGCCCTTTTGCAACCGGTCAGCATGGCCTGTGTCATTGCCATCGGACTCGCTTCTTGGCAGGCAGGCCGCTCCGGCAAGGGGTATGTATGGAAAGGTAGGCGGTACAGTTGAGAGGTAACGTCATTATAATCGGTGCAGGATTCGGAGGTCTGTCGTGTGCGATACGACTGGCTTCACAAGGTGTGCAGGTGACCATTCTGGAACGGCAGCAACACGTAGGTGGCAAGCTGCAACAGATTGAGCGGGACGGGTATCATTTTGACCGGGGACCGAGCACAATCACGATGCCATCCACCTTTCGTTCAGTCTTCGACCATGCGGGAGTAGCAATGGAAGATTACGTACAGTTATATGAGTTAGAGCCGCGCACGCGTAATATATTCGCAGATGGCACAGTGGTAGATTTGTCAGGTAATCGCGGGTGGATGAAGGAGCAGATCGCAGCGTACAGTCCGGAGGATGCGGCTCGTTATGATGCATTTATGGATGAGTCTGCTGCGCTATATGCGGAAGCCAATTGTCATTTTCTCGGTAAGTTGCTGCTGTCTCCTTCTGACAAATACAATCTCCAAATGCTGCGCAGCCTGCTCCGCGTGCGGCCAACGGTGAAGCTGGATAAGCTGTTGCGTTCGTATTTCCAGCATCCACATACGCTGGCTATGTTCGGACGGTACGCAACCTATGTGGGATCATCGCCGTATCAATCGCCTTCTATCTTTGCCATGATGGGTCATGTGGAAGCAGAAGTCGGCATCTACGGGATCAAAGGCGGAACCTATCAACTGATCGAAGGAATGACTCGTCTGGCACGGGAAAAAGGTGTGCAGATCATTACCGGTACAGAGGTCCGGCAGATTGTTGTTCGAAATGGTAAAGTGGCAGGCGTGGATACGGATCAAGGCTTCCGGGAAGCCGATCAGGTGGTTGCCAATGGCGATGTGCTTAGCGTGAATCGACTGCTGCTCGCACCGGAACATCGGAAAGAGATGAGCGATGCCCGCATACGGAAATATGAGCCCTCCATTTCGGGATTTGTGACGCTGGCAGGTGTTCGAAGGCAATATGATGCACTGTTGCATCATACGGTTTTCTTCCCGGAACGGTATGAACCGGAGTTCGACCATATTTTCCGCGACCGTAAAATGCCAGACGATCCCACAATCTACATCTGTTATTCCGGTTATTCGGAAGCGGGCATGGCTCCGGCGGGAGCCAGTAACCTGTTCATTCTGGTCAATGCCCCCTACTTGTCGGATTCATGGAATTGGGATCAGCAGACGGAACGTTACGGAGCGTTTGTGCTGGAACAGTTGGCAGGACGGGGAATCACCGGGTTGAACCAATCCGATGTGCTGATCCGATATACGCCGCGAGATATTGAACGGGATACTTTGGCGCATCAAGGCTCGATCTACGGCATTTCATCCAACTCCGTGAAGCAGACCTTCATGCGACCGGGTAACCGAAGCAAAGATATACAAGGACTCTGGTATGTGGGCGGAACAACGCATCCAGGCGGTGGAACCCCGATTGTGACGTTATCCGGGCAGCTTGTTGGTGAGCAGTTGGCATCGGAAATTTTGAGATAAGTTGGCATAAAAGATAGTGGTGCTCCGAGATTTAAGTGAGACATGTGGTGTCGGGGCATCCTTTCAATAGATGGTTTGGAACGTTATACTGGATAGAGTTGAGCTGTAATGCTTATTTAATAAATGTTTTGTCTTTTTTACAAAAGACTTATATACATAGAAGCTAGGAACAGGCAGGTTATCCTGTCGATCCGCACGATTCTCACATAGGAGGTCTCATCATGAATGAACAAGAGCGAGCCGGCGAACGGCTGCTTCCCGAAGTGGCTACGGGAGAACGGAAGCTGGAACACGTGCGCCTCTGTCTTGAGGAGAATGTGGCAGGAGAAGGGGTAACCAGCGGTATGGAGCGGTATGCGTTTCGTCATCACCCACTGCCGGAACTGGATTTTGAAGAGGTGCATCTGGAGACTTCGTTTATTGGCAAAAAAGTACGCACACCCTTGCTCATCAGTTCGATGACGGGTGGAAGCAAAACAACAGGCGCCATCAATGAACGTCTCGCCCGAGTAGCAAACGCCAGAGGCTGGGCGCTCGGCGTAGGTTCGATCCGGGCTGCCGTGGAACAGCCGGAACTCGCGAGTACCTTCGATGTCCGTCGCTGGGCACCGGACATTCCGGTCATTGCCAACCTGGGTGCGGTGCAGCTGAACTATGGGTTCACCACGGCCGACTTCCAGCGTGCCGTAGATATTGCAGGAGCGGACATGCTCGTGCTTCATCTGAACACGTTGCAGGAAGTTTTTCAGCCGGAAGGCAATACCAACTTCAGCGGATTATTTCAGCGGATTGAGAACTTGTGTCGTGAGTTAGACGTGCCTGTTGGCGTTAAAGAAGTAGGTTTTGGGATTGATGGCGTGACGGCTCAACGCCTATATGAAGCGGGTGTCGCGTTTATTGATGTAGCCGGGGCAGGTGGTACAAGCTGGGTACAGGTAGAGAAGTACCGCAACAATAACCCTGTACGTCGGGCAGCTGCGGAAGCTTTTGCCGACTGGGGCATTCCGACAGCGGAGTGTATTCAGGAAGTACGAGGGCTGAATCCAGCGGGGGCCCTGATTGGCAGCGGTGGACTGTACACTGGCGTGGATGCGGCCAAAGCCCTCGCACTCGGTGCGGATCTCGCCGGCTTCGGTCGATCTCTGCTCGAATCGGCAGTAGCTTCCGATGATGCGCTGAATGAGCGGTTGGAACAGGTTGAATTCGAGCTGCGTACCGTGATGTTTGGCATTGGCTCAGGGCGGATTGAGGATTTGAAATTGACGTCACGTCTGGTGGAGCGGCGTTAGGCGCAGGGTTAAAATGAAAATGATATAAACTTCATTGGAGTTATTTAATTATATATTTTGAGTCTACTCATATTGCTTCCTATATAATCTGCAACAAAAATAGTGTAGAGGATACTTCATTAAGAAATATCCTCTACACTATTTATTATATTAAAATTGTCGGGCACTTATATTCATATCCATTTTATGACCTGTTGAACTATAGATATAAACTTTGACGTTTGTTGTGCCTATAACACCTATTCTTGTTGTTTTTTGAGTCCCTTTTTTGATTGGAATATCAATTGGAGAAAGATTGCCCAAAGTAATCTTGACATAAATAGTATCCGTACTAGTGTTGTTAATCCAAAGATTAGAAGTCTCTCCATTGTCAGAATCCAATGCGAATGATTTTTCATATGCATTGTAACTACTGTAATTGAATGGTCTTATAAGTTGTATGTCCAATGGAGTAACAATCGGATCATTAGAGTTCTCCACAGTGATTGGAGGGTTAGTAAAAGCATCTTTGACTCTATCCTCTAATCCAACAGCACTAGCTGGATGTGCAGAAAGTAATAAAGAGAAGGCTAAGCCTGCGCCTAAAATTATGTTTAATGACAATGTAATTTCCTCCTCTATGCTTTTAGTATGTAATGAGGATGTTCCAATTACTTATATGATTGTGTTGCCGAAAGATTACATACATTCATCTTTCACGGTGATATTCTCATTGGTTACAGTGATGTAGGAATTGCCGGACAAGTATTCCGTATAACCGCAAACCGTTTTGTTGTAGGTTTTTCCGCGACTGTCCGTGAACGCCAAGGAGACGACCCCCTCCCCGGAAAGTTTCAGCTGCGGGGCGAATTTCACGTTTGCTCCGCTGGGAATATCCTTATCGAATACGTAGGTGGAGCCACTCTCATTGTTGTTTAACGAGTTGTCGCCTTGGACCAGGCTAGCCTGAATAATGGTGAGGTTATAGTCGGACTGATTATGGATTGTGATCCTTAAGTGGCGAAAGGGATCGACTGCATTCAGAAAGCTCTTAAAGGCGATGATGCCTATGACGAGTACGATGGCGGACAAGATAATGATTTTCTTTTTGGAGAATCGGCGATGTGTGTACAATATAATGCACTCCTTTCCTATGAGGTATAAACGATGGTAAGAGATCGAAAGTTTTTTATAGATAAAATGGATACATATGAAAATTGAAGTTCAAATCGTCAGAATTACTTCATGCGCCAAGCGGGAGAACAGGATACAATAAGATACTAGCAGTGCAAAAAGGACTGCACAGGGATACTACATAATGTTGATCACTCGAAATAAGGAGGGGAAAAAGTTGAAACTTTCTCCAATGAATCAGGAAGATTATGCGAGTTTTCGCATTCGATCGATTAAAGACTTTGCACAGGAAAAAGTAGAAGCGGGCACTTGGGCGGAGGAAGAGGCGCAGCAACTGGCGGAGGAATCTTATGAACGTTATCTGCCTGAGGGCTTGAACACGCCTGGAGCGTATCTCTACAATCTGGTGCACCCTGTAGACGGTAATGTGGGGTATGTCTGGTTTAATATTACGGATAATCGTCGTGGCAAAGATGCATTTTTACTAGACATTGTGGTTGAAGAAGTACACCGCGGTAAAGGGTATGGAACAGAGACGATGGAGGCGCTTGAACAGACGGCCTTGAGTCTTGGCGTGGATCGCATTGGCCTGCATGTGTTTGGACATAATGTGCGGGCGAGCAGCCTGTATCGCAAGATGGGATATGAGATAACGGATCTGACCATGTACAAGGAAATCAAAGGGTAAACCTAAAAGCGGATAATCTAGGCTAAAAGTTATCATCTATGCAAAACGAATTATCCGCAGTAACCGGGGATTTGGGGAAGCGGATGGGACTCTGGTCGAATTGGCGAAGTTCCTTGATGCCTTGAGGTTTGTCATATATAATGTATAGGATTATCCATACCGAACAAGTAATCAATGAGGAGTTGTCATATACATGGCTTTGAAAGCTGGAATCGTGGGTTTGCCTAACGTTGGTAAATCTACATTGTTTAATGCAATTACACAAGCAGGTGCCGAATCGGCAAACTATCCGTTCTGTACAATTGACCCTAACGTGGGTATCGTTGAAGTACCCGATGAGCGTTTGGACAAACTGACAGAACTCGTTGTACCTAAGAAAACAGTACCAACGGCGTTTGAGTTTGTAGATATCGCGGGTCTGGTTCGCGGTGCGAGCAAAGGCGAAGGTCTTGGTAACAAGTTCCTTGCCCACATCCGTGAAGTAGACGCGATTGTACACGTGGTACGTTGCTTTGTAGATGAGAACATTACACACGTCGATGGCAAAATCGACCCGGTAAGCGACATCCAGACAATCAATCTGGAGCTGATCCTGGCCGATATCGAGAGTGTTGAGAAGAAAATCGATCGCTCCAAGAAAAACATGAAGGGCGGCAACAAGACTGCCTCTCAAGAAGTAGAAGTGTTGGAGAGAGTGAAGGCTGTTCTGTACGATGACAAGCCGGCACGCAGCATGGAACTTACGGATGACGAGCTTCTAATCATACGCGATCTGCACTTGCTTACCCTGAAGCCTGTTCTGTACGCAGCCAATGTAGCTGAGGACGAAATTGGCGACGTGGCGAACAATGCTTACGTGCAAAAAGTAAGAGAATTCGCAGCTGCTGAAAACGCAGAAGTAGTGCCAATCAGCGCGAAGGTTGAAGAAGAAATTTCTGAGCTGGAAGGCGAAGATAAACAAATGTTCCTGGAAGAACTCGGTATCGAGGATTCCGGTCTGAACCTGTTGATCAAAGCGGCTTACAAATTGCTCGGTCTGTACACATACTTCACAGCGGGTGTACAGGAAGTTCGTGCGTGGACGATCCGTAAAGGCACCAAAGCGCCAGGCGCAGCGGGTGTCATTCACACGGACTTCGAGCGCGGATTCATCCGTGCAGAGGTGGTTTCCTACGAGGATCTGGTTGCAGCGGGTTCCATGAACGGTGCCAAAGAGCGCGGACAACTTCGTCTTGAAGGTAAAGAGTACGTTGTAAATGACGGCGACGTTATGCACTTCCGTTTCAACGTATAGGTTGTTACACGTTTATTTATGTAGACTAATAAAATGACCCTGCGACTTTCTCGTGAAGTTCGTGGGGTCTTTGACTTAGAGTTTTGCAGTGGGGTTAATAGCCTTATGCAGTGCGTGGAAAGTAGCGCGGAACAAGAAAAACCACCGGGATTAGGTTGGTCGCCTTGCAATCCGGTGGTTTTTCATTCGTTTGATTGAAATTCGCCGTGGTCGCCCACCGGCCTTTGTTAGAGAAGTCACGATGTTAGCGCATCGTGGCTTTTGTTTATTTTACATTTCGGAACAACATCGAACAACAATTTCATTTTGTATTTTGCAATACAAAAATTAGTTCATCCGCATGCGGAACAGTTACTATTCAGAACCATAAGAATATGCTATAATTAAGAGTCGTATACCACGTTAAAATCCGCGCTGTAACAGATGAGCTGAAGCGGGTTTCATACAGGGTACACGATTTCTTGATATCACTTTAAAAGTAAAGGATTTGATGACGTTGTAGCGATGTTATACGTCGATCATACATGAATGTGAATACATGCTGCGGTCAGGGGATTCATTGAGAATCCTGTGCGTTGTGAAATATAGATTATAGATGTAATTAATGTTGAATTGAAATAATTATTGAAAATGTGATGTGCTTGGACAAAATAATGCGTGAGGTGACTATACATGTTGGATAAATTACAGGCGTTAGCCGACCGTTATGACAAGTTGAGCGAGCTTTTGTGTGACCCGGATGTGGCAAGTGACAACAAAAAGTTGCGGGAATACTCCAAAGAACAATCCGATCTGCAACCGACTTATGAAGCGTACAATGAATATAAACAGGTAAGTCAGGATCTCGAAGCTGCGAAGGAAATGCAGGGTGAGAAACTGGATGATGAGATGCGTGAAATGGTCAAAATGGAAATTGACGAACTGAGCACTCGCCAGAAGGAACTGGACGAATTGATTCGTGTACTCATGCTGCCAAAAGATCCGAATGACGACAAAAACGTTATTGTTGAGATTCGCGGAGCAGCTGGTGGAGATGAGGCAGCGTTGTTTGCAGCAGATCTGTATCGGATGTACACACGTTATGCAGATGCACAAGGCTGGCGTGTAGAGCTGATGGACGTTAACACAAATGATCTTGGTGGATTCAAAGAGGTTGTTTTCCTGATCAACGGACGTGGCGCATACAGCAAAATGAAATACGAAAGCGGCGCACACCGTGTGCAGCGTATTCCAACAACTGAATCCGGCGGACGTATTCATACGTCAACTTCAACGGTTGCGGTTATGCCTGAAGCCGAAGATTTCGATATTGAAATTCATGATAAAGACATCCGTGTTGATACGTTCTGTTCCAGTGGTGCCGGTGGACAATCGGTTAATACCACGAAATCTGCAGTACGGGTAACGCACGTTCCAACGGGAATTGTGGCGACATGTCAGGATGGGAAATCACAGAACTCCAACAAGGAAAAAGCGTTGCAGGTTCTGCGTACACGTATCTTCGATATGAAACGTATGGAAGAGGAAGCGAAGATCTCTGTTGAGCGGAAAAGTAAAGTGGGAACTGGCGACCGCAGTGAGCGTATTCGTACGTACAACTTCCCGCAAAGCCGTGTGACGGATCACCGTATCGGTCTGACGATGCACAAGCTGGATCAGATCATGAACGGGGAGATTGAAGATATCTTGTCTGCACTGACGATTGCCCAGCAGACCGAGTTGATGGATAGAGGAGAATAATCTGTGACCCGCGCGCAGTTTGTCATGACGCCGGAACAGAGCTGTCGGGAAGCCTTCGTGGAGGCTTCCTCTTTTTTGGAGAAGTGCGGCGTGTACGAGCCGCAAAACAATGCCCGGTTGCTGCTGGAACATATACTCGGCGTTTATGGCGCCGCGTATTACATGATGCAGCCGGAGCCTTTTCCCAGCGAGCATCGCAGCCGCTGGGAGGACGCCGTCACGCGCAAGGCTGCGGGTGAGCCGGCGCAATACATTATCGGCAGCCAGGAATTCTATGGGCTGCCGTTCGAGGTCACGCCGGCCGTGCTGATTCCCCGGCCGGAGACCGAGCTGTTGGTCGAGGCTGTGCTGCGCGAAGCCGACCGCGTGTTTCCTGGCGGCGCTCCGCTCGCCGTCGATATTGGCACGGGCAGTGGTGCCATCGCGGTGACGATGGCTTCACTGCGCCCGCGCTGGCAGGTCGGCGCCGGAGATCTCTCGGCGGCTGCCCTGCAAGTGGCCGCGCGTAACGCGGCCGCGAACGGGGTACAGATCGACTTCCGTGAAGGCGATCTGCTGGCCCCGTTCGCCGGGGCACGGGTGGACATCCTGGTGTCCAACCCGCCATACATCCCGGCGGCGGATATCGCCGGGTTACAGCAAGAGGTGCGCGATCATGAGCCGCGCATGGCACTGGACGGCGGTCCGGACGGGCTTGCACCGTACCGTGTCATGCTGGAGCAGTTGGCGCTGCTGCCTGCACCGCCGCAGATCATTGGTTTTGAGCTGGGCCAGGGGCAGGCTCTCGACATCGCAGCTCTGCTTGAATCGGCAGGACATTGGCCGGAAATAATCATTGTACCGGACCTTGCCGGAATCGAGCGGCATGTCCTGGGTGTTCGTACTTCGGAACAGGTGACGAAAATGTAAGGTTCCGCGGGTTTTCTTTTTGCCGTGAAATCCTCTACAATGAGATATACCGAAGATTTCTGAATGCTTGGGGGAACATAATTACATGCTGCACAAATTTAAAAAGATAGACTATTCTATTGTCTTTATACTCGTTATTCTGATGGGTATCAGTATTTTGTCGATTTACAGTACAACGTTTGGTCGTCCAAAGCTGGAGGGACTCCCGAAAAGTGCAGTGATCTTTTATATTTTGGGATTCGTAGTCTTTTTTGGGATGTCGATGATCAACTATAAATTCATAATCAAAAATTATTTATATATCTATGGCGTGGGTATGCTGCTGCTCATTTTCGTAATGTTCTTTGGTAAAGAGTACTACGGGGCAAAAGGCTGGCTGTCCATCTTCGGGGTCAGCTTGCAGCCTGCTGAGTTGTTCAAGCTATGCCTGATTGTGTTTTTATCAGCCTTTTTGGCCCGAAAGAAGAATCGTCCGCTCTATTTTGGACGTGATGTTATTCCGATTTCACTCTGTGTTCTGCCGCCGTTACTACTCGTATTGCTTCAAAATGACTTGGGAAATGCGTTGAGTTATGTTGTCATTCTTGTGGGTCTATTATGGATCGGCAACATTAAATTTACGCATGCCCTCATTGGTTTTATTATTGCTGTGGCTACCTTTATCGGTGGTACACAGGCATATATTCATTATCATGATGAGATTGTTAAATTCCTGAATGACATTGGACGTTCGCACTGGGCGGATCGTTTTGACCCCTGGCTTGTACCAGAGCTGACCTCAAGAGATGTACTCTGGCAGACGTATAATGCAAAGCTTGCGATTGGTTCTGGCGGGATTACGGGCAAAGGTTATATGGAAGGCACAACGATTCAGTCGAATCGGGTGCCGCTGGCCTATGCTGACTCCATCTTTGTGCAGATTGGGGAGGAATTTGGTTTCATCGGTGCCTCGGTACTGCTTCTCCTGTACTTTATCCTGATTCACAGGCTGGTGCTGATTGCACTGGAGTGTAAGGATCGAGCGGGGCCTTATCTCATTGTTGGGATTATAGCGATGCTGCTCTACCAGATCTTTGTTAATATTGGTCCATTCATTGGTCTGATGCCGTTGACAGGGATTACGCTGCCGTTTATCAGTTCGGGTGGTACCTCCATTATGATCAACATGATCAGCATGGGTCTTGTGATGAGTATTAAGGTCCACACGGAAGAGAACGAGGATATTCTTGGCTCTGCGGAACAACCGAGTATTACCGATTTGGTGATGAAATTGTTAAGACGCAAGCCATCCCAGCAGGAGCAATAAGTTCTCGAATCAAACCGTGAACTAACACGTCAGATTTATGTATATAAGCTAGATAACTATAGAACCCTGGAACAGATCAGCCCAAGTCACATTGGGGTGGATGTTTTGGGGTTTTTATTGTTTTTAGAGTGTGAGTCAGGCCATTGAATGGTTTGATTGTCACCCTGAAGCATCCAGATTTCCATTTTATTATCCAATTATATACAATGGTAATATTGAGTACAATTGGAAATCATAGAATGCTAGATTTCAGGGGGATGGACGGCGTCATGTTGAGAATGCTGAAAAAGATGGACGGTGTGATTCTTTTTGTAATGCTGTTGCTCATGATTATTAGTGTATTTGCGATCTATAGCGGAACGCAGACAGATGCCAAACTGGCGAATCATCATGTCAAAACGATTTATTTCTATGTGGCCGGGTTCATTGCGGTGCTTATGATCGGGCTTGTGAATTACAAGTTATACGTGAAATATGCGTTTTATTTGTATGGCTTGGGGATCATACTATTGATCCTTGCGAATGTCCTGGGCAGTTCGATCAATAATGCTAACGGCTGGCTGAAGCTGGGCGAGAACTTTTCTTTTCAACCGGCAGAGCTGTTCAAGATGATTCTGATTCTGTTTCTCGCCCATTTGATCGTGAAGAGACAACGAGGCACGTTGAAATTTTGGAGAGATATTGTGCCGATTGGCTGCTGGGCGTTTATTCCGTTTGCCCTTGTTATGGCTCAGAATGATTTGGGAAATGCGCTGGGGTATGTGGTAATTCTGGCTGCGGTATTCTGGATCGGTAATATGAGGCTGAAGCACGCATTGATTGCACTGGCGATTGTGGGAGTGGCGTCTTTTGGTTTTGTCAAAGCCTATACCTTCTACCATGATGAAGTATTTACTTTTCTTGAAAAGATAAAACGTGAGCATTGGGCAGAGCGAATTGATCCCTGGCTTGTACCGGAAAAGGCTACCTCCAAAGCTTCCTGGCATACGAAAAATGCAGGTTTAGCCATTGGTTCAGGGGGCATCATCGGCAAAGGTTACTTGCAAGGAACATCCGTTCAAAGTGGACGAGTCCCCTACACGTATTCTGATTCCATTTTTGTTGTGATCGCAGAGGAGTTTGGCTTTGTTGGTGCATCCCTACTGATTCTGTTGTACTTTATTCTGATTCAACGTATGGTGCTGATTGCTTTGGCATGCAGAGATCGCGCTGGTCCCGTCGTCATTGTAGGTATTATCGGAATGTTGTTGTATCAGGTGTTTGAGAACGTAGGGGCGTTCCTCGGACTGATGCCACTCACAGGCATTACGTTACCGTTCATCAGTTACGGTGGCACCTCTCTGCTCATTAATATGGCTTGTATTGGGGTGGTCATGAGCATTAAGTTGTACGGGCAAGAAGAGGAGGATGAACTTCTGATGGGGGAGCAGCAACCTCGGTTGTCGGAACGTTTATGGAATATGCTCAAGAAAGAGAAAAGTGCTGTGTAACTGTTGAGTCGGTGTAGGTGAAAAGTAAAGTAGTGAGACGTATAACGTGACTGTTCGTAGGAATAAAGAGGTTGATTTGCCCTGTAACCAGGTGTAGATCAGCCTTTTTAATATGGCTGGTGAGCGAATGTATATCATAGAATCGATTTAGTAGATTTATTGCAAATGCTAGGTTTACTTCCGTCTCTACCGGGCATACTGATAGACATGAGAGAGTTGCAGGCAACGTGATCAGAGAGCCGAGGGGGAGAACGGAATGAGCAGAAGAACTGTAAAGCAAATTGGACTTATTATTGTATGTCTTATGATGATTATCATGATGTGGGAAGGTCAGAAAACGGATGCAGCTGTGGCGGCCACAGCGATTCCTGAACAATCGATTCGCTTGCGTATTCTAGCAAACTCGGATGCACCGGGAGATCAATTGGTAAAACGTGAGATTCGGGATGCTGTCGTTGCTCAGATGGGCGAGTGGGTAGCCGAGCTGGAGAATCCGCAAAGTCTGGATGAGGCGCGCAAGGTTATTCGTGAGCATTTGTCCGAGATTGAGAATAGAGTAGGAGAAGAGTTGGCCAGTCGCGGTTTAAATTATGAGTATCAGGTGGAGCTGGGTTCTGTTCCGTTCCCGACCAAACTATATGGTGGCACTGTGTATCCTGCCGGAGATTATGAAGCGGTTCGGATCACGCTGGGGGAAGGCAAGGGTCAGAACTGGTGGTGTGTGTTGTTCCCGCCGCTGTGCTTCATTGATGCAGGGACTGGGGATGCACTGGCGAAACCTTCAACGGTATCGGCCGCAGCTGCTGAACCAGGAGATGCCGAGGCATCTGTACAGGGAGATACACCGGAGGCGAGATTCTTTCTGTGGGATATGGCTGTGAAACTGTGGAGTTGGGTAACTGGATTGTTCGCATAACAACGAATTTATACTATGGTAAAGGGCGACTTCGATTATGGGAGATGCCCTTTTGATATGAATTGGTGGCGAGGTTATAGTGAGACTCATGCGTGGAGTGAAGGTGAGGGGCATCCGAGGCGGGACAGGTATGTTATAATTACTTATATTGAATATGGATATGAACTAACCTACTTGAAGTTTAGGAATGATGATATATGAGCAGAGAAAACGAACCATTGCAACACACCTCTGAGATGAGGGATGGTAGAGAAGACCGTGATACGAAAGCTCCGGGAGGACTGGTGACCGAGATGTGGGATGTACGCGTCTTGGTGAGCGCTGAAAATGCTCATGGAATGGGTAATATTGAATTGTTGGATGTGAAAAAGGGGAGCGCCGATCAACAGGCGCTCGCCGACTTGCAGGCTGCCGCAGCCTGCATTCGTCAAGGTCAGACGGTGGCCTTTCCGACCGAGACGGTCTATGGCCTGGGTGCCGATGCGCGTAGCACAGCAGCTGTGGAGGCTGTATTTGTCGCCAAAGGCCGACCTTCCGACAATCCACTGATTGTGCATATCGCGCACCGTGACCAGTTGGATGCTCTGGTCACGGAAGTGAACGAAACAGCGGAAGCGCTGATGGCGGCCTTCTGGCCGGGACCACTGACGCTGGTGCTGCCGGTTAGGCCGGGGGCGGTGTCCCCGCGTGTCACCGCCGGTCTGGACACGGTGGCCGTGCGCATGCCGGACCATCCGGTGGCCTTGCAGTTGATCGCGGCGGCGGCATGCCCTGTGGCTGCGCCAAGCGCCAACCGCTCCGGGCGGCCAAGCCCGACACTCGCGTCTCATGTGCGCGAGGATCTGGATGGCCGCATCGGCGGCATTGTGGACGGCGGCCCCACCGGGGTGGGCGTCGAGTCCACGGTTGTGCAGGTCGGTGACGACGGTACCGTCACCATCCTGCGCCCTGGCGGCATTACGGCGGAACAACTGTCCGCCGTTGCCGCCCGTGTCGCCACGGACCCTGCGCTACTCGCGGAGGGGGCCGATGGCGTGGGTAGCCCGGCGCCACGCTCGCCGGGCATGAAGTACACGCACTACGCACCCGCAGGGGCGCTGTGCGTGGTAGAGGGGCCGCCCGCAGCGGTGGCGGCCTGGATCAGCGCCGCCCTCGCAGAGGCGGCGCAGCGCGGAGAGCGCACCGCGGTGCTGGCGTTCGCCGAGCACGCGGAGCAGTACCGCGCCGATGCCGTGTTCTCGCTGGGAGACGCCAGCGAGCTGGAAGAAGCAGCGCGCCGGCTATACGCTGCGCTGCGCAGCTGCGATGAGCAAGGCGCCACATATATTGTGGCTGAAGCCTGCTCACGCGAAGGGCTGGGAGCAGCCGTCATGAATCGGCTGCTCAAGGCCGCGGGTAACCAACTCATCCAAGTTGGCAACCAGCAACCCTCTTAACCTTTCCTGATCACACAGTCAGGAGAGTTGCTTAACTTTTTCCAAAACAAAATCAAGATTCGATAAAGCCAGCATCTGACCAGAGATCCGTCGCCGTTTGCCTTTCATCGGTCATGTTTAGGTCCTTGTCCGCATATCGTGTACAAGAACCTTTACGTGACTTGGGGGTATGGGGATGTGGGATGTGTCTGCCCATGTAGGGCAGTTGGTAACCATTTTGATCATGGCTGTTGCGCTTGGCCTCGATGCGTTCTCACTCGGAATCGGAATTGGCATGAAGGGCATTCGGCTGCGGGATGTATTGCGAATCAGTATTGTAACGGCGCTATTTCATATCATCATGCCGCTCATCGGCATGTATATGGGCAAATACGTCAGCTCCCTGCTCGGTGACATTACGACGTATGCGGCAGGTGGATTGCTTGTTTTGCTGGGTGCTCATATGATTCTGAATGCATTCCGTGAAGGCGATACAAAGCTGGTGGACCACCGTTCCCTGCTCGGCGTTGTTTTGTTCTCCCTCAGCGTAAGTGTGGATTCGTTCTCCGTTGGCGTTTCCTTAGGGATGTTTAGCAGTGATCTGATCTTAACCGTACTTGCTTTCGGCGTTTGTGGCGGGGTGATGTCGGTTATGGGTCTGCTATTAGGCCGTCGGGTGAGCCAGAATCTCGGGGATTACGGCGAAGCTATTGGTGGCGCAATCTTGCTTGCGTTTGGACTTTTGTTTATATTTTAGAATAAAACTTGAGATATCATATCATTCGCATCATATGTAAAATGGGGAGGCTAACACAATGAAACATATTTTATTCGTATGTACAGGAAATACGTGCCGCAGCCCCATGGCAGAGGGGCTTTTGCGAAAACTGGCATCGGAGCGCGGCATTCAGGTAGAGGTTCGCTCCGCAGGTGTGGCAGCAACGTCGGGGATGCCGATCTCCCGTCATGCTGAAGCGGTTTTGAGAGATCATAATGTTGAAGGTCCACCTCATTCCACACAGCTTAGCTCTAACCTGGTAGGTTGGGCCGATCTGGTTCTTACATTAACGCGGAGTCATAAGCAGCATGTCATGCAGGTTTTTCCCGACTCAGTCCACAAAACCTATACATTGAAAGAATATGTGGAGGATGATGAACAGGTATTAAGTGATGTTCAGGAGTTGGACAGCCTGTTTGCAACACTTGAGATGAAACGTGCCCTTGGGCAAGAGATCTTGGCATCGGAGCGTGAGCGAGCCATTGAGATTAGACAACGAATTCCAAGTTTCGACATCTCCGATCCGTTTGGGGGAAGTCGTGATGATTACAATATAGCTGCAGCCGAGATTCGGACGGCATTGGACCGGCTTTTGGATAAGCTGGGATAATTCTGATCCTGCGGGGCAGGTTATAGAAATAGGACACATGATGTAAATTAACCGTTGATTTTAGACGCGGGTTGTTTTATGATGAAGGGGAAAACAGGGATCCGGTGTAACTGGCGACGAAGTGGGCATAACCACGATGGAGCACCGGAACAAACGGCCGGTCGCCTGGGCAAAAGAGCAATTCTGCGTTACCCGCAGACTGCTCTTTTTTTCGTCTTTCATCTGATTATTCGCTATAATAGTACCTGAGATGCCGTGCAAGAATACGAAGGACAGCCAAGAGACAGCGGGCATGATTTTATCGGGAGGCGATGATAGGATGACTATAGAGTTAGATTCGGAACAACCCGGATTGCAGGAACAGACCGCGTCTATTCTGCATGAACTGGCGCTTGCCGGACAGCTTGGACCTGGACAGATCGTTGTGATCGGTACAAGCACAAGTGAAGTCGCAGGGGCTCGGATTGGTACGAGTGGTGCCATTGAAGTGGCGCAGCAGCTTCTTG
Source organism: Paenibacillus sp. W4I10 (assembly GCF_030816325.1). Taxonomy (NCBI): domain Bacteria; kingdom Bacillati; phylum Bacillota; class Bacilli; order Caryophanales; family Paenibacillaceae; genus Paenibacillus; species Paenibacillus sp. W4I10. The sequence goes on from NZ_JAUSXX010000001.1 coordinate 5,807,047, forward strand.
CGGGTATACGCGAGGTGCAGGAGGAATTCGGTTTTGACACGGTATTCCAATGTTGTGAGCATCTGAACCGTGCGCTGGTAATGGAACGTTCTGTGCTTACTCGACTTGGATTGACCGAGGTTGGTGCAGTACCCGTGCCCAAGGCTGGAGGTTCAATGGCATCCGCAGCATATCGTTCGCTGACCGATCCATGCCTGGCTGAACATGTGCAGGCCCATGCGGGCCTGGACATTGGGGAGACGATGATTGGGATGCATCTCCGGCATGTAGCCGTACCCTATCGTACAGCGCTTCGCTATGTTGGAGATGCTCGTGTAACCACAGCGTTGACCCGTCCGAAGTTGATTGGCGGCGAACGCGCGGTGTATCGTATGGAAGAACAACCAGATTCGACATTTTGTGACTAACATATAAAGCGAGACTAATTGGGTTACACTCCTGACTTTGATTGCATCACCATCTTCCGATCGCTGTTATCCCCAGATTTTTTAATTCCCTATTTAAAGGGGAAATCCGGTGATAGCCTATGCTTCCGGAGTAGCTTTCTAAAGAAAGCTTTTGGGCGACCACTTCGTTTCTTCAGATTGGTGTTGCACTCGCTGTTTTCGTGTAAACATTAGTTTCACTTTATAACTTCACTTATAAACTGGGAGGAATTTAATCATGGAACAATTGCGCAAGAATGACCCGGCAGTACTGGAAGCGATGAATCTTGAACTGAAACGTCAACAGAACAACATCGAACTGATTGCATCCGAGAACATCGTAAGTGAAGCAGTAATCGAAGCAATGGGATCTGTTCTGACCAACAAGTACGCTGAAGGATATCCAGGTAAACGTTACTATGGCGGTTGTGAGCATGTGGACATCGTTGAAGACATCGCGCGTGATCGTGCAAAAGAATTGTTCGGAGCAGAACACGTGAATGTTCAACCTCACTCCGGTGCACAAGCGAACATGGCAGTATATCTTGCAGCGTTGAAACCTGGTGATACTGTACTCGGTATGAACCTTGCCCATGGTGGACACCTCACACACGGTAGCCCGGTTAACGCATCCGGTTTGCTGTACAACTTTGTAGCATACGGCGTACAGGAAGATACATTCCTGATTGATTATGATGAAGTACGGAAAGCGGCTTTCAAACACCGCCCTCGTCTGATCGTTGCAGGTGCAAGTGCATATCCGCGTACCATTGATTTTGAAAAGCTCGCTTCCATCGCCAATGATATAGGCGCTTTGTTCATGGTAGACATGGCTCACATCGCAGGACTGGTTGCTGCTGGTTTGCATCCAAACCCGGTTCCACATGCGCATTTCGTAACAACAACTACACACAAAACGCTGCGTGGACCTCGTGGTGGTATGATTCTGTGCCGCAAAGCATGGGCAGCAGCTATTGATAAAGCGGTATTCCCGGGTTCCCAAGGTGGTCCTTTGATGCACGTAATTGCTTCCAAAGCGGTAGCATTTGGAGAAGCTTTGCAACCAGAGTTCAAAACATATGCACAGAACGTCGTGAAAAACGCACAGGTTCTGGCTGAAACACTGATCGCTGAAGGATTGAACATCGTATCCGGTGGTACAGATAACCACTTGATGCTGATCGACACACGGAGTGTAAACATCACAGGTAAGGAAGCTGAGCATGTGCTCGATTCCATCGGTATTACCGTGAACAAAAATGCCATTCCATTCGACCCTACAAGCCCGTTTGTAACGAGTGGTATTCGAATTGGTACACCTGCTGCAACTTCCCGTGGCATGAACGAAGAAGCGATGGTTGCTATTGGTAAGATCATTGCCAAAACACTGAAAAATCCAAAAGATACGGCGAAGCTGGATGAAGCTCGTGCAGAAGTGACTGCACTGACAGACCAATTCCCGCTCTATACCGACCTTAAATACTAAGATTACTAAAAAACTTTGCTCGTGCTGTTTGTATTTGAGTTTCTCTAAAATGGAATACAAAATAACGAAGCAGACAGAATGAGGCCGTAGAAGCGAAGCGTTCGCATTTATTCCCGAATTTACACCTTTATAAGGTGATTCATAAAATTCGGGAATAACAGCGATCGAAGGAGCATTCTGGTGGCGGAGTGCAATTGTATTTATCATTTTCCTTATCTCAACGACATAACAGCATGAGCAAAACAGGACCGGATGGATCATTTTCCGGTCCTGTTTTTTATAGGATTCGGTATTCTGTAATGATTGGGTGCCCTTTGATGGTGTAATTCGTTGTTGGTGATGATATAATATACAGGATTTATCGAGCCCATGAATGGTGGCTAGGTATATTTGGAAATGCTTAACATGAAGAACTTACCGGAGGGACAAATTAGATGGGAAAATTAGTAATATGTGATCACCCTTTGATTCAACACAAACTGACGTTTATACGCGACATGCGTACGAATACGAAAGATTTTCGTGAATTGGTGGATGAAGTAGCAACGTTGATGGCTTATGAGATTACAAGAGATGTTGAACTGGAAACGATTGATGTACAGACACCTGTAGCTGCAACACAAGGTAAAGTCATCTCTGGACGTATGCTCGGACTGGTGCCAATTCTGCGCGCAGGACTCGGAATGCTGGATGGCGTTGTGAAATTGTTGCCAGCGGCAAAAGTTGGACATGTTGGTCTGTTCCGTGACCCGGAAACACTGCAACCGGTAGAATACTACACCAAACTGCCTACAGACGTAACAGAGCGTCAATTGATTGTAATTGATCCGATGCTGGCAACTGGTGGTTCGGCAATTGCAGCTATTGACGTGCTCAAAAAACGTGGTTGTACCCAAATCAAAATGATGAACCTGGTTGCAGCACCGGAAGGCGTAAAAGCTGTGCAAGATGCACATCCCGATGTGGACATCTATGTAGCAGCATTGGACGACCGTCTGGATGATCATGGTTATATCGTTCCAGGGCTTGGAGATGCAGGAGACCGTCTATACGGCACTAAATAAGCATATCGCATGCTTGTAATCGGAACTTATAGAAAAGGGGCTTTGCTCGAATGTCCAACAAAATTAAAGTCATGACGATCTTCGGGGTGCGTCCGGAAGCCATCAAGATGGCTCCGCTTATTTTGGAATTGCAGAAACACCCTGAGTCTATTGAATCTATTGTTTGCGTAACTGCGCAGCATCGCCAGATGTTGGATCAGGTACTTGAAGTTTTCGACATTCATCCCGATTATGATCTGGATGTGATGAAGGACCGTCAGACATTGAATGAAATTACAATTCGTGTGCTCGGCGGTCTGGAGCCGGTGTTAGCTGAAGCTAAGCCGGATATTGTACTGGTTCACGGGGATACATTAACTACCTTTGTAGCGAGCTATGCAGCATTCCTGCAACAGATTCAGGTAGGGCATGTGGAAGCGGGGCTGCGGACGTGGAACAAGTTGTCTCCATATCCGGAAGAGATGAATCGTCAGCTGACGGGAGTACTGGCGGATCTACACTTTGCGCCTACGGATTGGTCTTCTTCCAATCTTGCCAAAGAAAATAAATCAGAGTCTAGTACGTACGTCACAGGCAACACGGTAACAGATGTGTTTCAATATACAGTACGGGAGGACTACACACACCCGGTACTTGATTGGGCCCAAGGCAAACGCCTTGTGCTGATGACAGCTCATCGCCGTGAATCTCAGGGCGAGCCTCACCGCAACATTTTCCAGGCCGTCAAACGGATTGCCGACGAATTCGAAGATATTGCCATCGTGTACCCGGTGCATCCAAGTCCTGCTGTGAAGGAGCCGGCTCACGCGATTTTGGGGAATCATCCCCGTATTCAATTAATTGATCCACTAGACGTGGTGGATTTGCATAACTTTTACCCGCACACTCACTTGATTTTGACCGATTCCGGCGGTTTGCAGGAAGAAGCGCCTTCGTATGGTGTGCCTGTGCTCGTATTGCGCGATACAACAGAACGCCCGGAAGGTATTGAAGCCGGAACGCTGGAATTGGTAGGTACTGAAGAGGAACGTGTGTATGAACGGACCAAAGCTCTGCTTACAGACAAAACCCTGTATGCAAGCATGAGTCAGGCTGCCAATCCATACGGTGATGGACATGCTTCGGAAAGAATTGTCAATGCGATTTTGCACCATTTTGGTGTAAATAGTGAGCGTCCGGAATCATTTCACAGAAAATTCAAAAAATAATACATTTTTTCTGACGGATTTATAAAGGGCATAGCATACAGTTAAACTGTACGGTTTACGCGGGTTTATGGGCTTTGAGGGTCTGTATTCCCGTCGTTTTCCCCTTTAAAACGCTAAAATCATTCAATTGACAAAGGCTCTCATCATTCAGTAAAATTAACTGGGATTGCAAGGGTGGCGTGGAAAATGGCCGATTCGAACAAACCAAATTCATCCCGTAACCATGACGATAATGTATGGAAAGCGATGGGGCTCGTGACAGCTTTTGGGATCGAGATTGCCATTCTCGCTGTTGCCGGATATTACGCTGGCTCCTGGTTGGACAAGACCATCGGAGGTAACGGAATATGGATCGCCGTAAGCGTTCTCTTTTTTCTTGCGGCAGGCGGTGTAAGCATCTACTTTATCGCGAAAAAATTCATGGGGGAAAGTGATGAGTGAACTAACCAGATACCGCAGATCGATGACTGTTTTCATCATGTACTTTCTTATGATTTGTTTTCTCGCAGCGGCCTTTATGCCACGTGTGGAGACAATTGCTTTGGGACTAGCCCTGGGTACAGGAATTAGCTGGATCAATGCATTTTACTTGGGCTACAAAGTAAGGAAAATGTCTGATGATGCGGCAGAAGGTAACTTGAAGCGTGTGAACCTGGGATTTTTGACAAGGGCGGCACTCGCTGTGCTCGGTATATTCATATCGATGCGCTTTCCGCAGTACTTCAATACATATGCGGTTGCAGGCGGTCTCGTCATTGCACAATTTTCCTTACTGATTATAGGGATTGTCCATTCCCGCAGAGCAGAATGATGTTAAGGGCTGCAGCTTTCAAGTCGAGAAAGGGGTGAGAAAAATATGCATGAAGCTCCAATTATTATGCTTGGCGGATTTCGATTGGATCTATCGGTTCTGTTGATGCTGGTAGTTACAGGTGCAATTGTTTTTATTTTTGCTGTACTGGCAACACGGAGATTATCCGTTGAAAATCCCGGCAAGCTGCAAAATTTTATGGAGTGGGCAGTAGAATTCGTCCGCAATCTGATTTCCAGTACAATGGATATGAAGAAAGGTAAACATTTTATCTCTCTCGCTCTTTCCATGATTATGTTCATTTTTGTAGGGAACATGCTCGGCCTTCCGCTCGTGGCTGTATCTGAGGTAACAGATGTTAATCAGGCACAGGTATTCGGTAAGCCGATTGTTACAGCGGTGGAGGCGTTTGAAGAAGCACATGCCAAGGACCCTGAAGCACACCCACACGTTGAATTGGCTTGGTGGAAATCACCAACAGCCGACTTGTCTGTAACGATGGGACTTGCTCTCGTAGCGTTCCTTGTATCTCATGGACTGGGATTGTTCCGCAACACGAAAGGATATCTCCAGCATTACCTGAAACCATTCGCTTTGTTCTTGCCAATCAACTTGATTGAGACGGCATCCAAGCTGTTGACACACGGTATGCGTCTATTCGCGAATATCTTCGCGGGTGAGGTACTGATCGCAACGATCCTGAAACTGACCACATTTAAAGTGTTTGGTGCTATTGCAGCGATTCCGCTACTAATGGTGTGGCAAGGCTTCAGTATCTTTATCGGCGCGATCCAGGCATTTGTGTTTGTTATCTTGATGATGGTGTACATTTCACAGAGCATCGAGACGCACGACGAGCATTAAGTTTCAAGCCCTACGAAGATTTCTTCACCAGGCTGAACAATAAAAAATTCGATTTATCATTTTAAGGAGGATATACAAATGGGAGCAATGGCATTAATCGCAGCAGCAATTGTTGCAGGACTGGGCGCGTTTGGCGCAGGTATTGGTAACGGTATGGTAATCAGCAAAACGGTGGAAGGTATTGCCCGTCAACCGGAAGCAAAATCCACTCTTCAAACAACAATGTTTATCGGTGTAGGTTTGATCGAGGTATTGCCGATCATCGGTGTGGTACTCGCGTTCATGTTCTACGGTATGGCTTAATTAAATTTTAAAGGTTTGGCGGGGAAGGCCATAGCCATCCGCGCCTTCTTTTTAGGTAATGTCCGTTCTAACGGATGACGTTTCAAGGATACCTCCAGGAAGGAGTGAACAGATTGAGTTTCATATGGGAAAATACGCTTCTTGCGATTGTTGCATTTGCAATTTTATATTGGCTGCTTAGCCGTTATGCCTTCGGGCCTTTGTTCTCCATTATGGAAAAACGTCGTGAACTCGTGATGACGCAGATGAATGAGGCTGCACAGACTCGGGAACAGGCCATTGCCTATGTGGAGGAACAAAAACAAGCTCTTGAGCAAGCACGTCAAGATGCTTACGACATCATTGAACAGTCCAAACAAACAGGTGGCAAACAAGCTGAATCGATTTTGGCTGATGCAAAAGCTGAAGCTAATCGTCTGAAAGATGATGCAGTACGCGAAATCGAGAGCGAGAAGAACAAAGCAGTCGCAGCACTTCGCAGCGAACTGGGTACAGCTTCCGTTCAGATTGCATCCAAGTTGATCAAAAAAGAAGTTGAGAACGGTCCTGCACAAGAAGAGCTTGTGAACCAATACCTCAATGAGGTAGGAGGCCGACAATGAGCCGCGATACGATTGTTGCCAAGCGTTATGCGAAAGCATTGTTCGAAGTTGCACTTCAGCAACAGCAGGTGCTTGAGGTTGAACAGGAACTGGTGGCAGTAGTCATTGCATTGACCGGAGATGCAGATATCGAGAAATTTATCGTATCCCCTAACATTTCTGATGAAGCCAAGCAGAACGTGATTCACTCAAGCCTTGATGGCAAGGTATCCGATTCAGTCCTTCGTACAGTCTTGTTGTTGATTGAGCGCGGACGCGTTGAATTGCTGGGAGACTTGCTGAATGATTATCGGAAGATCCAAGGTGAGTCGCTGGGCATCGCTGATGCACGTGTTTACTCGACTTATGCGTTGAATGATGAAGAAAAAGAAGCGGTAGCCCGTGAATTCGGTGGCCGTGTGAATAAAAAGATTCGTATCGAGAACATTGTTGATCCGACTCTGCTGGGCGGATTGAAAGTCGCCATTGGCGATACGATCTATGACGGCAGCTTGGCTGGCAAGCTCGAACGTCTTGAGCAGTCTTTTAACAGACGAGTACAGTAGATTGGGGTGAGGACACTTGAGTATCAAACCAGAAGAAATCAGTACATTAATTAAGAGCCAAATCGAACAATACAAGACCGATATCGATGTAGTCGAAGTCGGAACGGTAATCGAGGTTGGTGATGGTATCGCTCGTGTTTATGGACTTGAGAACGTCATGTCCAACGAGTTGGTTGAATTCCCAAGCGGTGTTATGGGACTCGCCATGAACGTTGAAGAAAGCAATGTCGGTGTCGTTATCCTGGGACCTTACTACGATATTCGTGAAGGTGACCAAGTGAAACGTACTGGTCAAATCATGCAAGTGCCTGTAGGCGAAGCATTGATTGGACGCGTTGTGAACCCGCTCGGTATTCCTGTAGATGGCAAAGGGCCAATCGCTACAACGGAATTCCGTCCGGTTGAAGGTAAAGCACCAGGCGTAATGGATCGTAAATCGGTTCATGAGCCGATGCAAACAGGGATCAAAGCCATTGATGCAATGGTTCCAATCGGTCGCGGACAACGTGAGTTGATCATCGGTGACCGTCAAACAGGTAAAACATCCATCGCGATTGATGCGATCCTGAACCAAAAAGGTAGCGGCATGAAGTGTATCTATGTGGCTATTGGTCAGAAACAGTCTACGGTTGCTCAAGTTGTGGAAACTCTTCGTCGTAAAGGCGCAATGGAGTACACAATCGTTGTAACTGCAGCAGCTTCCGATCCATCACCACTCTTGTACATCGCACCGTATTCCGGTTGTTCGATGGGTGAGTACTTCATGTACAAAGGCGAGCACGTTCTGGTTATCTATGATGACTTGACCAAACAAGCCTCTGCATATCGTGAGCTTTCCTTGTTGCTTCGTCGTCCACCGGGCCGTGAGGCTTATCCGGGTGACGTCTTCTACCTGCACTCCCGTTTGCTGGAGCGTGCTGCGAAGCTGAATGATGAACTTGGTGGTGGTTCTTTAACCGCACTGCCGTTTATTGAAACACAAGCTTCCGACGTATCTGCATACATCCCAACGAACGTAATCTCCATCACGGACGGACAGATCTTCCTGGAAGCTGACTTGTTCAATGCCGGACAACGCCCGGCGATCAACGTAGGTATTTCCGTATCCCGTGTCGGTGGTTCTGCTCAGATCAAAGCGATGAAAAAGGTTGCAGGTTCCCTGCGTCTCGACCTCGCTCAATATCGTGAGCTTCAAGCGTTCTCCCAGTTTGGTTCCGATCTGGATAAAGCGACTCAGGCCCGCCTGAATCGTGGTGCGCGTATGATGGAAATCCTGAAGCAAGGTGTTAACCAGCCTCTGCCTGTAGAACAACAGGTTGTCAGCTTGTACACTGCGGTTAAAGGATTCCTGGATGAGATTCCAACAGGTGATGTTACTCGTTTCGAGCGTGAGTTCCTCGCGTTCATGGAGAGCAGCCATCCGGAGATTCTTGCATCCATCCGTGATACTAAAGAATTGACTGCAGACAACGAAAATGCACTGAAAGGTGCAATTGAGAAGTTCAGAAAGAGCTTTGCTGTCTCTGTCTAAATAAATGATTGCAGGTGCGGAGTTGTCTAACCGATTCCGCATGTCTGCATGTGATACTTTGACTCTGTCAAAAAAGATGATGCTTACGATGTAGTTTTGACTTTGTCAAAACTAGTGGTGATGCTTACGAAGTAACTTTGACTCCGTCAAAGTTTTGAGGTGGTGAAATCATGGCAAAAGGCATGCGCGAAATTAAGCGGCAAATTAAAAGCGTACAAAGCACCAAGCAGATCACCAAAGCAATGGAGATGGTAGCTGCTGCAAAACTGCGTAAAGCGCAGGAAAAAGCGGAAGCAGCCCGTCCTTATTCGGAGAAGCTGAAAGAAGTTGTAGCTAGTATTGCATCAAGCACGCAAGGTATACAGCATCCGATGCTGGAGAGCCGTCCGGTCAAAAAGACGGCTTACCTGATCATTACATCGGACCGTGGTCTTGCAGGTGGATACAATGCGAACGTTTTGCGTCAGGTTAACCAGACGCTCAAAGAGCGCCACAACTCCCAGGATGACTACGAATTGTTCGTCATTGGACGTAAAGGACGCGATTACTTCAGACGTCGTGAAATGGCGATGGCATCCACAACAACGGATCTGTCGGATTCGCCTTCATTTGCAGATATCAAATCCATCGCACACGAAGCTGTTCATGGGTTTGAACTGGCTGAATTTGATGAATTGTACATTTGTTATAACCGCTTTGTGAATGCGTTGACCCAGATTCCTACGGTAGAAAAACTTCTTCCGATGGAAACACCTGAGGTAACTGCTGCGGAAGGACCAACGGCAAGCTACGAATACGAGCCGTCTGCTGAGGCTGTACTGGAGGTTCTGCTTCCGCGTTACGCGGAAACGCTGATCTATGGTGCACTTCTGAACGGTAAGGCAAGTGAGCTCGGTGCGAAAATGACGGCAATGGGTAATGCAACCAAAAATGCATCCAAACTCATTAACGACTTGTCATTGACATACAACCGTGCCCGTCAAGCGGCGATTACGCAGGAGATTACGGAAATTGTGGCAGGTGCCAACGCAGCACAAGGCTAACCGTTTTTTTATTAATGAAGGCTTGCAGAGCAAAGATAAACGAACGGTTCATTATTTTTGCAAAAGTAGCAGGCTTGTAGGAGGGGAACGTTAAGATGAACAAAGGACGCGTTGTGAGCATCATGGGTCCGGTTGTTGACGTCGAGTTTGATCGCGGCGGTCTGCCGGAAATCCTCAATGCCATTACGATCACTACAGTAAGTGAGAGCGGCGTAAGTGTAAACCTTACACTCGAAGCTTCGAAACATCTGGGTGACAACCGAGTACGTTGTATTGCGATGTCCTCCACGGATGGACTTGTTCGTGGTATGGAAGCTTTAGATACAGGAGCACCAATCTCTGTACCCGTCGGAGAAGCAACACTGGGTCGTGTATTTAACGTACTCGGCGAAGCAATTGATACTGGCGGTGCCGTGGCTGCTGAGCACAAGAACCCGATTCACCGTTCAGCACCTGCATTTGATGAACTGACTACCCAAGCAGAGATGCTGGAGACAGGAATCAAAGTTATCGACTTGCTCGCTCCTTACGCTAAAGGTGGTAAAATCGGTCTCTTCGGTGGTGCCGGTGTAGGTAAGACGGTAACCATTCAGGAATTGATCAACAACATCGCACAAGAGCACGGTGGTATCTCCGTATTTGCGGGTGTTGGTGAGCGTACACGTGAAGGTAATGACTTGTATCACGAGATGAGTGATTCCGGCGTTATCAACAAAACAGCAATGGTCTTCGGACAAATGAACGAGCCTCCAGGCGCACGTCTTCGTGTAGCCCTCACAGGTCTGACGATGGCGGAATACTTCCGTGATGAAGAAGGCCGTGACGTGTTGCTCTTTATCGATAATATCTTCCGTTTCACCCAAGCGGGTTCAGAAGTATCTGCCTTGCTTGGACGTATGCCTTCTGCGGTAGGTTACCAACCTACACTGGCAACAGAAATGGGTCAACTGCAAGAACGTATCACATCAACGAAAAAAGGTTCTGTAACATCCATCCAGGCCATCTACGTGCCTGCGGATGACTACACTGACCCGGCTCCTGCAACGACGTTTGCTCACTTGGATGCAACGACGAACTTGGAGCGTAAAATTTCCGAGATGGGTATCTACCCTGCGGTAGATCCACTGGCTTCCAGCTCCCGGATCTTGTCCCCTGAAGTTGTAGGTGAAGAACACTATAGCGTAGCTCAAGGCGTTAAACGTATCTTGGCACGTTACAATGAATTGCAAGATATCATTGCAATCCTGGGTATGGACGAGTTGAGTGAAGAAGACAGAGCGCTTGTATACCGTGCTCGTAAAATCCAACGTTTCTTGTCCCAGCCTTTCCACGTTGCTGAAGCATTTAACGGTATTCCGGGTAAATACGTTCCAGTTAAAGAAACGGTGCGCAGCTTTAAAGAGATTCTCGAAGGTAAGTATGATGATCTTCCGGAAGCAGCTTTCCTCTTTGTTGGTACAATTGAAGAGGCAGTGGAGAAAGCCAAAACACTGGTTTAGTCTGAATCCAGGATTGTCCTTATGAAGCGGGCTATCCTTCGGATATTTCAGGAGGGATGGAATTGAGCACCTTTTTGTTGGAAATCGTAACACCTGAGCGTTTGGTCTATTCAGAACAGGTGAATAGCATTACGGCTCGTGGTATTGAAGGGGAACTGGGCATTCTGCCAGGTCATATTCCTATGGTTACACCTTTGCAGATTGCACCGATCTATATCCATAACGGAAAAGAAAATAAACGAGTTGCTATCGGTGGCGGGTTTATTGAAGTACGTAAAGATAAGGTTGTTGTACTCGCAGAGAGTGCTGAATTCCCGGAAAACATTGATGTGGATCGTGCGCGTGCGGCGAAAGAGCGGGCAGAACGTCGGCTTGCAAGCCAAAGCAATCAGGACCACTTTGATCACCGTCGTGCAGAGATTGCGCTGCAAAAAGCGGTTAACCGGATTAATGTGTTCGGCAAATAAACGATTCTTGGAAGCCCGGCGGCTTAGTCTGCCGGGCTTTTTTGAGTTTGTTTGATAGAATTGTTTTATCGAACATATCAAAATGGCTGACCACATTCCATCAAATCCCTCCAGTAAACAGAAGTATTTTAAGCAAAATATTCACCGATTATGAGGGTTTGAATAGAATGTAGGACTAAAGTAGTGGGCGCATTTACCACTAAGAGAACCATTTTTTTTTCATGAATAAATTTAAATTATTTCCGAGGAAATGACAGAATCGATATCGAAATAGCGCTCTTTTATGTCGTTTTAGTCACAAAATCCCGGCATTTTAAAATTAAAATATTTGAGAAGTGGAAATCAATGTAATTGACAATGTATGATGAAAGAGCCTATATTCCATAGAGTCAGCAGAAGCAGGAAGCTGCGTAGTAGATTCCATAGTCACAGCCGCATTGTTGCTGCTCGGTGATTGGGCATCAGGAGATTCCTGCCTAGCAGGAGTAAATCTGACAGTACGCTCAGTATGTTGTGCTTAGGACATTCCAGTATACTAACAAGTTATGGGTGCCGGGCATATGATATGCTGATCGCTGCAACAAATGTGGAGGTAAAGAATATATGGATACTGATCTGACGAATCAGGTGAACCAGGCGTTAAGCACCAACGGCTTGGTCTCAATCATCGTCTCCCTGTTATGTATAGCGTTGTCTTGGTGGGCTTTGACAAATCTCAAACTGGATTTAATCATCAGGCAACCACGAGGTGCTCAGGGAAGACTGTTGCATTTGTTGCTCGCCATCATTTTGGGGCATGCCGTTGCTGGCTTTGTCATTGACTACTTGTCCTGGACTCAAATGTTGCGTAATTTGTTTTAATGTTGAGATGGTTGGTTAATCATCTGTTAGGTTCTTCAAGCTGCTCATTGTCGAATAACATCGATTAATTGTGTTAACAATTAGAGTATGAGTTGTCGGTAAAGAAATTAAGAAAAAAATGTGACGTAAAATTGGATGAATTTGAGATGTTTTATGTAAAAATGCTTGTATCGTACAATTCAACAATGTTATGATGGAAGTTAGGGAATTCACAATTGTTCACTTATTTTGTAGTTATAAACGGGATATCCGGTTCATGCCGGCTAATAACCATCCCACTCTGTCTGTTCTGATGCTCTGCTGGCTTGTAAGACAATCATTTTACATGCTGAATAGCAAGATGCACGGCACATGGTATCATTGATATGGATTATAAAAACCAATTCTTTTCTGAACAGACATCTGTGGCAACATGCCAGAATATGTCGAAATTCCACACACAGCAACAGTCCTTTCTAGCATAGTGGGGCTTACGTATTCCGGAATGAAGAAAAGGGAATAAAAGCGCGGAGGGAACCATGATGAGCAAATTTATCGTCCGCGGTGGCAAAAGGTTGACCGGAAGTGTCAAAGTTAGCGGCGCTAAAAATTCTGTTCTTCCGATCATCGCTGCCTCTCTCTTAGGGGAAGAAGGACAAAGCGTTATTATTGACGCGCCTCCTCTAGACGATGTGATGACGATTAACAAGGTGTTGGAATCGCTGGGAGCGGGAGTTACATACCGGGACGAAGTGATTACCGTAAATGCGGAGAAACTTACTTCCTGTGAAGCCCCGTATGAATGGGTAAGTAAAATGCGGGCGTCTTTCCTGGTCATGGGGCCTTTGTTGACTCGAATGGGTCATACAAGAATCTCACTTCCTGGTGGATGTGCCATCGGTACACGGCCTATTGATCAGCATTTGAAAGGTTTTGAAGCCATGGGCGCAGAGATCAGCTTGGGCCAAGGTTATATCGAAGCTCGTAGCCAAGGACGGTTGCGTGGCGCGAAAATTTATCTGGATGTGGCTTCCGTAGGTGCCACTCAAAATATTATGATGGCTGCAACATTAGCCGAAGGTGTAACTGTTCTGGAGAACGCGGCGAAAGAACCTGAGATTGTGGATCTTGCCAACTTCCTGAATGGAATGGGTGCCATCGTACGTGGTGCTGGTACTGGAGTGATCCGCATTGAAGGTGTGGAGAAACTGACAGGTGTTACACACACCGTTATTCCGGATCGGGTAGAAGCTGGTACGTATATGGCTGCTGCTGCAATTTCTGGTGGTGACGTGTACATTGAAGGTGCAATCTCTGATCATTTAGGCTCCGTTATTGCGAAGCTTGAAGAGATGGGTGTTACAATCCAACCGGATGAGAATGGCGTGCGTGTAATCGCAGATCGTCCTCTTAAGGCTGTGGATGTGAAAACATTACCATACCCAGGATTCCCGACAGATATGCAATCCCAGATGATGGCACTCTTGCTCGCATCTGAAGGAACAAGTGTCGTGACAGAGACTGTTTTTGAAAACCGATTCATGCATGTGGATGAGTTCCAATTGATGAATGCGGAGATCAAAGTTGAAGGACGTTCGTCCATCATCACAGGTAATGCCAAACTGAAGGGTGCCAAAGTAACGGCTACCGATTTGCGTGCGGGTGCCGCACTCATTATTGCAGGTCTTGTTGCTGAAGGTACAACGGAAGTGGGAGGTGTTCATCACATCGACCGTGGCTATGTACATCTCGCTGAGAAGCTTAACGGACTTGGCGCTGACATCTATCGGATCTCGGTTGATGAGCCTAAGCTGGAAGCAACCAAAGCACCTAGTGAAAAAGTGGAGAAAGAAGTACCGATGTTTAAGGTACAACCAACTTTGGCTTAACACTGGATTGAATAGAAAAAATATGGTCCCCCTATTATGAGTCACACGGTTGTGTGGATTATGAATGCGATGGAACGTATATTGTAAAAAATGATAAAGCTAAGCCATCTGGCTTGGCTTTTTTTGTGTTTACTTTTAAGAAGACAACGAGATATTTGATACCTGATTCTATTAATAGCTGGTCCTAACTTGTATAGCATAACATCGTATTCTGTATCCATCTTGAACCAGATGAAAGAGCGTACTTTATATAGGGTGTCGGGTCCAGCTAAACACCGGTATTCAGCGACAGATCAACGTTTCTAAGATGTACATAGCAAAAGAAAATAGGAAATTGAACAGAACAAAAAGGGTCTCGTTTCTCTTAAATCAGGTTCTATCAGATCAAGCCAGCTCATAACCTAAACTATGGATTTGAACAACACGACCGGCACATGACCGGCCATAGATAACGGAGGGTTATATTCGAATGAAAGAAGCTCGTGTACAGGTAAAGGTACCCCTTGTCCCTCGTCCAGGTATGCAAGAGCCGGAGGGAAATACCGTTTCTGGAGTGGAAAAAGACAAGCCTGCCCCATCGAACCTGAGGACTGTTCCATCACAGCCTGCAAGATTATCCAATCCAGGACGGGTGTCGACAGATGAACTGAACCGGAAGACAACCGAGCATATTCATATACCTGTTATTGAGCTGGACCAGTTCCGCCGAGTGAAGCGTCGCCGAATGCGGACATTTGGACGAAAGCCCCGATGGGGACGCAACTCGACACGATGGCAACCTGCTGCCGCTGTATCTACCTTATTGGCAATGGCGTTGCTGATTCCGGTAATTCTGGTATGGCCGCGGGAGAGCGAATCGGTTAAGTCAACCCCTGTTCGAGCAGATGCCAACATTACACGAACCCCAGCTCCTACGCCAGCAGTCCCTGTTACCTACCCTGAACCCAAAGTACGCGTATACCTGTCTGCAACAGGGACAACGATGAATCTGCCATTGGAAGACTATGTTACAGGGGTAGTGGCAGCAGAGATGCCGGCGGAATTCAGACTGGAGGCGTTAAAGGCGCAGGCAATAGCAGCTCGTACATTTATCGTGCGTAGGTTAGCTGCGAGTGATACAAGCGGTGTTCCATCAGGTGCGGCGGATGTGACGGATACGGTCAGCCATCAGGTGTTTATTCCGCCAGACCAGGTGAAGGCGGATTGGACGCGTCTAGGGAAGGCGAAGGAATGGGAGAAGCTGCAACAGGCTGTCCGCGAAAGTCGAGATACGGTGATGACATATCAGGGTAAAGCAATCACCGCATCCTTTTTTTCCACAAGTAATGGGTATACCGAGAATGCCGAGGATGTATGGGGGAACGCTGTGCCGTATCTGCAAAGTGTGGACAGTCCATGGGATAAAAGTCTGGCTCCGGGCTTCAAACAGACCGTTACGATGAAACGTAGCGAGATTCTGCAGAAATTGAATCTGGATGCCATTACGGTTACTGCTCAGAAGGATGGATCGTGGATGGAAGTATTGTCTACAACCAAAGGGCATCGAATTAAGGAAATGCAGATCGCAGGTGAAACATTCAATGGTCCTGAAGTTCGCAAGCTGCTTGGATTAAGATCCAGCCAATTCAGTTGGAAGACCACAGGTGACGAGGTCCAGATTACAACGTACGGGTACGGGCATGGGGTTGGCATGAGCCAATGGGGAGCAAACGGCATGGCGCAGGAGGGACACACGGCCACCCAGATTCTCAAACACTACTATACCGGCATTTCATTCGGACAGGCATCCAAGATGCTTGCATCGAAGTAGGCGAGATGAACAGGAATGGCAAATAAATTCGAACGGATACGCTAACGAATCTCAGACGCGTGGTTTCTCAGTCACATCCTATATCATTTTCGGTTTCTCTACCAACCACCCATTCCGGAGCTTTCGAGACTCGGCTATATATGCGGAGAGTGCTAGCGTATGCAGAGCGCAGGGGACAGAAAAGACCTGTAAAAGCAAAGCGTCCGCCTTTACTACCGGATTTCACCTTTGAAGAAGGTGATAGAAGAAATCTGGTAGTAACCAGCGGTCGAAAGGTTTTCTGGCCCCGAAGCGGCGCACGTACCAACACTCATCCCCAACATATATAGCACTCTCTGAAACCTCCTTGAAAATAATTAGAGTCGCGCGTGTATAAAAGAGTTGCACCCGGTAACACTTGTTACTGAGGTGATTAACATGAATGAACAAAACAAAAAAACAATCCAAGAAGAAACTCCTAAAACAACTCAAGGAGTACCGGCTAGTCAGCCCTCTTCATGGAAAAGAGCAATGTCCAAACGCTGGGTCTTCCCGGCAGCCTACATCGCAGCAGCAGGCATTATACTAACCTTAGTGTGGGTCTATCAGGGCACAGGCGACAAAACGCTGAACTCGGACCCTGCTAGCGGGGTAGTAGAAACAGGCGCATCGGCGGGTACAGAAGGAACAGCGGTAGGCGGAGAAGAAGAAAGTGTGGAAGTTGTTGCAAAGTCGGAGAATTTTGTATGGCCGGTAGCGGTACCGTCCGAAATTTCGGTAGTAAAACCTTTCTATGATAGCGAAGCTTCAACCGAGGAACATGAAGCGGCAATGGTGCAGTACAATGATACATTCATCCCGAACACGGGTGTGGATCTGGCACGTGGGGATAATAAAACGTTTGAAGTCAAAGCAGCGCTTGCCGGTAAAGTTACCCGGGTTGAGCAAAATCCGCTCACAGGTCAGGTTGTGGAAATCACACACAGCGATAACCTGAAGACGGTATACCAAAGCTTGGCAGACGTCAAAGTGAAACAGGACGACGAAGTAAAACAGGGAGATGCGATTGCATCCGCTGGCGTCAATGAATTGGGCAAAACGCTTGGCAATCACCTTCACTTTGAAGTGTACGAAGACGGACAGCCGGTTAACCCGCAAGGATATCTTCCGGAAAAATAAATGAATTTTACCGCAGCAACATGATGGGCAGAGGGTTGAACCTCTGCTCTTTTTGTGCTTTTCAGAAAATAATGGGACCTTCGAAGCTTGTCAGACCTCTAAACCGCGAATATATAGGCATGCTCCTCATATAATGTACCAAACTATCCACACAGTAGGGAGGCGGGAGCGTGCACGATTACATCAAGGAACGGACCATCAAAATTGGTCGCTGCATTGTTGAGACGAGGAATACGGTCCGTACCATAGCCAAAGAATTCGGCGTGTCAAAGAGTACTGTGCATAAGGATCTGACGGAGCGTCTGCCGGAAATCAACCCTGATCTTGCTGACCAGGTGAAACACATTTTGGAGTATCACAAGTCCATCCGCCATTTGCGGGGCGGTGAAGCGACCAAAATTAAATACAAAAAAACGAGTGGCAAGAAACGTGAGGTGTTGGCTTCCGCCAAATCGTAAGCATCTTCACAAAGACGTAGGCCAAAAAGCTCACACATGCATTGAATCCCTCCCCTGAAGTATGATATGTTAAAAGCTGGTACAGGATCGAATTATGACATCTTATCAGCCCGATTTTTACATATATATGTTGCACTTTGTCGAACGAGCGGTGACGTGATAAGGGACTCTTTTTCACAGGATACGCTGACCAAATAATATCACTTTGGGGGCTCTTTTATGTTTAGCAAGGATATCGGTATTGATCTTGGCACGGCCAACGTGCTTATTCACGTGAAAGGAAGTGGGGTTGTCCTCGATGAACCTTCCGTCGTGACCATTGAAAGAGATACGAAGCGTGTCCTTGCTGTTGGGGAAGAAGCGCGTCGTATGGTGGGGCGTACTCCAGGTAACATTGTTGCCATTAGACCGCTGCGTGACGGCGTTATTGCGGACTTCGAGATTACAGAAGCGATGCTCAGACATTTCATTAATCGTGTGGGTGCAAGAAGCTGGTACAGCCACCCTCGAATTTTGATTTGTGCACCAACGAACATAACTTCCGTGGAGCAGAAGGCCATCCGTGAGGCGGCAGAACGCAGCGGTGCCAAAGAAGTGTTTCTGGAAGAAGAGCCGAAAGCGGCAGCGATCGGTGCGGGAATGGATATTTTTCAGCCGAGCGGCAATATGGTCGTGGATATCGGCGGCGGTACGACTGACGTTGCAGTCCTGTCTATGGGCGACGTGGTCACCGCCTCTTCTATTAAAGTCGCAGGGGACAAGTTCGACGAAGCCATTATCAAGTTTATCAAAGCCAAGTACAAGCTCATGATCGGAGAACGGACCGCTGAAGATCTCAAAATTGCGATTGGTTCCGTGCATCCGGATGGAGGCCAAACGGAGATGGATATTCGCGGACGCGATATGGTATCCGGTCTGCCAGTTACCGTAACGGTATCGGGAAAAGAAGTACAGGAAGCACTCTGGGATTCTGTGCAATCTATCATCGTAGCAGCGAAGTCAGTATTGGAACGTACACCGCCTGAATTGTCAGCGGACATTATCGACCGTGGTGTTGTATTGACTGGCGGAGGTGCATTGCTGAACGGACTGGACGAGCTTTTGTCCAATGAATTGCATGTACCGGTATGGGTTGCGGAAGATCCAATGCACTGTGTCGTGAAGGGGACAGGTATTATGCTTAATAATTTGGATCAGGTGGTTAAGAAAAAGTTCTAATCTGCCGATATAAAAAGCAAAGGTTCGCCATGCTCGGAAAGCAGAACGGACAAGCAGCCAACCTGCGATGCAGTGCAAGCGCTTGAGGAGAGGGGTTAATACATGTTAAGAGGTCTGTACACCGCTACTGCGGGAATGATTACGCAACAACGCCGCCATGACACAGCAACACAGAATATCGTAAATATGAACACCACGGGATACAAACAGGTCAACAGCGTAAGCCGTTCCTTCCCGGAAATGCTCATTACCTTGGTAGGCGGAGATGCAAATCTCCCGACAAAGCGGCTGGGCAAGCTGAACACGGGGGTGTTCGCGGAAGAGAGTTTGTCCATGAATTTGCAGGGGACCATTATGGAGACTGGGCAGAAAAATGATTTTTCCATTTCATCCAATATGACGGTCAATGATCCACAGACTGGACAACCTGTCCCGTTTGACGCATCAGGCAAATTTGTACGGGCCGACGGCACGGTGACTTACCAGCCTCAGGCGTATTTTACAGTTCAGGATGCAGAAGGTAACACCGGATATACACGCGATGGTCACTTCGAGATTACAGGAACCGGACAATTGCTGAGTTCAACAGGTTCACAAGTGTTGGATAATAATGGACAACCTATAGTGTTGACAGGTTCCGTAGAGCAATTTAAAGTGGATGAGCAAGGTCGTCTCGTGGATGCAGCAACGGGTGCACCAACAGGGGTTACTCTCGGCATTAGTGTCATTGACCAGCCGAATCAACTGGTTCGTCAAGGTAATGGCAATTTCAGTCTCAGCGATGCAAACGGGGCAACGTCACGGATGATGGCTGCCGGTGATAATGTGCAGATCCGTCAGGGTTACCTGGAAGGCTCGAATGTCGATGCCTCACAGGCAACGGTTGATATGAACGCAGCATTCCGTGCGTATGAAGCAAACCAGAAGATCGTACAATTCTACGACCGCAGTCTGGATAAAGCCGTCAATGAAGTCGGGCGTGTATAACGCCGACGTTTAAATATAACCGCGCAGCGGGAGGGTAAACCACTGATGAATAATTCCATGATTAGTGCCAAAGTTTCCATGACTGCCATACAGCAACGTCTGGATGTCATTGCCGATAATATTGCCAACGTGAATACGGCAGGCTATAAGAGTAAGCAAGCGGCTTTCGAGGATGTGCTCACACGGGTGCAACAACAACACGACAAGTACAAACTCGACGGACGTTCCACACCAATGGGGTATAATCTTGGGTTTGGTGCTCGTTTGGCGGATGTGACGAAGGATATGTCTCAAGGCACCTTGAACGAGACTGGCCTTCCGACCGATTTGGCCATTGAGGGAAATGCCATGTTTGCGGTTGAAGCGAATGGGGAAAAAATGTGGACACGTCAGGGTGCATTTCATTTTGTGCCCGATACAAGACCGAAGCCTACTCCGAATTCACCAGATATGATGGTCATGGTTAACGGCGAAGGTCACTTTGCCCTGGATCGTCTAGGAAACCGTATTACGGCACCGAACAATAGCAAAGTTGCTTTTGATGAAAATGGCAACCTGTTAATCCGACGCGGTAATGAGGCGAACGCAACCATTGGGGCACAACTGCAAGTGGTAGACATTGAACGCCCTGAAGGTCTGGTACAATATGCGGATAACCTCTTTGGCTTGGATGCGGGATTAACCGAGGATGATGTATTTGGCGCGAATGCAGCTACACGTCAAGCAGCTGCCTTGATCCGTCCAGGATATCTGGAGCAATCCAATGTGGATATGGCACAGGAGATGTCTTTGCTTATGCAAGGACAGCGGACATATCAGCTGGCGGCGAAGGCGCTAACTTCAAGTGATTCCATGTTGGGTCTTGCCAACAATATGAGAGCGTAAAAGGTGAATGTGATGACAGAAACACAGCAGCAGAACAGTAAGCCAGAGAAAAAGGAAGTCAAGAAGAAGAAGAGTGGATGGCGCATCGCAAGATGGTTCCTGGTTCCGGTCCTGCTTGTTCTTGCCCTTGCTGGCGGAATGGTAGCTGGATATGTGGTACTGGGCAAACAGGATATCGGTTCCGTATGGCAATGGAGTACATGGGAACATGTATATAATCTGGTGTTCGCTCCATAATGTAACGAGTTAAGCGAAAACTCCTGCGCAGGCAGGAGTTTTCTTTTTGACGTTGAAAACAGTATAATGATGGATGACGTTTGACGTCACAAAAGAGGCCTCCCCTGCGAAAGACATTCGTCATCGCGAAGAGAGACCCCTTATCTTAACCTTCACTACTGCAGTCATGAAGGATATAACTAGTGTTAACCGAAAATATGCTTTCCATACAAAATTTAAAATTAAAACCCATTTATATGAGCTTCGACTTTGTCATGTGAGGGTTGACCTTGCAGCACGAAGTAAGTGGAGGGAACGGAATCGTTCGAAAGAAGCGAAGCGCTCGCCTAAAAAGCTTTCTGTAAAGAAAGCTGCTTCGAAAGCATAAGCTGTTTCCTAATGTTATCCATCTGAAAATAATTCAGAAACATTAGGAAACAACAGCGATCGAAAGAACGATCCGTAACCGTAACGGTCACCTATGCGCACATGAAAAACCCATGATGAAGAACGCTCATATAAACATCCTGAGAGGAGATTACACTGTGCTCGATATCAAACAGATTCAAGAAATTATCCCGCATCGTCCGCCGTTCCTGTTGGTGGACAGAATTTTGGAGATGGAAGATGGCAAACGTGCTGTTGGTTTGAAAAATGTAACGATTAATGAACCATTCTTTATCGGTCATTTCCCTGAGTATCCGGTAATGCCGGGTGTTTTGATCACCGAAGCATTGGCACAGGTTGGTGCAGCGGCAATGTTGAACCTGGAAGCGAATAAAGGCAAGATCGGCTTTTTGGCGGGACTGGACAACTTCCGATTCCGTGGACAAGTTGTGCCCGGAGATACGTTGATTCTGGAAGTGGAGATTACACGTCTGAAGGGTTCTATTGGTAAAGGTAAAGCAACTGCCCGAGTGAACGACAAAGTGGTCGCTGAAGGCGAGATTATGTTTGCACTGTCTGACCCAAGCTGATTACTTACGTGAGCATCTACATCATGCAGGGAAGTAGACGGACCGAATGATGCAAGATGCTGAAGTAACTCAGCACACCTGAATTTATATAGACGGAAGGGGTTTATCGGAATGGAACAGTTAAGCACAGCAGCAGCAGAGACGTTGCAGCAATGGTTGGAGGATGCTTCGATTGATGAAGTAACGAAACAGGAGCTTCGTGACTTGCAGGATCAGCCGAAAGAGCTGGAGGAACGTTTATACAGAAACCTGGAGTTCGGTACAGGGGGATTGCGCGGGGTCATTGGTGCGGGAAGCAACCGGATGAACCGTTACACCGTAGGTCGGGCAACGCAAGGATTTGCGCGTTATTTGCTTGAGCAACATGGGGATCAAGAAGGCAAACCTTCTGTTGTCATTGCTCATGATTCCCGTCATTTCTCACCTGAATTCACACTGGATGCTGCGCTTGTACTGGCTGGAAACGGCATTGTAGCCAAGCTGTTCCCATCCCTGCGTTCAACTCCTGAGTTGTCATTCGCGGTGCGTCATCAGAAGGCAACTGGCGGAATCGTTGTAACAGCGAGTCATAACCCACCGGAATACAACGGATACAAAGTCTACAATCATGAGGGCGGTCAATTGGTACCGGCTGAAGCGGAAAAAGTCATTCAGTACATCCAGGAAGTACCTTCCCTTGCTGACGTGAAGAAGCTGACGCAAGAAGAAGCAGAAGCGCAGGGGCTCCTGATCTGGTTGGATGAAGACCAAGATCAAGCGTTTGTGGATACCGTAGCAAGCCGCAGTCTGAGCCGCGAACTGATCCAATCTGGCATAGGTCGTGATTTCAAAATCGTTTACACACCGCTGCACGGAACAGGCAACATCCCTGTACGTCGCGTACTGGAGCAGATCGGATTCGAGCAAGTGCACATTGTGGCTGAACAAGAACAGCCGGATGCTGAGTTCTCTACCGTGAAATCCCCTAACCCGGAAGAACGCGAAGCGTTTACGCTTGCAATGAAGTTGGGGGAATCCGTGGGCGCCGACATTCTGATTGGAACAGATCCAGATGCAGACCGTATGGGTGCTGTCGTGAAAGACAACGATGGCAAATATTTCGTCTTGTCTGGAAACCAGTCTGGTGCCATTATGGTACATTACCTGCTCAGTCGCCTCCAAGAGACAGGAACATTGCCAAGTAACGGTGCAGTTGTCAAAACGATCGTAACAAGTGAGATGGGTGCTGTCATTGCTGAACATTACGGTGCAGAAGTGATGAACACACTGACGGGCTTCAAATATATCGGTGAAAAAATGAATCAGTTCGAAACAACAGGCAGTCATACATTCTTGTTCGGATATGAAGAGAGTTATGGCTACCTTTCGGGTAACTATGCCCGTGACAAGGATGCTGTCCTTGCCTCGATGCTGATTGCTGAAGCAGCTGCGTATTATAAGAGTCAAGGCAAAACGCTGTATGATGTCTTGCAAGAGCTGTACAACCAATTCGGATACTTCTTGGAGAAGCTGGAGTCCCGTACGCTGAAAGGCAAAGACGGCGTAGCTCAGATTCAAGCCAAAATGACGGACTGGCGTTCCAATCCGCCACAAGAAGTAGCGGGAATTGCTGTACAAGATGTACTGGACTACTCCCTTGGTCTGGACGGTCTTCCGAAGGAGAACGTACTGAAGTTTATTTTGGCAGACGGTTCATGGTTCTGCTTGCGTCCTTCAGGAACAGAACCGAAGATCAAAGTATACTTCGCCGTTCGTGGAGAGAGTTTGGAAGATGCAGAAAGCCGGATCAAGCGTCTGGTGACCAACGTAATGTCGCGTGTAGATGCACAATAATACGAATGCAACAATGAGCAAGAACATGAGAAGGCCTCTCCGCACCGTAAGGTTGGTTGGCGGAGGGGTTTTTCTTTGAAATAATAGTATAGATGGATCTAGCATATAAGAAGGCTTGTTGACACAAGCTGTTTGTAACCTATTGTATGAATGTTAAATGAACGAATTACTTGAGCTGAACGTGCATTTGGTTCCAACACTTGAGGAGGTACATGTAGTGCGTCAAAAATGGCTTTATTGGAATAACGCTTCTCGGAAGTGGTTGTGGCTCGTCGTTATTATCGGTCTGGTTGCGTCCATCCCTGTAATCAGTGATCGGGTGCAGACAGAATCTTCTGCCAAAAAGGTGGAGCTTGTCTTCAACTATCGGGGTCTGCTGGATATTTCCGCTTATCAGGCACATCCGCAAGATTTCATGAATGAACAATTGACTCGTCTGAAAGACGCAGGCGTAACGACTATGGCTGTGTTCGAAAGTACATTGGACGAGTTGAGAAAGACACGCCGACTAATGGTGTATAACGGCCAGGATCTCGCAAACCTGACTAAAGATGTGATTCCTTCTAATGCAAATTACACGTATGTGTTATTTACATCGGAGGAAAACGCACAGACGTACACCCCTATTATTGAACAAACGTTCGCTGATCGGCAGATCCCAGTGGTTCCATGGGAATATGAAGGTCGTAGCGGCTTAATATTGCAGACTCCTCCGGAGAATGCCAACATGCAACCATTGCAGCCTGATCCGGTAGCCGTGAAGATGCTGCGTGATAAAGGTTTCTACATTTTGCCACGGATTTCAGACAGTGTGCCTTACAGCCAGGAATCGATGGAGCGCTTGCTTACTTTCTTCGAAGAGAATGGCGTGAAGCGTATCTTGTTTGATGGTGATGCTGTGAAAGGGTACAATGATAATGAAGAGATGAAAAGTCTCGACCAGTTCGCACAGTTGCTGAACAAGCACAATATTGGTCTTGCAGCCATCGAGAATTTGAAGAAACCACAGTCTGGATTCCAGACTCTTGCGTATAAAACGGATTACAACGTTACGCGTCTGTACTCGCTTAGTGACGGTGATGCCAACTTGGACGTCGATGTCATTGCTGACCGTTTTGTTCTGGCAACCAAGGATCGCAACATTCGTATGCTCTATATGAATGCATCGCCAAGCCGGAATACAGCCAAGGCCATGATTACAGATCCAATTGAGAATCTGATCAACAGCCTGGGTGAACCGGGTCATGCGGTAGAACGCATGGCGAAGCATGGATTTGAACTTGGACAAGCTGAAGCATTCACAGTTAAGGATTCTTCGATTCAGCGTTATGCCAAGCTGGTTGCTCTCGTTGGTGCAATTGCCATGATTGCACTTATGGTTTCTTATTTTATCCCACTACTGACATTGATCACATTTGTAGTTGCTCTGGTGGGCAGTGCCGGATTGTTCCTTTTGAAACCAACACTGCTGGAGCAAGGAATTGCCTTGCTTGTGGCGATAGCTGCGCCGACCATAGCGATGGTGCTGGCTGTTCGTACAGTGAACTATCAGCAACAGCGTCAACCAGACGCATCAGCGGGTCGCCGTTTGAAGCAAACGTTAGTGTTATATGTAAGAACTTCGATTCTGTCATTCCTGGCGGTACCTTTTGTCATCGCATTGCTTAACAGTATTACGTACAGTCTGGTGATTAACCAGTTCCGCGGCGTGAGTCTGTTGCACTTTGCACCTATGGCACTGGTAGCGATATATATTGTGTTTTATCGTGGCTCGGGTTCGTTCTCTATTAAGAAAATTAAAGAAATGCTTCGTATGCCAATTAATGTGTTAATGGTTGTTTTGGCGCTTGTTGCTGCCGTTGTTGGGTACTATTACTTGAGCCGTACAGGCAACTCGGGTTCAGTAACACCATTCGAGATGTTCCTTCGTACCACGTTGGAAGATACGTTCGGTGTGCGGCCGAGATTCAAAGAATTTATGCTGGGACACCCGCTGTTTATCGTTGGCGTGTTCGCCGCTTTAAAATATCGTAAAGTCATCTTTGTACTCATTATTGCAGCGATTGGACAGTTGTCCATGGTGGATACGTTTGCGCATATCCATACGCCGGCTGTATTGTCACTAATTCGTGGAGTGATGGGATTGGGACTTGGCTTAATCTTCGGTATCATTGCTGTGGGTGTGTGGCAAGTAGCGGAAGGATGTTGGAAAAAATGGTCACCACTTCTCAAAAGTTAGTCATCTCGGGGTATTACGGATTCCGCAACAGCGGAGACGAAGCGGTGCTGAAGTCGATTTTGACAGCGCTGGAAGAGGAAAGCCAAAGGTCGAACATAACCATTGAACCTATTGTTCTCTCGGGTGATCCCGAGTCGACAACCGCCATGTACGGTGTGCGCTCCGTGCATCGTATGAAATTGAAGGAAGTCCGTGAAGCACTCAAGGAGAGCGACGGGTTAATCAGTGGTGGAGGAAGTCTATTGCAGGATGCAACTGGACTGAAATCCATTCCTTATTATCTAGGTGTAATCAAGCTGGCCCAGTGGCTGAAAAAACCAACGTTTATCTATGCACAGGGGATTGGTCCTGTGAATCGTAAAATTTTCAATCCGATGATCAAATCAGTCTTTAAAGCTTGCACCTATGTGTCCGTTAGGGATGAACAATCTGCGGACTATCTGCGTGGGCTCGGGCTGCAGTGGAATCAGATCCATGTTGTACCCGACCCAGTAATGGGCTTGCCATTACCTGAAACAAAAGTTAAGAGTGGGGCGGGGGCTGTCTCAGCAAATGCTGCTACTCAAGCTAATCGAGTGGAACCTTCAACTGGAGGACATACCAAGCTTCCTGTGATCGGCGTATCGGTACGTTTTTGGGAGTCAGACCGGAAGGAACTTACGGCTATTGCAGCAGGATTGAAAAAGCTGTGCTCCAAAAGAGCGGTGCACTTGCGTTTTCTGCCATTTCATTTGCCGGTTGATGAACAGGCATCACGATTCCTTATGGAAATGCTCGGTGATGTGACCAGCAAAGGGAGTGAGATTAGCATCACACAGGACCTGACCGACCCTCAGCTTATGCTGGAGGAAGTCAGCAACTGTGATCTCGTCATCGGTATGCGTCTGCACAGTCTGATCTATGCAGCTTCGCAATATGTGCCTCCGGTGGGTATTTCGTATGATCCGAAAATCGATCAATTCCTGCTTCGTCTGGATAGTGAACCAGCAGGGGATACGAGCTCACTCGATGGCGACAAACTCGCCAAGACTGTTGTTGGATTGCTGGATCAACGTTCACAGTGGTTGAAGGAACATGAAGAAGGCATCACCGAACTGAAGCAGGAAGCTAGAGTGCCTGCACAGCAGATTATTAACTATTTAGGCCGCAAAGGATGAGATAAAGATGAGTCAGACCGGATCAATACCTACCGTTTCGATCTACGGCATTCCTTTTTCCAAACTGACGATGAAAGAAACGGTAAAGGTTCTCCAGGAAGCTGTGCTGTCCAAGCAACCACATCAAGTCATTACAGCCAATCCAATTATGGTCATGGCTGCATTGGAAAATCCCGCAATCATGGAAGTCATGCAAGCTGCGGAATTGATTGTTCCTGATGGAACAGGTGTTGTATGGGCTGCAAACTATTGTGGAGATCCTGTAGCTGAGCGAGTGCCGGGATTTGAGCTTTTACATGAATTGCTGCGTGTTGGAGAAAACTATCGATGGGGCGTGTATCTGCTTGGTTCGACCCCTGAGGTGATTCAAGAAACGGCAGTTCGGTTACAACAGCAGTATCCGGCGATTCGAATTGTGGGTTATCGCGACGGTTATTTTGGTCCGGCTGAGGATGAACAGGTCATCGCTTCCATTCGGGAAGCGGCACCTGATCTGTTGTTTGTAGCACGTGGGGCCGACACCCAAGAACCGTGGATTCACAAGCACAAAGATGCATTACAGGTTCCCGTAACCATGGGCGTTGGTGGCAGCTTTGATGTGATTTCGGGCAAAACCAAACGTGCGCCTATGCTGTTTCAAAAGTTAAGACTGGAGTGGTTTTATCGCTTATTGCGTGAACCAAGCCGGGCAGGCCGGATGCTTGCGCTTCCGAAATTCGCTGTTAAGGTGATGCGTGACAAAGAAAACGTGACGAAAGTCCGTTAAAAACAGGTAATTGCGAGATAAATGCGTGTTTTTGCTAGAAATTGAGGATGGCTTTTCGGGTGTGATGAGCGTATAATTCATTCCGGATTACATGTGTGCCACTCCATGAAAACAGAAGCGTTACACTTGGCACTACGATTGCAAGGCAACCTGTCGATCGCCCTTATCCCCAGATTTCCTTTTATCCTTTTTCAAAGGATGAAATCCGGTGATAAATGCGAACGTTACACTTCTCTAGGTTTTCCTTGCACTCTCCGTTATCGTGTAACAAAATTTTTCATCTAAAGTGACTAACAAATAATTTTTTTATATATAAAAAGAGATCAGGGGATTTATAATTTCGTACAGGTATTATAATTGGGGGTCGAATGTTCAAATGGTAGCGATCTTTATCATTGGATTTATCGTGTCAATGGGACTGGCTCTTGCCCTGACACCACTTGTCAAAAAGTTCGCAGTCCGCATTGGCGCAATGGATACGCCGAATGCACGTAAAGTTCACACACGGATCATGCCACGTCTTGGTGGTCTAGGGATATTTCTGGCCTTTATTATTACAGTTGCTGCATTGCTTCCTTTTGTATCGGCATGGTTCACAACTCGGGACATGAGTTTTGTCAGTGCGTTTCTGATTGGTGGAACAATTATCGTGCTGATTGGAGCACTCGATGATCGGTTTGAACTGTCGGCCAAAGTGAAGTTGCTTGGTCAGATCGTTGCTGCTTCTGTCGTTGTATTCGGATTTAATATCCGGGTAGATTTCGTTAACATTCCTTTTCAGGATTCCTATTCTTCACTCGAAGCTTGGGTATCCATTCCGCTGACGATCTTATGGATTGTTGGTGTAACCAATGCGATTAATCTGATAGATGGTCTGGATGGTCTGGCTGCCGGTGTATCTGGTATTGCAATTGGTACCATTGCCGTGATGTCCTTCCTGATGGGTAACATGATGATCGCCTTGATGTGCCTTGTGTTGCTGGGTAGTATCATCGGATTCCTGTTCTTCAACTTCCACCCGGCTAAGATCTTCATGGGGGATACCGGATCACTATTCCTTGGTTTCTCTCTGGCGATGCTGTCTATGCTCGGATTCAAACAAATTGCTATCGTGTCCTTCATTACCCCGCTGATCATTATCGGTGTGCCGCTCTCGGATACCTTCTTCGCGATTATCCGTCGTGCGGTACAACGGAAACCGATTTTCGCACCGGATAAAGGTCACCTGCATCACTGCTTGCGTGAACTTGGATTCAGTCACCGTCAGACGGTACTGATCATCTATGGAATTGCCGCGTTCTTCGGAGTTCTGGCGATTATCCAATCGTCCGCTGCTATGTTCGAAGCCAACTGGGTAACATTTGTGGTCATCTGTATTATGATGTTCTTCCTCCAGGTGGGAGCAGAAGTCATCGGACTTGTTAGCAAAACGAGAAGACCGGTTATTAACTTCCTGATGCGCATGCGCGTCAAGTTGAATCCAGAGACTCGTTCGAAATCATAAATAGATAAATGTAATGGTTACAGCTATTCTTGAATATTATTCCAGACCCAACCTTATCCCTTGTGGATAAGGTTTTTTGTTTATTTTGAGATTTTTACTAAATAATTGGAACCTTTTGCCGATATATAAAGGTAACTGACTTAAAAAGAGGAGAGATGATATTTAATGCAACAAAAGAAACGGCCGTTGGTCTGGATCATGTTGGTCA
The DNA here is from genome assembly GCF_030816325.1 of Paenibacillus sp. W4I10. Classification (NCBI taxonomy): domain Bacteria; kingdom Bacillati; phylum Bacillota; class Bacilli; order Caryophanales; family Paenibacillaceae; genus Paenibacillus; species Paenibacillus sp. W4I10. The sequence goes on from NZ_JAUSXX010000001.1 coordinate 5,837,040, forward strand.
CCATGGTGTTCTCATTGTTCCCACAAGGTCTATTCGGTGGGTCCGTTGCTTCGGCTGCAGATGCATTTTCAACGTATTTTACGCCATCTGATAGAACAATCCGAGAAAGCTCAAGACTTTCGCTTGTCTATGATTCTACTCCAGGCAAGGATAACTCCAACTTTCTGACAAGGGAACTTGTGTATAAAAGCCCTACTTCGTCCCTTGATATTACGGGCACATTTTCAATGGTTAACGGTTCGAGTCTAAAAGTGAAAGTTGAGCAGTTAAAGCTTGTTGAAGAAGGAAACTTGCGTACATGGGTTCCGGATGAAACACGTACTGTAACTACAGCTATCACGAATAGTGGCAGTAACCGTTTTACCGCTAGTAACGTAGGCTTATTTTCAGGATTCAACAGAATTACGTTTATTGGAACACAAGGAAATAGTTCTGTAGAAAGTTCTGATTCATTCTATGTAATGTATGATCCTGCTCCATATATTGAAAACTTCATACTTTATACAGACCGTACCATCCCAGGTGGCGGTGTAGCGTATAACCTAAATGAAGGTACCGAGACCGTTGTGGATACAGAGCGTGTAGATTTCCAGGGTACAGTTAAGAATGCAACTCAGGTCTCCATTTCAGTCAATGGTGGAGAACCAATGGACCCCCCTGTAACAACGGATGGTAGTTTCTTTGCATCTCAAATAAAGCTATTACCCGGTAAAAATATTCTGAAGTTCAACATTGAAGGTCAGCCTAATGGGATTGAAACGGAACGTGTTGTTTATTATTTTGATAAAACAAAACCTTTCGTAGATCTCAAAGTAACGATTGGAAATGAGACTAAATCTGTAGTGAGTAAAACGGATTTGGCAACTTTCACGGACCCAGATAAAACAAAAGGGACATTAGCTGGTCAGATCCTGGTTCCTTATGTGGAGGGTAGTGGCAAATTCGCAGATGAGGGTACTGTAACCGTCCAAGGTAAAAGTTACAGTATTATAGTACAGGCCCAAGATGAAAAGTTGATCACAGGCCCAGATGGAAAATCTGTCAAGTATCGAATGGTAAGCTTTACATCCACTGAGGAGTTTGATCTAACTCCTAGTAGCACTGACAGTACGAAGGCTGCCAAGGATCAGACACTTGTAGTGAAAATAGCCCAAGGTGCGTTCAGTGCGGAATATACAGCTAGTTACGTGTATTCATCAGGTGCACAAGATATTACGAACCTATATTACCTGCCTAACTATAAGGGAGGAGCAGTTGACTCTAAGAGACCACTTAATGGCGCAACATTGCAAGATGATAAATTATATATCCTGGTAGAGTCAGGAAGCTCTCTTGACAAGGTACCAGTTCCAACACTTAAAGGTGTTTACTTACCATCAGGACTTAAACCGGTTGAACTAAAACAATATCTTGGTGCAACAGGTCTAAAGGATAACGAGCAGATATATGAGATTACCAGCCTTGCAAGTGGTAAACAGCAACTTCGTTTCTCATTCAGTGATAATCCTGAACCAGATCTGGCTAAGGTAGTTGAGGTTACCTATGCGACGATTAGCTCAATCTACGTAGGAAGTATCCAGACAGGAGAAACGTATACGTTTGATTCATCCAAAGGAGAACAATACCTGAACGTAGAAGGTGAGCTGCTAGGTTTCAAAGACCTAAATGACTTGAAGGCAGAAATGCTTGTTAATGGTCAGTTGATAGCAACAACGGTAGAAAGTTTAGTGAATGCTACAGATTTGGTAGTCCCTGCAGGATCTACAAAGGTTCCGGTCATTGCATTCCCGAAAACACAGAAGTTCAAATTTAGTTTGCCAATTAAGAAAAATGGTCCAATCTATTATGGAGAGAACACCATTGATATTCGCGCCATTGTTGACGATGCGGGTGGAAGACCTAAAACGATAACATCGGTTCTGAAAATTAATGTAGTGGATTCGTACAACTCAACCATTGCTTCTTTTATGCCAACACGTATCCCTACAAGTAGAGAATTATTTGATAATAAAACAGTCGCGAACTACACGGAAGAGAAATTAAGTAGAATTTTTGCGGTGACTCCTGACTTTATTCTTAAAGACGGCAAGTATGTAACAAGTGAGAAAGAGTTCGACCTCGTGTTCCGAGGGAGTGGAGCGCAAAATATCAACTTGAGTTTCGGTTCAAAAGTGATTTTCAGTAAAACTGTTAATAATACAGAGGTTTTGGAAAGTACAGATAACGGTGCAACAGTTGGAGATATCACTGGCTCTGACTTTGCCGGTAATGAAGATTCATTCATCGGACGGATTCGTGGGTTGAAGTTCGATGCGCCAGGAACACAAGTGTATACGCTTGAGTTGATCAATAGTACAGGCGCTCGTTCTACACAACGAATTGAGGTTGTACGTGAGCCTGCTCCATACCGAATTTTGGCTCCTCAGCCAACGGTGGGTGATCAGATTGTTGTTAACAAGAACTATGTACGTTTTGATATCGAAGCAGAGGGTGCAACTCAAGTTCTGATTGGAAAGGAACCTGCTGAGAAGCGTACGGATTACAATAATCGTTTTGTGCTTGATTATGTGGGATTGAAGCCTGATAAGGATAATAAAATCAAGATTGAGATCACTCGTGCTGGTGGGACAATTAGTGATACAGTATCTGTGTACTACACTAGTGCAGTGACAACGAATTCACAGTATATGGCTCCTAAAGTAGCTAACAAATATACAGCTTTTAATAAGAATCTACAGCTTTCTTTCCCGAAAGGAACAGTTTTGCAATCCCAAAATTCAATAGGTATTACAAAATTCTATCCAACTAACAAAGTGTTGTTTGGAATTGCAGAACCGAGAAAAGGAATTGTAGAAAAGATAAATGATTACGGTTATGATACTGAAGTTGGAGGCGAATATAAGCCGAAGATTGAAATTCCACTGTCCGTTTCGGGTAATTTCTCATCTGCATTGGATACAAGTGACTTTGCGTTGATTTCCGATATTTATTGGATCAGTGGAGGTATTGGAGAACAAGGTAATCGAAATGATAGCAGTTATAAGTCAGCTACAGACGGAGTCACACCATACAGCATGGACGGAATTTTCACTACGTTTGCCGCTGAACGTATCCTTACTCCATCCAATCGTGGATCATTAATCTTGAACTACGATCCGTCAATTGTAGATGATGTGGGTTCAACAATCACCGTATTCCGTCTTTCGGACAAAACGCAGGCGGGTACCTGGGTGCCGATTGGTGGTAAAGTAGATACGAAGAAACATACGATCACAGTGCCATTTGATGAGTTCGGATATTATAAAGTAATGAAACAAAGCAGAAGTTACGCGGATATTACGAACCATCCATGGGCAAGAAACTACCTTAATGCCATGTATGCCAAAGGTCTGATGAAGCCATTGAAGAGTAATTCGTTTGGTGCAGATGATCGAGTAACACGTGGGGAGTTCGCAACACTGTTGGTTAAAGGTATGGATATTCCAATTACTACTCCGACGCAGCAAACATTCAGTGATGTAGGAAAAGGTACTGGAGCTGAGATCTGGAGTTATGAAGCCATTGAGACAGCAGCGCGTGTAGGGATTATAACGGGACGTAGCGATGGATTCTTCCAGCCGCAATTGCCAATATCCAGAGAAGATGCAGCCGTTATGATTGCGCGTGCGATGAACGCGAAGCTTGCAGCCAATGATAGCAAGTTGTCTTCAGCCCTAGGCAAGTCGTTCCTGGATTCATCTTCAATTGAGTATTATGCTCGTCCGGCTGTACAAGCTGTAACAAAGGCTAAGATCATGGATGGTAGTCCTGTGACTGTAGCAGGATCAACCAAACCACAATACCAATTCAATCCAAAAGGGAACATGACTCGCGCAGAAGCAGCGAAGATTGCTGTGGAATTGCTCAAAAAGAGCACAGGATTATTCCCTAAAACCTTGAGTTAATTCATTTGATACATTAATGCAATTTAGGAAGGACCTGTCCCTTACTCTAAAGGGGCAGGTTCTTTTTATGATCATCAACGAATGGACATAGAATACTTTTATAATAGAAGGAAACTGTTTTTACCAATAACTATTTTTGTAATTTGCTAGAGTATAAGATACAATAACGGTAAATACACAATGATCTAGAGGGTGAAGTTAGCTAATGAAACCGATTTATTCGAAAGCCCAGCTGGGCTACATGAAGGCAAAGACACAGTTTGAGAAGCAGGCAGTCATTCTGGAGAAAAAGTTGGAAGATACACGTAAGACTGAGGAGATCTCTCAGGAAGTGATGGAAGGACTTGTACAGTCCACGGGCTTCCATGATGCGTATAACAGTCTGGTGCTGGCTGAGAATGAGTTGATTGAATGGTCTCACACAACGATGAAGCATGAGAAAACGTACCGTGAGAACAGACAACCAATTGACGATATGTATCTGAGATTGAATAGTGATCCAAATATGCGTGCTCAAATTATTGAACTCGCGATGAAGATTAAATAACTTATATTTCCAGAATTGCACCAAAAGCATCCCAGTAGGGGTGCTTTTTATTTTGTGAATTTTGTCGCTTCATAGGTTTAAGTTGCGGGTATAAATAAACGTTGGTAGCACAGACAAACCAGAGATCACAATTCCAGATCCATTGCTGTATCAACGGTTTGAAAAGGTTTTGAATGGCTTCAATACCCGCACTGTACCTATACATAAAAAAAATCAAAACTTTTTTTGTGTAATCCGCAACTTTTTGAAATCTACTGCGTTTAAAGTGTAGAGTCGAAAACATTGGGCCTGTTACCAAGAATGACCTCGTGAAGAATCTTGTCTATTTTTTAGAAAAAATTGCTTTACGCCACGAGAGACCCATTGTATAATACGTAAGGTAGGATTAGGAAACTACTCTATTTACGTGTGATTCTGCTTTACAAACTAGTTTACAAGTTTCTGTGATATGCTCACAGACATCATTTATATTAACTTGCTCACAACTCTGGAAAGGGGGTGCAACAATATATGAGGAATACGAGCGACCCTATTAAAGAAAATTCAAATGTTATGAACGCCCAAGGAGGAGAAAAAAAGGTTATGAAGAAAATTTTATCCGTAGCATTGTCTACAGCAATGGCATTCTCAATGTTTGCATCTGTAGCATTCGGTGACACAGCAGTTTCCCCGCAACAACAGTTTGATGCATTGAAAGCAAAAGGTATCTTCAACGGTTATCCGGATGGTACAGCAGGTCTTGACAAAGACATGACTCGCGCTGAGTTTGCAAAGGTTATCACTAAATTGCTGGGTCTGAAAGAGATCACTGGAACTCTTTCTTACACTGACAAAAACTACACAGCTAAAAACTGGGCTGTACCTTACATCGAAGCAGTAACTGCTGCGGGTATCATGGAAGGTAAAAACGTTGAGAAGAAAATTTTCGACTTCAACGGTAAAGTGACTGTGTCCGAGATGGCTACAATCCTGACTCGTGCATTGGATCTTGAAATCCCAACTGAAACAAACAACACTGCTCCAGCTTGGGCTAAAGGTTATGTTCAAGCAGCAATCAACGCTGGTTTGGTTGATGCAAACACTAACTTCACAGCTAACGCTTCCCGCGAATTGTTGGTAGGTGCAGCTTTCGCAATCGATCAAGCTCAAAGCTTGAAAGTATCTTCTTACACAGTAACTGAAGCTGGTAAAGTTGTTGAGTTCAAAATCAGCGACGGCGAAACAGTAAAAGTAACTTTGGATAAAGCTCTCGAAGCTAACAAAGAAACTGAAGTGAAATTTACTTACAAAGATAAAGAGTTCACTGAAAAAGTTACTTATGTAACTACAGTAGCTCAAGCGGTATCTTCCGTATCTGCTACAAACTTGAAAGAAATCACTGTTAAGTTTGATGGTACTGTAGATCCAAACTCTGCTGAAAGCACTAATAACTATGTTGTTAGCGGATTGACTTTCAAAAGCGCTACATTGTCTGATGACAAAACTACTGTAACTTTGTTGGTATCTGAAGGTAACACTTCTTTGACTAACCAAAGATCCACTAGTCTTCAAATCAACAACGTTAAAAATGCTGATGCAACTAAAACATTTACACAAAAAGTAGAGTTTACTCCACTTGATGTTGCAGTTCCAGAAGTAAAAGAAGTTAAAGCTTTGGGAACAAAAGCTTTCAAAGTAGTATTCAGCGAGCCAGTTAAACCAGAATCTGTAAACGCAACTTCTTTCCGTGTAGATAACAACGTAATTGCAGCTTCTGTAAAATACGTTTATCCTAACACTGCAATTGTAACTACAGATCTGACTGCTGGTGAGCACACATTGCGTGTGAGCGGCGTACAGGACTACTCTGGTCTGTCCATCGTTCCAGTGGAAAGCAAATTCACAGCAACTGAAGATACAGCTGCTCCTAAAGTAGTTGGTGTTAAATCCAACGACCTGAAAGAAGTAACTGTTGAGTTCGACGAAACAGTGAAAAGCGTTGCAAGTGCTTATGCTAACACTACAGGCAACAACGCTCAATCCATTGAGATCAACGACAACAAAGTTACATTGAAATTCAACAATCCGTTGAATGTATCGGAAAACACAGTTTACCTGACTGCAGTATCCGACTACAGCAATAACTCTGCTTCCGTTGATGCGAAAGTAACTCCAACACTGGATACAGTTCGTCCAACAGTTGTAGATACTAAGTTCAAAATGGAAAACGGCAACTATATTGCTGAAATCCAATTCAGCAAATCGTTGAAAGTAGATTCTGCAGAAAATGCAGAAAACTATGTACTGAAAAATGCAGAAGGTAAAGTCGTAACTGATTCTGGTTTGACTTCCAAAGGTTACCCAGTAATCAAACCAGTTTATACTGATAACAACAAAACTGTTAAAGTTAACCTGGGAAGCAGCTTGAAATCTGATGCAACTTATACTTTGACTGTATCTGGTGTTATTGATACTGCTTATATCGGAAATGTATTGTTGCCTTACACTGCAACATTGAACGCTAACACAGCCCAAAACGGTAGTGTTACACGTGTGTGGTCCGATGTGACTAACGGTGTTCGTTACGTGTATGTTCAATTCAACAAAACTTTGGCTACTTCCGGTGACGGTAACGCTCTGGATGCAGCTAAATATATGGCAGTGAACGTTGATGCTAACGGTGTTGTTACTGGAACAGCTCAACAAATTGCTAAAGAAAACAATGACATCACATTGATTTCAACAAACACTGTTAGAATCGCTGTTACAAATAATTCTAACATTGACTGGACTAAAGGCGTTAAAGTATCCGCGAGCTACATTAAAGATTCCGAAGGTAAATACTTCAACAGTGGTAACTACACTGTAGGATCTAACGTTGGTTCTTCCGAAGTACTTGCGACAACTAACGATGTATATGCTACAAGCCGTAACGAAGTTAAAGTTAAATTCAACACAGCGTTGTCGAATGTTAACTTGGGAGATTTCGACCTGAACGGAATTCGCCCTACAAGCTACACAATGGCTGATTCTAACAAAACTGTAATTCTGAAGTTTGCTGACAACACAATCTCTAATGATGTTGACGGTTATACTTTGAAAGCTACTAACCCTAGCACTCAAGATAGCTTCGGTAACAAACTTCAAGCGTTCACTGCAAATGTACTCGACGGTATTACTCCAACGGTAACTTTGAAATCTATCGTTAAAACGGGTAACACTGTTACATTTACTGTATACGCATCTGAGGCTCTTGCAACAGATGGCAACTACGGTCCTGCTTACATCCAAGGATTGTTCAGCGTTGATGCAGGTAGCGGTGTGACTGCAACAGTTACAGGTGCTACTATCGACGCTACAGATAAGAGAACAATCACTGTTACTGCGAATGTAGTTGGTAATACAGATGGAAAAGTAGCAACTGTCAAATTTGACGGTGCTAAAAACAAAGCAGCAAAAGCTATTAACGACGAACACGGCAATGCATTGGATGAGTTCTCATTCGGTAAAGAGCTGTAATTTATATCTTACTAAAACAGCCTTGCATCTTTATAGATGCAAGGCTGTTTTTTTTTCGCCCGGCAGGGGTAATAACTTGGCGGTTAAGTCGGAAATAGTCTAACAGTAGGAAAAACACCCGCTTGAGGTACTGTCGATTGCGCTCAAATGGTTGAACCGCCGTATGCCGAATGCTACGTACGAGGTGTGAGAGATAGGCTACTCAATTAATGAGAGTCCTCCTACTCGATTTTATTTAAAATTTAGAGAACTTTTAAATTGTTGATACACAACAACATCGTAACTTTCTCCCGTTCTTAAACGTTTATAATATAAAGTAACAAGCAACTTATGGGAGGTTTGGAATTGGATCAAAAGAAAATGTTTGTGAGTTTGCTCGCGAGTGCAATGTTGATCAGTTCAACAGCTGGCATTGCCATGGCAGCGAGCACAACTAATAAAACGTCTGCCACCAGTTCAAATAGCAGTACATCGAAGAAAACGACTACAACTACGAAACAGGTTGTACATACACTTGGTAATCTGTCACCTGTTAAAGTGACTGCACGAAGTTCCGTAAGATTAACAGATGTTAATATCCTGTCTCAGGACGATGGCAATGTGGTTACATATACGTTGTCCTATAAAAACAATGACAGCACTCCAATGATGATGCTCGATTACTGGAGCAAAGTGAAAACCAAGGGTGGAACATCGTTCTCACCTAAACTGATTGCAAAGGATCAGGAAAAGAAAACGGTCGCGCCTGGATCAACGGTTGAGTTGACCTATGTCATGAAAGTAGGTCGCGAGGTGAAACTGAGTGATCTGAACTTCCTTATTGTGAAATGGGATTTCAGTCAAGCTAACTATGAACGCACGCTGGGTAAGTTTAACGTGCCCGCATCCTATAGCATTACCACACCTATAGGCAAACCAAAGACAGTTCGTCTAAGCGACTCTGCGGTGAAGGTAAAAGTATCTGGGATTAAAGTGTTTCCAGGTGAAGATAAGAATCAGTATGTGAAAATTGGCGTGAATTTAAACAATATCAGTTATAAGTTACTTGAAAATCCGAATATCAAATGGATCTTGCGTACGCCAAGTGGTACGAACTATCCGTTAACTCCGGATAAGGACAGTACAAATGTCAACATCCAGGCTCAAGCTAATAAGGCCCTCAGTCTGATGGCATCTCTTCCTACATCAGTGAAGCTGCAAAAGTCTGAGTTGTTGCTTGTAGAGGAACAGGGGGAAGAGAAGAGTGTTCTCCCTGTTGCTGCGTTACAATTGCCTGAAGCGAGCAAAACGAATGTAGAAGTCGCTGCCAATCAACCGAATATCATTTCTGTTGAAGGACAACGCCTGTCCACGTTGCTTGAATCCGCTAAAGTCCGAATCGATGATGGTGAGTATAGTCTTAACCTTCAAATGAAGCTCAAGAATGAAGGCAAGAAAGCCATTAAGGTGCCGACGTATACCTTCGAAGTACGGAATACAGACGGAACAGCCTATCCGATTGAAACCAAAGCATTGGATACATTGAAGTTGAACCCGGGTGATATCAAGACAATTAAGCTCAGTGCAACTCTTCAGGGTGATGGTGATACGAGCAAAATCAAGTTGTATGTAATGAGTCCGGTAGAAAAAAGTGAAGGCACAGAATCCACAACGTCTTCTCCAACGAATGACTTTGTCTTCTCCTATCCTGTAGGTGTCTATGCGATTCCTGAATCGGTATCCAGTGGAGATGGATTGACGACCGAAACGGTTATTAAAAATAACAAAGGTACATTTGGTGTGTCTTTTGGATCGTTACAGCGGTTGCCATGGCTCGATAGTGATATCATTGCTGCAAAAGTAACCATTCGTAATGCAGGTAACAAAACAGTTCAACTTCCAGAGCTTGAAGCGATGTTTATGATTGATTCTGCTGAGATTGAAGGAGACAAGAAGCTAATCTACACACAAAGTGGCAAGCTACTTGGAGCGGGCATGACAACCGAGGCTTATCTGTTGACCAAGATTCCTTCTGAATTACGTATATCTCGTCTGGAACTTAGTTTGAATGAGAAAGTTAGTGAAGAAGAAACGAATGAATGGATCACGTTAAATACATCTGGATTAATTCCACCGTTATCTTATGTCGGAAGTGGCAAGACATACACTTCGGGCACAGCTGATAAAGAGACCGAAATGGGTGTGCGGAGAACGATTCGTTATCCGGGTACGTCGTCAGACATCGTATATACCGAATTTGAGATGACGAACAAATCACTTCGTCAGAGTGGGCTTGGCAAACTGGTAGGTTACTTCAAAACAGCGGATGGCCAGTATTATAGAGCAACTGCGAAGCAAGCAGAGCGTTTGCCTGGTCCGGGTCAGAAGTCAATTGTCACGTTCTGGGCTAAGATTCCAAAGTCTGTTACGTTCTCAGACCTGCGCCTGATTGTGGGTGAAGGCATTGCAGATAGCAAGTTTGTTACCGGTGAAGGAGAAGCGAGTGCTTATGTAAATGCTTTGGCATTCGAAGTGCCGCCAACCTCTATCAGTGTTCAAGGCTCTCTGACCAATATTGATCTCTATCCTTACTCTTGGACTGCCAATAGTGTACGGGCATATCTTGCAGGCAGTACGTCTGTACAAGTAGAGATGAACTATAGCTTGACTCGCAATGAAGAGATCGAGACGGGTGAGAACGAACACAAATTAATCCTCACGCTGACCGATCAAGCAGGTAAATCATATGAAAAAGAGCTGACCTTGGGAACCGATCTGAAAGTAGGAACCAACCAGACACTGAGCTGGAGCGTAGAAGACAGCTTCTTCGAGAAGTTGCGTGGTGGTTCTTATCGTTTGACAGTATATGATCAATTTCAAGGACAACGTATCCGTCTTGCAGAGCAAAATTATGGATACGACATTTCTAAGCTTCCAAAAGAAGAACCGGAGTTCCCTACGTTCCCGACGGATGGGTTTTGATCAAGAACAGGCAGCACTATAATTAGTCACATACCTCGTTTCCACCGTCATGGAAACGAGGTTTTGCTTGTCGCATCCCTATTTTTTCTCTATAGTTAAAGTTAATAGATTACCAGAGGAGGAAAATGATTCACATGAAACCATATATGAAAGTATCCCTCGCTGCGTTCGCCATTGGTGTTGGCGTGTGGGTTGGGTCGGTATACAGCAATACAGCCATTGGAGCAGGCACCAGCCAACCAGGTACAGCGGATGATCCAGTCGTGACCAAGAGTTATGTAGATCAGCAGATCCAACAGGCTTTGGGTGGTAAGATCCCGACTGGAGGAGGTAATACCAATACGGGAACAGACAGTAATGCAGGAAATGGTAACAATACAGGCTCTACAGGAACCGGGAACTCAGGTAGCACAGGTGGAGACACGTCACTTCCTCCACTGGTCTCAGGCGCTTCTGAGGCCGTTGAGATCGTAACCGTGAAGCCGGGTCAACAGCTGATCGGCAAGTCTGGCGCGGAGTTAATTGTACGTAGCGGCAAAGCTGTGATCGTCAGTGAAGGTACGAATGGTGTAGCTGATCTGACGGACGGAATTGACCTGACGAATGGACAGGCAGCGCCGACCAATCACCTGCTCTCTTTTCCAAGGGATGGACGGGGGATCACGGTATTGGAAGGAAACAAATACAGCTTAACCGTAATGGTTCGTGGTGGATATACTCTGAAATAAGATTTGTAGCTGTTAAAGGAATTATACATTGATGATGCATTTCATTTGCTCAGATTACCCAGTTCTAACAAACATTAATACGGCTAGCGAGCCTTGTTCCTGCTCACTCTATAACTGTTGACAATCAATTAATGGAGGTGCAGGAACTATGGCTAGAAGCAATCGCAAAGTGGTACCCGAAAGTCGTCAAATGCTGGATCAGATGAAGTATGAGATTGCTGCAGAGTTTGGTCTCAATGTGGGTTATGGTGGCAGAGGTTTGGCTGGTGCGGATACAGAATTTGGATCTGAACTGGGTGAAGTGAGTGACCACTCATATGGGCAATATAAAGGGTGGGGACATCTAACTTCCCGCGAGAATGGATCGGTTGGTGGAGAGATCACCAAAAGGCTAATTCGCCAGGCAGAGCAGCACTTATAGGGCATTTTCCTTACCCCATTTCGTTTGACACGTCTTGACAAATACGTTAAGATGGCACTTGAGGTATGCAACCTTTTCCACTAGGGAAAGGTTGATTTTCGTTTGAGGCAATTACCTGAAAAATCCTTATCTTCGGTACTGCGGACCCTGCGTCCTTATTCCATTTTGGAAAGCTTCGAGGGTACAGTGAACGAATCGCTGTCATGTTTTGTTCGGGCAATCGCCATACTACTAGTTATGGGAGGTTGAAACTTCATGTCTGTTAAAGGCCGGCATCTATTTACATCGGAGTCTGTAACCGAAGGACATCCGGATAAAATCTGCGATCAGATCTCAGACGCCGTATTGGACGCGTTCCTGGCGAACGATCCCAATGCTCGCGTAGCTTGCGAAGTTTCCGTAGCCACAGGCTTAGTGCTTGTCATCGGTGAAATCAGTTCAGCTTCTGAATACGTGGACATTCCGTCCATCGTTCGTAATACAATTAAGGATATTGGCTACACACGTGCCAAGTTCGGTTTTGATTATAACACTTGTGCAGTTCTGACTTCTCTGAATGAGCAGTCCGCTGATATTGCCCAAGGTGTTAACGCAGCGCTTGAGAACCGTGACCCGGAACAAGTCGCTCGTGAAACGGAAAACATTGGTGCAGGTGACCAAGGTCTGATGTTCGGTTTTGCAACGAACGAGACACCGGAACTTATGCCATTGCCAATCGCATTGTCCCACCGTATCGCACGCCGTCTGGCGGAAGTGCGTAAGAATGGTACATTGGAATATCTTCGTCCAGATGGTAAAACGCAAGTAACGATTGAATACGACGGTGACAAGCCGGTACGTGTGGATACCATCGTTGTGTCTACTCAGCACGCTGAAGAGACTACATTGGAACAGATCCAAAAAGACATCAAAGAACATGTCATCTTGCCTGTTGTTCCAGCTGAATTGCTGGATGAGCAGACTAAATATTTCATCAACCCAACAGGACGTTTCGTTATTGGCGGACCTCAGGGAGATGCAGGCCTTACTGGACGTAAAATCATCGTAGATACCTACGGCGGTTATGCACGTCATGGTGGTGGTGCGTTCTCTGGTAAAGATCCAACTAAAGTAGACCGCTCCGCAGCATATGCGGCTCGATACGTAGCTAAAAACCTTGTAGCTGCAGGTCTTGCAGACAAGGTTGAAATCCAGCTCGCTTACGCAATTGGTGTAGCCAACCCGGTATCGATCAACGTGGATACATACGGAACTGGCAAAGTCAGCGAAGAGAAATTGGTTGAGCTTGTGCGCAACAACTTCGATCTTCGTCCGGCTGGCATCATCCGTATGCTGGATCTGCGTCGCCCAATCTACAAACAAACAGCAGCATACGGCCACTTCGGCCGTACAGACCTGGATGTGCCTTGGGAACAAGTGGACAAAGTAGACCTTTTGAAAACTCAAGCAGGTCTGTAATTAGCTAACTTTATGTGGATCATCCAATGAGGCCCTTGGTTCCGATAAGGAATTAAGGGTTTTTTTGTGCTTCTATCGATATCACTGCCTTGATTATCTTTTTCAGCGATTGTTCCCGCACCTATCCCTTTTCCTGAAATCACGACGCTTATTCTTATTACATTGCTTGTCATAGACAAAATGAAAATTATGGAATATATCCCCAATTAACTAAATGAAATCCCTTCTCTAACCGAAATACATAATGAGGTCTGTACATCAGACAAGAGAAGAAATTCAGATAAGGGGGAAGATCAGTGAAATTGAAGAGAATCGCCAGAAAAGGCATACTTGGACTCTTGATCGTCATGCTAACGGCTCAAGGCTGGCTTACGGGTTGGAGTGGAGTTGAGCGGGAAGCATATGCGGCACACGCATTAAGTGCAAATGGAATAACGAATACTGTTCCTGCTGTGAAAGGAACGAATGTGGATAGTTCAGTACCATTCGTTATTGATTTTGATAAACCTGTTCAGAAGGCACCTGGTACACAAAGTTCAATCTTGATTAAGCGTTTGGATGATAATACAACGATGGGTTCGGTGCTGGTATCCAGTGACCAAGTTGTGATTGATCCCACACCACCGATTACAGATCCTACGACACCGGATGCGGGAGACAGCACACCTGTACCAGCTACTGGCCTACGAGTGACAATTACACTGGGCAAAGATCTACCGGGAGCAACATACTACGTAGAGATAGATAATAAATCATTTGTTTACGCGGACAATACTCCATTTCCGGGACTGACTAACAAAGAGTGGACTTTCAGTACGCTGGGGCTAGGCTCAACTTCCCTTGTGAGTAGAGTTCCTGATAATGCAGCAATGGTATCCCTTTCAACTAAGGTAGTGATGACGTTCGATAAGCCGGTAACCGCAGGTAGAGGGAATCTCATTATTTATCAGGGAAGAGTTGGTGGTACAGTATTTGAGCAGATTCCAGTAAACGCAGGAGCACCTCGAATTACAGGTTTTGGAACCAATACGATTACGATCGTTCCCACGAATAACTGGAACAACAACACTACATATTACATCGTAATGCCAGAAGGTTATTTGCGAGATAGCAATGAGAATGATATCAGTGCAATTAGTGGGAATGTTTGGGGATTCAATATCATATCCGATCCGACGTCCCTCATGGTATCTACTGTATCTCCCGCAAACGGTACTACCAATGCACCCTTAACGGGAAATTTAACAGTTACGTTCAACAAAGAACTTGATCCGAATTACATTCAGAATGTAACGCTCAAAAAATCAAATGGAGCAACGGTTGCATCCAAGACAGTCATTAATAGTGCAAACAATAGACAATTGCTGATTACACCTACGAACGCATTGGATAGCAACACAAATTATGTGGTAGACATTCCAGCCAATACGTTTCGTGATAAAGCAGGAAATACATTTACAGGTCTTAATGGGTCTACATCATGGGCATTTAAAACATTAAGTGCAGATACAACTGCACCTGTGTTGAAGAATGCTAAGATGCATAGCAATAACACCATTCGCCTGACTTATGATGAGTGGCTGTACAGCACTAATTCGCTGAGTAGTACTTATGCTGTAACTGTAAATGGGGAAAAGAGGAATGTCAGCTCCACTTATATTTCGGGTGACAGTGTGTATGTTGTCTTGGATACAGGTGTAGCGGTAGGACAGGTTGTGCGGATCGCATATGCACCCGGTACTACAGGCAATCGTCTTACAGATCAATCTTCCAATGCTGCGGCTGCTTTTGGCGCAAGAGATGTGGAGAACGGTTTAGATTCTGTCATGTCCAAGCCGCGAGAAGGTAACGTGTATTACAGTACAATTACGTTGTACTACCCTGAGACGGTATATATCACTTCAAGTGATGCAGCAAGACAATTCAGTGTAACTGCGGATCAGTCGGCTGTAGGCATTAATAGCATCTCGGTTAACAATAGCTCGGTTGTGACGTTGAATCTCAGTCGATCCGTTACGGATGGTGAAGTCGTGCGAGTCGCATACACGCCAGGTTCATGGCCTGTAAAAGATACACGTGGACAGGCTCTTGCTGGATTCAGCGGCTTCTATGTCCGCAATTCAATTGATACCAAACCACCTGAGTTAAAGAGTGCTGAGGTGAGTGGTAACAAGTTATGGATGCGTTACAATGAACCACTAAGCACGACGAATAAACCGCTCAACAGCCAATATTCAGTTCTGGTCGATGGCAAGCCAGTCTTCGTTAATGATTCCGAGATCGAAAATGATCTGGTCACGTTAACACTGGCTTCAGCCGTGAAGGATACACAAAATATATCGCTATCATATGTACCCGGAGCATTGCGATTAACGGATTTGAACAATAACCCAGCAGGATATCTCAATCTGACTCCAGTAACATACACATATGGAAATGGGAAAATCCTGTCGGCTACGCTTCAAGGAGACACGGTTCAGATTAATTTCCGTGATTCAATACAGTCCCAGGCTGCACTAACAGCATCTCAGTTCAGTGTAGTGATTGGTAATTCAACCACGACTGTATTGTCTGCTTCAGCTTCTGGCTCTGTGGTGACGTTGAAAGTGGATACTTCAGCAGTAACATCGACAGCTACTCAGACGGGAACGGTGAGTTATGTTCCTGGGGCAGTGCCGTTACGGGATGCGTCGAATGTCACGATAACAGCATTTGGTCCACTTACGTTGCAACAGACGAATAATAGTTCGAACAATAATCAGTCGGGAAGCCTTCCTTCCTGGTTGTCGGAATTGGATGAATCAAGCTACGGTCAATCATTGCTTGTGATGAATAATACTACGGCATCTGCTGTATCTGCGATGTCACATTTTAACCGCCCGACTCGTCAATTCAACGTGGATACAAACAAATTGATCCAGTCCTTTGAATATGCTTCGACGGTGGGGAAATTGAATCAGCCGGTGGTATTCGAGATTCCGGATAGTGAAGCGGCTGCGTATGTTGGACTCCCATTAAATGCACTGACTCAGATTGCTGCAAGTTATCGCACCGGTACCATTGGTGTGAAGTATGGAGATCGTCTTTGGACGGTGCCACTGTCTAATTTAGATTTGGCAGCTATGAGTCGAAGTGTAGGAACGCCAAACACAAGTACAATAACAGGAGCAGCAGTTCCATCCTTATACGTTCAGTTAGAGACGGTACCTGTGTCTTCATCGGGGACGATGGAAGGTTTGATTGCAGGTGCAGGAGCGCAGAAGCTTGGCAACTATACGGACGTATATTTGTATGCCGGTAATGGAACAAGCGATCAACGTGTAGATCAGAATGTCAAAAGCCAACTGGCCATGCAATTGGCTGCCAATACCCCAAGTGTAACATCCGGATTTACGTATATCGATCCAGTTACGTTTAGGTTATCGAATGTACCTAGTTCCTTTAAAAATACGACAGGTGGTGTAGTTGTTCGAGGACAGCTGAATGGCAATCAGTCGGTAGTCCCTGTTAACAACATCGTTAGTTATCCGGATACGGCGTCACACTGGGCTAGTGAGGTCATTAAAGAACTCTCAGCCAAATGGATTATTAGCACACCGGGTGGTTCCTTCTACCGACCAAATGAGAACATTTCACGTGCGGAATTTGCTGAATTGGTCGCTAGAGGTCTAGGACTGAATGGAGAACCAACCGCAGCAAGTCGTTTCCAGGATGTTCGTAGCGGTAGTGTGACAAGTGCCTATATCGGGGCTGCGGCTGAAGCGGGAATCATTACGGGAAATACCGATGGTACGTTTAAGCCGGATCGCCCTATTACGCGTGAGCAGATGGCGCTCATGATGGTTCGTGCGATGAACTACGGTGGGAAAACAGTCTCTCTTCAATCTTCGGCTGCTACCACTCTATCCAAGTTCAAGGACAACAACAAAATCCAGTCCAAAGATTCTGTCGCCAAAGCGGTGCAGGAGGGAATCATTCAAGGCATGACAGCCAGAACATTCGAACCCCAAGGGAACGCGACTCGCGCTCAGGCAGCAGTGATGTTGAAACGGGTTTTGGACAAATTAGGATATCTATAAATTAATAGGGACACTTCAAGGAAGCTCATTTCTTGAGGTGTTCTTTTTATTGAGATGTGTACAAATCTAACAAGCTCTCTCTTAATAGATCCTTCTAATTAGAAAAAGGACAAAAAAGAGGTGGTTATATATAGAAAGGGTGACTTTTTTGAACATTACTAAGATAATCAAAAAAGTATTATATGAACGAATTCGAGAATTATCATTCGTTTATCAAGATTCTTCATCCAATCCTTGGGAAGGAAATATATGAATCATAAATGGACTTCTGTTGTGCTGACTCGTGCACAGACGAAGTCTATTTTTTGATTAGTTTAACTACATAGCAGAAACGTATGGAATTGATTAACCAATATATACCTCAATCTTGGCTGGGGGCGTAACTTTTTCCACAAAAAGCAGTCTATTAATAGAAGAGTATACTAGAGATCTCGCTATCTGCTGCCTACTTGGCAGTGTTCGTGATGTCTAAGATTGATATACAAGATGGGAGAGACGTTTCAGACATGCTGGGGAAACATGGGAAACAGCTGGAAGACGTTAAGGGCAGTAAGGTGAAGAAATGGGCGATTGTGACGCTGGCGGGTGTGATCTGGATAGCACCGGTGATGAGCGCAGGCGGGCAGATGTGGTCAGGCACTTCATGGCAATCGGTGGCCGCAGCGGCATCTACGAATACAAGCAAGTTGAGTGAAGAAATTCTGACTTCGGGTGCGAAGCTCATGAAATACAGATATACAACAACACGTTCCGGTTCCAAGGTCAACGTACTGGCGGATGTAATTCAGGTGGATCTGCAGAACCCGTATGTGAAGCTGGATGTGATGACAGGCAAGGGCGGTAATCTGAACAGTAAACAGAGCACGGGTGCCATGGCTAAGGAAAATGGTGCAGTAGCTGCTGTGAATGGCGATTACTTCAATGTATCCGGCGAGCTCGCACCAATTGGTGGACAGGTCTCCGATGGCGTACTGGTCTCCACACCTTCCGAACTGTCGGGCATGTATGCCCTCACGGTGACCAAGGATGGCAAGCCGATGATCGATGAGTATTCCTTTGACGGAACTGTGAAGGCACAGGATGGTTCAACCTTTGCTTTGCGTGGGATAAATAAAGAGGATTATACAGTAGAGTCGGGCGCGGTGAAGTATAGTCATGCCAACTCGATGTATATTTATACACCTGTATGGACCTCCGCCAAACGTCCGAATGACCCTTCCACAACGCCGACAGAGGTTCTCGTGCAGAACGGAGTAATTACCCAAATCTCGGATAAAAAAGCGTTAAACATGACGGTACCGAAGGATGGGTACATTTTGCGTGCGCATGGAACAGCGGCGACATGGATCATGAGCCATCTATCTGTTGGGCAAACCTTGGATGCGGATTACAAACTGAAAGCTAAAACAACCGGGCAATCGGTCGATCCAAGTAACCTGGAGATGATGATTGGCGGTCACACCATTTTGGTAAACGGTGGAAAGGCAGCATCCTTTTCCCGTGATATCGCATCTTCCGGCATCGGTGGCATTCGTGCAAGAACGGCAGTAGGATACTCCCAGGATGGTCGGTATGTCTACATCATTGCAGCGGAGAAAAACAGTAACAGCAGCGGGATGTCGCTGACGGAACTGCAATCCTTTATGACCAGTGTGGGTGTATGGAAAGGCATGAACCTGGACGGAGGCGGCTCCACAACCATGGTAACACGTCCGTTGGGGGAGCAAACCGCTGGTCTGACGTTCAACACAGAGTACGGCACTGAGCAACGTCAGGTTGTAAACACGCTGGGGGTGTTCTCTACGGCCCCTGCAGGTAAACTGAAGGGCTTTGCCGTGAGTGGCAGCCAAACGTTGCTGGTGGGACAAGAGGGCAAGTACACAGCCAAAGGATACGACACCTACTACAACCCGATCGCAACAGGCGATATCAGCATGTCCTGGAAGTCCAGCAACAACAGTATCGTGAGTGTCAGCAACGGAACGATCAAAGGCGTGAAGCCGGGTACAGCCACCCTGACAGCTACGAGCAATGGAGCTTCATCGTCCATTAAAGTATCGGTACTGGGTGGAAGTGAATTGTCTTCTCTGACAGCAGGATCGGGTCTTGGTTCGCTCAAAGCGGGCACAACGATATCGATTCCGGTGACGGCAACGACGAAGAATGGACAAAGTGTAACGGTTCCGGCAGACTCGCTGACATGGGAATTTATCGGGTTCAAAGGTAAAGTTACGGCTGACCAATTAACGGTATCTTCCGTCAATTCTGGTGCACAAGTGGGATATGCGATTGGTCGTTATGATGGGTACAGCACAGTCGTAGTACTCTCGGCTTCTGCAAGCGAAACGATCTGGGAGAACTTCGAAAATGTGAATTATCCGATCAACTTCACGACGAACGCAGCGGGTGTAACGGGTACGGCAACCGTTACAGCAGGAACGGGTGAGAAAGCCGGCTCCAATGTACTGCAACTCGGTTATGATATGACTGCTGGAACAGGCAAAATGTACGCTTATGCACAACTGAACGGCTCTACCGGCAGAGAGGTATCAGCTGCAGCTACATCAATGTCGATGGATGTTATGGGAGATAAGAGCCTGAACTGGCTGCGTGCCGAATTCACGGATGCCAATGGCAAAACGGTATATGCCGATCTCGCCAAGGCGATTGACTGGAACGGGTGGAAGAAGCTGAGCGTGGACCTGAATGGCCTGAACATCGCCTATCCGGCGAAGCTGAAGCGGGTCTATGTGGTGAACGTGGAAGAAGGTCAGGATGAGCGTGCGAAATCAGGTACGGTTGCCTTTGACAACATCGCATTCACGATGCCTTCCAAATCCAGTGAAGTCGGATTGCCTACGGGTACAGCCTCTCTTGTACTTGGACAGAAGTCGATGACGGTGAATGGAACGAAAATAGCAATTGATGCAGCACCGGTCCTGAAAAATGGTACAACGTATGTGCCAATCAAACATGTTTTGGACGCTTTTGGTGGTCAGGCAAGCTGGGATAGCAAAAATCAGCGGATCACGGTATTACGTGGGGGCAAGCTGATTGATCTGGTTGTAGGGCAGAAAGAATTCATTCTGAATGGTAAAAGACAGAGCGCAACTGTTGCACCATACGTAACGGGTGGTAGGACTTTAGTCCCTCTTAGACTCGTTTCCGAGCAACTTGGTTTGACTGTAAAATGGGAACAGAAAACGAAGACCGTTACCATCTCATCGTGATATGGTATGATATATACCGGAAACGATAGAAATGGAGTCGAACAAACGTGGATTTACAAGCCGATGCCATAGACCGCGTCATTAAAAACGCCATACAAGTCATGGAAAACAGCAAATATCAAATGTTCGAAATTATGGACTCGACTCGCGATGAGCTGAAAACACTCAACGAGGAATTAAAGTCGGTGTTGAAGGAGACGGCGGAAACGATCGAGAAAGTAGATCAATTGGAGCTGAACTACCGCCGTTCCCGGATCCGGCTGACGGAGGTTAGTCGTGACTTTGTCCGTTATTCCGAGCATGATATCAAGCAGGCGTATGAGAAAGCAACACAGCTGCAGCTGGACCTGATGATTTATCGGGAGAAGGAAATGTATCTGAAGGCCCGTCGGGATGATCTGCAGAAGCGTGCCAAAAATGTGGAAGCTTCTGTGGAGCGTGCCGAGACCATCGGTTCGCAGATGGGTGTTGTACTCGAGTACCTGTCAGGTGAACTGGGTCAAGTGACCCGGATCATCGAATCTGCCAAAAATCGACAAATGATTGGTTTGAAAATAATTTTGGCCCAGGAAGAAGAGCGGAAACGTATTGCTCGTGAGATTCATGACGGGCCTGCGCAGATGCTCGCCAATCTAGTGCTTAGGACGGAAATTGTAGAAAGAATGCTCATTAAGCAGGATTTTAAGATGGTCCAGGCCGAAATAGTAGATTTGAAAGGCCAGGTTCGTTCCAGTCTTGAAGAAATGAGAAAAGTTATTTTCAATCTGCGTCCTATGGCACTGGATGATCTGGGACTGATTCCAACGCTTCGGAAGTACGTGCAGGATTTTGAGGTAAAAACGAAAATCCGGTCGCTTTTTGAAACAAGAGGTAAAGAACACCGTTTATCTTCCGCGATGGAGGCAGCGATCTATCGTCTCGTGCAGGAAGGTCTGTCGAATGCTGCAAAGCATGCTTATCCCACATATGTTGTAGTGGAAATTACATATCAGGCTCAGCTCGTCAAGATTGTCGTTCAGGACAATGGGCTTGGGTTCAAACCGGAGCTTCTTGCAAAGAAAAGCAAGGATCATACCCACTTCGGTCTGATTGGGATGAGAGAACGGGTTGAACTGTTAGAAGGAAGAATAGAGATTGAATCCGGAGAAAATCAAGGAACCAAAATAGTAATTCATATCCCGACAAACGTGGATAAGGGAAAGGAGTAGTAGGATGATGGAAAACCGTGATACGGGTAGAGCACAAATTAAAGTTCTTTTGGCTGATGATCATCAGCTGTTCCGTGAGGGACTGAAACGCATTTTAAATATGGAGGACGACATTGAGGTCATCGGCGAATGTGGCGATGGTATTCAAGTGCTCGAATTCTGCAATCAGGATAAACCTGATATCGTATTGATGGATATTAACATGCCGATCGAAAATGGGGTTGAAGCAACGGAGAAATTGCGTGAACTGTTCCCTGATGTAAAAGTGATTATCTTGTCCATTCATGATGATGAAAGTTATGTATTTGAGACGCTTCGTAAAGGGGCTAACGGATACTTGCTGAAGGATATGGAGGCCGAGTCTCTGATCAATGCGATTCGTTCCGTGCATGAAGGACATGCGTTCATTCATCCGAAAGTAACGGGCAAACTGATCATGCAGCTGCGTCGTATGACGTATCTTAATGAAACAGGGGCAATGAGTGAAGGAGCTTCGAAGGAAGCAGGCGTTAAATTTGTCGCTGGCGACAATAACCCGCTCACACGTCGTGAGGCTGAAGTATTGCGTTTGATGGCAGAAGGTAAGAGCAACAAAATGATTGGTGAATTCCTGTTCATCAGTGAAAAAACAGTAAAAAACCATGTCAGCAGTATTCTGCAGAAGATGGAAGTGGACGACCGTACGCAAGCTGTTATCAATTCGATCAAATATGGTTGGGTTACGCTCTAATACCTTATGTTTTTCGTAAAGCAGTATTCTTACGGTAAGTTAGTCCATTGGTTGATTCAACCTAGACGAAGTATAGATTGGTGTTCACTCGCGCCCTTTCCAGAATGTTGGATTGGTCTGCGGGTTAATGGACTTTATCACTGCAAATGAGCAAAGTGTAAGGTTGTGCGGAACATATGTTCAAGCTTAGGCGTGAATGAATGACCTGGCCTGTCTTTCTTCGTCCGGTGTCGATCAGCGTGGAATATGAGTGATAGGAAATGCAAGTGTAACCCTTCAGGAAGTACAGCATATACTTGTTGTATACAGGGATGTTCGCCATGGGTGAGCATGACCTTCCGAGGAGGTGCAGTTGCCATGGTTGCTCATCTGACTATGATTCTGCTCATATACTTCCTGGCGGCAATGGCCGTTCATGCCATGCACCAGCGCCATCTTTCCCGTCCGGAATCTGAAGGTTTCGAGCAGATCCTGCTCATCCCTTCCAATCAGGCAGGGCGGATCGAAGGCATTGTCAGAGAACTTTGCCGGGAATTGTTATACCGTGGTAAGAGCTTCAGATTAACCGTTGTTGCTGATCGTACAGAAGCGGAAACGATTACGATTATTGAAAAGCTTATGCAAAGGCAAGGAATGGAGACATCTTATCTGCCTGCTGTCCCTGCTGATATTGAAAGGGTAGCACAGACCGATCACACTTTTCGACTGATTGATTTGCGTGAGTCAAAGCAATAAATCATCATGTGAACGGAAATGGGATTAACATTTCACAGATCTACAGAGAAAAGATTACAGCAGAAGCTGTAGTCTTTTTTTGTAATTGTAGCCAAGTCTGCTTTTAAATTAAAAATGGGTTTTTATGCAATCTATGGTTATTGCCTGGATATGAAGAGTTCTTGATCACAGAAATAAGCTTTTCGAAGTCAGAACTCTTAATTTAAAAGTATAGACGATAGAGATTGGAAAAAGTTTCGCAATTTGAAAGAAAGATTCTGGTTATTAGAAGAATTGGTGTGAGTGAGTAACCTTGTGATGTAAAGACTCAATTGGTATAGTAATAAGTAGATTGATCATAAGAAGATGGAATATGGACATGAAGCACATGCTCCGGCGAACAGCCGGGTTGGCATGTGCTTTTTTTGCTTTCGGAAAAATTACGTTGGGGGAGGAGAGTAAATGAAGGTTGCCTTATATGCGTGCCGTGTAGGGGAAGGGTGGAGCATGGTGTTTTCACTTGACATTCGAGTGGATGTGACCTGGTGGCTCGAAGGAGGAAGTGGGAGACCTGTGCTGCGCTGGTTGCTGTTAGACACGGGGATGCCGTTAAGTCAGGCATCCTGGTTGGTTGAACATTTTGAGATGGAGCGGGGCATGGATCAGTGGGGGGAGCGCGAATGGCAGAGTTATCTTGCGCGGAAGCTGGATGTGTATGAACTGGCCTCGGGGGAAACAGAGGCCAGAAAAGGCATAGCGGGCAAAGCGAAGAGTGCCGCTGTGCGTGGTGCTTTGGTAGGCGGGATGCCCGAGCCGTATCCCGCCGGGCAGTGGGCTCAGCTGGAGCGGGACGCAGCCCTGCTGGCTGAGCGGATCAGCGGCCGCCAATTGCTGGCGGCCGAGGTGGAGGCGTTGCTGGCGGATACCGCCCAGCCGCCTGAGGAGTGGCGCGCGGCTGCGCAGCTCGCGTGCTTGCACGGGCGGCTGAGTATCACCGCCGCCCTCCAAGGGCCTGCCACGCGCCGTCGGCACGCGTGGCTTGGACGCGCGCGGAGCGCGCCCCGCTGCCACCGCTGTGGCAGCGAAGCCAGGCAGCGCGTGCCCTGCGCTGCCTGCGGCCTGGCGGCGTGCGCCTACTGCGAGGCTTGCCTCGCGCTGGGGCGCAGCCGTGCCTGTGCGCTGCTGCTACGCAGTGCAGCGCAAGGGGGCGTGCCACGACGCGGCGAAGCACCGCGTGGCACGGCCTTGACCCCCACCGGCGGCGGGCTCGCCCGGTGGGGGCTTAGCGTAGCGCAGAGCGCGGCAGCAGCCGCGGCGCTTGCGTTTTTGGCCCGGCCACCCGCAGGGGTTGGGCCGGGGCGGTTCTTGCTGTGGGCCGTGACCGGTGCCGGCAAGACCGAGATGATTTTCCCCTTGCTCCAACATACATTGGATCGCGGTGGACGAGCGCTGGTCGCTACGCCGCGCAGGGATGTGGTACTGGAACTTGCTCCGCGTCTGGCCAAAGCCTTTCCGGACACCTCGCTCGCTACCCTTTACGGAGGCAGTGACGAACGTTGGAAAGACGCTCAACTGACGCTCGCGACCACACATCAACTGATGCGTTTTTACCAGGGATTCAATCTCGTCATCATTGATGAACTAGATGCTTTTCCGTATCACAACGATCCCATGCTCGCTCACGCGGCTGCATCTTCATGTAAACCGGATGGCAATTTCGTCTATTTGTCTGCTACACCACCAGCTCGGCTACAGAGGGAAGCAGCGCAGGGAAAACTCACTCATGCCAAAGTGCCAGTACGTTTCCACCGTCATCCTTTGCCTGTGCCAAGATTGATCAAGATGGTTACCGTTGCTGAATGTATTAGGAAACGAAATCTTCCTTCTGCTTTGAAAACTAACATCCAAATTTCATTGAAGCGTGACGCCCAGGTATTTGTGTTTGTGACACGCATTGCCCAGATTGAGGCGTTTTTGAATCTGATGCGTCATACTTTTCCCGGAATCCATATCGAAGGAACTTCATCTCAGGACCCCGATCGGGCTAGCAAAGTTACAGCTTTTCGTGAACGCACAATTCGTCTGCTCGTAACCACCACAATTCTGGAGCGTGGCGTGACCATTCCGCGCAGCGATGTTTTTATATTGGATGCAGACAATGGTCTCTTTGATGAAGCTTCACTGGTTCAGATGGCAGGTAGAGCAGGGCGTTCGATGGATGACCCGGCGGGAAGAGTGGTTTTTGCATCATCTCGTCGGACACGTTCACAGGTGAAGGCCGTTGCACAGATTCGGAGAATGAACACCATCGCTCGTCGCAAAGGCTACCTACATCCGCCATCCCAGACATAATTTTCATCTGCCTAAATATATGAATTAGCATCCATATTTCAAAGTACACACAGCGTATATTTCCGTACATACCATTAGATTCTCCAGACCAGATTGGAGGTTTACACGATTATGTTTAACTGGCTCAGCAACATCGCCGATCACGCGCAACACCTTACTGAACGCCTTCATCATCTGCTCGCCCCACCGGGAGCGACTTGTCTGACATGCGGCACTCGGGCGATCCTTTCCTCGCTCTATCCAGGTATATGCCCACGTTGTGTGAAGCAGATTCCATGGATTCGTTCCATCCGCTGTCTGCGTTGTGGTCGGGGTGTCGGATGCCCGGACTGTGCTCGTCCACATAAGCAAAACCGTTCTTTTATCCTCAACCGCAGCGCCGTACAATACAACGCTCTTATGAAAGAATGGATTGGCATGTACAAATTCAGAGGCCATGAACGATACGCGCCGCTCTTAACCGCGCTGTTGATTCAAGCCTTTCAAGCGATGAGCGAGGAACAGAATTCTGCTTTGGCAAAAGAACCCCCAGCCCCCGTGGCTCATCTAGCCACGCCTGCTCAACAAACGAAGCCGCAATGGCGGCCTGCCGCGGTCACCTATGTTCCCGTGAGCAGCGAGCGCCTGGCCGAGCGCGGCTTCAATCAGGCGGAGCGGCTGGCTGCTGGGCTTGCCACCGCTTGCCGCCTGCCCATCGTTGATCTGTTGCAGCGCCAGATCAACACCACCAAACAAAGCTTCAAATCACGCGGTGAGCGTATCGAAACGATGAAGAATGCCTTCTCCATCAACCCGGATGGCATGCATCTAGTTAAAGAGCTATACAGAGAATCTTATCTGCCAACACAAAAGGGCATGTCACAAGCGAAGCCCATACAGATCCTTCTAATCGATGATATATACACAACAGGGAGCACCTTGGACGCTTGTGGACAGGCCATCTTGAATGCTGGCTTCTCCATGGAAATTCCGGTCGAGATTTACACACTGACACTGGCGAGATCCTAAGCAGCACCTCCAAATTAATGAATGACTGCCCAGTATTCTACGGCCACTTTAGGTGGGTGATCTGTGCTTTTGATTAATAGTAGACAGAGACAGGAAAATATGTTCTTTTATTAATCCTAGGTATGTTAATACGTGTCTCTACACTATTTATACCATTTGAAATATAGTTGTTTGATGAAATTATAAATGAAAGCGCAATAAGAAATTTTTTACATGTAAAAAAGAGGAATTGATTTTCTCGCGCAGAATAGATAGTTTTGCCGTTCACCACAGGTGACAGCATAGGGAGTGGCACAACATATCTTTTGAAGGGGAGAACAAAAGTGGTCGCAGGAAAAAGAAAAAACGGATTTTACTTATGGACTGTCCGTCTACTAGTATTCATGCTGGTATTCGGACAGTTTGGCGTGTACGGGGGAAACCGGGCACATGCAGCGGTAGGAAGCGGGATAGTCTCATCAAGCAATGATTATCAATATGTAATGACCAACAATAACGGCCAATTAGAGGTGAACCAAAAATCAGTTAAACTGAGTTGGGCGAGATCCTACAATATTTCATCAACAGGATATTCGTTCACCAGAATGCAGTCTATCCTGGGTTTCACAAGTGATATTACCAACATAAGCTTTGGATCGTTTACATCCAAATATGCCGGACAGATCGATAATGCTTTTCTAATTGATCTGAGCAAAGTGCGTGAAATTGCTACTGAGATGACGTACAGACAACCCTATAACCAAGTCGGACAATGGGAGATCACACACTATAATGTGCTAGGTCAACTGACGCCGATTGATGTATATGATTATGATGTCAGACAGTTGAGTTTGGTTGTAAACGCAGATACGGGAGAAGTTGTAGATTTTTACTCTGAACTTAATCCGTACTATACACGTAAAGCTGAACCCGCTTCTTTTACCAAGCAGGAGGTAAATCCGTTACCGATTAATAACGTACCATCTGTGCCTTCGAATATAACGGGTAACTCCAGTGAAAACACGACTCATATTCGCTGGGATCATGCACAGGAAGCTGTACAATATGAAATTGAGCGTGATGGTATTTTAATGGGGCCTTATTATGGTACGAGCTTGGATGATGCCGTACTCATTCCTAACAAAAATTACTCTTACAAAATACGTGCTATAAATTCTATAGGAAAAAGTGAATGGAGTAGTGTCTTTAATATCAAAACACTGCTTAACGAACCTGTTATCTCCACGAGCTCTGAGCAAGGGAAAAATATAATAGAGTGGGCTGCAATTAATCATGCCGATGGTTATCAACTCCAGATTGATGGTGAAGCCCCGATTGATCTAGGTAATGTAACAAATTACGAACACGTTGATTTGGAGGCAAACTCCAGTCATACCTATGCATTAAAAGCAGTATCTTCAGATAATGAGAGCAACTGGAGCAGAACGGTTACGCAACTTGTTGTGCCAGACTCAGCAAGTGGTTTGAAAATTACAGAAAATACATTCAATAAAATCTCTTTAAGTTGGACTGCAATTAAAGGTTCTAGTGGATATGACCTGGAGGTTGATGGGGTCGTCGTTCCGGTCTCTGGTACAACATACAGCAAGACGGCTCTTACGCCCAATACCGAGCACACATTTCGATTGAGATCTAAAAATGCAGGCGGCGTAGGTAAGTGGACTGATATGCTAACTGTTTCGACACTTTTAAGTACACCTGTTCTTAAAGCAATTTCATCGCAAGAAGAGATGATTTTGGTATGGCCTGCAATTGAGGGGGCTACCTCTTATGAGGTTGAAGCTGATGGAGTTAACGTAGGAATTGTTGTAGATCCGGCTTATACACACACTGATCTATTACCAGGGACACTTCATAAATATCGTGTACGAGCTTTGAATGATACCAATACAAGTGCATGGACTGCGATCTTGTCCCAAAGCACACTCCCTGGTCCTGTTTCGAATCTCACTATAAACTCGGTCACTAATGCAGCTATTGGTCTGAAATGGGCAGCAGTGACAGGGGCGACAGGATATGATTTGGAGATCGACGGTACCGTTGTCCCAGTAACGGGAGTAGCTTATACAAAGAGTGGTCTTGCAGCCAACACAGATCATACCTTCCGAATCCGTTCGAAGAACGCCGCAGGTGTAGGGGCATGGAGTGAGTTGATCAGTGGAACAACACTTCTAAATACACCGGTATTAAAAGCAACATCAGAAGAAACTGCAATCAATTTGACATGGGCAGCCATTACTGATGCAACGAAGTATGAAATTGAAGCCGATGGAGCAGTAGTAGCAACAGTAGGGGAACCTAGCTTCACCCATACAACACTGCTTCCAGGAACAGCCCATAAATATCGCATTCGTACGTTAGCCGAGACCAATACAAGTGCATGGACAGCAATTCTGACGCAAAACACAATACCGGCTTCGGTTACAGGGTTGAATATTAGCTCTGCGACGAACGTGGCGATTGCCTTGAAATGGACAGCAGTAACTGGAGCGACGGGGTATGACCTGGAAATCGACGGTATCGTTGTCCCAGTAACGGGAGTGGCCTATACGAAGAGCGGTCTTGCAGCAAACACAGACCATACCTTCCGTATCCGTTCGAAGAACGCCGCAGGAGTAGGTGCCTGGAGCGATCTGATTAGTGGAACAACATTATTGAATACACCCGTATTAAAAGCAACATCAGAAGAAACGGCAATTAACCTAACTTGGGCAGCTGTTGCAGACGCTACTACCTATGAGATTGAAGCCGATGGTGCAGTAATTGCAACAATTAGTGATCCAGCGTATGAACATGTTGATCTGTTACCAGGGACTGCGCATAAGTATCGAATTCGTGCTCTTACGGATATCAATACGAGTGCATGGACAACGATGTTGACGCAAAGTACAATACCGGCTTCGGTTACAGGGTTGAATATTAGCTCTGCGACGAACGTAGCCATTGCATTGAAATGGACAGCAGTAACGGGTGCAACGGGATATGATCTAGAGATCGATGGAACGGTTGTCCCCGTAACGGGAGTAGCCTATACGAAGAGTGGTCTTGCAGCCAACACAGATCATACCTTCCGTATTCGTTCGAAGAATGCCGCTGGTGTAGGAGTGTGGAGCGAACTCATCAATGGTAATACACTTCTAAATACACCGGTTCTAAAAGCAGCATCGGAAGAAACTAAAGTCAACCTCACGTGGGCTGAAGTAGCAGACGCAACGAAGTATGAGATTGAAGCGGACGGAGCAGTAGTGGCAACGTTAGAAGAACTTAACTACAGCCATACATCATTGCTGCCAGGAACGGCGCACAAGTATCGCGTTCGTGCGTTGACGGATACCAATACGAGTGCGTGGACAGCAATCCTGACGCAAAGCACTATCCCTGCTACAGTTACAGGATTAACTGTTAGCTCGGCTACGAATGTAGCCATTGCATTGAAATGGACAGCAGTAACGGGTGCAACGGGATACGATCTGGAAATCGATGGAACGGTTGTCCCCGTAACAGGAGTAGCCTATACGAAGAGTGGTCTTGCAGCGAACACAGACCATACCTTCCGTATTCGTTCGAAAAATGCAGCTGGTGTAGGGGCATGGAGTGAACTCATCAATGGAACGACACTCCTAAACACACCTGTACTAAAAGCATCATCGGAAGAAACTGCAATTAACCTGACATGGGTAGCTATTGCGGATGCGACCAAGTATGAGATTGAAGCAGATGGAGTAGAAGTGGCAACGGTGGAAGAGCCAGGATATAGTCACACAGGACAGGCGCCAGGAACGGCACATAAGTATCGCATTCGTGCGATGACGGGTACCAACACAAGTGCATGGACGGCAGTACTGACCCAAAGTACCATCCCTGCTGCAGTCAACGGGCTCATGTTAAATACCGCTACACCTGTTGCTATCTCAATGAAGTGGAGCCCAGTTACAGGCGCTACCGCTTATGATTTGGAAATTGATGGTGTTGTGATTTCTGTGAGTGGAGCTGCTTATACGAAAAGTGGTCTTCTGGCAAATACAGAGCATACCTTCCGCATTCGTGCAAAAAATGCTGCCGGCATTGGCAGCTGGAGTGAGATCGTAACTGCTTCGACCCAATTAAATGTACCCACAACGCTGAAAGCTGTACCTGAAGAAACGGCTGTTACGCTGACTTGGAATGAAGTTATTGGTGCAACAAAATATGAGATTGAGGCCGATGGCATAGTAGTTGCTACGGTGAGTGATCTCTTGTATGTCCACAATGGAGTGCTTGGTGGCACGATTCATAAGTACCGTATTCGTGCCCTGACCGACACTAATGTGAGTGCATGGACAGCAATAGTGTCGCAAACTACGTTACCTGCCAGTGTCTCAGGTTTAAGTATTAACTCTGCAACAACAGCGGCTATCGCGCTGAGATGGAGTGCTGTTACCGGAGCTACCGGATACGATCTTGAAGTTGATGGTACAGTGGTCGCCGTGAGTGGAGTTGCTTATACGAAAAGTGGACTTGCGCCGAATACAGAGCATACATTCCGTATTCGTGCCAAAAATGCTTCCGGTACGGGAGCGTGGAGTGAGGTTATAACGGGAATGACTCAAATGACCACACCTGTGCTGAAGGGAACTTCGGACAGAACCAACGTTATTCTGACGTGGGACGCGGTTGTGGGAGCTTCGTCTTACGAAATTGAAGCTGATGGGCAAGTTGTGGCAACTGTCAGTGATGCAACGTTTATTCATCCTGAACTGTTACCGTCCAGTTTGCATAAATATCGCATTCGGGCATTCAATGATCAGAACACAAGTGTATGGTCTTCTGTACTAAGTATTAGAACATTGAATTAGTGATGTATAATGGGGAACGGGGTTGCATATATGTGCATCCTGTTCCCCCTTTTTGTTTTGTAAATAGACTATGGCTTCATCAGAGAAAATAAGGTAATGTATAGTTATTATCTATTCGGAAATGGAAGTTTGAGAGGGGCGTTTTAGCGATGAATCTAGGTAATTGTCCTCGCTGTGGTAAATTATATGCGTTGAATTTTCGAGATGTATGCTCGAACTGTATTAAGGAAATGGAACAGGAATATCAGATCTGTGTAGATTATTTGCGTGAAAACAAGGGCACCAACATACAGGAACTATCGGATGCAACAGAAGTTTCGATCAAAACCATTACCAAGTTCATCCGAGAGGGACGGATTTCCATCGAAAACGCCCCGAATATGATGTATCCTTGTGAAGTATGCGGAACATTGATTCGTGATGGTCATATGTGTGACTCTTGTCGTCATCGTTTGACGAAAGACTTGGCAGGGGCAGCTCGTGAAGTAGGTCAGAAGGATAACGGCAATATAGGCGGACGAACCTACAATGCTGTCGACAAACTGCGCAATTCATAGGAACGAGGTCTTAAATACAGATCTTGCTATAACAAATGTTTTGAAACGTACCGATAAACTTATTAAAGATTATCGGTTTTTTTTATTATCCTAATCATTTTGATAACATAAAGATAAAGTAAGAAAAACGTATATCGTCGTTAAAAACCTTATTTGGAAGGAAGTGTAAGTTAAATGAAAATCAATGAACCGAGTAGAATTGGCGCCATCAATTCATATCAAAGGAACGTTGAATCCAATCAGCAGGCTGATGCCAAGAAGAGCCGCCGTAAGGACGAAGTATCCATTTCTCCGGAGGCGATGAAGATGCTTGAGGAACAAAGTCGTACACAGGATGCAGGACGCATACAACGGATACAGGAACTGAAAGAACAGGTGAGTTCGGGAACGTATCAGGTAGACAGTAGTAAGCTTGCTGACAAGCTACTGCCGTATTTTAAGTCTTTTGATAAGGAATAGGTGATTACGTAATGGCAGCACTGGACAGATTGATTGCAGTTTTACAGCAAATGGAACAAAGTCACCGTGATATGCTGGCACTCAGTGAGGTCAAGAGACAGGTCATTGTCAAAAACGATGTGGATGAACTCATTGCCCTCCTCAACAAAGAATCTCGTTTCATGAAACAACAGGAGCCATTGGAGATCGAGCGGCAGAGTGCAGTTCACGAACTGCTACAGGAGCGAGGCATCAAGTCCATGCTGAACCTGAACATTACAGAGATCTCCAAACTGATTTTTGATCCGGCTGACAAACAGCGATTGCTCGAAGTCCAGAAGAAGCTGGCGGGAACACTGCAGGAGTTAAAAGAAATTAATCAACTGAACCAAATGCTGATCGAGCAATCGTTGATGTTTATTGATCTTTCCATGGACATCTTTGCTTCTCGGCCAGAACAGGATGCCACATATCAGCATCCTGCTGATAAGAACGGTAATCCAGGGCGAATCGGTCTGTTTGACACGCGTGCCTGATTAATTAGGGGGAAACCAGGTGACATCTACATTTCATTCAATCGAAACGGCTAAACGCAGTTTGTTCACACAGACGACAGCTCTTAGCACAACAGGCCATAACGTAGCCAATGCCAACACGGAAGGCTATTCACGTCAAAAGGTAAACATGCAGGCATCCATTCCAATGGAGCCATTTGCATTTCTGCATAGCACAACACCAGGACAGCTTGGTACAGGGGTAGAGTTCGACTCCATTACCCGTGTGCGCGAGAAATTCTTGGATGACCAATATCGCAATGAAAACACCAACTTCGGGAGTTGGTCCATTCAACGAGATACACTTGAGAAACTTGAAGCTATTGTCAACGAACCTTCTGACACCGGATTTCGGACGGTTATGGATAACTTCTACAAATCATGGTCAGATCTGAGTAAAAACCCTGAGGACGTTACGGCACGCCGGATTGTCAAGGAAACTACACTCGCTCTTACGGATGCGATGAATCAGATTAGCCACCAATTGGATGCGCTTAGTCAGGATTTGGATAGTAACATTGCAGTGAAAAGTAATGAGATCCAGGGTTACCTGGGTAACATTGCAAACCTCAATAGTGCAATCGTGAAAATTGAGTCTCTTGGCGACAATGCCAACGATTTACGTGACCAAAGGGATTTAATGACGGACAAGCTGTCTAAAATCATGAATGTTACCGTAACGGATTCCCCGCAAGGATATGCTATCCAGATGAATGGACAGGCACTCGTTACAGGCGGGGCAGTACAAGTCGCGGTAGATCCTGCTTTTCTGAATGATGCATATACTGCTGGTACACTCACCAATGGTGAAGTTCATGGTATGATTAAGTCCAGAGATACCTTGGTAAGTGATTACCGGAAACAAATGGACGACTTGGCTAATACCCTTGCTAATGGAGATATCGAGATAACTCTTCCTGCGGGTTCTGTTTTACCAGATAACACTGTACTGGATGGTGTTACATACACGGGTGCAGCACGCACACTCGCTACAGATTTGAAAGTTACAGTAAAAGGGCTTAATGGATTGCACCAACTTGGATATAGTATGGACGGAACCAATTCGCCAGGCGTTCCCTTCTTTACAGCAGCCGGTGGTGGAACAGCCATCACAGCTGGCAATATTTCGTTGAATGCCGAGATCCTGGCTGATCCGAATAAGATTGCGACTTCGCTTCGTACATCGGATGCTTCTGGTACAGAGACTGTAATCAAAGGTAATAATACACTTGCCATCTTGCTTGCGAATCTGAAAGATACACCGATGAAATCAGCAGATGGTTTACGTAATGCAACAATCGGTGCGCAATTCAGTGCCATTGTGGGACAACTGGGGGTACAATCTCAGGAAGCGGCTCGTCAGACATCCAACTCGGAGTTCCTGGTAGAGCAAGTGGATACTCGTCGCCAATCCGTGAGTGGCGTATCTTTGGATGAAGAGATGTCCAATATGATCAAGTTCCAGCATGCCTATAACGCTTCTGCTCGATTTATGACCACATATGATGAATTACTTGATAAGTTGATCAACTCTACTGGAACAGTAGGCAGATAATAGAAGGGAGTGACATAACAGACCATGAGAATAACGAATAACATGCTTAGTTCACAGTTGCTTTTGAACTTGAACCGGAATGCACAGCAGATGAACAATACCCAGACCCAACTGGCAACAGGCCGTAAAATTAACAAACCTTCGGATGATCCGGTAGGGATCACATACTCCCTTCGTTATCGTGCAGAACTTTCATCGAATGATCAGTATCAGAAAAACGTAGACAGTGCTATATCCTGGCTTGAGTTTAATGATACGGTTATGAATCAGGCGGGTAATGCCGTACAGCGTCTGCGCGAGTTGACGGTACAAGCTTCGACAGGGACGAATCCGCAGTCCGCGCTGGACAGTATTAATGAAGAGGTCAAACAGTTGAAAGAACAGCTGATTGATATCTCAAACAGTAAGCTTAACGGAAAATATATTTTTAATGGCGAGACATATGACATCAAACCGTATGATTTCCCGTCTAATCCAGACGGTACTCTAGATACAACGAATGCTACTTCTGTTGTGACGGATAAAGGGAAGATTAACTTCATTGTAGGTGAAAGTGTTCAATTGCCTATTAATGTGAGTGGTAATGAAGTGTTTGGCACAGAGACGGAAGAAGATAACTTGTTTAACATCGTGAACAACATCATGAAAGCTCTCACAGAGGGAAATCAAAAAGAGCTATCCAATCAGTTGGATCATATTGATAGCCGTACGGACAAGATGCTTGCGATCCGTTCTGAGATTGGTGCCAAAACGAACCGGGTGGATCTGATGATGGGACGTTTGGATGATCTCGGCATTAACCTGACAGATCTGCAATCCAAAGTCGAGGATGCGGATTATGCCGAACTGGCGATGCAATCCAAAATCCAGGAAAACATCTATAACGCTTCCTTGTCTGCCGGTGCCAAAATTATCTCTCCATCTTTGGTGGACTTCTTAAGATAAAAAGGAGGAGTTAACGTTTGAGTACTCTTCCCGTTCTTCAGATTAGGACAACGCCGACTCTATTAAGTATTGATG
Organism: Paenibacillus sp. W4I10; assembly: GCF_030816325.1. Lineage (NCBI taxonomy): Bacteria > Bacillati > Bacillota > Bacilli > Caryophanales > Paenibacillaceae > Paenibacillus > Paenibacillus sp. W4I10. The sequence goes on from NZ_JAUSXX010000001.1 coordinate 5,872,877, forward strand.
CAGATCCAGGACAGTTCTCCATTCGTCAACCCAAAGCTGAGGTACAGTTGAACACGAGACCTGCCAAGCTAACGGTGGAGAGTCATCCGATGAGATTGAGTGTAGATCAGAGCAAGGCATTCTCTGCTTACACGGGCGGCAATATGATTGATATGAATGCACGGATCTATTCAGGCATTCAACAGATATTTCTGCAGAATATGGCTGAACGAGTTCAGCAGGGTAATGAATTGGCCGCAATTCATAAGCCTGGAAATACCATTGCGAATATTATTGGCTCAGACTGGCAGGGGAGGCCGTTTCCGGAAACGCGGACACCCGCTTCTTCTGGGAATGTAGAGACTCGTGTCTATACTCAGGCGCCGGATATCAACTTTACTCCAGCTGTCTCGGAAATGAATGTCATTGTGAATAGACCGGAGATTGAGTATAATCGGGGCAAGCTTGATGTCTATGTGAAGCAGTATGCATCGATTCAGTACACGCCACCTGCCATAGATATAGGATTCTAGTTATTATAAAGTAGAGCTATAGACGGTCTTGATCGTAGACATCTATGGCTCTTTTTGCATAAAACTTTCGCCAGGGAGGCGTTTATTATTCATATTCAGACAAGCATGTGGGGATCATTAGAGGTTAAAACAGAAGATGTATATCAATTTCCTAAAGGTTTACCCGGATTTGAAGAAGAAACTGAGTTTGCTTTGGTTCCTTGGGAAGATACACCTTTCAGTTATTTGCAATCTACAAGAGAGCCGGGACTGGCATTCCTCTTGGTAAGTCCGTTTACTTTCGTACCAGATTATAGTTTTGAATTGGGAGAGCTAGATAAGGAAGAATTGGAGATTGCAGAGCAAGTGTCCGTGTACTCTATGGTAACCATTCATTCACAGGCGAATAAATCAACAATGAACCTGCTTGCACCCGTAGTTCTTAACCCCGAGCAACATTTAGGTAAGCAAGTCGTGCTCCATCAATCTTCTTACGATACACGTCATCTAATCTGGGCAGAAGACGATGCCAAATCAGTGAAAGGTGGAGTGTAAATGCTGGTATTATCACGTAAAAAAGGCGAGTCCATTATCATTCAGGATCAGATTGAGGTGACTGTGCTCGCCGTAGAGGGAGATACCGTACGTATTGGAATCTCCGCACCCAAGCATATTGATATATTCCGGCAGGAGATCTATGCTTCGATCCAAGAGGCTAATCGGGAGTCTGCCACGCCGCTGGCAGCCAATATTGAAGCCTTTATGGAACGTCTGCGAAATACAGATATCAAAAAAGATTAAAAATATTCCAATTTGCTATAAACAGTTGCTCACCTTCCGTCGATATATAATTTAGACGCTGCTTCGGCAGGGCGGCCGACCTTAATGTCGCGGCGTTTACCACAAGGATGTGGAACTAATTTATCTTCAGGGAGGAAATATCAAATGATTATCAACCATAATATTACGGCGTTGAACACTCACCGCCAACTGTCCACTAACTCTGCTGCAACTAGCAAAAACATCGAGAAATTGTCTTCTGGTCTTCGTATCAACCGTGCTGGTGACGATGCTGCAGGCTTGGCAATCTCCGAAAAAATGCGCGGTCAAATCCGCGGTTTGGATATGGCTTCCAAAAATGCTCAAGATGGTATCTCTTTGATCCAAACAGCTGAGGGCGCATTGAGCGAAACTCACAGCATCCTGCAACGTGTACGTGAACTTTCCGTTCAATCCGCTAACGGTACGAACACTGAAGAAGATCGTAAAGCATTGCAAAGCGAAGTTTCCCAATTGAAATCAGAAATCGACCGTATCGGTGATACTACTGAGTTCAATACGAAGAAATTGTTGAACGGCGCTTTGAAAACTTCAGGTGCTTCTGTAGGTCTGGATTCTACTACAGGAACTTCTGTTGCTAAGTTGTCTGCGGGTAAAATTGCTGGCACAGCAGCTATTGATGTAGTTGCTAACAAACCAGATACTGCTGACTTTGTAAAAGAAACGTTGAACATCGATGGAACTGAAATTGATGTAAACTGGCAGAACCTTAGTGCAGATGAAAAGAGTGTCTTAACTGGTGTAACTGCCGATCCTGCTTCTAGACAAAAAGCAGTTGACTTAATTGTAAGCAAAATCAATGAAGCAATTGATGCTTCTGGTAAAAATGTAGCACATGTAAAAGGATATCAAGCTGCTGGTCTTGTTACAATTGAAAGTGGTTCTACAGGAACTGCTTCAACTGTTGAAAACGTTGCTGGTGCAGGGGTGTTCGCTAAGGTAGCAGCTGGTGGTACAGCAGCTGCAGGGACTAGCAATTATAACGGTACGGCTATTACAGCCAATGATCCATTCAACTTTACTATTGGTGACACTAAACTTCAAGGACAAATGGGTGTTGTAGCTAATGGAGATACCATGGATTCCGTTGCAACTAAATTGGAAACAGCTATCAACGCCGCAATTGCTAAAGCTAACACTGCATCTGGTGCGACAGCTGATGGTGACTTTGGTTATATCAAGGACGTAAAAGTTAATGCTTTGGCAGACGGACGTCTTGAAATTGTTAGCGAAAGTGGTTCCATTAACCTTGAAGATCTTGCGGGCAAAACTACGGTTAAAGATTTGGGTCTGACTCAAGCACAAACCGATGCTTCCGGCAATGGTGGCGTTACTTTCCAAATCGGTGCTAACAAAGGTCAAAGCATCACTTTCGGTGTAAATGACATGCGTTCCGCTGCTCTGGGCGTAGCTGGTGTAGACATCTCTACTACAGCTGGTGCTTCTAACGCAATCACTTCTTTGGATAAAGCAATCAGCTCCGTTTCTAGCGAGCGCGCTAAATTGGGTGCGGTTCAGAACCGTCTGGAACACACAATCAACAACTTGAACACATCTTCCGAGAACCTGACTGCAGCTGAGTCCCGTGTACGTGACGTAGACATGGCTAAAGAAATGATGGAACAAACGAAGAACAACATCCTTGCACAAGCTGCACAAGCAATGTTGGCTCAAGCTAACCAACAACCACAAGGCGTTCTGCAATTGCTTCGTTAAGGTTCACTTCAATACCGAAAGCTCCGGATTACTCCGGGGCTTTTTTTTGTTTTGCTAGGAATTCCCTAAAATAACGAAGACCAATGACCGATATATATAATAAATCAAGCGTTCTTGGAGGATAGAGCACATGAATGTACAGTTTTCCTTCTCGGCATCCGGCGCAGCTAACGGACAGCCCCGACCAGAAGTAGCTCCTGTTCAAAGTGCAAGTGAATCAATATCTTCAGCGTCAGCTATTAAGAATTATAAAGATCTGAGCACGAAAGAAAGCCAAGGTGCTAAAATTTCGGTTGCAGATGAGCAATTGATTAAAACGATTGAACGTGCAGTGCAATCTTTGCAAGGCCCTGAGACTACGCTGGAGATCAGTGTCCATGAGAAGACCCATGACATTATGGTCAAAGTGATGAATAAAGATACTGGGGAACTTATTCGTGAGATTCCACCAGAGAAAACGTTGGACTTGGTTGCCAAGATGATGGAAATCGCAGGTATATTGGTAGACGAGAAAATATAATTATAGGAGGGATTGAATGGTTACACGTATTAACGGCTTCTCCGGTATGGACGTCGATAGCATGGTTAAAAGTATGATGGTTGCGAAACGAATTCCGCTGGATAAACTAAATCAGGAAAAGCAAATCCTAGAATGGAAACGAGACAGCTATAGAGAAATTAATAGTAAGCTCGTGGACTTTCGTACAAATAAACTCATTGATAAGTATGGTAAAAGTGCAGCATTAAATACACAAAAAGCTGTAGTGAGCGGGAACACAGATGCCCTTAAAGCAGAAGCTTCAGCTACTGCCAACGGGATCGATATGAAAGTCAGTATTACGCAATTAGCAACCAAGAAAACAGTTGAAACCTTCGGTCTTGATGTACCTGTAGCCAGCACCAAGACGTTAGCTGATTTGCAGATTATGAAAGAAGGAAAAGATCCAGCTACACTCACAGAGGCAGATCGAACTGCGCTCAATGCTGAAGAATTTAAATTCACGATTAACGGTGTGAGTTTTACCGATAGTAATGGTAAGTCATTATTTACCGGATCTACATCCATCGCTACGATGGTCGCTACGATTAATGGTAATGCCAAAGCTAACGTTACTGCCAAGTATGATGAGATAAGTGGTAAATTAATTATCAACTCTAAAACGAGTGGTACAGACGGTAAAGCAGATCTTGTAGCAACGGATGATGACAGTTTACTTGAGCTTTTTAATCAGAAATATAACCCAGTTAATGATGGGCCGGACAAGTACAAAACAACAAATGCTCAAGATGCCAAATTCAGTGTTAACGGCAGAGATTATACGGACAAGAGCAATACTGTTACCATTAACGGTGTGCAGTTAACTCTTCAGAAGACGACAGCAGATCCGGCAGACCCTTCTAAGGACATACCTGTTAGCATTACGACATCGAGTGATACTGAAACTGCTTTGCAAACCATTAAAAGCTTCGTAGAGGACTATAACTCGTTAATAACGTTGTTAAATACCAAGTTAGACGAGAACAAATATCGTGACTTCAAACCGTTGACCGACGAACAAAAGACAGCGATGAAAGATACGGATATTACCAACTGGACTGACAAAGCTAAGAGTGGTCTATTGAAAAATGATGACATTTTAAGATCAGCGCTTTCTAACATGAGAGGAATTATATCGGGTCAAGTCGTCGCTTTGTCTGAGATGGGGATTACAATGGGATCCTACAACTCAGGAGGCAAAATTGTTCTGGATGAAGTCGTCTTGAAAAAAGCGTTGACTGAGAATCCTCAAAAAGCAGTTGATCTGTTCCAGGGGACAGGTAGTGAGGCGAATAATGGTATTTTTGACAAGTTGGCAGACAAAATATCAGGTTCGTTGGATAGCCTCGTTACACGTGTCGGAACCAGTAAATTCTCAGCTGATCTCACAGTCAGTTACAAAGAAGAAAGTGCTATGGGTAGAAAACTCAAAGAGTACAATAGTCGAATTACGAATATGCTTACCATTTTGGAAAACACAGAGACTCGTTATTATAAACAGTTCACTGCGATGGAAACAGCAATGAACAAACTCAGTTCACAGTCGTCCAGTCTATTCTCTACCACTAGCTAAGAGAAATTTTATAATAGAGGGTGACCTAATTGATTAAATCTCCTTATGAAAAATATCGTCAATCTTCCGTTCAGACATCAACGCCAGCTCAACTGGTAATTATGCTGTATGATGGGGCAATCCGATTTGTAAAAGTTGGACTTGAGGGCCTGAATAACCAGGATATTGAAAAGGCGAATTTGAATCTGGGTAAAGCTCAGACGATTATTAGTGAACTTATGTCTACGCTGGACCAGTCATTCGATGTATCCAAAAACTTGTTCGCTCTATATGAGTACACGAACTATCTTCTAATCGAGGCTAATATTCGTAAAAGTCCAGAAAAAGCAGAAGAGGCCATTGGATATTTGACGGATTTGCGGGAAACTTGGGTGCAGGCTTCTAAACTTGCCTCTGCTCAGACTGAAAGTGCTCATGGATAAGCTTATTGAGCAATTGTCTATAATGACTCAGGAAGTCATTGAACGGATTGAGGAGATCTCATATGAGGAACTGGAGTCCTTCATAGAAGATCGCCAACATATTGTGGATGCTATAATTAAAGAGAGTGAGAATTGTCCTCTGGATGTGAAACAAAAAGGGGAAGTTCATCGGATTTTGGCCTATGATAAAACTTTACTTAATCGTATGAACGCACTTCGGGTTGAGGCTCAAGATTGGTTGCATAAGCGTAATCAAGCAAAAATGCAGCGAAATGTATATGAGACAACCTATGCGCCGGATAGTATGCTTATGGATAGAAGAAAATAACATATAAAGAACAGGGCAGATCACCTAAGATTTGCTCTGTTTTATTTTAAACGTAGTCTGTTAACTCGTCTTATCTATGAAAATGAAGATTGTTTTAATAAATAATTTGATTGTTCATATAAATATGAGTTAATAGATTTAAGCAAACAGTGCCATGTTTTTAGTGATCTACTACTTTTTAGTACAGGTCAATTTTCTGCTTATCCTAAAATAACCCCTTATACTAATTAACTATAATAGTAAAATTATAAAATGTTTAACTTTCGTATATTTTGTTATTCACTCGTTATCTGAATAGTAAACTCTCATCCGAGTTTCTATTATTAATACATAAAAAATAGACTTACCAACCCTCCAATTACCTGATATATTCAAGTTATCCCACCTTTCAACACAATCCCCAATTAATCTACAAAAAATTCCAAGAAAACATTTACTTTTCCAATTGACAATGGATAACTTTGGATGGTATTATCTGAATTGTGGGCAGAGGTTAAGGCCGAAAGCTTCACTTCATTTGATGACGAAGGGAATGTTAGTGCATGCAAGGTAAAGTAAAATGGTTCAACGCAGAAAAAGGTTACGGTTTCATTGAAACTGAAGACGGCGGCGACGTATTCGTACATTTCTCCGCAATTCAATCCGAAGGATTCAAAACTTTGGAAGAAGGTCAATCCGTAGAATTCGACATCGTCGAAGGCGCGCGTGGACCGCAAGCAGCTAACGTAATCAAATTATAATCATCCGGACAATCCGACCTACATATATGGTTAGATGGTTACCAAATTGAATTATCGCTAGCATCAGACTCCGGTACGTTCCGGGGTCTTTTTTTGTTTCAATAGATTAGAGATTTTGAGAATCATCCGAGGAACATTATTCTATTAAATTTAATAGATTCAAGAGATAGATTGAAGTTCATTTTACATAATAGATTGAGCAGGATCAAAAACGGTTAAATACATCATCAAGCGCCTAATAAGACATAGCATGTAAATTTGCGATTATGGCTGAATATGATGGAATATCGCGAAATATGGCGTTATGCCTACGTTGGCAGATGTGGCTTGAACAGATGTCATTATTCGGTCACCGGGAGTTTTTACATGGCGCTTACATTCGTGTTATAATGAAGTGGCAAAGGAAAAAGGAGGAGTGCCCTATGAATTTAAGTATTCGAGGTCAACAAATCGAGGTTACTGATGCTTTGAAGGATTATGTCGACAAAAAGTTGAGTAGACTCGAGAAGTATTTCGATGCACCCCTTAACTCTGACGGTGCTGTTACATTGAGCACGACGAGAGGCTTGCATACGGTGGAAGTGACGATTCCTTTGAAAGGCATTGTGCTCCGCGCTGAGGATGAGAGCGACGATATGTACGCATCCATTGACTCCGTGGTAGACAAGCTGGAACGTCAGATCCGCAAACATAAAACAAAAATTAACCGTAAGTTCCGCCAGGAAGGCAGCCTGAAAACACTCTTCGTTGAAGATCCAACAGGCACTGTAGCTACAGCTGAACTGGATGCGGACACGGATGAAGATGATCTGGAAGTTGTACGGACGAAACGCTTTATGTTGAAACCAATGGACGTGGAAGAGGCAATCCTCCAAATGAACATGGTTGGTCACAACTTCTTCGTATTCTCCAACATTGACAGTGAAGAAGTTAGCGTTGTTTACAAACGGAACGATGGTAAGTACGGATTGATTGAACAAGGTTAATCTTAACGTACAGGATCATTGGATCGGATTTGGGTATAATATCTAATAATAATGAAGATAGGAACTGTAGTTTCCTGGATTAGACTTAACAAGAGCTTCCATCCCTTAGGGGATGGGGCTCTTTTGTGCGTAGAGGGGCTGGGAAATGACCTTTGGAAATAAAATGGTGAAACTATTCCCTATGTAGCTGCGTCTAATAGATAGTAAGAAGAATCATAAACTGTACAGTTTATCCGCCAGATTAGGACGGTACGAAAACATTCGTACCACATGCATTCTAGAACTTTATATTGAATTTATAACCAAATTTACCATCAAAATTCGTTGACAGGGCCGTCTATCCTGCAAAACGAAACATGACAATCGAACGCTTCCGCTAACGACTATGATTTTTTGCACTTCAACTCCATTTGATATGTCTCAGAAGTTCAAAGAAGTGTGCCGTGGCGTGTTGCGGCGGCCCTTACAAACTGTTACAATTTATGCAAAGAGAATCATTGTCCTGATGGAGAATTGTCAACGAATGATCGCTAATCATAATCAATGACAGGCACAGCACCATGAACATGATTCGCAAGGCTCGGGCTTCGGCTAGTTTTTAATAACCGAATCCGTTTGAACACCGAATCAGCTTCATGAGGAACCCTTGGCAAGCCTGGAGTTGATTCATCCATATTACTTTTTATATTGTTTGTCACCCCCGGGTAAGTGGATACAACATCCATCCGATGGTGTCGCGTGGCGGCAACAAGGGGGTCTATTCTGTTTTGCGCGAAAGGGGTATACCATGCTAGGACTTGTCAAAAAGATCTTCGGCGACATGAACGAACGTGATGTTAAACGTCTGATGAAGACGGTCGATGTGATCAATAAACTGGAACCACAATTTCAGGCGTTGTCTGATGAACAACTGAAAGGTAAAACGGACGAATACCGTGCTCGTATTGAAAAGGGAGAAACAACAGATGAGCTTCTTCCAGAGGCATTTGCAACCGTACGTGAGGCATCACGCCGTGTACTGGGCAAACGTCACTACGATGTACAGATGCTGGGCGGTATCGCTCTGCATGAAGGCCGTATTTCCGAGATGAAAACGGGTGAAGGTAAAACGCTGGTAGGAACACTTCCGGTATATCTGAACGCGTTGATGTCCAAAGGTGTACACGTGGTCACGGTCAATGACTATTTGGCACAGCGGGATAGCCAGGAAATGGGACAAATCTATGAATTCATGGGCATGACGGTAGGGGTTAACCTGAGCGGTATGGACCATGCTTTGAAACAACATGCGTATGCATGTGATATTACGTACGGAACGAACAATGAGTTTGGTTTTGACTATCTGCGTGACAACATGGTGCTGTATAAAGAGCAAATGGTACAACGTCCATTGTTCTTCTGTATCATTGATGAAGTAGACTCCATCTTGGTCGATGAGGCGCGTACGCCACTCATTATCTCCGGACAAGCTCAGAAGTCGACGGATATGTACTATTCAGCAGATCGCTTTGTGAAACGTCTGGTGCCGGAAGAAGACTTTACGGTAGACATCAAGGTGAAATCCGTAGCGTTGACTGAGGCGGGCGTGGCAAAAGCAGAGAAAGCATTTGGTATCGAAAACTTGTATGATCATGCCAATGTAACTCTCAACCATCACATCGTACAGGGTTTGAAAGCTAATGTAATCATGCGTCGTGACGTGGATTATGTGGTCAGTGATGAGGAAGTTATGATCGTCGATGAATTCACAGGTCGTCTGATGTCTGGACGTCGTTACAGTGATGGATTGCACCAGGCGATTGAAGCCAAAGAAGGCATTGAAGTACAAAACGAGAGCATGACGCTTGCTACGATTACCTTCCAGAACTATTTCCGGATGTACCGTAAACTTGCGGGTATGACGGGTACAGCGAAAACCGAGGAAGAAGAGTTCAAAAAAATCTACGGTCTCGAAGTACTGCAGATTCCAACCAACCGTCCAAACAAGCGGGATGACATGGCAGATGTCGTGTATAAGAGCATCGATGGCAAGTTCAATGCCGTTGTAGAAGAGATCGTGGCACGCCACAGCAAGAACCAGCCGGTTCTGGTAGGTACAGTATCCATCGAGAACTCGGAGCGCCTGTCTGACATGCTCAAACGCCGTGGTGTAAAACACCAGGTACTGAACGCCAAGTACCATGCGGAAGAAGCAGAGATCATCTCAGGAGCCGGCCAAGCGGGTGCAGTGACAATTGCAACCAACATGGCTGGACGGGGTACGGATATTATCTTGGGTGAAGGTGTTGCTGAAGTAGGCGGCCTTCATATCATCGGTACAGAGCGTCACGAATCACGGCGGATTGATAATCAGCTGCGTGGTCGTGCGGGACGTCAAGGTGACCCGGGTTCAACACAATTCTACCTGTCACTGGGTGATGAATTGATGAGACGTTTCGGTGCAGACAATGTACTGAACATGATGGAGCGCCTTGGTTTTGAAGAAGACCAACCGATTGAGAGCCGGATGATTACCCGTGCAGTAGAATCGGCGCAGAAACGTGTTGAAGGTAATAACTTTGACGTGCGTAAAGTCGTTCTCCAGTATGATGATGTGATGAACCAACAACGTGAAATTATATATAAACAGCGCCGTGAGGTACTGGAATCCGAGAATATCAAACAGATCGTTATGGATATGATCAAACCTTCCATTGAACGTATCGTTGAAGCACATTGCAGTGACGATATTCCGGAGAACTGGGAGCTGCAGGAAGTTGCCGATTACATGAACAGCAAATTGCTGGATGACAATTCGGTAACGAAAGATGATCTGTGGGGCAAGGAAGCAGAAGAGATTATCGAGTACCTGTTTGAGAAAGTTCAGAACAAGTACAATGCACGTGAAGAGCGAATTGGCGAAGAGATGGTTCGTGAGTTCGAGAAAGTGGTTGTGCTCCGTGCAGTAGACAGCAAGTGGATGGATCATATTGATGCGATGGATCAATTGCGTCAAGGTATCCACCTTCGTGCTTACGGTGGTACAGATCCCCTGCGTGAGTACCAGTTTGAAGGCTTCGAGATGTTCCATCAGATGATTGCTTCGATTCAAGAAGAAGTAGCAACTTATGTGATGAGAGCACAGATCGAGAGCAATCAGGAGCGTCAAGCGGTTGTTGAGGAAAGTCAGATCTCGACAAGTGGTGAACCTGCTGAGAAACGTCCAGTAAAGGTTTCTGACCAAATCGGACGTAACGATCCATGTCCATGCGGTAGTGGCAAGAAGTTCAAACACTGCCACGGTCAAGAGTAGGCGATCGTAAGATGCTACTGTAATCGGAGTGACAGGTGTAACATTAACTAGGTCAACTTATATAGCATGACATGAACGGCTCCTTGCAGCCGGGCATTCCATAGGATGAAGTGAAGGATGCAAAACCGGTTAATGGTGCATAGTTATAATAATATGACCATGATCACGGGAAGAGATATACTGATATAACAGTAGTCTCAACACCAGGGTGGCGCATCACTTACTTGATCTGGAGGAATGCCCTGGATGCGGGGAGCTTATCTTAATGAAAAGAGGAATTGCACATGATCGATCCAAACGTGAAGCATGACCTGCGTGAAATAGGCAAGAAACTAACAAACCTTAGGGGGTCTCTTTGACTTAGATCTGAAGCAAGAGATGATTGGCAACTTCGAAGTGAAGATGTCTGCCCCGGATTTCTGGGACGATAGTGACAAGGCACAGTCCGTAATCGCTGAGCTAAACGCAGTGAAGGGATCTGTGGATCAATACACCAAACTTCAGCAGGATTATGATGACGCAGTGATGATGATAGAGCTGGCGGATGAAGAAGGCGACGAAGACCTCGCTACCGAGATTGGTAACAGTATTACAGCAATCGTGAATAAAGTCGCAGAGTTTGAACTTCAGCTTCTCCTGAATCAACCATACGACAAGATGAATGCGATTCTGGAGCTTCACCCGGGTGCGGGTGGTACCGAGTCCCAGGATTGGGGACAGATGCTGCTCCGGATGTACACACGTTGGTCCGAGAAGCGTGGCTTCAAGGTTGAGGTATTGGATTATCTGCCAGGTGATGAGGCTGGGATCAAGAGTGTAACGTTGTCGATTAAGGGACATAACGCTTATGGTTATCTGAAAGCCGAGAAGGGTGTACACCGACTGGTGCGAATCTCTCCTTTTGACTCATCGGGCCGTAGACATACGTCCTTCGTATCCTGTGATGTGGTACCGGAGATTGATGACACGATTGAATTGGATATTCGGACAGAGGATCTCAAGATCGATACGTACCGGGCAAGTGGCGCGGGTGGACAGCATATCAATACCACCGACTCTGCCGTACGGATTACTCACCTTCCGACAGGTGTAGTTGTAACGTGTCAGAATGAACGTTCACAGATCAAGAACCGTGAGCGAGCGATGACGATGCTTCGTTCGAAATTGTATGAGCGTAAAATTGAAGAGCAAAAACAACAGCTGGATGAAATCCGAGGAGATCAGTCGGATATTTCATGGGGTAGCCAGATTCGCTCCTATGTGTTCCATCCCTATAGTATGGTAAAGGATCACCGTACAAGCGTAGAGACTGGAAATACAGGGGCAGTAATGGACGGCGACCTCGATGCATTCATCGATGGTTATTTGCGCAGCCAGATTAAAGTAGAAACGGATTAATATAAGTTCCTGTATGGACCCATACGTGTAGGCGTATGCTGGTGTATACAGGAGCTTTTTTTTGAATCATTTTATAAGATATAGAGAACATGAACAAACAACTGATCAGTCACAACAAAGGAGAGCACGAGAACATGCAACAACGATCACAACTTCACAATAATCGCAAAAAGAGGATAACTAGCCTCATTCCACTCAATGGTCCATGGAGAAACGTCGTGGACACGGTATCTATCATTTTAGGTTCGTTTTTAATTGCAGTGGCCTTTAATTTATTTTTATTACCGAATCAGATCGCTTCAGGTGGGGTATCCGGGTTATCGATCCTGGGCAAGGAATGGCTTAATTGGGAGCCGGCATATACCCAATGGGCGATTAACATCCCACTTCTAATCGCGGGTTTTCTGCTTATTGGTAAGCAGTATGGTATTCGTTCAGTCCTGGGCAGTATTGTCCTGCCGCTCTTAGTCTATCTCACAAAGGATTGGGCCATCCCAACAACGAATCCGTTACTTGGTTCACTGTATGGTGGAATAGGCGTTGGTCTAGGGATCGGCATTGTATATCGTGGTAGAGGATCAACAGGTGGCATGAGCATTCTTGCCAGAATCGTACAAAAATACAGCGGACTGAGTTATTCTCTGTGTGTCGTAATTATGGATGCCACTGTTATTATTATGGCTGCTTTTGTATTGTCATTGGAACAGTCCCTCTATGCACTAATTGGGTTGTATGTTACTGGTAAAGTGATCGATGCCGTTGAGATGGGGCTAGGCTTCTCCAAGGTGGCATATATTATCTCCAACCAGACTGAAGCGATTAGCAAAGTGATTCTGGATGATCTGGATCGCGGATTAACGAAGCTGGAAGCCAAAGGCGGTTACACCGATGATCAACGAACCGTACTGATGGTAGTGGTTGGGCAAAATGAGGTGCCGAGACTCAAAACGTTGATCCGCTCCGTGGACCCCGGGGCTTTTGTCATTATCAGTAACGCACACGAAGTGCTCGGCGAAGGTTTTAAGCGGGGAGAACATGTGTGAACGGGTGTGAAAACTAGCTAGTGAGCCGTGTGGGCTCATGAGTTTGGAAGTTCAAGACAAGAAAAAAACAGGCACATCCTTCTCCGAAATGACGGGAGAGGATGTGCCTGTTTTTTTACTATTACTATAATTTCAACTAAACACGATCACGGAGAGGACAGAAATAGCCTGAAGAAGCGATTCGTTCGCTAAAATCTTTCTGAAGAAAGTTACTTCGGAAGGCGATTCTGTCATCGGAGTAATCTCACTACAGAATCGGAGACAACAGACGGGAAATGGCTTCTTTGAAGCGAATGATTAGACTGCGTTTTTGGTATTCATCGAGCGTCATTTCCCGCGATACATGCAGGTCGTGCTCAAAGGTTTGTACAAGTGCTGTCGCAATCGTTTCATCATACATAAAAGCATTAACCTCAAAGTTCAACCGGAAACTGCGGTAGTCAATATTGGCGGTTCCCACGGATGCAACCAAACTGTCAATGATAAGTGTTTTGGCATGAATGAAGCCATTATCATATATAAATACTTTGGCGCCAACCTTCAGCAACTCACCAATATAAGATAACGTAGCCCAATATACGAAAGCATGGTCGGGTTTATTGGGGATCATAATGCGTACATCAATACCAGACAGACACGCCAGACGAATCGCTTCGAATACACTGGCATCCGGGATAAAATAAGGCGTTTGAATCAGAATCGAATGTTTGGCCCCATTAATCATCTTGAGATAACTGTTCTTAATATGTTCAGTCTCTGCATCCGGTCCACTGGAGACAATCTGCATGGCAATCTTTCCTGTGCCCTCGATATGAGGGAAATGCGCCGGAACGTAAGGTGTATCGTGTTGCTTGGACGCTTCATTCCAATCTAGGAGAAAACGGGTCTGCAGCGCATGGACGGCGTTCCCTTGAATACGCAGATGTGTGTCACGCCAGTAACCGAATTTCGAGTTCAAGCCGAGATACTCATCTCCGACATTAAACCCGCCCGTGTACCCAAGGTTACCATCGATGATGACAATCTTCCGGTGGTTCCGGTAGTTCATACGCAAGTTGATCAGACTGAATTTGGATGGGAAAAAGACTTCAACCAAACCGCCTGCTTCGCGCAATTCTTTGAAAAAGCGTTTGGATACCCGCCGTGATCCGAGCGCGTCATACAGCAAACGAACTTTGATGCCTTCTCGCGCTTTGCGGATAAGTGCATCCCGAATTCTTTTGCCTAGACGGTCGCCTCTATAAATGTAGTATTGTACATGCACGTGATCCTGAGCCGCTTCGATGTCATCCAAGAGCCGTTGGAACTTGTCTGTTCCGTCCGTAATGATCTCAACCGCATTATCCTCCGTTAACAGAGCACCGTTCTGCTTCAGATTCATATAGATCATGTCCTGGCTACTCTCGGTTGCTTGGTTGCGGAAAGGGGTGCGGTTATCGTGCAACTGCGTGAGCTGGGCTTCAATACGTTCCTCTAGCCCAAGCTTCTTACGTTCTTTCCACTGGAAAAGCCGGTATCGGGTCAGATTCTGACCGGTTAAAAGATAAAGTACAAACCCAAACACCGGAATAAAGTTCAAGACGAGCAGCCAAGCCCAGGAAGCGCTGGCATCCTTCCGTTCGAAGAAAACGACTGCTGCCGCAAAAATAATATTCAGGCCCAGGAGTACAATAAGTAAAATGGATTCGATATGCACTATAGTCCCCCACGTCTCAAAATGACCATCATGAATCTATTCATATGTCCTTGATTAGCAGGTTAGTTATGAATGAGACCCTGATTGTAATGTTTCCTACTAATACGTATTTTAACAGATGTATACCTATTCGTCCCGGATGTCAAAAAAGATATGTTCGGATTGGATGGAAATCCATGTGAAATTGATGATAGAGTGTTGTATTTATATAACCAGAGTCGTATAATAATACACAAATATGCATATAAGCGACGGAATTGCTGTGTTCAAGTATCCTTCAGGCAAGGACATAGCACAAGTAGCGCATACATCGAGATTGGGGGAGCGAGAGTGAATAACAAATTAAAAGTAGCAATCGTCGGTTCCACCGGCTACGGCGGGGTGGAGCTGATTCGTTTTTTCCAGAACCATCCGCTGGTAGAAATCACATCGGTGATCTCATCATCGAGCAGTGGTGAGTCCATCGCAGATGGATTTCCGCATTTGACGGACGTGATTCACAGGCCACTCGACGGTGTAGATCCGGCTGAAATTGCGAGTCGTGCGGATCTGGTATTCACAGCGACCCCGTCCGGCGTAAGTGCAAAGCTCGTACCAAGCCTGCTGGCAGCAGGGCTTAAGGTCATTGACCTGTCTGGCGATTTCAGACTCAAGGATGGAACGGTGTACGAAGAGTGGTATAAACATCCGGCGCCTCCAGCTGATTTGCTGGAACAGGCAGTATATGGCATGGCTGAGGTGTATGGCGAAGAAGTGAAGGGACAGAATTTTATATCGAACCCGGGCTGTTATCCAACAGCTACACTTCTTGGACTGATCCCTGCAGTAGAGGCAGGCTGGATTGATCCTTCTACTATTATAATTGATGCCAAATCAGGCGTATCTGGAGCAGGACGCGGAACAAGTCTGACAAACCATTATGCAGAGATGAATGAGAATTTAAAAGCCTATAAACTGAATAAACATCAACATATTCCCGAGATCGAACAAGTGCTTGGCAGTATAACGGGAACGCCTGTTACGGTTACCTTCACAACACATCTGGTGCCAATGACACGTGGAATCATGAGTACGATGTATGCAAAACTCGTTGGGGAACACAGTGACCGGGAGATCGTGGATTTGTATCGCAAGTATTATGAGAACAGACCTTTTGTACGTGTACGTGAACCGGGTATCTGGCCTTCTACCAAAGAAGTGTACGGATCCAACTATTGTGACATCGGATTTGCGGTGGATCCTCGCACAGGGCGTTTGACGATTATTTCGGTCATCGACAACCTGGTGAAGGGTGCTTCCGGGCAAGCGATTCAAAATATGAACCTGATGATGGGATGGGAGGAGAACCTCGGGCTGAACATGACACCGGTATATCCATAAGAGATGGAATTCAAGAAGAGCACTGGAACATTCGGTGTAGAGTGCTTTCTTGGAGTGAACTTAGGGAGAACGGATCAGGTTAAGCAGGCGATCATCAGCATATAGCTGAACGCATACGGGGGATATGATATGGGAACGAATGTGGAGCAACATACTTTTACCGTGATTGAGAACGGAACAATTGTAACCCCTGGGGGATTCACTGCTGGTGGACTTCACTGCGGATTGAAAAAGACATCTCGGAATGACATCGGAGCGATTCGATGTGATGTACCAGCTACAGCTGCTGCTGTGTACACAACGAACGTGTTTCAGGCCGCACCACTTAAAGTAACGCGCGAAAGCTTGAGTAATGGACGCCTTCAGGCTGTTATCGTTAACAGTGGTAATGCCAATGCATGTACAGGGCAACAAGGGGAAGAAGATGCTTATGCGATGCGTTCGGCTGCTGCTCGTGAGTTGGGTGTAGCGGAAGAGGACGTGGCTGTGGCATCCACAGGTGTCATTGGGGAATTGCTCAAAATGGATGCTGTACATTCAGGCATCACCGGACTTCCAGCGCATATGGGCAAGGAGTCTAATGAGGCGGAACAATTTTCACAAGCGATTCTGACAACGGATTTGGTGAAAAAGGAAGCTTGCGTCTCCGTTCTGGTTAACGGCAAGACGGTTACGATTGCGGGAGCCGCCAAAGGCTCGGGTATGATTCATCCAAATATGGCGACAATGCTCGCTTTCATGACCTCTGACGCGGTCATTGGTGCAGAAGCGTTGCAGCGCCTGCTGCGCCAGGCAACCAATCATACATTTAACATGATTACAGTTGATGGGGATACAAGTACAAACGACATGCTGGTAGCTATGTCCAGTGGATATGCAGGTAATGAAGAGCTGACGATGGAGCACCCGGATTGGGACGCTTTTGCAGCCGGCTTCACCTACGTATGCCAAGTGCTGGCCAAAGCAATTGCTCGCGATGGCGAAGGAGCAACCAAACTGGTTGAGGTAGAAGTTACAGGTGCCGTAAGTGATGAATCTGCGCAAGCGATTGCCAAAACGGTCATCGGGTCCAGTCTGGTGAAATCCGCCATGTTTGGCGCGGACGCCAACTGGGGACGGATTATTGCAGCCGTGGGGCGTGCAGGACAACCGGTTAACCCGGATACGGTGGATATTCGTTTGGGAGATATCTCGGTACTTGCGCAGTCACGCCCAGTCGTGTTTGACGAAGAAGTGGCACTGGCCTATTTGCAGACCGATACAGTTCGCATTGTGGTGGATCTGCACCACGGCGAAGGAACGGCTATAGCCTGGGGCTGTGACCTGACGTATGACTACGTCCGAATTAACGCCGCATACCGAACGTAATACGCCTTAGCATTTATTCTATTGAAGCTAACAGCTTCCCTATGAGAAGCTGTTTCGTAAATATATAGAAAATCTATAAGGATTGAACTTTATTTGGTCTTTGAGATAACTGGCGAAGGCAGTGGAGAAGACGGAATCGATTCTGTAGAAGCGAAGCGTTCGCCTTTGTCTCCGGGTTTCCCCTTTATAAAGGGAATCAAAAAACCTGGAGACAACAGCGATCAAAAGAACGATCCGGATTCGGAACGGTCAGCCAACGAATATCGCATCAATTAAGTGTTAAGCCTTTTAGAATATTTGAACGAAAGGAGCTTGCCCTCATGAATTCAACAATGCCAAACAAGAGTACCGCAACGGAAGCGAGCACAGAGAAACAGATGTTTGTCATGAAATGTGGAGGCAGCACACTGGCGGCATTGCCAGAGTCTTTCTTTGCGGATCTGCGTGATTTGCAATCTCAGGGCACGCAGCCGGTAATCGTGCATGGTGGAGGTCCTGCCATCTCGGATAACCTGGCGAAGCTTGGTATCGAAACCGAATTCGTTAATGGCCTGCGCAAAACAACTGAACCTGTGCTGGATGTAGTGGAGATGGTGCTTGCGGGCAGTATCAACAAACAGATCGTGCGTCTGATTCAACGTGTGGGCGGTCGTGCACTAGGCTTGTCTGGCGTGGATGGTGGCTTGATCCAGGCTAAACCTGTTACAAATCACGCAGAGATCGGCTGGGTAGGCGATGTCACGGGTGTGAACGCAGAGATTATCCAAGGCATCGTGAACATGGGTTACATGCCGGTTATCGCGCCAGTTGGTGTGGATGCCACTGGACAACGCTACAACATCAACGCAGATACAGCTGCGGGTGCTGTGGCGTCTCATCTTGGCGTAAGTCGGATGATTGTCGTGACCGACGTTCCTGGCATCATGAAGAACGTAGGCGGCGAGAAAAAAGTACTGCCATCCGTATCTGTACAGGAGATCGAGGATATGATCCAAACCGGAGAAATCTATGGCGGCATGATTCCCAAAGTGCGTGCAGCAATCGCATGTATCCATGGCCAAGTACGTGAGGTCATCATCGTAGACGGAAGCGAACCACAGATCCTGAGCCGAGTGCTCGGCGGAGAAATCATCGGAACAAAAATTATCCGTATGCAATAATTATTCTCAGTGCGCTAGGGTCTTCATGATCTGATAGTAAATAAAAAATATGTGCACGGCTTTTTTATATAAGAAATCTAATATTACACACACAATAACGTAGGGTGCAGAACCAAACTGAAGAATAAAAATGCATAACGTAGAGGACAGAAATAACCTGAAGAAGCGAAGCGTGCGCCTTTATCCCCGGATTTCGACCTTTAAACAATTAATCAAAAAAATCCGGGGATAACAGCGATCGGAAGGTTGTTCTGTCATCGAAGTGGATATGCAGGCGTTCAAAAGATGGTTCTGCAATCGGAGTGGTCTAGTGTAAGTCAGGGCTCTTATATGATTGCCGTTGCACCAACCAATAGGAGTGATATGGTCATGGCAAAAGGCAACGAACAGCCAGGTTCTGGCACAGCGGTAGCGGGCGCAACAGCAACAGGTGCAGCGGTACAGACGGAAAGCTCGCTTTTCCAAACGTATGCACGTTATCCAATCAGTCTGGTTAAAGGTAAAGGCAGCTGGTTGTGGGATGATCAGGGCAACCGCTATCTCGATTTCATGTGCGGCCTCGCTGTAACTAGCCTGGGCCATGCACCGGAGAAAGTTGGAGCCAAGCTGAAAGCTCAGATTGATGAGTTGTGGCATGTGTCCAACCTGTTCCAGATTCCGGGCCAGGAGAAAGCAGCAGCATTGCTGACAGCCAATACATGCGCTGATGCAGTGTTCTTCTGTAACAGTGGTGCCGAAGCGAACGAAGCGGCTATTAAAGTAGCCCGTCGTTATCACCAGAAGGTGAAGGGTACAGATCGGTATGAAGTGATCACATTTGCCCAGTCCTTCCATGGACGGACACTCGCTACACTGACAGCAACCGGACAGGATAAGGTGAAAGAAGGATTTTTGCCATTGCCAGCCGGATTTGTAACCGTACCTTTGCATGATATCCCTGCACTTGAAGCGGCAATTGGACCCAACACAGCAGCTATTATGCTGGAAATGGTTCAGGCCGAAGGTGGTGTATATCCGGTTGAACCGGAATTCGTCAAACATGTACGGAAAATGTGTGACGAGCATGGGTTGCTGTTGATAGTTGATGAAGTACAAACAGGAATGGGACGTACGGGGAAACTGTTTGCACACGAACATTATGGCATTGAGCCAGACGTGTTCACGGTTGCCAAAGGTATCGGTAGTGGTTTCCCTGTTGGCGCGATGTTGGGTAAAGGTTTCTTGCGGGATGCTTTCACGCCAGGAAGCCATGCGACGACCTTTGGCGGAACACCGCTCGCTTCATCCGTTGTAATCGCAACAATTGAAACGATGCTTGAAGATCGCTTGCCAGAGCGTGCAGCGGAGATGGGCGAATACCTGATGAGCTCCCTGCGGAATCGTTTGGCCGGCAATTCCTTTGTGAAGGAAGTACGTGGCATGGGATTGCTCGTCGGTATTGAATGCGCTGAGCCGATAGGTGATATTGTGCTTGCTGGACAAAAACGAGGTATCTTGTTTGTCTCTGCAGGACCGAATGTGATTCGTTTGCTTCCGAACCTGTATGTGAGCAAAGAAGAGATCGACGAGGCGGTATCCTTGGTAGCCACATTGATCGAAGAGCACGTAGCGGCGAAAGTCTAACATAAAAATGAGAACCTTTCTGTCTCGGGGCCACTACTGGCCTCGAAGCAGAACGAGATGATGAATCCCTGTAGCCGCGTGGTGAACTTGCAGAAGATGGAAATGATTAAACAACTTGAGAAGCACCCAGACAAAGTGTCAACGTTGCTCTCTCTTCTGCCCATGCGGGTGCAGGGAACCGGAAATAAGGAGGACATTATAGATGACAGCACAACAGACGGAAAAGATTCAGAAGATTGATCTGAGAGGCCGGGATTTTATCGAATTCACGGACTATACGGCCGAGGAGATTCGTTATCTGCTTGATCTCGCGATTGAGATTAAAGGCAAGCAAAAAAGCGGTGTACCTTTTCAACCGTTGAAAGGCAAAACGATCGGACTTATTTTTGAAAAATCATCCACACGTACGCGTGTATCCTTTGAAGTGGGCATGTTTCAATTGGGTGGACACGCACTTTTTCTGAGCAAAAATGATATCCCAGCTGGGTCGCGGGGAAACAACACATGATACAGCCAAAGTATTGTCCCGCTATCTGGACGGCATCATGATCCGTACCTTTGGACACCATAATGTAACTGAACTGGCAGAGCATGCCGATGTTCCAGTCATTAACGGCCTGAGCGATGCAGCGCATCCTTGTCAGGTACTGGCAGACTTCCAAACGGTGCTGGAGCACAAAGGCAAGCTCGCAGGTCTGAAAATGGCCTACATCGGAGATGGCAACAATATGGCGCACTCCCTGATGCTCGGTGCAGCGAAGATGGGTATGCATGTTGCTGTAGCAACGCCAGAAGGCTATGAGCCGGATAGCGCAGTTGTGGAGCAGGCGCGCATTATCGCACAGGAGAGCGGTTCTGAAGTAACTGTAACGTACAGTGCACAGGAAGCTGCGAAAGATGCAGATATCGTGTATACGGATGTATGGGCGAGCATGGGCTTTGAGGAAGAGCAGAAGATTCGTGAGCAGGCATTTGCGGCATATCAAGTGGACGAGGAACTGATGAAAGGCGCGAAGCCGGACTACATGTTCTTGCATTGTCTGCCAGCACACCGCGGCGAAGAAGTGAGTGCCGGTGTAATTGACGGGCCAAACTCCCTGATCTTTGATCAGGCGGAGAATCGCTTGCATGCACAGAAGGCATTAATGGCTGCGTTAATGAGCGAATAGATGCTGTTTACCTTTATGGGTTGATTTTAGGCGCAGATTTCGCGATGATAGATTCATCTATAATGTACTTTAAAAAGTTAATTAAATAAGAAGCTCGTAGGGTTCAGTGTATGAAGGCTCTGTTTAACTTAACTGATCTTGGGGAGGACCATCACACATGGCTAAGGAAAAAATTGTACTCGCGTATTCAGGCGGGTTGGACACATCTGTAATTTTGAAATGGTTGAAAGAAACGTATGATGCAGAGATTATTGCATTCACTGCGGATATCGGACAAAAGGATGAATTGGATGGCTTGGAGGAAAAAGCACTGGCAACAGGCGCTTCCAAAGTATACATTGACGATCTGCGCGATGAGTTCGCAAAAGATTTCATCTATCCGATGTTCCAGGCTGGGGCCCTCTATGAAGGACAATACCTGCTTGGTACAAGTATCGCTCGTCCACTGATCGCTAAACGTATGGTGGATATCGCTCGTGCAGAAGGTGCTACAGCCATCGCTCACGGCGCTACAGGTAAAGGAAATGACCAAGTTCGTTTTGAGCTGAACGCGGCTGCATTGACACCAGACATTAACGTAATTGCACCTTGGCGTCTGGAAGAATTCCGTAACCAATTCCCGGGACGTGCCGAGATGATCGCTTACGCTGAGAAACATGGCATTCCGGTAACCGCATCTGCGGCTAAACCGTATTCGACAGACCGTAACTTGCTGCATATCAGCTATGAGAGCGGTGTGCTTGAAGATCCTTGGTTCGATCCAAGCGCGGACGAGAACAAAGACATGTTCCTGCTGAGCAGTGCGCCTGAGGATGCACCAGATCAAGCGGAATATGTGGAACTGGAATTCGAACAAGGTGACTGTGTTGCGCTGAACGGTGAGCGTCTGAGCCCACTGCAAGTGATGGAGCAACTGAACGAGCTGGGTGGCAAACATGGTATTGGCCGTGTAGATATGGTTGAGAACCGTTTTGTTGGTATGAAGAGCCGTGGCGTGTACGAAACACCGGGTGGAACAATCTTGTTCACCGCACATCGCAAAATGGAATCCATCACGATGGACCGTGAAGTGATGAACCTGCGTGATAGCCTGATCACACGTTACAGCACACTCGTTTACAACGGTTTCTGGTTCGCACCGGAACGTCTGGCGCTGCAAGCGCTGGTGACTGAAAGCCAGAAGAACGTTACAGGTACCGTTCGTGTGAAACTGTACAAAGGCAACATCATCGGCGCAGGCGTGAAAAGTCCTGTCAGCCTCTACAATCCGGACATTGCAACGATGGAAGCTGATCCAACGCAAGCCTACGATCAAGGCGATGCAACAGGCTTTATCCGCCTGAATGCACTGCGTTTGAAAGTAAACTCCGGCGTGGAGCAAAACAAAAACTAATTTCAACCTGCACAATAAAGCTACACCAATATAAATGACAAGGCAGGCCGTTCTTGCACATCTGGCAGGAGCGGCTTTGTCCATGAGCGAAAGGGGAGTACTCACTGTGAGCAAGCTGTGGGGAGGACGTTTTACAAAACAAACCAATCATTTGGTTGAGGAATATACGGCATCGATCAATTTTGACAAAGCTTTGGCTGAGGAAGATATTCAGGGCAGTCTGGCCCATGTGACGATGCTGGGCAAATGTGGTATTCTTCCGGCGGAAGATGTAGAGACCATCAAAGAAGGATTGATCACTGTTCTGCACAAAATTCGTGCGGGTGAAGTGGAATTCTCCGTATCGGACGAAGACATCCACATGAACATTGAGAAAAACCTGATCGAAACGATTGGCCCTGTAGGCGGTAAATTACATACAGGCCGTAGCCGGAACGACCAGGTTGCAACGGATATGCACTTGTATCTGCGTGAGCGCGTGGTTGGCTTTGTAGGTATGCTGCACTCCTTGCAGGAAGCACTGATTGGACAAGCGAAAGATAACCTCGATACCATCGTACCGGGTTATACGCATCTTCAACGGGCACAGCCGATTCTGTTCGCCCATCATCTGATGGCGTATGTCTCCATGTTCCAACGGGATGCGGAGCGTCTGATGGACAGCTACAAACGCATTAATATCCTGCCACTAGGTGCAGGTGCGCTCGCGGGCACAACATTCCCGATTGACCGTCATTTTGTCGCGGAACAACTGGGCTTTGATGGCGTGTACGAGAACAGTCTGGACGCAGTAAGCGACCGTGACTTTATTGTTGAGTTCCTGGCAGCAGCTTCCCTCATCATGACTCACTTGTCCCGTTTGAGCGAAGAGTTGGTACTGTGGAGCAGCACGGAGTTTGGTTTTGTTGAACTGGACGATGCGTTCTGCACAGGCAGTAGCATTATGCCTCAGAAGAAAAACCCGGACGTTCCTGAACTGGTTCGTGGTAAAACAGGACGTGTGTACGGCAACCTGATCGGTTTGCTGACGGTACTAAAATCTCTTCCGCTGGCATACAACAAAGACATGCAGGAAGACAAAGAAGGCATGTTCGACACGGTAGCAACGTTGGAGGGTGCACTGCAACTGTTCGCTCCAATGATCGCGACAATGACCGTGAACAAGGATCGTATGCGTCAAGCGGTCAACCAGGATTTCTCGAACGCTACTGATATTGCCGATTTCCTTGTAGGCGAAGGCTTGCCTTTCCGTCAGGCGCATGAAGTCATTGGTAAAACAGTGCTGTACTGCATCCAGAACAGTAAGTATTTGCTGGATCTGACGATTGATGAATTCCGTCAATTCTCACCGCTGTTCGATGAACGCATCTATGACGTACTGCAACCAGAAGCTGTTGTGAACGCTCGTAATGTTTACGGCGGAACAGCTTCGGGTCAAGTCGCCGAAGCCATCGGACGCAGTGAGAAGGTACTGGAAATTACCGAGCAATGGATTAAGAACCGCGGTTAATACCACGGTTACTATAGGTATTTGTACAGATACGACAGTACAATAAAGAAGCAGGCCAGAGAACTTTGTTCTCAACGGCCTGCTTTTTTGTGTTTTACAGCGATATGCTCTAGATATATTGAACTCAACCGCGAACGGAAGGTAGGTTGTTCTACTATCGGAGTACCAGTTTAGTTACTCGTGGTAGCTCCATTGCAATTCTCCACTAATCGCGCTTGGGCAAAGGCAACCATTTCAATACATCCTGGATCTTGGTATCCCAGTAGCCCCATTCATGTTCACCAGGCCCTTCCTGGTATGTCAGTTCGAAGTCCGTCTGTTCACAGGCTTGACGGAAGGTTTGATTATCCTCATACAAAAAATCTTCCGTTCCGCAGCATTGGTAGAGCAGAGGCCGCTGAGGTTGGCTCTCTTTTAAAAGATGAATCAGATCATTCTCAGTGCCTGCCACCTGTGGTCCAAAAATCCGTTGTAACTCAGCCTGTTGCAATGCTGAGGATGCATTTCTATCCATATGTGCAGACATATCGAGTGCTCCAGACAAACTGGCAGCTGCCGCATATTGCTCTGGTTTACGAAGGGCCAGCTTAAACGCGCCATAACCACCCATGGATAATCCAGCAACGAAGTTATCCTCACGCTTTGGTGACAGAGGGAAGAAAGAACGAGCAAGTGAGGGCAGTTCTTCGCTGATAAACGTCCAGTATTTTCCGCCTTCGACCATATCTGTATAGAAGCTGCGATGTACCTGCGGCATAACAACGGCGATTCCCAGATTTGCTACATAACGTTCAATTGATGTGCGGCGCAGCCAGATGGAATCATCATCCGATAGACCGTGTAACAGGTACAGGGTTGGGTGAAGACCTTTGCCTGTCACGTTCTCCATACCGATCTGATTGTGGGTTTGTTGCGGGAGAATGACATGCATGCTGGTACTCAGCCCAAGCGTATCGGAGTAAAAATCACATTTAATAAGTGCCATGAGTATAAGAAACCCCTTTCATAAGTTCGTTAACCAAGTGTTTTTGACTTGAGAGGATGAGCCGGGATTGCTCCCTAATAGCTTTTAAGTGTCCATATTTAACAGGTTATACGCATTGCGCGTGCAATGCAATAACAAGATGCACTTTAAGAAATCATGCAGGAGTATCTCTAAATTGTAAGGTAACATCAGGCTAAGACGGGTGAGTGGCATAGAGGGAAAATCAACATTGTCACGACGTTGTTTACAACGTAACAATGTTATGTTACACTGATTTCAATATAAAGGGGGACCATATATGACGGATGATTTGATCTCCAAGAAAGAATTGTTGGACCTGACAGGAATCTCATATGGCCAGTTATACCGCTGGAAGCGGAAAAATCTCATTCCGGAAGAATGGTTTATTCGAAAGTCGTCCTACACCGGACAAGAGACCTTTTTTCCAAAACAACAGATTTTACTGCGCATTGACAAGATTCTCAATATGAAAGACGGATTATCGCTGGATGAGCTGGCAGACGTGTTCTCACCTACGTTGGGTGAAGTAGAGATGTCTGCACAACAACTGTTAGAGCGAAACATTGTTTCACAAATCTCGCTGGATCTGTTGAAAGAAGCAGGTCGGGAACAACCGCTATATGCTTTGGAGCAGATCATGATGCTCTACGTCCTTGATAAGCTGTTAATGAGCGGAGATATTACTCGGCAAGAGGGTGCGTTGCTGATCGAAGTGATGTCCGAACATTATTATCGTTTTACAGGCAAACCCAGCGAACTCGTGCTTATTCGTAAGATGGGTGTTCCTTCATTCATGCTGGTAACAGCAGGAACGGAGTTTTATTTTGACAATGGTGTGAAAGTGGTTCTTAGGCAGCCGATGGGAACATTTATGGAAGAATTAAAACTCAAATTGGGATAAGGAGAGGATCATCTATGGAAGAGCGGAATAAGCGGAATGATCTGAATGTGGCGGGCATAAGTCAAACGGCAGGCGGGAATTTTCACCGTGTATCTATTGATGGCATGGCTAAGGTGAACGGTAACCTGGACTGCACCTCTATGGAAGTGAATGGAACATTGAAGATGCACGGCGCTTTAAGCTCCGAGAGTGCAACGATTAACGGCATGTGCACGTTGAATGGGCCTTTGACCAGTTCTCGTGTTCGGGTGGATGGCTTAACTACAATTAACGGAGATCTCCATAGCCCTGAGCTTGAAGTGAACGGAAAGTGTACCGTACGTGGAAGAGTGGATGGGGAACGAATTGATATTGGCGGTGTGATCGATATTGAAGGTGATGTGCAATGTGAGTCCCTGAACGTACAGGGAAATATCAAGATCAGCGGCTTCCTGAATGCGGGAACAGTGGAGATCAGGCTTCATACCTCTTCTTCGGCTAAAGAGATTGGCGGAGAGCGTATTGATATTCGTCGCAAGGAGCAACAAAACGGGTTCTGGAAAAGTATTGGCCTGGGCGGGACTCCATCATTTAAGACATCCTTAATTGAGGGCGATGAGATTGTGCTGGAAGATACCGAAGCTGATATTGTTCGGGGGAGTAACATTTTTATCGGTCGCGGCTGTAACATCAGGCTGGTCGAGTATTCAGGTGAACTTGAGGTAGATCAGGATGCCAAGGTGGGCAGCAGTCAGCGAATTTAAATTTTGGATATGGAGAGAAAGGGATGGGATCGACATGAATAACAATCCTGGGCGTTCTTTGGACAAAAAAGTGGATATCAGTATCGTTGGTGACGGCAGTTCTGCTGGGGGCGTGTACGGCAAGGTCAAGGTCGTAGGGGACGCATCCTTCAACGACAATTTATCTTGTGATCGATTCAAATGTACGGGTACATCGGTCATATACGGATCGCTTGAATCCACAGATATTAAAATTACGGGAACCCTTACTCTGACAGAGCGAGAGGCCAGCAACGATGTTGAGGATGGAATCCAGGCACCTGGCATGCATGCCAAAGCTGAGCATATCAAAGTGGTCGGTGAGCTTCATCTGTCAGGGGATTGTCAGGCGGAAAATATCAAGCTGAACGGACGGTTGACAATAGCCGGGATGCTCAGCGCTGAACACATGACACTCAAAATCATGGGTCCATCCGAGGTCAAGGAAATGGGCGGTTCCATCATCTCGGTGAAGAGTGGCAGGTTAAATGACTTGTTTACGGGGAATAAATCAATTCTCAAGGCACAGATTATCGAAGGTGACAATATTGAATTAGAAAATACCGAGGCCGAGATTGTACGTGGCGATAAAATAAAAATCGGTCCTGGCTGCCGGGTCGGTACAGTGGAATACCGTTCATCTCTGCAAATTCATCCGCAATCGGAAGTTTTGCTGCAAAGCAATCGGTCCTTGGACTGATTAACGAAAACTTCTTTTCGGATATACTAATGCAGTCATATGAATAGAGCGTGAATGGAGAGATTGAGTACAATGGTTGCACGTAAAAACAGTATTGGATTGGTGCTGGCAGGGTTACTGCTCAGCATACTAATGGCTTCAATGGATAACACCATCGTGGCAACAGCTATGGGGGACATTGTCGGGAAGCTGGGTGGGCTCGACAAGTTCGTCTGGGTTACCTCCGCGTACATGGTGGCTGAGATGGCAGGGATGCCGATCTTTGGTAAGTTATCCGATATGTATGGACGGAAGAAGTTTTTTGTATTTGGTATTATTGTGTTTATGCTTGGATCAGCGCTGTGCGGAACGGCAACGTCTATTGTGGAATTGACGATGTACAGAGCGATTCAGGGTATTGGTGCGGGTGCCTTGGTGCCGATTGCCTTTACGATCATGTTTGATGTCGTAGCACCAGAATCTCGTGGTAAATTGGGTGGATTGTTTGGAGCGGTCTTCGGTCTGTCCAGCGTCTTTGGACCACTGCTTGGTGCTTATATTACTCAGTATGCGACATGGGAATGGGTATTCTATATCAACCTGCCACTCGGCTTGATTGCATTTGTGTTTATTGCATTCTTCTACAAAGAGTCTCATCAGCATCAATCCCAACAGATCGACTGGCTGGGTGCAGTAACGCTGATCGGCGCTGTAGTGTGTTTGATCTTTGGTCTGGAACTGGGCGGCAAAACGTTTGCCTGGGGTTCGTGGCAGATTCTTGGCTTGTTTGCCGGATTTGTAGCACTAGCGCTACTTTTCCTTTTTGCAGAAACAAAAGCCAAAGAACCAATCATCTCCTTCGGCATGTTCCGCAACCGGGTCTACTGGTCCAGTAACGTTATTGGGATGTTCAGTGGTGCAGCGTTCATTACAGCATCCGTGTACATTCCGATCTTCATACAGGGGGTACTTGGTGGCAAAGCGACCAACTCCGGTCTTGTGCTACTGCCCATGATGCTTGGGTCCGTTGTGACGGCGTCCCTGGGCGGGGTGTTGATGACCAAAATCAAGTATCGCAATATCATGATCCCTACGTTGGCCTTACTTGTCATTGGACTTGGATTGCTGACTACGTTGGATGAGAATTCATCCCTTTGGACGATACGTATCTACATGGTGATGGTTGGTCTGGGTGTCGGTGCTTCGTTCTCCGTACTTAGCAATGCAGCCATGAATGCGTTTGAACCGCAAAGACGCGGTGCGGCGAGTTCCACACTTAACTTTTTGCGGTCCCTCGGCATGACGATGGGCATTACGATCTTTGGTATCGTACAGAGCCAGGTATTTACGCGTAAAATGAACGATGCTCTCGCTGGTTCAGCTGCGGAAGCAGGCGGTGCTTCAGCGGGTGGCGTGCCTCAGGGAGTGGATCTGACCGATCCACATGCGTTGCTCTCACCAGAACTCAGACAGGCGATTCCGCCTCAGGTGCTGGATAGCATCACACATGCCCTGTCTTCTTCCATCGTGCAGTTATTTGCCTGGGCTGTGATTCCGGCTGCACTCGCGTTGGTCGCTTCCTTCTTCATGGGAAAAGAGAAGATGGTTGTAGGCGAAGAGCAAGGCGAATACACTGGCGGTCACTAAGCCGTTATGCAGTAAACCGTAAGTTACAGTAGTAAAGCTAATCTTAGCTTGGTAAAACTCGAATAACTTATCTTGAAAATGTAGAGACACACTTCTCGCCTATCCTCAAAAGGGACGTGAAGTGTGTCTTTTTGTTTTCGTGTGATCAGCTTATGCTTATCCATGAATTACGGAAGGACCTTTTTTGTGCCATTCCGTGATCTGTAAGTTGTCGGTTGCTTTGAAAAAAATTAAGGCTGTTTCGTATCGCTGATCCCGTCCTCAACCACAGAAGGTTCTTGTGGATCGGGCAGGCTGCTATGACCGGAGCGGGCAATTAGACGATTTTGAGCTTTGTACGTGTCCCGTGTAATCGTTTTGGATTCGACCACTTTGCCGTCCAGCCTCTTGGTTCTTACCGTCTCCACAATATATCCAGGCTGTCCGTCTTGCAGCACCTGCTGTGCACCATCAGGCAGTACCGTACTGGATACATATTTTACCGGAACACTTAATGTTTCAATGGTGCGAGATTCAAGTGCATAGCTGACATTCTCCGGGAATGTGCCGAAAAATTTCACCATCAATTGGTGGTTCTTTACCTCTGCATGAATGAGTAAGGATTTTCCAGTATTGTTCTTGAAACGAAAGTTGATGGCTCCAGAGGCAAAGGTGGCATCCAGTCCTTTCGGTAAATACTTGACCGGTAGGGAGTGGTTGCGACGCTCAATAATATCAAGACCCGTCAATAGCGCTGCGTTATACACTGTACTAGATACTTGGCAGATCCCCCCGCCAATTCCGGGGGTTAGTCTTCCATTGACAATGACCGGAGCTTCACGAAACCCATACTCCTTTTCAGCTTTACGGACGACCTTCTCATAATCGAATGTGGCATCCGGTGGTAAAATCATGCCGTTAATCGCTTCCGCCGCTGCGCTGACATTATGTATCCGGCCTTCACTACTATTGCCCAGACCCGTGGAGAACTGGATGATCTTTCGGTCAATGCCTTCCTGGCGTAGCGAATCAAGGGTTACTTCAGGCTTCAGCGTATACAGTGGTACCTGAATTAGCAATGGGGTGGGTTTCTCATCCGGGCTCAGTACACTGAGGTCCCTGTGCAACTTCGTCTGAATGAGATTTGCGAGTGTATCCCAATCAATACGGCGGACACCCTTTTCCGGGATATACTGCACTTTGTCACTTGCGGTAATGCGTCGAACAGCGTTGGCGGGTGTACCGAAGGTTTCTTTTTCCCAGGCAGGGCTGAGATGTTCGTGAAGTGGTTGTAAGTCGTAACTCATATCGAGAGAGAACTCTTTCGGAAAATGATAACGTGCATAAGCGCGTTCCCACAGGTTACCTTCCTCCAGCTGCTGTATCGCGGTTTTCAAGCTGTTAACGTTGTAGCTCACCCCCACCTGAGCTGCGGTATACGACATCGTCTGGGGGTTGGGTTCAGTCACTTCAAAGGTGACAGGCCAGTCCTCCAGCTTTTGGATCTGTTCATGCAATTCATGCAATACGTTCTTGCGATTCTTCCCCTCCAACAGCATGCCGCCAACATGAACATCTTTGGGCAGGGCAGGTTGATTCACATACATATACAGCAATCCATAAGACGCGGAGCCGATCAAGAGGATAGAGAATAGAACAATGACCGTTAAATGTATTTTTTTCATAACCGTACGCTCCTTTATACTTCTGTTGTTCCCGACTTTGTAACACTTTCTATATATATGATCCAATGCAGGAAAACTTTCGGGTACTCAATAGGTAACAAATTTGTTACAATAAACTTCATATGAATCCATGCTTCACCATTGAAACAGGAACGAAGTGGATTTTTCCCTGATGAAATTCAGGTCTTTTTAAAGGAAATGCCGGGATTGTGTCGAAATGATAATGGCTAACTATGCGAGCAGGAAGTGATGATGTGATAGAAATGCAGGACGTGTGGAAGACCTACGCCAATGGGACCCACGCATTACAAGGGGTGTCGGTGAAGATCGACCGCAATGAATTTGTCTATATCGTCGGTCCGTCCGGCGCAGGTAAATCGACATTTATGAAATTGATGTACAGAGAAGAAGTTCCGACCAAAGGACAAATATCCATTAACGGATTTAATATTGGTAAGTTGAAGCCAAGAAAGATTCCTTATGTACGTCGTAACATCGGCGTTGTGTTCCAGGATTTTCGTCTGCTGCCACGAATGACAGCATTTGAGAATGTGGCATTTGCGATGGAAGTTATTGAAGCGCCGAAGCGTCATATCAAAAAACGGGTGATGGAAGTGCTCGACTTGGTGGGACTGCGGAGTAAGGCAAATCGCGAACCTTCACAGCTCTCGGGTGGAGAACAGCAACGTATTGCCATTGCACGGGCTATCGTCAATAACCCGTCGGTTATTATCGCGGACGAGCCTACAGGGAACCTCGATCCGGAGACGTCATGGGGGATTATGCAACTGCTGGATGAGATTAATTTCCGGGGGACAACCATTGTTATGGCGACCCACAACAAAGATATCGTAAACACGATGCGTAAACGGGTAATCGCCATTGAACGTGGACAGATTGTACGGGATCAGATGAGAGGGGAATACGGTTATGAATTTTAGTACTCTCTTGCGCCATCTGCGGGAGGGATTCAAAAACGTATTCCGCAACGGCTGGATGTCTGTGGCCTCCATCATGTCCATTATTGTGTCGCTGCTGATTCTTGGTGTGTTTATGTTGCTGGTGCTCAATGTGAA
Organism: Paenibacillus sp. W4I10; assembly: GCF_030816325.1. Taxonomy (NCBI): domain Bacteria; kingdom Bacillati; phylum Bacillota; class Bacilli; order Caryophanales; family Paenibacillaceae; genus Paenibacillus; species Paenibacillus sp. W4I10. The sequence goes on from NZ_JAUSXX010000001.1 coordinate 5,905,277, forward strand.
CTCCATGGCGAATCAGGTTGATAGCCAGGTGGAGATCAGCACGTTCCTCGAACTGAATGTGGACGAGAACCTGCGTAACACACTGGAGCAAGAAATCAGCGCGATGCCTGAAGTAAGTGAGATTCGTTTTGTTTCCAAGGAAGAAGGACTCAAGGAGTTCCGTGAGCGTCTTGGAGAGAGTGCAGATAACGTGCTTAGCGGTTTCGATGTGGACAACAACCCACTGCCGGAGACCATTGAAGTTGAGGTCATTGAACCGGAAACCGTCACTTTTGTGGCGCAAAAAATCGAAGCTTTGAACGAAAAACACCCGGAGAAGCCGATCATGAAAGTGAACTACGGCAAGGAAACGGTGGAAGTGTTGTTTAAATTCACGAAACTTGTTCGTAACATCGGATTTATTTTTGTCGGGGGACTGGGTCTCATGTCCATGTTCCTGATCTCTAATACGATTCGCGTAACGATTCTGGCACGTCGCCGGGAGATCGGAATTATGAAGCTGGTTGGCGCAACCAATACCTTTATTCGCTGGCCTTTCTTTATTGAAGGTGCACTCATTGGATTTATTGGCTCGGTCATTACGGTTGGTGTGCTGTTTGTTGGATACAGCCAGTTGATGAAGACGATTGGTCAGGATGTCTTCATGCAGATGCTTAACTTGATTCCGCTCGGCGAAATCTGGTTGCTGTTTGGAACACTGTTGATTGGACTCGGTGTGCTGGTAGGTATTTTGGGAAGTACACTTTCCATTCGGAAATCACTCAACGTTTAATTTTGTTTTCAACGATCGAATTGCAGAATATGTCGAAAAGAATGGTAAAGCAGGTTCATTAATGGACGCTGTTTGACGATATGTAGGAAAGACGGAGTCTTTTAAGATTGAAGAAAGCAAAGAACATGCTGTTCACCACCTGTGCAGGTTGCTTTCTTGTGAAATCATAGGATGGGGGATCATCATTTTGAAAAAAACCGCTTCGCTGCTGGCCTTTACGTTATTGGCCAGTTTGACGCTTCAACCTTCTGACGGATATGCCAAGAGTAGCATCAGCGATATTGACCAACAGATTCAGCAACTGGAGAGCAAGGCGGCTTCTGCCAAGCAGGAGCAAAAAAAAGCGGCTTCCAACAAAAAGGAAGCACAGCATTACAAGAACAAAACCAACGCTTATCTGAAGGTTGTCATGGAACAGATCAATGTCGTTAGTGATGAACTGGCGAGTGTATCCTTGCAGATCGAGAACACGGAGGAAGATCTCCGTACAACGAAAAAAGATCTGCAAGCGGCAGAAGAACGCATTGTTGCAAGGGAAAAATTGTTGGAGTCACGCGTGCGCCTGATGTATACGGACGGTGCTGTATCCTATCTGGATGTATTGTTGTCCTCTACTAGCTTCACTGACTTCCTGACCCGTGCGGATTCACTCAAAACGATTGTGGATCAGGATCAGCATCTGCTGGATGAGCACAAAGCGGACAAGCAACTGGTCGTGGACAAAAAGGCAGAATTGGATGTGCAATATGCGGAAGCCAAGAGCCTGTATGCACAGAAGAAACAGCGCAAGTCCCAATTGAATGAAAAAGAAGCGGAAAAGCAAGTGCTTCTCGCTTCATATGATGCTAAGATTGAAGAATCAGAAGAGCTGACACAAGAGCAGGAAGATGTATTGATGCAGATTGCCAGCAAACGTTCGGCACTTCTTCAAGAGAAAAATAAATTGCGTGAACAACAGGCTGCAGCCGCAGCCAAAGCAAAAGCCGCAGCCGCCGCTCGGGCGAAAGCTGCAGCCAAGACGCCAACCAGAGTCAGCTCGGATAGCAGCAGTGAGGTCACGTATTCATCGGGGAATGGTATTTTCTCAAGACCGGTATCTGGCGGACGTATTTCTTCTCCATTCGGTCCCCGTACCCATCCAATTACGGGTGTAGTAGGTAAGATGCATAATGGTGTTGATTTCGCTGTTCCTGTGGGAACCTCTGTTTATGCTGCTTCTGGCGGGATCGTAATTATGGCTGAATGGTATAGCGGTTATGGCTATACGGTTATTGTGGACCATGGTGGCGGACTATGGACGTTATATGGTCACTTGCGCGAAGGTGGATTCAAAGTCAGCAAGGGGGACACCGTGAGCAAAGGTGATACCATTGCTGAGTCAGGAAACACAGGGAACTCTACTGGACCTCACTTGCACTTTGAAGTGAGAGATAACGGTACCGCTGTAAATCCGATGAACTATTTGTAATTATTGCTCCATCGTTCGAATGGAAAAAACATATTCCGTACAAGCTAGACATATAATAAGCTGGCATGTTCAGGGAATGGATTCTGGCAACAATGGAATCGGACACGCTTCAAAACTAAAGGCGGTGACAAACGGATGATGAAGAAAAGATCGGCGCTACTGCTTGTCATTGTGGGTCTCCTGGGTGGTAGTTTGCTAACCCTGGTACTAATGACTTACCCGGGAATAGCAAACCAAACCACAGCTGGCGAAGGTTTGCTGGCTAGTGTAACCGGCAATACACAGCAGAAGAACGATTTGAAAAAGATTGAAACTGCGATGGATTTGATCTCAAGCAACTATTATAAAGACGTGGATCAGACCAAATTGATTGACGGTGCGATCAACGGCATGATGGAATCGCTTGGTGATCCGTACTCCAACTATATGGGGCAGGAAACGGCTGCTCAGTTTGAAGAGTCGATCGAAGGTTCATTTACCGGTATTGGCGCAGAGGTATCCTCACAGGATGGAAACGTTGTTGTTGTTTCCCCGATCAAAGGATCACCTGCCGAAAAAGCGGGTATTCGTGCGAAGGACATGATTATGTCAGTCAACGGCGAATCCCTGCAAGGGTTGGAACTGAACAAGGCTGTTAACAAAATCAGAGGTCCCAAGGGCAGTGAAGCGAAGGTACAGGTCAAACGTGCCGGATCTTCCGAACTGATTGAGTTTGTTATTGTACGGGATGACATTGATCTGGAGACCGTATATGCTCACATGGAGGATGGCGGAATTGGCGTCATTGCCATTACTCAATTCTCTTTGAATACAGGCGATCGCTTCAAGGAAGAGTTGGCGAAGCTTGAGAAGCAGAACATGAAAGGTCTGGTCATCGACGTACGGAATGACCCAGGCGGTGTATTGCAAGTCGTTATTGATATTGCTGAACAGTTTGTTCCTAAAGGCAAGGTTATTGTGCAAGTCGAAGACAAGAACGGCAAAAAGGAACAAAGCAAGTCCAATGGATCAGCCAAAGCTTATCCAGTCACAGTCCTGATGAACAAAGGCAGTGCGAGTGCGTCGGAGATTTTGGCCGGTGCATTACAACAGTCAGCAGGTGCGAAGTTGATTGGTGAAAACTCCTTTGGTAAAGGAACCGTACAGACGAGTTATGACAAGCAGATGGGTGACGGCAGCTTGCTGAAGATCACCATTGCCAAGTGGCTCACTCCGAACGGAGACTGGATTCATGAAAAAGGAATCAAACCGGATATTGCGGTAGACCAGCCGGATTATTTCTCGGTGGCACCGATTAACAAAGAGAAGTTACCACTGAAATATGACAGCAATAGCACGGATGTGAAAAGTGCGCAGACGATGCTGAGAGGACTCGATTTCAAACCGGATCGTGTGGATGGATACTACGACCAGAAGACGGAAGAAGCGGTCAAGGCATTCCAGAAGCAAAAAGGCATTCAGGCCACAGGCCAGATTGATGAGAAAACCGCTGAATCACTGGAAGCGGCTCTGATTGAACGTATTGCCAATCCTCAATATGATGCACAGCTGAAACGCGCGATCGAAAATGTCTCAAAGGATATTTCGTCCGCTGTGTCGAAGCCATAAAGAAGGCTGATTCTCAGCCTTCTTTTTTTCTGAACCGGCTGAAAGAGAGGGGTGACCGACCACAATGGAATGGGTATGGCCGTGGTTAACTACATTAGGGGAAGCTTTGTTGCAGTTGTTTATTCAGCCGTTTTATTATATTGCGGTGATCCTGATTGCGCTGATCTATCATCGTCAGTTACTGCAGGAGCGTAAATTGTTTCATGTTCGTTTGCAAAGCTCGATAACACAGACGATTCGTGCCGTGCTCGGAGGCATACTCATTGGTACCATCGTCTCGATTGTGTCCCTATTCCTCGGTGCACATCTTACACTGGGAAGTCTGATATGCATATGGGCTGCAACGCTAGTTCTATCTTTGTTCCGCATCCGGTATCTGTGTTTTGCTTATGCAGCCGGGTTACTGGGTGTGCTGCAATTTGGTTTAAATCTGGCTTCAGGCTGGCAGCCATCGGGTTGGATGGGCAGTATCACGGAGGCACTACGTACCCTGGATATGCCTGCACTGCTTGTCCTGGCGGCGCTTCTACATATGGGTGAAGCCCTGTTGGTACGCATGCAGGGGGTATCGATGGCATCACCACTTCTCTTCGAGGGAAAACGCGGGAAACTGGTTGGTGGATATCAACTGCAACAGTTCTGGGCCATTCCTCTACTGATTCTTGTCCCTGTCACAGGCAGTGGCGCGGAACTGGCTTGGAATCCACTGATGAATGCAGGTCATAGTTATATGCTGGTTGCATTGCCGATTATGCTCGGATTTGGTGAGATAACGCAGAGTATGCTTCCGGGACAAAAGGTGCAGATCTCATCAAAGCGGTTGATGATATACGGGGCAACTTTGCTCGTGTTCAGTTTGCTTGCTGCATGGTGGTCTCCACTCATGGTGGTTGCTGCGCTGATCGCTTTTATTGGACATGAATTTCTGGTATGGTACAGCGCGTTTGAAGAGCAAAACCGGAGTCCGGTATTTGTCCATCCGCAGCATGGGCTGAAGGTATTGGCTGTTATTCCGGAGAGCCCTGCTGCAGATTTGGGGATTGAAGCAGGAGAGACATTGTACAAGGTGAATGGTAAGTTGGTTCATTCGCCGGAAGAGTTACATCGTGCTCTGCGGATGAACCCGGCTTTTTGCAAACTTGAGGTTCGCAATCATCAGGGAGAAAGCAAGTTCATGCAACGAGCGATCTATGAAGGGGAGCATCATCAGCTTGGGGTCATTATGGCACCGGACAATCACGAGGTTTGGGCGATTCGGTTACGTCCACTGACGCTGTTCCATGTCATTAATCTCAAATTGTTTGCCCGTCTGAAAAAACCACAAAGGGACGAAGCTCCATTGGCGTTACCGCCAGCCCCAGTTACCAGTGACAAAGGGTCTATTGAGATGTAACTAAGCATACATGATGAAGTATGTTCCATAAATCAAGCAATGAAAAAGGTATTTCCTAACGCCGTCACAGGCAAGGGAAATACCTTTTTTGTTATTGTTTTAACATAAAGATGGCGATTTGAGTCCGATCACGCAAGCTCAGCTTGCCGAGAATATCTGTGACGTAGTTTTTGACCGTGCCTTCACTGAGGAACAATTTGGCGGCAATTTCCTTATTGGATAAACCCTCCGATATGGCCTCGGCAACCGCCAGCTCCATACGTGTCAGTCCATAGGCTTCGATTGGGTTCTGTGTCAGGGGAATCGCAGCAGGACGAAGAAGGCCTGCCAATTTGCGGGCTATATCCGGATGAATTAACATATCGCCGTTATGTACGGTCTTGATGCCTTGAATGATCCGCTCGGGTGGAACATTTTTGAGCAAATAACCGCTTGCTCCATCCTGTAATGCCTGAATAATATACTCATCGTCGTCAAACGTAGTCAGCATGAGCACCTGGATTTCAGGAAAACGTGACTTGATGCGTTTGGTACCTTCAACTCCATCACATTCCGGCATCCGAATATCCATTAAAACCACGTCCGCAGGCGTCCCTGCTTCAAGCAATTCCAACGCTTCCTGTCCATTTGAGGCTGTACCTGTAACGCGAATGCCGGAGTCCAGTCCGAGCAGCACTTTCAGGCTCTCACGAATGAAGTAATCATCGTCTGCGAGAATCAGCCGGATAAGTGAGAGCTGGCCTGAATCATTCTTGTTGTTCACATCATTACGTTCGGACATGAGAACATTCACTTCCTTTTTTCAGAGTATATCCATCTGGTTCGTTAATGGAATGCGTGTAATCACTGTATACGGATAAGCAGATTGAATCTCCAGGACTCCTCCCACCATTTGTGTGCGCAGAAGCATGCCTTCCTGTCCTATGCCATTTCGCTTGGAAGAATGGGGATTGATTTTGCCATCATTACTTACACTCATACAGACTTCCTGATCCCCGAATACCAACTCCACAGTGATCGAAGAAGCATTTCCGTGTCGCAGGGCATTGGTCAAGGCTTCTTTGGCATTTTTGAACAGAACGATTTGTATGCTGGGATACAGCACATGGGATGGGCCATGAACTTCATAATTTGTCTTCACGCCAGTATCTCTACCCACTTCCTCTAGGAGACGATCCAGGGCGTAAGCTTCGGATACATAGGAATTAGGTTGCAGTTTGTGCAGTGTGCTGCGCATATCATCCATACTATCGGCCAATTGATCGCGAATCTGTCTCACCATTTCCGTTCCTTGTTCCATATTCAGGGGAAGGGTCACCAGGGCGGCTTCCGCCATCATTTTGGTGCGAATCAGTCGATGCCCGATATCGTCATGAAGCTGTCTTGAGATACGGGTACGTTCCTCTGCCTGAGCCGCTCCTTCAAGTTGCTTTGTAAATAACAGGAGCTGCGCACGCGCTTCTTGTAGCTCGTAATGTTTGCTGCGAAGTTCGTCATAGACTTGTTCCAGTTGTCCGCGGCTGTTCGCCGTTCTTGATCCCTGCCAGGACAGAGCCGCTGTGATGAGCAGAAGCAGGTTGCCAAGAACCATCGCAATTGTCTCTGTGGAGAGTAATGTAGTGGCGGTTGCATTTAGTGTGGATAACCCTAGCTGTGATGCCTGTGGGACAGCATAATGCCAATGCAAAGCGACATTGTTAGCGACAAGCTGAATTGCAAACATCAACCATCTCCGACTTCCCTCCAGTCTGTATATATACACGTAGAGCACGGATAAAGAGAGGAATAGCAGAAACGGTCCATACGAAGCAATCAGCCAGCAGCTCCAGAGTATTTCGGCCAGAAGCAACAGCCATTGCTGTGTACTTGAACGGTTGAAATCTTTCCAAACGGAGAGTCCAAGCGCGATGATGATATGCAGGGTGTAGACGGCTTCGTTTTCCAAGGGCAACATCAACATGTACAGTACTGCTGGAACGATAATTAATCCATATTGCAGAAACCGCATCGGCATATGTAAGTGACATCCTTTATATAAAAAGTGGAGTAGAAAATCTCTCGGTAATGCGCCCTTGATTATACCATAAGCAGCATTCGAATCAGGAGATGACTTAAGTCACCTTCGATTCATGACTTTTCGTACCTTCGCGACAGATTGCGATCCGTTACAATAAAATTATGAAATCCAGCGGCGGAAGCCGAAACGGAAGAGGGGCGTAAAAGGGATGGGTATACTTGAAGTGGATCATGTAGTAAAACGATACGGCAGCAAGCTGTCCGTGGATCATTTGAACCTTAGTGTTGGCAAAGGCGAAATTTTTGGATTGCTTGGTCCCAATGGAGCAGGAAAAAGTACCACCATCAGCATGATTGCAGGGCTCCTGAATATGGATCAGGGTGAAATCAGATTAGATGGTATATCGGTCAAGGAGCGCCCGCTTGAAGTAAAGCGCAAGATCGGACTCGTTCCGCAGGATCTGGCTTTATACGAAACCATGTCTGCTGCGGAGAATGTGACCTTTTTTGCCAGACTGTATGGACTGCGTGGAAAATTGCTTAAGGAAAGAGTGCAGGAGTCTCTTGAATTTGTAGGGTTGCAGGATAAAGCAAAGGATGCCCCCTCGACCTTCTCTGGCGGTATGAAGCGCAGGTTAAACATCGCATGTGCGATTACACATCGCCCGGATTTAATTATCATGGATGAACCGACAGTTGGCATTGATCCGCAATCTCGGAATCATATTCTTGAATCGGTACGGACACTCAACAAGATGGGTTCAACGATCATATATACAAGTCATTACATGGAGGAAGTGGCTGCGATTAGTCACCGGGTTGCGATTATGGATCAGGGGCGAATTATTGCCTGTGGGACTGAAGCAGAGCTGAGAGAACGGGTAGCATCGGAGGAAAAAGTAGTGCTCTCCACTTCCGGTATCGGTCCCGACGTCGTGGAAGAACTGAAACTTCACCCCCGCGTGCGGATGGTAGACGTTTCAGAGAATACACTGACCATTACGCTGCCTTCGGCACAGCAGGATCTCCAGGATCTGCTCTTCATTTGCAGCAAACATGAAGTATCCATTCAGTCGCTCAAGGTCGAAGAGCCGGATCTGGAAACGTTGTTCCTCAATCTGACCGGGCGTACGCTTCGGGACTAGGGGGAACAAGAGATGAATATATGGCATATTTGCATCTTTGAATTAAGGCGTATTCTTAAGATTCGATCTGTAGTGTTAAACCTGTTCATTCTGCCGTTGTTACTTATTTTCATATTGGGCACGGCCCTTTCCAGTACGATGGGTACGGCGGAGGATGTTATTCCGGATACTGTACGTGTGGGAATCATCCATTTGAGCACTGATTCGGGCGGAGGATCAAGTACGGTTAATCAAGCGCTGGATACATTCGTTGAATCCCCGGAAGTGGCTGAGATGGTCAAGGTGCAGAACTTTACGACTGAAGAAGAGGCCGTTCATTCGCTGCGTACCGGCAAGCTGGACTTTGCTGTAATGATTCCTTCGGATTTTGAGCAAAACGTGATGATGGGGAAAGAGGCCAGGTTACAGTGGATACGTGGAAAGGACAGCAAGCTCAATATCTTGGGTGAAACCTTGTTCACACGTTTTACGGATGAATGGAACCGACAGATGGCAATTACCAAAGTGTTAGGTCCGGAAGTGATAGCTGCCATGGCTTCTTATTCGGAGTCTAGTGCGGTGAGTTCCACTTCCATTACTGTTATCAATCCCGGAAAAACAGGCACGGCCTACAGTGCCTCCCAATACTATGCAGCATCCATGCTGGCAATGTTCATGTTGTACTCGGGTATGACAACCAGTACCAGCCTTTTTGGAGAGCGGGATAACCGAACGTTGATCCGCCTTCAGGCAGCGCCGATAGGTAATGGAGTTATTTTCGCTGGCAAAATAGCAGGTAATAGTCTGCTCGCTTTTTTGCAAGCAACAACGATTATACTTATGACGTATTGGTTCTACGGTGTAGATTGGGGAACGCATCCTTGGTATATTGTGCTCACTTGTCTATGTATCACATTGGCATCCATGACCCTTGGTGTGATCGTGGCATTGGTATGCAAAAGCTCGGCATCAGCCAGCGCAACCATCCAAGGTATCATCGTTACAATGACATTCATTAGCGGTGGGTTCACGCCCATTCCGATTGATTTTGTACAACGGATTAGCGAATTTACGGTCAACCACTGGGCGCTCCAAAGTTTTCTGAGAATGATGCTGGATGCACCTGTACGAGAGATTGTATATAGCATTCTGATGTTAGGCGTGGTATGCGCTGTATTACTGTTCATCTCAGGATTGATCTATAGAAAGGCAGGATATCGATATGAATAGTCTACACATCGCCTGGTTGATGATTAGACGTACACTTGGCCGTAAAATGGGCTTCATTACGTTTCTGCTTCTGCCTTGCCTGGTGGTTACAGGAGCGGTTGCTCTTTTTGGAAGCGAGCAGAGTGCACGTACTGTTATTCCCTATGTCAATGAGGATGGAGGGGTGGCAGGGACATGGATGATTCATGAACTTGCTGGCAAAGAGGAGTATCTGCTCAAGCCGATGAACAACCAGGCAGAAGTGAAGGAAGCTATCGCTCAGCAAAAAGGAAGTTCTGGCATCATCATTCCGGCACATTATACGGAGGATCTGTTACAAGGAAAGCCAACCGAAATTCAATTGGTGGAACTGCGTATTAGTGAAAGTTCCTATACCCTACGAGCAGCAGTTGAAGGTTTGACGAGCGGATTGCAACAATCTGCTTCAGCTGTTAAGGTGGCGGCAGGTCCTGTCTCAAGTGAGACTGACATACTAGAGAGCACACGGAAGCCGTTTGAAGAGCTTTTACAGGAGATAGGAAAGCATCAGGTTGCTGGTGAAGTCACCGCTCTGCAGATCTATCCCAAGCCAGGCCTGAACAATGTGACTGGATTTACAATCATGTTTATGATGGGGCTGCTGACCAGTGCAGTGGCTGTGATCATGGAAGATCGCAGGAAACGTACGATGGCCAGAGTATATACGGCACCCGTCCGTGCATATGAGATTGCGCTTGGTAATTTCCTGGGTAGCTTTGTCATTGGTATGATTCAGATTGTGATGGTTCTGGGAGTCAGCAGATGGCTGCTGCATTATGATGCCGGTATTCCTTTTGGCATTCATTTCATGATATTGGCGGCATTCATGCTGGTCTCCATGGGAATCGTAAGTACCGTGGCAGGATTAATCCGTAATCCCAAAAATGCCAACATGCTGAATTCACTTGTCATTATGCCAACTTGCATGATAGGTGGTTGTTTCTGGCCGATCTCGTTGATGCCGGATTATATGCAAAAGCTCGCCAACTTTGTTCCACAGAAATGGGCGATTCAGGCGGTGGAAACGATCTCTGCTGGCGGTACATTGTCGGATATCACATTGCCGCTATTGATTTTGTTTGGCATGGCTGCCATTTTGCTGACTGTAGGCTCTGCGATTCTACGTCCTAGCCAGCCAGGAGTAGAGGCATAAGGTTATACGACATAAAAAAAGTACGCTCTGCTGAATTGAATTCAGTTAGAGCGTGCTTTCTTTGCATAAGTAATGATGCATTATGTGAGATATTGATGATTAAGGTTGGAGTTGACGCAGGACAGTTATTTCAACCCTACGGTTCTTTTGTCTTCCGGCCGCTGTGGTGTTGTCACCCGTTGGGCGAGTATCTGCATATCCGGCATACTGGAAGCCGTCCGGGTTAAGCTTCTCTGTATCCAGAAAAAATCGTAATACAGACAGTGCGCGTTCCCCGGAAAGCTGCCAGTTATCGGTATAGGCGGAGTTTGCTCCCACAGGAATGTTATCGGTATGACCCTCAATGCTGACAACGGTATTTAGATCACGGAACAGGCTAGCAAGTTTACTGAGCGTCGGCGCTGCACCGTCCTTTAGAGCGGCCTGTCCCTGGTCAAACAGGAAGCGGTCACTAAGTGTAATGGATAGGCCCTGTGGCTTGTCCGCAACAAAAATCTGATTTTCCAGTTTATTATCCTCGATATATTGGGTAATCACATTGAACAGATTTTGCAATTCCTGCTCCTGCGATCTGAACTGTTCTTCCCGTTCTGTGAGGGGCTTGTCATCATCATCTGGTGTTACAGTCCCGGAGTCGGAAGGGTTTCCTTCACCTTTTGAAGAATCTTCACCTTGAATTCCGGATGGTGGAGTCTCTGTAATCGTCTGTCCGGGTTTCTCACCGAGTCCCTCACCAAGCTCAAGGACAGAGTCGGACGCATTGAATGTATTTTGTAACGATTGAGTAACGACATCATATTTACCGGAATCCAGATTGCTCATGGCGTACATGATGACAAAAAAGATCAAAAGCAGCGTTATGAGATCGGCATAAGTAATCATCCAGCGATCCCGATGATCGATTGTTTCACGTTTTCCGCGCCGTTTACTGCGCCGACTCATCCAATCCCTCCTTTGCTAGGGGGCGTATATGCTGACGATGCGTAAGGGTGAAGGACTCCAGTCTTTTGCGTACAAGCTGGGGATTCTCACCGTTCTGAATGGCAAGTACACCTTCGAGAAGCATTTCCATGGTCTGCACTTCATCGGCACCTCTGGATTTGATCTTGGAGGCAATGGGCAAAAAGATAAGATTGGCACTGGCGACCCCATACAGGGTTGCGGTAAAGGCAACAGCAATGGCAGGTCCGAGTCCGGTTGGATCGGTCAAACTGCCAAGGACCTGAATAAGTCCCATCACGGTTCCGATGATCCCCATGGTTGGGGCGTAACCACCAGCAGATTCGAATATTTTGGCGTAGCCCTCATGTTTTTGTTCAATCGAGTCGATCTCCATCTCCAGGATCTGGCGAACCACATCCTGATCGGTACCATCAACAACCATCTGAATACCATCTTGCAAAAATGGATGCGGATGATCCATAACCTTGCGTTCCAATGCAAGTACACCTGAGCGGCGCGCGATTGAAGACATCTCCACCAGTTCTTCAACCCACAAGCCTGAATCATTATTGTTACGTCCAAAAGCCATACGCAGGGCAGCTGGAATCGTACGAAGGCGATGCGCCGGGAAACTGGCAACCACAGCAGCAATCGTTCCACCGAATACAATTAAAGCAGCCGTTTTTTGCAGGAGACCAGACAATTGGCCGCCTTCCCACAAAAAACCGCTAATGACTGCGGCAATTCCGGCAATAATACCGATAAGTGTCGCAATATCCATAAATTAACCCACTCCTATCTTCATTTCACGTTTGCATCACTAAAACGAACGAGGTATAATTAAACGGGAACAAATATTCCTATTACTATAAGTTTTCCCATATGAAAATTCGGGGAACTTCGACAATATATAGTGACTATTATTTTAGACGATAGGGTGAGATACGGCAATGAGCGATATTATAATGAGCGACAAAACGTTCGAAATCGAGTCAGAGTTTTCTCCCCAAGGTGATCAGCCTGCAGCCATTAAAGAATTGGTGAAGGGTGTTCAGGAGGGGAAGAGGTACCAGACACTGCTGGGTGCAACGGGTACGGGTAAGACGTTTACGATAGCCCAGACGATAGCCCAACTGCAACGTCCGACGTTGATTATTGCACACAACAAAACGTTGGCAGCGCAGCTTGCAAGTGAGTTCAAAGATTTTTTTCCTAATAACATGGTTGAGTATTTCGTTAGTTATTACGATTATTTTCAGCCAGAAGCATATATCCCGTCCTCCGATACGTATATCGAGAAGGATTCAAGTATTAATGAAGAGATCGACAAACTGCGGCACGCAGCGACAAGTTCGTTGTTTGAGCGCAGGGACGTCATCATTGTAGCGAGTGTTTCCTGCATTTATGGTTTGGGTTCACCCCACTCGTATTCAAGCATGTTGCTGTCACTTCGGGTAGGCATGGAGAAACCGCGGAATCAGATTTTGTCCCGTCTGGTAGAGATCCAGTATCAGCGGAACGATATTAACTTTGTGCGGGGTACGTTCCGTGTTCGTGGGGATGTTGTTGAGATTTTCCCTGCCTCCAAGGGTGAACATGCAATTCGGGTTGAATTGTTCGGTGATGAGATCGAGAAAATTACGGAGATTGATGTTTTAACCGGAGAATTGATTGGCGAACGTGAACATATTGCCATCTTCCCGGCGTCTCACTTTGTAACGCAAGAAGAGACGATGAAGGTTGCGCTGGTGAACATTGAGCGTGAACTGGAGGAGCGTCTTGAAGTGTTGCGTGAACAGGGGAAACTGCTGGAGGCTCAGCGACTAGAACAGCGCACACGGTATGATATCGAGATGATGAAGGAAGTTGGATTCTGTTCGGGGATTGAGAACTATTCCGGTCCACTGACTTTTCGCGAACGCGGCGATACCCCATATACACTTATGGATTACTTCCCGGATGACATGTTGATCGTGGTTGATGAGTCTCACGTGACTCTGCCACAGATCCGTGCGATGTATAATGGTGACCAAGCGCGGAAGACGGTATTGGTTGAACATGGTTTCCGTCTACCGTCAGCGCTGGATAATCGTCCGCTCAAATTCGAAGAGTTTGAAGGCAAGATGGATCAGATTATTTATGTATCAGCAACACCAGGCCCGTATGAGATCGAGCATACCGATACGATGGTGCAACAGATTATCCGTCCAACCGGATTGCTTGATCCAATCATTGAACTGCGTCCAACCAAGGGGCAGATTGATGACTTGATCGGTGAGATTAATGACCGGATTGCCAAAGATGAGCGTGTGTTGATTACAACATTAACGAAGAAGATGTCCGAGGACCTGACGGATTATCTGAAGGAAGTTGGAATCAAGGTTCGTTATCTGCACTCCGAGATCAAAACATTGGAACGGATGGCGATTTTACGTGATTTAAGGTTGGGCGTTTTCCATGTCCTGATCGGAATCAACTTGCTCCGGGAAGGTCTCGATCTGCCCGAAGTTTCCCTCGTCGCTATATTGGATGCTGATAAGGAAGGATTCCTGCGTTCCGAACGCTCACTGATCCAAACGATTGGTCGTGCAGCACGGAACAGCGAGGGTCGCGTTATTCTATATGGTGACAAAGTGACCGATTCAATGGATAAGGCGATAAAGGAAACCGAGCGTCGCCGTGCAATTCAGATCGAGTACAACGAGAAGCATGGAATTACACCACAGACCATTCGCAAAAAAGTGCGTGATGTGATTGAGGCAACCAAAGTTGCCGAATCCAAGAAAGACTATCTCACAGGCGCAGCCGAGAAGATGTCGAAGAAAGATCGCCAGGCGCTTATTCAGCGCCTAGAGGTAGAGATGAAAGATGCAGCCAAAAACCTGCAGTTTGAGCGTGCTGCCGAGCTTCGCGATGCGTTGCTGGAACTTCGCGCTGAATAAGATACAGCTTATTCATATGCTCCAATAAAGATGGATCTGTAACAAGAGAACGGCCAATTGGCCGTTCTCTTGTTGAGTAAGGAAATCGTTGATATCTACCGATAATAAGAGATGTTGAAATCTTGAAATCAGGTCTATACTGATAGAAATGTTGAAATTGGTTAAAAGGTTTATAGGAAAGCAATCGGGAGTCGTGTCCCTCTGGGAGTCGAGAACGCCATGGTGTTGACCTCGGAGCCGAGCCAAAGGCAATGGCGACCTGACGCGATCAATGCGAAGCCGAGAGCGCCCTGGTGTTGACCTTGGAGCCGAGCCAAAGGCAATGGCGACCTGTCGCGACCAAGGCGAAGCTGAGAGCGTCCCGGTGTTGAACTTGGAGCCGAGCCAAAGGCAATGGCGACCTGACGCGATCAAGGCGGAGCCGAGAGCGTCCCGGTGTTGAACTTGGAGCCGAGCCGAAGGCAATGGCGACCTTGTCGCGACCAAGGCGAAGCTGAGAGCGTCCCCGGTGTTGACCTTGGAGCCGAGCCAAAGGCAATGGCGACCTGACGCGATCAAGGCGAAGCCGAGAGCGTCCCGATGTTGACCTTGGAGCCGAGCCGAAGGCAATGGCGACCTTGTCGCGACCAAGGCGAAGCCGAGAGCGTCATCTCGCAGTAGAGCGGCCGTATAAGGTTCCGGCAATGAGCCGGAACTTTATACGGAGCCGCGGGCACACGACCACCCTTCACATAGCAAGACCCGACCCCTCACCGTTGCACCGCTTGTTTCGGGTGTCCAGAGGGCTGCGCCCTCTGGGGCCCTCCCTTGGAAGGGAGGGTTTGGGAGGGATCGAAAAGCCTTTAAAAGGTTTGGATTAGTAAATTTGAGAGGATGAATACTATTGGCGAGCGATAACATTGTCATTAAAGGCGCACGAGCGCATAACCTGAAAAATATCGACATTACCATCCCGCGTGACCGCTTTGTTGTATTGACCGGTCTGAGTGGCTCAGGCAAGTCCTCGCTGGCTTTTGACACGATCTATGCCGAAGGACAGCGGCGTTATGTAGAATCATTGTCAGCTTACGCACGGCAGTTTCTGGGACAGATGGAGAAACCGGATGTGGATTCCATCGAAGGATTATCTCCTGCGATTTCAATAGATCAGAAAACAACAAGCCGTAACCCGCGTTCCACAGTAGGAACCGTGACCGAAATCTATGATTATCTGCGTCTGTTATTTGCACGTGTGGGCCATCCACATTGTCCGGACCATGGCGTGGAGATCAGTTCCCAGACTGTGGAACAAATGGTTGACCGCATTATGCAATATCCAGAGCGTACCCGGTTGCAGATTTTGGCACCCATTATCTCGGGTCGTAAGGGTGAGCACAAGAGTGTGTTTGCTGATGTGTCCAAGCAGGGCTTTGTCCGTGTACGGGTGAACGGGGAACTTCGTGACCTGTCAGAAGATATTCAATTGGAGAAAAATAAAAAGCATACGATTGAAGTCGTTGTTGACCGGATCGTTGTTAAGGATGATGTACAGGCGCGTCTGGCCGACTCTATTGAAACAGCACTTAATTTGTCCGGTGGACAACTCCTGGTGGACATTATGGGTGAAGAAGAGCTGCGATTCAGTTCCAACTTTGCCTGCCCGGTGTGTGGATTCAGTATTGAAGAGCTTGCACCACGGATGTTCTCATTTAACAGTCCTTTTGGCGCTTGCCCGGATTGTGATGGGTTAGGTGTCAAAATGATCGTCGACCCTGATCTGCTCGTACCGGATCGGACTAAGACCATCGAAGATGGAGCTTTTGATGCTTGGACAGGTGGCACATCTACCTATTATCCGCAGTTCCTGAAGTCAGTATGTGAACACTTCAACATTCCGCAAAATGTACCTGTCGAAGATCTGCCAGCTGAGCAGATGAACAAGTTGTTGCAGGGTACAGGTACGGAGAAAATCCGTTTCCGCTATGAGAATGATTTTGGACAACGGAAGGAAGCACTGGTTACCTTTGAAGGTATCGTGAATAACCTGGAGCGTCGTTATCGTGACACAGCATCTGAAGGTATCCGTGAATTTATTGAAGGTTACATGAGTGCGAAGCCTTGTGGTACATGTAAAGGTCAGCGTCTGAAACGCGAGAGTCTTGCGGTTACGATTAATGATCACAACATGGCCTATGTGACTAGTTTGTCCATTGGTGAAGCTGGCCGATTCTTCGATACATTGGAATTGACGGAGAAGGAGCAGACGATTGCCAAACTGATTTTGAAAGAAATCAACAGCCGTCTCGGCTTCTTGGTGAATGTTGGTCTGGATTACCTTACACTGAGTCGTGCTGCCGGAACATTGTCTGGTGGGGAAGCCCAGCGGATCAGACTGGCCACACAGATTGGTTCCAGCCTGATGGGTGTGCTGTATATTCTCGATGAGCCAAGTATTGGCTTGCATCAACGGGATAATGACCGTCTGATCTCAACACTTGCGCATATGCGAGACATTGGTAACACCTTGATCGTGGTTGAACATGATGAAGATACGATGATGGCTGCCGACTATATTATTGATATTGGCCCAGGTGCAGGTATCCACGGAGGTACCATCATGTCACAGGGTACACCGGAAGAGATCATGAACGATGAGAACTCCTTAACCGGTCAATATCTGAGTGGACGCAAGTTCATTCCGATTCGTACAGAACGTAGAAGTGTGGGAGACCGTTGGTTGGAAGTACGTGGAGCCAAAGAAAATAACCTGAAGAATCTGAACGTGAAGATTCCAGTGGGCGTATTTACTGCGGTAACGGGCGTGTCCGGATCAGGTAAATCCACATTGATTAATGAGATCCTCTACAAAACGCTGGCTCGTGATCTGAACCGTGCTCGGGTTCGTCCGGGTCAACATAAAGAGATTCGTGGTTTGGAGCATATCGATAAAGTTATCGATATTGACCAATCACCGATCGGACGGACACCACGTTCCAACCCTGCTACGTATACAGGAGTCTTTGATGATATCCGGGATCTGTTTGCTCAGACGAACGAAGCCAAAGTACGTGGATACAAGAAAGGCCGGTTCAGCTTTAATATCAAAGGTGGACGTTGTGAAGCCTGCCGTGGAGACGGCATTATCAAAATCGAGATGCACTTCTTACCGGACGTTTATGTCCCTTGTGAAGTCTGCAAAGGCAAACGATACAACCGGGAAACGCTTGAAGTGAAATATAAAAACAGAAATATTTCCGATGTGCTGGAAATGACGGTTGAAGATGCAACCCAATTCTTCGAGAACATTCCGAAAATCCATCGTAAAATGCAGACGCTGATGGATGTGGGTCTGGGTTATATCAATCTGGGACAACCTGCAACCACATTGTCTGGTGGTGAAGCCCAGCGTGTGAAGCTTGCTTCCGAGCTGTATCGCCGCAGTACGGGGAAAACCATCTACATCCTCGATGAGCCGACTACGGGTTTGCATGTCGATGATATCGACCGTTTGCTGAACGTATTGCACCGTCTGGTTGATTCCGGGGAATCGGTGTTGGTGATTGAGCATAACCTGGATGTGATCAAAACGGCAGACTATGTTGTTGACCTGGGTCCGGAAGGTGGTAGCGGTGGAGGAACCATTGTTGCAACTGGAACACCTGAGGATATCATCAAAGTGGAAGCTTCCTATACCGGCAAGTACTTGAAGCCGGTTCTGGAGCGGGATACCGAGCGGAGCAAGGCACTACAATTAGTAGACTAAGGCCCTCTAACCAGTAGTTATATCAATATGAAGTGGCAGTAGTGGCCCTTCTTTTCGAAAAGGTTGAGACGTTGGATTACGATCTGATGTGCTCTGCTTCCGAGAAGAAGGGCTTTTCATTATGAATTATGCACAGTGTTTCCGTCGGACTAAGGTTATTTCGTGAAAGTGTTTACATATGCATGATGACGAGCATTACAGGAATATTCAGCCAAATTGGCTTTTTTTCATTTTTATGGATGATAGGGCTTGCATTACAAGCAGGGTACAGATAACATAGAGGAAGATATTAGGGTATGCGTTAGCTGTTCAACTATGGTAAGGAGGTCTGTCTATCCATGCTGTTTGCAGAAGCTGCCACGGCGAGTACATCGAATTTTAATGCATTTGATATTTTTGTCATCTTATTTACGATCCTGATTTTCATCGGAGTTGTTCGGCTTCTTCGGGCACCGAAGAAGAATCTGTTTGCGATCGGATTTGCAGTAGTCAGCCTACTGGTATTTCTGATGACAGACTATGCGATGATAACGGGTTGGTTTGCTCAGTAGGAATGCCATGGAAGTGAATGGAATTTAAGCCAAAAGAGGTACAGACGAACACTCTCCAGAGAGACATGGAGGGTGTTTTTTTCATTTATACTGAAACGATTGAACAAGATTCTACCTTCTCTACTAAAATAGGACTTAAAACAATTGTATATCCAGATTCTGTATGATACATTGAGGGATACCGGAATTGCAGATGAGAGAAAGAGAGAATAGATTCAGCGATGAATCCGATGTCGAGTCGCGCAAGAAGGATGTATAGAGAGGGTCAGGTGAGAATATGAGCGTGTTGGGTAAAAAGGGGATAGCCATACTGATGGCTGCTGTACTCTCGATTAGTGTAGCGGCAACGGCCGGTGCAGCTGAATCCAAAGCGGCGATGCAAGCGAAAGTGGTAGACGGTCAAGTCTATGTGAACACCAAGGATCTGCTCAAGGCAGTTGGTGGAAGTGGACAATATGATGCCAAATCCGGAACGTACACGTACAAGGGAAGTGAAGCCATTCCCAAAGTGATCGAAAAGGTATCTCCTTCGGTCGTAGGCATTATTGGGAAATCTACCGAAGTGCAGGACGGTGCAACATCAGACGACCGTTATAATCTTGCACATGGTACAGGTGTCATTATCCGGTCCAACGGATGGATCGTAACGAATGCACATGTGGTCGACGGATTAACGAATCCGGTTGTCGTAACGACGGATGGCAATACATACAAAATTACGAAAACATACAGTGATGCACTAAGTGATCTGGCTCTAATCAAAATCAATGCCAAATCACTCAAACCAGCGAGCTTTGTCAAAGCTTCACAAACCACTGTTGGAGAAACGGTGATTGCCTTGGGTACGCCGATTTCCTTTTCTTTGCGCAACTCGGCAACGGTAGGGGTAATTAGCGGCTTGAATCGTGGTGTTGAGGCGACCTATCGGTTGATTCAGACCGACACGGCCATTAACCCAGGAAATAGCGGAGGACCGCTGGTCAACCTGAAGGGTGAAGTGGTTGGTATCAACTCGATGAAATTCTCTGCGGTAGGCGTAGAGAGTTTGGGATTTTCGATTCCAGTGGATACCGTTCAATATATCATCGATCAGTTTTTTCAATATGGCAAAATAAAACGTGCAAGTCTGGGACTACAGCTGGAAGAAAGCTGGTCTGCGATTGTGGGCCTGCCTACAGATGATCCCTTAACGATTACGGGCGTACTGTCTCCTGAAGCAATGAAAGCCAAAATCAAAGAGGGCGATGTCCTTTACAGTGTCGCGGGCAAACGTGTCTCTTCAGTAGTGGATATCAATGAGTTGCTCAAAAAGTATCTGCCTGGGCAAAAGGTAAAGCTGTTGATGCAATCGGATGGCGATATCGTCACCCGCACGTTGGTGCTTGCTGATCGCGCAGACATCGTAGACGAGGAAGATGAAGCGTTCCTCGCAGATGAAGAACAATAAAGCCCGGCGATCAGCCTGGATGGAGAGAGGACGAAAGAACGGAATGAAAAAGTCATGGATACGTGTGCTAAGCACAGGTGTATTAACCGGGATGCTGACCATTGGCGCGGCATTACCTGTATGGGCATCTGATTTGACGACAAGTGAACTACAGCTCAAAGCGGGCAGCACGAGCGCTTATATTAACGGCGATAAGCAGGCGATAGCCAAACCTTACAAGTTCAAGGGTGTAACAATGGTGCCTGTAGGTGTGTTCAAGAAAGCATTTGGCAGTGAAATCCGGCTGGAGAAAAATGATGTCGTCAAAATCAAGGAAGGTCCGCACACGGTCACCCTAACGATTGGCAGTTCAATTGCCTGGGTGGATGGTGTGAAACATGAGATGGGTGTTGCTCCCAAGATGGTGAATGGCGTACTTATGGTTCCACTTCGTCCGGTTGCTGCCGGTATCGGAGCGACGCTAGCTCCAACCAGCTCCGGAGAAATAGTCATTCGTCTGTTGCAAACCGATGATTCGGTGGATGACGAGGATGGCATTCATCCGGATGAAGGCAAAACCAGAATTGGCAACAGTTTTTACGGTTGGTCCATTAACTACCCGGCAGACCTTATGGTTTTCCAGACCGGTGAGCAGGAGCGCATGATGACTTTTGGCGCTGCCGACAACAGTTATTATCTTGAAGTGTATGTCAGCGATCAGGATGTGGCTCTGGATGCAGATGATTTGTTGCAGCAACTCGTCCAGGAGGCCAAACAATCGGGAGATACGGTGCTGGATCGTGAAGCGGTGTCGAAAGGCAAAACGCCTTATGCACGGATTATCGTGAAAGATGTAGACGGCATGTTATGGGAGATGCGTCAGTATCTGAGCGAAGGTCGTCAATATGATGTGTACCTCGCGGATTACGAAGCCCTGAATTATAAAGATCTGGGCAAACGTGTAGCGCTGCTCAATTCATTCCAGCCAACCTATGCGGAAGCGGATCGAACGATCAAGGATCTGTCCACCGTAGATAATGGCATGCGCTCCGCGTGGAATGATGACTATGGTATTGAATTAAAGATTCCTGCCGGCTGGTCGATCGACAACAATCAGATGATCTATGAAGCCAAGGATGGTGCATATCTGCAATGGCGTGTCACTTCGGCGAAGGCAGGTACAACGGTAAAAGACTGGAGCGGCCAACTGGATAAGTGGATGCGCGAGACATTTACACCAGAGAGTTACGAGCCAATTGGCTCATATACGATGGATATCTCGGGAGAGACTGCCGAGGTGAATGAATTCCGTTATAACTTTGGCGGGGGCTGGCAGACCGAGTTCGATGTTCTTTTGCAGAAGAATGGGTATCGGTATTATGCAGAGTATACGTTCCCTGAGGAGCAGGTTGCAGATCGGGCATGGTTTGAACGGATCATGAAAAGTGTGGAGATTGATTTTGATACGGTTGCCGATAATTTCGGTCAGCTGGATGAAGATCCTTATTTGACAGACAAAACGAAGACACTTACACGTACGTCCAAACGTTATCATTATAGTGTAGATATTCCGCGTTACTGGACACCTTACAGTGATCGATTCGAATATTCACCTGTGGTGTACACCTTCACGGGCGGAGAATTCTCCATTGCGGCGAGCGAAGACAAGTCGATCGAGATGACGGTCAGTCAACTGAGAGAAGCTTATGCCGAAGCCACCAAAACCCGTAAGAACTTCAAGTTGCTTGGCAGTGAGGAGCTAACGTTTGCGGGTGTGCCTGCATTTTCCTTTACGTATCATGAACTGGACAAAGGCGTGCCATATGCGGGTCGCCAGATCGTGTTTGAAAAGGACGGAACAACCTATACGATCACAAGTGGTCTGAATGATGCCAACAAGACAGAAGTTCAGGCGGCTGCTTTGGAAAAAGCAGTGAACTCATTTACTTTTATTAAATAAAATTGTAGTTAAGCCGGAGGGTCAGACGACCTTCCGGCTTGTTTGTTTTCTGTATAAGATAAATTAAATATTTACCACTGGTACGAAGAGTGCAGAACCGATCTGAAGAAGCGAAGCTACAAGCTTTCTGAAGGAAAGCTGCATCGGAAGCATAGGCTACGCTTTATCGAGCGATCGGAAGATGGTACTGCAATCGAAGTGTCTAGTGTAAATCTTAATGGAAATGAAAATGGTAAACGGTTTTTTCAGGAAAACGTAGAAGAGTCGGTGCAGAAGTGGTACACTATACTAGTTCAGGAGTTATGACTGCTGATCTGATGAATATAAATGACTGTAAGCTTGGAGTTCAGGCAATACAGACATAATAGATAGATATTGTAATACCGTGACAATGTAGGTGTACCCGATAAGGTGCAGTTTTAAGCTTGGTATGTTCAGGCGCTTAAGGATATAGGGATGAAATCCGGCGGATAGCCGGTTATGGGGAGGATCTACATGAAAACAGCAACAATACGAAGAGAAGACGTTGAACTTCTGGCACCTGCTGGTGACTGGGATTGTATGCGTTCGGCGGTAGCCAATGGCGCAGATGCAATTTTCTTCGGAGTCGAAAAGTTTAATGCACGGGCACGGGCAAACAATTTCCGCATGGACGAGCTGCCGGAGATTATGGCGTTTTTGCACAGTTATGGCGTAAAAGGTTTTTTGACCTTTAATATATTGATTTTTGAAAATGAATTGACGGATGCCAAAGAACTGATTGATGCATGTGTCGATGCAGGTGTGGATGCTGTAATTGTTCAGGATTTGGGTTTGGTGAAGATGATCCGCGAGATCTCGCCGGATTTCCCGATTCACGGTTCAACACAGATGACAATTACGTCACCGGAAGCGGTCGAGTTTACGAAGCCGTTTGATATGGAACGTGTCGTTCTGGGACGGGAGAACAACCTGAAGCAAATCCAGAAGATCGGGGAGCAGGCGAAGCTTCCAATGGAAGTATTTGTTCACGGTGCGTTGTGTGTATCCTACTCGGGGCAATGTCTGACTTCCGAAATGTGGGGAGGACGTTCGGCGAACCGCGGGGAGTGCGCACAAGCTTGTCGTCTTCCATATGACCTGATGGTGGATGGAGTGCACAAGCCGATGGGTGATGTAGCCTATCTGTTGTCTCCGAAGGATCTGGCAGCGATTGATCTGATGCCGGAACTGATCGAAGCAGGAGTGACTTCTTTCAAAATTGAAGGACGTCTCAAAACGCCGGAATACGTAGCAAACGTAGTAAGCAAATATCGTAAAGCGATTGACCGTTATTTTGATGGAGATAACACACCGCCAAGCAAGGAAGAAGTTCGCGAATTGCAGCAAAGCTTCTCTCGTGGCTTCACGCATGGTTTCCTGTGCGGTACAAACAACAAAGAACTAGTGGATGGAACATTCCCGAAAAGCCGTGGTGTCTACCTTGGTCGTGTGGATCAAGTGTTGCGCGATGGTGTGGTCCTGAAGCTGGATGCACCCGTGAAACGTGGAGACGGAATTGTATTTGACGCCGGAGACCCGACTCAGAAGGAAGAGGGCGGACGTGTATACGATGTACGTCGCAAAGGCGTAAAACTCGAAGGCGAAGCCGAAGAGGGTTGGATCGTTGATGTCGTGCCAGGCCGCAGTGATGTGGATCTGCGACGCGTGAAAGTTGGCGACAAAGTGTGGAAAACGAATGACCCGGCGCTGGACAAACGTCTGCGTCAAAGCTTCGAAACCGAGAAGCCGTACCGTGTATTCCCGGTGAAGGTGAAGGTCATCGGTAGCCCGGGGCAGCCGCTTAGCACGTGGTGGACTGACGTGCAGAAAGGCACAACCGTCCGCATTGATTCTGAGATGGAACTGGACATCGCCCAGAAGCGTCCAATGACGCATGAATTGCTCGAAGAGCAGTTCGGACGTCTGGGAGGCACCGTGTTCCAGTTGGAAGGAATGGACGTCAACCTGCACTGTGACGTCATCATCCCGATGCGCGAGTTGAATAACATTCGCCGTCAGGCAGTAGAACAACTTGCGGGCGAGCGTCCTAAACCACCCGTCTACGTGAAACGGGCGGTAGATGTGTACGGTGATTCGGTTAAACCGGCATCGCCAGTCGCTCGCGGTCAAGCAGAGCTGACCGCGCTCTGCCGCAGTCTGCCACAAGTGGAGGCAGCGATTGCAGCGGGTATCGGCATGATCTATGCCGACTTCGAGTTTATCAAACAGTTCCCGGCAGCCGTGGAAGCCGTGCATGCCGCTGGTCGCAAGATCGCGCTGGCAACGCCGCGTATTCACATGCCTGGGGAGAACGGATATCATAACAACATCCTGCGTCTGAAGCCAGATGCGGTATTGGTACGTAATACAGGTGCACTGTACTTCTACCTGCGCCACCGGATGGAAAACCCGGATGCGAAGCACCCTGAACTGATCGGCGACTTCTCATTGAATATCGCCAATCACAAAGCAGTTGAATTGTTCCTGGAAGCAGGCTGTGACTGGATTACGCCATCCTATGACCTGAACATTCAACAAATGGTTGATTTGCTGGGCCACTCCCGTACAAGTCAGACGGAAGTGGTTATCCATCAGCATCTGCCGATGTTCCACACCGAGCACTGTGTATACTGTACGTTCATGAGTGAAGGAACAGACTTTACGAACTGTGGACGTCCTTGTGAGGAACAGCGTGCATCATTGCAAGACCGGATCGGTATGTCTCACCCGGTACGTGTGGATGAAGGCTGTCGTAATACGGTATACAATGCAGTGGAGCAGTCAGGTGCCGAGTATCTGACGAACTTTATGGATCTGGGTGTATCCCGTTACCGTGTGGAATTCCTGGAAGAGACACCGGAGCAGGTACGCGAGGTTATTGATCTGTACAACCGTGCACTGCGCGGCGAGATCAGTGGTACACAAGTGTGGAAAACTCTAAAGGCAACGAACCAACTGGGCGTTACACGTGGTCAATTGGTGAAATAAACAGCAACCCCAAACTCTGCTTTAAGGAGCTCTTGGGGTTTTTTTACATCATGGGCACAGGAGGCGAAGAAGCGTGGCGCCATTCACAATCATGGATATCAAATTGCTGTGCGGAGTCACGGCATTCAAGCGTGGAGAAGATTATAACCAGTCTGGCCGGGTGACCAATCTGGTGGTCAGTGAGGATCAGCTTCATTATGAAGCACAGGTACGTGGAACGGAGCGCTACCAGGTGACGGTGGATGTGGATGGAGCGGGAGAGATCGTGGCAGGCTGCAGTTGTCCGGGTGACGGTAGACATTATGACCATTGCAAACATGTGGCTGCCGTCCTGTTGGCTATTCACGAATGGGGTGAGCAGCAGGAGCGTAATGCAGCTATTGCTTTGGGGAAGCCCTCTCCGTCTTCTACAGGCCAAGGAACCAATCCCAGTTCTAGCACAGGTTCCAAGTCAAGGGTCGGAACGCTGGTCGAAGAGAGCATGTGGGAGCGACCACAGTCTCCTTCACAACCAGAGCACTTCAATGATGCACCAGAACATCTACCCGTTCACTTTGCCCAGGCAGGTCGCCCAAGCTCAGCTTCGGGTTGGGGCCGCTCGGCAGATAAACCTTCATATCGTACTGCGGATCAGATTCTGTCCATGTTTGCCAAGGATCGGAGACCGCTGCATGGAAATGACCGAAAATACACTGCCCCTGTTAGCCGATCCTCTCTTCGGGAGGAGTTACAGGTTCAGTTTATATGCAAGCTGACACAGGTTCACAAGGGTGGTGGGAAACTCGCTCTTGAATTGAAAGTGGGTAACAAACGTCTGTATGTGGTGCAGAAAGTGAAGCAATTTCTCAACTGCATCGAAAAGGGCGAGCCAATGTCATTTACCAAGCTGTTCCACTATGATCCATTAATGCATGTTTTCACTCCGCAGGATCAGGCTATTCTCTCGATGCTTATTCGAATGAGACAGAGTGAGGAGGCCTATCGCCAATCCATCTCCGGTTATCTGGGAGCTTCGGATGGACGGGATATATTGATTGCTCCGCTCGTATGGAAGCCATTGCTGGAATTGCTGCTACAGGCTGACAGCCGGATGGAGGGCACGGGATTCGCCAATGGACCACTCACACTGGGTGAGGGGGTACTTCCTTTATTTTACCGGATTGCCCAGGGAGCGAATGAAGGATATCAGCTTGAAATTTCGGGACTGCGTGAGCTGATTCTTCTTCCTGCTTATGATGCCGCTGTGGTGGAAGGGCAGTTGCACATGTTGGAGCCGATGCAGATGCGAAGTCTGGAGGACTTGAGTGGGGCGCTCACATCGTATGGGATCAAGGAAAGCATTGATATTTCGACCCAGCAGGTGGATGAGTTTGTACAGCATGTCGTGCCAGAATTGCGTACGCTCGGCCATCTGTCCATCGATTCACAGGTACGTGAACAGATCGCGGAACCGGAACTTTCACCGAAGTTGTACATCGACTTCTATCGTGAACGTATTACAGCGCGTCTGGAATTCGACTATGAGGTCATGGTTATTAATCCGCTGGCAGAGTACTTGATAGATGAAGAAGAGAAAAAGGTTATTTTGGTGCGTGATCGGTACAAGGAGCGGAATCTGATTGAACGGCTCGATCGATCCTTTCTCGAAAGAGATGGTAGTGTCTGGGCGAGTGAACGGGAAGATGCGATCTATGATGTCATGTATCATCTGTT
This sequence comes from Paenibacillus sp. W4I10, assembly GCF_030816325.1. Classification (NCBI taxonomy): domain Bacteria; kingdom Bacillati; phylum Bacillota; class Bacilli; order Caryophanales; family Paenibacillaceae; genus Paenibacillus; species Paenibacillus sp. W4I10. Next base: position 5,932,344 of record NZ_JAUSXX010000001.1, read on the forward strand.
GCCTGAGCTTGAGAAACAGGTAGACATCTACATGCCCAACGCTGTGAAGGCGATGGTGCAATCCTATCCCACACCGCCGAAAGTACGAGCAGATTTGGGAAGGGGTTTGGACTGGCTGGAGATTTCATTCGAGATGGAAGGTGTGGACGAACAGGAACTTCAGGAACTCATGCGCCGCATTGTGGAAAAGAAACCATATTTCCGTCTCAAGAGCGGTGTCTTTCTCTCACTTGAAAATGAAGGTGCAGACAGTTTCGCTCATATGGCCGATTCACTGGGACTTGGAGCAGATGACATCAAGAGCAGCCATATCCGGCTGCCAGCTGTTCGGGCGTTACAGTTACCGAGCAGGGATGAAGTCTCCGGTCATGTGAAGTGGGGAGGTTCTCTGAAACGTTTCCTCGACGATCTCCGAGATCCTGAACGGATGGATTTTGCATTACCAAAAGCATTGACCCCCATCCTGCGGGATTATCAGAACAGCGGATACCAGTGGCTGCGTACTCTCGCTTATTATCGTTTTGGCGGCATTCTGGCGGATGATATGGGACTTGGCAAAACGTTGCAAAGTATCGCCTATATCACAGCAGTGCTTCAAGAGAAACCTGAGTACGACCATACGGGCGGTGATAACTACCGGGAGAGCGGATCATTATGGGGCGGTACAACGGAGGCTACTGCCGGCATCGACCCCGAAACGGGTCTCCCATTGGATAAGATGGCCTCAGAGAATACGGACGGCCTATGGTCCACGCTGCAGCAGGATGGACTGACGATCCGAACGAGGGTCATTCATCCTCCGGTACTTGTCGTGGCGCCTGCCTCGCTAACCTATAACTGGGCTAATGAGTTTGCGCGGTTCGCCCCGCATCTGAAAGTCCTGATCGCTGCCGGTCAGAAAGAAGAACGAGCCAGCATGCTTTCAGGCATGGATGAGGCAGATGTGATTGTGACGTCTTATCCTCTGTTACGCCGGGATCTGGACACCTACCTGGGCCGAACCTTCCATACGCTCATTCTGGATGAGGCTCAGGCAATCAAGAATGCTTCCTCCCAGACCGCGCAGGCAGTGAAACAAATTCAGGCCCCGCGTCGTTTTGCACTCACAGGAACGCCTGTAGAGAACTCGCTGGATGAATTGTGGTCCATTTTTGAAGCCGTATTCCCTGGGCTGTTTCCAAGTTACAGAAGATTCCGTGACCTTTCTCCGGAACGGATCTCGCGGATGGTGCGTCCGTTTATTCTGCGCCGCCTGAAGAAGGATGTGCTGGAAGAATTGCCTGATCGAATTGAAACGGTACAGCGGTCAGAGCTTACGGTTGAACAGAAGAAACTGTACGCCGCATACCTTTCCCAGCTTCAGGATGAAGCATCGAAGGACATGGAGGATAACGGATTCCAGAAGAACCGTATCAAAATTCTGGCTGGCATCACCCGTTTGCGTCAGTTGTGTTGTCATCCGGCCCTCTTTGTCGAAGGATATCAAGGCGATTCCGGGAAAATGGAACAGTTGCTTGAAACGGTCGAGGATTGTTTGGCTGCAGGCAAACGAATTCTCATCTTCTCCCAATTTGCGAGCATGTTGAACCTGATTCGTCAGACCCTTGCGGCAAAGGGAAGAAACCTGTTTTACCTCGATGGTCAGACCCCTGCACAGAGCCGGGTCGAGATGTGCCACAGATTTAACGAAGGTGAAGCTGAACTGTTCTTAATCTCCCTGAAAGCTGGCGGGACCGGACTAAATTTAACGGGGGCAGATACCGTTATATTATATGATCTATGGTGGAATCCCGCGGTGGAAGAACAGGCGATTGGCCGTGCCCATCGTATGGGACAGAAACAAGTGGTGCAAGTCATCCGCTTAGTTACCGAAGGTACGATCGAAGAGAAGATTTTGGAACTCCAGCAGCGGAAGAAGGATTTGATTGCCGAAGTGATCGAACCGGGAGATGGCGGGTCGACGACCTTATCCGAACAGGATATCCGCGAATTGTTGATGGTATAATGGAGTCCAAGCATCGTAGCAATAAGAATCATTAAATATATGAAAATATGTTTCTAGCAAAAGGAGTGGGTTCGTATGCGTATTCGCAAAGCGATTATTCCAGCTGCAGGGCTGGGTACCCGGTTTTTGCCTGCCACCAAGGCGATGCCTAAGGAAATGCTGCCCATCGTGGACAAGCCAACGATCCAGTACATTATTGAAGAAGCCGTAGCTTCAGGCATTGAAGATATCATTATTGTGACAGGTAAAGGGAAGCGGGCCATTGAAGATCACTTCGATTATTCTTTTGAGCTGGAGCAGAATCTGGCGGACAAACAGAAGTGGGACTTGCTTAACGAAGTACGCAAACCCTCCGAGATGGCAGATATCCATTATATCCGTCAAAAGGAACCGAAGGGACTTGGTCACGCCATCTGGTGTGCCCGCAAGTTTATCGGCAACGAGCCTTTTGCCGTCCTGTTAGGGGACGATATTGTAGAAGCGGAACATCCCTGCCTGAAGCAGATGATCGATGTCTACGATGAACTGCAGTCTCCAATCGTTGGTGTACAACCTGTCGATTGGAGCGAGGTATCCCGCTACGGGATTGTGGACGGAGAGTTGCTTACCCCTACCGATGATCGTGTCTTTCGTGCCCGCCGCCTAATTGAGAAACCAAAGACCGAAGATTCCCCCTCTAACCTTGCTATTATGGGACGTTATATTCTTACACCGGATATTTTTGAGATACTAGGTCAACAATCTGCTGGTGTCGGGGGAGAAATCCAGCTCACGGATGCCTTGTCCCGATTGAATGAACAGCGGCAGATTCTCGCATATCATTTTGACGGACTGCGCCATGATGTTGGCGAGAAGTTGGGATTTATTGAGACATCGATTCACTACGCATTGCAACGCCCGGATCTACGTGATGATTTGTTGGCGTATTTAAAGAAGATAACAGCATCAAACTAAACATATCCCTAACGAATTAGATCACAAAAAAGGTTTGCCCTTTGATGAAGGCAAACCTTTTTTGTGTGGAATTATAGAGGGCCACTAGTGCATTTTGATTTTGTTATTAGAAATTCAGTTCTGCTATCTGCTTTATCTCGTCTGCTTCGTTAGGTGCGACAGTGATAAGCTTATCATATATAGCTTGATCTTGTTGCCCATCCTTAGTTATAGCGGCAAGGTACCAACGAGCAATTTCACGGTTGGTAGCATCGGTCAGATCCTCTGCAATCCCACCCTTAAGGATAGAAGCAGCTCCAGCTGAATCGTTTAACATATATTTCATTTTTCCTGCATTCAGAATCATTGTTGGAGTGAGCTCGAAAGGCTGTCCTTGAAGCTGTCCTTCAGGAAGAGTCTTTAGATGTTCTACTCCATCAACAACGTGCTGGTAAGCATCCAGACCTGAATTGAAGTAAGATTCTTTCTTAGAAGTATCACCTTGACCAATTGCTTGGTACCCAAGATCGAATGAACGACCGATCAGTGTCTCATACCAAGCCATATCCCAGACATAATTGGCGGCATATTTTTTTTGGAGTGCATACGCTTGGTCAAACTCACCCTTCAATTCGTCTAGACTTATGAGTTGCTTAACCATACTTTTGTTGAATGGTTCTGCTTCAAGACCACGCTGGAGTAACTGTGCAGAGGCCGCATAGAACTGATCATCTTTTGTTTGCTCGTAGCCTTGCTGATACAGGGAAGCCAGCATTAGTAATGAATCTGAATGTGTGCTACGAATTGAAAGATCTTTCTCCAGTGGAGCTTTGATCATCTGGAAGTCTTGGCTCGTTTGAGCTACTTCTTTAGCCTCATAGGCATATTGATTCGCTTGCAGGTAACGAATAGACATAATGAGCAGAACGATTACAGCTACTCCCGAAATCGAACTGTAAATTCCGCGTGCGGTGGAGTCGCTCATCTTCAATCGACGCATCGGCTTGGGGTCCATGGCAGCAGCCATACCGCCGAGTCCAAGGAATACCAAGATTCCAATAAAGACATAACTCATATTGAAATCGAGAAGGCTCAATACCAGAATGGACATCGATAGAATGAAGTACACAAAATGTGATTCGCGTTCTTCCTCACTCCGTTTTATATAAGCACGCACATATTGATAGAATACAAAGAGAATAAATGCCATAAAAACAACAAAGCCTATGATCCCGACCTCAACCAGATATTGCATGAAGAAGTTGTGAGCCTGGGCGCTAATATAAGGATTGTTCTGGTACTTCTCATACAAGGCGGTCCAAGCGCCACCGCCCGCACCAATGACTGGGTAGTCTGCAAATAACTTTGTAGCATCTTTATAAAATGTAATCCGCTCCAGCACACTGTGCTGTTGGAAATTGATATTTTCAAGCCGTGTGCTGATGCTATCCGGCAAAATGTTTCGTACACTCGTTCCGAGCAGAAGCACGGCAACAATGACGGTAAGAACAACAGAACCTAATGGAATCCACAAACTTGATCCTTTTCGAGCGGACCAGGACTGAAGTTTGCCTTCAAGGCGAGGCGCAACCCAGCGCTGGATAACCCAACATAACAGTGCGACAACGATAGATGCTGCAACCAGAACCATCCAACCCTTGGCTGCAAGAGAACCTGAAAATTGCTTTTGCAATTCAAGCCCAGCTGTATTTATGGGATTCAGAACAATCAGTGTACCTATCGCTGCAACTCCACTATAGATGAACCATAGAATTTGCTTGGCGGGTTTCAATAGCAATAACAGGATGACAAATACAATGGGCAGCATGACAAGTCCCGTCCGGGAGAGCGTCAGCAACAGTGACAGGATGATCGGCACAAGCATAAATCCATGCAGTAGCTGTGTGTATACTCTTTTGGAACGGATCATGCTGAAAATGGAAATAAACAGAAATGCCATCAGGAATGCGGCGTATGTATTGGGATACTGAAACACCGATGCAAGCCGTGGACCGTTGGAATCATTCCAAATCGCTTGGTTATAAACTCCATTCACGACACCGGCCGAAAACCACCCCACAAGCTTACCCGCGAAACTGAATGCCCCCAGCCAATTCAAAAAACCAAATCCAACAATAACATATGCAATTCCTATCAAGGAGGATTGTATGATATGATTGATTTTGTTGTTTTGCAGCAGGTACATAGCCATTACAAAGATCATGGCGTAAATGCACTGGATAAGGATCATGTTGACTGCCAAATATTCAGATGCTGCACTGATGAGTGACAGGACATAGGTAAGTGGCAGCAATATCACCGCGATCTTAAGCCAATCTTGCTGAGTTTCTAACTTCATCTGTTTGAAGTAGACAGCAACCCACGCCACAAACAAGAGGGTTGTAATGGCAACGGCCCAATAAATGGGTTCTTCAAATTGAAGTGTTTGTCCGTTAAATAACGCAACTTGGAAAGAGGACCAGAGTAAAAATAAAATGAGTCCTATGGTTAGGGTCCATAATAGTGGTGAAGTTGAGCCACCACCTGCTTTGCTCGACGTCTTCTTTTGTTTCCCGTATACTGGATTCGACAAGATATGAGTCTCCTTTGCTTGTAGATACGACATTATTTTAGCATAGTGAGATGAGTTGGGACAATTTCCATCATTAAACTTTAAGCTATTAAGTATACCGATGAATTTATACAAAAAAATTACCTATATACTTGGAGTTGTATCCATTCTAGGGTACTACTAAAATCCTAAGTGAATTTATATACTTTTAAATTAAATGATAGTGGGGTAAGTTCATGATTACTAAAGTAATAAATCTATACCAGAAGTATGGTTTCCTACTTTCGCAGCTTGTAGTGAGAGATTTTAAGACCAAGTACAGAAGAAGCATTCTGGGCATTTTTTGGAGTTTGTTAAATCCCTTGCTTATTATGGTAGTGCAATACTTGGTGTTTTCTACTTTGTTTCGCTTTGATATTCCCAATTATGCTGTGTATTTGTTAAGTGGAATTATTATGTTTAATTATATGTCTGAAGCAACTAATCAATCTATGACATGTATTATTCAGAATGCTTCATTAATTAATAAAGTATATATTCCTAAATATATTTACCCACTTTCCCGCGTATTGTCTACCGGGGTTAACTTTCTGTTGTCCTTGTTGGCTCTATATATCGTTATTATAGTAACTGGGATGAGTATTAATTTTGCTCATATTGCTATGCTATATGCAATTGTTTGCATGTTTATTTTCATACTAGGGGTATCCTTGTTCTTATCTTCAATAATGGTTTTCTTTAGAGACACACAATTTTTGTACGGTATTGTTTTGACGATTTGGACTTACATGACCCCTATCTTTTACCCAGAAAACATTCTGCCATCTTTCATGATGACAGTACTGAAGTTTAATCCAATGTATCATTTTATTAGGTTTATCCGCTTCATTATACTTCAAGGAGGCTTTCCTGATCCAAAAGCATGGCTCTATTGTGCATTATTTGCGCTAATTTCACTGATAATTGGTGCATTTACCTTTAACCGAACTCAAAATAAATTTATTTTAAATCTGTAAGGAGTAGGATCAATTTGATTGAACTAAATAATGTCTCAATGAGGTTTCGCAGGGCTAATGATCAAATTAACAGTTTAAAGGAATTCATCGTCAAGAAACTGTCTGGAAAGATTGTATATAAAGAATTTGAAGCCTTAAGCAACGTGAACTTTTCCATTAAACAAGGAGAAGTTATCGGATTGATAGGAGGCAATGGTGCCGGGAAAAGTACGCTATTGAAAATTATTTCAGGTATTTTGACTCCGAGTGAAGGCTCTGTTAAGGTGCAAGGAAATATAGCACCTATGCTGGAGCTGGGTGCTGGATTTGATATAGATTTGACAGCTCGTGAGAATGTTTTTTTGAACGGTGCAGTACTGGGCTATTCCAAACAGTATTTGACCGAAAAATATGATGATATCGTAAAATTCTCTGAATTGGATGAATTTATGGATGTTCCAGTACGTAATTTTTCTTCTGGCATGACGATGCGATTGGCTTTTTCTATAGCAACTCTAGTTCAACCGGATATATTGATTGTGGATGAGATTTTGTCGGTAGGGGATGCACATTTTCAAAAGAAAAGTTCGCAAAGGATGCATCAGCTTATTAATGGAGGAGCTACGGTTATTCTTGTTTCTCATAGTATTGAACAAATTCGTGAAATGTGTTCTCGCGTTGTTTGGCTTGATCGCGGCAAAATCAAAATGATCGGGACTACTGAGGAAGTGTGCGGCGCTTATAACAGCTATATGCGAGAAGGTTGGGAGGAAGATGAAACCAAACGTGCTGTAGATTTGATGGAATACAAAAGCACACTGTATTCCCCCACATTTATTCAAAAATATCATGATACGTATTTTATCGTAGATTGTTGGCATCACCGTGTGTTATACAATGAGAATTTGGATGCCCCCGTTGAAAACTGGAAGGTGCTTGCAAACAATTTGCGCAATCCGCAATCCATCGTCAGTGATGGTAAAGTGTATCTGGTGGAAGATACTGAAAATGACGCAATTATCGTGTACCGTAGAGAGAATGGGCAATTTGTTCGTAAACAAAGCATTGGTGATATTGGGCGTCAGCCGCATAAACTGGTATACGATAGTCATAATAACCTATTCTATGGTATCTCCTCCTCTTCTCAGCAAGTATTTGTTCTAAAAAATGGAGGCGACGAAGTTAAAGTAGAAAAAGTAGTAGAGTTAGACTATTTAGGTAGCTCTTACGTTAGAGCCATTAACCTGATAAATAATAAACTTTATTTCGTTTCAGGTCCAGCCAAGATCATTGCTGCAAAGATTGAGGATCTGTCCTTTAATGTGCTGGAGCAGTATGATGTTCCTTCAGAACTGATCGGGATGAATGATATCGTTAAAATCGGTTCTTATTATTATATCACTGTATATCAGAACAGCGTCGGTGAAATTGCACCTAAACTTATCCGAATCAAGGATTTGGACAAGCTGGTTGCCGGCGGTTATGAACAATTACAGGAAAAATTAGGGCAAAAAGGCGTTCCGTATTACTTTTCATTTATTGATGAAAGGATATTCTTAACACAAATCGATTCCTATTCTTCGATAGTATCTTTCAAACTCGTCGATGACGAATTGAACGATATGCGAGTTCATTTTGATATTGGTCCGCCAAGGGAAGCCTCATTATTACGAAAGAGGTCGCATTAAAAAAAAGAATCTTTTTAGACATAATGTCTGGAGGTATTGAAATTGGCAATTTTGAATCTGAGTTATTATGACTCTAGTGCTGATGAAATGTATTCTGATGGAGACATTGAAAATGAATTATTAGAATACGCTAAACAATCAAGTTATAACTGGTATAGTGACAAGAGATGGCCAATTGTATATCATTTATCCCCACTTAGACATAATATTTTAAACTGGTTTCCTTTTGAGGTAGGAAGCACCATTCTGGAGATTGGTGCAGGGTGTGGTGCGTTAACTGGGCTATTATGTGAGCGTGCAAAACGTGTCGTATCAGTCGAGTTGACCAAAAGAAGAGCAGAGATTAACTTTGAGCGCCATCGCCATTATGATAATCTGGAAATTTTGGTTTCTGATTTTCAGAAAATTCCGAAAAATTTAAAATTTGATTATGTAGTAGTTAATGGAGTGCTAGAATATGCAGCTTTTATGTTTGATAGCGCTGACCCTTATCAGGCTTTTTTACGCAACGCATCCAACCATTTGAATCCGAACGGTAGGATGCTGTTGGCGATTGAGAATCGGCTGGGACTTAAGTATTTTTCAGGATATAAGGAAGACCATACGGGCAAGTTTTTTTCTGGATTGAACAATTACACTGCCGGAGAAAAAGTTAAGACCTTTTCTAAAGGGGAACTGACCGATCTGTTAAGCAGTACTGGATTGCATGCTTTAAAATTTTATTATCCATATCCGGATTATAAATTTCCGTTTGAAATATTCACAGATACAACCATTAACATGATGAAACCTGCCGTTTTGAATCATCCTATGGATATGCCAAGATTAAAGCTTTTTGATGAATCCTCGGTCTATCAATCCTTTATGAATATGCAATTAATGGATCGATTATCCAATTCCTTTTTGGTGGAAATTGCGTCCCACCCCGCGCTACCTGAGACCAATCTAAGTTATGTGAAGATTAGCAGCAATAGGTCAAAGAAGTTCGCTATATTTACTGGCGTTGATTCTAAACAAAGCAGGGTGCATAAAAAGGCATTGTATGAAGAAGGAAAAGCGCATTTGCAGCATATGTTGGAATACAATCAAAATGAATACAATTGTCAGCCAGATATACGTAACATTCATTCGTATGAGGAAGAGGAAAGTGTCTTTTTTCCTTATATTACAGAATATACATTAGAAAAAAACTTGCTGAATTCACTCCATAACGAAGGTCCTGCAAGTTTTTATAAACAGTTTGACAAGTTTAAACGTAAAATGCTATTTGGCATTAAGTCGGAAATACAGTCGACAACGGCGGAGTTTCACAAAATATTTGGCTTCACACAGCCGCAGCAGCCGCTCCACTGGGCATACAATACAAATGTGGATTTGGTTGCTTCCAATATTTTTGTCCAAGAAGAGCAATATAGTGTTATTGATTATGAATGGCATTTCAAAGAGTGTATGATTCCGATGCAATTCCCTTTATGGAGAATGTTAAAACAATTTGTAAATAACCATGCAGTCCAGTCGTTTTTTCCAGATGATGTTATACAAAAACTTCTTGGTATTAATGAACATACAGAAAACTGTTTTATGGAGTGGGAACTTAACTTTGCCCAAAATTATGTAGGCATTCAAGATTTGTCACATCTTGCCCAGGCAACATTGCCTGTAAGTCTGGACAAAATCGCTGAAGAGCTGATAAATGAAAGCAAACTGGATAGTACATTATTTTACGATCTTGGCAGTGGATTTAGTGAAGAATACTATGAACGTAAAACAGCAATTTATGTGGCAGAAGGGTTCGAAGTAACATTTGTGGAAGAGCATTTGTCACAGTCGAATGTGCTTCGTTGGGATCCGCTTGAAGGACAACCATGCCACATTCAGATAAGTAATATAGATACAGACGGAACTGTTTATGATATTGCACCAGTTAATGCTCTGGGTTATACGGATGAGATGGGGCATCGTTTTCTCACCTATGATCCACAATTTATTATTCGAGGAGATTTTACGGAGGCGACCTTTGTAAAAATACGATTTGCATGTAAGATTATAGACTGGACGGAAGCATATTTCGAACTGGAGCAGAAGGTTCAGGTTAATGATAAACAATTGGCTGACATAAATAATGAGTTAGTTTATGCTCGGCAGGAGTTGAACAATACTCAGCAGCAGTTAACCCATAGCCGGGAGCTTACCATAGAGAGTGAAACACGGATAGAGGAATTGACGGGTGAATTGGATTATACTCAACAGCTGGTCAATGAAAGCCAGACGAAACTGAACAAAGTGGCAAGTGAACTGATTGAAGCTACAGCGCATTTCCATCATGCACAAGGAGAATTAACTAATATTCATGAGCAGGCAAGAAATCACCGTTTTAAAACTGCTTTAAAAGTGCTATTGTTTGGAAGTGTTCATAGGGGGAAAAAGGGTGGAAAAAGTTAGTATAATTATGCCTTGTTATAACGACGGAGCGTATATTGAGGAAGCTATTGACTCTGTTAACAAGCAAACATACCAAAATATAGAAATAATTGTTATTGACGACGGTTCGGATGACCTCAACACTTTAAAAAAACTAGATCGACTTGTTGAGCAGTCCGACCGTATAAAGTTGCTGAAGACGCCTAGACTTCGTCCATCAGGTGCGAGAAACTTTGGTATTCAACAGGCGGAAGGAAAGTACATTTTGCCGCTGGATTCAGATGATATAATTGAGCCTAGTTATGTAGAAAAATCTGTAAGCATTTTAGAAAATAATGAATCAATTGGTATAGTTTATTGTTATGCTAACCTATTTGGTGAGAAGAGCGGCAGATGGGAACTGCCAAACTATTCACTCGATAAAATGCTACTGGACAATATAGTATTTGTGACTGCTATGTTTTTAAAAGAAGATTGGGAGAAGGTAGGGGGATTTCATACCGATATGCATCATGGTATGGAAGATTATGATTTTTGGTTGTCGATCTTGGAACTGGATCGAGAAATTTATCAGATCCCGGAAGTGTTGTTTCATTACCGGATCAAGCCTACTTCACGGACAACCGAATTTATGATTAATAGTGATTCTGTTCAAAGGACATATCGGGATATTTATTCACATCATCCTAAACTTTATGAGAAGTATAAAGACAAATATGCTTATGTATTGAGAGAAGCTTTGATTGAGCAAATTTTCATAAATAAAGCGCTACAGGAGAGTATCTTAATTTTGGATAAAATCAAAAAGATTCCTCTGTTAAAAACAATTATCAAAAAATTCATTATGAAATAAAGGGGATACTATGATAATATTCACTTCCATATGTGCGAATTATGCACATAAAGCAAGAACATTGGCTAAATCTGTGAAAGATAAAATTCCGGATGCGAAATTTGTAATTTGTCTGACTGAACGAGAAATTCCATTGCAGTTGGAGTATGAATATTTCGATGAGATTGTGCTCTCAAAAGATGCATGGGAAGGTAATTTTGACCGTTTTATATTCAAACATAGTATTGTAGAAGCTTCAACCTCGGTAAAAGGACAATTTTTCAGATATTTATATCGTGCTTATCCGGAAGAGCAGAAGTTTATTTATCTGGATCCGGATATTTATGTTTACAGTGATCTAGTAGAACTTCGTTCTTTGCTGGATACGCGTCCAATCGTACTGTGTCCACATTTGTTGGAACCGGGAAATATAGATATGGAATTGTCCAGTACTGCCCATGGTGTTTATAACTTGGGCTTTCTGGGTGTGAACCGAAGTTCAGAAGCGCAGAAATTTATCGATTGGTGGGCCGAACGGCTGTATTTGTTCTGTTATGACGATATTGGCAGAGGGATTTTTACTGATCAGAAGTGGATCGATCTTGCGCCTTGTTTTTTTGATGTCGAAGTATTTAAACACCGTGGATATGATTTCGCCCCTTGGTCTTTATTGAACTGTGAGATGAGTGAACAGAATGGTCAGGTATTCGTGAAAAATGATCAACTTCGCTTTATTCATTATTCCGGCTATGGAGAATCGGCAGAAAAATGCATGCGAGATTGGCTGCCTGAAGGGGATCATATTTTTAAAAAGCTGTATGCAGAATATGCGGAAATTCACGATGAAAATAATAAAAATAATTTATCCAAGCTGTCCTGGTCGTACGGTAACTATACATCGGGTGAGCGAGTGGACAACAATATTAGAACGTTGTATCGGAAGGATTATGACTTAATGTTTAGTGTGGAAAATCCTTTTGTACTAAGTAACCGTTATTTTATGAGTAAACTAAAACCTTCTTTACTGAATCAACTCAGTGGGTACTTTAGTAAATCAAAGGATGTCATTCGAAAACAAGGATTCAAATCTTTTATGCGAAAAGTTAAAAGTAAGTTATTTGTGCATAAATAATCTGAATTTGAATTGAGAGAATATACGGGAGTGGAAAATGATAAAAATTAATCGTGTTATATTTTTTATACTATTATTTTTGATATGTAATGTTGCTTTATTTGTGTTATTTAAACCTACAATTCAAATGCAAATAACTAGTAAAACTGTGGATGCAGACTTAAATGCTTACTATGATAATCTTACAGAAAATTATCCTTTTGACGATGCTCATGCGACATCCTCAATAATCCTTTTGAAAGATCAGCCTCAGAAAGTAAGTTTTACAATTCCATCTAATAGATTGAATAAATTGAGGATTGATTTCGGTCTTAACCCAGGAGTGTTTGAAATTTCAAATTTAACTATTGAAACTTCTTTATTTTATAAAACTAATGTTTCAAATAGTGAAATAATACAAACATTCACCGAGAAAAATGATATAGGAGATTTATTTGTCCAAAATCAGAGTTTTATTGTAAAAACAAATGGGGAAGATGGATTTATATCTACCAGAAGCCTTTTAGATAATGGAACTACTTTTTTTAGAATTGATTTAATCATAAAAGAAATATTCTTTATTCTATTATCATTAATTGTAGTCTTTTTTAAAAAAGTAGTTTTAATAAGTTATAGGGTTCTTAGGTTTTGCAAAATTACATCGATTGAAAGTATGAAAATAATTAGAACAAGTTCGACTAAAAAACTTAATTTTTTTGGTTTCATTTTAGTTGTATTATATGCATTAGCACTTTCTATAATTTTTGATCGTCTTATTTTGAATACCTTAAGTAATTTAGCCGGATTTTTTAATTGGAATACAGTAAATAGATATTTTGAATACACAAATCATTTTTCTATAGAACGGATTTATTTCTTCTTTATTTTTTTCTTTGTTATCGGTTTTGTTATTTATTTAGGAATACGTAGAGCTATTAAATATCGTTATTTAATAGCGTTATTGTTCCTTGTACTCATTGTATGTGGGAAGTTTACAGGATCCTCCATAGGTTTTTATGATGGGATGCTTGTTAGTAACACTTCTAAACTATGAGGAAAGTACTATTTTGGGAATTCCTCAAGGTATACGTGGAGACGAATGGGCCACTGAAAAACCTTATTATTTTGCACAAGTAATGGGAAATGATAAACTTAAGTACTTTAATGGGAATTTAAATTTCGATGGAAATGATATGGTTATTTCTGCATTTTCTCCAGTTAAAGATGTTGTTATAGTAGCGCGACCAGATTTATGGGGTTTTCTATTTCTGCCTATGGATTATGCTTTTTCTTTTTATTGGTTTTCTCGCCTTGTACTTTTGTTCATGGCATCTTTTGAAATGGGGCTTCTTTTATCTAAAAGATATCGCTATGCTTTAATGGCAGCTGTAGTCATAACTTTTGGTTCACCAGTTCAATGGTGGCTCTCGCAAGCGTTAATGTTAATGTTAATGAGTGGTCAGTTTGCATTAGTCTTATTCCATCAGTACTTGAACTCTAAAAAATGGTATCTTAAAGTTATTACAATATTGGGTGTTGGATTCTTTGGTCTTATTTATATACTTACTATGTATCCTGCAACTCAAGTCCCCTTAGGTTATGTTTTTCTGGCCATATTTATTTATTTACTAGTAAAGAATAGAAATGAAAAACCTTTTTCTATTAAAAGAATACTTCACTATGTTGTAGCTTCTTTACCATTCTTTTTAATACTTTATCATTTTTATTTGAATTCAAAACCTGCTATTAATACTATAACTAATACAATATATCCGGGCTCAAGTAGGCCATGGATTAAATTGCCCTGGGATTATGACCTATATCAATTCGTCAATACATTTATGGCAATTATAAAGCATCCTGACTTTTTAAATGCGAGTGAGATAAGCCAATTTTATACTTTTATTCCTTTTGTTTTTTTATTGTGCTTAGTAATTCTTTCTAAGAAACGTAGTGAGTTTCTTTTGCAGATTTTGTTGATGTGTGCATGTACACTATTAATATTAGTAGCTTGGCTACCACAAAACACTGTATTAAATAAATTGACTTTACTTAGTTATACTTACCCTGTAAGAATTACGTATGCTTATGGATTCGGAATAACACTACTAATAATATCTTTGCTACCTTCGTTAGAGATTAAAGCAGTAAATGCTCCTTTTCAAAAATTAGCTGGAATTATCAGTGGATTAATTGGGTTTATTACTGTATGCGTTTTGAGTAATAGTGAAAACATATTTAATTACTTTAAATCTTTTAAAGTAGGAACATTCTTAATGATACTCATAGTAATATTGATGTCTTACATGGGTTTTTTATTACTAAAAGGTGGAAAAAGGGAAATTAGAAAATTTTCCTCTTTGTTTATAATTTTATCTTTATTTTCGACCCTCATGGTAAATCCTGTTACTCATGGTTTGGATTCAATGTTTGAAAAGACTACAATGAATAAAATACGTGAGATTAATAGTCGAGATGAAGGGCGATGGATGGTCAGTGGTAGTCCGACGATTTCCAATTTGGTTACAGCTCAAGGCGTCGCACGTACTACGGGGACTTATTATTATCCAGACTGGACAATGATGAATATAATAGACAAAGATCATCAATTTGTAAATTTGTGGAACCAGTTTGCACATATTGACATGCGTCTTACCGACGGGAAATTAGAATTCGCAATTTTTGATCGCGAAAAAAGCGAAAAAGTTGATGGAACAAATCGCATTATATATATCCCTATAAAAACTGTAAAAGAATTGAATATTAAATATATATTCACTATGGTGCCTATACCCAGATCTATTATAGAAGATGGTGAAATTACTTTACTTTATAAGGATGAAATCGACCCATGGTCTATCTATCGTGTTAATTAACGTTTGAATTGAGAGGGCTCTTCCCATAAGAATGACCTTTATTAATTTCATGAATATGTTACTTCGCTTCCCAGTCAGCCTGATCGCGATTGCCGTTGAAATGCTGGTTGGCAATAGGATGAGACAGTTCTGTCTTAGTAAACGAACTTGGGGTTTATGGGTGAGTGTTACGCGTAAGGGGCAACCCAAGATGTTGCCTGATAAAACAAGGTGTTTCCGTGGATGATGTAATCATCATCCACGATCAAGTTTATCAATTGCAGGTGTTAAATTAATTAGTTAATTGATAAGAAACATTAAGCTATAAAATTATAATTATGGTATAAGAAAAACGATAGGATGTGTATTTTTTTTGAAAATATTACTTGTTATACCAGCTTATAATGAACAGGATAATATAGTAGAGTTAATAAATAACATTAAAAAAATTGGAATTGAAAATCTTGATATATTAGTTGTTAATGATTGCTCCTCAGACAAAACACAATTAATGTGCAGTGAACTAAGGGTGGATATCATTAATCTACCTTGTAACTTGGGAATAGGAGGAGCAGTGCAAACTGGTTATAAGTTTGCACATAATAATGATTATGATATCGCTATTCAAGTCGATGGAGACGGTCAGCATAGACCAGAGTATATTGAAAAATTGTTACAGCCTATAATAGAAAGAAATGTAGATTTAGTTATTGGGTCGAGATATATTAAAAAAGAGGGATTTCAATCTACTTTTCTAAGGAGAGTCGGAATAAATTATTTTTCTAAGCTTCTATTTACTCTGACAGGCCAACTTATAACTGACCCTACGTCAGGATTCAGAGCTTGTAACAAAAGAGTAATCGAGATTTTTTCCAAACGATATCCCGTAGATTATCCAGAACCTGAGTCTATTATGTACTTAAAAAGGAACATGTATGTAATAGAAGAAATTCCAGTTGTTATGAAAAGTAGAGGGAGTGGAACTTCTTCCATTACTCCATTTAAATCTATGTACTATATGCTAAAAGTTTCTATGGCCATAATGATTGACAAATTGCGCCGAGAAACGGTATAGGGGAAACTAAACTATGATCTCGTTTAAATTGCAAATTATTTTATTTGTAGGAGCTATTATTTCTCTTTTTCTTGTAATAAATTTAATAAAAAGATATAAACTCGAGCTAAAATACTCCATATTATGGCTATTGACCTCGGTCGTTGTTTTGATTTTATCTATCTTCCCTAAATCGGTTGTATTCTTAGCCGAAATGATGGGTATTGAATTACCTGTTAATGCTTTGTTTTTGCTAACTTTATTAGGAATTATAATAATTATGTTCTCTTTAACCTTGGAAGTTTCTAAATCAACTACAAAAATTAAAGAGTTATCACAAGAACTTGGAATTTTAAAAAATGACTTTGAGAAATTGAGAGATAGGAATCTTTGATTTAAGAAAGGTTTGTGAATAATGAAAATAGATACAATATTTAGTTATTCGTTGCTTTTGCTAAATATAGTAATGCTGGTTAGTGGCCAAGCTTTTTTTAAGTTGGGTTTAGATAAAATGGGGGGAGTAACTATTAACAATGCCTGGAGAGCATTGTTTTCACCTACAATTATAGTAGGTTTAATCTTATACGTAATTGCTACTTTGATATGGTTTGTAGTTTTATCAAGGCTGCCATTATCTATAGCGTATCCGATTCAAAGTTTAGCTTATGTACTGGGGCTACTTTTAGCCTCATTAATGTTCCATGAATCCGTATCACTAACAAAATGGATCGGTGCTATTATTGTTATAATAGGCGTAATAGTTATAGCATTCGAAAAATGACAGGGGGTCATATAATGAAAGGCATTATCTTGGCAGGAGGAACTGGTTCCCGTCTTTATCCGCTGACTAAAGTTACGAATAAGCATCTATTGCCTGTTGGCAAGTATCCTATGATTTTTCATTCGGTACATAAGCTTAAGCAAGCAAATATTCAAGATATTTTAATCGTTACAGGTAAGGATCACATGGGAGATGTAGTCAACTTACTTGGAAGTGGAAGTGACATGGGTGTCACTTTTACATATAAGGTGCAGGACGAGGCGGGTGGGATCGCACAAGCTCTTGATCTTGCTGAACATTTTGTAGGTGACGATCAAATGGTAGTTATTTTGGGGGATAACGTATTTTCTGATGATATTGCCCCCTATGTTGAGAATTTCCGAATTCAAGATACAGGAGCCAAAATACTAATTCAAAAAGTGTCCGATCCTCAACGTTTTGGAGTTCCCGAGATCGAAGGTACACGTATTATATCTATCGACGAGAAGCCGCAACAGCCTAAAAGCAACTATGCAGTAACTGGCATATATATGTTTGATAGTCAGGTATTTGATATTATTAAAACATTGAGACCATCGGCACGAGGAGAACTTGAAATAACAGATGTGAACAATGCATATATTCAAAATGAGCAACTGACTTTTGATATATTGCAAGGCTGGTGGACAGATGCAGGGACTCATGCTTCACTTGCCAGAGCAAGCGAGCTTTCTCAAGAAATTGTTTTTGGAGAAGAGTTTGGAAAATTAAAACTATAATAAAGGGGAGCTCAGTGATGAAAGTGACTTCCTCAAAGTTACAGGAGGCTGTTCTGCTCGAACCGGTGGTTCACGGAGATCACCGGGGTTTTTTTATGGAAAGCTACAACGACCAGCTTATGAAGCAGCATGGACTCAACCATCAGTTCATACAAGATAATCAATCTCTATCCGCACAGCCTGGCGTACTTCGTGGCCTGCACTATCAACTTAATCCGAAAGCACAGACCAAGTTAATCCGTGTTATTGCTGGTGCAATCTACGACGTCATCGTGGACATTCGCCAAGGCTCACCAACGTTTGGGCAATGGGAGGGTTTCATCCTTAGCGAGCATAATCACCGTCAGTTGCTGGTACCCAAAGGATTCGCTCATGGTTTCTGTACGTTGGTTTCAAACACCCAAGTCTTGTACAAAGTAGACGAATACTATTCCCCGGAGAACGATCGAGGCATATTATGGAGTGACCCGGCACTTGGAATTGATTGGCCTACATCTAATCCGATTTTGTCAGAGAAAGACCAGAAGCATCCTTTGCTTCAAGATGCGGAGATTAACTTCGATTTCGAAGTGAAGTAATTGGGAGGTTTCGATCACATGAAATTGCTCGTTACCGGCGGTGCCGGATTTATTGGAAGTAACTTTGTCATATATATGCTTGAGCAGTATCCGGACTATGAGATTATCAATGTAGATGCACTCACATATGCTGGCAATTTAGAGAACTTGAAATCACTTGAAGGCAACAAGCAGCATACCTTTGTTAAAGCAGATATCACTGACGCCAAGGAAATGGACCGCCTGATCGGTCAGGGTGTGGATGTGGTAGTTAACTTTGCAGCCGAATCTCATGTGGATCGAAGTATCCTGGAACCGGATGTGTTTGTGAAAACGAACGTCAACGGTACTCAGGTATTACTGGATGTTGCCAAAAAGCACAATATTACTAAGTTTGTTCAAGTTTCAACAGATGAAGTGTACGGCTCTCTCGGACCTACAGGATTGTTTACGGAAGAGACCCCACTTCAGCCGAATAGCCCTTACTCTGCCTCCAAGGCTGGAGGAGATTTATTGGTACGCGCTTATCACGAAACCTTTGGTCTTCCTGTGAATATTACACGCTGTTCCAACAACTATGGTCCGTTTCAGTTCCCGGAAAAACTCATTCCACTCATGATCTCGCGTGCGTTGAATGATGAAGCTCTGCCTGTATATGGAGACGGGCTGAACATTCGGGATTGGCTATATGTAGAGGATCATTGCAGTGCGATTGATCTGGTTATTCACCAGGGACGCAATGGTGAGGTGTACAATATTGGTGGCAATAACGAGAGAACCAATGTACACATTGTCGAAACGATCTTGGAGCAGCTCGGTAAACCCGAATCGCTGATCCAATACGTACAAGACCGTCTTGGACATGATCGCAGATATGGTATTGACCCGACCAAAACGATGAATGAACTCGGCTGGAAGCCTAAATATAACTTCGAGACGGGAATTAAAGAAACCATCCAGTGGTACCTCGATAATAAGGAATGGTGGACGCGTATTCAGTCTGGTGCCTATCAGGATTACTATGCGAAGCAATACGGTTCTCGTTTGGGAGACGCCAAGGCATGAAGGTGCTTGTGACTGGAGCCAACGGACAATTGGGACGTGATATGGTGCTTCTTTTGGAAAAAGAGGGGCATGACGTTCTGGCTTGTGATCGCGAACAATTGGATATTACAGATCAGCTTCAAAGCAACGATGTTATATCGACTTATCATCCAGAGGTGGTCATCCATTGTGCTGCTTATACTGCGGTGGATGCCGCTGAGACGGATGTAGATGGAGCCTACCTAGTCAACGCCACAGGAACCCGAAATATTGCTGTAGCTGCTGAGCAAATTGGAGCAAAGCTCATTTATATCAGTACGGATTATGTATTCGACGGTACCTCCGATGCGCCTTACCAAGAATATGATAACACGAATCCCCAGAGCGTCTACGGTAAGTCCAAGCGTGCGGGAGAACTGTTGGTGCAATCTTTATCTTCCCGATGGTATATTGTCCGCACTTCGTGGGTGTATGGTGTGTATGGGAATAATTTTGTGAAAACTATATTGAAACTTGGTCAGGAGAAGCCAAAGCTTCAAGTCGTACACGACCAAAAGGGATCACCCACGTATACGGTTGATCTGGCCTACTTCTTGCATGATTTAATGAGTACTGAAAAATACGGCGTCTACCACGCTTCCAACAGTGGGGCATGTACATGGTACGAATTCACTCAAGCAATTTTTGAGGAGGCTCAGTTATTATCTGGTTTCCACATTCAAGCTGAAGTTTATCCTTGTGGTACAGAGCAGTTTCCTCGTCCTGCCCCGCGCCCGCGAAACTCGGTGATGGAGCATCTATCGATCCGTACCAATGGTTTTAATGATCTTAGACCTTGGCGTGAAGGACTACGCGATTTTTTGAAAGAAATACACATAGAGCAAAATTGAGTAATTTAAACCTCCCGCCCAGTAACTTATGAGCGGGAGATTTCGTTTATAATAGAGTAATCTCTACAGGAGAAATGTCTAACGTTATCTGATAATGAGGTGCGATGTGAAACAACCCAAGGTATTAATTATGATGTCCACCTACAATGGTGAGCGCTATATCAATGAACAGATGGATAGCCTGATGGCCCAAATAAATGTGGAGACTCAAATCTATATAAGAGACGACGGATCTACAGACAATACAATAGAGAAGTTGAGACCATATGTTGAAGCATATCCGGATCGGATTCATTTTCGTTCAGAGGACAATCTAGGGGTTATTCGTAGTTTCTTCGAGTTAATGAGATTTTCTCCACCTACGTTTGACTACTATGCTTTTTGTGATCAGGATGATGTATGGGAACAAGATAAGCTTATTCAAGCAGTTACATTGCTTCAGACCAGGAGCACAGCAATTCCTTTGCTCTATTGTTCTTCAACTCAGATGGTAGATCAGCACTTAAATGCTCTTGGTGTATGGCCCAAGGTTCCCCAAAAGTCACTTGAACTACACAATGCATTAGTGGAAAATTCGTGTGTCGGGTGCACGATGGTTATGAATGATATTACATTTAATCAAGTTAGAAGCAACCTCCCTTCTGAATTAAGTGAAGTGATTATGCACGATTGGTGGATTTTTCTGTACGTCACTACTTTCGGGGAAGTGATTTTTGATGAGCAACCCAGTATACAGTATCGGCAGCATGAAGGTAATGTACTTGGTGGGGGGCGTGATGGATGGGTTCAGAAATGGCGCAAGCGTGTGAATCGATTTGTGAACGGGAACAACCATTATGTTTTAAGCAAACAGGCCAAATTATTTCTTGATATGTATAAAGATTCCCTAACCCATGCACAAATTGAAGAAATAAGAAACTTGCTTCACTGCTTAGAAAAAAATGTTATTGATAGAACTTGGTACGCGTTTAAGACACCTTTTTACAGACAGTCTTTTCTGGATAATATTGTTCTGAAATTGGTTATTATTGCAGGCAAACTTTAATAAATGTATGTATTGCTTTCTGCTTCCTTTATTCAAAATATGCTATACTCACGTTAAGTGGGTAATAGCCTTGCGAGTACTGAGTTTATCATCATAAAAAATTTTATTCACAAGATCGATTTATTATATAACGCACTACAAGTCAGGAGTTTTACAAATGAGCCAAGTATCAGAAGCCGTTCATTCGGTTGGTTTACAATCAACAGAAACATCTCAAATGGTCGACGCTAGTATCGTCATCGTCAACTACAACACCCGTCAACTTACACTGGACTGTCTGGACTCTGTCTATGCCTCCAGTACCTCATACAGCTACGAGGTCATCGTCGTGGACAACGCCTCGCATGATGGCTCAGTAGAGGCAATCCGTGAGGCATACCCACAGGTCCGATTAATTTCCAATAATGACAATACAGGCTTCGCCGTTGCCAGCAACCAAGGCATGAAAATTGCCAAAGGACGCTACATCCTGCTCCTCAATTCGGACACGGTCGTTCAGCTGGATACGCTCCACACCATGATCTATTTCATGGACCGTCATCCAGAGATGGGTGCTTCTGGCTGCAAAGTCATTCTCCCGGATGGCTCCTTGGATAAGGCTTGCAAGCGTGGATTTCCTACACCATCGGCTTCATTTTATTATGCATTCGGTATTTCTCGTCTTTTCCCGGATCGGCCAAAATTCAATCAATACCAACTGGGACATCTTAGTCCTGATGATGAATATCCCGTAGACTGTCTAGTCGGTGCATTCATGCTTGTACGTCGAGAGACAATTGACCAGGTGGGCGGGTTGGATGAGACGTTCTTTATGTATGGAGAAGATATTGATTGGTGTTATCGCATCAAAGAAGCGGGATGGGGCATTTTTTATTATCCGCGTACATATATTGTGCACTACAAGGGCGGCAGTGCTCGTCGTAAACCTTTGAAAATAACGTATGAGTTTCATAGAGCGATGTGGGTGTTCCACCGCAAGCACTACGCGAAGAAGTACAATCTACTCACGAATAAGGCTGTGTGGATGGGGATTTCACTCAAGTTCACGCTATCTTTACTACGCAGCAAATTGTCCCTTCCTTCTCGACAAGGGCAGACTGCAACCCGCATGAGAGCGGAGAATGAAGCATCTTCCGAGGTGAACCCATGATTCGACGTAATCAACGATTTCTAACCCAATTGTATATTGCGACTGATTTTGGCGTAATCCAGCTTTCATTTTTGTTGGCCTGGTGGCTGAAATTTGAGAGTGACCTGTTAACGAATCAAAATCCACTACCTATAGAGAAATATATGATGTGGAGCTTGGTTTACGCAGTTCTTGCCATCATCACAGGACTGATGTCCTCTCTTTATATAGGCAAGCGGAAAAAACGGTTTGTAGACGAACTTTGGAAAATTCTCCAATCTCATGGCATAGCCTTCTTCATGCTGCTGAGCCTGATGTTCTTTTTCAAGGAAGTAAACATCTCTCGTGCATATCTCGCCATGTATATGATTGGCAATGTAGCATTCACACTCTTCTATCGTTATATAGTGAAACTACAACTGAAACGATTGCGTAAAAAAGGCTTCAACCGTCAGTTTGTGCTCATCCTTGGTGCTGGATCACTGGGCAAGCGTTTCTATGACAACCTAAGAAATTATCCTGAACTTGGATATGAAGTGACTGGATTCCTAGATGATTACCGTCACTGGGATCAGAGTGAACAGAAAAGATACAAACCTATTCTCGGCCGAATAGACGAACTGGAAGAGTTCTTGTCTACGCATCTTGTTGATGAAGTCATTCTGGCATTACCTCTGGATGCTCACGATAAGTATTCACATATTATCAATGTGTGTGAGAAGGCAGGAGTTCGGACACTAATCATTCCTGATTTCTTTGATTACTTGCCGGCACGGCCGCATTTCGATAACTTTGCGGGTATGCCGATGATTAACGTTCGCGACATTCCACTGGATATTGCGGTGAACCGATTGATGAAGAGAACTTTCGATATTCTTTTCTCTCTCACTGCGATCCTCTTAACTTCTCCGGTAATGCTCGTTGTCGCGGTAGGAGTACGACTTACTTCTTCTGGGCCCGTCATCTTCAAACAAGAGCGAGTAGGACTTAACCGACGCAACTTTATGATGTTCAAATTCCGCTCGATGAAAGTCATTCCTGAGGGTGTGGTAGATACCGGTTGGTCTACCCAAAATGATCCTCGTCGAACCGCTTTTGGTACTTTTATTCGACGCACAAGCCTGGATGAGTTACCTCAATTTTTCAACGTTTTGCTTGGTCATATGAGTGTAGTTGGCCCAAGGCCAGAACGTCCTTACTACGTGAATCAATTCCGAGATGAAATACCGAAATATATGATCAAACACCATGTCCGCCCAGGAATCACAGGATTGGCACAGAGCAAGGGATTACGAGGAGATACCTCAATCGAGGATCGAATTGAACAAGATATCTTTTATATTGAAAACTGGTCTTTATTATTCGATATCAAAATCATATGGGAAACCATTCGAAATGGTCTCAAGAATGCATATTAGGATTACCTAACGGTATTGATTTACAATCTTTCATCCCACCATTTAACAGCCGCCTCCGGGCGGCTATTTTGTTTTGCACATCCTCAATTCGGGTAGTTAGCTATCAAAAAGGTACTGAGGATGTGAATGCTATATGAAACGCATTGCCGCGGTTTTAACATTATTAATCGTTACCGTAGGTACACTCTTTTTTGCCTATGAAAGCCAGAGTGAAGAACAACGGGACGGATTTACCGCTTATAGATTAATAGCCCATGCCATGGGGAGCATTCGTGATCAACCATATACCAACGCCTATGAAGCGATGATTGCCAATTACGAGAAAGGCACACGTGTATTTGAGATCGACTTTATGCTGACCTCGGATCGCAAAGCCGTAGCTAGACATGAATGGACTGCTAATATGAGCAAAATGCTAGGACAAGACGAAGAGCTTCCGGAGGATAAACAGGCTGGGGCGCTGACACATGATGAATTCATGGATACGCCAATCTTGGGCATGTATCAACCTATGGATGCCGATGGCATTATAGATGTGCTGGCTAAATACCCGGATATGTATATCGTAACCGACACTAAGGAACAGAAGGATGAAGATATACAGCAGGTGTTAAGATCCCTCGTGGGTGCAGCCAAAGAACATGATCCCTTCGTGCTGGATCGGGTGGTGGTACAGATCTATAACGAACCGATGCTTGATACGGTGAAAGAAGTCTATGCATTCCCTTCCATTATCTATACGTTATATGCAACACAGGATACAGAAGCTCAGGTTGTTGATTTTGTGCAAAAGAATGATATTGATGCCGTGACTATGCCGGAATATAAAGTAAACCAGAACTTCGTCGCCAAGCTGAATAGTGCAGGCTCAGTTACCTATGTGCATACCATCAACGACACTGAACAGGTGGCTAACTATGAGAAGTGGGGCGTGTACGGGGTGTACTCGGACGTGCTGACGGAGCAGGAGCTGGATGAGATGAATACACGGTTTGCCTGGAAACCGTAAAATGTCGTAATTATAATTATTACAAAATCCAAACCACAGGCTTTTCCCTAACCAGGACCTCTAAATGTCTGTGATTTTCTGTTCCCCTTTTTATACGAACATTGACACTCACTGTCTGCTGACTTAGACTTAGTTTACAAGCTTTCTAGGATGCAGAAGAACCTCTGGAGGAATGTTCGTTGATAGACATGATTAAGCAGTGGAGACATGTGTTTAAGCTTGACCCGGACCGGGAGATTACAGACGAAAAACTCGATCTGGTCTGCATGTCGGGGACCGATGCAATTATCGTCGGTGGATCTTCCGGAATTACCTATGATAACACGGTAGACCTGATGTCCCGTGTGCGTCGTTATGAGTTGCCATGTGTGCTTGAAGTATCCGATCTGGAGGCTGTTGTTCCCGGCTTTGATGGATATCTGATCCCAATGGTCCTGAATGCAACGGACAGCAAATGGATGATAGGGCACCACCAGCAAGCCATAGAGCGTTACGGTTATCTTATCCCTTGGGATCTGCTGATTGCCGAGGGTTATATTGTGCTTAATGCAAACTCCACGGTAGCGCGGTTGACTGGGGCAGATACGGATCTGACGACAGGAGCTGCGGTGGCATATGCCCAGGCTGCGGAGCGTCTGCTCAATCTTCCCATTGTATACATGGAGTACAGCGGAATGTTCGGAGATATGGAGCTTGTTGGTGAGACACACAGACAAATGGAGCGGGCACACCTCATCTACGGCGGCGGAATTGATGATCTGGAGAAAGCCACGCAAGCTGCCCAGGTTGCAGATACCATCGTGGTAGGCAACATTGTGTACAGCGATTTGAATAAGGCACTTGAGACGGTGCTGGCTGTAAAAGGAACCATTTAATCGGTTTAGTTTACCATTCCCCCATTTTCCCCTTATGATCTGTTAAAATAGAACTTTGCCCTTACTAATTAAAGAAGTTATATGAGCGTAATGTTGTTTACACAAGTACGAATAGGATCGAATTAATTTCGAGAAACGGAGCGTTCGCCTTTATTACCGATTTTTACCTCTTACCAACAATTTGTATACAGGAACTATGTTTACACAAAAACGGAGAGTGCAGAAGCAATCTGAAGAAACGAAGTGTTCGTATTTATCACCGGATTTTCCCTTTGATAAAGGGATCAAAAAATCTGGGGATAAGGACGATCGGAAGATGCTGCTGCAATCGAAGTCCAAGTGTAACCGATAGCTCACTTATACCGACCAACCAATGAAAGGAGCATGCATGCATGCAACCTGTAAATATACATGATGCCGTTGCACGGCTTAACACCCCTCAACGGCAAGCCGTCGAGGCGACGGATGGCCCGCTGCTGATTATGGCCGGAGCGGGCTCAGGCAAGACCCGGGTGCTGACACACCGGATTGCCTACCTCATTGCAACACGGAAAGCACCCCCGTGGGGCATTTTAGCGATTACATTTACGAACAAAGCCGCCCGTGAGATGCAAGACCGGGTTTCCCAACTCGTAGGTGGCTCCCAGGGCCGTGACATTTGGGTATCCACATTCCACTCCATGTGTGTGCGTATTTTGCGCCGAGATATTGAACGTATCGGTTTTACTTCCAACTTCAGTATTTTGGACTCATCGGACCAATTATCTGTAATTCGCAGCTGTATGAAAGATCAGAATATTGATACCAAGAAATTCGAGCCCAAAGCAGTTCAATCGATGATGAGCACGGCCAAGAATGAACTGATCAGTCCGGAGCAATATGAGAAGCAGGCAGGAGACTATTTCGAGGGTATTGTAGCGAAGATATATAAGATGTACCAGAAACGGTTAAGAGCCAACAACTCGCTTGATTTCGACGATCTCATTATGCAGACCATTCAACTGTTCAAGGAAGTGCCGGAAGTCCTCGACTTTTATCAAAAGAAATTCCAGTACATTCACGTGGATGAATATCAGGATACGAACCGTGCGCAGTACATGCTGTGCCGCATGCTCGCTGACAGCCACCACCGCATCTGCGTTGTAGGGGATAGTGACCAGTCGATCTATCGCTGGCGCGGGGCAGATATCAGTAATATCCTGAACTTTGAGAAAGATTACCCTGAAGCAAATACGATTTTGCTGGAACAGAACTATCGTTCTACTTCCAATATCCTGAATGCAGCGAATGAAGTGATCGGCCTGAATACAGGGCGTAAACCGAAGAAACTGTGGACGGACAAAGAGGGTGGTTCGAAGATCAAGGTGTACCGTGCGGATTCCGAGCATGATGAGGGGTATTTTGTTACCTCCGAGATTAGTAAAAATGTGAAGAACGGCAAATCCTATCAGAACCATGCGATTTTATACCGTACCAATGCCCAGTCCCGGGTTATAGAGGAAATTCTGATCAAGTCTGATATTCCGTATCAGATTGTCGGCGGCATCAAGTTCTATGATCGTAAAGAAATCAAGGACATTCTGGCGTATCTGCGCCTGTTATCCAACCCCGACGATGATATCAGCCTTACCCGGATCATTAATGTACCGAAGCGTAGCATCGGGGATACAACAGTTGCGAAGCTGGCGGCTGCGGCAGGAGAGCGTGGTATTTCCATTTTCCGAGTACTTCAGGTCGTGGATGATCTTGGTTTTGCTGGGCGTACGCGTAATGCGCTGGTGGAGTTCTATGACATGATCGCTGCGTTGCATCAGATGGTAGAATATCTGTCTGTAACTGAACTGACCGAGAAGATTCTTGAGATGAGCCAATACCGTCTTGAGATGCAAAATGAAAATACACTCGAATCTCGTGCACGGCTCGAGAACATTGATGAGTTCCTGTCTGTAACGATGGAATTTGAGAAAAATAATGAAGACAAAACGCTCGTGTCGTTCCTCACCGATCTTGCATTGATTGCTGATATCGACAGCATGAACGATGATGAAGAGGATCAGAGCGACGCTGTTACCCTGATGACTATGCATAGTGCCAAAGGTCTGGAGTTCCCGGTTGTCTTTATCGTGGGTATGGAGGAGGGGGTCTTCCCGCATAGCCGTGCCTTTATGGATAATGAAGAGTTGGAGGAAGAACGCCGACTTGCTTATGTGGGAATTACTCGTGCGGAAGAGCAACTCTTCCTGTCGTGTGCCCAGATGCGTACCTTGTTTGGACGTACCACAGCGAATCCACCTTCCCGCTTCCTGGACGAAATTCCGGATGAGCTGAAGGAAGACACCTCCATGGCTCGTGATCGTTACCGTCGTGGCAGTAGCGGAGGCGGCTCATATGGTGGACGTGGACTAGGTTCCAGTGGAGGAAGTAACTTCGGTGGTGGCACCAAGCTCTTTGATCACCAAAGCAAGAGTGGTTCATCTGCTACCTCATCCACGCCGACTTCACGTGTGACTACGAGTACCTCTCGCCCAACATACTCTACGCCATCATCTGCTTCCAAGCCGGTAGCTTCTAATGGTGAAGCAGGGTTCAAGGCAGGCGATAAAGTGCAGCATGGCAAATGGGGGACAGGCACCATTGTTGCGGTCAAAGGGACAGGGAATGATACCGAACTGCAGATTGCCTTCCCGGCTCCGGTGGGTGTTAAACGTTTGCTTGCCGGCTTTGCCCCTATTACGAAAGTAGAATAAGAACGAAACCTCCTTTTGCACGATAACAGAGAGAACAGAAATAACTTCCATAAGGAAAATTGCTTTTTCTCTCGTTTTTTTCACGGGATTTCTAAACCAGATTGATATGAATAGAAATCTATATAAGTTCAATCTAACATCCACACGATAACGGAGAGAGCAGAAATAACTTGAAGAAGCATAGCGTTCGCCTTTATCCCCGGATTTCCACCTTTTAAAATGGATTAAAAGAAATCCGGGGATAACATCGATCGGAAAGTTATTCTGTTATCGTCGTTCAAGTGCAGTAGGAGTGTTCGTTCTACATATATAGATCAAATTAACGGAGGGATGGCCCTGTATGGACCCGATGCACCGGATGGAGCAACTCGTTACCGAGCTGAACCAGCATAATTATCAGTACTACACGATGGATCAGCCACAGATCAGCGATAAGGAGTATGATCTTCTGTACGATGAACTGGTTACGCTGGAACAGGAAAGCGGCATGGTTCTGCCGGATTCTCCAACACAGCGTGTGGGTGGCGAACTGCTCAAGGGGTTTACCCCACATCGCCATTTATCCTCATTATGGAGTCTGGACAAAGCGCAGAATATTGAGCAGCTTCGGAGCTGGAATACCCGTGTACTGAAACTGATTAATGACTATAACAGCAAAAATCCCGATACGCCTTTACCGGAACCAGGTTATGTCATTGAGTTGAAGTTTGACGGATTGACGTTGAACCTGACCTACACCAACGGTGAGTTGGTACAAGCCTCTACGCGTGGTAACGGTACCGTAGGTGAAGGTATTTTGGCACAGGTAAGAACGATCCGATCCGTTCCGCTCAAAATTCCTTACACCAGTGGTACGATTGAAGTACAGGGTGAAGGTATCATGAATCTGTCTGTCTTGGACCGATATAATGAGACGGCGGCAGAGCCACTCAAGAATGCGCGTAATGCTGCAGCAGGAGCGCTCCGCAACCTGAATCCAAAAGCGACGGCTGAGCGTCGGTTGAATGCTTATTTTTATAACGTGGGTTATTCGGATGACATTCAGTTTGCCAATCATCAGCAGATGATGGACTTCTTGCGTGAGAACCGTTTCAAGGTGAATCCATCGATTACTTATTTCCACGAGTTTGATGATGTGATGGAACAATTGGCTGCGATTCAGGAGAACCGGGGTCAATTGGACTATCTGATCGATGGAGCTGTTATTAAAATTACGGACATGCGCACCCGCGAGGTATTGGGTTATACCGATAAATTCCCTCGCTGGGCGGTGGCATATAAATTCGAGGCTGAAGAGACCACGACGGTTCTTAACGCTGTGGTATGGAATGTGGGCCGTACTGGCAAAGTAACTCCGCTGGCACGCGTAGAACCGGTTGAACTTGCCGGGGTAACGGTACAGAACTGTACTCTGAACAATGTTGGCGACATTGAGCGCAAAAATCTGAAGTTTGCTCTGGGCACACGGGTCTTTATCCGTCGCTCCAACGACGTTATTCCTGAGATTCTGGGTAAAGTGACGGAGGAGAGTGATGGAGAGGAGATCGTCTTCCCTGAGCAGTGTCCGGCATGCGGATTCCCACTGGAGCAACGCGGAGCGCATCTGTTCTGCAACAATAGACTTGCGTGTAAACCGCAAACGGTGGCACGTATTTCTCATTTTGCTTCCCGTGATGCCATGGACATCGAGACGTTCAGTGAGAAAACGGCGATTCAGTTGTATGATGAATTGAACGTACGCGAGCCTGCTGACCTGTATACGTTACAGTTTGATGATCTGGTGAAGCTGGAGCGGTTTGGGGAAAAGAAAGCGAACAACCTTATCGCTGCGCTTGAGCTTAGTAAAGATAGAGACTTGGCTTCCTTCTTATACTCACTGGGTATTCCGAACACAGGTAAATCGACAACGCGCATGCTGGCTGATCATTATCGAGATCTGCACGCCATTATGAATGCAACCGTGGAAGAACTGGTTGAACTACCCGACGTGGGTGGTATCGTGGCTGAGAGCATCGTAAACTTTTTTGCAGATCCGTTTACACAGGCTGCGATTGAGAAAATGCTTAACTTGGGCGTGAAAGCTCAGGCACCTGAGGCGCCAGCCGTTGCTGTTGTGGAAGATTCCTTCTTCAGTGGTAAAACGGTCGTCTTGACCGGAACGCTGCACCAATTGACGCGGGAAGAGGCGACGCAAAGACTGGAAGCGCTCGGAGCGAAGGTGACTGGCAGTGTGTCGAAAAAGACAGATCTGGTTATTGCCGGAGAGAAGGCAGGAAGTAAACTAACCAAAGCCCATGATCTCGGTATTCCAACGATTGAGGATGAGGACGAACTTGTACGTCTTTTGAACCCACAGGGTTAGAGGATGAATTAACAAAAGAGTTCATATAAGAAAGCCCCCGAAGACACGAATATGTGATCGGGGGCTTTTGCTGTTTATTGAATTATTTGATACAACGAATGAACGCTCATCAATCTTATCTGATCATGATCCACTTAAATTGTTAGGGATGCGCTGAGATGCCCCTGTAAGCCATGCATCCTTATCATATCCTCGCTCTTCCCAGTAACCAATATGTTCGCTGTCGATGAGTTCAATGCGATTTAACCATTTTACTGATTTATAGGCATACATCTGAGGAATGACGAGCCGTACCGGACCGCCAAGATCAGCCGGGATGGGTTTGCCATCATGCATGACAGCGACCATAATATCTTCCATTTGTGCTTGATCCATCGTAATCGCATCTGTGTATACACCATCACCGGAATAAAACTTCACACTATGAGCTTCCGGTTTGACCCCGGCTTGTTTCAAAAGCTGTGCAAG
Source organism: Paenibacillus sp. W4I10 (assembly GCF_030816325.1). Classification (NCBI taxonomy): domain Bacteria; kingdom Bacillati; phylum Bacillota; class Bacilli; order Caryophanales; family Paenibacillaceae; genus Paenibacillus; species Paenibacillus sp. W4I10. Next base: position 5,963,893 of record NZ_JAUSXX010000001.1, read on the forward strand.
AGAAATGCCTTCCCAGGTATTTTTATATACAGACCAGCCCGTTACACAGTGGAAATCACTAACCTGTACGGTACGAGCGAGCTTCACGAATTGTTCCCAGTTCCATACCTGTGCCCGTTCAACCAACCCATCAATTCGAAAAGACCAGTTAGCATTGGAGAAGGACGGTATAGGCGTAACCGTATATACGCGGAAATGACCGTCAGCTCCGCCTCCAATGGGAGGAGAAGAGGCAGATAGCGGTTGTGGCAGAGGAACCATACGGTTAGGATCGTTCTCCAGCATGCTATCAATACTATTATCGATCTTGAGATTTCGTCCTACCCAGGATATAAAAGTAGGACCAAGAGTCACGGCGAGACCAACCCCCACAGCAGAACGGATGAAAGCTCGTCGTGTATACAACGGTTGAGGTCGCTGCTCTGATTTGAGGGGATCTCTCTCGGAACTGCGATCAAACTGGGAAGAAGATATAGCAGCCGGAGTTTCTTTTTCATCCGATATTGAATCAGATGGATCAGCTGTATTTTGAGTTCGTGTTGAAGTTGTAGTAGTTTTTAACCGCACGACGTGCAGGGTCCTTTAACCATTTGGTCCGAGTGATGGAGTGATAGATAATATAAGGTAGGCCCACCCAAGTCAGCAGGTCATGGATCAAAAGTGCAGCATTCGACCATCGAGGTCCAGCTAGCTTGAACTGCCATAATACAATACCCGAGAGGAGCCAGCCTACCAGCAGCGCAAGAACTAAGATGGTGTTCACCCTTTGCCAAGGCCTATTTCGAAGCTGTTTCCAGTGCTTTCCGGCCAAAATCAAGTAATATACTACGGGTGCCAGCATAGCTAGCCCAACGATGATATGTAGCCATTTTAACCAGACACGTCCAATTCCGAGAATCTCGCGCCAAAAGCCGCCAACCAGCATAAGCCCTGAGATTGCAAGGATCACAACGATCCAGGCATTCCAAGCGTGGATGGAAACCAGTTTCTTGCCGTAACCTTTGCGTACATTCTTTAACCATTCTTTCAAGCGCGATCACCCCATATTAGGTTAGTAATGAGTTTATTCAGAACTTTGATATGTAATAGCTAGCTGTGAATGGAGTACGTGATCTGAGTAAAGGTGCAATGCGAGATGAATATACGATTGTTAATAGGCTACTTATGAAAGTAGTACACTTGACTGCTTAACCTTATCTCTATATCCTATATACCTTATTATAGAGTTTTTGGATCACTTTCTTCAAACGAACAGAAGGGCGGGGATCGTTATCCCATCTTGGGTTCAGAGAATGTGCTAATCTGTCGAATACAGGTTGGAGACAAGACACCGTAGATGAAGATATCATGATATTAGAAGGTTGATTAAAAATGCTTGCTAAATAAATCACTACGTGATATATTATTTCTTGTCGCTTCAAACGAATGATTGTCATAATCATTTGAAAGGTGACGAAAAAAAAGTGTTGACAGTAAGTTAGTTAACATGATACGATAAGATTCCTGTCCGGTTGACAAACGTCAACATAAACGGACATACAAGTTCCTTGAAAACTGAACAAATGGATAGTAACTTTTGATTCACAATGAATCGTCAGATTCAAAATGAGCTTATCGCTCTTTTCAATACTTTATTGGAGAGTTTGATCCTGGCTCAGGACGAACGCTGGCGGCATGCCTAATACATGCAAGTCGAGCGGAGTTGATAGGAAGCTTGCTTCCTTGATACTTAGCGGCGGACGGGTGAGTAACACGTAGGCAACCTACCCTCAAGTTTGGGACAACTACCGGAAACGGTAGCTAATACCGAATAATTGTTTTCTTCGCCTGAAGGAAACTGGAAAGACGGAGCAATCTGTCACTTGGGGATGGGCCTGCGGCGCATTAGCTAGTTGGTGGGGTAACGGCTCACCAAGGCGACGATGCGTAGCCGACCTGAGAGGGTGATCGGCCACACTGGGACTGAGACACGGCCCAGACTCCTACGGGAGGCAGCAGTAGGGAATCTTCCGCAATGGGCGAAAGCCTGACGGAGCAATGCCGCGTGAGTGATGAAGGTTTTCGGATCGTAAAGCTCTGTTGCCAGGGAAGAACGCTTGGGAGAGTAACTGCTCTCAAGGTGACGGTACCTGAGAAGAAAGCCCCGGCTAACTACGTGCCAGCAGCCGCGGTAATACGTAGGGGGCAAGCGTTGTCCGGAATTATTGGGCGTAAAGCGCGCGCAGGCGGTCATTTAAGTCTGGTGTTTAATCCCGGGGCTCAACCCCGGATCGCACTGGAAACTGGGTGACTTGAGTGCAGAAGAGGAGAGTGGAATTCCACGTGTAGCGGTGAAATGCGTAGATATGTGGAGGAACACCAGTGGCGAAGGCGACTCTCTGGGCTGTAACTGACGCTGAGGCGCGAAAGCGTGGGGAGCAAACAGGATTAGATACCCTGGTAGTCCACGCCGTAAACGATGAGTGCTAGGTGTTAGGGGTTTCGATACCCTTGGTGCCGAAGTTAACACATTAAGCACTCCGCCTGGGGAGTACGGTCGCAAGACTGAAACTCAAAGGAATTGACGGGGACCCGCACAAGCAGTGGAGTATGTGGTTTAATTCGAAGCAACGCGAAGAACCTTACCAGGTCTTGACATCCCTCTGATCGATGCAGAGATGTATCTTTCCTTCGGGACAGAGGAGACAGGTGGTGCATGGTTGTCGTCAGCTCGTGTCGTGAGATGTTGGGTTAAGTCCCGCAACGAGCGCAACCCTTATATTTAGTTGCCAGCACTTCGGGTGGGCACTCTAGATAGACTGCCGGTGACAAACCGGAGGAAGGTGGGGATGACGTCAAATCATCATGCCCCTTATGACCTGGGCTACACACGTACTACAATGGCCGGTACAACGGGCTGCGAAATCGCGAGATGGAGCCAATCCCAACAAAGCCGGTCTCAGTTCGGATTGCAGGCTGCAACTCGCCTGCATGAAGTCGGAATTGCTAGTAATCGCGGATCAGCATGCCGCGGTGAATACGTTCCCGGGTCTTGTACACACCGCCCGTCACACCACGAGAGTTTATAACACCCGAAGTCGGTGGGGTAACCGCAAGGAGCCAGCCGCCGAAGGTGGGATAGATGATTGGGGTGAAGTCGTAACAAGGTAGCCGTATCGGAAGGTGCGGCTGGATCACCTCCTTTCTATGGAGAATCGTTTCCCGTAGCGGAAACATTCAAATAAGCAGGTTCTTAGAACCTGCAACAGCAACACAGTTACTTATCCATTTGTTCAGTTTTGATGGAATTTGAGGGGCCATAGCTCAGCTGGGAGAGCGCCTGCCTTGCAAGCAGGAGGTCAGCGGTTCGATCCCGCTTGGCTCCACCAAACAATTTCATCTATTTGGCTTGTTCTTTGAAAACTAGATATCGAAACGAAACAAACGCGAATTAGAACATTCCTTTTTAGCTGAACTTGTGTTAAACAAGTCAAGTGTATAAAGGTAGTTAAATTGCTTTTGTGATGGTATCGGGTGAGAGCGACTTTTGGATTTGGACGCAGTCCAAACCAAGGGAAGCGAGCGACCGAAACCGGAACAAAATGGTTAAGCTACTAAGAGCACACGGAGGATGCCTAGGCGCTAGGAGCCGATGAAGGACGTGGCGAACAACGAAACTGCCTCGGGGAGCTGTAAGCAAGCTTTGATCCGGGGGTGTCCGAATGGGGAAACCCAGCTGGGGTAATTTCCAGTTACTCATAACTGAATACATAGGTTATGTAGAGGCATACCAGGGGAACTGAAACATCTAAGTACCCTGAGGAAGAGAAAACAATAGTGATTCCGTCAGTAGCGGCGAGCGAACGCGGAGAAGCCCAAACCAGAGAGCTTGCTCTTTGGGGTTGTGGGACGTCTCACATGGAGTTACAAAGGAACCGGTTAAGCGAAGAGGTCTGGAAAGGCCCGCCAAAGAAGGTAAAAGCCCTGTAATTGAAAGTCTGTTCCCTCCGAGACGGATCCCGAGTAGTGCGGGGCACGTGAAACCCCGTATGAATCCGGCAGGACCATCTGCCAAGGCTAAATACTTCCTAGCGACCGATAGTGAAGCAGTACCGTGAGGGAAAGGTGAAAAGCACCCCGGAAGGGGAGTGAAATAGAACCTGAAACCGTGTGCTTACAAAAAGTCAGAGCCCGTTTTAGGGGTGATGGCGTGCCTTTTGTAGAATGAACCGGCGAGTTACGTTCCCGTGCAAGGTTAAGGTGAAGAGCCGGAGCCGCAGCGAAAGCGAGTCTGAATAGGGCGACATAGTACGTGGACGTAGACCCGAAACCGGGTGATCTACCCCTGTCCAGGGTGAAGGTGCGGTAACACGCACTGGAGGCCCGAACCCACGCATGTTGAAAAATGCGGGGATGAGGTGGGGGTAGCGGAGAAATTCCAATCGAACTCGGAGATAGCTGGTTCTCCCCGAAATAGCTTTAGGGCTAGCCTCGGAAAACAGAGTCGTGGAGGTAGAGCACTGATTGGGTGCGGGGCCCGCAAGGGTTACCAAGCTCAGTCAAACTCCGAATGCCATAGACTTACTTCCGGGAGTCAGACAGTGAGTGCTAAGATCCATTGTCAAAAGGGAAACAGCCCAGACCATCAGCTAAGGTCCCCAAGTGTGTGTTAAGTGGGAAAGGATGTGGAGTTGCACAGACAACCAGGATGTTGGCTTAGAAGCAGCCACCATTGAAAGAGTGCGTAATAGCTCACTGGTCGAGTGACTCTGCGCCGAAAATGTAACGGGGCTAAACACACCACCGAAGCTATGGCTTGATGCTTTGCATCAGGGGTAGGGGAGCGTTGTATAAGGGTTGAAGGTGTACCGTAAGGAGCGCTGGACATTATACAAGTGAGAATGCCGGTATGAGTAACGAAAAGATCAGTGAGAATCTGATCCGCCGAAAGCCTAAGGGTTCCTGAGGAAGGCTCGTCCGCTCAGGGTAAGTCGGGACCTAAGGCGAGGCCGAAAGGCGTAGTCGAAGGACAACAGGTCGAAATTCCTGTACCACCGTAAGCCGTTATGAGCAATGGGGGGACGCAGTAGGGTAGTGACGCGGACTGATGGATGTCCGTCTAAGCAGTAAGGCTGATGTGTAGGCAAATCCGCACATTGTAAGGCTGAGCTGTGATGGGGAGCGAAAATTATAGTAGCGAAGGTCATGATCTCACACTGCCAAGAAAAGCCTCTAGCCAGGTGAAGGTGCCCGTACCGCAAACCGACACAGGTAGGCGAGAAGAGTATTCTAAGGCGCGCGGAAGAACTCTCGTTAAGGAACTCGGCAAAATGACCCCGTAACTTCGGGAGAAGGGGTGCCCCGGTAGTGTGAATAGCACGAGGGGGCCGCAGTGAAAAGGCCCAAGCGACTGTTTAGCAAAAACACAGGTCTGTGCGAAGCCGTAAGGCGAAGTATACGGGCTGACGCCTGCCCGGTGCTGGAAGGTTAAGGGGAGTGGTTAGGGAGCAATCCCGAAGCTGTGAACCGAAGCCCCAGTAAACGGCGGCCGTAACTATAACGGTCCTAAGGTAGCGAAATTCCTTGTCAGGTAAATTCTGACCCGCACGAATGGCGTAACGACTTGGGCGCTGTCTCAACGAGAGATCCGGTGAAATTTTAATACCTGTGAAGATGCAGGTTACCCGCGACAAGACGGAAAGACCCCATGGAGCTTTACTGCAGCTTGATATTGAATTTGGGTACGATCTGTACAGGATAGGTGGGAGCCTTTGAAACGTGAGCGCCAGCTTGCGTGGAGGCAACGTTGGGATACCACCCTGATCGTATCTAGGTTCTAACCTGGTACCGTAATCCGGTGCGGGGACAGTGTCAGGTGGGCAGTTTGACTGGGGCGGTCGCCTCCTAAAGAGTAACGGAGGCGCCCAAAGGTTCCCTCAGAATGGTTGGAAATCATTCGAAGAGTGCAAAGGCATAAGGGAGCTTGACTGCGAGACCTACAAGTCGAGCAGGGACGAAAGTCGGGCTTAGTGATCCGGTGGTACCGCATGGAAGGGCCATCGCTCAACGGATAAAAGCTACCCTGGGGATAACAGGCTTATCTCCCCCAAGAGTCCACATCGACGGGGAGGTTTGGCACCTCGATGTCGGCTCATCGCATCCTGGGGCTGAAGTAGGTCCCAAGGGTTGGGCTGTTCGCCCATTAAAGCGGTACGCGAGCTGGGTTCAGAACGTCGTGAGACAGTTCGGTCCCTATCTGTCGTGGGCGTAGGAAATTTGAGAGGAGCTGTCCTTAGTACGAGAGGACCGGGATGGACGTACCGCTGGTGTACCAGTTGTTCCGCCAGGAGCACCGCTGGGTAGCTATGTACGGACGGGATAAACGCTGAAAGCATCTAAGCGTGAAGCCCCCCTCAAGATGAGATTTCCCAGTATGTAAGACCCCTTGAAGACGACGAGGTAGATAGGCTGGGGGTGGAAGTGCAGCAATGCATGGAGCTGACCAGTACTAATCGGTCGAGGGCTTATCCAATAGCAAGTTGTAATTCGCATGTTTCGTTTCGAATCTAGTTTTCAGAGAACAACACTCTGAAATGTAAGCTACGCGTTTGGTGGCGATGGCGGAGGGGTTCCACACGTACCCATCCCGAACACGACCGTTAAGCCCTCTAGCGCCGATGGTACTTGGACCGCAGGGTCCTGGGAGAGTAGGACGCCGCCAAGCGAAGAACCACTGCCGATGTTATTCGGTGGTGGTTTTTATTTGTTTATTTAAGGGGATGCGAAAGCATCTCTTATTTGACTTTGTAAGAATCCTCTGACACACTCTAAGGGGTACATATATCACATATCAGGCCATGATTTGGATTGATAATAACTCTAGTGAATGGGGTGTAGGACGACATGGAAATTCAGAAATTGACGGTAGATGATTTTGAACCAGCGATGGCACTCTCCGAATATGCTTTTCAGATGGTAATGAATGATGAACAAAAAGAAAAGCGGCGGAGTCAGTTTTCGTCACAAGATATATGGGGTGTATATGAGGACGGGCAGCTAGGAGCCAAACTTCACATCATTCCTTTTCAAACCTATATTCATGGCAGAGCGTTCGAGATGGGCGGTATTGCGGGTGTAGCCACCTGGCCAGAGTATAGACGCAAAGGCTGGGTAGCGGGTCTACTGAAGCATGCGTTGGAAGAAATGAATCGTAACAAACAAAGTATATCATTCTTGCATCCATTCTCTTTTGGTTTCTATCGAAAGTATGGATGGGAGACGTATGTTGAATTTAAACGTTATAAAGTACCTACAGCTCATTTGCCTCTGAAAAAAGCGACACCTGGAACAATTCGGCGTGGGGATCCGGGCCTCAGCATATTAAAGGAAGTATACAGTGCTTATGCTGAGCGCTATAACGGAACTCTGGTTCGGGATGATGCAAGGTGGGAGAATTCAGTTCTTGTTAATGGAAGCAGCCAGAAGGCTGTATATTACGATGAAGCTGATGCAGCACAAGGTTATCTTTTATATGAGGTTAAGGAAAATAAGTTTACCATTAAAGAGATCATTTATCTGAATGAAGAGGCTAGGCAAGGGCTGTGGACCTTCATTGCTAATCATGATTCCATGATCCAGGAAGTTACGTTGCAGGCGCCTGCCAGTGATACGCTTGCTTTCCAATTGGATAATCCACGGATTCAACAGGAGATTGTACCTTATTTTATGGCGCGTATCGTTAGTGTAGAGCAGTTTATATCCCAGTATCCATTTGCAAGCCAGGACTCACCGGTGCAGATTGTACTTCAGGTAGAAGATGCCCACGCTCCATGGAATGAAGGGGTATGGCAATTAAATGTGGCAATGAACGGAACGGCGTCCATATGGAAAACATCGGAGCCAATTACTGATGATCAGACCATTAAGGTGGATATTCAATCCCTTACCGCAGTGCTGATGGGGTATCGCAGACCAACGGAAATGGCACGGATCGGAAGAATTCACGGACCAGAAGCAGCAATCAAGGCTTTGGAACAAGCGATTCCTGAACGGGAAACCTATTTGCTCGATTTCTTCTGATGACTATTGCCACTGCTCCATTTAACTTGATTAGCTTATATAGAAATACGGCGTGATCGAAAGACAAATGGACTTCTCCAGCAATTTTGGGGAGGTTTTTTTGTGTCTGGGGAATATTTCGTGTAAAATCGTAAAAAATGAATAGTGACCCCACTTGGCAAAACCACAAAATATGCTATAATGGTTATAAAGTCAAAGAAAGTCAAAGTCAACTAAAGGTTTAATACTTAAGTAGCTTTCTTTCAACAATCTGATGCATGATCGCCAATATACGGGATTCATTTCATCGGAGGATCAAGGGAATATTAAAGGACCTTCGTGCTTCCTTCGCTCTCCTGTTGATACCTGTGGAAGCAAGATTCGTTGTTTTCCTGATTGGTTAAATGGGTAGAGAAGGTGTACTCTGTGGGGGCGTGTGGGTCCTTATTGACTTAACGTTTCAGACAGTGGAGGATGATTGGATGCGTAATATCTCTGATATTATCGAACGATATCTGAAGAGTATTTTGCATGAAAGTCCCGAAGGAATGGTTGAAATTCAGCGTAATGATCTGGCAGATCAATTCTCATGTGTACCTTCCCAGATCAATTATGTCATCAGCACACGTTTTACACTCGAGAAGGGATACCTGGTAGAGAGTAAACGCGGCGGTGGTGGTTATGTTCGCATACAGCGCATTGAATTACCGGCCCAATCAGCTCTGCATAATCATTTGCACCATAGTATTGGTGAAGAGATCGGGCAGACAGCTGCCGAAGGTCTGATCTATCAATTGGAAGAAGCGCGCTTCTTGAGCAAGCGGGAAGCCGGGTTGATGCGAGCTGCTGTATCTAGAGAGGTTATATTAGTCAAACTTCCTTACCGGGATCAAATTCGTGCCAGAATGTTGAAGGCGATGTTAATATCTTTGCTCGGTAAATGAAAACTATCGGGGTCAAAGGAGGTACATCAATATGTTGTGCCAAGAATGCAATAAACGTCCGGCGACACTTCATTTTACGAAGATCGTAAATGGAGAGAAGACGGAATTCCATATTTGTGAGTCATGTGCCCGTGAAAAAGGGGAAATGATCCCTGGAACAGCAGGTGGGTTTTCCATTCACAACTTGTTGTCCGGATTGCTTGATTTTGATCCAGCCAGCAAAAGTGGATCGGCAGGAACACCACCTGCAAAAGCACTTCAATGTGAAGAGTGTGGTATGACGTACGCACAATTTAGTAAGATAGGCCGGTTCGGCTGCAGTTCATGTTATAAATATTTTGACAGCCGACTGGATCCTTTGTTCAAGCGGGTTCATGGTAATACGTCCCATGTAGGCAAAGTGCCTGCACGAGCTGGTGGTCGCATCAAGGTGAAACGGCAAATCGCTGATCTGAAGCGTGAGCTCCAGGAGAGCATCGCGCAAGAGGAATTTGAAGAGGCGGCTCAGATCCGTGACCAGATCAGAGGACTTGAAAAAGGGATAGCTCAGGAGTAAAGTTTGTCATGAGTAGGAGGGATGCGTAATGCCTAATCTGCGCTTTACAGAGAAGGCGCTCAGCGACTGGATGCGCAGTGATGCGGCTGATTCCGAAATTGTCATTAGCAGCCGTGTCCGGATTGCACGCAACCTTCAGCATGTTCCGTTTCCGATGCTGGCTTCCAATGAGCAATCGGAAGAGGTGCTGAATAAGCTGAGCGAAGTACTTCAATACGATGACGTTCATGCCTTTGGGGATTTTCATACTTTGGATCTGATCGATATTGACGAACTCGACAAACGGGTGCTGGTGGAGAAACATCTCATCAGTCCAAGTCTTGCGAATGAATCCAGGAATGGTGCGGTTATTCTCAGTGAGGATGAGTCGGTCAGTATTATGATTAACGAAGAGGATCATCTTCGTATCCAGTGCCTCTATCCGGGGTTCCAGGTGAAAGAAGCCTGGGAGAAAGCTTCCGCAATAGATGATGCTTTTGAAGCGCATGTGGATTATGCTTTTGATGATCGCAGAGGATACTTAACCAGCTGTCCTACCAATGTAGGTACAGGTGTCAGAGCATCGGTTATGATGCACTTGCCTGCCCTGGTGATGACGCAACAGATAGGCCGTATTCTAACCGCAGTTTCCCAAGTGGGATTGACGGTAAGAGGAATATACGGTGAAGGTAGCGAGGCGATGGGGAACCTGTTCCAGATCTCGAACCAGATTACTTTGGGACAGACCGAACAGGAAGTCATCGAGAACCTGCATGGTGTTGTATTACAGATGATAGGTCATGAGCGTACAGCCAGAGAACGGTTAATTACCGACTCCAGACTTCGGATTACGGATCGTGTCATGCGTTCTTACGGCATATTGTCTCATGCAGCTATTGTTGATTCCAAGGAAGCTGCACAGCGCTTATCGGATGTACGCCTTGGCGTGGATCTCGGCTTGTTGGATGGACTGTCCATTACGGTAATGAATGAGTTGAATGTGATGACACAGCCGGGATTTTTGCAGAAAACATTCGGGGAAGATATGCGTACAGATGAGCGTGACATATACCGTGCTCAGTTGATTCGTGATACGATCAATGCAGCGAAGCAGTCCTAGTTTAGCCTGATATTGTATTGAATTATGGTTTCATGCCGCATTGCGGCTTTTATATAATAAGGCATGTACAAATGCCGAATGACTTTATTCGCAGCACGGCTGCAAACAAAAATGATATGAAGAATACGAAGGTTATTTCATTAAATGACCCTCGTTTTATCCAAAACCATGGAGGTGCAGGAGATATGATGTTTGGAAGATTTACGGAACGGGCCCAAAAGGTGCTCGCACTCGCGCAGGAAGAAGCTGTCCGTCTCGGTCATAATAACATCGGTACTGAGCATATTTTGCTCGGCCTCATTCGTGAAGGCGAAGGCATCGCAGCCAAAGCACTGATCGGCCTGGGACTCGGATTGGAAAAAATTCAGGATGAAGTAGAAACGCTGATTGGCCGTGGCCAAGAGCAACCTACCAACATTGCATATACGCCACGTGCGAAAAAAGTAATTGAACTGTCTATGGATGAAGCTCGTAAATTGGGCCACACCTATGTAGGCACAGAGCATATCCTGCTCGGATTGATTCGTGAAGGCGAGGGTGTTGCAGCACGTGTGCTCAATAACCTGGGAATTAGCCTGAACAAAGCACGTCAACAAGTGCTGCAATTGCTTGGCAGCAGTGAAGCTGTATCCAGTCATAATGGAACACCTGCCAATGTAAGCACACCAACGCTGGATAGTCTGGCACGTGACCTCACGGCTTATGCCAGAGAGAACAACCTGGACCCGGTTATTGGACGTAGCAAAGAAATTGAGCGTGTCATTCAGGTGCTCAGCCGTCGTACCAAGAACAACCCGGTATTGATCGGTGAGCCAGGTGTAGGTAAAACAGCGATTGCTGAAGGCCTTGCACAAAAAATCATTGCAAATGAGATTCCGGAAACATTGCGCGACAAACGTGTAATGACCTTGGATATGGGTTCAGTAGTCGCTGGAACCAAATATCGTGGTGAGTTCGAAGATCGTCTGAAAAAAATCATGGATGAGATTCGCCAAGCAGGTAACATTGTCCTGTTTATCGACGAATTGCATACCTTGATTGGTGCAGGCGGAGCTGAAGGTGCCATCGATGCTTCTAACATTTTGAAACCGGCTTTGGCCCGTGGAGAATTGCAATGTATCGGTGCGACAACACTGGATGAATATCGCAAATACATCGAGAAGGATGCAGCGCTTGAGCGTCGTTTCCAACCGATTACTGTAGATCAGCCTTCTCCGGAAGAAGCGATTCAAATCTTGCACGGCTTGCGTGACCGTTATGAGGCGCATCACCGTGTGAAAATTACGGACGAAGCGATTGTGCAGGCGGTTAAACTGTCTGACCGTTACATTACAGACCGTTTTTTGCCAGACAAAGCGATTGACCTGATTGATGAAGCGGGCTCCAAAGTAAGATTGAACTCTTACACGATCCCACCAAACCTGAAACAACTGGAAAGCCGTCTGGAAGATATCCGTAAGGAAAAAGACGCAGCAGTTCAAAGTCAGGAGTTCGAAAAAGCCGCAGCGCTTCGTGATACGGAACAAAAAATCCGTGAAGAGCTGGATGTAACGAAGAATCAATGGAAAGAAAAACAAGGTCGCACGGATTCCGAAGTAACACCTGAGGATATCGCACAAGTGGTAGCCAACTGGACAGGAATTCCGGTGAACAAGCTGAAAGAAGAAGAGACACAACGCCTGATGAATCTGGAATCGATTTTGCATGAACGTGTCATTGGCCAGGATGAGGCTGTGAAATCGGTCAGTCGTGCGGTTCGTCGTGCTCGTGCTGGATTGAAAGATCCAAAACGTCCGATGGGTTCATTCATCTTCCTCGGTCCTACTGGGGTAGGTAAAACAGAACTTGCTCGTGCTCTGGCTGAAGCAATGTTTGGTGATGAAAATGCAGTAATCCGGATTGATATGTCCGAGTATGGTGAGAAACATTCGACTTCCCGACTCGTCGGAGCGCCTCCAGGATATGTTGGATACGAAGAAGGTGGTCAGCTGACAGAGAAAGTTCGTCGCAAACCATACTCCGTAGTCCTGCTTGATGAGATCGAGAAAGCACATCCAGAAGTATTCAATATCTTGCTGCAAGTGCTTGAAGATGGTCGTCTGACGGATTCCAAAGGTCGCGTTGTTGACTTCCGGAATACGCTGATTATCCTGACATCCAACGTGGGTGCCGAAGCGATCAAACGTAACTCTACACTTGGTTTCACAGCGGTTGTGGATGCAGGCGCGGATTATGATAACATGAAGGGTAAAGTTATGGATGAGCTGAAGAAAAGCTTCCGTCCAGAGTTCCTTAACCGGATTGATGAAATTATCGTATTCCACTCTCTGGAACAGAAACACATTGCAGAGATTGTTACCCTCATGAGTGAGGAACTTCGCAAACGGCTGCGTGAATACGAAGTTGACTTCGAACTCACCGACAATGCCAAGGACTTCCTTGCCAAAGCCGGCTTTGATCCAGCTTACGGTGCGCGTCCGCTTCGTCGGGCAATACAGAAGCATATCGAGGACAAATTGTCTGAAGAGTTGCTTACAGGTAACGTAACCAAAGGCGATTCATTACTCATTGACGAAGAGAACGGTGCGCTGTCTGTAACTAAAAAAGACGTGATTGTTCCTTCTAACGAGGAAATCGAAACTAAATAATATGTAGCAAGCACTGGAGTTAAACTTCAGTTTGTAATAATCCTTAATCCTTCTCGGCTTCGGCCGGGGAGGATTTTTTGCACTTTGGACAGAAGACGGACATGATTATGTCAGGAACATGTGTAAAGTTTGCGATAATCCTTTACGAAAAATCTCAAACAATGGTAAACTTTTAGTAACCCTGCACGTCAGGGAGTTTGGGTGAAATTCGTCGAATAATGCAAAATGCTGTTATAAAACTAAATTATAGGAGTGCTGAAGTGGCCAAAGTTAAAACCAAGTTTCAATGTACGGAATGCGGCTATGAAGCCCCCAAGTGGTACGGTAAGTGTCCGGGTTGTCAGTCATGGAATTCAATGGTGGAAGAAACAGAGACGGTGGTCAAAACACAAGGGAGAAATTCTCCTCTGTTTGACAGTAAAGATAAACCGCTTCCTATCATAGATATAGATAGCGGTCAGGAACCGCGTGTACAGACTGGAATCGGAGAGTTGAACCGGGTATTGGGTGGTGGAATCGTTCCGGGTTCGCTCGTTCTGGTGGGTGGAGATCCGGGTATTGGTAAATCAACGTTGATGTTGCAGACGTCTCATGCTTTAACGCATTCGGGTTTGCGTGTGTTATATGTTTCCGGTGAGGAATCAGTCAAGCAAACCAAATTGCGGGCAGACCGCCTCGGGGCACTCTCTGCCGAGTTGTATGTACTGTGTGAAACCAATATGGAACGTGTAGAGGAAGCGGTGGATCAGATCCAGCCGCATTTTCTTGTCATCGACTCCATTCAGACGGTGTATCTTCCCGAAGTTACCAGTGCGCCGGGTAGTGTAGCACAGGTAAGGGAATGTACGTCAAGGTTCATGCGAATTGCCAAAGGCAGAGGCATTGCAACGGTTCTTGTGGGGCATGTTACCAAAGAAGGTGCCATTGCCGGTCCACGTATGTTAGAACATATGGTGGATTGCGTGCTTTATTTTGAAGGAGAACGGCATCATACGTATCGCCTGCTGCGTGCGGTGAAGAACCGTTTTGGTTCCACCAATGAGATTGGCATTTTTGAAATGGGCGAGGATGGACTTCGTGAGGTGGGCAATCCGTCCGAACTCTTTTTGTCAGAACGTCCACTGGGTGTAGCAGGTTCAACAGTAGTTGCCAGTATGGAGGGGACGCGTCCTCTGCTCGTGGAATTACAGGCGTTGATCTCCACTACCCATTTCCCTTCTCCCCGCCGTATGGCAACAGGGGTAGATCTGCATCGATTAAATCTGATCATTGCAGTGCTGGAGAAACGGATGGGCATGTTTTTACAGACCCAGGATGCGTATCTGAACGTGGCTGGTGGAGTACGGTTGGATGAGCCCGCTGTAGATTTGGCGGTTGCTGTCAGCATTGCATCCAGTTTGAGGGATGTACCGACCAAGCCGGATGACGTCGTCTTTGGCGAGATTGGTCTGACAGGTGAGGTTCGAGCCGTATCACGGGCCGAACAACGAGTGAAGGAAGCCGCGAAGCTGGGCTTCAAACGAGTCATTTTACCGGAAAAAAGCTTAAAGGGCTGGAAACATCCTCGCGGGATACAACTGATCGGTGTGAATACCGTGGCAGATGCACTAGCGGTTGCTTTAGATTAGGGGGCATAACAAGATGAAAGATTCGAGCCAACTGGATAATATGAATGAGTTGTTAAGGCTGATCGCACCAGGTACACCTTTCCGCGAAGGTCTGGAAAATGTGCTGCGCGCCAAGACGGGCGCACTGCTTGTTGTAGGATACAGCCCTGAAGTAATGGAAGTGGTGGACGGGGGATTCTCGATTAACTGTGATTTCTCCCCGAACTACCTGTACGAACTCGCCAAGATGGATGGAGCCATTATTCTTAGCGAGGATTTGAAGCGTATTCTTTACGCCAATACCCAGTTAATCCCGGACTCTTCGATCTCTTCATCAGAGACGGGGATTCGTCACCGGACGGCAGAGCGTGTAGCAAAGCAAACGGGTAAATTGGTCGTATCCATATCACAGCGCCGGAATATCATTACCTTGTATCAGGGAACACTTCGTTATTCCCTCAAGGAAATCGGGGTTATTTTGACCAAAGCGAATCAAGCGATTCAAACCCTGGAGAAATACAAAGCTGTATTAACACAGTCCCTTACGAATCTGAGTGCCTCTGAGTTTGAGGAATTGGTGACGATTCCTGAAGTGGTCAATGTGATTCAGCGTACCGAAATGGTGATGCGGATCAAAACGGAAATCAAACGATACATTCATGAACTTGGGAATGAGGGACGACTCATTTCCATGCAAATGGAAGAACTCGTGGGTACAACGGAAGAAGAAGCCTGGTTATTGTATAAGGACTATGCCCGTGACGACAGTGATGACAAAATCCGTGAAATTATCGTGGGACTGAAAAGATTGTCGGACGATGAGTTGCTGGATGCACATCATATTGTCCGTCTTCTCGGCTATCCTTCATCAGCCGCTACTTCTGAGGATTCGGTTGCACCTCGTGGATTCCGGGTATTAAATAAGATCCCCCGCCTGCCCAATGTCATTATCCATAACCTGGTGGATCAATTCGAACAATTGCCTCATGTTATTATGGCTACAATTGAAGAACTGGACGAAGTGGACGGTATTGGTGAAGTTCGTGCCCGGACCATTAAGGAAGGCCTCAAACGTTTGCAGGAGCAGATGTTTATCGACAGACAGATGTAAGGGTTTGCCTATATAAAGGCTTGAAATGGATGAGGTGAAACAACGATGCTAACCAGATTCATTCCGAATCTCTTTACCCTGGGTAATCTGTTTCTTGGAATGATGGCAATTTTGCTTGCGATTGATGGAAATTACAGTTTGGCTGCCATTATGGTCATTGTAGCGATGCTGCTGGATGGTCTGGATGGCCGAGTGGCACGGGCACTTAATGCCCAAAGTGAATTCGGCAAGGAACTGGATTCCTTGTCTGACATGGTTTCCTTTGGTGCAGCACCAGCCCTGATCATATTTATGGTGTCGTTTCAAGATTCAATGCCCATCCTCGCCTGGATCGCAACAGCGGCTTTTCCAATCTGTGGAGCCATTCGTCTTGCACGGTTTAACGTTCGTCCGGGTATTCCCGGATACTTCACAGGTCTGCCGATTCCGGCAGCCGGCGGGGTACTGGCTACACTGTCCTTGTTCAATAAGGATATTGGCCCGGTTAGCATGATGATTGCTACATTGCTGTTATCGTATCTGATGGTGAGTTCGCTTAAATATCCCAATTTCAAAAAGGTCGGTTTGCCACGCAAGGCAATTTGGATTGCACCGTGGGTTGTGTTATTTGCCATAGCTGTAGCCGTTATTTTCCCGGAGCAGTTATCCAAATTGATCTTTATTCCGCTGGTGTTATACGCCTTGTATGGAATGAAGCATAATGTGCGAACAGCGGCCTCGCGTAGTCGGGCGAAAAAGCGCAAGGATGAGAAATCTTCCCGTCCTTCCGATCGTTAAGTCGCCTCGGGGACAGACACTATACAAAGAAAGCACGTACTCTCCTGAACTGGAGAATGCGTGCTTTTTGTTTATTCAGATCTATTTACAGTAAAAGAAACCCTTGCGAACGACATACATATCTTCTTACGACAGATTAAACATCCCTAACGTTGAACACTTCTGTGATTCGTGATTTACGACCTCTTCCATGTTAATGTCCAGCAGATTGCAGAGAGCCGACATGTAGAACAGGTTCCGCCCTAGCTCAGAGCTGATGACCTCTCTGCAGTTCTCACACAACTCACCTTCCACATGCGTTTCCAGAAGGCCCTTGGTTTGAGCGATATCGCTCTCCGGGGCATATTTCTGCTTGGTGGCGTGCAGCTCGATGCAGCCGCATTCGGTAATGGCTTTGGACACGGCACGGTTAACAGACGCTCCGGCTTGTCCCGTTTTGGACAGTACATCAATCAGGCTGCGATGACGCAGCAACAGTTCAGAAACTTGATCCTGGAAAGCCTGTAAACTTAGCGTACTCATTTTGCCACTCACCTCGGGATATGAATTGAATTCATTATATGCCAATAATTTACCTACTTTCAACTGACGATTGCAACATTTCCAAAAAGTTCTTCCGGATGGGATTAGCAATTCAGGAATTGGATCATACTGGATATAAAGATCAAGATACATTGAAGGAGGTGCAGGGACTAATGTGGAAAAAAGGCATTTTAACTTTTACAGGATTGTGCGGTGCATGGTTCGGCTACACGGCATATCATCTGGCAGGAAAATCGGTCCCATGGATGGCGGAGTGGATTCAGTCCGCAGGATTACTGGGAGCTGGTATATCGACGCTGCTGGGAGCTGTAATGTTTATGGCTGTATGTAATATTGGTGGAACATTGATGGCAGACAGGCTGCATAGTGGGATCAATTCATTGGCAAAAGTACCTATGAACGAATTGGCTGCAGGTGCCGCAGGTACCGTTGCTGGGTTGCTGGTGGCCTTGTTGCTCTACCCTGTTGTGAGATGGATGGGGACGGCAGGAGAAGTGCTGCAAGTGGCGCTGACGGTGATTAGTGCTTATTCCGGTTATGCCCTTGCCATGGCGAAGAAAGACGATCTGGGGGCCTTCTGGATGTCTGGACGATGGGGTCATCCCGAGGTGGACGAGGATAGACGGATGGAAGAACATAAAATTTTGGATACCAGTGTTATTATCGATGGGCGTATTGCTGATATATGCAAAACCGGATTTATTGAAGGCACGATCGTAATTCCGGAATTTGTTCTGGAGGAGTTACAGCATATTGCTGATTCATCGGATCTGCTCAAGCGGAACAGAGGACGGCGTGGACTGGATATTTTGAACAAA
The DNA here is from genome assembly GCF_030816325.1 of Paenibacillus sp. W4I10. Classification (NCBI taxonomy): domain Bacteria; kingdom Bacillati; phylum Bacillota; class Bacilli; order Caryophanales; family Paenibacillaceae; genus Paenibacillus; species Paenibacillus sp. W4I10. Next base: position 5,982,033 of record NZ_JAUSXX010000001.1, read on the forward strand.
ATCCAGAAGGAACTTGATGTAAAAGTCCTAATCTACGAGGGGGATTTCGAGGAAATCTCCGAGGTGGACAGCAAACTGGTTAAACTGGCTAAAGTGCTTCAGGGCAAAGTGGTCACCAATGACTTTAACCTGAACAAAGTGTGCGAACTCCAGGGTGTATCTGTGTTGAACATTAATGATCTCGCCAATGCGGTTAAGCCGGTTGTTCTGCCAGGTGAGGAGATCATGGTGCAGATCATCAAAGATGGCAAGGAGCATGGTCAAGGTGTAGCCTATCTGGATGATGGCACAATGATCGTTGTGGAGGGCGGACGCGAGTATATCGGCATGATGATGGAAGTACTGGTGACCAGTGTGTTACAGACTTCAGCGGGACGAATGATTTTTGCCAAGCCGAAACTGTTGGAAAAAGCCCAATAAAGCGGTATGATGGGTAGTGTATCGTTGAATGATATTGTATATCTTTGGACGATAAACTGACAGACAAGGCAGGGATTGCGGCATGGATAAAGGGTGGGGCGTTGTCATTGTGGCAGCAGGTCGCGGAACCCGGATGGGGACGACCGAGAGCAAACAGTTTCTGTTGCTGCAGGACAAGCCCGTTTTCATACATACGCTTGAGGTATTTGCTGCGCTGGACGAGATCCGCGAGATGGTGCTGGTCACAGGAGCCGCAGATGTTGAACGCTGCCAGGATTGGGTAAAAGAATACCAACTGGATTCACGTGTCCGTGTTATCCCCGGAGGGAAAGAGAGACAACATTCTGTCCATAAAGGCCTTGAGGCACTTGGGACGGATTGGGTTCTCGTTCACGACGGGGTACGTCCTTTTGTGAACCATGAGCAGATCAAGGGATGCATGGCGGCTGCCACATCTGGTGGTGGAGCAGCTGTACTGGCGGTTCCCGTGAAGGATACGATTAAACAAGTGAATGCGGAAGGAGTCGTTACGGCGACGCCAGACCGCAGCAGTCTGTGGAGCATTCAAACCCCGCAGGCTTTTCGTCTTTCTTCCCTGCTCTCCGCCTACGAATCAGCCGAGCAGGACGGATTTCTGGGAACAGATGATGCCATGCTGGCTGAACGTCAGGGAATGTCGGTCAAGGTTGTGGAAGGCAATTATACCAATATCAAATTAACAACGCCGGAAGATTTGCAATACGCTGCGTTTTTGCTGGGGGGAGAGAAGAAGCGATGATACGTGTAGGACAGGGATTTGATGTACATCAGCTGGTAGAGGGACGCCCGTGTATTATTGGCGGAGTAACGATTCCTTATGAAAAAGGACTGCTGGGTCACTCGGACGCAGACGTGCTGTTGCACGCGATTAGTGATGCCATTTTGGGTGCGCTGGCACTTGGGGATATTGGCAAGCACTTCCCGGATACCGATCCGGAATTCAAAGATGCCGACAGCCTGAAATTGCTGGAGCATGTATGGCAGCTTGTTAAGGATCGCGGGTATAAGCTCGGGAATATCGATTCAACGATTATTGCCCAGAAGCCAAAGATGGCTCCTTACATCCCACAGATGGCTGAGGTTATTGCCAAGGCACTGGAAGCGGATGTAACGCAAGTGAACGTGAAAGCAACAACGACAGAGCAACTGGGGTTCCCGGGACGGGGAGAGGGCATTGCCGCTCAATCCGTTGTTTGCCTTGTACGTGTGTGATATCATCAATCAATTAGTGACGGAGGGGATCATATGAGCACGGAAATTCGTGTGCGTTACGCGCCGAGCCCAACGGGACATCTGCATATCGGGAATGCCCGTACGGCGTTGTTTAACTATCTATATGCCAAACATAATAACGGTAAATTCATTATTCGTATTGAAGATACAGACGTAAAACGGAATATTGCCGGTGGTGAAGAAAGCCAACTGAAATACCTGAAATGGCTCGGAATTGAGTGGGACGAAAGTATTGACGTGGGCGGAGAATACGGACCATACCGTCAAACGGAACGTCTGGACCTCTATCGTAAATATACGCAGGAATTGCTGGATAAAGGTCTGGCTTACCGTTGCTTCTGCACGGAAGAAGAATTGGAGCAAGAGCGCGAGGAACAGTCAGCACGTGGAGAAACACCGCGTTATTCTGGCAAACACCGTGACCTGACTCCAGAGCAAATTAGTGCGTTTGAAGCGGAAGGCCGCGTAGCGAGTATTCGTTTCCGTGTGCCGGAAGAGCGCACATATACGTTTGATGATATGGTTAAGGGCACAATCTCGTTCAACAGCAAGGAATCCGGTGACTTCGTCATTGTGAAAAAAGACGGCATTCCCACATACAACTATGCCGTTGCTGTGGATGATCACTTGATGAAGATCTCCCACGTCTTGCGCGGGGAAGATCACATCTCGAACACGCCGCGTCAATTGATGATCTATGAAGCGCTCGGCTGGGAGCCGCCGCAATTCGGCCATATGACGCTGATCGTGAATGAAAATCACAAGAAGCTGAGTAAACGGGATGAATCCGTTATTCAGTTTATTGAGCAGTATGATCAGCTCGGCTATTTGCCTGAAGCGATGTTTAACTTCATTTCCCTGCTTGGCTGGTCGCCGGAAGGGGAAGAAGAGATCTTCTCGCAAGAGCAACTGATCTCCATTTTTGATACGAAACGTCTGTCCAAGAGCCCGGCGGTATTTGATACCCACAAGCTGGCTCACTTGAACAACCACTATATCAAACATGCTGACCCGGAACGGATTGCCGAAATGGCCATTCCGCATCTGCAAAAAGCAGGACGTCTTCCTGGGGATCTATCCGCTGAGCAAAAAGAGTGGGCGCATACCCTCGTACATCTCTATCAGGAACAGATGAATGCCGCATCCGATATCGTAGAATTGTCGGAAGTGTTCTTCCGTTCGGAGATTGAGCTGGAAACTGAAGGTGCCGCAGTTCTCGCTGAAGAGCAAGTACCAACCGTGCTGAAGGCATTTGCGGATAAAGTGCAGGCAAGTGAAGAGTTCACACCAAGCAAAATGGCTGCATTGATCAAGGAAGTACAGAAAGAAACCGGCTTTAAGGGCAAACAGCTCTTTATGCCAATTCGTGTAGCCTTGACTGGACAGACGCATGGACGGGATCTGAACCAAACGATCGTACTTCTGGGTCGGGATACGGTGATCGAACGTTTGCTTGCACAAGTAAAATAATCTTAGTCGAGGACATTCCGTTTATTTGGAATCTGAACGCAATCCTATGAAGTATGGATTACGTAGGAGGCTGTTGTCAGTCTGAGGCCTTTTCGCTATAATAACAACACAACGAATAATTGATATGATTTATCTAATAGAACAGCAAAGATCGGGAGGAGTAGACTGACCCGGACAGATTCAGAGAGGATGGTCCCGCAGCAAAGAGAGATTTCTTTGGATGCGGTGGCTGTGAACCATCCACTGTCCATCAGTCGAAATGCGCCCGTGAGCTGCACAGCCGAATCCAGCCCCGCCTTTGTCGATCATGACAAGGGAAAACGTTAGGATAGGTTGTGACGATTGGTTTCCGTTACCAAACCGCTTGAGGGCTCATTCTATTTAAGAATGGACCGAGCAGAGTGGGACCGCGATAAACGCCTCTGCAGCTAAATGCTGCAGGGGCGTTTTTTTGTTTATGGCTTTAGCCAGTTGAGTGCGTGTAACGCGCGAAACAAAAAACCACCCGCTATGCGGGTGGAGGGACCTGAGGTTTGACCACCAAGACCATTCCGATAAAATTGAGATGTTCAGGCTCAAAGAAAGGAATGGTCTTCAATGGCAAACAAGAGCTACAGCCTAGCTCACACAAAGTGGATGTGCAAATACCACATTGTATTCACCCCGAAGTATAGACGGAAAGAAATCTATAATCAAGTGAGAAAAGACTTAATCGAAATTTTTAGACGTCTATGTAAGTACAAGGGAGTAGAAATTATAGAAGGTCATATGATGCCCGATCATGTTCACATGTTGGTAGCGATTCCACCGAAAATAGCTGTCTCAACGTTCATGGGATATCTAAAGGGAAAAAGTTCGCTCATGATCTTCGAGAAGCATGCCCAGCTCAAGTATAAATACGGCAATCGAAAGTTTTGGGCAGAAGGGTACTATGTGAGTACAGTGGGTCTAAATGAAGCAACGGTAAGAAAGTATATTCGTGAGCAAGAAGCACATGATCAAGCGTTAGATAAGCTGAGTGTAAAAGAATACGAAGATCCATTCAGCAGTAATCGGAGCAAAAAGAAGTAAGACCAGTTTAACTGGTAAGTGAAAGTGACAAATAACACTGAGCCTGAACAGCCCTGCTGTCAGGCTAGCGTCTTTAGGCGCAGTTTGGCAACAGGGGGTTATACCCCAAGAGCAAACCACCCGTTGGACGGGTGGTCCTGATTTAGGCGAGTGTGCAGTACACTACCAAGGAACGCGCCGTCCGGTAAGCCGGAGGACGGGAACCTGAACAAGAGGGGAACGAGCATGTTCAAGAAGATCAGATCAGATATCCAGGCGGTGTTTGAAAACGATCCGGCGGCCCGAGGTTGGTTTGAGGTGGTATTCACCTACTCAGGGCTGCATGCGATATGGGCACACCGGATCGCTCATTTTTTATACAAGCGAAGATGGTTCTCGGTTGCCCGGTTCATTTCGCAGGTTAGCCGTTTTATGACAGGAATCGAGATACATCCTGGAGCTACGATCGGAAATCGGTTGTTTATTGACCACGGAATGGGCGTTGTTATTGGAGAAACATGTGAGATTGGCGATGATGTCGTTATCTATCAGGGGGTTACCCTGGGCGGAACAGGGAAAGAAAAAGGAAAGAGACATCCGACCATTGGTAATAATGTGGTTATCTCATCCGGAGCCAAGGTGCTAGGTTCATTTAGCGTGGGGGATCAATGTAACATTGGTGCGAACTCCGTTGTGCTTAAGGAGGTTCCTTCCAATAGTACCGTGGTAGGTATACCGGGAAGAATTGTTAAACAGGATGGCCGACGGGTAGATCGCCTCAGTCAACAACTGCCCGATCCGGTCGTCGACTCCTTGCGCAGCATGCAAAAAGAACTCGAACGATTGCAGAAAGAAGTACGTACACTGCAGAATGCCCGTGAAAATGAGACTGTGCGTGATACGTGATACAATAAATAAAGGCAGTATAGGATGAAAGGATAAGTGACCATGACGCTTCAGATTTATAATACGATGAGTCGTACCAAAGAGGAATTTGTTCCCCAAGAGCCAGGGAAAGTGAAAATGTATGTTTGCGGACCAACGGTATATGACTACATTCATATCGGGAATGCACGCCCGGTTATCTTTTTCGACACAGTTCGTGGATACCTGGAACAGACAGGACATGATGTGAACTATGTGGTGAACTTCACGGATGTGGACGATAAGCTGATTCGCAAAGCAGAACAACTTGGAACAGACGTTCCTCACGTGGCTGAGAAATTTATTGCTGCCTATTATGAAGACCTTGAGGGATTGGGTATTCCCAAGGCAAGCAGCAATCCGAGAGTAACGGAAAACATGCCGCTGATTATTGATTTTATCCGTGAGCTCGTTGAAAAAGGATTTGCGTATGAAAATGGCGGTGACGTCTATTATCGTACAGGCAAATTCAGCGAATATGGCAAACTTTCAAAACAAAACCTGCAGGAGCTGCAGTTCGGAATCCGTGTGGGTGTAGACGAGCGCAAAGAGCATCCCGAAGATTTTGTGCTCTGGAAGGCTGCCAAACCAGGTGAGATCTATTGGTCCAGTCCTTGGGGCGATGGTCGACCAGGCTGGCATATTGAATGCTCCGCCATGGCTCGGGAGTACCTTGGGGATACACTGGACATTCACGGGGGTGGACAGGATTTGCAGTTCCCGCACCATGAGTGCGAATGCGCCCAATCCGAGGTATTAACAGGTAAACCACTTGCGAACTACTGGATGCATAATGGATTCATCCGAATTGATAACGAGAAGATGTCAAAATCACTCGGTAATGGTGTTCTTGTTAAAGACTTGCGGAATCAATATAAACGCGAAGCGATTCGTTATTTCATGTTGTCTACCCACTATCGCAACCCATTGAACTTCACGGATGATACGATGGAGCAGGCACAGAACAGTGTGGACCGGATTGCGAATGCGGTAGGTAACCTGAACCATCGTCTAAATGCAGTAACTGTTGATCAGGATATCACAGCAGAGTTTGCGGCAAGACTCGACCAAATTCGTCAGCAGTATCACGAGAAGATGCAGGATGATTTCAATACTCCTGATGCGATTACTGCGATGTTTGAGTGGGCAGGGGAAGCCAACCAACTGTTGCAGCAAGAAGTAGTTAATGCGGCAGACATTCGCGCACTCCTCGAGTTGTTCAGTGAATTGAATGCTGTACTGCGCATTTATACTGACGCAGAGCCAGAACTTCTGGATGAGGAAGTAGAACGTCTGATTGAGGAGCGTGTAGAAGCGCGCAAGTCGAAAAACTGGGCAAGAGCGGATGAAATTCGCGATGAATTGTCTGCACGTGGCATTCTGCTTGAAGATACGGCGCAGGGCATGAGATGGCGGCGCAAATGAGCGAAGGACATCCAAATACACCAAAACAACAGGAGCAGGTCACAGAGGGAGGATGGTTCCCGTATCCTCCTTCCAGACCTGCGAGGTTGATTCCACCTATTGCACTGGCCTATATTGGTGATGCGGTATATGAGGTAGCTGTTCGTCAATATCTGTTGTCGAAGGCCAACATGCGTCCCAATCATTTGCACCGTAGTGCAACCGGGTTGGTATCAGCGAAGGCGCAGAGCCGCATACTTACAACGATTGAGGCTGAACTGACAGAGGAAGAACGGGATATCGTCCGGCAAGGGCGGAATGCCAAGTCGGGTAGTGTACCCAAAAATGCAGATGTGTTGGAGTACAGACATGCCACTGCTTTTGAATGTCTCATTGGTTACCTCTATAGCAGTGGTCATCATGATCGCATGATTGAACTGATCGGGCATGGCATTGAGCACGCGGAACAACAATCGCCATCGCCGACAAAAAAATAGAAATTTCAACAAAACAACGCATTACAGAGAGGATCGAACAACGATGGAAGAAGAATGGATCGCCGGTAAACACTCCGTGACGGAGGCGCTGCGTTCAGGCCGGACCATTAATAAAATATGGATTGCCGATACAGCACAGAAACATCTGACTCAACCTATTATCTCGGAGGCTAAAAAACTAGGTATTGTCATTCAACACGTGGACAAGCGTAAGCTGGATCAAACGGTACCAGGCATTCAGCATCAGGGGGTAGTTGCTCAAGCGGCACCTTACGCTTATGTGGAGGTAGAAGACATTCTTGCCGCAGCAAAAGCGAAGAATGAGCATCCTTTCCTGATTCTGCTGGATGAGATTGAAGATCCTCATAACCTGGGGTCAATTTTGCGGACAGCAGATTGCACGGGTGCGCATGGCGTCATTGTACCCAAACGTCGTTCGGCAGCGGTAACCGTGACCGTATCCAAAACATCAGCAGGCGCTGTGGAGTACGTGCCAGTGGCTCGTGTAAGTAATCTTGGCCAGACCATCGATCGCCTCAAAGAGGAAGGTGTATGGGTTGTAGGGACAGATGTCACGGCTCATGAAGGTGTCTTTGGTAATGGAGTCTTTACTGGCCCTGTGGCATTGGTAATCGGAAATGAGAACAAGGGAATGGGACGACTTATTCGTGAGAAATGCGATGTGCTGATCAAATTACCAATGCAAGGTCAGATTAATTCCCTGAATGCTTCCGTGGCAGCTGGGGTCGTCATGTATGAAGTGCTCCGCTCGCGTCAAGCGCAGGAATAGAAGGTATGGCTGATTCCCGTGATGTGCTTCTTGTAGACGGGTACAACATGATTGGTGACTGGCCGGAATTAACCAAACTGGCGGAAAGTGGGCTGGAAGAGGCGCGCAACAGGCTTCTCTTTCGTCTTGCAGATTACCAGGCTTTCTCCGGCCGGCGAGTCATTGTTGTGTTTGACGCCTACCTCGTGCCTGGACTCGGTAAATCCTTTACTCAGAGCAAAGTGCAGATCTATTTTACAAAGGAAAAAGAGACGGCAGACGAATGCATTGAGAGACTCGTTCGGGAACTAAGCATGCGAAGACGCCAAATTTATGTGGCTACGAGCGATATGGTAGAGCAACATGTTATATTTGGACAGGGAGCGCTACGTGTATCTGCGAGGGAGTTGCTAATTGAAGTTGAGCAGAACGAAAAAGAATTAAAAAAACGACTGGAAGAAGATCAGGCGAAGACCACGCGTAACACACTCGGGGGTAAGTTAAGTCCCGATGTATTGAAAGAGTTTGAGCGATGGCGCCGGGAATAACAGCACGTTTTTACAAAATTTAGAATATTGAAACTCTTGACATTTATGTTATTGATGTTCTTTTTTAGGCAGAGCGTGGTTGACGGTGTGAGGTACCATCATATATACTGATCCTATATTTCATAGAGTAGAGTAACGGGGTACCTTGCGTTGCAGCCGGAGGGATTGTCTGTGAGTGTCGACCTCAAAGATATCATGTTATCCAAGTATGATTACCAAAGTGACGAAGACATTGTCGAAGCTTTCCGTGAAGGCGAAAGCGAAGCGTTAGAGTTTCTAATTAACAAATATCGTAACTTTGTACGCGCCAAGGCAAGATCTTATTTTCTGATTGGGGCAGACCGGGAAGATATTATTCAAGAAGGAATGATTGGCCTCTACAAATCCATTCGAGATTTCAAAGGGGACAAGCTGGCTTCGTTCAAGGCTTTTGCCGAACTGTGTATTACAAGACAGATCATCACGGCGATTAAGACAGCAACACGTCAGAAGCATATTCCGCTTAATTCTTATGTATCTCTGGACAAGCCTATTTATGACGAAGAGTCTGATCGTACGTTACTCGATGTGATTTGTGGAACCCAGGTCAGTGATCCGGAAGAACTTATCATCAATCAGGAAGAGTTTGTGGGCCTGGAAGATAAAATGTCCGAGATTCTGAGTGATCTGGAACGTAAAGTATTGATGTTGTATCTGGACGGGAGATCTTATCAAGAGATTGCAGTAGATTTGGACAGACATGTGAAGTCCATTGATAATGCACTTCAGCGCGTCAAGCGCAAACTTGAAAAGTACCTGGAAGTTCGAGATAATTAAACACATGTTGTCGTTGACGGAAAAGGCTCGGTGTTTGAGTCTTTTTTTAGTGTCTCAAGTTTATAAAATCTAAGAATGTTCATACTAGTAATCGCTCGGTCCATGCAGGAGAAGAGAAAAACAGAGATGAGAAACGAATGTACGTTGTACGGAAGTAATACCCAATGAATGAAAGGCTATTCTTTCATTGACATGGTTATACCCTTGTGATAAAGTGTTTTAGGTAGGCCTAAATTTATGGCTTTTTTTCAGGATCAATTTAGAGACTCTGCTTGAATGTGGAAGTCTTCGGGAGGTGTACATCATGCGGGTAATTATTACTTTGGCTTGTACAAACTGCAAACAAAGAAATTACACTACGACAAAAAACAAGCGTAATCACCCCGACCGCATGGAGATGAAGAAATTTTGCAAGTTTTGTAACGAGCAGACTTCTCATCGCGAAACCAGATAGTTTTTGGAGGTGTCGGCGTGAAACGAAGTTTCAAATCTCTGATTTCCTTTTTCTCAGAAAGCTGGGCTGAACTTAAAAAAGTTCGCTGGCCTAATCGTAAAGAGCTGACCAACTACACATTGATCGTACTTGGTACTGTTGTGGTTATGACGCTGTTTTTTTGGGTCATTGACATTGGCATCTCCTTTGTGATCGAAGCGATTATTTAAGAAGGGTTCCGGTGGCTTGATATGGAAAAAAGATGGTACGTCGTTCATACCTATTCAGGGTATGAGAACAAGGTCAAAGCCAATTTGGAAAAACGCGTAGAGTCTATGGGCATGGAAGACAAGATATTCCGCGTTCTTGTTCCTATGGAAGAAGAAGTGGTAAACAAGGACGGTAAGAAAAAAACCGTTATGCGTAAAGTTTACCCTGGTTATGTCTTGGTGGAAATGGTACAGACGGATGATTCTTGGTATGTTGTTCGCAACACACCAGGTGTTACAGGATTTGTCGGTTCGACAGGTTCTGGGTCCAAACCAACTGCATTGTTGCCTGAAGAAGTGGAACAAATTCTGAAGCACATGGGTATGGTTGAACCTAAGCCGAAAATTGAGTTCGATATTAAGGAATCCGTACGTATTAAAGTCGGCCCTTTTGCGAATTTCGTAGGCTCCGTGGAAGAAATTTTGGTAGACAAAAGCAAGTTGAAAGTGCACGTGAACATGTTTGGACGGGAAACGCCGCTTGAGTTGGAATACACGCAAGTGGAGAAGATATAGTCTCTTCAAGTTTCTTGTGGGAGGGTTGAAAAAAACCCGTTAACCACTATTTTGCAAGGAGGTGTCAATCATGGCGAAAAAAGTTATTAAAATGGTAAAACTGCAGATTCCAGCAGGTAAAGCAAACCCAGCACCACCAGTAGGTCCGGCTTTGGGTCAAGCAGGTGTCAACATCATGGCATTCTGTAAAGAATTCAACGCTCGTACAGCTGATCAAGCGGGATTGATTATTCCAGTTGAAATTTCTGTATTCGAGGACCGTTCCTTTACTTTCATCACTAAAACTCCACCAGCAGCAGTTCTGTTGAAAGTGGCAGCTAAAGTTGAAAAAGGATCCGGCGAACCGAACAAGAAAAAAGTTGCTACTGTTAAACGTGATGCGGTACGTCAAATCGCAGAAACAAAAATGCCTGACCTGAATGCAGCAGACGTTGAGTCCGCTATGCGTATGGTCGAAGGTACTGCCCGCAGCATGGGTATCACCATCGAAGACTAATTTTCATAAGAAACATGGCTTCGTAAAACCGGTCGATTCGCGACCGGTTGATGTGGGAGGTATATCCGCTAACACCACAAAGGAGGAATAAAACATGGCTAAACACGGTAAAAAATACCTGGAAGCTGCTAAGCTGATTGACAGCGAAGCAACTTACGAGCCTTCAGAAGCTGTAGAGCTTGTGAAAAAGGCAGCTACTGCAAAATTCGATGAAACAATCGAAGCAGCAGTTCGTTTGGGTGTAGACCCTCGTAAGCAAGACCAGGCTGTACGTGGTGTTGTTGTCTTGCCACACGGCACAGGTAAAACACAACGCGTATTGGTATTTGCAAAAGGTGACAAAGCGAAAGAAGCGGAAGCGGCTGGCGCGGACTATGTTGGTGATGCAGACATGATCAACAAAATCCAACAAGGCTGGTTCGAATTCGACGTCTGCGTAGCGACACCAGATATGATGAGTGAAGTAGGTAAATTGGGCCGACTGCTCGGCGGTAAAGGTCTGATGCCTAACCCTAAAGCCGGAACGGTAACTTTCGATGTAACTAAGGCTGTTCAAGAAATTAAAGCCGGTAAAATCGAATATCGTCTGGATCGTGCAGGTCAAATTCATGCACCGATTGGTAAAGCTTCTTTCTCTTCTGAGCAACTTAATGAGAACTTCAAAGCTCTCATGGAAGCTCTGAATCGTGCTAAACCAGCGGCAGCAAAAGGTGTTTATCTGAAGAATGTTAGTCTTTCTTCCACGATGGGCCCTGGCGCACGCGTGAACGCAGCAGCTTTTAGATAATATCTCTTGACAGGCTTGTCCTGTTTTTGATAAGATATAAAAGTTGTGAGTCCGAGTGACTGACCGTTGACATTTGAATATGCTTGCCGTAGACAGTAGGTGCCATTTGGCTTAATTTCCTGCCGAGGTGTGATTATAGAACTTAGAACGATGCAAATCGATGATGAGTATATATCAAGCCTTCGTGATTCTACGGAGGCTTTTCTTAATGGGATAAATTTGATCAGGAGGTGTACAGATTGGCAAACGCAAAAGTGATTCAAGCAAAACAAGAGTCCGTTGATGCAGTAACAGCAAAATTGCGCGAGAGCGTTACAACTGTTGTTGTTGACTATCGCGGATTGAACGTTGCCCAAGTAACTGAGTTGCGTAAGCAACTTCGTGAAGCAGGGATCGAATTCCAAGTGCTGAAAAACTCGTTGCTTCGCCGTGCAGCTGCAGCAGCAGAACTGACAGAACTCGATAGTGTTCTTACAGGTCCTACTGCAATTGCATTCAGCGTAGATGACGTTGTGGCTCCAGCTAAAATTCTGAACGACTTCGCGAAAAAGAACGATGCACTGGAATTGAAAGGTGCAGTCGTAGAAGGTCGCGTAATCGGAGTAGAAGAAGTTAAGGCATTGGCAGAACTGCCATCCCGCGATGGACTCCTCTCCATGCTCCTCAGCGTGCTTCAAGCGCCAGTGCGCAACTTCGCGCTTGCGGTTAAAGCAGTTGCAGAAAAAGAAGAACAAGGCGCGTAAGCAACTTGATCTGAATGCTGCTTAGGCGGCAAATGAATTAAAAAAAATAATATTATATATGGAGGTTCACTCATGAGTAAAGAGCAAATCTTGGAAGCAATCAAAGGCATGACTGTACTGGAATTGAACGATCTTGTTAAAGCAATCGAAGAAGAATTCGGCGTAACTGCTGCAGCTCCAGTAGCTGCTGCAGGTGCAGTAGCTTCTGCTGAAGCTGAGCAATCCGAGTTCGACGTAATCTTGACTAACGCTGGTGCTTCCAAAATCAACGTTATCAAAGCAGTTCGCGAAATCACAGGTCTTGGCCTGAAAGAAGCAAAAGAACTGGTTGACAACGCTCCAAAAGCATTGAAAGAAAAAGTTGCTAAAGAAGAAGCAGAAGCGGTTAAAGCTAAGCTTGAAGAAGCTGGCGCTACAATCGAAGTTAAATAATTTAGCTTTTATAAGCTAGATGAACAAAACAACAAACCCCTTGACTTATATCAAGGGGTTTGTTGCTGTAATTGTAAATGGAAAGTGAGTGAGGGCATGTCCAATCATTATTATTCGGACAAACCGCAAGTAGCGCATGATCGCAGAGCAACTGAAGCGGTTCTTCGCGGATTCAGTCTGCGATTCGTGACGGACGCCGGTGTGTTTTCCAAAAACGGAATCGATTATGGCAGCAGAGTATTGATTGATGCGATAGAGTTGCCATCAGGGGCTCATGTTCTCGATGTGGGCTGTGGATACGGGCCAATGGGTCTTACAGCAGCCAAGCTTGTACCGGATGGGCATGTCACCATGATCGATATCAACGAGAGAGCCGTTGAACTTTCCAGGGAGAATGCAAAAGCGAACGGAATTAACAATGTTACGGTATTACAAAGTAATCTACTGGCTGAAGTAAAAAAGCAAGATTTTGACGTTATCCTAACCAATCCGCCTATACGGGCTGGGAAAGAGACGGTTCATACTATTTTCGAACAGGCACATCGCCATCTGAAGGTAGGCGGTTCGTTGTGGATTGTCATTCAGAAGAAACAAGGGGCCCCGTCAGCGAAAGCAAAATTGGAATCTTTGTTTGGAAGAGTGGAAGAAGTGACGAAGGATAAAGGCTATCGGATTTTCAAAGCGATGAAATCGGAAGAGGTATCTACTAAAAGCTGAATCCGAGTTTGTAAAGTAAGCAGGGGATCATTTTTTTTGCAATAGGACTATTGACTTGAAATTCAGGCCGTGGTATTATTGTAAAATGTCAGTATTAAGATGCCCTACTTGGCTTTAGCTAACTAAAAATGTCAACCTTTTTTTACGCCGAACGGGCTTATTATGCCTACCTTTGGCGTATAATATGTACATTTTGGGCAAACTGGGGATAAGAATGATTTGGAAAGACATCCGCCGATCAAAGTTGCTCTTTTTTCGAACGACATTTCGAGTAAGGGCTTTTCTTTATTTGTGGATGCATTGCTTTGCTCTGTATGTGTACCATTATAAGGTTACAAACAGAGGTTCGCAACGAAATTTTTAAAGTGAGTAGACATTGAGGGGTGAGTTTAAGTTGGCAGGACATCTTGTTCAATATGGTCGACGCACTCGGCGCAGTTATGCACGAATTAACGAGATACTCGAAGTTCCAAACCTGATTGAAATCCAACAAAAATCCTATGATTGGTTTTTGGAGGAAGGGTTGCGCGAAATGTTCCAGGATATCTCGCCGATCCAGGATTTTACAGGTAACTTGATTTTGGAATTTATCGATTACAGTCTCGGTGAACCGAAGTATACAGTAGACGACGCGAAAGAGCGTGACGTTACTTATGCAGCACCGCTTCGGGTCAAAGTCCGGCTCATTAATAAGGAAACCGGCGAAGTCAAAGAGCAGGAAGTATTCATGGGAGATTTCCCGCTGATGACCAACACGGGCACATTTATTATTAATGGTGCGGAACGGGTTATTGTCAGCCAGTTGGTTCGCTCTCCTAGCGTTTACTTCAGTACCAAAGTAGATAAAAACGCCAAAAAAACGTATACCGCTACAGTTATTCCTAACCGCGGCGCTTGGTTGGAACTGGAGATGGACGCGAAGGATGTTGTTTACGTCCGGATCGACCGTACACGTAAAATACCGGTTACGGTTCTCCTGCGTTCACTTGGTTTTGGCACAGATGCTGAGATTCTGGATCTGCTCGGTAATGACGAATATATCCGCAACACACTGGACAAAGACAACACGGATTCTACGGAGAAAGCACTCATTGAGATCTATGAGCGTCTTCGTCCGGGCGAGCCTCCAACGCTGGATAATGCGAAAAGCTTGCTCGTAGCACGTTTCTTTGATCCAAAACGTTATGACCTGGCTAATGTAGGTCGTTACAAAATGAATAAAAAACTTCACATCAAAAACCGTTTGTTTAACCAGCGCTTGGCTGAGTCACTTGTTGACGCTGAGACAGGTGAAATCATTGCTGAAGCAGGTCAAATGGTTGATCGTCGTTTGTTGGATGAAATCATGCCGTATCTGGAGAAGAGCGTTGGATTCCGCACGTATCACGTGGGTAACGGCGTTTTGGATGCCAATGATATCCCTATGCAAACGATTGATGTGTTCTCACCAACTGAAGATGGTAAAGTGGTCAAACTGATTGCCAATGCAAACATTGACAAGTCCGTTAAAAACGTGACACCGGCGGATATCATTTCGTCCATCAGTTATTTCCTTAACCTTCTGCAGGGAATTGGTAGCACGGATGATATCGATCATCTGGGTAACCGTCGTTTGCGTTCGGTGGGTGAACTTCTGCAGAACCAGTTCCGTATCGGTTTGTCCCGTATGGAGCGTGTAGTTCGTGAGAGAATGTCCATTCAGGATGCTAACGTAATTACACCACAGGCTTTGATTAACATACGTCCTGTTATTGCATCGATTAAAGAGTTCTTTGGTAGCTCTCAGTTGTCACAGTTTATGGATCAAACGAACCCGCTGGGTGAGTTGACACATAAACGTCGTTTGTCCGCACTCGGACCCGGTGGTTTGACGCGTGAGCGCGCAGGTATGGAAGTGCGTGACGTCCATCCATCCCACTATGGCCGTATGTGTCCAATCGAGACTCCAGAGGGACCAAACATCGGTTTGATCAACTCCTTGTCTACGTTCGCCCGTGTGAATGAATATGGCTTCATTGAAGCTCCATATCGTTGGGTTGATCCGAAGACAGGTATTGTAACTGAGCAAATTGATTACCTGACAGCGGACGAAGAGGACAACTATGTCATCGCGCAAGCGAATGCGAAGTTGAACGAAGACGGTACTTTTGAAGAAGAAGCGATCATTGTACGTTACAACAAACAGTCGGATAACATCCTTACGATGCCGAGTGAGCGAGTTGACTACATGGACGTATCTCCTAAACAGGTTGTATCCGTCGCTACAGCGCTTATCCCGTTCCTTGAGAACGATGACTCCAACCGTGCACTCATGGGATCCAACATGCAGCGGCAGGCAGTTCCACTCTTGATTCCTAAAGCACCACTTGTAGGAACAGGTATGGAGCACAAAGCTGCAAAAGACTCTGGTGTATGTATTGTCTCCGATTATGACGGAATTATTGAACGTTCTTCTGCGAACGAAATTTGGCTCCGGCGTGTTGAAGAAGTGGACGGTCAGGAAGTTAAAGGCGATATCGTTAAATATAAATTACACAAATTTATGCGTTCGAACCAAGGAACATGCATTAACCAGCGTCCGATTGTCAAAAGAGGTGCTGCTGTCAAAGCTGGCGATATCCTCGCTGATGGTCCTTCAACGGAAATGGGTGAATTGGCTCTGGGACGTAACGTTGTTGTTGCCTTCATGACTTGGGAAGGTTACAACTACGAGGATGCGATCTTGCTCAGTGAAAAACTCGTTAAGGAAGATGTATACACATCCATCCATATCGAGGAGTATGAGTCAGAAGCGCGTGATACCAAGCTCGGACCTGAAGAGATCACACGTGACATCCCTAACGTTGGGGAAGAAGCGTTGCGTAACTTGGATGAGCGCGGTATTATCCGCATCGGTGCTGAGATTAGTGCTGGCGACATTCTGGTTGGTAAAGTAACACCTAAGGGTGTAACAGAGCTGACAGCAGAAGAACGTCTCTTGCATGCGATCTTTGGTGAGAAAGCACGTGAAGTACGTGATACTTCCTTGCGTGTACCACATGGTACTGACGGTATCGTAGTAGACGTGAAAGTATTTACCCGTGAAAACGGTGATGAGCTGCCTCCAGGTGTTAACCAGCTCGTTCGTGTATATATCGCTCAAAAACGGAAAATTTCCGAGGGTGATAAAATGGCCGGACGTCACGGTAACAAAGGGGTCGTGGCCCGCATCTTGCCGGAAGAAGATATGCCTTTCCTGCCAGACGGTACACCGGTTCAGATCGTTCTTAACCCACTGGGCGTACCTTCCCGGATGAACATCGGTCAAGTGCTCGAGGTTCACTTGGGTATGGCCGCGATGCAACTGGGTATTCACGTAGCAACTCCTGTATTCGACGGAGCGAAGGAGTATGACGTCTTCGATACGATGGAAGAAGCAGGTATGCAACGTAATGGTAAAACTGTCCTGTATGATGGTCGTACAGGTGAAGAGTTTGAACGTGAAGTTACCGTAGGTGTCATGCACATGATCAAATTGGCACATATGGTTGATGATAAAATCCATGCCCGTTCCACGGGTCCTTACTCACTTGTTACGCAACAGCCATTGGGTGGTAAAGCCCAATTTGGTGGACAGCGTTTCGGGGAGATGGAAGTATGGGCGCTTGAGGCTTACGGTGCAGCTTATACACTGCAAGAAATCTTGACTGTTAAATCCGATGATGTTGTTGGTCGGGTTAAAACGTATGAATCCATCGTCAAAGGTGAGAATGTTCCGGAACCAGGCGTTCCTGAATCATTTAAAGTATTGATCAAAGAGCTGCAAAGCTTGGGTATGGACGTTAAGATTTTGAGCGAAGATGAGCAAGAGATTGAAATGAGAGAAATGGACGATGAAGATGACGCTGCGAGCGATAAGCTCAGCCTCAACCTTGAGGGTACAGAGGTCGGAGCGGAATAAACCGCTTCGAGCGCATGATGACCGGCGTTTTTCATCAGGCTCGCGTCTTGCTCCGGCTTCGGCCGGAGTGGGCGTAACCTAGAATACAGGAATTGGTTAAGGAGGGTTGCTCCTTGTTGGACGTCAACAATTTCGAATACATGAAGATCGGGCTTGCTTCCCCAGAGAAAATTCGTTCTTGGTCCCGCGGAGAAGTGAAAAAACCGGAAACGATCAACTATCGTACGTTGAAACCGGAAAAAGAAGGGCTGTTCTGCGAAAAGATTTTTGGCCCTACAAAAGACTGGGAATGTCATTGCGGTAAATACAAACGCGTCCGTTATAAAGGCGTTGTCTGTGATCGTTGTGGCGTTGAAGTAACACGTGCGAAAGTACGCCGCGAACGGATGGGCCATATTGAGCTCGCTGCTCCGGTATCGCATATCTGGTACTTCAAAGGTATTCCGAGCCGTATGGGTCTTGCTCTGGATATGTCTCCAAGATCTCTTGAAGAGATTATTTATTTTGCATCATATGTTGTAACTGATCCAGGAGAAACTCCACTGGAGAAAAAACAGCTGTTGTCCGAGAAGGAATACCGCAGCTACCGTGAAAAATACGGCTATGGTTTCCAGGCTGGCATGGGCGCAGAAGCGGTTAAAAAATTGCTTCAAGACCTTGACATAGACAAAGAGCTCGAGTTCCTGAAAGAAGAGCTCCGGACTGCGCAAGGACAACGTCGTAATCGTGCAATCAAACGTCTGGAAGTTATCGAAGCATTCCGTAACTCCGGCAACAAACCAGAGTGGATGATCATGGATGTGCTTCCTGTTATCCCACCGGAACTTCGTCCAATGGTACAGTTGGATGGTGGACGTTTTGCAACGTCTGACCTGAATGACTTGTATCGCCGTGTAATCAACCGGAACAACCGTCTGAAACGTCTGCTTGATCTGGGCGCGCCAGATATTATCGTGCAAAATGAAAAACGGATGTTGCAGGAAGCTGTTGACGCATTGATCGATAATGGTCGTCGTGGACGCCCGGTAACGGGTCCTGGTAACCGTCCATTGAAATCTCTCAGCCACATGCTGAAAGGTAAACAAGGACGTTTCCGTCAGAACTTGCTCGGTAAACGGGTTGACTATTCTGGTCGTTCCGTTATCGTTGTTGGACCTTACCTGAAAATGTATCAGTGTGGTCTGCCAAAAGATATGGCACTTGAATTGTTCAAGCCTTTTGTTATGAAAGAGCTTGTAAATAAAGGGCTTGCCCACAACATCAAGAGCGCGAAACGTAAAGTTGAGCGTGTAAGTCCTGAAGTATGGGATGTTCTTGAAGAAGTAATCAAGGAGCATCCGGTTCTGTTGAACCGTGCCCCTACGCTTCACAGACTCGGTATTCAAGCATTTGAGCCGATTCTCGTTGAAGGTAAAGCAATTCGTCTTCACCCGCTCGTATGTACGGCATACAATGCCGACTTTGACGGTGACCAAATGGCCGTGCACGTTCCGTTGTCAGCTGAAGCTCAAGCGGAAGCACGCATCCTGATGCTTGCATCTGGTAACATTTTGAACCCGAAAGACGGTAAACCGGTTGTTACTCCTTCCCAGGATATGGTGCTTGGTTCTTATTACCTCACTATGGACAACAAGGAAGAAAAGGGAACAGGTATGATCTTGCGTACAGTTAACGAAGCTGTATCAGCATACCAACGTGGTACTGCTGGTCTGCATGCGCGTGTAGCTATTCCGGTTAAGGCGCTTGGTAAAACAAGCTTCACGGAAGAACAGCAAGAAGGAATGTTGCTGACAACTATCGGTAAAATTATCTTCAATGAAATTTTCCCGGCAAGCTTCCCTTATATCAATGATGCGACTCGTGCTAACCTATACCAAGGTACTGCAGATCACTCATTTGTATATGAAAAAGGTGCTGATCTCAGAGAAGCTATTATGAATGCTCCTCTGGCTGGCGGTGTCGGTAAAGAATACCTCGGCTCCATCATTGCACGTTGTTTTGAAATTTATCACACAACGGAAACAGCCGTTATTTTGGATAAAATCAAACAACTTGGATTCACATACTCTACACGTGCCGGTATTACGGTTGCGGTATCTGATGTTATCGTTCCGCCTGAGAAGTTTGAAATTCTTAGACAGTCTGAGGAAAAAGCACAAATCGTTACGAATCAATACCGTCGTGGTCTGATTACGAATGAAGAGCGCTATGACCGTATCATTGATATCTGGTCAAAATCCAAAGATGACATCACTGAGATTCTGATGAAGTCCATGGATCGTTACAACTCGATCATGATGATGGTAGACTCCAAAGCACGGGGTAACAAATCGCAAATCACCCAATTGGGCGGTATGCGTGGTCTGATGGCCAACCCATCCGGTCGAATTATCGAACTCCCAATCAAATCGAACTTCCGTGAAGGTCTGACGGTACTCGAGTACTTTATCTCCACTCACGGAGCGCGTAAAGGTTTGGCGGATACAGCCCTGCGTACAGCCGATTCAGGTTACCTGACTCGTCGTCTCGTAGACGTAGCCCAAGACGTAATCGTGCGTGATGATGATTGTGGTACAGATAAAGGCTTTACGGTAAGTCGTATCCAGGATGGTAAAGAGGTTATCGAAGATCTCTACGACCGTATTGAAGGCAGATACTGCTTCGAGACAGTTCGTCATCCGGAAACAAAAGAAATCATTGCAGGTCGCAATGAATTGATTGACTCCGATAAAGCAGAAGCGATCATCAAAGCGGGAATCACCAAATTGCAAATCCGCTCCGTACTCAGCTGCCGTGCAAGTCACGGTGTCTGCAAGAAGTGTTATGGTCGTAACCTTGCGACAGGTAAACACGTGGAGATTGGTGAAGCAGTTGGTATTATTGCAGCACAATCCATTGGTGAGCCAGGAACACAGCTTACAATGCGTACGTTCCACACCGGCGGTGTAGCCGGAGACGATATTACGCAAGGTTTGCCGCGTATCCAAGAGTTGTTTGAAGCTCGTAATCCTAAGGGTCAAGCAACGATCAGTGAGATTGATGGTGTGGTTAAAGAGATTCGCGAAGCGAAAGATCGTCGTGAAATCGAAATTCAAGGTGAAGCGGAGTCCAAAGTATACTCTGTTACCTACGGTTCCCGTGTGCGCGTAAGCGAAGGCATGGAAATTGAAGCGGGTGACGAGTTGACAGACGGTTCCATCGATCCGAAAGAAATGCTGCGCATTAAAGGCGTACGTGGCGTACAAAACTACATTTTGCAGGAAGTACAGCGCGTATACCGTAACCAAGGCGTAGAAATCAATGACAAGCACGTTGAAGTTATGATCCGTCAAATGCTGCGTAAAATCCGCATCGTAGATGCAGGTGATACAACGCTGTTGCCAGGATCGTTCGTAGATACGCATGAGTACGAAAGAGCTAACAAAATTGCGATTCTTAGTGATAAAGAGCCAGCGGTTGCTAAACCAATCCTGCTTGGTATTACGAAAGCATCCCTGGAAACAGACTCCTTCCTCTCGGCGGCTTCGTTCCAAGAAACTACACGTGTACTGACAGATGCAGCGATCAAAGGTAAAGTCGATCAGTTGCTCGGTCTGAAGGAAAATGTAATCATCGGTAAATTGATTCCTGCAGGTACAGGTATGCACCGTTACCGCAGCATCAAATTTGCTGAGCCAGAAGATGGCCAATCTTCAGTAGAAGAACTTGAGCCAGTTTCGGTTGATTAAATAGATCCCTCCTCATTTAGAGGGGAATGAAAGTTTTGTACGTCAGGGGGCGGACGCTTGTATAATGCAGGCGGACGAATCCTGATGTGCGTAAACTTTTAAAAAATGTTTTAGGATTAGCATTGACAATGCTTGCGCTAGATGCTAATATATCAAAGGTGCGTGGGCAGCTGATTGTACATGGTTCTATTCGGAGGAATGCACAATGTCTAATGAAAAAGCCTTGCAAGATGCTCATGTCAAAATAGGTACCAAACAGACCATGCGGATGGTGCAGACAGGTATGGCTTCTGAAGTCTATGTCGCAGAAGATAGTGATCCGCAGCTCACTTCCAAAATCATTGCTTTGTGTGAACAACACAATGTGAAGTACACGAAAGTGGATACAATGAAAAATCTCGGCAAAGCTTGCGGGATTGGAGTGGGAGCAGCTATGGCTGCTGTCGTAAAATGATAGTGTAAGGAACGTTTTTGTCCGAGAACTTTTAGGGATTCTCTAAGGCAAAAACTTTTCATTTGTCTTTTTATGAACCGCCTGGGTCTGTGGACTTAGCGAAAAGAGGTTTATAAAGAAACATGAATATTTGAGGAAGGGGGTGGCAATCACATGCCAACTATTAATCAACTGGTTCGTAAAGGACGTCAAGCAAAAGTTGAGAAGTCAAAATCTCCAGCTTTGCAAAAAGGATTCAACGCTTTGAAACGTGAATCTACTAACATCAGTGCCCCACAAAAACGTGGTGTCTGCACTCGTGTAGGTACAATGACTCCACGTAAACCAAACTCTGCACTTCGTAAGTATGCTCGTGTTCGTTTGACGAACCGTCTCGAGGTAACTGCTTATATCCCGGGAATCGGACATAACCTTCAAGAGCACAGTGTGGTATTGATCCGCGGAGGTAAAGTTAAAGACCTTGCAGGAGTTCGTTATCACATCGTTCGTGGAGCTCTCGATACTGCAGGCGTAAACAACCGTATGCAAGCTCGTTCGAAATACGGTGCAAAACGTCCAAAAGCTAAAAAAGCCTAAACCATTATAAGCAGAGAACCTGAAAGCCTTCTGGCTTAGGTCTGGAAGGTACAGGGTCTGCTGAACAAGAAAGAAAGGGGGATATCCATGCCACGCAAAGGTCCAGTTACGAAAAGAGACGTGTTGCCAGATCCGGTATACAACAGCAAGTTGGTTACTCGTTTGATCAATCGCATCATGCTCGACGGAAAACGCGGTGTTGCTCAAAGCATTCTGTATAATGCGTTCAAGTTGATTCAAGAACGTACGGGTAATGACCCGATGGAAGTATTTGAAGCAGCAATCAAGAATATCATGCCAGTCCTGGAAGTTAAAGCTCGCCGTGTCGGCGGTGCCAACTACCAAGTACCAATCGAGGTAAAACCAGAGAGACGTACTGCTCTGGGACTACGTTGGCTCGTGAACTACTCCCGCAACCGCGGTGAGAAAACAATGGAAGAGCGTTTGGCGGCTGAGATCATCGACGCTTCCAACAACACAGGCGCTTCCGTTAAAAAACGTGAAGATACGCACAAAATGGCTGAAGCGAACAAAGCGTTTGCTCACTACCGTTGGTAGGATTCAGTTCACAATAAAAAACTTCAATTTTGAAGGGAGACCCATTTCATGGCTAGAGAGTTCTCCTTGAAAAATACACGTAATATCGGGATCATGGCTCATATTGATGCGGGTAAAACCACGACAACTGAGCGGATCTTGTTCTACACAGGACGTACGCACAAAATCGGTGAAGTACACGAAGGCGCTGCGACTATGGACTGGATGGAACAGGAACAGGAGCGCGGAATTACGATTACTTCCGCTGCGACTACCGCTGCTTGGAAAGGCCACCGCGTTAATATTATTGATACCCCGGGACACGTTGACTTCACTGTTGAAGTTGAACGTTCCCTTCGTGTATTGGACGGAGCAGTTGGTGTATTCAGTGCGAAAGAAGGCGTTGAGCCTCAGTCCGAAACCGTATGGAGACAGGCTGACAAGTACGGCGTACCTCGTATCGCATATGTAAACAAAATGGATATCATCGGTGCTGACTTCCTGAACGTTGTATCTGACATGCGTGATCGCCTTCAAGCGAACGCTGTTGCGATTCAACTTCCAATCGGCGCTGAAAATGATTTCAAAGGTATCATCGATATCGTTGCACAAAGAGCTCATATGTACAAAGATGATCTTGGTCAAGATATCGAAGAAACCGACATTCCTGCAGAATTTGCAGATCAAGTTGAAGAACTTCGCAACGAGTTGATTGAGCGCGTTGCTGAACTGGACGAAGATTTGACAATGAAATACCTGGAAGGCGAAGAGATCACAATTGATGAGATCAAATCCGTACTCCGTAAAGGTGTTGTAGATGTTAAGATCTTCCCAGTTATCTGTGGATCCTCATACCGTAACAAAGGTGTTCAACTGATGTTGGATGCTGTTAT
Organism: Paenibacillus sp. W4I10; assembly: GCF_030816325.1. Taxonomy (NCBI): domain Bacteria; kingdom Bacillati; phylum Bacillota; class Bacilli; order Caryophanales; family Paenibacillaceae; genus Paenibacillus; species Paenibacillus sp. W4I10. The sequence goes on from NZ_JAUSXX010000001.1 coordinate 6,005,724, forward strand.
CGACTACTTGCCAGCTCCAACAGATGTACCATCAATTACTGGTCATCTTGAAGATGGAACTGAAGCAGTTCGTAAGTCCTCTGATGAAGAGCCATTCTCCGCATTGGCATTCAAAATCATGACTGACCCTTACGTAGGTAAATTGACATTCTTCCGCGTATACTCCGGTGTTCTTCAATCCGGTTCATATGTATTGAATGCCACTAAAAACAAACGTGAGCGTATCGGTCGTATCCTTCAAATGCATGCGAACAGCCGTCAAGAGATCACTGAAGTTTACTCCGGTGATATTGCAGCTGCCGTAGGTTTGAAAGATACGGGTACAGGTGATACACTATGTGATGAGAAAAATCCGGTTATCCTGGAGTCAATGAACTTCCCTGATCCGGTTATCGAAATCGCCGTTGAACCTAAAACCAAAGCTGACCAAGATAAAATGGGTGTTGCTCTCGGTAAGTTGACTGAAGAGGATCCAACTCTTCGTGCTCATACTGACGAAGAAACAGGTCAAACAATCTTGGCAGGTATGGGTGAGCTTCACCTTGATATCATCATCGACCGTATGCGTCGTGAGTTCAAGGTTGAAACTACTGTGGGTAAACCACAAGTAGCTTACCGTGAAACATTCCGTGCTCCAGCGCGCGTTGAAGGTAAATTCGTACGTCAATCCGGTGGTCGTGGTCAATACGGTCACGTATGGGTTGAATTCGAACCTCTCGAGCCGGGTACAGGCAGCCAGTTCGAAAGTAAGGTTGTCGGTGGTTCCGTACCAAGAGAATACATTCAACCTGCACTGTCAGGGATTGAAGAGCAAATGAAAAACGGCGTTATTGCAGGCTTCCCGCTTGTTGACGTTAAGGCTACAATCGTAGACGGATCTTACCATGATGTCGATTCCAATGAGATGGCATTTAAAATTGCCGGATCTATGGCGCTTAAAGCGGCTAAAGACAAGTGTAAACCAGTTCTGCTTGAGCCTATCATGAAAGTAGAAGTAACTGTTCCAGAAGAGTACATGGGTGACGTAATGGGTATGTTGAACTCCCGTCGTGGCCGCATCGAAGGTATGGATTCCCGTAGTGGAGCTCAAATCATCCGTGCTAAGGTACCTCTGTCTGAAATGTTTGGTTACTCTACAACTCTTCGTTCCGGTACTCAAGGACGCGGCGTATTCTCCATGGAACTCTCTCACTATGAAGAAGTTCCTAAGAGCATCGCTGAAGAAATCGTTGCCAAAACAAAAGGCACCGAGTAGTTTTCTCACACTGGATGCAAGTGCATAAGAATTCAATTCGGAGCACTTCATTCAGTGAAAACATAAAATTATAATTTTAAGGAGGCCACGTTCAAATGGCAAAGGCTAAATACGAACGTAATAAACCCCACGTTAACATCGGTACTATCGGTCACGTCGATCACGGTAAAACAACTCTGACTGCTGCAATCACAACTGTATTGTCCAAAACTTACGGTGGTGCTGCTGTAGCATTCGACCAAATCGACAAAGCGCCAGAAGAGCGCGAGCGCGGTATCACTATCTCCACAGCACACGTTGAGTACGAAACTGACACTCGTCACTACGCTCACGTAGACTGCCCAGGTCACGCCGACTATGTTAAAAACATGATCACTGGCGCGGCACAAATGGACGGAGCTATCTTGGTAGTATCCGCAGCTGACGGTCCAATGCCACAAACTCGTGAGCACATCTTGCTCTCCCGTCAAGTAGGCGTACCTTACATTGTTGTATTCTTGAACAAATGTGACATGGTTGAAGACGAAGAGTTGTTGGAATTGGTTGAGATGGAAGTTCGCGACCTTCTTAACGAATATGAGTTCCCAGGTGACGATACTCCAATCACTCGTGGATCCGCTCGTGAAGCACTGGCAAACCCAGATGGCGAATGGGCTCAAAAAATCGTTGAGATGTTCAAAGAGATCGACACTTACATCCCACTGCCTGAGCGTCAAACTGACAAGCCTTTCTTGATGCCTGTCGAGGACGTATTCTCCATCACTGGTCGTGGTACTGTTGCTACTGGCCGTGTAGAGCGTGGTACTGTTAAAGTCGGCGAAGAGATCGAAATCGTTGGTATCACTGAAGAAACTAAAAAATCTGTTGTAACAGGCGTTGAGATGTTCCGCAAATTGCTGGATTCCGCTCAAGCTGGTGACAACATCGGAGCACTTCTTCGTGGTGTTGACCGTAACAACATCGAGCGTGGCCAAGTTTTGGCTAAACCGGGTTCTGTTAAGCCTCACACAGAATTCACAGCTCAAATCTACGTTCTGACTAAAGAAGAGGGCGGACGTCACAAACCATTCTTCACTGGTTACCGTCCACAGTTCTACTTCCGTACAACTGACGTAACAGGCATCATCAACTTGCCTGAAGGTACTGAAATGGTAATGCCTGGTGATAACATCACTGTTACTGTTTCCCTGATCTCCCCAATCGCGATTGAAGAAGGAACTAAATTCTCCATTCGTGAAGGCGGACGTACAGTAGGTGCCGGTTCCGTAGCATCTATCCAAAAATAATTCGGCTTAACGCTGAATAAAGCATATGCAACAGTGTACTGGAACGAGTAACATTGTATTGTAACGAAGCTTCGGAAGAGTTCTTTATCCGACATCGGATAGAGAACTCTTTTATTATGTTTAAAGTTTCGGAACCTGCGTCATACGAAATGAACATCATTTACGAGTTTAGAAGGATTGGCAAGGCAGCCTGGATATTGAAGAATAACACTGCAATAAACGAAGTCATTTCATCAGAAAAGATAAGTTTAAATGTTTTTCTTAAATATGCTTGCAATACGCCTATCTTTTCTATATAATAATGAATGTTGTTCTGTGACGTTGCGATGATGTGAGAGGTTACTGGCACACCCGGCCCCTTTGCCATGGGAGAGTGGCTAGAAAATTTTCACGGAGTATGTCCGATAAAAAATTGGGCGATAGAAGGAGGGACTAAAATGGCAAAGCAAAAAATTCGTATTCGTTTGAAAGCTTACGACCACAGAATTCTTGATCAATCCGCGGAGAAAATTGTTGAAACAGCAAAACGTTCGGGTGCTGGTGTATCCGGTCCGATTCCGCTTCCTACTGAAAAACAAATCATTACTATTCTTCGTGCGGTGCACAAGTACAAGGATTCTCGGGAACAATTCGAACAACGTACACATAAACGTTTGATCGACATCGTTAACCCGACTCCACAAACTGTGGATGCCTTGATGCGCTTGGATCTGCCGTCCGGTGTAGATATCGAAATTAAATTGTAATATAGCTACAACAAAGACCATGTATAGAGGAAAAGAGGTGTCAACATGAAAGCAATCTTAGGAAAAAAACTCGGAATGACTCAAGTATTTACTCCTGAAGGTAACGTAGTTCCAGTAACGGTTATCGAAGCAGGCCCTTGTGTTGTTTTGCAAAAGAAAGACATTGAGAACGATGGCTACGAAGCAATTCAAATCGGTTACTCCGATAAGAAAGAGAAAAATGCTAACAAGCCAGAAGCAGGTCACGCTAAAAAAGCGAACACTGCCCCTAAGCGCTACGTTCGTGAAGTTCGCGGTATCAACATCGCAGAATATGAAGTTGGCCAAGAACTGAAAGCTGACATTTTCGCTGAAGGCGAATTCGTTGACGTAACGGGTGTATCTAAAGGTAAAGGTTTTGCCGGCGTTATCAAACGTTGGGGACAAAGCACTGGACCTATGTCACACGGTTCGCGTTACCACCGTGGCCCTGGTTCAATGGGTTCGATCCAAGCTAACCGCGTTCCTAAAGGCAAACGCCTGCCAGGACACATGGGACATGATACTGTTACAATCCAACGTCTTGAAGTAGTTAAAGTGGACGCTGAGCGTAACGTGTTGCTCGTGAAAGGTTCCATTCCTGGACCGAAAAACAGTCTCATTAAAGTTAAAGAAACGGTGAAAAAATAACCACTGAAGAAAGGAGGAACACAAAATGCCAAAAGTATCAGTTTACAATGTAGATGGTAGCCAGGTAGGCGAAGTTGAATTGAACGATGCGGTTTTCGGAATTGAGCCGAACCAACACGTTCTGTACGATGCAGTTCTTATGCAACGCGCTTCCCTTCGTCAAGGTACCCACAAAGTAAAAGGACGTTCTGAAGTACGTGGCGGTGGACGTAAGCCTTGGAAACAAAAAGGTACAGGTCGCGCTCGTCAAGGTTCAATTCGTTCACCACAATGGAAAGGCGGCGGTATCGTATTTGGTCCAACACCACGGAGCTATGCGTACAAACTGCCTAAGAAAGTTCGCCGCTTGGCGATCAAATCAGCCCTTTCATCCAAAGTGCTTGACAATGACATTATCGTTTTGGACGCTCTCACATTGAGCACACCTAAAACTAAAGAATTCGCAGCCATCTTGAGTAACCTCAAAGTGGGACGTAAAGCTTTGATCGTAGCTCCTAGCTATGATGATAATGTAGCTCTTTCCGCACGGAATATTCCAGGCGTGAAATTCGTAGCTGCTGACGGCATTAATGTTCTTGACGTGCTTTCGCACGACAAATTGATCATTACGAAAGAAGCAGTTCAGAAGGTAGAGGAGGTGCTCGCGTAATGAAGGATCCTCGTGATATTGTAAAACGTCCGATTATTACGGAACGTACTGCTGACATGATGAACGACTTGAAATATGTATTTGAAGTCGATATCCGTGCAAACAAAACCGAGATCAAAAAGGCAGTAGAAGCTATTTTCAATGTAAAAGTGAAAAACGTGAACACGCTTCGTGTTCCAGCTAAGCCGAAACGGTACGGACGTTATTCCGGATATACTAGCGAATGGAAAAAAGCGTTTGTAACGCTGACAAAAGACAGCAAAACGCTTGAGTTCTTTGAAACTGTATAATTGAATTTTTGAAGTAAGGAGGGAAACCCAGTGCCAATCAAAAAGTATAAACCAACATCCCCGGCAAGACGGAACATGTCCGTTTCTACATTTGAGGAAATCACCACAAATCAGCCGGAGAAATCGTTGTTGGCCCCGTTGAGCAAACAAGCAGGCCGCAACAACCAAGGTAAAATTACAGTTCGTCACCATGGTGGTGGACACAAACGTAAATACCGTATCATTGACTTCAAACGTACTAAAGATGGAATACCGGGCCGCGTTGCTACGATTGAGTATGACCCGAACCGTACATCCAACATCGCTCTGATTCACTATGCTGATGGTGAAAAACGTTATATCATCGCTCCTAAAGGTTTGAAAGTTGGAGATCAAGTATTCTCCGGACCTGAATCAGATATCAAAATCGGTAACGCACTGCCACTCGAAAACATTCCAGTAGGTACCGTTATCCACAACATCGAGTTGAAACCAGGTAAAGGCGGACAATTGGTTCGTGCTGCTGGTACAGAAGCTCAATTGCTTGGTAAAGAAGAAAAATACGTTTCCGTTCGTCTCTCTTCCGGAGAAGTTCGTCGTATTTTGAAAGTTTGCCGCGCGACAATCGGATCTGTTGGTAACCAAGACCACGAGCTCATCAAAATCGGTAAAGCCGGTCGTAGCCGTTGGTTGGGTAAACGTCCTGAGGTTCGTGGTGTAGTAATGAACCCTAACGATCACCCACACGGTGGTGGTGAAGGTCGTGCTCCAATCGGACGTAAATCGCCAATGTCACCATGGGGTAAACCTACTCTTGGTTACAAAACGCGTAAGAAAAATAAAGCTTCTGATAAATACATCATTCGCCGCCGCACGAAGTAATACACATTGTGCATAACTTCGTGAGGCATCTGCGGATGCATAATAGCTACGTTTGAAGGGAGGATCTCCACATGGGTCGCAGTTTGAAAAAAGGGCCATTTATTGATGGCTACATGCTCAAAAAGGTAGAAGAGATGGAAGCTTCAGGTAAGAAGAACGTAATCAAAACCTGGTCCCGTCGTTCTACAATTTTCCCACAATTCATCGGACACACATTTGGCGTTTACGATGGTCGTAAACACGTGCCAGTGTATGTAACTGAGGACATGGTCGGACACAAACTGGGTGAGTTCGCTCCAACCCGTACGTACAAAGGCCATACTGATGATGATAAGAAAACAAGAAGATAAATGAACATCTTTAATGTTTGAGAGGAGGTTACACAATGGAAGCAAAAGCACATGCTAAGTTTATCCGGATTGCTCCTCGTAAAGTTCAACTCGTTGTTGACTTGATTCGCGGCAAGCAAGTAGGTGAGGCGGTTGCCATTCTCCGTCACACTCCGAAATCCGCTTCTCCAATCGTTGAGAAGTTGCTTAACTCCGCTATTGCGAATGCGGAACATAACTATTCTTTGGATGTTAACAACTTGGTTATCTCGCAAGCTTACGTGAACCAAGGACCGACAATGAAACGTTTCCGCCCTCGTGCAATGGGACGTGCAAGTCGTATTAACAAACGTACTAGCCACATTACTTTGGTGGTATCTGAGAAGTAGAAGGAGGGGAAATGTGTGGGCCAAAAGGTAAATCCAGTCGGACTCCGTGTCGGAATTATCCGTGACTGGGAATCTAAGTGGTATGCAGGCAAAGACTTCGGTGATCTTTTGATGGAAGACGTGAGAATTCGTGAATTCCTGAAAAATAAATTGAAAGACTCCGCTTTATCTCGTGTAGAAATTGAGAGAGCGGCTAACCGCGTAAACGTAACGATTCACACTGCTAAACCAGGTATGGTTATTGGTAAGGGTGGTTCGGAAGTTGAAAATCTTCGTAACCAAATTACGAAAATTGCTGGCGGTAAAAAAGTACACATCAACATTTCTGAAATTAAGAACCAAGACTTGGACGCTGTTCTTGTAGCTGAAAGCATTGCACAACAATTGGAACGTCGTGTTTCTTTCCGTCGTGCTCTGAAACAAGCAATTCAAAGAACTATGCGCTCCGGTGCTAAAGGTATCAAAACTCAAGTAGGCGGACGTCTTGGCGGTGCTGAGATCGCACGTTCTGAAGGCTACAGCGAAGGAACTGTTCCACTGCACACACTGCGTGCTGACATTGACTATGGTACAGCAGAGGCTCATACTACTTACGGACGTATCGGCGTAAAAGTATGGATCTATCGTGGAGAGGTTCTTCCTACGGCTAAGAAACAAGCTGCTAAGGAAGGAGGCAACTAATCATGTTGGTACCAAAACGTGTAAAACACCGTAAGCAACAACGTGGACATATGAAAGGCCAAGCTAAAGGCGGAACGACTCTGAACTTTGGCGAATACGGTCTGCAAGCTACGGAACCGGCTTGGATTACGAACCGTCAGATCGAAGCGGCTCGTATTGCGATGACTCGTTACATCAAACGTGGTGGTAAAGTTTGGATCAAAATTTTCCCAGACAAACCAATCACTCAAAAGCCTCTCGAGGTTCGGATGGGTAGCGGTAAAGGTAACGTAGAAAAATGGGTTGCAGTAGTGAAACCAGGTAAGATCATGTTTGAACTTGCTGGTGTACCGGAGGAAATTGCACGCGAAGCAATGCGTCTTGCCGCTCACAAACTGCCAATCAAAACGAAGTTCGTGAAACGTGAAGAATTGGGTGGTGAAGCAAATGAAAGCTAGTGAATTTCGCAACCTAACCTCTGCTGAAATCGAGCAAAAGATTGCCGGATTTAAAGAAGAACTCTTTAACCTCCGCTTTCAATTAGCTACCGGTCAGCTGGATAACCCGACTCGCATCCGTGATGTGCGGAAAGAAATAGCTCGTGCTAAAACCATTATCCGTGAGAGAGAATTGGGAATCGGTTAATTAGGGATAGGATGGACAATCCGTCCGTAATCAGGAAGGAGGCCAACAATGAGCGAAGAACGTAACGCACGTAAAGTGCAAACTGGTAAAGTGGTCAGCGATAAAATGGACAAAACAATTGTTGTTGCTGTAGAAACTTACAAAAAACACAACTTGTACCATAAACGCATTAAGGTTACTAAAAAATTCAAAGCACATGACGAAGAAAACACTGCGAAAATCGGTGACACGGTGAAAATCATGGAGACTCGTCCGCTTTCGAAAGATAAACGCTGGAGACTTACTGAAATCGTAGAAAAAGCGGTTATCATCTAATGCTCAGCAGCACTGCTGAAAGGAGGAATACTAAATGATTCAACCATTTACACGTTTGACTGTGGCTGACAACTCCGGTGCGAAGGAACTGATGTGTATCCGCGTACTCGGCGGTACGGGACGTCGTACAGCTCAAATCGGTGATCTGATCGTTTGTTCTGTTAAACAAGCAACACCAGGCGGCGTTGTCAAAAAAGGTGATGTAGTTAGAGCGGTTGTCGTTCGTACGAAACGTTCTGTACGTCGTAAAGACGGTTCCTACATCGGTTTTGATGAAAATGCAGCGGTTGTTGTAAAAGACGACAGAAGCCCACGTGGAACACGTATTTTCGGACCAGTTGCTCGCGAACTTCGCGATAAAGACTTCATGAAAATCGTTTCCTTGGCTCCAGAAGTTATCTAAAGCTTAATCTCGTGATGTTAGAAACAGGAGGTGTACGAAATGCCAAGAGTGAAAAAAGTTCTGGAATCCCATAACAACAAACTTCACGTTAAGAAGGAAGATACGGTTATGGTGATCAGCGGTAAAGACAAAGGTAAAAAAGGCCGTGTCATCGCTGCTTATCCTCGTGAGAACCGCGTCCTTGTGGAAGGTGTTAACATGGTGAAAAAACACCAGAAGCCTAACCAGCAAAATCCGCAAGGCGGCATTATCGAGAAGGAAGCTCCGATTCACGTTTCCAACGTAATGCACATCGATCCGAAGAGCGGAAAAGTAACCCGTGTAGGTTACAAAGTTTTGGATAACGGAAAGAAAGTGCGCGTTGCTAAACGTTCCGGAGAAATTATCGACTAATTGAACCGAATGAGAAAGGAGGGCTATGATTCATGGCATCAAGAATGAAAGAACGTTACCTGCAAGAAATCGCTCCTGCTTTGATGCAGAAGTTTAACTATACAACGGTAATGCAAGTGCCGAAAATCGAGAAAATCGTTATCAACATGGGTGTGGGCGACGCTGTCCAAAACTCCAAAGTGTTGGATTCCGCAGTAAGCGATTTACAACTGATCGCAGGTCAAAAACCTGTAATCACTCGTGCTAAAAAATCTATCGCAGGATTCAAACTGCGTGAGAATATGCCTATCGGTGTTAAAGTAACATTGCGCGGCGAGCGTATGTACTTCTTCCTCGATAAACTGTTCAACGTTACGCTTCCTCGTGTCCGCGACTTCCGCGGTGTATCGAGCAAAGCTTTCGACGGACGTGGTAACTACACACTGGGTCTGAAAGAACAACTGATCTTCCCAGAGATCGAGTATGATAAAGTTGATAAAGTCCGCGGTATGGATATTGTCATCGTAACAACGGCGAAAACAGACGAAGAGTCCCGCGAATTGCTCACGCAAATGGGAATGCCTTTCGTTAAGTAATGTTGGCATAACGTTTCCGGGTGTCTGGAAAGACTCCCTTTTCTCCGAAATTATTTAGGAGGTGTCAGGCTAAGTGGCAAAAACTTCGATGAAAGTTAAACAACAACGTACACCTAAGTTTAAAGTACGTGCATATACACGCTGTGAGCGTTGCGGACGTCCACATTCGGTCCTGCAAAAGTTCAAAATTTGCAGAATTTGTTTCCGTGAATTAGCTTATAAAGGCCAGATCCCTGGCGTGAAAAAAGCAAGCTGGTAAAAAGTCCTGAACGGGAAGGAGGTTAACTCACAATGACTATGTCTGATCCAATTGCAGATATGCTTACTCGTATTCGTAACGCGAACACTGTTCGTCACGAAACGGTAGAAATGCCTGCTTCGACAATGAAAAAACAAATCGCCGATATCCTGAAGCGTGAAGGTTTCATCCGTGACGCTGAAGTTATCGATGATAACAAACAAGGGATTATCCGTGTTTTCCTGAAATACGGTCAAAATAACGAGCGCGTTATCACTGGTCTGAAAAGAATCAGTAAACCTGGTCTTCGTGTTTACACGAAAAGCAACGAAGTACCTCGTGTACTTGGTGGCCTGGGAATCGCGATCATCTCGACATCTAAAGGTATCATGACGGACAAAGAAGCTCGTCAATCGAAATCCGGCGGAGAAGTCGTTTGCTACGTTTGGTAATATAACGTCACAAGATAGGAGGTGCAACATATGTCTCGTATTGGTCGCAAACCAATCACAGTACCAAGTGGTGTAGACATCACCCTGGACAACACCGTTATTACGGTAAAAGGACCAAAAGGAACTTTGACTCGTGAGCTTCATAAAGACATGAAGGTTACAGTTGAAAATAACGAAATCACAGTTGTGCGTCCTTCCGATAACAAAACTCACCGTTCTTTGCACGGCACAACGCGTAGCGTTGTAAACAATATGGTGAGCGGCGTTACTGAAGGATTCGCGAAATCTCTGGAATTGGTTGGGGTCGGATATCGTGCAAGCAAATCCGGAGATAAAATCGTTCTAAACGTTGGTTACTCTCACCCGGTTGAAATTACACCGGAAGCGGGAATTGAATTCGAAGTACCTTCGAATACAAAAATCATCGTTCGCGGAATTGACAAAGAGCGTGTAGGTGCTTACGCTGCTAAAATCCGTTCCGTACGTGAACCTGAGCCGTACAAAGGTAAAGGTATTAAATATGAAGGCGAGCGTATCATCCGTAAGGAAGGTAAAGCCGGTAAGAAGAAATAAGATTTCTCTTACCGCCTTTGCGCGGCTTTCGGCTTGCTTGCTTCGTGTGTTTCTAATATACCCCGTGGCTTCTGCTTTGAAGCCAGCGAGGTAACCTGAAAGGAGTGAATCTTTGAGATGATTACGAAACCAGATAAAAATAAGGCTCGTCTGAAAAGACACCTTCGTGTTCGTAAGAAAATCCAAGGAACGGCAGCACGTCCTCGTTTGAACGTATTCCGTTCTGGTAAACATATGTATGCTCAAATCATCGATGATGTTGCTGGTGTAACAATCGCTTCTGCGTCTACTGTAGACAAAGAATTGAGCACTGACATCAAAAATGGTGCATCCGTTGAATCAGCTCGTAAAGTTGGCGAACTCGTTGCTAAACGTGCTAAAGATAAAGGTGTTTCCAACATCGTATTTGATCGTAGCGGTTATCTGTACCATGGTCGTATCGCAGCATTGGCTGAAGCGGCTCGTGAAGCAGGACTTGAGTTTTAAGATATTTTTCAAAAGGAGGTTAACGACTTGCGTGTAGATCCGAATACTTTGGAACTGACTGAAAGAGTTGTAAATATTAATCGCGTAGCTAAAGTAGTAAAAGGCGGACGCCGTTTCAGCTTTAGCGCACTGGTTGTAGTCGGCGACGGCAACGGCTGGGTTGGAGCTGGTATCGGTAAAGCGGGCGAAGTACCTGATGCAATTCGCAAAGGTATTGAAGACGCTAAGAAAAACCTTGTACACGTTCCACTCGTAGGAACATCGATTCCTCACTTGGTAACAGGTAAGTTCGGCGCAGGACGCGTGCTGTTGAAACCAGCATCTGAAGGTACTGGTGTTATCGCTGGTGGTCCTGTACGTGCGGTTCTCGAACTTGCTGGTGTAGGTGACATTTTGACAAAATCTCTGGGTTCTTCGAATTCCATGAACATGGTCAATGCGACTTTGGAAGGTTTGTCCCGTTTGAAGCGTGCTGAAGACGTGGCTAAACTGCGCGGAAAATCCGTCGAAGAGCTTCTGGGTTAAGGAGGGAATTCTCATGGCTAAATTAGAAATTACCCTCGTCCGCAGCTTGATCGGACGTCCGGAGACGCAAAGAACAACTGTGAAAACATTGGGTTTGCGCAAAATCAATAGCAAAGTGGTACAAAACGATAATCCTGCCATTCGTGGTATGATTAACAAAGTAAGCCACTTGGTTGCTGTTAAAGAAGTAGAAGCTTAATAACGGGTTAATCCCACAAATCTTTAAGGAGGTGCAACGAACGATGAAGTTACATGAGCTTTCACCATCTCCTGGATCCCGCAAAGAACGTAAACGTCTTGGTCGCGGTCCAAGTAGTGGTACAGGTAAAACATCAGGTCGCGGTCACAAAGGACAAAATTCTCGTTCTGGCGGTGGAGTTCGTCCAGGCTTCGAAGGTGGACAAAATCCATTGTATCGTCGCTTGCCAAAACGTGGTTTTGTAAACCCAACTCGCAAAGAATATGCAGTTGTGAATACTGAAGACCTGAACAGTTTTGCTGCGGGTACTGAAGTAACTCCAGAATTCTTGATGACGAATGGCGTAGTTAAAAACGCTAAATCCGGAATCAAAATCCTGGGTAACGGTGATGTCACTGTGAAGCTGACTGTTAAAGCTAACAAGTTTTCTCAATCTGCTATTGAGAAAATTGAAGCTGCCGGCGGTACAACTGAGGTGATTTAATGTTCAAGACCCTAAAGAATATCTGGCGGGTTGAAGATCTGCGCAAAAGGGTATTATTTACCCTTTTTGTACTGATCATTTACCGCATCGGCTCCTTTGTCCCCGTGCCGGGAGTTAACAAAGATGTGTTCGAAGCGACAAATTCTGCGGGTAAAGAAGTTTTTGGACTTCTCAATACGTTCTCGGGTGGAGCGCTCTTCCAGTTCTCGATATTTGCGCTCGGGATCGTGCCTTACATCACTGCGTCTATCATAGTACAGTTGCTTTCCATGGACGTTATTCCTAAATTAGCGGAGTGGGCAAAGCAAGGTGAACAAGGTAAGAAGAAATCTGCACAGTTGACCCGTTATTTAACCATCGGGCTGGCATTGATTCAAGCGTTTGGTACGTCGATCGGATTCAACCGCTTGTACAATACAGAGATGGTGCCTAACGCTACATTTGCAGATTATATCTTGATCGCGATTGTACTTACGGCTGGTACTTCATTCCTGATGTGGCTTGGTGAGCAGATCACCGAGAAGGGCATAGGAAACGGGATTTCGATCTTGATCTTTGCGGGTATCCTATCTACGGTGCCTAACATTATCAAACAAACGATCGAATCTGACTTCATTCAACCTGACCAACTGTTTATGAATATTCTTAAAGGTGTTATCATCGCAATTGTTATTGTGTTGATCATCATAGGGGTCATTTACATTCAGCAGGCGATTCGGAAAATTCCGGTACAGTACGCTAAACGTGTCGTAGGTAACAAAATGTACGGTGGACAGAATACACATATCCCGCTGAAAATTAATGCAGCAGGTGTTATCCCTGTCATCTTTGCATCATCGCTGTTGATGTTCCCAACGATCATCGCCAACTTCTGGGCAGATCGCCTCTGGGCACAGTGGATCGGACAGAACCTGACTACACACAAACCTCTGGGTATGCTGCTGTATGTCGTGATGATCTTCGGTTTCACATTCTTCTATACTTTCGTACAGATGAATCCACAGCAGATGGCTGATAATATGAAAAAGAACGGCGGTTACATCCCAGGCATTCGCCCGGGTAAAGCAACCGAGAAATATCTGACCCGTGTCATGACTCGTTTGACAATGGCCGGAGCCATCTTCTTGGCAGTCATTTCCGTTCTGCCTGTATTCTTAGGGGCACTTTCTGGTTTGCCTCAATCTGCGCAAATTGGAGGAACATCCCTCCTGATCGTTATCGGTGTTGCGCTGGATACGATGAAGCAAATCGAAAGCCAATTGATCAAACGCCACTACAAAGGTTTTATCAATAAATAGGCAATAGGTACCGGTTGAGTGAAGATTTACTTGCCGGCACCTATTGTGCTGTTTGTTGATGTAGGGTAGTCTTGGAGGGAGTGACATAACGTGAACATCCTATTCATGGGCCCTCCGGGGGCAGGAAAAGGAACGCAAGCAGACGTCATCGTGAAAGAGTTCGGTATTCCCCATATTTCAACAGGCGATGCATTTCGTCTCGCGATCAAACAGGGAACTCCCATTGGCATGAAAGCCAAGGAATATATGGATCAAGGATTGCTTGTACCAGATGATGTAACCATTGGCATCGTTGAAGAACGTTTGCAGCAGCCTGACTGCAGAGAAGGTTTCCTCTTGGACGGATTTCCAAGAACCCTTTCGCAAGCAGAAGCGCTCGATGGCATTCTGGATCGATTGAACTCAGGTCTCGATCATGTAATCAACCTGAAAGTGGATCGCAACAAATTGCTGGCTCGTTTGACGGGGCGTCGAATTTGTAAAAACTGTGGTTCCACTTATCATGTGGTATTCAATCCGCCTAAGCAGGAAGGTATTTGTGATAAATGCGCTGGTGAGTTGTATCAACGCTCTGATGATAATGAAGAGAGTGTAGGTACACGACTGGACGAGTATATCAACAAAACAGCACCACTCCTCACGTTCTATGAGACTAAAGGTCTTCTTCGTCAAATGAACGGAGAACAGGATATCGATCAAGTTTCTCAAGAAATCGTGTCCTTACTGAGAGGTTAATTGATGATCATTGGTAAGTCCGAAACGGAACTGGGCTTGATGAGGGAAGCAGGGAGAATTGTTGCGGAAACGCATCGTCTCTTGGCAGAGCATATCGCTCCCGGTATTACGACTGGAGAACTTGACCATATGGCCGATCAATATATCCGCAGTCAAGGAGCTGTGCCGTCTTTCAAAGGTTATAACGGTTTCCCTGCCAGTGTGTGCGCTTCAGTCAATGAAGAGTTGGTACATGGATTTCCCGGCAAACGCAAGTTGAACGAGGGCGATATCGTTACGTTTGACATTGGCGCGCAGTACCAGGGGTATCATGGAGATTCCGCCTGGACTTATCCGGTCGGCCGTATTTCCGAAGAAGCCCGTCGTCTTCTGGACGTTACCGAGGCTTCGTTATACGCAGGTCTGGCGCTGGTAAAACCGGACGTTCGCTTGTTTACAATATCTCATGCGATTCAGAAATATATTGAAGATGAAGGGTTCTCCGTAGTTCGTGAATATGTCGGTCACGGCATAGGAGCAGATCTGCACGAAGAACCACAGATTCCGAACTATGGTCTTCCCGATCGGGGGCCACGGCTTAAAGCGGGCATGGTGCTGGCCATAGAGCCGATGGTTAACGTAGGTAGACGGTATGTGAAAACGTTGGAAGATAACTGGACTGTCGTCACGGTTGATGGCAAGTTATGTGCCCACTTTGAACACACCGTAGCAGTTACACCAGATGGTATGGAAATTTTCACGAAACTGAATGCGTAGGTGATGAGGCATGAACAGTCAGTCTAATCCGCAGCTCGGTCAACTTGTGAAGATCCGTAAAGGCCGCAATGCGGACCAAGCCGCAGTAATTGTTGCTATAGCGGACAGTAAGTTCGTATATATTGCGGATGGAGACAAACGTAAGTTTGATCAACCAAAGAAGAAGAATCTTCTTCATCTTGAACTCCAGCCCATGATTAGCAGCGAGGTTGTGAACAGTTTAAACGAGAGTGGTCGGGTGACAAATGGAAAGCTCCGTTACGCGGTTCATTCATTTCTGGAATCCACCAACATTCAAGCTGAAGAGAAAGGAGACTGACTAATGGCTAAGGAAGATGTCATTGAAGTGGAAGGTACGGTTCTCGAACCGCTACCGAATGCAACATTCAAGGTTGAGCTTGAGAACGGTCATCAAATTCTCGCTCACGTTTCCGGAAAACTGCGGATGCACTTTATCCGTATCCTGACTGGAGACAAAGTAGTTGTTCAGTTGTCGCCTTATGATTTAACAAAAGGTCGCATAACTTACCGTAAATAGTAGTAGACAGTTGCAATGAACTGTGAAGCTTATGTAGCGGGTTTTGCCCGGCAAAACTTGCGAAAGCTTCGAAGCCGGTTTTACAATAGTAGAACAAGGTCAATGCTTACGAAGAGGGTTTTGCTTAGCAAAACTTTGAGGAGGTAATTCACATGAAGGTAAGACCTTCGGTCAAGCCGATTTGCGAAAAATGCAAAGTCATTCGCCGCAAAGGGAATGTTATGGTTATCTGTGAAAATCCGAAACACAAACAAAAACAAGGTTAAAGAAGGGGGTGTAGCGTAAAATGGCACGTATAGCTGGTGTGGATTTGCCACGTGATAAGCGCGTTGAGATCGCCTTGACTTATATTTTCGGAATCGGTAAAACGACTTCCCAGAAAATTCTGAGCACAACAGGCATCAATCCGGACACTCGTGTTCGTGATTTGACGGAAGATGAAGTCAGCAAATTGCGTGAAAGTATCGATAAAGAGGTCAAAGTAGAAGGTGACCTGCGTCGAGAAATCTCTTTGAATATTAAACGTTTGACGGAGATCGGTTGTTACCGTGGAGTTCGTCATCGTCGTGGTCTGCCTGTTCGTGGACAACGTACGAAAACGAATGCTCGTACTCGTAAAGGTCCTCGTCGTACAGTAGCGAACAAGAAGAAATAATAAGGGGGGATAAGAGAAAATGGCTAAACCGAAAAAAGTCGTACGTACTAAACGTCGTGACCGTAAGAATATTGAATCTGGCGTGGCGCATATCCGTTCCACTTTCAATAACACTATCGTTACTATTACGGATCCTCACGGAAATGCAATTTCGTGGGCAAGCTCCGGCGGCCTCGGATTCAGAGGTTCCCGTAAATCGACTCCGTTTGCTGCACAAATGGCTGCTGAGACTGCTGCCAAAGCTGCAATGGAACATGGGATGAAAGCCGTTGAGGTTATGGTTAAAGGACCAGGCGCAGGCCGTGAAGCAGCGATCCGCTCTTTGCAAGCTGCTGGTCTTGAAGTTAACCTGATCAAAGACGTAACTCCAGTCCCGCATAACGGATGCCGTCCTCCAAAACGTCGTCGTGTCTAATGAGATTTGCCCCTGCGTGTGGTATATTTCCGGCACAATCTGCTAATAATGGTTGTTTAGGCATACTACTACATGTTTTCGCAAGAGAAGGTAAATGTTTCATAGAGGACCGACGTTTTGAAGGAGGGGTATTGCAGTGATTGAAATCGAAAAGCCGAAAATTGAGACGGTAGACGTCAACGATGATGGCACCTATGGGAAATTCGTAGTAGAACCGCTTGAGCGCGGATACGGTACGACGCTTGGAAACTCGCTTCGCCGAATCTTGCTCTCGTCACTGCCGGGTGCGGCAGTGTCTTCGGTTCAAATCGATGGCGTTCTGCATGAATTTGCTACAGTTCCTGGCGTAATGGAAGATGTAACGGAGGTTATTCTTAACCTGAAAGCTTTGTCGCTTAAGATTCATTCGGATGAGGAGAAAGTGCTCGAGATTGATGCTGAAGGCGAAGGAGCAATTACGGCTGGAGATATCCGTGCTGACTCCGATGTGGAAATCCTTAACCCGGATTTGCACATTGCTACGCTCGGACCAGGTTCGAGACTTCACATGCGTATTTTTGCCAATCGCGGTCGCGGCTACGTCCAGGCAGATCGGAATAAACGCGATGACCAGCCGATCGGCGTCATCCCAGTCGATTCCATCTTCACCCCGATCAGTCGCGTTAACTACGCTGTGGAAAATACGCGTGTCGGTCAAGTGACCAACTATGACAAGCTCACGTTGGAAGTTTGGACTGATGGAAGTATTCGTCCTGAAGAGGCTGTAAGCCTCGGCGCTAAAATTTTGACTGAGCATTTGATGCTCTTCGTGGGTCTTACAGACGAAGCGAAAGATGCAGAAATCATGGTCGAAAAAGAAGAAGACAAAAAAGAAAAAGTACTCGAAATGACGATCGAAGAGCTGGATCTCTCTGTTCGTTCCTACAACTGCCTCAAACGTGCCGGTATTAATACCGTGCAAGAGCTGACTACGAAAACGGAAGAAGACATGATGAAAGTCCGTAACCTCGGACGCAAGTCTTTGGAAGAAGTTCAAGAGAAGCTTGAGGAACTTGGTTTGGGACTCCGTACAGAAGAATAGACAGCCGAGTGCTTGAAGTGAAGGAGGGAAAACAATGGCATACCAAAAGTTGGGCCGTAATTCCAGCGCACGTAAAGCTTTGTTCCGTGACCTGGTAACCGACCTGTTCTTATACGAACGCATTCAGACAACTGAAGCGAAAGCAAAAGAGGTTCGCTCTATTGCTGAAAAACTGATCACTAAAGCGAAAAAGGGAGATCTTCATGCCCGTCGCCAAGTGGCAGCTTATGTTCGCCGCGAAACTATCGATGGTGAGCAAGATGCAATCCAAAAACTGTTTAGCGAATTGTCCGGTCGTTACGCTGAGCGTCCAGGTGGATACACTCGTATCTTGAAACTGGGACCTCGTCGTGGTGACGCAGCGCCAATGGTTTACTTGGAACTGGTAGACCGCGCGTAAAACAGATGAGATGAGGAAAGGGGACAGAATCAACGATTCTGGATTAACCCTTTTTTTCTCTTCATTTCGGAATTCGTGCTGTAATAGAAGCTCCGTAAGGGGCTTCTTTTGCTGTTCGGGATAGGGATATGTATAGTATGGAACAAAGGTGTGGTATTAATGCGGAACTTATGTATGACGTTAACTTATGATGGCACTGCCTATTACGGCTTCCAAGTACAGCCGGGTGGGAATACCATTCAGGATTATCTTGAAGATGCGATTCGTGCTTTAACCGGTGAGAAGGTTAAAATTACAGGTTCAGGCCGAACAGATGCAGGTGTTCACGCTCGCAGACAGATCTTCAATTTTCCTACGGAGTCCCAGATCCCGATTGAACGTTGGTGTATTGCGCTCAACTCCAGACTGCCATCCGATATTGTCGTTATTGATGCGATTGAAGTTTCGGCTGATTTTCATTCTCGCTATGCAGCGAAAAAGAAAACGTATCGTTATACAGTCAATGCGAATCAATTTCCGGATGTATTCAACAGAAGACTGCAGTATCATCATCATGCGAAGCTTGATATTATGGCAATGCAGGAGGGCTTACGACATTTCATAGGGACGTATGATTTTACCTCTTTTGCTTCACGCAAGTCTCAGAAAGAGAATCATGTCCGTTCGGTATACGAAGCATGGATGGAAGTGGACCGATCAATGTGCAGAGACCATCCGCGCGATCAGGGTGTCATTCACATTTATGTGAGTGGTAACGGCTTTTTGCAGCATATGGTTCGTATCATTGTAGGGACACTGCTGGAGATCGGAGAGGGCAAACGGAAAGCCTCTGATGTACCAAATATGATTGCTGCATGTAATCGATCTGCTGCAGGACCTACTGCAGTTAGCTGCGGTTTAATGCTCTGGGATCTTGAATACAAAAAAGATTGAATTTGGTGAGTGAAAAGCTTAATTAACACTTGCGATTTAACCGCCTATCATGTAATATAAAAGTTGTGTTTTCTTAATGGCTTTCCCACAGCCCCAATTAAGAGGTTCACATCAAATTTACAATCCATCAACACCTAAAGTTATAATTTAACGAACGAAGATAAATGAAAATGATGATTTTGAACATTTTAAGGAGGAACTTTTCATGCGTACTACGTACATGGCGAAGCCTAACGAAGTTGAGCGCCAATGGCACATCATTGATGCTGAAGGCAAAACCCTCGGACGTTTGGCGAGCGAAGCAGCAGCTTTGATTCGCGGCAAACACAAGCCACAATTCACTCCACATGTGGACACTGGCGATTTCGTTGTTATCATCAATGCTGAGAAAATCGTATTGACTGGTAAGAAAATGCAAGGTAAAAAATACTACCGTCACTCCATGCACCCAGGTGGTTTGAAAGTAACTACAGCTGAAGAGATGGTTAAAAACAAACCTGAGCGTATGTTGGAATTGGCTGTTCGCGGTATGCTTCCTAAAACTCGCATGGGCGAGAAAATGAAGTTGAGACTTAAAGCGTACAGAGGCACTGAGCATCCACATGCAGCACAAAAACCAGAAGTTTACGAACTTCGCGGTTAATTAAAAGGAGGACAGTTTCATGGCACAAGTACAATACTATGGGACAGGTCGTCGTAAACATTCGGTAGCACGTGTTCGCCTTGTACCGGGTGAAGGACGCATTGTCATCAATAAACGTGATATTAATGAATACTTCGGTTTGGAAACACTCAAACTGATCGTAAAACAACCACTGAACTTGACAGAAACGCTCAACAACTATGACGTTCTTGTTATTGCTCATGGTGGCGGAATCTCTGGTCAAGCCGGCGCAATCCGTCATGGTATCTCCCGCGCTCTGCTCAAAGCAGATCCGGAATACCGTGCATCCCTTAAAAAAGCAGGATTCCTGACTCGTGACCCACGTATGAAAGAGCGTAAAAAATACGGTCTTAAAGCGGCTCGTCGCGCACCTCAGTTCTCCAAACGTTAATATTAAAAGCCTTTGGCCTCGGTCAAAGGCTTTTTTATATATTCATGACTATTACTGCCTTTTTTAAGCCCTCATAATGTCCCTCAGTACAGTCCTATAATATGTACGTTAATACATCTCATCTTACTGAACCTCTCCAATCGTTTTAGCTCATTGGATTTGTTCTTATGCTCTTACCCATCGCTCACCACAAATTTTATAACAACTCCTTATAAAATCATCTGTTAGAACTCACTCCTGATTTCTCGAATGCCTCGGCTTATTGTTTTTGCACTAATTCTTTAGTGCAAACCTTATCAGTATTTCTTATGGAAACGATAAAAGTCCCTTACATATCAACCGTTAAATGTCGCAACGCGACTCCCCTTAAAACTTCTGCTTTTCGTCCTTCATCTTCAATCGCCCAGTGAATTTTTGATGTTGCTCTTTGCGACATGAACTATCCAAACCCAGCAGCAGCAAAGGTTTCACAGGCCAAGAGATGTACTTATACCTGCTTAATGACCTGAGCCAATAGCATTGTTTTTATCTCGTTAACAGAGAAATGGATAAATTGAACGAAAATATTGTGTGAGAGCGACGATTAAAAATGGTCAAAAACTGATTTATTTTACCATATGGCAGGCATTGACATCCCCAATGAAAGATTTATACTAAACATAATTCATATTTGATTAGTCGGCTTTAGGGAGTATTGAAATGCAGAATGGGGGAAATTCACAGATGAACTTGTTGGAGAAAGAAGAATTGGCACGGACGAAGGCAGAGGAACTGGAACATGCTAGTCCGGAGGATATTATTCGTTACGCTATTGAAACATTCCCAAATATCACTTTTGCATGTAGCTTTGGTGCAGAAGATGTTGTACTTGTAGATATGTTGCAGAAGATTAGCCCATCCACAGATATTTTTTATCTGGATACAGATTTTCACTTTAAAGAAACATACGAAACACGTGATAAGATGCAGGAGAACTACAACCTTGAATTTGTACGCGTGTCACCTAAGATTACTCCGGAAGAGCAGGCAGCTCAACACGGTGAAGAGTTGTGGAAGTCTGATCCCAATGGGTGCTGTAACATTCGCAAAGTCGAACCGTTAACACGTATTCTTTCTCAGTATGATGCATGGATTACAGGTATCCGTAGAGATCAAGCACCAACTCGTGCAAACTCAAAGAAGGTTGAATATGATTCCAAATTTGGCCTGATGAAGTTTAATCCGATTGCGCACTGGACGACTGAGGATGTATGGCAATATATTCGTGACAATAACGTTGTATATAACCCTCTTCATGATCAGAACTACCCAAGTATTGGTTGTGAGCATTGCACACGTCAGGTTATGCCTGGTGAGGACCCTCGTGCTGGACGCTGGTCTGGTAATGATAAAACGGAATGTGGTCTTCATAAATAATAGATATACAAGGAGCTGACAAGATGACATCGATTCTGCCTCATGGAGGTACGCTGGTTCAGCGTATCGTACAAGGAGAAGAACGGGAGCAGTTGTTGCAAGACAGTAAAAACTTATCCTCTTTGCTTATTAATACCTGGACGATATCAGATTTGGATCTGATTGGTGTAGGTGCTTTCTCACCACTTCAAGGTTTCTTGAATGAGGAAGATTACCTTTCGGTGGTGTCTCGCATGCGTCTTGCTGATGGAACAGTCTGGAGTATACCGATTACACTTGCTGTTGATGATAAACAAGCCGCATCCCTCCAGATTGGTGAACGTGTGAAACTTGTTGGTGATCAAGATGGAGTCACATATGGATTGCTCGAAGTCCAAAGTATATACCAGGTGGATCAGGGTGAAGAAGCCCGGCGTGTATTCAAAACAGATGATCCCGAGCATCCGGGTGTTAAAAAACTGTTGGAGCGTCCTGCAACATACGTAGGAGGTCCAATCCAAGTGTTGAACCGTCCAAAACCTTCGAAATTCGAAGAATTCTATTATGATCCTGCCGATACCCGGAAAATCTTTCAGGAGAAGGGTTGGAAGACCGTAGTTGGTTTTCAAACACGTAATCCGGTCCATCGGGCTCATGAATACATTCAGAAGAGCGCTATGGAGATTGTAGACGCACTCTTCCTGAATCCGCTTGTTGGAGAGACGAAGTCGGACGATGTTCCCGCAGATGTTCGGATGAAGAGTTATTTGGTATTACTGGAGAACTATTACCCGGCTGATCGTGCGTTTCTTGGTGTGTTCCCCGCAGCCATGCGGTATGCCGGTCCACGTGAAGCTATTTTTCATGCGATGGTTCGCAAAAATTACGGGTGTACCCACTTTATTGTTGGTCGTGACCATGCGGGTGTTGGTGATTATTATGGAACATATGAAGCACAGGAGATCTTTACTAACTTTACAGCAGAGGAACTGGGGATCACTCCGTTGTTCTTCGAACATAGTTTCTTCTGTACCAAATGTGGAAACATGGCATCCAGCAAAACTTGCCCACATGATAAAGAACATCATATGGCGCTTTCCGGCACCAAAGTACGCGGGTTGCTCCGTGAAGGCCAGTGCCCTCCACCTGAATTTACACGTCCTGAGGTAGCTGAGGTGCTGATTGAAGGAATGGCGGAGCAAGTCCGGTCCTAGCGGTATATTTGTCCATCTTGTCCCATATAGATGATTAGAGTCATTTATAGGGACGAGGTGGTTTTTTTATGCGTAAAAATATGGGGAAACACTTTGTAGTCTGGGTTAGGCTAAAAACAATCAAAAGGGTCATGCTGAGTCTCTGTCTGCTGGCCATGTTAGTGGCGGTAATGTCCTATGAACTGCCGTCCGCTAAGACTTCAGGTTATTGGAGTTTGCCGATGGCGGGTAAAGTCATTGCCATTGATGCAGGACACGGAGGTCCAGATGGAGGAGCGGTAAGTAAACAGGGGGTTATTGAAAAAGATATCAATCTGTCTATCGCCCTGTATGTGAGAGATTATTTGCAACAGGCAGGGGCCTTAGTGGTGATGACACGAGAAATAGACACTGATTTGGCGGAATCGGACACCAAGGGGTACTCCAAACGCAAGACAGAAGATCTGAAACAAAGAGTACGGCGGATAGAGGATAAGCAAGCAGATCTCTTTATTAGCATTCACATGAACAGTGTCCCTTCCAACCGATGGAGTGGAGCTCAGGTTTTCTATACAACTAACCATCCGGATAACGAAGGTTTGGCTAATCTGCTTCAACAAGAGATGGTTCGTAATCTGGAGAATACAGATCGAATCGCCAAAACGGTGAATACGGTTTATCTGTTACAGGCTCTGAAGATCCCTTCAGCGCTGGTAGAAGTGGGTTTCCTTTCTCATCCGGAAGAGGCACGTATGCTTGCCGACGAAGCTTATCAGCGCAAGGTAGCTGCTTCAATCTATAATGGAATTCTCAGATATTCTTCAGGAGAACGGCCTAAAAGTTAGTCAGAACAAGAAAGGTAATGATATAATTGGATCAGCATACCTAATTACATGCCAATAGATAAAGCTGAGGTGCTGTCTGATGTTATCAAAAGAACAGATACTTGAACTATTACAGCCATTACAAGAACCGCAATTGGGAGTAAGTCTGACCGAACTGGAATGGGTTCGAGATATTATGGTGAAAGAAAATCATGTGGCTCTGACCATAGTGACACTGGAAAATCGACCTGAGGATACAACAGCCTTGAGTGATGCAGCGCGTAATCTGTTGTCCCAGCACGGACTGAAGGATGTACATATTCGTGTGCGTGCAGCTTCTGAGCATGATCGTGAGAGCCTGAATATGGGACAACCCGATGATGAGCCAGATCGGGACGAAGTGCTCGTAAAAGGTCACGCAGCGGGTTTAGATGGACATGAGTTGTTAAGTCCAGAGTCGGGTGTTCGTTTTATTGCTGTGGCCAGTGGTAAAGGTGGCGTTGGTAAATCAACGGTAACCGTTAATCTCGCTGCAGCATTGGCACGTCAAGGCAAGAAAGTGGGCTTGATTGATGCGGATATCTATGGTTTCAGTGTACCCGACATGATGGGGATTGAAGAATATCCGGTCGTTGAAGATGGCGTTATTCAACCGGTTGAACGTTTTGGCGTCAAAGTCATGTCGATGGGCTTCTTTATTCGGGAGAATAATCCGGTAATCTGGCGTGGACCCATGCTAGGTCGGATGCTGCGTCAATTCTTTACGGATGTCCAGTGGGGCGAATTGGATTATATATTACTGGATTTGCCGCCAGGTACGGGAGATGTTGCTTTGGATGTGCATCAGATGTTGCCACAGAGCAAGGAAATCATCGTTACCACTCCGCATGCAACAGCAGCTTTTGTCGCAGCACGTGCGGGTGCGATGGCCATTCAGACCGATCATGAGTTACTTGGTGTGGTTGAGAATATGGCTTACTATGAATGTGGCAGTTGCGGAGAGAAGGATTATGTCTTTGGTCGTGGAGGCGGGGGAAGACTT
Organism: Paenibacillus sp. W4I10; assembly: GCF_030816325.1. NCBI lineage: Bacteria > Bacillati > Bacillota > Bacilli > Caryophanales > Paenibacillaceae > Paenibacillus > Paenibacillus sp. W4I10. The sequence continues at coordinate 6,030,466 of NZ_JAUSXX010000001.1, forward strand.
GCGGAAAGTCTGCATACAAGCTTGCTTGCCCAGATTCCATTAGGCACGCCGGATAATCATCCTTCCGAGCCTGATTTCTCACCTTCGGTTTACAAAGCAGATTCCCGTATAGGGGCTATCTACGATGAAGTTGCCCGCTCCATTGAATCCAAATTCTAATGGTATGAGTGTTATAAATACAAATAAAGCCTGCGTCCATTCGGATGCAGGCTTTTCAGTTTCTGTAATATACCAACATCTACTGTTTATGAACCTCCACCGCCGCCAGAATCTCCACTTCCACCATCTCCGCCATCACTACCACCTTCGCCCTGACCGTCTTGCTGTCCGCCTTGCTCTTCCCCTTGTTTTCCGCCACTTTCCACTTTCGGTTGCAATTCGTCCTGTACTACCTTCTTGAGCAAAGTGAGTACTTCCATGCGGAACAACGGGTTTTGCATCACTTCTTGCATGACAGTCATCGTTTGTTTACGATAATCCGGAGTCTTCGTCATATCCATGAACATCTTGGATACCTCAGGTGACTTCATGATGTCTTCAACAGACTTTTGATATGTGGGATCTTTAATCAATTGCATATGAAGTTGTTTACTTTGTGCGTTGATCACTTTGGCAAATTCACCCGCAAACTGCGGATCGGTCATGATCTTTTCGAATTCCTTTTTGTATTCGGGAGCTGTAATGGTATCTTTTACTGCAATACGTATTTGTTCCGAAGATTGCACAGGCATTAACATTTTCATACCAATGGATCCCGAAGCGCCACCCGAACCGCCGCCTTCTTCAGAACCGCTGCTTCCGCTGGATGAGCTTTGACCTGTAAGAGCTTCCTCCACCGCTTTCTTGCCTTCGTCACTTTTCAAAATATCTACAACCATTGTTTTCATCTCTTTATAACTGCCCTGAGGAGGCGAAGAACTCTGATCTGAACCGCAGCCGGCAAGCATGACGGATAGCCCCAGTACGACACAGCATAGCTGCCACAAAGGCCGTTTCATGTGTACAATCCCTCCTTGATTAGATACTGGATGTAGTATGTGATGGGAAAGGGGGAAATATGTTGAGCAATGATGGTTTTTTGCTGAGAAGGTTGGTAAAATAAACACTCGGGGGTGGAAAACTTTTGAATTTACGTAGATGGTTTTTCCTGTTTTGGACAGCCTTGCTTATTGGGGCCGCGGGAGCATTGGGTACAGGATTGATTATGATGCTGGTGAACGGGGAGAAAACAAATGGATTGAATGATTTTCTTCTGTATCTTTTGATCCTATTTGGATCAGGGGTTATGATCAGCGTGTATTCACAAATGGGTTTCTTTGCATATCTGATATTGAATTATATGGGTAAAGGTGTATTTCCAAAGCGCGGTTGGCAGATCGTGCAGATTGTACTAACGGTGTTAGCCCTGCTTGACGTGATGTTTTTACGTCTGTTTGTTGGGGGAGACCGGGAGCGCATATCGGATATTGTGTTAGGTATCATTATTTTGGCAGCTGCAATTGTTACCGCTTACGTTAAAGTAAAGCTAACTCATATCTCCGCGCTTGTACCCACACTCTTTTTCATGATTGCGGTCACCATAGTGGAGACGATCGGCGTATTACGTATTGATGTGAATGCTGCAACCATATTTATTGTGGTTCCCTTGCTCTTATGTAATGCATACCAAATGCTGATATTGCACAGGCTGGTGGATGTATCTACGAACCGGAGTGTAAGTGGAAAGGCAGAACAGTTGAAAGAAAGCCGAGCATAGAATTCATTTTGCATAAAAAAACATACCAAAAAGAGCTAACCTGGTTAGCTCTTTTCAACTTTTACACTCGTATTTGAGCTGTAGCCCAAGCAATCTACCAATTATTGACCGCTGGCTTGATCACGAACTTCCTTACCTTCTACACTGGAATGGTTAAGCAACTCAGACACGGTTACGAATTCATAGCCCTGGTTTTTTAATTTGTCGATAATGACAGGGAGTGCCTCATGCGTTTGTTTAGAAGAATCGCTTGCATGCAGCAGTACGATGTCCCCTGGATGTGCCTTGCTTACTACGCGATCAACAATCGTCTGTACACCCGGGTTTTTCCAATCCAAGGAGTCGGTATCCCACTGCACAACCTGATAATTCAGACTATTGGCTACCTGAAGCACACGCTTGTCAAAGTCCCCGTTGGGCAGACGTATTAATTTCGGTTCTTTTCCCGTTAAATCGGTTAAAATGCTATGAGCTGTCGAAATTTCTTTGCGTATTTCTTCTTCGGTCAGGCTGCTGTAGTTTTCATGTCTGTGACCATGGCTGCCAATTTCATATCCTGCCTCTTTGATGGCAGTAACAATTTCGGGGTGTGTCTTGCTCCAGGGGGAGGAAAGGAAAAAGGTTGCCTTCTGCACTTTATTCTCCTGAAGAACTTTCAGAATCGGCTCTGTCCGTTTATCTCCCCAGCTAATGTCAAAGGTAAGTGCAATTACCTTCTTCTCGGTTGGAACGCTGTAGACGGCTGATGGTGCTTCCTCCGAGAATACGGAGACATTGCCACTCTCCAGATAAATAATACCGATCGCAAAGATGGCAGCAACGAGGACAATCAGGTACCGTTTAATCTTTTTGCCGCTAAATACATAGAACGAGTTCATTTCAATAAGCGCCCCTCTCCCATAAGAAATGCTTGTTTACTCTCCAATGTATGCTCGTACTCCCCAGTTATTCGTAACGAAACCTTGTTTGTCCATCATTTTAGATTCTACAGGAGGTTATTATGTTAAAATTCAGTACATTTCTTAGAGATCTTGGTTCCATCCGCAGTGCATTAATCTGGTCCGTAGTTTTATTTGCTGTTGGTATAGGGGCAGGATGGGTGAGTACAGGGCCACTGGAAGAACTATTATTGAACCAAATCGGAGGATTACGTGAAGTCAGTGAACGGCTGGAGCAGGGGGGCAATGTGCAATGGAACTTCTTCCTGTTTATCTTTTTCAATAATGCCATCAAAAGTGTACTTGTCATCTATGCCGGTATATTCTTCGGAATTCTGCCTCTCATCTTCCTGCTGATCAATGGGATGGTCCTTGGATTTGTGGTGCACACCACGATGAATTATGGAGCAAGCTTCTATGATATTGTGGTTAAGGGTTTACTTCCGCATGGCATTATTGAGATTCCGGTCATTATCATTGCTTGCGCCTTCGGACTGAAATTTGGTGGTTTGGTTATCAAAAGCCTTACGCAACTTGGAAGTGACAAGCGAAATACGATGGGTACCCGGTGGAGAGCATTCATGAATAGGACGTTAACGGCATCCTTCTGGGTTGTCATCTTGCTTCTTGTTGCAGCAATCATCGAAAGCACACTTACGTATACTCTGGTGAGAGGATAAAATTTTGTGCTGGTTGGCATTCATAAATTTTCAGAAAGTTGACCATAACAATAAAACGGGTTCCAGCAGCACCCACAAAAGCGAATGCACGGGGTGATGCATGAAACTTGTGTAAGTGTGATAAAGAGGCTATGCACAAAAAGGAGAACTCTAATGCTGGGTATGTTGTTTAACGAGAAGGAATGCAAGGAACTAGACTATGTGCTGCGTAAAGAATTAGATGAAATGCTGTTCGATCTGAGTGATAATCGTCTTGACCAAGAGATCAAATATGCTATCGCGAGCCGATATAAGACTGTGTTCCGCATGTATGCACGCTTTGCCCCGCCAAAAGAGTTGTCCAAGTATGCAAGAGGTGGGAAGCTGAAAAAGTCGAAGCCATAATGCTGAAGCTGGTCATATATTCGATTTACAGTAGTGGAAGTGAGGTGCGGCTCTTAATAGCGAGTGCTGTACCTCTGAAACATGAGAATGTGAAATTGTTAAGGGTTCATACTTTTTGTCGAAAAAGGGTTGACCTTTCTAATTTCATATGGTAAATTAATTTTCGTTCCTTTTTTAGGAGCGGTTCACCGAAACAAGCATGAAAATAAAGCGATTGAAAATAATCGAAAAAATAATGCTTGCAAAGAGAACTTCAACATGATATATTATAAAAGTCGCCGCTCAAACGACGACAACATGAAAAACAGCACTAAATTGAATGTTTGATCTTTGAAAACTGAACAACGAGTGAGTAAACATTCTGCTTGCAGAATGAATGCAAAAGTTTGAGACAAGCCTTGGCTTGAATCGACTGGAGCACAAATGAGATTTTAATCTCGTCAGATTCAAAATGAGCTTATCGCTCTTTTCAATACTTTATTGGAGAGTTTGATCCTGGCTCAGGACGAACGCTGGCGGCATGCCTAATACATGCAAGTCGAGCGGAGTTGATAGGAAGCTTGCTTCCTTGATACTTAGCGGCGGACGGGTGAGTAACACGTAGGCAACCTGCCCTCAAGTTTGGGACAACTACCGGAAACGGTAGCTAATACCGAATAGTTGTTTTCTTCGCCTGAAGGAAACTGGAAAGACGGAGCAATCTGTCACTTGGGGATGGGCCTGCGGCGCATTAGCTAGTTGGTGGGGTAACGGCTCACCAAGGCGACGATGCGTAGCCGACCTGAGAGGGTGATCGGCCACACTGGGACTGAGACACGGCCCAGACTCCTACGGGAGGCAGCAGTAGGGAATCTTCCGCAATGGGCGAAAGCCTGACGGAGCAATGCCGCGTGAGTGATGAAGGTTTTCGGATCGTAAAGCTCTGTTGCCAGGGAAGAACGCTTGGGAGAGTAACTGCTCTCAAGGTGACGGTACCTGAGAAGAAAGCCCCGGCTAACTACGTGCCAGCAGCCGCGGTAATACGTAGGGGGCAAGCGTTGTCCGGAATTATTGGGCGTAAAGCGCGCGCAGGCGGTCATTTAAGTCTGGTGTTTAATCCCGGGGCTCAACCCCGGATCGCACTGGAAACTGGGTGACTTGAGTGCAGAAGAGGAGAGTGGAATTCCACGTGTAGCGGTGAAATGCGTAGATATGTGGAGGAACACCAGTGGCGAAGGCGACTCTCTGGGCTGTAACTGACGCTGAGGCGCGAAAGCGTGGGGAGCAAACAGGATTAGATACCCTGGTAGTCCACGCCGTAAACGATGAGTGCTAGGTGTTAGGGGTTTCGATACCCTTGGTGCCGAAGTTAACACATTAAGCACTCCGCCTGGGGAGTACGGTCGCAAGACTGAAACTCAAAGGAATTGACGGGGACCCGCACAAGCAGTGGAGTATGTGGTTTAATTCGAAGCAACGCGAAGAACCTTACCAGGTCTTGACATCCCTCTGACCGGTACAGAGATGTACCTTTCCTTCGGGACAGAGGAGACAGGTGGTGCATGGTTGTCGTCAGCTCGTGTCGTGAGATGTTGGGTTAAGTCCCGCAACGAGCGCAACCCTTATATTTAGTTGCCAGCACTTCGGGTGGGCACTCTAGATAGACTGCCGGTGACAAACCGGAGGAAGGTGGGGATGACGTCAAATCATCATGCCCCTTATGACCTGGGCTACACACGTACTACAATGGCCGGTACAACGGGCTGCGAAATCGCGAGATGGAGCCAATCCCAACAAAGCCGGTCTCAGTTCGGATTGCAGGCTGCAACTCGCCTGCATGAAGTCGGAATTGCTAGTAATCGCGGATCAGCATGCCGCGGTGAATACGTTCCCGGGTCTTGTACACACCGCCCGTCACACCACGAGAGTTTATAACACCCGAAGTCGGTGGGGTAACCGCAAGGAGCCAGCCGCCGAAGGTGGGATAGATGATTGGGGTGAAGTCGTAACAAGGTAGCCGTATCGGAAGGTGCGGCTGGATCACCTCCTTTCTATGGAGAATCGTTTCCTGCAACGGAAACATTCAAATAAGCAGGTTCTTAGAACCTGCGACAGCGATTCATTTTGGTCTATCACTTCGGTGTGGATGAAATGAAGAGCACAAGCAACTCACTCGTTGCTCAGTTTTGAGAGCTCAAACTCTCAAACGTTTGGTGGCGATAGCGAAGGGGTTCCACACGTTCCCATCCCGAACACGACCGTTAAGCCCTTCAGCGTCAATGGTACTTGGACCGCAGGGTCCTGGGAGAGTAGAACGCCGCCAAGCGTAACCCATTTTGGGTTCAAATAGTATATATAATGTGGGCCCTTAGCTCAGTTGGTTAGAGCGCACCTCTGATAAGGGTGAGGCCGGTGGTTCGAGTCCACCAGGGCCCACCATCTATACCTTTAAACTTTATATGGGGCCATAGCTCAGCTGGGAGAGCGCCTGCCTTGCAAGCAGGAGGTCAGCGGTTCGATCCCGCTTGGCTCCACCAAAAAAATGTTTTACAAGTTTGTTCTTTGAAAACTAGATATCGAAACGAAACAAACGCGAATTAGAACATTCCTTTTTAGCTGAACTTGTGTTAAACAAGTTTCAATAAAAACGGTAGATTGCTGGAGCGAGTGATCGAGATGGAGCGACTTTTGGATTTGGACGTAGTCCAAACCAAGCGGAGCGACAGCTCGAACACGAGCGCAATGGTTAAGCTACTAAGAGCACACGGAGGATGCCTAGGCGCTAGGAGCCGATGAAGGACGTGGCGAACAACGAAACTGCCTCGGGGAGCTGTAAGCAAGCTTTGATCCGGGGGTGTCCGAATGGGGAAACCCAGCTGGGGTAATTTCCAGTTACTCACAACTGAATACATAGGTTGTGTAGAGGCATACCAGGGGAACTGAAACATCTAAGTACCCTGAGGAAGAGAAAACAATAGTGATTCCGTCAGTAGCGGCGAGCGAACGCGGAGAAGCCCAAACCAGAGAGCTTGCTCTTTGGGGTTGTGGGACGTCTCACATGGAGTTACAAAGGAACCGGTTAAGCGAAGAGGTCTGGAAAGGCCCGCCAAAGAAGGTAAAAGCCCTGTAGTTGAAAGTCTGTTCCCTCCGAGACGGATCCCGAGTAGTGCGGGGCACGTGAAACCCCGTATGAATCCGGCAGGACCATCTGCCAAGGCTAAATACTTCCTAGCGACCGATAGTGAAGCAGTACCGTGAGGGAAAGGTGAAAAGCACCCCGGAAGGGGAGTGAAATAGAACCTGAAACCGTGTGCTTACAAAAAGTCAGAGCCCGTTTTAGGGGTGATGGCGTGCCTTTTGTAGAATGAACCGGCGAGTTACGTTCCCGTGCAAGGTTAAGGTGAAGAGCCGGAGCCGCAGCGAAAGCGAGTCTGAATAGGGCGACATAGTACGTGGACGTAGACCCGAAACTGGGTGATCTACCCCTGTCCAGGGTGAAGGTGCGGTAACACGCACTGGAGGCCCGAACCCACGCATGTTGAAAAATGCGGGGATGAGGTGGGGGTAGCGGAGAAATTCCAATCGAACTCGGAGATAGCTGGTTCTCCCCGAAATAGCTTTAGGGCTAGCCTCGGAAAACAGAGTCGTGGAGGTAGAGCACTGATTGGGTGCGGGGCCCGCAAGGGTTACCAAGCTCAGTCAAACTCCGAATGCCATAGACTTACTTCCGGGAGTCAGACAGTGAGTGCTAAGATCCATTGTCAAAAGGGAAACAGCCCAGACCATCAGCTAAGGTCCCCAAGTGTGTGTTAAGTGGGAAAGGATGTGGAGTTGCACAGACAACCAGGATGTTGGCTTAGAAGCAGCCACCATTGAAAGAGTGCGTAATAGCTCACTGGTCGAGTGACTCTGCGCCGAAAATGTAACGGGGCTAAACACACCACCGAAGCTATGGCTTGATGCTTTGCATCAGGGGTAGGGGAGCGTTGTATAAGGGTTGAAGGTGTACCGTAAGGAGCGCTGGACATTATACAAGTGAGAATGCCGGTATGAGTAACGAAAAGATCAGTGAGAATCTGATCCGCCGAAAGCCTAAGGGTTCCTGAGGAAGGCTCGTCCGCTCAGGGTAAGTCGGGACCTAAGGCGAGGCCGAAAGGCGTAGTCGAAGGACAACAGGTCGAAATTCCTGTACCACCGTAAGCCGTTATGAGCAATGGGGGGACGCAGTAGGGTAGTGACGCGGACTGATGGATGTCCGTCTAAGCAGTGAGGCTGATGTGTAGGCAAATCCGCACATTGTAAGGCTGAGCTGTGATGGGGAGCGAAAATTAGAGTAGCGAAGGTCATGATCTCACACTGCCAAGAAAAGCCTCTAGCCAGGTGAAGGTGCCCGTACCGCAAACCGACACAGGTAGGCGAGAAGAGTATTCTAAGGCGCGCGGAAGAACTCTCGTTAAGGAACTCGGCAAAATGACCCCGTAACTTCGGGAGAAGGGGTGCCCCGGTAGTGTGAATAGCACGAGGGGGCCGCAGTGAAAAGGCCCAAGCGACTGTTTAGCAAAAACACAGGTCTGTGCGAAGCCGTAAGGCGAAGTATACGGGCTGACGCCTGCCCGGTGCTGGAAGGTTAAGGGGAGTGGTTAGGGAGCAATCCCGAAGCTGTGAACCGAAGCCCCAGTAAACGGCGGCCGTAACTATAACGGTCCTAAGGTAGCGAAATTCCTTGTCAGGTAAATTCTGACCCGCACGAATGGCGTAACGACTTGGGCGCTGTCTCAACGAGAGATCCGGTGAAATTTTAATACCTGTGAAGATGCAGGTTACCCGCGACAAGACGGAAAGACCCCATGGAGCTTTACTGCAGCTTGATATTGAATTTGGGTACGATCTGTACAGGATAGGTGGGAGCCTTTGAAACGTGAGCGCCAGCTTGCGTGGAGGCAACGTTGGGATACCACCCTGATCGTATCTAGGTTCTAACCTGGTACCGTAATCCGGTGCGGGGACAGTGTCAGGTGGGCAGTTTGACTGGGGCGGTCGCCTCCTAAAGAGTAACGGAGGCGCCCAAAGGTTCCCTCAGAATGGTTGGAAATCATTCGAAGAGTGCAAAGGCATAAGGGAGCTTGACTGCGAGACCTACAAGTCGAGCAGGGACGAAAGTCGGGCTTAGTGATCCGGTGGTACCGCATGGAAGGGCCATCGCTCAACGGATAAAAGCTACCCTGGGGATAACAGGCTTATCTCCCCCAAGAGTCCACATCGACGGGGAGGTTTGGCACCTCGATGTCGGCTCATCGCATCCTGGGGCTGAAGTAGGTCCCAAGGGTTGGGCTGTTCGCCCATTAAAGCGGTACGCGAGCTGGGTTCAGAACGTCGTGAGACAGTTCGGTCCCTATCTGTCGTGGGCGTAGGAAATTTGAGAGGAGCTGTCCTTAGTACGAGAGGACCGGGATGGACGTACCGCTGGTGTACCAGTTGTTCCGCCAGGAGCACCGCTGGGTAGCTATGTACGGACGGGATAAACGCTGAAAGCATCTAAGCGTGAAGCCCCCCTCAAGATGAGATTTCCCAGTATGTAAGACCCCTTGAAGACGACGAGGTAGATAGGCTGGGGGTGGAAGTGCAGCAATGCATGGAGCTGACCAGTACTAATCGGTCGAGGGCTTATCCAATAGCAAGTTGTAATTCGCATGTTTCGTTTCGAATCTAGTTTTCAGAGAACAACACTCTGAAATGTAAGCTACGCGTTTGGTGGCGATGGCGGAGGGGTTCCACACGTACCCATCCCGAACACGACCGTTAAGCCCTCTAGCGCCGATGGTACTTGGACCGCAGGGTCCTGGGAGAGTAGGACGCCGCCAAGCGAACTCTTTCATCATACATAGAAAACAGGCTCTGCATGTGGACGTTGTACGATGAATTGCATTTGCCATGCAAATGCATATTATTCCCTGATAGCTCAGTTGGTAGAGCACTCGACTGTTAATCGAGTTGTCACAGGTTCGAGCCCTGTTCGGGGAGCCATTTGCTCTCATAGCTCAGTAGGTAGAGTGCATCCATGGTAAGGATGAGGTCACCGGTTCGATCCCGGTTGAGAGCTTTGGAAATGGGGCCCGTTGGTCAAGGGGTTAAGACACCTCCCTTTCACGGAGGTAACAGGGGTTCGAATCCCCTACGGGTCATATAGTTGGAGGCTTAGCTCAGCTGGGAGAGCATCTGCCTTACAAGCAGAGGGTCGGGGGTTCGATCCCCTCAGCCTCCACCATATTTTTATTGGGGATTAGCCAAGCGGTAAGGCAACGGACTTTGACTCCGTCATGCATAGGTTCAAATCCTATATCCCCAGCCATTTTAGTATGAGTCATTAGCTCAGTTGGTAGAGCACCTGACTTTTAATCAGGGTGTCGAAGGTTCGAGCCCTTCATGACTCACCATCATATGCGCGTGTGGCGGAATTGGCAGACGCACTAGACTTAGGATCTAGCGTCTTTGACGTGGGGGTTCAAGTCCCTCCACGCGCATCCTTTATTTGCGGAAGTGGCTCAGCGGTAGAGCATCGCCTTGCCAAGGCGAGGGTCGCGGGTTCGATTCCCGTCTTCCGCTCCAATATTTTGCGCCCTTAGCTCAGCTGGATAGAGCGTTTGACTACGAATCAAAAGGCCGGGAGTTCGAATCTCTCAGGGCGCGCCATTATTTTTTTTAGTATCGGGATGTAGCTCAGCTTGGTAGAGCACCTGGTTTGGGACCAGGGGGTCGCATGTTCAAATCGTGTCATCCCGATTTTTGTTTATGCGGGTGTAGTTCAATGGTAGAACTTTAGCCTTCCAAGCTAATAGCGTGGGTTCGATTCCCATCACCCGCTTACAGGATATAATGAAAGAGCCTTTGCAGATGCAGAGGCTTTTTTATTTTTATTAACGTAATAATTAGCAGTTATTTTATATAATATTTTATGTAAGGTACAGTACAGGTTTAATTAAAAAAGAGCCAAGACCCTTTGCAATCCAAATTGGGAGGTCTTGGCTCTTCTGTTTATCTCTGTGGATGAGCTGCTTCTAAGACGTAGCAGCTATTGTAACGTGACGTGAGTACAATTTAACGCTCGTTGTGATCCGTCACTCTTCTACGCATGCCAGCTAATCCAAGCAATCCCAGCAAACCGAGCCAGCCCCAATCCATGCCGTTGTCACGGTCGGTTGTTGTGGCGTTTGCACGAACACTGTTGGTACGATAGTCACCATTGTTGCGGTAGTTTCCATCCATGTTCAGGTTGGTGTTTGTGCGATCCATGTAGTTGGTGTCCTGATAAGACCGGACACGTGATCCGTTAGTGTTGGTATCCATTCCTTTGGACATTTGACCATCAGCAGCAGCAGGGCCAGCCATCGCGGCCACCAGAAGCACGGAAGCAATAATTGTTGTACCTTTCTTCATCATTTGGATTCCTCCTTTTTAGTAAGAGCTATAGATTAATCTGCCCAAAAAGCTAAGGACATTATGTAGAAATGAACTGTTAAGATATCCCTACGTTTACAGTAGGTTAGGAACATACATAAGAACCTCCCCTAATAAGCAGACTTGTAGTGGGAAGAAATTTATAATTACATCTTTAATTTATTGCGTCACTGTGGTAAAGTATACAAAAGCTTGCTTTGCCGGTCATGTTTCTTTGTATATCATCTGTTCTCAAATAATGAAATTATGCGGTTTAACCTTACGATCAGGTACCATGGAATCATATCTAAAGTAACTGTATATTTATAAATTTTTAAGCATAGGTATGAGACATTTGATTTATCTAAAGTACGTGAAAAAGGTATCATGCGACAGCATATGACCATTAATTGAAGCAGAACAAGAAAATGAATAAAAAAGCGTGTTTTTGTGCTGTAAATCGGGGATAATCCCCATTTTTTCTAGTAGAAAAATAAAGATTTTCGTACCATTTTATTGTATGATGTTATGAAGGTGTCAAATTTACGTGTACGAATGGAACGATCAGATGGGAGGATAAGCATGACTGAAACTATGGTAACCGCCAGCAAAAGCCAATCCAACAACCTGCTTCGGCGAGACGTGCGGTTCCTGGGCAATATACTCGGAGAAGTTCTTGTCCATCAAGGCGGCACGGAGCTTCTAGATATCGTTGAGAAGATTCGGGAAACGAGCAAATCGTTGCGTGCAGAATTTCTGCCAGAACTCTATGCAGAGTTCAAAACGATGATCCAGGAATTAGACTCGGACAATCGTCACCAGGTTATTCGGGCTTTCGCTATTTATTTTCAATTAGTTAATATTGCTGAACAAAACCATCGGATCCGGCGTAAACGGGATTATGAACGTTCTGCAGGGGACGCTGTGCAGCCAGGATCGATTGAGAAAGCAGTACAGGATCTTAAGGAACGTGGACTGTCTCATACAGAGGTGGAAGAGATTCTCGACGATTTGTCGTTGGAACTCGTTATGACAGCTCACCCAACCGAAGCCATGCGCCGGGTTATTCTGGACATCCATAAACGGATATCCGAAGATGTCATGCTACTTGATAATCCTACGCTGACGTTGCGTGAACGTGAACAGTTGCGTGAGAAACTGCTGAATGAGGTTATTACACTTTGGCAGACAGATGAACTTCGCGACCGCAAACCGACTGTACTCGATGAAGTGCGGAACGGGATGTATTACTTTCATGAAACGTTGTTCCACGTACTTCCGGATGTATATCAGGAGCTGGAACGCTGCCTGAACAAATTTTATCCTGACCATGACTGGCATGTGCCGACGTATTTGCGGTTCGGTTCCTGGATCGGTGGAGACCGGGATGGAAATCCTTCGGTAACTTCAGATGTAACATGGCAGACGTTGTTGATGCAACGCAAGCTCGCTTTGCGTGAATACCAACGGATTATGATTGAACTTATGGGCCATCTCAGCTTCAGCACGAACATCATCCACGTATCGGATGAGCTGGTGCAGTCTATTGAGCAGGACCGTAGTTGTGTAACGTTGAAAAAAGTGGATATGTGGCGGAATGAAAAAGAGCCATATCGCATCAAATTGGCCTATATGATTGCCAAGTTGAACAATGTACTGGATGAGAACAAATTAGGTCAGGCTGACCGTTATCATAGCGCTCAGGATTTGATTGATGATCTGATGATTATTGATCGAAGTCTGCGCCATCATTTTGCCGATTACGTAGCGGATACAACTATTCGCAAAATGATTCGTCAAGTCGAGTTGTTTGGTTTCCATACCGCAGCATTGGATGTGCGTCAGCACAGTCAGGAACATGAAAATGCGATGTCGGAGATTTTGGCGAAAATGAACATTGTAGAAGATTATGCGCGTCTAACTGAAGACGGTAAAATCGATCTGCTTGCTCGTTTGCTGGATGATCCGCGTCCTCTTACTTCTCCTTATCACCAATACACGGAGGGAACCAAAGAGTGTCTGGATGTCTTCCGTACCATTAAGCGTGCCCAGAACGAATTTGGGACCGGCTGTATCACAAGTTACCTGATCAGTATGACGCAGGGCGCAAGTGACTTGCTGGAGGTTATGGTATTTGCCAAGGAAGTAGGGTTATTCACCAAAGGAAACAATGGTGAGGTTGTAGCTACACTTCAAGCGGTACCGCTGTTTGAAACGATTGATGATCTTCATGCGGCTTCGGACATTATGCAGAAGCTGTTCAACCTTTCTGTATACCGCGCAAGCGTAAAAGGACGGAATGAACTGCATGAAATCATGCTAGGTTATTCCGACAGTAACAAGGATGGCGGAGTGGTTACAGCCAACTGGGAACTGCGTGTAGCAATGAATGCGATCACGGCTGTAGGTAATGAACATGGCGTTAAGCTGAAGTTCTTCCATGGACGTGGCGGAGCTCTTGGACGTGGCGGCATGCCACTCAATCGCAGTATTCTTGCTCAACCACCACATACCATTGGCGGAGGCATCAAGATTACAGAGCAGGGAGAGGTTATTTCTTCTCGTTATTCCCTTCAAGGGATCGCATACCGCAGTCTGGAGCAGGCAACTTCTGCTTTGATTACAGCAGCACTGAATGGTCTTGAGCCGCAAGAATCAGAATCCGAGCGTCATTGGGACAGCATCATCAAAGAGATTTCGGAAGTATCCCTGACGAAATATCAGGATCTGATTTTCCGTGATCCGGACTTCTTTACCTTCTTCAAGGAATCCACACCGCTTCCAGAGGTGGGTGAACTGAATATTGGTTCACGTCCGTCCAAGCGGAAAGGTAGCGACAAGTTCGAAGATCTGAGAGCAATTCCTTGGGTATTTGCATGGACGCAAAGTCGTTATCTGCTTCCGGCATGGTATGCGGCAGGAACAGGGCTACAAAGTTTCTATCAGGATAAAGAGGAAAATCTGGTTGTCCTAAAAGAAATGTATGCAAGCTTCCCATTCTTCCGCACGCTGATTGATACGGTTCAGATGGCCGTTGCTAAGGCGGACCTAGTAATTGCCAAAGAATATTCAGCAATGACTTCAAACAAGGAAGCCCGTGATCGCATATACGGTCAGATCGAAGCCGAATTCAAGCTCACAAAAGAGCTGATTCTGAAAATTACCGGAGAAGCTGAAATTCTGGATGATGTACCGGTTATTCAAGAATCCATTCGTCTTCGTAACCCTTATGTGGATCCGTTATCCTACATGCAAGTTCAACTTTTGAGCGAGCTTAGAGATATGCGTGAACGTGGTGAGGATGATACGGAACTGCTCAGAGAAGTGCTGCTGACAATCAATGGCATCGCTGCAGGGCTGCGTAATACAGGTTGATTATTGAATTGATGCATATGAATGATTATATGTAACAAAGTACCCATTACGTTGTTGAATAATAGCTCCATTCTCTGCTCTACGGAGTGAGAGATGAAACGGGACTCCTGCGGGAGTTCCCGTTTTTACTGTTTTTGGCGGATATTTGTCATACAGTCTTGATTTTTGACCAAAGTTGATTTACGATTTGATTGGTGAATTACAAGTGTGGACGGGTATCAGAAGACGGAAGACCCATCAGCATGTCTGGGGGAATAAGGGTGGACAATTTGGAGAACAGGCTTGTGAAACTGGTGCTCAAGGGCGACCAGAGAGCCTTCGCAGAAATCGTTGAACTATATAAGGACAAGCTATTTCATTTGGCATACCGGATGCTGAACAATCGTCATGAAGCTGAAGACGTTGTGCAGGAGACGTTTTTGCGTGTGTTTCGTAATATGGAGAAGTACGATCCGAACCAGAAGTTCTCAACCTGGATCTACCGGATCGCTACGAATCTGTGTATTGACCGACTGCGCAGAAAGAAACCTTCATACTCTTTGGATGCTGAACTGAATGACCAGGAAGGATCTGATGGTTATGCGATGCTCCCGAGTGATGATCGTACACCGGAGAGTGAAGCACTCCTGTCAGAAACGCAGACACTCATTCGTGAGGCCATTGACAGTTTGCCAGCCAAGTATAAGTCCGTTATGATTCTGAGATATTTACAGGACTTGTCCCTACAGGAAATCAGTGACGTGACAGGTATGCCCGTAACAACGATCAAGACACGCGTTCATCGGGGCCGTGATTTTCTACGTAAAAAATTGGAGTATAAGTTATAAATGTTAAACGCCTTTAAATATGGGCGAAATTATTTGAAACATATCCGAAACGGATGCGTATGTAATGTATGCAAGTCTTATGCGTGCTTTTTAATGGCACATGGACTAAGTGATTTAAGAAAGGATTGGCTCTCATATGGATTGCAACTCGGCCGTCTCTTTAATGCATGAATGTTTGGATGAGTCGTTGTCCCCGGCCCAGAAGGTTGAACTGAAAAGTCACCTTGTGATCTGTCCGGATTGTCGCATGCGCTTTAAAGAGTTGGAACAGACGGAAATGTTACTCTTTGCCATGAAACACTATTCACCGTCTGCCTCTGATGAGCTGACCAATCGAATTATGAATGCTCTGCCCCAGCCCAAGAGACAGCAAGCATGGCTCAAATGGGTCAAAGGACATCCCGCGCTGACGGCGGCAGCCTTCTTTTTGGTCGTGATGCTCTTTAGCGCCTTGAATTTCTGGAATCAGAATAACGAAATGGTTGTTAAGGGAAATAATCTGGACCAGATCGTGATTCAGGGTAACACGGTTATTGTTCCTGAAGGTAAGTCAATTGCTGGCGATCTTACGATAGAAAATGGAACTGCACAAGTATATGGTGATGTGAACGGCAATCTGACGGTTATCGACGGACAACTGTTTCAGGCTTCAACAGCGCATATTTCAGGTCAGGTGAAAAGTATTGATCAGGCGCTGGACTGGTTCTGGTACAAAATAACCAATATGGTAAATGAAGTGGCTTATCGCTAGAACAGGGTAAAATCTTCAATGGTATATACCAAGCAGGGTACCTCCAGATTGCATGGGGTACTCTTTTTTTATACGCAAACTTTGTAATTCATGGTAAATGTGATGTTTATGTGCAGTTTGAGACTGCCGTAACTTGCAACCTGAACGTTAACGTTATAACCTAGATACTAAAGAGAACATACTACTACATATAGATACGCATTTTGCACAAATCGAATGATGCAGAAACGCGGAGACAAAGGATTATATAAAATCCTAATGGGTTAATATGAGATCAGGGTTTACTCATCAATGGGGATAGCGGGGGCTGGCTTATGAATTATTTTGCTGACTTAACGTGGACAGAGTCCATTAAGGACGTTATCGATATATTGATTGTTACCTATATTATGTACAAACTGATTTTGCTTGTGCGGGGGACACGTGCGGTTCAGCTCCTGAAAGGGATTCTGTTCCTTGTGCTGATCTGGGCATTAAGTACGTGGCTAAACCTGTATACGCTCAAATGGTTAATGAACCAGATGTTTACGTTTGGTGTTGTTGCGGTGTTCATTATCTTTCAGCCTGAACTGCGTCGTGGCCTGGAGCAATTGGGACGCGGTAAGCTGTTTGGACGTTCAGCGGCAGCGAGTGATGAAGAATTAACCGTGTTAATTGGTGAGATTATTAAGTCAGTTAATTATTTGTCACGGCGTAAAATTGGCGCTTTGGTCGTATTTGAACGTGAAACGGGTCTGAACGATTACACGGAATCGGGCATTAAGATGCACTCTCTGGTCAGCTCGGAGCTGATGATTAACATCTTTATTCCAAATACACCGCTTCATGATGGAGCCGTTATTATACAGGGAAAACAGATTTCGGCAGCAGCTTGTTATTTGCCATTATCAGAGAATCCTTTTATCAGTAAGGAATTGGGAACACGTCACCGTGCAGCAATCGGGATTACCGAAGTTGCAGATGCGATCTGTTTGGTTGTCTCCGAGGAGACAGGACAAGTGTCACTGGCAATGAATGGACAGGTCGTTCGTGATATTAAGGAAGAATCGCTGATTGCCAAACTGTATGAGGAGTTGCGCCCTACATCCAATCTGAAAAAGAATGGCTGGACAACCTTCTGGAAACGGAAGGGAGGACGTAACAATGGATAAGTGGTTTAACAATAATAACTTTGCCAAAATACTTGCGCTTGCGGTGAGCCTGCTGCTCTGGTTCATGATTCATCTGGATGAAGTACCAACCACCCCTACGATTACAACAGGGACAACCAACAAGGTTGTGGAACGTACGGTGCCTGTTCAACCTTATGGATTAGACAGCAACAGCTATGTGCTTACTTCATTAAGTACGGATGAGGTCCGGCTGGAGATCAAAGGACAGCGCTCGATGTTAACATCGATTTTTACGAATGATGATTACAAGGTACTGGTCGATCTGAGTCAGGTGAAAGATGGGTCCAATACACTGCCACTTGTACCTGATTTGCCTTCCGGGGTAGAAGTAGTCAGCATGGAACCTTCCATGGTTACGGTGAATGTAGAAAAATTGGGCACCAAATCCTTCAATGTGAATATTGTACCCGAAGGGGAGCCATCCGCCGGATACAGCGCTGGAACGCCCGTAATTGAACCTTCGACGCCGGTTAAGGTAACTCTGCCCGAAGGGCAACTCGAGGCCGTAGCGAAGGTCCAGGGCAGTGTGAGCGTGAAAGATGCCAAGGAAGATGTCATACAGAAAAAAGTGAAACTTCAAGCATACGATGCTGAAGGTAAGGTCCTTGAAAATGCGATTATAACACCTCAAACGGTTGAAGTCCGAGTTCCGGTCAATCAGCCCTATACATCTGTACCCTTAAGAATCAAATATTCGGGACAGCTTCCGGAAGGCCTGGTACTCTCCACGGTAGAGCCAAGCGTGAAAGAAGTCTCGGTTTATGGATCAGAGGATGCGCTTGCGGGTATACAGTCCTACGACCAAGTAACCCTTGATCTTACACAGTTTGATCAGTCGGGTACATCGACAGTTAACGTGGACTTGACGCCGCCTTCCGGTTTTGAGAAAATCGAGCCTAGTTCGATTCAGATCAAGGTAGCCATATCACCATTTGACGAGGCAGAGGAGACAACCAAAGTCTTTCCGAACGTCCCCATCACACTTACCGGTGCGGGGAATGGACTGGAAGGGACGCTGGTTACGCCTAAAAGCAGAGGTCTGAACCTCACACTCACAGGCTCAGCTAGTATGCTTGAGGGTCTAAGTAGTGATGATCTCACGTTGACCGGGGATCTCACTGGACTTGCGGTCGGAACGCATGAGATCAAGCTTGAAGCCGACCTGCCCCGTTATGCCAAACTGGATGAATCATCCACTGCATTGAGTGCGACGGTCAAAATTAGTGAAAAGGCTGAAGACACCACAACTACTCCTAGCGAAGATCCGACTGACGAGGGAACGGTAGCACCTGACCCTTCACCAGCCGAGGTCGAAAACGGGGAAACGGAGCCTGTTCCTGATGAAGAAGAAACGGAATCGAATACGGATACTCAGGATCAGGGCCAACAGGAGAGCACAAGCAGTCGAGGTAATTTAAATAATAATAACAGCGGTACTGGCAGTAAAAGTGGCGCGAATCCGTAAACGTTCTAATTTTAAAATTCTCAAAAAATAATAATAGTGCTCGTATATGATGCGAATAGAAGGAGTTAAATCATGGGGAAATATTTTGGTACAGACGGTGTAAGAGGGGTTGCCAATAAAGAGTTAACGGCAGAGCTGGCTTACAGCATTGGACGTTGTGGTGGTTACGTGCTTGCAGGTGGTGTGGAAAGACCAAAAGTGGTTATCGGCATGGATACTCGTATCTCGGGATTGATGTTGGAATCCGCACTGGTTGCAGGTCTGTTGTCCATTGGCGCTGATGTGATCCGTCTGGGCGTTGTATCCACTCCGGGAGTGGCGTATATTGCACGTTTGTTGAAAGCTGACGCGGGCGTGATGATCTCGGCTTCCCACAATCCGGTTGAAGATAACGGAATCAAGTTTTTTGGTGGAGATGGCTTCAAGCTGTCTGATGAAACAGAGAACCGGATTGAAGAACTGATGGATGCGGAGACAGATCAATTGCCACGGCCAGTTGGTGGCGGGTTGGGTACTGTAACGACAGATGAAGAGTCTCGTTATCGTTACCTCGACTTCCTGAAAACGACTGTAAATGAGTCGTTCTCTGGACTTAAAATTGTTTTGGACTGTGCAAACGGAGCAGCTTATGAACTGGCACCTAAATTGTTCAGTGAGCTAGGTGCAGAAGTCATTGCCATTGGCGCTGAGCCTAACGGCCTGAATATTAATGAGCAATGTGGATCAACTCATCCAGAGAACCTGAAACAAGAAGTACTCAAACATAAAGCAGATCTGGGTCTTGCTTTTGACGGGGATGCAGATCGTCTGATTGCTATTGATGAGACAGGCGCTGAGGTGGATGGAGACTTCATTCTGTGTATCTGCGGTGATGCTATGAATCGTGCAGGGAAGTTGAAGGACAGTACTGTTGTATCAACTGTTATGAGTAACATCGGATTCTACAAAGCAACGGAGAAACTTGCACTGAAAACAGCTAAAACTGCAGTAGGTGACCGTTATGTGATGGAGGAAATGCGTCGCGGCGGTTACAACTTGGGTGGAGAGCAATCTGGCCATGTTATTTTTCTGGATTACAATACAACGGGAGATGGTATGCTGACTGCGATTCAACTCGTGGATACGCTCAAGGCTTCCGGTAAAAAACTGAGTGAGCTCAAAGCGCTAATGACCCAGTACCCACAAGTATTGGTGAATGTGCGTGTTGAAGATAAGAGCAAATACGAGGGCAATGCTGCAATCGAGCAAGCTATCGCTACAGTAGAACAGCAACTCGGCGATAATGGACGTGTACTCGTTCGTGCTTCAGGTACTGAATCTCTGATCCGTGTTATGGCGGAAGGACCAGATAAAGACGAACTTGAACAATTTGTGTCTCAAATCGCAGATGTAGTGCAAAAAGAACTGGTATAGGACTGGAAGATGTAAGAGATACCTTCTGCATACGGTTTTTTTAAGGGAATTGTTGTGTGGAACGAGGCTTAATATAACAAGATTTAGGACTTATGCATGGATATTCCTGCGTCCCGGCCTGATGAGACCATAGGTCCGTTTATCCGGTCGGGATTGTAGGTAAATATGCTAAAATTGTCACAGGTACTTTGCTCCATTGCAAAATGGACCTGACGTGCATATAATGAGTGGAGTCGTCATTCAGACACAGAAAGTGAGGAACGTAAGGTTACAGTTACACAAGCGCCAGAGCTTGGAGTTGCGCGGGATGATGTTGATCAGGATTTCTTCTAGGTTGAAGAACGGCTGATTAAGATCAACGGCAATCAAGCTGACGAGGTGGAGGTGTTCGGATTGTTCGGCGGGGACCTCCCGGTGAAGCACCAGAGCCGTAAACCGGATTGCGGAAAATGGATAGGTGACTGTCCACACAACGCGCCGGTGCAGGTGCAAGAGTTAAACTAAAATTCAAATGAATGTGCGTGAAGAGCGTAAACAGTACGCGGACGGGAAAATGATGTACATTCATGATTGCATTCATAACAGCTTATGATGACAGCGGGGCGACACGAGGTCGCTCTGATCATTGATAATTGAATAAGTACCAAGTATTCATGAAACGCTAGGCAATCACTCATTTTTCCGATATGCCGCCTCTGCCTGTTTCTCTTCGTGACACAGTATTCATATACAAACGGAGGAAATAAACTATGTGCGGTATTGTTGGATATATTGGTAATAAGAACACTCAATCGGTATTGGTCGAAGGATTGAAGAAACTTGAGTATCGTGGTTATGATTCTGCAGGTATCGCGGTATTTACACCGGAAGGTCTGCAAATCACGAAAGCTCTTGGTCGTCTTGCGAATCTTGAAGCCAAGCTGGATGGTGCACCACTGGTAGGTAATGCCGGAATCGGACACACACGTTGGGCAACTCATGGTAAACCATCGGATGAGAACTCTCATCCACACACGGATGGAAGCCAGAAGTTCTCTGTTGTGCATAACGGTATTATTGAGAACTACCTGGATCTGAAGGACGAATTGATGGCTCAAGGTCACACGTTCACTTCCGAGACAGATACTGAGGTTATCTCTCACCTGATCGCACGTGAATACAATGGTGATATCGTCAAAACAGTACAAAAAGTGATCACGTTGTTGCGTGGCGCATTTGCACTGGGTGTATTGACAGAGCATGAGCCTGAGAAACTCGTAGCTGTGCGTCAAGCAAGCCCATTGATTATTGGTATTGGTGAAGGCGAGAACTTCATTGGTTCCGACATCCCTGCAATTCTGGAACATACACGTAACGTGTACATTCTGAATGATGGTGAAATGGCTGTATTGACACATGATGCTGTCGAATTGATGACGATTGAAGGCAACTTTATTTCTCGGGAAATGATTCGTGTCGATTGGGATGCTGTAACCGCAGAAAAAGGCGGATTCGAGCACTTCATGCTGAAAGAAATTCATGAGCAACCAAAAGCATATCGTGATACTATGCTGGGTCGCATCGATAATGAAGGCAAAAAAGTTCAACTTCCTGAGTTGAAAATGACTGAAGAACAAATTAAAAATATCCGTAACGTTCAAATTATTGCATGTGGTACAGCGTACCATGCAGGTCTGGTTGGACGTACAGTGATTGAGCAATTGGTACGTATTCCGGTTGAAACAGATGTGGCTTCCGAGTACCGTTACCGTTCCCCAATTGTGCACAAAGATACACTTGTAATCGTAGTGAGCCAATCCGGTGAAACTGCCGATACGCTTGCTGCATTGCGTGAAGCACAATCCAATGGTGCACATGTACTGGCAATCACAAACGTAGTGGGCAGCTCCATTGCACGTGATGCAGATGATGTTATCGCAACATTGGCAGGTCCTGAAATTGCAGTAGCTTCTACCAAAGCGTATACTTCGCAGTTGATTGCTTTCAACTTGCTTGGTCTGTACCTTGCACAAGTTCGTGGTACTCAATCTGCAGAAGAGATTGCACACACGCTGGCAGCGATGCAAGCATTGCCTGAACAAGTGGAATCCATGTTGGAGCAAGCGGAAGCAATCAAAGGATATGCAGAGCAAATCTCCAAACATGAACATCTCTTCTTCATCGGTCGTGGTCTTGACTATGCAGTAGCTCAAGAAGGATCGTTGAAACTGAAAGAGATCTCTTATATTCACTCTGAGGCGTATGCTGCGGGTGAGTTGAAACATGGTACGCTTGCCTTGATCGAAGACGGTATCCCTGTTATTGCCCTGGCAACGCAGGAGAACGTACTTGAGAAAACAGTGAGCAACATTAAGGAAGTAAAAGCACGTGGCGCAGATGTATTGGCAATTACGTACGAAGAGCACGTAGCACCATTGCTGAAATCCGTAGACCAAGCGTTTGCGATTCCTAAGACGCTGCCACTGCTTAGCCCTGCTTTGTCTGTAGTTGCGCTGCAATTGCTGGCATACTATGCTTCCCTGGCACTGGGTCATGATGTGGATAAACCACGTAACCTGGCGAAAAGTGTAACGGTTGAGTAAGGTATTCTATAAAAATTAGTTTATTGTCCAATGATAAATAAGTGTAGAACCATTAACAAAAGCATGGAACTATACGAACTGTTGTCTGATGCCATGGACAACGGGTTGATCAATAGATTCAGTAAACTAATAAAGTATGAACAAAATAATGGTCCTGATGACTCTAAGTCATCAGGACTTTTTTGATGTTTCAGGAGGGTGGTTCTGAATATTAGAACCATCTTATTTGTGTTTGTGCATTGTAAATTGCGGTCATTCATTAACGAAAATCCACCCAGATTATAGAGTAACTTAGGAAGAGTAACTTTTTTTGATTCTCACATTTGAAATATTCTTCGTGCACGAATGTAATCAACTTCTTAAAGAGAGTCATTAACAATCGCAACTCGTAAGTGCCAATATATCCTCAAGAAGGATGCAGATCGGGGATATGAGATCATTTGAACAATAAAGGAAGGTGATTAAACGTGACTGGTACATCCTTCTGCGACTCACAAAATGGTATGCCAAGCAGCAACAATGCGCACGATGAAGGAGCTTATTGCGCGAAGTGAAATCATTGTCCGTTCAACTTGGATTCAGAACGCTAGTGTAATCTTCATGTAAATGAGTGAAGACATCTGAAAGGTAATAGGGGAAAACCTCCCGTACGGTTTAATGATGAGGAGCAGAATATATTTACCCTTTACTCTAACAGAGACGCAGAGAAGAAGGCGTGATACAAAACTATGTCGGCTGCCATCCGTGCGGACACTGTGGCCAGTTTCCAGCCAGGCTTTCAGAAATGGTCAGGTAATCATGTTAAGTTATTACAAAGTGCAAGGAATCGGAACACCGGTAAAGAATATTTAAAGGGAATATATACCAAATTTACCTGTTGAATGGCTGAATGTCAACACTCGTTGAATTCCTCGATTGATGTCAAATCATTCCTAATGCTTCTTCTCCATTCACTCTTTTTAACGAAAAATGTTAACACATTATGTTTCATGAACCAAATTTAACAATATAATGACTATATTTAACAAAAAAATCACTATACATTCTTGTAAATTTTGATATAATTCAACCTAGGTCTTATTCCCTATTATTCTAATAAATGGAATTGTAGGGTTTTTTATACCCATCCAAGCTGTGTGCGAGAGACCAGTATACTGGCTAACCAACAAGCCGGCATGCGGGGACCAACAATTGTGGAAAATGACAGCCTAGAATATGTTGCTCCATGACGTCAGAAGGTTCAGAAAGGAAGGTTCAGAAAGATGGAGCCAACCTTATCCCAATTCCGATGGAGGATGAAGTGAGTGAGCATTTTTGAAAAGCTGGAATCCAACGTAAGATCTTACTGCAGAAGCTTTCCGGTGGTATTCGACCGGGCCAAGGGAGACCTTTTATATTCTGAGGACGGAAGAGCATATATTGATTTCTTTGCAGGTGCCGGGGCGCTCAATTACGGCCATAACAACGATTATATTAAAGACCGGGTTCTCGATTACTTGACCTCCGACCGGATTATGCACGGTCTGGATATGTATACAATGGCCAAGCGTGAATTCATTCAGAGCTTCTCTGAGCGGATCTTGGAGCCGAAGAAGCTGAATTACAAGCTTCAATTCTGCGGTCCAACAGGGACGAATGCGGTGGAAGCGGCCCTGAAGCTCGCACGCAAGGCGAAGAAGAGAAGTGGAATATTCGCATTCATGGGTGGCTTCCACGGCATGTCGCTCGGCAGTCTGTCGGCGACAAGCTCCAAGTCCATGAGAGAAGGGGCGGGGCTTCCTCTGGACGGAGTTACGTTCATGCCGCACCCAAGCGGGGCTTTCGCAGAAATGGATACGCTCGGCTATATCGAGAATATCCTGACTGATTCGCACTCCGGAATCGACAAGCCGGCCGCGATCCTGCTTGAAACGGTACAAGCTGAGGGCGGAATTCACGTTGTCGACGCGCAGTGGCTACGCGAGTTGCAGCAACTTTGCCGCAGGCACGATATTCTGCTCATTACAGACGAGATTCAAGTAGGGTGCGGCCGGACAGGCGAATTCTTCTCCTTCGAACGTGCGGGGATCGAGCCGGATCTCATTACCCTGTCGAAGTCGATCAGCGGGTACGGCCTGCCAATGTCCCTGCTGCTGCTGAAGCCCGAACTGGATATATGGACGCCGGGCGAGCACAACGGCACCTTCCGCGGCAACCAGCTGGCTTTTGTGGCCGCGAAGGCTGCTCTCGAGTACCGGGACAGAACCGAACTGGAAGCTCAGGTGAAACAGAAGGAAGAGTTTGTGCGCTCGTTCCTTGATCAAGAAATCAAGCCTCTGCATCCGTCCATCGCCATCCGCGGACTCGGCCTGATCTGGGGCATTGACGTCTCGGGGTTCATGGATGAAGCCGGGGCGAAGCGGGTGACGGATATCAGCTTCGAGAACGGGCTCATCATTGAAAGAGCCGGCAGAGGAGACTGTGTACTGAAGATCATGCCTCCGCTGACCGTCTCGATGGAGCATCTGACCGCCGGCTGCGCCATTATCAAGTCCAGTATGCAGCAGGTGATCTCTCAGGAGACCAAGGATTTGTTAGTAACGACCTAAGCTTGGCCAAGCCGATGGGCCGCCCCCGGCAAGAGGCATGAAAGTGCCTTCCGGAGGGCGTGCGGACTTGATGTTAAAGGTAGCGCTTTCTCCTCATGCTACCTGCGGTAACGTCAATCAGCATGGAGGAATTCTCCGGCAATCCAAGGGCAGTACCGTTCGTGCCATACGGAGCATTCCTTGAGTCTCATGCAGTACCCTCGTTCAATTTAATCGTCAGGAAAAGCTCACTACCCCGCAGTCGAATCTTTACTTATCCACACCAGGGCTGTGGGGGAATAAGCAAATCGTACATAGAGTGTATCAATACCCCTTAAACATAGGCTTCGTCAAAGGCAGCTCGGGTGCCAAATCAGGAGGTACGGCCGACTTCCTGCTGGGCGGCTAGAGAACCCTGCGGCAAGCCTTACATCGACAGGAGGAACATTCCTTGTCGTCTATCCCCAAATCCAATTCCGAATCCCATGTTAAACCAAATCCCGTCTTCGGGTGGCTCGTCCGCAGCAATCTTATTGAAGCAGAGGAGTCCGAAGTAACCGCATCTCTTGCGTAGAACGATGCTTGTTGTTGTCCTTTACGCATGGGAGCCGAGCGGGACAGCTGGTAGGCAGAGGATTGCCGTATGCGATCAACCGGGCAATTGAAGCGGTGACATTGCGCAAGCCATTGATGTTGTGTCAGATGTTTGAAAAGGAGGGGAGCGTTGCTCCGGCATATGCTCTGCCGGATTGCTTTTACCGATGAAGAGAGGGGAACGATCCAGATGGCTTTTGAAAAAGAAACGTTGTTTTGGAACGAAAAATTCGGTAGTGACGATTATACCTTGACGCGGCTGCCTTACAGCAAAGCTCCAAACTCCCTGGTGCCCAATGTGAAAACCGTTGGCGGTTCGCTTTCGGAGGAAGCGGCGCAGCGCGTCCTTCAAATGAGCAAGGGTGCTCCGCTAGCTGCTTATATGATTTTGCTCGCCGGTGTTCAGACACTCTTGCATAAATATACAGGAGCTTCAGACATTCTGGTCGGCATGCCGGTTGTGCCGAAAAAGGGGGAGACGCGTCGATCCGTTAATCATACGGTCATTTTGAAAAACTCGCTTTCGGTGGGGGCAACTTTTAAAACGCTTCTGAGCGAACTGAGGACTTCCTTGCCGGAAGCGATTCAGCATCAACATATTCCGTTCTTGAAAATGACGGAGAAGCTGGATCTGCAATATGCAGAAGGGATACCCTTCGTCCATACGCTAGTATCCCTTAAGGAGCTGCATCTAGACGAAATTGGGCAAAACGTGGTCACAGACTGTTCGTTTGAATTCAGTTTAGCCGGCGGGACGATACAGCTAGCGCTGTCATATAACGAGCACTTATATGACTCCGAGTTCATGAATCGGGTCGTCGGCCATCTGAATCGCCTGCTGTCCGTGGGGCTTCATGAGCTGGAGCTGAACATCGTGCGAGTGGACATGCTGTCGGAGGACGAAAAATTTCAATTACTGCAAAGCTTTAACGATACCGAGAAGGACTATCCTCGTGATCAGACGATTCATCAGCTTGTGGAGGAGCAAGCGAAGCGTGTGCCCGAGGCGACGGCGGTTGTCTTTGAGGGGCAGCGGCTTTCATATGCAGAGCTGAACGAACGGGCGAACCAGCTGGCGCGTACGCTACGATCGGTCGGTTTGCTGCCCAATCAGTTGGTAGGCTTGATGGTCAGGAGATCGCTGGAGACGGTCATTGGCATTCTGGCGGTTCTGAAAGCTGGCGGTGCCTACGTGCCGATCGACCCGGAGTACCCGGAAGAACGTATCCGCTACATTCTGGAGAACTCGAACGCGCAGCTGCTGCTGACTCAAAGAGAGCTGTTACAGCAAGTCCCGTTCGAAGGGACCGTATTGGCGCTAGATGATAAACAAGCCTATAGCGACGATGGCTCGAACCTGGAGGCGGCCAGTGGTCCAAACGATCTTGCTTATGTCATTTATACGTCAGGTACAACGGGGAAACCCAAAGGGGTCATGCTGGAGCATCGTGGTTTGGTCAGCTTGAAGCTGATGTTCGCAGACAGGCTGGGCATCACGGAGCAAGACCGGATCGTTCAATTTGCGAGCTTGTCCTTCGACGCATCCTGCTGGGAAGTGTTCAAAGCACTCTATTTTGGCGCGGCTTTGTACATCCCGACGGCCGAGACAATTCTCGACACTCGTCTGTTCGAGAGTTATATGAACGAGCATGCGATTACGGCGGCGATTCTGCCTCCGACGTATAGCGCTCATTTGAACCCGGATCGTCTTCCCAGCTTAACAAAGCTTGTAACGGGAGGTTCGGCGGTATCGGCCGAATTCGTGCAGCAGTGGAAAGCGAAGGTCCATTATTTCAATGCTTACGGCCCTACCGAAGCTTCGATTGTTACGACGCTTTGGGATGCGGATGAGCAACAGCCGGAACGCAGAGTCATTCCGATTGGGCGCCCGCTGGCTAATCATCAAATTTTTATTTTGGATGCCCACCTGCAACTTGTGCCTCCGGGAGTGGACGGCGAGCTGTGCGTGGCAGGCGTGGGGCTTGCGAGAGGTTACCTGAACCAACCGGAGCTGACGGCAGAGAAGTTTGTGGAACATCCGTTTGCGCCGGGAGAACGCCTTTACCGGACAGGAGATCTCGCCCGCTGGCTGCCGGACGGAAATATGGAGTACTTGGGCCGGATCGACCATCAGGTGAAAATCCGTGGATTCCGAATCGAGGTCGGTGAGATTGAAGAGCAACTTCTGAAGATCGACTCCGTGCAGGAGACGATTGTAATCGCGCGGGAAGGCAAAAGTGGGCAAGAACTGTGCGCTTACCTGGTCGCGAGTCTCCCTCTTACGCTCGGCGAGTTGAGAAGCGCGCTGGCGCAAAAATTGCCGAATTACATGATTCCGGCGCATTTTGTTCAGCTTCAGCGGATGCCGCTCACGCCGAACGATAAAATCGATCGTAAGGCTTTGCCTGCCCCGGAAGGAAACGCACTGACCGGCGGCGTGTACGTAGCTCCCCGCAATGAAGCTGAGCGAACGCTTGCTGATGTGTGGCAGGCGGTGTTGAACGCCGATCGTGTTGGGGTAACGGATCATTTCTTTGAGCTGGGCGGAGACTCGATCAAGTCCATTCAAGTATCTTCGCGGCTTCATCAAGCCGGGTACAAGCTGGAAATCCGGGATTTGTTCAAATATCCGACGATTTCACAGCTCAGCCTGCATGTGAAACCGATCAGACGTACCATCGATCAAGGCGAAATAACGGGTGAAACGGCGTTGACGCCGATTCAGCATTGGTTTTTCGAGAGTTCCTTTGCGGACCCGCATCATTTCAACCAGTCGGTGATGTTTTATCGGAAGGAACGGTTCAACGAAGAGACAGTGTATAAGGTGCTGCAAAAGCTGGCCGAGCATCATGACGCCTTGCGAATGGTGTTCTGCAAGACGGAACAAGGGTTTAGTGCGTTAACCCGAGCGATTCAGGATGGTGGGCTGTTCACGCTGGACGTGTTCGACTTTAAGGATGCGGAGAATCCCACGCAGGCTGTGGAAGCGAAGGCAACGGACATTCAAGCGGGCATCGATTTGGAGAAAGGTCCCCTCATGAAGGCGGGACTGTTCCAGTGCGAGGACGGTGATCATTTGCTGCTCGCGATTCATCATGCCGTGGTAGACGGCGTGTCTTGGCGCATTTTGATGGAGGATTTCGCTCTAGGTTACGAGCAGACTGGCAAAAGCGAGGAAATTCGTTTCCCGGCGAAAACAGATGCGTACCGCACTTGGTCCGAGCAGCTGGTTACTTACGCGCAAAGCCCGGAGATGGCAAAGGAACGGGCCTATTGGCAGGCCGTGGAACAAATGGAGGTTCTGGCCGTGCCGAAGGATATGGAGCCGGACGTTACGACGCAGCAGGACAGCGAATCGCTGTTTGTCCGTTTGACTCCCGAAGAAACGGAGCTGCTACTGAAGCGGGTTCACCGTGCCTACAACACCGAAATGAATGATATTTTGGTAACGGCGCTCGGAATAGCCTTACGCAAATGGACGGGGCACGAACGGGTGCGGATCAATCTCGAAGGACACGGACGTGAATCGATCGGAACGGATATCGACATCACGCGTACAGTTGGCTGGTTTACGACCAAGTTTCCAGTCGTCCTGGAGCCGGAAACCGACCGAAATTTGGCATATCAGATTAAACAGGTCAAGGAAAACTTGCGCCGTATTCCGAACAAGGGGCTAGGGTACGGCATATGCCGCTATCTCTCGAAATCGGAGGATGGCTTGGTTTGGGGCGCAGAGCCGGAAATTAATTTTAACTACCTCGGCCAGTTCGACGATGATGTCAACCAGGACGAGATCGGCATATCTTCTTATTCCAGCGGCAGCCCGGCTAGCGACCGGCAGGCCCGCAGCTTTGTGCTGGATATCAACGGTATGGTGCTGGACGGCGCTTTATCGCTCGATCTGAGCTACAGCCGGAAGCAGTATCGCAAGAAAACGATGGAAGCCCTCGCTCAGCGGCTTGAGCAAAGTCTCCGAGACCTCATTATCCACTGTGCAGGCAAAGAAAACATTGAATTGACGCCGAGCGACGTGCAATTCAAAGGCTTGACCATTGCAGAATTGGAGCACATCGCCCAGCGCTCGGGCCATCTCGGGGAAATCGAAAATATTTACTCACTTACGCCGATGCAGAAGGGTATGTGGTTCCACAGCGCGCTTGACCGGCAAACGGCAGCTTATTTTGAACAGACGCGGTTTACGATGCGGGGAGCACTCGACGTCCAGCTTTTTGAGAGGAGTTGGATGGAACTTGCGAAACGTCATCTGGTGCTGCGGGCGAATTTTGTGAAAGTACCGGCGGGCGAGCCGCTGCAAATCATATACCGCGACAAGCCGGTCGGTTTTGAATATGAAGAGCTGCTTCATTTGCAGGCGGACGAGAAACAAGCTTACTTGGATAAAAAGGCCGAGGAGGACAAGCTTCGCGGCTTCGACATGGAACATGACGCGCTCGTTCGGTTCACGATCCTGCGTACCGAAGAGCAAAGCTATCATGTACTGTGGAGTTTTCAACATATCTTGATGGACGGCTGGTGCCTGGCTCAGCTGACGCAGGAGTTGTTTGACGCATACTCGGCCTTGGCATCCGGCGAGCAGTCAGCGGGAGATAAGGGATCGGATTATGGCGCCTATATCGAATGGTTGGAGAAACAGGACGATCAGGCGGCATCAGCCTATTGGATGGCATTCCTGGCAGGTTATGAAGGGCAAACCGTACTCCCCGGACAAAAGGAACTGGCGCCCAACGGCAGATTTACGGCTGATCACGTCACCGCCGAGCTGGGCAAGGACTTGAGCGAGCGGATGGACCGGGTGGCGAAACAGCGCCTGGTTACGGTCAATACACTGCTGCAAGCTATTTGGGGCGTGATGCTGCAAAAATATAACGGAACAAACGATGCCGTATTCGGCAGCGTCGTGGCCGGAAGACCGGCGGAAATCCCGGGTATTGAGTCCATGATCGGGCTGTTCATCAATACGGTGCCGGTCCGGGTCACGAGTGAAGCGGACACCGTGTTCGCCGACCTGATGGCGAAGCTTCAAGAGCGGGCGCTGGAGTCCGGGCGTTATGATTACTATCCGCTGTATGAAATTCAGGCCCGCAGCGTGCAAAAGCAGAACCTGATCAACCATATCATCGCTTTTGAGAACTATCCGGTGGATGAGCAGATGGAGCAGGCGGGGGACCAGCAGCACGGCGACCTGACGATTGCCGATGTTCAGATGGAGGAGCAGACAAACTATAACTTCAACGTCACCGTGGTGCCGGGAGACGAGATTGAAATTCGGTTCGACTTTAACGCCGAAGTGTTTGATAAAGATAGTATTGAGCGGCTCAAGGGGCATCTCGTTCATTTGCTGGAGCAGGTGGCGGATAACCCGGAAATTACCGTGGGAGAGCTGGAACTTGTGACGGAGGCGGAAAAGGCTGACCTTCTCGGACGTTTTAACGACACCAAAACGGAATTTCCGCGCGGGAAAACGCTCATTCAATTGTTCGAAGAGCAGGCGGAGCGCATCCCGGATGCAGCTGCCATCTCCTTGAATGGGCAAGAGCTGACCTACCGCGAGCTGAACGAACGCGTTAACCGCCTTGCTCGTACCTTGCGTAGCCACGGGATATCCAAAGACCGTCTGGTCGCCATTATGGCTGAGCGTTCCATCGAAATGGTGGTGGGAATGCTGGCGGCACACAAAGCCGGTTCCGCTTACGTACCGATTGACCCGGAATATCCCGAGGAGCGTATCCGTTTCTTGATCGAGGATTCGGGTGCGCAGGTCATGCTGACGCAAAGTCGATTGCGCGAGCGCCTGGCGGGTTCTTACTCCGTGATTTTACTGGATGACGAGTCCTTCTATCACGAGGACCGCACAAATCTAAATCCGAGCAACGAAGCGACAGATCTGGCTTGCATCATCTATACGTCAGGCACGACGGGCAAGCCCAAAGGCAACCTTGTTTCACACCGCAATATCGTGCGGATCGTGCGAAATACGAATTATATCGACATCACTGAGCGGGATCATGTCCTCCAGCTTTCGAGCTATTCGTTCGACGGAGCGATTTTTGATATTTTCGGCGCTTTGACCAACGGGGCACGGCTGGTGCTGGTTCCCCACGAGACTTTGCTGGAGATCGGCCAGCTGGCGGATCTCATCCAGCGCGAGCGAATTTCGGTCATGCTGATTACGACGGCTTTCTTCAACGTCCTTGTGGATGTGAACGTCGACTGCCTACGGGATGTCCGGGCGATTTTGTTCGGAGGAGAGCGCGTGTCGGTCGGCCATGTGCGTAAAGCGCTCGCTCATATCGGACCGGGCAGGCTCAACCACCTGTACGGCCCATCGGAAAGCACGGTTTATACCACGTACCTTCCAGTCGACTTTGTCGATGAGTCCGCGGTTACCGTACCCATCGGACGGCCGATCAGCAATACGACGGTGTATATCGTCGACAGCCAGAATAAACTTCTGCCGATCGGCGTGGCCGGGGAGCTTTGCGTCGGCGGAGAAGGATTGGTACGGGGCTACAATAACCGACCGGAGCTGACGGCGGAGAAATTTGTGGACCATCCGTTTGTGCCGGGAGAGCGCATGTACCGGACAGGGGATTTGGCGAAATGGCTACCGGACGGCACGATTGAATACGTGGGGCGTACGGATGACCAAGTGAAAATCCGCGGCTTCCGTATTGAGTTGGGCGAGATCGAAGCTCAGCTTCAGAAAGTGGAGGGAATTCGGAAAACGACGGTATTCGCACGGGAAAACGCCTCCGGCGAGAAGCAACTTTGCGCCTATTATGAAGCGGACCGTGAGCTTCCGGCGGCCGAGTTGAAGAGCGTTCTTTCCCAGGAACTTCCTGCCTATATGATCCCGGCGTACCTGATCCAGTTGGAACGGCTTCCACTGACAACCAACGGCAAGGTTGACCGCCGCTCCCTCCCGGCACCTGAGGAGAGCTTGCAACCGGGTGAAGGACATACTCCGCCTCGGACTCCGTTGGAAGCCAGCTTGGCTGAAATATGGAAAAGCGTGCTTGGATTGGAGCACATCGGGGTTCATGACAA
The DNA here is from genome assembly GCF_030816325.1 of Paenibacillus sp. W4I10. NCBI lineage: Bacteria > Bacillati > Bacillota > Bacilli > Caryophanales > Paenibacillaceae > Paenibacillus > Paenibacillus sp. W4I10. The sequence continues at coordinate 6,063,451 of NZ_JAUSXX010000001.1, forward strand.
CTTCTTTGACTTGGGCGGTCATTCCCTGCGGGCAACGACATTGGTGAGCAAGGTTCATCAGGAGTTGAACGTCGAGTTGCCTCTGCGCGACGTATTCCGCTACTCAACGATCGAAGAGATGGCTCTCGCCCTCTCCCGGATTGAAGAGCAGTTGTTCTCGTCGATTCCGCTGGCAGATGAAAGAGTGTATTATCCACTTTCCTCAGCTCAGAAGCGGCTGTTTATCCTAAATCAGCTGGAAGGAGCCGATCAGAGCTACAACATGCCGGGTGTGCTGCTGCTCGAAGGATCGATTGACCATAGCTTGCTGGAGCAAGCTTTCTGCGGACTTATCAAACGACATGAAACGCTGCGAACCGGATTTGAGATCGTACAAGGCGAAGCGGTACAACGTATTTATGAGAGCGTTAATTTTGCCGTCGAGTGCCGTCATGCGAACGAGGAAGAAGCGCCTGCAGTCGTGCAGGCATTTATCCGGCCTTTCGACTTGGCGAAGCCACCGTTGCTGCGTGCCGAGCTCGTAGAGCTGGCAAACGGACGTTATTTACTGATGTTTGACATGCACCATATCATCTCCGACGGGGTTTCGATGGACGTGTTCGTTGAGGAACTCGTTCGTCTGTATGGCAGTGAGTCATTAGAGCCTTTGCACATTCAGTACAAGGACTATGCGGTATGGCAGCAATCGGACGAGCAAAAAGTGCAATTGAAACGCGAGGAAGCTTACTGGCTGGACCGTTACCGGGGCGAGTTGCCGGTTCTGGAAATGCCGACAGACTATCCGCGTCCTGCTGTACAGAGCTATGAGGGACATACGCTGACGTCCTTTGTGGACGAGGCAACGAACGAAGGTTTGAAACAGCTGGCCGCTCAAAGAGGAACGACGCTATATATGGTGTTGCTTGCCGCATATACCGTGCTTTTGCATAAATACACAGGTCAGGATGATTTGATCGTTGGAACGTCGATTGCAGGCAGAACGCACGGCGACATGCAGCCTTTGATCGGAATGTTCGTCAACACGCTGGCGATCCGCAATTATCCGGCTTCGGAGAAGACCTTCCTGTCGTATTTGGAAGAAGTGAAAGAAACGACCTTAGGCGCTTACGAGCATCAGAATTATCCGTTCGAAGAACTCGTCGATAAAGTGCAGGTTAGCCGGGATTTGAGTCGCAACCCGCTGTTTGACACGATGTTCTCCCTGCAAAACCTGGAGGAGTCAGAGTTTGAGCTGGAAGGGCTAAAATTGTCCCCGTACCCTAGCGAATATGGTATGGCCAAGTTCGACCTGAGTGTGGATGTTACGGAAGAAAATGGCGGACTGGAGTGCAACTTTGAATTCGCAACGGCTCTTTATAAAGAAAGCACGATCCGGCGGCTGTCGATTCATTTTGGACATTTGCTTGCGGCGATTGTAAGCCATCCGAATGCAAAGATCGCTGAGCTGAACATGTTGACGGAAGATGAAAAAGAGAAAATTCTCGGCGCGTTTCACCCGGCGCAATCGGAAGTGGCTCCTGTGGCCGCGTTCCACCGACTGTTCGAGGAACAGGCGGAACGCACACCGGAAGCAGAAGCTGTCGTGTACGAAAACGATCGGCTGACGTATGCGGAGCTGAACGAGCGGGCCAATCGATTGGCGGCAACTCTGCGCGCAAGTGGAATCGGCCGGGAGGAGATTGTTGGCATTCTCGCCGAGCGTTCGGTGGACCTGCTGGTGGCCGTGCTGGCCGTCTGGAAAGCGGGCGGGGCGTATGTACCCCTCGACCCGGATTATCCGGCAGACCGCGTGCGGTTCATGCTTGAAGACAGCCGAGCGAAGGTGCTGCTGACACAAACGCCGCTGCGAGAGCGTGCTGAAGCCTGGTTCAGCGAAGAGGAACTGGCACTGGCGAAGGTACTATACCTCGACGACGAAACGTCATACAGCGAAGACCGGGAGAATGCACCGCTTGGCTCCAGCATGGTTTCCGGTAAAGTCTCCGGCGAACTGTCGGGTGCTGTGAACGATGGAGATGAGAGCCATTCGAAGGTTGTGGGCATGGACAGCTGCTATGAAGCCTGTCCGGAGGACTTGGCGTACGTGATCTATACGTCGGGAACGACGGGCAAGCCAAAGGGTGTAATGATTGAGCACCGCAGCCTGGTGAACACTGCGGCGGGCTACCGGCGGGAATACCGGTTGGATCAGTTCCCGGTAAGGCTGTTGCAACTCGCCAGCTTCTCGTTTGACGTGTTCGTGGGTGATATCGCACGTACGTTGTATAACGGAGGCACCATGGTCATTGTACCGAAGGACGACCGGATTGATCCGTCTCGTCTGCACTACTGGATAGAGCGGGAGCAAGTGACGATCTTTGAATCAACACCGGCACTGATCGTGCCGTTCATGGAGCATGTGCATGAGCAGGGGCTGGAGTTAAGCGGTATGGAGCTGTTGATCACAAGCTCGGACAGCTGCAGTGTGGCGGATTACCGAACCTTACAGGAACGGTTCGGCTCGTTGTTCCGCATCATCAACGCCTACGGCGTGACGGAAGCGGCAATTGACTCCAGTTTCTATGACGAGGAGTTGGCGAAGCTGCCGCAGACAGGTCATGTGCCGATTGGCAAAGCGTGGCTGAATGCGAAATTCTACATTGTGGATGCGCACCTGAACCCGGTGCCGGTCGGGGTGCTGGGCGAGCTGGTCATCGGCGGCGTTGGCGTAGCACGTGGGTACTTGAACCGTCCGGAGCTGACGGAAGAGAAGTTCGTAGATAGTCCGTTTGTCGCGGGCGAGCGGCTGTACCGCACAGGAGACTTGGCGCGGTGGATGGGAGACGGCAACGTGGACTTCATCGGCCGAATCGACAACCAGGCGAAAATTCGGGGCTACCGGATCGAGACGGGTGAGATCGAGTCGCAACTGCTGCGGGTGAAAGGTGTGCGCGAAGCGGTGGTGCTGGTTCGAAGTGATGCGAACGGGCAGAAGGCGTTGTGTGCGTATTATACGCCGGAGACCGGCGCGGAGCTGTTAGTGAACGATCTGCGCAGTGCGCTGGCGCAGGAGCTGCCAGGTTACATGATCCCGTCGTACTTCGTACAGCTGGAGCGTCTGCCTCTGACACCGAACGGGAAAATAGACCGGAAGGCGCTGCCAGCGCCGGAAGGAGAAGCGGGAAGTGGAACGCAGTACGTCGCACCGCGCAATGAGCTGGAAATGAAGATGGTGGTTATTTGGCAGGAAGTGCTTGGGCTTACGAAGGAGATTGGTGTTCACGACAACTTCTTCGACATCGGTGGCCACTCCTTGCGCGCGACAACGTTGGTCAGCAAGATTCATAAAGAGTTGAACGTGGATCTGCCGCTGCGAGACGTGTTCCGGCATTCCACGATTGAGAGCATGGCGGCGGCCATTTCCCGGCTGGATGAGCAGACATTCGTTGCTATTTCGGTGGCGGATGACCGAGAGGTGTACCCGCAATCTTTTGCTCAAAAACGTCTCTTTATCTTGAATCAGCTGGAAGGTGCGGAGCTTAGCTACAACATGCCGGAAGCGATGCTGCTGGAGGGTGCTTTGGACCGGACAAGGTTCGAAGAAACGTTCCGTAAGCTCGTGGCGCGGCATGAAATGTTGCGCACCGGGTTTGAAATGCTGGATGGCGAAGCATCACAGCGGGTTTACCAGGATGTGAATTTTGCGGTGGAGTTCTATCAAGCTGATGAGCAAGAGGTCGAAGCGGTGGTTCACGGTTTCGTCCGTCCGTTTGACTTGGCTAAGCCACCGCTGTTGAGAGTAGGCCTTGTTGAGCTGGCTCCGGAACGCCATATTCTGATGTACGACATGCATCATATTATTTCTGACGGCGTTTCGATGGAAATCTTTGTTGAAGAATTCGTGCGTTTGTATGGTGGAGAGCAATTGGAGCCGCTGCGCATTCAGTACAAAGACTACACCGTTTGGCAGCATTCGCAGGAGCAGCAGGAACGGCTTCAGCATCAGGGGGCGTATTGGCTGGACATGTTCCAGGGCGAGCTTCCGGTGCTGGAAATGCCGACTGACTATCCACGTCCGGCTGTACAGAGCTATGAAGGTCAAACGCTGGAGTTTTTCTTCGACGCTTCAAAAACCGACGGCCTGAAACAGCTGGCTTCGGAAACGGGCACGACATTGTTTATGGTTCTGCTTGCGGCGTATAACGTGCTTTTGCACAAATATTCAGGTCAGACAGACGTGATCGTTGGAACGCCGATTGCCGGAAGGAATCATGGAGATGTGCAGCCGTTGATCGGGATTTTCCTAAACACGTTGGCGATCCGTAGTTTTCCGGCTTCGGAGAAAACATTCCTGTCATACCTGAACGAAGTCAAAGAAACAACTCTGCACGCCTTTGAGCATCAAAACTATCCGTTTGAACAATTGGTGGACAAGGTGCAAGTCACCCGTGATTTAAGCCGTAATCCACTCTTCGACACGATGTTTACGATGCAAAATACGGAGAATGAGCAATTTGAGCTGGAAGGGCTTCGCCTGATTCCTTATCCGAGCGTACTGGATACTGCGAAGTTTGATATCAGCTTGGATGTGGGCGAGGAGAACGGCGGGTTGGATTACAGCTTCGAATATGCGACGGCTCTTTATAAAAGGGAGACGATTGAACGGTTGGCAAAACATTACGAGCAGTTGCTCGTGACAATTGTAAACCGTCCAGATGCGAAGATTGCCGAGCTGAATTTGCTGACGGCAGCAGAAAAAGAAGAAATTGTCTGCGCGTTTAACCCGGCGCAGCCGGAAGAGGCTCCTGTGGCGGCGTTCCACCGACTGTTCGAGGAACAGGTGGAACACACGCCGGAAGCGGAAGCCGTCGTGTATGAAAATAACCGCCTAACGTATGTGGAGCTGAACGAGCGAGCTAACCGCTTGGCGGCTACACTGCGCACAAGTGGCATCGGCCGGGAGTCAATCGTTGGCATTCTCGCCGAGCGTTCGGTCGATTTGCTGGTGGCCGTGCTGGCCGTCTGGAAAGCGGGCGGGGCATATATACCGCTTGACCCGGATTATCCGGCGGACCGCGTGCGGTTCATGCTGGAAGACAGCGGAGCGAAGGTGCTGTTGACACAAACGCCGCTGCGAGAGCGTGCCGAAGCCTGGCTCGGCGAAGAGGAACTGGCACTGGAGACGGTGCTGTATCTCGATGACGAAACGTCATACAGCGAAGACCGAGCGAATGCACCAATGGACTTCGGCCAAGGCTCCAGCAGTGCTCCCAATCCAGTCAACGGCAAGCTAACGGGGGCTGTGAACGGTGGTGGCGAGAGTCATCCAAATGATGTTGATGTTGTCGGTATGGGCAGCTTCCATGAAGCTCGTCTAGAGGATTTGGCCTACGTGATCTATACGTCGGGAACGACGGGCAAGCCAAAGGGTGTAATGATCGAGCATCGCAGTCTGGTGAACACGGCAGCGGGTTACCGACGGGAATACCGATTGGATCAGTTCCCGGTAAGACTGTTGCAGCTCGCCAGCTTCTCGTTTGACGTGTTCGTGGGTGATATCGCACGCACGTTGTATAACGGAGGGACCATGGTCATTGTACCGAAGGACGACCGGATCGATCCGTCTCGTCTGCACTACTGGATAGAGCGGGAGCAAGTGTCAATCTTTGAATCAACACCAGCACTGATCGTGCCGTTCATGGAGCATGTGCATGAGCAGGGGCTGGAGTTAAGCGGTATGGAGCTGTTGATTACAAGCTCGGACAGTTGCAGTGTGGCGGATTACCGAACCTTACAGGAACGGTTCGGCTCGTTGTTCCGCATCATCAACGCCTACGGCGTGACGGAAGCGGCGATCGACTCCAGTTTCTATGATGAGGAGTTGGCGAAGCTGCCGCAGACAGGCCATGTGCCGATTGGCAAAACGTGGCTAAATGCGAAATTCTACATTGTGGATGCGCACTTGAACCCGGTGCCGGTCGGGGTGCTGGGCGAGCTGGTCATCGGCGGCGTTGGGGTAGCACGTGGGTACTTGAACCGCCCAGAGCTGACGGAAGAGAAGTTTGTAGACAGCCCTTTCACTGCGGGTGAGCGACTGTATCGCACGGGAGATTTGGCGCGGTGGATGGAGGACGGCAACGTGGATTTCATCGGCCGGATCGACAACCAGGCAAAAATCCGGGGTTACCGGATCGAGACGGGTGAGATTGAGTCGCAGCTGCTGCGGGTGGAAGGCTTGCGCGAAGCGGTGGTGCTGGTTCGAAGTGATGCGAACGGGCAAAAGGCGCTGTGCGCATACTACACGCCGGATACCGGCGCGGAGCTGTTAGTGAACGATCTGCGCAGTGCGCTGGCGCAGGAGCTGCCAGGTTACATGATCCCGTCGTACTTCGTGGAGCTGGAACGCCTGCCTCTGACGCCGAACGGGAAAATAGACCGGAAGGCGCTGCCAGCGCCGGAAGGGGAAGCGGGAAGTGGAACGGAGTATGTCGCACCGCGCAATGAGCTGGAAATGAAGCTGGCGGTGATTTGGCAGGAGGTGCTGGGGCTTACGAAGGAGATTGGCGTTTACGACAACTTCTTCGACATCGGCGGCCATTCCCTGCGAGCGACGACACTAGCGGGCAAGGTATTTAAGGAACTAAACGTCAACCTCCCGCTGCGCGACGTATTCCATCACTCGACGATTGCGGCGATGGCCGATGTAATCGCCCGGATGGAACGGCGGGAGCATGAGGCTATTCCTCAAGCGGAAGAGAGAGAGTACTACCCCCTGTCCTCCGCGCAGAAACGGCTGTTTATTCAGCATACGCTGGATGGAGCGGATCAGCTTTACAACATGCCGGAACTGATGCAGGTGGAAGGCAAGTTTGATTTAGACCGCTTGGAAGCCGCATTGCGGAAACTGATAACAAGGCATGAATCGCTGCGCACCGGTTTTGAAATGGTGAAGGGCGAAGCGGTTCAGCGGATTTACCCGCAGGTCGATTTTGCTATTGAGCATCATCAAGCGAATACAGAGGATGCAGCTCAAATCGAGCAGATCGTCCGCAACTTCGTTTGTCCGTTTGATCTCGGCAAGCCGCCGCTGCTGCGCGCCGGAGTCATCGAACTGGAGCCGAACCGGTATATTCTCCTTTTCGATATGCACCATATTGTGTCGGACGGTGTATCGATGGCGATTGTAATGGATGAGTTCTCGAGTTTATACGCCGGGGAAGAACTGCCGCCACTACGCATTCAATATAAGGATTATGCCGTTTGGCAGCAGTCGGAGGTTCACCGAGAGCGGATCGCGCGGCAGGAAGCGTACTGGCTGCAAACCTTCGAAGGCGATCTGCCGACGGGGGATCTGCCGATGGACTACGAACGTTCTACAGTTCGCAACTACGAAGGCGCGCATCTGGATTTCGACGTCGAAGCTTCTCTCTCTGCGAGGCTGCGTGAATTGGCGGCCGAGCGTGAAAGCACGCTGTACATGGTACTGCTTGCGGCATATACTGTGCTGCTGTCCAAGTACAGCGGGCAGGAAGACTTAATTGTGGGCACCCCGGTGGCGGGAAGAACTAACGCTGATTTGGAGCCGGTCATCGGCATGTTTGTTAATACACTGGCGCTCCGCAATCGCCCGTCGGGCAACAAAACGTTCCTGTCCTACCTGGAAGAAGTCAAGGAAACGGCTCTGGGAGCTTTTGAGAATCAGGATTATCCATTCGAAGAGCTCGTGGAGCGTTTGAATGTGAAGCGGGAGCCGGGCCGCTTCCCACTGTTCGATGCCGTTTTCGACTTGCAAAATATTGAAGAACGAGACGCCGAACTGGAAGGGGTCAGTCTGAAGAATTACGAGCTTGACCATTTGGAGGAAGCGAAGTTTGATCTGACCCTGTTTATGTATGAAAACGAAGGGGCGCTGAGCGGGGGCTTTTTCTACGCTACCAAGCTGTTCAAAGAAACGATGATCCGCACCTTAACTGAGGATTACCTGCGGGTGCTTTCTCAAATTGTGGAAAATCCACAACTTGAGCTAAGTCGGATTGAATGTCATAAACCGGCGGCAGGCGCAAAGAGTGCCGTCGATACGATCGAATTCGCTTTCTAATATTACAAGCGCGCCTCCGCTGTCAAGCGAAAGTGGTGCGCATCCCATGGAAGACGGCGAACAACTTGCACGTCCGTAAATCAAGCCCGTAAACGCGCAGGTCGAAAGCAAGTTTTTTCGGATCTGCGCCGGGGCATGCGGTCACTTCATTTTTAGGGGAGGTACGAATGAAATCTTTATTTGAAAAGGAAGAACGATACTGGAGCAGCAAGTTTGACAACGATGACAGCCTGAGCTTTCTTCCCTACAGTCAATCCTCCAAATTATCTGCGGGTGGCGAAGCTGCGGCAGAGCCGGCCTTGCTTCACCGTACCCTGCCGAGTGAGCTCTCGGAGAGAATTATTCGCCTCGCCAATGGTTCGGATCTGGCTTTGTACATGATTGTTTTGGCAGGAGTAAAAAGCCTGCTGTTCAAATATACCGGGCAGGATCAAGTACTGGTCGGCATGCCTTCTTATAGCGGGGACCCGGACGTGACTCAGCCGCCGCATGACATCCTGGTGATCAAAACGTTCATAAGCAGCCAGACTACGCTGAAAACGCTGCTCGGGGGTATCAAAGCTTCCATCGGAGAGGCGCTGGAGCATCAGCATCTGCCTTTTCGAAAAATGGTGGAGCCGCTCCATCTGGACTATACAGGGGAAGGAGTCCCAGTCGTCAACACCGTCGCATCCTTCGTCCCGATTCATCCTGAACCGCTGGGTAACCGGGTGGCGGCCGATACGGTTTTTCGATTCGACCGCCAAAACGACTCTATCGGGCTGGAAATAAGCTTTGACGGGAATCGATACGAGCGGGCATTTGTGGAACAGGCGGCCGACCACCTTGTTCGGCTTCTGTCCATGCTTGTATTTCAGCCGGATCTGGAGCTTGGACAAGCCGATGTGCTTTCCCCGGACGAGAGGGAGGCGTTGCTGAATCGATTTAATGATACCGAAACCGGGTTTGAGCGGGGGAAAACGATTCACGGTTTGTTTGAAGAACAGGCGGAGCTTTACCCGGACAACGTGGCCGTTGTCATGAACGAACGGCAGCTGACCTACCGCGAGCTGAACGAGCGATCCAACCATCTTGCGCGCAAGCTGAGGGAGACGGGAGTTGAAGCGGACCAGCTGGTAGCGATTCTGGCCGAACGCTCACTCGATATGGTTGTCGGCATACTGGCGATTCTCAAAGCGGGCGGAGCCTACGTGCCTGTCGATCCCGACTACCCGGAGGAGCGCATCCGCTTCATGATCGAGGATTCGGGTGCACCGTTATTGCTGATTCAAAAGCATCTGCATGAGAAGACCGACTTCGCAGGAACGCGCCTTGAAATAGATGATTTCGTTTGGGGCGACAGCGGGGCGGACTCGGAAGGTGCGCTGGACGCTTCGAATCTGGAGCCAATTTCCGGGCCGGAGAACCTGGCATATGTCATCTACACGTCGGGAACGACCGGCAAACCAAAAGGCACGTTGATCGAGCATAAAAACGTTGTGCGCCTCCTGTTCAACGACAAGAACTTGTTCGACTTCGGACGGTTCGACACGTGGACGCTGTTCCACTCGTTCTGCTTCGATTTCTCCGTCTGGGAAATGTACGGAGCACTGCTGTATGGAGGAAAGCTGGTTATCGTACCGCCGCTCACGGCGAAAAATCCGACCGATTTCCTGGCACTGCTAGGCCGCGAACAGGTCACGATTTTGAACCAGACGCCAACGTACTTCTATCAGCTGCTGCGTAAGGTCTTGGCGGATCATCCATATGATCTGCGGATTCGCAACGTCATTTTTGGCGGCGAAGCGCTCAGTCCACTTTTGCTCAAGGGTTTCAAGACGAAGTACCCGGAGATAAAGCTGATCAATATGTACGGCATTACCGAAACGACGGTTCACGTGACGTATAAGGAAATAACGTGGGTCGAAATGGAGGCGGCGAAGAGCAATATCGGCAAGCCGATCCCAACGTTGAGGGTGTACGTCCTGGATGAAAACCGTCGCCCAGTGCCGATTGGCGTAGCGGGCGAAATGTACGTAGCCGGGGAAGGGCTGGCGAGAGGATACCTGAACCATCCGGATCTGACGGCGGAGAAGTTCGTTGATTCCCCGTTTGCGGAGGGGGAGAAACTGTACCGCTCAGGCGACTTGGCGGCCTGGTTGCCGGACGGCAACATCGAATACCTGGGCCGAATCGACCATCAGGTCAAAATTCGCGGGTACCGGATCGAGCTGGACGAAATCGAGACGCAGCTTCTGAACGCCCGGGGTGTGGAAGAAGCGGTTGTACTCGCCCGGGACGACGCGAACGGCCATAAGCAACTTGTTGCTTATTACGTCGCGGAAACAAAGCTGGCGGCGAATGAACTCAAGGAGCAGCTCGCCAAGCAGCTTCCGGGGTATATGATTCCTGCGCATCTTGTGCAGCTTTCGCAGATGCCGCTGACCGCGAACGGAAAAATCGACCGCAAAGCGCTGCCAGTGCCGGAGGAAGCTGCGGCCAGAGGAGCGAAATATGTTGCGCCGAGAACGCTGCTCGAGATGAAGATCGCCCGTGTCTGGCAGGATACACTTGGCATTCCACAGGTCGGCGTAAAGGATAATTTTTTTGAGCTGGGCGGCAATTCCTTAAGTCTGATGAGGCTTGTTCAAGCCGTTTACGATGAAACGGGCATCGAGATACCGCTGAATCGCCAATTCCATAGTGTAACCGTTGAAGCGATGGCTTTTGGAGAGGAGGATCTGGGTCTCTATAAAGGGGGAGACTCCTTCATTAAGCTGAATAAAACAGGGGATCTAAACGTGTTCTGCTTCCCTCCAGGCAGCGGCTTCGGCATTGGTTACCGAGAGCTTGCAAGCAGGCTAGACGGCCGATTCGTGCTTTACGGCATTGATTTTATCGACGATGTCATCGATTACGAGGCCATGCTGAACCGTTATGTGGATGAGATTGTTCGCATCCAGCCTGAAGGACCTTACGTGCTGCTGGGCTACTGCTTCGGAGGCAACCTGACGTTTGAGGTAGCCAAAACGATGGAAAGAAGAGGGTATTCCGTAACGGACGTGCTCATGGTGGACTCATGGATTAAGGACACACTCACGCCTTATGAAACGACTGAGAAAGAGCTTGAAGAAATGTTTGCGGATTTCGACGAAGAAGAGAAGGAATTAATGAGCAATCCGCTCGTGCGGGAGCGTGTTCATCGGAAGATTAAAGCCACCTTGACGTACGAAGCGCAGCTTATTAATTCAGGCACGATAACTTCCCGGATTTACGAACTGATTGCGAAGGACAGCAAAGCGTTCCGCCTGGAGCACCAGTTGCCGTCCTGGCAGAGGGCAACGACGCAAGCTTACGCCGATTATCGGCTGGAGGGCGCACACGAGGAGTTACTGGAACTCGCGCGCGTGGACGAAACGGCCGTTGTCATCCGTGACATCTTAGTGCAAATCGAGCGGCAGATCAAAGCGGAGGCCGGGGTCCTGCATGGGAGCTGACCGGCAGAATTCTGTTCAAGAACAAGGCACAGCGGCGCCTTCCAAGCGCCGAACCGCTTATGCCACCTGGGAAGCGTTCCGCTGGCTGATGTCCTATGTAAGCCGTCACAAAGGCTGGATGATCGTCGGTATCCTGTCCGCAATTGCCGCCGCGGTTATTGAGATATGGACGGGACGTTTGGTCGAGCAGCTGACCACACAAGCCGAGAATGGGGCGGGGCCAATCGTTCTGCAAATCGTGTACACGGTCTTTGTGGTCATCTTGATCGGTGTGCCGGCGAAGTTTTTCATGAGCTTCGGTGTGGAGCGAAGCAGCGCCTCTGCGGTGCAGGATATCCGCAACCATGTCATGCGTCATATCGGTAAACTTCCGGTCCCCTATTTGGAAAAGCAGCACTCCGGCGACGTATTGTCGCGGATCAACAACGATCTGCAGCTCATCCAGCAATTTATGATTCGGGACCTCGCCCAGTGGTTTTATCATCCGTTATTGTTTATCGGCTGTTTCGCTTATTTGATGTATCTCCAATGGGAGCTGATGCTGTACAGCCTGCTGTTATTTCCCGTAGCACTGCTGGTTTCCCAATGGATCGGCAAGCAGTTGGAACAGTTGACGGAGGAAGCTCAGGCGAACATGGGCCGAATGAACGTCAACCTCCAGGATACGCTTGGAGGGATGCCTATTGTAAAAAGCTATCTGCTATCTGGTATGTTATCTCGCTCCTACCAAGTGATGCTGCAATTGACGGCTCAAAAAAAGCTGGCCGTGAAAAAGCGGGAAGCCTGGGTTAACCCGCTGCTTTCTACGCTGATGATCAGCCCGATCATTTTCGCCGTCAGTTACGGTAGCTATTTGATCTACAACGGGCAGTTAGGCGCGGGAGAACTGATTGCGTTCCTGTACTTGCTTAATCTATGTCTGGAGCCGCTGGAGCATATTCCCGAACTCATCACGCGCACGTTCGAAATGACTGGTGCCCTGAGAAGGATCTCCGAAATCGTCGAGCAGCCGACCGAAACGGAAAATGGCCGTTTGCTTCCAAAAGCAAGCGCCGCCCCCATCCATTTTCAGAACGTAACCTTCGGGTATGAAGAGAGTTCCCCGATTCTGCGGAATGTTAGTTTCTCGGTGCCGGAAGGCAAGACGATTGCGCTTGTCGGAGCGAGCGGCGGAGGGAAGAGCACGGTGTTTAAGCTGGTATGCGGCTTTTATCCACTTCCGGAGGATCAGGGCGAGATCCGCGTGTTTGGAAGCCTGATCCACGGTGCAGATCCGGAGCAGCTTCGGTCGCATTTTTCCGTGGTAACCCAGGATTCATATTTGTTTAGCGGTACAATCGCCGAAAATATCGGCTATGGGCGGGAAGAAGCGTCGATGGACGAGATTATCGAAGCCGCCAAAGCCGCTCAGGCTCATTCTTTCATTATGCAGCTTGAGGGTGGCTACCAGACGTATGTCGGAGAGCGCGGCGGCTTTTTGTCCGGTGGGCAACGCCAGCGCATTGCAATGGCCCGGGCTTTTCTGAAAGATGCTCCAGTTCTGCTGCTGGACGAGCCCACATCGGCTCTTGATCCGGAGTCGGAAAGCGCGGTTCAGGAAGCGCTGGGCGTATTGATGAAGCAGAGAACGACCATGGTTATTGCCCACCGGCTTTCTACGGTACAAAACGCCGATGAAATCTGGGTTATGGAACAAGGAAATATTGTCGAAAAGGGCACTCATGAACAATTGCTCGAGAGGAAGGGACTGTACGCCCAGTCGTACTACCAGGAATTTACCGAGTCTGCCGAACGCAGGGAGGTGTCGTACACATGAAAAAGGGCGGAAGGCTATCGCAAGTGAAAGAACTCGGCTACTTGCTGACGTTTATGAACCGCAAGCGCAAAACCCAGTACGCGATTGGCCTTGCTGTAACGGCGCTCACCCAGACATTGTTTCTGATCGCCTTCAGCTTGGTCGTACATAACTTGGTTGATTTCGCCGTGTCCCGAGATACGTCCCTGATGGTGGAAGCCTTTATTATTTTGGGCGCGGCCTTATTCCTGGAAAATATAATTTCTCCCTGGTTCATTTACTTATACCAGCGGAGTGTCGAGCTGACTGTGCTGAATATCCGCAAACGTCTTTATGACAAGCTGTGCCGGGTGCGGCCGAGATTCCTGGAGCAGACGCACCATGGGGACTTGCTGTCGCGGGTGAATAACGACGTAACGACCGTTGAGTTTACTTTCTCGCAGGTTTACTTCGTTTTGCTGCTTCAAGTTGTCTTTTGCATCGGCTCCATTGTCTCCATGGTGGTGATCGATTGGCGGTTTGCTGGCGTATCCTTCGTCATTCTGCTGCTGTCCTCTCTGGTCAGCTTGAAATTTGCACGGGATATCCGCGCTTTGTCCGAACAAGGCTTGCAAACGCTCGGTAAAATGACCGAAAAATTCAAAGATTTTATGGGCGGCATTCAAATTGTGAAGCTGTTCCGCATCCGCACGATTTACGGCCAGTACGAGGCGTTGAACGAACAAATGACGCAAACGCTTCGGCAAACGGCGAAAAAGAACGGTATGCAGGCTGCGGTGAACCATTTTATCAGCTACGTCACGTTCTGCGGCATCATCGTCATCGGCAGTCTTCTTTATGCCTACGGATTGATGGGAATGGGAAGTGTCGCCGCTCTGGCAGTTTTGCAAGTGAATCTGACGCACGCTTTGTTGAACTTGGGGATGGTTCTGTCGATGACCCAAAATTCGCTCGCGGGCGCTCACCGGATTCAAGAGGTACTAAGCGAGGAAGAGGAACCGGAGCGTCTGGGATCTTCTCGTAGCGAGCTTGTATCGGAGGCTGCGGTGGAGTTTCGCGATGTGGAATTTTCCTATCAGTCGGATAAAAAGGTACTTGTTGATATGTCCATGCAAGTGTTTCCTGGTCAGGTCGCTGCGATCGTAGGAGCCAGCGGCAGCGGCAAAAGTACACTGATCAAGCTGCTGCTCGGCTTTTATCCTGTGGACAGCGGAGATATCCTGCTCCAGGGCAAACCTTTCGGCCATTACACGCTGGAAGAAATCCGCAGGCTGATTGCATACGTTCCGCAGGAGCCGTTTTTGTTTACCGGCACGATTGAGGAAAATATCCGCTACGGCAACCCGGATGCAACGGATGAAGAAGTGGTTGAAGCGGCCAAAGCGGCGTACGCTCACCATTTCATTCAGGAACTTCCAGAACAGTATAAAACGCCTGTGGGAGAGAGAGGAGCGTCGTTGTCAGGCGGACAAAGGCAGCGAATTGCGATCGCCCGGGCGATTCTCAAAAACGCCCCAATTCTGCTGCTGGACGAAGCGACTTCTGCATTGGATAACGAATCCCAGCACTGGGTACAGCAAGCCCTGAACGTATTGATGAAGGGGCGGACCACCATTCTGATTGCCCACCGTCTCAGCACTGTGGAAAATGCGGATTTGATTACGGTCATGAATCAAGGAACGGTCGTGGAACGGGGCCGCCATCAGGACCTGCTGGCGCTCGGAGGTTATTACGCACGGCTGTACGGATAGACCCGCTTTACGGCGGGCGGCTTCCTGCTGATATCCAGGTATAAAGCCTATCTACAAACAATCTCTAATACGGGAGTGTGTCGATGTGAGAGAGAATACGAACAAGCAATATGGATTAACGCAAGCCCAGCGCCGGATATGGTTCATGGAAATTATGAATCCGGGCACATCCATCACGATGCTTTCCGCGACCTACCAGATTACGGGCGAGATCGACACCAAGCTGCTGGAGCAAGCGGCGGCAGAGATTGTCAAAA
Organism: Paenibacillus sp. W4I10; assembly: GCF_030816325.1. Classification (NCBI taxonomy): domain Bacteria; kingdom Bacillati; phylum Bacillota; class Bacilli; order Caryophanales; family Paenibacillaceae; genus Paenibacillus; species Paenibacillus sp. W4I10. The sequence goes on from NZ_JAUSXX010000001.1 coordinate 6,078,807, forward strand.
CCTATGACGCTTTCCGAATCCGCATTAGCGGGGATTTGCAAAATCCAACGCAGTGGTTCGAAGAGCCGGAGAATGTCCAAACCAGGATAAGCCACCTCGAAATAGGCACGACGGAACAATTCTATGCTTGGGTGAAAGAAGTAACCGAAAAACCGGCCAGCGTGTTCGACGAACACCTCTACCAATTTACGATGATCCATTTTGCGAACGGCCAAGTATGGCTTAATTTGACTGTAAATCATATCATTGCCGATGGCTTGTCCGTCACTGCTTTGCTGCATGCGGTGATGGAAAAATACCTGGAACTGCGCAAAGGTATCTTCAACAGTTGTCAGGCCCCTTCCTATCTGGATTATATTTCAACTGAGCATGAATATGAGCAATCGCAGCGTTATCAAAAAGGCAAGGAATACTGGCTGACCAAGTACAACACTTTGCCTGAAACGAGTGGCATCAAATCGGTTCCGCCATTCTCGATTGGCAGCGAATCGAATAAACGTTCCATCACTTTGGATGGTTCCCGGTATGACCGTATTCTGGCTTTTAGCGAACAATATCAGGTCAGTTTATATACGTTATTTTTGTCCGCCATGTACGTCTTATTGTACAAGCTGACCGACAGCACCGATGTGCCGGTTGGAACGGTTTTTGCCAATCGCACTAGCAAGAAGGAAAAAGAAACGATTGGTATGTTCGTCAGCACCGTGGCTACGCGGATTAGTCTGAATCCAAATGGGTCCGTGCTTTCCTTGATCCAAACGGTTTCCAAGGAAAATACTGCGGATCTGCGGCATCAGAAATATCCTTATAACCAATTGATCCAGGATTTACGCGAACAACACGGCCGCAACGATCTTTCGGAGCTGTTCCGCACGTCTCTAGAATATCTGCCTTTGAAAATCGTGGAGTACGAAGAAATCAAGGTACGTCTGGAGGCTCACTTTGCTAGGCACGAGATGGACGATTTACTGCTGCGCTTCGACCATATGCTGAATGAAGGTCATGTCATTCTCCATGCTTCCTATCGTACCGGCCTGTTCGAGACGACCGAGATTGATCGCATTATGGAACAGTATGTAACCGTTTTGGACCAGTTTCTTGAGACTCCCGAACTGCGGGTACGCGAGATTTCTCTACTGGGCGATGAGGAGAGACGCCGAATTCTGGACGTGTTTAACCCGCCGGTGGCAGCACTGAGCGAGGGAATAGCGTTTCACCGGTATGTCGAAAAGTTTGCCCGAGACATTCCGGATCACCCGGCAGTTGTTTACATGGACAAAAAGCTGACCTACGGCGAATTGAACAAACGCGCCGAGCGGCTGGCTTCGCTCCTTCGTGAACAGGGCGTGGGAAGGGAGACGATTACGGGGATCTGGGCGGAGCGCTCGGTGGAACTGCTGGTCGGTGTGCTCGCCGTATGGAAAGCCGGCGGAGCTTATGTACCGCTGGACCCCGATTATCCGGCGGAGCGGATTGAGTACATGCTCAGCGATAGCGAAGCATCGGTGCTGCTTACGCAGCGTCATCTGTTGGAGGGGGCCGGAGGTTGGTTGGCCGATGACCGGCTGAAGCTTCAAGCTGTCTATGCGATGGACGATGAGCAGATGTATAACGGGGATACCTCAGCCATGGAATTTGAATCTGCTGACAGTGCTCCACAAGACTTGGCTTATGTGATTTACACTTCGGGTACGACGGGACGCCCAAAAGGCGTCATGATTGAGCATGGTAGTCTCATGAATACGGCGGATGCGTACCGCCGTGAATACCGGTTGGATCAGTTCCCGGTGCGTCTGCTGCAACTGGCAAGCTTCTCGTTTGACGTGTTCGTTGGAGACATCGCGCGGACGCTATATAACGGAGGAACGATGGTAATTGTGCCAAAGGATGACCGGATTGATCCGAACCGCTTATACGGCTGGATTCGGCAGCAAAACATTACGGTATTTGAATCGACACCTGCGCTCATCCTACCGTTCATGCAGCATATTTATGAAGAAGGGCTGGACGTCAGCTCCATGCAATTGCTGATTACCAGCTCGGATGCTTGCAGTGTCACCGATTACCGATTGCTGCAGGAAAGATTCAGCGGACAATTCCGCATCATCAACAGCTATGGCGTTACCGAAGCGGCGATTGACAGCAGCTTTTACGATGAGCCGCTGGACAAGCTGCCATCGTCGGGTCATGTGCCGATCGGCAAAGCTTGGCTGAACGCCCGGTTTTACATTGTCGATGCTGCGTTAAAGCCGGTTCCTATAGGGGTCCCGGGTGAACTTGTCATCGGCGGCGCCGGGGTAGCGCGCGGGTATTGGAACCGTCCGGACCTGACCGCCGATAAGTTTGCAGACAGCCCGTTTGTGTCTGGCGAACGTCTGTATCGGACAGGAGATTTGGCCCGCTGGCTGGAAGACGGCAACGTTGACTTCATTGGCCGGATCGACTATCAGGTGAAAATTCGCGGGTTCCGGATCGAACTCGGCGAAATTGAAACGGCCCTGCTGCGTCTTCCGGACGTCAAGCAGGCTGTGGTGACCGACCGTACGGATGAGCAGGGGCAAAAGTATCTGTGCGGCTACGTGGCAGGGGATGCTTCCCTGCAGCTGAGTGATCTGCTGTCCCAATTGAAGCAAGAGCTGCCGGCACATATGGTTCCGGCCCGGCTGGTGTCTCTTGATCAGCTTCCGCTCACACCGAACGGCAAGATTGACCGTAAAGCGCTGCCTGAACCGACCGGAGAGGTAGAAGCGGGCCGTGAGTATATGGCTCCTCGCACAACACTGGAAACAAGACTTGCTCTTATTTGGCAGCAGGTGCTGGGTATTGCGCGAGTAGGAGTCCATGACGATTTCTTTGACCTGGGTGGTCATTCCTTGCGGGCCTCCGCGCTTGTTTCCAAGATTCGAAAAGAGCTGCAAGTCGAGGTTCCGCTGCGGGACGTTTTCCGCTACACCACGATCGAACAGCTCGCCCAAAGAATCAGCGGTTTAAAGCAGCAGGAGACGTATGAGATTACAAAGGCGGCAGAGGCCGAGTATTATCCGGTTTCATCCGAGCAAAAGCGTCTGTACGTCCTGCGCCAGCTTGACGCGGCCGAGCGTAGCTACAATATGTCGGCGGCGCTTCTTCTCGAAGGCAAGCTGGACCGCACGCGCGTAGAGTATGCGTTCCAGATGCTGATTCAGCGCCATGAGACGCTGCGTACCGGGATTGAGCAGGTTCAAGGCGAGCTTGTTCAGCACATCTATGACGAGGTGGAGTTTGCTGTAGATTATTTCCAGGTGAGCGAGCGAGAAGTGGACCAAGTGGTCGAAGCATACTATCACCCGTTTGATCTGACCAAGCCGCCACTTCTTCGCATTGGTCTGATCGAAGTCGCCAAGGATCGCCACATTCTGCTGTTCGATATGCACCATATCGTCTCGGATGGTATCTCGACAGCATTGCTTTTCGACGAGTTCAGCCGCCTGTATCGGGGTGAGGAGCTGGCTCCGTTGCATATTCAATACAAAGATTATGCCGTTTGGCAGCATTCCGAAGCCTACGGGCAGTTGATCCAGCCGCAGAAGGAGTACTGGCTGGAACAGCTGTCGGGCGAGCTGCCTGTATTAGAACTGCCAACGGACTTCCCGCGGCCTGCAGTGCAAAGTTTTGATGGCCGGACCGTGAAGTTTGATATTGGGAAAGAGAGGAAGGAGAAGCTGAAAGAACTGGCCGCACGGACGGGTACGACCCTGTACATGGTGCTGTTCTCTGCTTACTCCATCCTTATGCATAAATATTCGGGTCAGGAAGATCTGATCGTGGGAACGCCGATTGCCGGAAGAACGCAGGAAGAAGTGCAGCCGATCGTAGGGATGTTTATCAACACGCTGGCTATTCGTAGCCGTCCGGAGCGTTCCAAGCCGTACCTTTCGTATCTGGAAGAAATCAAGGACATCACGCTCGGGGCTTTTGAACACCAAAATTATTTGTTCGAAGATTTGGTGGAAAGTCTTCACATTCCGCGCGCGACCGGCCGGAATCCGCTCTTTGATACGTTCTTCTCTCTGCAAAATACGGAGAATGAGCAAATTGTCATCGAGGGGCTGGAGCAATCGTTTTATCCGTTGGAAAATCGAACGTCCAAGTTCGAGCTGCTCTCTGGATATTTCGGAGCTGGATGGTCAGCTCGAATGCCGGTTGGAATACGCTACGGCTTTGTATAAACAGGAGACCGCGGAGCGGTTCGCCAGACATTATGACAAGCTGCTCGAAACTATCGCAACAGCGCCGGAAGGGGATATTGCTTCGCTGGAAATGCTAACGGAGCAGGAAATCCGTGAACTGGTGTGCGGTTTCAATGATTCGGAGGCAGACTACCCGCAGCAGACGATTCATGGCTTGTTCGAAGAGCAGGCGAAGCTTTACCCGGATAACGTGGCCGCCGTCATGAATGAGTGGCAATTGACTTACCGCGAACTGAACGAGCGATCCAACCGCCTTGCACGTAAGCTGCGGGAGACAGGAGTCGAAGGGGATCAGTTGGTAGCGATTCTGGCCGAACGTTCGCTTGATATGGTCGTCGGCATTCTGGCGATTCTCAAAGCGGGTGGAGCCTACGTGCCTGTCGATCCCGACTACCCGGAGGAGCGCATCCGCTTCATGATCGAAGATTCGGGCGCACCGTTATTGCTGATTCAGAAGCACTTGCATGAGAAGACCAACTTCGCAGGAACGCGCCTTGAATTGGACGATTTCGTTTGGGGCAACAAAGGGGCGGACTCCGCTGGTGAGCTGGACGCTTCGAATCTAGAGCCGATTTCCGGGCCGGGTAACTTGGCTTATGTCATCTACACATCGGGAACGACTGGCAAACCCAAAGGCACGTTGATTGAGCATAAAAACGTCGTGCGCCTTTTGTTCAACGACAAGAACCTGTTTGACTTTGGGCCGTCCGACACGTGGACGTTATTCCACTCGTTCTGCTTCGATTTCTCCGTCTGGGAGATGTACGGAGCACTTCTGAATGGAGGAAGGCTGGTTATCGTACCGCCGCTTACGGCGAAAAATCCGGCCGAGTTCCTGGCACTGTTGAGCCGCGAACGGGTCACGATTTTGAACCAGACGCCAACATATTTCTATCAACTGCTGCGTGAGGTTTTAGCGGACCATCCGTACGATCTGCGGATTCGCAACGTCATCTTCGGCGGCGAAGCGCTCAGCCCGCTGTTGCTCAAGGGTTTCAAGACAAAGTACCCGGAGACAAAGCTGATCAATATGTACGGTATTACCGAAACGACGGTTCACGTGACGTATAAGGAAATTACATGGATCGAGATGGAGGCGGCGAAGAGTAATATCGGCAAGCCGATCCCGACGCTGAGCGTGTACGTCCTGGATGAAAACCGTCGTCCTGTTCCGATCGGCGTAGCAGGCGAAATGTACGTAGCCGGAGAGGGCCTGGCGAGGGGATACCTGAATCGCCCGGATTTGACGGCGGAAAAGTTCGTTGATTCCCCGTTTGCGGAGGGGGAAAAACTGTATCGCTCAGGCGACTTGGCGGCCTGGCTGCCGGACGGCAACATTGAATACCTCGGCCGGATCGATCATCAGGTCAAAATCCGCGGGTACCGGATCGAGCTGGACGAAATTGAGACGCAGCTTCTGAACGTGGAGGGTGTGGAAGAAGCGGTGGTGCTCGCCCGTCAGGACAGTGGGGGCGAGAAGGCGCTTGTTGCCTACTTTGTGGCGGACCGGACGCTGACGGTTAGCGAAATGAGAACCTCGCTGGCCCAGGGAATGCCGGGATATATGATCCCGTCGTACTTCGTGCAGCTGGAACGCATGCCGCTGACGTCCAACGGCAAAGTGGACCGCAAAGCACTGCCGGAGCCGCAAGGCGGCCTGCAAACGGGTGTCGAATACGTAGCCCCTCGTAACTTTACGGAGTCCCAGCTTGTGAAAATCTGGGAGGAAGTGCTGGGTTACTCCGGCATTGGAATTCTGGACAATTTCTTCGAGCTCGGAGGACATTCCTTGCGGGCAACAAACCTTGTCAGCAAGATTCGGAAGGAAATGAACGTTGAACTTCCGCTACGCGATGTGTTCCGCTATATGACGGTAGAATCGATGGCTGGGGCTATTGCCAGCTTGGAAGAATCAGAGCACAGCTCGATTCCAAAAGCGGAAGAGAGAGCGTTCTATCCGGTTTCCTCTGCACAAAAAAGGCTGTACGTCCTGCATCAGCTGGATAGCTTGGAGCTGAATTATAACCTTCCAAGCGCCTTGCAATTGGAAGGGGCTTTGAACGAGGCCAAAGTAGAAGATGTGCTGACTACTTTGATGGCCCGGCACGATATGCTGCGCACCGGTTTTGAAATCGTAAATGGGGAGCCGATTCAGCGTATTCATCCGCTCGTCGCTCTCAAGGTCGAGAAGATTCAAGCAAGCGAAAATCAGGTTGCAGCCATTCTTGAAGGCTTCATTCAGCCTTTTGACTTGACCCAGCCGCCTTTGCTGCGCGCCCTGTTGATTGAATTGGAGAAAGAAAAATTCCTGCTCGCGCTGGATATGCATCACATTGCTTCCGACGGCCTTTCCATGGATGTGCTGCTGCGTGAATTCGTGCGGCTATACAATGGGGAAGAGCTGCCGGAGCTGCGGATTCAATACAAGGATTACGCCGTTTGGCAGCAATCCGAGGAACAGCGTCAACGCATCAAACGACAGGAGGAATACTGGCGCGGGGTATTCAGCTCCGAGCTTCCGGTTCTTGAGCTGCCTCTTGACTACTCCCGTCCAGCCGTTCAGCAGTTTGACGGTCAAACGCTCACGTTTACGCTAGATGCGGAGAAAGGCGAAGCTCTCAAACAGCTTGCCAGCGATTCGGGGGCAACGTTGTACATGCTTCTGCTGGCTGCGTACTCCGTATTGCTTCATAAATACGTGGGACAGGAAGATATAGTAGTCGGCACTCCGATTGCCGCTCGTTCTCACGCCGACTTGCAGCCGATTATCGGCATGTTTGTCAATACGCTGGCCCTTCGCTTGGGTCCGACGGCAGAGCGGACGTTCATGGATTACTTGCAGGAAGTGAAGGAAACGACACTTGGAGCCTACGAGCACCAGGATTATCCGTTTGAGGAACTGGTAGAAGCTCTTCAGGTGAGCCGGGATTTAAGCCGGAATCCGCTGTTTGACACCATGTTTTCTTTGCAAAAGCACGAAAGCCTGGATTTAATTCTTGAAGGCTTGCAATGGTCACTGTTTGACATCGAGGAAAAGACGGCAAAGTTTGATCTTAGCTTGGATATCGTGGAAGAGGGTAACGAGTTGGTTTGCAAGATCGAGTACGCTACCTCGTTGTTTAGACAGGACACGATGGTACGGCTGGCGGGTCATTACGAGCAGCTTTTGGCGTCGATCCTGGCTCAGCCGGGTGCGCGGATTTTGGATTTGGATATATTGACGGACAGCGAAAAGGATAATTTATTGGTCGGGTTTGACGTGTCGTCTTCGGCTCTTGTGAAGCAACCCGCCGCAGAGGGTACAGGTCTGGAAGCGGATGAGTCATGGAGAGAGAGAACGTTCCACGAGCTGTTCGAGGAGCAGGCGAAACGCGCTCCGGGAGCGCTAGCGGTTGTATACGAAGACAGCAAGCTGACATATGCGGAGCTGAATGCCAAAGCGAATCGTCTGGCGTATGTACTGCGAGCACGTGGGGTGAAGCCGGAACAGGTGGTCGGCATTCTGGCCGGCCGTTCAGCCGAGCTGTTGATCGGGGTGCTCGCCGTATGGAAAGCTGGCGGTGCTTATGTACCGCTTGACCCCGACTATCCAGCGGAGCGGATAGAATATATGCTCGCGGATAGCGGGGCGTCGGTGCTACTTACCCAGACCTGCCTGTTGGAGCAGGCGGAAACTTGGCGCTGCAACGGAGCTTTAACGCTGCAAACGGTGCTTGCACTTGATGACGCCGCGGCGTACAGCCTCGGAGCGGCGGAAACGGCTGTAGGCGTACAAGCTTTGGGTGAAGCGGGCGCGGAGGCGGAGGCTTTGGCGCAAGAGGCAACGGCTGCAGCCGAAACGTCCGTCACGGCAGAAGCTGAGCAGAACGTACAAGCGGCGGATCTCGCATCAAATCCGGCAAATGTAAACAAGCCGGGCGATCTGGCTTATGTCATCTACACCTCCGGTACGACGGGCCGTCCGAAGGGCGTGGCAGTGGAACACGGCAGCTTGGTGAACACGGCGGCGGGCTACCGGCGGGACTATCATCTGGATCAGTTCCCGATCCGGCTGCTGCAACTTGCCAGTTTCTCGTTTGACGTGTTCGTTGGTGACATTGCACGGACGCTGTACAACGGTGGAACTATGGTCATCGTGCCGAAGGAAGACCGGATTGATCCAACCCGCCTCTATGGCTGGATTCGCGACTACGCCGTGACAGTGTTCGAATCAACTCCTGCGCTGGTTGTGCCGTTCATGGAGCATGTGTATACCGAGGGTCTGGACCTCAGCTCGATGCAGCTGCTGATCACAAGCTCGGATGCCTGCAGTGTAGCGGATTACCGCACCTTGCAGGAGCGCTTTGGCTCGCAGTTCCGTATTATTAACAGCTACGGCGTAACGGAAGCAGCGATTGACTCCAGCTTCTATGACGAGCCGCTGGAGAAGTTGCCGAAAACGGGTAGCGTGCCAATCGGGAAAGCGTGGCTGAACGCCAAGTTCTACATCGTGGATACAAATCTGAGGCCGGTGCCGATCGGGGTGCTCGGCGAGCTGGTTATCGGTGGAGTGGGTGTGGCCCGCGGTTACTTGAATCGCCCGGATTTAACGGCGGAGAAATTCGTAGACAGCCCGTTCACCGCTGGGGAGCGGTTGTACCGGACGGGTGATCTGGCACGCTGGATGCCGGACGGAAACGTAGATTTCATCGGCCGAATCGACAATCAGGTGAAAATTCGCGGTTACCGGATTGAGCTTGGTGAGATTGAAGCGGCCATGAAAAATGTTGCCGAGGTGCGTCAAGCGCTTGTCATCGACCGGACGGACGAGCGGGGACAGAAATATTTGTGCGGGTATGTCGTAGTGGATTCCAGCTTCGATCTGGAAGGGCTTGTGGTCCATCTGGACGCCGTACTGCCTTCTCATATGGTGCCATCGCGCATCATGCTTCTCGAACAATTGCCGCTTACACCGAACGGCAAGATCGACCGTAAAGCGTTGCCTGTGCCAGAAGGAAGCATTCGTGCCGAGGCTGCATACACGGCGCCTCGTACTCCTGCCGAGCAAGCACTTGCATCGGTCTGGCAGTCGGTGCTGGGCGTGGATCAGGTGGGCACCATGGATAATTTCTTTACGCTTGGTGGGGATTCAATTAAAGCTTTACAGGTATCTTCTCGTCTATTGCAGTCGGGGTACAAGCTGGTCATGAAAGATTTATTCCATTACCCGACGATTTCCGCCCTTAGTTTGCGGTTGCAAACAGCGGAGAGAACGGCAAGCCAGGCCGAAGTGACGGGAGAGGTTATCCTGACCCCGATTCAGCGCTGGTTCTTTGAACAAAATCCGGCCGATGTGCATCATAGCAATCAGGCATTCATGCAGTTCTCCAAGCATGGCTTTGATGAAAAAGCTTTACGCCAAGCGGTGCGTCAGCTTATCGTGCATCACGATGCTCTTCGTACGGTTTATCGTCAAACCGAGAATGGTTATACCGCATGGAACCGCGGCGCCGGGGAGAGCGAAGTGCTGTTCGATCTGGAGGTTGTCGATTTCAAGGGAGCCCGCGACGTGAAAAAAGCGGTAGAGGCTAAGGCAAATGACATTCAAGCGAGCATTGATCTGGAAAACGGTCCGCTGGTGAAACTTGGCTTGTTCCGCTGCGACGACGGCGACCATCTGCTCATCGCAATCCATCACTTGGTCGTAGACGGCGTATCCTGGCGGATTCTGCTTGAGGATTTTGCTGCCGCCTATGAGCAGGCGCTGCAAGGGCAGCCGATCCGTCTGTCGCTCAAAACGGATTCATTCCAAACGTGGGCGAAACAGCTCGCTGATTATGCGAACGGGCCGGCGATGGAAAGCGAGAGAGCGTATTGGCAGTTTATCGAGCAATTGGCCTATGAGCCGCTTCCAAAAGATTTTGATCAAGGCAGATCCAAACTGAAGGACAGCGGGCTCGTAACCGTTCGATGGACAGCGGACGAAACCGAACAGTTGCTGAAGCAGGCTCATCGTGCTTACCATACGGAAATGAACGATTTGCTGCTTGCTGCGCTGGGCCTCTCAGTACAAGCTTGGAGCGGTCAGGAACGCGTGCTGGTGAATCTCGAAGGCCACGGCCGGGAAGAACTTTTGCCAGATGTGGACATTACGCGCACGGTAGGCTGGTTTACAAGCCAATTCCCTGTTGTTCTGGAGCTAGGTCATGCTCAGGCACTCGGTCATCAGGTGAAACAGGTGAAAGAAAACTTGCGCCGCATTCCGAACAAAGGAATCGGCTACGGCATCCAGCGTTATTTGTCGGCGCCGCGTGACGGAGAACGCTTCGTTTTGGAGCCGGAGATCAGTTTTAACTATTTGGGCCAGTTCGACCAGGATTACGAAAGCAGTAGCTCCCAGCCGTCTCCGTTCAGCCCGGGCTCCGATTCAAGCCCAAATGCTGTGATGGATTATGTCCTAGATATCAATGGTATGGTGTCGGAAGGCGTGTTGGAACTCACGATCCGTTATGGGGAAACCCAGTATCAACGGGAAACGGTTGAGCGTTTGGGCACCCTGCTTCAATCGAGTTTGCGTGAAGTCATCAGCCATTGCGTATCGAAAGAGCGGCCGGAGCTTACGCCTAGTGATGTACTGCTTCAAGATGTGACGGTGGAGGAACTGGAGCGGCTGTCCGAACATACGGCGGCACTCGGCGAACTGGAGAATGTATACACCCTGACTCCGCTGCAAAAAGGGATGTTGTTCCACAGCTTGCTGGATGCCGATTCGGAAGCTTACTTCGAACAGGTGACCTTCGATCTGTATGGAAGTCTGAATGTGGAAGCCTTCACCCGAGGGTTGGATACGCTGGTGCAGCGGAATGAGGCGCTGCGTACCAACTTTATTACCGGCTGGAGAGACGAGCCGATTCAAGTGGTATTCCGTGAGCGGAATTGTGAAGTGTATTTCGAAGATATTCGTTCGGTAAGAGATGAACACCCGGAGAAGACGATAGCCGATTTTGTCAGCGCGGATAAAGCGAACAAGTTTGATTTGGCCCAAGACTCTCTTATGCGTGTGACCGTTTTGCGCACAGGCGACGAGTCTTACCATGTGATTTGGAGTCATCATCACATTTTGATGGATGGCTGGTGCATGTCCTTCATGATCAAGGAAGTGTTCGACACTTACTTTGCGTTTCAGGAGAAGCGAGAGCCAGAGCTCCCTCTGGTTACCTCGTACTCCCGATATATCGAATGGCTGGAAGCTCAAGATGCAGCGAAAGCTTCGGGTTACTGGTCTGAGTATTTGGCGGGTTACGATCAACAGACCAAGCTGCCGCAGGAGAGAACGCAGCTGAAACAGCATGCTTTTGAAATGGCTGAAATCGATGTGGAACTCAGCAAAGGACTGACTGGGCAGATTGAGCGTGTGGCACGCCAGCAGCAGGTGACACTCAACACATTTATGCAGACTGTATGGGGACTGGTCTTACAGATATACAACAACAGCGAGGATGTTGTATTCGGTTCCGTTGTATCCGGCCGTCCGGCGGAAATTCCGGGCATTGAAAGCATGATTGGTCTGTTTATTAATACGATCCCGGTCCGTATTCAAGGTAAAGCCGAGGAGACGGTAGCCGATATTTTGAGAAAAACCCAGGATCAAGCGCTGGCATCAGGAGCTTACGAAACGTTCCCGCTGTTCGAAATTCAGTCGCTGAGCGAGCAAAAGCGTGACTTGATCAACCATATTATGGTCTTTGAAAATTATCCGATGGAAGAACAGATTGAGCAGGTTGTCGGCGGAGGACAAGAAGCGCTGAAAATCGCTAATATCCAATCGCCGGAACAAACGAACTACGACCTGGACATTACCGTCATTCCGGAAGAGCATATTTTGCTGCGGTTTACGTACAATGCACTGACATTCAGAGAGCATGACATCAGGCAGATCCACGGTCATTTTGCCCGTGCATTGGAGCAGGTTGCGGCTAATCCGAATGTTTGTGTACATGAGTTAGAGCTTTTGACGGCGGCGGAAAAAGAAGAAATTGTCGGCGCGTTTAATCCGGTGCAGCCGGAAGTGGCTCCTGTGGCCGCCTTCCATCGCCTGTTCGAGCAACAGGTGGAGCGCACACCGGCAGCGGAAGCCGTCGTATACGAGAACGATCGGCTGACGTACGCGGAGCTGAACGAGCGGGCGAATCGCTTGGCGGCTACGCTGCGCGGAAGCGGCATTGGCCGGGAGACCATCGTTGGCATTCTCGCCGAGCGTTCGGTTGATTTGCTGGTGGCCGTGATGGCCGTCTGGAAAGCGGGAGGGGCGTATGTACCGCTTGACCCGGAATATCCGGCGGACCGTGTGCGGTTCATGCTGGAAGACAGCGGAGCGAAGGTGCTGCTGACACAAACGCTGCTGCGAGAGCGTGCCGAATCCTGGCTCAGCGAAGAGGAATTGGCACTGGAGACGGTGCTGTATCTCGACGACGAAACGTCATACAGCGAAGATCGGGTAAATGCCCCGATGGGCTCCAGCATGGTTTCAGGTCTGGTCTCCGGCGAGCTGACGGGTGCTGTGAACGACCGTAATGAGAGTCACCCAAATGATGTTGTCGGTATGGGCAGCTTCCATGAAGCCCGTCCGGAGGATCTGGCGTACGTCATCTACACGTCGGGAACGACGGGCAAGCCAAAAGGCGTGATGATCGAGCACCGCAGCCTGGTGAACACGGCAGCGGGCTACCGACGGGAATACCGGTTGGATCAGTTCCCGGTAAGGCTGTTGCAGCTCGCCAGCTTCTCGTTTGACGTGTTCGTGGGCGATATCGCGCGAACGTTGTACAACGGAGGCAGCATGGTCATTGTACCGAAAGACGACCGGATCGATCCGTCTCGTCTGCACTACTGGATGGAGCGGGAGCAAGTGACGATCTTTGAATCAACGCCGGCGTTGATCGTGCCGTTTATGGAATACGTGCATGAGAACGGGCTGGAGTTAAGCGGTATGGAGCTGTTGGTTACAAGCTCGGACAGTTGCAGTGTGGCGGATTACCGTACCTTGCAGGAACGGTTTGGCCCATCGTTCCGCATTATTAACGCCTACGGTGTGACGGAAGCGGCAATTGACTCCAGTTTCTATGATGAGGAGTTGGCGAAACTGCCGCAGACAGGCCATGTGCCGATTGGAAAAGCGTGGTTAAATGCGAAGTTTTACATCGTGGATGCACATCTGAATCCTGTTCCAGTCGGCGTGCTGGGCGAATTGGTTATCGGCGGAGTGGGTGTGGCGCGCGGGTACTTGAACCGTCCAGAGCTGACGGAAGAGAAGTTTGTAGATAGTCCGTTTATCGTAGGTGAGCGGTTGTATCGCACGGGAGACTTGGCGCGGTGGATGGAGGACGGAAACGTGGACTTCATCGGCCGGATCGATAACCAGGCGAAAATCCGGGGTTACCGGATCGAGACGGGCGAAGTCGAAGCAAAGCTGCTGAGTGTAGATGGCGTGAAGGAAACGGTCGTTGTTGTCAGGGAAGATCAAGAGGGGCAGAAAGCGTTGTGCGCTTATTATACATTGGAAAAAGGCTTGACGGCGGCAGATTTGAAACGGGCGATCTCCAGCGAGCTACCGGCATACATGATTCCGTCGTATTTCGTCGAACTGGAGCAATTGCCTCTAACGCCGAATGGGAAAATTGACCGGAAGGCGCTGCCAGCGCCGGAAGGGGGAGCAGGCGGAGGCCGCGAATACGTGGCGCCCCGCACCGAACTGGAGGGAAAACTGGCCGCCATTTGGCAGGAAGTGCTTGCTCGGGAGAAGGCGGTAGGCGTAACGGACAACTTCTTCGATCTCGGTGGACACTCCCTGCGGGCGACAACACTTGTCAGCAAAATGCATAAGGAGCTGGGCATTGAATTCCCGCTTCGCGACGTATTCCGCTACTCGACAGTTGAGGAAATGGCTGTGGCTATGGAGCGGTTAGAGGTCGGCTCGTTTACGGCTATTCCGGCTGCGGAACCTAGCGAGTACTATCCGCTCTCTTCTGCTCAGAAACGTCTCTACATCTTGAACCAGCTGGAAGGAGGCGAGCTGAGCTACAACATACCGGGAGCTATGTTACTCGAAGGGCAGCTCGACCGGCAGCGGTTTGAAGAAGCATTCCGCGGGCTTGTAGCTCGTCATGAAACGCTGCGTACCGGCTTTGAGATGGTTGAAGGCGAAGCGGTTCAGCGAATTTACGAAGAAGTCACCTTCCAGGTGGAATATGTGCAGATCAGCGGGGAGCAGGCGGAAGAAACGGTGCGCCAATTCGTTCGTGCGTTTGATCTGGCAAAGCCGCCACTTCTGCGGGTGGGCATTGCCGAACTGGCGCCGGACCGACACATTCTGATGTTTGATACACATCATATCGTATCGGACGGCGTTTCAATGGACGTACTGATCGAAGAGTTTGTGCACTTGTACAGCGGGGGGATGCTCAAGCCACTCCGCATTCAGTACAAAGATTATGCAGTATGGCAGCAATCGGACAACCAGAAAGCTCAGCTAGCCAAGCAGGAAGCCTACTGGCACGACATGTTCCGCGGAGAACTGCCAGTTCTCGAAATGCCAACGGACTATCCGCGCCCGGCTATGCAGAGCTACGAGGGCCGTACGCTGCAATTGTTTATGAATATTGAGAAAAGCGAAGGTCTGAAACGGCTTGCAGCTGAGAACGGCGCAACGCTTTACATGGTTCTGCTTGCGGCGTATAACGTGCTTCTGCATAAATATTCAGGTCAGGAAGACGTGGTGGTAGGTACGCCGATTGCGGGCAGAAATCACAGCGACGTTCAACCGCTGATCGGGATGTTCGTTAATACATTGGCCATTCGCAGTTACCCGGCTGCCAGTAAGACGTTCCTTGACTACTTGAAGGAAATCAAGGAGACAACACTGGGTGCTTTTGAACATCAGAATTATCCGTTTGAGGAACTGGTGGATAAGGTAAACGTGGCTCGCGATTTACGCCGTCATCCACTGTTTGATACGATGTTTGCTTTGCAGAATACAGAAAATGTCGAAATCCAGCTTCCGGGACTGCATTTGTCGACGTATGCCAGCGAAGAAATTGTTTCCAAATTCGATCTCAGCTTGGACGTTACGGAGATTGAGGACGGCTTGGAATATCTGTTTGAATACGCCACGGCTCTATATAAAACGGAAACGGTGGAGAAGTTGGCTGCCCACTACTTGCAGTTGCTTGAATCCATTCTCTGCAACCCGTCAGCGACGATTTCCGAGTTGGATATTTTAACGGCGGCGGAAAAAGAAGAAATTGTCGGCGCGTTTAACCCGGGGCAGCCGGAAGCGGCTCCTGTGGCAGCGTTACATCGCCTGTTCGAGGAACAGGCGGAATACACACCAGAAGCGGAAGCCATCGTATACGAGAACGATCGGATGACGTATGCGGAGTTGAACGAGAGGGCGAATCGCCTGTCAGCCACGCTGCGCGCAAGTGGAGTCGGCCGGGAGGAGATTGTGGGCATTCTCGCCGAGCGTTCGGTGGACCTGCTGGTAGCCGTGCTGGCCGTCTGGAAAGCGGGAGGGGCGTATGTACCGCTTGACCCGGATTATCCGGCCGACCGCGTGCGGTTTATGCTGGAAGACAGCGGAGCAAAGGTGCTTCTGACACAAACGCTGCTGCGAGAGCGTGCCGAAGCCTGGCTCGGCGAAGAGGAACTGGTACTGGCGACGGTGCTGTACCTCGACGATGAAACGTCGTACAACAAGGAACGAAGCAATGCGCCAATGGACTTCGGCCAAGGCTCCAGCAGTGCTCCCGATCAAGTCAACGGCAAGCTAACGGGGGCTGTGAACGGTGGTGGCGAGAGCCATCCAAATAATGTTGATGTTGTAGGTATGGACAGCTTCCATGAAGCCCGCCCAGAGGATTTGGCGTATGTGATCTACACGTCCGGAACGACGGGCAAGCCCAAGGGTGTGATGATTGAGCACCGCAGCCTGGTGAACACGGCAGCGGGCTACCGACGGGAATACCGGTTGGATCAGTTTCCGGTAAGGCTGTTGCAGCTCGCCAGCTTCTCGTTTGACGTGTTCGTGGGCGATATCGCGCGGACATTGTACAACGGAGGCAGCATGGTCATTGTACCGAAAGACGACCGGATCGATCCGTCTCGTCTGCACTACTGGATAGAGCGGGAGCAAGTGACGATCTTTGAATCAACGCCGGCGCTGATCGTACCGTTTATGGAATACGTGCATGAGCAAGGGCTGGAGTTGAGCGGGATGGAGCTGTTGATCACAAGCTCGGACAGCTGCAGTGTGGCAGATTACCGGACCTTGCAGGAACGGTTTGGCTCATCGTTCCGCATTATTAACGCCTACGGTGTGACGGAAGCGGCAATTGACTCCAGTTTCTATGACGAGGAGTTGGCGAAACTGCCGCAGACTGGCCATGTGCCAATCGGCAAAGCGTGGCTGAATGCGAAGTTCTATATCGTGGATGCACATCTGAATCCTGTTCCAGTCGGCGTGCTGGGCGAATTGGTTATCGGCGGAGTGGGTGTGGCGCGCGGGTACTTGAACCGTCCAGAGCTGACGGAAGAGAAGTTTGTAGACAGCCCTTTCACCGCGGGCGAGCGGCTGTACCGCACAGGAGATTTGGCGCGGTGGATGGAGGACGGCAACGTGGATTTCATCGGCCGGATCGACAATCAAGCGAAAATCCGGGGCTACCGGATCGAAACGGGTGAGATTGAATCGCAGCTGCTGCGGGTGGTAGGTATACGCGAAGCGGTGGTGCTGGTTCGAAGTGATGCGAACGGGCAAAAGGCGCTGTGCGCGTACTACACAACGGATATCGAACTGACGGCGGCCGACCTGAAACGAGCGATCTCCAGCGAGCTGCCGGGTTACATGATCCCGTCGTACTTTGTGGAGTTGGAGCATTTACCTCTGACACCAAACGGGAAAATCGACCGGAAAGCGCTGCCGGCGCCGGAAGAGGGAGCAAGTGCAGGGCGCGAATACGTGGGGCCGCGCACCGATCTGGAGACGAAACTGGTCTCCATCTGGCAGGACGTGCTTGGGTCAGTTACGATAGGTGTGACAGACAACTTCTTCGACCTCGGCGGTCACTCGCTGCGGGCGACAACGCTGGTCAGCAAGGTGCACAAGGAGCTGCACGTGGACCTGCCACTGCGCGATGTATTCCGGTACTCGACTATTGAAGCGATGGCTGAAGTGATTAGCCGATTGGAGCAGCAGGAATTCCTCTCCATTCCGGTTCTGGATAAAATGGAGTATTATCCGCTTTCCTCTGTGCAAAAACGGCTGTACATCCAGCAGCAGATGGAAGGTGCCGAGCTTAGCTACAACATGTCCGGCATGACGGTTCTCGTCGGGCGCTTGGAGCGGAATCAATTCGAGGCGGCGCTCCAAGGATTAATTGCTCGTCACGAAGTTTTGCGAACTGGCTTCGAGATGGTCGACGGTGAACCGGTACAACGGGTTTATTCGGACTTGGAGTTTTCCGTCGAGTATACAAAAGCGCCGGAAAGTGAAACAAAAAGCATTGCAGATGCCTTTGTACGTGTCTTTGATTTGGAGCGGCCGCCGCTGCTGCGTGTGGGCTTAGTTGAATGGGAAGCGGAACGTCATCTGCTTATGCTGGACATTCATCATATCGTCACGGATGGCATGTCGATGGGTATCTTCATCGAAGAGCTGCTGCGCCTGTATAACGGTGAGACGCTGGAACCGCTTCGGATTCAATACAAGGAATTCGCCGCTTGGCAGCAGTCCGAACCTGTAAAAGAACGGCTGAAAAGTCAGGAAGCTTACTGGCTGGACATGCTGGAAGGTGAACTGCCAACGCTTGAGCTGCCTACGGACTTTGTCAGACCCGCCGCTCGCAGCTTTGAGGGAGATGTGCTGCCTTTCAGTATCGACAAGCAGATGACCGACAGCTTGCAGCGTATTGCCGATGAGAACGGTGCTACCCTATATATGGTGTTATCGGCGGCCTATTCCATCCTGCTCAGCAAGTACTCGGGACAAGAAGACTTCATTGTAGGCACACCGGTTTCAGGCCGCACACATGCCGACCTGGAGCCACTCATCGGAATGTTTGTCAACACGTTGGCGATCCGCCATTATCCATCCGGGGAGAAGACGTTCCTTGTTTACTTGAACGAAGTCAAAGAAACGATGCTGGGGGCCTACGACCACCAGGATTATCCGTTTGAAGAACTTGTGAAAAAGCTGCAGGTGCCGCGCGATCAAAGCCGCAATCCTGTATTTGATGTCATGTTTGCAGTGGAAACGAAGGAAGATAACGTTCAAAGCTTCGGGGATATCCAGATCGAATCTTATCCGGAAACGCATACGGTTTCCCAATTTGATCTTACCTTGATCATTTCGTTGCTGGATGAGGGTATGAATGGGCAGTTTGAATATGCCACCAAGTTGTTTACGCGCAATCTGATCGACAATTTCGCTCAGGACCTGCTCGTGATCATCACCCAAATTGGCGAACAGCCTTCGGTGCTGCTCAAGGATATTTCCCTGAACGGGCAATCCGAACAGGAGCAAGATATGCTAGAAGCCATTGATATTATTTTCTAATCCCTTACCCGGCTTGGGTGAAAATGGATCATTTAAGCACGTTATATGCGACATTCGGTATATTGAGGAAGTGGTAATGAAAATTTGTGGTGGTTTCATGACTTTTTTATCACCTGACAAAAGTATTTAAGTTATGTAACAAAGGGTTCTGATGACAGTTGTCATCAGGACCCTTTGTTTATGAACGTATAATTAATGTTCCTATGTCCAAATCAGTATGAGGCTATTATAATGAAAGCCTTTAACTGATATAGGATGAGTACTCTGGTATTATGGGATGCACAGTGATTTTCATCTATTTTTCAGACTTAGTATTTACTTATAGTTGTTATATTCACTTAACTATTTAATACAAGAGATATTACTTCATTATGTCTCTAATACTCAAGAATAGCATCATCCATAGTCATTTTATTCTTGAGAGTAGCTGTTGATTATGCCCAAGTTGTAATCGTTTCAACCGGGAGACGATAGGAAGGATAGCCATCTTTGGCTGCTTTACCTATGGAGATCAACATCACGGGCTGGAACCGTTCTTTATCCAGGCCGAACGCTTCGGCGATCTGACCTTTGTCATAACCAGCCATAGGGTTCGTATCATAGCCATGAGCACGGGCAACGAGCATGAGTTGCATGGATATGAGGCCTGAATCAATGAGGTTCATATCACGCAGTTCGGATGGATTTATGTTCGCATAAAAAGGTTGTACCTGCTGCATCTGCGTATCCATGATGTCTTGTGGCATGTATCCAAGTTCCACTGATTTTCTGAAGATCTCTTCCATGTATTCAACGTTGTTAGCATCGTAAAATACGGCAATGACAGCGGAAGACGTTAGTGCCTGTGTCTGGTTAAAAGAGGCCAGTGGTGCAAGTTTCTCTTTGCCTTCAGCACTGTCGATAACAAGAAAACGCCAAGGTTGCATGTTAATGGCCGAAGGGGCACGTGAAGCTTTCGCCAGTATTTCGGTCATCTCCTCGCGACTGATTTTCACTTCAGGGTCGTAGACTTTAACGGAATGGCGCTCCAAGACGATGGTATCAAAATCATTTGTTTTGTTGAATTGGCCGGTAATTGTATTCATATCGATTTCTCTCCTCATATCTATATTGGTGAGAGTGGGTATAGGTTATATCTCCATCTGTCTCACTATGAGGATTGTAAACTATAAAGTATACTTTATAGCAAGAAGAAGAAACGGGGGAAATCCATATGAAGATTAGTGAAGTAGCGAACCATGTAAACCTTCCGATATCCACG
Source organism: Paenibacillus sp. W4I10 (assembly GCF_030816325.1). NCBI lineage: Bacteria > Bacillati > Bacillota > Bacilli > Caryophanales > Paenibacillaceae > Paenibacillus > Paenibacillus sp. W4I10. The sequence goes on from NZ_JAUSXX010000001.1 coordinate 6,098,887, forward strand.
ATTCGTTACTACGAGAAAATAGGTATTATCCCGGATGAACATATGCTGAGAGATCATAATAACTATCGAATATATGCGCAGAGCATTATTCAGCATCTGGAAGTGGTCAAACAATGTTTAGCTGTTGGTTTTACGATCCATGAGATCCAATCTATGATCTCTAAACATGGGTTTTCAAGTGATGATCAAGCAAGCATTATCCAAGCGAAAATATCAGAAATTGAAGAAACACAAAATAAATTAGAGAATTCCAAACAAAATCTGTACGAAATTCTTAAATCGGATATCACGTGTGAGGATGGTTTTGGTAAGTATTAAGCCGGAAGTCCCTCTTGAGGTTTTCATTCAGTACGTTCTTACATCATATCGATTCAATCGAGTACATATCGTCCTGTAAATGAAGATTACCGGGCTGCCCAGTTTCCACCTTCACCTCCGTAGCAAATACACCGGGCATACGCCCGTCTGGGAACCAGGGCTTCTGTTTATCAATGACAATAAACATGCCTTCTGCATCACCCGTGGGGGAGAATTGTTTTCCGTCTCCGGCAAATGGTTCAAGTCGATAATGCCCATTCAATATGTTCATCATCTCAGGAACATCATCGACGGGCAGACCGATTTCACTAATGCATAACAGATGCTTCGCTTCGAAAGCTTCATCAACTGCATTATCGAGTGAATGGTGAGCGATAAATTCCATTAAGTTGCCGCTTGGATCATAGAAATAGAAGGCTGTTGCATCCCAGTAGGGGAAATAAAATTCATCTTGTCCATCTTTGGAGAGCAATGAAATGTTACGGTCTTGAGCCCACCTTTTCGCATCAGCAAGTTTATTCGTTGGAATCGTAAATGCTACATGATAGTAGGGTTTCTCTTGTTCTGGCGCCTTCTTGAAAGATAGGACCGAGTTCCCCGCACGGAATGTAACACATGTTGCATTATCCTCCACAAGATCCAGTTCCAGTAGTGTACCGTAAAACTCTTTTATGGCCTCGACCTGATGTGTCAACAAACCAACTTCTCTTACTTTCATTTCAAAATCCTCCTTTTAATCTCACCTTTGATTGAAATACTCGATTGTTTTCTCAATAAATGCCTTGGCCGATTGCGTTAGGTAACGGTCGGACCGATGGATGATCTCAAAGTGCCGGTATGGCGGATCATCTGTAATTCGGATGCAACGTAGCGTAGGCTCATTCATGGCTTTGATCAGAGGATAAGGCAGCAGTGTTCCTCCGACGTTGGCTTTGACCAGGCTAATGATGGAGGTTGCAGAACTGGTCTCCATGATGGTATTTAAGGTGAATCCATATTTACGGCAATAGCCATCGACCAATTCTCTGCCCGTAAATCCTTCGGGGAACATCACCGTTTGGATATCACGTAGCTCTTGAATTTCAATTGTGCTTCGTTCAGCCCAATCATGATTCTCGGAAACGACGAGTACATATTCTTCACTGCACAAAGGAATGCGCACAAGCCGCCTATCAGGGGCAGACGTGATCTCGATGCCGATGTCGACTTCATTTTCCAACACTTGATTTACGACATAGATCGAAGAGATAACCTTCAATTGCACCTTGGGAAATCGGGCATGAAAATCAACGAGCAGCGGAGTGATACGGTAATCCAAATCGGATGGAAGAACACCAATAACCAATCGTCCCCGCTGATCATTCCGAAATTCAGCCAACGCATCTTGGGTATTTTGTAAATGCCGGATCATCTGTACACAGTGCTCCAGAAACAGAGTGCCTGCCTGGGTCATCACAATTTTTTTGCCGACACGGTCAAACAAAGGAACACCAAGTTCATCCTCCAATCCACGTATCTGTTGACTCAACGTAGGTTGAGATATGCCAAGTTTCTCAGCTGCCCGCGTAAAATGAAGCTCCTCGCACACTGTAATAAAGTTTTCCATTTGACGAATCTCCATGAGTTCACCTCTAATCATTGGTTTTAGTAATCATTTTAATAGAAATAATAGTATTGTTCAATCATTCTAATGATCCTATACTTAATTCGTGCACCACCCGAAGATCTTGTCATTAACAAATGGGATCTTTGGTGAAGGCAACGATACTACTACCATGAGGTGATCCATAATGAAATTTTTTTATATTGTATTGGCGCTTATTCTGGCTTCACTGAACTTAAGACCACCGATTACTTCCATTTCACCTCTGATGAGTACCATACAGAATGATCTGGGTTTGAGCGGCATGACCGCCAGTCTGTTAACTACACTACCGGTATTATGTATGGGCATATTCGCTCCATTCTCTGTAAGACTAAGTAGAAGGTGGGGGAACGAAGGTGCCATTGTGCTGGCTTTAATCCTTATTGGGATAGGTACGGGATTACGATTGTTCGTAGGCGCAACTCCGTTGATGATGTTCACTTCTTTTCTGTCAGGTGTAGGGATTGCATTGGCAGGGCCGCTGTTGTCCAGCTTCATTAAACAGTATTTCCCGAACCGAGTGGCAGCCATGGTCGGCATCTACTCTACAGCAATGGTGATGGGGGCCAGCATTAGTGTGGGATTATCGGTTCCGCTTCAGCATACGTTGGGGGGATCTTGGAGAGGTTCTTTGGCTACATGGGCATTACTCGCTGCCATTGCATTGCCGATCTGGTTAAAATTAGCTTGGTCTGCGCGTACAGAGCGACAATCCGGACAAACCTCGGCTGTCATTCATGCACCACTTCCGGTGAAGAACAGGCGTGCATGGGTGCTGACACTGTTCTTCGGACTGATGGCCGCGATCTTCTATTCATTAACCGCCTGGCTTGCGCCAGCCATTCAAAGCCATGGATATAGCCAAGAGACTGCTGGCAACATCCAAACGTTATTTACATTGATATCACTGCCCTCAACGTTATTCATTCCCATGCTTGTACACCGGTACCAAAGACGTGTCTTCTGGCTTGTTGGATGTGCGATGTTGGAGTTAACAGGTGTCCTGATGCTGAATCTCTCTGTCAGTCCGTGGCTCGCGGCAATTCCGCTCGGTATTGGTGCAGGCGGACTGTTCCCGATTGCACTCATGTTGCCAATTGATGAGACAAACAATGCTCAGGAAGCTAGCAGCTGGTCGGCGATGACTCAATCTGGTGGCTACATTCTGGGAGCACTTGGGCCGCTGGCGATTGGTTGGCTCCGCGATCTAACAGGCAGCTTCGTGCAAGCATTTTATGGCTTGGCTATCATCATCGTGTTGCAGATTATCGTTCAATTGGCTATTGGCAATAAAAAAAGGTTAAAAGTTAGCCAGGAGCAGAGCTAAAAGGCATGTGAAGTAAACTGGATATAGAAATATGATCTTTATACATGATCCAACAAGTCCAGATAGTACTGCCTTAATGCTTTCTTTAAGATGACGGGCTCTATAATCTTAATCGATTTACCATAGCCCGCAAGATATCTCACTATGAAATCAAGCTCGTGAGGTTCATACGAACCGACAAGATACATGTATCCCATCTTCTCGATGATCTGCATAGATGGGAAATGTTCTTGCTGGAATAGCTCCATCCCGGCTTCATCAATCAGGCATTTGAATGGAATTGCTTGTTCCGATGGTTTCCATAGAGACTGGGCATCCTGTGAATAGAGTTCCTTTACATGAGTTAAAGGTTCAATCTCCGTTGTTTCGGCTGAAGTGATACGGTCGCAGCGGAATACACGATACGCTTGTTTATGCAGATCATAGGCCTGGCAATACCAATAGCCTTTCCTGGCATAGAGCGCGATGGGTTGAATAGTGCGGATATTGGTGTTTGCAGAAGATTGCCTTTGATCAGAGGATCTACGTTGATTAGCGTACGTAATCTGAATCACTATATTCTGTACAGCAGCCATCAACAGAAATTCCAAATGTGCACTATCGCGGATCTGCTCCGTATGTCGGAAGGAAACCCGGTGTTGGATGTTCTCAATATCCTGTCGTTGCTTGTCGGATAACGCGCTCATAAATTTCTCATGAATGGTACGGAAAGAGACTTGAAAGGGTAAGCTGGAGAAGCTGCGGAGAGCCTGCATCGCAAAATAAAGGGCATGAAGCTCACCCGTATTAAACGAAATGGGAGGCAGCTGCATCTGTTGCAGCAGTCGATATCCGCCGTAGCGTCCATATTCGACATAGATGGGCGCACCTAACTCTTCCAATGAGGCGATATCTCTTAAAGCGGTTCGTTTGGAAATCTGGAACTCCTGCATGAGATCTTGCAGGGTGAACTGTTGCTTTTGATTAATGAAGCGCAGCATCTGGTTCATACGTTCTGATTTTTTCATATCAAACCCTCTTAATGGTGCCATGGATTGGCACCTTTCGTTGTTATAGTGATAAGTGTAATCCAATAGGAACAAGGAGGCAATGTAATGAATTTTGAAGTGATACCATTTTTGTCGATGAACGGGGATGCGGCGGCAGCCATTGCTTTTTATGAGGAGTTTCTGGGCGCCAAGGTGATATTCAAGAAAAGTTATAAAGAGATGAAGGAGATGAACCCGGGTTTTGAGTACCCTGCCGGTCAAGATGAGTATATTACACATTCGGTGCTGGAGATTGGGGTTAACAAAGTCATGATTGCGGAAGAAGCAATGGACACGGAGAGAGCATGGCAGCTGGGGAACAGCACTTCACTATGTATTCAATCCAAGGATAAAGATACAATCGATCAACTGTATCATTCTCTGATGCAACATGAGGGTGTGAAGGTACTGGTACCGTATGAACAAAATGAATTCAGCCCAGGTTATGGCATTGTACGGGACCCATTTGGCATTGCGATTCAGCTATGTGTAACTGTGCATGATTTTTAAAATGAGTTCAGGCCCCCGGTTAAGCACTCGGTATGTAAAACTGTAACTAACTTAAAAACATCAAAGAAAGAAGAGCCATGGATATCATGCGCTCTTCTTTTATCGGTTTCTATACAAGGTCGTTTGCACAACCATCAGGATAAGTGAGACAGCTCGATGGTTATATTGGACCTCTTTTCGTGTAAATCAGATGGGTACGGATGTCGCTGTGTACAGGCAAGTTCAACGGATAAAGGAAGGAACAACTATATATTTTGACTGAACAGGATTGCAATAAAGTGCAGGGATACTACTACAGCAAGCCATTTGTCAGCGGATGAGGTGGAGCAGATTTTCTTTGAAAAAATAAATGACAACAGATGATCCAAAATGCTGCAAATTGGGTATCAATAGTAGAGCCATCTAGAACCTGATGATTACATATGTTGTTATGATCGTTTTTTGCTAGTTAAAGGCTGTCTATTATGGAATGAACTGTGGGGGTTATCAAGTGTCTATATTAGATATGGAAAAGAAAGATGTTGTCACCGATGCAATGGTCATCAAGGCGATGGAGAAAAGTCTTGCTATCATTCGATTTGATCTGGATCGCCGGGTAACCTACGTGAATGAAGTCTTTGCCCAGACGATGGGATATACGGTAGATGAGATGTACGGCATGAAGCATCAGCAACTTTGCTTCGGTCATTTTGCGAATACCCCGGACTATGATGCTTTTTGGAATAGCATATTTAATGGTGTCAGCTTCCAGGACAAGGTTGAACGCAAGGATGCAAAGGGGAATTCCGTATGGCTTGAGGCGACATATATGCCGGTGTACGATGAGACGAATCAGAAGATACTGGGTGTCTCCAAAATCGCCACCAACATTACCAACCGTCAGAACAACATTTCGGTCGTAGTGAATGAGCTGAAAACGATGTCTCATCAACTAAATGGGCAGGCAGATGTAGGTATTAAACGCAGTCAGGAATTGATGTCCAGTATCTCCTATATCTCAGAGGTGTCGGCTACTAACCGTGCAACGTTGACTCATTTGCAGGAACAAGCCGGATCGATTCAGGGCGTGGTACGAACGATACGCGAGATTTCGTCTCAGACGCAACTGCTCGCGTTGAATGCTGCCATTGAGGCTGCACATGCAGGAGAATTTGGACGAGGATTCGATATCGTGGCCAAGGAAGTTAAGAAACTATCCGCAATGGTGGAGAGTTCGATTAATGAGATTCGTGATAGCGTTACCGGAATAACAAAGGAGATTGGTAATATCACAGGCGGTACCAAAAAAGTAGAAGAATATGTGGAGCAGAGCCAGAAGCAGATTGAGATCGCTCTGAATGATTTTACAGCAATTGCTGCTTCAGCTCACTTGTTGGATGCCAAAGCGGAGCATGTGACCAGAATCGTATAATTATAGAGCAAATAGTGGTTCCTAATACAGGAACCGCTTTTTTTTTGCTGTTCTTTACACAAAAAAACGGGAATTATTGTGATCAAACGGGGACACAATACTTGGGAATACCTGCAGCTTTGTCATGCAGAGAAATGTTGGGGTGGGAACATGTGGTCAACAATTGTATCCTACGTGCCGGATTGGTCCATATGGATCCAGGCATTCTTGGTCTTCATCATTCCAATTGGTATTACCTTGAGCACGCGCTGGATCAATGCTGCCATTAAGCGCGGAAGCTTCTCTCGTTCGAAGCAATCGTCCGTATCCTCGAAGGATATCTCGCCAGCAGCCAAAGGGCAGGGTGAAGGGACCGAAACAGGCCAATATGCCAATATTAAATTAACCGGCAAGTACAATACGGATCTGACCAGTGTAAGAGAAAGCTTTGGTCAAAATGCTGACGTGCATATTCGGGAATTTACGATTAGGGGAACGAATACACGGGCAGCCGTCATATATACCGAAGGCCTGGTAGATCAAGATTTAATCGATGATCACCTGATTACACCATTAATGTTGGAGGGTGTTCCAGAGCTTAAGCGGGAGGGTTTCCTCCATCCGGATAATGCACATTTACTGTCGGCCTACCTGCAAGATCAGCTACTACCTGTCAGTCTGATTGAGGAGACCCAGTCCCTTCAAAAGGTCTCAGTTGGCGTGCTTTTTGGCAAGAATGCACTGTTGGTCGATGGATTGCCGGGAGCTCTATTAATTGGAGCTCATAAGATCAAAACACGTGGTGTAAATGAACCGTTGTCAGAGGGATTGCTCCGTGGACCTCGTATTGGTTTTACAGAGCAATTAAGCGATAATACAGGCATTTTGCGTCGTTATGGAAGTGATCAGAGCCTGTTTATTAAGAAGTATGAAGTGGGTTCACGGATCAAAAAAGATTTGGCGATAGCCTATATTCAGGATATTGCCGATCCAAATCTCGTGGCTGAAGTATGCAAGCGAATTGAAGAGATGGATATGGATTCGATGTTGGAATCAGGTTATGTGGAACAACTCATCGAAGATAATACGCTGAGTCCTTTTCAGCAGGTACTGAATACAGAAAGACCTGACCGGGTAATGGGTGCCCTTCTGGAAGGCCGAGTGGCTATTTTATTGGATGGGACGCCATTTGTCTTAATTGTGCCAGTGACTTTTAGCATGTTGCTCCAATCTCCCGAGGATTACTATGAACGCTGGATTCCTGGAACATTCCTGCGAATGCTGCGCTTTATGGCTGCCATGCTGGCACTGCTGGCACCTGCGCTATATATTTCGTTTATCTCTTTTCATCCGGGACTTATCCCAACCAAGCTGGTACTTACGATTATTGAAACACGGACGGGAGTGCCGTTTCCTTCAATCATCGAAGTACTGATCATGGAACTGTCGATCGAGATATTGAGGGAGGCTGGCATTCGTTTACCTAAGCCAATTGCACCCTCGCTGGGTATTGTTGGAGGTCTGATTATCGGCCAGGCGGCCGTACAGGCAGGAATTATAAGCCAATTCCTGGTCATCGTTGTTGCGGTTACCGCCATATCCTCCTTTACAATACCCGTCTATAGTGCAGGCATAACACTGCGAATTCTGCGATTTGCTGCCATGTTTAGCGCGGCTGTGCTCGGATTGTTCGGCGTGGTTATGTTCTTTCTCCTCATATGTACCCATCTCGCGAGACTCTCGAGCTTTGGCGTGTCTTATGTTGCACCGGCTGTACCTTATCATTTTGGGGAATGGAAGGATTTTATTATCCGTGCTCCGCTAAATATGATGAGGAAGCGTCCCGAGATGTCTAGTCCAATAGATAAAGACCGAAAAAATAAATGAAATAAATCACGAGGTATGAGGTGAGATGAAGTGAACGGTTCCGAAGGAAATATTAGTACAAGGCAGGCCGTCGTAGTTATTGTTAATTACATGCTTGGCGCTGGGATCCTAACACTCCCTCGAACGACGAGTAAAGCTGTCGGAACGCCGGATGTCTGGATCTCCATCATTCTGTCTGGACTGATTATCACGGGTGTCGGAATTATTCTGGTTACCCTGTGTCGCAGATTTCCGGAGAAAACAGTGTTCCAGTTCACTCGTGAGATTACGGGGAGCTGGATTGCTTACATATTGGGATTCGCCATGATTATATATTTTATGGTGATTGCCGCATTCGAAATTAGGGTCATGGCTGATGTGACAGGAATGTACTTGCTCGAGCGCACACCAAAATGGGCTATCGTGATGGTGTTTATGTGGATTGGGATATATTTGATCTCTGGCGGACTTGCTGTCATTGTGCGCGTATTTGAGATCATTTTGCCGATTACACTGATTATATTTGTGATTGAAATTTTGCTTAGTAATCAGTTATTTGAGATTGGCAATCTGAGACCGGTACTCGGAGAGGGTATCATGCCAGTCCTCAAAGGGTTGAAACCTTCGCTGCTGTCTTACACGGGGTACGAAGTCATGTTTGTCATGACTGCTTATATGAAAAACCCCAAAAAGAGCAATGTTGCCATGAGCTGGGGCATCATCATATCGACTTTGATTTATCTGATTACCGTTGTGATGGTTGTAGGCAGTCTGTCACTTGACGGAATCAAAACACGTACTTGGCCCACGCTGGATCTCGTAAGAAGCTTCGAGATTCAAGGTTTGATCTTTGAACGGTTCGAATCCCTGCTATTGGTCATCTGGATTATGCAGATCTTCTCGAGTTTCACGATCACACACTATTGCGCTTCGGTGGGTATTCGGGATTTATTTCGTGCGAAGAAGATCAAGGTCATTATGTACGCCCTTCTGCCGTTGATATATCTAACGGCATTGATGCCGAAAACTGTGGACGAAACCTTCAAACTTGGTGATATGTTGGGCAACTCATCCGTGCTTTTATTTGCCACTTTACCTCTGTTGCTGCTGATAATAAGTCTGATACGCAAAAAGGGAGGCAAACATGCATGATTCGTTTTTTTATGCTTTTACGTGTAGCCCTTGCTTTGTCCATCCTTCTGGTAATATCCGGATGCTGGAGCAGTAGGGAGATCGAGGAACTAAGTGTCTATGTTGGTCTCGGGATCGATATCGCTAAAGAAACAGAATTTGAGAAGGACATCGCTGCTCAGGGAGGAACGTATCCAAAGAAAAATTATTTAACGGCTACGGTGCAGATTGCCCCGGGCAGTTCCAACAGTAAACAGAGCGGACAATCTGGTTCACCTGCTTCTGGAAAGACTTCCTACTCCAATGAACAGCTTACTGGAGATTCCTTGCTGCAAATCTTTCGTCAGTTTGCACTAAGGCGAGATCGTCCACTTATCGGACATCATCTGAAGGTTATCGTTGTCTCCAAGGATATTGCCAAAAAGTATAGTCTGGTCCAGCTACTGGACTTTGTACTTCGGGATAACGATATTCGTCCAAATTGTCTGGTACTGATAAGTCATCATCGTGCCTTGGATGTCCTGACTTCAGATGATCCCTCCCGGATTCCAGCATTTTATCTAACAGGTATTACCGGTAATTCGTACTTGTCCAACAAAATCCTGGACCCTGTTTTACTCTCCAAATTAGATGCCCAAATGCAATCTGGTTCCAGTTTCTTGCTCCAGAATGTACTGTACTCCAATGGAGAGGGCAAGTTCTCAGGTGGCAGCATATTCGATGGGAAAACAACTAAGTTTATTGGAGAACTGAGTCAAACGGATCTGGAAGGTTTATCGTGGATCAAGCCTAAAGAAAAAGGAGGCGTCTTGAAGACTTACAACAAAGCGGGATTCACCGTTGTATACGAAATGAAGAAGAAGAAAACAACAATAATTCCCAAGGTGGTTGGTAATGACATTTCATTCCATGTAAAGGTCGATTCCGAAGGCTGGTTGATGGAAGATTGGATTTCTCCCGAAAGAGAGGAAAAAGGGGATTATCTTAGAGAACTAGAAAAAGAATTCTCAGATCTGGCCGAACAACAGATTCGCCAGGTGTTATACAAGCTGCAGCATACCTACAAAGTGGATGTTGCGGATTTTCGGGATAGCTTGCGTATCAAAGAACCCAAAACATGGAAAAAAGTTAAAGACGATTGGGATAAAATTTTTAGCACCGTGCCAATCACGTACGATGTGAAGATTACCATTACCAATCCGGGATCTTCCACCGAATAGCGATGTGTTTTATCATTTATGATTTAAATGTTGACACATTCATGATAGATCGCTATATTAGTAAAAAATCATTTTCTTATCCAGAGAGGTGGAGGGACTGGCCCTTAGAAACCTCAGCAACAGATCTGAAGGATACTGTGCTAATTCCAGCGGGTGAAAGCCTGATAGATAGGAGCGTTTGTTTTTATTTGTCAGTAACGGCGCACTCTTTAGGCAGAGTGGGTCTTTTTTGTTTTTTCTGGATGAAGAAGTAGGGGAGCAGCGGGTATGGAGAACAACAACGACAAAGGGCATTTTCAGCGGAAAATGCAGGCACGGCATGTGGTCATGCTCTCTCTCGGAGGAGTCATTGGAACGGGATTATTCCTCAGCTCAGGTTACACCATTCAGCAGGCGGGACCACTGGGAACCATTCTGTCCTATCTGATCGGAGCTATCGTTGTATATCTGGTGATGCTCTGTCTTGGTGAACTGTCTGTTCATATGCCAGAGACGGGAGCATTTCATAGTTATGCAGCCAAATATATCGGACCGGCAACAGGCTACACGGTGGCTTGGTTATACTGGTTAACCTGGACTGTTGCGCTTGGCTCCGAATTCACAGCCGCCGGACTGCTGATGCAGCGCTGGTTCCCATCGGTGAACGTATGGATATGGAGTGCGCTCTTTGCACTGATGATCTTTCTGTTTAATGCATTAACGGTGAAATTATTTGCGGAATCCGAGTTCTGGTTCTCATCTGTAAAAGTAGTGACTATCGTAATCTTCATTATTATCGGTGGAGCAGCCATGTTTGGGTTCATTCCCATGGCGGATTCTGAACCGGCTCCATTTCTATCGAATATTACCGCATCCGGGTGGTTCCCTCATGGGGCTACAGCGATATTGATGACCATGCTTGCTGTAAACTTTGCCTTCTCAGGCACCGAGTTAATCGGTATTGCCGCCGGTGAGACGGAGAATCCGGAAAAGACGATACCGAAGGCTATTCATACGACACTGTGGCGCCTGGTTATTTTCTTCATCGGAACGATTATTATCTTGTCGGCCTTGCTGCCCATGTCGGATGCCAGTGTACTGGAAAGTCCGTTTGTAGCGGTAATGGAGCGGGTGGGTGTACCCTATGCAGCAGACATTATGAATTTTGTTATTCTGACGGCGATTCTCTCTGCTGCCAATTCAGGCCTATATGCATCTTCACGGATGCTCTGGTCTCTGGCTGATAAACGAACGATCTCACCGTGGTTTGCCAAATTGACCAAACACGGGGTGCCATTGAATGCACTTCTGATCAGTATGGTTGGTGGTGCGCTGGCCCTGCTGTCCAGTATCATTGCGCCAGGTACCGTGTATATAACACTGGTTTCCATTTCGGGTCTGGCTGTTGTTGCGGTATGGATGAGCATCAGCGCTTCCCAGTACATGTTCCGCAGACAATATATCCGAGAAGGCCATGCGGTCAAAGATCTGGTGTACCGCACACCACTGTATCCGGTGGTACCGATTATTTCATTTATATTATGCCTGGCTTCATGCATAGGTATTGCGTTTGATCCTACACAGCGAATTGCGCTGTATTGTGGGGTTCCATTTATCGCATTGTGTTACGCAGCTTATTATCTGACAGAACGTGTGAATAAGAAAAGAGGACAAGTACATGACGCAAGCACAACAGACTAACCCCATAGAAGAGATCCTGCGTGAACATCCGGTCATGATTCTGGATGGAGCGCTGGCAACGGAACTCGAACAGCATGGATGTGATCTCGATGATCCACTATGGTCTGCTCGTGTGTTGCTTGAGAATCCGGATGTTATTGTTCAGGTCCATGCAGATTATTTTCGAGCAGGAGCCGACTGTGCGATTACATCCAGTTATCAGGCGACGGTGGATGGCTTCCGCAAGAGAGGGATTGGTGAACAGGCAGCACTGGAGCTGATCCGCAGGACGGTGGAACTGGCTGCAAAGGCGAGAGATGATGTATGGGCAGAAGTGCAGGGTGGTTTAGTAGGGAGAGAAAGCTCGACAGGTCAGCTTGTAGAAGCTTCTTCGGTACGTGAAGAGACGGTGGAGAATGAGGGGCATATAACAGATCGTACAGGGGATGGCGAAGGAGACTGTCTTCGTCCACGTCCAATTATTGCCGGGTCCGTTGGTCCGTACGGCGCCTATCTGGCAGATGGTTCAGAGTATGTGGGTCATTACGGCGTGTCGGATGAGACGCTTGCCGCATTTCACCGTCCACGTATGTCGGCGCTGATTGATGCGGGTGCTGATATTCTGGCGTTTGAGACGATTCCTTCCTTGCAGGAAGCACAGGTGCTGGTTGATGTACTTAAGGAGTTTCCTCATGCGTATGCCTGGTTATCTTTTTCTTTAAAAGACGGGACAAGCATCAGCGAGGGCACATCGCTTGAGGTATGTGCACAGACGTTTGGCTCCGAGCCGCAGATTGCGGCGATTGGCCTGAACTGTGCTCCGATGGAAGTGGTGACGGAAGCAGTGGGTATTTTGAGCCGTACCAGTGATAAACCTGTTATTGTGTATCCGAACTCGGGAGAAGTATACGATGCAGCAACGAAGACGTGGAGTGGACAGGGTACCTGTGGCAGCATGCGTGATGCTTCGGAGCAGTGGGTTGCTGCGGGGGCGAAAATTATTGGCGGCTGCTGCCGAACTACGCCACATCAGATTGGCGAACTTGCGAAGAAGTGGCGGAAATAGTTCATATCAATAAAACAAGCCCTTCCACATCCTATAGAGGTATGGAAGGGCTTGTTTTATTGTGTTAAGGCATCCTTATTGCATTATTCGATAACCAGCATACGTGGCGATGCTTCCCGAATGATTCGCGAAGAGAACCATGAGCCAAGACTGGCTGCAATGATGCTTAGACAGGTGAACAGTACCATTCCACCCCAATGCAGGATCAGTGGAAGTTGTACGATACCATAACCGGAAAGGACCATTTCGAGTAGAAGAGGCAGCAGATATACGCCGACGAAAATACCCAGTATGGCTCCCATGGAGGACAGTATGAACATTCCCATGGTGAGCGACAACCGGATTTGGCGAGATGTCATTCCCAGTGATTTGTATATCCCGTACGTTCTGCTTTCTTTACGAATATTGATTCTACAGGTACTGAAAATAATGATGAACGTCACAATGACAAACAGTAATCCAATTAGACTCATCGGATAGATCAGGATATTAGCGGCTTCTGCGTAAACCGAATCAAGCAATGTCTTCTGAGTAACTACCGAAGCAAAATCTTTAAATTGCTCATTTAATTCCGAGGCAACCTTACCCGCTTGTGCCATATCGTTCACATTGATGAATATAACATCAAATTCACTATAACCGGGGTTCACACTTCTCATGGCATCAATGGTGATTCTGCCTGAAACAGACATGTTGGCGATCGCCTGATAGATGCCTGTAATGAGGAATGTACGCTTTTCTCCTTCAATATAGATATCGATAAGATCACCGAGATCTTTATTTGATGTTTTGGCTACACTTACACCAATGGCAATTTCATTCGCATGTTGTGGGTTAACCCCTTTTAACGTTTCGAATCCAAGTTCCTGATAACTCCCGTCCAGTACACTCAAGTTGAGACTGATGGGTTGGCCCTCTACTGCTGCCAAAGACTCCGGGCTAATTACACCCGTTGTGTTCCCTTGCCAGCCTACATTGCTGATCCTCGAATCCTGCGCTAACACGTGCTTTAGTTCAGCCTTGGGGAAGTTACTTTTGTTCACTACGACTGCTGCGATATTGGCATTGTCATACCCCCATTTAGCTGCGGTCTGTTCAATTCCGTTTATACTGGTCAGCAGAACATAACCCAGAACAAGTACGGAGGAAGCCATGGTAGTCAGCAGGATTGTTAGAACAGAGCTTTTGGTGTTTTTGAACACATGTCGGAATCCAAGCACGGCGGTCACAGGCAGACGTGTGAACCCGATCCAGTGCGCCAATGGCGAATTCATTTTGCCAGCCATCCGGCTGTGATCTGTCTCCGACATACCATAACGAATAGCCTGCACGGGCTGTATGCTGCGTGCCTTTTTGGCATATAACACAGTGAACAGAATCACTAGAGTAAATAGTAGTACGCCGGCCAGTATGGCCGCATCCAATCCTTGGATTGGAATGTTCTGATTCCCCACTCGAAGAGAGGATACAGAAATATTAATGATCCATTTGGATATCCACATACTGAGTGCAAGTCCTGGGATAATGGCTACGATGGATAACAATGCATATTGAATAACATAGGTGCCTATCGTTTTTCGGGAAGTCAGACCTAGTGATTTGAGGATTCCTATCGTTCTGTAATTGGCCAGGATGGCATCCGCAATCGTAAACCCGATGGTCATCAGGGCAATAGAGAGCATGACAACACCCATGAATATCATGATAAATCCAATAACCTGATTGATGATCAGATAGAAAGAGGCAATAGCCTCGAACTCCATTTTGGATTCCAGAAACGGAATACCTGTCTCACGATTGTATCGCTCCCAATACACCGAATTCATGCTGTAATCGTTAAAATGGATGCCCATCATACGATTCTCGTTGCCAGCAAGTGTAGCGAGATCATGTTGATAATCGGTAGGGTTCATCCAGACCCGTGCTGTATTGGAGAAGGGTGCCCCATATGGTACATCGATGACAATGCCCGATACATTCAATTCGAGTGTACTTGAGCCGGTTTTGAAGCCAATGGTATCACCTACGGAAATATGATAAGCATTTGCCATGGACGTTGGAATCCAGACGGAGCCTTGTTCGGGAACTGTGTCGGGCGCCCCGCTTGAGAAAATTAGTTCATCCACACCCCATGGCGGCGGAGGCGTATTAAACATGTACAGGTAGATGTTAGGGATGTGAGTTTCATTCAAAATGATGCCTGACAATGTACGATACGTTAGCAAAGGGGACACCTGAACTCCATCCTGAGAAGCCCACCAGTTGTGCACAGCGTCAGGGTCATTCAGTCCTTTTTCAAACGTCAGGATCTGATGAGATCCATGGGTTCGGGTATGCATTTCATAAAACTGATTGCCTGTGTTCGCCAGAATGACAATAGCTGTAGATACAAGAAGTGTCGAGAGTAGCAGGAGCAGCGCAATCAACGCATTTTGTATTTTGTTCCTACCCAGATACGACAAGCTAAGTTTAAACATGACCACCATCGTTATTCCTTCCCCGTAACCAAAGCGAAGATAATCGCTTCACGATCTTGAATTTGATGTTCGTCATAGGTATCGAATTCAAGGATTCCGCCAATCTTGCCGTCTTGAATATAGATCAGGCGATCTGCCCGACAGGCAGCCTTAATATCATGCGTAACCATAACTACCGACTGTCCTTTTCGATGGATATCTGTAAGGATATCGAGAACAGCTGTGCCATGTTCCATATTTAAGCTTCCGGTCGGTTCATCCGCAAAAATGATATCCGGCGAGTTGATCAAAGCCCGTGCAATCGCAGCTCGTTGCTGCTGTCCTCCGGAAGTTTGGGAGGGGAGACGGTTACGTTGTCCATCAATATCCATGGCATTCATCAGCTCAGCAACGCGGGATAGGATGTCCTTCTTTTTGTTTCCTGCAATATATCCCGGTAAAGCAATGTTTTCTTTGATGGAAAGGTCCGGGACCAGATTGATGCTCTGATAGATATAACCGATCCGGCGGGTGCGGAAGTTGGACATTTCCTGTTCACTGTAAGCGTCAATCCGCTGGTCACGAAAATAGACCTCACCTGCTGTGATCTGATCCAGTCCGCTTAGCAGGTATAGGAGGGTTGATTTGCCAGAGCCAGAGTTACCCATGATGACCGTGAATTCTCCTTCATAGATGTCGAGATCAACATTACGGATGGCATGATATTGTTCACTTCCGCTGTTGTACGTTTTGCACAGATTCTGTGCACGGATAATCACTTTTTTGGACAAGTCGAATCACTCCCAAGTGCAGTATAGGATTCATTCTAGAGGAGGGATGTTGAGGAAGCCTTATCAAATTATGAATAAAGTATTACAGCCACCTGGGTTAATTCGGAAATGGAAGGCTGCTCCGCACAATAGCTGTGGAGTGTGGGCTCAGCAGATCGGCAGATAGAACCGGAAGGTAGTACCTTGTCCTTCTTTACTAGTAAAGGAAATATGGCCTCCATGTGCTTCAATAATGCTTTGGCAGATGGAAAGGCCCAACCCTGTACCTTCCTGTACACGTTGTTCTGCATGGCTCGCCTGGCCTCTGAAGTAACGCTGGAAAACAAACGGCATGTCCTGTACACGTATTCCCTGACCCGAATCGGCGATGGTCACATTCAAATGCCCGGATTCCAGTTCCATATCTATACGTATCGTGTCTCCTGGAGCTGTATGCTTGAGGGCATTGGCGGCAAGATTGGAGATCACCTGTTCAATTCGAGTGGGGTCGATAGCGATTAACACATTGGGGATGTAGTTGGGTCCTTTATAGATAAGCCCCTTTGTTAGGACAACATGTTCGATAGGTTTCAACATCGTCTCCAGTATAGGCCCACTGTACATTTCACGGGTTTCCACCGAAATTTGCCCCAATTCCTGAAGTGCATGAACCAGCAGATCCTCCACAAGGCGTGCCGTTTTATCCGTATGGGTCCGCATGACTCCCATATATTCCATCAGCGTCTCCTGATCGTTGCATAGTCCTTCCTCAATAGCTTCTATGTATGCTTTTATCGTGGTAATTGGTGTTTTAATATCATGAGATATATTGGTGATGAGTTCTTTTTGTGCTTGTTCCTGCTGAATACGCTGCTCGCTCATATGTTTAATCTCCGTGCGCATTAGATCAAACATGGCATATACTTCGAGCAATTCATCGTTCCGGTTGTACTGGATTTTTTCTTCATAATTGCCTTTAAGCATGGATTCCGCATGTTGCTTCAATTGATGGATGGGAGAGAGCAGGTGTTTGTCCAGTTTTCGTTTCATCCAGAATAGAAATAAGCTCAGAACCAGTGACAGGAGCATGAGTGCGCTAAGCAATATAACCGCAAAAGTCATCGGTTGCTGAACCGTAACCATCGCTTGGGGGATGGAAAAGATGGCATTGCCGATCTGACTTCCCATCGGTCCGTCCATCACGGGAAACGCAATATCAAGCGTATCGTTACCGTCTGCGGCCTGCGTGGCATGATGCAGATCATAATGGAGAGCTGAACGCAGATTAACTTGCGTCCCTTTAGAGGTGGGGTCGGAGGACAGAATGACTTTTCCATCCAAGTTTAGATAGGTAAGTAGAACCCCGGTCTCTCTGGCGGTGGAACGTATGATTTCACGAATATTTTGTTCATTAAGATGCTGATGATTTTGCTCCAAAGCGAGTAAGATCGGATTGACCTTGAGTCGAACCTGATTCAGGGACAGATTGGATTCGCCTGAATTTCGATCTTGTAACAGCATCATCGACAGTGCAAGGATACTTAAAACGATAATAATGAGAAGCCCAAGTGTTGTTAACAACCAGCGTTTGGACCAGCTGTTCAATGACATGTGGGTGCCTCCAATCTCACTTACTCGTAATTGAATTTGTAACCGACACCCCATACCGTCTTCAGAACGGTCGGATGCGAGGCATCTGCCTCAATTTTTTCACGCAGTCTGCGAATGTATACCGTTACGGTATTTTCATCGCCGTAGGTTGCATATCCCCAGATGGCGTCGAGCAACTGGGCTTTGGAGAATACCTGATTCTTATGGCTTGCCAGATAATGAAGTAATTCGAATTCCTTGGCTGACAGAGAAACTTCCGATCCGTTCAATGTAACTTTATAGGCTTTTTTATCAATCACCAGGTTTCCAAGATGCAGTAGATCTGTTCTGTCTCCAACGGATGTCATGCTGTCATAACGCCTGAAGTGGGCATTAATCCGTGCTAACAGTTCGCTCAGCGAGAAGGGCTTGGTCATATAGTCGTCTGCTCCAAAGCCAAGTCCAAGTACCTTATCGGTATCACTGCCTCTGGCACTTAGAATAAGGATGGGGATATTGTTGCGCCTTCTGATCTCTCGACAGACCTCGATCCCGTCCATGTCCGGAAGCATAATGTCCAGAATAATGTAATCTGGTTGAATAAGCTCCATGATCTGAAGTCCATCTTGTCCAGTGGCTGCCACGGCGGCTTCATATTGATTTTTGGTTAAATAATCTCGCAGAATGCGCGAAATATCTGATTCATCCTCGATGATGAGGACTTTGCGCTGGTGGGTTAGCATATGTATCGCTCCATTATGATAGATGTGAATTTAATGGGTATGTATGAATGGGTAAGATGACAGTCTTTATAATTGTACAGTCTTGTTCTGTGGGAGTCACATGAAAAAATATTGAAGTGAATTTCATTCATATAAAAAACGTTCTGACTTCCAGTCGTACTGAGAGTTGGTCACAGTTCAATGTATCAAAATAACCCATGAACCTCTTAAGGTCATGGGTTTCTGATACTGAACATCATACATGCTCCAGATCATCGATAGGCTCATGCTGTCTGGATTTGAGATACTCCGCTGGAGACACACCGAAGTGCGCCCGGAATACCCGGTGGAAATAGGAGTAGCTCGCAAAACCACAGGATTCGGCAATAT
Source organism: Paenibacillus sp. W4I10 (assembly GCF_030816325.1). Taxonomy (NCBI): domain Bacteria; kingdom Bacillati; phylum Bacillota; class Bacilli; order Caryophanales; family Paenibacillaceae; genus Paenibacillus; species Paenibacillus sp. W4I10. The sequence goes on from NZ_JAUSXX010000001.1 coordinate 6,117,975, forward strand.
GTTCCAGTGTCATTTCACTGTATTTCATTCGTTCCAGCGCCGCATTCAGACGGATCTCAATCGCATATTGAATCATGGTCTGATTGTAGTGCTCCTTAAATAAACGGACGGCACGTGACAGGCTGAGGCCCGCATAACGAGCCGCTTCATCAAGCTTGAACGTAACCGTGGCATGCTCCTCAATAAAACGTTTTAACTTCAGCGCAGAGGAAACTGCCCGATCGGTCTGAATATTCTCTTTAATTGCCCGGTCGATATACAGACATAATCCGCGCAGTAACGCATCCTTTAGCTCCGCATTTTCCTCAAGAGGTCCACGACGTTTCTCAAGTAACATATTTCTCCACAGGCTGATGAGTTTATCATCAAGTCCAATTCGGCTCACGGTTGATCGATGCTGCCGTTTCCACCAGTTCTCGATCCAGCTGCCCTCGCAGAACAGATAATAGTCTCCACTAGACAAGCGTCCTTCCTTATGTGGTTCATCTACAACGAGATGATAGTCGTCACCAGGCTTTAAGAGCAGCAAGTCCCCGCTCGTCATCCTGAATTCTTCATCCTGTACATACACCTTGCACGAGCCTTCAGTCTGCAGACGGAACAGATAGGTTTGCAACTCGCCCTTCATATTATGTGTGAACGCCTTATAGTGGTATGAGTAGTCACAGATCAGTACAGATGTCTCTAACGTATCCAAATAAAATCCCCCAATATGTACATCCTTTTACATCATAAGTTTAACTTAACATTTACACGAAAACGGAGAGGACAGAAAGAACCTGAAGAAACGAAGTTAAAAGCTTTCTGAAAGAAAGCTGCATCGGAAGCATAAACTCGCCTTTATCTCCGGATTTTATCCTTTTGAAAAGGAAATCAAAAAAATCTGGGGATAACAGCGATCGGAAGGTTGTTCTGTCATCGGAGTGCCAGTGTAATATCTTCAGTTGAAATGGGCTACATTCAATTGATGCAAAATGATGGAAATAAAATTTGATCAGATAGTTCATGTTCTGACTATATTGTATATGTTCATTCTAGCCTGTTTTGCGTTAGGATGATACCAGATAGAGCAATGAAAGCAAATTTGAGAACAGAGGTGTATCCTACATGAAAAAACTTAATATTGGTTTGCAATTGTTTACACTCCGTGATGAAACTGCAGCAGATTTTCGTGGTACGTTGCGTAAGGTAGCGGCCCTTGGATATGAAGGTGTGGAGTTTGCCGGATATGGCGATATTCCAGCTGAGGAAATGAAAGCGCTACTAGATGAACTTGGACTGAAAGGATTCAGCAGCCACGTTTCACTACATGCGATGCGCGAAGACTTGCAAAAACAAATCGATTACCTGAAAACAATTGGTGCACAATATATCATTTGCCCTTACCTGATGCCAGAAGATCGTCCTGAGAATGCAGAAGGTTGGACCAAGCTATTCGCTGAGTTACAACAATATGGAGCTGAAGCAGCGAAACAAGGATTGATCTTCGGTTACCATAATCATGACTTTGAATTCCACGGCCAGGTTGGCGATACCAATGCCTTTGATGCCATGTTCGCTCAAACATCACCTGAAGCGGTAAAAGTGGAAATGGACGTATGTTGGGTACAATTTGCGGGACAAAATCCGATCGAGTATATTAATAAATATGCGGGTCGCTTGCCGCTGCTTCATCTGAAGGACTTCAGCAAAGACGAACAGGGCCAGATGAAAACACTGGAATTGGGACAAGGTTCGGTTGACCTGCCAGCTGTTATTGAAGGCGCTACGAATGCAGGCGTGGAATGGCTGATCGTGGAACAAGACGTATGTCAGAACCCTCCGCTTGAGAGCGTATCCAACAGCTACAACTGGTTGAAAGAAAACTACCTGAATCAATTCTAATGGACCATCGAACCATGAAAAATGCTAATCTATTTGTCAAAGGAGACTTATGTACATGAGTAAAATTAAAGTTGCTGTATTCGGCTGTGGAGCCATTGCCGAGCGCAGACATATTCCAGAGTACGCTGCCAATGAGAACGTAGAACTTGTCGCTTTTGCCGATCCGATTGTGGAGCGTGCGGAGAAGATGGCCGAGACTTACGGCGGTAAAGCGTATTCCAGTTACGAAGAATTGCTTGCAAACGAAACGGTGGATGCCGTTAGTGTGTGTACACCAAACTATCTGCATGCGCCAATGGCGATTGCTGCTGCAAATGCAGGCAAGCATGTGTTGGTTGAGAAACCAATGGCAGTATCCACTGAAGAAGGCGAGCAAATGATCGAAGCTGCCAAGAAAAATGGCGTGTATTTGATGGTTGGACACAACCAGCGTTTGATGCCTCCTCACGTAAAAGCAAAAGAAATTCTCGACTCCGGCAAACTCGGTAAAGTCCTTAATTTCCGTACATCATTTGGTCACCCGGGTCCGGAAGGCTGGAGTGTGGACGGAGCTGAAAGCTGGTTCTTCCGTAAAGAAGAAGCGATTATGGGCGCAATGGGCGACCTGGGCGTGCACAAATCCGACTTCATCCGTTATCTGCTGAATGATGAAGTATCTGAAGTGGCTGGTTTCATCAGCACACTGCACAAGGAAGGTACTAAAGTTGATGATAACGCAACTTGTTTGCTGCGTATGAAGAGCGGAGCGATCGGAACGCTAGTAGCAAGCTGGACACAATACAGAGCTGGAGACAACAGTACAGTTCTGTGGTGCGAGAATGGTGTTATGAAGATCGGAACAGTGGAAGGCGATGAAGTTATTGTTGAACTGACCAATGGTACAGTTGAGACGTACAAAGTTGGTGCCATGGCTACCAACGAGAAACAAGTGCCGAGTGGTGTAATTGACGCATTTGTAGAGTCGATTGTAACCCAAACACCTCCAGCGATTTCTGGAGAAGAGGGCTTGCGTTCCCTGCAAGTGATCTTGGCAGCATTCGAATCCGAGAAAACAGGTCAGATCGTTAAACTGTAATCCATACGAAGGATAGTGCAATTTCTAACATTCTATATGGCTTAATCTATGATATAAGGGACTTATCTTCAGAGAAGTGTTCTGGGGTAAGTCCTTCTTTATTTGTTCCCAGACAAGTGGGAGAAAGTGAACAGGGATACGGTAATTGTGCAATAGGGTTTACAATAGTGGATCGCTTTTACACAACAGAAAAGGCTGATATTTTTCGCTATCGCGTAATATCAGCCCCTTAGAGTCATTAAAATTAATGATAGAATGATTAACTTTCTTTAGATGCCAGCCGGTACATCACTGCCCAGATCCAGCCATGTTATTTCAGCAGGAGTCAGCGTGATGCGGGAACCTTCGTCACAGGACAGCAGCTCCGCCTGATTCTGGGCACCGATCAGGGCACAGGTTGGGAACGTTTGATTCAATACATAAGCGAGTGCAATCTGAATGGGTGATGTTTTCTTCGAATTAGCCAATTGTTCAGCCCGATGCAACCGTTCCCAGTTGTCATCACTGTAGAATACACGCACCAAATCTTCGTTATCCCGAACTTCAGGTGTGAATCTTCCAGTGAAGAAACCACGCGCTTGGGAGGACCAGGATAGCAATGGTAGTTTGGTTTGTTCATGCCATGCCAGCGTCTCTGCATCTGCTGACACACAGCCTTCCCAGAACGGTTCGTTTGCTTTGGCGAGACTGAGATTTGGACTACTGAAGGTGAAGCCTTTCAGGCCATTTGCCGCAGCGTACGCATTGGCTTCCTCGAGCCGCTGCCAAGTCCAGTTGGAGGCGCCAATTGCGCCGATTTTACCGGATTCAATATGTTCGTTCAGTGCTTCAAGAATGACACTGACAGGGGTATTGGGATCATCCCGGTGCAAGGCATACATCTCTACGTGATCTGTCTGAAGACGCTCCAGACTTTCCATCAAGTCACTGCGGATGGCATCAGCGTTCACACGTGGTCCATTCTGGTCATGATGCGCGCCTTTGGTGAGAATGACGATCTGGTCGCGGTTACCACGTTCCTTCATGTAACGACCAAGGACTTCTTCACTCTGTCCACCACAATAGATATGTGCTGTATCTACAGTGTTACCGCCAATCGACAGAAAAGCATCCATGTTCGTAGCTGCTTTATCGTAGGCATTATGCACGAAATAATCGGTTCCTTTAATCAATCTGGAGACACGTTTACCTGCACCAGCAATTTCGATATATTCCATAAGTCAGTTCATCCTCTCAATTATAGTGTAATTCGTGTACGTTCTTCCGCTGAACGAAGGCAAGCTTCCAGTACTTTCATATTAGCTACCGCATCGGAAGGGGCGAAGCGCAGATCCTTGCCCTGAAGTACAGCACGTGCCATATCATCTCCCTGTAGAGAGTAGTGGTTCACTTGCGGGACTTCAATCTCTCTGCGTTCACCACCAGCCGTTACATAGAAGTTGGAACTGCGGTCCTGTCCGCTGATAAATGCCGAAGGGACTTCAATAATCCCGTCGGATCCCAATACCTCCAGCGTGTTGCGGAATGCTGCCCACATGCTGCTGTCAAACGTTACGCCAACGTGATTGTCGAATTCCAGCAGTCCGGAAGCCATCATATCCACTTGATCATGCTGTGGGGAGAACATGCCAATAACGGTAACTGCACTTGGTTCCTGACCAAGTAGCAGACGTGCTACGCTGATGGAATAACATCCGATATCATACAGTGCACCTCCACCCCACTCCTTCCGAAAGCGGACATTGCCGGATGCATTGGAGTTATTAAATGAAAATGTGCTGTGCATACCACGGATCTCACCGATCTCACCGCTGGCGATGATATCCCTGATCTGCTCATAACGTGGATGATGACGGTACATGAATGCTTCCGCGAGATGCACACCTGCATCTGCACAAGCTTGAACCATCTCCTGAGCTTCCTGTTCTGTCAGAGCCAGTGGTTTTTCGCATAAAATATGTTTGCCTGCTTCAGCAGCCCGGATCGTCCATTCCCGATGCAGATGATTCGGCAGTGGGATATATACGGCATCAATGGAATCATCAGCGAGCAAAGCTTCATAACTGCCATAAGCCTTGTCGATCCCAAGTTGTTCGGCCGTCTGTTTGGCTTTATCTTCGTCTCGACTGGCAATCGCGATTACTTCATTCAACTCGGATTGCTGCAGGCCTGGAATGACGGATTCCACAGCAATGCTAGCGCTACCAAGAATGCCCCAACGCAATTTTTGAACTGAATTCATGTGTTGTATCCTCCTGTGTATGAATGTATATTGTGATTATAAAGAATAGACCAATGAATTAAAATGATAATATATTGAGGTTAGTTAACACAATATTGTTGATCAAGGAGAACCGGCTATGATGAGACAAACCGTATTGCTTACCCTGCAGGATATTCCATATTTTTGTTATCCCGAGTCCGTTGGACATTATATGGACCACGTCCAGCATTCCGTGTTGCGTGAGGCTGGCGCACTGAACAACTTTAATATTCACTACGTCGCTTCGGGCAAGGGATATGTGGAAGTGGACGGAGTGGTGCATGAGCTTCGCACAGGTCAGGCGTTTCTCTATTTCCCGCAGCAGCGGCAGCATTATTATAGTAGTGAAGATGATCCATGGGATGTACGATGGGTTCATTTTTACGGTGAACGTCTGCATGATTATATGATCGAGCGGGGGTTACACCGCAATCTATTGTGGACACTGCGGCAACGCAGCTCTTGGGAAGAGGCTCATCTGGCCTTGCTCACTGAAGCGGAACAGAACACAATGCTGCGTCCGGCTCAACTATCCACACTGACCTATGCCGTACTCGCCGAGTTCGTGCAGCATGCAGTACCTTTAAAGAGCACACGTACCACAAGTAAGGCGGAGAGTCGGGTTCTTGCACTTCTTCCACAGATGCAACAAGAGGCCTGTCAACCTTTCCTGTTACAGGATTGGGCGGATCTCGCAGGTGTGAGTTCGTATTACTTTTGCAAAATGTTCAAGAGTGCTGTAGAGATGACACCTATGGAGTTTATCACTCGTTCACGACTACAGATGGCGAAGCAATGGTTACTCGAACGGCCTACGGCCAACATTGGACAAATCGCGGAGGAAGCGGGGTATCCCAATGCCAGTTATTTTAATCGCCAGTTCATGGCCCATGAGGGGATGACACCTACGGATTACCGCGGATTGTATCACAATTAACCCGTATCCTCTCGATGTTGCCAGCGCTTGAAGTGTAGTGGTTTGACAGAGAGCTCAATCAAGTCTATTATGGATAAATTAAATCCGTGTATAATGAGGTGCCCTCATGAAATATTCAAAAGCAACAAATTATGCTTTGCATACCATGCTTCATCTTGTAAGTACTGCCCCCGAACAGCTGGTTAGTGTCCACCAACTTGCAGAATTGCAGAAGGTATCACCAACCTATCTGTCCAAAATATTGACGAAATTGGTTAAGGCGGGCATGATCGAATCGACTTCTGGCGCCAATGGTGGCTACCGGCTTAGTCGTAAAAATCCGGATCCTTCCTTCTTGGAGATCATTCATGCGATTGAAGGTCAGGCGTCCCTGTTCGAATGTTCCCAGAATCATAACGCAGGCTGCTTGATCCAGCAGGTGATGGTGCAGGCGGAAGAAGAGATGGAAAGTTTTTTGAACAATAAAAAAATGTCAGAACTGGCTTCCCAGATGAAGGGTGCACATTCCCTGTAACTTGCACTAGAAGTGATCTTTCCCCAACCTCGCGAGAGGTAAGGAAAGATTTTTTTGTATCGTTGTACCTACTAGAACCCGAATGGTACAATAAGGAAGGTATAGTATGCATACATACATGATCCTAATCTTACATCACATTTTACATCTATGGAGGGACAACACATGAGCCAATCAACGATCACAGGACTGGAACAATTGCTCGCGCTTGAAAACATTAGGAACACCAAGGCGCGTTATTGCCGCTATATTGATACGAAGCAGTGGGATACTTTGGGCGATGTGTTTGCTCCGGATGCAGTGGCCGATTTCAGCACAGAGGGCAATCCAATTCCGGTATTAACAGGCCGTGATACGATCGTACAAGTATTCCGTGATCTGGTGGATGTTGCCGTATCCGTGCATCATGTTCATAGCGCCGAAGTTGAATTTGTATCTGAGAACGAAGCAAAGGTCATCTCCCCAATGGAAGATTGGGTCACGTTCCCGGAGGGCAATGAGAACAAATCCTTCCACGGATTTGGGCACTACCACGAGACTTTTGTCAAAATCGACGGCCAGTGGTACATCAAACATACAAGTCTGAAACGTCTTCGTTTGGACCTGTTTGAATAGTATAATCAGTGTAGAAGAATATAGAAGTTGATCAACCGTAAAATAATAGCCCCGAGGAGCGTGATGAACGCGTCCTTGGGGCTGTTTTGTGTTAGTGGGATAGGGCAGCTGACACATGCACAGAAAAATGGGATAGAAAAAAGCCAGGTTCAGAACCCGAGGGTCCCTTCCTGACTTCTTTTGGTTAAATATAATGTTAGATCCGGTTACTTGTTTTCGTGACTTTCCGTGACTGCATTCTTAGATACACCTGAGAGAAAATAACCGATGCGACTGCGACCACAGTCATGCCCCAGAAAATATTGGTGTACGCTGAGGATAGCGGCATGTTTTGCATCGCCGTTAATGCTACGCCAGTAACAGCAACGCTGAAGGCACCACTGAAGAACTGACTAAGTTGGAACAGTCCCATACCTGCGCCCACCTGATCCATGGTCAGATTGCCAGACAATTCATTGGAGACGCTGGTGGTTAGGGAAGAGAAGCCAACGCTGAGCAGGACATAGACAGCCATAATGGCGTAGATGTTATTGTCTGCAAATAAGGCGAACAATCCGGCAGCGGCCAGTAGCAACCATGGTGCAAACTTCAGCAGCAACGTATTGCCATGTCGGTCAATCATACGGCCGATCCGGTTGGACAGCAGCATGGACACGACTGCACCCGGGAAGATGACGAGCCCGGATTGAGCAGGGGTCAGTCCATATAGATGCGCCAAAATTTGAGGTAACAGGAACAACGTCGAGAAGTTATTGATGTACGATACAATCCCCAGCGAGCTGAGCATCATATATTTTTTGTCTTTGAACAAAGCAGGTTGAACAAATGGATCTGCCGCGCGCCGAATTCGGAGCCAGAACAGAAGCAGTGCCGCAGCACCGATAACAAGCGTGTACCACTGACGGGAAGTCAGGAATAACAGCACACCTGTAGTACCGATGGCGAGAAGCACGGCACCCAGCAGGTCAAATGAACCTTTTTGCGGTGTTTCCCGCGGAAGCAGTTTGAAGAATACAGGAATCAAGAATAACGTTAATCCCGTAACGATAAACAGATCATGCCATCCCAGAAATTGTGTAATACTTCCGCCGATGACGGGACCAAGTCCAAGCCCCAGTGAACTGGCGGACATGATGACAGCCATCGATTTACCCCGGCGATCATTTGGAATGTAACGGGTAATCAGCACAATGGCAAGTCCAGGAACAGAAGCAGCCCCCGCAGCCTGAATCAGACGTGCAATAAGCAAAATGATGAAGTGGTTACTAAAGAACCCGAGAACAGATGCTGCACCAAGTAACGTAAGCCCGGTCGTGAATAATGTACGAATGGGTATGAAATCCGATAGACGTGAGAACGTAATCGAGGAGATGGCAAATACAATGGAATATCCTGTAACAATCCAGGAAGAAGCGACGGATGTAAGCATAAATTCGGCTGCAATTTTGGGCAGGGCCAGATTAAACATCATTGTATTCATAACAACGAGTACAACGGTGAAGCCAAGCAAGCTTACAATTAATCCTTCTTGTATTCCGGTCCGTTCCCCTGATGATGCGGTTGCGGTGTTGTTCATAAAAACCTCCTAAAGTGATGTGTATTTCGCAACATTTCAGAAACGGTGTGTAACATTTGCAAAATGTAGTATGATGTCAATCCCGTGCCTGACAGCAGGGGTTACATAACGAAATCATTAAAGTTCGATTGGTATCGAACATTAGAAATATATCATGGATGTGTGTTAAAATACAATGGATAGTCTGAGAAAAGGGGACTACAGTATGAAAATTTTACATCATCCACAGGTGTCAGATATTGAACTTTCCTCCGTATTGTATGCGTTAAGCGACCCGACCCGTCTTGGGATTGTTGTGGAAGCAGCGAGAAGCGGGGAACAGCCGTGCAGTCATTTTCATGCACCTGTTGTGAAGTCAACGAGGTCGCACCACATTCGAACCCTGCGGGAAGCCGGAGTTATTCGGGTCAGAGTGCAAGGCACCCAGCATTTTCTCACTCTGCGGTCCGATGATCTGGAAACGCGCTTTCCAGGACTCCTGCAACCGTTATTGCAGGCCGCATCTCAGTCGAGCACAGATCCTTCCTAAATGTTGTCCTTTCTTCAGGTCGAAGAGGGGACATTTTTATTTTCTGAAACACCTCTAATACTGCTGCGACATTCTGTGTCGTACCATGCCCTCTATAATAACGGTGAACACACAAACCATATCGAAAAGAGGTTCACTACCATTGGCAAAAACCAAAAGAGGACGCATCTTGTGGAGTCTTCCTTCCAGGGGCCGGGGAACATGCCCGGTATGCAGCAGTACCCGAATTAAATTGTTGTATACGCGAACGAAAACAGACGGTACAAGTTTGAAGGTATGCAAGAAATGCTTCAAAGCTGTGCAATCCAGAGTGGATATGGCACACGTCTGACATATCAGGCCTGTTCTTCGGAACAGGCCATGTCTTTTGATATAATAAGTGAATTAGGACCGGAAGAGATCGGGGGCGGGAAGATGAGTAATATGCATCGGATTCACTGGTTTGACGAACAGATTCGGGGTGGACGTTTTCCTAACAGCAGCTGGCTTGCTCGTGAATTTGAGATTTCTCGTCGTCAGGCTCAGCGTGATATTGAATATATGGCAAACTCCCTGCGCGCCCCCTTGGTATATATGGCGAAATATCGGGGCTATTGTTACGAGGATCAGACCTTTCGATTGCCCCATTTATATATGACAGAAGAAGAGCAGCGTGTGCTGAAATATTTGGCACATCGTTACCGGCATTATGATTATGATCAATCGGACGCGGTGAAACGTGTAGCGCATTTACTGGAGCGTTTTACGTTGGAGGAACAACAGATGGGGAGTGGTGAGCTTCCAGTGTTTTCGGCGCAACCGAAGCAACTGCAATTCTTTGAATTAATATCCCATGCTGTGAGCGACTTGCGTAGAGTACATATTCATTACAGGGATCATGAGGGAGAACGACAATTTTCCTTGTGTCCATTAAAGATGATATCCCAGTTCAATGCCGATTACGTGGTAGGTTATGAAGCAGATCCTGTGCAGCAAGTGGCCATTCGACTGGAGGGCATTGTTCATGTATCGATATCGGATGAAAGATTTGAGTACAGGTCAGATGCCCTCCTAGGTGGATGGGAAGAACCACTGCCTGTGCGTAAACCGTTTGTAGCTGAGATTCGCTTGAAGGAATTGCAGCAAATGGACCTCTGGCAAGGGTATCGTATCCAGGCTAGGCACGATCAGATTTATTCGATTGAATTTTATGACACGGACGCTTTCTTGCAGCATTTGTTTATTAGCGAATGGGAAGAACTTTTGTCTCCTGGGTGGCTTAGACGCAAGCTTCAGCAAAGAGCAGAAGGGTTGATCCACAGGCTTGGAACATAGATTGAGTCTGTAAACAGGCAACAAACGAGCAGATGCACAGCAAGCTGCTGTTTCTCGTAAATACATCAGGAAAACCACCATGGAGAGGAGCTTTTTCTTTGGCTGAAGTCGTGTTAAATAACCTCATTATGAAGCGGGAGTCCAAATCGTACGTGGATAGTCTGCATGCGATACTAACCCATACAGGCCAGTTTCAAGGTTCCAAGGTTGTACTTGCCGGATATACGGGCATGGCTTTCAAGCTGTCGGTGCATCGCAGACTACTTCCCATGTCGGTTACAGCGTATGGACAATGGGGGGAAGCGCATCGTCCCGGAGTTGATAACTTGGGGATATTCACGATCTGGGATGGGGGACGTACACGTCATTCCACGTTTGGTTATTACCAGCAGGATGCAGTGAATTGGGTGAGACGGAGTATTGATGAAGGAACTGGTGTGATTTACTGGATTCCTGAGTTCGGTGTTATTCATGGATATGATGACAGTGACCGCATCTTTTATGTGCAGGACGGATGGAGCAAGGAACCGCAGATTTTGTTGTATGACAATTTTGGCTTAAACTTTACCGGATTTTGGTATTGTCAGGTGTTTGGTGATCAGGTCCGCATCCCTGAACAGCAGATGCTGCTGGAATCCCTGAGACTGGCGATTGAGGATTGGGATCTTCCCTATCGTCTGTTACCTGATCAGAATATTGCTTCAGGTAAAAAGGCATATGATGTGTGGTTGCAGGCCCTGCGGAGTGGGGATTTCGATGAATCCGGTGCAGGTTATATCTTGGAATCCTTCTGCCATTCGCGAACCGAAATAAGAATGTATTTGCAGGATGTTCGAGGGATATGGAACGAACTGGACCAGGCTTGTACATGTTATGAACAGCTTGGGACGTTAATTGACCAAATGAAAGGATATATGGTTCAGCACGAGAATAGACGTGTCTTGCGACCAGACACCACAGAAGATCTAGCACAGGTACTAGTGAAGGCGAAAGCATTGGAAGAGCAGGCTATTGATTATTTTCGAGTGATATCCAGGAAGTATCCTGACCGTAAAAGGTCCACTATACCACGGTGGGGAGCACATTCCGCACGATAGGATGAGAGAGGAAGGGAGTGAAGGATGATGGCGACAAAAGTAGTATTGCAGGACTGGATTCGATCCTCGCAAGCTGTGAATTCTGCTGATGAATGTAGATCATGGAGCGGTGTAAGCGCGTATACAGATGCGTTGTTGCGCATTTTATTACATAAACAGTGGACGGTTTTCCCACACCACATGATTGCAGGTATGACAGCAAGTGCATTCCGATTAGTGGTGGATCGGCGTCTGACGTCAGAATCAATTTCGGCTTACAACTGGATGGCAGAGAACTTTGTCGCAGCTGACTTCATTGGTGTGACAACGGGACAACATGGTGGATTTTCATTTGAACCGACTTTTCCGCTCTATCAGAAGCAGGCTCTGCTGGATATTAAAGCTTCCATTGACCGAGGCATAGGTGCAATTCTCTGGCACGATCAATTTGTCATTGTTATTGGCTATGATGATGTGGAACGGGTGCTGTTCATCTGTAAAAGTAATGGGAATGAAGTCATTCGTCTGCCCTATGATTCGTTAGGGAGAAACAGTACACCCTACTGGTACTATCAGGTGCTGGAAGCTTGTGCACCGATAGATCAATGGGAAGTCTGCAAGGAATCGTTAATCCAGGCCGTGTACAAATGGGAAACCCATGACTATATGCTGCCGTCCCAGGATTATGCCTGTGGAGCGGCTGCGTATACGGTTATGGCTGCTACTTTGCAGTCTGGAACATATGACACAGAACAAGCGGTAACTGTACTGCGCTATTATGCCAGATCAAGACTGGACATTGCCTCTTATGTTGCAGGGCTTAAGCATCTGTCTATTCAAATGGATCAGGTAATAAACGAGTATGAGCTACTCGCAAACCTGTATACAATGATCGTTGAGGTGATAGATGACTCCATCTCTTGGGATTCGAGAGAACCAGACTGTGTGCAAAGGGTAATTGAGCTTATCCGGAAGGCAGGGGCTACGGAACAACGTGCCATTGATGCCATTAAACGTGCCTTTCCAGAGACGATAGGAAATCGTTTTAAGGATGTTGGATTAAGATGAATGGAGCATGCAGTTCCTCTGATGTGGCACCCCGGCCCGGAGTCTGCATTTGATGCTTAAAGCGCAGTTTAAATATTTCTCACTTAACGTGGTGGGGTAACCATGCTGACCGCATTCTCAAATTCCGCCTGCCAGTCGCCCTTGATGATGCTGCCGATGTAACCATCGGGTCGAATCAGTACTAGCGTATCATCGCTGATGCCATAGATTTCGGTCAGTTTTTGAGTGGTATCGTTGATAACATTCTGTTCGGCTTCATTGCCGAGACTAACGATGTATCTGTGTAATTTGGCACCGCTGGTTGGCCAGATCAGCTCTGGGAGAATATTAGAGGCATTGGCTCCAAAGGCAAGCAATGTGAATTGCGGTCCACGAAGGATCTCAAATAGTCGTCTTACACCGCCTGGGCCGATGCATGGAGCATCGGGCGCTCGATCTCCGACCTGAAGCGACTTGGTCGCTGATGCATTCTGAGAGCTAAGTGGTCCACCATGATACGATAGCGAGAGCTGTCGTTCTTCGTCACCACGTTTGAGACTGGCGAGACGTTTATTATCTAGCTTGGCGTACAACTCGCTGGATTTTCCAAGAACGCGTGCGGCTATGGGTTGACGTTCCGCTTCGTAACTGTCAAGCAGGCGATCAGGTGCGCCGGCAATAACCTGACCTATTTTCCAGCCGAGGTTGTAAGCGTCTTGTACACCGGTATTGAGTCCTTGTGCACCGGCTGGGGTATGGACGTGGGCGGCATCGCCTGCAAGGAAGACACGATCTGACCGATAGTGCTCAGCCAGTCGCACGTTGGGACGGAATACGGAACTCCAGGTAATGTCGTAGAGGCGGAAACCAGTAAGCTTGTGGAACTGAGCGGCCAGTACAGCCTCATTCAAGTCTGGATTCTCGTCTGCTCCCAACCTGATCATGACTTGGAACTGTTGGGAGTGTGGCAATGGACATGCTCCGACAAATTTACCTTGTGTGCGTGGCCACATATGCCAACGACTGCGGGACAAACCATCGATTGTACCGTCAATAATAAGCATCCGATCCGATTCGTGGGTCTCTCCGACAAATTGAATCCCAACACCTTTACGAACGGTGCTGGAACCACCGTCTGCCCCCACCAGATATCTGCTGCGAATCTTCTCCCCTGAAGAGAGCGTTACTGTCACCCCATCGGCATCCTGTTCAAAAGAATCCACCGCGTTGTTAAATTCAATATTCAGTCCCAGACGTTCGAGCAAGCGGTGCAGGATGGCATCCGTGCGGTGCTGAGCCAGCAGAAGAATATTCGGATAGGGTACATCTGGTGTTGGTTTATTCCGTTGTTGCATGCGCCATGGCACGATGATCGGCCCGAGATGAATACCCGCGAGAGGGTAGGAACTTCCCTCTGTAAGAGCATCACTCAGCACGTCAAGGTCCTCCAACAACTCCTGGGTTCGCGGCTGTACTCCCTTGGCACGAGAGCCCTTAAAGGCGTGAGGAGCCTTGTCAACGAGCCGTACACGAAGGCCGCGGCGCAACAGATCTGCTGCTAATGTAGATCCTGTCGGACCAGCACCTGCAACCAATACGTCGATATCGTAATTCTCCCTTAATGGACTCATACCCGGTTGTCCCTTCTCTTGCGATGGCTTGAATCGTATATCTGTCATTTGTAATGTTCCTCTCTAAATTGGGTCTAAAATAATTTTTGATTCTCATGACTAACGGACTATGACGCTCACAAACTTATTGTTTCTAAGAAACAATAAGTTTCATTGCAACAATATTAGTTTAAATTCTGTTCTTTTGTCAACATTGTTTCCTTGGAAACTTTAATTGCGGACCTTTCCTTGATATACTGGGATGAAGTTCATTAGTGTTGGGGGAAAAAGGATGATCAAGCCATCAAACAATCACAATAAAGAGCACTTGATCAATGAAGTGCTGGAAGCTGTGAGAGACATACAGATTAAATTCCAAGCGGAAGATGACGAAGAGAAGGAATGGCTGCTTAAGAACAGCCCTAATTCGGAAGTTCAAGAGTTAGTCCAAGAAATGACGGTTACCATGCTGCATGTGCTGGATGCGATCGGAACACTTGAACCTGTAAATGGTATAACCATCTCAAAGCAATTCGGCTTTTCCAAAGGCACAGTTTCCAAAATCACCAAAAGGCTGGTGCAGAAAAATATCATTCTGCCTGAATACCTTCCGGATAATAAAAAAGAAGTATTGTTTCGCATGACAGAACTTGGTCAAGGTATTTATCGTTTGCATCAAGCCATGCATCAACAAATTGATCTAGGGGCAAATCGTTTTTTGCAACGATATACCGAAGATGAATTGCAGTTCTTAGTGCATGCTCTCCGTGACACCGCGCATACCTCCTGGTTCCATTCGGAAAAAGACAGTCCATCCATGGTTACTAGTGAAGGGGGACCATATCCCGATGAAGCTTCAAACGATAATGATAATGAGAATGCGGAAGCAGTGACCATTAACGAGGAAATGAATGAAATTATGGGGATGCTTCATACGCTGAATTCCCGTGATCTGAAGAAGGCCAAGGCCGTTCTTGAGGACGTTTTCTTTACGGAATATAAGGATTAGCGTAAGTAAGCTGTTGAGTCTGCTCATATTCATCTCGGCATGTGAAGTTGTTCTGGAAAAGATATAAACGCTAATAAACCGGACAGGCTACAGCCGATTCGGTTTATTTGTATTGAACATATTTGCACATCAACTCATGTGATCCATGCTAAAAATAAATTTTACAAGAAAAAATAACCAAAATTTTAATTTTGGGGTAATCCAAACCCCCTATTGTTCCGAATATTATATTAGATGGTCTTTTTTGGATGATGATATTCAAGGATAACAGGGGGCGGGAGTATGGTACATAATCCGGAAACCATTCAGGAATGTATCGAACATGCACGGCAAAGGCTCTACCAGATTGCTGATCAATATGCGGAACTATGGCATCCGGAGGTTATTCGCCAATCCATGGTGCTGGATGAATTGATTAATGAATATAACAACGCTATTCGCGGCAGAAAAATTTCAAAACAACTGAAATCATGAGCTATAGAATGCACTTATAGAAGGAAAAAGAATCCCATAACGGGATTCCGTGTGTTTGCCTTACTCTTTTACCGCCCCGAGCACAATTCCCTTTACGAAGAAACGTTGCAAGAATGGATATACGAGCAGAATCGGCAGAGCGCCAATAAAGATCTGAGCCGCGTTCACCGTACGTTGAGACATGTTCTGGAGCTGCGTCGCGTCCACGTTCATGTTGGAGAAATCCTGCTGTACGATTATGGTCTGCATTAACGTGGCGAGTGGATATTTGGAAGCATCATTCATATAGATTAGCCCGTCGAACCAGGAATTCCACTGACCTACCATCGTGAATAAAGAAATCGTCGCAATAGCGGGCATGGATACAGGCAGATAAATTTTGAACAGAGTTGTGATATGATTGGCCCCATCAATGAATGCAGCTTCTTCCAGCTCTTTCGGTACGTTGCGGAAAAAGTTCATCATGAGAATCAGGTTCCAGACAGCCACCGCCCCCGGCAAAATGAGAGCCCACATCGTATTAATCAGTCCAAGCTTCTGGATCAAGATATAAGACGGAATTAATCCCCCGCTGAACAGCATCGTGAAGATGAAAAACCACGCATATAATGAACGTCCCTTGAAGTGCAGACTTTCCTTGGATAATGGATAAGCCGTCAGGAAGACAAGTGTCATACTGAGCAGTGTGCCCAGAACCGTACGCTGGACTGAAATCCAGAGTGCACTGAGAAAGTTACTGTTACCAAATGTTTTGGTATAGGCGTCCACCGTAAAATCAATCGGCCAAAGTGTCACCAGATTGGCGGATGCTGCCGCCTTACCACTGAAGGAAACCGCCAGAATATGGACCAGCGGCAGGATGCACAGGATGGAGACGGCCGCGATGAATATCAGGTTGAAACCATTGAATATACGGTACCCGGTTGTTTTGTGATACACCTTGATTCCTCCTTAATGCATTATGCTAACCCTTTTAGAAAATACGATAATTGGCGATTTTGTACGCCATCCGGTACGCAGAGATGACCAGGAACATCGCGACAAATGATTTGAATAGTCCAACAGCGGTCGCAAAGCTCATTTTGCCATTCAGAATTCCCATCCGGTAGACAAAGGTATCGATAATATCGCCTTTCTCATATACCAGCGGATTGTACAGGTTAAAGATCTGGTCAAAGCCTGCATTCAGGATATTGCCCAGCGATAACGTACCTACCACGATAATCATCGGTACAAGCGCAGGCAGGGTAATGTGTAATGTCTGTCTGAGCCGTGTTGCTCCATCTACCTCCGAAGCCTCGTACAGTGCCGGGTTAATGCCCGCAAGTGCTGCCAGAAATACAATCGTTCCGAATCCAAACTCCTTCCACACATCACTGACAACTACCGTTACACGGAACCAGTCGCCATCTCCCAGAAAGAAGATCGGTTCAACGCCAGCCGCCGCTAACACCTGGTTTACCAGCCCACCTTCCGGTGATAACATATCGAGCAGAATGCCGCCTAGTACAACCCAGGACAGGAAATGGGGCAGGTACACCAAGGTCTGTGAGAAACGTTTGAACGTAGAGTTCCGAACCTCGTTTAGCAAAATGGCGAACACCACGGGGGCCACAAGTCCGGCCACAATTTTCATCGAAGCAATTAGCACCGTGTTCCAGATGACCTGAACGCTGTCGGGATATTCGAACATGAACCGGAAGTTGTCCCAGCCCACCCATTTGGAGCCAGTGAACCCCAGCCACGGTTTGAAGTCTTGAAAAGCAATAATAATGCCGCCCATAGGCACATAGGCGAACAGTAAAGTGAGCAGTACAGCAGGCAGCAGCATCAGATGCAGCGGCCATGTACGTTTGAAATTCCAGCGGGTACGTTTGCGTGGATGGGGTGTCATTTTTCGCACCGGCGTATTGGTTGTTAACGGTTGTTCCATAGCCATCAGGGTCCCTCCTTTATCTCGTCCAGCTCCGGCATGATGAGGCGAGTAAGCCTCTGCGCAGAGTGGAGCAACTGAATTATAGCAACGGAAAAGGGTGGACTATAGAACAACATTTCAATGCGGATGTTGAAATATTAACTTGTTGATGGAAACAGAGAATTACAAGTTGCAGGAAAGCGGGCGAATATAAAATCATATAGAAATGTAAGGGTTTTCAATATAAAATAGGACTTCGGTGTAGAACGACTTCAAATTCAGGGACAGGGTGAAACGATGAAATTCACAGTATTTGCGAAAACGGTCATTCTCTTAATCTGCCTGCTCGTACCCATTCTGCTGCTCTATACGTATGCGAACCAGGCAAATGTGGACATGGTCGTTGAAGAGAAACAACAGTCGAGTCTGAACCAGTTTAATTATTTCAGTTCCCAGGTGGATAAAAATATCGAGCAGCTCTCTCTGTATGGCCTGACATTGCTGCGAGATCCGAGTATCCTGCACTACCGTTACATGACGGACTCCACCAGCCAATATGAGAAAAACAGCATCTATCTGGATATTCTCGACAAATTATCATTGTACCAGTCCACCAGCCGTTGGAAGAACGATATTACCATTGTGCTGCCACAAGCGGAACTTGTGTTGTCCACCATGTCCAGCCGGACGGTCTACGATGAAAAGATGTTGACGTTTCCGCAACCTGGCCACTGGCAGCTGGAGCAGGGAATCTTCACCTACTTTTTCACGGATAACTACGAATGGAATGAAAAACCGGTGAACACAGGTGTGCGAACGGTAATGGAGATTAATTTTGACCCGATGAACGTGGTTGCCATGCTGGATGATTTCAAAGAAACGCAGGGCGGAGATCCTTTCTTGCTCGTACCGGGCAATGATCCGTTGCTGAACCGTACGGCGGACCCCGAACTGGTCGAAGCGATTATGCGAGATATCCCCTTTAACGGACCGGAGAGGGAAGGTAATCATCAGCTGGAGGTGGGCGACAAACAGTATCTGGTCAGTTACGTGCACTCCAAACAACTGCAAGCAGTATACGTGAACCCGGTGGTGTTGGATGATTTGTTAACCCCGATGGACAAGAGCCGAAATATGTTTATTACATCAATTCTGTTGCTGCTCGTGCTCAGTATCGGGGCTGCACTGCTTTTGTATCGAAAAGTCCAGGTGCCAATCCATCGTTTGATGAGAGGGTTGCAACAGATTCGCAAAGGCCAGTTGTCCACTCGGATTCCGGTCGATCACTCCCGTGATGAATTCGCGTACCTGACCCAGAGTTTCAACCATATGGCGGAGCAGATTCAGGAACTGATCGAGAAGGTATACGAGGAACGTATTCGCTCACGGGAAGCGACATTGAAGCATCTGCAATCACAGATCAACCCGCATTTCCTGTATAACTGCCTGTTTTATATCAAAAATATGACCCAGCTTGGCAACCGTGAAGCGGTTATTGCCATGTCGCTAAGTCTGGGAGACTACTATCGCTACATTACGCGGGGCGAGAATGACATGACAACAGTGGAAGAAGAGATTCGGCTGCTGGACCATTATCTGTCCATTCAACAGATGCGGACCAATCGGTTGACCTACGAGATCGCCGTACCTCAGCAACTGATGCAGCTTCACATTCCGCGACTGCTCATTCAACCAATCGTAGAGAATGCGGTGATCCACGGCATTGAGCCGATGGAAGGCAGTGGGCATGTCGTCGTAACGGGGATGGCGGTACCCGAACATATAGAGGGTCGCAAATATACAAGATATAGCCTGTTTGTTGACAATGACGGTGTCACGCTAACAGCGGAAGAGATTGCGGAATTGGAACGGGAGATCAATGAACCGATGGGCGAAGAGATTGGAACGGGGACGTGGAATGTGCACCAGCGTCTCGTTACGCGATATGGGCTGTCGTCCGGGCTTCATTTTGGAGCGATTCCTTATGGTGGACTTAGTGTAGAAATTCGATGGTTTGAGGAGGAACAAATGTATGATGAATCTGATGGTCGTGGATGATGAACATTCCGCAGTAGAGTCGATTGCTGTCTCGATACCGTGGAGAGAACACGGGATTGGCCAGGTATTCAAGGCCTATTCAGTCAAAGAAGCCCTGGAACATATGGCAACACACCAGGTCCATATTATTATCACGGATATCCGCATGCCGGGTCTGTCCGGTCTGGATCTGGTCAGTCACATCCGGCAAAAGTGGGAACAGACCAAATGTATTATTTTATCGGGGCATGCTTCCTTCGATTATGCGAAGCAGGCGCTCAAACATGGGACAGTCAGTTATCTGCTCAAACCGGTTCGGGATGAGGAACTGATCGAATCCGTGCAGCAGGCCGCTGTGCAGATTCGGCTGGAGGGAGAGAAACAGTTGCTGCACCAGCGGGCCATGTATTCGGTAAGAGAGCATCTGCCCGAGAAGCGGGCGGAGCTCATGAAGGATGTGCTGTTAGGGCATAAATTTGCGGATGCTGAACTCGAAGGCAAGTTGGAGCAATTGGAGATCGGGTTCCGCCCACAGGATAAAATGCAACTGCTGCTCATTCGTTATGATGACCATCAACCCACACATAGAGCATTTCGACTGATGAAGTACGCCATCTCAAATGTGGTGGAAGAGATCTACGGCAGTACCTATCATCTCTGCCATACGGATGACGCCTATGATGATCTGGTTTTCATGGCCAGTCCCAAACAAACTCAGGCCGAACCTGAAATGTTAATGGGCCGACTTGGAGAACGGTTGATCCACAGTGTGAGGCAGTATCTGAACGCGACCATTTCCCTATCCGTTAGTCGTATGGGGCGTTTCCCAGATCAGGTGCCTCAGCTATATCATCAAGCCGTCAGTGCGCTTCGCAAGCAAGCCGATGCAGGCAAAGGACTACATCTGAATGCGGCAGCGGGAACCAATGGGGCCACGTTAAAGTCACTTGCGGCGCTGTATGAACCGCCGGGTCTGACGACGTTACTGGAAGCCGGACGCATGGAGGATGCACACCGTAAGATTGATCAGATCTTTGCCGAACTTTCGAACAGTGTGTTTCCGGAACATG
This sequence comes from Paenibacillus sp. W4I10, assembly GCF_030816325.1. Lineage (NCBI taxonomy): Bacteria > Bacillati > Bacillota > Bacilli > Caryophanales > Paenibacillaceae > Paenibacillus > Paenibacillus sp. W4I10. The sequence continues at coordinate 6,138,920 of NZ_JAUSXX010000001.1, forward strand.
TGTATGTGGCTTTTCATTATTTGGCGGCGGCATTCTCATATATGGCTCACCGGGAAGGAAGACAGTTAGCCGAAGTGCTTGGCGAGCAGTACCAGCAGCTGCTCAAGGATGGTTATGGCATCTCGCTGCGTAGTCTGGAAACGTGGACCAGAAGTGTGATGCAGCAGTGGGAAGAGAGCACAAGCGATGCGGGACAGGGTGCCGGATCAACGCTGATCAGGCAGGTGCAGCAATGGATTGACCATCATTTGGGGGAGGATTTATCGTTGCAGGTCATTGCCGGAGAGGTGCATCTGCACCCGGTATATCTGTCGAAAATGTATAAACAATCCACAGGGGAAGGCATTAGTGATTACATTATCCGTTCCAGAATGGAACGTGCAGTTCATTTGCTGAAACATACGGCGATGAAGATCTATGAAGTCGGTCAGGAAGTGGGGTACAATAACACGCCTTATTTCATTCAGGTGTTCCGCAAACATTATGGACTGACCCCGCAGGATTTTCGGAACGGTTAACAAATCGATATGAACATTGAAATTGTGATATATGTTTGCCTCCCCGGCTGCACTATCCTTTTCATGTAAGGTGCATTTGGCACATAAGGGTATCCAAGTTACCTGAGGAGGGGTTAGTTCATGTATAGAAAAATGATGACGGCATTGCTCGCGATCACGATGGTTGCCGTAACGGCATGTAGTTCGGGGGCCAAGGAAGAACCGGCGAAGGAAGCCGCTGCACCACTTGCTCTGCAAGACGGGAAATATGAACCGGCGGTACAGATGAGTTATTTGCGGGCCTGGAATGATGACACGAAGTTCAAGAATGGGGAAACGGCACAGAACAATGTGCATACGAAATGGGCCAAGGAACGACTTGGCATCGATCTGACCACGCCATGGGCTGTATCGGTGACCAATGATGCATTTTATACGAAATTACGCTTGTCTCTGTCTGCTAACGAAGAACTGCCTGATATTGTCTCCATTCGGGGGGACTACAATCTGGTCCGGGAATTAATTGAGTCCGGCAAATTTGCGAATGCAGGCGAGCTGTTTGACAAGTATGCTTCGGACACATGGAAACAGGCATCTGAATCGGCGCCGGAGGAATGGTATCCGTACATGTATGAGGGCGAGCGTTATGGGATTCCGATCTTCGATTATGCGTACAACGGCGATTCGGTCATGTTCATTCGGGAAGACTGGCTGAAGAAGCTGGGACTGGAAGAACCAAAAACCATGGATGAGCTGGTTACGGTCATGGATGCTTTTACAAATCAGGACCCGGATGGGAACGGCAAGAAAGATACGTATGGTCTGACGGTGGGCATGAAAAATGCGCTCAATACCTGGATGACGGAATCCGGCTGGATCTTCGGCATGTACAACACGATGCCTGGACAGTGGAATGATGCCGGGGACGGAACACTGCAATATGGCTCCATTCAGCCAGGCGTGAAGGAAGGTCTTGCAACGATGAAAGATTGGTTGTCCAAAGGTTACCTGCCCAAAGAAGCGGGTGTCTATGACGAGATCAAGGCAGCAGAACTGTTCACCGCAGGTAAAGCAGGCATTATCGTGGGACCACACTGGATGCCAAACTGGCCGATTGATGATGTGAAGAAAAATGTGGATGGTGCCACGTACAAGGCCATTGCCTTACCTACAGGACCAACAGGTGAGAGCCACCAACATGGTTCTGGTGCAAGCAATGGGGTGGTGCTGATTAACAAAGACATGGCGAACCCGGAGATTTTCTTCACATATCAGAATTATCTGTTCGACAACTTTGCTAATCCGGAAGTGGGCAGCGAGTTCGAACATGGCTTCGCGCAAGGATATGACTATGACATCGTGGATGGCAAAGTTGTTGGTGAAGCCGAAGTGAAGGACGGCGTATCACCACTCAAATATACAATTACGTATGATGGTGCCCGAATTCCGAATCTGATGATGGATACACTGGCGGAACTTGCGAAGGGCAAGGAACCGGAAACTCCTTTTGAGAAAAATACGAAAATTGCCAACAAACCGGAAGTGTTTGTAGCCGCTGAGGTGGTCGTTGCGAATAAAGATAATGCGATCAAGAACAAGTTCACCGGGGCACCGACCGAGACGATGAAAATGAAGAAGGACGCAATCGACAAACTGGAGAAGGATACGTTCAGCAAGATCATCTATGGTCAGGTGGGCATTGAGGAATTTGATGCGTTTGTGACGAAGTGGAAGTCCATGGGCGGGGATGATATTACCGCCGAAGTGAACGAGTGGTATAAGACAGTAAATTAATTTACAAAGCAGGGGAGAACTGATGAATTCATCAGTCTACCCTGCTTTTTTAGTAGGCATCTTCCATATTATAAAAACAACAAGGATAAGAAAAATAGAGCTTGAAATGGATACCAATAATCCATATAAATTGAACTAAACATTTACACGAGAACGGAGAGGGCAGAAATAACCTGAAGAAGCGAAGCTAAAAGCTTTCTGAAAGAAAGCTGCATCGGAAGCATAGTCTCGCCTTTATCCATAGATTGTTACCTTTGTAAGAGTGAATGAAAAAAAATCTGGGGATAACAGTGATCGGAAGGTTGTTCTGTCATTGGAGTGGTAAGTGTGAATAACCTTTAGTTCAATCTATATCATACATGATCGATTATGACTCGCAGCGCACAAAAGTTACTTGTTTTCCTAAAATCACATTCTCCACCTTCCATCCGGCATTTAACCAGGATAGTGCCTGTGTATGATTCATGGAATTATTCACCCACCATTGTTCGCGATTATACGCTGTAGGGGGTAACGTAAATCCGAGAATCTCCTCAAGCTCTGCATATGTAAGGGTGATTGAAACTTGATTCAAATAGTTTTCCAAGGGGAAGTATTTGCTGTAGCTCATTTAGTCGGACCTCCTGAAAAGGAATACAATGATTATACAACGTGGGGATGACGATAGCGAGGGCATGCCGAAAGCATACATAGATATGAAAAAAAAGGAATCCGTAGATCTCTCTTACTAGCGAACAACCGTGCGTAAGCCTTATTGTTCCGATTGTACTTGAGAGAGTAAAATAATAGGTAATATACGAACATCAATACGTATTTATAACATAGATGTCCCGGATTGACCGGGATTCATAGAGGTTCAAGTCGGTTCAAGTGTGGTTGATGAACACATAAGATGCATGGGAAGGCAGGAGATTAGATGAGCACACTTTATGACCAGGCGATGGAAGAGATGATGACGACGATTCATGAATGGTTTGATGAACAGGAAAAACGGGATGACTTGGAAAGTGTTGTGAAGCGAACTACACTGCAAATGGGTATTTTTAATGATATTGTACTGGATTACAAACCTGGACGGACCACGGTAGACAGCCTGGATCTGGGTTTGGATGATGATGTGAAATCAAAGCAGGCAGGAGCCTTTACCGAGGAACAGGTACGGAACGAGATTGGGCCTAAGCTTGCAGAGGTAGTGCAGGGAAGATTGGACAAGCTGGCAAATTCCCCTTTGATTGACTACTGCTTTACCTTCCGCGGGAAATTCCCAACAACCGAAGGCAAGTTGCAACTGACTTTATTTGAATGGATAAACGAAGAGAAAAGACAGCTGCTCCTTGAGCGTATTCATACCTATGTAGACAAGAAGCTGGAGAACAGTACATATCCAACGAAGCCATTGGAATCCTTTTTTTTGACGAGTCATCTGCTCGATCCAAAGCTGTTCCTGGAGTTGGATGTAGCATGGACCATCAGGCAGTATGACCGGATTCAAGAGTTGAATCAGGGTCGTCCGGATGCACTTGCGGAACATCGTGGTGAGATTACTCGTGCAGTGACGTCATGGGCGGAGAATCAGTTTTTGCCACAGTATTATGATGTACAGTCTTCGCCTTATCGTACCAATGAATATTCACTTAAGCCCGGAGTAACGCTTCAATCGAATATTGAAACACAGACAGGTCAACATTTGGACGAGCATGGGGAGCAGCAAACATCCGGGACTCAACCAATCGATCTGCTGTTATACGCGGCGGTCATGATTCTACGTTTTGAGCCGAGTTATAGCAAACCCAAAGGTGTGATTTTTCTGGAACTCGCGAAGCAGCTTGGTAGCAAACGTGCGGTACGTATGATGACAGAAGGTAGCGGAACGTATGCGAAGGACGATATACATGTGAAAACGGAAGAAGTAGAATGCAAAGCAAATGATGTATTTGCTCTGATGACCATTCACATTCGTAAGGAAGTGCCGGGTGCCTATCAACAGGCACTTACCTTTATCACTCATTTATTGAAACAGGGCTTTCCGAAAAGTTATAAGATCAAGCTCAAGTCCAGCGTAAAACAGTATTTGCCGATCAAGGGACTCGCGAAGTCGGATACGCACCGATTCTTTGCCAATGCACTGGAGTACCCGGAGTTGCATCCACTTCTGGAAGAGTATGCGCGTGAGGCTATCCAGGAGTTCGAGTTTTATGAGGATACCGAGGGAGAGAAAAGCTGTATGCCAGGCAGTTATGCAACCTTTGGGCTGGGGCTCGTGGATGAGCGGTATTTCCCGCTGGTTGAATATTACATGGGTGAAGTGGATGATGAGCATCAGTTAATTCAGGATAAGTTCATTGCGGCATTTGTGGAAAAACAGGGTGTAACGGCTCAATCCATACCTGCGTTAGTCACCGGCTTGCGTCGTTCGACCGATAGTCTGAAGCTCAAGATTCAGCCCGAGCTGGAGAATGAGGAAATACTCGAACTGTTGGTTAGACAGATTCAAGAACTTGAGTATTATGAAGCGGAACGTGTACTCTATCCGATCTTTGGCAAGGTGGAGAAGCTCTCAACGCTCGCTCGCAAAGCGGAGGGAAGACGGAAGGAATTATTGCTGGAACTGTTGCAGGCCGCAGGGAAATAAAAATGTAAACAAGACAAGTGAGATTGTGCTGTGCCAGCCAGTAAAGCATTTTAGAGAAGTGAAAGTGTATAAGGGAAGGTGGGGGGAGTTATGGAAACATTGAGACGAGACATGTGGCAGGCGTTGAATACTCAGGACAAAGAGGCATGGATGCATAAGCTTGTTCGTCAGTTACCAGTTGGTATGGTATATGAGGGTCTCGAGACATTTGAACGATTCGGTCAGCGGATGGAGACAGGTGTATTTACGGAGGAGGGGCTGAGATTTGTGTTTGTGCCTGGGGATCAGGTAACACTCGGCTGGGAACGTTGGCAGCATGGTATGAACGAAGAGACGTCAGCCGACCTGCATGAAACGGTCAGTGAGTATGGTGTGGAGGACGTGGATTCGTTTCTGGCGAGTCAAATGTCACCTGTGAGAGAAGTTACTATTGCGCCGATGCTTGTTGAATGCGAACTGATCTCGCTTGGCTGGATTGAAGTGTCCGAGGAGGAAGCATTTGCACAGGAAAATCCTGATTTCCCGTCAGCACTGGAGCAGTTTAAGCAATCGGAAATACGTGAATATGAATTGCATCAACAATTTCGTCTGATTCGCCACAGTGAAAATGAAGTCCGAATCCTGTGGTTCAACGAAGGAATAGAGTTGGAAGACGTTGTGAGGGAGGAAGCTGCGGCGGGTTTTGGTTTGCTGACCGAAGACGAATGGGAGTACATCTATGGCGGCGGTTGTCGCACATTATTTCCCTGGGGAGATAGCTTCGACTATACGATGAAATTGAAGCACTTTGGAATTCCGGAAGACGTAGATGAGATTGTGGATGCTTCGCTAGAACCGGACTCTTCACGGGTTAAAGAAACTGATCGTGCGTATGATCTTGAACTGCCGAATTTTTTCGGGGTGCAATTTGCCGGTGATCCCTACAAGGTTGAGCTTACACGTGATTCGGCTGGGGATGTGATGCCCAAAGGCGGAGACGGCGGTAGCCTGATATGTGGTGGTACAGGACCGCTTGTTGGTTTCTTGCCTGCTGCTGCGGTCTATTATCGAGACGTTAATGCCAGTGAACTCGATTGGGAGGATTTGATGGATGCGATGGTCTATCGCAGGGTTGTTCGTTTGGCTGAACTGGCATTGTAGTCATGACGAAACGTATCTATCAAGGAAGATCTATAATGGCGAACAATAAACGTTCAAAACCGTATGATGATTCACCTTATGTTATCTATGCGGTAGATGGTATTCGGCTGAGTGCAGGCATACTTGTCCTGTTTTTTCTTAACGTATTTCTGCTTATTCCCGTGTTCAGTGTCCCGTTCCAATCGCTGTATGCGTATATTCTCGTGCCACCGCTAGCCTTTATGAATATATGGGCGATTGCCCTGATTGCTGCCCCACGCAGACTCCAACTAAATTATGTATTGTTCCGAGGCGTATTTGGCATCGTTTGTTCTGTGGGATTTATGGTGATTATACAGAAGTTTGCCTACGGGACACTTGGTCTGTCGACACCTTGGTACGCCATTGGATCATTTGCCGTATATGGTTTTGCCTTGTTCCAGTACGTGAAGTTTCGTTTGCGTAAGCTGCAGCACCCCCCTCAGCGTAAAAAAGGGGATAAGAGCACGGATGTACCTGTTGCCACATTAACGATGATTACGGGCGGAGCATATCTTCTGGCCAATATTTCACTGGCCTTTGTTACACAGCAGACTGTGGCTGTTGTGCTAATGTGTATATACATTATGCTGGCTTTTGTCGTGTTTCACTTTATCATGGACTTGCATCGGTATTACTGGCTTCGCCAAGTCATGAACAAGGCAGAGAGTTAATTGCAGGATAGGGACAGACGAACAGGAAGAGGTCTTTGCAGCAGAGCTTGAGCATACGTAACACACACCAAATCAGCCCCAGCTCATAGAGCGGGACCGAAATGATGTGTGTTTATTTTTGTTTATTTCACTTTTTGTACGGATACCGCCATTTGCTCCAGTTGAGTGTGAGTCAATTGGTTATTCGGTGAGCTGATGGTTACATAACGATCATCCAGCTTGAACGTGAGCATATCCGTTTGGTCTGGTGTATACCATTTGGCTGATACGCCATTAGGCAGTTTTACCGTTTTGCCATCATAGCTGAACGAGTAGTCTTTAGGGGATACCGTTACATTCATACGATTGAAAACAAAGTTTACACCATCACCGCCTGCACCTACGCTTTTGAACGTATCTCCAGCAACCATATGTTGTGGGGCATAAGCAGTGGTGAATCCGTCAAACTTCGCAAATGCCTTACGCATGTTATCCAATTGTTGTTTGCTATAGTTCACATCAGCGAATGCAGTGGTCCCTTGATCGTTGCTGCCAGTTGCCTTTTGAACAGAGACAGCGACTTGTTGCAACTGAGTTTGGCTCAGCTTATGATCCGGGGAGCTAAGGGTAACGTAGCGATCATCCAGTTGGAAGGTGAGCATGCCCGTTTGATCGGGTGTGTACCACTTGGCGATAACGCCATTGGACAGTTTAACGTCTTTGCTCATATAACCGTCCGAATAATCTCTTGGAGATACATCCACTTTCATATGGTTGAAAACAAAGCTGACGCCGTCGCCACCTGCACCTATACTTTTAAACGTGTCACCTGCGATCATCTGCTGAGGGGCATAAGCTGTCTCGAACCCATCGAATTGTGCAAAAGCTTTTTGAATTGCCGCTTTTTGTGCAGCGCTATACGTTACATTCGTCAGGGCTGATGGATTGGTTGTTGCTTGGCCAATAATGACCTGTCCTTTTTTGCTGTCATAGGATACAGGTACATGCAGGGCATCGGCAAGCGCACGTACAGGCAGATAAGTAGAGTTGTTATAGGTAATTGGAGCCAGTTTTTTGCCATTGCCATCGGTTGGTGAGTAAGCCGCGCCTTCAACATTGAAGCTGATTCCATGGTTAAGGTATGCCGAGATCTTCTCCAGCTGCGTTCCGGCAAATACGCCAGTCGCTCCTGTTAATGCCATGCCCAGTACCATCATCGTTGCTACGGATTTCTTCATGTTTTTTTTCATCATATATCTCTCCTTCAAGTTGGGGTTTGGTTTTGTTTAATGGGCTCGCTGTCCCTTATGGCTTTATATTAAACCCCGAACATATCCAGAATAATTCTGAATTATCTCCAACTTGTAAACATGTGTGTATATACAGGAGAATGTTGAATGAAAACGGAAGCTGCTAGGCGTGTTCGAACGTGCCGAATTGAATAACTTTAATTGAAGAGATAGAGGACTAGTCCGCCAAAACCAAGTACAATCGCACCAACATATACATAGGAAAGTTTACTGAGGTTTTGCTTTGTGCGGCGGTCATATTCGGGGTTGCTGGTCTGATTGGCTTTGGAATTTCCGATAATCATGGTAGCAATACCTCCAAACAAGGCGATACCTACAATTAAAACATAAGGCAACCAGGTCATGAATGGACCTCCTTCGCGAATAATATGATATGTCCTTATTGTACTTCAGGATAACCTTTGATGTAAGCTTTAGTTGAGAAAATAAGGTAAATGAAGTATCTGTCTTACAGTATGTATGTAGTCTTGGATCGGAAAGATCAATATAATTTTATATTTTTTTAATTCAAAAAAACCTTGATACATCAGGCATTTGCAGCTTTCTTCACTGAAGGCTGTAATTTTTTTTGCCCACAGAGTGATCCAGATTAGAGAACCCTGCGTTACACCCTATGAAGACGACGACAAGGAAAGAAATTATACACAAAACATAATCGAGGAGTGAACACGTAATGAAAATGAAAATGAAGAAGTTTATCGCACCTGTACTTAGCTTGACACTGTTGATGCCGGGAATCGCTGGAGCAACTTCCGCCCCACAGACACCAATGACAATGATGAAAGCATCCGTAAATACACCTGCGGCTGACTTGAGAGCAAACCTGGACCACCTGCTGTCCGAGCACTTTGCACTCGCAGTAACTGCAATGGCAAAAGCATATGACGGAGCAAAAGATGCAGATGCAGCCTACAAAGCACTCGACCAGAATGCACTGGATATGCAACCAGCGATTGCTTCCCTATATGGTGAGGCAGGTGCCAAAGAATTCGAACGCATCTTCCGCGCTCATAACAAATACACAGATGATCTGGTGAAAGCAACCAAAATGGGCAACCAGGCTGGGATCAAACAAGCACAGGCCAACATCAACGGTTTTGTGGATGAGTTCTCCACGTTCCTGAGCACAGCTACCGAAGGCAAATTGCCAAAAGCAGCAGCCAAACAGGCGCTGAAAGTACATGAAGATCTCGTGCAAAAAGTATTTGATGAGTATGTAGCTGGAGATTACGCTGATGCATACAAGGCTTATCGTGAAGGTTTCAAAGAAATGTTCGACGTAAGTAAGGCGCTTTCCACAGCAATAACTACACAAATGCCTGAGAAATTTGAAAATACCAAAGCGGATACAAAAGCAGCTGATCTGAGATCTGCACTCAACCACTTGGCTTCTGAGCACTTTGCGCTTTCGGCTCTGCAAATGCAAGAGGAATATGATGGTCGTACATCCGCTTCCAACGCACTGATTACAGCTGAAGCTGGAAACACAGCTGACTTCAAAGCAGCGATTGCTTCCGTTTACGGTAACGATGGTGCCAATGCTTTCGAGAAAATTTGGGTAACCAATCACGTTAATGCGCAAAGCGACTATGTAAAAGCCGTGAAAAACAACGATGCTGCGGCTCGTGCAGCAGTTGAGAAACGAATTGACGGATTTACAACAGAATTCGCTACATTCCTGGATTCCGCAACAGCTGGCAATCTGCCAAAAGCAGCAGGACAACAAGCACTGACAACACATGAAAATCAAGTGCAAAACGTATTGAATCAATATGCAGCAGGTAATTATGGTGCTTCTTACACAACGAATCGTGAAGGCTTCAAAGTGATGTTTGGTGTAGGTCAAGCCTTGGGTAACGCAATTGTGACTCAATTTAACGACAAATTCCAAGAGCCAGCAACACCTGCACCAGAAATGACAACAGTATGGATGCAACTGAACAGCAAAATGCTGAAAATTAACAATAAAACAACCAACATGGACACCACACCAGTACTTTGGAAAAACACAACCTACATTCCATTGCGTTTCTTGAGTGAAGGTATTGGCGCAAAAGTGAAATGGGACAAAAAAGCACAACAAGTAACGGTAATGGCTGGCGATGATACCCTTGAATTCTGGGTGAACAACAACGTTATGGAAGTGAACGGCGTGAAGAAAAACGTGGGTGCAACGGTATTTGTAAACAAAGATGGACGTACGCAAGTACCTCTGCGTTTCATTGCTGAACTTCTGAACTGGGACGTGAAATGGGCACAAAAAGATGGTTCCATTACGTTGACCAAATCCATGTAATAAGAAGAGTTTAATACGAATGAATTAAAAAGAAGCTGCCCCATACGGCAGCTTCTTTTTGTTATCCTAAGGAAGTTATTGTATTGCGATACATAATTTTATGCACAGGATGACGTACCGTTTGATGTCCATTTTTAATACCTTTGCCAACTGCGATCAGCATGACATCCAAGTATCTATCGGAAATATTCAGGCTGGCTTTTAATTGAGCGGAATCATAACCTGACATCGTGATGGTTTCGAAACCAGCCTCATTAGCGAGTAGAATGAATGACATCGATGCTAGGCTTACATCTCGGGTTAACTCCACCTTGAGCTCTTCATCCGATTTATTTGCATAGTATTGTATTGCCGCATTCGCCAGATAATCTCGGAGTGATGCATCAAAATAGCCCGACTGAAAGCCTTCTTCGTGAATGTTGATGATGTTATCTTGCTCAAATGCCTGATAATCCCCCAACATGACTATCAATGCTGAAGCATCCATCACCTGTTGTTGATTAAAAGCTATAGGCAGCAATGTGCTCCGCAAGTCGGGATCATCAATAATTAGGTACCGGGTGGCTTGAATATTATTCCCATTCGGTGACTTGCTTGCAGATTCAATAAGCGATGTCAGAATCACTGGGCTTATCGTATAATTTGAATCAAAATGACGAACGGAACGTCGTTTTTCCAAAATGGTTTGTACACTCACAAAATCATCTCCATCGTTGTTATTTAGAGCTCCCTTGAATTATAGTAGGCAATAACAAATACGAAAATAACGCACAAAAAGGTGGTATAGCCACTTTAAAGTATCTATTGAGGAGGGACGGCACATTGGTTAAATATAATACCGGAATAAATATTTTCATGGATATCGCTGGGGGGAAGTGGAAGTGTCTTATCCTTTTTTTTCTGAGCCAACAATCGGTGCGAACCAAGGAATTCTATGAACTGATACCTGGAATCACACAAAAGGTCTTAACAGACCAATTGAAACAGTTGGAGAGTGATGGCCTCGTTCATAGGGAAATATTCAAGGAAGTCCCGCCAAAAGTAGAATATAGTTTAACTGATCTCGGAAGATCCTTCGTTCCGGTCTTGAACACGATGTGCGACTGGGGCAATACGTACGCAAGGACCAAAGGTATGGAGCAGGATGGACATATTCAATGTGACCATGAATGAACCCAAAAGTTCAAATATTTGGTATAATCATCGAGTAATGACCTACATAACAGCTGGAATAGCCGATGGAGTCTAGAATGATGTATGATCATTTGGTATAAGCAAAATGAAGAGGGGGACAGAGGAATGAGTACATCATCAAAATCGGAGCGTCCAGCGAGAAATGTGGATACCCGGTTATTTGTGGCTTGGGCCGTTTCCGTTATTGCAACAGGGGGGAGTCTCTATTTCAGTGAGATCAAGGGATATCTTCCGTGTGATCTATGCTGGTACCAGCGTATATTCATGTATCCACTAACCATCTTGCTGGGCATTGCCTACTTTAAGGATGACGTGGGCATCACGAAATACGTACTCCCACTTAGTTTTGTGGGTGGTGGCATTTCGTTATATCATGTAACAATCCAGCGTATTTTTTCGGCTACAGGTAATGCCGTAGCTTGTGGCAAGGTTCCGTGTTATACCGACTATTTGAACTGGTTTGGTTTCATCACCATTCCACTACTCGCACTGATTGCCTTTATTATCATCATCGTAATGCTGTGGGGTATCGGCAAAACACCAAAATCTTCTTTATAAGAAAGGACAGATGGTGATGAGTGGACAAGCTCGTTGGTTCATGCCCTTCATTGTTCTGGTCCTCCTGACAGTGGGATGCTCTTATGAGGAACAGTCACAATCGGGTGAGATGCCAGAGATGATCAAAGTGAAACTTGTCGTTCCAGAGAAGGCTTCTCTTCATAAACCAATACAGTTGCAGGTGAAGCTTACACAGGGAGATACACCGTTAAGCCATGCCGACCACGTGCAATTTCAGGTCTGGAATGAGCTTGATGATCCACCTTCTGTATCTCCGGAAAAAGGTATGATGACAGCGGACGAACTGGAGAATCAGGGGGCTATTACTGCCAATGAGACAGAGGAAGGGCTATATGAAATCCAGCATACCTTTGAAGAACCAGGCACGTATGTGGTACAGGTCCATGTTACGCACGGAGCTATGCATAGCATGCCGAGAGCGAGAATTGTAGCGGAATGAAAGAGCGGGCAGATACCGCGGATTGGTTCAGGGTTAGCAATAGGTTTATAATAATATCTGTATGAAGAATGTTGTAGGAAAAGAGGCTGTTATGGCAACAATTCATGATGTTGCACTCAGGGCAGGAGTTTCTGTAACTACCGTCTCGCGTGTATTAAACAACCGGGGATATATCAGTCAGAAGACTCGGGACAAAGTGTATCAAACCATGGACGAACTGAACTATCGACCCAACGAAATTGCCCGTTCTCTTCTGCGTAAACAATCCAATGTTATAGGCTTGATTATTCCCGATGTATCCCATCCGTTTTTTGGAGAACTGGCTAACTATGTTGAGTACCATGCATACCAGAATGGATTTAAAATTATGTTATGCAATTCCCACATGGACCCTTCCAAAGAGCGTGAATATGTGGAAATGCTCAAGGGTAATCGCGTGGATGGCATTATTATGGGAAGTCATACACTTGAAGTCGATGAGTATATGAATTTGCATTCCCCAATCGTGACCTTTGATCGTAAGATCGGTGAAGACATCCCTTTTATCTCATCTGATAACTATCAGGGAGGGGTTATGGCTGCTGAATTGCTGCTCTCGAAGAACAGACGGAATCTGGCACATATCTGCGGTAATTTGGAATTGCAAATGCTGTCCAATCGCCGGACGACAGGTTTCGTTGATACATTGCAGGCTCATGGAGTCAAGCCGGTCATGATTCATGAAACCGATCTGAATGTGTTTGATCAGCATCAGTATACGGAATTGGTGGATAAGCTGCTTGCACAACACCCGGAGGTGGATGGGCTCTTTGTAACGAGTGATCTGATGGCGGTGCATGCGCTGAAGCAGATCATGTTAGGTGGGCGCAAGGTACCTGACGATATCGCTATTGTAGGTTATGATGACAGTCGTGCGGCAGCGTATACGGTGCCTGGCATAACAACGATCAGGCAGCCGGTGGAGGCCATGGCTAAGCTGGCGATTGATCTGATTCGGCGCCAGCTCGCGGAAGAGAAGATCGGAATGGAGCATATTTTGCCAGTTACCTTAGTGGAGAGAGAGACGACCTGATACAGGTCGTTTTTTCCTGTTTGTCCTTTTGCCACGAAAAAAACAAGGCACAATATTTTTTTTTAAATGGTATGTCAAACGATTGACATGTCAAACCTTTGACATTATAATTCGATTTGTAAGCGTTTCCTTTTAAACTACTGATCGGGGGCCATAACAAGATGAAAAGAGAACAGAGATGGATGATGAAATTATCGGTATTGTCTTTGATTATGATGCTTGTATTGTCGGCATGTGGAACTAAAGCAGCGACGGAGTCCAACTCCTCCTCAGAGGGGAGCAGCAGTGAGAGTGTCAAAATCACGATGCTCAATTCCAAGTCGGAAATTAACAATCAGCTGGAGCAAGCGGCTAAAGACTTCCATGCCGAAAATCCAAATATCACACTTGAAATTGTACCTGTAGGCAGTGGACAGTCTCCGTTTGAAAAAGCGTCTGCTTTGTATGCTTCCGGCAGCCCTACAACGATGATGATGCTGGATACAGGGGATGTCGAGAAATTCAAGGATCGTGTTCTGGATCTCACATCCGAGTCTTGGATGAAGGACGCTGTGGAGAATAGCACAGCGGCTACAACGTTTGATGGCAAAAATTATGCCTTCCCGTTCTCTATTGAAGGATATGGATTCATCTATAACCAGAATGTTTTGGATCAGGCGGTAGGTGGGACATTCGATCCAAAGTCTGTACAGACCACTGCACAGCTTGATGAGCTGTTCCAAAAGATCGCTGCTACTGGAAAATCACCTTTGATTGTATCTCCGATGGATTGGTCACTTGGTGCGCATTATCTGGGGCTTGCATATGGTGGGCAGTCGCCGGACCGTGCGAAGGTGGATCAATTCATTACTGATCTGAAGGCAGGTCAAGTGGACCTTGCTTCCAACGCCGTGTTTAATGGCTTGTTAGATACATTTGATCTGATGAAAACCTACAATATTGACAAGGCTTCTCCCCTGTCCGGAACTTATGAGCGTGGACCTGAGGTGCTTGGCAAGGGTGAGGTTGGCATCTGGTTCCAGGGCAACTGGGCATGGCCGCAAATTTCAAGCTTTGATACAGCAGATGGAAAATACGGCTTCCTGCCGGTACCTGTAAGCAATAATGCGGATGATTTCGGTAATACGCAAATCTCTGCTGCCGTATCCAAACGAATATTGCTGGATAAGGAAAAGAGCACACCAGCGCAGCAGGAAGCTGCGAAGAAATTTTTGGAGTGGATTGTTTATAACGAAAAAGGTCAGGATTTCCTGGTGAATCAAGCCAGTATTATTCCGGCATTCAGCAACATCACACTGGAGCCAACCAATCCGCTTGGCAAGTCCATTAGTGAATACATCAAGGCAGGAAAAATCGAGGAATCAATGAGTACACTTCCTGCGGATCACTGGTCCAAACTGGGTGCATCCATGCAGAAATACTTGGCTGACGTCATTGACCGTGCCGGACTTGCCAGCGAAATTCAGGCATACTGGAGCAACGTGAAATAAAGGAATTAATTTTAGCCCTGAGCAGCACATAGAGAGAGACTTGCGGTACGCCGGAGATGATGAATGTACAGCTTCCACACGAGGTCTGTTCGACTTGTTTCCGGCATAACCGTTAGGCTAATTATTTGGATAGAGTGGAGGTTGACAATGCTGACCGAAAAAGGATTATGGACACGTCTGCGAACCCGCCTGATCTTTACTGGCCCGACATTATTTGCGTTTGCTACAGTGATGATTATTCCATTTCTGTATGGTATTTATTTGACGTTTACGAACTGGGATGGCATTGCCATCGATCAAAACTTTGTTGGCTGGGATAATTATATTGGTGTGTTCAAGGACACCGTGTTCTGGAAATCATTCGGGATGACGCTGGAGTACGTATTTATTACCGTTGTGCTCACCAATGCGGTTGCTTTCCTGCTCGCTTACGCTGTAACCCGGGGAATGAAGGCGCAGGGCTGGTTTCGGGCCGGATTTTTCCTGCCGAATCTGGTGGGTGGAATCGTGCTTGGTTTCATCTGGCAGTTTATTTTTAATCAGGTACTCGTCTTTGCAGGACAAAAAATGAACCTCACTCTGTTTTCCACCTCCTGGCTGGCTGACCCGGACAAAGCGTTCTGGGCACTCATTGTGGTGACCGTTTGGCAGTATGCCGGCTATATGATGGTTATCTACATTGCAGGACTGATGAATGTGCCGAAGGATGTTATGGAAGCAGCCAGCATAGATGGGGCAAGTAATCGCAAAATGCTAGCGCGCATTGTATTGCCACTGATGGTTCCTTCGTTTATTGTCTGCATCTTTTTGTCACTGCAACGGGGTTTCATGGTGTATGATCTGAACGTCTCCCTGACCAGTGGCGGGCCCTTCAAGAGCACCGAGATGGTATCCATGCATGTCTATGAGCAGGCCTTTCTTGCTCGTGACTACGGATTGGGGCAGGCAGAAGCCTTTGTGCTGTTTATCCTTGTAGCCGCCATTACACTGCTCCAGGTTTATTTCAGCAAAAAACTGGAGGTCGAGGCATGATGGCTGGACAATCGCGCATTCTCAACTGGATAAAGTTTAGTGCATTAATCGTTGTAATGATTTTGTTTGTATTTCCGTTTGTGCTTCTCATCGTCAATTCGTTCAAGGCTAACCAGGCAATTACTTCCGATCCGCTAGGGTTACCAAGCTCCTTTCAATTCGATAATTATGTCAATGCGTTTGACAAAATGGGATATGTATCCGCCTTCAGCAATTCGTTGCTCATAACCATTGCAGGTGTATTACTGATTGCTCTTTTTGCGGCGATGACAGCCCATTACTTTGTTCGTCACAATAGCAAGGTGAATCAGTATCTCTTTTTCCTGATGGTAGCTGCGATGATTATTCCGTTTCAGGCTATTATGATTCCGCTGGTTAAAATATTACGGCTCGCTCAGCCTGCTGGATAACAAGTGGTCGCTGATCTACATGTATATTGGCTTTGGCAGTCCGCTCGCCGTATTTATCTATCATGGCTTTATCAAAAGTATTCCTCTGGAGCTTGAAGAAGCGGCTCTAATGGATGGCTGCGGCAGAGTGCAAACCTTTTTTCGCATTGTACTGCCGGTGTTACTGCCAACAACCGTGACAATTAGCGTGCTGAATGTATTGTGGATATGGAATGATTTTCTGCTGCCTTCCCTGGTGTTGACTTCATCCGAGCAGCGTACGCTGCCGTTGTCCACGTTTTATTTTTATGGGACATACACCGTGGATTACGGTCCATTGATGGCTGGTCTGGTGCTGACACTACTGCCTGTACTGATCGTTTATCTGTTTGCGCAGAAGTACATTATTCAGGGGGTCATGCAAGGGGCTATCAAATAAGTTCAGTTGGGTGATATAGAGAGAGACAGGAGTTGAAGGGCATATGAATCAGGAACGATACGAGAAACAGGAAATAGACACAAGGCAAGAGACAGACCTTGGACTGACGAGTTCTTCGGCTCAAACGAAGGAGAGTTATACACTCGCCCGGGCCAACACATATATCAAGGAGCATCGACATCAGGTTGATCCAACCTATCGAATGGCCTATCATTTGATGCCCGAGGTGGGCTGGATGAATGATCCCAACGGCTTCATATACTTCGGTGGGATGTACCATATGTTCTATCAGCATTATCCCTACGAGCCGGTATGGGGGCCGATGCACTGGGGACATGCGGTGAGCCGTGATTTGGTTACGTGGTCTTATCTGCCTGTTGCACTGGCACCCGATCAGAGCTACGACAGTGGAGGCTGTTTCTCCGGAAGTGCAATCGTGCAGGATGGCAAGTTGGTGCTGATGTACACGGGGCATGTCGTGACTGGACCCGACAAGGATAACGATTACTTGCAGACACAGAATATCGCTGTCTCGGACAATGGAATTGATTTTGTCAAAAGCGCGATGAATCCGGTCATTCGACTGGATCAAATCCCAGCGCATACCAGTCCCAAGGACTTCCGTGATCCAAAAGTGTTTGAACGAAACGGTGTGTACTATTGTGTCCTTGGATCGAATGATGCTGCGGGCAAAGGTGTCATTCTGTTATACCGTTCAACGGACTTGCAGGATTGGAGTTATGTTAACATTATGGCCCAGAGTGACGGGACGCTTGGCGACAATTGGGAATGTCCCGATCTGTTCACACTGGATGGCCGAGATGTGCTGATCATGTCTCCGCAGCGTATGCCTGCTCAGGGAGATGACTATCGCAACTTGCATTCGACGGTTTATATGATGGGAACGCTGGATGAAGACCAAGGTGTACTGAAGTACGAGCAGTACGTTCCGCTGGATTGCGGCTTCGACTTTTACGCACCTCAGACGATGGAGGATGCACAGGGGCGACGAATCATGGTGGCCTGGATGGATACGTGGGAAACGGAAATTCCGACACAACAGTCCCATGCCTGGGCTGGAGCGATGACTTTGCCGAGACAGCTAATTCGTAGGGGAGACCGATTGATATTCCAGCCGCTTCCCGAACTTATAGAGTACAGGTCGGAAGGCACCGAGCAGTATGGTATACATTTAAATGGTGATGAACATGATTTTGATCTTGGAGTCAGCGGGGACCGTTACGAATTGTATGCTGTATTCGAAGCGGAACAGGCACGACACTTGGGGTTAAAGCTGCGCACGGGTGAAGATGAAGAAACCGTGATTTCCTATGATGTAGAGCAGCGTCGTTTATGCTTAAATCGCGAGCGGGCGGGACAAGGGCCGGGCGGAGAACGAGCTGTGACAGTGGAACTGCTTGACGGGAAACTTGAACTTCATATTTTTATGGATGTCAGCTCCGTTGAGGTGTTCATTCAGCAGGGAGAGCAGGTAATGACAGGGCGGATATATCCTGGGCCGAACTCAACAGGTATTAAGGCTTTTTCGTCCGGAACGTGTACGTTGACCGAACTTAGCAAATGGGATATACGAATTCCTCGATAAATTGTTTCTGAAATTCAGCCTTGACCTTGAAGTATACTTCAAGGTTTATTCTTGTTTCATCAACCATGTTTGGAGGATGAATGATGAAACTAATGGAATGGATACTGGTACTTGTAACGATTGGCGCAGCGTTGTGTATACCTATGTACTCAAAGCGTCGGAAACTTGCGGCAGGGATGTCGGCTGCCTTGATATTAGCATTGCTGCTTCACGGTATATTAGATTCGTTTCGCATGCTGCTGCTGCCAACGTATCTTGTTGCAGGCATAATCTTCATCGTATTAATCATTAAGTTAGTGAAAGAGTATCGTAACAGAGTCACTGGGCATTTTGCAGAGAAGCAGAAACCGAAATGGCGTTCTTGGCTTCAACTCACGCTGGTTGCGATGCTGGCGCTGGTCTCTGGCGCTGGCTCAGGACTACTCACTTGGTATTTTCCGGCATTTACGATTCCTGATCCTACGGGGCAGTTTGCGATCGGTACATTTTCGCAACAATTGGTGGATGAAACCCGTGAAGAGACGTTTACACCCGAAAGCGGGGACAAACGGGAACTGATGATTAACGTATGGTATCCAGTGAACCCGGAGGATGCCAAGGGGATAACTCCTGAGTCTTACCCGTCTGAACTTGGAGAAGCCATCAGTCTGGTATTTGGTATCGCGCCCAAGGTGTTCAGCTACCTTGATACCATTCCGACACATGTGGTTAAAGGCGCAGCCATATCAGAAGCAAGCCCTTCTTATCCGGTGGTGCTGTTCTCTCCCGGTGTCCGTTCTGCCCGTTTCCAGAGCATGACTGCTGTCGA
This sequence comes from Paenibacillus sp. W4I10, assembly GCF_030816325.1. Classification (NCBI taxonomy): domain Bacteria; kingdom Bacillati; phylum Bacillota; class Bacilli; order Caryophanales; family Paenibacillaceae; genus Paenibacillus; species Paenibacillus sp. W4I10. Next base: position 6,158,308 of record NZ_JAUSXX010000001.1, read on the forward strand.
GGAGCTGGTCAGCCATGGCTATATTGTTGTAGGTATGGATCATCCGTATACCTCAGCTCGCGTTACCTTCCCCGATGGGCGTAAAGTGTCTTATGAAGCCGGGCCTGAATTTGCAACGTCAGAAGAACTGTATCAATATAATGTGGAGGGGGTAGGCATTCGTGCAACAGATGCACGTTTTGTACTCGACACGCTTGAACAGTGGAACCGGAATGATCCCAATCAGGTGCTGGAGGGCAGGCTTGACCTGAATCATACAGGCATTATGGGGCACTCTTATGGCGGGGCTACAACAGCCGAAGCACTCGCACAGGATGAACGTTTACGTGCAGGACTCAGTTTGGAAGGCGGCTTCTGGGGCAGCGTTTCCAAGACGTCATTAAAACAACCTTTTATGTACATCATGTCTGGTGAAACGGCTAAAAGCTTCGATCCGAATGCTACATCCAAAGATAACGTGTTCTACTCTGAGTTTGAGCCTGATTTGGATCGGGTGATGTCAAATAGTCTTAATGATACCTATTATCTGACGGTGGAGAATTTCTTCCATCAAAGCTTTACGGATATTTCATTAATTTCACCGAAACTATTTGCCAGAGGTATGACGCCAGAACATAATGTGGATATAACTAGATCCTATGCGCTCGCATTCTTTGACCGTTATCTCAAAGGAGAGGAGCAGCCGTTATTGAAAGGCCCTGCATCTCAGTTTTCTGAGGTTACTTATGATGCCACGTATACCAAGATACGCAACAAACAAACACAATAAATTCGCAGAAGGGGTGGAGGAGTAGGCATGGAAACCATGACAAGAGGAATGTTGGCCAAGCGTACCGGTGTGAGTATGGCAACTCTCCGTTACTACGAGGATAGTGGGATTCTGCCTGCTCCCCGTCGTTCCTCCAACGGATATCGGGTGTATACCGAGGATTATCTTGTCAAAATTAAGTTCATTAAGGATGCCCAGTTGCTGGGTTACTCCTTAAAGGAGATACAAGAGACCCTGCAACTGCTCAGCCAGGAAGACATGGAAAAGGATACGTTAAAAACCCTTGTACGCGAACGCATCGCTGACATTCAGACACATATTGACCATCTGGAACAGATGCAGATTCATCTGGCACGACTGTTGCATACACCGGAGGACGATATCGACAATTATATTCAATCGTTCAGGGTGCAAAAGAAAGAGCCGTAATCGCGGCTCTTTTCCTGTTTAGGAGAAAACACTCGTGGACTATCGAGCAGGGAATCGGAGATTTAGAACGAATACATAGTGTAGTTTGCCAATACATAATGGTGGTTAACGTGATTTCAATAATTTCAATAATGAAACTCACACCACAAAAGGAGTAACATTTTCCATGAGGGATTTACAAGGTTTTGTATCCGATTACATCAAAGGAAAGAAACATCTGCATCTTGAGATTGGCGTTATTACGAAGGAAGATATCGAATATCATTCATTGGGCAATCCCAAAAAGAAGAGCGTGGCTGCTCCTGAACATAGGTTGTTCGAAATCGGCTCTGTAACCAAACTTTTTACATCGATCCTTCTACTAGAATTGGAGCGTCAACAGCAGCTTTCCACGGATGACACTGTTGGCAAGTACATACACAACGGCAAAAACGATTATTTGAATAAGGTTACCTTAAAAAGTCTTGCGACGCATACCTCTGGATTACCCGGAGTTGCCACAAACCTGTCCTCGAAGAAAAATCGATACAATCCGTATTCAAATTATACGGAGGATGATTTACTTACTTTTTTATCGGATGCTGACTTTACGGATCAGATGGGTTCATTTGAGTACTCCAATACCGGCGTGGGCTTACTGGGTTATATCCTATGTAAAGTCTCAGGCAATACATATGACGATCTGCTGAAAAAATATATCACAGGTACATTAAACATGACGGAGACAGCAGTTATGCTGAATGCAGAACAGAATGGCAGATTTGTGGATGGACATACGTCAACGGGGAAAAACATGCCTCATTGGGATACTGGGGTACATGAAGGGGCAGGGGCGATCAAGTCATCTCTTCACGATATGTGTTTATTTGTACAGGCCAATCTGAATGAAGATCATCCGCCAGCCTCTGCAATGCAACGAAGTCACATGCCTGTAATGATTGGAGATTCGACCCATCATTACGCCTGGTTTAGTGATAACATCTCGGATCAGAATATACTCTGGCATAATGGTAGCACATTTGGTTTCTCCAGTTATTTGGCTATAAATAAGGAACAGGGTATAGGCATCGTATTATTGTCCAATTATTGTTTTGGGTCAGCCTCCATTGTGGATGAGTATCTGGATGCGATATTCAAGTTTATAACTAAAAAAGACCTTTATCCACTCATGCCGCTGGACCCTATGGGTAATAAAATACTGGAAGCCATGATGCAGAGATAAAAAAACACCTCGAACAGAGAGCACCTGAGGATGTACTTCGGGCGTTCTCTGTTCGAGGTTTCTTTTAGTTCTATCTTAATGGTCTTGATCATGACATACCCGCTTCACGCAGAAAATGGTGCACAATCTCCGTCTGATACTTGATACGGGTTGAGCGTTTCAGACTCCAACAGGTCTCCACCGTGACGGAACGGGCTTGTAATAGTCTTGAAGCCGCTGTACGGGCAGATCCCGGCAATTCATGCTGCTTGAGGTTAAAATGACGATCACGAATGGCAATTGACCGATTCATCCGTTCGATAACTCTTCTGCAAGCTGGAATCGTCCGACTGCCGGGATTGGTGATCAACGTCTGTCCAAGCACTCGTGAACTCAGTTGAGACAGGCCGTTGGCTTCATGCAGATCGAGCCACCAGTCGGCCCGATGTTCACGCGCCAGCTGAAAAACTGCCGCAGCGAGCGGATGCTTGGCCTTGCCTGACATACGGCGTGGAAACGTACGATTCAAATCGGGCTTGCCTCTGATTTTCTTTGCGTAGGCTTGCTGGTTCACGCGTGGCACGATAATTAACAGCCCTCGCTGAATGACGTGACGACCTGTCGCAATATCATCTGCGAGTTTTTGCGCAGCGGCCATACTCGCCGTTTCATTCCCGTGAACCCCGGATGTAATGAACATCACGGGTCCCGGCATCATGCCATGTACGATGAAGTAGGGAGTAGCGTGTACGCTGGATGTTAGAAGGACATGTTTGGTCACAAGCATGACGCTTCACCTCCGTTATTACAGTACGCCATGTCCCTCTTTCATGTAACGGCGTAAGAACAGGTCTTCATCCTATTTCCTCACAAAATGGGCCGACTAATACACCCGATGAATGATATCTTCGAAATCGGGTTCTTTCATCTCTACATCTTCAATCTCACCCCAGTGCTCCAACTGTTTCAGAATGTCCATTGTGCTCCATTCCTTCCGGTTCACTTCGACGGTGACAATCTGCCCTTCCACTCCTGTAATATGTATCGCGGACGACACAACATCCGGGATGTGAAACGCTCCTCGGAACGTTACCCGAATCAGCGTAGGTAGTCCGATGGTTTCGCGAAGTGACGAGATCGTGCCGTCATATGTCAGTTGACCATGGTTAATCACCATGACCCGGCTGCATAACTGCTCAATGTCGTCCATGTCATGTGTGGTCAGTAAAATCGTTTTGCCAAACGTTTCATTTAGTGTACGTAGAAATTGACGAATATTCCGCTTTGCGTTCACATCCAGTCCGATCGTTGGTTCATCGAGAAAAAGCAGCTCGGGATCATGCAGCATGGAAGCTGCGAGATCCGCACGCATGCGTTGTCCAAGCGAGAGCTTCCGGACAGGCGTGGCCCAGAACGATTCAAGGTCCAGAAGCTCGGCGAACTGGGACAGCCGTTTCTTTTTATCCTCGGCACGGACGCCGTACATCTCGGCCAGAATATCATATGAATCTTTCACGGGCAGATCCCACCAGAGCTGACTGCGCTGTCCAAACACAACGCCCAGTCGACCAACGGTCCTGCGCCTGTCCTGATGCGGGTTCATACCGTCAAGCCTTACCTCACCCGAGGTTGGGTGCAGGATACCTGTCAGCATTTTGATCGTGGTAGACTTGCCAGCCCCGTTCGGACCGATGTAACCCACAAACTCACCTGGGCCGATATCAAAACTGATATCGCGTACCGCTTCCTTGGACACATATTCACGTGAAAATAACGTACGTAGACCTGAGAAACGTCCTTCGCGAATAACAGGAGTTTTGAATTCCTTTTGCAGATGCCGTGCTGTGATCATGTTCATGATTCGTTACGCCTCCTTAGCTACCTGTACTTTGATATTTGGTCATGCCGAATTGCCAGAAACGCAGACTTGCAGCCAAGCTCAGTACGGCAACCGCAGCAACAGCAACAAGAATCCACGCTCCTCCTTCACCCCGTAGCAGGTAAAGTGACGGAATGTAGTTGACGAATCCTACCGGAATCACCGTTAATAGAATGCCAGACATCCATTTGGGATATAACGTTAGCGGATATTGGGCAGCCGTTCGTGCTGCATCCTCAGTGATCGTCTGTAATTCCTCGATACGTGTGGTCCAGAATCCAAGTGTGGCGGTAGCAAGTCCGATGGAAAAGAGAATGACTGCGCCCGTCAGGATAATGAGCAGGGAGAAGGGAATGGCGATCCAGCCAATCTGTCCGCTATGCATCATACCTGCCAATGACCAGCAGAGAATGAACCCGCCTTGCAGGACTTCCCCAGCCATGATGCGGAAGTTTTGCGGCAGCAGTGCCAGCAATACAGGCATGGGACGTGTTAACAGTTGATCAAGCTCACCATTAACCAGATATTTTTCCAGATGATGAACTTCGTTTCCGAATGTCCGATACAGTGTTTTGGATAACGTCATGATGGCGAAGAGATAACCGATCTCATGGAGGGACCAGCCTTTAATTGCTCCGAATTTGTGCAGCACCAGAGCAACCATCAGAAACTCGGAGATCTGAATTAAAGCGGCCAGTACGGACGCCATGATGAAATTGAACCTGTATTGCATCCGGCTGCGGATGCTTGTTCGAATCAGCATTTTATATAAATTGAACCAGGAAGTTCGCTTCATCCGCCTTGTACCTCCACTTTACGACGTAACACTTGGGTAATCGCAAGACAGATCAACGTCATGAAGACACACCAAAGCAAGGTTCCCCATAACAAGGAGCCATCTTCGAAACCAAGATAGATTCGGGTAGGTACATAGAGCAGGAAAGGGTAGGGTGATATCCAGGCAAGTTGTTCAAGCCAGTCCGGTAGCCATTCCAGCGGAATGAAAAAACCAGCCAGCAGATTCATCATCGCGTGATTGCCCCAGTGAAGCCAAGAGGACTCCGTGGTCCACATCGACGTGGCACCAATAATGTAGTTCATGCAGATGGACAAGTATGCGGCGCCGGTAAGACCAAGTGCGGCATAGAATAGTGTTGAAACGTCTGAGGGCCAATGTAGGGAAAAGACAATGGAGAAGAGCAGGTAGATCGGAATACTTTTGTACACGAACTGGTAGGCAATCTGCCCCCATTCGCGTGCCATCAGGTGGGTGAACAGATGAACAGGCCTCATCAGATCCAGTGCGATCTGCCCTGTCCTGACGGATAAGGGAATACCCAATCCATTCGTGAGAAAACCCGAGATCCAGAGTGAGGATTGCGTGAACGCAATGTAACTGATCATCCCCTGTGTCCCGTATTCTCCGAGATTATGGTCGGCCCCGATGCCGATCCAGAGGCAGGCATACATGTAACCAAACATGGCGCTTGCCAAGTTATGTACCATGTGTGCCCCGCGGTATTGCAGATTCCGGGAGTAGGCTTTGGAAGCCAGAGTGAAATAAAGCATGTGACACCTCCGATAAGTGGATTGAACGGCGTTTCCGTTCACTTCAGTCAAGGCGAAAAAGAGAGAAGGACAACAGCATACCAATTTATTCCTTCACAGGCAAGACATTTTTTTAGCTAATAATGGTATTAACAGGGCTGTTCATGATTGCGCCACAAGACAACGGTCTGTCCGTTCATTTATAATTGAGAGGTAGTATCGCAAACGTTTACAATGTGAAATATTCAAATTTTAAATAAACCGCCGGGCTTGTGACTGACGATTGAGGATACAGAACGAACAATCCGGCAAGAGAGAAGGATGTCATGAAGAAAATTGCATGGGTCACCGATAGTACCAGTACACTGGATCCCGTTTTTGCGGAGCAAAATCATATCTACATCGTACCGCTGCGCATCGTATTTGGAGAGGAATGTTATCGGGAAACCGATGACATTACATCTGAAATGTTCTATGAGAAACTTGCGGAGGCTTCACGTGCGAGCAGTTCGCAGCCACCCATTGGCGAATTCATTGAACTGTATGAGTCGCTCAAAGACAAGTACGATGAGATTATTACGATTCATTGCTCTACAGAGCTTAGCGGAACGCTGCATACGTCCATGCAGGCTGCAGAGATTGCAGGAGTGACGGTGACCGCAATTGATTCAAAGGCAGGTGCCTATCCTCACCGTGAGATGATTATGCAAGGACTGGAATGGCAGAAGCAGGGATGTTCAGCTGCCGAGATCAAAGTAAATATTGAACAGATGATTGATAACATGTCCTTTTACCTCATACCGGCCAGTCTTCAGCATCTTCATCGCAGTGGACGGGTGTCCGGCACACAGCTGATCATCAGTCAACTGCTCAAGATCCATCTGCTGCTTCGATTTGAAGAGGGCAAAGTGGTTGTGAATGAGAAGATTCGCACATTCAAGCGGACAAAAGAGCGTATGCTGGATATGCTCAAGCTGGATATGGAGAAAGTAAAACATGTGTGCATTATGCATGCGAACAATCAGGAAGAAGCCGTTACAATCAAAAAACAGATTGCAGCTCTGCTGCCTAGATTAAAGACCGAAATCATGCCGTTTATCCCTGTGGTGAGTATTCATGCAGGTGCAGGAACCATTGGACTGTGCTGGATCCACAGTGAGAACGGATATAGAGAATAGAAGCACCAGCATTTATCTACAGACACTCATAGACCTGGCCGGAAACACACTTTATACCAAAGTGGTGATCCTGTCAGGTTTTTTCGTATGTCATTGCCAATTCAAACAAACTGTGAGGTAATAAAAGAAAAAATGTTCATGTTGGAGGGGAACTCGTGTCTAGTCACCGCTTGTTGCTTGTTGAAGATGATCGTTCAATTAGTGAAATGGTCGGACCTTATCTGGAAAAAGAGGGCTACGACGTCACGTATGCATATGACGGCTTAGAGGCAGAACGTCAGTTCAGCCAGTCACAACCCGGGTATGATCTGGTTATTCTGGATCTGATGCTGCCCCGCAAAAGTGGGATGGATGTGCTGCAAACCATTCGGGCAGTCAGTCTGGTACCTGTGCTCATTCTGTCTGCGAAGGATGGGGAGGTGGACAAAGCGTTAGGTCTGGGGTTCGGTGCAGATGATTACTTGAGCAAACCGTTCTCGTTAATCGAACTGACTGCCCGCATCAAAGCTGCGATTCGCCGCGCCAATTATACGACTCCGCCCGTGGCTGAAGTGGCTAAAGATCAACGTATTCACATCGGAGGACTGGTGGTTGACATGGAGACGTACGAGGTGGAGCGAGAAGGTACACCCGTCAAGCTGACATCCAAGGAATTTGGAATTCTGAAGCTGTTGGTTACCCATCCTGGCAAAGTGTTCACCAAGGCTCAGATTTACGCTTCCGTCTGGAACGATCATTATTATGGAGACGAAAATATCATTAACGTACATATGCGTCGTCTGCGTGAGAAACTGGAGGCAGATCCTTCGGCTCCCCAGTATATCAAGACACTCTGGGGCATCGGATATAAGCTGGAGGCGGAGCAGGGATGACACTGATTTTTGCCAGTACAACAGCTATTCTGGCCATTGCCTTCATTGTATTGTGGTTGAAATTCCGGAAAAGAAACCAACACCTGTCCTATATTCATCAGAAAATATCCGCTATTTTGGATCAAGGCACCTTTGAGCGTTTACTCGTATTCAATAGTGATGACCAAGTCAGTCAGCTTCTGAAAGACATGAACCAGCTGCTTGACTATGCCCACCGCGCTAAGGCCGGTTATGCGAATCAGGAGAAGGAGATGCGTAATATGCTCTCCAACATTTCACATGATCTGAAAACGCCACTCACGGTGGTGCTGGGTTATAGTGAGACCTTACTGCACAGCCCATCATTGACCGATCAGGAACGGAAGATTATGACAGAGAAAATACAAGATAAGGCGCAGGAAGTGCTGCGTTTGATCCATTCCTTTTTTGATCTGGCAAAGCTGGAATCTGGAGACACGGAGCTAGTGCTTAGTCGAGTGAATATCAGCGAATTATGCCGGTTGAAGATGCTTTCCTTTTATGAAATGTTGACGAATCTGGGGTTGCACGTGGAGCTAGAGATACCTGATGGTGATATCTTCGTGCAAGCGAATGAAGAAGCATTGGACCGTGTGCTGGATAATCTCATTACCAATGGAATGAAATACGGGGCAGAGGGTAAGGTACTGGGGCTTTCACTGGATCATTCGATCGGTGCACCTGTGACGCTACAGATCTGGGACCAGGGAAAAGGGATTCCTGAGAGCGAGCATAGTCGTGTGTTTGAACGAATGTATACACTGGAGGATTCCCGCAATCGACTCTATCAAGGCAGCGGCCTGGGTCTGACCATTACGAAACGGCTAGTTGTGCGGATGGGTGGAAGTATTCACTTGCATAGTGTGCCACATCAACGGACTGTATTCTCGGTTACCCTAAAGGCTTGGTAGACCCTGAGTTTGGCGTGTCCGGTCAGACTTAAGGTTTTTGTAAGATTTGATTAATAAAAAAGAAGACTTTTCTCTTTACAATATAGATATAGGAACCCGGACAGGGGACGTAAAGGAGAACAAGGACGATGAATTATATCGCACGAACAATAGATGTGACCAAAGTATATGAAGGGGTGGAGGTTGTATCCAACGTCAATATGAATATTAAGCAAGGTGAGATCTATGGATTCCTCGGTCCGAATGGTGCTGGTAAAACAACCATCATGAAGATGCTCACCAATCTCGTCAAACCAACCACAGGGGAGATTGAACTGTTTGGGGAGAAGCTTACGCCGACCTCCTATGAAGTGCTGAAGCGAATGGGCAGCATTATTGAATATCCTTTTTTCTACGATAGGCTGTCTGCTCGCGAGAATCTGGAACTTCACTGTGAATACATGGGATTCTACAACAAAAAGATCATCGACAACACGATGGAAATGGTAGGGCTGAAGGATACGGGCAAGAAACCGGTCAAAGACTTCTCCTTGGGCATGAAGCAGAGGCTGGGACTGGCTCGTGCACTTATAACCACACCAGAACTGCTCATTCTGGATGAACCGATCAACGGATTGGACCCTGTAGGGATCCGGGAGATGCGAGATTTGTTCAAGCGCCTTAGTAATGAGTATCGCATTACCCTGTTGGTCTCCAGTCACATTCTTGGCGAGATAGAGCAGATTGCGGACACAGTTGGTGTCATTCGCGGCGGTCGTTTGGTGGAAGAAGTATCAATGGAGAGCATTCGTGGAAGTCAAAATGAGTACATTGAGTTACAGGCGATGGATATCCGCAAAGCGACCTATGTCATTGAACACCAGCTTGGTTTGAGTAATTATAAACTGGTTGATGACCAAACGTTACGCATCTATGATCTGGGAATCATTCCATCGGAACTGAACACCAAGCTGATTCAACACGGCATTGAGATTGAATCGATATCCAAACGGGCTCATTCCCTGGAAGAACACTTCATGAAGCTTGTGAAAGGGGATGAAGACGTTGCTTAAACTAATCAGACTTGAGATGCGGAAGCACCGTTTTGCACGTAATTTTGCAGGTGCAGGTATTGCCAGCATAGCCATTCTTCTTTTCCTGATCATGATTGGATTCGTGGATGTAGGAGCAGAAGATTATGCCTATGCCGATTACCAGACCGCCTTTATGATTATCGATACTTTTGTGAGAGCGACCTTTATCATATTTGCAGGAGCTTTATTATCTAAGCTGGTGATCAGTGAGTATAGAAATAAAACGATGAACGTCATGTTCACCTATCCCATCCAGCGTCATAAAATCATTGCTGCCAAATTGATTATCGTGTTTGGTTTTACATTTGTGATGATTATGGTTACCGACCTGTTGATGGGTTCACTGCTGTTGATTGTTAATCATTTCTACTCCTTCATTCCCGGATCATTGACAAATCAGGATATATTGGGACTTCTGGTGAAGTACAGTATGAGTTCTTTATCGGCTGCGTGTATGGCACTCATTCCCCTATTCTTCGGTATGCGTAAGCATTCTGTTACAACTACAATGGTCTCGTCCATTTTGTTGGTTTTGATTGTCTGCTCCGGATTCAACGGGTCGGAAGTTTCCATTCATTCACTTATTATTATCCCTCTGACCCTTGGAGCAATAGGGATATGGATTGCTTCGATGTCCATGGTTCGTCTGGAGACAAAAGATGTGAACTGAATCATTCGGAAAACCATGCTCTGTATGGCTTCAGATGCCATTGACATCCGCTCGTACAAGGGATAGGATAATGTCAACTGAGACACGAAGGAGAATGCAACTACCATGACGATTCCAAAAACATTAACAATAGCTGGTTCGGACACGAGCGGCGGAGCAGGTATTCAAGCTGATTTGAAAACTTTTCAGGAGCTGGGTGTGTATGGCATGACCGTACTGACTACGGTTGTGGCAATGGAGCCCGAAACATGGGATCACCAGGTCTTTCCTGTTGAATTAAATGTAGTTGAAGCACAGCTTCGCACTGTTCTGGACGGTATCGGTTTTGATGCCATGAAGACAGGTATGCTCGGTTCTGTAGATATTATTGAACTGGTAGCAAAACATATTCGCCGCAGCGGTCTGCCACAGATCGTTATCGATCCGGTAATGGTCTGCAAAGGTACAGACGAAGTACTGCAACCGGAAAATACGGAAGCGATGATCGAATTCCTGTTGCCAGGTGCTGATCTGGTTACACCTAATCTGTTCGAAGCATCCCAACTGGCGAAGAGTGGACCGATTCGTTCCAAGGAACAGATGGAAGCAGCGGCAGCAGCAATTCATGCCCATGGCTCGAAACATGTTCTGATCAAGGACAGAGGTGTCATTAGCCCGGGTAAAGCAATGGATCTACTCTATGATGGAACCAACTACGAATGGTTTGAAGCCGATGTTGTCGGCTCCGGATATACGCATGGTGCGGGCTGCACAACGTCTGCGGCGATTACCGCAGGATTGGCTCGTGGTCTTTCAGTGAAAGAGGCTGTTCGTGAAGGTAAAGCCTTCGTGACCAAAGCGATTGCTGGCGGATTCCCGCTGAACCGTTTTGTTGGCCCGACACTGCATGTGGCACACCGTCTGGAGCAACAACGCTAAGTGTTGCTAGGGAGCGCGCAGTAGCGCATCAATTCTGGATAACACACTTCGATTTCATTCAAGTAGCTGTCAATGAGCAGGAGCTTGCTCGTTGATGGCTTCTTTTTTTATGCGAATTTTTATAAAAATTAGTAACTTTTGGCTTATATTAATCGTATATATCATGGGAGCATTCCAAAACATGTATGGACACATGAACGACACATGGAATAGGTATGTTATCATCAGAAATCTAAAAAGGAGAGTCGGCCATGATCAGAACAGTGCTTCTGGTGGAAGATGAAAGCCGCATTCGTGAGATTGTGGCCGATTATTTCATAAAAGAACAATGGAACGTCATAGAAGCAGAACATGGAGTACAGGCACTGGAACTGTTGGCTCTGCATGAGGTGGATTTGGTTATTCTGGATGTTTTGATGCCTGAAATGGATGGATGGACGTTATGTGGGCATATTCGATCCCAATCCACCGTACCTATTATCATGCTGACTGCACGGTCCGAGGATGACGATAAAATTCATGGATTTCAGCTGGGCGTAGACGATTACGTTACCAAGCCGTTTAGCCCACGTGTGCTGGTTGCACGTGCAGAGACATTAATGAAGCGTGTTGAAGGTGCATTTGGACGAGAGCAGGGTGTGATTCGTTTCGGAGAGGTAACCCTTGATCCATGGGCTAGGCGCTTGGAGAAGGACGGAATTGAAGTGGAACTTGCACCAAAAGAATATGATCTGTTGCTTTATTTGGTACGTAATGCAGGCATTGTGTTGTCCCGGGATGCCATTTTGAATCGGATCTGGGGATTTGATTTTGAAGGGGACTCACGTGTTGTGGATACTCACATCAAGAAGTTGCGTAGCAAATTGGGTGATGAAGCCAAGTGTATCCGGACGGTGATTGGCACTGGATATCGTTTCGAGGCAGAAGCATGAGAAGAAATGGCGTAACAATGAAGCTTTTCCTGGTCATGGCAGGATGTCTGGTACTTCTATATGGGACGACGGTTTTTGCCCAGTTGTTCTGGTTCCCCGACTTCTATCAGCATCAAAAGGTCAGCAGTATGAAGAAAAAGCTGTCCAAGTTCGAACAGCAATATTCCAATGGACATTGGAGTGATTTACAGCTGGCTAAGGAGACCGGGAAGTTCATGCGTCAGAATCAATCACATCTGGTCATTCTGACGAATACCGGAAGATTGGTTAATGACCCGTTCCACATTACGTTGCTTCAAGAGGATGGAAGTCACGTGAAAGTGTCCTTGTCCTTGTTTATCAATAGTGAGAATGCTGGCTGGATTACATCCCATCTGAAATATGGGCAAGTACTGACGGTGAAAGGTCCGGCCAGCGAATCCATGGTCTATCCATTCAAAATCCAGGATGCCACTTCTGCCGCATGGGGAACTGAAAGCTTTCAGGAATCAATTGAACCGGTAAAGGAATGGTCAGGTGTATTGACCGAGGTAGTTCTTCCCAATCTGGCAACGTGGAGTCAGAGGCAGGGACTGCTGGTGCAAGCACTGGATAGCCGGTTCCCGTTGTCCACCGAAGACCAACTGGCCTTGGCGAATGGCAAAATGCTCAATGAAGAATGGATGGATAGCTGGAGCGGTGTTCGCAATGTCATCACCATTGCTCCAGTGCATCGTTCCGGACCCGAGCAACAACTAATCTTCTCGCTCACCTCTCTACAGGAGATGAGGGAAGCGAATGAGGCAACACGTTTGTTCTATGCGTATTTTGGCATAGGGGCATTTATATTGATTCTGTTGCTGGCGTTACTCCTGTCCCGAATTGTAACGAAGCCGCTCTTGGCCTTGAACCATGTCGCCAAGAAAATGTCTACGCTGGATTTCACGGTGAAATCACCCATCCGGCGTAATGATGAAATCGGCAGTCTGTCTAACAGCCTCAATGCCTTATCGGGAACCTTGGGTCAGACACTGGAAGAGCTGAGGCAGGCCAACACGCAGATGCGTACAGATATGGAAATGAAGCAGGAGATTGAACAGCGTCAGCGCAAGTTTTTTGCCGATGCATCACATGAACTTAAGACACCAATCAGCATTATTAAGGGATATTCTGAAGGGCTGAAGGATGGCGTGAGTGAGAGCAAACGGGAACGTTACATTGAGATCATTGCCGATGAGGCGATCAAAATGGAAACGATGGTTGAAGAGATGCTGGATCTGGTGCGACTGGAATCCTCAGCAGTTCAATTGAATACGGATGCTGTTGCACTGGCTGACATGATTGAAGATATCGCCGGCCGTCTGGGTCCGCAACTGAAGGACAAAGGATTGGATGTGGTGCTTGTATCCACAACAGAACAGACGGTGGAGGGTGACCGAAGCAAGCTGGAGCAAGTTATTTTCAATATCATGATGAATGCTATACGTCATGCAATACCACATACCGATATAACTATTGAGATCAGCAGGCGTGAAGGTTTTGTCCATATTTCCATTGAAAACAAGGGCGAGCACATTGCTGAAGCTGAGCGGCAGTATATATGGGAGAGGTTCTATCGGGTAGAACGCTCACGTAATCGTAAAATGGGGGGGACCGGGCTCGGTCTGGCCATTGCGAAGCAGATTCTTGATCTGCATGGGTGCAGTTATGGAGTGGAGAATACACCGGATGGAGTCCGTTTTTATATTATTTTTCCTAAAGCCTAGTACGAAAGGGAGTCAACTCTTATGAAGTCTTTACCATCGATTTTAACCTTGGGGAATCTGAGTTCAGGCATGCTGGCAGTCATTATGGCTATTCATGGTGAATTTGCCCTGGCTGTGATGATGATATGGGTAGCGATGTTCTTTGATCTGTTTGACGGATTTGCGGCTCGTAAATTGCATTGTGAGGGTGAGTTCGGCAAATCCCTGGACTCGCTTGCGGATGTAGTTTCATTCGGAACAGCACCCGTGCTGATTCTGTACCTGAATTCCATGCTTGAAGTGAGTGTGCTGGGGATGGCCCTGACTGCATTGTTTCCGGTTTGTGGTGCTTTGCGTCTGGCCCGTTATAACTGTCAGAAGACAGCAAGCAGTGGTTTTGTCGGGATGCCGATTACATTTGCCGGAGGTCTGATGTCCTTTTTCGCGCTCTGGAGTCCTTATTTCACACATGGTGTAGCTTATCTTGTCATTATTGTATTATCCGGTCTCATGGTGAGCCAAATCCGATTCCCGTCTCTAAAACAAGTGCTAGCCTCACATGAGAAGGATATTGTGGAACCGAAATAAGGAGCGAGTCAGTATGGAATTTGCAAAAGAATTTATTGGTCAATATGGTTATTTCGCAATATACGGACTACTGGCTCTTGGCGTTATTGGCATGCCGATTCCGGATGAGGTGATGATGACCTTTGTCGGTTATCTCGCCTCCATCTCGGTATTGAATTACTCCGTATCCATCGCCGTCAGTTTCGGTGGCGCATTTACCGGAGGGCTGCTTAGCTACATGATTGGCAAGAAGGCAGGCAGGCCGCTGTTCGATAAGTATGGCAAGTGGATTGGCGTGAATGCCAAACGATTTAGCAGGGTGGAGTCGTGGTTTCTGAAATATGGATACTGGTCAATCATCCTCGGTTACTTCATTCCGGGCATTCGTCATCTGATGTGTTGTTTCTCAGGGATGAGCCGCATGGCAATTGGCAGATACGTAGTTGTATCGGGCATTGGTGCATTCGTCTGGTGTGTTGTCTTTATCTCAATTGGTTTTTATGTTGGTGTGTTAACTTAAAATGGGACAGCCTGTTGTAACAACGGGTAAAGATGGAAGACCTCTTGAGTGTAAGGTGGTCTTTTTTTGTTTTCTACGATATAGCGAACTTGAGTGAGTAACGAATACGTATGACTTGTAAAAATACAAAAAAAAGCCGCTCTGACCATCTCTAACCTTCATGTTGAAGGGGAAGAATGGATCAAAGCGGCGTGTGCTTCACGACCGTATTGAATCTTCTAAAGAAGATATAGCCAATATCTCCCAAACTAAAAATATTTCACAAAGCCATCAGGTAAGCTAAACGTAGATATTCTTTTACAGTTACCCGCTTAAATGTGATTCTTCAATTCCTCTTTCGACTTGCTTTTCACCCTTTTTGCGTGCAAAGGTAATTTTGAGCAGAGGTGGCGTAACAAGCGTAGTGATTATGACCATGATTACTACGCTCGTAAAGTATTCCGGATCAAGTAAACCGGAAGCAAGGCCCGTTGAAGCGATAATGAGTGCAACCTCTCCTCTAGAGATCATTCCTGAGCCAATGGCCAAGGATGACGTACGATCAAATCCGGTAAGACGTGCACCGGCTCCCCCACCAAGAAGTTTGGTTAATATGGCGATTATACTGATGACAACAATAAACCAAATCTGTGAACCCACACCGTCAAAGGTGACATTTAAGCCGATACTGACAAAGAACACCGGAACAAAAATTCCGTAGGCGATTGGTTCAAGTTTGGTTTCAACTTCATGTTTGAAGTTGGTTTGAGAGATAGCAATACCTGCTGCAAAAGCACCAATAATACCTGCAACACCCATCCACTCAGCAAAGTAGGAAAATCCGAAACAAATGATCAGCCCGGCAGTAATAACGGTTTCCGTTACCTTCAATGGTGCCATCCACTTCATGATGCGTGGAACAAGGAACCAGCTGGCAGCGATAATGATAACAAAGAATAATAACTTCTTACCAATGAGCAGAGAGATCGAAGTGTCTCCACCGCCTGTACCGAGCAAGCTCATCATAACGGCAAGAATGACTACAACCAGAACATCATCGACGACAGCTGCACCAAGGATTGTTGTCCCCTCACGAGAGCTGAGTTGATCCATGTCTTTTAGTGTTTGAACCGAAATGCTGACAGACGTTGCACAGAATAACAGTCCAAAGAACAATGCGTGTGTCTGTGTCATACCGAAAGCAATGGCAGAACCATAACCTCCAATGAAGGGTAAAATGATACCACCTACAGCAACAGCAAACGCTGCTTTCCAGTTTTTCTTCAATTGTTCCAGATCAGTTTCAAGTCCGGCAATAAACATCAGAAGCAGTACCCCGATCTCGGCCATATAATGGACGAAATCACTCTGTTGAACCCAACCAAGCAGCGCAGGTCCGAGGATGACACCAACGATCAGTTTCCCTAAAACAGAAGGTTGACCGAGTCTAACGGACAAATCACCCGCAAGTTTGGTGAAGATCAAAATAAGTGCAAGAACCAAAACAAATTCCATAAGTGTGCTCCTCTCCAGCAGTTGCGTTTTATAGGATTACCAGCCCAAGGGCTATCCATTCTCAGCTTCAAAAAACAAAAAGACACAGAAAGGCATTAGGAAAAGTGCCGTTCTGTGCCTAAAAAAGACAAAGAGGGGCCCTTGGTGACAGGCTCCTCCAGTTTCAACGCGTATGTGATTAATTGCATTAATTATACCACAAATAAAGACTTGGGTAAATGGGGGCTGGTGTGGATTTGATTGAAAATAGCCGCAAAGGGGCATTTTATAGGGAAGTGCAACGGTTTTTGTTCAGAGTGTTGTCACTTAACAGCCCGGAATTGCCGAGATATAATGATATAGAACATAGAAGTTAGGATATGAGGAGGATTTTGCATTGGGCAAAAATAACAAAGGGGAACCGAACATTCCATCCCCGACGAGCAATAAAAATTTCGCAGGCATCATTATCACGATTTCCATTCTCGCTAATGTCATTATTTTATTATTGTTCTTCGCACCATCCATTGGTTACAAAGGTGATGTAACCTTTGATATTACGGTGTTGCCGCGGTTTAATGCCGTGTTTAACAGCTTTACCTTCATCTTCCTGCTTGCAGCGCTTATTGCTATTATCAAGCGGAATGTGAAGCTGCACAAACGATTTATTCTTGCTGCATTCTCAACAACACTTTTATTCCTCGTGACCTATCTGACGTTTCATTACCTCTCACCAGAGACGTCCAAATACGGCGGCGAGGGCATCATTCGTTCCATCTATTTCTTCATTCTGATTACCCATAGTATACTGGCAGCCCTCATTGTTCCATTGGCGTTGTTCACACTGGTATGGGGTTGGACGAATCAATTGAAAAAACACCGCAAAATTGCACGTTGGACTATGCCAATCTGGCTGTATGTAAGTTCTACAGGTGTTGTAGTATACCTGATGATGGCACCATATTATTAATGTGATGAACGTTTCACTGTGCTAATTAGTTTGACTTGCGGGTAATGTTTCCATGGAAGGAGGGTTCAAGTTTATGTACAGAGTTGTTTTGATTCGCCATGGACAGAGCATGTGGAATGTAGAGAATCGTTTTACCGGATGGACAGATGTGGATCTGACGACGGATGGTTACGCAGAAGCTCGTAAAGCAGGGAAGATCATGAAGGAACAGGGATTTGATTTTGATTACGCCTATGCATCCGTGCTGAAACGTTCTATCCGAACACTCGATATTGCGCTGGATGAAATGGACCTCATGTGGATTCCCATTACGAAGACTTGGAAGCTGAATGAACGCCATTATGGTGCGCTGCAAGGACTGAACAAACAGCAGACTGCTCTGAAGTATGGGGAAGACCAAGTAAAGGAATGGAGACGATCCGTGAACGTATCTCCCCCGGCACTGGACGAAACCGATGACCGATATGTGCAGGATCTGGACAAGTACAAACGGCTCGGATGCACCATCCCTTTTACGGAGAATCTGATGGATACATCGAAGCGTGTACTGGAGTACTGGAATGCGGAGATTAAACCGATGGTGTCTGCTGGCAAAAGAGTGCTGATCTCTGCGCATGGTAACACGCTCCGTTCACTCGTCATGCATCTGGACCAATTGTCCGAAGCAGACGTGATGGCGCTCAATATCCCGACAGGCATTCCGCTTGTCTACGAATTGGATGAAGATCTGCATCCCATCGGACACTTTTATTTGACCGCCGATGGTTCGACCTACAAACATGAAGAAATGACCCATGTGGCAACGCCATCTGATTAACGGGTGTGAGCGTTTATGCCTCAAAAGAGCAAGTGAAAGATGACCGCTGAATTTTAATTCGGAGGTCATCTTTTTTTCTGCGATCAAGCCTGCACTTCGTTTCGTTTTGCTCCCACAGGGTAATTGTCAAACAAGACACGATGTACATTTATCCTGAAGGAGGAGAAGCACATGTCTAAAAGAAGAGGAATACTCATGACGGCTATCGGCGCAGGTGTGACTTATCTGATGAGGAACAAACAAGCAAGAGATAAGCTGTTTAGCACGGTCTCGGGTATGATGAAAAGCTCCAATTCGTCCAACGGAACAAGTAAAGCCAGACCACGCGTGGAAGTGAAATAGATTGCGATAGCTCGTTTATCGCTTGAATTCAAATGCGATCATAAGAAACCTGGAGATGGAATCGTTCCAGGTTTTTTTGTGCAATCAAAAGCAATCCCTTGCTTTTGTGTGTAATGCGATTTTTGCCAGCAAGAATGATACAATGGATACTTGCAGAACGTATGGAGGGAGATGCACATATGAAGAAAAATCGTCTGGGTACATCCGAACTGATGGTGTCTGAGATTGGGCTGGGATGTATGTCACTTGGAACTGAAACGGAGCACGCTATGGGCCTGATTCATGAGGCTCTGGATCACGGTGTCAATCTGCTGGATACTGCCGATCTGTACGACGCAGGGCGTAATGAAGAGATTGTAGGACAAGCTATTAAGGGGCGTCGGGACCAAGTCATTGTGGCGACCAAAGTAGGTAATCGTCGTATGCCGGGTAAAGAGGGCTGGTCATGGGACCCGTCCAAAGCCTACATTAAGCAGGCTGTACATGAAAGTCTGAAGCGGTTGCAGACCGATTACATCGATCTGTATCAACTGCATGGCGGGACCTTGGACGACCCCATCGAAGAGACGATCGAAGCGTTTGAGGAACTAAAGAAGGAAGGACTTATCCGATATTACGGAATTTCCTCCATTCGTCCCAATGTCATTCGGGAGTATGTAAAGAGGGCATCCATCGTCAGTGTGATGAACCAGTACAGCATTGCTGACCGCAGAGCGGAAGAAGAAGTGCTGCCTTTATTGGAACAAAAGGGGATCAGCGTAATTGCCCGTGGGCCCGTAGCTAGCGGAGTGCTTGCCGATTCCGGATCTGCCAAGGCAGACAAAGGTTATCTGGACTATACGCCAGAGCAACTATATACCATTCGGCAAGGGCTAAGTCGTCTTGTTACAGACCAACGCAGTATGGCTCAGACAGCTATTCGCTACGCGTTATCCCATCCTGCCGTAGCAGCAGTTGTCCCTGGTGCCAGTTCAAAAGAACAGTTACTGCACAATATTGCTGCTTCGAATTCGCCTGAACTCACCGCTGCTGAAATTCAGGAAATACGAGAACTCAGTCCCGCTAATCTGTACAAGCAGCATCGTTAACTCTATTAAGCCTATTTTCAATTGTAACCATACGAGGTACAATGAAGATCAGCCAAAAAAGGAACATATAAGGGAGAGAAGACATATGGAAAGAATTCAAAGTGAACAGCAATATTTGGATACAATCAACTCTGATGGTTTTACCGTCATTAAATTTGATACAACCTGGTGTCCGGATTGCAAAAACCTGGATCGTTTTATCGGGGATGTTATCGACCAACATGCGGACAAAACCTTCTATGCCCTGGATGCAGAAAAGTTCCAGCCATTTGCTGAAGAGAATGGTGTACGCGGTATTCCAAGCCTGCTCGTCTTCCAGAACGGCAAGAAAATCGCACATCTGCATAGCAAATGGGCTAAAACACCTGCTCAGATCTCCGAGTATCTGGAGACGCTTGAATCCAAAGTTTAAGTGTACGAAGGCATCAGCAGTTTATTTAATTAACCTAGCTAAAGAGACCTCTTCTTGTCCTGCGACGGAAGGGGTTTTTCTGTTTCATTCCAGTCTGCATGATGTGCATTTGAATAACTGAAGTTGAGAAACAACGCTTGTTTAGAATTTGTTCAGTGCTCCCATGTATACTGTGAGAACAAACTGAATATTTGGAGTGAACAAGATCCGTATGAAGAATGAAATTTTTGAAGAAATGCACCAATTAAGTCACAATGATGACCGAAGGTACCGATTGTTGATGATCGGGGTGAAGCAATTGCTGCAGGAACAAAAGGAGAATAGATATAATCTGCGTGAGAGATTAAAGAATCGAAAGAAACACCGGAACTTTCAAGTAAAAGAGTGGTATTAGACAGGCTGCCTTTCAGAAGTGAACATAAATATGGTTGTCCATGATACATAATAAACCTAGTCGGCATCACCAATGATCCAACCCACTAAAGAAGGAAGTAATGAAGAATCAGGCTTCTTCTAATTACGGATATTCCTGTCTTTGGAGCAGCAACAGAATCGTGAAGCAACAGAAACATAGTTCAGAATATAAAATATGGCGGCCTCGCTTCCCAAGGGAACGTGAGGCCGCCATTGATTTTGCCTGTCTAATTACTTGAATTGTAATGCTTACATCAAAATAATAAAGAACACGGCTGCCAAGACAAAGCGATACACAGCAAAGACGGTCAGGCTCAATTTTTTCAAAATGGACAGGAACGTCTTGATCGCAAGCATGGCGACGATGAAAGCAGCGATGAATCCAATCGCAAAGATTGGGAAATCACTGCCGTTCAGGTGATCGATACTTTTGTACAGGTCATATCCCGTAGCACCAATCATAATTGGCACAGACACGAGGAATGTGAACTCCGCAGCGGCTACACGGCTTACCCCTGCAAAGAGACCGCCTGAGATCGTTGACCCGGAACGGGAGAAGCCTGGCCACAATGCCAAGATCTGAAATATACCCACCGCGAATGCCTGTTTGTAGGAAATATCATCGACATCATGGGTAGTAATCCGTCCACTCTTCCGGCTCCAGCGTTCGGCCACGATCATCAATATACCACCTATAACGAGACTGTACAGCACTGTTTCCGGACCAAACAAATGTGCTTTGATCCAGTCGCGGAATACAAGTCCGATGACTACGGCAGGAACCATCGCCAGGAAGATATGTCCCAGATTGAGGCGACGGGAGTAAGGTCTGCTCCCTCCGGTGAAGCGGAACATATCAATGAATTTGTTCCAATACAGTACAACAACAGCAAGTACAGCCCCGAGTTGAACAACCACCTCAAACGTTTTGACTGACTCGTTGTCCTCCGATAAACCCAGCAAGTGG
The DNA here is from genome assembly GCF_030816325.1 of Paenibacillus sp. W4I10. Lineage (NCBI taxonomy): Bacteria > Bacillati > Bacillota > Bacilli > Caryophanales > Paenibacillaceae > Paenibacillus > Paenibacillus sp. W4I10. The sequence continues at coordinate 6,180,000 of NZ_JAUSXX010000001.1, forward strand.
GCAGTCAGAATCATGTGTCCAGTAGAGGACACGGGCAAAAACTCAGTCAAACCTTCGATGATGCCCATAATAATGGATGATATAATGTCCAATTCTCTTCCTCCTTGAAATGCAGGTGACAGCACAGGCTGTCCTGCTTGACCATGCCTGTTCATTTGAACAAGGCTATCACCTATTATGATCACAAATGCACTCAACTTCAACTTATGCTTGTAACCATTTGTTTAAAACTATATTGACAAAAACCTAGTTATCCCATAGGATATAACTTAACTGACTGACTGATCAATCGGGAGGGTTACATGAATGACCAAAATTAACGGTTTGGAACCCGGTGAAGAACGCCGGGACCAAATAATACGCATAGCGATGGAGCGTTTTGCAACCCAAGGTTACCATCAGACGAAAATTTCCGATATCGTCCGCGAGGCTGGTGTGGCGCAAGGGACGTTCTACTGGCACTTCAAGAGTAAAGAAGCCATTGCTTCGGAGATTGTCTTAACGGGCAAGGAGGAGTTGCTTGAGGCGATCGGACAAGGGTACCGCAAGGATGCAGGATCGGTAGAAGATATGGTGAAAGCATCGGAAAGGCTGTTCACTGACTTGTTCTTGTTTGCCGCGCAGAATCGCTATTTTATGGAACTGTTGCTCAAAGGCATCGTGACAGAAGAATCCGTACAACGCCTGGTTGAGGAGACACGTAATGCTGTCGAAACTGCGTTTCGTCACAATATGGAACGAGCCATTGAACTCGGCATGTTGCCTAAGGGCATGGATGTACCTCTTCGAGCAGCGTTATTGGTAAGCATGATTGAAGGCATGATATCACGCTGGTTGTTCGGTTCCGATGAGTTGCACAGCAAATTCTCAGCCATGACAGCTTCATCGCTGGCAGCTGAGGCAGCAAGCTTTGAGTTTTACGGACTGTTAGGCACATAAGATTCACATGATTAAACAAATAGCAGGGAATAATGGGTACAACTGCGGTTTAGTCACAATAAAGTAACCAAATGTACACCCAGATTAATACACGACTGAGAGGAAGTTAACGTAATGAACAAAACATATGGATCGAAAACTCGTAAAGGCTGGTCTTTGACAGCAATTCTGCTGATGACCGTGCTGGTACTTAGTGCTTGTGGAAGTAAAGCAACAGATGGTGGAAGCACAAATGGTGCACAGGCAAGCAATGAATTGGAGCAGATCAAGTCTGCTGGCGTTATCAAAGTGGGCATGATGGGCACATACGCACCGTACAACTTCCTGAACGATAAGAAAGAAATGGACGGCTACGATGCCGATATCGCACGTGAAGTTGCGAAGCGTCTGGGTGTAGAGGTTGAATTTGTATCCCAAGAGTTCTCCGGTCTGACACCAAGTCTGCAAGCGAAGAAGCTTGATGCCATTATCAGCCAAATGACGATTACCGATGATCGTAAGAAAGTACTGGATTTCAGTGAACCGTATATTACGAACCAAGTTAAAATTATTGTAAAAGAAGACAATAACGATATTACCAAGCTGGAAGACTTCAAAGGGAAGACGATTGGCGTAGGTCTGGGTACAAATGATGAATCATATCTGCGTAATGAAGTGTTGCCAAAAGTGGGAGACTTCACGATTAAAACCTATGACGATGTCATCTCTTCACTCAAAGATCTGAATGCTGGGCGGATTGACGCAACAATTAACAATATGTATGCTCTGAAACCGATTGTGGATGCCAATGGCTTTAATATCAAAGCTGTAGGTGAAGCTATTAAGAGTGACCAGGCAGGTATTGCTGTTCGCAAAGACAATCCGGAACTCGTAGCAGCACTGAATGATGCTCTCAAAGGCATGAAAGATGATGGCACGTACAATACCATTTTCAAAAAATGGTTTGGTGAAGAGCCTGCGCAATAATGAACCTGCAAGGCGAAGGGAAGATTTGACCCATGGAACTGGTATTTGAGAATATCCCCTTCTTTCTGAAGGGGGCTTACTATACGCTGTATGTAACTGTGATCTCCATGTTTTTTGCGTTCATCATCGGGGTGCTTGTTGCGATTGCTCGTCTGAAGGGACCGATGTGGCTTAGGTTGATCGCAAGGTTTTATGTATCCATCATGCGGGGAACCCCGCTGCTGGTGCAATTATTCGTTATTTATTACGGATTGGTCGATTATGGAGTGACCTTGGGATCACTCACGGCTGCCTGTCTGGGACTGAGTCTGAATGCAGGTGCGTTTCTCTCAGAGACCTTCCGTGGAGCCATTCAGGCTGTACCAAAAGGACAGACAGAAGCTGCATACGCAACGGGAATGACTCCGGCTCAAGCGATGAGACGGATTATCTTCCCGCAGGCTGTGCGCATTGCGATTCCGCCGATGGGGAACACCTTCATTGGCATGCTGAAGGAAACATCACTTGTGGCGGCCATCGGTGTTACCGAGTTGTTGCGTTCAGCACAGCTACTGGTATCACAATATGCATTGAATATGCCTTTTTATCTGGCCATCGGTGTGATCTACTGGATTATGAGTATCGGCTTCTCGGCCATTCTGGAACAAGTGGAGCGCCGGCTGGCTCGGGCTTACTGATGGGAGGAGAGAACCGATGATTACAACAACCGGACTTACCAAACGTTTTCAGAAAAATGAAGTACTTACGAACATCGATCTTCATGTCGATGCCAAAGATATTGTTGTATTGCTCGGCCCAAGTGGTTCAGGCAAAAGTACCTTGCTGCGCTGTCTGAATGGGCTGGAAGAGTTGTCTGGAGGACAGATTGAAGTGAACGGCATTGTGGTTAACAGTGCAGATCCGCTGCGAGTCCAGCGTGCCCGGGTACTGGAGATTCGTCGCCAGACCGGCATGGTATTCCAGCAATTCAATCTGTATCCGCACAAGACAGTGCTGGGTAATGTGATGGAAGGTCTCGTTACGGTAAAAAAAATCAAGCGTGACGAAGCGGCTGAACGCGGCCGGATTCTTCTGGATCGGGTCGGCTTGTCGGATAAGCAGGATGCGTATCCATCCCGATTGTCTGGTGGACAACAGCAGCGGGTAGCCATTGCACGTGCACTTGCAATGGAGCCGGAAGTGATGCTGTTTGATGAACCCACTTCTGCCCTTGATCCTGAGCTGGTCGGAGAGGTGCTTTCCGTCATGAAGGAGCTGGCAGAGGAAGGCATGACGATGCTGGTCGTGACACATGAATTGAAGTTTGCCCGTAATGTGGCGAACAAAATCGTCTTTATGGCGGATGGATCAATTGTGGAAGAGGCAAGTCCACAAGCTTTTTTTGAACATCCGACCCAGGAACGGACACGTCGTTTCTTGCAGCAGATAACTGAATTTTGATGAAGATAACAGCGATCGGAAGAACGAACGTACCCTGAGCGGGTATTTAAGGTCGTTAACGATATCAGTTCAACTAAATTTTTTGCACAAGAACGGAGAGGACAGAAGAAACCTGAAGAAGCGGAGCGTGCGCCTTTATCCCCTGATTTTTCCCTTGAAGAAGGGAATCAAAAAAATCTGGGGATAACAGCGATCGGAAGGTTATTCTGTCATCGGAGTGGCAAGTGCAAACCTTTTTCGCTTGAACTTAAACTATTGTGAGAAAGAAGGATAACATCATGAATGTAACAACCGTATGGAAAGGCAAACGCGCGTTTACTTCCGAAGGACCCTCTGGCTACGCTGTTGGCATGGATGCCACTGCTGCTTATGGAGGTGACAGCAAGGGTGCAACCCCGATGGAATTGTTACTGGCTGGTCTCGGGGGCTGTATGGGAATCGATATTACAATGATTCTGGATGCTTTCCTGGACAAAATTGAGTCGATTGAGATTGAAGCGCAAGGCACACGCAGTGAAGAGATGCCTAAAGGGTTCACATCCATTGATCTGATCTTCAAAGTCGATGGGGATATCCCGGATTATCGCATCTGGAAAGCCATCCAGATGGCTGAGGAAAAATATTGTGCAGTTTCCGCTTCGCTGAACGCCGATATTCATCCTAAACTGATCCTCAATGGGGTAAGTACACCTCGTCCTTAATAACACACGAGCAGATTCTATACTGAGAGGCACTTCCAATCGTGGGAGTGCCTTTTTTGGCTTTTCTAACCCATCAACAGGGATTTCGCCCATCTAGGAGTCACTAAACTTCTGTCAGTAGAAAATAATTCCGTAAGCCCGGTCGCCATGTTAGTGGCGGCCTCTTTTGTTAGAGGTTAGGCTGGCTTGTTGCCTGGCAATATAGTACCCATTGCAATGACAATCCGAATTCTGGCGGTTATGTGGTATGATTAATTCTGAGGACAGTACATCCTGATCCTGCTGTTTATATGTAAGCGCTTATACAGATGACGGAAGGTGCAGACATGTTTAAAAGGCTGATACGAACCACCAATAATCTCAAATTAAAGCATAAATTGCTCATTTCCTATGTACTGGTTGTCATGATTCCGGTCCTGATTGTTGGTCTTGCTGTGACCAGTTATTTTCGCCAGCAAGCCCTGGACAATGCAATAGGACAGACGATCATCAATGTGGACAAGATCAAGAGCCAGACGGCAACCATGTTACGTGTACCAACCGATATATCCAATCTTTTAATGTTTAATGCGGATCTCAAGGAGATCGTGAATAAGCGGTACAAGAGCGTTGTGGAGTTAACCTCAGCGTATCTTGCATACAAAGACTTTCAGGAGTACAGGCGTTTGTACCGTGAGATAGCAGGCATTCGTTTTTACTCAACTAACCCAACATTGATAAACAACCTCGAATTCATCCCGGTAGACAAGCAGACTGAAGAGAGTTATTGGTACCAACAGGCACTGAAAACAACCAGCATCGGGTGGTTCTACATTCCGGACAAGGAAGATAATCCTGTACACAAGCTCAGCCTGGTGCGCAAAGTACCTTTTGCCGAGTATCGGACAGAGGGCGTGTTGATGATTGTGATCAATCAGGATGAGCTGAATGGATTGTTGCGTCAGGAACAGTTTGAGACGATGATTACGGACGAGCAGGGTTATGTGGTTGCAGCCAAGAATACCGAGCTCGTAGGTAAAACGCTGGATGAGCTTGATTTTGGTGTCGATCTGCAGAATCAGGCAAAAGGCACCATAGAGGGTGATTTCCGGGGGGAACCATCTAATATTGTTATTGATGAGTTGGGCCCTGGATCGAGTATGAACAGCCTGAAGGTGATTTCGGTTTTTGCCACCAAAAATATAGTCAAGGACGCCAACACTGTCAGCTTGATCGGCATGATTTTTATTATACTGGTGCTGGTCATTGCCCTATTATTTGTATATATCATCTCGTTCCTCACTTCGAACCGATTGCTCCGGCTGAGTAAACATCTCAACAAGCTGGCATTAGGTGACCTGAACGTGACTTCGCGGATTGATGGAAACGATGAGATTGGACAACTATCACGACAGTTCAACTATATGGTGAAAAGTATCAATGAACTCATGACGCAGGTGGTAGAAGCGACAGAACAGAACAATCAATTGGAAATCGCCCAAAAAGAGATTAAACTGAAAATGATGGCGAGCCAGATCAATCCACATTTCTTGTTTAATGCACTGGAGTCCATTCGGATGAAAGCGCATATTAAGGGAGAAGCAGAGATTGCCAACATCGTCAGACTACTGGGCAAGCTGATGCGCAAGAGTCTGGAGATTGGCAGTGGAAAAACAACCTTCCGGGCTGAACTTGAAATGGTACGTTCCTATTTGGAAATTCAAAAATTCCGTTACGGCGACCGCCTTGCATTCCAGATTCATATCGATCCCGAGGTGGAGAAGATGTACATTCCGCCTCTCATTATTCAACCCTTGGTTGAGAATGCGATTGTCCATGGTCTGGAGAACAAAGAGGGTACAGTCCGTGTTCATATAAGTATTCGTTTAGTAGAGAACATTGTGCGGATTCGTGTGGATGACAATGGTGCAGGCATAACGCCAGAACGACTGGCTGAGGTGATGCAGTTTATCTGTGGACCCGAGGAACAGGAGAAGAGCCGGATCGGCATGCGTAATGTACATCAACGCTTAACATTGACGTACGGGGAGCCATATGGATTACAGATTAAGAGTGTATATGGGGAAGGAACAGAGGTTTCTTTCACTTTGCCAGCAGGAGGGGACCAACATGTATAAAGTGTTTTTGGTGGATGACGAACCGAGCATACGTGAGGGACTGACAACCATTATTGATTGGGAAAAATACGGATTCCAGGTCATCGCTACAGCTGCCAGCGGGCGTGAGGCCATCTCCCGGTTTGAGGATTTGGAGCCTGACCTGACGATTATTGATATTCGCATGCCCGGTATGACCGGGCTGGATGTGATTGAAGAAGTGCGCCGGAATCATCCGGATTCGCACTTTTTGATATTGAGCGGTTATGCAGATTTTGATTATGCCAAGAAAGCCATCAGTTTTGGTGTAGATGGTTATCTGCTCAAACCGGTGGATGAAGATGAGATTATTAGTGAACTGGAGCGGATTGCTACGATCCTGACCCGTGAACGGGAGACAATGGCACGTCAAGCTGGTGAAGATACTGTCTATCTGGAGCACCAGATCGAGGCTTTACTCTTTGACAGTCTGGAGGGTGCAGGCAGTATGGAAGAAGACAGCCTGGGTCTGCACTGGCCTCACTATCAGATCGTGCTGCTTGAGATGCATGCGGCCCCCGATCTGCAACGGGGAAGTGTTATGAAACGCAAACTGATTGAAGCATTTGACCAGAAAGACCGAGGCATCGTATTCTCGTTCCATTCCGGTCTGGGGTTGTTAAGCAAGGAAACAATCACATCCGAGTCATCTGCACGCATTCTTTATGATGAGCTGGAAGGACTTCTGGGAGAATGGGAGGTCCACATGTATGGTGCTGCAGGTGAACCCGTACATTCCACTTCTGAAATTGCGCGGTCATACACGCAGGCGAATCGTACACTCGGTGAACGCTTCTTGTTCACGGAGAAACGCATCATTCTTTGGACTGAAGATAGCGAAGGCAAAGGCGTTGTTAAGCCGGGAGCTGAAGCTGTGGACGGAACACATGAACCAGTTGAGGACGAACTCGCGGACAAGCTGTATTATGCGTTAGACATCCGTAGCAGTGAGTCAGTTATGCGAGTACTGGGTGAGATGGAAGAGCGATTGGTTCCATATCACCGAACAGAGCAAGCGATCAAAACTGCCTTCTCACAGGTGTTCTCCCTAGCGTTCAACAAGCTTGCAGCCACGAATCAACATATGCACTCCATTATGCAGGAACATTCGGTTTTGATTAATGAAGTCTATCATCAATTTACGATGTCTGATCTCAAAGTCATAGCAGCAGAACATTTTAATAGGCTTATTCAACGTATGGGTGGGGGGAGCAAGGATACTGTATTGAAACAGATGATTGAATTTATCCAACGTAACCCTGGCGAAAATCTCAAGCTGGAGGTACTTGCTGAGGTATTTAACTATAACAGCAGTTACTTGGGTAAGTTGTTCAAGAATCATACTGGAGAATATTTCAATGCATTTCTGGACAAGGTTCGTATGGAAAAGGCCAAGGAATTGCTGGACGAAGGACTAAAGGTCCATCAGGTTGCGGCGAGAGTGGGGTATGCAAATGTGGACTATTTCCACGGTAAGTTCAAGAAATATGTAGGGGAATCCCCTTCCGCTTACAAACAGGCTAGAACCCAATCATCAATTAAAGGAACGGCTACGGATATAAACGAGGAATAAGTTGGAGTGCTGGGCCTTGCCCTTGCCTATTGTGTAAAACGTTTTCGGTATTCCTGAGAAATTTCCAGATTCATCATATTGTCCATGCACTTCCCATGATAAGCAATGGTCACGGAATGCTTTACATTTTAGACTGGATTTACAAGAATCCAGATGAAGGGATGGCTATACGATATGAAATTGTCTGATATAGGCGCTGTACGTCATACATTGAACTTAAATGGAACATGGCAGTTTTGTTTGGATCTGGAGTCCGATAAACTCGTTGAACAAGAGATATCACCGCCTTCACAGTGTGAAAATACATCATGGGAGACCATTCAGATTCCCGGTTCATGGGAAGAGCAAGGATACGGAGATGAGCCTGAATACGAAAGGCTCGATACCTGGACCAAGGTACGCGAATATGAAGGCTCAGCCTGGTATGCTCAGGATGTTCATGTTCCATCAGACGATCCCGGATGCCACTATGTATTCAGATTGGAAGGTGTCCGATGGACAACGAATCTCTGGATCAATGGACAGTATGCCGGGCAGCAGGATAGTCTGGTGAATCAACAGAAGTGGGATGTTACCTCTCTGGTGAAGCAGGGAGAAGTGAATCGTGTGGAGATCCGCGTGGATAATACGATGAAACTTCCGCTGGCGGGTAGCCATATTCATTCATTGCATACGGCCACAGCCTGGGGTGGAATCACGGGTGGTGTTTATCTGGACTGTCTGCCCCCATGCCGATTACAGACGTTACGTATTCAACCAGATGCTGAAAACGGAACCATTCTGGTTGATTGTACTGTAAGCGCTCCCGCAAATGAATCAGTTAGATCGATGCAATTACATGTGGATATCCAGCATCCGGACGGCACATGGCTTGATCGATATAGTTGTAATGTAAATCTGAGTGTTCTAGCACATGTGGATATAAGCTCAGCAGGTTTAACTGAAAGCAACGCTTTAATAGAACAGTGGCGATTGGAACTTGGAACAGAGAAGTCTATTGCAAGATGGTCGGATGAATCCCCTGAATTATACAAGGCTGTGATCCGTCTGCATGACGGTGAACAGGAACTGGATCGGCTGGAGCAATCATTTGGTGTACGCTCCTTTGCAGCAAACGGGAAGCAGCTTGAGTTGAATGGAACACCGGTGTATCTGCGCGGGTACGTCGATTGCTGTATTTTTCCACTGACGGGTTATCCCGTATGGGACAAGGAGCACTATCTTCAGCAGTTTCGAGTCGCCAGATCGTATGGCTTCAATCATGTCCGACTGCATGGGTGGAGCGCGCCGGAGCCTTTCTGGGATGCTGCTGATGAAGCGGGCATGCTGGTACAGGCAGAACTTCCCCATTGGTCTCGTTTCTTTGAGCAATCGGATCAGTCTGCGCCAGCTGAAGTATTGTCCTATCTGACACAAGAACTGGATGGGTTGCTTCAGTCGCTGCATAGACATCCTTCATTCGTCATGTTCTCCATGGGGAATGAGCTTATTGGTCCGAATGGCCATCCTGAACTTAATGCATGGGTATCGAGGGCAAGGGATATGGACCCTACCCGGTTATATACGGACAATACAGGTTTTGGACAGCTTCCGGCGCTAGGGCGGGAAGGTGATTATTATATTCAGTCTTTGAACTGGCATCCCCCGTTGGAATCCGCATATTCTGCTGTACCGGATACCACGCTGGATTATCATGCAGTCACCCGGCTTGCGGAGCATCCCGTCATTGGGCACGAACATGCACAATACACGATGTATGTGCGTCCCCAAGAGCGAGCCAAGTATACTGGCGTATTGCGTCCTAGCTGGTTACAACCGATCGAAGAATCGTTAACAAACAAAGGCATGATGGAGGACCTGGAGCATTTTCAACAGGTCAGTGGTACCCATCTGGTACGTTCCTTAAAAGAAGCCATGGAGCGGATTCGGCGAACACCGGACGCTGCGGGCGTACAGCTTCTGGACATTCGCGATTTTCCAGGGCAGGGACATGCTACGACGGGCATTCTGGATATATTTTGGGATGACAAAGGCATTACAACACCAGAAGAATTCATGCGTTTCAACGCAGATGTGGTGCTGTTGTTAAGCTGCAAGGAGCGTACATTTTACGCCGGAGAACCCATTCATGTCGATGTACGCATCTCTCACTACGGTAAGGAGCCGCTTGAGGACGCGGTCATTCAGTGGAGGTTAATAAGCGATGATGTGATACTTACTGAAGGGGCGTGGAAGACCGGAGATATCCAATGTGGGTCTGTCATGTCACTGGGAAGCATCGTCGCTACCGCTCCTCATGAAGGGGCAGCAGCTTTTCGGATCGAAGCGGAGCTGATATCAGGCGATTTGGACAGAACTGTAGCGAATGTATGGCATGGCTGGTCGTTTCCTTTTTATCAGTCTCATCCGGGTTCGAATCGGTTCTGGAATACCGTGGCAGAGATGAAGCCATTCCTGGGTGAAGCGCATGATGATTGCGTAGATCGAATCGATGGATTTCAGTTGTTGAAAAATCGGGAGATTGACTTGGTTATCGTTCAGTCGTTAACACCCAATGTCGTTGATTATGTGGTCAACGGGGGGAGTGTTTGGCTACAGCCAACCGCAGAAGGGTTATATGATTCAGTGGAGACCAAGTATCTGCCTGTATTCTGGAATTACCTGATGTTTGCTACGCAGCCTGGTGCAACGATGGGCATGTATCTGAGAGATCGGCTAGCACTACTAGGCTCCTTCCCGCATGATGGGGCTTCGGACTGGCATTGGTATCACTTGGTGAACGGAACACCAGCGATATGTTTGGATACGTTGCCCGGGGTGGAGCCGCTGATCGAAGTGGTGGACCATTTCCATCGGGCCAAACGACTCGCGTATGCCTTTGAGGCAAAAGTAGGGAAGGGCAAGATTTTGATATCCTCACTTCCGTTTGCCAATCTGGCTTTAATGAAGCGTCCGGAAGCCGCCTACTTATTTCAGGAGATACTTGCGTATCTGAATGGAGATCAATTCCGTCCAGCAACCTCCATATCAGTAGCGCAATTACTCAGGATCGTTAAACTGCAAACCATTCAGTTTACATTGTAATCAGAGGGACCCGAAAGGGTCCTTTTTGTATGCCATGTAATTGAAGTAAACGATTACCATAAAACGTTTTCGATATTTACCACTTTAGATATTATTTACCTTTATATTGCTTTTAATGCATCTAAAGGTTGAATTTATCACTGATTTTAACGAATTAATGTCTGATTATATATGCCTATATCTAATTTTTATATGATTTTCTCTAAAATCCAGATGGTATTTTGAAAACGCTCTATCGAGTATGATTATTTTATAAAACAGAGGAGGGGGAACGGAGATGGAAACGCTAACAAAAAAATCCGCTTCCGCGAACAGAAGCAGTGACCCCAAACCGCCTTTAAAGAATCGGCGGAACGGAATTTGGGACAGAATGAAACAGCAGAAATATCTCTATCTCATGTCATTGCCATTCGTAGCTTGGGTTTTCGTATTTAACTATCTGCCACTATGGGGATGGACGATGGCTTTCCAAAATTATAAACCTGCCAGATCGTTTGGTGATCAAGAGTGGGTTGGTTTTAAACACTTTGTAGAGCTGTTCAGTGATGATCGTTTCTATCTGGTACTTCGTAATACGCTTGCAATGAGCTTGATGGGACTGGTTGTCGGTTTTATCGTACCGATATTCTTCGCTATTCTCCTGAATGAAATGAGAGGCATGTTCTTCAAACGTGCCGTGCAAACGGTATCATATCTGCCTCACTTTGTATCCTGGGTTGTTGTAGCCGGGATCATTACGAAGATGCTCTCCACCGATGGAGGGATTATCAATGATCTATTGGTAGGGCTGAACATTATCGACCAGCCGATCCAATTCATGGCGAAGGGGAACTTGTTCTGGTACATTGTAACCGCTTCAGATATGTGGAAGGAAACCGGTTGGAATGCCATCATCTATCTGGCGGCGATTACAGGTATCGACAATGAGCTGTATGAAGCTTCCCGTGTAGATGGAGCCAACCGCTGGAGACAGATGTGGCATATTACGCTGCCTGGCATACGGACCACGATTTCCGTACTTTTCATCATGTCAATTGGACATCTTATCAGTATCGGTTTCGAGAAGCAGTTCTTGCTTGGCAACAGTCTGGTCACAGACTACTCGGAAGTACTTGATCTATACGCGCTCAATTATGGTTTGAATATGGGACGATTCTCGTATGGTACAGCCATAGGTATATTCAACTCCGTTGTCAGTATCATCCTTCTGTTTACTGCGAACGGCTTGTTCAAAAAATTCACTAAAGAAAGCATCATGTAGGGAGGGGACGACATTATGGCGAACAAAGCATTCAATGCTACTCGGGGCGATAAACTGTTCGATATATTCAACATCCTCGCGATGACCATGGTGCTGGTTGTAACACTTTATCCATTCCTTAACGTACTAGCCATCTCACTCAATAACTCGACAGATACAGTACGTGGCGGAATTTACTTGTGGCCTCGCGAATTCACTTTACAGAACTACAAAACGATTTTCCAATATGATGGATTGTTACAAGGTTTGCAGATCTCCATTCTGCGTACACTTGTAGGTACCGTGCTCGGATTGATCAGTTCATCCATGATCGCCTTTACACTGAGCAGACCTGATTTTGGACTTAGAAAATTTGTTTCCACAACGCTCGCGCTCACGATGTATTTCTCCGGTGGTCTGATTCCGGTGTACATTCTGATGCGTGACTTGAACCTGATCGGTACATTCTGGGTATATGTATTGCCTGGCATGATCAGTGCATTTAACGTGTTCATCATCCGTTCATTCATTGATGGCCTGCCATACTCATTGCAGGAATCCGCGAAGCTGGACGGAGCGAATGACTTTACAATCTATTACAGAATCATCTTGCCACTGTGTAAACCAGTGCTTGCTACCATCGCATTGTTCCTGGCTGTAGGTCAATGGAATGCGTGGTTCGATACGTACCTGTATAATGGTTCAAAGGCACATTTGACCACGCTCCAATATGAGCTGATGAAAGTATTGCAAAGTACACAGCAGGGCTCAGGTGCTGGACGAAATGCCAATGATATGGCGCAGCAAATGACACAGATTTCACCGGAATCGATCAAAATGGCGATTACAATCGTTGTAACGGTTCCAATCCTCATTGTATATCCATTCCTTCAGAAGTACTTTGTTGGTGGTATGACACTGGGCGCAGTAAAAGGTTAAACAATTGGGTACAGGCTGCCAAATAGAGCGGCCGTACATCTACAAATGAAGCATCAGGATACCCGAAGCGCAGCCATTTGGTCTGCGCTTCACCGTATAGGGCTGCGGTGTGGTATTCATGAAGCTATAGACAGGGACAAAAAAGTCCCGGACAAACAGACATATGAAACAGGGAGGATTACCATTATGGCAAGTTCCAAAATGAAGATTGCACTGGCACCAGTGCTTGCAATGTCTTTACTCGCAGGTTGCGGTGGAGGAAGCGGCAGTGATACGTCGTTCAAGGATACAAGCGCAGAGACAACTCCACTTACTTTTGAATTCTTCAGCGTTGACCCCAGTCCGAACTGGAATGGCATGAAGGATGAAGTAGGTAAAGTCCTTACGGAAAAAACAGGGATAACCCTTAACGGTGAATTTGCCGTTAGTGGTGGTCAGGATAAAATATCCTTAATGGCGGCGAGTGGAGACTATCCGGATATCGTCTCCCCCAAAGGAGAACTCAGCAAACTGGTGGATGCCGGAGCAATGCTCGATCTGACAGATCTGATCGACCAATATGCTCCCAATCTGAAGAAGCTGTATGGTAATTACATGGACCGGTTGAAATACAGTAATGAGGATCAGGCTATTTATGTGCTGCCAACGTATTATGCGGTAGACCAAAAATACTTTGATGCAGGTGGTGGATTTGGCATTCAGCACCGTGTACTGAAAGAACTCGGATACCCGGAAGTGCGTACACTTGAGGATTACGAGAATGTATTGAAGGCGTACAAAGAGAAACACCCAACAATTGATGGTCAGCCAACGATCCCGTTAACACTGGACGCGGATGATTGGAGAATCATGATTACCGTAACGAACCCTGCCTTCCAGGCAACAGGAGCTCCGGATGACGGTGAATACTACATCGATCCAGAGACATATGAAGCAAGTCTGCATTACAAACGTCCAGAGGAAAAAGAGTACTTCCGCTGGTTGAACCATATGTACAATGAGGGACTGCTTGATCAGGACAGCTTCATCCAGAAAACAGACCAATACAAATCCAAAATTGCAAGTGGACGTGTTCTGGGTGTCATTGACCAGGATTGGGGTTATTCCGATGCAGAAAATGCACTGAAATCTGCGGGCAAGGATGAAGCAACGTATTCACACTTCCCGGTAACCCTGTCCGAGGATATCAAGGATCATGCCTACCAAGACCCTGGTTTTGTATCCGGTTGGGGTGTAGGGATTACAACATCGAATCCTGACCCGGTTCGTACGATCAAATTCTTCGATTATCTGGCTTCTGAAGAAGGGCAAGTGCTGATGAACTGGGGAATTGAGGGCAAACAGTACGAAGTGAAGGACGGCAAACGTGTCATTCCTGCCGACATTCTGGATCAGAAAACCAATAATGCAGCCGTATTCCAGAAAGAAACGGGTATTGGACTGTACACCAATATGTCTGGTCACTATGGAGACGGTGTGAAGGATTCAACGGATAACTACTACACTACGAATTTCCCTGAACAGATCGTGGCAGCATATTCCGATGCAGAGAAAGAAACACTCAAAGCTTACGGTGCTACGACGTGGAAAGATCTGTTCCCGAGTGAAGACGAGTTCCCAATCAAACCATGGGGAGCAGCATACAATCTGCCAACACCAGGTGACTCCAACTACAACGTTATCTTCAAGAAAACACAGGATATCATCCGGAAACGTATCCCGGAAGCCATTCTGAGTACTCCTGAACAGTTTGATGCGATCTATGACGGCATGATTGCAGAAGTGAACCAAGCAGGAGCAGAGGATATGGAGAAACAATATACAGAACTCGTTCAAAACCGTGTTCAATTGTGGAGCGGTGAAGAGGCTAAATAAATGATTAGCAATTCAAATCTAAAACGAAAAAGAACCCAGAATATCTGGGTTCTTTTTTTATCTAAAACGTTTTCTAAAAAACGTTTTCAATTTTATAAATTCACTATTGACAAGGGATATAGGAGCGATTATTATTCAAGTATGAAAGCACTTACATTTTCTTGTGCATCACGTGACAGATACCTGATTCTCAAAGTAAATACTTGCGGGAATGAAGAGGAAAAAGGTAAGAGAAGAACATTTTTTATTTTAAGAAAACGCTTCTAATGTTATAAAAACAAGAAAATTACATTTGTTTCATCTGGTCACGGTATGTGCAGGTCAGCCTGTTATACAAATATACAGCTTCATTATATCCATAAGGGGGATTACACATGAAGGGCAAAACACCAAAAACATTCGCAATGCTTCTGTTAGCCAGTGCTCTTGCAATTACAGCAGGATGCAGCAGCAATGGAGGAGGAAGTAACGCTTCAGAAAAGCCGGTTGATTCCGGAGACACAACCAGTCCAGTAACCTTTACATTCTTTGGTGCAGACGCGAGTCCAAACTGGAATAACATGAAGGATGCTGTCGGTCAAGAGATTACCAAGGCAACGGGAGTTACAATTGAAGCTGAGTATGATGTGAATAATGGTGGCGACCAAAAGATTCCTTTGATGGCTGCCAGTGGTGATTACCCTGATATTATCTATCCTAAAGGCAACTTGTCGAAGCTTGTGGATGCAGGCGCGATGCTGGACCTGACCGATCTGATTGAGGAGCATGCTCCCAACTTGAAAAAAATCTATGGTGATCAGATGAACCGTCTGAAATACAGTTTGGAAGATCAAGCCATTTACACGATCCCGACGAATATGGGTGTAGATCACGTTGAGTTTGACGCTAGGGGCGGATTCGAAATTCAACAAAGAGTATTGAAAGAACTCGGCTACCCTGAAGTAAAAACGCTTGAGGACTATGAGAACGTACTGAGAACGTATTATGAAAAACATCCAACGATTGATGGTCAACCGACTATCCCGTTAACATTGAATGCAGATGACTGGAAAATCATGATCACGGTAACGAACCCGGCGTTCCAAGCTACGGGTGGACCGGATGATGGTGAGTATTATATCAATCCTGAGACCTATGAAGCGGTTCTCCACTACAAACGTCCTGAAGAAAAAGAATATTTCCGTTGGTTGAACAAAATGTACAATGAAGGACTGCTGGACAAAGATACATTTGTTCAAAAGGATGACCAATACAAGTCCAAAATCGCCAGTGGCCGTGTACTTGGTCTAATCGACCAGGAGTGGAACTACGGTGAGGCCGAGAATGCTTTGAAATCGTCTAACGGTGGCGATAAAACATATGCCCACTTCTCCGTGTCCCTGAATAAGGATATTGTGGATCATACGTTCCAACCAACCGGATTTGACGGTTATGGTATCGGAATCACGACTTCGGCCAAAGATCCGGTACGTATCATCAAATTCATGGATTGGCTTGCATCTGATGAAGGTCAGGTTCTGAGAAACTGGGGTGTTGAAGGCCAACACTACCAAGTCGAGAATGGCAAACGCACTATTCCAGCAGATGTACAAGATCGCAAAACCAATGATAACTCTGCCTTCACGAAAGAATCTGGCGTGGGTATGTACAATATCTTCAGTGCAAGATACGGTGATGGAGTGAAAGATGCTACGGATAACTATTACACAACAAACTTCCCTGAGCAGATTCAGGCTGGATACACTGCAGCAGAGAAAGAGACATTGAAAGCTTATGGAATTACAACTTGGAAAGATTTCTACCCTTCCGAAGATGATCTGAAATTGAAAGATTGGGGCGCAGCATATAACATGCCTGTACCTTCTGACACGGATTACAACGTAACGTTCCAAAAAACACAGGATATCGTACGTAAACGTATTCCAGAGGCTATCCTTGCCAAACCAGAAAACTTCGACAGCGTATACGATGGTCTCTTGGCTGAACTTGATAAAGCGGGTGCAGTAGAGATGGAGAAACAATACACGGTTTGGATCAAGGAACGTGTAGCTCTCTGGACTGGAAAAGATGTGAAATAAGCTTGAAAACCAAGCAAGAAAGCTATTGATTTTCATAGAGAAAAAAGCCCTTGAGAAAGGGCTTTTTTTATTGTTGACGTAAGGTGTTGGATAGCCTATAATCTATCATGTAAGCACTTTCAGTAAGCGGTTTATTCCATTTCCGAAAACGTTTTACGTCTGTTAGAAGAAGAATCTTTCTTTTTGCAGAATCGAAACGTCAGCTTTAGTAAACACATCGGAATGAACGGTACCGAAAGCGCATTCAAAAAAAGTGGTATCCTCAGGCATAAAGCCTGTTATACAGATAAAACCTTCATAAATAATAGGGGGAACCAGACAATGAGAGGCAAAATGAAAGGCAATACACCCAAGACGTTTGCAATGTTGATGCTCGCAAGTGCAATGTTGGTTACAGCTGGCTGCGGAAATTCGGGAACCAAAGAGACTTCGGAGTCCAGCGGAACCGAACCGATCACAGTCACATTCTTCGGGGCGGATGCTAGTCCAACCTGGAATAAGATGCAAGATGCTGTTGGTAAAAAGATCACGGAGCAAACAGGCGTTACAATTGAAGCAGAGTATGATGTAAACGATGGTGGTAACCAGAAGATTGCGCTAATGGCTGCCAGTGGTGACTTTCCTGATATGATCTACCCTAAAGGTAACTTATCTAAGCTTGTGGATGCAGGCGCGATGCTGGATCTCACGGATCTGATTGAGGAGCATGCTCCCAATCTGAAAAAAATCTATGGAGAACAGATGAACCGTTTGAAATACAGTTTGGAAGATCAGGCGATATATACGATTCCTACCAATATGGGTGTCGATAATGTTACGTTTGACGCTACAGGTGGATTTGAAATTCAGCAAAGAGTATTGAAAGAGCTCGGATACCCTGAAGTGAAGACACTTGAGGATTACGAGAATGTACTCAGAGCCTATTATGAAAAACATCCAACCATTGATGGTCAACCAACTATTCCATTGACATTAAATGCAGATGATTGGAAGATCATGATCACGGTAACGAATCCAGCTTTCCAGGCAACAGGTGCACCGGATGATGGTGAATATTACATTGACCCTGAAACGTATGAAGCAAAACTGCACTACAAACGTCCAGAGGAAAGAGAATATTTCCGCTGGTTGAATAAAATGTACAATGAAGGCCTACTGGACAAAGATGCATTTGTTCAAAAGGATGACCAATACAAGTCCAAAATTGCCAGTGGCCGTGTCCTCGGTCTGATTGACCAAGAGTGGAACTATCAAGAAGCGGAGAACGCGCTAAAATCATCGGGTAAGGATGATGCCACATACGCTCACTTCTCTGTATCACTTAACGATGAGATTGTGGATCACACGTTCCAACCAGCCGGATTTGACGGTTATGGCATCGGGATTACAACTTCGGCCAAAGATCCAGTACGTATCATCAAATTCATGGATTGGCTTGCTTCCGATGAAGGACAAGTTCTGAGAAACTGGGGTATCGAAGGTGAACATTACAACGTAGAAGATGGTAAACGCGTGATTCCAGATGACGTTCAGGACCGCAAAACGAATGACAACTCTAATTTCAGTAAGGAAACAGGAATTGGGATGTACAACGTATTTAGTGCAAGATACGGTGATGGTGTAAAAGATTCAACGGATAACTACTACACAACCAACTTCCCTGAACAGATTGTAGCTGGTTACACGGCTGCAGAGAAAGAAACGCTGAAAGCTTACGGTATCACGACTTGGAAAGAGTTCTATCCGGCTGAAGAAGATCTGCCAGTTAAGGATTGGGGCGCAGCGTATAACATGTCCGTACCTTCCGGTACAGATTATGAAGTAACTTTCCAGAAAACGCAGGATATCATCCGTAAACGGATTCCGGAAGCTGTTCTGACTACACCAGCAAACTTTGATGCAACCTATGATGCTTTACTGGCTGATTTGGACAAAGCGGGTGCAGTTGAAATGGAGAAACAATTTACGGTTTGGGTTAAAGAACGTGTCTCTCTGTGGACAGGAAAAGATGTAAAATAATATGGATTGTCTGTGATCCATGGTTACTCAAGGAAAGGGCCCTATATGGGGCCTTTTTTTGTGGAATGATGTGATGATTTGCATTGACGCAAATTTTGAAATCACATATAATTTTATTATTGTAAGCACTTACCGAAAACGTTTTATGTCATAAGAAATATACAGCTGATTTAGGAACAGGAGCTAATCATGTCTCAACACAATAACCAAACTAAAATCAATCGTCTATGGTATCGACAACCGGCAAAACGCTGGGAAGAAGCATTGCCCATCGGAAACGGCCGTCTTGGAGGCATGGTGTACGGTGGCGCAGCAGATGAACGAATTCAGCTCAATGAAGATACATTATGGTCAGGGTTTCCACGGGATACGATTCAATACAGCAGTCAGCGGTATTTGAAACAAACGCGAGAGTTGATCATGTCTGGGCAGTATGGTGAAGCTGAGGATTTGTTGAACCGTGAAATGCTTGGTCGTGATGTAGAGGCCTACCAGCCGATGGGTCATTTTCTATTGCAACATGAGGGTTTGGATGATCTTTCATATGATGCATTTGAACGGGAGCTTGATCTGGAATCGGGTATTGCAACCACAACCTACTCATTGGAAGGAACTCAATACGTACGTGAAGTGTATTCCAGTGCTTCGGATGATCTAATGGTCTGCACATTGACTGCTGATCAGAAGGGCGCTGTGAGTGTAAGTGTTACGCTAGACAGTCCCCATCCTTATCGCGTTGAGACTTCGGGAGATGCTCTAACCATGTTCAGTCGGTGCCCAAGTCATGTGGAGTCCAATTACTTCAGGGATCACCCGGAATCCGTCCTCTATGAAGAGGATCGGGGGACGGCATATGCTGTCCGTGTAGCGTTTACGGCATCTGGCGATCAGGTGAAGGTCTCCAATCTGGAAGGCAAGTTACATATTCAGGGTGCTGATCAGGTTGTGTTTTATCTGGCAGCAGCTACGGCCTTTGAAAGTTATGATGTTTTGCCTGTGAAGGATCATCTTGTATTGGAAGAGGAATGCAAGGAGATGATCTCCAAAGCGACCACACATGGCGCAGAAGCGCTTCGTAAACGACATATTCAGGATCATAGCGCGTTGTTTAACAGAGTCTCTATTGATCTAGGGGTATCGGCTAACGCCGAATTACCTACAGATGAGCGGTTGCAGGCTTATCAGGCAGGGCAACAAGACCCTGGACTGGAGGCACTGTATTTTCAATATGGAAGATATCTGTTAATGGGTAGTTCACGTCCGGGCAGCCAGCCTGCCAATCTGCAGGGAATATGGAACCATCAGGTAGAGCCGCCATGGCATAGTGATTACACAATCAATATCAACACGGAAATGAATTACTGGCCAGCAGAAGTCTGCAATCTCAGTGAATGTCATGAGCCGCTGTTTGATATGCTGACCGATCTCAGTGATACAGGACGCAGAACGGCGCGGATTCTGTATGGAGCCCGTGGATGGACTGCCCATCATAACGTGGATATCTGGAGAACCTCTACACCGACAGGTGGAGATGCAAGCTGGGCTTTCTGGCCGATGGGCGGCATCTGGTTGACCTCGCATCTATGGGAGCATTACCAATTTACCAGTGATCAGCGTTTTCTTGAGGAACGTGCGTATCCCATCATGAAAGAGGCTGCCTTGTTCTGTCTCGATTGGCTGGTGGAAGGGCCCGATGGTTATCTGGTTACGATTCCATCCACTTCACCAGAGAACAAGTTTCTCACAGATGCTGGGGAGGCACGCAGTATATCCATGGCTTCAACGATGGATATGACGTTAATTCGTGAACTGTTCAGCCGCTGTATTGAGGCCGCGAAGCAATTGAATCTAGATGAGTCATTGGCGAGCGAGTGGGGTGAGGCTCTGGAGAAACTCTATCCATTCCGAATTGGAAGCGAAGGACAATTGCTGGAGTGGTTTAAAGATTTTGCTGAATCTGAACCAGGGCATCGTCACGTCTCCCATCTGTATGGGCTGTATCCAGGGGAGCAGATCAATCGAGTGCACACACCGGAATTGGTAGAAGCAGCACGGGTATCGCTTGAACGTCGAATCTCACAAGGTGGCGGGCATACAGGATGGAGCTGTGCATGGTTGATCAATCTGTATGCACGACTGCTGGATAGCAGCCAGGCACATCAGTTTGTGCGCACGTTGCTGGCCCGGTCCACACATCCGAATCTGTTTGATGACCATCCACCTTTCCAGATCGATGGTAATTTTGGAGGCACGGCTGGAATCGCGGAGATGTTATTGCAGAGCCACTTGAACGAGTTACATTTACTGCCTGCACTGCCTGAACTCTGGACTCAAGGTCGTATTGAAGGGCTTCGTGCAAGAGGTGGTTACACGGTAGCAATAACGTGGACGGACAACAAGCTTGTGTCAGCGGTTATTAAGGCAGATCGAAATGAGTCGCTGACCCTTCGCAGTGCTTATCCGCTGCATTTGGAAGGAAACGAACAAGCCAAGGCAGAGCTTACGCCTCAGGGCGATTATGTAATTATTTTAACCATGACCGCAGGAAAGACGATCCGCGTGTCATCATGAGACGGAGGAGCCAACCATGACCATTTTTAAATTTCCGCAAGATTTTCGCTGGGGTACAGCAACAGCTTCCTATCAAATAGAAGGAGCGGCACAGGAAGGTGGACGCGGGGTATCCATCTGGGATACGTTTGCGCGCACACCTGGCAAAGTATATAACGGAGATAATGGAGATGTCGCGTGTGATAGTTACCATCGGTATGAGGAAGACATCGAACTGATGAAGAAACTCGGGATTAATACATACCGGTTCTCCATTGCCTGGCCGCGTATTATTCCTGACGGAGATGGGGAGATCAATCGGGAAGGTCTGGACTTTTACCACCGCTTCGTGGATGCATTGATCGAGGCTGGAATTGAACCGTTCCTCACACTG
The DNA here is from genome assembly GCF_030816325.1 of Paenibacillus sp. W4I10. Lineage (NCBI taxonomy): Bacteria > Bacillati > Bacillota > Bacilli > Caryophanales > Paenibacillaceae > Paenibacillus > Paenibacillus sp. W4I10. Next base: position 6,201,933 of record NZ_JAUSXX010000001.1, read on the forward strand.
TATCACTGGGATCTTCCGCAAACGCTGGAGGATGACGGAGGCTGGGGCAACCGCAGAACTGTGGATGCTTTTGTGAAATATGCCGAAGTGATTTTCAAAGAATTCTCTGGCAAAATCAACTTCTGGCTGACATTCAACGAACCATGGTGCATCGCGTTCCTGTCAAACCTTCTCGGGATTCATGCGCCAGGAAACAAAGACCTGCAGACGTCAATCAATGTTGCTCATGGATTGCTGGTCGCTCACGGTAAAGCCGTTCAATCCTTCCGTCGTTTGGGTACAACCGGACAGATCGGTATTGCTCCAAACGTATGCTGGGCTGAGCCGTACAGCAAATCTCCTGAGGACCAAGCTGCGTGTGACCGATCGATTGCGCTTAATACCGATTGGTTCCTTGATCCAATCTACAAAGGTTCATATCCGCAGTTTATGGTGGATTGGTTTGCAGAAGCGGGGGCTACCGTACCCATTCAGGAAGGCGATATGGAGATTATCTCGCAACCAATCGATCTGCTCGGCATTAACTATTACACGATGGGGATTAATCGCTTCAATCCGGAGGCAGGTGCTCTGCAATCGGAAGAAGTTGATATGGGCCTCACCAAAACCGATATTGGCTGGCCCGTGGAATCACGTGGTTTGTATGAATTTATGCATTACTTGCAAAAATACGGCAATGTGGATGTATATATCACAGAGAATGGTGCTTGCATCAACGATGACCTGGAGAACGGAAAAATTAACGATGATCGCAGGATTTCATATTATGAGCAGCATTTGGCTCAAATTCACCGCATCATTAATGACGGCATTAACCTGAAAGGGTACATGGCATGGTCACTGATGGATAATTTCGAGTGGGCAGAAGGCTACCGTATGCGTTTTGGTCTTGTTCATGTGGACTATCGTTCACTCGTGAGAACACCGAAGGAGAGTTATTACTGGTATCAGAACGTCATCAAGAATAATTGGTTGGAGACACGGAACGAACATAATCCCCAATAGTTTAGGTGGCAGGTTTAAGGGAAAAGCAGGTCCTATTATATATGGTTCCCTTAATGAAGATGAAAAAGACGGTAACATTGGAGTATTCCAATGTGCCGTCTTTTTTTTTGTATTTTTACCGTGGGAAATGAGTAGTTCATAAAGGTTTCATAAGGTCAAGTGCAGTTCCTGTTATGAAGAGACGTTTTTTGGGTTATAAGAAGTATGAGTGAATTGAAAAATGTTTTGTCAACGGTTGAAATCAAAATAAAGTGTCCAAATTGCGAATAAAATTTGAACATTTGTTGACTAAAAATCATACTGATGTGGTATATTGGTATAAGGAAAGCACTTACAAAAAGGGAAAAGGAAGTGTTTACTATGGCATCGAAGACAGCAATGGTCAGCCAATTGGAGCGCAAAGACAAAAATATGCGGCGCGCCGTCTTGACGATGACAGTTCTGGCATGGGTCGCACTCATTACGGGAGTGGTCATGTGTCTGATCAATCTGAACGACTTTAATGATCGTAATCTTGGCTTGATGGTTGGTATTGGATTCCTTGTAGGTAGTGTGTTTATTTACGTTATTGCCAAAGCAATTGGCCTTGTTCATACACGCCGGGAAGACGAAGGCGCCGATTGATTATAATCCTGCGTTAATTCGTTCATAATAAGACTGGATAAGTTCCCGGAATCCAGTCAATAAAGCCCTTTGCGGATTCGTTGACACTGTTCAACGGGACTGCAAAGGGTTTTATTTTGTGACTTGAAGTGTAAAGATTACAATGTGCAAATATCAACCATGCAAGCGATTTGTGAGAAAAAATTCACACATTTAAGGTGTAAAATCGACAAATTTGTTAACAAGAACAAAAAAGTTGTTCATTTCTGATATCTTTAGTAGGAAGAGAGTAGTATACTGATTTTTCAGTATGAGCGAATTTAAGGAGAGGGGATCAAAATGAACAAGAAACCTAGGTCGCTAATCCGGATTATCATTCCGGTTGTCCTGACGTTGGTTACAATTGCATTGATTGTCTGGCCAATGCTGGCAGGCGGACAGTACGTTGTTCTGGATCCGAAGGGGCCAATTGGCGCTTCGCAGAGAGATTTGATTGTCATCTCGACAATTTTGTGTGCTGTCATTATTGTGCCAGTACTCATTTTGTCTGCCGTAATCGTATGGCGTTACCGCGACAAGCCGGATAACAAAGCTGCTTATGAACCTAACTGGTCTCATAGTACGAAGGCGGAGGCAATCTGGTGGACGGTTCCAATCATCATTATTGGACTGCTTGCCATTGTTACTGTTCGTTACACGTATGATCTGGAGCCTTCGAAGCCGTTGGCTCACGAGAAAGCACCAATTACCATCCAAGTGTCTTCACTGGACTGGAAATGGTTGTTTATGTATCCTGAGCAAGGGATTGCAACGGTCAACACGCTGAATATTCCGGCAGACCGGCCCGTGAAATTTGAACTCACTGCGGATTCACCGATGAACTCATTCTGGATTCCGCAACTTGGAGGACAGATTTATACGATGTCGGGTATGGCGATGACCTTGTATCTGCAGGCAGATCATGAAGGCAAGTACTGGGGTTCAGGCGCTAACTTCACAGGTGAGCATTTTGGAGAAATGCGTTTTGATGTGAATGCTACATCGGACGAAGATTTTGACAATTGGGTAGCTGAAGTGAAACAGAGTTCTCAGGCGTTGACTACAGAAGGTTACAAAGCACTGGCTGAACCAGGAACAAGCAATGTTGCTTATTATTCTGCCTTCCCAGAAGGATTGTTCCAAAATATTGTGACCAAGTATGTTGTAGATGGTCAAAGTGCTCACAGTAAGCATGGAAGTTCAAGTGAAGCTTCTGGAGCCATTCAAAGTCCAACCGATGTGTCCAATCAAGATGAGGACAAGAGTGCTAACTAAAGATTCGAAAGGAGGCCCCCAATGTTAGAGAGACTTAAAGAGTTTGCATCGGAGTTTTTCGTAACCGGCGACCCGCTGATCTATGGAGCAGACGTGGCCATCGGTATTACGATGATAACTATCGTAACGGTGCTGACTTATTTCAAAAAATGGGGCTGGCTCTGGCGTAACTGGTTAACTACCGTCGATCATAAAAAGATCGGTATTATGTATATCATTGCTTCCATTATCATGTTGTTCCGTGGTGGTGTGGATGCATTGATGATGCGTCTGCAGCTGGCTATGCCTAACATGGATTTCTTACATCCTGAACATTATAATCAGGTCTTTACAACTCACGGCACGATCATGATCCTGTTCATGGCGATGCCATTTATGTTTGGTTTATTTAACGTTATCGTGCCATTACAGATCGGAGCAAGGGACGTTGCCTTCCCGTTTCTGAATGCATTGAGCTTCTGGTTATTCTTCCTGGGAGCAATGCTGTTTAACCTGTCCTTCGTTATCGGTGGTTCACCGGATGCGGGGTGGCTGAGTTATCCACCTCTATCGGAGCTGTCACACAGTCCGGGGGTCGGACAGAACTTCTATATATGGGGTATACAGATATCGGGTATCGGTTCCCTGGCTACCGGTATCAACTTCCTGGTTACCATCATTAAAATGCGTGCGCCAGGCATGAGATGGATGAAAATGCCGATGTTCACATGGTCGGTATTCTCCACTTGTATCATTATCTTGTTTGCTTTCCCGATCTTGACCGTGACACTTGCATTGTTATTCCTCGACAGGTTTGCCGGGGCGCATTTCTTCACACTTGATCTGGGCGGTAACCCAATGATGTATATCAACTTGATCTGGATGTGGGGTCACCCTGAGGTATACATTGTCGTCTTGCCGGCATTTGGTGTGTTCTCCGAGATTGTAAGTACCTTTTCTCGGAAAAAACTGTTTGGTTACAAGTCAATGGTATTTGCAATGTTAATTATCAGCTTCCTGTCCTTCTTCACATGGGCGCATCACTTCTTCACGATGGGTTCAGGAGCGGACGTGAATGCATTCTTCGCCGTAACTACGATGTTGATTGCCATTCCAACAGGGGTTAAGATATTTAACTGGCTGTTTACCATGTATCGAGGAAGGATTCGCATGGCGACTCCGATGATGTGGACACTTGCCTTTATCCCGTGCTTTATTGTCGGGGGTATGACAGGCGTTCTGTTATCCGTTGCTCCTGCTGACTTCCAGTTCCACAACAGTTACTTCCTGATTGCCCACTTCCACCAAGTATTGATCGGTGGCGTTGTCTTCGGATACTTCGCTGGTTTATATTACTGGTGGCCTAAAATGTTCGGTTTCCAACTCGAAGAGAAACTGGGCAAATGGGCATTCTGGACTTGGAATATTGGTTTCTATGTCTGCTTCATGCCGCAGTACGCTGTCGGTCTGATGGGTATGACACGTCGTCTGAGCACATACGGCTGGGATACTGGCTGGTGGGAACTGAACTTCGTATCCACAATCGGGGCATTCCTGATGGGTGTCGGATTCTTGTTCCAAGTTGCACAAATTGCAGACGGTATTCGCAAATACAAAACACTTAAAGCTTCCGGCGATCCATGGGATGGTCGTACGCTCGAGTGGTCGATTCCTTCACCAGCTCCTGAATATAACTTCGCTGTTACACCGCGCGGAGATGATATCGATGAGTGGTGGGAAGAGAAAGAACGTCGTGCGAAAGGCATTCATCCGCCTGAGCCTGTATATGAGCCAATTCATATGCCGAAGAATTCTTCCATTCCGTTCATCATGTCTGTCTTCTGGTTTGTAGCCGGCTTTGGGTTCGTATTCGGTTGGCTGTGGATGGCGATTCTCGGACTTGCTGGCGTAGGCATCTGTATGATCGCCCGTTCATTCTCTTACGATACGGATTATTACATTCCGGTCGACGAAATTAAGCGTACCGAAGCGTCGTTAAGGGGGTCGGTATAGATGGCTCAAGCAGCCGCTAAGCACGGTGAGAATCATGCGCATGGTCATGACCATGGCCACCATGATCCACAGGAAATGAAAATTCTCGGATTCTGGTTCTTCCTGATTTCCGACGTTATCTTGTTCTCCGTATTGTTCGCAACCTTCATTGTGTTGCGTGACAATTCGGCGGGCGGACCGATTTTGTCCGAACTGATCAAAATGCCTGGCGTTATCGCCGAGACATTTATCTTGCTCACGAGTTCATTTACGAGCGGACTTGCCGTTCTGGCAATGAATCAGGGTAAAGTGAAACAATTGATTAACTGGCTGATTGTTACAGCTGTTCTGGGTGCGAGCTTTATCGCCCTGGAGGTTTACGAGTTTGTTGAGATGGTTCACGAAGGTTTTAGTTACACGACGAGTGCAGCTTCTGGTGCATTCTTCACCCTCGTGGGTACTCACGGACTTCACGTATCGCTTGGTCTGATCTGGATGATCGGACTCATGTTCCAACTGAAAAAACGTGGGATTACCGACGTTACTCGCGGTAAGATCAACGTCATCAGCTTGTACTGGCACTTCTTGGACGTCGTATGGATCTTCCTCCTGTCGATCGTCTATCTCATGGGGGTGATGTAGATGGCAGAGCACAACTCACATGATGCCCACGGCCATGAACAACATGGCTCACTGAAGTCTTATGTCATCGGCTTCATTCTGTCCGTCGTACTGACAATCATTCCACTTGTGGTGGTTTTGAATGACATGATGGGCAAAACAGGAACACTCATTGTGATTCTTGGTACAGCAGCACTTCAGTTTGTGGTTCAACTCTTCTTCTTCATGCATATCCGTGAAACAGAGAAACCACGCTGGAATGTGATGGCCCTTATTTTCGGATTACTAATTATGATGACCATCGTGATTGGTTCGATCTGGATCATGCTTAACAATGCTGTTGCACATTAATTTAATGATGAAAGAGCTTCACGACCTTGGAATTCAAGGTTGTGGGGCTCTTTTTTTTTTAGCAGAAGTTATCGCATATTTTTATGAAAAAAAGTTGTAAATATCATAATAAGTCGTTGATGAGATAATTTACCATTGATACTATTGTCAATATATTCAATATTTTAGCTAAAGCTATTTTAGCAAAATTATTTTAGGAGATGTACCATTGAAAGCTAGGGTAATCCGTTATTATCGTTTTGGCGAACCAAGTGAAGTGTTATGTATGGAAGAAAAAGATGTGATACCCCCAGGCCCCGGTGAATTAGCAGTGAGGATGTATGCTCGGCCTATTAATCCCTCTGATATTATTCCTGTTCGAGGAGCTTACCCGCATCGTACCCGATTACCAGCTGTTCCGGGGTTTGAAGGTGTGGGGATAGTAGAAGCAGTAGGGCCGGAAGTATCCAATCAAATGTTGGGGCGCCGCGTCTTGCCGCTAAAAGGTGAGAATACTTGGCAGGACGTCGTGAAGACCTTGGAGCGACATACGATTATTGTGCCGAATGATATCGATGATCAATCAGCCAGTCAGCTCTATATTAATCCGGTTACGGCTTGGTTGATCTGTACAGAGGTGCTTAAGCTTACGTATGGTGATACCCTGATTGTGAATGCAGGGGGATCTGCAATCGGGCGAATCTTTGCACAGATCTCAAAAATCTATGGATTTAAATTGTTTGCGCTTACGAGAGATGATCGTCATACTGCTGAACTGTATCGTCTTGGAGCAGTTTCTGTTATCAATACAACGAAAGAGTTGCTACAGGATAGAATCGCAGAATTAACAGAGGGGTGCGGTGCTGATGCAGCCGTGGATTGTATTGGAGGGACAGACGGGGAACAGTTGGTCAGTTGCCTTAAGCCAAATGGTACGGTCATCAGTGTAGGATTGCTTTCGGGGATCACACCATTATGGCATGAAGTAACCCGGGGAACACAAGTTCATGTGAAACTTTTCTGGTTAAAGCATTGGGTGGAACGCTGTTCGCAAGAACGCTGGGAACAGGTATTTCATGAGGTGATGGAGCTGGTCAGAGCAGAGAAGCTTGTCATGGCAAACATTGGGGCGACGTATGAACTAACGAATTTACAACAGGCTATTGCAGCGGCTGAATCGGGTATCGAGGGGAAGGTTCTCTTATTACAGTAGTACATAAGACTTGGAAAAAGTCTTAATCTCATTATCACATAAATTACTTTTCGAAAATAAAGGTACACAAAAGATACATAATGAACTAAAATGAACTTATATGAACATTATCAAACTCAATCTCAACTAATTTAAATGACGAAAGGAATGGATTAATAATGGAAAATCGTTATGCTGCACATCCCAATGAAGTGAAAACGTATGATACATCTCGCCTGCGTGAGGAATTTTTGATGGAGCAACTGTTTGCAACCGATGAATTGGTAACGGTATATTCTCATGTGGATCGTTATATTGTGGGAACGGCTGTACCTGAGAGCAAGGACATTACCCTTGAAGTGAACCTGAAGGATATCGGAACGAACTTTTTCCTGGAGCGTCGTGAAATCGGTATCATTAATGTAGGTGGACACGGAACAGTGACAGCGGACGGACAAGGTTATGAGATTGGAGCAAAGGAATGTCTCTACATCGGTAGAGGTGTGAAGGAAGTTGTGTTCACGAGCAGTGACAAGGCTCAACCTGCCCAATTCTATTTTGTATCCACACCGGCTCACCACACCTATCCAACAGTAAAAGCAACACAAGAACAAGCTCAGCCGAATCATCTGGGCAGCATCGAAACTTCCAATGAGCGTACGATCTATCGTTACATTCACCAAGGAGAAGGTGGAATTCAAAGTTGTCAGTTGGTGATGGGTATTACCGAACTCGACAAGGGTAACATGTGGAACACGATGCCTGCACATACCCATAACCGCCGTTCCGAAGTATACTTGTACTGGAACTTGCCTGAAGACGGTGTAGTATTCCATATGATGGGTGAGCCAAACGAAACACGCCATCTGGTTGTACGTGATCGCCAGGCGATCATTTCCCCAAGCTGGTCCATTCACAGTGGTGTGGGTACAAGCAATTACACCTTCTGCTGGGCGATGGCTGGTGAGAACCAGACGTTCGAAGATATGGACGGCGTAGCCATGAAAGACCTGAAATAATAAATTACAGATGTCTGAGTTAAATTGACAGGGTAGACGCTAAAACTCATTCATTTGACTCAGATGGTATAGGAAGTTGATTGTGATGAATCCATTGAAAAGACATGAAAAAATTATGGAGGCTCTGCTGGAGCGCCAGGAAGTAACCGTCAGTGATCTGAGTGAGTTGCTGCAGGTGACTGGGAAAACAGTGCGAGAGGATCTCGACAAGTTGGAGAGTATGGGACTGCTCGTACGTGTCCATGGTGGTGCTATGCTGGCTCAGAATGACCAGTATGGCATCTTGAATAGCCGCGGAGTTACCGAGAAACATCATCCGGAGAAGACGGAGATTGCTGAACGTGCCCTTGCTTACATTCGACCTGGAGATATCGTTGCCCTCGATGGTGGCAGCACCACGCTGGAGATGGCCAAACGTCTCGATAATCAACCGCTGACGGTGGTGACCAATGACCTGTTCATTATTGCGGAGTTGACCAAAAAGGAGCAAGTGCGACTGGTTGTGCCTGGCGGGGCTCGTGTACGGAATATGCTCGTGGGGGATGACACGGCTGCATTTATATCCAGTCTTAACATTCATAAAGCCTTTATATCCACGACAGCCCTTCATCCAGAATTTGGATTATCCATATACACGGGAGATCTGGTTCCTTTAAAAAAAGCAATGATATCTGCCTCGCAGCAAGTATACGGCGTTGTGGATCATTATAAATTCGGACAATTTGCACTGCGAACTTTCGCCCAGTGTTCGGAACTGGACTACATTATCAGCGATAGGCGTTTGGATGAAGAGACGGCTGCCTTATACGAGCAGAGCGGTGTCACAGTGGATTATCAAAGTTAACTTCATTCATTATTCATGGGATTAAAGAACGGACGGCTCTAAGAATTGCATATCAAAACCATGCGGAGGAATCATTCATGAACCCATTTGATTTAAGCGGACAAGTTGCACTGGTGACAGGTACCTCAGGAGGACTTGGACAAGGGATGGCCATTGGTTTGGCAGAAGCAGGTGCTGATGTGGTGCTGGTCTCGTATTCCAAGCCTGCGAAAACGGCAAGTGCCATTGAAGCACTCGGACGCAAAGCCTATGTGATTGAAGCGGATTTAAGTCGTGAAGATGAGTTGTCAGCTGTGTTCGAACAGGCGCTTGGATTCCAGGGCAGAATTGACATTCTTGTCAACAATGCCGGAATCATTCGTCGCACTCCTGCGGCTGATCATGCAGGGCAGGACTGGCATGATGTCATTGGTCTGAACTTGAACACTGTATTTTTCCTAAGCCAATTGGCAGGCAGACATATGATTGAACGCGGAAGTGGCAAAATCATTAATATTGCATCCATGTTGTCCTATCAAGGTGGGATCAATGTGCCAGGATATACAGCCAGTAAACATGGCGTTGCCGGTTTAACCAAAGCACTCGCCAATGAATGGGCAGGGAAGGGAATTCAGATTAACGGTATCGCACCTGGTTATATGGAAACCGATAATACTACCCAGATCCGTGCGGACGAGAATCGGTACCGGGATATTACAGCCCGTATTCCTGCTGGGCGTTGGGGAACACCTGAAGATCTGAAAGGGCCGGTTGTCTTTCTGGCATCTGCCGCTTCGGATTATCTGAATGGTCATGTGCTGAATGTCGATGGCGGCTGGATGGCACGTTAATCGTTTGATCATCGGATTAGCATAAGGAGGCAGTGAGATGAAACTTGGTATTCTGGCGCATACATTTGGCAAACAGCCTACAGCACAGCTTGCGCAGACGATTGCGGATAACGGATTTAATTCCGTACAGCTGGCGCTGGCCAAAGCATTATCAGATGTGGACTCATCGAATGGCAAGCTCAGCCCTGGACTGGCAAATGAGATCGGAGATCAATTTGCACAGCGCGGGGTGAAGATTGCGGTATTGGGCTGTTATATTAATCCGATTGACCCTGATCCGGTAACAAGGCGTGCGGACATTGATCGATTCAAGGAGCATCTTCGTTATGCCCGGGATTTTGGTTGCAGCATGGTAGCAACGGAGACCGGCGGCTTGGACACCTATCAGGATACGCATCCGGATGGATATGAAGAGAAGGCGTGGAGTGTGCTGAAAGAAACGGTTGAGGAGTTGGCTGAGGAAGCGGAGAAATGGGGCGTGCATGCGGCGATTGAACCTGTGTCGACACATACTCTTCATACCCATGAACATATGACACGTTTGTTTGAAGAGATTCCTTCATCGAATCTGGGGATGCTGTTCGACCCGTGTAATCTGATCAAGCAACCACATGCTGCAGATCAAGGGGCTTTCTTGCGCGAGGTGATGGAATCGCTGTATCAGCGCATGATTGTGATCCATGCCAAAGATGTAGCCTTTGATGCACAGGGAGAGAAGTTTAATCCGGTACCTGGGGCAGGGATACTGGATTACCCATTATTTTTTGAATTGCTAAAAACATATAAGCCACATATCGACATTTCACTTGAAGGCGTAACTGCGGAGGAAGCTGTACCTGCGGCCAAACATTTGCGTGAAGTATGGAGTGCAGTTCGGGTCTAACAAAACCCTGGCTTCGGTATTGCATACCTAAGCCAAAGTAGCTGAAAAACCTTTGCGAGGGCAAAGGTTTTTTTAGTACAGAAATAAATAGTATACATATTTAATTTTTCTTATCGGAACAATCGGAAATAAGTCTTTTCAAATGCGACATCTTGTGAGAGAATATGGAAAACATACGCCACCATGCGAAGACATCAGGAACTTAAAGAACGTATATATCGAGGGAGGATTCAGATTTATGTCAAACGAACGTGAGCTTTCATTTGAAACATTGGCAATTCATGCAGGCCAGGAGATTGATCCAACCACCAACGCGCGAGCTGTACCCTTGTATCAGACAACATCCTATGGATTCAAGGACACCGAGCATGCAGCTAACTTGTTTGGTTTGAAAGAGTTTGGCAACATCTATACCCGTCTGATGAATCCAACAACCGACGTGTTTGAGCAACGGATTGCGGCGTTGGAAGGCGGAGCTGGAGCGCTGGCTACAGCTTCTGGTCAGGCAGCCATTACGTTTTCACTTCTGAATATTGCTGGTGCAGGCGATGAGATCGTGTCTTCGGCGAGTTTGTATGGAGGTACATACAATCTGTTCTCGACAACTTTGCCGAAACTGGGTCTGGACGTCAAATTTGTGGATTCCAGTGATCCTGAGAATTTCCGGGCAGCGATTACGGAGAAAACGAAAGCATTGTATGCCGAAACGATCGGTAATCCGAAGGGGAATGTACTTGATATTGAAGCGGTAGCAGCCATCGCTCATGAACATGGAATTCCTTTGATCGTGGATAATACGTTCCCAAGTCCGTACCTGCTTCGTCCAATCGAACATGGCGCAGATATTGTTGTTCACTCTGCAACGAAATTTATTGGGGGTCATGGTACATCCATTGGTGGCGTTATCGTGGATAGCGGAAAATTTGACTGGAAAGCAAGTGGCAAGTTCCCTGGATTGACGGAGCCGGACTCCAGTTATAACGGTGTTGTATATACGGAAGCGGTTGGACCGATTGCTTATATTATCAAAGCTCGTGTACAACTTCTACGTGACTTGGGTGCGACGATCTCTCCATTCAATTCATGGTTGTTGCTGCAAGGACTGGAGACATTACATCTTCGCGTAGAGCGTCATAGTAGCAACGCCCTTGCGGTTGCGGAATTCCTTGAGAAACATGAGGATGTGGCTTGGGTAAGTTATGCAGGCCTGCCGAGTCACGGTTCTTACGAGCTTGCACAGAAGTATCTGCCAAGAGGGCAGGGTGCGATTCTGACCTTTGGAATCAAAGGTGGTGCGGACGCCGGTCGTAAATTGATTGAAAATGTTAAACTGTTCTCTCACCTTGCAAACGTGGGCGATTCCAAGTCACTGATCATTCACCCGGCAAGTACGACTCATGCGCAATTGACCGAAGATGAACAAACTGCCGCAGGGGTTAATCCGGAGTTGATTCGTCTGTCTATTGGCACAGAGAACATTCAAGACATTATCTATGATCTGGAGCAAGCCATCAAAGCAAGTCAGGGAGCAAGTGTAGGCGCATAGATGGCATGGGGTGGATGTGTAAACAATCTCTTAAGCGATATGCCATAAACAGGTCAAATGAATATCAATAGATGGTTAAAGCCGTTGTCCTCCGGGACAGCGGCTTTTGTCTTTTTGAACACGCATTTATGAGTAACCATTGAAAAAAGGCCATTTACAAATGAGGATCACAGGCATATACTGATTAAAAGTTGTATTGGGTAAAAATAATTGCATAAGCACAAAAATGATTATCATTCTCATTCGAGATTATTGTAAAATCATTCACAAAACCATGCTGCTGCGGGATTCCCGCAGCAGCATGTGTCATTTTTAGGGCATTAACAATGGCTCTCATTCTCAATACAACTTCATTTCTGGGAGCGGAAAGGGGCAGCCTCTCATCCGCAAATCTAACATTCGAAAGGATCGTGATTCATATGCAAGTGATACATCAACCTCTACACAGACAGAAACAAGCAGAACAACTCTCATCCCAAACACCCGGCCCCAATCGGGGCAAGAAGCCTGATTTTCGAGCCATGGTGCAGAATAAAGAGATGCAATCAGCATTGGGCAGCGGGCTGTTGATGCTGATTGCTTGGGGAACTGCACCGTATTTTGGTACCTTATCCATCATGCTCTACATTGTGGCGTACGCCGTTGGCGGTTGGACCAAAGCGAAGGAAGGCATCGAGACACTGGTGAAGGACCGCGATCTGGATGTAAACCTGCTGATGATTGCCGCATCCCTTGGGGCAGCAGCCATTGGTTACTGGAATGAAGGCGCGATGCTGATCTTTATTTTTGCACTCAGTGGTGCGTTGGAAAGTTATGCGACAGAGCGCAGTCATAAGGATATCTCATCATTGCTCGCGCTGAAGCCGGAGACAGCACTGCGTATTGAGGATGGACAGATGAACCTTGTGGCTATTGATGATCTCCAGCCGGGTGATCTGCTGTTGGTGAAACCGGGAGAACTCATCCCAGCAGATGGTGTCGTGTACCGGGGGAGTTCTTTTATCAATCAGTCGTCCATCACCGGAGAATCCCTGCCTGTGGACAAAGTTGCGGGGGATGAAGTCTATGCAGGTACGGTAAACGGGGAGGGTGCCTTATACGTAGAGGTTACAAAATCGGCTGAAGGGTCACTGTTTGGCAAAATCATTAAAATGGTGGAAGAAGCGCAGGCAGAAGTGCCGGATTCCCAGCGTTTTATGGAGCGGTTTGAAGGGATTTACGCGCGCATTGTTGTAGGGGTGACCTTACTTGTGATTGCAGGAACTCCCCTGCTGCTTGGCTGGACATGGAATGAGGCATTTTATAAAGCGATGGTATTTCTGGTTGTTGCTTCACCCTGTGCGTTGGTGTCTTCCATCATGCCTGTCATGTTGTCCGCGATGTCCAGCAGTGCGCGCCGTGGCATTCTCTTCAAGGGTGGTGCCCATATGGAGAATATGGCTCGCACGCGGGTTGTGGCTTTTGACAAAACAGGTACATTAACCATGGGCAACCCACAAGTCACTGATATTATTACGTCTGAAAATGTAGATCGCGCCCAGCTCTTAGCTGCGGTAGCGGCAATTGAGAACCTCTCCATGCATCCTTTGGCTCGTGCCATCGTAGATCAGGCGAACATGGAGAACATTACACTTCAGGAAGCGGAGCACGTCCAGGCTCTAACAGGCTGGGGTATCGAAGGAACTATAAATGGTGTGGTCTGGAGCATTGGCAAAACAGATGTACTGGGATCAATGCAGTCAGAGGAGATGAAAGATAGCAACGTTGGTGATCCAGATGAACATGGTGTTAACCATGTGAAGGTATCTTCTGAGTGGGGCGATGTATGCTCCCGTCTTGAGGGGGAGGGGAAAACCGTATCCGTTGTTATGGCTGATGGTGAATTAGTTGGGCTGATCGCCATGCGGGACACCGTACGGCCACAGGCAGCAGCTGCAGTGAAAAAGCTGGAAGCCATGGGTGTAAAAGTTGCGATGTTAACAGGAGATCGGGCCAGATCAGCTTCTGTGATTGCGCGTGAAACGGGGGTAAGCATGGTCTATGCAGACTTGCTGCCAGAAGATAAAGTGAAGAAGGTCCAAGTGCTCCGCAAACAGTATGGTCCTGTGCTGATGGTAGGGGATGGCGTAAATGATGCACCAGCACTTGCAGCAGCTACTGTGGGTATGGGGATGGGATTGTCCGGCAGCGGAACTGCACTGGAGGTCGCTGATGCGGTACTGATGAACGATAACATTGAAGAGATCGCTTGGGTCATTGGGCAGGCTCGTCGAGCTCAGCGTACGGTGAAACAAAATATGTTTTTTGCCATCACCGTTATTCTGGCCTTAATTGCTGGTAACTTCCTCCAAGACGTCGCATTGCCTTTGGGTGTGGTAGGTCATGAAGGCAGTACAATTCTGGTTATTCTGAATGGGCTTAGGCTGCTACGGTAATCAGATTTGAGAGGAAGATGGTTAATTGGTTTCGCTGGTAGTATGCGGCTGGTTGAACGGCTGGCCTGTTAATTATAAAATGTTTGAATATCAGTTGAATGTACTGCCGAACCATGGCATTCGTGCCATTGCGATAGATTTTAGAGGATATGGCTTATCGGATAAGCCTTCCACAGGATATGATTATGATCGCATGGCGGATGATGTTCGTGCCGTTATTGATGATCTGGAGTTGAAAGAAGCGGTACTCGCAGGGTTCTCCATGGGTGGAGCGATCGCAGTACATTACATGGCTCGCCATAAGGGACATGGTGTCTCCAAGCTGGCCTTGTTATCTGCGGCAGCACCTGTGTTCACACAGCGTGAAGGTTATCCGTATGGATTGACTCCAGAGCAGCTGAACGAGCAGATCATTGAGCCGATCTTTGCAGATCGTCCGAAGTTGCTGGAGACGTTTGGCGGCATGTTCTTCGCGAAGAAACACAGCCAGCCATTCATGGATTGGTTCCACGCTCTCGGCATGGAAGCTTCATCTTATGGTACCATTCGCAGTGCAATTGCGTTGCGGGATGAGGACTTGCGAGGTGACCTGAGTTCGATTCAGGTGCCAACAGCCATTTTGCACGGGAAAAAAGATGAGATCTGTCCGTTTGAGTTCGCCGAGCAGATGCACCAAGGCATCGCTTCGTCTCAACTGATTGCTTTTGAAGAGAGCGGTCATGGTGCATTCTATGATGAATTGGAAAAATTCAATTCGGAATTGATTCGTTTCATCCAATCCTGATCAGGAGAGGGCATAATGCCTCTGACAGACGGTCCCAGTAATTTCATGGAATCTTCATTTGTGGCAAAACGAAGAACCCGGTCGACAGTCTTGGACTGTTCGCTCGGGTTCTTTAGTCTTCAATTAAAACAGCTCGGTCAGACCAATCATTGTGATGAGCCCGAGCAAAAAGGACATCGTCGCCACACGTGCATTGCCATCGCCGTGACTCTCGGGAATAAGTTCCTTATAAACAATGAACATCATCGCACCGGCTGCAAAGGCCAGACCATAAGGCACAAGACCAGCTACGAGACTGCTTAATGTGTAACCAATCATAGCTGTAATAATCTCTACCGCTCCGGTCAATGTAGCAATACCCAGCGCTTTGAAGCGGCCAATGTTCTGGTTCACAAGAAAGAGGGCTACCAGGAATCCTTCC
Organism: Paenibacillus sp. W4I10; assembly: GCF_030816325.1. Classification (NCBI taxonomy): domain Bacteria; kingdom Bacillati; phylum Bacillota; class Bacilli; order Caryophanales; family Paenibacillaceae; genus Paenibacillus; species Paenibacillus sp. W4I10. The sequence continues at coordinate 6,217,731 of NZ_JAUSXX010000001.1, forward strand.
GGTGCATTCTGCAATCCGATGGAAAAGGCAATGAGATTGCCCAGGTTCTCATCCGAGCTTGCATAGCTAACTCCTACGGATAACCCTTCTGGCAGGTTATGCATGGTGATGGCTGCAATAATCATGAAGGCTTTGGTTTCAATTTTAAAAGGCATTTTCTCGGGATTCTCCAGATCGACGTGTGGAATCTTCATCTCCAGCACCAGTAGAACCAGGCTACCAAGCATAATACCAAATGCGAGTACAAAGAGATTCGATTGGCCAAGCGCTTCCGGAATGAGATTATACACCGAGGCCGAGGTCATAATGCCTGCGGCGTATGCCAGCAAGATATCACGCAGACGGTGCGATATTTTGCGCATAAATAGAATTGGTACGGCCCCTAGGCCGGTAGACATGGCTGATATAAAACTGCCAATGAGTGCATCGTTCATGCTTCCATTTTCCCTCCTGATGAAGACTTCTTCATAATCGCTGCCGAGCATTGACACCGTACATAAAAGAGATCATAATGAACAACAGATTAGAATGATTATAAATTAGAATTCCGTTTCTGCATAGGGCCATTGTCATTTCACAGGCAGGACTTGTGGACATGATGTAGGCTTTTCGTTCTAGTGTATGCAAAAGCCTAAGCTTTTGATGCCGGAGGGTCTAACCTTTTTGCAGAACCCGGGGGAGGAACTATACATGTATAAATCAATTATTATTGGAACAGGCCCTGCAGGGCTGACAGCAGCAATCTATCTGGCACGTGCCAACTTGAACCCACTTGTTATTGAAGGACCACAACCTGGTGGCCAACTAACAACAACGACTGAAGTGGAGAACTTCCCAGGTTTCCCTGATGGTATTATGGGTCCTGAACTAATGGACAACATGCGTAAACAAGCGGAGCGCTTCGGTGCTGAATTCCGCACAGGCTGGGTGAACAACATCGACATGAGCGAGCGTCCATTCAAGATTCAAGTTGAAGGTATGGGTGAACTCGTATCTGAAACATTGATCCTGTCTACAGGCGCATCTGCTAAATACCTGGGTATTCCTGGTGAAGAAACAAATGTAGGGCGCGGTGTCAGCACATGTGCAACATGTGATGGATTCTTCTTCCGTAACAAAGAAATCATCGTTATCGGCGGTGGTGACTCTGCTCTTGAGGAAGCAAGCTTCCTGTCCCGTTTCGGTTCCAAAGTAACGCTGGTACACCGTCGTGAAGAACTGCGTGGCTCCAAAATCATGCAGGATCGTGCACGCAGCAACGAAAAAGTAGAGATGGCTTTGAACCGTACACCACTCGAAGTACTTGCTGGCGACAACGGCGTAACCGGACTGAAAGTGTTGAACAACGAAACAGGTGAAGAAGAAGTGATTCCGGCAAGCGGCGTATTCGTAGCTATCGGTCATACACCAAACACTGGTTTCCTTGGCGGACAGATCACTACGGACGAACATGGATATATCCTGACTACACCAGGTACATCCGAGACAAACATCCCAGGCGTATTTGCATGTGGTGACGTTCAGGATACACGTTACAAACAAGCGATTACAGCTGCAGGTAGCGGATGTATGGCTGCCATGGACACAGAGAAATACATTGAAAGCTTGGAGCACAGCGCAGTTGTTCTGTAATAGAATGAGCTGATTCCAACCAAACTATAGATTAATATAAAACCATATGAGGTGAATTAAACATGGAAAACGTAATTGTATATACATCAACGAACTGCCCGAACTGCAAATCTGTAAAAACATTCCTGGCTGACAAAGGTATCTCTTATGAAGAGCGCAACATCGAAACTAGCGATGAATTTGCACAACAAGTATGGGACATGGGTGTACGTGCCGTGCCATTGACAGTAATTGGTGAACACCGGATTCTGGGTATGAACAAAACTCAATTTGCCAAAGCATTGGACGCTTAAATCAGGCTAATTACCTGAATCATCATGTATTGAAAGAAATTTTCGATTCATATGCAATTCCGGTTTTCGCGAGCCGTTAGGATATAGAAAGAACCGTACCCGGAAGGGTACGGTTTTTTGTGCATAAGGCAGCATATAATTTAGAAAAAAATGCTCATGAAAGTCTGAAACACAACATATACCAGCACTCCTGACAGCATGTACATGAAACCAGCCTTCTTTTTGCTCTGGAACAATCGGAGTATGCCAAGGCTGAACAGGGGCGCAAGCACAATCAAGAACAGGAGTACGGTGACAAACATTTGCGCCGAGATATCTGAAGTATCCACGTAGGTCACGCTTTTTTTCACTCCGTTTCGTTATCGGAATTAACACAGCTTGATTCACACAGCCATGACAAAAATCACATAACCCCATTATACATCTGGATTTCTTTAACAAAAAGGGAGGAAATGGGGCGAAATGATGTCAATTTTCATCTGTTATTAGACAGACACCCTAATTTTTCCTAAAAACTGGGATATCGCAGAGTAAGCGGCACCAACGCGGGTGGAACGGCTGCCCAGAGCTGCCCATTCAATCTGCAAACTTCGACGGTGATAAGGTAATGTACGTTCCTCGACAACTTGTTTTAACGCTGTTTCAATCCAGGGACCTGCTTCAGAGAGCGGACCGCCAATGATAATACGTTCCGGGTTGAAACTGTTAACGATATTGGTAATGCCAATCCCCAGTTTGCGTCCAATCGTATTGTATAATTCTTGAACAGCATCGTGGCCTTGCTCCGCATGATGAATAAGCTCGCGTGTGGTATGAGCAGGTAATTTTAGCTGATGATCCGGGTGCTCGTAGGCTTTTTCCGATGCGTATAACTCCCAGCAACCACGATTACCACAGGAACAGGGAAGACCTTCTGCTTCAATGGACATATGGCCTGTTTCCCCTGCGTAACCCCACGCACCTTTGTATAATTCACCATCCACCATGATGCCTGAACCAATCCCCACGCCTGCACTGATGTAGATCATGTGACGGACACCGATACCTGCCCCAAAATTCAGCTCTCCATGGGCACCAGCATTGGCTTCATTATCGATCGTTACAGGCAGTTCAAATTCTTCTTCAAGCATCGAGCGCAGAGCTACTTTCTCCCACCCCAAGTTGGGTGCAAACAGGACCGTTCCTGCCTCATCCACCATGCCCGGCACGCCGATGCCAATACCAATTACACCGTGAGGGGAAGGAGGAGCTGCTTCAATGAGCTGTTTTGCCGCCAATTTCAATTGCTCCAGTACAGAGGACACGTCATGATGTTCCAAGGTCACTGCGTACTCTGTAATGATGTGTCCTTCCAGATCTGTAAGCACGCCTTTCAAATGGGTCACACTGAGTTCCAGACCGACTGCATAGCCTGATGTCCCTCGAAACAGCAGCATGAGTGGTTTACGTCCGCCGCTGGATTCACCAGGGCCAATCTCCTGTACCAGGTCATCACTGATCAGATCAGCAACGAGGTTGGAGACCGTCGCTTTGTTCAGTCCTGTAACCTCAGATACCCGCGCCCGAGAGAGGGGAGCGTGACGCCGGATCGTATCGAGCACGATCGACTTGTTTATTTTTTTGACCAGCATCTGGTCTCCGGTTATTTTCATATCGTTAAGGCACTCCTATTCTTCTGATAAAAGGGTTCTGACCCACATCCGAAACAAGTTATTCGACTATTATAGCGTAAACAAGCGTGTAAAAAACAATTTTATTTTTACTTTGTTTAACCAATAGACAAAGTAAATTCGATGTGATAGGATAACGGTGTAAACGATTTCTTAAAACTATTGAGGAGGCATTTTACACATGGCCTATTTTGAATCCGTTAATAAAATTTCATTCGAAGGTAAAGATTCCAAGAATCCTTTTGCTTTTAAACATTATAATCCGGAAGAAGTGGTAGCCGGCAAATCGATGGAAGAACATTTCCGTTTCGGTATGGCTTACTGGCATACATTAACTGCAGGCGGCAGTGATCCGTTCGGTGCGGAGACAGCTGTTCGTTCGTGGGATAAATACTCGGGTCTGGACCTCGCGAAAGTACGCGTGGAAGCGGCATTTGAATTTTTGGAAAAAATGAATCTCCCGTTCTTCTGTTTCCACGATGTGGACATTGCACCAGAAGGCAACAACCTGCGCGAGTTCTACAGCAACATTGATACCATTGTTGATCTGATTGAAGATCATATGAAATCCAGCGGCAAAAAACTGCTCTGGAACACGGCAAACATGTTCTCGAACCCACGCTTCATGTTTGGTGCAGCATCCACTTGCAACGCAGACGTGTATGCTCACGCTGCAGCACAGATCAAAAAAGGTCTGGAAGTGGGTAAACGTCTGGGAGCTGAAAACTATGTCTTCTGGGGCGGTCGTGAAGGTTACGACACATTGCTGAACACAGATATGCAACTGGAGCAAGACAACATTGCTCGTATGTTCCACATGGCTGTAGACTACGCGAAGGAAATTGGTTTTGATGCACAATTCCTGATCGAGCCTAAACCAAAAGAGCCAACAAAACACCAATATGATTATGATGCAGCAACTTCCATTGCTTTCTTGCAAAAATACGGTTTGGACAAACACTTCAAACTTAACCTGGAAGCAAACCATGCTACACTGGCTGGTCATACATTTGATCACGAAATCCGTGTTGCTCGTACAAACGGCATGCTCGGTTCCCTCGATGCGAACCAAGGCGATATGTTGATCGGTTGGGATACGGATGAGTTCCCGGTTGATATGTACGATGCTACGTTGACCATGTATGAAGTATTGAAAAACGGCGGTATCGGCCGTGGCGGTGTGAACTTTGACGCAAAAGTACGTCGTGGTTCCTTCGAAGCTGACGATCTGTTCCTGGCACACATCGCAGGTATGGACACGTATGCAAAAGGTCTGAAAGTAGCAGCGAAGTTGATTGAAGATCGCGTGTTCGATGACTTCATCGAAAAACGTTACAGCAGCTTCAGCGAAGGTATTGGCGCAGATGTGGTTGCAGGTAAAGCAACACTTGCTTCCCTTGCTGAGTACGCACTGAACAACGAAAGCCCACGCAAAAACCAATCCGGACGTCAGGAATTGCTGAGAGCACAACTCAACCAGTACATTCTGGCTGACTAATAGTGGATTAGGCAGGGTTGGTCACGTCGACCACCGATGGTTATTCAACTCATATGTGTTGGACATCCGTGTCCAAACTAGCCTATGCACAAGATTAGCTTGTACCATGGAACGCCTGAACAAGCATGACATTCGGACCGTCCCCGACTTTCCCTTGGGAAGACGGGGGCGGTTTTTTGGTTAAACAAACAACGCGGTTTTTAAATTTTTGATATAAATGTTTGTCTAAGATGGTACATGCAGAACGAAGTGAGCAGAAAGGACCCGAGGAAGCAAAGCGGTCGCATTTATCCCCGGATTTCTCCCTTGCCAAAGGGATTAAAGGAAATCCGGGGGTAACGGCGATCCAAGGGTTTTCTGATCAAGGAGTGACTACATGAGCATCGAGGTTTCATTTATAACCAATGACAAATCAAGGTCATTGGATCAATGTTTCTGCTAATAAAAGCGAGTATGTTTTTAATGTTTTGATATAAATGTTTGTCTAAGATGGTGCATGCAGAACGAAGTGAGCAGAAAGGACCCGAGGAAGCAAAGCGGTCGCATTTATCCCCGGATTTCTCCCTTGCCAAAGGGTATAAAGGAAATCTGGGGGTAACGGCGATCCGAGGGTTTTCTGATCACGGAGTGACTACATGAGCATCGAGGTTTCATTTATAACCAATGACAAATCAAGGTCATTGGATCAATCTTTCTGCTAATAAAAACGAGTATGTTTTTACTGTTTTGATATAAATGTTTGTCTAAGATGGTGCATGCAGAACGAAGTGAGCAGAAAGGACCCGAGGAAGCGAAGCGGTCGCATTTATCCCCGGATTTCTCCCTTGCAAAAGGGTATAAAGGAAATCTGGGGGTAACGCGATCCGAGGGTTTTCTGATCACGAAGTGACCACATGAGCATCAGGGGTTTCATTTATACAATCCTGTTACAAACGAGAGGAGTTAACCTATGAGCTACGTAATTGGTGTCGATCTGGGAACCAGTGCGGTTAAAACCGTGTTGGTCAATCGTGAAGGAAAAGTGGCATTTGAAGCATCCGAAGCATATCCGTTGTACCAGCCCAAGGCTGGATACAGCGAACAAAATCCCGAAGATTGGGTAGAGCAGACCATTGTTTCCTTGCGCAAGTTGCTGGAAGTGTCTGGCGTGCAGCCTTCGGAAATCGAGGGATTGAGCTTCTCCGGTCAGATGCACGGACTGGTCTTGGTGGATGTAGAAGGTAAACCGCTGCGTAACGCAATCCTGTGGAACGATACACGTACTACGGCTCAGTGCCGTCGCATCGAAAAAGTGCTGGATGGCAAGCTGTTAAGCATTGCCCGGAACCGTGCACTGGAAGGCTTTACCTTGCCGAAAATTCTGTGGGTTCAGGAGAACGAGCCTGAATTGTTACAGCAAGCATCCTTGTTCCTGTTGCCAAAAGACTATGTCCGTTATCGCCTGACCGGGGATTACGCTATGGATTATTCCGATGCAGCGGGAACTTTGCTGCTGGACGTTGCAGGCAAGCAGTGGAGCAACGAGATTGCAGAAGCATTCGAGCTGCCGATCTCCCTTTGTCCACGTCTTGTGGAATCGTTTGAGGAAGTAGGCACGTTGCTGCCTGAGATTGCGGATCAAACGGGTCTGGCAGCTGCGACGAAAGTATATGCAGGTGGTGCGGACAATGCATGCGGTGCCATTGGCGCAGGCATTTTGAGTGAAGGACAGACGATGTGCAGCATCGGAACGTCCGGGGTTGTGCTTTCCTACGAAGAGCGTAAAGATCTCGACTTCGAAGGGAAAGTACACTTTTTCAATCACGGGGAGAAAGATGCCTTCTATATTATGGGTGTAACGCTTGCCGCAGGATATAGCTTGTCCTGGTTCAAGGATACGTTTGCAGCGGACAAATCGTTTGATGTGCTCTTGCAGGGCATTGATCAGGTTCCGGCGGGCAGCAACGGATTGTTGTTCACACCATATATCGTTGGGGAGCGTACACCTCATCCGGATGCGAATATCCGTGGCAGCTTCATCGGTATGGATGCAGGACACAAGCTGGAGCACTTTGGACGTGCGGTGATGGAGGGCATTACCTTCTCGTTGCGCGAGTCCATTGATATTCTGCGTGGTGCAGGCAAAACCGTTAATGAAGTCATTTCCATTGGTGGCGGTGCCAAGAACGAAGCTTGGTTGCAAATGCAGGCGGATGTCTTTAACGCCACGATTGTGAAGCTGGAGAGCGAACAGGGTCCTGCGATGGGTGCAGCAATGCTGGCTGCCTATGGTTGTGGCTGGTTCCCGTCCTTGCAGGAATGTGCAACAGCGTTTATTCGTCCAGCGAAGTCCTATGAGCCGAAACCGGAAACGGTTGCCGTCTATGATGGACTGTTTGCACTGTACCAGGAAGTCTATGGACAGACACGTAGTCTCAATGATCGTTTGGCTGAATACCGTTAATTCATTTACTTCACTACATTAATCTTGTGATTATATTTAAAAGCATCCGCGAAGGCGGGTGCTTTTTTGTCGTTCATTAAGATTAACCCCATGAAAGGTTTATTTGGCCTGCATATCCGCATTCCGGCTTTGCATAGATTGGAAATAGAGGATTGTGATTCGTCCAGGCATTGTGTGTCCGACATTTTAATAGGTAGAAGCTTGAGCATGGGGGTGAAGCTTTGGATGGACATGAGGAACATGGAAGACCACATATTACCTTGTCGATGATCGTTCGTAATGAAGAGAATCGCTATCTCAGACAGGCACTGGAGAGACATCGTCCCTGGATTGATCGCGCGGTAATCATTGATGACGGAAGTACAGATGGAACGGTCGCGCTGTGCAGGGAACTTCTGGACGGTATTCCACTCGTATTAGTGGAGAACGCTGCTTCACGTTTTGCAGATGAGGTAAGCCTGAGAAAACAACAATGGAAAGAGACCGTGGCGACCGATCCGGAGTGGATCTTGAATCTGGATGCGGATGAGATTCTAACCAATGACTTTGGGGTGGTACGGGATCTGCTGCTCAGTGGCAATGAAGATGCGATCTACTTCAGATTGTTTGATATGTGGAGTGAGACGCATTACCGGGAAGATGAGTTCTGGCAGGCGCATGCCTATTATCGGCCATTTCTGATTCGTTATCACCCGGGGATGAGCTATGAATGGAAGGAGACACCCCAGCATTGCGGTCGTTTTCCGTTAACGATCCAGCATTGGTCCTATGGATGTCATGCTCCCCGGGTGAAGCACTATGGTTGGGCGCGGGAAGAAGACCGCATCCGCAAATATGAACGCTATCAAGCACTGGACCCTGAAGCAAGATACGGTTGGAAAGAACAGTACGAATCGATATTGGATCAAGAGCCACGACTGTTGGCATGGTTCGAATAAGGAGAGGGGGGTGAGCACGTTGAAGAAAGACCCGTTACGCAAATCGCAAGAAGAATCCCAACCTCAAATAGAGCTGAATTCACATGAGAAAGAGAATCAAAAAGAGGAGCGAATACTGATCGCCAGCCCGGTTCGCCAGACAACTCCGGTGCTCCGTGAATTTCTGGATTCTTTGCATGCACTGGAACGAACAACGGTGAAGACGGATTATCTGTTTGTTGACGATAACGTGGAAGAAGCCGCATCGAATATATTGGGTGAATTTGTGCTTCAGCATGAAGGGAAGGTTATTCAAGCAGATGAACGTGGCAGCGGTAGTTCTGACAACAAAGGGGTGTACACCAAGGATGAGGGAGGACACTATTGGCAGGATGAGCAGATTTGGCGTGTAGCTGGTTTGAAAAATCGCATATTGCAATATGCACGCGACAATCACTACGATGCGGTTTTCCTGATTGATTCTGACTTGGTGCTGCATCCGCGGACGCTGGAGCAACTTGTATCGAGTGGCAAAGACATTGTATCCAATATCTTTTGGACCCGCTGGCAGCCGGATGCCAGGGAAATGCCACAGGTATGGCTGCAAGATGAGTATGCCTTGTATCGCCGCGGTGGCAAAACAGTAGACGGAACCGAGGCGGAGGACGAGGGCACGCAAACGACTGCTTTTCTGAATCAGCTACGGATTCCGGGTTGTTATGAAGTTGGAGGGCTAGGGGCGTGTACCCTTATTCGCAAAAATGTTCTGGCAGCAGGAGTTTCATATGACCAGATTCCGAATGTATCCTTCTGGGGCGAAGATCGCCATTTCTGCATCCGTGCTCAGGCACTGGGTTTTCGTTTGTTCGTTGATACTCATCTCCCCGCGTACCACATCTATCGATTGTCCGAACTGCCGGGGGTATCTGCCTTTAATCGCAGGGCTAGACGAGGCGAAGAGACAATCAGTATTACCCTGTGTATGATTGTGAAAAATGAAGAAGCTTCGCTCGCCAGATGTCTGGACTCGGTCAACGGCATTGCCGATGAGATTGTGATCGTCGATACCGGTTCAACGGATCGTACCCGTCAGATTGCTTCCAGATATACGGATCGTATTGTTGATTTTGAATGGGTGGATGACTTTGCAGCAGCACGCAACTATGCTTTCGATCAGGCGAAGAGTGAATATATTCTGTGGCTGGATGCCGACGATGTGTTTGAACCGGAAGATCGGGCGAAACTGATCGCCTTGAAACGTTCTCTGGACCCGGATGTTGATAGTGTCACGATGGATTACAATCTGTCATTCACAGCAGATGGCAAGGTAGCCTACAGCCTGCGCCGGAATCGTCTGGTGCGTCGGGATCGGCAATTTCGCTGGATTGGCGCGGTGCACGAATACCTCGCTGTAGCGGGCAATCTGCTGCATAGTGATATAGCGGTTACCCACAAGAAAGATAAGGAGTATACCGATCGGAATCTGCGGATCTATCGCAAAAGGGAACAGGCCGGAGAGGAATTCGGGCCGCGTGACTTGTACTATTTCGGTAATGAGCTGAAAGACCATGGACAGCATGAGGATGCGGTGAAGTACTATGAGAAGTTTCTGGATACCGGGCTGGGCTGGGTGGAAGATCAGATCGCTGCTTGCCAGAAAATTGCGGATTGTGAAGCTGCACTTGAACATCCGGAACAGGAAGTCACGGCGTTGTTCCGATCATTTGCCTATGATTTGCCAAGAGCCGAGATTTGCTGTCGATTGGGTGGTTATTTTGCCGACCGTGAAGATTATCGCAAGGCCTTGTTCTGGTATGAACAGGCGACTCGTGCTGTACGTCCTGATGATCCTATGGTAGTGCTGAATGAAGCAGCCTGGACCTGGATGCCGCATCTGCAACTATGTGTGTGTTATGACCGGATGGGTAACCGTGCCAAGGCCCGGGAACATAATGATATCGCACTCGCCTATCATCCAACACATCCGAGCATGTTATATAACGATCGTTACTTTAAAGATCTGGAGAAGGATAACGTATTGGAAAATGCTTAACATTTTCAGTCGAAATTCGGCCTCCTTCGTGGAATTAAGTGGGTGAATCAGCCCATGTTCCATGGAGAGGTTTTTTGCATTGTGATAAAAGTACATCATAAAGTTGGTGACATTAAATGGATTAATGTATTTCATCCAGGGGAGGATATGCTTTACAATAATGAATAACGGAAAAGCGGTGACCATGATTGCCTGTCTACGGCTGCCGAATTGATGAAGCAAGGGGAACTGGATATGAATCTAACAGATGTTCTATTGGAGTCGAGGCTGGTCGCGATTGTGCGTGGTATTAGCCGTGAAGCGGCAGTAACAGCTGGACAAGGCATGACGAGTGGTGGAATTCGACTGATGGAAGTCACGCTGAACACACCTGGAGCACATGATATTATTGCAGACTGGCGTGAGCGGCATGAAGGAAAGGCTTTTGTTGGAGCGGGTACGGTACTGAACGTGCAGATGGCGAAGGAAGCAGTCGCTGCAGGAGCACAATTTCTGGTGTCTCCCAATGTCGATCTGTCTGTCATTGAATATGCTGTAGAACATGGTGTCGAGATCTGGCCTGGAGCCATGACACCCACGGAGATTGTCGCTGCCCATGAAGCGGGAGCACGAGTTGTGAAGTTGTTTCCGATGGCGAGCCTGGGCATACCGTATCTGCGGGAGATTAAAGCTCCGCTGAACCATATCCCGTTGTTGGCAACAGGCGGCGCCACACTGGAGAATATTGCTGACTACTATGCAGCAGGTGCTGCTGCCGTAGGTCTGGGAAGTGCACTTTTACCACGAGAAGCCCTTGTAGCAGGAGACCATGAGCAGATTGCAGCATGTGCACGGAGATTTGTGGAAGCAGCCGAAGCCTAAGATTCCAGCGTCAGATGAGGGATATGTATATTTGGGTATATATATGATGGTTCCTTTAAATTAGTGGTTGGATCAATCGTTATCATAAAAACCCATGTCGTTTAACGTGCCGTTCACTCTATTGTTTTATGATGGATGTATGCCAGAATTCGGAGAGGAGAGATGCCCTGTGAAAGCTAAAACAATGATAGGCGGCATGCTCGCCGTGGCCGCAGTAACGGCAGGTGGATTATGGAAGGCAGCGGTGAAGAGCCAGACGCCCAAAAAGATTCCAATCACACTCACACCCCCAATGCCATTTGAGGATGTGACCTTTGACAGTGGGGGAGGTCGGGTGCATGGCTGGTTCATCCCGGCCAGAGCCGACATTCCGAAGCCATGGCCGCTCGTTATTATTGCACATGGCTGGGGCTCCAATCGCTCCCGTGTTCTTCGTTACGCACGTCCGATCTGGGAAGCTGGATATGCCTTATTTATGTATGATGTGCGTAGTCATGGGGCCAGTGATCCGGTTCGTGCTGCATCTGCCTACCTGTTCCGGGATGATCTGCTCGCGGCGTTGCAGTATACGACTGCACGACCAGAGATTGATGCGGATGCCATCGGAGTACTTGGACATTCTTTGGGGGGACTGGGTACGATTCTTGCAGTGACGGAGGGGATTCCTGTATCAGCAGTGATTACGGACTCGATGCCTTCGCAATTTGAGGTAATCGTCAGTTCAGAGCTGAGACGCCGGCGTCTGCCCTTGTTTCCACTGGCCCAGTTAATTCCGAGAATCTGGTTCTGGCGACTGGGTGAATCTCTGAAATCCTATCGTCAGCGTGATCCGGTGATGATGCTGAATGAACGGCGCAGGGGGATGCAACTGCCGATGCTGATGGTGCACTCCAAGGGAGATAATTTCATTCCCCCGAGTGAGCTTGAATATTTTATGTCCAAAGCTGATCCGCCTGTTGAACATCTATGGGTCAACAGCGGAGGACACAGTTGTTCCGAGGAAGATCCCGCCTTCTGGGATACCGTTATTCCCTTTTTGAAAACCCATGTTCAAGGTCAGGCGAAGCCGAACGATTCGTCTATAGCGAGTAGTTAAAAAGGTAGAATCAGCCTACATAAGAGTGCAGGCTAACAGAGAAAACGCCAACGTGGTTGGCGTTTTTTTGCTGTTATTAGCAATATGCAGAAATTCACATTTGTTAAATTGCCCGGAAAACGACGATTAAAAAGGAAGCTTATGGTATCATAGAATAGACTGGCAATATTCATGCGAGGTTATTTGTTATGCTTCTTTGTATGAAATTGAAGGGAGAGGTCGAGATTTGAGTTTGAATTGGAAGTTTAATTTACGTTTGAAAATGTTCGCAACCAAAGCAACAACCGCAGCGATGGCAACACTGCTGCTTGCTTCGCAAACACCAGGTTTTGCAGGCAGTGCATCAGCCGCGCAAGCAGAACAGTTGACCGAAGCGACAACGGGGGAAAATGAACAACTAGACGCAACGAGCAATGACGTGCCTGAGGGAGCAAAAATCTCATCCAGGCAAGCCAGTGAAAATATAATGAAATTATTTCCATTGTTAAAAAAAGCAACGATCTCATCTGCACGATTCGATTCACCTAATTCCTATCCACCGCCAGACTACAAGGCATGGGAGATCGGGTTCCAGATTACACAAGGCAATCATACGTCGGGATTCAGTGGAACTGTACATGCAGGCACAGGGGAAGTGTTAAGTGTACATTTGCCGTCGGATATCCTGGATAAACATGTCTCGCAATCAGATGTGAAGCTAACCAAAGCTCAAGCTGAAGAAAAGGCCGTAGCACTGTTGTACCAAGCGATTCCAGGTCTTAAGGAAAGTGAATATGCTCCGCTTGGAGATCTGTATTCTTCCATCGAACAAGAGTCATTGTTTGGCAGAACAGAGTATCGATACGGGTACCAGTTAAAACATGATGGATTGTTATCTGACGCAGAGACAGTCTACATTAATGTGGATGAAAGTGGTTTGGTGACAGGTTACTCACGAGGTACTATCGAAGCCAAGTATCCCTCATCGAAACCGGCAGCTTCAGAAGAGAAGGCCAGACAGCAGTTTGAAGAACAGTTCGATGTGGAACTGGCTTATATCGCCAAAGATCGTTTATCTTCCAAACAGGGTCAGCAGTATTACCTTGCATATACACCGAAAAATATCAGTATCGTTCCGATTGAAGCCAATACGTTGGAACGGATTAATACATTAACAGGTAAAGCTGTGGATGAAGATTCTTTGCAGCAGGATACGAAGTTGAAAGGTGATGTAACTCCTTTTGTGCCGGCCAATGGTACGAGGTTAAATGTTCAGCAGGCCGCCAATCGGGTCGCAACGAACTTTGACATTCCCAAGGGTTATAAGCTGGAACATAGCCAGTTAGGCAAGGGATATTACTCAAGTCCGAACAGTCAGGTATGGAGTCTGAGCTGGAGCGATCGAAGTGCGAATATGTCCTATATGTTCATGCGGGATATCTCAGCACAGGTAGATGCAGTTACCGGGCAGATCTACAGTTATACGATGATGCAACGAATGGGACCGGAGATAGAACAGGAGAAGCCAGCTGAGGTGGAGGCAGGCAAATTGTTAACCCGGAAGCAGGCTGAGAAACTGGCGATGGACACGGTAATTGCGCTAGTTCCAGACGCAACGGAGCAGTTCCGACTGGCTAATGTGATTGAGGTGGATGATGCTCGCACATTTTTGTTCCAGCGTTATCTGAACGGAATTCCGGTTAAGGAAGATACGGCACAAGTACAGGTGTTGAACAACGGGACGATTAACGAGTTCTATACGCGTATTGCGGCAACGCTTGAACAACTGCCGGCAGATGTTAAGCCAGCCATCAGTTATGAAGAGGCTAAGGCACTCTATCTGGAGGAGTTCAAGCTGATCCTAGCATATTCCCGTTATGGCGGATATGGTACGAACGGTGGTCAAGTCATCCCAGCGGGGGTGAACCTTGCTTATATGCCTACACGTGATGAGAATTCGATCTATGGCAACTATGAAGCGCTGGATGCGAACACAGGAGAGTGGAAGCTTTTATACGGGGACACAAGCTCTGCAACCAAGGCTGAACCTACGGACATCTTGGGTCATGTGGCCGAAGCAGCTCTACGCAATATGACACAGCATGGCGTATTGCTTGCTGATGAGCAGGGACGCGTATTCCCGGATCGTGTGATCACCCGAGGAGATTGGTTTAACTATCTGGCAAGAGCGATTAATCCAAATATGGATCTGTACTACAGTGGGGACGGAGATGACAAGTTATACGCTGATGTGACACCTGACAGCCCGTATTATAAGGCAGTTCGGGCATTAATCGATCAACGCTGGCTTGCCGGAGCGGACCCAGAACAGAATCTGAACCCGCAAGAAGAGATGACCCGTGAAGAATTGGCGGTGCTGCTCGTACGTATTTTACGTTATGAGAAGCTGGCCGGATTCTATACGTTGCCATCGGATCTTCCCAATATTGCGGATGCCAGTGCCATTACAAGTAAGGGAGCGGTTTCCCTGAGTCTGAAGCTGGGATTGCTTCCTTCGATTGAAGGACGGTTCATGCCTGCACGCAAAGTGACGGTAGCTGAAGCGTCACAGGTATTGGAACGGCTGGCGAAGCTTCAAGGTAAAACAGATACGTTTATGAGTGGTAATCGCCTGTATTAGACGAGGAATCACTCATATCATGCCCAAGCGAATCATAGGATGAAGATAACGGGTAATCGTGATTGATTGAACTGAAGATCAAAGGGACCTTCCATAGAAGGTCTCTTTTGATTTAATTTTTACAAAAATTATATAATTTCAACTAACATTTACACGATAACGGAGAGGTCAGAAATAACTTGAGGAAGCGAAGCGTGCGCCTTTATCACCGGATTTTTCCTTTTGAATAAAGGATCAAAAAAATCTGGGGATAACAGCGATCGGAAAGTTGTTCTGACATCGGAGTGTTAGTGTAAATATTCTTTAGTTGATGATATAGAAGAATGACGACAGAGCCTTTTGTGATACAATAGGGCGTGAGAACTTTGCAAAGAAGGGTGGGTTCCTTTCATGGGTAAGAACGGGAAACGAATTATCACCATACTGCTGGCAGGCTGTCTGATTGCTGTAGCGTTACCACGTACGGTTGATCTGGATCAACTATACGCTGCATCAGGGACATCAGATATATCCACGGCAACAGATTTGCGCCAGACCTTGCTTACCGCAATGTCACAGCGAACGGAGGAACTTGTTTTTACATACAAAGGCAATGTGAAAGGCCTCAAAAAACAATTACAAACCTCCATCGATGAGGCAATGAAGAGTGACCCCTATATCCAATATACCGTTAAAAGTTATGCATTTAATTATAAAGGCTCCAATGTGTCCGCCGAGGTCCATGTGACTCTCTCCTATCGGGAGACCAAGGAGCAGACCGATTATGTGAATCGTAAAGTCACAAACGTGTTGAAAGAAATCATCAAACCAGGCATGACGGATCATGAGAAGGTCAAGGTCATCCATGACTGGATTGTGCTTAACCTTTCCTACGATACTTCGCTCAAGAAATATACGGCCTACGACGGGCTTGTTACAGGCAGTACCGTATGTCAGGGATATTCACTGTTGGCCTATCGGATGTTGGAGCGAGTAGGTATCGATAACCGGATTGTGGAAGGTACAGCGGGCGGGCAGCTTCATGCCTGGAATATCGTGAACCTGGACGGCAAGTGGTATCACATGGACACCACCTGGGATGATCCTACCCCTGACCGGAAAGGTAAGGTAAGCCACAGCTATTATTTGCTGAGTGATGATGAGATGGCACGTGACCATATCTGGACAGGCAAAAGCAAGTACCCCGCTGCGCCAGCCCCATATCGAGAAGCTTTATTAAAGCTGGTGAAGGCCGGAGATAGCAAAAAAGCCGCATATCAGAAGCTGTACCACGCTCTGGACTATTCCCTGTATGATGAACAGGATGCCGTCAAAGGCCATGCTGCGCTGAAGACCAAGGTTCAAAGTACACTGAAGGAAGGCGGAAACTCGCTCACGTTCAGGTACAAGGGTACGGAGGCTGGACTGATTGAAGATTTGCAGGATTTGTACCAGCTTGGCATGAAATCGATATCTTATTATGTGTCCAAAATGGAAGGTACTACGGATCTGCGCGTCAAAATTAACTGGACACTATAACAACCGTTTGAATAGGATGCTCCGCTTGAGGAGTATCCTTTTTTGCGTTCAATTTTGTGTTCAAAAACGAGGATTTTAGTGTTGTCTATTTTTTGTATATGTCGCTTTGCTATTCTAATCTTCGGCGTATGCCAACACTTTGGCAAGTTCGGAAGAGGTGAACAACGTTGACGTTGCTGCCACTCCGGTAATTACAGATCAATTGATTACCAGTGTGCAGATGTACAATCAGGCACCAGAAGACAACGGGAATGGCACGATTGAAGTCAAAGGAGATAAAATCGGGGATATTCGACCACGCATTCAGGATGAGGTGGCTGTAGTCTTTACATGGGGACTTGCAGATGATAAGCACAACTACAGCGATGGCTCTACCTTCACCTTTAACTTGCCCGATAAATTCATCATCGGATCGCAGCTTAAGGGTAATCTGGATGGTGGTGTTGGGGAGTATGTGGTGAATCCAGATGGGACAATCATCTTTACCTTTAACAACAGATAGACTTTAGTTCCGTAGGGCAGGGCATCATTGATGTGCATTTTGCCAACACAGCCGTAGATAAGTTGAAGAAATCGGGAAGTGCAAACAAAAATAACTTCAACTCGGATGAAATTATATGGACCGTAGATTTTAACCAAGGCGAGAAGGTTATGAAAAATGCTGTTCTTGCAGACACGTTCCCAGCAGAGCTAGAACTCAAGGGCGATAAGGCGATTCCAACGGTGACGACTGCACCTCCAGTTGGGGATACAGATGCACCGGATGGGGATGGTGCATTTGCACCTCCTACTGGAACGGATACAGATGGGTCACAGGGCAATGGAAATTCTGCATCACAGCCAAACGGAAATTCGGGATCTCAGGGAATGCTGCCACAAACAGGTGAAGAGAGCACAATGGCTTACACTGCTGTGGGCATGATGCTGATGGCGTTAGGTAGCGCGGGATTCATGTACTTCCGCCGCAGACAACAGCTTCAACGCTAGATCGAAACACGCAGTATCTAAGGATTCATCGTGTGTAGATAGAAATACCCTCTAGCAATCACTACGAAGGCTTAGCGTCGACGTGTGAATATGCTAGAGGGTATTTTTTGGTGATATTTAGGAAGGATCAGGTCCTCGTAACATTTGGTTTCACTGCAATAGCTCTTACAATTAGGCGATGTGTTGGATTGACGAGTGGATCACAGGTAATCAAGGTAAGGACCTGTCCAAGCCCGGGATCTTCCAGCACAGATAAGTCAGTTGGCTCCACAACGGATATCTGATCTACCTTGTATTGGATAATCGTTCGATCTGCCAGGGTGACTTCCATTGAATCACCAATCTGGAGTTCTCCCAGACGATTGAACAGCCGTCCTTTTTTGTGGGCGCGATGAGCGGCTATGGCAGCATTACCTTTGTTCCCGATACTGGTGGTTTCGACAAGATGGGTTGCAGCTACCTTCATATTGTCCTCCGTTGCACCCTCCAGAATCGGTAAGCGGACATCAATCTTGCCAATCGATAGTACCCCCAACGTATCCGAGGAGGCCTCTTGTACTGAACCTGTATTGTCAGTAGTCGGCTCGGCAGAAGCTGCATCCTGTATGCCTTGTTTGAAGGAGTGATTAAGCTTAGACAAGCCGTTTTGCAATTGCTCCAGATCGTTCATGACACGGGTTTGCTGCCAGTCATAATACGTTTCCCGCAGGAAAGGAAAGCTGATGATCAGGATGCCCAATAGAACGAGCAGAATAGAGAATTTTTTCATTATACATCAACTCCCGTTGTCCAAGAAAAATAGTATACCTTTCTCTATTCTACTTACGGATCTATACAAAATATGGACAGGGATGAGAGGACGTACAGGAATTGATCAGGGGGGAAGCCGACCCAAAACAAAACCTCCCCGTTTCACTACAGTAGGAAGACTGCAACGCCCCGGGGAGGTTTTATTATATGGAGTAAATTGTATCAGCTGTATAAGTTAAACTAACCATTTACATGAGAACGTAGAGGACAGAAATAGCGTGAAGAAGCGAAGCGTTCGCCTTTATCCCCAGATTTTCACCTTTGTAAAAGTGAGTCAAAAAATCTGGGGATAACAGCGATCGGAAGGTTATTCTGTCATCGAAGTGTCAAGTGTAAAAATTACCTCGTTAGTGCTTATCACTTGGTGAATCGGTAGGTGTGAAATCACATTCCTGCAGCGGCACCACTTTGGTCTTTTTGATCCATTTGTAACCGAGCCACAACACCAGGAACAGGGGTACGCTCAAGTAGGCAACGATGGCTCCACTCCAGTCGATCTGATCACCCGTGAATGCCTGATAGTTCTGTCCAATGATCACGATGATACACAGGACAAAAGCAAAGATCGGCCCAAACGGGAACCAGCGTGCACGGTAAGGCAGATCGCTCAGATCCCTGCCTTGTGCAACGTATGCACGACGGAAGCGATAATGACTGATAGCGATACCCAGCCAAGTGATAAATCCGCACATCCCGGATGCATTCAACAACCAGGTGTACACAATCCCATCGCCGAACAGGGAGGCAAGGAATGCCAACATACCAACAGCTGTTGTAAGCAAAAGTGCATTCATTGGAATGCCTTTTTTATTCAGCTTGCCCAGGAAACGAGGGGCTTTACCATCACGGGCAAGGGCATAGAGAACCCGACTTGAAGCGTACATGCCTGAGTTACCGGCAGAGAGTACAGAGGTTAAAATAACGGCATTCATGACGGAAGCTGCAATGGCGAGGCCAGCTTTCTCAAATACCAGTGTGAACGGGCTGACACCGATATTTTCCAGATCACCTTTGAGCAGATTCGGATGCGTATACGGGATGATCAGACTGATCACGGTAATCGCCAAAATGTAAAAAATCAGAATGCGCCAAAATACCTGACGAATTGCACGAGGTACATTTTCGCGCGGGTTTTCACTTTCACCGGCGGCTACCCCGATAAGCTCGGTACCTTGGAATGAGAATCCAGCAGCCATGAATACGCCTAACACAGCGAAGAATCCGCCATGGATGGGCGCATCACCGATGGTGAAGTTACTGAAACCAACCGCTTCTCCGCCCATAATACCAAAGATCATGAGCACACCAACGGCTAGGAAGATGATCACGGTAGCGACTTTGATAATGGCGAACCAGTACTCGGACTCACCATAGCCTTTAACAGACAACACGTTCAAGGAAAAGATCAGCACGAGAAACAATAAGCTCCATAACATGGACGAACTGTCGGGGAACCAGTATTTAATGAGTACTGTAGCGGCAGCAAGCTCTGCTGCAATGGTTACCGCCCAGTTGTACCAGAAGTTCCAGCCCATGGCGAACCCGAGAGCAGGATCGACAAAACGTGCGGCATACGTATTAAATGAACCGGAGTCCGGCATAAAAGTAGCAAGCTCACCAAGGCTGGTCATTAGGAAATAAACCATGATGCCAACGGCCACATAGGCAATTAATGCTCCACCAGGGCCTGCGGTTGAGATGGCGGTACCACTTGCGAGAAACAGCCCGGTACCAATCGAGCCACCGAGGGCGATCATCGTCATATGGCGTGCGCGTAATCCTTTTTTCAGGGAAGGTCCAGTTGTTGTTTGGTTACTGCGGTCTTGCATGGAAACACTCCTTCATTCGATATACTGATGTTTGCGATCTTGAACTCATAAAAACAAAAAGACCACAGGCATCAGCCTGCGGTCTTTAATATTTCAATGTCCGCACCATGTCCCAGATGATTAAGATAGCTCAACACAGAAGAATTCATACCTTTATATAAAGGAAATGTACTTCCGTGACAGTTCTGCGCCTTTCGACAGCAGCCCCAGCTCACCGGACCGTATAAGGAACGTCCAGCGAGCTTCGGCGGGTACACCTTTCGGCTGATCTCATAAGCGGCTCCTTAGCGCCTCCATCAGCGTACTGATCGCACCCGCGACCTCTACCTCACCATCAATGGATGAGGTGTATCTATTGTCTATGAAATTATGAACAACACAACTTAACATCGTGTGTCCTGTTTAGTAAACAGACAATCAGTATAACGCGCATGGTTCTCCAGTGCAATAACAATTGTTGGAATGTGAGGTCTGAGAGACGACTATTCCTCTTTTTTGTTACGGCCAGCCATCTGCTGCCATACCGTTCCAGCAGCCTGTTCCCCCGATTCGATCCGCTCCAGAGCCATCTTGGCCTGCAGGCTGACTTCAAATTCGGGATCATCGGCTGCAACTCGCAACGCTTGTTCTGCTTCTTCAGTTCCGACCTCATAGAGAAAACGTGCTGCACGCCAGCGTACAAGTTTACTTTTATCGGATAATGTTGCTGTCATGGCTGGAGTAGCGGCAGGATCGCCGATATCCGACAAGGTATCCCCGGCAGTCCGGCGTACCGCAGGAGAACTGTCCTGGAGCGCTTCATACAGCAATTCCATCGCTTCCGGTGTACGAATGTCACCCAGGTATACGACAGCCAAGCGGCGAATCTGCATTTTGTTGTCATGCAGGGCATGGGCTACGAGGGGCAGTCTTTCTGCCGTAGGCTCCATGCCGTCAAATGCCGCATAGCGAACGTTCCAGTCCTCGTTTCGCAGAGCCTCTTCAAGTTCGGCTCCATCCAATTCACGGCGGCGCTCGACGAACTCTTCGGATTTGGTACCATGTTCAATGGCCTGTTTGATGACCTGCTCCAGCCGTTCCGGGGGGTAAGCGGCTTCCAATTCCTGCTCAACTTCACGTGCAATATCCGGCAATTCACCATATCGAACACCGTAATCACTCAGTTTGCGTTCTTTGATCATTGTTGCACTGGCGACTTCTGTCACGGCTTTGACAAAGCGATCGGACAACGAGATTCGTTCTTCCTTGACCCCGGCCTTGACCCTAATTTGCATCGGTACGCCTCGGAAGAATTGGACAAATACCTGTGCTTCTCCGAAGTGCTCGCCTGAACCATCTTCGGATTCAATCCAGTCCAGATCAATGCCTTGCTGTCCAAGGCGATTTTGGACTTCACCCAAGATAACGGACCAGTCGGCATTCCCTTTACGATCAAGTGCCACAAAGTCTGTTGTGTGGAACACACTCTTTACACCGGGAATATGAAGCATCTGGCGAATGAACGCCGGAGCAGATCGTTCGTTGTCCAGTGTATATGTTTTGCGAATTCCGTCCTCCAGACGTTCATCGAGATGTAGCATCATCGTATTTGGACTCGGTGTTGGTTCAATGGAAACAATATTCATCAATGTAACCTCCTATAGTACCAGATTCATCTTTAACTTCCCGTAAATTAAATCACACGGGTATTTCTCTATTTTACATCAATGTGTGGAATCTGCGAAATCATCCAGAAGTGAAGTGGACGTTTCTAACACTTAATGTGAAGAAGTACGAAATTTGTTAACACTTCTTTCATGTTCACGCACAAACATTTTTAAACGAAAATTGGCACAATAAAGATAAGAATCAACTGGAGGTTATACCTATGGAACCCATTACCGTGCTCTCGGATGGAAAACGTCGTATTGCATATGAGAATATTATTCAATTGTTCAGGAACTGGATTGAGGACTCAGCATCTGGTTCTGCGATAGAAACACATCGGGGAAGTTGGGAAAATGCCCGTTATTGTATTGTTGATTATCAGGTTGCCGAAGAAGCGGTGTCAGCAGCAAATGCCATTCGGGCTTTTATGCCACAACTCCCGTTACTGGTCATTACGGATTTCAAATCCCTTATTCGGAAGCGTCACCTGCAACAGATTACAGGTACAGGTGAGATGAAGATGATTCTTTGGAATGAGCAAGACCCGAATCAACTAATCAAGGATATGGAAAATTGGTTTCATTCTTCGTCTATCCATAAATCAGAAATAGCCATACCACCCATCTTATCCATGAGATAAAAGAGAGATATGGCCAAAGATGTTTAACTTTTTAATCGTTACGATCGTATTAGATCACATATTTATAGCCTGTTCCCCAAACCGTCTTAATATAACGTGGGTTCTTGGGATCAGGCTCAATTTTTTTACGCAGACTTGAGATATGAACATCAATGGTACGATCCAGATAGGCGCGTTCGGAGCCTTTGATCCGATCCATCAGCTCATTGCGGGTGAACACTTTACCCGGATTGCGGTACAATTCCTTCATAATCTCAAACTCAATATGAGTGACCTCGATTTCAACACCATCCACAAACAGAGTTCTTCTGTACTCATTCACATTCACATGTCCAGTAACCTCTGCCTGCTTATCTTCTTTTACCGGTTTATCCTTATAGGAGATGATTGATCTTCGCAGCAGTGCTTTAATCCGGGCATCCAACTCTTTCAAACTAAATGGTTTGCACAGAAAGTCATCCGCACCATTATGCAATGCGCGAAGTCGATCATTCAGCATGGTGCTTGCCGAGATCATCAGAATGGGCACAGTGGAGTGCTGGCGAAAGGCTTCTACGAGATCATTTCCATCCATTTCAGGAAGCATGAGATCCGTAACAACAATATCCGGCTGGAATTGTGGAAACAGTTGAAGTGCCTCGCGGGCATGATGAACCCGTTCAGTGATGTATCCTTCCTCCTCAAGAAAGAAAGCAATCATGTCGGCCAGATTTTTCTCATCTTCTATAAGAAGTACTTTGATAGTCATAGGGTCACACTCCTGGTGAAAATAATATGTTAAGAAAATGCTAAAAAAACAAGGTGAATTGCGAATAAATGCCGCAAATTTTTTAATGTTTCTATCCCAAAATATAGGATGTATATGTAGAGAAAGAATAAGCTTTTTGAATGAACTTCAATATTCTAGCATGAATGCAGTTTGGTTGCCGATCAATCAGAATTTCCCAAATCTACACCAAGTACTAATTACAGTATAATGGATCAGAACGAGTTAAGGGGAAAAAAGTAATATTGTATCCGCTTAAGTTTATAGGGGGAACCAACGTTGTTGTTGAAAACAGAAGAAAAAATGATCCATGAGGGCAATTGCTTATGGATCGTATAAAGGCAAGACATATGCTAGATTGGGTCGTGTTGAGGCTGAGAATACCCTGGATTGGGACCAGCATTCTGATCATTCTGGGCTCACTAAGCACTATTTTTCCGTTTACTTTATTCTATGGTGTACAGTTTATGATTGGTAGCGCGGCAGCACTCGTTGCTCTTCGTTTGCATGGGGCCATCTATGGATTTGTCACCCTTACAGTCATCCATCTGCTGAATACTGTCTTTGTCGGCTTTGTGCCGCACAATCTAACTGTAATGCTTGCCCACTTCTTGGAATTAATCTGGATGCTCGTTTGGCAGATCCGTTGGAAGAATGGCAGCCTAATCAAGGCTAATGCTGTCTTTTGGGTAGTGATGTTACTTCCTGTTATCTATGCCGGGCATTTTATGTTGGGTTTAGATATAGACGATTTGAAGTATGAGTATATGTATATTGCTGTGATTGGTATGGTGAATGCGCTGATTGCGGGAATTGTAGTTGATTTTTGGATCACCACGGGTGAACACAAATCAAAGCGGACGGGAACCATTCCACTAACAAGAATTGCGTTTAAATACGTAGTCGCCTTTGTGGTATTTGTTTCTCTCGTACTGTTATCCGCAGATAGCCGCAGACAATTGGGTCAAATGAATGATGCCATATTACGTGATATGAAATATGCAGCAACTGCGGTTGTTCAGGATATTGATGAAGAGTATGTTACCTCTGAGAATATGGATCAGAATATGGCGCGTTATCATCATCTACTGGGTGTGAATGTGATTCTGCTGGATCGGAATGATACGGTCGTCGCTTCTGGATTGAATACACTTCAGGCGGGCGATTACCTGGACATGGACAGATTCCGTCTTCTGAAATCAAGGGATAATCTCTTTCTGTTAAGTTCGGCAAATATCCATTACAGCGATGTATTGAATCACTGGAAACAAGCCTCTTTTATCTATGAAGCAGAAATGACAAGGTTAACACCTTATCGGGTATTCATTGTGACCGACTCGTCCGAGTATTACCCCCGAATCGAATCCATTTATCTGACCACACTGCAATCCCTGTTCATCATCATCGTGGCTTCCATGATCGTAGCGGCTCCTCTCAGCAGTAAGGTTGTTAGCCCGCTTTTAAGACTGACCAGGATGACAGGCTCTCTTCCGAGACTGCTGTTTCGAAATGGGAAGATGGAGTGGCCAACCAGCCATGTAACCGAAGTACAGATCCTGATTGGTAATTTGCGCAAAATGGCCGATGTGCTGCTGGAACAATTCGAACAGATTCGTCACGACAAGTTAACGCTTGAGGACAGGGTTATTGAGCGTACCAAGGAACTCAAGAATAGTGAAGAGGTCAAACGTGCCATTATTGAATCTTCTATTGATGCGATTATCGCTGTGGACTCCAATGGGCTGATCGTTGAGTTTAATCCGGAGGCTGAAAGAATGTTTGGATTGCGTCGGGAAGAAGTGATCCTGCACAAGGAAGCACCATCTCTTTTTCAAGGGGCCAGCTGCAAGGAGATCAAGAATTTGCTGGAGCGATTTGAATATGTTGAAGGTAAAAGATACACCATCGTTGAAGAAATTTCAGGTATCCGACGGGATGGTTCCGTATTTCCGATCGAGTACAAAATTGTTGAGATCCAGTTGGGCAAAAATGAGACATTATATAACCTGTTTATTAAGGATATTACAGAGCGGACCAGAGCAGAAGAAGATCGTGTACGTCATGCCCTTGCGCTGGAGAAGCTGAACTCGGAGTTGTTCAATGAGAAGATAGCCATTCAGGAACAGCGAGATATCAGTGAGCAATTTATTGAATCTGTACGAGAAGGGCTCGTGATGTCTGATCGATCAGGGACCATAACCATCGTCAACCGAAGGATAGAAGAGATGTTTGGTTTGGGTGATTTTATGGGCAGATCCATTGAAGATTTGGCGCAGGCGATTGATACGATGGTATTAACGGACAACTTCAATCTGATGGAACAGACGAGAGCATTTCTGAATGGAGAAACAGCGTTTATCGAGACCGAATTTATATTCAATAATGTGGATAAAAGTGTATTTTCCTTGTACATGAAGCAGATGGATGTCCCGGGTAAAAACCATGGGTTTCTGCTGGTGTTCCGTGACCGGACAGGAGAAGAACGGCTGGATCGGATGAAAAATGAGCTGATCAGTGTGGTATCACATGAACTTCGAACGCCTGTAGCCACCATTATGGGATATGTGGAATTAATGATGATGTATGACCTTCCGGCAGCTCAACAGCGGGAATTCATGCAGACCATCTCTTCGGAGGGCAAGCGGCTGAGCAGTTTGCTCGATGATGTACTCGATATTCAGCGCCTCGACAACGAAGGTATGACTTACCACATGACGTATGTACCGCTGGTTGAGTTGGTAGAAGGGGTTGCCGAACAGTGGAATATGAAGTCTGCCCAACGTATCTACGTGCATACGTTTAATGGAGACTTTTTTGCTTATGCGGACCAGAACAGGATGGTTCAGGTTCTGCATAATCTGGTGGGCAATGCAGTTAAGTACTCGCCGGGAGCCGATCGTATTGATGTTACGTTATGGGAAGAAGAGGAATGGTTATGTCTTGATGTGCGTGATTACGGAATAGGTATTGCGGAGCAAGAGAAGGACATGCTGTTCAACAAATTCTATCGGGTCGATAATTCGGATCATCGGCAGATTGGTGGAACAGGAATTGGGTTGTACATTTCCCGTAAAATTGTAGAGGATCACAAGGGTACGCTGACTTTTATATCTGCACCGGACAAAGGAAGTACGTTCAAGGTTCGACTGCCCAAGCAGGACGTACTGGTGTAATTTTAATGATGGATTAAGAGATGTATTTCACTTTTTTATGATTAATAATTATGTACGAGACCTACGAATAGAGCCTTTGCCCTTCAGCGCGTGAGCATGATAAGGGGAAAGGCTTTTTTTGTTTTTCAATTTCCGGATAAAAAAACAACTTCTTTTGCAAACTGTCTATAGAGCCATAATTTGCATCCCATGCAAAAGGAGGACGGCAGGTATATGTTCCGTAAACAAGAGAAAACACTCATTATCGTCTGTCTGGTTGCAGCTGTGGTTGTGCTGTATGCCGTTGTGAAAAGCATCATCCGAATTATGAGTTATTGAGATACACGTTCAAGAAGAGTAACTGCTGTCGTACATAACGATTATGTGAAAGAGGAGTGTAACCATGTCATCCCTGGACCCTGTTTTGCTCAGCCGGATACTAACCGGTCTTACCTTGTTTGTGCACATTATTTTTGCCTCTATCGGTGTAGGTGTTCCCCTTATGATTGCCTTGGCCGAGTGGCGAGGACTACGAACCAATGATATGCATTACACCTTGCTGGCACGGCGGTGGGCACGAGGGTTTGTCATCACCGTTGCCGTTGGCGTCGTTACAGGCACCTCGATCGGATTACAGCTCAGCCTGCTGTGGCCGATGTTTATGCGGGTAGCGGGTCAGGCAATCGCCCTTCCGCTGTTCATGGAGACGTTTGCCTTTTTTATAGAGGCGATATTTCTTGGAATTTACCTCTATACGTGGGATCGTTTCAAAAAGAAATATACGCATATGCTGCTGTTGATTCCGGTAGCTCTCGGCTCATCCGCATCTGCGATTTTTATTACAACGGTGAACTCCTTCATGAACCAGCCTCAGGGATTCACCCTGATTAATGGCATTATGAAGGACATTCATCCGATTGCTGCCATGTTGAATCCAGCAACGCCAACCAAAGTGTCCCATGTACTCGCCTCATCCTACACCTTGAGTGCAGGTATTCTGGCGGGGATAGCCGCCTTCAGTTTGCTTCGGGGACGGGATCATGTGTATTACAAAAAAGCACTGAAACTCACGACGGTATCTGCACTCGTATTTGCGATTAGCACCGTCATGATCGGAGATTCCTCCGGTAAATTTCTCGCGAAATATCAGCCGGAGAAGCTGGCTGCCGCAGAATGGCATTTCAAGACGATGAAAGAGGCACCACTCGTCTATGGGGGGATTTTGGATGAGAACAATGAGGTGAAATATGCGATTGAGATTCCGTATGCCCTTAGCATTTTGGGCGGGTAATCGTCCAGATACGGAAGTGAAAGGTCTCGAAGAGTATCCTGCGGATCTGAGGCCACCATTGTCTATTCACTATATGTTCGACCTTAAGGTCACAACCGGAGTGATCATCCTGATGATTCCTGTGTTATATGTACTGCGGCGGTGGTTACCAGGGCGCAAGCCATATCCCAAATGGCTGCTGCTTGGCATTGTCTTGCTGGGGCCTCTGGCCATGATTGCCATCGAGCTGGGGTGGATGTTCGCTGAAGTTGGCAGACAGCCTTGGATCTTACGTGGGTATATGAAGGTGGCGGAAGCGGCTACGACGTCAACTTCGGTAGGATGGATGCTGGTGTTGTTCATCTTGCTGTATCTGATCCTGTGTTTCTCGTGCATTCGGGTACTCAGCAAGCTGTTTCGCAACAAGGAAGCAGAGAAGGAACTGGAGTCTCTGGGGCTTGAAGGAGGGATCGTGCATTGAGTTTCGAAATTGCAGGCATCGCGATATTGTGGACATTTTTGTTCGGTTACCTGATCGTCGCTTCGATTGATTTTGGCGCCGGGTTCTTCAGCTTCTATAGCATATTGACTGGGCACGAGAACAAAATTCATAACATCATTCAGCGCTATCTGTCTCCCGTGTGGGAAGTGACGAATGTGTTCCTGATCTTTTTTGTGGTCGGACTGGTTGGATTTTATCCGGACAGCGCCTTTTATTACGGGACAGCTTTGCTGGTGCCGGGTTCCCTGGCCATTGTACTGCTTGCGATCCGGGGCGTGTATTACGCCTACAATACCTATGGCAACCATGGGCAGAACAGCCGGATCTATATGGCATTGTACGGGGCGACGGGATTGCTGATTCCAGCTGTATTTTCCACCATTTTGGCGATATCCGAAGGCGGGATCATTGAGCAGGTGGGCGATCAGGTGTTTTTTCGCTGGCGTGAATTTTTGACGAATCCCTATACTTGGTCGGTTGTTTTGCTTGCATTGGTTAGTGTGCTCTACATCTCGGCGATGTTTCTATCTTATTATGCAAAACGGGCGGGGGATGAGCCGGCATATGAGGTGCTTCGAGAGTACGCACTGCTCTGGAGTTTGCCTACCATTTTTGCAAGCTTTCTGGCTTTTCTGCAGATTAACAAACAGAATCCCGCACACTTTGAGCAGATGGTGAATATTTCGTGGATGTTCATCGCTTCGTTTATTTGTTTTGTCATTGCCGTGTCGCTGGTGTGGAAAAGTAAACATCTAGGTTGGTGTTTTGTCGCTGTCATGCTTCAGTTTGCCTTTGCCTGGTATGGTTATGGGCGATCCCACCTTCCGTACATTCTGTATCCTTACATCAATATTTACGACAGCTTTACAAATCGTACGATGGGGATTGCGCTCATTTCAGCGTTTAGTCTGGGGCTACTCGTGCTCATTCCTTCGCTTGTGCTGATTATGAAGCTGTTCCTGTTTGATGCCAATTATGTGCGCGGTAATTCTGGTAAAAAGAAAGGATGAGTCTGTTCATGCACCCAAACATGTTCTTACTCATGACTTCCTTGCTGGATCCACTATCTACTGAGGGAGTCACGGGGATACCCGGTATAACCGGATTGAGCTTTTTTGAGACATTTACCATTATGTACGCCCCTCCACTGATCATTGCGGCTGCTATTGTCTTTCTGTTTGTATATCTGGCCGTATGTAAGAACCCAAAGGATTGATTGGTTGGTACGTCCATTCCCGTTTGGGGTAATCTCTTGTTAAGAAATGAGGAAGGGAGGAGGGCCCTTTCATGCCGAAAATCCGTTATAACAATATCGATAATGTAAGTACGGACAAAACGCTGAAGGAATTTAAGCAATGGAGGGAGCAACGGCGGAGCAAAGTGAAGGACTACTCCTACACCGTGCCCAAACACCCGCCTGAACTGGATTATCTGCATGCCAACCGGGATGACACAAGTATTACCTGGATTGGTCACTCCACGTTTTTCATTCAATATTATGGATTGAACATCGTGACTGACCCGGTGTGGGCCGAAAAAATGGGATTTCAACGAAGGCTCGGTGCCCCCGGCATTCCGATTCAGGATATTCCACCGTTGGATGTCATTCTGATATCCCATTCCCACTATGATCATCTGCATCTGGCTTCCTTGCGTAAGCTGATTACAGCCAAGACGTTGCTGATCGTACCCGATGGTCTCAAGCGCAAGATGATTCGCAAAGGATTCCATCGATGCCAGGAGATGAAATGGTGGGATCATATGACACTTGGCGGAGTCAAAATAACTTTTGTGCCTGCACAGCACTGGACGCGCCGAACGCTGTTTGATACCAATACGTCCCACTGGGGCGGTTATGTGTTGGAACAGAATCATCAGGCAACGACTTCAGCAGCGGAAAGTGCTGCAACAACGAACAATCAGGATGAATCATCCACGGAATCAGGGAAGAACGAAACATCCAAAGCATCTGGTGGCCCGCCTGTGTTGTATTTTGTGGGTGATACAGGTTACTTCCAGGGTTTCAAAACGATTGGAGAACGCTTTGACATTGGTGTTACCCTGATGCCTATAGGTGCCTACGATCCGGAGTGGTTCATGACTTCTCAGCATGTGACACCTGAAGAAGCGCTGCAGGGGTTCGTTGAATCCGGTTCACAGCTCATGGTGCCAATGCATTACGGCACATTCAAGCTGGCGGATGATACGCCCAAGGAAGCGCTGGATCGGTTGGAAGTCGAACGTGAACGGCTAGGCATTGGTAAAGAGCGGATTCGGGTGCTTGGTCATGGCGAGACGCTCCGCATTCACCACGAGGAAGGTAAACGGGACTAACAAAAGTGAGCCAAATATGTTAATGTAGGGGTATGCCTGCATGAACAGTATTTTTACCAAATCTTTAATAAGTAAAAAGCGGCCAATTTTCGAATTTGCCGCTTTTTTGTGTTATAATATGGTGCCAGAATAGGCATCGGGATATTGAATCCATGATTTACGCAACTTGCTATTCATGCAGTATGCAGATTAACCAATAAAGGATGGTATGCTTAATGATCAGTACAAGCGGCATCACGCTCCGCTACGGAAAACGTGCACTTTTTGAAGATGTAAATATCAAATTCACACCAGGAAACTGTTACGGCCTCATCGGCGCCAATGGAGCCGGTAAATCAACATTCTTGAAAATTTTGTCCGGTGAAATTGAATCAAACTCGGGAGAGGTGCACATCACCCCGGGCGAACGTATGGCCGTTTTGAAGCAAAACCACTTTGAATATGATGAGTATCCGGTTCTCGAAACGGTAATTATGGGTCATAGTCGTCTCTATGCCATTATGAAAGAAAAAGATACGCTGTATGCCAAAGCGGACTTCACAGAAGAAGACGGCCTGCGTGCAGGTGAGCTTGAAGGTGAATTTGCCGAGTTGAATGGCTGGGATGCTGAGCCGGATGCAGCGGCACTCCTGATCGGTCTGGGTATTGACCGTGACATGCACGATAAGAAAATGAATGAACTAAGTGGTAACGAAAAAGTTCGTGTCTTGCTTGCACAAGCATTGTTTGGTCGTCCAAACAACCTGTTGCTCGATGAGCCTACCAACCACTTGGATCTCGAATCCATTCAATGGCTTGAGAACTTCTTGATGGACTATGAAGGTACTGTTATTGTGGTATCCCATGACCGTCACTTCCTGAACAAAGTATGTACGCACATTGCGGATATCGACTTTGGTAAAATCCAGTTGTACGTAGGTAACTATGACTTCTGGTATGAATCCAGCCAATTGGCACTTGCGTTGCAACGTGATGCCAACAAGAAAAAAGAAGAGAAGATTAAAGAGCTTCAAGCCTTTATTCAACGTTTCTCTGCGAACGCCTCGAAATCGAAACAGGCAACTTCCCGGAAGAAACAACTCGACAAAATCACGCTGGATGACCTTCGTCCATCGAACCGTAAATATCCGTTTATCAACTTCAAACCTGAGCGTGAAGCCGGTAAACAATTGTTGACCGTAGATCGTGTCAGCAAATCCATTGATGGTGTAAAAATGCTGAATGATATCAGCTTTGTCGTGAACAAAGGGGATAAAATTGCATTTGTTGGCCCGAACGGAAATGCAAAGTCACTCTTGTTTGATATTCTTATGGGTGAAACTGAATTGGATAGCGGCGAATATACTTGGGGTGTAACTACAACTCAAGCTTATTTCCCGAAAGACAACTCCAAATATTTTGACGGTGTAGACATGACTCTTGTGGATTGGCTCCGTCAATATTCCAAAGATCAGGATGAAACGTATCTGCGTGGATTCTTGGGACGTATGTTGTTCTCAGGTGAGGAATCCTTGAAAAAGGCAAGTGTACTCTCCGGGGGCGAGAAAGTTCGCTGTATGCTGGCGAAAATGATGCAGACTGGTGCTAACGCATTGATTCTGGATGAGCCTACGAACCACTTGGATCTCGAATCCATTACAGCGCTGAACAATGGTATGATTGATTTTGACGGCACCATGCTGTTCACATCCCATGACCATCAGTTCATTCAAACCATTGCTAACCGGATTATCGAAATTACGCCGAATGGCATCATTGATCGCCAAATGAGCTATGACGAATATCTGGAAAGTGATGAAATCAAAGAACTGCGCAATAAAATGTATCCGGTAGAAGCTTAAACCAAGCATCATCTGCGGTACATTATTATAGGAACACCAAAGAACCGCAAGCCTCTGTTAAGAGGGCTTGCGGTTCTTTTTGTAATTCAATGGGTTTCTCTGCGGCTTTAAGACCTAAGATCCACCAGTACGGCGACGCTGGTTGTTAGGCTTCTTGTTGTTTTGACTCTTCATCGCTTTAGGTCCGCCTTCAAAGTAGGCGCTGGATTGGTTACCGGAATTTGCTTGTTCTTTCTTTTGCGCCAGCTTTTGGCGTATAGCATCCTGCAAACTGACCTTTTTCGGTTCGTTATTTTCGCTCATCGTTATTTCCCTCCCGGTCTTACAGTGAGCCGTCCAGATTGGACGGGATGTACCTATTTTATACGTTTTACAAAAGCCCTACAAGGGCAACCTGATAAAATGCTCAAAACCTTTGGTTTTACCCAGGCCAACATTTTTTCTCATTAACTACAGCCCTGCCGTCTAGCAACTTTGTTTCGGCTTGCCTACAGCAATGCAGCCTGGCAACACTGTTTCTGTAGACCCACACGCTCCGCATTTGTTAACATGGAAAAACCGTAATACGAAACGTTAAAGGGGTGTCGCCCGGTTTGAACGCTTATGAAGAAATTCGAAAAGGGGAGCGAGGGGCTTGGGTTAGTATCGCAGCCTATCTCGTCTTATCCGCCTTTAAGCTGATCTGTGGATATTTATTTGCTTCCAGCGCCTTGCTGGCCGATGGTTTTAATAACCTTACGGATATTGTGGCATCCGTTGCTGTATTGATCGGGCTTCGAATCTCCCAGAAACCACCTGATTCGGATCATGCTTATGGTCATTTTAGAGCGGAGACGGTTGCTGCCTTGGTGGCTTCATTTATTATGGCTATGGTTGGGCTGCAAGTATTGGTTGAAGCCGTTCGTTCCTGGTATGAAGGAGCCTTTGTTGCTCCAAACCTGTGGGCGGCAGCGGTGGCTGTAGTCTGTTCTGTGGTGATGTTAGGCGTGTATCGTTACAATCACCGTCTGGCTAAACAAATTAATAGTCAGGCTCTGATGGCTGCGGCGAAAGATAATCGTTCGGATGCCTGGGTCAGCATAGGCGCTGCAATTGGAATTATAGGTGCGCAGTTTGGACTTCCATGGCTGGATAAAGTAGCTGCCATTGCTGTAGGTCTGTTGATCTGCAAAACGGCTTGGGAGATTTTCCGGGATTCTACACATCGTCTTACCGATGGATTTGACCAGAAGGAACTGACGGATCTCAGATCCTCAGTAGCACGCGTTCCCGGTGTTGAGATGATCAAGGATGTGAAGGCACGTGTGCATGGCAGTCATGTACTTGTGGATGTAGTCATTGAAGTGGACGGAGGCCTAAGCTTGATTGAAGGCCATCAGATCTGTGACCGTGTTGAAGAGCGGTTGAAGCGATCGCATAACATCATGCATGTACATGTACATGTGGAACCAAAGACGGAAGAAGTCACAAGGAACCCTTGAACAGGGAGTGAACATCTTGGAAAATCAAAAGAGGACAGCCGCGATTGTGCGTGCTGTCCTCTTTACTTATCATTAGAACGATTATACGATGTTACTTAATGGCAACGTGGATCCACGCTTTGCCTTTCCAAGTGTACACTTGCACCCACTCGCCGCCGTCGAATCCGTCAACCACTTCACCTGTTGTATCGATGACTTGGGAGCTCAATGCACCGATTGGTTTACCGTTAGGTGCATCATAGAACCAAGTGCGCTCCAGAAGGTTCAGCAACATTGTAGGTACCAGTACTTCATCGCCTGGTTTTACGAGTGGCTCTTCAAACATTTTGTCATCAGTGCCGTAGGTTGCCCCGGTTACCGTCTCAGCTTTACCTTCTACTGTATTCACAGCAGGTTTGTTCACTTCAATAGCCGGAGCAGTTGTAGTTGTTGCGTTAGTTCCCGTTTCTGGAGTGACCGTTCCAGTAACCGCTTCCTCAGCACCCGCAGCGGCAGCCATCGAACCCATCAACGTTAAAGCAGCGGCAAAACTTACGATTTTTTTCATTTTGTTTTTCCTCCTCGGTAGGTATGTAAAATGTTGTCCTGATTACAAGTAACCAAGCAAGCACCCTTATGAATCACAAATTATAACAATATTTTCTTGCATTCTCCAGTGTCAACTGGCTCATATGTGGGTATACAGCAAGCCTGTAAATATCATACTTCAGTGGGATAAAACCGGGTTGGCTATCTCAAAAAGGTCCTGTTTTTTTGGGATTCATACGAGAGCGGATTGGAATAAAGCAGAAGGGAGTGCAATACATAGTATAGAAAAGTTGAACTATGCCTGAACGCACAAAAGCCAATCGGCTTGGTAGCACGATCGGCTTTTGTATGTATTCGTTTAGTAACACTCAGTCATATCAGAGCCTGAGGTTATCGCATTCGGCTGCGTCCCGTAATCAGGGAGATTACGAACAGTACAACAAAGATGAAGAAGAGTACTTTCGCGATTGAAGCAGCTGCTTCAACAATACCGAAGAATCCAAAAATACCTGCTACCAGTGCAATAATTAGAAATAATACAGACCATTTCAACATAAGTATTCATCCTTTCGTATAATTGATTGTGCAGTGAGTTGTGTTCACCTCACCGCCTTGTGTAGTCTAACTTTAACCGAGTGCTAACCGCTTGAAACATTGGTTTTTTTTCCAAGCGAAGGCATATATGAAGGGATATATAATATTGTTTCGTCCGGGAAATCGCCGGGTAACTATAGCAATAACAAACTGATGCACATAAGGAAAGAGAGGTTCTTCTATGATCTATCAAATTAGCGTGGCCCTGATTGCAGTGGCATTTGCAGTACTGGTTTTCTTTTTAATTCGTACCTTGAAATCCGCTCAGGGTTCTTTGGACAATGTCTCACAGACATTGCAGGAGGTACAGAAAACCATTGATGAACTTAGTTATGAAGTGAAGCAGACGGTAAGACATGCCAATGATATTACGGTGGATGTACAGCACAAAATGAAAAAAATTGATCCTGTTATGGAATCTGTTGAGAATCTGGGAGAAGTGTTGAATGAAGTGACGGCAGCAGCCAAACAAGTCTCCACAACGCTGATGGCGAAATTTCAGACTAAACGTAACAACGCTGAACAGACAAAGCATGCTGAATCGGTTCATGTAACTGCACCGCCTGCTACATCAACGGATCGTACCCTGCAATCCTATGAAGCTACATATAATGGTGAAGCTAAGGGCGGGAAAAACTGGATGAAGTATATTGATGTTGCAGCGAATGTATGGCAACGGATGCGCAAGTAACATGACCGCTTTGTAACCCATGAAGAAGCCTTCAGAGCGGTGATGAACCTGATGAAAGGGTGAGAATGATGATGAAACTACTGCTTGTGATATTTAGCGTAATTTCTCCCTTTTCCGTTCAACCGGCAGCGGTACCCGCTGCTCACGATATGCAATGGACGGCAATGGAAGAGAAGGCGTCAGAGGTAACTCTGGCTGTTGATCGATCCGAGACTTTCCAGCATTTTCGGACTCTGAATGGCATTTCTCTGGATGACACCATGGATGATTTGTTGGCCAAGAAGGGCCAGCCGGGGCATAGGCAGGAAGATCCTTATCTGGGGTGTCCTGAATATCACTTTCATGATGTAAAGGTTGGTTTGTGTGAAGATACGGGTGTCATTCAATATGTGCATATCGATGCATCTGAGAATCACATCATGTTAAACGGAAAGAGAATTGAGATGAATATTGAAGCGATCCACCTTGCTCTAGGGAAACCTTATTATGTGGCAGAGGACGGAGAAGTGTTTCTCCGTGGAGACCAGGCTCTGAAGGTATATATGAAGTCAGGTTATCAGCAGATTGAAGGCA
This sequence comes from Paenibacillus sp. W4I10, assembly GCF_030816325.1. NCBI lineage: Bacteria > Bacillati > Bacillota > Bacilli > Caryophanales > Paenibacillaceae > Paenibacillus > Paenibacillus sp. W4I10. The sequence continues at coordinate 6,253,977 of NZ_JAUSXX010000001.1, forward strand.
TTGATCTTTTTGATGACACAGTTTCCTAGGATTGGTTATTACCGAATCGTTTCAACCCCATATAGTATGGTTATATATTAAGTAGCTGGATACAGAAGATTAAATCAGAGGAGAGTGGAAACCATGAATTCAACCAATGAGCAAGCTTATGCAAAAGTGGTAGAAAACGGAGTCCAGGCGGTAGAAGCGGTGAAAGAATTGCAGATTACCGGATACCTTGCTGATCAAATCTTTGTTCTCGCCCATGAGAAGGATCGTACAGATCGAATTGCCGATACAGCAGATGCCAAAGAAATTGGCATAAAGGAAGAAGGCGTATTTGATTCCTTGGCGAATCTGTTCCGCTCACGTGGTGATGAACTCCGGGCCAAAATTGTTTCGATGGGCTTTACCGAAGCCGAAGCGGACTTCTACGAGAGTGAACTCGACAAAGGTAAAGTACTCGTTATTGCCAAAAAGAAAGATTAACCCGATATACTTGCAAGTTGAAGTTTGCTGAACATGGACAAGCTTCTGCATCACTTAGGTAAAATGCTTAATCAAAAACATAGATAAGGAATGGGGCCTTCCCCATTCCTTATCTATGTTTTTGCAAGTTTGGAAGCGGGATCAGGCCGCTGCAAAAACAGGGCGAAAAAGCGGTGAACATTACCCGTGATGGTGCCATTTACTGATAGAGTTTTTATGGTTTTACGATTATAGTTATACTAGGAATTATTATGTCTACTGCCGTTTTGTATGCAAAATTTGTATAACCAACGTTCGTTTTTACCTAATAAGAATCGACAAACCCGGACGCCACAGATAAGGAGATATCAATGAGAATACTTATTGTTGACGACAATCCGACGAATGTCATTATCATTCGAGAAATTCTGAAAAAAGAAAACTATCGTGACATTGTAACGGCGAGTTCCGCCATGGAAATGTTTGAAGTGTTGGGAATTGGGGAGGAAAGCAACGAACTTCGTCCAAGACCGTCGGATATTGACCTGATTTTGCTAGATATGATGATGCCCGAGATGGACGGTATCGAAGCCTGCAGTATTGTGCAGAAATTTGAGAATCTGAAGGATATACCGATTATTATGGTGACTGCCATCGGAGATTCCAAGAAACTTGCCGAAGCATTGGATGCAGGTGCATCTGACTATGTGACCAAACCGATTAATAAAGTCGAACTGATGGCCAGAATTCGACTCGCACTTCGTTTGAAACAGGAGAAGGATTGGCATAAAGAGCGTGATCAACGTATTCAGGATGAGCTCAAGTTGGCAGCGATGGTCCAAAATGCTGTATTAAGTCCGGCAATTAGGGACCCGCTGTTCCAAGTGCATGCCATCTATAAACCATCCTTTGAGCTTGCGGGTGATCTGTATTCTTGGTACCACCTTGGGGAAGGCCGTTACGGAGTACTGCTACTCGACATGATGGGACATGGGATATCTTCATCCCTGTTTACCATGTTTATCGCTTCTGTATTGAAAGATACGGTTACCACTTATGTGGATCCAGAGAAGGTCATTCAGGAGTTGAACCGTCGTTTTAACCAGCTCCATCTGGAGAAACAATTGGTACAGTATTATTTCACGGCAATTTATCTGGTCGTTGATACACGGATGAAGCGCATTGATTATGTTAACGCAGGACACCCACCTGCTTTATTTTTCCGAAACGACGGCAGTGTCACCACGTTTGACAGTGTCTGCTGTCCTGTTGGGCTATTTGACAAAATGGATATTGAACCACAAACCATCCATTACGAAGGTGACGGGCATATTGCACTCTATACGGATGGATTATTGGAAGCTGTTCAGGGCGGGCAGGAGGAACAACATGAATTCCTGATCGAAAAACTGACTGGCTCACATCAGTGGAATGAAGCTGCCATGCAGGCCATGTTTTTTGACGACGAAATTCCCCAGGAGCGGGATGATGATAAATGTCTGGTCTGGATTACTTTAGATAAAGGGGCGGGGGATGAATGAAGATCAGGAATAAACTGCTGATTGGTTTTACCGCTCTGATGGCTATTTTGATCGTACTCACCTTTGTGAGTTATGAACGCCTGAACAGTAGCAATAAGCAGATTGATCAGATGTATCAAGAACGTTATCTCAAAGTAAGGTTCACCTCAGCTGCTCGCGGAGAGGTCAATGACATTGCCAAAGTGCTGGCTAACTTGTTATTAAACCCAACCAACTCCATTGGGGCAGCAGATGGGGATTTGAAAGCGATGAAAGAGCGTGGCGATCGTAACCTCGAGGAAGTGAGAAAAAGGGCAGACAGTGCACCTGAACATCAGCTGGTAGATCGTGTCAACACGGCATGGGAGGCTTATAACAACTATGCAACCAGGCAGGTTAGCCTGGTGTCCCAAAACCGGGTGGAAGATGCGAATAGCTACCGCAATGCAACAGGACTCGCAGTACAAAAAGAAGCTGTGGATAGTTTGAATGCTCTTTCCCGGTACCAGGACCAAGAGATTGATGCCGAGATCAAGAGCGCTAACGCAGCGTATACAAGAGCAGTGCAGATCACGATAAGTATTATGATTGCGGGGCTGTTACTTGCACTGGGCGTCATTATGTGGGTGCTACCGAGCATTACACGGGGGCTGAACACCGTATCTATGATGATTAACAGTTTTGGTAAAGGCCGTTACCGGACCATCCGGCGCATTCAGGTCAAGTCGACGGACGAGATCGGTCAGATTGCGACGGTGTTTAAGGATGTATCTAGCGATCTGGAAGAAAAACTGGAGATCGAGAGGGCTTATGTACAGGCTCAGCAGGATCAAAACTGGATGAGTTCGAATATTGCAAGAGTTCCGGAGTTGCTCCGTGGAATTGGATCCATTCGCCAAATTTCACAGATGTTTATCAGTGAGTTCACACCTGTGCTTGGTGCTCAGTTGGGTGTTGTCTATCTGGTCGATGAGGAGAAACATCCCGACGAACTGAGACGTTACGGTGCATACGCATTTGAAGAGAACGAAGACGTTGGTAAAGAAATGTATCGCATCGGTGAAGGCCTGATTGGTCAAGCCGCGCTGGATATGACACCGATTATTCTGGAAAATACGCCTGAAGATTATGTGCATATTGGTTCAGCATCAGGCTCAACACGTGCTGCGGGTATCATGATCTATCCTGTCGTGTTTGAAGATGAACTGATTGGTGTAGTTGAAGTGGCTTCCTTTGAAGGTTTCAATGAACTTCACAAGCAGTTGTTCACACAACTGATTATGAACCTGGGCGTTATTTTGAACAACGTTCGACGTCGTTTGCGTGTGGAGGAGCTGCTACGCGAATCCCAGGCACTGACTGAGGAACTGCAGGTTCAATCGGAAGAATTGCAGACACAGCAAGAAGAACTTCGCCGTTCCAATGAGAATCTGGAGGAGCAGACAGAGGCGCTTAAACGATCTGAGGAATTGCTGCAGCGTCAGCAGGAAGAACTGGAACATTTTAATACGGAGCTCATTGCCAAGACGCGGGCGCTTGAAGAGCAGGTGCGTGAAGTTGAAGAGAAAAATGACGAAATTGAGAAAACGAAGACACAATTGGAACAGCAAGCTACACAACTGTCGATGACCAGCAAGTACAAGTCCGAATTTTTAGCGAATATGTCACATGAACTCCGTACACCATTGAACAGTCTGCTCATTTTGTCCCAGTTATTGTCGGAGAACAAAGGTGGAAATCTGACTGACAAACAGCAGGAATATGCGCAAACCATCTACATGTCAGGCGCGGATCTGCTGAAGATGATTGATGAGATTCTGGATCTGTCCAAGGTGGACGCAGGTAAGATGGATATCAATTATGAGACAGTTCGAATGGAAGAGCTGACCAGCTTTGTTCAGCAGAACTTTGGACCGATGGCGAATAAAAAGGAACTGAACTTGAATATCGATTTCGACAGCGATCTACCGGAATGGGTGTACACCGACAGTCATCGCGTCAAACAGATTTTACGGAATTTGTTGTCGAACGCATTTAAGTTCACCAATCGAGGTTCGGTTAGTCTGATTGGACGACGGATGAAACCGGAAGAGCTGCCGGGTTATATGAACACCAATCAGGAATATCTCGGATTCAGTGTGAAAGATACGGGTATTGGTATTCCATCGGATAAAACGGATCTGATCTTTGAAGCATTCCAGCAAGTAGACGGGACCACAAGTCGGAAATACGGCGGAACTGGTCTGGGATTGTCCATTAGCAGGGAATTGGCACGTTTGCTTGGTGGCGCAATACAGGTGGAATCATCCGAAGGGGAAGGTAGCTGCTTTACCTTATACCTGCCGGATAATCATGAAGAGGAAGCCTTGGCAGAAGAAGGTGCTTCAAGAGAAGCAGCTGTATCCTCAGAGGATCTTTATGAACAGTCCATCGAAGCACGGACCATGCTTTCAAGTAATCAGTCCATTCTCTCTCCTGATCCGGAGCGTAGCGTGGGTACAGATCTGTCTCCTACCCATACTCCAGATGTCACGCAGATCGAAGATGATCGGGAGAATCTTATGGAAGGTGACAAAATCCTTCTCATCATTGAGGACGATGTGAACTTTGCACATATTTTGATGGATATGGCGAGAGGAAGAGGATTCAAAGCACTTGTTGCCCTTCAAGGTGATAAAGGACTTGAAATGGCACGTCAATATCTGCCGGATGCCATTATACTGGATATTCAATTGCCGGTGATGGATGGTTGGACCATTCTGGGCGAGTTGAAGAGCAGTTCGGCAACACGTCATATTCCGGTTCATGTGATTTCAGTCATTGATGATATGAAGCAAGGTCTGATGATGGGCGCCATTGCGTATCTGAAAAAACCTTCGAGCAAGGATTCACTGGATAAAGCATTCTCGCATATCAAATCATATACTGAGAATCAATTAAAACGACTGTTGATCGTCGAAGATGATGAAATTCAGCGTAAAGCCATTATTGAATTGATTGGTCATGATGATGTTGCAATCACCGCTGTATCGACAGGTAGTGAGGCTTTGAATGAATTACACAGCCAGCGTTATGACTGCATGGTACTGGATCTGATGTTAACGGATATGACCGGGTTCGAGTTGCTCGACCAGATTCGCGATGATGAATATCTGAACGATCTGCCGATTATAATTTATACAGGCAAAGAACTGGATTCCAAGGAAGAAATGAAGCTGCGCAAATATGCGGAATCCATCATTATCAAAGATGTGAAGTCACCGGAACGTCTATTGGATGAGACCACTTTGTTCCTGCATCGGGTAGAAGCCAATTTGCCGGAAGACAAGCGTCGGATTTTACAGAAATTACACAACAAAGAAACGTTGTTTGAAGGCAAGAAAATATTGCTTGTAGATGACGATATTCGTAATGTATTTGCCCTTTCAAGTGTCCTTGAAGGTTATCGTATGGATGTAACGTTTGCGGAGAACGGCCGAGAGGCTTTGGAGATTTTGGACAAAAATCCGGAAATTGATTTGGTACTGATGGATATGATGATGCCAGAGATGGACGGTTATGAAGCAATGACACGAATCAGACAGATCCCGCAGTTTGAAAAGTTGCCGATTATTGCGCTCACGGCCAAAGCGATGAAAGAGGATCGCGGCAAATGTATTGAGGCCGGAGCATCTGATTATGTGAAAAAACCAATCCAGACAGATCAATTGTTATCCTTAATGCGCGTATGGCTGTATTCGTAAGTTCATTATTCGTATGTTCATTGTTTGGGTAATGAAAGACAATACGACGAATATGCAAGTAACAAATGAAGAAGTGGAGAGAACTTATGACACCGTGGGAACCTACCGAGACGGGGGCAGATTTGGTCCGTATGCCGCAAGATGAAGAACGCGAGCTGATCGAGATTGAGTTGCTGTTGGAAGGCATGCACCGTTTATATGGATATGATTTTAGAAACTATGCATTGCCATCCCTGAAACGAAGAATCTGGCATCATGCACATGCTGAAGGTGTTAAGAGCATATCCGGCTTGCAGGAGCGTGTGCTTCATGACCGTTCCGCGTTTGACCGTTTTGTACAGAACTTATCCATCCCTGTAACGGAAATGTTTCGAGATCCTTCGCTTTTCCGAATGTTTCGGGAACAGATTATTCCTATCCTGAGAACCTACCCGTATATCCGAATATGGCATGCGGGATGTTCTACGGGAGAGGAAGTTTATTCCATGGCCATCATGTTGCATGAGGAAGGACTGTATGACAAGGCAAGGATCTACGCAACGGATATGAATGATCGCTCTTTGCAACAAGCCAAAGAAGGCGTATATGGTATTGAGAAAATGAAACTATTTACTACAAATTATTTGGAGGCAGGGGGTACCAGAGCCTTCTCCGAGTACTATACAGCGAAATATAATTCGGTGATATTTCATCCTTTTCTAAGGAAGAACATCATTTTCGCCGAGCACAACCTGGCAACAGATCGGTCATTTAACGAGTTTAATGTTATCTTTTGCCGTAATGTCATGATTTATTTTAATGATGAACTGCGGAACCATGTGCATGGGCTGTTTCATGAGAGCTTGAGTCACTTTGGTATTCTGGTTCTGGGGTCGAAAGAATCGATACATTTTACAGAGTTCAGTGATACCTATGAGCCGTTAGACCGGACCGAAAAAATATACCGGAAGATCAAATAGGGGGTTAGGGTTAGCCATGGGGCTCAATGAACCAATCCACATATTATTGGTAGATGACCGCCCTGAGAACTTGCTTGCTCTTGAAGCAGTTCTGGAATCGGAACAATATAAACTCGTTAAGGCAACTTCCGGAGAAGAGGCACTCCGTTGTCTGCTAAAAGACGAATTTGCGGTTATCGTTCTCGATGTGCAGATGCCTGGAATGGACGGAATTGAGACAGCAAAGTTAATTAAGGCACGGGACAAGTCCAAGGATGTGCCGATTATTTTCATCTCTGCGAACAGTAGAGAAGCGGAGCACTTGTTTGCCGGATATTCAGCCGGGGCCATTGATTACATGGTTAAACCATTTATTCCTCAGATTTTGAAATCCAAAATCGAGGGCTTTGTGGAGATGTTTATCACCAATAAACGTTTGAAGACACAGACCATGCTTCTTCACCAGAAGACACAGGAACTGGAGAAGATGAACCAACAACTCATTCAGGCCAAGGAAGAAGCAGAAATTGCAGCCAATGCAAAGACCGAGTTTCTGGCGATGATGAGTCATGAGATTCGTACACCGATGAATGGAGTTATCGGCATGGTGGATCTGCTAATGGAGACGGAACTGAAGGAAGATCAGAAGGAATATGCAGACATCGTTCGTCGCAGCGCGGATGCACTTGTCACGGTCATCAACGACATTCTTGACTTCACCAAGATGGAATCAGGCAAAATGGAACTTGAAGAGCATCCTTTTGAGATTGTGTCATGTATTCGGGAAGTGTTGGGATTGTTTGCTGCAGAAGCAGGGAAAAAGAACCTGGAACTGGATTATTTCCTGGAAGATTCTGTCCCTGATTTAATTTATGGAGATATGGCAAGGTTACGTCAGGTTCTCTTGAATCTTATTGCAAATGCGATCAAATTTACCGATCAAGGTGGAGTATATCTGATCGTGTCAGTTAAGGAAGAACAGGACGGACAAATGGCATTGGAGTTTGCTGTTAAAGACACCGGGATAGGTATCGCTCCAGACAAAGTTGATCGCCTGTTTCAGCCGTTTTCCCAGCTGGATACATCAATGACACGTAAATACGGTGGAACTGGCTTAGGACTGGCAATATGCAAGACTCTGGTTGAAATGATGGGTGGACAGATCTACCTGGATACAACAGAGCAACTTGGAGCGACGTTTGTATTTACAATTCAGGCAAAACGGTATGTAGAAACTGAACTGGTCCAGATGAATGGGGAAGAGAAGCTGACAGATGTGAAGAATGAGAATAAACACCCGACAGTATTAATTGTGGATGATCATCCGATTAACCAGAAGTTAATGGCGATTATGCTCGGTAAACTTGGGTTGCTCTCAGATATTGCTGAGGATGGGCAGAGCGCACTCGATATGGTAAATAATAGCCGTTATCCCTATGACTATGTGTTCATGGATCTGCAGATGCCTGTGATGGACGGTTTGGAATGTACACGGCGGATTCGGGAGAGCCTGTCCCAGTCCGATCAGCCAGTCATTATAGCTATGACTGCTAACGTGATGGAAGGTATTCAGCAACGCTGTACTGCTGCAGGCATGGATGATTATATTAGTAAACCGGTGAAAATGGGCAATGTGAAACAGAAAATAGCCCAGTTTCAAAAACAAAGACAAATGTTAGACCCAGGCCCTTCAGCCATGAATCAGGCCAATTGAAACATTTTCCAAACTTCTTTCTGTTTCACTCGTGCTGAAGTTGGGTTATTAGGTAAGGAAACCATTGATCAGGAGAGAGATGTCTAATGAATACAAACAAAAACGAAAAATTCAATGCAAGAACTGAAACACAGGACGGTGTATGCACGGTGTATCTGACTGGCGAACTGGATTTGTCGGTTGCTCCTGACTTCCGCTTGGTGATGGAGCCGCTCGTGGATAACAAGGAACAGGATCTTGTGATCAACATGAAAGAATTGAAGTATATCGATAGTACAGGGATTGGTATCCTGTTATCTGTTCTGAAGGCAAGACATGGAATGGAAGCTCGCTTTGAAGTACAGGAAGTTCCTGCGCAGATCCAGAAACTTTTTGACATGACGGGCATCGCCAAATTCTTTGTCACACAGAAGAATTCCCAATAGGAAAGGATCGAAAAAGGAATGAATGCAGAAGTTCAAAGAGTCACCCTTAATTTACCTGCGACAGCTGATTACGTTGATATTGTAAGACTCAATCTCTATGGAGTAGCATCCAAAATGGGATTTTCTTATGAAGACATTGAGGATATGAAAGTTGCTGTATCCGAGGCCTGTAACAACTCTGTATTGTATGCCTACTCACACGAAGGCGGCATGGTTGAAGTTGTATTCGAAGTGGATGGCGAAACATTGTCCATTATTGTCAAGGACGAAGGTGCCAGCTTCGAGAACATGAACCCTGCTGTGTCACGTGCCGGTCTACACGACAAAGAACTGACAGAAGCACAGATTGGCGGACTTGGGTTCTACCTGATGCAAGCCTTGATGGACGATGTCAGTGTGGAAAGTGAGACGGGCAAAGGTACGAAAGTAGTACTCGTAAAACGTCTTGCAAGAAGTGAGGAGAAAGTATGAATGAAAAAGTGACTCCCCCAGAGTCCATGTCTGAAGCTATAGGTTTGATCTGGGAATACCAGCAGACCCAAGATAATGAAATTGCAACAGTTCTCATCCGTAAGTATGAACCAATGGTCAAGATGGCAGCAGGTAAAATCGCTCGGAATCGCCCCGATCTATACGAAGACTTGTATCAGACCGGGCAGATGGCTTTGATTCGTTTGCTTAAGCAATACGATATCAACCTAGGTATTCCGTTTGAACCTTATGCCATGAAGAGCATGATCGGTCATATGAAGAACTACTTGCGCGACAAATCCTGGTATATTCAGGTGCCCCGGAGGATTAAGGAAAAGGGAGCCCTTGTGCAACATGCCATTGATGAGTTAACCGTTAAGCTGGAGCGCTCACCCGGTGTGAACGAAATTGCTGAATACCTTGATTTGACTGCAGAAGAGACGATTGAAGTTCTGGCTGGTCGGGAATGTTACCACTATGTATCACTGGATTCTCCTTTATCTCAGGATGACAGTGCAGCAACATTGGGTGAACTGATCAGTGCAGATGTTAATGACTATGATTCGGTCGAAAAACGGATGGACTTGCAACAGGCATTGGGACAATTGAAGGAACAAGAGCAGCAGGTACTTATTCTAGCATTCCAGGATGGCCAATCTCAGCGGGCAATTGCCCAGAAGCTTGGTGTTTCACAGATGAGTGTATCTCGTATTCAGAAGCGAGCTACAGAGAAATTGAAACAGATCATGTCTAACGCTTCAATGTTATGAAAAATGGAACCCTAATGTTGTTGAGTACGGCATAAAGAAGGACACGTCATTGCGCTGAAATGCATACGTGTCCTTTTTGGGATCAAAAAGATGGGTATGTAATGAAGAACATGAGTGCAGGAGTGGATAAAGTGATTGTGAACCAAATCAAGTTGGAAGCTCGCCGTGACAAGTTATTTTACTCGGACCATTGGCAATGGTGGGATTGGGTTGCACCTGACACCGATAGCATGAACGATGCTTTGGAGGAGCTGACAGAGGCGTTTCCGAATATGCGGTATTGGCTTTATAAGATTCCGGAAGTCGAATCGAATTATTTGTCCGTCCGTTTCGTGAATGGTAAAGAACCAGTCATATTTGGTTCATTGTTGTATGCGATCAAGAATGAGAGAGATGACAAAAGAAAAGATAATCAGATGTTTTTCTATATCGATCGCAATAACTTGGTTACCTTGAATATGGATGACAATACACGAGGTATTATGAAGACGGATGAACGTGCCCATATGTTACAGCAATGTAGTGAGGCCAGGGACGGGATGTTTGTACTTTTTCGAGCTATACTGCATTACTACCATGTGGGAATGGATCATTTTGAGAAGAACCTGCGTGATCTGGAACGGAAGATGGAATCTCGCAATGCACGCACCTTGATGGACCAGATTCTCGCCGCTCGATTTGAATTATTGTATTGGAGTAATCTGTTCATCCCTTACTCGGAACTGATGGCTGCTTCACATGAGGCTTACCTTGATGAAATAAATGAAAATCGATATTTCCAGCAGCTCCAACATCGAGTAGAGCGAATGGAACGTTTGTTTAGTCACTACGAGAAAGAGATCGATACGTTAATCTCCATTGATAATGCGATCTCCGGTGTACGTGGCAATGAGATCATGAAGACGTTGACCATTGTCACTGCTGTGTTCATACCTGCCACGGCAGCTGGTGCGATATGGGGGATGAACTTTGAGAATCTGCCCTTTATCAACAAATCATGGGGAGTTGTACTAGTCCTTGTTGTCATTATCTTAAGCATGATCAGCATGTATGTATGGCTGATGATGAAAGGCTGGACAGGAGATCTGCTCAAAGTGAAATCCTCACAGCCTTCAGCTGAAGAGACAGAGAAAAAAGGAGCAACGGAAAAACGTAGGAGATAACCTACTGTTGGTTAGTCCTCTTAGTTTTTGTAATCTTCAATATAACCAAGCAAGTCAGCGATATATTGGCCCACAATCGGCATATTCACGAATTGGCTGAGAATGAATGCCAGCAAACCGAGAACAACAAAGGTACCCACAGTCAGACCGAGACCTCGTGCCATGCCCGCTGTAAAATTGGTAATAATCCGCTTTTTGGGACTGCTGTAATTCTCAATAATATCCTTGATTTGTGCTCTCTCCAGACTGTCCGCAATCTGGTCCAAACGGGTGTTCAATCGCTTTACCTCATGACGTAATTCAAAAGGATGCTCACTCGTATCATACTGCTGTGTCGGTGTTGCTCCCGTAATTGGAGTATTGCCGTTGATTGTAACTTTGCTCATATTATTCGTCCTCCTCAACTCGCATTGGATAAAAAATAGCCAGCTGGAGTGCAGCTGGCTATTAGTCACTCGATCTGTATCGCCTTACAGGTTAGTCGAGTTAAGTTCTTTACGTGCATCTTCCTTCGCTTCAACCGAAGCGGCAGCCACTTCATCAGATGCACGGGATGCTTCGTTAGCCACATCTGCGGACGCTTTTCTCACAGAGTCCATTACATCATTGCGGCCTTGATTTACCGTTTTTGCAATGTCGGAAGTTTTGGAAGAGACCGTTTTAGCCAGTTCAGTGGCTTTGTCACTTACAACAGATGCCACTTCTTTGGTGCGGTCAGTAACGATGCCCACTTTCTCGGAAAGGTCACCACGCAATTCACGTCCCGGTTTAGGGGCAAAGAGTAGTGCTGCAGCTGCTCCCAGCAACCCCCCGATGAAAATACCTTTTGCGAAAGTTGAACCCGTCTGTACAGGATATTGCTCTTCTGCTTTATTCATGTCTAATCACTCCTTCTTCAATTTAAGAAACAAATACGAAACAACGAACACCTTGTTGCCCGAATCAGGCAGTCTGTCTTAGCAGTCTGGACACAAGCCCCAGCAAGAAAACAAAGAGCGCTGTACCAATGATGGCAGGGATGATGGCAAAGTTACCGATAACTGGTCCCCAGTTACCAAGCAAAAGTGCTCCCAGCCAGGCTCCGGCAAATCCGGCAATCATTGCACCGATTATGCCTCCAGGCATGTTGTGACCGGCAAGTGCATCTCCGATCAAACCGATGATGACAGCCATCACAATGCTGATAATGATGCCCCACATAACAACCGCCTCCTTTAAACTTGATGTAGGATGTTGTCTGTTCGCGTTTGCTTACTTCGTATATAAACCCCGTGCAACCCTGTGAAACAATAAAGATGAGGATGAATGAACTGGGAATCAGAGGAATTCATTCTTTAGCGGCTTTGTTTAATGCCCTTAACCATGCAGAAGATCCATGCCAATCCAGCAGTTAATCCAGTAAATACATCCGTAGGATAATGAACGCCCAGCATGATCCGGCTGAGGCCAATCAAGAAAATAAAACTAATACCACATAGAACAGGAAGCCACACACCGGAAGAGTTATGTCGCTGTCGTTCAATGGCCCAGATTACAAAGAGCATGCCGTAGAAGCCCATGGAGATCATGGCATGTCCGCTGGGAAAGCTGTACCCGTGAACGACCAACAGATGATCCAGTTCAGGTCTGCTTCGTCTGAAAAATTCCTTCAATAACGTGTTCAGAATCCACATCATGGCAAAACTTCCCGTGAGCGCATATCCATATACAACAAACCTTGGACTGCGTTGAATGAAGAAAAGAAGAGCAAAACCTCCTGCAGCCACAGCAGAGATTTTGAAAGAACCCAGTGCGGTTATGAATGCAGTGTAAGGGAATAGATGAAGACGTGAATCTGAATTCAGATAAAATAATTGCTGAATTTGATCATCCAGACGAATAATAACATCAGCACCCAACCAGGCACCCAGACCTGCCAGGATGAATACAACCGATGCGCTGAGGGCCAGACCAGCCAGACTCCAGTTGAGAAGTGGACGTAATAACGTACCGGATTTTGAACTGAATGAGGCTGGTGAATACGTTTTGCGCGGCATAATGAGTTTCTCCTTCAGTTATTGTAGTAGATGAACATAGATGATAAAGCTATACCCGAAACGCCTGTCGAAAAAACTGTAAAAACGTCGCTTTTGTACTATACTATTTAAGATATCCCATGCGGCGTCGTGACGCAAAGCAGAGATGAAATCGGGAGCACAAAGGAGAGAACTCGCATGGAGAGTGCCTTGTTAATTAAAGAATACCGTGCAGGCGTTATGGAATGCGCCCATTACGGACACATAAGTATTACGGATGAGTATGGCCGAATCGTATACTCGGCTGGTGACCCTCATTTTAGAGCGTTCACTCGCTCATCTGCCAAACCTTTTCAAGCAATTCCAGGTATTCGGGCAGGAATTGCCAGACACTATGGCCTATCAGCACAGGAGATTGCCATTATGTCCTCTTCGCATCGTTCGGAACCGGAACACATTCGGGTGCTGGAGCAGTTATCCGGTAAAATTGGATTGGGAGAAGAATGCCTGATCTGTGCACCAAGCTATCCGCTTAATGAAGAAAGCCGTAATCAATGGTTACGTGGACAAGGAGAGAAACGGCGCATCTTGCACAACTGCTCCGGAAAACATCTGGGAATTCTGGGGTACAGTCAGATGAAGCAGGTTGATCTGGGCAGTTACGCTGAACCGGATCATCCGGTGCAACGAGAAATTCTTGAAACTTTTGCCGACCTGGCAGGTATTGAAGAAAAAGAGATTGAGCTTGGGACGGATGGCTGCGGCTTTCCGGTATTTTCTTTGCCGTTGTCGGCATTGTCGAACGCTTATCTGAAGCTCGCTTGTCCAGATCTTATCGCTGATCCTTCCACAAGAACAGCTGTAGAGACCATAACATCAGCTATGAATGAACATCCGTTGATGGTAGGTGGCACGGAGCGTGTAGATTCAGTGCTGCTGGAAGACGATAACATTGTAGCGAAGGGTGGATTCAAGGGGGTATTCGGTTTTGGTCTGAAAAAAGAAAGACTGGGAATCACCTTCAAGGTGCTTGATGGTTCCGAGGAAGAGTGGGCTTTCATCACCCAATCCATCCTAAGACAGATTGGTTATTCCAATGAGAGAACCATTGCACGCTTGGCTGAAGTGTTCCCTTCGGACATCCGAAATGATGCGGGTACCCTTGTAGGTCATGCAGATAGTGAGTTCATTCTCCACTCACTTGAAGATAGCGTATAACCTTAAGAAGGGGCGTGATTAGAGTTGCCGGACCCCGGGTAAAGATGACATACCAACTGGTATTCATCTATACAATTCATATACACGCATGGACTGCCGCGGTAATGTGGCAGCTCTAAACCCTTGGAGGTGGATGAACATGATTAAAGTGGTGACATCGGAAGAAAGGCACACGTCGGATCGAGGTTGGATACACAGTGAATTCAGCTTTTCCTTTGCGGATTATGATGATCCAAGCAACGCCCATTTTGGCTGTCTGTTGGCTCATAATGAAAACACGCTGATGCCGCAAGAAGGCTTTAAGAAACATCCACATCATGATCTTGAACTTGTCAGTTATGTCATATCAGGTACACTCAAACATACGGATAGTATGGGAACAGAACAATTGCTTGAACCGGGTACGGTCCAGGTGATGAGTGCGGGGACGGGAGTGGAACACTCCGAGACCAATCCGTCAGCGGATGAACCGGTACGTTTCCTCCAGATGTGGTTTTTGCCATCGGAGCGTATGCTGAAACCTTCCTATACGAATCGGAGAATAGAGCCGCAGGAGCACTTGAATCGTCTATGTCCGATTGTATCCGGGCAAGGGGGAGAGGGAAGCGAAGGCGCATTGCCTATTTCCCAGGATGTAACCTGTTACCTCTCCCATTTGGAGTCCGGGAAAAAGTTGATGTACCCGCAACACGAAGATCGACGGACACATCTTTTCCTGATCAGTGGGCATGTAGAGATTCATTGTTCGGATGGTAACTTCAACCTCAAGCCGGGCGATGCCGCACGAATTCGCAAAAGCTGTGATCTGCAAATCACGAGCACAGACAGTGAACCTGCCGAATTTGTTTTGGTTGACCTGCCTTAAGGATGGGATGTATTCCTTAAAAGATAGTCTGGAAATATAAATATGTGAAAAAGGACCTGTTCCCACGGTGATGTGGAAACAGGTCCTTTTTAGGCTTGCTTTTGAATAGGACTTCATAGAAGTCGCAAATGATCAAAAGCAACACTTTGCTAAGATTTACGAAGATTACCCAGTTCCGAAGCGACAGCTTCCACTTCAGAGATACTGAGATGTTCCTTGCTCAAAATCATTTCATACAGGTCAAACAGATCTTCATATTTCTCAAGTGGGAATGAAGAAGCTTGCATGGCGGCACCGCTTGCCATACGAAGTTTGGTTTTGATCGCTTCAATCATATATTCCATATTGGCTGCTGTTGCTTGTGTTAAATCCATCGTTAAGTTCATCCCTTCCGTATCGGAAACTCTTGTTATTGTATCATGATTGGAAGCGCTCAGGCTAATGCTTTTGCGAGGAAACCAAGCATCGGTTACAATGATGGATACAACAACAGGATTTAAACGGAAACCTGATTGTACTGGAGGGAATACAGCTTGGCAGCCTATAAGCGAGAAATGGTTCGTCATCAAGGAAGGGAAGTCCGCAAAGGCGTGCCTGCAGAGAATCTGGTCTTATTTTTCAAAAACATCGTTCAACTTCATTCTCCAGCTGAGATCACGTTTGTCTGCATCGGTACGGATCGTTCCACCGGGGATGCTCTGGGTCCACTGACAGGAAGTTTACTGCAAGAGAGCGGAATGGAGAACGTGATTGGCACGCTGTCTTCCCCTTGTGATGCAGATACGCTGGAAAAGAAATTGGCACTTATTCCTGCACACCATGCCATCATAGCGATTGATGCATGTCTGGGTCCAAAGCATGCGGTAGGTACATACTATCTCTCGAATAACCCACTCATTCCGGCCCAATCGGTCGGAGGCAAGCTACCCCCTGTTGGACAATACAGTGTAGCGGCTGTGGTTAATGCCAATGGACCAAGGCCCTATTCCATTTTGCAGATGACCTCGCTTCACTTCGTCATGGGGATGTCCCGAACGATTGCAGACGCCGCAATTGAAGCATGGAAATGGAGACAAACGTTTCATTCATGATATGTAGGCTTAATAATATACAACCTGAATTATTTAATTCGCGCAGAGAGAGGGATTCATATGGAAAAAGTGATGTGTGATGGAACGACGATTTGTTATGCCGAACAAGGTAAGGGAGAAGCACTCATTTTGCTCCACGGATACTGTGGCAGTTCATCGTATTGGGATGAGGTCGTACCTGAACTGGCACGCAGCTATCGCTGTATCGTACCTGATCTGCGTGGACACGGAAAAACAGATGCACCTGTAGGAAGTTATACCATCGAACAGATGGGCAACGATGTATTACAGTTGATGGATGAGTTGAATGTGGAAAAAGCGGTCCTTTTGGGACACTCGATGGGTGGATACATTGCGCTCTCGATTGCGCAACGTCACCCTGAGCGTTTGAATGCATTTGGTCTGATTCATTCGACAGCCTATCCGGACAGTGAAGAAGCCAAGGAAAAACGCCTTCGTGCTGTATCCACCATTCAGACCGAAGGTATCGTGAATTTTGTAGATGGACTGGTTCCCGGACTGTTTGCACCAGAACATGTGGAATCGCTATCTAAGCATGTAACACGTGTGAAGGAAATTGGTTACCAGACTGCTCCTCAAGGTGCTGTTGGTGCTGCACTTGCTATGCGAGAACGTCCGGATCGCCGCGATGTGTTATCGGCTACACCTTTACCTGTATTGCTGGTTGCGGGAGAAAAGGATGCTGTTATCCCGCCAGAACGTACATTTACAAGTGACAAGCCACATATCGTGCAAGCCGTAATTGCGGGTGCAGGTCATATGAGCATGTATGAAGCTCCTGAAGAGTTAATTCAGGTCATTAAACAATTTATGGCTGGATTATCGAAGTAATTGATGAAGTGATTTATGTTGATTTTATTAAAATATAGTTTGGTTTCTGGATGATTCAACCTCTTGTGGAGGAGGGGTATCCAGTTCCATTTCAACCGAACCCCTGCCACGTCCCTTTGGGATAGGCAGGGGTTTATTGTGTTCATGGCCAGAGCAAAGACACGCGTGTCTTGTTTTTGGCTTTTTGTCATGGCATGAATTAAAATAAATATAAAGGAACGATATTAGGGCGATTGAATGTATAGGGTCGAATGATGAGGGGGCATACAGCATGTTCAGAAAAGATTATCTGCTCCGCATGATGGAGGAAATGACTGAAGCAATTGGCAAAGTGTTCACGCTCAAACAGCAACGTAAGCACACCGAGGCATTGTCTGAACTGGATGAGCTGATGCGCAGGCAGTTTGGGTTGAACTTATCTCTACTGAACTCATTGCCAGCAGAGGATGTTATTGAAATGTTCCGTTTTCGCGGAATGATTGAGGTAGACAATCTGCAGCAAGCCGCAAGGCTGATTGAAGAAGAGGCTTACATTTATCAAGAGAAGGCCAAAGTGGAAGGCATCGATGATCAGGAGAGAATGGAAGCAGAGGATGAGGCTGTCATTCGATTGATGAGGTCACTTCATTTTTACCTGTATGCATTGAATCATGGCGCTAATCCCAAGTTATTAGACGCACCGGAACGGGTTGAGGGTGTGTTGGGGATTACGAAAGAATATGAACTCCCTGCTCGAACCGAAAGACAGCTTGCCCTGTATCGTGAACAACAAGGGCGTTATGACCAGGCAGAGAACAGTTGGTACAGACTGCTCCAGCTTGGTGATGAATTCCCGGTGAGCTACCGAGATGATGTACAGGCATTCTACGAAAGGTTGAGCCACCTCACGGATGAACAGCTGGAGCAGGGCGGTTTGCCACGTAACGAAGTTGAAGAGGGGTTAGCTGAACTAAGTCGTCAAGAGATGAGCTCCTAAATATGGATTGGATCAAGGCCTGTTACATGCCTTTACTTGGAGAGGGAACGGAATTGTGGTATGGTAACGGTTGACCAAACCAAACCGAAAGTGAGATGTACCCCGTGGATTCATTGCGAAAGCTTATACAAGACATCTTTGAACAGAATTCGCTGATTACAGCGACCTGGAGCCAGCTGCGCAGACGGGACAATGTCTCGTATACCAAAGTGCAAGTCAAGCCGGTGACACTGAAGAATCAGCTGCATTATCAATTTGCATTCCATTATAACAACAAAGTGCTGCACGAGAATTTGACTCCGGCTGAAGCGGCAGAGCGCATGACTTTGTTATGCGAAGAGACGTTTCGTCAAGGGCTGCTCTGTACGACCGAGGCAGACTATCAAATTTTGATCAGCAAAAAATATAAAGTATCCATCCTGACCAAATCTGCTTCCAAAACTGCGGTGGATCTGTCGCATAATCGCAAGAAACAATATGTATTGGAAGAGGGAGTACCCGTATCGTTCCTCGTTGAACTTGGTATTATGAACGAAGAAGGTCGTGTGCTGGCCCGCAAATATGACAAGTTCAGACAGATCAACCGTTTCCTCGA
This sequence comes from Paenibacillus sp. W4I10, assembly GCF_030816325.1. Classification (NCBI taxonomy): domain Bacteria; kingdom Bacillati; phylum Bacillota; class Bacilli; order Caryophanales; family Paenibacillaceae; genus Paenibacillus; species Paenibacillus sp. W4I10. The sequence goes on from NZ_JAUSXX010000001.1 coordinate 6,272,780, forward strand.
AATGGTGCAGGATGTCATTCCACATCTGCCGGAAGGACGTCCACTGACCATCGTTGACTTTGGTTGCGGGAAGTCTTATCTGACATTTGCGTTATATCATTATCTGTCTGTACAACAACGGCGTTCACTCAAGATTATTGGGTTGGACTTGAAGGCAGATGTAATTGAACACTGTAATGATCTGGCTAATCGATTGCATTATGGCGATCTGAAGTTTCTGGTTGGAGACATCGCGGACTACGATGAATTGAATGAAGTGGATATGGTTGTCACGCTTCATGCCTGTGACACAGCTACCGATGCTGCTTTGGAGAAAGCAGTTCGTTGGGGGGCTTCTGTGATTCTGTCTGTTCCTTGCTGTCAGCATGAACTGTTTGATCAAGTAGAGGCTTCCGTGATGAATCCGTTGTTGTCCCATGGCATCCTCAAGGAACGTTTTTCCGCACTGGCTACGGATGGGATTCGTGCCAAGTTGCTTGATCTGATGGGATACAAGACACAATTGCTTGAATTCATCGATATGGAGAATACGCCTAAAAACATATTGATTCGTGCTGTTCGCGGTCAGGCCGGCGAAGTGACGGAGATGTGGAATGAATACACAGCTTTCCGTGATTTCATTCATGCCGATCCATATTTGGAGCGGGCTTGTGCCGATTTGCTCCCTGGCGATGGCAAGCAGGCCGGCGGGAGATCAAAATCGAGCAAAGAAACCGTTCAAGATTCCGCAAATTGCGACCTTTGCTGAGTGTGCCAATGACAACCAAGGGACATACTGCAATTAGGGTCCCTGGATGTAAAATGATATTCAATGCACATACTTCGTAGCAAGCAACATCATAACTGTCAGATGTATATCAGGCAGAAGGACCCGTTATCGGGATCTTCTGTCTTTTTGTTTATGGCTTTAGCCAGTTGAGTGCGTGTAACGCGCGAAACAAAAAACCACCCGCTATGCGGGTGGAGGGACCTGAGGTTTGACCACCAAGACCATTCCGATAAAATTGAGATGTTCAGGCTCAAAGAAAGGAATGGTCTTCAATGGCAAACAAGAGCTACAGCCTAGCTCACACAAAGTGGATGTGCAAATACCACATTGTATTCACCCCGAAGTATAGACGGAAAGAAATCTATAATCAAGTGAGAAAAGACTTAATCGAAATTTTTAGACGTCTATGTAAGTACAAGGGAGTAGAAATTATAGAAGGTCATATGATGCCCGATCATGTTCACATGTTGGTAGCGATTCCACCGAAAATAGCTGTCTCAACGTTCATGGGATATCTAAAGGGAAAAAGTTCGCTCATGATCTTCGAGAAGCATGCCCAGCTCAAGTATAAATACGGCAATCGAAAGTTTTGGGCAGAAGGGTACTATGTGAGTACAGTGGGTCTAAATGAAGCAACGGTAAGAAAGTATATTCGTGAGCAAGAAGCACATGATCAAGCGTTAGATAAGCTGAGTGTAAAAGAATACGAAGATCCATTCAGCAGTAATCGGAGCAAAAAGAAGTAAGACCAGTTTAACTGGTAAGTGAAAGTGACAAATAACACTGAGCCTGAACAGCCCTGCTGTCAGGCTAGCGTCTTTAGGCGCAGTTTGGCAACAGGGGGTTATACCCCAAGAGCAAACCACCCGTTGGACGGGTGGTCCTGATTATGCATATGGAGCGGTGGAAGGAGGGTGGATAAGGATGAAGAATAGGACAATGGATAAGGGAGCTGTAAGGGATAGACGAGGGTATGCGGTGAATGTGATGGAACAGGCGTTTGACGGGTCTCGCCATGCAGAGGGTACAGATTATGTAGATAACAGGGACTTATGTAATGTGGACAGTAAGGGTAGTAAAGTCAGTACATATAATAGGGAAGATACATACAACAAAGATGATACGTATAAAAAAGATGATAAAAATAATCCAAATGGAGCTATTCAGACCGATGCGTCAGGGAGTTTTTCTCAAAGTTTGAGGTGTAAACGTTATTCAGGATCTGGGTGGACTGTTGGGTTGGGCATACTCTCCATTGTCTTGCTGCTTGCAGGATGTCTGAGTCGGGGACTGTACTATTCGGCTGATCTGTATCCGGTCATTCTGATCGCAGCAGGAAGTATATTGATCCTGTTTTTTCTTTTTTTTGTCGGTATTCGTCCACAGAAGGCGAGTGAACGAATACCCGTGTCATGGGTACAGGGTCAGAGGAACATCGAACGAATCGTTGAGAAAATATTTCGATTTCCGGGGATGTGGCGGGTATTGTGGCCGCTGGGGATGATGACATTTTTTGGGCTACATGCATGGGCAGGCTCGGTGAGTAAACAGGGCAGCATGGATGAAATGCTGCGGTGGTGCCTGCTTGGGATGTTTACTCTGCTCACCGCAATACTGGCTGCGCGCACGAATGGTGCACGTTGGTTAGCCTGCGGTTGGCAGATGGCAGGCGGCTTGCTTGTGCTAAGCGGCATCCTTGCCGTGTGCGGGATATTGCCGCTGCCCTTCGGGGTGATGCGGACTGCTGACCCCGAGATCAGTTCCGCCGGAGCAAGGCTCGGCGGATTATTGCAGTACCCTAATGCGTACGGTGCCGTTGTTGGCATGTACGCATTGGAGCGGCTGACAGCCGCCGCGCGAGTCATAGCCCGGCCTGTGCCGGCCGGCCGACTCATCGCGGCAGTGCTGCCGCTCATGCCCGCGCAAGCCGCGCTCCTGCTGAGCGAGTCGCGCGGCGCTTGGCTGGCGACCGGCTGCGCCGCGGTCGCCGCCTTTGCTTTGCAGCGGCGCGGTGCCCGCCTGCCGCTGCTGCTGGCCACGGCCGCGCCACTGGCGTGCGCGGCCTGGCTGTACCGCCAGCTGGCTGCTGCCCAGCTGGCGCCTGCACCCGTGCCCGGCCTGCTGGCACTGGCCGGGGCATGGGCAGCTGCGCTGCTCGGCACGCTGCTGCTGTGCCGTCTATGGCACAGCGGCGCCGCCAAGGCTCCGCGCGCCGCTGCCCTGACGGCCATCGTGCTGGCGGGAGCCGCCGCCGCACTGATGGCCGTGGCCTCCACCGCCGATCGCCTCGCGGCGGGTGTCGGCACTGGGGTGTCCCGCCTGCAGATGTGGAGGGACGCCCTCCAGCTGTGGACCGAGGCCGCATGGCTCGGCCACGGGGGGGACACATGGCGCAACATGTTCCGCGCCATTCAATCCTCGCCTTATGTCGGAGGCGAGGTCCACAACGGCTTGCTCGATCTCGCCCTGGACACAGGCATGATCGGCATCGTGCTTGTCGCAGGGTGGTTTCTCCTCACTCTGCGAAGCATCTTTCATTTTGCACCGCAGCTCTTTCCATCCGTGCTTGTTTTTGGCCTGCATGGGGCGATGGACTTTGACTGGAGCTTTACATTATTTTGGATGCTTTTCATCTGGCTTGGTGCTTGGGCAACTGCATTGAAGACGGAAACAGAGGGGGTCCAGCGATCCGGCGTAACAGTGAAATACACTCCCATCAGATCCAAATCGGGATCTAAATTGAGATCTAAATCCAGATCCAGATTTCTTTTCTTGCGATCTCTATCAATCCACACCCGTTTATTATATGTCCCGATGTGGCGTTCCTTCTTTCATATTCTTCAGCGAGTAACTGCTCGGCTAATAAGGGTATCGACAGTGATGATCATCCTTTTCTGGATTGGTGGAACAGTCTGGCTGACCTCCCGATATGCCGTAGCAGAAGTGCAGTACCGTCAGGCGATGTCTGAACTGGATGGCACTCCAGCACAGAAGGTGCATCTTATGGCTGCTTTTCAATCGAATCCGAATCGACCCGATATCGTGATATCCCTTGCACGATCCCTCCCGGGACGAGAAGCAGAATCACTCCTTTTGAACAGCTTGTCCCATTCCCCGATGCATCCTCAGATTTACATCGAACTGGGACGATTGGCAGCCCAATTCGGCGAAGGACAGCAGGCTGGAGAATATTTTGAACAAGCGATCGCATTGAATCGGTATGATGGCATTGGCCAATCCACGGCTTTGTATTGGATGGAGCAGGCAGCGCGGCGGGAATGGAAGGGAGGATATAGAGATCAAGCCCGACAGACTGCCGCCGCTGGTGTACAGATGTATGAACGGTATCAACTGCTGGCTGAGGAAGTGGAAGCAGGAAACGTTCGCAATGATCGTCGTTTTGTACTGGAAGAACATGCTCCAGGCTATGGAGAGAACCTGCGCAGGCTTGCTTCAGCTTTTTCTCCTCCGTTTACTCCAGAGTTGACCAAGCGGAGCCCTTGAATGACTGATGGATCTTGACGTTTACCCAAGCTATATGATGATGGATGTCAGCGTCTAAAAAGTCTGGGGGTCCAAGCTGGTGCTCCTTGCGGATGGGTATACCATTTTCTAAGGAACACAGGGCGTCTTATTTGTCCTTTACCTCCTCCTTTAAATTGTAAGGAACATCAGACACGTTATTTCCGGAAATTCTCTAACATAAACCCTATAAAAGTCCAAAAATTCCGATATAACGTGTCTCAGATTCCTTAGATTTCTAAGAGTGCTTCAAATCCTTGAATAAGACACCTCAGATTCGTTACCACTCGTGGGCTTGAGCATGAAAAATTACTCGGTGTTTATGTTCATAATCCCAGCTTATGTTCATGCTTCCCGTGGTGGTCGGCTCCATGCTCTGCTCCAACCGCAAGCCAGAGGACAACCCTGAATTCCACCTGGAACGAAGCTTTTCATTCCTCCATTCCTACAGACGATACCCGCCAAATGCGTGCTGAAACGCATCTTTTAATGGTTCAACATCTACTTCCCACATCGCGGCAATCTCTGCACTGACATCCGTGTTCCACCACTCACATAATTTCTTGCGGTTGTCGCGATTTTCCCCAATCCAGAGCAGATTTGTGATCACCTTACCGTAATAATATTCTTCCGCCTGCTTCATCCGTTCGGGAGAGACATATACTTTTAGCCTTTTGGCTGTCCGGTACAATTCCTTGCTGCATGCTCTGCGAATTCCTCTAGCGGAAGGAAGGTTTTGACCGGATTGCGTATGTTTGACCGGCGGAGAACCGGGTATTGACTTGTGTGACATCTTCTCACGCTCCTCTCCCCATACCATATGCGGACTGCTGCGAACGGGACACTATCCCAACCTCGTGAAGTAGCAACGTCCACAGCCCTGTGATAAAATAGGGACGAACATCCATGGTGCGGACGGGCACCGCCAATCAGGATGGAGAAAGAGGGTTGAGATGGACTTTATTCATAACCTTGTTGGCCAATTGTTCGATTGGATTCAAAGTCTTGGGTACTTTGGAATCATGCTTGGATTAATGTTGGAAGTTATCCCAAGCGAAATTGTGCTGGCGTATGGAGGTTTTCTCGTTTCACAAGGTAATATCAACTTCTTCGGTGCTATGATTTTTGGTACGGTGGGCGGTGTGATTGCCCAGTTATTTATTTACTGGATTGGCCGTTATGGCGGCAGACCTGTACTTGAACGCTACGGTAAATACATACTCATCCAGAAAAAACACATCGACCATTCCGAGGAGTGGTTCCGCAAGTATGGTACAGGTGTCATTTTCACGGCGCGTTTTGTTCCGGTGGTAAGACATGCAATCTCCATCCCGGCTGGCATCACGAAAATGCACACAGGCAAATTCATCTTGCTTACTACACTCGCTGTTATACCTTGGACTGCATTGTTTATATATTTAGGGATGATTCTTGGAGATCAATGGAAGCATATTGATGAGAAAGCGGCGCCATATGTTATGCCTATTTTGCTTGTCGCTCTCGCCCTTATGATCGTTTATGTACTTATTAAATGGATGAATGCTCGTAAAAAGAAAGGAAGTGTCTAGTCATGGGTAAACCCAACTTGTCTCACAAATTCGGTAAAGGTCTGCCACCGAAGGATTTTATCGAGAGTATGACCAAGAACCAAAGTGAATTCCAAGCCAATTATGATAGCTTTACTTGGTCGAACGAAGAGGATCGTGAGTTTTTTGAGAGTCTGAACCATCGCGATGATCTGCGTGTGTTAATTCTGGCTGCTGACTGGTGCGGGGATGTTGTCCGTAATATTCCGGTTGTGTTCCAGGCGCTTGAAATTTCAGGAATCCCAACAGAAGTTCTGATCATGGAGAACCATCCGGAAGTGATGGATGAGTTCCTGACGATGGGTGGTCGTTCCGTGCCAGTCGTTATTTTTGCAGATACAGGTGGTCATGTGTTAGGTCAGTGGGGACCTCGTCCGCAGCATGTACAGGAAGTCATGATTGAATTCAAACGCCTTAATCCAGATCGTGAAGCAGCAGATTATCAAGAAAATTTGGCTGTAGCACGTCAAGAGATAGGCAAACGTTATGGGGAAGGAACGGAGTCACATGCGGCCATTATCCGTGAGCTGCGTGAACTGATTTCGGGTTACTAAGCCGATATGCTTAACATTCGTACGTTTACACTAGGCCCGCTTCAGACCAATGCGTATCTTCTACAAGGAGATGATCCGGGCAAAGCCGTCATTATCGATCCAGGCATGAATCCAGGGCCGCTGCTTAAGGCGATCCAAGACTTGGAAATTGAAGCCATTCTCCTCACTCATGCTCACTTTGATCATATGGGCGGGGTAGATGAGATCCGTAAATTGAAGGGATGTCCCGTTTATCTTCATGACTTGGAGAGTGACTGGCTCACCACCCCGAAATTAAATGGATCTTTGAATTGGCCGCAGGCGACACCACCGCTTTCGACAGATCCTGCTGAATATGCCATGGACGAAGGGCAGAAGCTGAATCTGATTGGTCATACGTTTAAAGTGTTCCATACACCTGGACATTCACCAGGCAGTGTAAGTTTGCTTTGTGATAACGACCTGTTTGCCGGTGATGTGCTGTTCCGCATGGGTGTGGGCAGAACGGACCTGACAGGAGGGCGTGAACGGGATCTGATTGATTCAATCCAGAACAAGCTTTACACCTTTGCTGATGAGGTTAAAGTATATCCAGGTCATGGTCCCAAAACGACCATTGGTTATGAGAAACAGAACAATCCTTACGTGTCCGCAAGATAATCCGACATGATATGTGAAGAAAGTCTGGACAAGTGACAACTTTTTCATTAGAATAGCAATTAGTTGTTACAAGCGTTAAGGCATCATCTAACTAAAGCATTACCAAGAAACACCCAACCTCGCGAAGCACGCAGACTGTGGTCTATACCCGGTTTGCGTTCTTTTTTTGTTTTCAGCCCCTTTTTAACACAGAATTAGCCTTTTTTATGCTACATAGAGATGCAAGATGCGCTTTATCACAAGCCAGTTTGATACCAATAGCAAGTTAGCAGCAAGTACAGATTGTTTAGAACGATGAATTTAAGAAATAGTAGATCATGAGAGAGTGGGGAATATCAAAGTGGAGAAACCAAGAGTTATTCCGTTGGGACAGCGTGTCGATTATTCGATCATTGAAGAAAACCGTCGCATATTGGAAAGTGGGAAAAGAGAAACGGGTACTGAGCAAGCTTTAATACATAACCCTAGCGTGGCCAATGAAATGATGAAGTCTCAGCAGAATATATGGACAAGCCGTGTTTTAAGAAACGGAGCCCGTAACCAACCGTGGTTCGACAAGCTGCAAGATTACCGGAATCAAGTCTGATTGCCCGGGAAATTGTCGGGTTTTAATTTTTTTTAATTTCATTGAACGTTTTTGCAGAGTCAGTCGTATTAACTCCAGATTGAACGGAAAGCAGGTGATTTTCATGATAAAGGCAGCTGAACTCGAAGAAGTACGCAGAGCAGTATCGGGAGACGATAGCGCACTCGCAGCGTTGTTGCAACGTCACTACACGTTTGTGTATAAGTATCTTGTCAAAGTGACAATGGACGCTAACCTCGCAGAAGAGACGGTGCAGGATACGATGATTCGTTGTATGGAAAATATCCATCGATATGACGGCACGTCTGCCTTTTCATCATGGATGATCACCATTGCGACCCGGATCTATATCGATAAGACAAGACGTAAGAAGAGAGAACAGAACTGGCTTGCTCTCATCCGGGATCAGGCTGTACGTCGATTCCGCTGGCAGCTTGAGACTCGGAATGAAGAATGGACAGATGTCATGGATGCGATGACAAGACTGACACCCGAACATCGTGTTGCAGTGCTACTGAAGCATTATTATGGATACGGGTATGAAGAGATCGGGGAAATGCTGGGTATTCCTGCGGGAACGGTGAAGTCACGCACAGCTTATGGTCTCCGTCAGTTAAGAAAGGAGCTGGAATAAGGATGAGCAGATCAGATGATGCACAAGAACAAGAAGTTGTAGAACGTTTGCAGCAACACATGAAAGTGCTGGATGATGCATTTGAGCCGACAAGTATTCCTTCTTTGGGTGCACTTGAAGCCCAAGTCAGGGAACGGAGACAGATTAGACGTCGAGCCAATTGGATTGAGATGATATGTTTCTGGTTGGTTGGATTGCTTGCCATTGTGTTCGGTACATTATTGTTCGTATCTGCTCCAGCTCTATATTTAGGTATCCAGGCTCTTGGTACAGCTGTTGCGGTGATTTTGGCTGTGATCTGGGCCGGACGGCGCCGGAAGGAGGTTCGTCATGAATAAAATGCATTATTCATTGGATGAAATTTCTCCACTATGGCTTATATTGCTTGGCATTTTTCTCCTGGTTCAGGGCACATGGATCTTTCAGGACGCACGCAGACGTGGACGTTTCCCTTGGTTATGGGGATTATGGGGTATCACGGGATTTCCCACGCCGCTCATCATATACTGGTTCGTCGTGATTCGATCACAACGCAAGCCAGGTACACAAAACAAGAAAATATGATTGTTTTAATAGAGGTTGTTTAAAAAAGTCCGTTACTCCATTTCTAACTTCATTCCATCTTCTCGGTACCGAATATCGTTCTTTTTAGACACGTACTAATGCAGAGAAAAAAGATTTTGCACAAATATGTTGTTTAATTCTAGTATTCCTAGACATCGTTATTCTTTTCTAGTAGACTATACAAATAATAAAAAGATAGACTACCAGGAGGTTAGACGATGCTGCGATTAGGAGAGAAGGTTGTCATCGTCGCGGATTCGTTTGAGCAGAATCTTCCTGTAGGGGAATATGGTTTCGTCATCGCTTATGACCGGAATCCGGACAATGCGTTCGATTACGTGCTTCGAGTGCCGCAGGTAAACCGGAACTTTTTTGTTCCATCCGGCGACATCGATCTGGAAGAGGTTCTGCTGAAGCAGGAAGCTGAGCGGGTCGAGCGAGAAGCGTTGATAGATTACGCCCTTGCGACACACAATGAGAAACTGTTTCATCATCTGATGAATGGAGATTTTCAAGTTGTGGAAGAGGAAGAAGAACCCGCGAACGATGTTATGTCACAGGCGGATTTTATAAAGCAGGTTAATCTGCGTGCATGGATTTAGAATTTTAAGAGTCGGCTGATGCCGGCTCTTTTTTATTTTATCAGTTTGTTTTTAGCTTCCCGGAAGCCTGTCAGGTCATTTGCATTGAATTGTCGAACTATCTCACCTATAATGAAAAAAGTTATCTTGAGACTTTAGCCCGTTAAACGAGCGATTCGTTTCAGGTCGTTTCGGGAATCAGAATGAATGAAGGAGGCATCCGCTAATGAGTATTTCGAATAATGACGTTCAGCATGTGGCCAAGCTGGCCCGGCTCAACTTGACTGCTGAAGAAGAACAGACCCTGACAGGTCAGCTGAACGCGATTTTAAAATATGCAGAAAAGCTGAATGAGCTGGATACGGAAGACATCGAACCCACCACTCACGTTCTGCACGTAAGCAATGTCATGCGTGATGATGAGACCAAAGAAAGCCTGTCGATTGAACAGGTGATGCGCAATGCACCGGAAGAAGAAGATGGACAGTTTAAAGTGCCAGCTGTAATGGAATAACGGATAACCGGAAGGAGGACAAAAACTGTGAGTTTATTTGAACAATCTTTGCCTGAGTTACATAACAAGCTGCATGCCAAAGAACTGTCGGTCAGCGATCTGGTGGATCAGGCGTATCAGAACATTGGCGCGCATGATGATAAAGTTAAGGCATATTTGGCACTGGATGAAGAACAAGCACGCGCTCGTGCACGTCAATTGGATGACCGTCTGGTTAGCGGCGAGGAGAAAGGTTTGCTTTTTGGTCTGCCTGTAGGTATTAAGGATAACATCGTTACGAACGGACTGCGCACGACGTGTGGTAGCCAGTTTCTTCGTAATTTCGACCCGGTGTATGATGCGACAGTTGTCGAGAAATTGAAAGCTGCGGACACCGTAACTATTGGTAAACTCAACATGGACGAATTCGCCATGGGCGGCTCCAATGAGAATTCAAGTTTCTCCCCTGTACGTAATCCATGGGCACTTGATCGTGTTCCAGGAGGCTCCAGTGGTGGTTCTGCAGCAGCTGTGGCTGCGGGAGAAGCGTACTTCACGCTTGGATCAGATACAGGTGGCTCCATCAGACAACCTGCTTCGTATTGCGGTGTTGTTGGATTGAAGCCAACGTACGGACTTGTTTCCCGCTTTGGATTGGTTGCATTTGCATCATCCCTGGATCAGATTGGACCTTTGACGAAAAATGTTGAAGATTCTGCTTATGTATTGCAAGCCATTGCTGGTTATGACGCCAAAGATTCGACATCTGCAAAAGTAGAGATACCGGATTATTTGAGCGGACTGACAGGTGATGTCAAAGGGCTTCGCATTGCTGTTCCGAAGGAATATATCGGTGAAGGCGTCGATCCACAAGTGAAAGAAACGGTTTTGTCTGCATTGAAAGTTCTTGAAGGACTCGGGGCAACATGGGAAGAAGTATCCCTTCCGCATACCGAATATGCGGTGGCTACGTATTACCTGCTGGCATCTTCAGAGGCTTCTTCCAACTTGGCTAGATTTGATGGCGTGCGTTATGGCGTACGTGCTGACAATCCGGATAACTTGCTGGATCTGTATCATCAGTCCCGCAGTCAAGGCTTTGGTCCGGAAGTGAAACGACGTATCATGCTCGGAACGTATGCACTCAGCTCGGGTTACTATGATGCCTATTATCTTAAAGCACAGAAGGTACGTACTTTGATCAAACAGGATTTCGACAATGTATTTGCCAAATATGATGTGATTATCGGACCAACTGCGCCAACTACGGCGTTCAAACTAGGTTCACAGGTGGATGATCCACTTACGATGTATCTGAATGATATTTTGACTATTCCAGTCAATCTGGCTGGTGTACCTGCTGTTAGTATTCCATGTGGATTCTCGGATGGATTGCCTGTTGGCCTGCAGATTATCGGAAAAGCCTTTGATGAAACAACCGTATTGCGTGTAGCGCATGCGTTTGAACAAAATACAGAATTCCACAAGCAGCGTCCGCAGCTGTAGACTGCCCGGAACGGAGGAATATAGAAATGTCCGCATCTAAATATGAAACGGTCGTTGGACTTGAAGTCCACGTGGAGTTGCATACCAACTCCAAAATCTTCTGCGGCTGCTCCACAGCTTTTGGAGCTCCGCCGAATACGCATACCTGCCCGGTCTGTCTCGGACATCCGGGCGTACTGCCTGTTCTGAATCGTCAGGCGGTAGACTACGCCATGAAGGCCGCGATGGCCCTGAATTGTACGATTGCTGATGTCAGCAAGTTTGACCGTAAAAACTACTTTTACCCCGACTCACCAAAAGCCTATCAGATCTCGCAATTTGATCAACCAATCGGTGAGAACGGCTGGATTGATATCGAAGTGAATGGTGAAACGAAACGAATCGGCATCACGCGTCTTCACTTGGAAGAAGATGCAGGAAAGCTTACGCATATCGATGGTGGGTACGCGTCTTTGGTTGACTTCAACCGTGTCGGTACCCCACTCGTGGAGATTGTATCCGAGCCTGAGATTTCTTCTCCGGAAGAGGCACGTGCGTATCTCGAAAAATTGCGTGCGATCATGCAGTACTGTGATGTGTCGGACGTGAAGATGGAAGAAGGTTCACTGCGCTGTGACGCCAACATCAGTTTGCGCCCACATGGACAGGAGAAGCTGGGAACGAGAGCCGAACTGAAAAACATGAACTCCTTCCGTGGTGTGCAGCGTGGTCTGGAATATGAACAGTATCGTCAGGCTGAAATTCTGGATGATGGCGGTGAAGTGGTTCAGGAGACGCGTCGCTGGGACGAAGCTCAAGGAAAAACACTGTCGATGCGTGGCAAGGAACAGGCGCATGACTACCGTTATTTCCCGGACCCGGATCTGGTGAAGCTGCATATTGATGCAGACTGGAAAGAGCGGATTAAGGCTACCATACCTGAGCTTCCGGATGAACGTAAGGCTCGTTATACGGCTGATTATGGGTTGCCTAGTTATGATGCAGAGGTTATTACTTCATCCAAGGCTATAGCTGATCTTTTTGAGGATAGTCTGAAATTCACTCAGGATGCCAAATCCGTATCCAACTGGATCATGGGCGACTTGCTGGGTTACCTGAATACGAGCAACCTCGAGGTGACTCAGGTTCCACTAACAGGTCAAGGTTTGGGTGAGATGATCGGACTGCTGGAGAAGGGCACCATTAACAGCAAAATCGCCAAAACGGTATTCAAGGAAATGCTCGAGAGCGGTAAGCTTCCTCAGCAGATCGTTGAAGAGAAGGGTCTTGTCCAGATTAGTGATGAAGGCGCCATTCTTGCCATCGTTGAGCAGGTTGTGGCGAACAATCCTCAATCTGTGGAAGATTATAAGGCTGGTAAACAGAAAGCTATTGGCTTCCTCGTTGGTCAGGTTATGAAAGAAAGCAAAGGCAAGGCGAATCCCGCCCTCGCCAACCAACTGCTTACAGATGTACTGAACCGCTAATCCTTCCGGTGAGGCCGGACAGAAAGAGGCTCGTCCCTGTGACAGCCTTTTTTTGTTATGAAATATAGACGAAAGTAATTTAGACGGGGGAACGGATATGAACATTCAATCATTGTCACTAAGTGATCTGGAGACGTTGGGACAGTTATGGAGACTTCAACATGTGGCCTATCAATTGGAAGCTGAAATCATCGGATTTCAGGAGATTCCTCCTTTGATGGATACGATGGAGACACTTCGGGATTGCGGTGAGCACTTTTATGGTGTCCATGATGACGGAGAACTTATCGGGGCTGTCGCTGTAGCAGAGGAAGAGGAAAACACACTGACCATTACACGAATGATGGTGCACCCGGATCACTTTCGCAAGGGAATCGCTGCATCTTTAATGACGCATGTGTTGGAACAGCATGCGGATCTTCCGCGTTACATCGTCTCCACAGGAACGCTGAATCAACCCGCTGTGAAACTGTACACCAAATTTGGTTTTAAGCCCGTGGAAGTCACACAGATTGTACCTGGAGTGGAATTAACGACTTTTCACAAGAATAAACTTTAATAACGTTAACAACTTGGAGGAGGAATACCGACTTTGGGCGATCCCTGGTTCATTGATGAGTGGCACATTTTATTACGATTATTGCTGGCTATGCTGCTTGGAGGGCTCGTAGGCCTGGAGCGGGAACGGTCCAATCATGCTGCCGGTTTGCGTACCCATATCCTGGTATGTCTTGGTTCCGCACTGATTATGATGTTGTCTGTTTATGGCTTTAAAGATTTTGCTAATGAATTAAATGTAAGGATCGATCCAGCGCGTCTGGCTACTGCTGTAATTACTGGTGTCGGATTCCTGGGAGCAGGGACAATTCTCTTCACGGGAAAATCCATTACCGGACTGACTACAGCAGCTTCAATCTGGGTTGTTGCAGCCATTGGGCTCGCAGCAGGTGCGGGATTTTTCTTTGCCTCTATCGTATCCACCGTCCTGGTATTGCTTAATCTCTGGGTCTTTAACAAATTAGAGCTAAGGTATCTACGAGGGAACAAACTGCATGTTGTTACACTTCATACCTTGTCAGAACCCGGTTTTCTTGAACAACTGTCTTCATGTATGGAGCAGGAGAAGATCAAAATTCGTAAAATTACCGTGAATGAACAAGACCTGGCTTATGCAGAGATGGTGTCAGTTGAACGTAAAATTGAGATTGTATTACATGTCCAGGTACCGCATGATTTCCAAACGGTAGGCTTGGTATCCAAGTTAAGACAATGGGAACACGTTACCAAGGTGTCGATTGAATAAATGAATTACAACCCTCCCCAGGCCAGTAGTGCCGGAGGGTTTTTGGTCATATCCATATTTCTTCCAGTTACTCTCCTTGCTCTTTAGGGTACTATCTAACCAAATGCATGAAGAGCGGAAGGTCAGATCAGAAGAGAGGAGTATGTTATGAAACGTAGACGTCAATCGAACAAAAAGACCCGTACAGTCCAGGCCAAACCGGTCAGGAATCGGACTCACAAGTTTATTGCGGGATTACTGAGTGCCATTATTCCTGGTCTGGGTCATATTTATCTGAGATTGTACATGAGAGGTTTGACCTTTATGCTGCTTGTTTTGCTTGATCTGTCAGCAGTGTTGTACTTCTCATCTATTGGTATACAGATCAATGTGCCATTGCTCATCTTACTGGCTTTGTGTATCCCGGTTATTTACTTTTACAATGTATATGATGTGTTGCAATCTGCAGATTGGGTCATGATGCGCAGGCGTAGAGCAGTGACCCAGGCAACTTCGGACAAGCCGATAACTAATGAACGTTCTACACGAGATGCAATGATGGTCTGGGAGAGAGGCATATCGTTTGGATTACTTCTGATTGTGGGAGGGTCTTTGATGGTGCTGTTTTTCCGCAAACCACGTTGGTTTCAAGAGATTCTCGCCATGTACGGTGGATATTCATTTGCGGTTCTCATGATCGTAGGCGGTTTGCTTCTGTTTGGTCGTGAATTCTGGGTGATGTTGAACAAGAAAAAAATGTAGTGGAAACGATACAAGGAGGGAACGTGATGAACCGTAAAGTCCGGGTTGGCCGCTATACGGCTGCCGCCTTAATCATAGCGGTCGGTGTGCTGTTGATTTTGGATAAACGGTGGGGAACTGACTACGTATATGAGATGGTGGACTGGTGGCCATTTTTGCTCGTTGTTTTAGGTGTTGAATATATTGTGCTGTTCCTGTGGACACGCAGAAGAAACAAGGTGCAATCGGATAACCCGAGCAATCCTGATGAGCAAATCAAAGTACGTTTCAGACCCGATGCCAAAGGCATTCTAACCTCATTGATTTTGGCGGCTTCCGTATTTATCGTCACCGAGCAGGATCACTACATGCACTTATGGAATAGAGTGAGTCTAAATCTCGGAGCGGCATCCATGGACTACAGTCAAGCGGCAGGATATATGGAGGATAAGGGCACGATTCGTGTACCTGTTCGCATGGATACGTCGGATCTTGTGGTCGAAGGTGTCAACGGAGATATCTCGGTACAACGCGGAGATACGGATGAGATTGAAGTACGGACGGTGATCTGGGTAGATCAGACGACGGAAGTACAGGCAAAGGCCGTTGCAGCAGCCTCTTTTGTAGAGGCCGATGGTACAAAAGTAATTTATATCAAAGCTACAGGCAAGACGTATGGAGACAATGAAAAAACGCAGCCACGTATGAATCTTACCATTACGATCCCGGATGATCGTCGTTTTAATCTGGATATTCGAACTTCCAATGGAGCCATATTATTAAACCGTCCGGAAGCCATTAGTACCATACTGGCCGAAACGGGTAACGGACGTATCCGGATTACCAATGCTGTTGGAGATATCTCAGGGAAAACATTGAACGGGGATGTCATTGTAGCCAATGCCATTGGTAATGTGGATCTGGACAGTAACCGTGGCGACATGAAGGCTCGCGGTATTTCCGGCGATGTAGATCTTGCTACACAAGTGGGAAGTATCAGTATTGTGGACTCCGTTGGTGAATTCACCGCAGAGACACGCAACGGCAATATTACGCTGGATGGAGCCAATCTGGGAATCAAAGCCCAATCGCTTAATGGCAGTATTAACATCGTATCTGCCAAAGTCGGAGGGGACTGGGATGTGTACAGTGCGGTGGGAGCCATTAACGTATTACTTCCAGATCGTGGAGACTACAGTCTTGCGGGTTCCAGTAGTTATGGAGATCTAAGTACGGATCTGCCGTTCAAAGTACAGAATAAAACCATAGAAGGCCAGCTCGGTGAGGGCGAGTACAGGGTGAAAATTGAAGGCAACAGTGATCTCACCATTCAGAGCAACCCCGCTGTATCTACACCTGAAACAGTTAAACCTGATTCTGAAGATACGGCTGAGAATCTGGAACAGACTACCGAGGATGGACCAAATTCCCAGGAGGATTCTACAGAGGTTCCTTGACTGCCGCGTTGACAATAAACTTGTAATCGCCGTACAATAAATGTACACTGGCAAGATTACACGGCATGAAAGATGGATTGTCGTTCTTCATGGCCGGGAATCAACTCTGAGCTAGGAGACAGTAACTTACTCTTCACCAGAGAATGAAAGGTAAGGCGGTGGGTTTTATGGCAACACGTGTCCAACATGCGTTGGAGCATCTGAAAACGACCGGTGTCCGTATTACGCCCCAGCGTCATGCCATATTGAACTATCTGATGGAATCCATGGGGCATCCGACAGCCGATGAAATTTACCGAGCCCTTGAACCCCAATTTCCCAGTATGAGCGTGGCAACGGTATATAATAATTTGAAGATGTTTCTGGAAGCTGGCATGGTCCGGGAATTGACATACGGAGATAATTCAAGTCGCTTCGATGCCAATGTGACGGATCATTATCATGTTATCTGTGATCAATGTGGCAAGATTGAAGACTTCAGCTATCCTTCACTCAAAAGTGTAGAGCTTCAAGCGGAGTCTAGTACAGGATTCGAAGTACACGGTCACCGATTGGAAGTATATGGCGTTTGCAAAAGTTGCAGGGATTAAGAGAGTTGAATTACAATATTAACGTGCAGAATTCAGTATGGATTCTTCACGTTTTTTTTTAGCATTTATGTAAAACACTCATTTTTATAACAACTTATGCGCACATCCTTATGATCAGCATAATTAACGGAGGTAGACGTTTGGGTAGAAAAAGCAGATATACACGTCAGAAGCGACGTTCGTTTTGGCCTGGTTTTCTCGGGGCTTGTCTGATCGCCGGGGGGGCTTACTGGCTTATAACAAATGTATGGTTGAACCAGACCCATGAAGACCCCGATTGGGTAGGAAGAAGCCAGCCTATTTTTGTAGATGGGCAACTGATGGATGGAGACGCTCTGGGTACAGGAGATCAACTCAAGTTGCCTGTAAAGGTGCTCCAAGAAGCAGTTGATGCGGGCATACGTTATGAACCAGAGTCAGGAGATATCATTATTGCCTCTCCTCAGCGAGTCCTTCATATGAAAGAAGATAGCACACAGGCGGAACTTAACCATAAGGATTATCCTATGACGGTTAAGCCGGATGTTAAGGACGGAGAAGCCTATATTCCGCTCAAACCTTTGAAAGAAGTATATGGCATAACCGTACAGGAAGATTCAGTAACAGGTGCTGTGCTGCTGATGCGTGGAGGAGACATGATTCAGTATGCAGAGATTGATACATTATCATCCAAAGCGGACAAAACGGTGCCGTTGTATAAACGTGGGGGAGAATCCTCACCAATCATTGCCGATATGGAAAAGGACGCAAGGGTACGTGTATGGCAGACGGGGGATGAACAGAGTTTTGTTCAACTCGATAATGGTTATGCCGGATATGTAGATAATGATTATATTGTCCTCACCGAGAAAAAGAAGGTGGACTTGCCTAAATATACGCTGACTGCAGCAGAGAAGAAGTGGCAGGATAAACCGGTAAATCTGGTTTGGGAAGCCGTGTACAATCGTCAGCCTGATGTGGGCTCTATCGGTAAAATGCCTGGTGTGAATGTGGTCAGCCCTACATGGTTTCATATTACGGATGGACAGGGCACTGTGAAAAGCAAGGGAAACCAAGCTTATGTGAACTGGGCTCACCGTTCGGGTATGGAAGTATGGGGACTCATGGATAACAGCTTTGATCCGGACGTTACAAAAGAAGCTGTAGCTTCTTACGAGACACGCACTCATATTATTGAGCAGATGTTGGAGTATGCACAGACGTATCAACTGGATGGTATCAACATCGACTTTGAGAACGTGTATACAGATGACGGGCCGAATATTACGCAGTTTGTGCGCGAGATCAAGGCGATGGCTCGTATACATGGATTGATGTTATCAATCGATGTAACACCAAAATCGAACAGTGAGATGTGGTCTGCCTTTCTGGATCGCCGTGCATTAGGTTCTTTTGCAGACTATGTTATTGTGATGGCTTATGATGAACATTGGGCGGCCAGTCCCAAGGCAGGTTCGGTAGCATCTCTGCCTTGGACCGAGGCTTCCATGAGACGTATACTTGAGGAGGATGAAGTCCCTTCAAACAAGTTGATCATGGCGGTTCCACTCTATACCCGGATATGGACGGAAGAGACGAATGATCAGGGTGAGGTTAAAGTGTCTTCCAAAGCGGTGGGCATGAATGCCATTGTGGAGCTGATCGAAGAGAAGAAACTCAAACCTGAACTGGATCAGGCAAGTGGACAGAACTATGTGGAATATAAGGAAGACGGAGCTACCAAGAAAATATGGATCGAAGATGCCGTGTCCCTTCAGGCGCGTGTGGATTTGATTGCTTCGCTGAAGCTGGGCGGAGTAGCAGCATGGAATCGAAGTTTTGCTAATGCTTCTGCATGGGAGGTATTAAAGCAGGTTGGTTACCAGAAATAATTTACTCGAACTCAGAGTGTCTGCTTGCTCCAATTTATTTTCACTAAGTTCAAAGTTTCTCCTTGGATACCATCTTACGTACAGTCTACCGTTTTATTGGTCGTAGGACTTATAACTTAACTTCATATTTTAGCAAGGGCTCACTTATAAGCCAAGTCCAAAAAAGGTCCGGTAAACATACCGGGCCTTTTTTTGTTCTTCAATGAAATTAAGGTAAAAGACATTTAGCGGTTGGAGATCATATCGTGCTAACCATCGGTGGGGGGAACTGTTGTAGAAGGCGCTTTCAGTTGTTGACTGGTCATGTTGGCCTTAGTAGGGTCCAGGGTGAGGATGGTATGACAGAACATACACCGATCCGTTTTGCCAAGTATTTTGGTTAACTTCCCGCATTCCGGACAGTCGACTTGTACTGCGCTGGTGGAGAGCATACCCGCCCAGAAATAAATTCCTAGACTGGCCATCATGGCAATCAGTCCGATGACGAGCCCAACAGCTGCGAATACCTTGCCTGCATGTCCCCAGAAAACAATCCCGGCTGTTCCCAGTATCATTAGGCCCATACCTAGCATGGTCAGTAGTAATCCCCAAGTGCGAAAAGCATTAATTTTTGCTGATTTAAAAATCATGAAAAATGCTCCTATCGTATGAGTAGTATTGGATCTGGAAAAGAAGGAAACTTCAGTCTGGATGTAGAATTACATTATAACTGACTTGGCGCTTATCTGCCATGAAATGTATGGAGGGAATCGTGGAATTAAAGAACCTTGCTTTTTTGTCCGAACAGTCGGAAGAGACAGGGGCAGTTGGGGCTATCGCTTATTCCCACCCGGGAGAGCGATTCCACGGCTCCCTAATTCAAGATTTCGAATTATTAGTACTTGTTGTTCATAATGATGATCAATTGAAGTCGGCAGTGGGACATTACAGATATGGTGATCTTCGTTATCAGATGATCTATACAAGCCGTCATGAATTAAAGAGTAGTGTAGTTACCGGGAATCATAATAATCTCACCCAGTGTCTGATTGAAGGTGAGATTATCTGGGAAGCGGACAGCGCCTTAAGTGATTTGCGAGAAGAACTGTCTACCTTTGGGGCAGAATTGCGTGAGCAGAAGCTGCTGCATGAATTCACCAGTTTCTTGAGAATGTATGTGGAGGCCAAACGTCATATTCAGGAAGGTCATGTTGTTGACGCCTACTACAATGTATTAGAGGCTCTGGGGAACTGGGCAAGAATTGTATTGATTGAACAGGGGATATACCCGGATCATGCCGTCTGGACACATGTGCAGAATCTGGATCGCGCTTTATGGAAACTATATCAAGAGCTTACCGTAAGCTCGGAGACGCTAGAGCAGCGAGTAGAGCTTGTCCTGCTTGCCTGTGAGTTTTCCGTAATGTCCAAAATGAGTGAATGCTCAGAACTGCTGCTGCGTGTGTTAAGAAGTCGCAAGGAGCCGTGGAGCATGAATGAACTTGTTCATCATCCGCAGTTAAGATTTGTTCGAGAAGATCTGCCTTTGGTTATACGTAAGCTGGTCTTTCGTTCTATTGTAAAAGAATCGGCAGGATGGCCATCGATCGGAGGAGAGGGCCGGGAGATTCGGTATTGGATAGAGGCATAACCTCCTCCCGAAGCCCGACGCTATATTGATCACATAAGGGAGGGGAAACCTTCCTTTTTTGTTTGTTTAATAATTTATAAAAAGATGTTGACTCTCATTCACGATATATGATACATTATATTTCGTTCCTCAAACGAGATTATCGTCAATCAAACGATAAATTCTTCAGAGGAAAAGTGAAGAACTAAAGCTTCCAAAAAAGAAATCAAAAAAAGTTCTTGACGAAAACAAACGAAATGTGTTACATTATTTAAGTCGCCGCCGAAACTTGGTTGAGACGAAAAAGAAGTGAAACAAATTCGTGTTTGATCTTTGAAAACTGAACAACGAGTGAGTGAACATTCTGCTTGCAGAATGAACGCGAAAGTTTGAAACAAGCCTTGGCTTGGATCGACTGGAGCACAAAATGAGATATTTAATCTCGTCAGATTCAAAATGAGCTTATCGCTCTTTTCAATACTTTATTGGAGAGTTTGATCCTGGCTCAGGACGAACGCTGGCGGCATGCCTAATACATGCAAGTCGAGCGGAGTTGATAGGAAGCTTGCTTCCTTGATACTTAGCGGCGGACGGGTGAGTAACACGTAGGCAACCTGCCCTCAAGTTTGGGACAACTACCGGAAACGGTAGCTAATACCGAATAGTTGTTTTCTTCGCCTGAAGGAAACTGGAAAGACGGAGCAATCTGTCACTTGGGGATGGGCCTGCGGCGCATTAGCTAGTTGGTGGGGTAACGGCTCACCAAGGCGACGATGCGTAGCCGACCTGAGAGGGTGATCGGCCACACTGGGACTGAGACACGGCCCAGACTCCTACGGGAGGCAGCAGTAGGGAATCTTCCGCAATGGGCGAAAGCCTGACGGAGCAATGCCGCGTGAGTGATGAAGGTTTTCGGATCGTAAAGCTCTGTTGCCAGGGAAGAACGCTTGGGAGAGTAACTGCTCTCAAGGTGACGGTACCTGAGAAGAAAGCCCCGGCTAACTACGTGCCAGCAGCCGCGGTAATACGTAGGGGGCAAGCGTTGTCCGGAATTATTGGGCGTAAAGCGCGCGCAGGCGGTCATTTAAGTCTGGTGTTTAATCCCGGGGCTCAACCCCGGATCGCACTGGAAACTGGGTGACTTGAGTGCAGAAGAGGAGAGTGGAATTCCACGTGTAGCGGTGAAATGCGTAGATATGTGGAGGAACACCAGTGGCGAAGGCGACTCTCTGGGCTGTAACTGACGCTGAGGCGCGAAAGCGTGGGGAGCAAACAGGATTAGATACCCTGGTAGTCCACGCCGTAAACGATGAGTGCTAGGTGTTAGGGGTTTCGATACCCTTGGTGCCGAAGTTAACACATTAAGCACTCCGCCTGGGGAGTACGGTCGCAAGACTGAAACTCAAAGGAATTGACGGGGACCCGCACAAGCAGTGGAGTATGTGGTTTAATTCGAAGCAACGCGAAGAACCTTACCAGGTCTTGACATCCCTCTGATCGATGCAGAGATGTATCTTTCCTTCGGGACAGAGGAGACAGGTGGTGCATGGTTGTCGTCAGCTCGTGTCGTGAGATGTTGGGTTAAGTCCCGCAACGAGCGCAACCCTTATATTTAGTTGCCAGCACTTCGGGTGGGCACTCTAGATAGACTGCCGGTGACAAACCGGAGGAAGGTGGGGATGACGTCAAATCATCATGCCCCTTATGACCTGGGCTACACACGTACTACAATGGCCGGTACAACGGGCTGCGAAATCGCGAGATGGAGCCAATCCCAACAAAGCCGGTCTCAGTTCGGATTGCAGGCTGCAACTCGCCTGCATGAAGTCGGAATTGCTAGTAATCGCGGATCAGCATGCCGCGGTGAATACGTTCCCGGGTCTTGTACACACCGCCCGTCACACCACGAGAGTTTATAACACCCGAAGTCGGTGGGGTAACCGCAAGGAGCCAGCCGCCGAAGGTGGGATAGATGATTGGGGTGAAGTCGTAACAAGGTAGCCGTATCGGAAGGTGCGGCTGGATCACCTCCTTTCTATGGAGAATCGTTTCCTGCAACGGAAACATTCAAATATGCAGCTTAGCTGCAAAACACTCACTCGTTGTTCGGTTTTGAGAGCTCAAACTCTCAAACAGCTTGCTTTTGCATGGAGCTTGTTCTTTGAAAACTAGATATCGAAACGAAACAAACGCGAATTAGAACATTCCTTTAAGCTGAACTTGTGCAAACAAGTCAAGTGTATAAAGGTAGTTAAATTGCTTTTGTGATGGTATCGGGTGAGAGCGACTTTTGGATTTGGACGCAGTCCAAACCAAGGGAAGCGAGCGACCGAAACCGGAACAAAATGGTTAAGCTACTAAGAGCACACGGAGGATGCCTAGGCGCTAGGAGCCGATGAAGGACGTGGCGAACAACGAAACTGCCTCGGGGAGCTGTAAGCAAGCTTTGATCCGGGGGTGTCCGAATGGGGAAACCCAGCTGGGGTAATTTCCAGTTACTCATAACTGAATACATAGGTTATGTAGAGGCATACCAGGGGAACTGAAACATCTAAGTACCCTGAGGAAGAGAAAACAATAGTGATTCCGTCAGTAGCGGCGAGCGAACGCGGAGAAGCCCAAACCAGAGAGCTTGCTCTTTGGGGTTGTGGGACGTCTCACATGGAGTTACAAAGGAACCGGTTAAGCGAAGAGGTCTGGAAAGGCCCGCCAAAGAAGGTAAAAGCCCTGTAGTTGAAAGTTGGTTCCCTCCGAGACGGATCCCGAGTAGTGCGGGGCACGTGAAACCCCGTATGAATCCGGCAGGACCATCTGCCAAGGCTAAATACTTCCTAGCGACCGATAGTGAAGCAGTACCGTGAGGGAAAGGTGAAAAGCACCCCGGAAGGGGAGTGAAATAGAACCTGAAACCGTGTGCTTACAAAAAGTCAGAGCCCGTTTTAGGGGTGATGGCGTGCCTTTTGTAGAATGAACCGGCGAGTTACGTTCCCGTGCAAGGTTAAGGTGAAGAGCCGGAGCCGCAGCGAAAGCGAGTCTGAATAGGGCGACATAGTACGTGGACGTAGACCCGAAACCGGGTGATCTACCCCTGTCCAGGGTGAAGGTGCGGTAACACGCACTGGAGGCCCGAACCCACGCATGTTGAAAAATGCGGGGATGAGGTGGGGGTAGCGGAGAAATTCCAATCGAACTCGGAGATAGCTGGTTCTCCCCGAAATAGCTTTAGGGCTAGCCTCGGAAAACAGAGTCGTGGAGGTAGAGCACTGATTGGGTGCGGGGCCCGCAAGGGTTACCAAGCTCAGTCAAACTCCGAATGCCATAGACTTACTTCCGGGAGTCAGACAGTGAGTGCTAAGATCCATTGTCAAAAGGGAAACAGCCCAGACCATCAGCTAAGGTCCCCAAGTGTGTGTTAAGTGGGAAAGGATGTGGAGTTGCACAGACAACCAGGATGTTGGCTTAGAAGCAGCCACCATTGAAAGAGTGCGTAATAGCTCACTGGTCGAGTGACTCTGCGCCGAAAATGTAACGGGGCTAAACACACCACCGAAGCTATGGCTTGATGCTTTGCATCAGGGGTAGGGGAGCGTTGTATAAGGGTTGAAGGTGTACCGTAAGGAGCGCTGGACATTATACAAGTGAGAATGCCGGTATGAGTAACGAAAAGATCAGTGAGAATCTGATCCGCCGAAAGCCTAAGGGTTCCTGAGGAAGGCTCGTCCGCTCAGGGTAAGTCGGGACCTAAGGCGAGGCCGAAAGGCGTAGTCGAAGGACAACAGGTCGAAATTCCTGTACCACCGTAAGCCGTTATGAGCAATGGGGGGACGCAGTAGGGTAGTGACGCGGACTGATGGATGTCCGTCTAAGCAGTAAGGCTGATGTGTAGGCAAATCCGCACATCGTAAGGCTGAGCTGTGATGGGGAGCGAAAATTATAGTAGCGAAGGTCATGATCTCACACTGCCAAGAAAAGCCTCTAGCCAGGTGATGGTGCCCGTACCGCAAACCGACACAGGTAGGCGAGAAGAGTATTCTAAGGCGCGCGGAAGAACTCTCGTTAAGGAACTCGGCAAAATGACCCCGTAACTTCGGGAGAAGGGGTGCCCCGGTAGTGTGAATAGCACGAGGGGGCCGCAGTGAAAAGGCCCAAGCGACTGTTTAGCAAAAACACAGGTCTGTGCGAAGCCGTAAGGCGAAGTATACGGGCTGACGCCTGCCCGGTGCTGGAAGGTTAAGGGGAGTGGTTAGGGAGCAATCCCGAAGCTGTGAACCGAAGCCCCAGTAAACGGCGGCCGTAACTATAACGGTCCTAAGGTAGCGAAATTCCTTGTCAGGTAAATTCTGACCCGCACGAATGGCGTAACGACTTGGGCGCTGTCTCAACGAGAGATCCGGTGAAATTTTAATACCTGTGAAGATGCAGGTTACCCGCGACAAGACGGAAAGACCCCATGGAGCTTTACTGCAGCTTGATATTGAATTTGGGTACGATCTGTACAGGATAGGTGGGAGCCTTTGAAACGTGAGCGCCAGCTTGCGTGGAGGCAACGTTGGGATACCACCCTGATCGTATCTAGGTTCTAACCTGGTACCGTAATCCGGTGCGGGGACAGTGTCAGGTGGGCAGTTTGACTGGGGCGGTCGCCTCCTAAAGAGTAACGGAGGCGCCCAAAGGTTCCCTCAGAATGGTTGGAAATCATTCGAAGAGTGCAAAGGCATAAGGGAGCTTGACTGCGAGACCTACAAGTCGAGCAGGGACGAAAGTCGGGCTTAGTGATCCGGTGGTACCGCATGGAAGGGCCATCGCTCAACGGATAAAAGCTACCCTGGGGATAACAGGCTTATCTCCCCCAAGAGTCCACATCGACGGGGAGGTTTGGCACCTCGATGTCGGCTCATCGCATCCTGGGGCTGAAGTAGGTCCCAAGGGTTGGGCTGTTCGCCCATTAAAGCGGTACGCGAGCTGGGTTCAGAACGTCGTGAGACAGTTCGGTCCCTATCTGTCGTGGGCGTAGGAAATTTGAGAGGAGCTGTCCTTAGTACGAGAGGACCGGGATGGACGTACCGCTGGTGTACCAGTTGTTCCGCCAGGAGCACCGCTGGGTAGCTATGTACGGACGGGATAAACGCTGAAAGCATCTAAGCGTGAAGCCCCCCTCAAGATGAGATTTCCCAGTATGTAAGACCCCTTGAAGACGACGAGGTAGATAGGCTGGGGGTGGAAGTGCAGCAATGCATGGAGCTGACCAGTACTAATCGGTCGAGGGCTTATCCAATAGCAAGTTGTAATTCGCATGTTTCGTTTCGAATCTAGTTTTCAGAGAACGATCTCTGAAGCATATTCCCTGATAGCTCAGTTGGTAGAGCACTCGACTGTTAATCGAGTTGTCACAGGTTCGAGCCCTGTTCGGGGAGCCATATGGAGAGGTGTCCGAGCTGGCCGAAGGAGCACGATTGGAAATCGTGTAGGCGTCACAAGCGTCTCGAGGGTTCGAATCCCTCTCTCTCCGCCATAATAATAAGGCCCGTTGGTCAAGGGGTTAAGACACCTCCCTTTCACGGAGGTAACAGGGGTTCGAATCCCCTACGGGTCATATTAACTTCAAAAAAAGAAGTTGATTTTTACAACAAGATTATGATATGATCATAAATGTGTTGTTCGGAGGCTTAGCTCAGCTGGGAGAGCATCTGCCTTACAAGCAGAGGGTCGGGGGTTCGATCCCCTCAGCCTCCACCATATAAACTTTATAACGACGCGGGGTGGAGCAGCCCGGTAGCTCGTCGGGCTCATAACCCGAAGGCCGCAGGTTCAAATCCTGCCCCCGCAATTATACTTTCCTTTGAGAAAGTGATCTGGAACCGTGGTGTAGTTGGCCTAACATGCCTGCCTGTCACGCAGGAGATCGCGGGTTCGAATCCCGTCGGTTCCGCCATTTAATCTTTACATGAGGCAAACTGTTCACTACATCTGCTGTATGGCACTGATGCCCTATATAAAGTGTAAGGAATTAAGATTAGACTTTATTATGGCTCGGTAGCTCAGTCGGTAGAGCAGAGGACTGAAAATCCTCGTGTCGGCGGTTCGATTCCGTCCCGAGCCACCATTTTTAAAACAATTTAATATGCCGGTGTAGCTCAACTGGTAGAGCAACTGACTTGTAATCAGTAGGTTGGGGGTTCAAGTCCTCTCGCCGGCACCATGTAATCCTGGAGGATTAGCGAAGTGGCCAAACGCATCAGACTGTAAATCTGCTCCCGTACGGGTTCGGTGGTTCGAATCCATCATCCTCCACCAGTTTTTAGGGGCATAGTTTAAAGGTAGAACAACGGTCTCCAAAACCGTTGGTGTGGGTTCAATTCCTGCTGCCCCTGCCAATTAACTTTTTAGAAATTAACCTTTTGTGGCGATCGTGGCGAAGTGGTTAACGCACCGGTTTGTGGATCCGGCATTCGGGGGTTCAATTCCCCTCGATCGCCCCTTTGTTTTTTTTATTTTTTATTGGGGATTAGCCAAGCGGTAAGGCAACGGACTTTGACTCCGTCATGCATAGGTTCAAATCCTATATCCCCAGCCATTATGCGGACGTGGCTCAGCGGTAGAGCATCGCCTTGCCAAGGCGAGGGTCGCGGGTTCGATTCCCGTCGTCCGCTCCAAAATATGGCGCCATAGCCAAGTGGTAAGGCACAGCTCTGCAAAAGCTTTATCCCCAGTTCGAATCTGGGTGGCGCCTCCAGCATATGCCGGCGTGGCGGAATGGCAGACGCGCTCGACTCAAAATCGAGTGGGAAACCGTGGAGGTTCGAGTCCTCTCGCCGGTATATTGAATAGCCCTACATGTTGCTTATGCAATGTGTAGGGCTATTTTTATTTTATGTGAAACGATTTATGCGCAGTAAGAAAATGTAGAATAAGAAAAGATGGACGTTAATAAAGATTGACGTATGATTATATTAAGTATATTGTGGATAAGTAAAGTCTTTAATATGGAGGAGTGAAGTAGAGTGACTAATGGAAAAAATGTATCGGATACCGATCTGTTATTTGATCTTTCTGTATGGGATGAGGCATGGAAGAATCGTCCGAGAAGTTCAAAATATAAGAAAAAAAGCGCCTCCTTTAATACAGAAGAAGCTTTTGAGCGGTGGGCAAGGGATTATCATGTACAGTCGTTCACTGAAGAAGGAAAGCAGCGTTCTGAGCGCATCATGGGCTGGATCGAGAACCAGGGTATGGAGTTTGCAGGGTTATCTATTTTGGACATTGGAGCCGCCTCAGGCATATTTACCATTCCTTTTGCGGAAAAGGGGGCAAGTGTGACCGCAGTTGAGCCTTCTGAGTTGCTTGTCTCCCTTATGAAAGAGACGATACCTTCAGCTCTGGAATCCAAAATAGAAATCGTAAACGAACGATATGAAGAAATCTCCATTAAGGATAAGGGTTGGGAGAAGAAATATGACTTTGCATTTGCATCCATGTGTCCGGCAATGTCGGATTGGGAAACGATTGAGCAGGCGATCAATTGTGCCCGGAAGTATGTATATATAAGTACTATGGCGGGACAGAATGAACACACACTAATGGATGAACTTAAGGATGTACTGGGAGTAACTTCTTCATACAAGGCCGGTGATATGGGGTATATCCAACAGTTGCTGTATTTGAAGGGGTATTCTTATACGATGATTATTACGAGAGAAGTTAACTCATTTGAAGTACCGGTGGAAGAGATTATCGAGAAGCTGCCAGAATGGCTTAATACGTATGAGTTACCATCGGATGAAGATTCCCTCAGATTGGCTGAGAAGTACATTAGGGATACGTACAAGGGTAGCACGGTGACCTTCTCACGGGGAGCAAGGTTTGGTAAAATTCTAATCCAACTTGAACAGCCAAATATGAAAACAGTTCGCACTAAGGATAAGCGATAAATCGCATAAGCTTGGCACGTGTACTGATAATCAGGAATTGAGACGGACAATGTAGTCTAACGTCTAAGATGACACTAGGAAGCATCACAACGCTGTGCCAAAAGATGAACGGTTGAAACATATGATGTTAAGATTGTAGAAGTAAAGTTGTAAGTGAAGGGTGCAGGTTATGTGCTCCCTCTTTTTTGAAGCCACTAATTCATCGACCGCTTTGAACCAGCCCTCGTTTATTTAGATATTCGAGACAACGAAAAACAAAACACAGACCTCGTTTTCAGAGAATGATCTCTGAAGCATATTCCCTGATATTTCTGTCGGTAAAGCACGCGACGGTTAATCGAGTAGTCACAGATCCGAACCCTGTTCGGGGAGCTATATGGAGTTGTCCAAGCTGGCCGAAGGAGTACGACTTACAATCGTGCTCCTTTTCTAATTTCGGTTCGACACGTCTGCTTTTTGCTTAGCTCCCGGTACTGGCCGGGGGTAATTCCTTCCCATTTACGAAATGATCGGATGAAATTTTGCGGATTGTTGTACCGCAGTCGTGCTGCGATATCTTTAACGGTTAGATCACTTTCGTCCAGCCATTTTTTAGCGATATTAAATCGGTACTTGGTCAGATATTCACTAAATGCACAGCCTGTCTCTTTGCGGAAAACACTACTTAAGTAGTTTGCATTGTAGTGAAGCTTCATGGCACATTCCTCAAGCGACAGATCCTTATCATAATCTTGATGAATCATGGCAATCATCTTCTCTGATATATGCTGATACTGGGCATACTGTCTTGCTTTAAAAACCTGGATGACGGGCAAGATGACTTGATGATTAAACCATTCCTCAACTTCAGCAGCGTACTGCAAACCATGAAGTTCATGAAACATCGAGCCACGACCTTGGGATATCTGTCCGAGTCGTATGCCGGATTCCTGAGTCATTTGCAAAATATGTGTGAGTAGCCTCGTAAGAGCCACCTCATACTCCTCGGGTGTAACCTCCATACCAAAGATCACTTCAAGCAGTTGTTTCAGAAGAGCAGAGGCCTGGACTTCGTCCGCATTTTGAATAGCTTGGATCAATGAATATTCCAATGATTCCGGGTAGGTCATGGGCCAAGTGGGAGCGTAATGATCTATGTTCTCATATTGAAAAATAATGCCTGTTCCCAGCTTCATCCGATGCCTCAATGCCTCCATGGCTTCTGTGTAAGCTTGAGGGATGTGATATAGAGAGCTGTGCGGCTGGCTGAATCCTATACTGACTTGAAGAGCTAGAATCATATCAATCTGTTGTTGTAACTGGTCTGTTAATACATATAGTTGCTGTGAAAAAATAAAATGATCCTGTTCCACGGTGCCAATCACCGTGACTACCGTATGTTCCAGCACAATGGGAAGCAATTGTTGGTTATGCACAACCGTTTCCTCCAATATATTTTGAATAGCAAATAATAAGAGGTCACGATCACTAGCACTATATTTTGTATGATTAACGAGATCGGCCTGTAATGTAATAACAGCAATTTGTTGCCATCCCCGAACCTGATGCGTGTAGCCATATTCATTCAGGGTGTCATAAAGAGTAAGAACAGGGATCTTGCCCTGGAACAGATTCATCATAAAATGAGTGCGAATCTGCAACAGATGCATATTAAGCGTGTTCTCTAATTGGGAGCGAGAGGCAGATAGTTGTGAGACCCCTGCTCTGATCTGTTCGAACTCATCAGAAAATGGTGGTGATTGCTGAGCTAATGTGTTTCCTTCTTTGGACAGGTGGTTGTCACCAAGTTGGGTTAAAAGTTTACGAATCGGGACATGCATTCGCTTGGAGCCGAGCCAGGCGAGTAATAATGAAAGTAAAAGTAAGAAGATACTGATATACAAGGTGTGTAATCCGATATCGATATATTCTTGTGTCAGAATATTGGTAGGTGAGATTAGAACATAAGTCCATCCTTTTAAGGTAGAAGGGCTATACGTCAGGGAATAATGTGTATCGGCGATCTTAACTTCTCGGTTTTCAAAACCTGTTGAAAATGTGATGGGTGATAGTTTGGTTATGTCGGCTTCCGTATCCCGATCCTGTAAACCAATGGCAGATAACGGTTGTCCAATGTATACAGGATCGGGATGGACCAGGATACGTTGTTCCCGATTCAAAATGATCAGTCCTGAGGCAGCATTGCCTAAGGAGGCTTCTCCTAGTGTATTTTGCAAAGAACATGCAGGGATTCCCGCAATCAGGGCAACATCGGAAGACGTATTCAGATTCGGAATAGACCTCGCAAGGGGCAATATGATAAATACAGCCTGTACCGGGTGAACGCTCATCATTACTGAACACCGATGAAGGGGAGAGCTGCCATCCAGAGGTTAGCGTATCGGAAATCAATTCCTTCATGGGAAGAGCCAGTGGAAAATCCGTATTACGATATAATCCGGCATGATCAATAAGCCAATTCTGTGATTGATTCACCAGGGTAATATCCAGCAAAGGTTCCCATGACCTCATATTCTTAAATTCACTCTGTAGCTTGTCGGCAAGCAAAGGCCCTTTCCCTTCTAGTGAAGAAGAAGCAGACAGAGAACGGAGGGTTACTGGAGAGCGAACGGCCTGATCAAGCATATAACTGACTGTAGCGAGTTTGTGCTCTACGTTGGATTGCATTTGTTCCAGCAACTGTCTGTT
This sequence comes from Paenibacillus sp. W4I10, assembly GCF_030816325.1. NCBI lineage: Bacteria > Bacillati > Bacillota > Bacilli > Caryophanales > Paenibacillaceae > Paenibacillus > Paenibacillus sp. W4I10. Next base: position 6,303,846 of record NZ_JAUSXX010000001.1, read on the forward strand.
GGCCTGTGTACGATGCAGCTCAGTTTGGTTCGATGAATAGATAAATGCGGCAATTCCCGTTAACAAAATGGGCAGGGTGCTTAACAGGATTCCGAAGATGATCATTTTATGGAGATAGCTGATTGGTCGCACAGTTTCAGTTCCACCCCTGACATTAGAAATAGTAACACCTTCTATTTTAGTAAACGCTTACATATAGAACAATCTAAATTTTGTTTATTTGGATAAATAAGTAATTTTATGAGAGGGTATAGGAGCAGAGATAAGGGATTGCTGATAGATGATCTTGCAGAAAAGGCTAGAGAAGCGGCTTGGACTGACTATCCAATACGGAATCATGAGAAACGAAATTGCAGTGTGAACGTAAATAGAGACATGGACATCATTCTCTCTACAGGTCGGTATCGGCTAAAGGGTAGCCTGAATACGGGTATTAGAAGGTATCTGGAGTGATATTCAGCTTAGGTGGAACGTTGGTCTTATATAGGGACAGTCAAAGGTCCAACTAGATCCCCGACCTGAGTCTAGGATGAAAAACCGTCCACGGTCTGTTTTGAAAAGTCGCGGAATCCCCTAGAATAAGGACATAAGGTTAAACAAGAAACACGGAAACAAAAAAACAAGAAACAAACGAACAAATGACTCAACACATTAAAACGAACGAATGGAAAGGGCGGTGAACAACAATTATGAGATTGAATAAGGGAAATGGCTGGGCGATTGTATTGATTGCGCTGGGTGCACTACTCCTCTTCGGAAAGTTAACTCCACTTCTTGGACACTTAATGGGTTATCTGATTCCGGTCCTGATGATTGCACTGGGATACTACGGAGTTAAACGAGGGAATGTGATGCTTGGCTGGATTGTTCTCATCATCGGTATCATCTCACTGATGGGTAAACTGGCATGGTTGATCGGACCGATCATCGCGATCGGGTTAATCATCTTTGGTATCTCAATGCTAAGCAATAACCGCAGTCGTCGTGGTCGGTACTAAGCTTTCACGATTATGAAAAGGAGGGACAGAACATAATGAGTGTATTTCGTCGAATGCGGGATATTACCGTAGCCAATCTGAACGAACATTTGGAGCAAAGTCAGGACCCAGTCAAACTGATTGATCAGTTCCTGGTCTCGACCCGCCAAGACATCGGTGAAGCCGAGAAACTTCGTCATCAATATGCAAGCCATACCAGACAAATGAAACAACAAGCCGATCAGGCAGCAGGTATGGTGAACAAACGGGAAGAACAGGCTTCCATGGCTCTGAAAGCAGGGGAAGAACATCTCGCTAAGCTGGCCTTGCAGGAGAAAATCCTCCACGAGGAAAAAATGGAACAGTACAATGAATTGTATGCACAAAGTTATGCGGCATTACAGGAGCTGGATGAACAGATCGACCAGCTGAAGGTTGAATATCAGAATGTATATAGCAAACGCCAATATTACTACGCTCGTATGCAGACGATTCAGTTACAACAACGTATGAACCAGAGAGGCAATCACAACGGTCAGAATGTACCCCGTATGTTTAACCGACTGGATGATCAAGTCTCTGATCTCGAATATGAAGCACAAAGTCTCCGCGATATCCGGCGGATGAGTCAAGATGGTTCAGGAGTGACTGGCAGCATGTCATCCTCTACGCTGGATAAGGAACTGGAACGCTTAAGACAGAAATTGAACAATGACAGAAAGGAGTAGTCACATGAGTAAATTATACCGCTCGGCGCGTAATCGAATGCTAACAGGTTTGATCGGCGGCATTTCTGAAAATCTCGGATTGAGTACCACGCTGCTACGTATCATTTTCTTCATCAGTATTTTCGCTACGGGAGGTACATCATTGTTGATCTACTTCATCGCTGCATTGGTGGTACCCAAGGAATCCAATCACGTTGATCCATATGCTTATGATTCCAACGTAAGAGGATACAAGTAAACGAAAGGAGCAAGCACATGAGCAAATTATACCGCTCAACACGTGACCGGATGTTAACCGGCTTGTGCGGCGGAATTTCCGAAACCATCGGAATGGATTCCACCCTGCTGCGTATCATCTTTGTTATCAGTATCTTCGTAACTGGCGGCACGTCGTTGTTAATATACTTTATTGCAGCACTGGTGGTACCAAAAGAACCGTATCCGCCTTATGATCCATATGGCTACGGTCCGGGCCCAGGCCCTGGTCCTGGCAGAGGATACAACAACTATGATCATCAGCCACCAAGAGGTCCTTTTCAAAATAATCACAACCAACAAGGTCCTGGTAACTTCGGTCCCGGCCCTGGATTCAACGGCAGACCTCAATCTGGTCCCCGTTCTTATGACAACAACGCCTACGGAGCAGGTGCACCACAAGAAAGTGAACTTGACTCCATGATGAAAGATATCGAGAAAAAAGCACTGAAAAAAGAAGTTGAAGAGCTTCGCCAAAAATTATCTCGTTACGAGAAGGGAGAAAAGTAAAATGGGAGTATTTAAACGGATTAAGGATATGACGAAAGCATCGGTAAATGATATGTTGGATAAAGTAGAGGACCCGATTGTAATGTTGAACCAGTACTTGCGTGATATGGAGGCTGAGATTCATGAGGCAGAGGTAACAGTTGCCAAACAAATGGCGAATGAACGTCGTATGAAACAACGTTTGGATGAAGCAGAGCGTACTTCGGTACAACGTGAGTCCCAAGCAGAAGCTGCTCTGGCCAACGGTCAGGAAGAAGTAGCACGCAAATTGCTGGAAGAGAAAATCTACTTTGATCAAAAAATTACGGAGTACAGCGAACTGCATGCACAGTCCGAAGCACAAGCAAAAGATCTGTTGCAACAGTTGCATGATATGAAAGATGAGTTCTACAAAATGCGTAACAAACGTAATGAACTTGTATCCCGTGCACAAATGGCAAAAGCTAAAAAGCAAATGTCTTCCATCAACAGCTTGCATTCGATCGAAAGTGGCGGCGCATCCCTTGGATTCCACCGCATGGAAGAGAAAATCATGCAGCTGGAAGCTGAAGCTGACGTAGCTCGTGCACCTTATCGCAACACATCATCCACGTACACGAATCCTGTAGATGTGGAAAAACAATTCAAAGTGGATCAGCAATTACAAGCCCTCAAAAACAAAATGGGCAATGGTTCCAAGAATGAAGCGAACGGAACTTCAAAAGAATAACTGTTCGCTTAGTGGACAATATGATATTCTATAAATCGTGTATAATGTACGGTTGGTAGAACAAAAGTTAAGCCATACAGGACTTCAGTGCCTGATATGGCTTTTCCGTTGAATAAAGAGAGATTAACTTACAGAGGAGGTGCGGCGGGGATGAATCAAAAGAGTAAATGGCTTGCAGTTGTCATTATGATTATTGGCACAATGATGTTATTGAATGACAATATTAACTTCCTGACCGCTGCCGCACTGATTCTGTTAACGGTTGGAATGCTTCAAGTCCGCAATGGGGATACCCGCAAAGGTCATCGGTATCTTGGCATTGGTGCGGCACTGTTATTGCTGGATAATTTAATGATTGTATTTTTGATTGTACTTGCTTCTTTAGCTTACTTTTATTCGAAAAACAAAAAGATTCATCTGGACGAAGGCGTTATGAAGAAACAGAATTTCATGGCTCGTTACTACTGGGATCAATCATCCTGGACGTTACGTAGTATGAGTCTGTGGCATGCCATAGGTGAGGTTAACGCCGATCTATCTCTTTCGATTCCGGAGGAGAAACAAACGATTGTGCTGCTGCAAGGAGTTATGGGTAATGTTCGCCTTACGCTACCAGAAGATTATGGTGTGGAGATTGAAGCATCGGTTCTTTTTGGCCGGATTAATCTTCTTGGAGAACAAGATAGCGGCATGATGAACAAATTAGTATGGAGAACGCCTGGATATGAATCCAGTGAACATAAAGCAAAATTTGTCATTTCTTATATTGTTGGCGACCTAAGCATCAGTAATCCGTAGTAAAATAGATGAAGAGAAGGAGGAGACCCCGATGAAGACAAAACGACATACCGACATGGTAACCCGAAGTATGGGTGAAGGGATCCTCCTGGTTTTCATTGTGCTCGCTGTTATTTTGTATGTATTGTTTACATATGGTTATCTTGCTCCGTTTGCAGGCTGGCGGCATCTGATTCAATCGGGTCTGGCTCTATTGCTACTTCTCATTGGGATTGGTGCGGTCTTTGGGTTCTATCAGAGTTACCGGGTTAAACGCCGGCTCGAACTGCTGCGGGAAACGCTTCTACTGTGGGAGAAGGGCTCTCTATCACGCACTGTACCTGATCTGGGCGATGATGATGTGGGTCGTCTAAGTGAGCAACTCGGACGAATCGGCAAAAAGTGGGAAGATCAGGTATCTTCGCTCCAGCGATTGTCTACTCATAATGCACAGCTTGCTGAACAATCCAGAATTACGGCTATTGTGGAAGAGCGGCAACGTTTGGCACGGGAACTGCATGATGCGGTATCGCAGCAATTGTTCGCGATATCCATGACAGCAACAGCCGTTGGACGGAAGATGGAGAAGGATTTTGAACGTGCTCAGCGGCAGGTGGCTTTGATTGAGGAAATGGCTTCGGTAGCTCAGTCCGAGATGCGTGCGTTACTGTTACATCTGCGGCCAGTTTATCTGGAGGGTAAACATCTCGAACAGGGTCTGCGTGATCTGGTGATGGAACTGAAAACAAAAGTACCTATGGACATTGTGCTCGAAATGGACGAAGACATTGAACTGATCAAAGGCATCGAGAATCATCTGTTTCGAATCGTTCAGGAGGCTATGTCCAATACGTTACGACATGCAAAAGCGGAAAAAATGGAGATACGGATCCAGCGACGTACTGATGCGATCCGGGTATTGATTCGTGATGATGGGCAAGGCTTCGATCTGGATGAGAACAAACAGGCTTCCTACGGTCTGGCTAACATGCGTGAACGTGTTACGGAGATTGGTGGAGCCATACAATTTGTAACAGCGCCTGGTAAGGGAACGCGGATTGAGATTACGATACCTTTGATGAACGATGAAAGTGAGGAAGAACATGTCAATGGAACCGGAAGTCGAAACGGAGACGGAAACGTCGATCAAAGTATTGCTCGTGGATGATCATGAGATGGTACGTATTGGTCTTGCAGCGGTACTGGATACCGAAGATGGAATTGAAGTTGTTGGTGAAGCTGGTAGTGGAGAGGAAGGCATTCGGCTTGCACAGGAGTATAAGCCTGATGTTGTTCTGATGGACCTGGTTATGGAAGGCATGGATGGCATTGAGGCTACTCGTCAGGTACTTAAAATGTATCCGGAGTGCAAAGTCATCGTATTGACCAGTTACCTGGATGATGAAAAAATGTATCCTGTCATTGAAGCAGGCGCATTCAGTTATCTGTTGAAAACATCAAGAGCCAATGAAGTGGCAGATGCGATTCGCGCAGCAGCTCGCGGGCAATCCGTTCTGGAGTCACAGGTGGCTTCCAAAATGATGAATCGATTCCGACAGCCACAGGCAGCAGCTCCTTTGCATGATGAATTGACGGACCGTGAAATGGATGTGCTCCGGTTGCTGGCTAAAGGCAAATCGAATCAGGACATCGCTGATGATCTGATCATCGGTATCAAAACAGTCAAGTTCCATGTCACCAATTTACTGGCCAAATTGGGCGTAGACGACCGTACACAGGCCGCCATCTATGCTTATAAAAACGGACTTGCAGAGTAAGCAAAATTATTATGTATCATAATCAAGCAAAAGAACCGTACTTTTAATGTGCGGAAGTTATAGATAAGAGTTCAATTTATATAGAAAAGTATGAATGGAAAGCTCTGATCTGCCATGCAAGTGGCGGGTGGGGCTTTTTTTGCTGTGTTCAGAAGAAGTATGGCTAATGTGGGAATGGGGCATGCTGTTGATAGATTCATAGAATACAAGAATGAACGGGGGATTCAAATGTTAAATCGTTGGATGACAGCAGGTATGCTAGCAATGGCTATCATTATTCTTATCGGTGTAACACAGGTATACGCAGAGAAGAACGAACCCAAAGCAGCCCAACTGGAACAGTTAATCGATACGGCTGACAGCGTGATTGATAATGTGGATCGTCTAGTTATCAAATGGCAAGGAGAAGGCCGGGGAGATGCACAAGCGCAGGCCGTATTACTGGCTAGTCACTTGGGGCTGGAACAACCAGTACGGGCACGCCAGACGGGCCATGATGTGTATCGCAGTGAGATGGTTGTCAATGAGGCTGCTGGAGAAGCAGGTATGTTGGTCAATGTCGTTGAGACAGAAGACAACGGCTACTACGCCATCGTACAAATTTCAGGGGATGCACACACGGATCGGAAGGCAATAATGACAGTACATGAACAGGTGGATCAACTGCTTGTAGACTCAGGGATGAAGGCAAGCTGGAATATGTCTGTGCAAGGTACGGCAGCTACTGCTATTAGACGTGATGCGAGTCAGCAGTTGGCACTGATCGAGAAACACTTGTCTGGTAATGTGGATATCGCCTCCGTTGAACGTTATACGGATGTAGCCAGCGCAAGTGTCTCTTATGAGGCGGCTGAGCTGCCCCTGTCGATCAAGAGTGGCTCGCATATGTTGAATATGCAACTCGCAGTTCACCAGGTTGGAGACGAGGTCGATAATCGAATTACAGTGGGATTTCCGGTGATTACGATTGAATATTAAGGAATGAATTTTTCATGAATTGGGACCAAATGTTGAGAATCTTTATCAGAAAAATGAGTTTGAAATAGTGCATCCATTCAGTTGATATGCTAAAATGGCATCACATCCAAGAAGGAACTTGCTGGTAATTGACAGTTGTATGTCGTGCATATATAACACCATTACATAGCTCGGGGAGAGCGTGAAGGTTATCTTCCCGGAAGAAAGAGGAGCCCATGGTTGAAAAACAATTGCAAGATGAAGTACAGACACCAGGTGCAGTATTTTTCATTTTTGGAGCAACGGGTGATTTGGCCCGCCGGAAGTTGTTTCCGGCTATCTACAGTCTTTACCGTGAAGGCAAGCTTGCCAAAGACTTTGCGGTTATTGGCGTAGCACGTCGTCCGAGGTCCCCAGAAGAATTCCGGGAAGACATCTATGAATCCATTAAAGAGTTCTGCCGTTATCCAGCGGGGGAACCTGATGAGTGGAACGCTTTTGTCGATCATTTTGAATACAAAGCACTGGATATCAATAATGTGGAAGGATTCAAAGAGCTGCGTGCGCAGACGGAGCATCTGGAATCAAAGTTTAACACGCCGGGGAATCGGCTGTTCTATCTGGCACTGGCACCTGAGCTGTTTGGCAGTGTCTCGTACAGTTTGCGGGACGGTGGTATGTTGGAAAGTCAGGGGTGGAACCGTTTGGTTATCGAAAAACCATTTGGTTATGATCTGCAATCGGCCGAACAACTGAATGAGCAGATTCGTGAAGTATTCCGTGAAGAGGAAATCTATCGGATTGATCATTATCTGGGTAAGGAAATGGTGCAAAATATCGAAGTGATCCGCTTCGGAAATGCTTTTTTTGAACCGCTCTGGAACAACAAACATATTGCCAACGTTCAGATTACGCTTGGTGAAACGGTAGGAGTGGAAGAACGTGGCGGTTATTATGATCACTCCGGAGCACTCCGTGATATGGGGCAAAACCATATGCTTCAGATGCTGACGATGATTGCGATGGAACCGCCAAGTCGCCTATTCCCGGAAGACATTCGGGATGAGAAGGTGAAGGTATTACGTTCATTGCGGGCATTCACTTCAGACGAAGAAGTCAGCAACAACGTTGTGCGAGGGCAGTATGCTGAAGGAGAGTACCGTGGCAAGCAGCTTCCCGGTTACCGCCAGGAAGACAAGGTTGATCCGCAGTCGAATACGGAAACTTATTTTGCAGCACGTGTATTCGTGGATAATTTCCGCTGGGCAGGGGTGCCATTCTACATTCGGACTGGCAAGCGTCTACCGGTAAAAACGACCGAGATCGTAGTTGAGTTCAAGTCGATGCCAAACAACGTGTACCTTGGGAAAAAGTATAAGCTCGAACCGAACCTGCTGGTTATTCGGGTGAATCCGATGGAAGGCATATATATCAAAATTAATGCCAAGAAACCAGGATCGGATTCCGAGATTCAGCCGCTCGCGATGGATTTCTGTCAGAGCTGCATGATTGGAATCAACTCGCCTGAAGCGTATGAACGTCTGCTGCACGATGCAGCAGAGGGGGATTCTACGTACTTTACCCGTTGGGATGAAGTGGCAACAGCCTGGTCTTTTGTGGATCGGATCGCAGCAGCCTGGGGACAGAATCAGGGGGAACTTCATACGTACCCTGCTGGAACATGGGGGCCAGAAGCGACAGATAAGCTGCTGGAGCAGGACGGATTCCACTGGTGGCCGGTGAATGGTCAGGACGAGGACAGCGTGATCTGGCAAGTGAACGGTTAAGTTAAGGGAACTAACAACATAAACAACATGACTGAGCCTGGGGACTTCGCAATTTTGCGGTGTCCCCAGGCTTTTTAGCGGGTAAAAGGGAGGTATCCATCATAAGGAAATAAGTAATTTAAATTAAGTTGTTGACAAAAAGTAAGTATGTAACTTATACTCAACACATGAGTTAAAGAGTTACGCAAATGACAAACTTCATTCGGGCAAACGTTTCGGATAAGTTATCATTCATGAGATAAAATGTAAACCAGTTGAAGGGGTTTGCGTCACAGAGAATCATGAAAAAAATGTGCATAATATCTTTAATCTGAGAATACTATTTTGTATATATTGAATGGAGGAAAAAGAAAATGATGTTGGATGTAGGGTTGTTGTTGATTCGTTTGGTGATTGGATTGTCGTTCATGGCGCACGGGGCTCAAAAGCTGTTTGGTTGGTTCGGAGGTTACGGAATCAAGGGTACAGGCGGCTGGTTTGAGTCGATGGGCATGAAGCCAGGTGCATTGGTGGCTCTACTGGCTGGACTCGCGGAATTCGGTGGCGGTCTGTTACTGGCTCTGGGTCTGCTTACACCGGTAGGTGGCATTCTGATTGCATTGACGATGGTCATTGCCATTGTGAAAGTCCATGGAGCAAACGGATACTGGTCCACACAGAACGGATTTGAATATAATCTCGCGATTCTGGTGATTGGTGTAGCGCTAGCCCTGACAGGTGGCGGACAATACGCGCTGGATGCATTAATTTTCTAAAACACAATAACATGAAATAAATGAGGAGTGCCTGGATGCCATGATTATGGCAGAAGGGTGCTTTTTTTTGCAAGTGAAAAGAGAAGAATCTGCGGTAGTAATCGGTTATTTTCGGTACAGATTATGGTACAATAGGAGAGTTGGGTTAAGAAGCAGTTCACGGTATGGATGAAAGCACAGATTTTGAGGAGGATGAACTCCATTGTAAATGTGTAAAATTAATCTAGTGTATGAATACCTCAATGCAAAATGACCAGTGTACAATCAACCGGCCTCGCCGGATTGCATAAAGATTGAATGATGGACCGGCTATGCCGGATTAACGTGAATGAACGGACGAAAGGGATTAAACCTATGAGCAAAGCTGCAAATGATATTCTTCAACAGGAAGTGGACAAACGCCGGACGTTTGCCATTATCTCTCACCCGGATGCGGGTAAAACTACATTAACCGAGAAACTGTTGCTGTTCGGGGGCGCAATTCGCCTTGCGGGAACGGTAAAAGCTCGGAAAGCCAGCAAACACGCAACAAGTGACTGGATGGAAATTGAGAAACAACGGGGGATCTCGGTTACCTCTTCCGTAATGCAATTTGATTACCTGAACCATCGCGTTAACATTCTGGATACACCGGGTCACCAGGATTTCAGTGAAGATACGTATCGTACACTGACGGCTGCCGACAGCGCGGTGATGTTGATTGACGTAGCGAAGGGTGTCGAGGCACAGACGATTAAGTTGTTCCAGGTTTGTGCGAAACGTGGTATTCCAATCTTTACGTTTATCAACAAACTCGACCGTGAGGGTAAAAGTCCATTTGACCTGATGGAAGAACTTGAAAATGTACTGGGTATTCGTTCCGTTCCGATACTGAACTGGCCTATTGGTACAGGTCGCGAACTATGCGGTGTATATGACCGGATGAAAAATCAGGTGGAGTTGTTCCAAGGGGACGATCACTCGATAATTAAAGTTCAGAAAGTAAACGGTTATACAGATCCAATTATCCGTGAGATGGCAGGAGAATATCTGCATGATCAGTTAATTCAGGATCTGGAGCTTTTGGACGTTGCGGGAGATCCGTTTGATATGGAGAAAGTTCAACGCGGCGAATTGACGCCTATTTTCTTCGGTAGTGCGATTAACAATTTTGGTGTGCAGACCTTCCTGGAGAACTTCCTGGAACTGGCACCGAAGCCTGAACCACGTCGCAGTACGGCAGGAGAAATCCAGCCAACGAATGAGAAATTCAGTGGGTATGTGTTCAAGATTCAAGCGAACATGAACCCGGCACACCGGGATCGTATTGCGTTCCTGCGTATTGTGTCAGGCAAATTCCAACGTGGAATGAGTGTGAAGCATACCCGTGTAGGTAAAGAGATCAAGTTGTCACAGCCACAGCAATTCCTGGCACAAGACCGGGATATTGTTGAAGAGGCATATGCCGGTGATATTATCGGTTTGTTCGATCCGGGAATCTTCCGGATTGGCGATTCACTGAGCCAAGGCAGCGAGGTTGTCTTTGAGGAGTTGCCAACGTTCTCGCCAGAGATTTTCGCCAAAGTTACCGTAAAAAATGCATTGAAACATAAACAGTACCAAAAAGGCATTGACCAGTTGACGGAGGAAGGAACCATTCAGGTGTTCCAGACGGCAAGTTTCGACGAGACGATTCTCGGCGTAATTGGTCAACTTCAATTCGAGGTATTTGAATACCGGATGAAAGGCGAGTATGGGGTAGACGTGCAATTGCAGCGCATGCCTTATCAGTTCGCTCGCTGGATCGTGGACGAGAATCTGGACCCAAGCAAATTTCGGATTAACTCTGCACTTGTAAAAGATAAAAAAGGGAATTATGTGGTGCTCTTCGAAAATGAGTACGCAATGAGAACGGCTATGGATAAAAATCCAACAGCTCAATTCCTGGAGACTGCGCCTTAAGTTAAGACAGAAGTATTTCGTGGGAATTGTTAAAAGGTTAGTTAAACGCGACAAGTTCATGTGATGAGATAGAGCTTGTTAAAAATAAGATCCCTCCGCCAATTGTGGCGGAGGGATCTATTGCTATACACCTTACCTGGAGGCGGGTATGATCCAGCCGAATAAGGGAAAGCTTTCTTTTGCAGACAGAACAAACGGTTTGATGGTTACCTTGCCCTCCAATGCTTCGATTAGCGAAGCGGTTGAACGGGAATGGTGTGCAGATGCTCCTGCGCGATTTGAATGAGTTCTTCCTGCTTGGCAGGTTCTGTGTTCTTCCAGATCATCTCGAAAATGGCGCCAAGTCCAGGCAAAGCAGCTTCCGGTCCATCTACTGAACCTTCAATCATCTCCCGGAGCTGATCATCACTCTTGTCATGAACTTTATGAATCAATCGCTTCACGCAGGCTTAATGTAATGGGCATCGCAATTCCCTCCTCGTATATTCGGCTGCTCTAATACTGTTCCCTGGGAAGCGCTAGCGCATTCAAGTTTATCAGGCTTTGTGGTATACTACGAAGGATTATTTACGTTAGCATGGGTATTCCTAATGATGCGTCATGCTGAAGTGCAGCGGGAGGTTAAGACTCTAATGGCCAAGAAACAATATGCTGTAATTGGCATGGGACGGTTCGGATCAAGTGTTGCCAATGCATTGAGCGGTATGGGATTCGACGTGCTGGCAATTGATGCGGACGAGCAGAGGACTCAGGAAATGTCCAATGTGGTGACCCATGCGGTATCGGCAGATTCAACAGATGAAGAAGCGCTGCGTGCGCTTGGCATACGGAATTTCGACGTTGTCGTTGTGGCGATTGGTGAAGATATACAGGCGAGCATTCTGACAACCCTGATATTGAAAGATATGGGTGTACCCGTTCTGATCGTAAAAGCTCAAAATGAGCTTCATGGTAAGGTATTGCAGAAGATTGGGGCGGATAAAGTCATCTATCCTGAGCGGGATATGGGACTGCGCGTAGCCCATCATCTGACCTCGCCTAATATACTGGATTACATCGAGTTATCTGAGGATTACAGCATTTTGGAGATGAGAGCCTCCGAGCAAATGATCGGCAAAAACCTGATGGAATTAAACATCCGTGCACGTTTTGGTTGTAACGTGATGGCGATCCGCAGTGGGAATTCGATGAACATCTCGCCGTACGCGGAGGACCGGATCGAAGCTGGAGATGTGCTGATCATTGTAGGTCACAAGGATCATTTGACGAAAATGGAGCTTGCGTATCCGAAGTGATGGATGCAGATGGGAAGGATGGAAAGATGGATATTGTATCACCGCAAAATACACGTGTAAAAGAATGGGCACAGTTGCTGGAGAAAAAGCATCGTACCCGTCAACATAAATATATCATTGAGGGCATTCATCTGGTCCAGGAAGCATTGCGCGCTGGAGCGGATCTGGATTGTATTGTGTACGACGGAGAGCAAGGCGTACCTAGCGAACTGGCCGGGCTTGAGAATCCGCTAAAGCGTGTGGAGTGGGTTAGTGTATCTCCTGCGGTTATCGCCAAATGTACGGATACGATGACGCCACAGCCTGTATTCGCGATTGTGCGTAAAGGCAGTGAGCCACTGGAAAGCCTAATTACCGGAGCACGGGGGCTTGTTGTGGTGCTGGACGGAGTGCAAGACCCGGGTAATGTGGGGACAATCATCCGTAGTGCGGATGCCGCTGGGGCCGCTGGGGTTGTACTTGGCGCGGGCAGTGCTGATGTATATAACCCGAAGACGATTCGCTCGACGATGGGGTCATTGTTTCATTTGCCCATTGTGGAGGGGCAGTTGGAATCGGTGCTTTCCGAAGCGAAGGCTGCGGGCGTGAAGCTGGTTAGTACTTCTTTGCAGGCAGAGCATTCATGTTATAGTTATGATTTTACGCAGTCGGTATGGCTTGTGATTGGTAACGAAGGCAAAGGCATCTCGGATGCTACGGCACGTTTGGTGGATGATGCAATTACGATCCCGATGCAGGGACAGGCAGAGTCGCTTAACGCGGCAATGGCGGCAACGATTTTGCTGTTTGAGGCGATGAGACAGCGGATATTTAACTAACTAATAATTCCTGTCCAATTTCAAATTAACTGACCCTAACTAAAATTAACTTTCCCCAAACCACCAAAGGCTGGAACCTGGTTGCCGCTTTTCCCAACCATTTTTCCAGTCTTTTTGTCTTTCTCTTTGAAGCACCACAGCAGGGATTTTCCATTCAAATCCCGAATAGGTGATATAGTTTCTATTTCTTAAGCTGATGGGCAGGTGTTCATTTTGGAAATGAATAATGGAAAAGGAAACACTCACTTTAGGGAATTTATGACTTGGGCTGGGGAAAAGGGCTGGGACATAATGAGTAAATCCGGTTCGCAGTCACATTTAAACAGCGGCATTACTTCAAGATATAAAGGACTTCCAGATGAATATTTAGAATTTCTAAATGTAGTTGAAAAATGCGTTGCACCGGATGAGCAAACTTGGTTTATTTGTGAGGCTGAGTTCAACAATAGCACGGAGACCGCATTCCAATGGAATGAATTTGAAATGCTTAGTTTGGAGGCAGCAGAGAGCGATTCTATTTGGCAGTCGGAGATAACGGCTTGGTGGGATCATCACTTGCCGATTGTAATGTCTGTGGAAGATGGATATTCCTTCTATGCCATTGACTTAACAACCGACAATGGGGCTATTGTCCGTGGATGTGAGCCTGAATTTGAAGAGGTTGAAAAGGTATCCGATTCGTTTGGAGAATTTCTGGCATGGATGATGTCGAATTCAGATTAGCGTAGCTAGGAAAGGTTGATGTTTAGTGGTGGAAGGAAAATATGTGAAGTCATCACTTTCGTAAACGAGGCCGGGGTAAGGCGTGTTCGCCTAATGCTGATTGCCCTGATGGTTATACTTGTGGCCAGCGGTTTGACATTAGATTGTTCAATGAAAGAACTTATGAAACGATATAGGAATTCTTAACTTATGATATAAAAATGGTTTATATAGCGTGATTTTATTCTCATTTAAGTATGTTTCAAGCACATTTGCTACATATAAAATAATTCTTTACTGTTCGTTCTAGAAATGATATGCTAACAGCAAGTTAGTTCTAACTGTTTTTTTTGCATAATAAAGAACGATCGTTCTCGAAACTGAAATTACACTAATCTAAAGAATAAGAGGGAGAGAATGAGATGAAATACACAGTGATTACGGGAGCAAGTTCAGGGATTGGATATGAAACGGCATTGGCATTTGCAGCACGGAGCAAACACTTGATTTTGGTAGCTAGAAGATTAGATAAGCTTGAAGAGCTTAAATCGACTATTCAGGGTATCGATCCTAAAGTAAATGTTATCGTTCACACAAGTGACCTGTCTGTTACCGCAGAGGCTTACGAACTGTATAACGATTTGAAAGAATATGAGATTGAGACTTGGATTAATAATGCCGGGCTTGGAGAAGGCTCGTTCATTGCTGATCAGAATTTGGATAAAGTGGAGACCATGCTGCGTGTAAACATTGAATCCTTGACCATTCTATCTACACTGTATGTGCGAGATTATGCGAATGTCGAGGGTACTCAATTGATTAACGTCTCATCCGCACTTGGATATGCCATTGCTGTAGGCAGTGTAGCTTATTCTGCATCGAAATACTACGTTAGTGCCTTCACAGAAGGTCTTGCAAAAGAACTGGAACTGAAGGGTGCAAAACTAAAAGCGAAGGTGCTTGCACCAGCGATCACGGAAACAGAATTTGTACAAAAATCAATAGATGCTGAAGGATTTGATTACAAAGCGAATATGTCCAAATATCATACTGCTAAAGAAATGGCAGGCTTCATGATCGATCTGTATGACCACAACGAAGTGGTTGTAGGGATTGTAGATCAGAACTATGATTTTCAGTTGACAGGTGCGATCTACCCGGTGATTTCAGAATTGAATTAATACACAAGAATCCAGAGGATACATTTACAAAATCTCAAATAAGAAGAGGAGTACATCCAATTGAAAAAGATATGGAGTAAAACAAAGGTTGGCAACATGGAATTGCCTCATCGACTTGCGATGGCCCCTATGACACGCAGTCGAGCACAAGAAGATGGTACACCTGGAGAGTTGGCGGCACTTTATTATGCTCAGCGTGCAACGATGGGACTTCTGATTACGGAAGGAACACAACCTTCCGACGATGGACAGGGTTACTTATGGTCACCGGGCATTTATACCGACAAGCATATTAATGGATGGAAAAAGGTAACGGATAGGGTGCATGAAGCTGGCGGATATGTGTACATCCAATTAATGCATGCGGGTCGCATGTCACATCCGGACAATACCCCGCATCATCGTCAACCGGTTGCTCCATCAGCAATCGCACCGGGGTGTAGAAATGTTTACGGCTACAGGGATGCATGATATCCCCGTTCCCCGTGAATTGAGTCAGGAGGATATTCAAACGACCATCTCCGATTTCCGAAAAGCAGCTGCCGCAGCGATCGAAGCAGGGGCGGATGGCGTTGAGATTCATGGGGCCAACGGATACTTGATCAATCAATTCTTGGGAGAGAAAATAAGCAAAGGAAGAGGATAAATGATGAGAGCAGTTCAAATACAGAAATACTCCAAAAAAATCCAAGTGGAACTTAATAATATTGAGATACCTCAGATCCAGAGCCGTGAGGTCCTTGTCAAAGTGAAAGCTGCGGGTGTAAATCCACTGGATATCTTGAATATGAATGGCAGTGTTCGAATGATTGCCGACTATAAGTTACCTTTAACTCTAGGGAATGAACTATCGGGTGTCATTGAAGCCGTTGGTGATGATGTTTTGAATTTTAAAGTGGGTGATAAGGTGTATACCAGGTTGCCACTGAATAAAATTGGTGCTTTTGCTGAATATGCAGCTGTACATGAGGATGCCTTATCCATTATGCCTGAAAATCTATCTTTTATCGAAGCTGCGGCGGTACCCCTTACTGCCCTGACCGCCTATCAAGCATTGCATGATGTACTCCGAGCTGAACCGAATAAAAAGTTGTTTATTCCTGGCGGAACCGGTGGATTTGGTGCAATGGCCATCCCGATTGCCAAGTCCATGGGATTAACGGTTATCACTAGTGGCAGTGAAAGGGGCAGAGAACGTAGTTTATCCATTGGAGCAGATCAATTCATTGATTATAAGACCGAGCAGTATGCTGATATTCTGTCCGATATCGATTATGTCATTGATACCTTGGGTGCGGATGAGATCAAAGCTGAACTGAGCATTTTGAAACCACAGGGGAAATTAGTCTCTTTGAAGGCAGGACCCAATTATCGCTTTGCAGTGGACAGTCAATTCCCGTTGTGGAAAAGAGCATTGTTTGGTCTCGTAGGTGCACGCTTGGATTCAATGGCACGTAAGACTGATACTGAATACCGTTTTTTATTTGTACACTCCAGTGGGATTCAATTGCAAGAAATCACAGCTCTTGTAGAAAAAGAAGACATTAAACCTTCGATCGATTCTACGTATACGTTTGAGGACATTGAAAAGGCATTGATTAAAGTATCAACGGGTCACTCCCAGGGCAAAGTCATTCTTACCTTTTAAAGGTCCAACGAGAGCATGTTATTCAATGTTCGTTTTCTGAACAGGAGGGAAGGCAATGGCGAGAAGCAAAGAGTTCGAAGAGTCTGTTGTACTGGATAAAGCGATGAGACTTTTTTGGGAACAAGGCTATGAGAAGACGTCGATGACGGATCTGGTTAATCATATGGGAATTCATCGTAAAAGCTTGTATGACACATTTGGTGACAAACACACCTTATTTCTAAAGTCAGTAGATCTGTATGATCACAAAATCAGCTCCGCCCTTGCAGCAGGCGTAAAGCGTTCTCAAACGGCAACGGAAGCACTTCAGTTTATATTTCTTTCTTTAATTCATGGAGAAGCATCTCCAGCATCAGGCTGCTTCATTGTTAATTCGACGGTAGAATTGGCGGCACGCGATGAAGACATGAACAACCGATCAACGGAGATGTTTGCAAATACGGAGAAACTAATCAAGGACATTATGGTGTGGGGACAGCAGGAAGGTGAATTCACAACCGAGTACAACGCCGAAGTATTGGCGGAATATCTGCATAATGTAGGCGTTGGGTTAAGGGTGATGGCCAAGACTTCGATGACCAAGGAAAAACTTCTTCGTATAGCGACGCTATCCATGGATCTTATAATAAAGTAGTTTATTTTTTTTACTTTAAAAGAATGTTCGTTCTAATATGGGTGTTCCAGATGAAATATATTTATAGAAAAGAGAGGCAGGTAACGATATGAGAAAGACAGTTCTAATCACAGGGGTATCGGGTGGGATTGGTAAAGAGTTAGCAGATCGGTTTGCCAAAGGTGGACATCATATTGTGCTGGTAGCACGAAGCGAGGGTAAAATACAGGAACTAGCTCAGGAGTATCAGAAAAAGTATGGCATTCAGGCGACGGTTATTGCCAAAGATGTAGCGGCACCAGGGGTACCACAGGAGATTTATAATGAGCTGAAGGAAAAGGGCATTGTTGTTGACTATCTTGTCAACAATGCAGGTTTCGGTCTGTTCGGGACGTTTATGGAAACGGATATGGAACAAGAAGTTAATATGATTGACGTGAATATCAAGGTTTTAACCGTCATGACCAAGCTATTCTTGCCGGATATGATCCAACGTGGACACGGCGGTGTGATGAATGTGGCTTCGTTGGTAGGTTTTTTCCCTGGACCGATGATGTCGGTATATTATGCAACAAAGGCATACGTGCTATCGTTCACTGAGGCTTTGGAGAATGAAGTAAGCGGAACGGGTGTTACGGTAACGGCACTGTGTCCAGGTCTGACATCTACTGGATTTGTTGATCGTTCGGGTATGGGTGTCTCGAAGATGTTGCAGGGCCCAATCATGGAAGCGGGACAGGTGGCTGAAGAAGGGTATCGAGGCTTTTTGCGTGGCAAGACATTAATTATGCCTGGTGCTCGAAACCGATTCATCGCGTTTATGCCGCGGTTGTTGCCGCGTAAGATGATGACTCGCATGATTAGATCCTCACAGGACAAGACAGGACATTAAACATTTATAGAGTGTCTCCTTCATCTTGTCTTTTACGACAAACATACACAAAAACAGGAGGAAAGCTGAACGGCACAAATTGAATTTTCTCCATCTCAAATAACTCAGCTAATTGTTTCCTCATATGAAGTGAGTACTGGTACAAGACTAATGTGCCTCCAGGTCGGAGCGCTGTATGGATCTGTGACAGGATGTTTTGTCTCATTTCTCTGGAAAAATTAAAAAAGGGTAGTCCGCAAATGATACTATCCAACTGTTGCACATGTTCTTGATTGATTCTTTTCAACAGATAGGATGCATTCGAATGGAACATGAATTCAGGATATGTTCTCTTCAGATTACTTCTCATTTTGGGGTCTCTTTCAAATAAAAACACGGTTGCCGAGTTCGGTAAATGTGCTCTCATGAGACGTGTGACAGCACCTGTTCCTGGCCCCAGCTCAGCAATGGTTCTAACCTCATCCCATCGTACAGACTGGACGATTTTATGGGCTAGAAATTTGGAACTGGGCAGGACACTGCCTACTCGTTTGGGATTCCTCAGAAATCCTTGCAGGAAAAGAAAGGGTTCGGGTGTTTTCATTGTGGTATCCTCCATGGTTGAATTCATTGATGGTTCACTTGATGTTGGAAGGCAAGTTTAGTTGGAAGATAAATACGTTAAGTGTATGTTGTAGTGTTAAAGTCCCCTGGTGTAACTCCGCAATGTTCCTCGCAATAGAAAGACCCAGACCAGATCCTGATTGAATACCTTCGCTATTCCTCGAATAATCCACCTTATAAAAGCGATCAAACAGTCTGTTTTTTTGTTCTATCGTTAGGGGCATGCCTTTATTCTCTACTTCAATGGTAACGTGATTATGCCGCACACTCATTCGAACATGAATTGTACCCGGTTTAAAGGAATACTTCAGTGCATTCATGAGAAGATTGTCGATGGCTCGTGCAATTTTATCACTATCCAGGGAGATCATGATTGGAGCATCGCCGAGTTTTTTCTCAATACGAACCCCATTCTCCTGAGCTAAAGGTTCGAATTCAAACAACAATTGATCCAATAGCTGACATAGGTCAACCTTTTTCAAATCCAATTGGGTGTTCACTGCGTTAAGACGCGTATATTCAAATAAATCATCAAGTAACTTCTTCAAATGCGTTGCTTTGTTATAGGTATTTTGGATGAAACGGTCATACTCTGCTTTGTCTTGAAATGATTCTGATTTGAGAAGCTCAATATAGCCAATTATGCTGGTAAGCGGTGTACGTAGGTCATGTGAGATGCCAGTGATCATGTCCATCTTGGATTGCTCCAATTCACGTTCTTTAGCAATCTGTTGCTTTAACTGTTCTGTCATGTGATTGATGTTGGAAGCGACTCGCCCAAGTTCATCTTGTCGATTAACGGGCACCCTGTAATTCAGATTTCCTTCGGATATAAAATGAAGCTCTTTCTCTAATGTAATGAGATCTCTCACAATTTTTCGTGTGGAAAACAAAAAAATTAACGTGAAAATTACGATGAAGATTGGTGTTAAAACGTAAGGAAAAATGTAGAGAAGCGAAGGCCAATTAAATCTTCCACTAATTTTTGCGGCAGCTATGATCAACATATTATTTACACCCACAGAGCCAACAAACGAAATCAATAAACTGATCAACATTTGATATAGGATGTTAATCTGTATCTTTTTTTTAAAATGTGGTAATCGTTTAATCAATTTTATATCCCACTCCCCATACCGTTTTAATGTAATGAGGTTCGCGCGGATTTACTTCCAATTTCTCTCGCAGGTTACGAATATGAACCATCACCGTATTATCCGAATACCCGTAAGGTTCTTTCCATACGGTTTCGTAAATTTTCTCGGAGCTAAATACTTGTCCAGGATGGCTGGCAAGCAGCACCAGAATGGAAAACTCCAGTGGTGTAAGTGAAATGTCATTATCTTTGAGCTTCACAGAATGTTTACTCGTATCAATGACAAGGTCTTTAATCAGGATAAGTGAATCAAATTCAGCTTTGCCAATGAGTGTTTGACGTCGTAACTGAGCTTTAACGCGAGCCAGTAATTCTAACGGATTAAAGGGTTTGACCATGTAATCGTCGGCCCCGGTAGTCAGGCCTGTAATTTTATCAATGTCTTCTTCCTTGGCGGATAACATAATGATCGGAGTGGTTGATACTTCTCTTATTTTGAAGCAGGCCTTTATGCCGTCCATAATTGGCATCATGACATCCAATATTACGAGTTGGACCGATGTTGTATTGATAATATTTAGCGCTTCTTCACCATTGGCTGCTTCAATGACCTGATATCCTTCGTTACGTAAATAGACATGAATGACATCACGGATATCGGGTTCATCATCAACAACAAGAATGGTACTCATGATTCAACACTCCTTAAAAATTAGGATAACATCAGTGTAAACGATAGCCAGGAATGTTTAAGTTGTTTGCTTTTTGCGACAGACATAAACGAACGCAGGTGGGATATTCAAAGGCACTAATTCTATTTTTTCGATGATAAAGTGCTCCGATAATAATTTTTTCATTTGAAGTGAATATTGAAAGGCGATGAATAACCCTCCAGGTTTGAGTGCCTTATGGATCTGGTCTACCAACGCATTTCTTAATTCAGGCTCAAAGTTGAAGAAGGGCAACCCGCTAAAAATGTAATCCAATTGCTGAACGCCCTCTTGATTCATGGATTCTACCAATCGAGCGGCGTCTGGATAACAAGAGAACTCCGGGTATGCCGTCTTAAGAGTATTCCTCATCGTTTCGTTCATCTCAAACAATAGGACTTTGGTGGAATTCTGTACTTGTTGATGAATATAACGAGTGATAGGACCTGTACCCGATCCAAGCTCGGCGACTGCTTTTGCCTCTAGCCAAGAGGCTTGCTTCACCATTTTGCTGGCGAGAAACCGGGAACTGGGTATGATACTGCCGACATGTTTAGGGCTTTGCAGAAAGCTTTTCAAAAATAAAACAGGTTCATTGGAATTCATAGGGGTTCCTCCATAATGTGATGTTATGTTATCCAAACCAGTTAGAAATGTAATAAATGAAGCGTCGATAGTATGGGGCCGCCGAAGTAAATTCCCGCTGTAAAATACGTTATGGTCCATAACAAAGCACTGGAATAGGAGATAATAGCAAATTTTCTATACTGGACACCGCTCAGCCCAATGACCAAAGGGAGAACATACCGCACGATTGGAATGAACAAACCGATGCACATCGCCCAATTGCCACTCTTATTCAGGATGAGTTCAGCCTTGACGAAGTGTTTATGATGTTGAAATCTGTGTTTTATCTTGGTTCCAAATAACTTCCCTGCAAAATAGGCAAAGGTAATGGCCGTTAATAGTCCTGATAAAATACAGAAATATGTGATCCATGAATTGATAACTCCTGTGTGGCTCAAAATGGCACCGCTGATAATCGTGATTTCATTTGGAATTGGAATTCCGAAAGGCCCTAATGAGAAGGCAAAATAAAAAATCAGATATCCATACTGATGTAGCAGCTCTAAGATCGTATTACTGATCATTGTTTTGCCTCCTCTCTTGTTGATATTGCAAGCATAATGAAAAAAACTAAGGAATTAATGAGTATAAATCTGAAGAAAATCTAAAGAATACATAAGTAAAGCCAAACAACGACGTGCAAGAGAAAAAAGCCTTGCCAACTTAATGGCAAGACTTGAACAGGTAGAACTATTCAGGAGCGGTGATCAAGTGATATGAATTTCTGAATATCAAATAAAGTTTGTCTCAAAAAGGAACGTATAAGCAAGCTCGAGTTGATTACCTATATCTTTATCTGCAAGGAAGAGGATGAGCATCAAAGAAGAGCCGAGACGTCATAATGACGACTCAGCTCTTTTTTATGTCCCAGGGGATCAGACTTCTTTGAAATCAGTTTATTGTAGGAAGTAGAACCATCTGAATTTGGCACCGGCAACAAAAAACAAAACAATCCATCCCCATAGAAACAACAAACGTAAAGGTCGTGGAATCAGGAGATATTCTGAGTACAATTTGCTGAAAAATTTCATTATAGTAGTGACCACCCCTGCTAAGTTACTCCCTTATATTCGCTTTCGAAAGAAAAAGAGACGATAAGATAACCAAGATCCCAATAAGTTTATATACCGTGACGTAGAGCTCAAGGTTTGTTCTGGCGATTACAAATCCGACGATCGATATAGATAATAGTAAAAGACCAAAGGGGATCTTATAACTCAGATGCAGAACATCCAATTATATCAAAATTAGGTATATTATATCATAATAAACACCAGAGGACATTTTTGTATCAGATTCAGCCATACCTACTCATTCAATAAATAAATCGAACGATATGATGCTGGCATGCCAATATATAGTGTAAGGAGGAGGGGGATGGATAATGAGTGAGCAAGATGAGTACATAAAACTTGTAACGTTAATACGGGCGGGGCATGAAGAAGCATATGGAGAATTATATGAGAAAACAGTGACGAGGATATATCACACTGTGCGATTTCTCATCAAGGACAAGTCTGACGCGGAGGATGTAGTACAGGAGATTTACATTCAGGCGTATCGATCATTGGCGCGATATGATGCGGAGCGTGCTTTTCGTCCCTGGTTGATGGGGGTGACAATGCGACAGGTTCAGAGTTATCGACGCAAAAGATTGATGCAGTTTCGGTTTGGCAAGCGGATCGAGAAATCTGACGTTGGTATGGAATATGATTTTTCCACTGATCTGGTCAACAAACTGGCAAATCGTCCTCTGCTGGAACAGGTGCACCGTTTGCCGTACAAGCTGCAGCAGGTGGTTACACTTCATTATTTGAATGAATACACGCAAGAGGAGATTGCTGGCATATTGGAGATTCCACTTGGAACCGTGAAATCGCGTATACATGCGGCGCTGGCGAAGTTGAGACAAAAAGAGAAGTTGAATCCAAGGTTGCGGGGAAAGGTGGAGGATTTGCATGAAACTCGATGAACAGTTGCGGACAGCCTACCAGGAAGAGACTAAAGAATGGTCCGTTCCTGCGAGAATTAAACATAAAATGATGGATGGTATTCGAAGTGATTCTCACATCAGAAGAAATCGAAAAAAATGGCTGGTCACGGGGCTCTTGGCTGCTGTACTCATTATTCCCACCGGAGCTTACGCAGGGTACACCTATCTCGCAGACGGAATATATGGTTCACAGGAAAACATTACAGCTATGGGGGGAACAGCTGAGGATTACATGAGGTTGGAAGCAAAGCTGCAAACGGCGAAGGCCCATTTCAGCGAAGAAGAATTTGTTCAATATATGGACTTGCTGAAGCAAATGGGGCAAATGGCCGTGAAGCATGCCGATTCTCAAGGAAATATGCATCCAGAGCAGTGGAGTACAGTGGAACAGGAACGATATAACCTTCTTGTAACTGAGCTGGAACCGTTTTTCGATAAGCTGGAAGCTGTGAGTGTAGGGTCTTCCAAAAAATTGATGGACGAGCAGCAATTTTGGACAGAACAGTTGGAACGGGCTGAGAAGACATTTACCAAGGAACAATATCGTGAGTTTAAGTCTGTCTATGAACAAATGAAGAAGTATGAAGCGATGATACTGGACCAGGATGGAAGTATCCATGAGGAACGCTTGTCAGCGGAGCAAAAGGATGATTTGAGGCAGCTAGAGAGACGTCTAATTCCCTATTTGAAACGATTGGAGCTCAATGTGCGTTGAGTCGGGCGAACTTTGAAAAGAGGAGAAGAGGCGAAGGTGAATTCTTTCGCTTCTTTCTATATGTTGTGATCTAATTACTTCCTCCCCTGCACCTTCAGCCGATATTGATGCGGTGTGGACCCTGTGGCGTTACGGAATACTTTGCAAAAGTAAGAGGGGCTGGTCATACCAACACGATGACCGATTTCGGGAACGGTGAGCGAGGACCGAGTGAGCAGCACACAGGCATGACGAATGCGGGTAGCTTGAGCATAAGCAATGATGGTGGTGCCAGTCGCTTTTTTGAATACATGAGATAGATGATAGGGAGATAGATGAAGAGTATCTGCGATATGCTCCAAACGAAAAGGCTCTTGGTAATGCTGTTCAATCCACTGCATGATGGCTTCGGCATGAGGGTGAAGAATGTTAGCATTGGTCGAGAGCACATCTTGGGAGTGGCTTTGCTGCCCGTCTTGCCACAGATAGCGAAGTTGTGCGAACAGATCCAATAAAAAGAGGCGTGTATCCTCCTCTACTTCGTGGGGAGGCAGACCCGGATATGTATCGGCATATTGTTCCATTCGTTGAATGAGTGGGGAAGTAGCAACAAGTCGGATCGGTTGAATGGGGGATTGCTCTCCCAGCAGATCCTGTATGAAGTGGTGAGTAATGATAAATTGCGACCAATGTGTCTTCAGTAGATCAAGCTCAACCATGAGTACAGTTCGGATGAAGGGCTGCTGTCTGGAGACCTGAATCTGGACGTGGTGCAATTGAAAAGGTCGAAAAATCATGAGCATACCGGGTTCAAGGGAGAAGACCTGACCTTCGGTTATCAACTGCCCGTATCCTTCGTGGATATAGGTTATCTCCATCTGGGAATGAGCATGAAACACTTCGCGAAACGTAGTGTTGGATGTACGACGACAGGCCAGATTAAATTGTTCTCCCAGGATGATGGACATTATGAATACCTCCCTTATCATGCGCAAGATAGTTATATTTTACCACAAGATGAACGCATAAAAGCGCTTTATTATTGTGTATTGTGAAGGAAACAAGGGAGGTTGTAACGATGTTAAGAGTGGCGATTATCGGAGCAGGTGCAATTAGTGGAGCGCATATCTCAGCATACTTGGCATTCCCAGAGCGATGTCAGATTGTTGCTGTGGTCGATATGTACGTGGAAAAAGCACAGAATCGAATTAACGAATATGGACTGGAAGGTGCACAAGCCTTTACGGATTACACAGAGCTGCTTGCCCAAAATACTGATCTGGTATCCGTCTGTACGCCGCCCTATACGCATGCTCCAATTGCGTGTGATTTCATGCAAGCAGGTGCACATGTGTTGGTTGAAAAACCGATGGCTTCTTCCCTGAAGGAAGCGGATCTGATGTTGAAAGTAGCGCAAGAAAGTGGCAAGTTACTATCTGTAGTAGCACAGAATCGATTTACGACACCGATGATGAAGCTAAAAGGTGTGCTGGACAGTAAACGGATGGGACCGATTGTACATGTGCAGGTTGATTCATTCTGGTGGCGGGGCCACAATTATTATGATCTGTGGTGGCGCGGGACATGGGAAAAAGAAGGCGGAGGTTGTACCCTTAATCATGCGGTGCATCATATTGATGCGATGCTTTGGATGATGGGACCTCCAGTGGAATTGCAGGCCATGATGTCAAATACGGCACATGATAATGCCGAAGTTGAGGATCTATCCATGGCGATGCTTCGCTTTCAGGGAGGGGCGCTTGGCATGATTACCAGTTCCGTCGTACATCACGGAGAGGAGCAGCAGTTAATTTTTCAGGGCAAAGAAGCCCGGGTATCTGCACCTTGGAAAGTGGTTGCTTCTACCGCGAGGAATAACGGGTTTCCGGAACCGAATCGAGAGTTGGAACACCAGATTCAGAAGCTCGCTGATGAATTACCGGATGTTACTCATGTCGGTCACGCTGGGCAAGTTGAGAATGTGTTAAATGCTATTGAGACAGGATCTCCCCTTCTGGTGGATGGCCAAAGTGGTCGGAATACGCTTGAACTAATTGTAGGCATCTACAAATCTGCAAGCACGGGGGAAAAGGTTGTTTTTCCACTAGGGGCGGAAGATCCATTTTACACAAGAGAAGGAATTATGCAACATGCCGTACACTTTTATGAAAAAAAGACGACGGTGGAGAACTTCGAGGATTCGAGTATTACACTCGGGAGGAAGTTGGATTCGTAGTATTTTACGTGAAAAAGATGCCCCCTCACATCACAGTGAGATCGGCATCTTTTTTTGTACTAGGTTCATTTCACCTACATCACCATAAAAAATCAATACACTCGGTTTTTCCATCCATTTAACTCGCACTCGCTTCAAGATAATAATCTCCATAGTCATGGATTGGATCAATAAAAAGAGGGAGTAGATGAAACGCTTTCGCAGCTAGCGGATTCACGTCATCTGATACACTCGGAGAAGATGATGCAATGGATTGAAGAGCATTTCAAATATGAGATCAGTTTAGGAGCAGATGGTGCAGATGTTCATCTGTCTAAATCGTATACTTACCGCATTCTCATCAAGAGAAAGATAGCAACATAACGGACTACGTCACAGCTTGAAGGTTGCAGCAAGCCTATTTTCTCCTTGAGACAACAACACATTAAGTGGAATATATTGGCGTACGCGCCGGTTTCCAAATGGATCGTATTTTAGCCAGTTATATCGCAAATCTGCCGGGACGACCCTGCTGCAGTATGACAACAATTTGAATGGAGCAATAAGCATTATTATGAATTATAAAAAATAGCGTTATTACGTCTCTATATACAATTAGTATTTACCGTTTGAAGTAAATAAATCCCGGATGCGGATTGCACTAGCCAGTTGCTAAATGGGATACTCCACCTCCGGGATGCACATCGGTAACCTTTAAGCTAAATAAATATTAAGGATTCCTCAAGCTGTTACAACCACTTATCAGCCCAACGTTCCACGGCGCTTAGCGCTCTCCCCAGTTCCGTTCCTTTTCGTGACAACATATATTCAGTTCGAACTGGACGTTCCGTGACTACATGGCGAACCACAAGTCCTTCTTCCTCCAATTCCTTCATTCGCTCATTTAACACACGTTTGCTCAAGTCAGGGATATAAGCGTGAATCTCACTGAAGCGTTTGGGCTCCTCCATCAACGCATGGATAATGAGGGCTACCCATTTTCGGCCAATGATCTGATAAGATTGTTCCACTTTTGTGCATATTTGCTTGGCATTCTCATCATCGCTCATGATTGTACTCCTTTGATTTAGTATTGCCTGTAATATCATTAGTATACTTATTGTAACCTACTTGTCCACAGGCCATATGTGTAAAATGTCACATACCAATTGTTCTTAATGTTACCACATAAAGCGTTATCATCAAATAAAAACCCTATAAACACTGGAGTTCACAGGTTCGACACGATTATTGACGAATTGTGACGACAGGTGTAATATGGGTAACGTTAATTCAAATGGTTACAATTTATAACCTAAACACAGGTTGTGGAGAGAAGGAATGTTCCATGGTTGAATTCAGGCGCGTTATATAAACGGAGGCAAGGCGGGGAACACACCCACTTATTCCGTCTTTTGTCATGCTTGGATTTGAACATTTTGCAACATCATATACTATACTGCACAGATCACAGGAGGCACTCCAATGGATGCAATGACATTTGTCCTGTTCGGGGCAACAGGCGATTTAGCCAAACGCAAGATTTACCCTGCATTATATAACTTGTACATGGATCAGAAAATGCCGAAATCCTTCTCCGTTATCGGATTGGGACGACGTGAATTGTCGGATACGGACTTCCAGGCGAATGTTGAAAAGTCACTACATGAATTCTCACGTCAGACGCCGGAAGAAGCATCTCAAGTTCGTGATTTCATTGGAGCTTTCCGTTATTGTTCTTTAAATAATACGAAGCTTGAAGATTACACCAAACTGTTGGAGTTGGTTCAACAGCGAGAACAAGAGCTCAACATTCCCGAAAACCGCATGTTCTACATGTCGGTGGCACCAGAATTCTTTGAGCCAATCGCATTAAACATTCAAGAAAGTGGCTTGGGTAACACTAAAGGCTGGAAAAAACTGATTATCGAAAAACCATTCGGACACGACCTGCAATCGGCTCGTGATCTGAACGAAAAACTGAGCAATACCTTTGCGGAAGAAGAGATCTATCGCATTGACCATTTCCTCGGCAAACCGATGGTACAAAATATTGAGACGCTCACCTACGCAAATCCGGTGATTCAGGCGTTGTGGTCTAACCGTTATATTGCCAATGTACAGATTACGGCAAGTGAGACGGTAGGTGTTGAAGAACGTGCCGCGTATTACGACCAAAGTGGTGCCCTTCGTGACATGTTCCAAAACCATATGCTTCAGTTGCTGATGATGATTGGTTTGCATTTACCAAAACGTTGCACACCCGAAGAAATTCAATTCAAAAAGCAAAAAATTGCTGAAGCACTTCGTCCGTTGACAAAAGGAAATATCGCTTCTGAAGTTGTTCGTGCGCAATATGCAGCAGGTGAATTGCAAGGTTCCTCGGTTGTTGGATATTTGGACGAGCCTGGCATTCCAGCCGGATCTCAGAACGAGACCTATGTTGCCGCAAGACTTTGGATCGATGATCCATTCTGGAGTGAGGTTCCATTTTATATCCGTACAGGTAAACGCCTGGCTGAGAAATCCACTCGAATCGTTGTTGAGTTCAAGGCTCCACTGAAGACCGGTCATGAATCCGAAAATACAACCGAACCTAACCTGTTGACGATTGAAATTGGTCCGGGAGAAAGCATCTCGCTTCAATTAAATGCGAAAAATCCATTGAACCATGGTGAAGTGGAACCAAT
Organism: Paenibacillus sp. W4I10; assembly: GCF_030816325.1. NCBI lineage: Bacteria > Bacillati > Bacillota > Bacilli > Caryophanales > Paenibacillaceae > Paenibacillus > Paenibacillus sp. W4I10. The sequence goes on from NZ_JAUSXX010000001.1 coordinate 6,332,797, forward strand.
GCACATGACCTTCAACTCAGGTAAACGTAACATCCCTGAAGCTTACGAGAATCTGATCTTTGATGCAATGCGTGGAGATTCCACCTTCTTTGCTCACTGGAACGAAGTGGAGCTGGCATGGCAATGGGTGCAACCGATTCAGGAAGCATTCGAAGCAGGCAGCGTGCCACTGGATACGTACAGTGCAGGTTCGCAAGGACCAGATTCAGCAGATCGCCTGACCGCAGCAGACGGCTACCGTTGGTGGTAAGTGAAACGAAAGAGTGAGCATAAAAGAACACAATAGTAAAAACAACAGGACAATCCGTTCTGCTCACAAATAATCATTTGCATAGATCCAAACAAACCTTCCCAAGTCAACAGGATATAGAACGAAATGTTTTATTCCCCTAGAGCTTGTACTCAGAAGCGAGTTGGATGGAAGCAAATCGCTGATATAACAAAGTAACTATTATTAATCATACCGTTCCAATTTTGCATAAGTCCTTCCGGTTATGTGGCCGGAAGGCCGTGAAAATTTTTGAATATAGATTAGCGGACGCACTGAGTTTTTTGCCTAAGTAGCGACGTTGTAGGGGACGGAATCGATTCTGTAGAAGCAAAGCGTTCGCCTTTGTATCCAATTTCATCAATTTAAAGGTTGATGAAAAGAAATTTGGATACAACAGCGATCGAAAGAACGAGCCGTAACCGGAACGGTTGCTGCGAAACGGGAATGTAGTCTGGTGCTCTGCAACAAAATGAAATTTAAACATTGTTCATAACAGGAGGATTTTAAAATGAAACTTGGACTAGTCGGATTAGGAAAAATGGGATTGAACCTGGGTAGAAACCTGATTGATCACAAACACGAAGTGGTTGCTTTTGACCTGAACGCTGAAGCAGTAAATGAAATGAAAGAATACGGCGCTGAAGGCGTGTCTTCTTACGCAGAGATGGTGGCTTCGCTCGAATCCCCACGTGTATTGTGGATCATGGTTCCCCACAACGTAGTAGACGCTGTATTGGCTGAAGTTAGCCCATTGTTGTCCAAAGGCGACATCATTATTGAAGCGGGTAACTCCCACTACAAAGAATCCATCCGTCGCTACGAAGAGATGAAAACTAAAGGCATTCACTACATGGATGCAGGTACATCTGGCGGTATGGAAGGCGCTCGTAATGGAGCATGTTATATGATCGGTGGAGACCCGGAAGCTTGGGCAATCGTTGAACCGGCATTCAAAGATACTTCCGTGGAGAATGGCTACCTGTATGCTGGTAAAGCGGGCAGCGGTCACTTCCTCAAAATGGTTCACAATGGTATCGAGTACGGTATGATGGCATCCATCGGTGAAGGTTTTGACGTATTGGAGAAAAGTGGATTTGATTTCGACTTCGAACAAGTGGCTCGCGTATGGAACAACGGTTCCGTTATCCGCTCTTGGTTGATGGAGCTGACAGAACGTGCCTTCTCCAAAGATGCAAACCTCGATGAGATTAAAGGTGTAATGCACTCTTCCGGCGAGGGACGCTGGACAGTAGAAACGGCATTTGACCTTCAAACCGCTACACCGGTTATCGCGTTGTCCTTGCTGATGCGTTATCGTTCCCTGGAGACAGACACATTCACAGGTAAAGTGGTAGCAGCATTGCGTAATGAATTTGGCGGTCACGCTGTAGAGAAAAATTAATTTTATATATAACTGTTAACATATGATGAGAATCGGGTAATGACTTATATCGTGTTTACGAATTCATCAAGTGGAGGTAACATATCATGAAATTTTTCTTGGATACAGGGAATGTGGAAGAAATCAAACGGATCGAACGTCTGGGTCTGGTGGATGGAGTCACGACTAACCCGTCTTTGATTGCCAAAGAAGGTCGCGTATTTAAAGAAGTTATTCAGGAGATCTGTGGCGTTGTTAAAGGCCCGGTCAGTGCTGAAGTCATCGGTCTCAAAGCCGAGGATATGTTGAAGGAAGCTTATGAAATTGCAGAATGGGCACCGAATGTAGTCATTAAATTGCCGATGACTGAAGATGGGCTGTACGCTTGTCATGAGTTGACGCAAAAAGGGATCAAAACCAATGTTACGCTGATTTTCTCCGCAGCACAGGGCCTGATGGCGGCGAAAGCCGGTGCAACCTACATCAGTCCATTCGTTGGTCGCTTGGATGATATTGCGGTGGATGGTATGAAATTGATTCGTGATCTGCGTCTTATTCTGGACATGTATGATCTGCCTTCCGAGATTATCGCAGCAAGCATTCGCAATATTAAACATGTAGAGGATGCAGCCCTTTCCGGTGCGCATATTGCCACCATTCCGGGTTCGCTTCTGCCGACACTTTGGAAACACCCACTGACGGACAGCGGGATTGAACGTTTCCTGAAAGACTGGGAATCTGTTCCAAAATAAAAGGATAGACATGCCTGAATCTTTGGGTGGTCTGAACATAAAGCCTTTCGTCTTGCACAGTAATCTGCGGGCGAAAGGTTTTTTTTATCTCTGTTTATGTAGTTTCCAATTTCCGGTTAGTTTAGCCAATGAGGAGTACTTGTCCCTTTAATATGTTGTTGTTACTTTCTATAGAGTGTCCACGTACTGTCCTTCTTTTTCGGGACAACGGTGCATAAGGTTAACATATAGCCTATAGCTCATCCCGTAGGGGAGGGACACTTCGATGATGAGAAGAAAATGGCGAAGCCGGAGACGCCGTAAGCCGCCAAGTGGCAAACGCAAAATGTGGTTGATCATTTTATTGGTCACCGCGTTTTGTTTGATGCAGGGCTTTGCTTATGTGGATAAAAAGATGAAGCCCCCCATCATGCACTTGGCCAAGATTAGAGTGAAGCAGATAGCGACTGAAGCGATCAACAAGGCGATTACAGCACAGGTTGCAGATGGCAAAACCAACGAAGGACTGATTGACTGGAAAACGGATACCGCCGGGAAAGTGTCCGGTTTCATGCTGAACTACAATGAGCATATGCGAATCACCGCAAGTACGATGAATATTGTGCAATCCACGCTGCAAAATGTACACATGTTAAAAGAAAAAATCCCGCTGGGGCAGGCACTTGGCAGTCCGGTGTTGGCTTCATTTGGCCCGAGTATACCGGTTCGTATTGAGCCACAAGGCGCTGTCAAAGTGGACCTGAATACCCGTCAGCAAAATGCGGGTATTAACATGATTTTGGTGGAAGTGTACATTCACATCATTGCTGAGGTGGCGGTCGTGGTGCCATTCGACATGGAGCCCGAAACGGTCGATACGGAAATCCCGATTTCCTACCTTCTGGTTGTCGGGGATGTGCCAATGTATTATTACGATAATCAGGGCAAGCCAGTGGGCAGTAACGGCAGTAATGCCCCAGCTATTGCGCTGCCATCAGGCCATACGGGTGTATCAAGCGGTAATGGGGTAACTACGAATCCCCCTAGCCAGAACCAACAACAGACGCCGTCAGACCATTTGCAAGGGAATGAACTTGAAATTGAGCCGGATGATCTGCCTGATGTGAATGGGGGATTGCAGCTCAATAAGGACGCGCACCCATGATACACACAAATTTGAATTGTAAAGCAAAGAAAGGGGCCTCTATTAAAGAGGTCCCTTTTTCGCTTTGCTGATCGTGCATATACTCGTCTCACTTGCTTTTCTTGCTCTTTTGTTTGCGTTCATCCTGTTCCCAATGTTTCAGCTGTGGATAAGGATCGAACGACCATTCGTGCAGTCCGCTGTCCCGATAGATTCCATAGTGTAGATGTGGAGGGAATTTGCCCTGTGTCCCAGGTTTCCCGTAACCCGAACTGCCAACCCAACCTACGACCTGACCGGGGATCACAACTTCACCGATGCGTGCACTTTTGTCAAAACCCGAGAGGTGGGCGTAATAATGATAATGGTTGTTCAAATCCCGAATTCCGATGCGCCAGCCGCCAAACGGATTCCAGCCTTTGATTTCCACGACCCCGTAACAGGTACTGCGCACAGGCAGGCCATGCGGAGCGAAGATATCCGTTCCCTCATGAATGCGATAACCGCCCCAGCTTCTTTTTGTCCCCCAGGTACTGCGATAGGAGTAGTTGGTTCCGAGTGGGACCGGAAAGGCATGTCCGAATAGATCCAGATTGTCAAAATGCTCATATAACTTCGCGAATTGCTGTATCCGTTGCACAGCACGGGAGTTGTGATAATATTCCCACAAGGCAATGTTGAAGTCCTCTTGCTTGTTCCCGTAACCTTGAATAACAGAAGCTATGCTGTACAGCACATCCTGATCATTGTTGGCATCCGCTATACCGTCTCCTGAGCCATCACGTCCATATCCTTTGAAAAAAAGAATGGATTCCGGATGTTGATCCGTCTCATCGGGATTTAGCCATCCTCTCCAGGCCGGAGGGGTCATGAAGATACCCGTAAGCCGCTCCGGATGCTTGCGATCCTTTGGATGTGCACGAGTAATCGTTCGTTCATACTGATCAATGGCAGCAAGCCTGTACCAGGGAATCTGGGTCATCTGACCGATGGTTTCATATAAATGGCGACGTGCAGCGAAAATTTCTGCGGGTTTTAACTCGGCAGCCTGTGGTTTGGGAGCGGCCTGGGCGGGTTCACTGTAAACTTCAACAGGCAAGAATGGGAGAAGCAGAGTACCTGCAAGTAATGTTTTGATCCAAAAGCGGTACGTGTGCCTGAAGGTCAAGCGTTGTTGCACTGGGAAACAGCCCCTTTCCATTAGAATAATACAAGGTACCCGATGAACCAAGCTAAAGGTTAGCGTTCTTCAAAAGTTCTCATTTTATCCATGTAAGCTCTTGGGGGGAATCGAATTATACAAATTGTCCATATCGGGCATGAATGCACAAGATGTGACAAATGGGGGTTTTTCCAGCGCTTTCATGGTATAATATGTTCCGAGCAACAGCCTAACTTCAGTAGAAAGAAGGTTTATGCATTGGCTAAACGTGTTAAAGAACCGAAGCCGGATTGGATTCGGATCAAATTGACAACCGGCGATAACTATCAGGAAATGAAAACGATGATGCGTTCCAAAACGCTGCATACGGTATGTGAGGAAGCGCGGTGTCCGAATATTTATGAATGCTGGGCCAATCGAACGGCCACTTTTATGATTTTGGGCGACATTTGCACAAGGGCATGCCGTTTTTGCGCGGTGAATACAGGCTTGCCAACGGAGCTTGATTTGCAGGAACCAGAACGTGTGGCGGAAGCAGCAGAGCAGATGAATCTGCAACATTGCGTAATTACAAGTGTAGCCCGTGACGATCTGAAAGACGGGGGAGCTACGATCTTTGCAGAGACGGTAAAGGCCGTACGGCGGCGGTTGCCATTGTGCAGCGTTGAAGTACTCATTCCAGACTTTCTGGGCGATCGGGAATCTTTGCAGATTGTAATGGATGCCAAACCGGACATCCTGAATCACAATATTGAGACGGTTGAGCGGTTGTCAGACAAAGTGCGTGCCAAGGCGAAATATAAACGTTCACTGGAATTGCTTGCTCGTGCCAAAGAAATGCAACCTAACATCCCTACGAAATCAAGCATTATGCTTGGTGTAGGTGAGGAATATAATGAAATTTTATCAACAATGGATGATCTTCGTGCGGTGAACTGTGATATTATGACGATTGGTCAATATTTGCAGCCATCGGAGAAACATCTGTATGTTGAAAAGTATTATCCGCCAGAGGAGTTTGCTGCATTGAAACAGGAAGGATTAAAACGTGGATTCAGCCACGTCGAATCTGGCCCGATGGTACGCAGCTCCTACCATGCGCATGAACAGGTGAAATCGGCTACCAAACATGCTGAACAGGCGGCAACACACGCGTGATGGAGGATACCGGATTGGAAGAAGAAAAAAACACAGAACAGATTCAGGAGCAACTTCAGGAACAGATCCAGGAGCCGGTTCAGGAATCGGTTGTTGAGTCAGTTGAAGAAAAGCCCAAAGAACCGGTCATTGTACAGATCGGCGGCAAAAATTATGAAATCGTCCAGAACCACAAAGAAGGCTGGAATCCAGAGGTTTTCCGTGATCGTTACAGTGAAGTGCTGGAGCGTTATGATTATATTATCGGAGACTGGGGTTATAGCCAGTTAAGGTTAAAAGGTTTTTACCGTGATAACCATCCAAAAGCGACGAAGGATTCCACAATCGCCAGTATGGTGGATTATATCAATGAATATTGTAACTTTGGCTGTGCGTACTTTGTGCTTCAGAAGAGCAAAGATCAACCTCAAGCCAAAGCAAAAAGCGGTTCCTGAGAAGGACCGCTTTTTTGGTGTGTTTATTTTAGTCAAGAAATGCCGTGCGAACCCGGTTCCAGAATGGATAAGGGCGGAAACGTGCGAAACTGACCTTGTGACTGGATACCTGACAACGGACGGAGATCAGATCCTCCACCATCACATTCACATGATCAATGGTCATCAGTAACCGCTGATCCTTGCGGGAGAAAATATCACAATGATGATGCTTGGGCAAAATAACCGGTGAACCAAGTGTCCGATAGACCCGGTTATTAATCGATGCAATCTCCGCAATCTGAATGGCCTCGATGGTTGGATGAACCATGGCACCGCCAAGGGCCTTGTTGTATGCCGTGCTGCCTGATGGCGTGGATACACAGATTCCATCCCCACCACGGAACATCTCAAATGTCACATCGTTAATATCGACCTGGGCCACGACGGTACCGTCTACACCTTTTAATGTAAATTCATTAAGGGCGATGTAAGAGGAATTCCCCGACTTTTTCCGGATCTCAAGCTCCAATAGCGGGTATTGTACAATGCGTGGTTTGAGACGCTCCGGATCTCCTTTGCCACTCATCAGCCTGACTAACTCCCGTAATTCTTCCTTCTTCCAATCGGCGTAAAAGCCGAGATGGCCTGTATGAACCCCAACAAAAGCAATATCCGGAATACGGTCGATGAAATTGTGAAATGCCTGCAGCATCGTACCATCGCCCCCGATGGAGATAACAATCTCCGGCGATTCTGCATCCAGCTTGAACCCTTCTTCCTTCGCCAGCGCATGAAACTGCTGACTGAGATCAATCGATAACTGGTCTCCGCGGTCTTGAACATAGTATCTCAAGATGAAAGCTCCTTTGTGGTCATTATACTACCGATGATAATCAATTCCGCGGAAGAACACAACGTTTGGGCGCATATTCAGTTAAATATAGATGAATCGTTGACTTATTTTTTGGCATGTCGTCTAGGCTTGAAAATGGAACTTAATATCGCTAGGAATAACAACAACACGATGAGGCTTACAAAAACAATCATTCCTGACAAGAAAATCAGTCCCCATTCCGGTGTATACGTTGATAACGATGGGATGAAACCGGGCTCCATGAGAACGGGTGAAGAGGAGTGTCCCATCATGGGAGTCCACAACAGTAGGACCAGAACAGGTGCGATTAGCGCATGAATCGCTCTGGCAAATAGAAATGGACCGTATCTCATGGGTGTGTTGCTAAGAACACTCATAATCTGTGCATGGACGGATAATCCGCCCCAGGAGAGAACAAAGGCTGCTGCTGCTACTTTATAGACGAGTGGGATGGATGCCCCGGCACTCCCAGCCTCTTTGTTCCCCAGCGTTACTTCAAACAGCCCACCGACCAAGCTAGGAGATAAAGATGGAGGCAGTCCGCTATGTCGTAACAATTGCTCGGTTATCCCGTATAATCCGCCAAGCCAACCGGTCTGTACAAGCAGCTCCATCATGACCGAGAAGAATACAACCAGCCCTCCTACGATAATAATAAGGCGAAGGGATGAGGAGACTGCCTGGCGCAGCAGTTCACCAAATGCCCGTCCGTCAGCCTTTCTTGCTTCATGCATCGCATAGATGGCCCGGACCAGTCTGTTTCTAGGTATTTCCTCCGATGGAGATCCAGAAGAGATGTCTGGCTGTGAGCCTTTTGCTGTACCCCCGTGAAAACGCATGAGCATACCCACGAGAAAAGCTGCAGCGTAATGGCTCGCAACCAATACTGGAGCAATGGCGACATTATGGAAGAACCCAACCGATACGGCTCCAATCATGAAGATCGGATCGGATGATGTAGTGAAGGCAACAAGCCGTTCTCCTTCTTCCCGGGTAACCAGCTTTTGTTCCCATAACTGGGCGGTCAGTTTCGCCCCTGTAGGATAACCGGATGCACAGCTCACGGCAAATACAAAACCACCGCTTCCGGGAACACGAAACAATGGACGCATCAGTGGATTCAGCAATGTGCCTAGAAAATGAACAATGCCAAAGCCGAGCAACAGCTCGGACAGCACCAAAAAAGGAAAAAGGGAGGGAAACAATACGTCCCACCAGATGGACAGTCCGCGTACACCTGCATGCCAGGTTTCCGCTGGATACAAGACCATTAATACACAAAGGATCAGGAGAGCGAGTGTGACCAGGACATGGGTGAGTCGTTGTGAAGCAGCCATGAATTCTTCTCCTTTATTTTTGGAATGGTCGATGTGCGGAAGTCTGTGATGTTATTGCCATCAATATATGAAAAAAAGTGGACAAACAGTACAAAATTATGCGTAGAAAGCGCTTGCAAAAGTGGCTGTGTTTTTGAGTGATGTGTGCTAAAATGAGAAAAACGCCTGAACGTCACCTAATTGTCTCCAAGGTGGAATTCAATTCGGATGGAGTGATGATCATGAGTCTTGTCACCGGAATCCTGGTCTGTGCTTTTGTATATGTGATACGTGCCTCGCTGGTACGCTCTGAGGAAGAGGACTGGCGGAGTTATTAATGGAATATCTAGTGCGCCAACCTATGCGGTTGGCGCTTTTTTTTGTTATGTTTTGAATAAGGTCCTATATACAGATGGCAGGTTACATGTCCTGATGATTTCATGTTATATAGGACTTTTTGGTTTTTTTTGATAGAATGGAGATAAAGGCTTTTGGGGCCTGGATATTGTTACTGTTTTCACAATGTTCATGGAACGTGTAATATATGGCAAAATTCGACATCAGAAAGGGGAATCAGATGAATGAATCCCAGTTTGAGTATTTATGACAATCTTGGTGGTGAGAAAGGTGTTCGCGCACTGGTCGAGGCTTTCTATCCGATCGTTCAGCAGAATGAGCAGCTGGCTCCGCTTTTCCCGGAAGATATTCAGCCGGTCATCGACAAGCAGTATATGTTTTTGTCTCAGTTTTTTGGAGGACCAGGGCTGTTTTCCGAGGCGTTTGGACATCCAATGATGCGTGCCCGTCATATGCATTTTGAAGTGACGGTTGAACGGGCTGAGGCTTGGCTTGCATGTATGGATCAAGCCTTAACACAGATTGGTGTGGAGGAGCCCTTGCATTCGTTTATCCTGCAGCGTTTATCCGGGCCTGCACATCACTTTGTGAATACACCGTAGTTCCGAATATGATTATAAGCGTACGGGAGAGGGATGGAAGAGATTGGAATTAGAGCCGCTGTATAAGGTGAAAGTGACCTGCCATTATTGCGAAACCGAGTATGAAACCTCACGGGTAAGACCGAGTTTGAAAAGGCCCTACCGGACGGATTCGGATTTTTGTGCGTACTACAAACTGGAGAATCCAGATTTTTATGTGGTTCGCATCTGTCCGCAGTGCGGGTTTGCCTCCACGGAGAACGCAACGGAGCATTTGAATGATGCTCAGCGCAAGGCTTTTAAGGAACAGATCGGTAACCGCTGGGTTAAACGTGATTATAGCGGAGCACGAACACTGGAACAGGCGCTGGCTACGTACAAACTTGCCTTGCTGTGCGCACAGGTTATCCAGGAGAAAGATCGTGTCGTCGCTGGTCTGTTGCATCACATAGCTTGGTTGTATCGTTATATGGAGGACCATGCACAGGAACATCGTTTTCTTGAATTTAGCCTTGAAGCCTATGTGAAGGTGTTCGAACGTGAAGGAACGGGTGGCAATGAAGCTAAACTGTTGTATTTGCTCGGGGAATTGAACCGCAGGGTAGGACGGTTTAATGAAGCAGTGCAATGGTTCAGTAAGGTCATTCATGACAAGCGGATCACAGATGCGGCCATGATTCGTGCTTCAAGGGAACAGTGGGCCGTGCTGCGTGAGCAGATGATTTCAAGTAAATTGGAACTCCCAGAAGAGATGCTGGAAACAGACAAAGAGGCTGCGAAGCGCAGCCCCCTCTAAGTTGATCTTACATTAGTTACGGACTGGACGGCTGGATAACAAATAGTCACTGTCGTTGTCGATCACGGTCATACTTGTATTACAACAGGGAAAGACCAGTAGTTTCTTTTTGCCTTCGCGAATGAGCACAAGCTCTTTTGGTTTGAGGGGGAGCAGCACGTTGCTTGCATGACAGTAGGGACATTGCTGTACATAGATGTCTCCCATCACAATATCGTAAGGCCAGCTGTTCTCAAACGGAATCATTCTTGTTCGCCTTCTGGTGCGGAAGGTTTGGAGGCTTCTTGTTTGGCGAGTTCCGCAATCTTCTGCATCAGGATATGTTGGGGCATGTGCATCAGGTGCTCCAAAGGTACACCTAAGGATTCTGCTAATTTGACGGCTGTATCAGCCGATACTTGTAAAGGTTTCATACGTTTACCTCCTGAAAGTTGCTATAAGTATTTCTCTAGTATAGAGATATGACTCACAGAAAACCAGTTTTTAATTCAATCCTAATCATCCAATTTATAGAGAGAGGTGCCTTATTAAATGAAAACGCCATTACACCCCGTATGGGATCTGGAGTCCATTTTTAGTGGAGGTTCTTCCTCCGAGACATTCGCTGCGTATCTGATTGAATTGGAAGAGGATGTACGTAAACTGCAACATCTGTTGAACGAAACACCTGCACCGACTTCATTAAAAGAGACGGCTGCATTTGATCCCATTTTGGAACTGCTGCAAAGCTGCTATGTCCGCATATCGGAAGGTTCTGCGTTTGTATCTTGCCTCTCATCACAAAACCAGAAGGACAAGAAGGCAACGCAGCTTCAGGGGGCAATCAGTTCCCTTGGTGCGATGTTGAACGGCAGTAAGTCGAAGTTCGATAATACACTCAGTCAGACATCAGATTCGGTGTGGGACGCTTGGATTGCTCGGGAAGATATTCAGCCGCTGGCATTTGTACTGAACGAGAGTCGCACGCTGGCACGTGAGAAGCTGTCGCCGGAACTGGAAGGTCTTGCTCTGGATCTGGGTGTGGATGGTTACCATGGTTGGGGCAAATTCTACAACACGATTGTCAGCAAGGTGAACATTCCATTTGAGCAAGATGGGGAAACGGTGATGCTCTCCGCAGGACAGGCTGCCAACAAGCTGAGCGATAGCGATCGGAATGTACGTGAGACGGTATTCGCAAACTGGGAGCAGGCTTGGACCGATGTCGAAGATTTCTGTGCAGATACACTGAACCACCTCGCAGGATTCCGTCTGAAGTTATATGAGAAACGTGGCTGGGATGATATCCTCAAAGAACCCCTGGCCATCAACCGGATGTCACGTCAGACACTGGATACGATGTGGGATGTGATTAACGGTGCCAAACCTGCGCTTGTTCAATATCTGGAGCGCAAGGCAGAACTGCTGGGGGTAGACAAGCTCAGCTGGAGTGATGTAGATGCACCTGTAGGTAAATCGAGTGGCAAAATCACTTACGATGAGGCAGCCATCAATATTGTTGAACAGTTTGCCAAGTTCAGTCCTAAACTTTCCTCGTTTGCAGAGATGGCTTTTGAGAAACGCTGGATCGAAGCAGAAGACCGTCCTGGCAAACGTCCAGGCGGATTCTGTACGTCTTTGCCACTTAGCAAAGCAACCCGGATTTTCATGACCTTCTCCGGGACGCCATCTAATGTGTCGACTCTTGCGCATGAACTTGGTCATGGATATCATCAACACATTATGGAAGAGTTGCCTGCATTGAATCAACGTTATGCGATGAATGTGGCTGAGACAGCGTCCACGTTTGCTGAACTGATTGTAGCAGATGCCCTGGTGCAGGCGGCAACAGATGAGCAAGAGAAGCTGGCTTTGTTGGAAGACAAGATACAGCGAAGTGTGGCTTTCTTTATGAACATCCATGCCCGGTTCCTGTTTGAGAATCGTTTCTATGAACAACGCAAAAAAGGGCTGGTCAACGCGGATGAATTATCCAAATTAATGGTGGAGGCGCAACAGGAAGCGTTCTGTGGTGCACTTGCATCAGATCATCCGCATTTCTGGGCATCCAAACTGCATTTCTATCTGACAGGTGTGCCATTCTATAACTTCCCATACACGTTTGGGTACATGTTCAGTGCGGGAATCTATGCGAGAGCACAGCAAGAAGGAACAGCATTTGCAGATAAATACGATGATTTGTTACGGGATACAGGGCGTATGACAGTCGAAGAACTTGCTCAGAAACATCTGGGTACAGACCTGACACAACCGGAATTCTGGCAAAATGCTGCGGACTTGGTTATTGCCGATATTGAGCAGTTTCTGCAGATGACAGCAACTGAAAAATAGGATGAATATATATGAAATGGCTGCAATCCCGTGTTAACAGACACGGGATTGCAGCTTTTTTGTTCGAGATCCCGATTTTTAGTTCTCGAATATTTTGTCGCAAATAAGTGAAAAAACTCGGTTTAAGGAATTGAAATGGCAATTAATTGCGCAAATTATAGTCATAATTACCCAATTTTATCATTCTTTGTTGAATGAGCATATATGATGTCATATAATGAGTCGTAAGTCCTTGTCATATAGGACTATAAGCTTATAGGAGGAGTGTTATTATGAAAATTGAACAGCTTTCATTAGCACGACAGTTAGATTTGGTATTCAAAGAGCTTGATCATGAATTATCAGGTTTAGATTCAGGGGTAGTTTTTGTGCAAATACGAAACAACGTAATTGGGAAATTTGGGATTCGACATAATCCGATAACCGGACGCGATGGACAGATGGAAATCGAGGATGGAGGATTAAACGATACCCAAAGAACTTCTTTCCGAGCTATGGCTCTGGAAACGTTGAAATTCAAGCGTAATTGGACACATGGAGAAATAGCGTATGACTTCACAGTAAGACAAGGTATGATTTTGGTAGATGCAACGATGGAATCCAATTACAATATGGCCAGCCTTATGATTCGTTACCCTAGAACCAATACATACAACAAGGATTCAGGTATGGAGTCGACCTCATAATTCATTGCACAAGAGAAAGCGGCACTTCCGAAGAAGGCCGCTTTTGTTTTTTTAACGCTACTTAAGCAAAAATTACGAGCTTACGAACGACCCGATAATTGCTGCTCAGCGATTTGTACCAGACGTTTAGTGATGTATCCACCCAGAGAACCTGTCTCACGGGAAGTATAGTTACCGTAGTAACCATCTTGTGGAATCGTTACACCCAGCTCTTGTGCAGCTTCCATTTTCAATTGTTGCAATGCAGCAGTTGCTTGGGGAACGACCAGGTTGTTGGAGCGGCTACCGCTACCTTGGTTTTGACTTCCGTACATATGTGTCACCTCCTTATGGGTTGGTGATGTTAGTATGGTTAGAGAATAAGGAAATATACATGATATGGCGTAAGGGAAAATATGGATAACTATCAGTGCACAGGACACATAAAAAAGCCGACCCAATGCGGGTCGACAAGTTGTATATGGATATCAAAATATAGGGTGATAAGCGTAAAAGCAAAATAGAGGATGATCAGCTCGTTTAGTCTGTAGGAGGTATAACCTCAATACGTGTAAATAACTCAACAGGCTGTTCCGGTTCCAAGCGAATCAACCCGGTTTGTTCATCCGATAAAGCCAAATTAGGTGCATCCGGGAGCCAAGTGTACGGTTCAATGCACAAAAACTGATCGGATTCACCTTTGGTAAAGAGAACCCAATGTTTGAAAAATGTTTCATCTGCTGAATATTTCAATGTATATCCATCTTGCCTGCGTAAGTAAGCCGTAGCCGGTTCACCTTCGGTAGCTTTCAACAGGGTATCCCAGTTACGTCCCTGCAAATTGATGCCTTCGTTAAGAGCAGACCATTCACCCAGGGATTCCAGTTCACCTGTCGGTAATTGTTCTTCATTCTGTCCGTATATTCCGGAAACAGGCAGTTGCAGTGTCCAGTCGGCAGGTTTGCCGTCTAACAAAAACCATGTATGATATCCCATCCCAAAAGGAGCAGGTGTTGAGCTCAGATTGGTGACTCGCAGACGCTGGCTAAATACAGCGTTTTGCAGACTGAACGTCATCTCAAGTTTCAGGGGAATCGGGAATTGAGCCATCCAATGCTCTTCATTTTCGGTCAGTAATTCAGTCGTAATTGCACAGCCGTCTTCATCTTCCTCAATGTCACTGACACACCAGGATTGGGTACGGTGGAGACCGTGAATATGGTTGTCATTCGCCGTGTTTTGATCGAACTGGTAACGAACACCTTCATATTCGAATTGTCCACGATGAATGCGCCCTGGTGGAATCAGGAGAGGAACGCCAAAATGGTACGGCTTCTGCAAATAAAAGGCAAGATCGTCTTCATCCGGACGGCGGACGACATCTCTGTCCTGCACCAAATCGCGAATAGAAATGATATTATTTCCAAGACGCGGCAGCAGGGTGATTTCCAATTCACGGCTATGTAGGATATACGTGTCGTAACCATTCCATTGGCCTTTGGTCACTTGTTTCATATCGATGCTCCTTTTCCCACTTGAAATCTGTCTGCAAGCAGTTGTGTTGAAGCTACTGCTGCAGGCGTGTCGTTGTGTACATGCCAGCTATTTCCTGCGCTATTTCGTGTGAAGAAGGCAACAGGATAAGCAATTCCATCATAACAGATTTTGATGTCTCGGGTAAAAAAGTTCAACTCATTTTGACATTCGCGCCTGTGCGCATTAAGATGGAACTCTGAAAGCATTTATTAGAATTGAATGACATGAAATCGATGACAGGGATAAGTAGGCCAAGAGAACTCTCTTCAGAAAGCCGGTGGTTGATGCAAACCGGTGTGAGCTTTTTACCGAATGGACCCTTGAGTGTGGATTTGAACAGGCGTAGCCAACGATAGGCTTGCCCCACTAGAGTCTGCCGTATAATCCACGTTACGGAACAATGAAGGCATTTCTTCGGCTTGACTTGATTCAGGGTCAGGAGCAATGGAAGAAAAGCGAATAAGGGTGGCACCACGGTCTCACGTCCCTTGCGGATGTGGGGCCTTTTTGCGTTCGCAGAGAATGGCAGGAGTTTTTTTTATATACAATCAGGGAGGCGTTATGTGTAATGAAAACAGTACTTTCAGGTATTCAACCGAGCGGCAAGCTCACATTAGGTAATTATATTGGTGCAATCAAAAATTTTGTGAAACTTCAGCATGACTATCAGTGTCATTTTATGGTGGTTGATCTTCATGCCATCACCGTGGCTCAAGAGCCGGCAGCATTGCGTGAACAGTCAGAAGCTGTAGCTGCGCTGTTTATTGCAGCAGGCATTGATCCGTCGAAATCCAACGTATTTCTGCAATCCCATGTACCGCAGCACGCGGAACTGGGCTGGTTGATGACTACGCTGACCTCCATGGGTGAGCTTGAGCGTATGACTCAATTTAAGGATAAATCATCCGGTAAAGATTCCGTTGGTGCCGGACTGTTTGTGTATCCATCATTAATGGCGGCTGATATTTTGTTATACAATGCTGACCTTGTACCGGTAGGTGAGGATCAGAAGCAGCATTTGGAGCTGACACGTGATCTGGCAGGACGTTTTAACCACCGCTATGGGGAGTACTTCACCATTCCAGATCCGTATATCCCACAGGTAGGTGCACGGGTAATGTCACTTGATGATGCCTCTTCGAAAATGAGTAAAAGTAACCCTAACGCTGGCAGCTATATTGCCCTGCTGGATCCGCCGGATGTGATTCGCAAAAAAATCAGCCGTGCCACTACAGATTCGGGACGTGAAGTCGTATATGATCCGGCAAACAAACCGGAAGTTAGCAATCTGATGAGTATCTACGCTGAATGTGCAGGTATGACGCTTAAAGAAGTAGCTGAGCGTTATGAAGGCAAGATGTACGGTCCGTTCAAAAAGGAACTGGCTGAAGTGGTTGTATCTGTGATTGAACCGCTGCAACAACGGTATAATGAGATTCGTGAGTCTGGCGAATTGGCTGAAGTCTTGGATACGTCAGCCCGCCGTGCAGAAGAAGTTGCTGCTCAAACGTTGGATGCAGTGAAAGAACGTATGGGATTTGTTCCGAGACGTAAACAGTAGTGCTGAACAAGATCTTCATATTTCACGCATTGAATAGTTAACATGAATAAAGAGGAGCCCTATTGAAGGACTCCTCTTTATTTGTGCGTTCATTATTGAACTATCAAATGACCTGCTCAAGAAGTGGGCTCTGAAGCAGCCGAGCGAACTTCCTGACGTTCTTTTGTGGCACGAATCACGAATCCCCAGCCAATGTTGGCAATGGACAGGACAAATATCAGTGCAGCAAACCAACCGGAGTAGGAGATCATAATTGCTGAAACCGTTAACAAAATAATCGAAGAGAATGCGAACCATAAGGATAAGCCTTTACTCATTGGGAAAAACCTCCATCTACAAATTTAGTAAAATTCCGTATAACCTGAAGCGTACGAGCCATAATAATCTTGCAAGCTTGCAATACATTACAGACACAGATTGAAAGGAGATTATAAATTATGGCTCAAGGATCTCGTTCTTCAAACAACTTGGTGGTACCTCAAGCGACTGCAGCACTGCAACAATTGAAAATGGAGGCTGCACAGGAACTGGGTGTAACTATCCCACAAGACGGTTACTATGGTAACTACACTTCCCGTGAAACAGGATCTTTGGGTGGATATATCACCAAACGTCTGGTACAAATCGCTGAGCAGTCTCTGGCTGGGTCTGGCAAATAATTTATCTTAACCAACAGCAACAAAACAGGATAAACAGAAAGCCCGGAGCGGAAACGCTCCGGGCTTTCTCGCGTATCAGTTCCTATGTCTGATTTTGCCTTGCCATGCTCACTTCGTCAAGGGCGAGCAGATAAAAGTTTTTTATCCATTTTCTCATCGCTTAACCAGCCTACATAAGTATCAATCGTCTCAAAATTCCGATCCATCACAATTACAGCGACAAATGGATATTGTTTTCGGTGTCGATAACGTACATCTGCCCAGCGGACCTTGTAACCGGCAGGCAGTTCTTCTACCTCTGCCACCGCATAGGAGGTGAAATAGAGGAAGGCGCTGACTTCCGGTGATTTGCGTGAAGCAGCAACGGCGGCATGAGTAGAAGACGAGGCGTGCAGACTCCATACCAGATTAGAACCATCCATTTTACCGATCACATAACTGCCGTCCTCAACTCGTTTAACCACATGCCAGCGGTTCCAGGATATCGTTGGAATGACGATGTATCTTGCCTGCTCTGGGCTGTTGTCGAGACGTCTAACTTTTCTGACTGCTTGTGCACGAGCAATCGTTCGCCATATATAATATAAACCGGTCAAACTATACAACGTAACGAAGAGTGGCGCAGGGGCGATCAGATCAAAGGCCCATAACAAGATAGCTATGACATGTGTAGTGAATAGAAACGGATCAAAAATATGAATGATGTTCCAGGCGATCCAGCGTTCCGTAAAAGGCCGGGCGGCTTGGGTTCCATAGGTGTTAAACAGATCGGTGAATACGTGAAAGCCTACGGCCACAGCGGTCCAGGTGGCAACGTGACCCATAGGGACACCAGGGAATATCAGTGCAATGACGCCGGTGATGAGCAAAACCCATAACAGGAGAAATGGCAGAGAGTGTGACAAGCCCCGATGATTCCGAATGTAAAGCGAATTGCTTTTGAGACGTAACGCAGTATCGATGTCAGGGGCCTGGGAACCGGCGATCGTGCCAACCATTACCGCAGCTGCAAGCATGGGACTAGCCGCGACAACAGGGTCGACATAAGCCAGACCGGCTAAACCAATCCCCATGACAAAATGTGTAGAGGTATCCATAAACGTCTCCTTTGTGTGGTGTATCGTTCTAAGGCATATTACTTCTCTATCTAGGTGATACCCATATATAGTGTATAATATCCGTCTGTCAGGATGCAAAACATCCCTAATTTCGAAGTTATGACAATTTCCTGTGACATACCCAATAAATGTACGTAGTTTGTCAAACTATTTTGGCAGTTCCTATGATAAACTTTATATCGGATACAGTGAGAAAAAGCGCCAGAGAACGTACGATACTATTCGAATGATATACAACACTAAAATAATTTATGGGCATTGTTCCTTTTAACCGTTACAATAATATAGAATCTCATAATAAGTAGGTTTCTTTGAATACATATGTCACAGTAGTATGGATAAAGCGAAACAAACGTGATTTTGGGTTCACATATGTATGCGTATTCATAAGAGAAGATATAGAAGGGACGAGGAAGATGCTGAAAAAGTACAAATGGACATGGATGCTGCTCGGGCTCGCACTGATAATGGCTGTGTATCTGATGTGGGGCACCGTATTTGCCAGTAAGGAAAAATTACCCGAGATTCGTGAAATCCAATCCTTTTCCATGGAAAATGTAGATGGCAGTACGGTATCACTGGAGGATACTCAAGGGAAAGTCCGATTGTTCTACTTTTATTTCACCAGTTGTCCGGATGTCTGCCCGATTACGACGTTTACATTATCCCAGGTGCAGGATCTGTTGAAAGAGGACGACACCTTCGGTAAAGATGTCTCATTTGTCTCCATTTCATTCGACCCGAAAGTCGATACAAGAGAGAAGATTAAGACGTTTGCGGACCGCTTCCACGCGGATTATTCCGGATGGTACTTCTTGCGAGGGGATATGGACAAAACCAAACAGTTGGCCAGGGATTCATTCCAGATCCTGATCGAAGGAGAGAATAAGGACGATTTTGCCCATATGAACATGATCGGGTTGGTGGATGAGAACAACCAGCTGCGCAAGGTATATAACGCATTTAATACAGAGGACGTTGTGCCAGCTGTCATTGCAGAGGATATTCGTAATCTGATCAAGGAATAATCATCTGATCATCATACTGAAAAGGCTGCCTTCAGGTTGGATATCAACCCAAAGGCAGCCTTTTGGTATTTCATTTTAAAAGGAAGGATGTTCAGGGTATTGGATGTATGTCTCTAACCCGGCCTTTTCCAGTTGGGCAATGATATACTCATCAGGTGTTCCTTCCACACCCGCATATCCTCGTCTAGTATACATCTGTACTGCATCCGGGAAAGCATCCCGAAGTACACCTCTAATTTTTTTGCCGGAACTGTCATTATCCATAAATAAAAAGACTTCATCATAACCGACTTGCTTGCGCAGGGTCTCCAACTTGAGGGAATTAAGTGTTCCAAACGTACATAGAATGTTGATTTCGGGTCCAACCAAACGTTTCAGTTTGCTTCGGTCATTCTTACCTTCCACAATGACATGAATAGGCATGATATTCACCTCTTGTTCGAGAGCTTATGTCGACATTCCCCGGGAAATGTTGCAGCGAAAATCGACTGATTATATAAAATGGACTCCTTTCTTTACACTGTTCACCACGCGGACAGGAGCACGTCTGATTTCTAAATTCTTCTTCACATACATCAGGAATTAATTCTGATCAGTAGTGGTCGTTACGGTTACGGATCGTTCCTTCGATCGCTGTTGTCTCCAAATTTCTGATTGATTTTATTTTTTATAGGTTGAAATATGGAGACAAAGGCGAACGCTACCGCTTCTTCAAAATCGATTCCGTCCCCTTCACTACTTCCAATGATCGTGCATATCTAATGATGATATTTAAGAAAAAGTTGAAATCTTGAAGACAGCGCTTATGCCCCCTAGGTCGTTCCGTTCGTGTGTAAAACGTTAGTCCATTTTATATAGTTTAGCTGTAAATGGGGGAATGATGCAAAGCTAATGAAAATACTGGCCTAATTGCTATCATAACGGTAGGGAAGAAGAGCTTGATACAGGCCTAATTCAATATACTTTTTGGATCAGCGAGGGAGGCTTCGCGTCTGGATGTATAGTATGGAAGCAGTAGCATACCAATCATTAATAAAACAAAGGCGATGAAATAGGGTGATAACCCGACACGAAGTTGCCCGGCTGTGATGGGGCCGATGAAAGAGCCGATGGAGGTGGCAATGGATTGCAGCGAGAAAATGCGGCCCAACTTGCTTCCTCCGCTCAGACGGATAAATAGGGTTGCCATAGCTGGAAAGATGATGCCTTTGGACATCCCAAGTACAAATAATACGGTGGACAACGGAACCTGCGGAATGGCTGCCATCACAAAAAAACACAAGGACATTAACAGCACGCCCGCAACCAGACGCAGCTTGGGGGAATACCGGTTGAGGAATAACATGCTGAGTGTGAAGAGTGCCCCAATACTGATTATAGAGAACAGCAGTCCGGTAGACATGATGGACGATTGTCCTCCTCCCCGCAGGGGTAATTCGAAGAAGAGAATCCCTTGAGCACAGGCAATCACCAGAGGCAAGGCAAAGTATCGCCAGGACACCGGCAGGAATGCACTTGTGGCATCTGCTGGTAAAACGTCAGGTTTGGCAGGTACCGTTACTTTCTCATGCTGCTTGATGATGCCGCGGGGCATGGTCATAAAAGCAATGACACCTGTGAGAATAAGCAGATAGCCCAATCCTGAGAATGTAGCAGAGAATCCCATGGAACCCACAATGATCGCACCGGCTGCTGGCGATACCACAGATGCGAGGGTATGTACTACCCCATGACCTGACATATACTTCCCCTGTTTCACCGGATCGCTGGATAACTGTGCAAGCAGGGCGAGACATGCAGGAGACAGGAAGGCCAGCACAAACCCGCTGATGGAACGCAGCGCCAGCAGTTGCCATGGTGTCTGGACATAGGCTTGCAGGAGCAGGATGAATCCTGCACCGAGCAGACTGAATACAATGTAGCGGCGACTGCCATGTTTATCGATTTGTGTTCCAGCAATCAGATTGCCAGGAAGATGCGTTAAGGAATAGATGCCCATCATCCAGCCAATGAAGGTAGGGGCGGCTCCCAGCGAGATGGCAAAAGGGGTCAGAATGGGATACTGGGCGTGCAGATCAAATACAGCAAGGAACAAAAACAGGTATAGCCAGATGGCCGTTTTCACATAAGCCCCTCCTTGTTAAGCGATGCTTGTTCAAACTACAGGTCTTGAACGTGTTCCCCGTTCGCCCGGCAGAACCTCATGGTACTACTTGTACGCCCGGCGGGACGAACTTAGACCGTTTATTTTTAAGGGAGAGGGCTTAGCTGACAGCAGCTTCGGAAATCATGTATAATATTCGGGAGTGTTACGAATGAATTCTAATACGGAAGGTGTAGTCATGAACATAGAAGTAATCAAAGAGTTTGTGATGCAGAACTGGCTGGTGATCGTGGTTGCATTGATCATATTGTTCTTTGTTCTGAATGTGGTCAAAACCGTATTGAAATGGGCGATTGCCATCATCATTATTGCGGCTCTACTGATATACAGCGGCATCTCCATTGATCAGATCAAACAGACAGTGACAGACGTACAATCCAGCACGATGGACACATTGAAGAAGGAAGCAACCAGCATGATGCTTAAAGAGGCTTCCAAAGCGAAATACGTCAAAGGACAGGATGGAGCGTTCACCATCACAAGTCCCAATGTGGAGATTAAGGGCAGAACTCAATCGGATAAAGTTGATGTGACCTTCCGCGGAATTTCACTTGGCGAATGGAAACTCGACAATGAAACTATACGTACGTTTGTCGAACAGGCACAGGAGAACAAAACAGCACCAGCATCGTAGTAAAGGGGGAATCGGTACGTGCTGCAGAATTGGCTGGACAGCCTGAAGGAATTGAATGGCATCACGATTATGCTGTTGCTGATTGTGGCTGCTTCATTATTGCAGGGTTGGTCCAGAGGGGCTTCGCGTTCAGCAGGCAGACTCTTTGGGTTCCTGATGGATGGCATTATGGCGGTCATTGGTATTCTGTTGTCGATCGGTTTAACATTGTGGCTTGCACCATATGTACAGCAGTGGCTGTCTGAGTATGCTTCTGCCATGCCTAATCGTGAGTTGAACCGGTGGGAACAGATGTATTATACGTTGGTTACGGCGATTGCAGATTTTCCACTAATGCGGTTCGCTGTGTTATTTGTATTAAGCTATGGACTCATCCGACTGATTCTCGGGTTTCTCTCTTCATTTATTTTTAGCAGCAGGCAGGGGTCAGCCGAGGAAAGTGCGCCTAAAGGTATGTTTAGTCGGTTGACGGGTGCATTCATTGGCACGATCATAGGCTCCGTCCGCGGTATGATTGTCATTGCGGTCTTGTTCATGATTGTCAGTCTTTACCCCGGGAGCATGTTCAGCCGATATGTGGAAGCATCTCCGATCTATATGCAAGGGGCCAAATCGGTTATCGAACCGTTGTCTGGCACGTTTATCAAGGACAAGCTACCCGTATTTACGCAGGCTGTGCAGAAGGAATTGGGCGGCATCCTGCAACGCAAATATGAAGTCATTGACCATAATATTCCGACGGATATTGAATCAGCCGCGATTGAGATTGTCAAAGGCCAATCGACAGATGAAGCCAAAGCAAGAGCGCTATACGACTGGGTAGGTTCACGTATTCAGTATGACTATGGTAAAGTGGATGACTATGAGCAAAAGGGCATATGGCATGAACAGAATCCACAGAATACATTTGATACACGCAAAGGCGTATGTATTGATTATGCCCGTCTTTACGCCGTAATGGCCCGTTCACAAGGACTTGAAGTCAAAGTTGTTACAGGGCTTGGTTATAACGGCCAGGGAGGGTACGGTCCGCATGCGTGGAATGAGGTGTATTTGAGTGATTCCGAGAGCTGGGTTCCGCTTGACCCGACATGGGCGATCAGTGGAGACTGGTTTAATCCTCCGAATTTTGCCGACACCCATCTAAAGGATCAATCAGCTTAGCAATACAACGGACAAGGGTCCGGAATATGACGACGTTGCCAGGTTATCATGCCGTGAAGAATCAGTTTGAGCGGTATGCATCAAGTCATGAAAGAGGTAGGATGGATGAAAAAACATTCCAATGAGAAGGATGAACTTACGGACAAACGGCGCTTCAGTTACCGAATGAACGTATTTTTCTTCGCTTCCTTTGTTATTTTTAGCGTTATTATTGTACGCTTGGCCTTTTTGCAATTCGTGGAAGGGCCGGAGCTTAGTCAGGAAGAAGCCAGTAACATTACCAAGGATGTACCACTTCCTCCTGTGAGAGGCACGATCTATGATTCCACAGGTGAAGTGAAGCTGGCTTATTCCAAGCCCATTCAGTCGCTATACTTGACGCTGTATAAAAACTATGGGGATGTTGATGGGAAACCAAATCCTAACATAGGGGAAGTGCAGGATATTGCAACCCGGTTGCATGATGTATTTGAACAGTACAAGCTGAAGGATTCAGAGTCACTTACAGTGGAGAAAATTATTGAAGAGATGGACTTGAACTCCCGCAAAGCGAACGGTTTTATGCCGCGTCTGATCAAGAGTGATCTGTCCGAGGGAGAAGTCGCTTATTTCCTGCAACATAAGGATGAGTTCAAAGGTATTCAGATCGTCGAGGAGAGTGTACGATTCTACGATCCGGATACGGTAGCGGTTCAGACCATCGGTTATCTGAAGAAGTTCAGAAGTTCGAAGTCCTTGGATAAATACAAAGAGGTGGACGAGGCCAATAAAACGCAAACGGATCCGGGCCTGGTGTATACGGAGAATGAATTTGTAGGCTTTGATGGACTGGAACTGCAATATCAGGATGCTCTCCGCGGCAAAAGCGGATATACATCCGTTGATGTTGATTTGCGTAATTTGCCTGAAGGTGTAGCAGGTTCTACCCCGCCGCAGAAAGGTTACGACCTGATTTCCAGCATTAACAAGAACGTTCAGATGAAAACAGAACAGGCCATTCTGGATCAGTTGAGTTGGCTTCATCGGAACCCAGTGTCGGGTAAATTACACTCGAACGCCAAAACAGGCTTTGCGGTTGCTATGGAAGTGGATACTGGGAAAATTGTTTCTGCGGCCAGTATGCCGGATTATGATACTAACGTATGGAGAACTGGCGGTATAAGCACGGAAGATTACGATAAAATAAAATATATCTATCAAAATGGTACTATTCGTGGATTCCCGCCAGACGATTCAGGTAAACGGGCGGAATCTGTTGTATTGCTTGGTTCCACAATTAAACCGCTCAGTGTATTGATCGGTTTGAAAGAAGGTTTCTTCACTACAAATACCGTATATTCGGATAGAGGTTCAACGACCTTTGGTGGAGACAATCGCAGAGTGCAGAACTCATCAGGGCATGTGTATGGTGCAATGTATCCTCGTGATGCGATTCGTCATTCCTCGAACGTGTTCATGATTGACGAAATTGGTAAAAAGCTTTATTCCAAGTATGGTGCAAAGGGTGTCGACGTGTGGGACGAATACATGGAGAAATTTGGGTTAGGTATCTCCACAGGTGTTGACCTGCCTAATGAATATCTTGGGCGCAAAGAATATGGTCCGGACAGTATCGAGAGTTCTTTGACCAAGCTGGTGTATGCCTCCTTTGGTCAGCAAGGGAAATATACAGCGATGCAGCTTGCTCAGTACACGACGATGCTGGCGAATAAAGGTAAACGTATGGAGCCACAACTGGTTAGGGAGTTCCGTGATTCGGAAGGCAATGTGGTCGAGAAGGTAAAACCGAAGGTACTCAGCACGGTAGAGTTTAACGACGCCTACTGGAATGAAGTGCAACGAGGCATGGCCACCGAAGTTTCGGCATTTAGTGGATTCCCTTATGACTTTGCCAGAAAAACAGGAACATCGACACAGGTAGTAGGTGGAAAACCCGTTGATAACGGGGTATTTATCGCCTATGCTCCACGTAATAATCCAAAGCTTGCTGTCGCTGTGGTTATTCCCGAAGGGGGCTTTGGTTCGAGCAGTGCGGCTCCGGTTGCACGTGCGATCTTCGATGCCTATGACGAGGAATTCGGTCTCGACGGTGTACCGAAGAAAGACAAAAATAAAGATTCAGATTCGGAATCAGGCACACAGTGATGTGAGGCATTGGTTACAGAGGGGACCCTTCGTGGGTCCTCTTTTTTGTTTTACGTGGAGAATGATCGTAAGAGTGAACTAATTAGTTGCATTAATATGTAACCATATGAGCTGTATCACGTTTATATAAGGGAAGGGTAAACGCGATCTGGAGAACGGGACAACGTTGATATGTCAGTGTTTACATTGAAATCGGTAGATGGGGTAGTGCAACGTTTCTGTTTACGAAAATGTAACCAAAAATTGAAAGACGTGACAGCTAACCTTTGGTAGACTTGTATGAGAAAGGATTAAATATTGGATTGAACACGTTCACAATACGGATTACATATTTTATTTTTATAGAGGAACGGGAGAGGCTTAAAACATGTTTAACCGATTGAGGAAGAAACCCATGACTGAGGAAGATACACCCGTCAACAAGCCTTCCACCGCAAGGCTGAATCTGTTTTTTTTCGCGGCATTTGTCATATTCAGTATCCTTATTTTCAGGTTGGCCTTTGTGCAGTTTGTAGAAGGTCCTGAACTGACGTATATGGAAACGAGTCGTAATACCAAAGACATTCCACTCGCACCTGTTCGTGGTCCCATCTATGATGCGACAGGGGAAGTCGCGCTGGCTTATTCCGAACCTGTACAGTCCCTGTATGTGCTGTTATATGAGGATTATCGGAACGATGAACGTAGACAGGAAGCAGAGGAACTGGCTCATGATCTGGCGGCTGTGTTTAAGCAGTTTAATCCAGGGGACAAAGAGCAGCCGGATGCGGAAGAGATCATCAAACGATTGGATCTGGATTACCAGAAAACGTTTGGATATGTGCCGCGGCTGGTGAAGTCGGATCTATCGACCAAAGAAATTGCCTTTTTCATGGAGAAAAAAGCGGATTATCCGGGCGTTATGGTGCTGGAAGAAAACATAAGAAAATATGACCCGGATGGCGTAGCGGTTCAGGTTGTGGGTTACACCAGAGAGTTCAAACGTGCACCAGATTCCATTGCCAAATATAAGGCCATCCGTGAAGGGGCAAGTACCCAGCGTGATCCAGGGCTTGTCTATCATGAAGAAGAGAAGGTTGGGTTCGATGGGCTTGAGCTGCAATACCAGGAAGAACTCCGTGGACGAAGCGGATATCAGTCCATTGATATTGACGCACGTAATCTGCCAGATGGAACGATGTTACAAACACCACCGGAGAAAGGCTACAGTCTGGTTTCCACCATTAACAAGGAAATTCAGATGGCCACACAAGAAGCAATAACGGACGAATTGCGAAGACTCCCTAAGGCAATTACCGGATACGCAGTAGCCATGGAAGTGGATACGGGGAATGTGGTGGCTATGGCGAGTATGCCGGATTATGATCCGAACGATTGGGATTATGACAAAATCAAATATGTGTTCCGGAATGGAACCACCGAGTCGTTCCCACCGAATGATGACAAGCCTAGTCGGGCGGAATCCGTTGTACTTCTTGGATCAGTAATCAAGCCGCTAAGTGTGCTTATTGGATTAAAAGAGGGATTATTTACACCAGGAGAGACCTATCACGATCAGGGATATGCGGTTTTGGGGAAAGACGGACGACAAGTGAAGAACTCGCATTCTGCTTATAATGGTTCTATTACGGCGAGAAGAGCGATTGAGAAATCCTCCAATGCCTTCATGATTGATATGGTGGGTAAACGTTTGTTACGTAATTATGGCTCAGAGAAAGGCATCGATGTCTGGCACAAACACATGCAGGAATTTGGCTTGGGTGTGTCCACTGGTGTAGATCTGCCTAATGAATTTCTGGGTAGGCTAGAATATAAAAATAAAGACGAATCAGCTCTAACACGTTTGGCGTTTGCCTCATTTGGACAACAAGCCAAGTACACCACCATGCAACTCGCCCAATACACGACCATGCTTGCCAATAAGGGCAAGCGGATGGAACCACATCTGGTGAAGGAAATCCGTGATGCGGACGGCAATGTGGTGAAAGAGATCAAACCTAAGGTGCTCAATGAAGTTGATTTTGCCGATGCGTACTGGAATGAAGTTCATAAAGGAATGGTTACCAAAGTAAGTTCATTTGACGGTTTCCCATACGATTATGCTCGGAAAACAGGAACATCAGAGCAGGGGACCGGACCGAACAAGAAAGAGAATGGTGTATTTATAGCCTTTGCACCACGGGACAATCCGAAGCTTGCTGTCGCTGTCGTTGTACCGGAAGGTGGGTTCGGGTCAGTCAGTGCCTCGCCGATTGCACGGAAAATTTTCGATGCATACGATGAAGTGTATGGTCTAGATGGAACGCCGAAAGGTAAGAAAGACGAAGGAAAAGACAACCAGTAATGTATAAGAAATGCGGCAGGTGTAGCTCGTTTAACATCATATCTAACAGGTTAATGATGTGAACAACATATGAATTTGGACAGGCAAGGGGAAATAAGCCCTTGCCTTTTTTTTTGGCTTCGGATAAAATTTGCACAAGGGAAACATTATTAGTCTTGATTAAAACTTAATACCTTGTACAACAAAATTAGATGTAGACAAGTATTTTAGGAGAGGGAAAGGGGACGGTTGAATTGTTAATGGTGAAAATGAGGAGTATCCAGAGGGGGTTCATTACGCTAGCGGCTCTGGTTCTGGTTATTGTACTTACGGCATGTTCCAGTGGTGCAGAGACGAGCAGTGGTGGCAAGCTACAAGTAACCGCTACAACGGGAATGATCGCTGACGTAGCACGTGAGGTAGGCGGGGCATATGTTGATGTTACCGGGCTAATGGGCCCGGGAGTTGACCCCCATTTGTACAAGGCATCCCAAGGTGATATTCGCAAACTGGAACAAGCAAAAGTCATTTTCTATAATGGACTGCATCTCGAAGGCAAAATGACAGACATTTTGGAGAAAATGTCCTCAAGCAAGCTGGTTACTGCTGTTACAGAGACTATTCCAGTCGAGGAGTTACACTCAGGCAAAGATACAGGCGGTACCGAATATGACCCACACGTCTGGTTTAACGTCAGCCACTGGATGCATGCGGCAGAAGCCGTACGCGATACGCTCGTGGAGGCGGACCCGGACCATGCGGAAGAATACAAAGCTCAGGCAGAGGCGTATCTGGCGAAGCTCGAAGCACTGGATGCCGAGGTCCGTGAGAAGATTCTGGAGATTCCGGAAGCAAGCCGGGTATTGGTTACGGCGCATGATGCATTTGGATATTTCGGTCAGGCTTATGGCATGAAAGTGATGGGGCTTCAGGGGATCAGTACAGCAGCTGAATATGGTGCAAAAGATGTTAGCGAACTGCGGGATTATCTCGTAGATAACCATATCAAAGCAGTATTTGTTGAATCGAGTGTGCCTGCAAAAGCGATGGAAGCCATCATTGCCGGAGCAGCTCAAAAAGGACATACGGTCAGCATTGGTGGAGAACTGTTCTCGGATGCCATGGGGGCTGAGGGAACGGAAGAAGGCACATACATCGGTATGATTCGCCACAATGTTGAGACGATTGTAGAAGCTCTGAAATAATGACCATGAAGAGAGGAGTTACAGGATTATGGAAGATACAACTTTATTGGAACAAACTCCTACGAAACTGAACAATAGTCACTTGCAGGGAACGCAGCCAACATCGGCTCCTCTTAGTGTGAGGGATCTGGCTGTTGCGTATCACAAAAAGCCGGTGCTTAGCAGCGTATCCTTCGATATTCCGGAAGGACAGCTCATCGGTATTCTTGGCCCAAATGGCGCAGGGAAATCAACACTGATCAAAGCTGTTCTGGGACTGGTACCGAAGATGCATGGAGAGGTACGGATCTTCGGACAATCGTACCGGGAACAACGTCGCCGCATCGGTTATGTGCCACAACGGGAATCGGTGGACTGGGATTTCCCTACGCATGCGCTTGATGTGGTGATGATGGGACGGTATGGTCATCTGGGCTGGTTCCGTCGTCCGGGGAAAAAGGAGCGGGACCTGGCGGCACACTGCCTGGAGCAAGTTGGCATGGGCGATTACATGTACCGCCAGATCAGTCAGCTGTCCGGTGGACAGCAGCAACGTGTCTTTCTGGCGCGGGCACTCGTGCAAGACGCAGATCTGTATTTCATGGATGAGCCATTTGCAGGTGTCGATGCCACCACAGAGAAAGCGATCATTTCGCTTTTGGAACAGTTGAAGAAACAAGGCAAGACGGTACTGGTTGTTCACCATGATCTGGCGACAGTCGAGGAATACTTCGACCATGTGCTGCTGCTCAATGGACGACTGGTGGCAGGTGGACCAACAAGTGAAGTATTTGTACCGGATACACTGCAAGAGACGTACGGAGGCCGGATTGCGATGATCGGAAGCCGGACGGAGAAAGGCCAGGTGTAGTACATGTGGAACTGGATCGTTGCCATCTTATCTGACCCCAATACACGTTGGATATTGCTTGGCTGTCTGTTATTAGGATTCAGTAGTGGAATTATTGGCTCCTTCACCTTTCTTCGTAAACAGAGCCTAATGGGAGACACACTTGCTCATGCTGCTCTGCCTGGGATCTGTATTGCATTTATGTTGACGGAAACGAAGTCTGTAGGCTTATTCCTGTTCGGTGCTCTGGTGGCCGGTATTGTCGCTACCTTCGGAATCTCGTGGATTACACGCTACTCCCGAATCAAGCAGGATGCGGCGATGGGAATTGTGCTGACTGTATTTTTCGGGATTGGTGTAGTGATGCTGACGCGCATCCAGCATGGGGCGAGCGGAAGTCAAAGCGGACTCGATAAATATTTGTTTGGGCAGGCGGCATCCATGGTCATGACGGATGTGTATGTTATGGGTGGCGTATGTCTTGTATTACTGATTGCCTGTCTTGCCTGGTTCAAGGAATTCAAACTGGTGAGTTTTGACCCGGGATTTGCACGTGGTATGGGTCTGCCAGTTGCCATGTTAGAGCAGCTCATCCTGCTCTTGACGGTAATCGCGGTGGTGGCCGGAATACAAGCCGTTGGTGTCGTGCTTGTTGCGGCCTTGCTGGTAACCCCAGCAGCAGCGGCACGTTGCTGGACCGACTCACTTGCACTGATGGTGGTATTGGCAGGCATATTTGGTGCACTGAGTGGTGCAACAGGCACGATCTTCAGTACGCTTGTACCTAATCTGCCGACAGGACCTGTAACCGTTCTTGCGGCTACAGTGTTGTTTGCCGGGTCAGCCTTGCTTGCTCCGCGTCGTGGATTATTAGCTCGACGGTTGCGTAGTATTCAGGCGAAGTCCGCATATATGCGTGAAGAGCGAGCTACACTTCACACTCTCGCTGTACAGCGAAATCAGCAGGAACGGAGGGAGGTGTAATGGCAACGTTTTGGATTATCTTGACGGCCGTATTGGTATCTTCCGCCTGCGCCATCCTCGGTTGTTTTCTGATTCTGCGGCGAATGGCTCTGGTCGGTGATGCGATCAGCCATGCGGTTCTCCCCGGTATTGCGATTGCTTTCCTGTGGAGCGGTTCCAGGGATTCATTGTGGATGCTACTTGGTGCAACGGTGTTTGGACTACTGACGGTGTTCTTCATACAGAGTTTGCAGGCGGGAGGACTCTCGTCTGATGCCTCAATCGGAATTGTGTTTACTGCACTCTTCGCAGTAGGTGTCATTCTGATTAGTCTGAACGCCCAGCATATTGATCTGGATCTGGACTGTGTTTTGTTCGGTGAGATCGCTTATGTACAGTGGGATACACTAACCCTTGGAGGTACGGATGTCGGGCCGAGGGCGGTCTGGATGCTGGGTATTACTTTGCTAGTCATCCTTGTCGTCATTGGGCTGTTTTACAAACAGTTTAAGCTGTGTGCCTTCGATCCGGCGCTGGCTGCGGCTTGCGGCATTCCAGTAGTGCTGTTCCACTATCTGCTCATGGGACTCGTTTCGATGACGTCCGTAGCTTCATTTGAAAGTGTTGGTTCGATTCTCGTGGTGGGTATGCTGATTGTACCTGCGGCGACGGCTTATCTGCTCACAGATCGTCTGGGAAAAATGATTCTGTATGCCGTCCTGATCGGAGCAGCATCCTCGGTTGGAGGTTACATCATGGCATACGCCCTGGATGCTTCCATCGCGGGCTGCATGGTAGCTGTTGCTGGAATTTTATTTGTTCTTGCACTGCTGCTGTCACCGAAACACGGCATCATATTCCGATACGCTCGTCGCAAATTCGCGGCACGTTAATTCATAGAGATTGTTAGCCGCCTGCTTTGCAGGCGGTTTTTTTGATTGGACTGTAAACGAAGAAAAATTCAATAGCAGCCCCTCCTGCTGGAGTGAGCTGCTATTGGGATGCCTAAAGTTGAAATGAGGTAGAAGAATATAACAATCCTTACGGTTTCAAAGGCACCCGATGAACCCCTTGGCTTCCTCCCGGTGCGGTTCCGAGATATAAATATTTCCCTTGGCTTTCGGCCGTGGTGATGCCATACAATGTTCCTTCCGGATCATGCCAACTACTAATAAGCTCTCCTTCTGGTCCATATTCTGCAACAAGTCCGTGTTTCACCGGGGCACTGGCTCCATTTAACAAGGACTGTGGAACTTTGGACATCGTCGCTGCTAACCAAGGGTGACTATGCATGTAATCGGCAAAAGACAGACGGGTTGTGAATACCCCTACCCAGAAGTGTCCCTGTGCGTCACGGGTGATATTGTCCGGAAACCCAGCCAGATTCTCCGCAAAAATATCAGAGGTGCCTTGTTTGGGGCCTTTTAACCAGTACCGGGTCAACTGATAATGATACGATTCTGCGACTAGCACGAAGTCTTCTTCGGCAGACAGTACGACCCCATTGGCAAAATATAAATCCTTAAGCAGAACGGTCGTCTGCTTGGTCAGTGGATCATATTTCAACAATCGTCCATGCGGTTTATTCTCGGCAATTTCTTTGAACATGACTTTGCCATAGTTAGAGGTATCGGAGAAATAAATCGATCCGTCTTGCGCGATGTCCAGTTCGTTCGCCAGGTAGATCGGCCCCCCATCTACTTCAGTGGTTAGTACTTCGATGTTTCCGTTCGGGTCAATGGACAGGAGCCCTTTCTGAATATCCGCCACAATCAAATTTCCGGCAGCATCAAATTTCAGGCCGTTAGGTGTTCCGTGGGTATCGGCGAATACCTCTGCTGGCTGTGCCTTGTCCTCGGCGTCAAAGGTTACTCTGTAGATTTTGCCGTCGGAGTCACCCGCATACAGTCGCCCTTCTTTATCAAAAGTGATAAATTCCGGGAACTTCGCGCGGTCTGTAACCAATTCAGCGGAGCTAAGTTTGTTGTTCTCTTTCCAGGGACCCTCCTTCTCAAAAGAAGGAGCAGTAGGTGCAGACCAAACAGCGGGTTCTACCGGGGCGGGCATTAGCAGGAATACAATGATTCCCAGCACAATTACCCCTAGCAGGGTCAGGCTCCATCTACGAATTTGTTGACCAGTGGATCGTTTGCGTTGTTTTTGTTCTGTTGACATATTAATCCTCCTAATAATGTTTCTGTTGTCGTTTTTCATAGCGTGCAGTTAACTGCCACTACATGTTCCGGTGTGTCCTTCGTACCGACAGAGGCGTTATCCCCCTGTACTACTCACGTTGAGAGAGTTATCTCCGTCGAGCCTGGCACAGAAATAGAAATTGCACGCGACGGTTACGATTCTTCCACCCAAAGAGCATTAAATAATACGTCGTTTTTTTAAAGAAACAATGTTACCTTAAACTCCAAAAAAATAATGAAAATTTAAAAAATGAGCATGAGACCATTTTTGGTAACACTGTTTCTTATAAGAATCATAGTAACCAAAAGAAAACAATTGTGTCAAATTATTTTTTTATCAGGATGACTTCATTGACAACTTTTCTGCAAATGGTTAGAATGCCTGTTAGAAGTCGGAAACTTTGTTTCCGGTCAGAAACGTGATAACTAAATGAAGGTGATCCTTATCAGTAACGAAGACAAGCCCTCACCATCCAAGGGGCGGGCATTAAAAACATATCAGCAAGCTCGCCTCCAAAACACGGAAAATCTCCGTAAGCTTGTGGTTGATGCGGCAGCAGCCCTTTTGCAGGAAGAAGGGCCGGAGGCTGTTACTGTACGCAGAGTATCGCAAAAGATGGGCTGCTCTACCAAGATCATTTACAGTTTGTTTGTTAATAAAGAGGGTCTGGCCCAGCAGTTGTATCTGGAGGGCTGCAAATTGCTCGCCAAGTGTTTGGAAGAAGTGCCGCCGTCCTCTGACTTCTTGCATCATTTACTGGATTTGGGGGAAGCCTTCTGGCAGTTTGCGCAGAATTATACCAGCTACTACAAGCTGATGTTCGGAGGGGCTTTTGCCGAGTTTAAGCCGGATGCAGAGAGTATGCAGGGAACGATGACTGCCATACACCGCTTGCTGATTCTAATTAGCACTGCCCAGAAGCAAGGACAGATTTCGGACCAGGAAGAGACCGAAACTCTTGTCAGTACTATATGGGCATCGCTGCACGGTGTAATCCACCTGCATATGGGCGGGTTCCTTGGTGATGTAAAGGCAGCCCATAACGTATATAAACAAGCTATGAATTTGATGTCCCAATCCTTGTTTGCAGTATCCAAACCAGACAGAGGAGCGGACAGGGGATAATTATATTTAATCTTGGCTACGGGTTAGGCTGGAAAACAGGCAGAGTGACAAAGGTTAAGCTAAAAGCGGTTCATCCTGTAGGAGGTGGATCGTTTTTTTATTTAGGAAATTATACATTACATAAAATGTAATAACTTCGAAGTGTAATCCTGAGCGGGTTATTTTGTTGCATACAGATGATCTGTGGTAAAATGTCGTTAGCTGTGACGTCCGGAGCGTCCGTTTTTACGGATGCCGGGCGATCTTGTTGTGAAAGAATGTTTAAAATAGATAAAGAGAACCTTTAAGTTGAACTGGAGATACATTGGGTACGGAGAGGGCAGAAAGGACCTAGAGAAGGGATATTTGTTTATGAATTTACTTCTTGATGTTAGGTGTTATGAGCTTTAGATACAAAGGTGATGTAGTGAAGGGGGCGGAATCGATCTGAAGAAGCGATAGCATTCGCCTGAAAGCTTTCTGCAAGAAAGCTGCTTCGAAAGCATACGCTGTCTCCGAATTTCTAACCTTTAAGAAGAGAGAAT
The DNA here is from genome assembly GCF_030816325.1 of Paenibacillus sp. W4I10. Classification (NCBI taxonomy): domain Bacteria; kingdom Bacillati; phylum Bacillota; class Bacilli; order Caryophanales; family Paenibacillaceae; genus Paenibacillus; species Paenibacillus sp. W4I10. The sequence goes on from NZ_JAUSXX010000001.1 coordinate 6,367,154, forward strand.
CTAGAGAATTCGGAGACAACAGCGATCGGAAGATGATCCGTACACGTAACGGTTACCTCGTATAATCTCAATACACTAAAGAAAAAGGTAATTCTAAAACAAAGATACTACCACTCGAAAGGTTTTCTGCCCGCGTAATGCCCCTGATGGATATCCATGAGTTCAACTTGGAGAGAGAGACAACCTAGGAGGAACTACTGTATGAGTGAACTGAAATACAAATTGCTTGCATTGGATATGGATGGAACATTGCTTAACGATAATCATGAAATTACACAGGAGACCGCCAAGTGGATTCAGATTGCCATTCGTCGGGGTGTACATGTGTGCCTTTCAACGGGAAGAGCCGTATTCCACGCGATGCCTTATGCGGTTCAACTTGGACTGGAGACACCAATGGTTACCGTTAACGGTAGTGAGGTCTGGAAAGCTCCGCATGATCTGCATATGCGTCATCTGATGGACCCGGCATTGATTCGCAAAATGCAGGAAATTGGTGAGAAATATAACAGCTGGTACTGGGCATACTCCGTGGAAGAGCTGTTCAACCGTGATCGCTGGACGGACAATATTGAAGGTCTGGAATGGTTGAAATTCGGCTTTAATACCGAAGTGGATGAAGTGCGTCACCAGATTATGATGGAACTGCAACAAATGGGTGGTCTGCAAATGACAAATTCCTCACCCGTTAATATTGAGATCAACCCTGCTGGCGTATCCAAAGCTAGTGGTGTAGCGGAAGTCTGCAAACTGCTGGGTATCGAGATGTCCGAAGTTGTTGCTGTCGGAGACAGTCTGAATGATCTGGCTGTCATTGAGGCCGTGGGTCTGGGTGTAGCAATGGGCAATGCGCAAGAGCAGGTGAAGGAAGCGGCTGATCTGATCGTAGCGAGTAACAATGAAGACGGCATCGTCGAAGTGATCCGTGAACATATTTTGAAGGGGGAGTAAACCTTTGCTCGCAACCATTGCCTGGATTTTAATTGTGCTGCTGTTTGCAGTGGGGATGGCTGGAACGGTATATCCCATACTGCCTGGTGCTGTAGCGATTTTCTTCGCGTTTCTGGTCTACGGCTGGTTCTTCAGCTTTGATCCGTTTGGTGTGTGGTTCTGGATCATCCAGATTCTGATTGTTGTTGTGTTGTTTGTGGCTGATTATGTCGTCAGCGCATGGGGTGTGAAAAAGTTCGGTGGCTCCAAATTATCGACCACGCTGAGTACCATTGGTGTTATCATTGGCCCATTTGTCATTCCGGCATTCGGACTGGTATTGGGACCATTTATCGGTGCTTTTATCGGGGAACTGATCGGAGGGTCTTCACCTTCCAAAGCGTCGAAAGTTGGATTTGGTTCGGTCGTGGGGTTATTTACGAGTACTGTGATGAAAATTATTTTGCAAATCGTCATGATTGTTCTCTTTATTATCTGGGTGGTAAGATTCGCCTAAACGTTCAGGATTAGCTTCAACGGGATGCACGTCCGGTGTGGAGGAAAGAAGGGGAATTGGTTTGTCTAAGAAAGAAACATTCATTAGGGGTACGCTCATTCTGGCGGCAGCTGCGCTGATCGCGAGGGTACTCGGATTGGTTCAACGGGTGCCGCTGGAGCATATCCTTGGAGATGTCGGTAACGCATCGTTTACGATCTCCAATACGGTATATTTAATGTTGTTAACTGTAGCAACGGCGGGCATACCGAGTACACTTAGTAAAATGGTATCGGAACGCTATGCGCTCGGACGCGCGGGTGAAGCTCAACAGATCTACCGTGCAGCCCTGATCTTTGCGGCTGTTGCCGGGGTAGTCATGTCTGCTTTATTATGGTTCGCGGCACCTTATTATGCCACGTATGTCTCCAAAGTACCTGCATCGGTCAGCGCCATTCGCGCCTTGGCTCCAGCCTTGTTGCTCTTCCCGGCCATTGCGATGATGCGTGGATATTTCCAAGGACGCGGCAACATGACAGCGGGTGGCATTTCACAGATTGTGGAACAGTTCGCCCGTGTAGGTACAGCCATTATCGTGGCTTATGTCATGCTGCAATGGAATTATGATGACCAAACAATTGCTGCGGGTGCCTCATTTGGTGGGGTATTAGGAAGTGTGGGTGCCTTTGGTGTCATGCTGTACTTCACCTTGAAGTTGCGTCGTAGCGACCGCGCGGCCCAATTGAATTACGAACGTGCAGAGCAGTTACCGATGCGAGGCATCTACAGTGATATCTTCAAGCTGTCTATTCCAATTGTGTTGTCCTCACTTGCAGTTCCAGCCATTAACTTCATCGATTCATCCCTTGTGGTACCACTGCTTAGTGGCCAGATCGGACTCGAAGAAGCGACTGGTGTACTTGCGATTCTGGGTGCGAAAGCCCAAAGTATTGCGGGTATTCCTCCGATTCTGGCTATCGCTTTGAGTCAATCGTTGGTGCCTGTCATATCGGCAGCATTTGCCCGCAAGGATGAAGCGCATCTGAAGAGTCAGGTTACACTTGCGTTGCGTATTTCAATTCTGACAGGTATGCCGATTGTCATTGCACTTTGTGCAGCTGCGTATTCGGTCAACGGATTGCTGTTTACCAATCTGGATGGAACGCCGATCATTGCCTTGTTAACATTCGGTACCATTTTCCAGATTACGATGATGACCACCAACTCCATTTTACTCGGGGTAGGGAAACCACGGATTACAATGATCAGTGTCGCAGCAGGTGTTGTGATCAAACTGATTGCAAGTCTGATCCTTGCGCCGATCTTTGGCATTTACGGCATTATTATTGCAACGGCCCTTTGTTTCCTGGTCATCACGTACCTGAATCTGCGGGTCCTTCGCAAAATCGTTGATTTCTCCATCATGGGAGATCGTTGGAAAGGGTTTATCATTACAGTGTTGCTTGCAGCAGGTGTAGGATTTGCAACGAACTGGATTGGGAATACGATCTTTGGACTGTTCCTGCCAGCGCGTGTATCCTTCTTGTTTACCTGCCTTGTGGTTGGTGTGCTTGTGGTGGTGGTGTATCTGGTTCTCATGGTTGTGCTGCGTGTACTGCGCAAGGACGAGCTGGGCAGTTACCCCCGTATTCTGCAAAAAATTCTTCGTCCACTTATGCGTCTTCAACGTGGAGCTGGGCAAAGAGGTTAAAAATACAAAGTGCATTATTCAAGCATTAATATTTTGTGAAAATAGGATATAAGCTCATGGATAAAAGCTCTGTCTGCTGTTAAGCGGACAGGGCTTTTTGTATAGATAAAGCGAGCTGATTGAATGAGCTCGAGATTAGCCCCGTAAGCAAGGATTAGCGGTATATCGGGGTATCCACATCATCCGTCTTTGACTGCTCTATATGATCTTTAGCATTAGTGCGTGATTGCTTTAGCATCATGAGCCAGTGCTGTTTTCAGCATGCCATACCGGTGTTCGTGACTCATCTCAAACAGCCATGGGCGGCGGGGTGCCGTCAGATAACCGAGACTATCCCGAGTCTGAAGCCAGTCCTGTCTGGTGATCGGTTCATAAGGGGTGTCCCCCCATACGGAGAGCAGCTCCGGACTATATAATCGCTGCCCTTCTGGAAGCCATTCCTCATCCAGTAACGCCTGAGCGTATAATGTATGTTCATCCGCCTCGTCTTCATGATTGGTAAACAGGCCAGGCCAATATTCAGCGCGCGAGCCACGATGGGGAACCAAACGTGCGAACTCCAACACTTGTGTGTGTACTTGCTCCACGCCAAACAACAAGGCATATAGGCCTTTGCCAAACATAATTCGCTCATCCAACTTGCCAAAATGTTCAATGACGCGTCCTGCGAGTCCTGCTCCCCGTCCAAGAGGAAAGACGATATGATTCAGACCGGCCAGATTATGCAGATGGAATGCGGGTTTGGAAAGTACTTCTTTTTGAAAATAAGGGTGCTGCACCACCCGGCTCTCGATATAGTTCTGCTCATTAATAATTAATGCCACACTAAGCAGTGAACTGCACCGTTCCAGCCAAAAGCGTTCCCAAAACGGCGTCATAAACGCCGATACGTGAAAGTGCGATAAGAGATGGAAACAGCTTCGTCCGATCCGGCGACTGTTCATATACAGCAAAAGCTGGGGATATGCATCTTGGAAAATGAGTGCATTGCATCGCTCCAGCAGCCGATACATATGCTCGCGAGCGCTTTGATTCTGTAGATTATGCATTAAGTCACTTTGAAGATCTGTCATGTGATATCCGCCGTTGCGAGAGACCATATGGGCCAGCAGTGCCCAATGCAGTTCGGGATATTGCTCATAACATTCCAGATAGGCTGCCGTGCGGGTGATATTACTCCGATTATGCTCCTGGGTCAGTGTCTTAATCTCTTCCAGAATGATGCAATCTTCTTCGCAGACGAGTGCGCTTTGAACCTGGTCCGTGCGTGCAAAAGATTTGCCGCTGGCAGGTAACAAACGCTCCACCTCAGACTGTAAGGCAGCTGCCGTATCGGTATCCCACTCAATGTCACGCAATGGGTGACGAAGCTGTGCTGAAGCTTGCCATGCCGCTTGTTTGCCACGCCAGATTTCACGGGCAGCACCCGGAATGGAACGGACAATCTGCAGAAGGGATCCGTGATGCTGTTCGCTGGAAGAATCGGTTCTGGTGGAAGTCATGATGTGACATCCTTTCATGATGTTCTGGGTTTAAATTCACAGACCATGTGGTTTATTCTAAGTATGCGCTGATTATTTGACTTCCACTCGCCAATTTGCTTCACTTAGGGTAAGACAAGGTACAGAAAGGGAGATGAACCGAATGGAACAGATTACTTCCAAACCGGCTTTTGATGTAGCTATCCAATCCCCACGTTTGACGATTGCCGTATTCAAGGCAGACTGGTGTGGCGACTGCAAATACATCGATCCGTTTATGCCTGAGGTTGAAGAGAAATATGCACGTGAACTGACTTTGATTGAGGTCGACGTGGATCAGGTTGGAACTGTTAGTGAAGAGCAGAATATTCTTGGCATTCCAAGCTTTGTGGCGTATTCAGATGGCCGCGAACTCATACGGTATGTGAACAAGCTTCGCAAGTCAAGAGAAGAGATTGAGCAGTTCCTGGATCGCTCAGTTGAGGTGTACAACACGATCCATAAATGATGTTATACAAGTTCAAATGATGAATATTCACACAGACACTCCGATGACAGAATAACCTTTTGATCGCTGTTATCCCCAGATTTCTTTGATCCCTTTTATTAGGGGGAAATCCGGGGATAAAGGCGAACGCTTCGCTTCTTCAGGCTATTTCTGTCCTCTCCGTTATTGTGTAAATGTTTCATTGAACTTATATAAATGTATGACAGGTTCATGTTGTTAAAGGGTATACTAGATGAAACGCCATTTCTCTTGAAATAGGGAAATGGCGTTTGTGTGTTCAGGATTCTGTTTAAGACCCAATTCAACTGGCATATCCCTCAATTACATAACTCCAATGACCTGTGGGTCATTAATTCACCAGACGTTAACATTTTGTCACAAAGCGCGACGTCAATGAACATTTTATCCGGTATAATGAATTTAGTTGTGAAATAAGTGTCAAAGTACCGAAACAAGCGGAGAATATTCTTCGCCATCTTAAACCAACAGCGGGTGAGAAAAAATTGAAACACTTAACTTTGTTTAAATGGTTAACCGTATTAACCTGTCTTGTCATGTTTCTGGCCACTTTTGGTGGAGGCATCGTAACCAAAACGGAATCAGGCCTTGGCTGCGGAACAGAATGGCCTTTATGTAACGGAAAACTCGTTCCGGCACATACCGTGGCTTCACTTATTGAATATTCCCATCGCGCTGTAAGCGCACTGGCTGGATTGTTGTCCATTGCCTCGTTTGTTGCTTTTCTGCAGTTCGGCAAGTCACGCCGTGACCTGCAATTGTTTTCTTTCTTAACTCTGGTATTTGTTATCGTCCAGGGAATCATGGGGGCTTTTGCCGTTGTCTTCTCCCAATCTTCAGCAGTCATGGCACTTCATTTCGGCTTTGCACTGATTGCTTTTGCCAGTTCCCTAATGATGGCGCTGGGCATAAGGCAGGAGGCCAAAGATGGCGGATTGGAGCGCCTGAATAAATACCCTCGGGTTAGCAAAAAATTCAGGAATTTGGTCTGGTTCTCCACCATATACACATATCTCGTGGTATACACGGGTGCATTTGTGAGCCACACGGATTCTGCCGGCGGATGTTCCGGATTTCCGCTCTGTAACGGGCAGATTATTCCTGAGCTTTCGGGTGGGGTAGCGGTTGCTTTTGCTCACCGTGCAGCAGCAGCGTCGCTCGTCATTGTTATTGCAATTCTGGGTCATTTCGCTTACCGTAATCATCCGGACAACAAGGAAATGCGTACCCTTGGCGTGGTATCCGTTGTTCTCATCCTGATGCAAGTAGTCATTGGTATTTTCATGATGGTGACAATGAACCGTCCGGAAGTATACATGTTTGTAGCTCTCGCTCATATGCTGGATATCGCCATATTATTCGGAGTTTTAACGTATATGAGTTTCCTGGTGTACAAGCTGCATCGCCCGGCTAATCGTTTCTAAGATATAGATCCATTCTTTATCCAAAGGTACTTGGGCTAAATATGAAAGTCCACCATCCATTGATGTACATCATTGGACAGGTGGACTTTGTTTGATGTCAGGGGGATCAGGGCAACCTATGGCAAGCAGCAATTACACGGAATGGATGATGTGTTACGTTTACGGTGATGAATTCTTGTTGATTTGGAAAAGAGGAGGTTAGATATGCTGCGAACGTTGTTGGGGGAAAAGCCACGTATAAACGAAGGTAAATTGAAGGCAGCGATGGACGCAATGGCGCATACGCTTGAGTTATTTCAACGACAAATGCATGTGGACCATGATCCCACGCATGACTATCGGAAACTGTATGTGTGGACTCAGGGACTCATCTCCTCACTGGATGAACTGGAGCAAAGCTGTTTCGCTGCTGCTCATTTTCGCAATAAGGTCGTTGCAGGCTCAACGGAAGATATGACGGCGACTGAAAAAGCCGAGTATGCACGGTATGTGTATTTCTACAAAGATGGCTTTATCCGCTGCTTTGCCATCCTGGATAAGGTGGGCACGGTATTAAATGAAATATTCCAGTTGAATACTTCAAATACCAAAGCGCATTTTTCTTATTTTACAGTGTTAAGGCAGTTCGATTATGCGAGGGAGCATCATGATCTTGCGTTGCAATTAATACAGATCAAGGACTCTTATCGTGAGCCGATGAGCAAGCTGCGCAAACGACGTAATATGGAAATTCACTACATGAACTCAGAAATGCACGATGACCTGTGGCAGTTACATCAGACCTTGCAAGGTAAAGTAAAGTTGGAGGATCTGAATCAGCATGTGCAGGAAATGCGTCAGGGCGTGGATATGGTCTGTGAAACATTAACAGCCTCTTATCGTTATATCAACAGAATATGGAAAAGAAATAATTCCCTTTGACAAATCGGAATACTTGGAATATACTGAATTTCAATCGAATGTTACGCGGATATAATTGATATTTCGGAAGTTACGTTCACATTATAAAGCATAAACTACATGAACTTATAAAATCCTACAACAACATATTTCTTATCGAGAGCGGCGGAGGGACAGGCCCGATGAAGCCCGGCAACCGATTTGTAACGACATGATACATGTATCATTCGTTATAGATGTTAGGTGCTAATTCCTACAAAATGGTGCAAGACACGATTTTGGCAGATGAGAAGGTATATTCTTTCACGTGAAGAGCCCTCTTTGTATCTGCAAAGGGCTTTTTTTTGTACTTTAAGGGGAGTTTTCCTTTAGATCGGGTAAAGATACATGTAGGTGGTTGGAAAGGGGCAAGTGCGATTGATTGAATTAAAAGGTTTAACGAAAATGTACGGCAAAGGGGCAAAATCTACAACAGCGTTATCCGAGCTGAATTTGAGCATCCAAAAGGGCGAAATCTACGGCGTGATTGGCCATTCTGGAGCGGGCAAAAGTACATTGATTCGCTGCATTAATTTGCTGGAACGGCCTACGGAGGGTGAAGTATGGGTTGATGGGATCAACCTGACTGAACTGAGCAAAACCGAACTGCAGCAACAGAGACGCAAGATCGGGATGATTTTTCAACACTTTAATCTGTTATCTTCGGCAACGGTATATGATAATGTGGCTTTTCCACTAAAGCTTGTGAATACACCCAAGGATGCCATTGATCGCAAAGTGAAGGAAATGCTCAATCTCGTTGGTCTGGAGAACCATAGCAACAAATATCCAGCTCAATTATCAGGTGGACAGAAACAACGTGTGGGGATTGCGAGAGCACTTGCGAGTGATCCGAATGTACTTCTTTGTGATGAGGCTACTTCAGCACTTGATCCACAGACGACAAATTCAATTCTGAAGTTATTGCTCGACATTAACGAAAAGTACAACCTTACCATTGTGCTGATTACACATGAGATGCATGTCATCCAGAACATCTGTGACAAGGTGGCTGTCATTCATCAAGGTGGTATTGTGGAACAGGGACCTGTAACCGAGGTGTTCCTGAAGCCGCAGCATGCGATTACACGAGACTTCATGATGCGTGACCATGAAGCTGGACTGGCTCTGGAAGAGACCGCTCTGGCGAATGCAGGCATTGAATTGCAGGCAGGTGTTGCTTCGAAACTTGTGAAGATATCCTTTCTGGGGAACAAAACATATGAAGCGATTTTGTCCAGAACGGTTCGTAAGACGGGTGTGGATTTTGCCATCCTGCAAGGAACGATCTCTACGATCAAACAGGTTCCGTATGGACAACTGACCGTTCGGTTCGAAGGTGATTCCAATGCGATTGATCGGACGATATCCGAATTGACCGCTGAGGGACTTGATGTGGAGGTGCTTCGTTAGATGGATTTTTCAACAGTTCGTTGGGAAGAGGTTGGTAAAGCTTCCATAGAGACACTGCAGATTTTGGGTGTATCAGGCCTGTTCACCGTTATCTTGGGTTTACCGCTCGGAGTTCTGCTGTTCATGACAGCCCGATCTGCTTCAATGAAGTCACGGACAGTCTACACTATACTATCCCTGATTGTTAATATTTTGCGCTCGGTCCCATTTATCATATTGATTGTTGCTCTTATTCCATTCACTCGTATACTTGTCGGTACAGCTACGGGGGTTCTTGGCGTCATACCTCCTTTGGTTATTTCAGCAGCTCCTTATTTTGCTCGATTGGTGGAGACAACGTTGCGAGAAGTTGACCGGGGGGTAATTGAAGCAGCACAGTCGATGGGTGCATCGACCGGACAGATTGTAAGACGGGTGTTGTTGCCTGAGGCACTGCCTGGCCTGCTCGCTGGGATAACGATCACCATCGTTACGCTAGTCTCCTATACGGCGATGGCGGGCATGGTTGGTGGTGGAGGTCTGGGAACACTGGCTATTAACTACGGATATTTCCGTTATCAAAATGAAATCATGATTATATCCGTGGTGTCGATGATTATTCTCGTGCAAATTCTCCAGATGGCTGGAGATCGCTTGGTTACATTTTTCACCAGGAAATAACACATAGATAACATGATGGATATGCATTCATGCGGACGCCACATGAAAAAAATGATTAGAGAAGGGGTTTTACACATGAAAAAATGGTCTTTTGCTCTACTTAGTCTTATGTTAATTGCGGTTCTCGCAGCTTGCGGAAACAATAAGGACGCTGATAGCGGCGCAGATAATTCAGCAGGTGCACCACGTACGGTTGAATTGAAAGTTGGAGCTTCACCTACACCACATGCAGAGATTCTGGAAAGCATCAAGCCTGAACTGGAAGCACAAGGTATTCGTTTGCAAGTCGTTACGTTCAATGACTATGTACAACCCAACCAGCAACTTGCTGATAAAAAATTGGATGCAAACTTCTTCCAGCACCAACCTTATCTGGACACAGAGAATAAAGAACGTGGATTCAACCTCGTTTCTGTAACACCTGTTCATGTTGAACCTTTTGGTGGATACTCCAAAAAGATTAAGTCTTTGGATGAATTGGCTGACGGCGCAAAAGTAGCAATTCCAAATGACCCATCCAATGGGGGACGTGCTCTGTTGTTGCTCGCGAAGGAAGGTATCATTACGCTGAAAGACAACACAAATATTACATCTACGATTCAAGATATCACAGCCAATCCGAAGAACCTGGATATCATCGAGCTGGATGCAGCTATGATGCCTCGTCAATTGGATGAAGCGGATCTGGTATTCATCAACGCTAACTATGCGCTTGAAGCAAACCTGAATCCAGCGAATGATGCTTTGTTGATCGAAGATCTGCAAGGTAACCCATACGCGAACATCCTCGTTTCCCGTGAGGATAACAAGGATGCAGATGCAATTCAGAAACTGGCTGCTGCCTTGCACTCCGAAGAAGTAAAAGCATTCATCAAAGAACGTTATAAAGGTGCAGTTGAACCTGCAACTGAATAATTCACGATATGTATGATATGATGTGAAGCTATTAAGAATAAGCCGTATATCTCTTCTGAAGAGATATACGGCTTATTTTATGTTTCTTAATCTGTGCTGACGTGGGGATTAATAAGGGAAGGGTTAGGGCTTATCTTGTTTCTCCGCGTTGGATGGATGCCCGGATTGGCGGTAGTATGATAATTCATTCTGATCAGCATACTGCTGCTCATCTGCTTCTTGCAGGTACGTTCTCTCGGAGGGAGAGAGTGTTTCTTCTTCTCCGTGTGAGCTTTTGATCTTGTATCTGATCCAACCGATTAACCCAAGGACGACAATCAGGATCAAGGCCCATCCTTTTTTGAGCAAAAGAAGAGCACTGAATTTCTGGGAAGCCGTATACCCGATCCCGCCCATCAGAAGACTGTTGAGCCCTATAGTGGATGTTTTGTCAGTCGAAGCATTGTACTCCTCGTAGGTATATCCTGCATTGATGCTAAGTCGATTAAGGACAGTTTCCTCGAATGCCTGGCGGCTCTGTTGAAAGTTAGCCGTATCTGTAACCAGAATGGCTGTGATGTACCCTTCGCGTGTCAGGAGTTTTACATTGTAATTGACCATGGCTTGCTGATCAGCATTCTTAAAACCAAGGGAGTAGACTAACTGATGTTTGGTACTGTCATATGCCGGTTCGATTTCCCACCCCGTTATGTACGTTCTGTATTCAGGATCAAGTTCTCTGTTATCTTCTTCTGTGCCTCGGATATAACTGCTTAACAGTTCTTCGGCACTCAAATTTTGATCGTCATCATGGATATGACCTGTTTTCACGTATTCAAACACAACATACCACGAGCCGAATTCACTATTGCTGGTTAGGCTGCCGATTTCATTCCCGTTAGGCTTCCCGTCACTGTTAAGTATCGAGCGTTGGGTATTGGCCTTATCCAGATAGGAATGGCTTTCAGGGACTTCCAGGGTGGCCTTACCGTCCAGAGAGACAGATGCTGGTCCAGTAATCCAATCGTACTCATCAGGCGCTTGCTCGCTCTCACTTGCCGCTGATACCTGTATGGCACTAGAAACTGTTAATAAACTCAACATTAAAAGCGTAAGAAATGATATCCATCTTTTGTTCTTCATATTCATGTAGAAGTCCTTTCGAGTTATATCCTCGACAGTACCATAGGTGTTTGATTTCAATCAAGATATATTTGGAATTTAAGGTGGATAATCCCTTGTGGATAAGCGAGTTGTAGGAGGACGATAAATCTTTTATACTGGATAGTGACTGCTCTTTGAAGAGGGGGATGAACGTGAAGGGAAAGGTTGCCCTCATAACGGGAAGTGCCAAAGGTCTTGGTAAAATGACGGCCCTCAGTCTGGCAGATCAAGGGTGTCATATTGCCCTCAACTATGTACACAGCAGAACAGAAGCTGAGGCTTTAAAGGCTCAGATTATAGCCAAGGGTGTGCGGTGCATTGCCATCCAGGCTGATATATCCAAGGTGGAAGATATCTCTTCATTGGTTGAGCAGGTGGAAGGCAACCTGGGCAGCATTGATATTTTGGTGAATAACGCAGGTCCATTTGTCCGTGAACGACGATTATTTGCGGATTATTCTGAAGCTGAGGTCCAGATGCTTGTGCAGGGAAATCTGTTGGGACCGATGTTACTGGATCAGCGTGTATTGCCAGAGATGAGACGCAAGCAATGGGGGCGCATTATCCATTTTGGCTTCAGTCATGCTGGAGAAGCGAGATCTTGGCCTCATCGCGCCGTATATGCGGCTGCCAAGGTGGGTCTGGTATCTTTTACAAAGACACTCGCGGTTGAAGAAGCTCCGTATGGAATTACGGTTAACATGGTATGTCCAGGTGACATTCGTGGTGCGAACAAAGAGAAAACGATTGATGAAATGGCAGGCATCACCGACGAGGAAACGCCAAGAGGGCGACCAGGTAGCGGTGAAGATATTGCACGAGTGATTACGTATCTGTGCCTTGATCATTCTGATTTTATAACGGGTAACATTATGGATGTATCTGGAGGACTTGATCCGATTCGTCCAACCATACAGCGCGAGGATACTTAAAAGGTGAATTGAAGGATTGTACGTGGAAACGGGTCAAGGTGACTGTGAACATGGACTCTCTGCATATGCACACAAAAAAAGAGCCCTCCGCTTCATGCGAAGCGAAAGGCTCTTGAGGTTTATTTCGTGAAGGATTGATTAGAATACTTGTACGACTTCTTGTACACCCTCAACTTCTTCGAGAAGGGCACGTTCAATCCCGGCTTTTAAGGTAATGGTGGAGCTTGGGCAACTGCCGCAGGCACCGACCAGTTTCAGCTTAATGATGCCGTCCTCCACGTCGACCAGTTCCACGTCACCGCCATCGCGCTGCAGGAACGGACGAAGTTTATCAAGCACATCAGATACCTCATCATACATGGTGCTTTGTGCGTTTTCGCTCATATTGTTCAACTCCTTTCCTTCCTATATTATATTACAAATGGCCACAAATTAAAATGGTCAAACAAAGCAGGTGAACTTAAATGAGACCGATTATTGAATTTTGTGCCAATAATATGCATTTTGGCACAGATGAAGTCATGGATCAACTGGAAGAAAATCCAGACTATGACGTGATTGAATACGGCTGCCTCACCAACTGCGGCCAATGTTCTATGACTCCATTTGCACTGGTGAATGGCGAAGTTGTCATCACGGACAAAGTGGAAGACCTATATAACGCCATTCTGGCCAAAGTTGCCGAAGCCGATGCATGGGACGATCTCGATCTCGACTAACCGAGATGGCGCTTGGACATCCAGAGCACACCACTTTTCAAAATACGAGGTACACGTCCCATCATGGATGTTTTGCCCATCAGCCCAAACCCAGACTTCTTGCCGAGTGCACCGAGTGTGCCACGAAGCTTGAGTGGATGTGGATTGGGCTTTTCGCCTTTCCAGAGGGCATGCTGAATATGGGCGATCTGCTCACCCTGTACTTCCGCAGCTTGACCGCTAGGTGCATATGGTACACTGGCACAGTCACCAACGACATACACATCGGTATATTCCGGGATTTGGTAGTATTCATTCAGGACGACACGTCCTTGAGGGTCTTTGGTCACGTCCAGATCCTGTACCACTTTTACCGGCTGAATGCCTGCAGTCCACACGACAGCATCCGTTAGAATCTGTTCATCCCGGTTATAGATGGCATTAGGTTCAACACGTGAAATGGCGATATGCCCGCGTGTCTCTACCTGATGTTCGTTGAACCATTCATGCACATACACGGATAGACGCTGCGGGAAGGCTGATAATACACGTTCACCACGATCCAGAATGCTGATGTTTAGATCCGGTCTGCTCTCACGAAGTTCGGCTGCCATCTCGACACCACTTAATCCCCCGCCTACGATATGCACATTACCATAGGCTTTGACTTCATTAAGGCGCAGGTAGGTCTCGCGTGTTTTGCTAAAGCTCTGAATGGTACAGCTGTAGTCTTCGGCGCCTGGTGTATTGTGGAAACGGTCTGTACAACCAAGTCCAATAACAAGCTTGTCGTACACGAGTGGATCTTGACCTTCAAATTCAATCTGACGCTGTTCCAGGTCAATCGAAGTAACTTCTCCATAACGGTAAGTGACTTTATCGCTCACTGGGAATTGGATACGCAGGTCATAATCAGATACGGTTCCTGCTGCGAGTGCGTAATATTCTGTCTTTAATCCCTGAAAGGGGCTGCGGTCCACCAAAATAATTTGTGTATCGGATGGAATTTTACCCTCCAGAAGTTCCTTGATGATGGTGAGGCCGCCATAGCCGCCTCCAAGAATGACGAAATTTTTCATGACTCGGCTTCCTTTCTGCATCAGTCCCACTGAAATGGGGCTGTAAACTGTGGAGCAGCTATGCAATAACATAGCTGCTCCTTTTGTTTGGTTTTGAATAATTAAAAAGTAGACGTTGAAAATTGAAGATATTATTCAGCAGTTTGCACCACTCGAATTCAAACGTCTCCCTATAATGAAAGCTGCGTTTTGGAGTGGTGCTGGTGCAATATTGGTTGTGGATGGAGTTATGTCCTATTCGTATACTTGAATTTCATTGTAGAACGTATCACGTTCTACCGGAATACGTCCTGCACCTTTAATGAGCCAAATGAGCTCTTTACGTGTAAGGCCTTCAGGTGTGAGTGCACCTGCCGCATGACTAATCCGTTCGCGAACGATCGTGCCGTGTGCATCCGAAGCACCAAATCCAAGAGCAACTTGAGCTAGCTGTGGACCGATGTTAATGAAGTATGCTTTGATATGATCGATGTTATCCAGCATCAGACGGCTGATCGCAATTGTTTTGAGATCCTCATAAGCCGAGTTACGACGCATAATGCTCGCGTTTTTACTTTTTGGCTGCATGGAAAGCGGGATGAAGACCATAAATCCGTTGGTCTCGTCTTGCAATTCACGGATCTGCACCATATGGTTGACGCGGTCCTCATAGGATTCGATCGATCCATACAACATCGTAGTATGTGTACGCATGCCGAGATCATGAGCTGTACGGTGCACCTCAAGATAACGATCCACGTTGGCTTTGTCTACACGCATTTTTTTGCGATATTCATCCGACAGAATCTCAGCGCCGCCACCAGTCAATGTTTTCAGACCTGCTTTTTGCAGCTCTTGCAGAACTTCTCTGATGCTGAGTCCGCTAATCCGTGTGAAGAAATCAATCTCGGCTGCCGTGTAAGCTTTCAGTGTAACATCCGGATATTTCTCGTTTAAAGCACGCAGGGAATCGACATAATATTGAAAAGGAACATGGTTGTTATGTCCGCCTACGATATGGAACTCACGTACGCCCGGATGAATATGCTGTTCCACATAATCGATCATTTCCTGACCGGATAATGTATAAGAGCCTTCTTCACCCTGGTCTTTGCGGAAATTACAAAAAGCGCAGTGGGCTTCGCATACGTTCGTAAAGTAAAGACTCATGTTCTCGATGAAATATACTTTCTTACCATTCTTCCGCAGGTTGGCCTCATTGGCCAGCTGGCCCAAAGTCAGCAGATCATCTGTTTCATACAGATATACGCCGTCTTCTACGCTCAGCCTTACGCCGTTCTGCACTTTCTCAACGATTTCAGCCATTCTTTTGTCTGTGAACGGTGTTACCAATGTAGACATATTGTTTCCTCCTGTTCTTAACCGGA
Organism: Paenibacillus sp. W4I10; assembly: GCF_030816325.1. Lineage (NCBI taxonomy): Bacteria > Bacillati > Bacillota > Bacilli > Caryophanales > Paenibacillaceae > Paenibacillus > Paenibacillus sp. W4I10. The sequence goes on from NZ_JAUSXX010000001.1 coordinate 6,382,868, forward strand.
TTTGAGTTGTGTGTAGGATCTGCATACAGAACTACATAGAAAAAATGCGGTCAACTGCCGCCTTCTTAGTTGGACTAACTCTTATTTACCCGGTGCAGCGTGTGCTGCATATGAAAGCTAAATTTTTTCAAAAAATGGAGTCTGTTGACTCATATATGCATTGGGGACTGTGTTACAGTCTCGAAATGTGAAAAAAATTACAACTCCAATTATGACCATCGTCTGAATAAGTCATGACAAAATAACGACATTTCAGTGCGACCACCTATTCATTATAAACCTCGTGTCCCGGGGGTTCAATACACTGGGAAGAAAAAGGAGTACAGGGGGAACGCGGAAAGAGGCAAACATGACTTGAGACCCTTGACGGGGTGGAGTATAATTTAAAGAAGAGTTAATGAAAGGTTGTTCAAAAAGTACGCTTTTGATTACGAAGGATGCCTAGCGGCATCTCAGCATCGAATATGGGATTCAGCCGAAATGTCCGTTGCTCACGTAGTTTTGCCTACGCTCCGCTACTCCATTTCTATCTTCATCCCATCTTCTTGGTACTGAAAAGCGCCCTTTTTGAACATGATTTTATATGAAAAAGGAGAGTGACCTGGCATGATTAACATCAGCGAAACGGCTGCTGACAGATTGAAAGAGATGCTTGCACAGCAAGAGACACCTGGTATGTTCCTGCGTCTTGGCGTAGCACCGGGCGGTTGCACCGGATTTTCGTACGCCATGGGCTTTGATGATAAAGAGTCCGATGAGGACCTGTATATGGATATTCAGAACATGAAGGTTGTAGTCGAGAAGGAAAACCTGAAATATCTGAATGGACTTGAAATTGATTTTGAAGAGTCCGGTATGACGGGTGGATTCACCATCCATAATCCGAACGCGGTAGCCACTTGTGGTTGTGGATCTTCTTTCCGTACGAAGGAAGATGCGGGTGTGCCTGATAAGGATTGTTAAGAAACTGAGTTGTACAGCGGTTTCCCAATTCTGTTTTGAAATAAGCAGTTTGCAATCTCTTTAATAGATAGCCTCTGAATTGTATCCGTTTTGCACGGGCATGATATCAGGGGCTTTTTTGCGTGTACTGAAAGTATCATGGTTGACAAACTTAGTTGTAACAACTATAGTTACAATATAAAGTTTAAACATAAACCATATCGATAATTTAAAGGAGAGATCATGATGAATATTGCAATCATTGGTGCAACAGGCAAAGCAGGAAGTGTAATTTTGAAAGAAGCGGCAGACAGAGGGCATAAAGTAACGGCAATCGTTCGTAATGCATCCAAATTGGAAGATAAAAGCTTGGATACGCTGGAGAAAGATGTATTTGATCTTACAGCTGAAGATGTTAAAGCGTTCGATGTGGTTGTAAATGCATTTGGTGCACCGGCGGGTAAAGAAAACCTGCATGTGGAAGTAGGACAAGCGTTGATCAACATCCTGAAAGATGCACCAAACACTCGTCTGATCGTTGTGGGTGGAGCAGGAAGCCTGTTCACAGACGAGTCCAAGACATTGCGTCTCTTTGAATCCCCAGGATTCCCTGATGCATACAAAGCAACTGCAACGAACCAAGGCCAAAACTTGCAGGATCTGCAAGCATCTTCAGGTATTCAATGGACATTCTTGAGCCCGGCTGGATTCTTTAATCCAGAAGGCGTACGCACCGGCAAATATCAAGCAGGCAACGATGTTATTCTCGTGAATAGCGAGGGCAACAGCTACATCAGCTATGCTGACTATGCGATTGCTTTGGTTGATGAGATTGAGAACCCACAACACAAAAACGAGCGTTTTACCGTTGTTGGCGAAGTGAAGTAACACTTTTAAATGATAATATGGAAAATACAAACGGACGCTGATCTTCACAGATCGGTGTCCGTTTTTTTATGTTATCGAAGAGGGAGGTTCTGCAATAAAGTTAGACAGGTTAGATTATTATCGTTCAACTTCCAACTATGCTTTTGAATCTATGTTATATTATTCTAAATATGGGATGTAAATATGTTTATATGGAGGATTACTTTTCTTAATCGGATGTTCTGCGAGCCTAAAAGTATAAGGGAGTGAACAGTTGTGAAGATGTATTCTAAAGGAATTATACTATTGATCTTTGTGGTTTTAATGATTAGTGAATCGAGTGGTTCGGGGTTATCCCAATATCCAAACGTTAAAAATGCGATGAATCAAATTCACATCACTTCTCTCTATCCGAAAAATAAGAATGGACAGACATATGGTTCTGCCGCATATGCGACTTCTCCAGAAACCGAACCTGATTTAATCTTGGCTACTGGTGTGGATGGTACAGAAGGATATCTGCTGAAAAAAGATATGGATGGCGAGCAACCAAAAACACCTGAAGAAGCTATTGCGATACAGAACAGCAGATCACCAGACGGGTGGGATATTCCACTGTATGACAAGGATGGTGAAACCGTAATTGGTGTGTTTCATGTTGGAGGAAAGTGAAGGTAACCAAAATAGATCTAATGTGACGCTACCATGAAACATTAAAGAAATGAACACCATTCGGCAGTTGATCAAAAGGGTCGGCAGCTTTTTTGTTAATGTAACGGCAGAATAGTGAAACCATTTTAATAAACTAATCGTCAAAAAAATGAATAAACTACTTCACGTTGCGGGGGGAGAACTTGATGTATTTTAAACCTATCCGTATTGTATTAGGGCTAGTTTTTTTTATCATTGCTGGGTGCAATAACGAGGTCACGATGTTGGGTATAGATGAACTCACGATCACAGGTGATCAAAAGACTGCCACAGAATATGTTAAGGCAAAAGGTTATAAAATTTCTTCGTACGATGGTCAAGTTCAGAAATACACTCTAAACAAAGACAAACTACTCTACGGGATAACGGAAACGATACCATATAGACAGACCTGGGCGGTTCAAAAAGTAGAACCCGAACAGTATTTCGGAATGGAAATATCGGTATATAGCTTTACAGTAACAAACCATCCTCTGGGAACGTTTGACGATAGTAAATCCAAAGTTTCAATATTACTTTGCGAAGGCAAAGTTATAGGAGGGACATCCTTCCCAAATGCAGCAATGGATGGGGCACCATATTCGTTGGATGGTAAAACATTGGAAGAAGTAACGGGAAAAAGTTTTCAAAAATGGAGTGAAGAATGGAGAAAGAAATACGGTACTTAAAAAGTCAAAGCTAACGGACAAAATGTTCAACATATATCTTTCGACGGATACGAAACTTAATTGCGCACAAATAGTTGCGATACGAAAACCTAACGAAACTATACTTTTGTTGAGAGGAGGGATGACATGGATTGGCTTATGAGGATGAATCGGGCATTGGATTATATTGAAATGAACTTAGTTGGTGAGATCGAATTGAAGGAAATTGCTCAGTGTGCTTATTGTTCTTCACATCAGTTTCAGAGAATGTTCTCGTTCATTACCAACGTTTCACTTGCGGAATATATACGAAGAAGAAGGCTAACTCTGGCTGCAATTGAATTGCAGAATAGTGATAGGAGAGTTGTAGATATTGCCTTAAAGTATGGGTATGAATCACCGGTATCATTCGCAAGAGCTTTTCAATCGTTGCATGGTGTTAATCCAGCGATGGCTCGTGAAGAAGGCATTGCCCTCAAAGCCTATCCTCGGCTTTCCTTCCTTATTTCAATTAAAGGGGAAGAGCCGATGAACTATCGTATCGAAACAAAAGAATCTTTCGAAATATTTGGAATCGAGAAAGTGTTTCAATTAAATGGTGCAGAAACACCGGCAGAACTATGGAAACAAAGCCACGAAAACGGTGAGGTTGAAAGACTTGCTACAACTGCCGGTAATCTACCGAACTCTTTGGATTCGAATTATCATAAAGTGCATGCCGTATGTAGCTACAAAAAAACTGGGGAGGATACTTTCCCATACATGTTGTGTGCATTTAAAGGTGAGACAAGTAAAGCCGATGGTTACACAAATATAACGATACCAGCACACACGTGGGCGATCTTTTCATCTGATCCCTTTACATGGGATAAATTCGATGAAACCATTGAAACCTTATATAGACGATTCTTTACTGAATGGCTTCCTACGACAGGATATGAACAGGTCGACGGAATGGAATTTGAAATTACTGGAGTTAAAGAAGGACTGAATTTTGTTGAGCTATGGTTTGCTGTAAGAAAAATATCTTAGTTTATTTCTTTTAGATTAGTCTTGAATAATAACTTAATAAAGACAAATGGAGCAACCAACTGTGTCCGATCAGTTGGTTGCTCCATTTTTTCATTCACCTAACTGCCAGGGAAAATGCAACATTTTTCCTGTTAAACAGGTCAATAAAGATGTACGAATTAACATGATGAGAAGAAGGTGGGAGAACTGAAGCTTCGTATACTCGCGTTAATATTTTTTATATCCACCGTTTTCTTTATCTCAAATGCACAGCATGCTAACGCTTTGTCATGTGCCGAATCGGCAAGTCCCCAAGAAGAGTTAGAAAGAAATACGGGAGCTGTTTATGGAGAAGTAAAGCAAATAAAGGTGGACTTAAAGCAAAAGGGGTTTACGGGCACAAAAGAGAAAATTAGATATATTTTAGTGGAAGCTGAGAGGAGTTGGAATACTGAAGTTGACTCTCAACTAATTATCGGAACTAACTATACTTGGGGGTTTGATTTCAAGGAAGGCAACAAATACTTAATATACTTTAGCGAAGTGGATGGCGAATTAAGTAGTAGTCCGTGCAGTTTGACTATCGAAATGAATAATCTTAATCAAGCAACTGAACTATTCGGGGAAGGATATCCACCAAAAAAACAAGTGAACGTAGAACACAAAATGTGGTTTATGTTTGAGCAAGACATTGATTTGTATATCGTAGGTATATTCGTATTAGCGGCGATCTTTATCCTCTTTATGATAGTAAAAAAGAAAAAGCGCAAAGTATAGTTTGGTAGCGCTAAACAGGGAATTTTGCTCAAAGAAAAGTCATTTGAACTAGGAATGGATTCCTGTATGACCTATTACCCCCTTTACTTAAACGAGGATCGAGGCGTATAATCCGTTGAGATATCAGAGCAATAAGAGGGGATATAGTTATGAATAATGGATTAACCAACGCGATCATTGCGTATATCATGTGGGGAGTTCTCCCACTGTATTGGAAGTTGTTTGAAAATGTACCGGCAGGCGAGATTTTATCGCACCGGGTAGTCTGGTCATTTGTCTTTATGGGGATTTTCGTTGCCGTCCAACGTCGTTGGAGTGACATGAAGCGCATTCTGACCAGTCATTCGACCCTGCTGTCCCTTACCGCGAGTGGGCTGCTAATTGCTATTAATTGGCTTATCTTCATCTGGGCAGTTAACAATGGTCATGTTGTTGAGACAAGTCTGGGCTATTATTTGAACCCGTTACTGAATGTGCTACTGGCGGTTGTCTTCCTTCATGAAAAGCCAAACCGTGGACAATGGCTCGCGATTGCCATTGCTGGTGTCGCGGTGCTTATCATCGCTATCGACTACGGACGTTTCCCATGGGTTGCGATCTCACTGGCCGTGTCATTTGGCTTGTACGGTCTGGCGAAGAAGAAGATTAAGCAAGACGCTTCTGTGGGTTTATTTTCGGAGACCGCTGTAGTTCTACCCGTCGCACTGGGCTACTGGATCTACTTAGCCATAGTAGGAAAAGCAACGGCATGGACGCTGCCTGCACCCATGTTCATCGAATTACTTCTAGCCGGCGTGGTGACGGCGCTGCCGCTGCTGTTCTTTGCAAGGGCGGCTGCTCGAATGTCGTTGTCCACACTCGGCTTTGTGCAATATATCGGGCCGACAATCATGCTGATCCTGAGTGTGTTCGTGTTCAAGGAAACGGTCTCGCCAGTTCTGCTCGTTGGTTTCGCGCTGATCTGGACAGCGCTTATCGTATACGCTGCCGCATCGATGCGTGCCACGAGACTTGCTAAGGTCAACGGAACGTAGAGGTATTCTGGTATCGCCATCATTGCTCTGTCTGCCAATAAGGTGGACAGGGCAATTTTCGTTTGTGGGGAAACGATGGAATGAAAAAACTAAGAAGGCAGCTGATCAACGTTATGGTAAAATACAGGAGTAATAACCAAAAAGAGTAATATAAAAACGAGGAGGCGACAGATATATTATGGTTAGTGACCTGTACCGTAAACGTGGTTGGTTCTTTTTAAAGAATGATGTAGTTCAGACGCTATTTCAGTTTTCTATTTCAGCAATAATCGGTAGTATATATGGGTTCATGATGGTCAACGAGACGTTAGGTGGATATATTAATAAACTATTACCAAGCACGGATGGTCCGGATCTTCATTTATATCTGCCCGTTGTGATAACGGTGTTCATCTACTCATGTTTTATTCAGAAGAGACAACGGATTTTACTTGAAAAAATCTCATTTAGTTGTCTCCATATTTTTATTGCCCTGCTAGGCTGTATTTCTTCAGTTGTTGTGTTATTGGTGATCTAAACCAAATCCTACGTATCTAAACCTTCAGCCCCATCAACTGCATCAATGACACCGACAGCGAGTGTTGTTACCGCAGCGGCTGCTAAAAGATTCTTGGCACCCAGCTTGACTCTGTCCTTATCTTCCTCTTTCATGCCTACAACAACATCTTTACCGCTGTTATATACATACTTGGCTGATATCGCTACACCTTTTGCAGTATTGGTTACAGCACCTCCAATATCGGCAAGCCCCGCGTCTATGGCGGTATCATCTTTTCGAATTGCACCACTGGCAAGATCATATGTCCCGCTAGCCAGTTGTCCAACGGTTTTGCCTGTATTGATCGTGGCTTTCTCTACGCCGTTCCCGATTTCTTTGATAAAAGGACTTCCTGCAAGTTCACCCACAACCCGCACACTACCGCCCAATACTTTTCCGGTAACTTCCCCAGCCAATTGACCTATCCCTTTTAAAAAACTCATCCATTTTCCCCCGCTCCAATAAGAAGTTGATCCTATGTGTTATCTCAATAAACTTATTATATTCATATGTATGCCAAAAGAACATCAGTCTCCAGCCCGAGTGGCGCACCCCTCCTCGATTGATCGCGACACGCTTGAGAAGTGCCTGATCCGCCCCCGGAACGCCCACCACGCTGCATCCTTAATGCACTTCATCACAAAAAGGCGCCACTCCCACCGGAATAGCGCCTTCAGCCCTTGTTTTACCTTACTACTTAATCCCATTTGACTACACACGGTTTTAGAAGTGCCTCACACAGAAGCAGCAACGTAGTGGAGGGGGCGGAATCGATTCTGAAGAAGCGGAGCGTTCGCCTTTATCCCCGGATTTTCCCCTAATAAGGGAATTCATTAAAATCTGGGGATAACAGCGATCATAAGAACGATCCGCCACCGGAACGCCCACCACTGCTCCCATCCAATCTTCTAACCTCTCCGTGTTCTAGTCAATAAATCCTTCCATGACAGCCGTCGGCATCATATTAGACTGCCATGCGCCTTTGCCGTAGCCGCCGTTGTATCCTGGTGTAGCCTGAGGCTCCCAGTAGAATACACCTTTACCTTTGCCATTTGGCAAATTGCGGATTTGGTTTTTCATCGCGGCAACAAAACTTTTTCCAGCTGCAGCCTGGTTATTGTCCATGCCAATTTCAGAGATGATGATCTCTTTGCCATAACGGTTGATCATATCCTTGGCGTTGTTTACCGTATTTGTCACAGCGGTGTTCCAGCCGGAAGCTGAAGGATAGAGGGACATGGCAATCATGTCAAAGTTAGCTCCGTTATTAATCAGACCACCAATGTTCCATACATAGAGGGCGTTATCATCTCCACCTGCCAGATGCACAATGGTTTTGGTGCCGCTGCTCAGGGACTTCACTGCATTATGGCCTGTGTTCACCAGCCACGCATAGTTTTTCATGTTGGTGGATGCTTTGCCATCTTCCCATAACATGCCGTTGCTTGTTTCATTACCGATCTGTACCCAGTCAGGGGTAACGCCTTTGCTTTGCATCGCCGTCATAACTTCACGAGTGTGGTTCCATACCGCATCCATGAGCTGTTGGAACGTATAGTTTTTCCAGGCAGCAGGTTTGGTCTGTTGACCAGGGTCTGCCCAGGAATCGCTATAGTGCAGGGTAAGCATCACACTCATGCCAGCATTCTTGGCACGTTGTGCGAGTGCAGCCGCACGATCCTTATTCATGTAACCGTTCCCATAATCATTCGAAGGATTAACGAATACCCGAATGCGAACGGAGTTGATTTGATAGTCTTTTTTCAAAATATCAATGATGTCACGCTGTACCCCGTTTTTATCTTTCCATTTGTAGCCTTGGGCTTCCATTCCGGGAACCCAACTGATGTCGGCTCCTTTGGCGAAACTTGGTGCTGCGCTGGCATGCTGACCTGCGGGCAACAGGATGGAGGTGAATAACAAAACAAAAGCCAACATGATGGATGTCTTGAAACCCCTTACATTTCTAAACATTACAAGATGCCTCCTCGGATTTAGGTTGAGTTGCATCCTAATTATAGCCATCCTGGTTTGCTCTACTAAAGGGTCCATTTCCAATATTTTGGGTGTTTTCTCAACCTCTCTACAGAAAATGAGAAAACAAAAAGCCGTCCGAAGACGGCTTTTCTACCCGTGGCGCTTTTTGAAACATTGATCCGTATCCCGCGCCTCCACCAGACTCTTTTAATTTGAGCTAGTGGATCGGGTAAGGGACACGTTCAACATGACATTAGAAATGTTGACGCACCTCCTTTCCTTGTGGCAAGAGTATACAACACCTTGTTTCGGAAAGCTAGTCTTTTTTACGTATTTAAGCAAAATTATTTTTCAGTCTGGAACATCGTGATATCTCGTGCATAATGGCTCTTTGTTCCGTCATTGTTTCGAATGCGTACACTGTCTTCACTGATCCGCTCCACAATGCCACAACCGACCTCGCAATAGACACCAGCCGGATCTTCCTGCCACGCGCTTACCATACATTGAGATAGTGCAGCCGTGAAAAACTCTATATTTTTTTGTAACGTTCTAGGTTTGTTGGATTTCATTATATACTCCTTTAATCAAATATATTTGGAATGAGAACAAGCAACCGGACCAAATCACACTGTACTTCACTTTACTCTGTCTATTGACCTTTGTAAAGGGATGGAAAAAGTTGCGGCCATGAGGTATCATTTACATAAATTTTACGTAGCGTTTACACTGCGCTGACGCTTGATGTTGATTACGAATAGTACAATTATATGAGAACTTCTAACCAAGAATAGATATGCAACACATTCGGAGGCCATACATGCATAGAGACGTCAAAACAGGTAACTACGTTAATCGTGATTTGAGTTGGGTTGAATTTAATCGGCGCGTACTTCAGGAGGCCCAGGATCCAACAACGCCTCTGCTGGAACGCATGAGATTTCTCGGCATTGTCGCTAGTAATCTGGACGAGTTCGTCAGTGTAAGGGTGGCAGAGACAAAAGAGAAGATCAAGGCCGGATTCACGCAAAAAGATTTTACAGGATACACGCCTTCGGGATTGTACCGCAGATTGATCAAACGAACCGGGACCATGGTCGCCGAACAGTATAAAACGTATCGTGAACTCATTCGTCTACTCGCCAAGAAAGGCGTGAACATTCAGGAATATACAGATCTTAATGTGACACAGCAGCGCGCAATGGACCAATACTTTCATGAAATTATTTTTCCGGTACTCACACCGATGGCGATTGACCAGAGTCGCCCGTTCCCACTGGTACACAACAAGTCTGTCTATCTGTCCGTGATGCTACAGAAGGAAGGGGAGCAAGAGGGAGAGCCGTTTATGGCTATTGTTCAGGTGCCTTCCAATCTGCCGCGGGTAGTTCAGGCTCCCATTCGGGCGAATAGCAAAAAGAAAACATTCATACTGATTGAAGACCTTATCAAACATCATATCCATACACTCTTCAGCGGATATATCTCACTTGCTGCACAGGAATTCCGAGTGACCCGCAATGCGGATCTGTTCATTAATGAAGAAGAAGCGGAAGATCTGCTTGAGGCTATTGAAAAAGAATTGCGACGCAGACGCCGCGGGGCTCCTGTACGACTGGAAGTCTGCAAGGATTTTCGTCCGGATGCCTTATTGGAATTGCAGGATGAATTTGATATTCAGGACCCGGTATATGAAATTGATGGACCACTCGATCTGAGTTTTCTGGCGGGATTCGTGGACAGTCTGGAAAGTTTCTCGCATCTGAAATACAGTCCGGTGAAGCCAGTCTACCCACTTGAGTTTCTGCCAAGAGAAAGTCATTTTGAGCTGCTGCGCAAACGCGATGTGCTGGTGCATCATCCGTACGAATCGTTTGAACCAGTCACTGATTTTATATTGGAGGCTTCGGAAGATCCAAGAGTTCTGGCCATCAAGATGACTTTATATCGGGTCAATGGCGATTCACGCCTTATTCCGGCACTTGCACTTGCCGCTGAGAGTGGTAAGCAGGTCACGGTGGTGGTGGAACTGAAAGCCCGGTTTGATGAAGAGCGCAACATTGCTTGGGCCCGTAAGCTGGAGAAGGCCGGATGTCACGTAGTATATGGACTGGTTGGACTGAAGACCCATGCCAAAATCATTCTTGTCGTACGCAGGGAACAGCAGGGGCTGAGACGTTATGTCCATGTAGGAACCGGTAACTATAATGAGAGTACAGCCAAAGTGTATACGGACGTGGGACTGTTCACCTCTAATCCGATTATTGGGGAGGATGCATCCGAATTGTTCAATGAGATTACCGGATACTCCGGTCCGAAGGCATTGCAGGCGTTCCGCGTAGCTCCGGATGGTATGAAGGATGAGTTGTTTGCACTGATTCGTAGAGAAACGGAGCACGCGCTGAAAGGGAAACCTTCCAGAATCATTGCCAAGATCAACTCCTTATCCCATCAGGAAATGATTGATGAATTGTACGAGGCTTCTCAAGCCGGCGTGCAGATCGATCTGATTGTGCGTGGTGTATGTTGTCTGCGTCCAGGAGTAGAGGGGCTCAGTGAAAATATTCGGGTCATTAGCATTGTGGATCGTTTTCTGGAGCATTCACGGTTGTTTTATTTTGAAAATAGCGGCAACCCGGATGTATTCATCTCCAGTGCAGACTGGATGACACGTAACCTGAATCGAAGAATTGAACTGATGTGTCCCGTATTTGATCCAGAGCTGAAGAAGATGCTGGTCGATATTCTTAATCTGTCCCTTATGGATAATGTCAAAGCGAGAGAGCTTATGCCTGGTGGCAATTATGTATTTGTAAAAAATGAAAAGCCCCCGCTGAGAAGTCAGACGGAGGCCATGGGTATTATCCCTTGGAAGCCTGCTGAATGGAGTGCGTTAACGTAACTCCCCAGGCTTCCTTCAGATCCTTGACAGCCTCTTCCAGGCCATCAAGTTCCAGTAACGGCTCAGCTGTACAGGTGAATTGCACCTGCAGCGAGTCGTTTTCTTTTGTTGCTTCAATCGCAGCGATGCTTTCGGATCGATTGATGGCTTCCGCTACGCGCAGCAGAGAGCCAATACGATGAGCATGGCGCTCATCCGAGTTTTTCAGAATGTCCCGGTGCTTATTCAGAAGCTGGGGCGTTCTTTTTTTTGGATGATAATCAGCTGCACTGGCACTTAGAATGGTCTCCCGATGAGAAAGTCCATAGATACTTGAATTCATGATCCAATAGGCCGAGTGCTGTGTATAACGGAAATAGTTAATCTGCTTACCTGCCATGTGCAGCATGGAAGATGCATACAGGATTCGGGCATCTGCTTGATCAGGAGGGGTACCTTGTAATGCCGTATACAGGGTAACCGTATCCTGATGAATCCGTTGCAGACGTTTCTCTGGAATAGGCGGACCAAAATGGATAAAGTTGCGGATACTGTCCTTCAGCGCGTCCGGAACGACCGGCTGACCTCCAGCCATGTAATCTCGCAATAACCCGTCTCGTAGACCCGCACCACTAACCACATAACGATCTCCCTGTATTAACTTGAAGACGGTTCGCAGGATCAGTACACCGGGCACAATGATGTCTGCGCGATCTTTGGCGAGCCCAGGTACCTTTTTGCGCTGTGCCGAGGTGAGATGTGGCAAGGAGCGAGCGATGTTCTCCATCGCTTCCTCACTGATCTCATAATGATGGGTGACAGGCAAAGAATACTGGGTACGCTTCTGTTCCACTTTGGCGAGTGTACGCATTGTGCCGCCAAGTCCGATGAGTGGCAGGCCGGGATGCTCACGAATCCAATCCTGTCCACGGAGAGCCTCAATGACTTCGTTGCATAATGCATTTGCATTCGCCTCGGTCCACTGATCTTCGCCCCCGTAACGGGCATGTGAATTCACTGCACCAATAGGGAGGGAGATGCTATGTAACCTCTTCCGATCCCGAAAGACCGTGATCTCTGTGCTGCCGCCTCCAATATCTACGACGAAACCGTCTGCCAGATCAATGGACTGAGTAACACCAAGGAAACCGTAATAGGCCTCCCGATCTCCGGATACACATTCGATGGTAAGCCCCGTCTCTGTCTCCAGCCATTCGATAATCTGCAGGACATTGCTTGCATTACGAATGGCTGCGGTAGCTGCTGCGCGAATCAGTTTGGTCTGATACGCTTCACAGGTCGCTTTGAATTGACGCAAGATGGTGATGGCTTTATCCAAAGAATGGCGAAGGATGGTACCATCTGGCTCAACAACGCTGCTCAGACGAGCAGCGTATTTGTCTTCATGAATGATGCGATAGGCTGCGTCCTGATCCAGTTCATATATAACCAGACGAATGGAGTTCGAGCCGATATCAATAATTCCTAAGGTTTCATTAGTATGTTTCATAAGCATCTCCTTCTACAGAGGTTCAACTACCCGAAGTGAAGAAGGGCAGCCATGGCTTCCGGTGAACCCGGCGGTGTGGCAGAGAAGGGCGTAGTTAGCATAACAACAATGATAAAGACGATGAAACAGGCAAATATAAGACAACTCACGGCAAAGCCGCGATTACGCTTTTGCATAAACAGTCGAATACCTGTGACAAAGAGAAGTACCGTAACAGCTACCAGAACGATCGACATTGCAAAATAGGCTACGCCATAAAGTGATTTGAAAAATGCTTCCATTTGTTCTGAACGCTCCTTAGATCCTCATATTTAAGCCCTTCCAAGCCATTCCTTAGTAGCATACGACAGATTGACTTGTTTGAAAAGCAAACCGGGCGCTTGTTCCCGTTTCCGCCATCACCCCTGGGACAGGTTACATGGAAAAGGGGCCTTTGCCGTGGACAGACATCCAAGAAAGCAAGGCTTCTGTTGAGTATGTATAAGGAAGGACTATTGTTTCAAGGAGGGAGATCAACCCATGTCGAGACAACTTGCAAGCAAATGGCGGAAGACAGCGGCTCTGATGAAATACCCGGTAGCGGCTGTCCATATCCCACAGACCAAGGCATTCAACTCGGGTAATCTGCTGCAAATGCTCAGTCGTTATGGAATGGTGTATGTCAAACCTATTGTAGGAGGCGGTGGTTACGGTGTCATTCGGGTATCGGCGAGCGGTGGGGCTTATCGATACACCCATATGAAAACGACCCGTTCTTTCGCCAGTTTCAGCCAGATGTATCGCTCTCTGGTGCGTGTAAAGGCTAGACGCAGGTACTTGATCCAGCAAGGCATTCATCTGGCAACGATTCAAGGGAGACCTGTTGATTACAGAGTCAAAGTTGTCAAAACCGAACGAGGCTGGGTATTCCGCTCTTTAGTAGGGCGACTCGCTCGTCCCGGACTCTGTGTGACAAATCTGAGCAAGGGTGGCACCATGTTATCAGGAAGGCGAGCTCTTGGTTTATCCCTGCCACATATATCCGGTCGGCACAAACGCCGGGAGATGCGTTCACTTACACTGACATGTACGTACATTATGGAAAGTCAGTTCCCTGGTGTAGGTCAGCTTGGATTTGATTATGGACTGGATTATTCAGGCAAGATTTGGATTTTGGAAGTGAATACCAGACCTCAATAGAAAATGAATGGGAAAACTCAAGAAAATTCAAGAAAAACCGATAATATATAGAAGAAAACGTTATGAAAACCGTTTGAAATTTTACATTACTGGGTAATTTACTCGCAACAAGTCTTGAAACTATGAATTTATTCCAAAAAAAATACGCTGATAAACGTTCTGACAGTAGTACAAACTTCCTGTGCATAAATATTGTCCACACTATACATGTTGATTACTCTATACTTTTTCCATTTATCAACAAACTATGCACAGGATTTCCACATATGATTGTGGATAACAAGAACGCTTGTTCTCTATATGAATCTCTGATATGATAGTTTTGAGGAAAAAAAAGGAAAGGTTGTGGCGGGAAATGGCTATGTTATCCGATGAGATGTTGTTGGATTCCTACCATAAAGCGATTGAGTTGAATCTCGAACGAGATTTCATCGCACTGCTGTTGGCAGAAATCCATAAGCGCAAACTGGGTACCGACGTATCTGCCATTCTTCACTAGAGATCCTCATTGCAGGCAATGTTACAGGTTTCCGGACAAGTCCCATAGTGAGACAGGCCATGGCGTGCTCGTCTGACAATGGTGACAGTACATCACATGATTGCAAACGTTTTCGACTTCGTCTGCCGTGTCAGAGGAAGGGTGGGATACGTAGGGGCTGTATGGTCCGGTGTAATCATCCAATTTGCCGCATTCTAACAGTCCCTGAAGGCAGTGGGGGCAAGCCTGCTCCGGTACAACCAGACCGTTACACAGCGGGCATATATAAGACAAGGGTATCCCTCCTGATATGGATTCACTCAGGAGTAAGATACCCTTTTTTGTATCAATATATGTTATTTCAGCAAAACTAGCGTTTCATGTTACTGCTGTGTCCTGGGGACAATTTGGCATCCGGATCGAAGTATACCTTTGCATTGTTGACGGCTGTTGGAGCTTCGCCGAATCCGACAGCGATCAGCTTCAGTTTACCTGGGTATGTTGTGATATCTCCGGCAGCGAAGATTCCTGGAATAGATGTTTCCATGCGGGAATCAACAACGATGGAGTTACTGTCAATTTCGATACCCCACTCGGCAATTGGTCCGAGAGAAGAGACAAATCCGAAGTTAACGATCACGTCATCTACTTCGATTTCCTGAGTTTCTTTGGTTTTCACATGGGAAAGGGTTACTTTGGTAATCGTGTCATCCCCATGAAGTTCCGTGATTTCGGTCGGTGTAACGACATTCACCTTGGAATTCATCAGGTTTTCGACACTGTGCTCATGCGCACGGAACTTGTCCCGGCGATGGATCAGCGTCACTTGCTCAGCGATAGGCTCCAGCATGAGTGCCCAGTCTACCGCGGAGTCACCGCCGCCACTGATCAATACCTTTTTGCCAGCGAAGGCATTCAGATCACTGATGAAGTAGTGCAGGTTGCTCTTCTCGAACTTGGCAGCACCTTCAAGCTCCAGGCGACGTGGTTCGAATGCACCTACACCAGCTGTAATAATGACGGCTTTGGCATGATATTCATTCTCATCCGTCTTCACGACGAAATGTTGTTCATCCTTTTTCTCCACCGATACAACCTTTTCTTCAAGGCGGATGTTCGGGTTAAAATGACTCATTTGCTCAACCAGGTTATTCACCAGTTCCTGAGCCGTTACTTTCGGGAATCCGGCTACATCATAGATGTATTTCTCCGGGTAAAGAGCGGCAAGCTGTCCGCCAAGCTGTGGCATACTTTCAACCAATGTAACGGATGCCTGACGCATCCCACCGTAAAACGCGGCGAACAGACCCGCAGGGCCTCCACCGATAATAAGTAAATCAGTCATATCATGACTGGAATTTTGTGCAGTCAAGAATCAACAACACCTTTCATATTTTAATAGGTAGTTAACAGAAAGAATGTGCAGGCTACGTATCGTAACCGGCATGGGTGCTGAACTGTCTTTCCTATTATAAACGGTGTATTCAGGGTTGCAAAGTTAGCGGCGTCACGAAACTGGGAACAATTGATGAAGATCAGATGAGAATAGGATGAAATTGGAAATGAAAGGTTATGAAAAATAACAAAAAAAACCTTGATCTTTACTAGAAATACAGATATCCTTGACCTGTACTATGTGTTTTTTTGTCTAATTTAGAGTCAATATGTAATATGAAGACAGATCCCGTGTTTTGTAGAATCTTGTGGTTAATTTCACAACTTGAAACGATAACTTGCGTGCAAACGTATCAATTTCATAAACCTTTAGTTGCTTCAATCAAGTCTAGATATAGATCAAAACGGTTCGATACGTCGATATCTAGTTTCATAAAATCCATTTTTAGTGAGTTATGAAATTGATGCAAACGTTTAAATAAATTCGCGAAGTTAACATTTGTTGTCATAATGGGCAAGACATCATCAATATTTGTAAGTATGTGCATTTTGCATCTCACCCAAGATCGGGCTGGTGCAAGTGAAACCGGAAGGGGTATAGACATGAGCAGTATTCCCAAAATCGTCATCCTCGGCGCGGGCTATGGCGGGATTCTGACAGCCCAGCGGCTGCAGAAGGAATTGAACTATAACGAGGCCGACGTCACATTGGTGAACCGGCATGATTATCATTATATTACTACACATCTACATATGCCGGCAGCCGGCACGGATACCATTGAGCATGCAAGAGTGCCCATTTCCAAGCTG
The DNA here is from genome assembly GCF_030816325.1 of Paenibacillus sp. W4I10. Classification (NCBI taxonomy): domain Bacteria; kingdom Bacillati; phylum Bacillota; class Bacilli; order Caryophanales; family Paenibacillaceae; genus Paenibacillus; species Paenibacillus sp. W4I10. The sequence goes on from NZ_JAUSXX010000001.1 coordinate 6,399,625, forward strand.
ATTGATGAGTTCAAGATTGATCTGGTCAAGTCTTCCGTGAAGGAGATTCGTCTGCAGGATCGGAAGATTATTCTGGAGGACGGCACGTTATCCTATGATTATCTGATTATTGGACTAGGCGGTGAGCCTGAGACCTTCGGTATTCCGGGCATGCTCGATCACGCGATGACTATCCGCAGCATTAACTCGGTCAGACTGATTCGAGAACACATCGAATATCAATTTGCGATGTACAAAAACGATAACAAACGAAATCGTATTCGGTTTGTCGTAGGTGGAGCGGGTTTCAGTGGTGTTGAATTCGTAGCTGAACTTGCAGATCGTATTCCACAGCTGTGCAAGGAGTTCGACGTGAATCCAAAACATGTGCACATCTACAATGTAGAGGCAGCGCCTTCAGCTTTGCCTGGATTTGATCCGGAACTGGTAGAGCATGCGATGAATGTGCTCAAGAAGAAGGGCGTTACTTTCAAAATTGGTGTTCCGATCAAGCAATGTCTCCCGGACGGGGTTATTGTGGGTGAGGGTGAAAAGCTTGATGCGGCTACAGTCGTATGGACCGGCGGTATTCGCGGTAACTCACTGCTTGAACAGGCAGGCCTTGAAGTGATGCGGGGACGTGTGAAGGTAGATGAGTATCTGCGTGCGCCTGGACATGAGCATGTCTATGTCATCGGTGACAATTCACTGGTCTTCAACCAGGAAGGGCGTCCATATCCGCCAACAGCACAGATTGCGATGCAGCAGGGCGTGAACTGTGCCAAGAACGTCGTGGCATCCATTCGCAAAAAACAGCCACAACCTTTTGTATTTACGAGCAAGGGTACGGTTGCTTCATTGGGTAAAGGTGAAGCCATTGCTGTTGTAGGCGGCAAGAAATACAAGGGCTGGAAAGCGGCTCAGTTGAAGAAGCTGGTTGATCTGCGTTATCTGTTCATCATTGGTGGTATTCCGCTAGTCCTGAAGAAAGGGCGGTTTTTTGGATGAGACATTGCAGTGTTCAGGTCCGGGGACTTTTAACACGTGAAGAGCTGGATCGATACAACGCCCTGATGCAGGTCGGTGGTTATCTCGAGGAACAGGATCAATATGATCTGGCCTACATTGTGCAGAAAGAAGTGGATATTCTCATTATGCCTGCGATTGAGCGGCTTAAAGAGAAGGGGCGTGACCGTGACCGGGCCACTGCCGAATTCCTCGAATCGCTGAAAGCGGTAGATGAGGAGGATGAAGATTAAGACTTTATATAAGTTGGACTAAAGATGTTTACACATCCACTTCAATGACAGAATAACCTATGCTTCCGATGTAGCTTTCTTTCAGAAAGCTTGTAGCTTCGCTTTTTCAGGTTTTTTCTGTCCTTTCCGTTTTTGTATAAATAAATAGTTCAAACTATATAGATCTAAATCAAGCTTGAGGTAGTAGAATATTGATACACAATAAAGCACCGCTGACAATATCCTTTACAGGAGATGTCGCGGTGCTTTATTGTGCTTTGCATTATGTTTACAGCTTAAGCATGTCTTCCAACGTTTCTTCGTTCAAGAGGCTTCCCACATAGAACGAACCGAATTCGCCATAACGGGCACTCACTTCATCAAAACGCATCTCATAGACAAGTTTTTTGAACTGAAGTGCATCATCCGCAAATAGCGTAACGCCCCATTCCCAATCGTCGAAACCGACAGAGCCGGTAATGATCTGTTTCACTTTACCCGCATAGCTGCGACCAATCATGCCGTGACTGCGCATCATGGTGCGACGCTCGTCCATGGACAGCATGTACCAGTTGTCATTCAGCTCACGTTTTTTGTTCATCGGATAGAAGCAGATGTATTGTCGTTGTGGCAGAACGGGTTTCAGACGGGCGATAATCTCCGGATTCTGCATCGGGTCTTCGCCTTCTTTGCCAAGATAGTTGCTCAGTTCCACTACACTAACGTAGGAATACGACTTCGTTGTGTATTGGGCAAACATCGTTTTGTTAAATGCGTTTTCAACAGCCTTCAGATCTTCCAGCGTTTCACGCAGGTGCATCATGCAAAGGTCAGCCTTTTGTCCCACTACGGTATAAACGACCGTGCTTCCCTGGGATGAATTCTCGACTTCTTTCCATTCCTTCCAGAATTCCTCCAGCTCGTCCAGCGCTACAGCACGTTCCTCATCATCTGCTGCTTTCCAGGCGGCCCAGTTAATCGAGCGAAAATCATGCAGGGCATACCAGCCCTCCAGTGTTGATGCGGCTTCGTTCATTGGTTGTGTTCCTCCTGCAAGGTATATTTCCAAATCCCTATAAGAGGTTGTTCAAAAAGTCCGCACTGAAAACCAGTCTTTTTGAACACGCACTATAAGGGACGGGTGAGTGCTTTATCGTTTACATTGTATCCCAACATGAAGCAGAAGGGCAAATGAACAGAGTATAAATATAGGGAAATTTGTCCAGAAAGTTCGTTGCTTCGCCACATTTTTTGCGGTACACTAACTACTATCCAGAAGTGAAACCCGAAAGTGTGAAAGAAGAGGTGAGTGTCGCCCGATGCAATTTATACCTGTGTTGGTATTAATGGTATTATTTTTCGTTATGATGTTTGGTATCGGTTTCATTCTGAACATGCTGATGAAGACAACCTGGTTTCCTTCCTATCTGTTCATCATTGTAATTCTGCCTGTTGTTGTATACTCTCTATGGGATCATTCGTCGTCTCTGATGTCACATCTGGGTTCTTTCCAGCTTGTGGACTATATGACGGGCATCGCTGGACTGGCTGGTGCGGTAATCAGTGGCTGGACGATCCAGAAGTTACGTTTGGGTGGGTACAGAATGTTTTAGATTGTTGGAACGAGGTAACACATGCCACTGTAATCGCGTAAAAGTCTTGTCTTTGTCGTAAACGCTTACGAATACAAAGGGAAGGCTTTTTTGCTGTTCATTTATATTAGAAGGTTTATTGTACACTTGTACTTCATATACATCTGGAGAACCTTCTCTTTAGATATTCCCTTGTATTCTGCGGCTACAGCTTTTATAGTATTCTAGCGGCACTCGACATTTTTATTTTAGAAATTTGCTTAATTCGGCGAAAACGTGAATGATGTCGACCTAGGACGAAACGGAGCGAGAACAGGCCATCTTTTTACCTGTTTTTGAACATTTGAGGATCAGACATTTATGATAGAATAGATAAACATACTTTTGGGGAGAAGGAGATCAGGCTATGCGCATGAAGAATCTGCACCATTATACTGAACATCATCGCTACTGCGTATACAGGGAGTTTGGACTTAGCGCCCTGGATGACCGTATGCTTACAGGAGCATATCAGCCCATGGTAGGTGCTTTTGCGGTTGGCTTGTATCGGCTGTTGTTTCAGCATCTTCCCGGTGAACAGGTCGGTTATTCGCCGCTTGAACAGCAACGGAGGCTGTTCATGACACTTGGGCTAGAGCCAAGTGAGAAAGGGCGCAAATATTTGTTAGAGCAGACATCCAAGCTTGAGGCAGTGGGGCTACTTCAGACTTCACGGCTATATATACCGGAAAATGATGATTACATCTACGAATATGAGCTGCAACCGCCGCTCTCTCCGGCAGAGTTTTTCCGGACACAGCATTTGACACTGCTGCTTCGTGACAAGATTGGCAAATTCGCCGTCCTTTCCCTGCGTTCCGGGTTCTCGGCAGTGGAAAATGGGGACGCGCCTTATCCGGCAGCCAACAAAGAGAATATTTCCGTTCCCTTTTACGATATATTTGAATTGAATACCCATGTGATTGATTACGAGTTGGAGCAGGCTTTGTCGGAAGTATCAACTACGGCTCAGCGGACAGGCACGAACGATGCAGCGGAAGAAAACAGTTTGAACTATGCCGACATTATTTTGCGTTTTCCGCGCGAGTCGGTCAATCGCCGTCATGTAGAACAGTTGCGTTTTGATCATGAACAACTGGGCATTGTGAATTATGTGGTGAACAAGTTCAACCTTAGTGTGCAGGATGTATGCCGTCTGCTGGATGAAGATGATATCTTCACTCCACAGGGCCAGCTGATTCTGGATGATCTTCAGCATAAAGCGAGCATGCAGTTCAGACAGACGAAGAAGCGCCATGAGCAACAGACTGTACAGGCAGCCAAGGTCGTGGCACTGAGGCAGCATATGGAGGAGCCAGAGCGGAAAGAAGACTCCGGTGAACCACCTGTTGAGCATGGGGTACAGATGGAATATTACGTCGAAGTACCCCCGCAATTTATGACGAAGTGTGATATTCATCAATACAATATGATGTTGCGTAACGAGCCGTATACCCGGCTGTTGCAGACGTTCTTCCCAGGTGCAGTACCGGACAATCTGATTGATATATTTGAGAAAATTGATCTGAGCTACAAGTTGCCTGGTGAAGTCATCAATGTATTGATTCATTATCTGATGGCATTACTTGTATCTGGCGGAGAGCAGCGGATTAACCGTAACTTCGTTGAGGCCATTGCCTCCAACATGTTGCTCAAACAGGTGAACTCATATGAGAAAGCTGTGCAATATATTCGTGATCAGGCCAAGGTCAAAGGTAAACAGGCTGCTGGTGCAGCTGGAACCCGTACCCGTACATACGGCAAAGGAACCAAAGCTAAGCCCGAAATTCCGATTGTACAAGACATAAGCAACGATGGGGATGCCGTATCTGAGGAAGAGTTCGAAGAGATGATGAGATTTGCCCAACAGATGCAGGCGAGTAAACAAAAAGGAACTTCATAACTCCCTGACCAAAAAGAAGTGCAAGTCCACTTTTACCAAAAAAATAAGAGCCATTCGCAAAGTATTGATGCGAATGGCTCTTATTTTTAAATCATGCTTTGTATGTTCCATCGGATGGACCTATTCACGGGTTAGTGGATGTTCTAATTCTGCATGACCCATTAAACTGTCAGTTGCATCTCCATCAACGAGCAAATCAATACTGTTTACTTCATCAAACTGAAAAAAGGTTCCTTTCAAAGCATCGATCGCTAAAAGCTCCCCGCCAGACCCCAATCTTGCTTCATCCGGAATATGCACATCCAGCGTTAATTTCCCTTGATCAAAAGTAGCAGAAAGCAGTTCAATATTACTCCACAATGGAATTAGTTCGGTTTGATCACTACTTTGAAGGGCTGCATACGTCTTACTGTATTTTTCGGAGTCATCTTTGAATGTAATCTCCTTCTTACGTTGCTCTACTTGTAATAATTGATCATCTGCGTAAAAAACCTCAATTTCTTGAGATTCTTCATTTTCTTCGCTTGGGTTAGCTATTGGCGCTGGTGTCGTATTAGCAGGATCGGAACCCTGCACTGGACTAGAAGAAGTAGGTTTGCTGCCACAGCCTACCGCTAGTATGCTTATTGCACATATTGCGATAGCCACATAGATTCTTTTTTTCATAGAAGCACATCCTCTTGAATTATTCACTGTCCTATAGCTTCAAATACTCTTTTATCCCGTCAACAATGGCCTGTGCTGCTTTATCTTGATTGCTTTCTAACATCATAGCCTCCTCCTCCATCTGGTTGCTTAAGAATCCGATTTCTAGAAGAACCGCAGACATCGTGGTTTCTCGGATAACCTGGTAGTTTCCGTTCTTAACGCCACGATCATTAAATCCCAAGGCATGGATCAGATTTTTATGGATGAGAGTCGCCAGTGCTTTACTACTCTCACGTTGGTAATAATACGTTTCAGTTCCCGATATCTGAGGAGCAGCAGTTACACTGTTACCGTGTATAGATACAAACACATCTGCATTAAGATCGTTGGCAAGTTTGACACGTTCCGGTCTTGTAGGATAGATGTCCGTTTCCCGAGTCATCATTAGTTCTATGTCAGGTTCCTTTTCTAAAAGAGCCTGCACTTTTAGCCCTAAAGCAAGGGCAAAATGCTTCTCCTGCCTTTTGGTAAAACTTATTGTACCTGGATCACTTCCTCCATGTCCCGGATCAATAACGACTATTTTTTTGCCGCTGTTCACAGGAGTGGCAGGTGCAGGTTCATTTGCCATACTTAGATCAAGGATAAATTTGCCGGCGATTGTCTGTTGTGTGTAATTCACCGAACTTATATTGTTTAATTCGATTACAATTCGAACTTGAGGAGGTTCATTTTTGAAAAGAGAATAACGTATCTCAGTAACACTTGGGAATTCGTCAACATCCAATCTTCCCATGGATCCTCCAGAGGGGACCTGTCCCATATTTCCGAAGTTGGTGGATGGGAAATCCAAAATAATCCGTTCGGGATTTTTTAGTGTAGATATGACTGGAGCAACTTCATGGTCTAATGAGACGACGAGTTGATTATTGGCATACGTTATATCATGAACCAGGTTAGTGCCTGCATCATTTCCATGAGAAGGTGAAGCTGGTTGAGATACATTATTGCTGGTTAGCGTAACAATCTTGTTTTTGTTATTCCAGCCCACTCTTAGACCCATCTCTTCACTAACAAAACGTAGGGGAACAACAACCGTATTCTTGATCATTTGTGGAGCGATATTAAGTTTGACGGTGATGTCCTGAACTGTAGCTTGATCCTTTCCAACGGTCAAGGAAATTGCATTGGAAGCTTGTTCGATATTTACATTTTGTGTTTTTTGATCCCATTTCACGTTGAATTTTAAATTCTCAGCGACTACCCGAATAGGAATCATAATATTGTTTCTTACATTAACGACTTCAATATCATGGGGTAAAACTAGCTCATGGCCATCTAAAATAATTTTAGTTTGATTCTTAGCTGCATGGGTGTGCAGGGGAATTAGCAAGAGTAGCAGCGTACTGAATAGTAACAGGATTATGGATTTCTTCATTTTACACCTCGGTTTTAATTTGCGTAGTACTAGACTCCTAACGGGGGAAAAACCAATCACCTCCTGTTTCTTTTATGAAAACCAAAATTTACTATAAATTTCCGTTCACTAATATGAACGCTACAAACGACATAAAAGTCGTAAAGAAAATCGGTTTACTACAAAATATGGACAAGAGAACTGTTGTCAGTAGGTAGGGGATAAAGGAAGGGGAGTTAAATAATGATGTTATTTATCTAATTTAAACCACTGCTGAGATTCTTTCCGAGTCATTTTTTTTTACAGGTTTAACTTTTTTGCTTTCGGTATTGTATCTGAAAAGAATCCATTGATCTGAAGGATACTCGCTAATGTAATCCATATTTCTTCCGCTCTTATGCCACAAAATTAAACCGGTGCTAATATAGTTGGTTGCCCGAGGGAGATAAACAAATCGGTCTTTCTTTGTATCGTATATTGCTAAAATGCTCTTCTCCGTATTTCCATAATCAAATGCAATGATGTCTTCTTTTGGTGACCAATTATATGATGAAATGGTTTCGACATCGTGTTTACCTGTTTTTTCAAGACGTTCATTTAAAATGATGTACTTTCCTGTTTTACAGTTCACGAGAATAAGATTGCTACCGGCACTTTTTTCTGCTCGGATAGCAATCCATTCATTAGATGGAGCTTCAGCAACACTTGTGATATCCACCAAATTCACTCCAAAGTCTTCCGTATGTAGGATGTGTTTGTCTTTACCATGAGCAACCGCGATAGTGTCAATGATGTTGTGGTCAAAGTCGGCAGCAGCATCTAGATTTAAGGTGTTCGCGGTTACAGTGATGTTGTCACCTTTCCAGACAATTTTATCTGAGCCTATTGTTTTCCTGAACTTAGCTATACTCTGATACGTCGAAAAGTTGTTAGAAGTTGATTCAGCATTAATGTGTGCTACTTTATCAGAAGTATGAAACGAAGTTGGTGCAGTGGATAACGTGCCTAAGCTACCTAAAACAATGATGCTTGATAATAAAGCATTGGTGTATTTCATGATTATCACTCCTTCAGTTGGGAGGCGGATACGTGATGTGATTCCCTCCAGATCGTTGTGATATTTCAGAGAACTAGTTAACTTATAGGTGTTGCAGAAAGCAGTGGCTTGTAGACTACTCCAATCTTTGCTTATCATTATTCATTTGTAAAGATATAAAATTAAAGAGATGATTTCAAAAAGGCTGATTAGTCCTGTAAATAACAAGCCTAAAAGGACGAATACATATTTTTTTATTTTATGTGGCTTTCTGACTCTCTCTGGTGTCTAATTCATTGTAAATCAAGAGGAGGTTCTCACCATGTCAGGAGCTCATGACACAAAACCTGTTTATCCGGATAAACAGGAAAGTATCACTAACTTTGAAAGCATCTATGAGCTGTATCGTCAAAGGATTTGCACGTACTTTTCGCTGAAATTGAATCCGATGGTTGCAGATGATTTGACTCAACAGGTGTTTTTAAAAGCTGTCGAGAATTTTCACCGATTCCAAGGCAGATCAAATTTATTTACGTGGATATTCAAGATTGCTCAGAATACAGTGAAAAACGAATATCGAAGGTTATCGCGTAAAAAAGAAACGCCATTTGATTTTACGGGATATGAATCACAATCGATCTCCCTTGAATTTACGAAATATGTTGATTTTCGAATTGATATCGGAGTTGCGCTGAAAAAGTTAAATGAGACCGACCAAGAAATCATTGCATTACGCTTTTTTGTGGACTGCACATTGCTTGAAATTTCTAAGATCGTAGGGATGCGTGAAAGTGCGGTAAAGAACAGACTCTACAGAGCTTTGGAAAAACTTAAACAGGAAATGAAAGAATGGGGAGGCGTTACGATCATGTCTATTGAAGACTTGATTTCAATTGTTAATAAAGGTGAAAGTGAGGGATTGAACAATCATCCCAATAAAGTACACTATGATTTGTTCAATGAACTAAGTGATCATATTGAACGAATCTCGCTAAAGTACAATTATCATCCAACGCGAAAAGTAACGATTGAAGTATATCCTGATATGCCATCGTTTCACCAAGCGGTCGGAGAAGCAGATGCTCCGAATTGGTTCATGGGTACCTATGAAGGGAGTATTCTTAAAATTGTATCTCCATTAAATCCAGGACCGGAGCATACCTATCAATCGATTCTTAAAGGTACGGTTCATTTGTTCACCATGTGGCTTATAAGTGAAATCAATCCGAAGGCTCCGAAATGGATAAGGCAAGGGATTGGTGGATATGAAGCCAAGGGGATGACTCAGGACTTTATTGAAGGTACGACAGAAGAAGCTATTCACAATTTAGAGATCCCAACGTTCGAACAATTAGATAATGATACCTGGGATTTCGAAACGATGAAGGGTTTTCAGTTTTCGTTCCTATTCGTAGAGTTTGTTGTTCAACAATATGGAATAGACCAGTTAAACAAATTGATCCGTAACCCCCAGGATTTTAATGGTATCTTTCAATGTTCCGAGAAGGAATTACATCAGAAGATGGTAGAATTTATAAGTAAGTAACCCATACAAAAGTGTATGTTGCCCGGGAGATGAACCGGGCTTTTTTTAACGTGGTTATAGCTATGGTAAATGTACTATCAATAAATTGGGTTATTTTGTATAATGCATATAAAAAGAGGTTGTCTATGAATCCTATGGATGAATGTAAATAATACATTATGGAGGTAATTAAGTTTGAAAACGCACTACTATTTCAGTTGGTTTAATCATTTTTTTCCTGAGAAGCTGGTCCATTGTTTGCAGAAGGATATCGAAGACAGAAAATCGCTTGTTATGATTAGTGCTGATCCGTCTGGTTATAAAGATGAGCAAGTTAACTTTGATGATATTTCTGAATGGACATGGTTGAATCAGGCTAATATTATTTTTGATGAATATCATTTCATTGATTACCGCATGCAGAAAGAAGATGCTCAGCGATTCATTCAGAACGCTTCTGTCATTTTTTTATGTGGTGGATATCCTGTTTTGCAGAACGATTTTTTGGCGGAATATGAATTATCGGATGTTATTAAGAATAGCAATGCCGTTATCATGGGTGCCAGCGCCGGTGCGTTAAACATGCTGCAAAATGGTTAAGCTTGAATAACACTGATGAAGTTGAAACAAGTACTATTTATGATGGTATTGGCTTTGATCATTTTGCCTACGAATCTCATTCTCAACACGATTACGCAACGTTTGTTCAAGGCTACATCTTCCCCTTGTCTGAAGAGATTGATATTTATGCGGCAGAACAGGAGAGCGCTATACGTGTAAAGGACGGCAAAATAGAAATAATGGGACCTGTATATTTAATTTCCCACTCAAAGATTCAGAAATTGGTTGAGACACTGTAATTAGGGTAAGTGCTGTAAGTTACATAAGTAATTCCTTTTGATTGTATAAAATCAATACAGGTCTCCTTTCTATGATTGGAATACTGTTTGTAAACAGATGTAATCTTAATATCTCTAGGACTTATAGTCGGCAGGGTATCAAAGTGATCAGTGCTGATTTCAACTATCGGACTGACAATAGGGATCGTTGCAAAAATGCTAACGGGCAGCTAAGTTTAGTTACTTATGAGAAAGGATCGTGCAATTTTTTCGCAGAAACAAGCAAGTCCTTATTTGTATTATTTGCGATACTGTAACAGACCAATTCAGTATTACAGACAAATAAGGAGGAATATAGGTGAAAACAATGAAAGCTGTACAGGTATTGGCAAAGAGATATAAACGAAATGGAAGCAACCGTAAAGTTTAGTTTGCTAACTAATGTGCGGCCTATGATTGAGGTATTACCTTTGGAACAAGCTCGCGAAGCGTTTGAAAAGATGATGGCTGCTAAAACGAATTTCCGTGCTGTATTGCGTATATCTAAATAATCGTTATGTAAATAAGGGCACTATTCGGTGCTCTTATTTTGTTTGTATGCTCAAGCATGAGTGATCTTGACTCTAATAATCGAAGCTTTTTTTGACATTGTAATGGGCCCATTCCCACGGCCATTTTAAATTTTTGGTGAAAGCTTGATAAACTCATGCTGATTTGATTCGCTAATTCGTCAACTGTGAATGTCGTTTTGTAATTTTGCTTGATCCAACTATTGGTAGAGATAATTTCTCGTTTCAAATGTTTGGACATAAAAGATAACTCCTCTATACTTCCAATCATTTTCATGAGGCGTGAAATCGTCTTCAACAGTTTAATATTGTTTTGTTGTAGGTCGTTAACGGTGATATTTTCGGCTTCAAAAAGCTTTTCAGGCAAGTCTCCATCAATATCTAACATGACTGAAATGACATCTCTATAAAAAAATTGATGGATATAGCAAGAAACGGTGAATCCTCAGATACAGACAAAGCTTGACCGGTTAATGGGCTATCAATAGCTGAAATCATAAAATGTCCGGGTGAGTATTCTTTAAACCCTGATGAAAAATGAAGCCGCATTGTACCGCTCAGAATGAGGAATACAAATGGGTTCGTCGTCTCAGGAAGTATAATGTCTTTTTGTGTATATCGGTAAATGGATACATATGGAATAGGAGTCGTGTTTCCACCCTCGGACAAAGGTAGTTGTTCTGCGCTAGAAATACAGACTTTGTAACAGATTTTTCAAGATCTTCAGTCCTTAATATTAAAGATTTTCACCAACAGAATTGTACCAATGTTTTAAACCCAAATGAACGGTGTAGGAGCACTATTTGCTTGTTGTTTAGCATGTTCTAATTCTTCGGCTATAATTCCAATACCTTCTTCAATATCATGTTCCGATGTACGCATGATACTTAGGCGCAAAAGGTTTTTTTTAGGGAAATGGGATAAGAATTGTTCTTCTGTCGAGAAAAGATCAACTCCACGACTTGCTAATCGCTGAATTAATTCCCTTGTATTGATGTCCAAGAGATGTATTGCCGCAAACACACCTCCAGAACATTCAATTGAATAGCGAGATTCTAGAGGGAGTAAACTTCGTACAGCACCTCTTAACTGATTCATTCGTTGATTATATAGTACTCTCATTTGCTTGGCGTGGTGGTCATACATACCAGACTTGATATAAATCTCAAGTACACCTTGAGAAAGTACAGAGGTACTTAGATCAGCCGTTTGCTTGTGCAAACGAAGCAGTGGAATTAAAGCATGTGGTACTGTTGCGGCAGCAAGTCGTAATCCAGGCAGCATGACTTTGGAAAAACTCCGAAGGTAGATAACATGACTCGCACAACCATACGACCAAATGGGATCTTCTTTTGTGTTGGTTTCCAAATCAGCAAGATAGTCATCTTCCACGATATAGACGTCATAAGCTTTCGCGAGTTCCGCTAGTCGCTGCTTCTCTTCGGCTGTATATGATGTACCTAAAGGATTATGGAAACGTGGAATGGTGTAAAAAAACTTGATCGTATTGCTTTGAAAATGACGTTCCAAAGCTGCCCAATCAATTCCCTCAGGCGTTCTTTCAATACCGATTACGGTTTGGTTTTGTGCCTTTAATGCAGAGAGCATTCCCCAGTAGGTTGGTTGTTCAACCAAAATGTTTGCCTTCCCGTTAGGGAAAGCCATCCCAGCCAGAAGATGAAGCGCTTGTTGAGCTCCAGAAAATACAAATAAATGCTGTTCCGAAGTAAAGACTTGTTGCTGTTGAAACAGTCTCACAATTTCTTGACGAAGAGAAAGCAGTCCCTGCGGATCGGTATAAGTAAAAATGGATGCTTCGAATAGTTCCATGGCTTTGTTTAAACATTGTCGAAGGTTCATTTGAGGTACAGATGTAGGGTCAGGTGCTGCAGCAGAGAAATCTATTCTCTTTTTATCTATTAAGGGTAGTAGCGCTTCCTTTGCGACAACAAAGTAACCACTCTTAGGTCGTGAATAAATCAGGAATTCCCTTTCAAGTTCTTGGTACACACTGATTATGGTATTAAGGCTGCATTCATATTTTTCGCTCTGTTTCCGAATAGAAGGTAATCGCTGACCAGGTATTATTAACCCATTGACGATATTTGATCGTATATCTTGTTTAATAATATCCTTTTTTGTTGTCATATCTGTACCTCTCTTTGTTTGAAAATCTGTACCCTTACAGATATAGATTATCTTAATATACACCTTGTTTTGTACCTATTATAATTCAAAATATCGTACAAAAGTCAATTCGAGGTGAATAGAATGAAACAAACAACAAGTGGATGGATCAATGGATTCTTAGGTGTACTGATATTCAGTGGTTCTCTACCGGCAACACGTTTAGCCGTTATGGATTTTGATCCTTTATTTCTCACCGTTTCTCGTGCAGCAATTGCTGGAATTTTGGCTGCTATATGCCTTCTCTTATTCAAGCAAAAAGTTCCTGCTCGAGGAGACATACTCCCACTCATTCTTGTAGCTCTTTGTGTGGTAGTGGGGTTCCCACTACTGACAGGACTAGCTCTACAATATGTCACATCCGCTCATGCCATTATCTATGTCGGTCTATTGCCTCTCTCCACAGCTATTTTTGGAGTATTACGAGGGGGAGAACATCCGCGGCCAATTTTTTGGGTGTTATCAGCTTTGGGTAGTTGTTTGGTAATAGGGTTTGCCTTATTAGGCGGGGAAGCCTCTTCTCCAGTAGGGGATGGACTTATGCTGGCATCCATTATTGTGTGTGGTTATGGTTATGCGGAAGGCGCACGTCTTTCTAGGAGTTTAGGGGGTTGGCAAGTCATCTCCTGGGCATTAATCATATCGCTCCCAGTCATGCTGATACTCTCATTTTTCTATATGCCGCAATCTTGGGGAGATATCCACGTTTCTTCATATATAAGTCTTGGATATGTATCGCTTTTTAGTATGTATATTGGCTTTGTATTTTGGTATCGAGGCCTCGCGCAAGGGGGAATAGTAGGAGTTGGACAGTTGCAACTTCTCCAGCCATTCTTTGGCTTGTTACTCTCAGCTCTTATTCTGAATGAGTCAGTTGGATGGCCCATCTATGTTGTAAACATTGGTGTTGTATTATGCGTAACATTCGCAAAAAGATTTGCATCCAGATAGTCGGTGAAAATTATAACGGTCAGATCATGCTGATTCAACTAACGGGCAGGTTAGTTTAAGGACAAAAGGAAACAACATACCTCATATAGAATACTTTATCTCTAAAAGGGAGGGGAACACATTGCATAATAGGATGAATAAGAGACAATTTATTGAGATGACTGTTAAAGAACAACGTTCTGTAGTATTTAAAGTTAATAATCAAGATGAATTCTTCCGTGGTGTTTCTAAAGAAACTAAATGAGGGCTACCTATTTGTTGAAACAGAAAAAAGCATAATCTTTAAATTGAAAAGGGATGACATCATTGAGATTTATGCTATCAAGTCTTCATCCCCAAACATGACGGCTGTATCCAAGATTTGATCGTAATAACTGAAATCGTTGACTTGAATGAGATCGATACCTTTTTCTTGCTGCTTGCGCAAATTCCCGGCCTGTTCGCTGTGCTGGTTTTCCATTTTCCGACGGAGGATGGTATCTGTACTACATCGTGACGCACCATCTGGCAGCATGACGGACTGGATCATTGGATCCGTGTATTTTGTGATTGCCGATATGTTCTAATTATTAAAGGCAATATGTGGCTGAAGGATATCCATTCGCCGTTTAATTTCTCCGACAACAGATGGGGCCTTATCTGACCAAATACTGCACAAACAAAAAGCAGGACCTTCCCGGGTGAACTGTTCACTATATAACGGACATTTCAAAAAAAGACCTACATGGCTTCAAAAGGGTGATCTCTGTATTCTAAAGGGGTCACCCTTTTTAAATTCCCAAGTGCTTGATTGGTAAACAAGAGTTACAAACCGGCCATATGATTTGTACAGTTTTTGTAGAGATTCGATTGTTAAAATATGATTTATAGGAAATGTGGGATTTGCCGACAACCACATAGCGATACTTAGATTTCTAAGGAGGTTGCTTAAAAAGGGCAAACATTTGCTCTTATGTAAAAGTGACAAGAAAAGAGTTTGTCTAAAAAATTGATTGGGGGAAAAGAACGTGTTTAAACAAAGCAACAAGTTTCTTAAGAAAAAGCATGGAGCGTTATTCCTCGCAGCTGCTCTGACCGTAGGTGGTTTACCGGTGGTTCCGACGGCTGTCAGCGCAGCTGATGCAGATCAGGCATTAATTACCACGTCAGGCGGCACATCCGGTTACGATTTTGTGGATGGACAGCAATCGTCTGGAGCAGTTATTGATCCTGGAATTGTAATTCAAGATTCCGCTTATACAACCAATTTGGACGCTGCCACCGTGCTGCTTGAAAATTTTCAAGCAGGGGATCAACTTTCATTTACCGCAACCCCAGGAATTACAGGAACATATAATACTGCAAATGGTGTATTAACGTTCAAAGGAACTGCGTCAGCTGAAGCTTATATGCAGACATTGTCAACTGTTGCATTTTCGACAACCTCCAACAATACGTCAGCCAGAACCGTTAGGTTTACCTTGGGTGATGCCCTTCCTTATGATGCCAACGGTCATTTTTATAAATATATCAATAAGGGAAGCAATATTTCCTGGACTGATGCAAAAAATGAAGCTGCAGCCGACGACTATTTCGGACGCGAAGGATATCTGGTCACGATCACAGATGCTCAAGAGAATGCATTTGTCAAAGAAAAGACAGAGGGTGTAGGCTGGATTGGTGCACAAGATATCGAGCGCAAAAACGGCGGTGCTAAAGTCAATGGTGACTGGCGCTGGGTAACCGGGCCGGAGGGTCTGGAGGACAACGGGAATGGTCTGAAATTCTACCAAGGCTATCTAGGCGGTACGAAAATTGGGTATGCCAACTGGGCTGCCAGCGAGCCTAATGATTATAGTGGTCTGGAATACGTAGCGCATATTTTTGGGCCTGGCGCCAATGCAGGACAATGGAACGATTACCCTTTGAGCAACAATGTTGTAGGGTATGTCATTGAATACGGCGGCATGGAGGGTGACGAGGATTTTGGAATCATCGCCGAGAAAACCGTTTCTATTGTCAATATTACCGATCTTAAAGAAGCCGTTGAGGAAGGGAATCAACTGAACGAAGAAGATTATAAGGCTTCGGAATGGACAGCATATAAAAAAGCGCTGGAAGACGCCAAAGCAGTGCTTGATAACAAAAACAAAACACAAGAAGAAGTAAATAAAGCACTTGAGCAATTAAAAATAGCGCAAGAGCAGCTTAAGCCCATGCTGATCACCGAGCCGAGTGGTGGTCTGGTCAACGTATCCAAGCCTGAGCTCAAAGGTGTCGCAGACCAAGATTCGAAAATCACCGTTGAATTGAAGGATGAGAACGGAAATGTGCTTGAAAGAAGAGAAGTAGAAGCAGATAAAGATGGAAATTGGAGCTTTACCCCGTCGGCAGAATTGCCGGATGGAACATATACTGTTGATGTAACGGCAGTTAGAAATGGTAAAGTGGCCAAAGAATCCAAGACGCTCGTAGTAGAGTCTGCTCAAAAATCGCATCTCATCGGTCTAGAGCTGAGCGCTCAAGATGGAACTTCGATTCCATTGTCTCCAACTTTTTCCGAAAATACGCATAATTACACTGCTACTACTGCAACGTACAGCGTATATTTCAAACCAACACTGGACTCCGTTGCAGGTCTGGATCCGAATGCCAAGATTGAGTTCTCGCTCAATAATGGTGCCTGGACAGACGCGACTAGCGGTACAGCAAGTGATCATTTGCCTTTGAATGAAGGCCCCAACACAATTGTTGTTAAGGTTACGGTTAACGGAAGGGAGACCCTGTATACGCTGAACATTTTCCGTACATTCAATAGTGGAAATAATGGCAGCAACGGAGGCGGGGGTGGCGGAAGCACAACTCCAACAACAACGCCAAGTACTCCTGAAGCTCCAAAGGGCAATCTTGACATAACTGTCGATGGCAAAGACAATCCGTTTGCAACAGGCACAACCTCAACTTCAGACGGCCGTACGACAACTTCAGTTAAGGTAGATCCGGACAAGCTGGGTGAAGCTGTATCGGAAGGTTCAGGCCAGGATCTGACGGTTCACTCGCCAAATGAAGGAGATCTGACGGTTGACGGATTGACAGCGGACACCTTGAAGAAGTTGGGCGATAAGGGAGCAAGCCTGAAAATCAGCAACCCGCTGGCCATTTATCCGGTACCTGCCGGAAAAATGAACCTGAATTCTGTCGCTGGTCAATTGGGCAATGCAGCGCTTAGAGATATCGGGGTTCGCATCGACATCAAGCCTTCTGCGGAAGGATTGATCGCATCTGCGAAGAACAAAGCAACTGCGGGAGGTTATGAACTGCTGGTTAATCCGGTTGATCTGAACCTGACGTTTAGCCATGGCGGGAAGACCGTAGAATCCAGTCAATTGAATGGCTATGCAGCCAAATACATCGCTCTGCCGGAAGGCATCGATCCAAACCGGATTACGACAGGCGTTGTAGTGAATCAAGATGGCAGCGTGTATCACCTGCCTACCGTTGTAACGAAGATCAATAATCGTTATTATGCACAAATTAATGACCTGCGTAGCAGTGGTACTTACTCAGTGATCTGGAATCCGGAGGATTTCACCGACGTGAGAACCCATTGGGGTCAAGCGGATGTGAATAACATCGCAGCACGACTGGATCTGAAGGGGAATGGGGATAACACGTTCTCGCCGGAACGCAGTGTAACACGTTCCGAGTTTGCGGAGATCGTGGTCCTCGGTCTGGGTCTGATGCGTCAGGAAGCATCGCTGGTTAACTTCCCGGATGTGTCGGCTTCCGTCTGGAATAAAAATGCTATCGCCATTGCAGATGAATTTGATATCGTTCGTGGTTATGACGATGGCTACTTCTACGGCGACAAACAAATTACGAGAGAGCAAGGCTTCGCTATGGTAGCCCGTGCGTATCGCCTGATTCAACCCGCTGCGGCTGCTGGTAATACTTCTGCCTTGGCTCAATATCCAGATGGGGCAAAAGTAGCCAACTGGGCGAAAGCGGATGTAGCGCAACTAATCGAAGCAGGTATCATTCAGGGCGAGGGTACTCATCTCAACCCGAAAGCGCCGATGAAGCGTGCGGAAGTGACGGCATTAATTGCAAGAATGCTGAAGATGACCAATTTAATTGACAAGTAAGTAAGTTTATTTAAACAACCACTGACAGCCTAAAACTGTCAGTGGTTTGTTTTTTTTAGAGGAGGATGTCAGGGGACCCGAACATGCACGCATAAGAAGTCGCCATATTAGTCATAACTCCGTCAAATAGACACAAAAAAGACGCCTTAAGCTGTGGCCGTTTCCGAGCGGTCGTTTAATTTCTTTTGAAAACTTTCGTGGTTATAAACGAGACGTATTCTTGGTTAGCTTGCTCCAAATCTGCAAGGCTTCGCAGCTTACTTCGATATATTACCTCGGTTTCGATCGTTTTATAGGGATTCTAACGGGAAACAATAGTTCAATAAAACCAAAGAAGCAGCCGACCATAGTGATCGGCTGCTTTTGTTCAAGTAACGGGCAGTTTAGTTTTGTTGGAAAAGGTTTTATCTAAGTTTTATAGAAAGTAAAATAACTTAACTTAACTTGTTGTGAAATTGCACTCCTTTTACATTTAACAACACAATTAACAATTCGTCACGTATAAAAATCAAGGCTTACAACGAATCATCTCAGGGCTCCTCGCTATGATTGGAATACTGTCGCAGGGCATCAAAGTGATCAGCTGCTGATTTCAACTAGCGGACTGACAATAGGGATCGTTGCAGAAATGATAACGATCCTTTTTTGTACCTTTAAGGACGAGAATCATGATACCTAATTAAGCTAGCGAGTAGGTTAACGGCAAGAATCGTCTGTTGGCAGAACTGTAATATCAGAAGAATTTATGATTTTAATAGGGGATAATGATTACTTATTATTCCAGATATATGCTACTCTCTTTTTATTCCATAGTTTTCTTAACGGAAAAAATGGAAATTTAAAAGTTGGGGGTAATTGCTTGCTTCTATCCGAACGATTGCCAATTGCAGCAAGTCTGTACCCTGAGGAACCTGCGTTAATGAGACATGGGCAAACGATGAGTTATGGGGAGCTTAACGCTCTAGTTGAAAGACTGAGTCATGCTCTGTATGTTGAAGGTCTCCGAGCAGGCGATCGGTTTGCCCTTTTAGGTGATCCAGATCCCCAGCTCGTTGTTGCGTTTTATGCAGCAGTTGGGATCGGAGCTATACCAATCGTGCCGTCACCTTTACAAACAGTGCCTGAACTCGCTGCCATATTACAGGATGCAGAACCGCATATGGTTATTCATGATGACCAACATGCTAACGCAGCTATCGCCACGGTAAAGCTTCTTGGGTATTGTCCAAAACTATTCACGATAGACGAAGAAGGGCCGAATGCCATATCGCTCGCAACTCTTTTACAGCATGAACCTGCGTTCTCTCCAAAAGACCATCTCAAACCAAGTGTAGACGATACGGCAGTCCTGATTTATACGGGCGGGACAACCGGTCGGCCAAAAGGGGTAATGCATTCGCATCGAGGTATGGCTGCTTGGAATCAACTTACGCCTTCTGCAGGCTTCGGTCATGATCTCAGGCGTCGTGTGTTAGTGCTCAACCTATCCCATCTGGTTGGTCAGTTCCAGTTGTGGGCGACCATGGCTGCCGGAGGCTGTCTTGTATTCCTAGACGAATACCCGGCGGATGTACAACGCATTATAGACGCCGTTGAACGTGATCAGATTACGCAGCTCAGCACAGTAGGCCAACTGCTTCGTGATCTTACCCGTGAGGCATCCCACGGGGGTAGAAACTTGAAGAGCCTAACGCTTATTGGCTGCGGAGGGTCCATTATTTCCCCGGATACACTTCAGGATGTCGTATCGCAATTCCCTGAAGCTTTAATTGTTAACAACTACTCACAAGCGGAATGTGGAATGTCCATAAGCCGCCTTTTTCCTGCTCAGCATATGGGCGATCCTCTTCGCCTTCGATCCGTAGGCCGTCCCGCCGACCTGGCTGCCCAGGGTGAGCAGGCCTTCGAAGTTCGGATCTTAAATACGGACGGAAGTGAGACAGTTACGGGCGAGGCTGGAGAAATCGTTGTTCGAGGTGAACAGACCATGCTTGGGTATTGGCGCCAGTTGGAGGCTACTGCCGAGATCATGCATGATGGCTGGATCCGAACCGGGGATGTCGGTTGCCTGGATGACGAAGGCTACCTTTATGTGTTTGATCGCTTGAAGGATATGGTTATTGTGGGCGGTTCCAATGTGTTCTGTGCCGAAGTGGAGCATGTTATTGTGACCCATGAGGCGGTAATCGACGCGGCCGTAATCGGACCTCCTCTTCCCGACGAAGGCGAGGAACTCGTCGCCTTCGTCGTGTTACGGGACGGGGACAGTTTGGATCTGACACAATTGAGGGCGTTCTGTGAGCCACACCTTGCTCCGTACAAATGGCCGACTCAACTGTTCATTGTGGATACTCTTCCCAGAACGGCCGTGGATAAAATAGACAAAAAGCAGTTACGGAATTATCTATCCTCAATGTTATCCGGAGGACTACACTAAAGGAAAATGCTGTGTTAATAGCTGTTGGGTAGAATATTTATTACGAAATCAACAAATACAGCCCTTCAATCTTCCTTTTGGAAATGAAGGGCTGTATGTTTTCATTACTGTTATGCTGGCGTACATAAAAATACTTTGTAATATTACCTCAAAATTGTCGTGGCTTGATTGCCTGAATAATCCTCAATGACCAGCTTCAAAGAGCTGTTGCTGGACGCTGGTGTGAAGGTCAGTTCACTCAGCTTTGTTCTTCCCCGAATGATATACGGGAATTTCTGCGAAACGTAAGTGACGCCGAACTCGCGTGCTACCCCATTTTCATATACATAGATCTTGTACCAATCCTCCAGATCCGGCAGGGCAAGCGTATATTTCCCATCTTTTACCGTAACCTTATCCTTGGCGTATGGTGTAATCTGAAGATCTGCGAGTTGTCCGGTATGGGTAACCGGATTCTGCCCGCCAATGGCGATGTTCAGCACGTAATGTTCACCATTGGTCGGAAGTTCCGTCAGAACGGCGGATGATTTTCCTTTTTTGACCTGAAGCGACTTGGTGAAGGGTTCTTTCGTATATTCGGTTTCTAGGGTGAGCTGAATGGACTCGTTGCCGTTACCCTTGTCTTTATTTTTATCCTTATCCGTATTCTTATCTTTATTCTTGCCTGTATCTTTTGCCTTTTTCGGGTTTTTCCAGCTTACAATAGCATCGCCATTCTTTTTGAATTTCACATCAATATTCTGAACGGATGCATTCAGATCATAAGGCAAGACGGTTGCTTCACTTTCGGTACCATCTGCACCAACAGCACGAATGGACAGTTCACCAGAAGGCTGTTTTAGCGATTTGATATAAAAAGTGGAATCATACACGCCGCCAACATAGGCGCCATTTTCATATAAATTGTATTGCTTGACCTCTGAATATTCTTTCATGTCCCAGGCGACAACCAGTTCGTCGGTGTTGGTCAGTGTTTTGACAAGATGGAACCCGGTCGGTGCATCCGGTACAGCCGCTGAACCGTCGGAAATGCGGATCTCGCCAATATTCATCTGGTAATTCTCAATCGCTTTGCCATTCGGGTCAAAGGATAATCCTATAGCGGCAATGGTCTTGCCTTGATATGCACTCAGATCCAATGTAGCTGTCTTCCAGCCTTCCGTATGCTGGCCTGAATTAGGCACCTGTACGTTGACTACGTTGGATGGATCATCTTCGAAGATCAGCCCAACATGCAGGGAAGAAGCATCGCTGGTGGACGGTTTGTTATACGTCAGCTCCAGTTTGGATTGTCCGTTGACGGACAGGTCGGTCTTGTACAGGCGCAGGAAGTTCTCCGCGTTCAGTGTACCGTTCACCACGAGTGAGCTGCCGCCTTGGAATGCGCCAATGGATTCGTAGTTGTACCTTGCGCCTTTCTCATAAGATGGGCCATAATCAAAATCGACACTCAGCTTGTCGCCTTCGCTATCCATCCACCATTGCCAGGTAACAGGGATGTCCTGAATGTTGATATTGGACCATTCCTTGTCGTTCGAGACAGCGCCGTCTTCATAATATTTCAGACCATGACCTGTATTGAAGCTGGTCGCAAAATTAGAGCCGTTGATGACGGAACGCTCGGTCAGATAAGCGGCAATCCCATCCCAATTCGCACCGGAAGCATACACATCCGACAGATCGGCAGACGCATTACGACGTGCATCTGTCGGGTCTTGATTTGGACCAGACCACCAGGCACGATCACGTACAAAGGTCATCCACTGGTACTCATCCTCAGCTCGGTGATTGGTACTGCCATCGCCCATCTCTTCATCCAGGGCGTTGTGGGTGAAGTCGGCACCCAGTGTCGCGATGCTGTTCATCGGTTGACCGTTCTCATCCAGGTTATGGCGCAGGTCATAGGATTGCTTCCAGCGGCCGAATTTGTCATGTCCACCTTCGACACCAGCAAATACGGTTTCCAATGGATCCAGTCCCAGACTAAGGGCATGATCACGGGAATCGCGGAGCATCTTGTGGTTCCACACATAGTTCAGGAAGATGGAATCCGAGACTCTGCCGAGAACGGAATCTTGTACAAAGGGGCTGTTAAGCCCATTGAATTGGTTCTGGTATTGAATCTTGCCTGTTGTATTGATGGTGGAATCATACCACTGAACGTACAGGCCTTTATCTCTTAGATATTTCATGAATTTCTTGTAGGAAGCGATATCCTCAGGGGCTACACCCCGGGCAACTTCTTCCTGATTGAAGAAATATCCATCGTAGTTGTAGTATTCTGCCATCTCGGCCAGTTTCTCGGCCACAGGGAAATTACCGTTTTCATCCTGGATCAGCATTTGTTTATAGGTTTGTGGCCCACGGTCATTGTCCGAGAAAAAAATGTTGGCAATGGATTTGACGCCATTTTTGTGGGCTGCGTTGGTATAGGCCGGATTCGGAATGTTCAAAATGCCAAACTCGAAGTATTTCTCCGTCCATTCCTTACTTGGGTCATACAGCTCCTCCGGTACTCCGGCAGAAGCCATGCCATGCCAATAGCTGTAGTAGTCTGTATACTGCCAATAATTGAAGAGGTACTGGCTGAATTCATTGGTGTAAGGTGTGCTATCGAAGAATGCATTGCCGTAATCGCCGCTCATCGTGAATAGCTGGGTATCTGGACTAAGCTCAGGATAAGCCTGTGTGGCAGCGAACGCTTCATTACGGGGCTGCAAGGGAACATGGGCACGAAGCAGGTCACCATGGATATCACTTTCCGGTGTCCAGTTCAGAATCTGGGCCGAGGTGTACCCGTGTTGATAGGGCTGATTCACCCCTTTGGCACTTTCACCGGTGTAAGGTGAGCGTATCTCCGGCATAAACGGATGATGCAACAACTTGTCCAAGCAGAGCCGTAGTCAGGACCATGGCAGTGACCTTGGGAATGAGGCCTTTTGGTTTGAGTTTGCGTGTCATGCTGTTCCTCCTTCAAGTGGAATGAATGTAAGGTATTCTTTTACACAAAGCTAAACTTATGGTTAACGATAGTGGATGAAAGCGTTTTTAAATAGGGTGAAATTAAAGAAACACAGATATAAACTAAAGAAAAGTTGCAGGTGACAAGTTAATGTCAGAAGCCTAATGATATAATTCTATATAAGTTGAACTAATTTTTTACACGATAACGAAGAGGACAGAAAAAACCTGAAAAAGCGAAGCGTTCGCATTTATCACCGGATTTTCCCCTTAGAAAAAGGGAATTGAAAAATCTGGGGATAACAGCAATTGGAAGGTTATTCTGTCATCGTAGTGTCAGTGTAAGTAATCTTTAGTTCAACTTATATAGTCAGGAAAACAGCATCGGAGGGAACATGCGACTTGAAAATTGTTAGCGTTTACAATAATTTCTTTAAAAATAATATGTTTATGAAAATGCTCCTGATCTTCTCGATGATATCGATTGTTACGATCATTACGCTGTCTTATATCATCTTCCTGTCGGTGTCCGACTCCACGATTCGCCGGGAACTGGCGATCCAGAAAGCGGCGATGGAACATGTGGATCGGTACATTCATCAGCAGTATGAGTCGGTACAGAATATGGTGAGGGATATGCATCAGAATGAGGCACTCTCGGCCAACATTACTTACCTGATGAATCATTCGTACGCTGAATATGTTCAGCACATGACGAATGGATATTACGCCAATCAGGATGACTATTCGGCCGATGTGTTGAAACATTTTCAGAACATCATGGATCGCAATTCGCAGATTAACCAACTCATGTTGTATAGCGCCGAGCAGCAGGATCTGTCTACGTTTAATCAACACAAGCAGTTCCGCAAGCTGGACGCCAATGTGGCTCATTCCTATATTCCGGACGTGATGGCGATGGAAACGCCCAATATCAGTGCACCCAACTACTGGATTCGCAAAGAGATTAATCAATGGGACCCTGCGCTCTACTCCATCCGCGTACCGATTAACAATACACAGACTCTTCGGAATCTGGGCCAATTTCTTGTCTTCTTTGACTCGGAGGGAATCGGAAATGCACTGGATAACTACGAGAGTAATCTCAAGGGAGAAATCGTGGTATTATCGGCGAAAGGGACAGTGTTATTTGACTCCAACAATCATTATTACGGGAAGAAGTATCCCTACGTGAATGTGGCCGATTCGCTGTTTGATCAGACGGATATGGATTCAATGAAAAAGGAGCAGAACATGTATGTGAACAAGTTTGTCTCCGCGGATCAGGGTTATGTGGTCATTGGCACCGTTCCGGTAGAAGAGATGGCTGAAACCTATGCGGGCATTCGCAATACCATCATCTCGATCAGTATCGTGTGTATTCTGTTTGCCGTGCTGGTTCCGGCGTTTTTCATTATTAACTTTGCCAAACGAACCCGTCGAATTATTCGTTTCACCCAAAAAGTGAAATATGGCAATTTGACGGCTCGCATCGACGATCCACGTGATGATGAACTGGGGCAGATCTCACATAGCTTCAACGACATGCTCGACGAGCTGAATCTGTATATTGAACGAGTCTACAAAGCCGAGATCAAACAGAAGGAGACCGAGCTGGTCGCATTACAGGCGCGCATCAACCCTCATTTTCTCTACAATACGCTTGAAGTGATTCGGATGAGGGCGATATCCCAAGGGGCGAGAGATGTCGGCGAGATGATCTATAGCCTATCCGTATTGTTCAAGAGCCTGGTACAGCAGAAGAAGAATTATACGCTGAAGGATGAGATGGAAGCTTGCCGCTTGTATCTGGAGTTATTCCGAATCCGCTACAAGGATATTTTCATATATACGATCCAGATCGATGCTGCTTATTATCAACACCCTGTGGTGAAACTTTCGCTGCAACCCATTATTGAGAATTATGTCGTGCACGGCATTCAGACGGAACGTTCGGATAACCGATTATCGATTATTGTGGAAGAGACGGATAATGTGGTGCAGGTGGAAGTCAAAGATAATGGCAAAGGTATTGATCCTGCACGCCTGACGGAAATCCTTGAAGAACTGGAACGTCCTGAAGAGTCTGGTCAGATGTTCGGGCTGCGCAGTGTCCATAGTCGATTGCGCTTCCTGTATGGGCCAGAGTTCGGTATCACCATAGAGAGTACCCTCGGAGAAGGAACACGGATCAGGGTGCGTTATCCACATACAGAAGGGACAGGTGTGTAATATGTACAAGGTGTTTATTGTGGACGATGAGCCATTCATCATTGAAGGGTTATACGATATTGTGGATTGGTCTTCATTTGGAATGGAAATTGTGAGCCATGCAGGTAATGGGCAAGCAGCGTTACAAGCGCTCTCTTCTCAGCCTGTGGACATTCTGATTACGGATATATCCATGCCACTCATGAATGGTCTCGATCTGATTCGGGAAGCAAGGCGAGTGCAACCTGAGCTTAAGGTCATTATCCTCAGTGGTTTCAATGAGTTCGAATATCTGAAGGAAGGCATGCAGCTGGGGATCGAAAATTATCTGCTTAAACCGATTAATGTGGAGGAACTGGAATCCACGCTGAGCAACACAGCATCCAAGCTGGATCATACAGTATCACCTCAAGCCGATGATGCGTATGGCATTCAGATTCTGAAAGATAACATTCTTCATCGATGGCTTACGGGACAGATTGCAGCTACCGAATTTGAAGAACGTGCCCAGTTTATGAACCTTTCTTTGGATGCACCGGACGTTGCTGTCGCTATATTGCGTGACAAAGACAAAGGGCAAACATTCGGCATGTTTGAACGTGTGGAGGAGATGCTGAAGGACAAGTCCCATCTGAATGTCTTTCATGACATCGATGGTGATCTCG
Organism: Paenibacillus sp. W4I10; assembly: GCF_030816325.1. Classification (NCBI taxonomy): domain Bacteria; kingdom Bacillati; phylum Bacillota; class Bacilli; order Caryophanales; family Paenibacillaceae; genus Paenibacillus; species Paenibacillus sp. W4I10. The sequence goes on from NZ_JAUSXX010000001.1 coordinate 6,425,946, forward strand.
TCATTGTTGCCAATGTCGACGGTAACGAGGATGAGGAACAGAAGTTGATGGATGGCTTGCAGGCATTATCTGATGAGATAACCGTAACCCATCCGGGGGCACGCATTGGAGCAGGCAGATTGATGAAGGGACTGTACCATGCGCCGACCAGTTATTCGGATGCCAAAAAAGCACTCCAGTATGTGATGATTTATCCCGACCTTAAAGTCATCGACCATGCCATGCTGGAAAGGTGCGGAAATTCAAACGCGACCTTTTTCATTGAATGGAGGGAGTATGCCAAACTCATTCTGTCCCGGAATACAGAACAACTTGCGGAACGGATTCGTATGGATTTTGAACAGCATCGCAATGGACTTACGCCTGGGGAGCTACAGAATACCGCATTGGAAGTGGTGATTCGCTTCAAAATGGAACTGGAGAGCATCAAATACTCGGATGAGTCTGCCATATACCAACAAGGGCTTCAACTTGTCCTGGACAGTGGCACTTTTGATGAACTCGTGCGGGCGCTTCAGCAAGTTGCGGCGCAGACGATCCAATCCCTATTGCAGGATCTGAAGAATCCAATTGTGAACCAAGTGCTTCAGCATATCGACAAACACTACGCAGAAGAACTTTCCCTGAAGCTGCTGGGTGCCCACTATCATCTGCATCCGGTGTATTTGGGACAATTGTTTCATAAGGAGACCGGGGAGACGTTTGCCGAATATATCAACAAATACCGGATTGAACGTGCGAAGGAGCAACTACGCAATTCCAATCTGAAGGTACATGAGATCGCCCGAAATGTGGGGTATTGGGAGACGGGGTATTTCTATAAACAGTTCCGCAAATATGTGGGGATTTCACCGACTGATTTCAAGGTGTTTGGTTAATTCGGTGACGGGTAGATCCAACCATGGGACAGAGAGCCAAGAGACATATCGGGAACAGGAATGGCATGGTAGAAAATCATGGCATACGTTACCCGGCATGTCTCTTTCATGTAAGCGATTTATTTAAATAGGTTCAAAATAGATGCCCATGGACAATTTCTCTTTAATTTGTACCTCGAAAACTTAAGTTTATCTTCTTTTTGTAAATGCTTTTATTCGATAAGGTTAAAGCAGTTAGTAAGTAGAGCCTAAGGGAACACGAAAAGGGAGGATCAAAGAAATGAGTAAACAAAGAAAACGCTTCTCACTCGTTCTTGCATTGTTAATGGCCGTTACACTTGTTCTTAGTGCCTGTGGAGGAAGCAAAGATGCTTCAGAATCCGGGGGAGCTGGAGATGACGCGGTAGAGTTGATCTGGTATACCATCGGTACCCCTCAGAAAGACGTCAATAAAGTGATGGAAGAAGTGAGCAAGTATACCAAAGAGAAAATTAATGCCACGGTAACGATGAAGATGGTTGACTGGGGTGACTACCCGCAGAAGATGCAGGTTAACGTAGCATCCGGTGAGCCAATGGACATTCTGTTCACTTCTTCTGGTGGATTTGATTATGTACAAAATGCCAGAAAAGGTGCATTCCTTGAACTGGATGACCTGCTTGCTGAATACGGTCAGGATCTTACCAAGACCATCGATCCTGCATTCCTAAGCGGTTCCAAGGTAGATGGACACAATTACGGAATTCCGGCCAACAAAGAGCTGCCTCAACAAGAGGTATGGCGCTTTAACCAAATGCTGGTTGATAAATACAAGCTGGACACCTCTGGTGTCCGTACGTTAGACAGTCTGGAGCCTTTACTGAAAACGATCAAGGAAAACGAGGCAAGTGTAACACCTTTTGCCATGGATAAAAACTATGTTCCTTACGTGCCTTATGACTATGTCATTCAGAATCTGCCAATGGCAATCAAGTTGGATACAACAGACTATAAGCTTGTAAACATACTGGAAACACCTGAAATGAAAGAAGCACTTACTACGATGCACAAATACTACAAGGCTGGGTATGTATCGGCAGAAGCGGCAACAACAGGTTCCACGAACGACCTGACAACATCGGGCAACTGGTTCCTGGATCGTGCACAGACTCAGCCACTCGCGGACAATCAATGGTCTGCAAGTTACGGTTATCAAGTCGTTTCAACACCTGCAAGTGAACCGATTATAACGAATACATCTGTACAAGGTTCCATCATGGCCATCTCGGCTAACTCGGAATATCCAGAGAAAGCGATGGAATTCCTGAACCTGCTGAATACAGATCCTGTGCTGCGTAATATGGTGGACTCCGGTATCGAGGGCACACACTACAAAAAAGTGGATGACACGCATATGGAAAATCTGCCTGAATCGAAAAACTACGATATGCCTTCATACTCCCTTGGGAATAACATGCTGCTCTATCTGAACAGCAATGACCCGGACAACAAATGGGATGAGTTCAAGAAGTTTAACGCTGAAGGTACCAATTCCCCGATCCTCAGCTTTAACTTTGATTCAAGCAATGTATCTGCCGAACTGACGGCGGTACAGAACGTGAAAGAGCAGTATTGGGCAGCACTGATGACAGGTACACTGGACCCGGCAGCCAATCTGGATCAAGTGATTGAGAAGTTCAATCAAGCCGGACTGGAGAAAGTAATGGCTGAAGCCCAAAGCCAGCTGGATGCCTGGAGAGCGGAAAACAAGTAACAGTACATCGTAAGGATCGGGCGGCTGCTTATCGCGTCCGGTCCTTTTTCATTCAAGCCTGAAGGAGGAACTCCACAATGACTACATTTTTGAAAAACCTGATTAGAAACCGGGTCATGCTGTTCATGGTGCTGCCAGGCGCCATCTGGTTCTTCTTCTTCTCCTACTTGCCTCTTGTGGGTACAGTGGCTGCCTTTAAGGAATATCGGTTCAGCCGTGAAGGGTTCTGGGCAAGTCTGATGAAGAGTGAATGGGTTGGCTGGGACAATTTCAAATTCCTGTTCAGCACAAGTGACGCATGGCTCATTACACGCAACACCCTCTTTTATAACATCGCCATTATCTTCCTGGGACTGGTATTTGCTGTGGCATTGGCAATCCTGCTCTCGGAACTAGTGAATAAACGACTCGCCAAACTGTATCAAACCGGCATGTTTCTGCCGTATTTTCTATCCTGGGTTATTGTTGGTTACTTCGCATTCAGCTTCTTGAGCATGGACCGCGGGATGTTGAATCAGATTATCGGCTGGTTTGGGATGGAACCAATTCAGTGGTACTCCGAGGCGAAATATTGGCCGTATATTCTGGTATTCGTAGCGTTATGGAAAACCATCGGTTATAGCAGCGTTGTCTATCTGGCTTCGATTCTGGGGATTGATAAATCGCTGTATGAAGCAGCCATGATTGATGGAGCAAGCAAGTGGCAGCAGATTCGTAACATTACGATTCCGTTGCTGTCGCCCATCATCACGATTATGACTTTGCTGGCCGTAGGCCGCATTTTCTATGCCGACTTTGGACTGTTCTATCAGGTGCCAAGGGATTCGGGTACGCTCTATTCCGTGACAAATGTTATTGATACGTATGTATATCGTGGTTTGAAAACTAGTGGTGAGATTGGGATGAGTACGGCTGCCGGATTGTATCAATCCGTCGTGGGTTTTGTGCTTGTTATTATCTCCAACTATGTGGTCCGCAAAATCGATAAAGACAGTAGCCTATTCTAGGACAAGGGAAAGGAGTGAACCACTATGGCTCAAGCAGGGCTTGTTAAAAAACGCGACTTCCACCACGTATCCAGCGGCTGGAACGTGATCATGAACATCATCGCTGGTCTATTCGCTCTGATCTGTGTATTTCCTTTTATATTTGTAGTTATTATCTCGTTTACAGACGAGAAAGCACTGGCCCGTGATGGGTATCGTCTGATTCCGGCAGAATGGAGTCTCGCGGCATATCAGTTTGTCTGGCAGAGTGGGGACACGCTGCTGCGTGCGTATGGAGTTACCATTCTGGTGACGGTACTCGGTACCATTATCAGTTTGATTCTCATGTCGCTGTATGCGTATGCGATTTCCCGCAAGAGCTTCAGATATCGGAGATTTTTCTCCATCTTTGCGATTCTGACCATGTTGTTCAACGGCGGGATGATTCCAACCTATATGGTTGTATCCCAGCTGCTTGGATTGAAAGATACGTTATGGGCACTGATTCTGCCGCTGGCGATGAATGCCTTCTATATTATGATCCTGCGTACATTCTACTCCACCAGTGTGCCGGATGCAGTCATTGAATCTGCGAAAATTGATGGTGCCGGTGAGTTCTATACCTTTATGAAAATCGTGATTCCACTCTCCTTGCCGGGACTGGCAACCATCGGGTTGTTCAGTACACTCGGTTACTGGAATGATTGGTTCAATGCGCTGTTATACATCGATAATCCGAATCTGGTACCGCTGCAATCCATGCTGATGCGGATTGAGTCGAGCATCCAGTTTATCCAGCAGAACTCTGCTAACAGTTCAATGAGTCTGGCAGCCATGCAGTCCATTCCGCAGGATACATCCCGAATGGCGATGGTTGTGCTTGCTACGTTGCCGATTATATTCGCTTATCCGTTCTTCCAGCGTTATTTTGTACAGGGTCTGACGGTGGGCGCGGTCAAAGAATAACCGGATCACGTTATAGGATTGGAGAGATGCAGAATGATGACTTACAAGGACCAAAGCAAATCCGTAGAGGAACGGGTACAACACCTGCTTAGCCTGATGACTACGGAAGAAAAGGTAGGCCAACTTACGCAGCCATTTGGCTGGCAGACCTATACGAATGATCAAGGGAACATCACGTTAAATGAATCCTTTAAACAGCAAGTGGAAAATGGGGGCATCGGTTCCCTTTACGGTGCGCTTCGGGCAGATCCGTGGACTGGCGTTACGCTGGAAAATGGACTATCTGCCAGAGAAGGCGCTGAGGCAGTTAATCTGATTCAACGTTATGCGGTAGAGCATTCCAGACTGGGGATTCCCATTCTGATTGGGGAGGAGTGCTCGCATGGTCATATGGCCATTGACGGAACGGTCTATCCAGTTCCTCTTTTATTGGGGAGCACCTGGAATGTGGATCTGTACCGGGAGATGTGCCAGGCAGTAGCAAGGGAGACACGTGCTCAAGGTGGCGCGGTCACCTATTCTCCGGTACTGGATGTTGTGCGTGATCCGCGTTGGGGACGTACCGAGGAATGTTTCGGTGAAGATCCGTTTCTCATTGGAGAGCTGGCAGTTGCTTCCGTGGAAGGACTGCAGGGTGAAAGTCTTGACCGTGGAGATACAGTAGCGGCAACCCTGAAACATTTTGTTGGTTATGGCAGCTCGGAAGGTGGACGTAATGCAGGGCCTGTACATATGGGCTGGCGTGAACTGCTGGAAGTGGATCTGTATCCATTCCGCAAGGCGGTGGAAGCTGGCGCGGCGTCGATCATGCCAGCGTACAACGAAATTGATGGCACGCCTTGCACCGTGAATACGGAATTGCTGGAAGATGTTTTGCGTAAGGATTGGGGCTTTGACGGTCTGGTTATTACGGATTGTGGTGCGATCAACATGCTGGCAAGTGGGCATGATGTCGCGGCAGATGGAATGGAAGCTTCCGTACAGGCGATTGAGGCAGGCATCGATATGGAAATGTCCGGTGAGATGTTTGGGCAATATCTGGTGCAGGCGGTGACAGAAGGTAAGCTTGATGTGCAGGTTCTGGATCAGGCTGTCTCTCGTGTGTTGGCGTTGAAGTTCAGACTGGGCTTATTCGAACAGCCTTACGTGGATGCCGATCGCGCAGCGGAAGTAATTGGCAGTGAAGCGCATGTTCAGCTGGCACGCCAGTTGGCGGCGGAAGGGGTTGTGCTTCTCAAAAATGAGGCTGACACGCTACCTCTATCGATAGCTAATATGGGCCGGATTGCCGTCATTGGTCCCAATGCGGATCAGGCTTACAATCAACTGGGCGATTACACATCTCCGCAACCGAAGTCGAAAGTGGCGACGGTACTGGATGGGATTCGCAGTAAGCTTGCTAATCATGTGGATGGGCAAACGGAGAAGAGTTTTGTTGGTCCTTTGACTGGTGACAGCAGTACAGATCAGGTGTTATATGCACCAGGCTGCCGGATCAAAGGTGATTCGAAAGAAGGATTCGAGCGTGCCCTTGAAGTTGCCAGCCAGGCAGATACAGTCATTATGGTGGTTGGTGGCTCCAGTGCGCGTGACTTTGGAGAAGGAACGATCGATCTGAAAACAGGCGCTTCCAATGTCTCGGATAACTCATGGAACGATATGGAGTGTGGCGAAGGGATCGACCGGATGACGTTGGGTCTTGCCGGAGTACAGCTGGAACTCATTCAGGAAATTCACAAGCTCGGCAAGAAGCTTGTCGTTGTTTACATTAATGGTCGTCCGATCACTGAACCTTGGGTAGATGAACATGCCGATGCAATTCTGGAGGCGTGGTATCCGGGTCAAGAGGGCGGTCGTGCCATTGCAGATATTCTATTCGGTGATGTGAATCCGTCAGGCAAATTGACGATCTCCATTCCAAAGCATGTCGGACAATTACCGATCTATTATAACGGCAAACGTTCCCGAGGCAAGCGTTACCTCGAAGAGGATCTGGAGCCACGTTATGCATTTGGATACGGACTGAGTTATACCACATATGAGTACAGCGAACCGAAGCTGAGTTCTTCGTCCATGACAACTGATGATTCAGTTAAGGTATCGGTGAATGTGACCAACACTGGCCCTTATGCAGGTGCGGAGATTGTGCAGATGTATATATCCGACGTGGTCAGCTCACTGACTCGTCCCGCCAAGGAACTGAAGGGGTTTGCAAAAGTTATCTTGGAGCCTGGAGAGACACAGACCGTGGAATTCCGAATCGGAGCCGAGCAACTGCAGTATATTGGTCGTGATTTGAAACCTGTCGTTGAACCGGGACAATTCCATATCCATATCGGCAGCTGCGTTAACGATACGCAAATGGCCGAACTGACCGTAAGGGAGGCGTAAGACGTTGGAACGTATCAGACGATTTATTCGCGAGTTGTCCGAACATCAGTGGCTGGAGCAATTACAGCTGCGTAGCTGGGACATTACCCGCGCTTATTATAATGTGCCAGGACAGTATGAGGATCATGGTGAGTACCCCGAAGGGCAAGATTTTGAGCGTTTTCCGAGCAAACAGGGAACGACTTATTTTTTTAGAACACGTTTGGAGATCCCTGCTACATGGCAGCAAGCACCTTATGGGCTTGTATTTGAGACAGGCGGAGAAGGTTTGCTTCGGATAAATGGGCACTCTTATCAGGGCCTTGACCGCAATCATACCTACGTCACGCTTGATCCATCCAAAGTCGGAAACGCTCCGGAACTTGAGATTGAGATGTTTGACCCGGTACCTGAACCTGTGGACCCCTTGAATCAACAGGCGGTTATTCAGCCGCCGATCACATCAATTACGAGCCTGCTGGTGAGACCAAATGAAGCGGTTCGTAGTCTGATGTATACCGTCATTATTGTGCGTGATTCGGCTGTGTTGCTACCGGAAAGTGACTTTCGGCGGGTTCGCCTGTTAGAACTGGTGTATCGTGCGATGGATCAATTTGTAGGCATGTCAGCAGAAGAGATTGAGCAGGGAGAGGGGATTCGTCAGATTGAGAATAATCTGAAGCATCATGTGCGTGAGATTGGCGGAAACGCGGAAGGTCTGGAGCATATGGTGGGACAATCCCATATTGATATTGCCTGGCTGTGGCCTGTGCGCGAGACCGTACGTAAGACTAGCCGTACCTTCTCCACCGTGGATGCACTCATGAATGAATATCCTGACTATGTGTATTCGCAGAGCCAACCCTTGTTATATGCATTTTTGAAAGAGCATGACCCTGAGCTGTACGCGCGGGTGAAGCAGCGGATTGTAGAAGGTCGCTGGGAGCTGGTGGGCGGCATGTGGGTTGAGCCTGATCTGAACATCCCAAGCGGGGAGTCCCTGATTCGCCAGATGTTATATGGTCAGCGTTTCTATATGGAGGAGTTTGGCAAGACATCACAGATTGAATGGCTGCCGGATACGTTCGGGTACTGTGCCTCCCTGCCGCAGATTTTGAAGCATGGCAATGTGGAGTATTTCATGACAACAAAGCTCGGATGGAATGACACAAATGTGTTTCCATATGATCTCTTCCACTGGGTGGGCATTGATGGAACACCCATTCTGTCTTACCTCAATCATGGTGTTAACGAGCATACGTTGCCGAAGGACATTCATGATCACTGGCAGTCCTACCGTGAGAAAGCAGCGCATCCGGAGCATATGCTTCTATACGGACACGGAGATGGCGGCGGTGGCGTAACACGCGAGATGCTGGAGTATGTGGATCGCGCAGACCTGATGGTAGGTCAGCCTGCGAGCCGTTATAGCACAGCTGGAGCTTTCTTTGCCGGAATTGAAAAGGAGCAACCTGTACTTCCGAAGTGGCATGGCGATCTGTATCTGGAGTTACATCGGGGAACCTACACGACCCATGCGCGCAATAAGCGCAACAACCGGAAAGCGGAAGTTCTATATCGAGAAGCTGAATTGTGGAATACACTCGCTCTGCCAGATATGGAGGCGGATGCAGAAGCTGAAGTGCGTTCAGCACTGCATGACGGCTGGAAGCTGATTTTGCTGAATCAATTCCACGATATTATACCGGGATCGGCGATTACGGAATCCTACGTCACTTCGAATGAAGAATATGTACAGGTATTTGAATTGGGCAGAACCGGACTGGATCAAGGCATTGCAGCATTGACTACGGGTATCAACACAGAGGGACCGGAAGGTTCATTAGCCTATGTTGTATTCAACAGCCTGGGCTGGAAACGCAGTGCAGTTGTTCAATTGGTTGTGCAGGATAGCTTGGATCGCTACGGCATCGATGAAAAAGGCCAGCGCTTGCGGATGGATCGGGAGGATGGCAGCATGTCTATTCTCGTGACAGACATTCCGGCGTTTGGATATAAGACGATTTGGCTGGTACCGGAAAATACAAGGGAAACGAATGTACGGGAAATGACCACCCTTGCCGCACAACCAACCTTTAATGATACATGGGGTACCACCTTTTATCATGTGCAGTTCAATGAACGTGGAGAGATCACCCGTCTGTGGGATAAAACCGCGGAGCGTGAGATGCTGAAGCCGGGTGAACGTGGCAATCAACTTCACTTCTTCCACGATCGTCCAACGCTCTGGGATGCATGGGATATCGACAGTCGTTATGAAGAGCAGATTGCTGGCGAAGTGGAACTGTTGGAGAAAAAGCTGGTGCTGGCGGGTACAACAAAGGATGTCCTGCGCTTCCGCTGGAAGCTACATCAATCGGAAATCACACAGGATATTGTCTTTTATCATGACTCACGACGAATTGACTTCCAGACACAGGTGAACTGGAACGAAAATCACAAACTTCTGAAAGTTGGCTTCCCGATTGATGTGGTAACCTCCAAGGCCACATTTGAAATTCCATTTGGCGCACTGGAACGTCCAACACATCGCAACACAAGCTGGGAACAAGCCCAGTATGAAGTCTGTGGACATCGCTTCGCGGATGTATCCGAATATGGATACGGTGTGAGCCTGCTCAATGATTGCAAGTACGGGTACGACGTGCAGGGAAGTACCATTCGTTTGTCCTTGCTTCGTGCACCAAAATGGCCTGATCGCACAGCCGATCTGGGAGAACATGAATTCACCTATTCGTTATATCCACATGACGGTGACTGGCGAACTGCACACACGGTACGTCAGGCCGCCGAACTGAATCATGAGGTGACGGTACAGCAAGTGAAACAAGTACAACAAAAGGGTCAGATACAACAAGAGCAGCAGATAGAGCAGAGGGAAGAAGTACAGCAAAGCACAGGGACTGGAGTCGATCCAATTGCAGATGCAACTGCAAATGCGGCACCTGAACGTCCAGCAACAGGCTCCTGGATTAACTTCAACAGCAACCATGTCATTCTGGATACCGTCAAAATGGCAGAGGATGGACAAGGCACCGTCCTCCGTTTCTATGAATCGTCAGGCAAACGCGAACGCATCACATTGCAATGGCCACATGCCTTTGAGCAAGCCTATCACTCCAACGCCCTGGAAGAACCGGGCGAGTCTTTGGATATTACGAATGGTCAGATTACATTGACCTTCGTCCCTTACCAAATACAAACCGTGCTACTGCGGTAAACCTTTTTGAAATATTTCTGAGCTATATAAGATGAACTTAAACATGTACACATAACGGAGAGTGCAGAACCAGATGGAGAAGCGAAGCGTTCGCCTTTATCACCGGATTTTCCCTTTAGAGAAGGGAATCAAAAAAACTGGGGATAACAGCGATCGGAAGATGGTACTGCAATCGTAGTGTCCCAGTGTACAGTTAATGGGTTTATCTTTTATAGCTACACCATTCAATATGTTTAAGGAGTTGCACTCATCCATGGAACAGTTCAGATTACCCAAAATACCCATGCCACCTGTTGCTTTGCCACAATCCATTCAGGCCGTGCTCGAAGAAGCAGAACAGAAACTGGCTCACCGACCAAAACTGCTTCAATTATTCAAAAACTGCTTCCCCAACACTATCGATACAACAACCAAGTTGATGGAGGACGGTACGACTTTTATTATCACGGGAGATATTCCGGCTTCCTGGCTGCGTGATTCCGTGGAGCAGGTGGTACATTACATTCCGTTTGCAAAAGAAGACGAGGACCTGCAACGCATCATTGGCGGGCTGATCAAACGTCATATCCAGTATGTTCACATCGATCCATATGCCAATGCCTTCAATGAGACTGCTAACGACTGGCATTGGAACACTACGGACGAGACCGAGATGTCACCTTGGGTGTGGGAACGCAAATTTGAGATTGATTCATTATGTTTCGTTGTGCGCCTGGCCTATTTATATTGGAAGGAAACCGAGCTGACTGACATTTTCGATTCCAGTTTCAAGGCAGCGATGCGTAAAATCGTGGATTTGTTCAAAGTCGAACAGCATCACATGGAACAATCCCCATATCGCTTCACACGCAATAACGGTATCCCAACAGATTCCCTGCGCAATCACGGAAAGGGCATGCCAGTCAATTACACGGGTATGATCTGGTCCGGTTTCCGTTCCAGTGATGATGCGTGTGATTTCCACTACAATATCCCTGGCAACATGTTCGCGGTGGTAGCTCTGCGCCAAATGCAGGAGTTTGCCGAGTGGGTGTTCCGGGATATGGAACTTTTGCAGGAATTGAGGGATCTGGAGCAGGACGTGGATCACGGCATTCAGTTGTACGGTATTTATCGTCATCCGGAATTTGGACCGATCTATGCGTACGAGACGGACGGTTATGGCAACCACTGTCTCATGGACGATGCGGGTACCCCGGGACTCATGTCCATTCCATATCTGGGTTACGTCACAGCGGATGATCCGATCTACCAGAATACCCGCCGCTTCGCTCTGAGCAAAGAGAACCCGTTCTATTATGAGGGCAAGGTTGCCAAAGGAATCGGTAGCCCGCACACACCACCAGATTACATCTGGCATATGGGATTGTCCATGCAAGGTCTGACTGCGCAGTCTGCCGAGGAGAAACTGGAGATTATTCGCATGCTCGAAGCGACAGATGCGGATACAGGTTATATGCATGAAGGCTTCCACGCTGATGATCCAACGATTTTTACACGAAAATGGTTTGCATGGTCCAATAGTTTGTTCTCCCAGTTGGTCTATAAATCCATGAAGGATGGCCTGTTATGAGTATCCAACCTAATGATAAAAAGCTGATTATCTTCGCTGATCCTGCGTTTCCAATGGAAGGTGCTTTTCCAACTGAGCAGGCTCTGAATACATGGAAAGCAGTCAAAGAGATCACCGTTGTAAACGCCGAAGAACTCGCAGAGTCTTTGAAGACTACAGCAGGTGAAGGATGTCTGGTCAATCTGCATGCACCCTATTTTCCCAAGTCCGCCTGGACGGAGATTGCAGCTTACCTGCACCAAGGCGGAAGCCTGATCAGTGTGGGGGGCGCACCCTTTAAACGTCCGATTCGATATGAGAATGGGGCATGGGTCGTAGAGTCCGAGCAGACCGCGTATCATCAGGAACTCTATATTCATGAGGCACTGAACGTATCTTCTGCCAATGTGCAATCGTACACTTCATCCGAACAGATCCCGCTTCTCACTGGGAAAGAGGGGCTGTTCGAGAAGGCAGATACATGGAATCTGGTTCCACATACAACCAAAACAAGTGATCTGCCCCACCAGATGGGTTCATCAGGACCGATGAGTACGCAGATTTACCCATTACTTCGTGGCATGAGTAAGGACGGGCGCAGTGTCGCCGCTCCGGTCGTTCTGTGGGAAAACTCGCGCGGGACTTTCGTTGGTTCACGATGGATATTTGTGCATCTGCCGCTGACCACCTCATTCTGGACGCAGGATGGCGCTGACGAGATTGTGAAGTGGGCGCAATTCTGTGCGCAAGGTGTAACTGAGTTATCCCTGAAAACGAATTATGCTTCGTATGAGCCAGATGAACGGGCTGTACTCACACTTCAAGGCCAGATTTTACAGCGTGCAGGCAATAGACTTACCGAGTCCGAACTGTGGACGTTTGACATAACGGTCGAGCATGAGGATCGCATAAGTGGAACGACGGAGAAGGTATGGAGCCATCAACTGGAGATGGAACTTTCCGGTGAGCAGCGTTTCGAACGTATACTTCTCCCGGTTTCCATTGAAAGTGGGCTGTATCGGATCGTATGCCACGCGCAGGCACCTGACGGGGAAGTTCGGGCCTTGCGTCAAGGCTTCTGGGGACAAGATGCAGCATTGCTGGCAGAAGGGGAAGTGATTACCCGCAGCAGGGACTATTTTGTAAAAGACGGACGTCCTCTGCCCGTTGTGGGCATGACCTACATGACCTCCGATGTGGCACGGAAATTTCTGTTTCTGCCGAATGCGGATGTTTGGGATCGAGACATGGCCCAGATGGCAAAAGCAGGAATCAACTGGATTCGGACGGGAATTTGGACCGCCTATCGCAACATGATGCAGGTGGACGGACATATGACAGAGGATGTGCTTCGTGCCATTGATGCATTTATTTTAACGGCGAAGCGCCACGGCTTGCAGGTCACGTTCACTTTCTTCTCCTTTACACCGGAGACATGGGAAGGAACGAATCCGTATTTGGACCCGCAGAGTGTCGAAGCACAGAAACGTTTCATCCGCAGTATCGTCAGTCGTCACACGCATACAACACATGTGGACTGGGATCTGATTAATGAGCCATCCATGTTTGATCCGGTGCGCATCTTCTCAGCTGGTCCACGCTCGGCGAGGGATTCATATGAACAGCAAGCCTTTGTCGAATGGCTTCAGCAGCGGCATCAGACGATTGAAGCGTTGCAGGAGGCATGGAACATGTCACCGAAGCAGCTCCCCAATTTTGCAGCCGCGGTGATCCCGGAGGCAGAAGAGATTAACTTTGATGTACAGGACATGCACAAGGCCAAAAAAGGAACACGCTGGCTCGATTACTGTCTTTTCTCCATGGAAATGCACAATGTTTGGGCAAGAGAGCTTGTAGGTACGATCAAGGATCTGGTACCGGATCATCTGGTCACTGTGGGACAGGACGAAGCCCTTGGTGCACAGCGTCCTTCGCCATTCTTCTATGAACGAGAAGTGGATTATACAACCGTGCATTCCTGGTGGTTGAATGATGATCTGATCTGGGATGGCATTTTCGCTAAAACGCCACATAAGCCAAATCTCATCCAGGAGACGGGCATCATGTATGTGGAAACCCCGGATGGGCGAGCCAAACGTACGGAAGAAGAGCTTCGTGGCATTCTCGAACGCAAGTACGCCTATGCTTTCTCGACAGGCGGCGCAGGAGCGGTGCAATGGATATGGAACACCAACTTTTATATGGATAATGCCAATGAGTCTCATATCGGAGCCTTGCGTGCAGATGGTACGGAGAAACCGGAGGGCGGGTGTATCTTATGATTTCGGCCGATTCATGCATGGCATTCGTGATCTCTTTGAAGACCGTGAGCTGGAGGATATTGCAGTGGTGTTCCCGTATTCCAATGACTTCTCCAACCGTGCCCTGGCCTATGATGCCACAACGAAGCTTACTCGCGTGATGTCCTATGATCTGAAACTACCATTCCGTGCGTTATCCGAATATCATCTGGAAGCACTGGAGCAGCAGCTACCGAAACTGATTATCGTGCCGAGTCCGCACAATATGGACAGCGATGCACTTCAACAATTGCTCACGTTTGCGGAGAAGGAAGGTACAAGTCTGCTCATCACTGGACCACTGGGGCTGGATGCATACTGGAAGGCAACTGACCGGGCAGATCATATCGTAGGCAAACGCAGTCTGGGTAACGTGCAGCGGGAAGAACTGCTGAATATTAATGGCGTGAATCACCGGGTGACCTATGGACGGCGTCGTATCGCCGAGGTGGCGAAGGAGACTTTGCTTCACAGGGATAATGTTACACCAGATGAAGTACACGTTCTGCCTTTGGGCAAAGGGAAATTAATCTGGACTCCACTGCCGCTCGAGTTAAATGGACGGGACGAGCCACTTGCTGAATTGTATCGTTATGCAACCGAGATTTCGGGCATCGAACAGGAGTTGGAATGGATATCTGGCGGAGATATCGCAGGGATCTACGGCCGGAAGCTGAGTTTTCCAAAAGGGAATCTGTATGTATTTGTATCGGAGTTTGCCTTGAACCATGAAGTTCATGTGAGAGATCAACGTACAGGTGTATCGTACTCGTTCCAATTGGAGAAAAATCGTTCGGTGCTGTTTGCGACAGATGCTTCCGGAAAGCTGACTGCGGTGTATCGCCCTGATGAGGTTGAGATTGTACAACAAGATGAAAGAGGTGGGATCACACGATGACCAAGAAGAAGAGAGCACATATTATTTCGCATACCCACTGGGATCGGGAATGGTACTTGCCGTATGAGAAGCATCATATGCGGCTTATTAAGCTCGTCGATTCACTGTTGGATCAGCTTGATGAGGGATCGGACTACAAAAGCTTTTATTTAGATGGACAAACGATTATCATCGAAGATTATCTTCAGGTTCGACCGGAGCAGAAGGAACGACTGGAGAAACATATCCGCAATGGACGGATTGTGATTGGACCATGGTACATTTTACAGGATGCGTTTCTAACAAGTGGAGAAGCCAATGTGCGCAACATGCAGGTTGGACATAAGGATGCCAAACGTTACGGCACCCCTTCGAAAATTGGTTACTTTCCCGATACATTTGGATTGGTCGGACAGACCCCGCAGCTGATGCAGCAATCAGGCATTGATAATGTGTTCTTTGGACGTGGTGTGAAGCCTACGGGATTTAATAATACGGTTTCGGATGCCGGATATGAATCAAGCTTCTCGGAGCTGATGTGGGAAGGACCAGACGGATCGAAAGTGCTCGGCGTATTGTTTGCCAACTGGTACTCCAACGGAAATGAAGTTCCAGTAGACGAGGAATCTGCCCGCAAGTTCTGGGAAACCAAGCTTGCAGATGCCGAGAAATATGCATCGACCAATGAGTTGTTGTACATGAACGGATGTGATCACCAACCGATTCAACGAGACCTGCCAGAAGCGATTCGCATGGCTGAACAATTATATCCCGATATCGAGTTTGTTCACTCGAATTTTCCAGATTATCTGGAAGCTTTGAGAGCATCGTCTGAACATGAACTGTCCACGGTCAAAGGCGAACTGCGCAGCCAGCGTACCGATGGCTGGGGAACTCTGGTGAACACGGCCTCGGCTCGTGTGTATCTGAAACAGATGAACCAACTGGGCCAGACCATGCTGGAAAAAGTGACTGAACCCCTGGCATCCTACGCCTATCTGCTTGGACACGCCTATCCACATGATCAACTGACGTATGCCTGGAAAACGCTGATGCAAAATCACCCGCATGACAGCATCTGTGGATGCAGTGTGGATGAGGTGCACCGTGAGATGGTGACACGGTTTGATAAGAGCCGTCATGTAGCAGAGGCATTGATTGAGGAGAGCACCAGCCAGATTGCCACAGCCGTGGATACCTCCATATTTGCACGTTATGGCGAGCAGGCTCGACCTGTTGTGGTGTTTAATACAACGGGTTGGGAACGCAGCGGTGTGGTTCAGATGGAACTGGACGCGGCTCGGTTGTATTTCCGGGATGGATATACATTGGAAGAGATGGCGGCACAGATGAAAGCCGTTGAACTGTCAGACCGCATACTTGTAGATGAAGATGGTAACCACATTCCATGTACGGTGGAGGATCTGGGTCTGCAATTCGGCTATGATCTGCCGGATGACCGTTTCCGCCAGCCGTATAGCTGTCGGGGCGTTCGTATTCGTTTTGAAACAGAGAATGTAGCTGCATTTGGCCTGAAAACCTATGCATTGGTCAACTTTGCGGATGATGCTAAGAGTGGTACTCCGTCGAAAACGACCACGCTGTTGCGTGGTGAACGTGGCATGGAAAATCAACATATGATTGTCACGATTGCAGACAACGGTTCATTCACACTCACGGATAAACGAACAGGCCGGACTTATAAGGACCTTGGCGTGTACGAAAATGTGGGTGATATCGGTAATGAATACATGTTCAAGCAACCAGAGAATGAAGTTGCATTGACAACACAAGCACTTCAGGCCGAGATTCGGGTTCTTGAGGATACATCATACTTGGCCTCGTTCGAAGTGATTCATCATTGGGAAATACCAGAGTCAGCAGATGAGATGCTCGATCAGGAACAGCGGGAACTGATTTATTATCCACATCGCAAAGCCCAGCGTTCAACTAAAATGGTTCCGCTCCAGATTCGCACGGTTATATCACTTAGTCGTAATGGAAAAGGAGTACAAATGGAAACAACCTTCAACAATCAGGCGAAGGATCATCGGGTACGTGCTCTTTTCCCAACGGATCTTGTATCTGCTGTTCATCATGTGGATTCCATGTTCGAAATTGCAACGCGTGATAACAAGCCTGCACCGGAGTGGCAAAATCCAAGCAATACACAGCATCAACAGAATTTTGTGGATGTGAGTGAAAAGGACGCCGGATTGGTCGTTGCCAATCTGGGTCTGAATGAATATGAAGTCCTTCAGGATGGGCGCAACACCATCGCCGTAACGCTGCTTCGTGCGGTGGGCGAACTCGGAGACTGGGGTTTGTTCCCGACACCTGAAGCACAATGCCTTGGTGAACATACGTTTAAAATCGAGATCATTCCGCATGATGGCAATGGTGCAGCGTCAGGTGCATTTATTGAGGCGTATCAGTTCCAGGTTCCTTGGACGCTGGCACAGACTGAAGTACACCCGGGTTATCTGACACCTAGCAACACACCGTTTGCATGGCAAGGAGACGGTTTAGCATTTTCTTCACTCAAGGTAAATGAGGATTCCGGTGATGTGATGCTCCGCTGGTTCAATATGACCACCGACTCTGCCACGTTGAAGCTTGCAACATCACAAGTGATTCCACAGCCATTCGAAACGGCATACAAAAGCAACATCCTGGAGGAAGAGGGCGAAATGCTTCATTCCCACAACATAGAAGAGGCGTTGATATTATCATTTGCCAGCAAGGAATGGAACATACAGACAGGTTCATGCGAGATCGTTACTGTCGGCTTGCGCCGCTGATAAAAGTTGTTTAAAGAGCCGAAAAACAGACTTTTGAACACAAACTAAAAGGTACAGGACTGCAAGTGTGCTCTAAACGAGGCATTACGTACGGTGGTGAAAGGGTTACGCTATTTACCAGATGTATCTGTTGAGTTATTGGTTGTTTTTCTATAGAATGAACAGTAGAATTGCAAATGATCGAAAGTTCCTATGCCATCAAGATGGTCAGGGTACACTTCAATTGTTCATTCTATATTGAAACATTAAGGGGGCTTGAAGCCATGGAATCCTTGGGAGGACTGCTTCAGCAGCTGAACCCTGCCTTTCGTGAGCAATCGCGGCGGATTGCGGCGGAATTGATGGAAAATCCGTACGTACGCGAATTCCGCGCAGGTCATCCTGAACTGCAAGATGCACAGCTCATGACCGATCTGAGCAAGCTGTTTCAGTACGCCAAAGACTCTAAGAACTGTGCGAATTGTCCGGGACTCGACAACTGTCCTAACGATTTTCAGGGCCACTTTTGCAAACTGGAAGTAGAACATTTTAACGGTAAACCCGAAATCATAGATATAAAAGCGCCTTGTTCCAAACATATCGCTCGGCAAAATGAACATATCATTAAGCAACGCATTCGCAGTTTCTATGTGGACGAGCGAGCGCTCAGTGCTGGGTACAACGACGTTGAGATTATGGGCAAGGATCGGATGCGTGCTCCGGCAGTGAATCAGGTGCTTCGTTATATTAGGGAGACCAAGGAGAATGGATTATCTCCGCAAGGACTGTTTCTGGAAGGAACATTCGGGACAGGCAAGACGTTTCTGATGTGTTACCTGCTGCATGAACTGGCTGTTGCAGGTCACACGGGTGTCATTATCTATATGCCTGACTTTGTGGAGGATCTGAAATCCATGATCAGTGAAGGGCAGAAGCTGAAGGAAATGACGGATATTTTGAAAAGTTGTGATCTGCTCATCTTTGATGATATCGGGGCAGAGAATCTGAACCCCTGGGTTCGAGATCATGTGATGGGGTCCATTTTGAACTATCGGATGAATCGTAAACCTACGTTCTATACGTCCAATTACAATCTGGATGGGCTTGAAAAACATCTTAGTTTCACCAATCGGGACGGCGAGGAAATGAATAAAGGCCAGCGTCTCATGGACCGAATTCGTCCATTTGTGGATGTCATCTCCGTTCGGGGTGAGAATCAGCGCGGTAAACGTTAATTGTTTAGTCTTTTGGTCTGATCTACAAATTATACTTTTTATACAATAAATAGTCCCAAAAAAAGCCTGGCTTTCGCATTGTCGCGAAAACCGGGCTTTTCTGGTCCTGCGTGAGACCTGTGAGTGTCCTATTCGGTGAGGAATTTGAAGATAACCATACCGAAAAAGATCACTGTCATCAGGCCGGCCATGCCCGCAACACCCGCGATCAGATCAAATAGATCGTTGCGGGGTTCCTCGTTCACATGTTCACGCGGGTCGCTGATCCGCACATTTGCATCCATGTTATTGCCTCCTTATGGGGAATACAGCTTGCCCGTATGGGAGCTGAACCCGGAGTAATTTTAGTATACTTGGAAAAGAAAGCGTTTGTAAAGATTTTGAAGTTGGTATGCCACATCCTGTAATTGTGAAGATTTGATGTTGGGAAGATGAACATTGCAGCGTTCAATTCACAAGTTTGATGTACCTGTGTTATACTGGAAGTGTCGTTCACGACGTTACAGGTTAAAATAAAACCGTAAGTATATATAAGGAGGACAATTTCATGGCTATTGTTAACGTATCCGATCAATCCTTCAACGCTGAAGTAGAAGGCGAAGGAACGGTTCTTGTTGATTTCTGGGCGCCTTGGTGTGGTCCTTGTAAAATGCTCGCTCCAATCCTGGAAGAGCTGTCCACAGAAGTTGGCGATGCAGTGAAAATTGCTAAAGTTAACGTGGATGAAAATCCGGAATCTGCTTCCCGCTTTGGCGTAATGAGCATTCCAACTTTGATCTTCTTCAAAGACGGTCAACCGGTAGATAAAGTGGTTGGTCTGAACTCGAAAGATGCGCTCAAAGGAATTATCGCAAAACACCAATAATTTACAGGTTTACACATACGCCTCCGGTTTACATGCCGGGGGCGTTTTGCGTCGAATACCTTTATATAGGACAATATAAAGTATATATTTTTTATAAAATGAAACTGGAAATTTACATGTTTAACGAAGAAGACAGAAATGAACTGTAGAAGCATAGCCATTGCAAGTTTTATCCGAGTTTCACTTTTAATATGTATTGGACTAATTACTCACACAATAGCGGAGAGAACAGAAAAAACCTGAAAAAGCAAAGCGCTCGCCTTTATCACCGGATTTTCCCCTTAAAAAGGGGGATCAAAAAAATCTGGGGATAACAGCGATTGGAAGGTTGTTCTGTTATCGTAGTGTTCGTGTGAATTATTTGTAGGGTGAGGATTTCAGCTTTTTCGGGAAGGAGGATTCAACGAATTATGGATCAATTTATGAATGATTTGCAGGATCAGGAGAAGGCATTGGAGCAGATTCGTCACAAGCTCGCTTTGTTGCCAGATATGTCTGGATGTTACCTGATGAAGAACAGTGAAGGCACCATTATCTATGTAGGTAAGGCTAAAGTGCTGAAAAACCGCGTACGCTCTTATTTTATCGGCAGTCATAACGGAAAGACTCAGCGACTGGTGTCTGAAATTCGTGATTTTGAATATATCGTGACAGGAAGTAACATGGAAGCACTCATTCTGGAGTGTAACCTGATCAAGAAACATATGCCGCGGTATAACGTGTTGCTCAAGGATGACAAGACATTCCCATATCTTAAAATTACAAATGAAAAGCACCCCCGGTTGGAAGTAACCCGGCGTGTGCTGAAAGATAAAGCCAAATATTTCGGACCTTATCCGAACTCATATGCGGCACATCAAACGAAAAAACTGCTCGACCGCATGTATCCACTGCGCAAATGTGGTGTAATGCCCAAAGAAGTGTGCCTGTACTATCACATGGGACAGTGTCTCGCCCCTTGTGTGAAGGAAGTGGAGAAGGAGCAATATGACCAGATTTCCCAAGAGATTGGTTCATTTCTGAGCGGTGGTCACGAAGAGATCAAGAAGGATTTGCAGCGTAAGATGCAAGAGGCTGCGGAGGATCTTTATTTTGAACGTGCCAAGGAGCTGCGCGACCAGGTAATCGCCATCGATGCGATGATGGAAAAACAGAAAATTACGATGGCCGATGCCAGAGACCGTGATGTATTTGGTTTTGCCATTGATAAAGGCTGGATGTGTGTCCAGATACTATATATGCGTCAGGGTAAAATGATTGAACGTCACGTATCTACCTTCCCGTTTTACGGTGAGGCGTACAGTGACTTCATGTCCTATGTAACGCAATATTACAGCGAGAATCCGGCATTGCCACAAGAAATTTTGTTGCCGGAAATGCCCAAGGATCTTGCAACGGATAACGACAGTTTGGATATGGTATCTGTTGATGATGGATCGGTACCTGCCGCAGTTACGGTAGAGTTTGAGCAGGCGGGACAAGTGGAGCACAGTAACGCTTCCCAGCCACTGGTTGCTGAGACTCGTGCAGCTTACGGAGGTTCCACTGAGGCAGAGGGTGAACAACCTGACAGTATGCAAGAGGATGCTCCAACAATGGACTCAACTGATTCAACTGAAAAGCTCCCAGCAGGTCTGGAAGACCCAACTCAGGTTGCCGCTGCTTTACAAGAGTGGTTGGAGATCAAAGTGCTCATCCCGCAACGTGGATTGAAACGCCAGATGATCACCATGGCCGTGGATAACGCACGTGTGGCATTGGAAGAGAA
The DNA here is from genome assembly GCF_030816325.1 of Paenibacillus sp. W4I10. NCBI lineage: Bacteria > Bacillati > Bacillota > Bacilli > Caryophanales > Paenibacillaceae > Paenibacillus > Paenibacillus sp. W4I10. The sequence goes on from NZ_JAUSXX010000001.1 coordinate 6,447,517, forward strand.
GTTCCGTTTGATTGAGCGAAATGAAGAACGTACATCCAAAGCTGCCGAAGGACTGGGACGTTTTATTGGATTGGATCAGCTTCACCGTATTGAAGCGTTTGATAACTCGAACATCCAGGGTACAAACCCGGTATCTGCCATGATCGTATTTACCGATGGTAAACCGGATAAGAAGGAATATCGGAAATACAAGGTCCGTTCGGTTGAAGGACCGGATGATTATGAAACGATGAGAGAAGTCATCCGTCGCCGTTACGAGCGGGTATTAAAAGAAAATCTGCCCCAGCCTGACCTGATTGTGGTCGATGGTGGTAAAGGACAGATCTCGGCTGCGGTTGATATTTTGGAAAATGAGCTGGGGCTGTTTATTCCGGTATGCGGACTGGTGAAGGATGCGAAGCATAAGACTTCACAGTTGATGATCGGCAATCCACCGGAAGTCATCTCCCTGCCTCGGGATAGTCAGGAATTCTACCTGTTGCAGCGGATACAGGAAGAGGTCCACCGTTTTGCGATCTCGTTCCACCGGGAACAGCGTGGCAAGTCGATGGTAACATCACGTTTGGATGCCATTCCAGGGATCGGAGAGAAGCGGCGTAAGTTGTTGTTGAAACACTTTGGCTCTTTGCGCAAAATAAAAGAGGCCAGCGTCGAAGACTTCCGGCCTCTATCTATTGGTGACAAACTGGCAAATCAGATTATTGCAGCACTTCGTGATGAGGAGTCGTAACATACGGCTTCTCTTTTTGTTTTGGATTAAATTTGTAGACCACATATCCAACGATGGCCGGGAGTACAATCCAGAAGAGTCCGGCAGTCATATTCAGGGCATCGCCCATAAAGACCAAGCTGAGTCCCATCAACAAGCTGTCGAAGATCACATGGGCGAATACAACGGCAATGAAGCCGTGACGCAGCATGATCAGACTGAACAGCAATCCAATCACCATCAGCTCAATGGGACGGGTGATTACTGGATAGATCGGATACAAAGTGTGTCCAAGTGCCCAAATGATGGTTGGGATCAGACAGGCAATAAACGTGTTACGCACAATCTTTTGCATCATGCGAATGCCAAACAGTCGATAAACAGTTTCTTCACCAATACCGGCCATCCAGGCCATGATTGGGAAGAGCCAGGCATAGGTCATATTAAATGTAGATTGATCTGCTGACGTCGTTGACCATGTGCCGATGCTTCGTTCCAGAATGAAGAACAGGATGGATTGCACACCCAGTAGAATGAATGCCCACAGGTAACCAGCGTACATGCTGTGAAGTACATATTTTCCGTATCCCGGTTCTTTGGCACGAGGCCACGGGTTCAGACCTATTTTACGCCACATGCCGTCACCGGCAACAAGGGACAGATAGATGGTTGCACTCATGACCAGTGTAATACCCGTCTGCATTAACATCAGGAACGCTAACATGAAGCTGGAGAGCCCTTGTGCCTGAAAGAGTGGAATCATGTTCAGCGTACCAATTACCGAAGCTGCGAAATACACCAGTGAGAGAATGATTCCGCGTTTGAAAGATGTATGTGCTCGGGTCAGAATGCTATAGATGATTGCCAGCACGCCCAGTACAAAGGTCAGGAATGCATAGCCACCATAAGTCATCCAATTGGCTTGACGCGTTTGATCTTTCACATAATCAGTATGGGATTCAGGAACCGAGAAGCCAGGATCGAACGAGCGTACCGCACCCTCTTCAAAGGTAAAATTCAGTTCAAGCTTGGAGTCTCCAATGGCTTTTTCAGAGTCCACATACTTCAGTCCCGCTTCACCATCGCGAGTATCCAGTTGAAGTGCCGGTACTTCATAACCGAATTCGGTCAGAACGCCAGCAGCGAGCTGTTGTTTCTCGTCCAGAGATATATTGCCTTCAGCAAGTACTTGCGATGTGGTCACTCGTCCACTAACCTGCTCCGCCTCAATGGCGGTATAGAGGGAAGAAGGCAGTTCCCGTTTGAAGCCGACCACTTTTCCTGTTTTCATATGTACGTCAACATTAAGATATCCGCCTTTGTCCTGATCAGGCAAACGAACGCGGAATACATCGTAAGGATAGCTTGTTTCCCATTTCTGGTTATAGGTATCAAGTTGTTTGGTTTTGGCCATATACCCATAGATATCGGAATGTGTCTGGTAGGTTACCAGAGTTTTTTCATCATCATTTGGCAGTGAATAGTCATTCACAGAAGCTGCGAATGATCGTGCGGATTGCGTCGCCTGCTCCTTGGTTATGAAGGACGTGGACGGAATTTCTGTCGTTTGTGATGAGGTAGCAGGAAAGATCTGAAATACAAAAAATAGAATCAGGCCAATCGCCGCAAGCAACCCCAGCCGCTTGAAGTTAGCCTTGAGTTGCAAAGGCTGCCCTAAGGGATTCATGTAATGTTGTTCCTCCTTATTTAATAGAGGTTGTTCAAAAAGTCCGCTTTTGATTACGAAGGGTGCCTAACGGCATCATCAGCATCGAATATGGAATTCAGCCGAAATAAGTAGAGGCTTACGAAGTATGTTTCCTTCGGAAACATTGCGGTTGCTCACGTAGCTCTATCTACGCTCCGCTACTCCATTTCTAACTTTATCCCATCTTCTTGATACTGAAAACCGCCCTTTTTGAACACGCACTAATATGGATATTAAAGTTAACATAGCACAGGCCAAGCACCGAATGCCAATGATGCAACGAAAACAGGTGTAAATCCTTGAAAATGAATGAAAAGGACCGAAAGAATCTGATCCATCCGTCGCCATATCTGAGTTCTTCCCTTTTTGGCTGAATTCGATGCTATTTACACAAAAAACGTTTTGTCTACAAACGTCGCAGCGCTTATAATTTTGAAGCAAATGTGCAATGATTCGCATGTCTTTTGCCCAACAAGGGAACGAATAGAATATATTCCAACTTCATTATATATGTCGTTTTAATCTGAATCATACTTGTTTAACGTTTGGCAACAGCATTTCAAATGAAGAAAGCTCCACGGGTGTGGAGTTATTTTCATTTTAGAATAGGTGGAAGATACTCAAGTGAAACTGAATGTTCAATGGATGCGTTTATCGCCACCCCGTATTCTTGTGTTAGGGTTTGCTGGCATCATATTGGTAGGCACACTGTTGTTAATGCTTCCGGCATCCAACCGTAACGGTGACAGTCTTGCATTTATTGATGCGCTCTTTACAGCGACTTCGGCTGTTTGTGTCACTGGTTTGGTTGTGGTCGATACAGGGACTCATTTCTCGGTGCTGGGTCAGGTTGTGATCGCGATTCTGATTCAGATTGGCGGACTGGGCTTCATGACAATGTCCACATTGGTTGCCATTGCGTTCAAACGGCGGATTTCGCTTAGAGAGCGGTTGATTCTACAGGAAGCGATGAACCAGAGCACGATGGAGGGGATCGTCCGGCTGATTCGTAAAGTTGTGATCTACTCACTCATTATCGAAGGCATATGTGGCACACTGTTTGCCATCCGCTGGTCGTTCGACATGCCAGTCGGACAGGCGATTTATTATGGCTATTGGCATGCGATCTCCATGTTCAACAATGCGGGCTTTGATATGTTTGGCGATTTCCGCAGTCTGACCGGTTATGTGTATGACCCATTGGTTAATTTTACAGCGATGTTCCTGATTGTCTCTGGCGGTATCGGTTTTGTGGTGTTGTCAGACCTGGTGGATTACCGCAAAACGCGGAAGCTGTCTTTGCACTCCAAAGTTGTACTGTTAACGACTGGATTGTTGATTGTGTTTGGTGCACTTGTCATTTTCGTATTTGAATTCAGCAATCCGCGGACACTGGGTGGCCTGAACTGGGGTGGCAAAATTCTCGGTTCATTCTTCCAGTCCATTACGCCGCGAACAGCAGGAGCCAATACGGTAGATATTGCCGGACTCAGACAGGCAACACAGTTCTTTATGATCATTCTGATGTTTATTGGTGCTTCACCGGGCTCTACCGGAGGCGGGATCAAAACAACGACATTTATGATTATGGCTGGCGCGGTCATCGCCATGATGCGTGGACGTGAAGATATCGTGTTTTTCCGCTACCGGCTTGTACAGGAACGGATTTTCAAGGCGCTTACCATTACATTGCTGGCGCTTTTATTCATCATAGCTGTAACGATGGCACTGAGTACCACAGAAGACGCCAGTTTTATGATGATCTTATTTGAAACGACATCAGCCTTTGGAACCGTGGGATTATCGCTCGGACTGACGCTGAAGCTGACTACATTGGGCAAACTCCTGATCTGTTTTACGATGTTTGCAGGAAGGCTTGGACCGATCACATTAGCGTATGCACTTGGGCAGAAAAAGGGTAAAGAGTTATACAGGTATCCGGAAGGCAAAATGATTATTGGATAAATCTATTTTAGTGAGTTATGAAATTGATTTGGATAAGGGGTTCGTGAAGAACAATGAAAACACAGCAGTTTGCGGTGATTGGGCTTGGGCGGTTTGGCTCCAGTCTGGCACAGGAATTAATGGAACTCGGCTACGAGGTGCTTGGAATCGATAAAAATGAAGAAGTCGTCGAAGACATGAGTGAATTGGTCACCCATGCCGTTGTAGCGGATGCCACAGATGAGGAAGTGTTGCGCTCTCTGGGTATTCGCAATTTTGATTGTGGTATCGTAGCCATCGGAGATGATATTCAGACGAGCATTCTCACCGCGATTCTGTTAAAAGAGCTGGGCGTCAAGACGGTCGTGGCCAAGGCCATATCCGTCCTTCACGGACGAGCATTGGATAAACTGGGGATTGATCGTGTCGTTTATCCTGAGCGGGATATGGGCATTCGGGTTGCCCACCAGCTGGTTACCCCGAACTTGCTGGATTACATTGAATTATCCAATGATTACAGTATTGTCGAGATGAAGGTTCCCGCCTGTCTGCACAACAAAACACTTTCAACCCTGAATGCACGCGTACGTTTTGGTTGCAGCATTGTAGCGTTACAGAAAGAAGCCGGGGTCATTATCGCTCCGACGGCACTGGATTCGCTTCAAATGGGGGATATCATGGTCATTATTGGTAATAATGCAGATATCGACCGATTTGAAGAAGAGGTTATCAGCCAAGAGAGCTGATAATTAAGATGAGTTAAATATGGAAGCCAGGCGTCAGAGCCTGGCTGATCAGATCAAAGCTAAGGCGTCGTAGTCCTCCGTGAGGGCAATGGCGCCTTTGCTGTAAAGAGTGCAGCTGTCTCCTTGACCCATTGTCTGGAGGTCTCGCTGAGGTCCTCTTTTTCCCCATAAATCATGCAAGTTGTTCTGCGGGTCTGCTGTAATTGAGGCAAATGAACAGAAACAAGATCATTGTCCGCGAGCAATTGTGGACGAAGATATGACTTGGGCAATAGAGCAGCAGCTTTGGCAGAAGGCAGAAGTCGGATGATCGCTTCAAAGGAATCAATCTCCATGCGAATATCCGGCATCACGGCACAGCGCTGGAAGAGGTCGTCCGTTAATTTGCGGTACCAGGTGCCTTTGGAGAACGTGATCATCGGCAGATCCTGCAAATGCTCCATCCCGGCTTCCTTACCGGACAAGGGGTGTGTGAGCGGCACAACCAGCTCCAGGTGATCGTCAAAGAGCGGCACACAGTTAAGCCCCACTTCGCTGATGGAGGAGGCGACAATGCCCACATCGGCTTTTTTGTCACGCACAAACGAGACAATCTCATGTGTTTTACCCGTCAACAGTTTCAGTTCGGCATTTGGATGTTTCTCCATAAAGGCATTGACGAGAGGTGGTAACGTAGTTTGAAGCGTCGTCAGACTGGCTCCGAGTGTAATGGTGCTTTGTTCTTCGTCTTTATACTGGGCCAGCATGGTGAGGAACTTCTGTTGCTGCTGCTTCTGTTCTACAGCGTAGGTATAGGCGAACTGGCCCACACTGGTTAACTCCAGCCGTTTGCCACGGCGGTGGAACAGGGCAACCCCGAGTTCATCCTCCAATTTGGCAATTTTCCGTGAGAGTGCGGGTTGGGACAAGTTCAGTAACTTGGATGCACGGTTCAGGCTGGACTGCTCCACGACCGCTGCAAATGCATCTAACTCCTCAAACATGAACAATAACCTCTTTTCCATGAATGTGATTCTTGCCCTTGCTTAATCGTTTTCCATGTTGTATGGCCTGTAAACCCAATGTTTCACTGCTTATACCTATAGGGTATAACATTTAATAATTATATTGCAATTCCCTTATAAGAAAAAAAGGAGTAACATGAATCGTGACACAAGTTGTTCACACCTGGGGAAAACGGAACAATTTGTCGAACCTTTTCATGGAAAAGGATTCGTGTCATGATAAGTGAAAACATTTATGAAAACGTTGTATTTAGCGAAAGGGGATCGACATTTTATGAAAGGGTTTTACTCCAGAAAGCTGCACTCCTTGCTTGGCGTCATTCCGCTCAGTCTGTTCTTTGCCGAGCATTTGGTGACAAACTTCACAGCAGTTGAAGGCGGCAAAGAAGCTTTTTACGGTGCCGTTGCATTTCTGAACGGTTTGCCTCTTGTTATTGTGATCGAGGCGTTACTTATCTGGCTGCCGTTGTTCTATCACGGTGTTTATGGTCTTTATATTGCCTATCAGGCCAAGCCTAACGTGGGCCGTTTTGGCAATGAGCGCAACTGGCGTTACACGTTGCAGAGGATAAGCGGTATCATTACGTTTGTATTCGTCATCTGGCACGTATGGGAAACGCGTGTACAGATTGCGCTTGGAAATGTATCCCATGAAGAGATTGGTGGCGTCATACATGATGCGGTGACGAATCCGATAACCTTTGCGATATATATGATCAGTGTGGTTGCGGCGTCATATCACTTTGCCAATGGTCTATGGTCGTTCCTCGTTAGCTGGGGAATTACAGTTGGTCCGCGTGCGCAGCGTGTATCCTCTTACGTATGTATGAGCTTGTTCGCAATTGTTTCCATCATGTTTATTGCTTCACTATTTGCTTTCCGGAGCATTGATTTCCAGGTAGCAACTTCAATGATTGACGCAGTAAAAACAGTTTTAATTTAAGCATTTAGTGTATAAATGCTGACTTATAAGGGAGTGAACAGCAATGGCATCATCGAATGTAATTATTGTGGGCGGCGGTCTCGCAGGATTGATGGCGGCGATCAAATCGGCTGAAGCCGGAGTCCATGTTCATTTATTTTCACTGGTTCCTGTTAAACGATCCCACTCTGTATGCGCACAAGGCGGCATTAACGGAGCGGTGAATACCAAGGGTGAGGGCGACTCCCCATGGGTACACTTTGACGATACGGTATATGGCGGTGACTTCCTCGCGAACCAACCTCCTGTTAAAGCGATGTGCGAAGCAGCACCTGGCATCATTCACCTGATGGACCGTATGGGTGTCATGTTCAACCGGACACCGGAAGGTTTGCTTGATTTCCGACGTTTTGGGGGAACAAAGCATCACCGTACGGCGTTTGCCGGAGCAACAACAGGACAACAATTGCTCTATGCATTAGACGAGCAGGTACGTCGCTGGGAAGCAGCGGGCCTGGTTACGAAATATGAGAACTGGGAGTTCCTGCAGGCAGTTTTGGATGATGAAGGCGTATGTCGCGGGATCGTGGCTCAGGATCTGAAAACGATGAAGGTACAGACCTTCCCGGCAGAAGCGGTTATTCTGGCGAGTGGTGGTCCGGGGATCATCTTCGGTAAAACGACCAACTCTGTAATTAACACAGGTACAGCGGCAAGTGCGGTGTATCAGCAAGGTGTAAATTACGCAAACGGGGAGTTCATTCAGATTCACCCAACAGCCATTCCAGGGGATGACAAGCTGCGTCTCATGTCTGAATCCGCGCGTGGTGAAGGTGGACGGATCTGGACGTACAAAGACGGAAAACCCTGGTACTTCCTTGAAGAAAAATATCCTTCTTACGGAAACTTGGTTCCACGTGATATCGCGACTCGTGAAATCTTCAGCGTCTGCGTAGATATGGGTCTGGGTGTGAACGGCGAGAACATGGTTTATCTCGACCTGTCTCATAAAGATCCAAAGGAACTGGATGTTAAACTCGGCGGAATCATTGAGATCTATGAGAAGTTCATGGGCGATGACCCGCGTAAAATCCCAATGAAAATCTTCCCGGCAGTCCATTATTCCATGGGCGGCATGTGGGTAGATTATAACCAAATGACTAACATTCCGGGGCTGTTCGCAGCTGGTGAATGTGAATATCAATACCATGGTGCGAACCGTCTGGGTGCAAACTCATTGGTATCTGCGATCTATGGTGGTATGGTGGCTGGACCAAAAGCGGCTGAATATATCAAAGGACTTAAAAAATCGTCTGCTGATATCCCATCTTCCGTATTCGAGAAACACACCAAACAACAAAGCGACAAATACGAAGGTATCTTGAAAATGCAGGGCACGGAAAATGCCTATGTCATTCATAAAGAGCTTGGCGAGTGGATGACAGCCAACATGACGGTTGTGCGCTACAACGACAAGCTTGAAGCCACGATTGGCAAGATCAAGGAATTGAAAGAGCGTTATGGCAAAATCAACATGTACGATAGCTCCGGTTGGAACAATCCGGGTGCAGCGTTTACCCGTCAACTGTGGAACATGATTGAATTGGCAGAAGCAATGACTCTCGGCGCACTGCTGCGTAACGAAAGCCGTGGCGCCCATTACAAACCGGAATTCACGGAACGTAATGACGAAGAGTTCCTGAAAACGACTATCGCAAGCTGGTCTAAAGAAGGTCCGAAAATCTCGTACGAGCCAGTAGACGTATCCTTGATCCCACCACGTATCCGGGACTACTCCAAGGATTAAATATCACGGATTTATTTATAAGGTTAAATATTAAGCACCTGAACGGAGAGGCAGGACAACTTTGGAGAAGCAGAGCTTCTTCAAAGTTACTGCCATCAACGTTAGGGAAATGCCCAGAAGAAGCAAGCGCCTAGCGATGCTTCAGCACTTTAATACTGCCCATCCAGCATGAATGGAGTGCAGTTTCCAGCAAAGTGACCCAGTGCACGACGTAGCGGAGGAAGCGGAAATGCCCAGAAGAAGCGAAGCGCTCGCCTTTATCACCGGATTTTAACCCTGAGAAGGGTTGATCAAAAAAATCCGGGGATAACAGCGATCAGAGGGTCATTCCACTGACGAAGCGCCACCCGTGCACCAAAAGAGTAACTTTGCGTATCAGCAATACAATCATCGTCACCAGAGGAGGGGACAACGATATGGCGGAACAAGCTACAGCCAACAAAACCGTCAAGTTTATCATCACCCGTCAGGATAGCCCGGAGTCATCTTCGTACAACGAAGAATTTGAGCTTCCGTACCGTCCCAACATGAATGTGATCAGCGCCCTGATGGAGATTCAGCGGAACCCGGTCAATACAGATGGCAAATCCATTGCTCCCGTGTGCTGGGATTCCAACTGTCTCGAAGAAGTCTGCGGTGCCTGCTCCATGGTCATCAACGGCAAGCCACGTCAAGCATGTGCAGCCCTGATCGACAAGCTCGAACAGCCCGTTCGCATCGAACCGATGAAGACATTCCCGGTGGTGCGTGACCTGGTCATCGACCGTAGCCGGATGTTTAGCGCCCTGAAACGCGTAAAAGCATGGATTCCGATCGATGGTACCTATGACCTCGGTCCAGGTCCACGGATGCCTGAGAAGAAGCGTCAGTGGGCATATGAGCTGTCCAAATGTATGACATGTGGTGTATGTCTGGAGGCATGCCCGAACGTCAATGAGAAAACAGACTTTATCGGTCCAGCAGCACTGTCCCAAGTGCGCCTGTTTAACGCTCACCCAACAGGGGAGATGAACGCCGACGATCGCCTGGAAGCGTTGATGGAAGATGGAGGCATTGAGGGCTGTGGTAACTCACAGAACTGCGTGCAATCCTGTCCAAAAGGCATTCCACTGACAACCTCCATTGCCGAAATGAACAAACAAACGACCAAGCATATGTTCAAACGCTGGTTGGGTGTATAATCTCGTCATAACATGTGCAGAAGGTAATCTGCAACTTAGAAGAAGTCGTGATCCCGTGCAGCAACATGCCGGAGATCCCGGCTTCTTTTTGTAATGAAGCAGAGGAACCGGGCTACCCATGCAGAATATGATATACTAAGGGGATGGATTAAGAGCGTAGAAGGAGGGGGAGATATGGCAGAGACACCGCGTCAGGGCAGCAACAACTCGCCGTCCCAGCGCTCGCACAAAGCACCAGGTGCAGAAGAGTCTGTGTTTCCTGGGGAAGAAAAGGATCATGATCCCTCTCGCCGAAGTTTCTTATTGCGCATGGTTTTGATGACAGCGGGTGCCAGTTTGCTCACAGGAGGTTATGCCTGGCTTTGGGAGCCGCGTCGTCTGGAGATCAAGCAAGTGGAGCTGAAACTTCCGAAGTTTCCAAAGGCATTTGACGGCTTGCGTGTCGTTCAGTTCAGCGATGCCCATCTTGGTTTTCATACCGGGGTGAAAGAGCTGAAGAAGCTGGCAGCAACGATTGAGGAGCAGCAACCGGACTTGATTTGTTTTACCGGAGACATCGTCGAGAGGGAAGCAGAGCCGATGCGTGAATGTATTCCGGTACTCGCCTCCATGCAAGCGAAGTATGGCAAATTTGCGGTTTTGGGGAATCATGATTATCGGGGCGGACAGCAGAATGAAGTGACAACCATGTTCCGTGAAGCTGGATTCACTTTGTTACGGAACGAACATGTGGTGATTGAACAAGGGGGCGAACGTCTGGCCATAGCTGGTCTGGATGACGCACTTACTGGCAGGCCTGATCCTGCCCAAGCCATTAAGGGATTGGATCATGATGTGTGGAAATTGTTACTTATGCATGAACCGGATTATGCCGACATTGCCACTCCCTATGGTTTCGGATTACAACTTTCCGGTCATAGCCATGGTGGACAGGTACGTTTTCCCTGGATCGGGGCACTGACAACTCCGCGAGGTTCACACAAGTATGTTCAAGGATTGTATTACACGGATGTCCAGGGGGTATATTACACCACCCAGACTCAGATGCCTGTGTATGTGAATCGTGGTTTTGGCATGACTCAACTGCCCATTCGTTTTCTGTGCAGACCAGAATTAACGGTGTTTGAGCTTAAAGGATCAACCACATAAAAGAATATAAGATGAATATAAAAACATAAAGGATTCAACATGAATGGAGGTTATCCAGATGGAAAGAATTGCGATTGTATCCGACATTCATGGCAACATGACTGCCTGGGAAGCAGTGTTAGAAGATATCCGAAGTCGTGGCGTGGAGCGAATCTTTTGTCTTGGTGACCTCGTGGGCAAGGGGCCAGAACCGGTAAAGGTTGTGGATCAGGTGAGAGCAACGTGCGAACTTGTCATCCGTGGCAATTGGGATGAACTGGTTGCGGTTAACCAAGACAACGAAAATTTCACGTGGCAAGCAGAACGGCTGGGTGAGGAACGATTGGCGTACTTGGCGGGCCTACCCTTCAGTCATCATTTTCAACTGAGCGGTCGCACCATCCGTCTGGTCCATGCTTCACCTCAAAGTGTATACCATCGTGTACAGCCGTGGGACGCGATGGAAAAGAGGTTGGCAATGTTTGATCCTCCGGCTGATGAGCCTGAGCAAGGTGTTGCAGATGTTGTAGGTTATGGGGATGTGCATAACGCATACTTGCAGTATATGAACGGCAAGTTACTGTTTAATGCAGGCAGTGTTGGTAATCCACTCGATCTTCCCCAAGCTTCCTACTGTATTCTGGAGGGTGAAGACAGCAACGATAACAATACCCCGTTCAATGTACAATTTGTGCGGGTGCCTTATGATATTGAGCGAGAAGTACAGGTTGCACAGTCGGCGAATGTTCCTGCATTGGATTTCTATATTCGTGAGATTCGTACGGGTATCTATCGCGGGTTGCAGGAGTAGTCAGCATCTGGGCCTTTTAACGTGAGGAATTGAATGATGCAATATATTAATACTAAAATGCGAATACTAAAGTTCGTGGATCAGTTCAAATGGTATTACGCCGGATCATCATCAGAGCATGCTTGTCTTACCGGACTAGAGCCCGTTTAGGCAAAAGGAGCGATTGTCATGCTTACCCGAAAAATGCTGGTTCAAGGTCTGCCGGCTTTGTGGACAGAGCGTCTTGTCCTGCGATCATTACGTCAAAGTGATTACAGCACATTATCGGAACTCTTCTCCGATCCTCAAGTCATAAGATATGTGAATAGGGGAAGCCAGCCCACGCCAATCAGGGCGAGACGGTTATTGAACCAGATACGGAGCAGCAGCGCCAAGCTGGATTCGTTACACTATGGGATCTGCTGGAGAGGCAAGGAACAAGTGATTGGGATCACCTCATTCCAGCACTGGAATGATCAGAATGGTACCGCACAGATTGGTTATATCCTGAACAGGTCCTGTTGGGGCAGGGGGGTGGCTACCGAGGCGGTACAGCGGCTGTTGCAGTTTGGATTTGACGATCTTCATCTGGGGAGGGTGGAAGCACGTTGTTATGAGGCCAATGTATCTTCACAACGGGTGTTAAGCAAAATAGGGATGTCCTATGAGCGGAGTCTTCCCTCGTTCGGACTGCATGATGAGGATGACGAGGGATCAGAATCCCTGATGGATGTTAAAGTGTACAGTATGTACCGGGAACAATACGCCCGCCCGCTTCAGGAAAAAGACCTGCAAACCCTGGTATCTGACAAGCCGTAATGACATAGAGTAAGAGTAGTCAAACGTGAATGAATCGAACTTCAATCATTTGTTACACAATTGAAATATAGCTGCAATTGAACTCTAACAGACAGGGGGTAAACTTATCTCATGACCCCCTTTTTGATAATAGATAATGCTGTTGGGACCCGCGCGAGCGGGTTCATTTTTTTGTCCATATAAGTTAACTGTGGAGTATTTACACTGGCCACTCCGATGACAGAATAACCTTCCGATCGCTGTTATCCCCAGATTTTTTGATTCCCTTTTGAAAAGGGAAAATCTGTTGATAGCGTATGCTTCCGATGCAGCTTTCTTTCAGAAAGCTTTTAGGCGAACACTTCGTTTCTTCTAGTTATTCTGTCCCCTCCGTTATCGTGTAAATATGTAGTTTAACTTATATAATATTTTTAATTTAGAATTAAACCTAAAAGCCCCACAACGCGCTTGTTCACGCTGTGGGGTTTCTCTGTGGTTCTATATTTTTTACAGTGACACAACCTGCATCTGTTTCTCTTTGAAATACACCCAGTCGGTGAATCCGATCTCCTTGAGACGTGTACGAACGTCATCCAGCTCGTCTGCCACCCGCTGTGGTTTATGAGCGTCCGATCCAAATGTCACCTTCACTCCATAATGATGGGCCCGTTCCAGAATGGCATCTGACGGGTACCATCCACCGCTGAGTTTGGTTTTGCCAGATGTGTTAATTTCGATCGCTACGTTGGATTCTGCAATGACCTGCAACGTTTCATCAATGGCCTGATCAGCGATAATTTCGGAGAAAGGTGGATAGTTTCCTTTCATCGCATCAATGTGTCCAAGGATCTGGAACATACCGCTGCGAGCCGATTGCCGGATCAATGAATAATAGCTTTCTTTCACTTCAACTTTGCGAGCAATGCTCAGTCCGTTCCATCGGGTTTTGTTGAAGATACTTACATCCTCAGTATGATGAACTGAACCAATAATATAGTCAAAAGGATACTGTCCCAGTGTGGTACGGTACAATTCTGCATAAGCAGGGAAGTAGTCGGATTCAATGCCGAGCAGCACATCGATTTTACCAGCGTACTCTTCTTTCAAAGCAAGGACTTCTTTCACATAATGCTGCAATTCAGACTTACCCATTGCGATCCGGGGAAATGCCTGCTCAAGCTCACTGCCAAAGTATGGCGTATGATCCGAGATACCGATGGCCTGAAGTCCTGCCTTAATACCTGCCTCTATATAATCGCGGATGTTGCCGTCTGCGTGACCACAACGAAAATGATGTGTATGAAGATCAAATTTCATATGGAATCCTTCCTTTCTCATGGCTCATTGTCATTCTGAACTGATGAATTGGGTTTCCGGCATGCCTTTGAGGTCACTTATAAATTGCTGCATCGCTGAGTTGAGGTAACGACTGGACTTATAGATGACACCAACAGGGTGACTGACCTCCAGCTCACTTAAGGGTATCATACGCAATGTACCTTGACGCAACTCATGCGCAACAGATTGTTTGGAGATGACAGCTGCTCCGAGATCAATCTCGACCATCCGTTTCACTTCTTCGCTGCTGGATAATTCCATTACAATATTAGGTTCAATATTATGTTTCTTGAAGATGGTTTCCGTAAACCGTCGGCCTACTGTATCAGGGGACAGCAGAATCAATGGTGTACTCCGGAGCACATCCACTGCAGCATGTTTTTTCTTAGCCAGCGGATGGGAAGGAGATACCACGAGTTCAAATGTGTCATAGTACAGCACAGATGTATTCAGGTTGGGATTACGCTCCGTGAGATAACCGATACCAATATCAACTAGGCCATTTTCGACCTGGGTATAGATCTGTGATGACGGAAGGGATTGGATACTGGTTTTGATCAGCGGGAATTGATCTTGGAAATAAGATAACACCCTTGGCAAGATCTGAATAGCAATGGAAGTTGTTGTGCCTAACACGATACGTCCCTGAGGCGTTTCATCAAGATCGGACAATTTTTGTTTCAACTCATCGACGATGTCGAGCATCCGTTCAGCGTGCTCCAGAAATACCTGTCCACGGTCTGTAAGGGTAACGGGTTGGTTCCGGTCCACAAGAACGGTGCTGAATTCGTCCTCCAGACTTTTGATCTGGGCCGAGACGGCAGGCTGGGTCAGGTTCAGAAGTTCTCCCGCTTTGCGGAAGCTCATCGTTTTGGAAATGGTAATTAGTGTCTCCAGTTGGCTTATGTTCATAGGTGACCTCCTTGCAGGCAAAGTATCTTGATTATGTAGTGTTTGGTGCGACGAAATCCCGTAACTGGTTATTGTTCCGTTATCTTAAATTATAGGTGATTCAGGACAGCAGAGCAATGAAGGCAATTGTCATGATCAAAAGTAGTTCAAGAGACTGTGAAAAAAACGCGAATACAAGAATTTGATTTTTTTAACAGTTGTGAGAAGCAGTAATAAAGTCCTAAATGCCTTTTGCCACGCACAATGAACAAAAAGCTTTCTTCAAAAGAAGTAAAAAGCTCTGTTTATTCACTAGAATCAGCTATAAACATTTGCCCTATGGATGACGATAAATTATAGTACACATGATTTAACGAATTCTTAATGAATTCTTGTACGTGATAAAGTATAATAAATTTAATGAATATGGGACTTTTGGTGTGTGACCAATAACCCAGTGTGAGGGGGACATAGACAGTGAAAGCGGAAGTGATTAATCCTTTCCTGGAATCGGCACGGAACGTATTTGAACAGCTCATCCAGGTTTCGCCTTCCACCGGGAGTCTTGGCGTGAAAAATGTAGAGTACATTGCAGACCATGTCTGGATCGTGATCGGAATGACCGGACAACTTAGCGGAAACATTGTATTTGGAATCAATGAACAAGTTGCATTGAAAATTGTATCTGCGATGATGGGTGGTTTTGTCATTACAGAAATGGATGAAATGAGCAAAAGTGCGATTTCGGAACTGGGTAATATGATCAGTGGTAATGCCAGCACCATCCTGTCAAACCAAGGTGTTGTTGTCGATATTACACCTCCACAAGTGATGAAGTCCGAACATCTGACTACATTTAGTGCAACGAAAGCACTGAGCATTCCTTTGTTGATGGACGGCATTGGTGAGATGGATATTCAGGTCATGATCTCGTAGAATAGAACCATACGCCTCAAGAGGCAATATGTGTTCAATACGGGAGGACATCACGGATGCTGAAAGATCAGGTAGTGTTTATCACAGGTGCATCGAGTGGTATCGGTGCGCTGTGTGCGCAGATGCTGATAGAAGAAGGAGCCATCCCGATTCTGGCTGCCCGTTCGCGGGACAAGCTGGAAGAGATTGGTGCCTCGCTGAAAGGGCAGCATGAATTACTCACACTTGATGTTACGGATAGTGAGCAGGTTCAGGCAGCTGTGGATGCGATATTGCATAAATACGGACGAATCGACATTTTGCTGAACAACGCAGGTTACGGGAAATTCGCAGCGATGACAGAGATGTCTGTACAGGAATTCGATGAGATGATGGACGTTAATTACATGGGCATTGTCCGCTGCACCAAAGCAGTGCTTCCACAAATGCTGGAACGTGGCAAAGGTCAGATTGTGAACGTGGCCTCCATGGCTGGCAAAATCGGTACGGCCAAATCCGCTTCCTATACAGCTACGAAACACGCTGTACTCGGATTTAGCAATGCGCTGCGTCAAGAGCTTCGCAAGACTGGCGTCATGGTGACAACGATTAATCCAGGTCCGATTGATACACCATTTTTCCAACGGGCTGACCCATCTGGCAATTATGTGAATAATGTACGTTGGATGATGTTGAAACCGGAAGACGTTGCGGGTCATATGGTTCGGGCGATGAAAAAGCGCAAGGAAGAAGTGAATCTGCCAAGACTTGCTTCTGCTGGCATATGGCTGTACCAGCTATTTCCTCGTCTTGCAGATCGATTGTCGCACGGTGTAATGAATCAGAAGTAAATGTGATAAGAGGCATCATATACGGAATGAAAGAAAGGCTCCGCCGAGGGGCTTTTCTTTTTTTTGGCGTGTATACATACAATTCTGGAATAAGATTTGGTACACGGGCTTTTTTCGCATATAATGAAAGGTAATGTGATGACAGGCTTCGGTTTTAGTAAATACAAGCAGGGCTAGCATCAAAATGAATAAATTAAAAGGATGGACATACATGACGAATCAAACATTTGCTTCAATTGGCGTGGAACAGGATCTGGAGGCCGTTTTGGCGAAACATGGCATTAACGAACCTTCACCTGTACAGGCTCAGACGATCCCGGTTATTTTGGAAGGCCGGGATGTCGTATCCAAATCCCAGACAGGAACAGGAAAAACGCTGGCATATCTGTTGCCACTGTTACAATCCATCAAAATGGATATCAAAGGTACGCAGAAACTCATTATTGCACCTACGCAAGAGCTGGCGATGCAAATTGTACGTGAAGCGCAGCGTTATGCGGAAGAACGTAAGATCGGCGTATTGGGTCTGATTGGTGGCGCAGCGGCTAAACGTCAGATCGAGAAGTTGCGTGAGCATCCGCAATTAGTTGTGGGTACACCGGGACGACTGAAGGAATTGATTACACTCAAAAAACTGAAAATGCACAACGTCTCTACGATTGTTATCGACGAAGCGGACCAAGTGTTCCAGCTTGGCGGTGTAAGTGACGTGAACTTTGTACTCAAGAGCGCATTGCGGGACCGTCAGCTGATCTTCCTCTCAGCAACCATTGATGAGCATACAGCTGGACTCGCAAAGCGTGAGATGAAAGAGCCTGTTCAGATCGGAATTGAACCGGATCGAGCTACAGCTGCGGGCCTTGAGCATTATTATTTTGTAGAAGAAAACCGCAACAAAATTGACATGCTGCGTCGTCTGGTTAGACAGTACAATCCGGATCGGGCAATCGTATTTGTGAATGCAACCGAAGATATTGGTGAAGTTGAAGCAAAAATGAATCATCTGGGCTTGTCCGCTGCTGCGCTGTATGGAGATGCTGACAAAGTGACCCGCAGTAACGTATTGTCTGCCTTCCGTAATGGCAAACTTCAGTTGCTGATTGCCAGCGAAGTGGCTGCCAGAGGACTGGATATCGAAGGCTTGCCAATGGTCATTAACTATGATCCTGCCTTTGACTCGGAGCACTATGTTCACCGTGCAGGTCGTACAGGCCGGATGGGACGTTCGGGTATCGTTTTGTCCATTGTGGATGAAACACAGATCTTTATTATGCGTAAATTCGCACGCGAACTCGGAATTGAACTGTCAGAACGTGTACTCTTTGGCGGTAAAGTACTGGAGGCTGACCCGCGTCCGGACACGCGGCCTGAGGGACATTCGTTCTCCAGAAAACCAGGACAATCCAGAGATCGCAAACCAGGTCAGGGCAATCGTAATGGGGGAACCAGAGCTACAATCTCCAATTCGCGTCCAGCAGGTAGCAAACCAACTGGCAATACAGGCCGTACGGAGCGCGACCAGGATCGTAAAAACAAAGGAGCACCCAAGTGGAGCAAAGACAAAACGCCACGCTCCGAAGAATAGAATCTGACGAAAGGGGTGCAGGGATAGATGGAAAACGTTCAATCGCCTGTTCTGCAAATCAGCGGGTTAAGCGGAGGTTATAGTGCCAAACGGCCGGTCCTTCACGGTATCGATCTGGAAGTCGGACGTGGTGAGATGGTCGGACTGATCGGATTAAACGGTGCTGGCAAAAGTACTACCATGAAACATATTCTCGGCTTGATGACCCCTCAACAGGGTGAAGTGCGAGTGATGGGCAAGAAGCGGGACGAGGATGCGCAGATCTACCAATCAGCGATGGCATTTGTACCGGAATCCCCTGAACTGTATGATGAGATGACGGTAATGGAGCACCTAGAGTTTACGGCAAGAGCGTACAATGTGTCAGAGGCTGACTTCAAGCAACGTACGGAGAAATTGCTGCAATTATTCCGTATGAATGAAAAAAGTACAAGTCTGTCGACTCACCTGTCCAAGGGTATGCGGCAAAAGGTCATGATCATGTGTGCTTTTGTGGCCGGACCACCACTGTACATCATTGATGAGCCTTTCCTGGGGCTGGACCCGCTCGGTATTCGCTCCTTGCTTGATTTTATGCTGGAGATGAAAGCTTCGGGATCATCCATCCTGCTCAGTTCACACATTCTGTCCACGATTGAAAATTACTGTGACCGGTTTATCGTACTGCACCGTGGACAGGTTATTGCTCAAGGGACGCTGAATGAACTGCGCTCCCAATACGGGGAATCGGATGCCACGCTGGAGCACATGTTCTATTCCCTCGTACAAGGCAGGGATTGAGTATGGATCTCAAGCTGCTATGGAAGCAAAGACGCACAGGATTCTGGAACGGAATTCTTCCTTATCTGGGTTATGTGATCCAGAGCGGTGTAGCTATGGTCTTTTTATTTCTCGTCATTGCGTTCTCCGCCTGGTATACATCGTTTGTCCAGAACATTCCGGCGGAATTTCCGATTCGCTGGATTGCATTGCTACTGCTGGCGCCACTGGTGCTGTTTAGCAGTTATCGTACATATCTGCTTCCAGCAGATATTGTATTCCTGCGGCCACAGGAATACCGGATGCAGGAATATTTGAAGAACAGCTTTGCCCGGGGCATCATCTATAAAAGTCTGGGCCTACTGCTTGTGTTTGTTACACTGTGGCCTCTCTATGTCAGAGCAGATCTGGATGCACGGCCATTTGGCTGGTTCATCGTATTCCTGCTGCTGTGGAAAGGGCTGTCCAGTTATGGAGCATGGCAAGAGCTAAGAATGGTTCAGGTCGGGGCATCAAGAGGATACCGTCTCTTGCGATGGGCACTGGCTGTACTGGCGGTTGGCGCCTGGTTATGGCAACCACCACAGCGAAGCGTATGGTTCCTGTTGTTGCTGGCTGTCGTCTACATAGTCGCCTTGCGTATCCCGGTAAAACATCGGGTGGCGTGGGAACGTCTGATTCAGGTGGAGCAGGGGCAGGCTGGCAGGGTTATGCGGACGCTCGGCTGGTTCGTGGATGTGCCTTCATCCGGACAGAAAGTAAGTTCGCGTCGCTGGCTTAGCAAATTGGGGAGCGGTCTTCCCTGGAACGCGGGAAAAGCTTACCGTTACTTAATAACCAAAACGTTTATTCGAACTGAAGTGTTCTCGATTGTGTTACGTCTAATTGTACTGGGCATGTTACTATCCTGGTGGACAGCAGGCAGCTACTTTGGTGTCGGGGTGTATCTGTTCTTCCTGTTGCTTGCAGGTGTACAACTTGGTGCGCTGCGTCGCAGTCATAGTGAATCGTTCTGGATTATGATCTATCCGATCTCGGGAGAAAGTCGTCGTTCTCAGGTGTTGGGATTCATATTCCATCTGCACGCATTGGCTGCATTACTCATGTGGCTGCCTATGTTAGTTGCTGGAGTGAGCGGACTAAGCATCACCGGAGTGGCACTCGTATTGGGCATACTGGTAATTGTAATTATGCGGCGTTCGCAAGGTAACAAGTGGTTGAAGGAAGAAGAAGACGAGTAAACAATCGATCGGACACCTGACCAACTTGGATTATTACATTGGGTTCATCAGTGAGAGGTACAAAAGATAACAAAAGAAGGGTATGCCGGGCTGTATCCCGGTATACCCTTCTTTGTGCTGTAATGGAATCATGCAATCAGATCACTTGGTTCTCGCGCAAGTGTGTTTTGGTACTAACAGAGGAACGATTTAGTGATGATCACGAGCAAGATGAACAGAACGAGAATAGCACCTGTGTTAGTAAATCCTCCGTAACCGCCGCATCCATAACCGCCTCTTGTATCTTCAACTCCAGACATGGTCATTCCCCTTTCAAGTGGTTGTTTGGCACGCCCTTGCGTACATCGTATATTATGTGCCTTGGGGTTAGGCTGATTGGGCCGATGCCCGGTAAAGCTAGAAATTCGAGCTTTTGGGCAGCTGTCCCGGTGTGGTAAGTGATATCTGGTGAGTTGTAAAACACCAAAAGAACCCTCTGTATATTCGGAGACATGTAACGTCGTCCCGGCATACAGAGGGTTCTTATATCATTCAGGGTTCAGACATGATCCTCTTTCCCCTGAACTATTGAAATTGCGTTAATTCGCTACTGTCTGTTTTAACTAAGTCGTCCGCAGATCCTGAACTCCACGATAGATGGTTTCATACAGATCTTCCAATCCGGATTCTTCAATACAGGAGAAGGCGATTCGCAGATCTGATTCACCCAGCGCAATTGTACCCACACCGTATTTGTGCAGCAAATGGCTTCGAAGTTCTTCAGCGCCAACTTCTTTCAGCTTCAGGCACATGAAGTAACCGGAGTTGAACGGATAATAGTCCCATGCATCTCCATACTTGCCGCTATCGAGAATGGCTTTTACCTTATTGGCGCGGCCTTTCATAATCTCGAATTTCTCCTGTTTCTGTGCTTCAAACTCCGGTGCTTTGAGCGCATCCAGTACAAAAGTCTGGGAAGGATGCGGGCCACTGGAGATTGTTGCCCGGATAATACCGAGTGTTTTTTGCTCCAATGCATGCAGAACGGCTGCATCTTCATGAGCATACGTAATGAATCCAACGCGGAAGCCCCATACGAACTCCTCCTTGGTTGCACCATCCACTTTTACAGTCAACACACGTGGATGAATGTTGGCAAGTTTGCCAAACAGGGATTCATGAATGGAATCTTCGAAGAACAGTCCGAAGTAGGCATCATCTGTTACAGCAACCACGTTAACGCCGGCTTCAGCTGCCTGAAGAATCGTGTTCACAATTGCATCTGCTTCTTCCGCTCCAGGCGTATAACCTGTTGGGTTATTCGGGAAGTTGAGCAGGACGATCGCTTTACCTTTGTCCTTTTGATCAAGCAAAGCCTGAAGCAGACCATCACTGTTGAAGTTCAACTGATCATCGAACAGGGGATAATGAACTAACTGGCCATGACGACGAATTCCGAAGGTCAGCTCGTAATTTTCCCAGTTTTTATCCGGATATATGACAGCGTCCCCTTCATCGGCGAACAGGTCGGCTACGATACTTAGTCCATGGGTTAATGCATTGGTTACTATTGGATTGCCAAACGTTTTGCCTTTCAGGGAAGGCGTTTCCTTCAGCATCTTGTCTCTCCAGACGGTCCGCAATTCAGGTTTGCCTGCAGGTGGAGCGTAAGGATACAGATCCTTTGGCTGGAATGCAGAGAGCTTCTCCTGAATAACCTGAAGATGCATCGGCACACCACCCTCCAGGGCGATACCAATCGTGGCATTATGGGTCTTGGCCAAGCTTGCTGCTTCAGCAGATTGACTCAAAATCCCCTCTTTAGGAAAATAAATTTCTTTGCCAAGCTGTGACAGCATGGAGTAGACGTGACTGCTGCCTGTCTGAATACTTTCGTTCAACTGTTCAGCCAGTGGATTCATTCTTTTCATCCTTCCAAGTCTTTGTGATTCAACTGCCTAACATTATATCACCTTGACATGCCCCCGTCACGGAAATTACGCAATATGACAGTTATATCGCTTTACCGCGTTGTTGCAGAGGGTTTCCGGGTAGGTTATCGTTGAATTCAACCTTGGAGTATCCTCAAGAAATGAAACTTATTGCTGATGAAATGGACAATATTTCTGCATCATTGCTGCGGTTTCGACATCTCGCCCCTCATTGCGCTGTTCCAGTTCACCACGGACATGATCCAAGCGATCGATAGACCAATTTTGTCCAAATTTAAACTTGGCGCTGATTCGTTCTGGCACGATTCTCACAACGGCTACAGCTTTAAGGTTCCCTGTGTAGCGTGAGTCAGTAGCATCAATGGGCACATATCCGCCTTGCGGCTGGAGTTTCTCCATGAATCGTTGAAGCACCTTGCCTTTGATATCCAGTTCCTTAACCGATTCTGCCTGACCGAAAGCCATGACACTTTTGAAGAAAGAAGTCGCTGGACAAGCAAGCTCGGGATCATTGAAGTAGGATGGAATCAGGGAGAACTCTTCCGCAACCGTAAAACTGACCGACGAATCCTGTTTGATCTGTTTCATCTTTTCGCCAGCCAGACTGCCGTGGAAATAAAAGCAACCGTCCATATAAACGAAATTCAGTGGTGTAACACGTGGTTGTCCGTCCGGACTGACCGTTCCCAGAAACCCGAAGGAGCACTGATCCAGAAACTCGGTAATCTCCTGTTCTTCATCTACTGTGAATTCTTTCCGTCTCATGTGTATTCCCCCATCATTGAAATGTATAATAGAACGCCATATCTTATGGATAACCATAGTTCATACATTGACAATGAAATAGATCCAATTTACATTCACTTTAGTAGGCCAATTGGTCAGGGATTAGAAATGAAGACGGATGAAGAGAGGTGCACGATGGAATTGTGGCTGCCGATGGATACCTATGAACTTCAGCATCGATACAAGTATGAGGCACTGTACCATGCGTTACGTGATGCCATTCATGCAGGTACATTGGTGGGAGGCACGCGGCTTCCTTCCACCCGTGAGCTGGCAAAGCAATATGAGATGTCACGTGGTTCGGTAGCTCAGGTATACGACATGCTGCTTGCGGATGGTTATGTCCATGCACATCGGGGAAGAGGTACATTTGTAACCGAAACATTATCCACTCAAGAAAATGAAAAACAGGAAGCCGTTCTCAAGCTGTCTGCCTGGGGGGAACGAGTACAGAGGTTGAATACGCAAAATGAAGTCCTGCGGACGCAGATGTCTTCACCGAAGCCGTCCGTCATTAATTTTCAAATGCAGCGCATGCCTGCCGAACATTTCCCGTTAGGGGAGTGGAAGAGTGCACTCGCTGCGGTTCATCGCAGTGGTTGGCGAGAATCGAGCGGTGTAGCCGGTGATCCGGAGTTACGTGAGGCCATCGCCTCCCATCTCAGATGGACACGTGGTATTCAGGCTGAACCCTCTCAGATTGTATTATTCAGTGGTTCAATGCAAGGCATCACCCTGCTATCTCAATTGCTGATTACGGAGAATACAGCAGTTGTATTGGAGAATCCGGGGTATCCGGGCATTGCCCATGCCGTCAAGTCCTGTGGTGGGTATATCATCCCGGCAGAGGTGGATGCCGCAGGCATTATTCCTCAGCCTTGGGAGGCACAGACGTTATTTGTCACCCCTACCCGGCAGTTTCCAACAGGGGCCGTATTGGGATTGGATAGAAGACGTGCCTTGCTTGAGTGGGCCTCAAAGCGGAATGCGGTCATCATTGAAGATGATTATGACAGTGAATTCCGATGGGGCGGAAGACCAATTGAACCCCTCAAAGTGCTTGATCGTGAACAGCGCGTCATCTACGTTGGTTCATTCTCACAAACGATGGTTGCTTCGTTCCGACTTGGCTATGCCGTACTGCCGCCTGGCCTGGTAGAACCTCTCCTTGCCGCCAAGGCGCTGTATGAACCGGTACCTCCGGCGCTGTTAGAGCAGCGCGCACTGGCGAAATTTATGACCAGAGGAGGTTACCTGAGGCACTTACGACGGTTAACCCGGTTATACGGTGAACGGCATGATTTTTTTGTCCGAGAGATGGAACTACAGTTACCGGAAGCATTCACGATGCAGCTTGGTGATGCAGGACTGCATATCTACGCTACCTGGAATGGCGATGTGGACAGTTATCAGCGATTTAAAAAGCTTGCTGAGGAGGATGGCATACTGTTTCGTGATGCAGAGCGATATCGGCTGACTTCAGGTCATCCGGCGGCCTGCTTTGCTTTTGCACATCTGGAGAAAGAAGAGATGACAGAGGGAATCCGGCGAATGCGGTTAGCCTGGGAGAAGTGCACATTTTCGTTTCGGTGAATTCCGCTGTATAATGGGATAAGACATTTCGCTCCTAGGAGCAGAGATCATATATGAGCAAGTTGTATTGAATGACACTATAAAAGTTGAACTAACCATTTACACGAAAACGTAGAGGGCAGAAATAACCTGAAGAAGAGGAGCGCTCGCCTGAAAGCTTTCTGAAAGAAAGCTACATCGGAAGCATACGCTATCGCCAGATTTTCACCTTGTAAAAGTGAATCAAAAAAATCTGGGGATAACAGCGATCGGAAGGTTGTTCTGTCATCGAAGTGGCAAGTGTAAATATTCTTTAGTTCAACTTATATAGATGAAATACATATGGCCTGGATTGAAGAAGTGAGATTCAGATCAGAAGGATGCCATATGCAGAGAGATTAACTATCAAGGGGGAGTGGCGACATGCTGCAGGCATCGCCGTCATCATTTGTTATTTTGCCCGCTGTCGCCAAAATTGTCTGTGAACCGGGCTGGAAGTGGCAGAAACGGGAAAAACCGATGCAAAACTATGATTTATTTTATGTATGGAGTGGTGAAGGAACGCTTATACTGAATGACCAGTCGTATGAAGTTGGCAAGGGTAGTTGTTTTTTGTTCAGGCCAGGCGATCATCCTACTGCAACACATAATAAGCAAAAACCGTTGGTACTTACGTATATTCATTTTGATGTGGACGTGCCTGTTGCTGATGTTCCCCAGTCCTATCGCGAAGTACAGGAAACGGTGGAGTTTGAGCATTTGCTGGCACGTTATGTAAGACTGTTCTTATCGGATGTGTACGGACGTGATGAAGAGAGCCGATTGATTCTGAAGCAATTGATGATTCATTTGCTGCGCGCCGATACGGAAGAACCTGTGGAGAAAAAGGTAAGCAACCAGTTGTCCGATGTCATCCAGGAGGTCGCCAATTATGTGCGTCAGCATCCGGGGATTACGCATCGGGTGGAAGATCTGGCTGCGCGGGCTGGCTTATCGCCCCGATACTTCTCGATCAAGTTCAAGGAACTGGTGGGATCATCGGTGCAATCTTATATTATCCGCATGCGTATTGAACGGGCGGAACATCTGCTGGTGCATACCGGCATGAATGTGACCGAAGTGGCGGATGCTCTGGGTTACCGGGATATTTTCTTTTTCAGTCGTCAGTTCAAGCAATATACCGGCAAAAGCCCGTCCGAGATTCGTTAAAATTCTGATGAGAAGAACAGGAAACCGTTTCAAGTCTGGAACGCAAGGGTAATTATCTAGCATTCCAGATGACCAAAAAGGGGGAACTTGTGATGAACGGAAAACGTCGGGTCCGCAACCGGGGATGCTCTACGAAGGGATGCAATATTTTCCGGAACCGTCTGCGTCGCTTCAAACCGGCAGAGGACTTGCAAGATGTGTGGTTTTGAGGAGAACTCAGCAGACCAATAACGACGGAGCGAAGCTTCGTATTGCATGTATACATGGATGAATATGAATGCATAAAGAGGATGGCGCAATACCTGGTTACAGGTGCTGCGCCATCCTCTTTATTTGCGTATGGACTCATTTAGTTCTTCGGTTTCAAACGACCAAGCAATGCACCCATTTTGACCGAATCGCCTGGCTGTAAGCCCGGGTTTGGTTCGAATGTGCCACTCTGCGTCAGCAGAACAACGGTGGAACCGAATTCAAAATAGGCCAGATCATCGCCCTGTGCCCAGGTACTTGTGTCCGTATCAGCATATTGTATGCTACTCACGTTCATCGCACCTACTTTGACAACCGCCACTTCACCGTAATCGTGTGCGATATACGTAATGAGCCGTTCATTTCGACTAAGCACGGATCTCATATGGGTCAGGCCAAAGTCATTCACGGGATAAACTTTGCCCTTGATGTGTTCACTCTCTATTTTGCGGCCGCTGACAGGTGCATGAATGCGGTGATAGTCGCGAGGGCTGAGATAGAGGACGAACCCGTACCCGTGCTTGTACTTCTCCAGATGGGGAGAATGGTTTAATAATTCAGCAAGTGTATAATTTTGTCCCTTAACATTCAGGAGTGTCCCTGCAGATATTGGACCGGCTGCCGTAATCTTGGCATCTACCGGGCTGATCAGTGCATGCTCTGAAAGTTCTAACGGGCGCATGCCCGGCTTTAATTTGCGGGTAAAGAAATCGTTCAGTGAACGGTATTCCTTCCAGTCTTTCTCGGCCTCCTGAACAGGGATGTCGTAGGTCCGGACAAAATAAGGGATAAATGCCTTACTTCCCCGGCTTTTGGAGAAGGCTCCCACTGTCCGGGAGATCCATTTGCGCGAAGAAAGCTCGGTCATTAATCGCAACAGCGTTTTTGCCATGAATATCCCCCTTAGGGTTAATGCGAACTTCAAGGCCGGCAAGACCGGCCGTTCTGCATAATATTGACACAGAATGCACACGAAATCAATATAGTCTCCTATCGTATGTCTGCGGTTGTCTCGGAATCCTCGAATTCTGTTCCAGCAGCAGACGCCCATAAGCCATTGGTTTGCTGTACGTTGCCTTCCAGTGTTCCGACATTCCCGCCTTGCGAAAACCGTAACGCTGATCCCGTCCATTGCATTCAATAAAATAGATCTGGCCGCTGCGCGTTATCCCGAGATCAAGACCCAGATCAGCCAGATGTGGCAGACTGGCCGCCAGGTTCTGGGCAATTCGAAGTGCAACGAGTCCGATTCTGTATTCCAGTCGAGCCAGGTCAAAGCCAGATTCTCCTAATCCAAGGGCCTCTGCGAGCTTCATGACTTTACCTCCCTGGGCGATATTGCTGACAAACGTATGGGCAGGAGCCGCTTTGGCAAACATGCCTGTTATTCCCCAAAGACCATCGCCGCCACGTTGTACCGATACCCGCAAATCTACCGGCCTGCCCTCATAACGTACCAGTGGGATACGCTCTTCAATGAGGTAGGCATGGCGAAAGATCCGCCTTAGGGTGGCGGAAGGAAGCTGTCCTTTGCTCAATCGGAAGGTAGCCCACCCTTTGCGTGCAGCCTTCGTCTCACAGGTTAGTTTCCACTGTCCATCTCGCTCAAAGACTCGCATAATACCATGACCGATGCTGCCGCTGCATGGTTTGATGACGAGGTCATCATATTGTTCCATCATATAGGCCAGAGACTCTGGCGTAGCTTTAGCTGCATGGGGCAGGTGTTCTCGCAAGGCGAGGTCCTGATGAAGCATGTCATGAATGTGATCTTTACGGTACCGGTTGCGAACGTTGAATACCTGGATACCCTGCAACATCAGCTTGGTAATCTGATGCTGTTCCGTCCGGCGAAGCTGGAGTGATCGGTTATGAATGACGGAGGGCAGTGGCATGCGCTCGCGAACATATCTGCCTTCTTTTTTTACATAGGCAAGACATGTTTTTTGATCCGAATCGATATCTTCCAGCCTCAAAAAGCAGGGAGTTAATCCATAACTGGCCGCTGCCTGTTCATAATTCGCGAGTGATTCCTGACCGGTCCTTCCGGCCGGTATCCCCCGGTACATGCGTGAATCGAACATAATGCCGATCGTTTCTTGGAGCATGACCGTTCCTCCTTCGATGTTATCGCGACCATGGATCGTCCAATCATGGAATGCCGGCCTGTCACCGCATGGCTCAGACATCGCGATAACGCAGACCGGTGTGTAAGATGCATCGCCAAGCACTAGTGCTTGCTCAGGGCGTGTCTAAAACTCCGAAGGAAGCAGGTTTTGCCGAAATTTTCGTTTCAAACAAGGAAGTTTTCCGCAGGCGTGCCGGAGCACGTCAAGGGAAAGTGACGTAGCAGGGGGCGAAAAGACGGTGAAAGATGCACTTCAGCAAGTTTTCAGACACGACCTAGATATAATATCCTATGACATGACTGGGACGGGGGCGTGGACAGCCGCCTTTCCTCTGCTGCCCTGACACGCCTATTTCCACGAAGATCATCGAACCTTCCTGTCTTGACGCCTGTACATTCGTGCTCTGGAATCCGTAAAAGTCATAAATGAAGTGGCAGATGCCCATATGGAAGCATATGATGCCGGAGACGAACGTTAGAGGAAGGAGCAAGCTGCATGAGTAAAAATGGCAAAAAGAAGGTTCCGACGCCGAAACTGCGGCATGTGAGCCCGAAATTTAAGGAATTGGAACTGACTGATCGCCGGGCAGACAAGATGAACTCAGGTTTCACTGTGAATAGGGAAGAACGCTTGAATACGAATAAAAGGGATTCGAGAGCTGTTCAGGAGTCGGAAGAATTCCTATTTGAACCAACGGAGCTACCTGCTTCAACAAACGAGCTGGAAGAGCTAGAGATCGAAGCCAAAATCAAGCCGGAACCCCTAGAGTCTGATAGCAAGGAAGTTGAGACACAAGATAGCACGGAAAAGCAGATTCAGGTTAGCAGCTTGGCTCCGGTTGCTCTGGAAGAAGAGCAGGACATCAACAAGCAGGAGATAACAAGTAAGGATCGGCTGCAAATCCTGAACCAAAACCAGATGCCGGGTCATACCGGACACTACATCTACACGGACGACTTGAGTGAATTTGCTGTTACGGAGAGCAAGTTGGCTCCTTTCTCTGTGGATGCCTCCAAGCTGAAACCGGATGCGGTCGGCAGTGAAGCATTGCAGGATTATGCGGTGACCAGCATTCACATTGCCGACGGGGCCATCGTTTCGGCGAAACTTGCGGAAGCGTCTGTATCTGAGGAGCACCTGATTGACGGCTCTGTGTCTGGTCACAAAATACGAAATGCTTCTATTGCAGGTGAGAAAATCAGAGATGGCAGTATTACTTCTCAGAAGCTTGGCAACCAGGTCATCGATTCGGCCAAAATTGCCGACGGTTCCATCGGCACAAGACATCTCAGCCGGATGCTGGTAACGGAAGAATTAATCAAGAATCATGCCGTAACTGGAGACAAGATCGCGATTAGCGGGGTGGATACAAGACATCTCACGGGGGGAGCTGTGAATACCTCCAAACTGGCTGACGATGCAGTGACTACATCCAAAATTCGCGAAGCTGCAGTCACAGGCAGCAAAATCGAAGAACACTCCATCGAGTCTCACCACATTCAGGCAGGTGCTGTTAAACAGACACATCTGGCAGAAGGGTCTGTCGGTCGTTCACAACTATTAAGTGGCAGTATTGGAAGTGACCAGATAGAGGATGGATCCATACAAACAAGACATTTAGCTGAGGGTTCACTAACTGGAAGACATCTCCTGGACGGTTCAATCGGATCAAGTCAGATTCGCGCTCATTCCGTTGGCAAGGAGCAGATTGGCAATGGAGAAGTGGGCAGTGAGCATTTGAAGGAAGGTGCAGTAACCAGCAGCAAACTGGCAGACCAGTCTGTGGGAACAGCAAAATTGCTGGAGCAGTCCATTACGGCATCCAAGATCTCTGATCAGAGCGTCATTTCTTCCAAAATTGCGGATGAAGCCGTACAAGGTAAACATCTTGCCAAGGGGTCCATTCGTGCGGAACACATCGCGAATCGGGGAATCACACCGGTACATGTGGACAATTCTGCAATTCACTCCATTCACATTGCAAGTGGAAGCATCGAGGCAACTCATCTATCTGCCGGAAGTGTGTCCGGAGACGCTCTTGCAGACGACGTGGTGTGTGAGCGGCATCTTGCAGAGTCGGCCGTGGGTACGTATGAATTGCAGGATGCTGCTGTTACAGACGTTAAACTCGCGGATGGAAGTGTGACAACAGAAAAGCTTGGAACGGCATCGGTGAGTAGCAGAGCACTTGCCCCGGGAAGTGTTATATCCTCGCATCTTGCGAATGGTGGAGTCACAGGTACACATCTGGCTCCAGGCAGCGTGGGTTCCGAGGCCCTGAGACCTTATGCAGTGAAATCGGAACACCTGACAGAACATGCCGTAGGTGTACCTCATCTCCAGCCGGGCAGTGTTGAAACGGATGCAATTGCACGGGCCGCGGTCACAACTGACAAATTGGCTCTTGATAGTGTAACTTCAGCCCAGCTGGCGGGTGGGTCCATTTTTCCGCCTCATCTAACAGATCATGCGGTTACCTCCCCCAAGCTTTCACCAGAGAGTGTTGCAACAGATAAATTGGCGGATTTTGCTGTCACGTCAGCTAAACTGGCAGACGGCAGCGTGACTTCTTCCAAGATTATGGCAGAGAGCATTAACGCCAAACATATTCCAGCAGGAACCATTCGTGGGTATCACCTGAAGCAGCATTCCGTTTCACTGGAACATCTGTCGGAAGAAATACGCTCACCGGAATTATTCGCTGATGGCAGTATTACGGGCAACAAACTTCGGCACGGGTCCGTAAGTGCGGACCATCTGACAGCAGACTCGGTATCCGCAACAGAACTGCAACAGGCTGCTGTAGGTAGCGAACACTTGCAGCCATCCGTTGTACAATCCGTCCATCTGGCTGAAGGCAGCGTGAAATCTGAACATTTGGGAACTCAAGTTGTAGGCTCACAGCATCTGAAGGCAGACATCATTCATGAGGAGCATATTGCTGAACAGGTGGTCACATCGCATCATTTGGCACCTGGAGCTGTCGAAACAGACCATCTGGCACCTTTATCCATTACAGCGGCTCACCTTCAGCCAGGTTTGATCAGTGGTTTGCATCTTCAGGCAGAGTCGACAAGTGCTGTTCACCTGCAGCAAGGAGCTGTGCATTCCCGTCATATTCAGGATGGTGAAATTCTTCCTCATCATATCCATGAACGCAGCATCGGAACGTCTCATCTGGAAGAAGAAGCGGTAAGTACGATTATTTTGCAGGATGAATCTGTAACACGCTCCAAACTAGCAACGGGTAGTGTGGATGGCAGTAAATTAGCCGCAGGAAGCGTATCGGCTACTCACCTTGCCAATGAAAGTGTGCAAACCCGTCATATCCAAGAAGGAGCAATCCTTGCTGAGCATATTCAAGAGTGCAGTATTGGCTCAGTTCATCTGGATGAGGAGTCAGTAAGTGCGATTCATTTGCAAAATGGATCTGTAACAAGTGCCAAACTGGCGGATGGCAGTATAAACGGCAGCAAATTGCTTGAAGGAACCGTATCGGGGATTCATATTGCGTCCGAAAGTGTGCAAACCGGGCATATTCAGGCAGGGGCCATTCATGCTGACCATATTCAGGAGCGCAGCATCGGCACAACCCATCTGGAGGAGGAAGCAGTAAGTGCGATTCACCTGCAAAATGGGTCTGTCATCAGTGCCAAACTGGCCGACAGCAGTGTAACCGGCAGCAAATTGCTCGAAGATGCGGTGTCGGGAATCCATATCGCCTCTGAAAGTGTGCAATCCCGCCATATCCAGGCAGGAGTAATCCTTGCTGACCATATTCAGGAGCACAGCATTGGCATGCTTCACTTGGAACAGGAAGCAGTAAGTGCCATTCATCTGCAAAATGGATCTGTAACAAGTACCAAGTTGGCCGACGGCAGTGTAACCGGCAGCAAGTTGCTTGAAGGAGCCGTATCGGATATCCACATTGCAGACGATAGTGTGCAATCCAGTAAGATTCAGGCAGGAGCCATTCATGCTGATCATATTCAAGAGCGGAGCATCGGCACAGCACATTTGGAAGAGGAGTCGGTAAGTGCGATTCATCTGCAAAATGGATCTGTAACGAGTGCCAAACTGGCGGATGGCAGTATAACAGGCAGCAAGTTACTCGAAGGTACGGTATCCGGGATTCATATTGCATCGGAAAGTGTGCAATCCGGGCATATTCAGGCAGGAGCCATTCATGCTGATCATATTCAGGAGCGAAGCATCGGCACAACCCATCTGGAAGAGGAAGCAGTAAGTGCCGTTCATCTGCAAAATGGGTCGGTCACAAGTGCCAAATTGGCTGACGGCAGCATAAACGGCAGCAAATTGCTCGAAGATGCTGTATTCGGGAGCCATATCGCATCCGAAAGTGTGCAAACTCGCCATATCCAGGCAGGAGCAATCCTTGCTGATCATATTCAGGAGCATAGCATCGGTACGTCCCATATAGAGGAAGAAGCAATAAGTGCGGTTCATCTGCAAGATGGGTCCATTACGGGTGCCAAACTGACCGATGGCAGTGTAAGCAGCAGCAAATTGCTTGAAGATGCGGTGTCGGATGTCCACATTGCAAATGGAAGTGTGCAATCCCGTCATATCCAAGAGAGAGCCATACATGCTGACCATATTCAAGAGCGAAGCATTGGGATCTCCCACCTCAAAGCGGAATCGGTAAGTGCGATTCACCTGCACAATGGTTCCATAACAAGTGCCAAAATGGCTGACGGCAGTGTAAACGGTAATAAATTGCTTGAAGGTGCGGTTTCGGCTATCCACATAGCAGACAAAAGTGTGCAAACTCGTCATATTCAGGATGGAACGATTCTTGCTGATCATATTCAGGAGCGCAGTATTCGCACAACTCATCTGGAAGAGGAAGCAGTAAGCGGGGTTCATCTGCAAAATGGGTCTGTCACCAGTGCCAAATTGGCCGATGGCAGCGTGAACGGCAGCAAACTGAGTGAGCAGAGTATTACCTCTAATCATTTGAATGTGGGGATTGTAGGTCCAGCGCATCTGAGCGAAGAGATATGGAATGCGATTCGTCAGTTCAGTGGAGAAACGCTGGAGCAACTGGCAGCTATCAAAAGACAAGAGGGATTGTTTCAACCAGAAAATGAAGGTGTACAGCAATCACAGCGGGTAACCGTCGAGGCATTACCGAGTGCTGGTCTGGAGCAACAACAAGAGTTGATATCCCAAACAGATCAGCTTGGCGAACCATCGGCAGCTTTGTTCACGACGGAGCAGGCAGATCAGGCAGATCAGGCTCAGCAACCACAGCTTGAACGGTCACAGGAGATCGCTGGAACTACGGAGTTTATGTTAAGTGAACAATCGATTACACAAGAGCATCTGTGTGATGATGCCGTGGGCAGCAGCCAGTTGCAATCGGGTGCAGTTCAGGCCAAACATCTGGCCTTCCAACCCGTTCGCAGCGTAAGCAAGCAACCGGTTGTACAACAATTCGGAATGGAAGCTTTTGTACTGCCAGAGAGTGAAGGAAGCACAGAGGTAACCGTTGTTTTTGAAGAGTCATTTGCTTCAGAACATTATGTGATTGTGGGCATGAGTAATGATCGGGGATTCCAGATTTCCTTGCTCTCGCAGAGTGAGGATGAAGCGGTACTTGAAGTGTCACGTACAGCAGATTGCAAGCATACGTACGGGTTGTTGTCATGGATTGCTGCGGGACCTTCGCAAGGATAGTGCAGGATTGTATCAGTAATAAATAAATGACAAAAGCGGTGTCCAGAGTTGTCCGGGACACCGCTTTTGGTTGATCTAAGCTTAATCCGTTCGGACGGTGAGGGGTGTCTGAACGTTTTGTTACCATTATGATGAGTACATTATAAGTTCATTAAAATAAGATTTTACAGGCCTACAGCTTGATACGCTTTGGTAATAGCAGTAGCTTCAGCGGAAGTTGCTCCGTACAGATCTTTAGCTGCTTGAATGGTAGCTGTTTTGGCAGCGGCAAATTTGGACGTTGGTGTCAGGTAGTTCACCAGTGTGCTGTAGAAAATCTGGATCGCTTTATCCCGGCCGATTCCGGTGACAGTCACACCATTATGTGTTCCGCCTTGAGCAGCAAGGTAGTAAGCTTTGTTGATGATACCACTGTTGGTATGGACACCGCCGTTGTCCTGTGTGCCTGTGTAGCGATCGCTGTATTTGTCAGGTTGACCATACAATGTAGGATTGGAGAGGGAGCGCAGCGCATCTCCTGGAATGTTAGGTGTGTAGATATCATCACCGAGCAGCCAGTTTTTGCTTTGGATCGTATTACCAAAAATATCGGCAAAGGCTTCGTTGAGTGCACCTGGTTCATTACGATATTCCAGATTGGCTGTGTACTCAATGACACCATGCGTCAATTCATGACCCACAACATCGAGATCACCAGACAGGGATCGGAACGTCGTTCCATCTCCGTCACCAAAGACAATCTGTGCTCCGTTCCAGAAGGCATTATTGTAGTTGGAGCCGTAGTGTACGGTGGATCTAATCAGCAATCCGTTACCATTAATCCCGTTACGATTGAATTTGCTTTTGTAGAAATCATACGTGGCAGCTGCATGGGCGTGAGCATCTACACCTGCACGATCAGTCCATACATTATCCGAATCTGTGAGCAAGCTACCAGGCAGTGAGGAGCCATTGTTTGCCGTGTACGTTTGGATGCCATTGCCGCGAGTGGTGTCTTTCAGTTGGAAGGTGCTTCCGGATTGGGTGGTTGTCAGGGTTTTGGTATCTCCAAGCACACCTGTACCTGTTCCAGTGGCAAAGTTAATGAGGTCAAACTGGGATACGATACTGCCATCCACTGCGTTAATGAAATATTTGGTCCGTAGAGGGGCAGGTTCCAGTACGTTTACTTCCGTAATGTAAACCAGATACGTCTGACCATCTTCTTCATGATGGTAGATGTTCAATTCAGCTTGAGGTGTGATCTCCGCGGCACCAAGCTCTCCAATCCGTGAGGTTGCTTCTTCGGTTGCAATGCGGATCGCGTCATCTCCGCTGATCTCGGCTACACCATCATTCGGAATGGCCTGTTCTTCAATCGGTGGAAGGTCGCCAAGTGCTGAACTCACGGCACCGGTTTTGTCCAGGTGAACCGTTTGTTCTGCACCATAAACCGGGATACCTTTAATATACTGTTTCAGGCGGAAGTGTCTTACGCCAGATGTATCTGTGTTTCTTTTGACAATTTTGAGCTGGGATTTCACATCGGAATTCAGGAATTGTTCCTGCTGTCCAAGGTAATTAAAGATGGTGTCATCTGTTCCACTGTTCAATGGAATACCCTCCTCAGAGGCATAAGGGGCCTGAAGTGGAATGGATTGATCAGACACTGGAGCTGCAGTAGCAGAGGATACGGAAGCGAGCAAAAGAGCTCCTCCAAGAATTGTTGGCATAACTTTGGCGAATTTCATAGTAAAATCTCCCATTCTTAAACTTATTTTTTGGTTGGAAAATGTTCATGCCAGTCTCGGTTGGAATTCCGTCTGCAACTTGGGCAGCG
This sequence comes from Paenibacillus sp. W4I10, assembly GCF_030816325.1. NCBI lineage: Bacteria > Bacillati > Bacillota > Bacilli > Caryophanales > Paenibacillaceae > Paenibacillus > Paenibacillus sp. W4I10. The sequence goes on from NZ_JAUSXX010000001.1 coordinate 6,483,229, forward strand.
CGGAGCGTGGGGCTGAACCTGAAGCGTGGAATAAGACAAGAAACGATTGGAACAAAATCGGCTTGGCCTTAGCTCGGGAAGTGTTAAGCACGACACCAAACAAAAAGGATAACCGTTTATTCAGTTCAGCCCGAAGGTTTAATCGTCTATTGTGTTCCTCTTTCAGAAAGCCGGGGGTTGTCCAATTGCGCAGGTAGAAGATACGTTCACGGAAAACTGGGGTGTTCAATCCGGGTTTGCGTAAATGACAAAGGCAGTGTGTTCTGAACGGCATCACTCCTCTCAAGAGTAAAATGTATCTGCTTAACAGGTTCTGTGAATGAGGTCATAATCTAATCAACCTAAGGTCAATAAATTGATTTAAAAAATATATGGGAACTTATGTTCACCACAAGGTTATTTTTGTAAATAAAACTGCTTGGAACGTATATTATCACAATGTAAAACTTTGGAAAAGATACAAATTTAGATTTTTTTTAAAATTGTATCTGAAGTAGGGGAGAGGTAGCGTTTTTCACATATTTTGGCGTATTTTGTCTAAAAGCAAGGCCTGTACCCTCGTGTTCACAGGGAGAACCTGCTTAGTGCAAGGACAAACGCCGTTTCCACTGCTCCACGAATACATAGAATAACGTGTACTCCCTTGGCATGCCGATGATCGAATGCGGGAGGTGAAACTGTTGCGCAAAACCCGTACCACAGCACGTTATGCAACCCGATCCAATGTGACACGAAGAAAAACAGTGCTGAAGAAACGAAGATGGAAGTCTGGACACAAAAAGGGTACAAAGGCCTATAGGTTCGTTATTCCATCCAAACAGTTGATGTCACAGGCTGAGGATAGAGTAGAGAATGGAGCGGAAAATGGCATGAGTGATGCTCCTTCACACAGGGATGTTTCTCGGCGACCGATACTCTCGGTCATTATTCCTGCCATGAATGAGGAGAAAAGGATTGGTGCAGTTGTCCGTGAAGCGCGGCGGATATGCCGTGATGCTGAAGTGCTTGTCGTTGTGAATGGTTCAACAGACGGTACGGCTAACGCAGCCAAACGGGCTGGAGCACGAGTGCTCACGTATGCAGAAGCGCTGGGGCATGATGGAGGACGAAAAGTAGGCGCAGCGGAGGCGCGCGGTCAGGTATTGTTATTTACTGATGCAGATATCGCAATTCCCGCAGAGCATCTTGCGCCTTACGTGAAGGCTGTGCTGAAGGGAACGGATGTGGCGCTTAACGACTACCATGGGCCGGTCACTCATCATCCCGTTCATCCGGTAGTGGAGGCCAAACACATGTTGAACAGCATACTCGCAAGATCCGATCTCCGGGGGGCATCCATGACAGCTATTCCACATGCAATAAGCCGAAAAGGACTTGAGGTCATGGGGATATCCTCACTGGAAGTTCCGCCACTCGCACAAGCGAAGGCAGTGATCGGCGGACTTCGGGTACGCGCTGTTCATCACGTACCTGTGGGTAGAATGAATGCAGTACGAATCAAGAAGCGGAGCGGACCTGATCCGCTCAGTCAAGTGGTACTGAATGATCATATGGCAGCGATCAAGTGGATTACGGATACGCTCGGTCCCCGCGGAGGTTATACCGATCTGCAACGTGTTCGCAACCTGGCGAGGTAAGCATGTCGCATCGGATGATGCAGCATGCTGGAGGTGAGGAAATGAAGGGACGTTCAGGGGTTGTCCGCCGCAGGCGGACAACAAATAGACAAACGACAGCAGGAAGAACAGTAATGAACAAGCGTCTTAGGAACAAGAAACATTTAGATATTAAAAAAACAAGAAGAAGCCCATCAAAGTCTGGCCAAGTAGATCTGCACTTGATGTGGAAAGCGGGGCAAGTTGCAGGAAGCGAGGCAAAGGCGAACAACACAGTATCAGAAAAACACGCACGTCTCGTATGGAATGCACAGGCGAATGTTGCGGATCTAAGCAACTTCGAGCTAGCTCTGAAGGCAGGTAAGGCATTTATGCAAGGTTATGCTCAGGCCTCGGGACATTCATTCCAGATCTTGCCGCTACCTCTTCGTCATTCGGCTGCTGCCGTTGTCTGTGCCTGTAATGAGGAACACACACTGGGGCAGGTGTTATTGCAACTAAAGCGGTTGCCTCTGACGGATATTATTGTGGTACTGAATGGAACGACAGATGACAGTTTGAAGCAGGTACTAAGGCAGCCGGGACTTACAGTAATCTATGAACCGGATCGGGCAGGACATGATGTGGGCCGGGCACTTGGAGTCAAGATGACGGATGCGGAGACGGTACTTTTTGTGGATGGAGATATGGTCGTCTCGGCTGAACAGCTTGCACCCTTTCTGTTCGCGGTTGATCGGGGACAGGATGTGGCGTTGAATAATCTGACGTCTTTGCTTCCTGCGTTTGCCGGGCAGGATGAGGTAAGCCGGATCAAAGCATATCTGAACCGAACATTAGGCAGGGCAGATCTTGGTTCCAACTCCATGACAGCCGTGCCTCATGCATTATCTCGTCGTATGATTCAGACCGTGAAGCCAGCATCACTGGCCGTTCCACCTAAAGCACAAAGTCTAGCTATTCAGCATGGAATGAACGTCTCGGCACCAAGTCAGGTGGATGTTATTCGTTCCAATCGGTTGCGTCCTGGTAACACGGGAAGTGGGAATGATGTCGCCAAATTGATCATCGGAGATCATCTGGAGGCACTGGCTACATTGCTGGGTACAGGTTGGAAATCCAGCCCAGGCACATACACTCTCCCGTGTAGAAGTGGCTTACAGGAGGAACGCCTAATGACACTGACGAGTATGATTATCCCAACTTACAATGGTCTGGATCTGATCAGGCCCTGCATCGATGCCATACGTCAATACTCGGGCGATCCTGCGTCATATGAAATTATCGTGGTAGATAACGGTTCGACGGATGGAACGGCTGAATATTGTGCGCTGGAGCGAATTCGATTTGTAAGATTCCCGGACAATCGGGGGTTTCCGGCAGCGTGTAACGCTGGACTTCGTGCAGCTTGCGGGGATGAGCTGTTGCTGTTGAACAATGATGTTACGGTCACGCCCCGTTGGCTGGAGAACCTGCGAACGGCTCTGTACAGTGACGCAAGTATTGGTATCACGGGTCCTGTTACGAATTATGCAAGCGGCATCCAGCAGATTGAACTTCAGTTTCGGGATATGGAACATTTTCAGGAGTTGGCCAATTCCAATAATATTGCGGATTCTTCAAGGTGGAGGGAAGTACGCCGGATCGTCGGTCTGTGCATGCTGATGAAACGAGATGTCGTGGAATCGGTTGGACTGCTTGACGAGGCATATTCTCCGGGACACTATGAGGATGACGATTATTGTTATAGAGCAAGATTGCAGGGATATCGCCTGCTGGTATGTGGAGATGTTCTCGTGCATCATCAGGGAAGTGCCAGCTTCCAGAAGACAGATCCGGTAGCGTGGAAACAGCTGCTTGAGCGTAATCGTTCGATTTTTATGAACAAATGGCATGTCGATCCGCTTGAATATATGGACATATCCGATGAAGGAGGGAACGTGGAATGAAAGGTGTAATTCTTGCCGGCGGAACAGGAACTAGACTGTATCCGCTGACCCGGCTCATTAACAAACATCTGCTTCCAGTCGGTAAACATCCGATGATTATGTATGGCATCGACAGGCTCCGCCAGGCAGGCATTGATGAACTATTGATTGTGATCAACAAACATTCCGCCGGGTTATATACAGAGTATCTTGGTGGCGGAGCGGAGCATGGGGTGAAGTTGACTTATCGCATTCAGGAAAAGGCAGGCGGGATTGCGGAAGCATTGGATCTGGCAACTTCCTTTATTCTTCCTGGCGAAAAATTTGTAGTGCTTCTCGGTGATAATCTCTTCAGCGATGATCTGAAGCCTTATGTGGACCGTTACATGCAGCAACCTGCTGGTACAGCGCGAGTTCTGCTCAAAGAGGTGGATGATGCAAGACGTTACGGGGTGCCTGTTTTTGATCCAAAGCATCCAGAGCGAATCTCGTACATTGAGGAGAAGCCAAGCCAGCCGAAAACCTCTTATTGTGTGACGGGCATATACATGTATGATGATCATGTATTTAACCTGATTCGCAACATTGCGCCGTCTGCGCGTGGAGAACTTGAAATTACGGATGTGAATAATCACTACGCGTCTGCTGGCGGACTGGAATACGACATTTTGCAGAAATACTGGAGTGATGCAGGTACATTTGATTCGCTCCAGGAAGCAGCTGTCCGTATGAAAGGACAATTGCCCTAAAATATATGCGACTGATGCTGCCGCTGTGCGGTGCCCCATGGGAGCAGAACACTCTGCGCCGGAGCTGGAAGGATGCTCCGGCGCTTTGCGCAGCGACAATCCTCGTGCATGCCAAAGGAGGGAATGGCGTGAGAGTAGTGACACGCACCGGGGCTGCTAGGGCCTCCGTGTCGGGTAAACCCCGGGGCATCCACCCGGCCGTATTTATGGGCAGTGGCACTCCGGCAGCAGCAGATACAGGGTCTGCAGGAGTCAGAGGTGTGAAGTCAGGGAAACGTAGTACCCTGACCAAAGCGGGTACATCTGCAGGCGCAGCGCATAAGGCTGCTGCAAGGAAAGCGAGCAGCACAGGCAGTGTTGTTGGCAGAGCAGGCAAAACGGCAAGAGCCAGCCGCACCGGCAAAGGCAAAGCCGGCCTGCGCCAGGCTACTGCTGGGCGCAGGCCTGCACCAGCGCGGGGCCGGCGTGCCGCTGCCCGCGCCAAGCAGCGCACGGCGATGCGCCGTGCGCCCATGCCAGCACCGCAAGCCAGCACGCCACAGGCGATGCCTGCCAGCGGTGCTGGCCCCGCCCCGCGCCAGGCGACACATCCGAAGGGTGTCGCCCCCGCGGGGCGGGGAGGCGCTGCCGCCGCGAATGCGGGCAGCGCGAAGGGTTTGCCGCCTCCGCCCGCGGAGCACGCAGTGCAGGCGGAGGCCGTGCCCGGCGGCTACGCCGAGGGCTACCGCGCCGGCGTATTCGCCGGCGGGGAGGCGCTGGTGGCGCAGCACATCCCTCCGGATCACATTCTGCCTGCCGTGGCGGCGGCAGATCTGATCGCGGCGGGATTCCGCCAATATGCGCCCAGCCTGACCCGGCTGTCCAGCCCGCATGAGATGGCTGGACACATCATGGCGGCGCTGGATGCGCAGCGCCCCTTGTCTGTCGTTCGCCTCGGAGATGGCGAACTGCTCACGCTGGCAGCCGATACGGTGCTGCCAGGTCAGGAAGTGCAGGAGCTGGCACCGTTTCTGCCCTATGCAGGGGTGCCATGCTCAACGCCAGACATCCGCGCGATGCTTGCGGAAGCCATACAGGCCGCCGACTGGGTTGGCGTGCCGATCTCGCGGGCGCCGACATTCCAGGGGCTGTTATTTCCGGTATTGCGCCACTTCGGGATCGACTGGTCCCAGCTGAAATTGACCAGTTCCACGATCAATTACAGTCTGCATCAGTCCGGCCTGGTGTTGCCCTTGCTGCAAGGACGGCGGGTTCTGCTCATAGGCAGCCAGGCACCAGAGCTTGCGGCACTGCTGCATAACCGGGGGATTCATGTCACAGGTATCATTGGTTCTGTGGCGGGAGTCATGGATATTCCGAGGGTAATGCAGCAAACCGCAGAACATGCTTTTGATATCGCTTTGGTGGCGGCGGGAATTCCGGCGGTCATTCTGTGTCGGCGAATTGCAGGTGAACTCGGCAAGGTCGCTCTGGATTTTGGACATTTGGCTGACAAACTGGTAACAGGAGAGCTTCAACTCTAGTGGACCGTCCGGGGGCTGGTCATGTGCGTGTTAGCCTCACGGACAAGTGGAAATGGAGGGAGCAACATGAGCACACCCGATCAACAGCGCGGGGAAGGACGTCATGGTCGTAACAACAAGGTTAATGCTCGAAACGTCATCCGTCGGAATGGCCACAGTCATCACAACATCACTCCAAATATCAGCACTCGCAGTGACAACAGCCACAGTGAAAACAACCGGAATGACAGCATAAGCAGTGAAAAAAAAGCGGACCGCCGTGCCACACAGCACGATGTCTCGCGACCTGCCATGGCAGTCCTGCATGCAGCAGGTCGTCGCTCAATGCGGAAATCCAGACGTAAAGGCAAAAGCAGGCGCACAGCCAAAGGCGCCAGGCTCTACAAACAGGGGTATACCAGAGGATACAACGAAGGTGTCCGCCAGGGACAGAGCTCGTTTGGTCTTGTTTTTGAAGGAGTTAGCATCATTATCCCCACGTACAATCAGCGGGAATATGTGCTGCAATGTGTGTCGAGTATCGAAAAGCATACCCCTGCCCCCTTCGAGATCATTGTTGTGGATAATGCCTCCAAGGATGGAACTGCCGAGGTCATGCTCCGCAAAGGTGGTATGGTGAGGGTGGCTGCCCTCGATAAGAACCGGGGGTTTGCCGGAGGTGTCAATCATGGGCTGATGATGGCGAGAGGACGACATATCATCGTGCTGAACAACGATACGCTCGTTACTCCGGGCTGGCTGGATAACATGATGACTTGTCTTGCAAGTGATCCGAAGATTGGTGTGGTGGGTCCGGTGACCAACTATATTGGCGGGGATCAGCAGATTGAGGTTCCGTACCGAGAGGTAGAAGAGATGTGGTCTTTTGCCGCCACACATAATCGTCCGGATGCAGACAAACATCGAATAACCGATCGCCTGGTCGGATTCTGCTGGCTGTTCTCACGGGAGCTGCTGGAACGGGTAGGTTATCTGGACGAAGGGTACGCGGTGGGCAATTTCGAAGATGACGATTGGATCATCCGGGTGAAGCTGGCAGGATACCAACTTGCGGTAGCCGGGGATGCCTTTATCCACCACTTCGGAAGTGTCAGTATGAAAGCCTTGGGTGAGCAAGACTTTGCTGTAGTGAATAAGGATAACGAGCAGTTTTATAGCCAAAAGTGGGGAGATCCCCATGCGCTGGTTGCCGAAACCTGCCGCTTGGCTAGACAACAAACCTCTGGTACCCCATCCGGTCAACAAGAGGAAGGTGACACAACCCCAATGGATCCGCGTCAGCGAATCTCAACGCAGGGCAGCCAAGATCCAGCATTACAGTTCAGACACAGTTATGACTTCTACCCGGAAGGTTCGTTCCTGTCCGATGCCAAAGGAGATGTCTATACTTTAACTGGCGGTCGGCGGCGTAAGCTGAACATCCCTGTACCGCGTGGAATATCTCCTGTTCAGGTTGCCAAGCCGGATCTGCTCGCCATTCCTGCCGGAGAAGCACTGATATCAGCGGGGGAGTTGCATGGATGGCCGAGGGAATCACAACAGGTGCATACGACAGCGGTTCATGGTTCTCACAATGGCTGGGCAGAAGGAAGTATTGTTGCCACAGTGGATGCACCCGAGATTCGATATCAGATCAGCGGAGACAAGCGGAGACGATTTGTATCGGTCTATGCGGCAGAACGTTGGGGTGTACATTCTGGGCATATTATCAGCGTATCTGCGGACCAACTGAATTCGATGGAAGAAGGCTGGCCTATTATCGCCCCACCTCAGCTCTTGAACCCAGATCTGTAATGTCAGGCGATCTGTTTATGCGAATCAGCAGCATGATGCGGAATGGAAAATGTAGCGGTGTCCTGTGTAATCGCTCTGATTCATTCCGCATCCGAAAAATTGAAAGATCAACGAATTCCTTTTACAATATGACCAACGCAGTTATCACCCAAGCGTAACTTGGAATCATGAGATAGGGATAGGGAGGAAGCGGGATGAAGAATTCTATAGTCAGACAAGCCGAACAGATTGCCAGTGAGTTTCTGCTGGAACAAGTAACATGCTCACATCATATCGTGGGTAAAGGTTTTGTTAATCAGGTCTGTCTGGTGGAGACAGCAAGTCATAAAGTGGTTGTACGCATGAACGATCCAGATACATATTCTACCTTTGTGAAAGAAAAATGGTGCATCGAACAAGCGGCGAGTGCCGGTATTCCTGGGCCAGAGACATTGTCCGTTGGGGTCAACGCTGAACATGCCTATATGATTCAAACGTATGTGGAAGGGGACAACGGATTGGATACAACAGTGCCCACGTCCGTGATTTGGAGGAAACTCGGTGAGTACACACAACGTATGCAATCCATCCCGGTGGCAGGTTTCGGGAGGGAAATGCACGATCCCGTACAAAACAAATTTTACTCTCCCCCTCATGCAGGATCAGATGGCAGTTGGCAAGGATATGTGCAATACAATATCAATAGTCTCACGGAGCAAGATCCATTGATTGAGCTTGGTGTCATTACGATGAAGGAATCACAGCTCGTAAGGCAATGGTTCGAACAATTGAAATTGCAAAAGTTCCGCTTTGGTTTATGCCATGGCGATCTCTCCTTGAAGAATACAATCGTAAGTTCAACGGGTGAGATTACCCTTCTGGACTGGGGGAATGCGGAGGTCACCGTCGTGCCGTATGGCGATATCACTCAACTCATGCAATGCCAGCTAAGGGGTGAGGGTCCTGACAAGGAAGAATTGAAAGCGTTTTTAGAAGGATATGGGACAAGTACACAAGAGCAAGAGCGTGTACTGAATCAAGCCAGGTATGTGTTGTTATTGAAAGCTTTTGATACCCTGAGGTGGGCCATAGATCGAAGTCCGGATCAGATCGAGTTCTACACTGATTTAGCAAAACAAGCTTTTAAACAGGTTAGGAAGGGCCAATAGCGATTCATTCCTGTAAAATAAGCCATCTTTCAAATTTATAATTTAATCTTTCTATTTGGTTATAGGTTTATTCTATTAACAGATCCATTGACGCAGGAAGGGCACAGGAGTACATTTAGAGCCATAATTCTTATTTAACAGATGGGAATTGAAGGTCTAGGGCTTTCATATTCAATGGCCCAGATCTTGATCTTAAAACTAATCAGGAGGTATGTCGATGTCATCATCAACCAAAAAAGTCGTGCTGTGGAGCAAAACAGGCTGTCATTTCTGCGGGGAAGTGAAAGCATTTCTGACAGAGCGAAACCAGCCTTTTGAAAACATTGAAGTGCAGGGTAATGACGTGCTGCGTGATGTGCTTGAAGCAAAATATGGCATTCGGCATGTACCCGTTATTGAAGTGGGAGGGGACGGCAAGTTTGAAGCCTTGCTGGAACCTGATCTGGAGAAGCTGGCTGAACTTCTGGCACGAGCGGACGAAGCGGCAGCAGTCTAACGGGAGTTGATATATACCTTTGAAGCAATCCGTTCCGGCTGCTGCATGATGCAAGATCGCATTTGTACAGCAGCTGGAACGTTCATAACCTAAGGCTCACTTGGGATGTAAATGGTCTTATTTACATCTTCAATGTTCATATAGAAAAAATCTATTAGTCACGCTGTTGACCCTTTTACGGGGCAGTGATAAGATTTGTGAAATTAAAACAAACCAAACTCATAGGAATAGTTAACTTTTAAGTTATTTCGCATACGTAATCAGTTCAGTTGGCCCTTGATCATTCTTTTGAAGTTTCTAATCCAAGGAAGGCGGAGTGCATATGACAGCGAAACGCAGTTTGAAATTTGGAGCCATTATTCATGGGGTTGGAGGAAGCAACACCACATGGAGACACCCGGAGGTTCTGTCGGATGCCAGCGTTAACTTTGGATTCTACAAACGTCAGGCACTGAAAGCGGAGGAAGGCAAGTTCGATCTTGTTTTTATCGCAGACGGTCTGTATATTACCGAGAAATCTATTCCGCATTTCCTGAATCGCTTCGAACCAATCAGTATCCTCTCCGCTTTGGCTGCCGTTACTTCACGCATTGGACTGGTGGGTACCCTCTCGACATCCTATAGTGATCCGTTCACCGTAGCCAGACAGTTCGGTTCCCTCGATCAGATCAGTGATGGCCGTGCAGGCTGGAACGTCGTGACTTCTCCGCTGGAAGGTACAGCGAAGAACTATAGCAAGAGCAGTCACCCTTCGCATCCGGAACGTTATCGCATTGCCGCGGAATATTTACAGGTAACCAAAGGGTTGTGGGACTCTTGGGAGGATGATGCCTTTGTAAGAGACAAAGAGAGCGGTGTATTCTTCGACCCATCCAAACTGCACACGCTTAATCATGAAGGAGAGTTTTTCTCCGTACAAGGTCCGCTCAATATTGCCCGTTCACGGCAAGGACAGCCGGTGATTTTCCAGGCAGGTTCTTCGGAAGATGGCAAAACGCTGGCGGCGCAAGAAGCGGATGCTGTCTTTACCGGACACGATACGATTGAAGATGCACAGGCATTCTATAAGGATGTCAAAACACGTGCGGCTTCCTATGGACGTTCTTCACAGGATATTGTTATTCTGCCAGGCATCAATCCCATTGTTGGACAGACCGAAGAGGAAGCTGAACAGAAATATCAGGAGATCGCGAGCCTGGTTACCATTGATAAAGCGCTGGATTATCTGGGACGTTTCTTCGAACATCATGATTTCTCCCAATATCCGCTGGATGAACCATTCCCGGAGCTGAATGGCATTGGAAGCAACAGTTTCCGCAGTGGAACCGACAAGATCAAGAAGGATGCCAAAGAGCAAGGATTGACCTTGCGTGAAGTAGCTCTGCGGGCAGCAACACCACGCAGCAAATTCCTGGGCACACCGGAGCAGGTCGCTGACAAGATTCAGGAATGGTTTGAGACGGAAGCCGCGGATGGTTTCATTATTGCTTCGGAGCTGCCAAGTGGATTGTCTGATTTTGTGGAACTGGTTGTTCCGATTCTGCAAGAACGCGGTCTGTATCGTACGGACTATGAACACGATACTTTGCGGGGGAATCTTGGGGTACAGATTCCGGTTAATCGTAACACGGCTGCAAAGAAGCAAGTTGTATCTGATTTGGCATAACTGAGATGAACCCTATTCAATGTACACTACGTTTCGTACTATCTTAAAACCGACTTAACTCATGGGATATATAGAGTATTGGTATAAACATCAATTTAATGACACCTGTATACACAGAGGGGGAAGCGATATGAACAGGTCTATCTCATGGATGAAATATATGGCATTGGTAGCAGTATTGGTGATGGTATTGTCCGGTTGCGGAGCAGCGGGAGGCAGTACGAACAGTACGGCACAGGCATCAGGCGGGGGTCAGACCGGGCAAGCGGAAGGAGGCAAACTGACTTTTGCACTTGCAACTTCACCGGATACGCTGGACCCTCATCGCAGTGGGCTTGCCGTAACGGTGCGTGCCATCCGAACGATCTACGACAATCTGGTCGTGCAGCTGCCTGATGGTTCCATCAAACCTTGGCTTGCCACGGAATGGAGCGTATCCGAGGACGGCAAGAGTTATACGTTCAAGTTGCGTGAAGGCGTGAAGTTCCACGATGGTACACCGTTTAATGCGGAAGCCGTGAAATACAATCTGGACCGGGTGATCGACCCAGCCACCAAAGCTGCCAATTCTCTGGCCCTGATTAGACCCTATAGCTCCTCCGAAGTCATTGATGAATATACGATCAAGGTAAATCTGGAATCACCATCGCAAGCCTTTCTTGGCAACTTGAGCCAGGCACTTCTGGGGATCGTATCCCCTACGGCTGCCCAAAAATATGGTGACCAGCTAGGTAAAAATCCGGTGGGCACAGGTCCGTATACCTTTGTGAAATGGGATGAAAATGCGGATATCGTCGTTGCCAAAAACAAGGATTACAACTGGGGACCTGAGACGGTTGAAAATAAAGCTACACCACATGTGGATACGATCACATTCAAAATTGTACCGGAAGAAGCAACGCGTATCGGAAGTGTACAGAGTAGTCAGGTACTCGCTGCCGAGACGGTTCCACCGCAAAATATCGCTGCATTAAAAAACGATCCGAACCAGCAATTGCTACAGGCCAATACGGTTGGACTGCCGTACACACTCTTTTTCAATCTGCGCAAAGCGCCTTGGGATGATGTGAAAGTAAGGCAGGCAGTGCAATCCGCTGTAGATGTGGAATCGATAGTTAAAACATTGTATCTGGGCAACTACGAACGAGCATGGTCTGCACTGTCTCCTGGAATCCTGGGTTATGATGCATCGCTGGAAGGTAGCATTAACCCGGATATCAACAAGGCCAATCAGCTGCTTGATGAACAAGGCTGGGTGAAAGGCGCTGACGGTATTCGTGCCAAAGACGGCCAGAAGCTGACCCTGCGTTATGTCGATGGTTCGCCCAATCGGGAGAAACGTAATGACATTGCTGCCATTATCCAACAACAGTTGAAACAGGTTGGCATTGCCGTTGAAGTCGAGGTTACAAAAGATATCGCAACAGTCATCTATCAGAACTGGGATTATGATCTCTATGGCAACAGTCAGGTCAATTCTGATCCTAATGCCTTGTACGCTTTCTATCATACGAGTGCAGAGGGCGAGCGTCCGACATTGTCCGGTTTGTCTGATCCAAAGATCGATGAACTGTTAGAGCAGGGAGCGGTTGAGACAGATCCCGATAAACGTGTCGAGATATACAATCAGATCCAGCAATACCTGATTGAGCAAGCGGTAATTCTACCGATCTATGTATTCCCGTATACGGTCGCAGCATCCAAAAAGGTCGAAGGCATCAAGTTTGATTCATTGGGGTATCCGCTCTTTAATGATGTTCGCATTCAGCCCTAACAGAGGTTGTTCAAAAAGTCCACTTTTGATCACGAGTCATGCCTAATGGCATGATCAGCATCGAATATGAAATTCAGCCGAAATGTCCGTTGCTCACGTAGTTTCCTACGCTCCGCTACTCCATTTCTAGCTTCATTCCATCTTCTCGGTACTGAAAACTGGTCTTTTTGAACACGCACTATAGGAACGACCAATCCAGATACAGGAAGGAGATATCCCGGTATGGTTCAAACGATACTGTCACGACTTGCAACATCGCTTCTGGTTATATTCGGAGCTTCGGTGCTGGTGTACTGCATCATGTATCTTCTGCCGGGTGATCCGGTTCTGCTCATGCTGGATCCGTCCTCGGCTACCCCGGAGATGATCGAGAATCTGCGGGTCCAGCTAGGACTGGATCAACCGTTTTACATCCAGTTTGCGAACTATTTCGGTGATATGCTGCGTGGCGATTTCGGCAAATCAATGATCAATTCGGATCCGGTTTTGCCAAAAATCCTGGAACATTTCCCAGCCACACTGGCTTTGACCGCACTCAGCTCGATCATTGCCATCACGATTGGAATTACACTTGGTGTATTGTCTGCGATTCATCGCAATGGCGTGATTGATTTCGTCGCCCGGCTCGTTGGACTGTTCGGCATTTCCATGCCAACCTTCTGGACGGGGATTCTGCTCATCCTGTTATTCTCGGTACAGCTTGGCTGGTTCCCGGCGATGGGTTCCGACGGATTCAGCTCACTGGTTCTTCCGGCTGCCACACTGGGTCTCGTGGGTGCAGGATTTATCGTACGGATGGTACGGAACAGCATGCTGGAAGTGATCAATGAACCGTTTATCGTGGCGTTACGGGCCAAAGGACTTTCGGAACGTGCCATCATGTATGGTCATGCACTACGTAATGCACTTATTCCTGCAGTAACGGTAATCGGCATGCTGATTGGTGATCTGCTTGCGGGAACCGTTGTGGTGGAAACTGTCTTCTCCAGACAAGGAATCGGTCGAATTATTGCCGATGCTCTAATGGCCAAGGATCTGCCAGTGGTGCAAGGGGTTGTTTTCTTTACATCCATTATCTATGTGGTCTTGAATTTGCTAGTGGATATCTCGTATTCGTACATTGATCCCCGGGTTCGGCGTGCAGTCCGCACATAATCATGGATGGAACAGTCAGAAGTGTCCTGACGCGGAGTATGAAAGGAGGAGTTGTTGCTCATGAGCATGAAACCTTTGGCTGGTGACAAAAAAGCATGGGCGGGCAGTGTAGGACGTATCCGTCTGTGGAATCGCCGCCCTTGGCGTTATCGCGTCTCATTCGCGGTATCCCGATTATTCTTTTATGCAGCATTGCTGGTGGTGGTGTTTACCGTGGCATGTGCGATTGTACCGGGCTGGATTGCGCCCTATGATCCAACTCAGATGATGACGGATGTTATCCTGCAGGCTCCTTCTGCTGCGCATCTGTTCGGGACGGACTATTTTGGCAGGGATATCTTCAGTGTGGTTGTGCATGGAAGCAGGGATTCGCTGCTCATTGGATTTGCCTCGGTGCTTGTGGGAGGCATTGTTGGCAGTGCGCTTGGTATTATCTCCGGTTATGCCGGAGGCGTTGTTGATACCATCACGATGCGGGCTGTCGATATTCTAATGGCTGTACCCGGCGTGCTCCTGGCATTGTCTGTTGCAGCTGCTCTCGGGCCAGGACTGATAAACATTGCACTGGCTGTTGCGGTTTCCTCCATTCCGGGCTACGCACGGGTGATGCGTGGGCAGGTCATATCAGTTAAAGGTCTGCCTTTCATTACAGCGACACGTTCACTGGGCGGTTCCAATGCACGTATTTTCTGGAAACATGTACTGCCACATTCATTGTCACCCCTGCTGGTCATGGCTACGCTGGGCGTAGGGACATCAATTTTAACCGGCTCCGGACTCAGTTTTCTGGGACTTGGGGTGTTGAAGGAAATACCGGATTGGGGCGCATTGCTCTCGCAAGGTAGGGGTTATCTGACGGTTGCCTGGTGGATATGTACGTTCCCGGGTCTGGCGATCACTTTGTTTGTACTGGCGGTTAATCTGATTGGAGACGATATTCGCGATCGGCTGGACCCCAAAGTAAAAGGAGCGGCTTGACCGCTATTCCAAGGAGGAGATATTCATGTCACATGTTGTCATTATTGCCGGATCACCTTCCAAACGTTCGCGTTTGACAGGTCTGACGGATTACAGCAGCCAAAAATTAACGGAGGCAGGCATTACCGTCGAAGTTATTCACGTTGTGGATCTGCCTGCTGAGGATCTGGTGCAAGCCCGGTTCGACAGCTCATTCATTCGTGATGCACTTGCTGTCGTGGAAGCCGCGGATGCAGTTATTGTGGCTACGCCGGTATATAAGGCATCGTACTCGGGAGTGCTCAAGCTGTTCCTGGATCTGATTCCGCAAGAAGGGTTACGGGGTAAGTTGATACTCCCACTCGCCATCGGTGGCTCCATTGCTCATCTGCTGGCCATTGATTATGCATTGAAGCCTGTACTGGCAGCCCTTGGTGGAAGACATATTCTGGGTGGCGTGTATGCTGTGGATCAGGGAATCGAACGACTGGATGATGGGAAATTTGTGCTCTCTGCGGATATTACTACACGTCTGGATCGCTCACTGGATGAATTGTTATTGACACTGGAAAAGGATGGGATTACGATATCGTAAAACCAAGTAAATATATTGGATAAATCAATATAAGATCAAACGTCTGCGGACGTGGATACGGAGGCACTCATGAATATCGAGAATATTGAAGCATTTGTATATATCAATCATTATGGAAGCTTCAATAAGGCTGCCGAAGTACTCTTCTTGTCCCAACCTTCGGTCACAGCTCGCATTCAGTCACTGGAAAGGGAGCTGGGCTGCAAGTTGTTTGATCGGCTTGGCAAGCAAATCGTGCTGACAGAGGAAGGTCGGAAATTCCTGCCGTATGCGCAGCAAGTGCTGCAAGTGATTCAGAAGGGCAAGCAGAAGATTCAGCAGCGCAGGACAACACCGGATGCTCTTCGGCTCGGTAGTACAGTATCGGTATCCAATTATGTCATTCCCGACTTTCTACCCAAGATCAAGGATGCTTACCCCGAAATTAATATCAAACTGACGACAGCAACGACGGATCAGCTGATTGCCAAACTGCTTGGTCAGGAGATCGATCTTGCTTTTGTGCGCAAGGTCATGCACCCTGCGATCCGTACGGTTGCTTTTTATGAAGATCCTATCCAGCTCTATGTGTACAAAGGGCATCCATTCATTGAGAGCGGGCATGTCAGCATGGAAGCCATCCGGAATGAGCAACTGGTCTTTTTTGAATGTGGTTCACTGGACTGGCTTCGCATTCACCGGGCTTTCGACTCGCTGGAACATCCGCCGAATATTACATATCATGTCGATAATTCGGAGACGGCGAAGAAACTGGTTATGCAAGGGGCAGGCATTGCCTTTCTCCCGGGGCTCACGGTGAAGAAGGAAGTGCAGAATCAGGAGCTGTTCCCCATTCAGGTACATGAGGTCGCAGGTGTATCGTTGCAGATCAGCGTCGTCACGTTAAAAGAAGAATATTCGCCATTGGCAGAGCCTTTCGGGGAACTGCTGCGGCAATTATAAAGCGTCTAACGTTGAATCTGACTTTTACACCAAAACGGAGAGTGCAGAACCAATCTGAAGAAGCGAAGCGTACGCATTTATCAACGGATTTTTCCCTTGGACCAAGGGAGTACAGAAAATCCGGGGATAAGAGCGATCGGAAGATGGTACTGCAATCGGAGTGATAAAGTGTAACATCTCTAGTTCAACCTAGTAGTGATTCAAGAACAGCGGTTCAGCACAATCAAGGAGGAGAAGGATATGAGTATTCGTGTTGGCATTTTGGATCAGACTCCCATCTATGAAGGGGAAACGGCAGTGGATGCTTTTCGGCATACGATTGAGCTGGCACAGCGGGCAGAGCAGCTTGGATTCCATCGATTCTGGGTGTCGGAGCACCATGATTCAGGGCATGTTGCAGGTTCCTCCCCGGAAGTACTCATCTCCCACTTGCTTGCGCATACAAAGCGGATTCGGCTGGGGTCTGGCGGAGTAATGCTCCAGCATTACAGTCCATACAAAGTCGCCGAGAATTTCAACATACTCTCAGCGCTCGGACCAGGACGAGTTGACCTGGGAATCGGTCGTGCACCAGGCGGGTTACCACGTTCGACACAGGCGTTGCAGGAAGGTATTCAGGAAGCCGCATCTCTTCAAGAGAAAATTGTTCAGGTGAAACGATACATCCACAATGAGCCGCTTGAAGATCCATCACATCCACTTGCAGGTCTCAGCGCTTCGCCTGTGTCGGACATTCCAGCGGAGCTGTACGTACTTGGAGCCAGTGTTGATAGTGCAGGCATGGCTGCGGAACTGGGACTTCCATATGTCTTTTCACTATTCATTAACAGTAATATAGAGGTAGCGCTTCAATCGATCCGTGTATATCGTGAACAATTTGATCGTTCCCAGGGACGGGAGCCCTACGCTGCACTAGCCATATCGTTAATTGTGGCCGAGAGTGAGGAAGAAGCGGAAGGGCTTGCGAGTGAGCATATGCTGGTGAAGATTCATCTGGAGAGTGGAAAGGTGCTGACGGTTGGTTCTGTGGAACAGGCGGAAGAATTCGGCCGTCAATCAAACGAAACCTATCGGATCGAAATTTTGGAGCCAAGTGTGACCCGGGGTACGAAGGAAAGCGTAGGTCAGGCACTGCTGAAGTTCCAGCAGGAGTTTGCTGTAGAAGAGTTCATTGTGACTACAGCTACACGGGACTTTGCCAAGCGCATTCGTTCATTCGAATTATTGCGTGAAATTTTGGCAGAGCAGGGACTAAGGGAATTTGCACTGGAATCCAAGGAAGAAGCAGCAATCGGATAGAAGTAGACAGTGAATATAGCAGTGAATATATACGAATGGGAGGCCGTGTGATGAAAAGTGATCTGGAACAGCCTAAACAGCAGGCTGAGCAACAAGTGCAGGGCCCCGAGCATGAACCTCACGGTGAACGGGCGGAAGAATTCGCGGAACGTTTAATCACCATTCGGCGACACATGCATCGTAACCCGGAATTGTCCGGCGAGGAAAAGGAGACGACAGCTGCCATTCGCAGGTGGCTGGAAGAGGAAGGCGTCCGTATTGCAGACGAATATGCGCTGCGGACAGGACTTGTCGCTGAAGTAGGTCAAGGGGACGGTCCTGTGGTTGCCCTAAGAGCAGATATTGATGCGCTGCCCATTCAGGAAGAGACAAAGCTGGAATTTGCCTCCCAAGTAGATGGAAAGATGCACGCTTGCGGACATGATGCACACACGGCAATTCTAATTGGTGCTGCACGATTACTGAAACAGCGCGAGTCCATTCTACCGGGAAAAGTACGGTTGATATTCCAGCCATCGGAGGAGAAAGCAACGGGTGCACGGCAAGTGATCCAGAGCGGCGCATTATCCGATGTTCGGGCCGTATTTGGGTTGCATAACAAGCCTGATCTCCAGGTAGGTACGGTGGGCATTCGGGAAGGTGCATTGATGGCAGCAGCAGACGGTTTTGTTGTCAAAGTGGAAGGTGTAGGCACCCATGCAGCTGTGCCTGAAGCCGGCATTGATCCAATTGTGGTTGCCGCACATATTGTTACGGCATTACAGGCCATCGTAAGCCGCAATGTGGGAGCACAGGAGAGTGCTGTAATCAGCGTCACCAAGCTTCATAGCGGCACAGCCTGGAACGTTATTCCCGATGAAGCGATCCTTGATGGCACAGTGCGTACCTTTGATGAGAAAGTGCGTGCACGGATTCGCGAACGTTTCAATCAGGTAGTCGCCGGTGTGGCCGCAGCCTATGGCACACGGGCTACGGTTCGCTGGATTCAGGGACCACCTGCCGTGGTCAACGATGAGTCTCTGGCATCTGCGGCGGAGCAAGTTGCAAGTGAGATTGGATTAAACAGTGTTAGACCGCTACCTTCTCCAGCAGGTGAGGACTTCTCTTTTTATCAAAAAGAAGTTCCGGGCCTGTTCCTTTTTCTGGGCACCTCTGGCCCGCATGAGTGGCATCACCCTGGCTTTGATGTGGATGAACAGTCGCTGCCGTTGGGAGCACATCTTCTGGCTGCACTGGCTGAGAAAGCACTGCACAATGTGCAAGCACATCAAGAGTGATGAGTATAGTGAATCACTGGATCATATCCAGATCGAAACGGTTCCGTTCGACGGCAGCCGTTTTTCGTATTCCCTTTTTTAAGTGAGAGCGGGTAGGAACGACGATTCGCTGAATCTTATCAGACGGTATAGTTATGGCTAGGGCTGGCGCAGAAGCGTCAGCTCTGTTTGGGTTTTCTTATAGGGAGGGCAGCTAAAGGTATTTTGAAATTTTTATTTTTTAAAATGGAAATATTTGTTGACGCTTCCCAAAAGGATGTGCTATATTTTTCTCGACCTTTTAATCGTAATAATTACTATTAGATAAAAAAGAAGAACAGGAGTAGTCGCTGCGATGAAACAGGAGATCGATTTTATCAAGTTCAGTCCCACCCAAAACATGACGATTCTGGTTAAAACGGATCATGCAGCAGAGAAATACAATCATATTGCGACTCGTCTAATGTCGTATGATAACGTTTACGCCGAACAAGTGGGATTCATTGAACCAACGAGGAGACCGGAAGCTGTGGCCCGTCTGGAAATGGCCGGAGGAGAGTTCTGTGGCAATGCCTGTATGGCACTTGCAGCACACCACGCATCTGAAGCAGGACTGGCACAACAGGAGTCTATGGATATCATGCTGGAGGTTTCCGGAACCGATCAATTGATCATGTGCCATGTGAAGAAGCAGCAGCATGAATACAACTGCCAGGTAACCATGCCGGTTCCCAAACAGATCGAGCAGCGAACAATTCGATATGAAGGCATCGAGCTCGATATGGTGATCATCCGGTACGCTGAGTTCATCCATATCGTGATTGAAGTCGATGACTTTGACGATACGATGAAGAAGAGGGCACAGACCCTTGCAAGATTACTGGGATTAACCCTGGGAGATAAGCTGATCGGTATCTTGTTATATCAATCACACTTGGAAGAAATGGCTCCACTCATCTATGTTCCGGAGCTGGATAGTCTGATCTGGGAGAGAGGATGTGGATCGGGTACGGCCTCCGTCGGAGCCTATCTCGCATGGAACCAACAGAGAGGAATTACTCAGTACATCAAGCAGCCTGGTGGTGCGATCAAAGTGGTAGCCCAGTGGGATGGCGCAGAACTTGGGAGTATTACGATTGAAGGATCGGTTGGCATCGTGGCTCAAGGCAAAGCCTTCATAGATGCTCCAGCAGAATGGAGCGTTATAAACGCATGAGGTACATGACATGATCGAGACAACGTATTGGGGGAAAAGAAATGATCACATTGGTTCATTTTCAGACATGTTTGAGTGAATTTGCAGAGAAATTCGATAAGCTCGCGAGCAAGTATGATCATACGATTCAGCATAGTTCGGAGCTGGAAGCTGTGATCAATGACTACTCCCGCTTTGTGACCAATCAGGAGAATAAGGCAGCCTGGGAACAGTTGGAGCATTCGGAGTTGGAAGAACTGGATTCGCTTGTATGGCAGTTAAGAAATAAATCCGCCCAGTGTGTGGCGATCATGGAGAAATATCGTGCATTGAAGTTAGAGAACGGGGATGTGCAGATTGCCGATTATTTCAAAAACATAGAAGAATGTATCGATAAAGAATTCGGCAGCTTCCATGTCACCTCCGATTCCAGAGTGTTGTTGGTAGGCTCCGGTTCATTCCCCATGACACCATTACTCATCGCCAAGCGAACAGGTGCAGAGGTCGTAGGGATCGATATTGATGAAGAATCCATTACCCTCGGGCGAAAAGTGGTGGAGACACTGGGCACGGGTTTGAAGATTCGTTTGGAGTCAACATTGCTGGAGAATCTGGATTATACCAGGGAAGCAACCCATATCATTTTCAGCTCTACCGTGGCCCCTAAATATGAGCTGCTCGATCAACTGCATGCTCTGACGAATACACAGGTGGTTGTAGCCATGAGATACGGTGATCAGTTGAAATCTTTGTTCAATTATCCGATGAAAGCGACGGACAGCAACAAGTGGAAGCTGGTGGATACGATCTTGCGCCCGGATGATGTGTTTGATATTGCGTTGTACCAAAAAGCATAGGTATGCAAGTGCATCCAAGTGTGTCCATATGGATTACAGATTGAACTTTGAATATAGGAGGCATATATGAGTAATCTTCAGCGAATTCTGATACTCGGAACCGGCCCTGCATCCATTCAGCTTGCGGTAACGCTCAAAGATCATCTCAACTGCTGTATAGGCATTGCGGGGAGACAATCGGTTCGTTCAGCATCGATTTTTTCAGCCCTTGAAGAGAGCAATCAACGTATTCAGGTCAGCATTCAAAATGAGAAACATCAATCGCTCGCAGGTGAATGTTTCGTTGATCATGTGTTCAAGGGATATGACACC
Organism: Paenibacillus sp. W4I10; assembly: GCF_030816325.1. Lineage (NCBI taxonomy): Bacteria > Bacillati > Bacillota > Bacilli > Caryophanales > Paenibacillaceae > Paenibacillus > Paenibacillus sp. W4I10. Next base: position 6,504,488 of record NZ_JAUSXX010000001.1, read on the forward strand.
ATTGATGGTGAGTGGGACACACTCATTTTGGCTGTAACAACGGATGCTTATATCGATGTATTGGAGCAAATGAAAAATGAATTCATCAAACAACTGAAATGTATCATTTTGGTTTCTCCAACGTTTGGGTCGAATCGACTTGTGACCCATTATATGAGAGAGCGGAATGCAGAGCCGGAAGTGGTCAGTTTCTCTACCTACCTTGGAGATACCCGTTGGATGCACGAACATCCGTCGAATCATGTGATTACTACAGGGGTGAAGAAAAAGGTTTATATCGGTTCCACTCGTTACCCGTCTGAACAGGTGAGTAAGCTACGCGAAGGTTATGAGCGTTTGGGTGTTGCGCTGGAAGTGATGCGATCCCCACTGGAGGCGGAAACGAGAAATATCTCGTTGTACGTTCATCCGCCCTTGTTCATGAATGACTTCTCATTAGAAGCCATCTTTGAAGCATCGGATATTCAGAAATATGTATATAAGATGTATCCCGAAGGCCCGATTACTCAAGTTTTGATACGGGATATGCGGGCACAGTGGCAGGAGATTATGAACATTACGGACCGACTCCATATCCAGGGAGTGAACCTGCTTCAATTCATGACGGATGACAACTATCCGGTTCGATTAGAGAGTATATCACGCCAGGATATCGAGAATTTCAATCAGCTGCAGGTCATTCATCAAGAGTATTTATTATACATACGATACACCTCATTATTGATTGATCCATTCTCGGAACCTGATTCGGAAGGCAAATATTTTGACTTTTCAGCAGTCCCATTCCGTCAAACGTTCATGAACCGCGAAGGGGAACTGGACATCCCCCGTATGCCCAATGAAGATTACTACCGCATCAAAATCATTCAGGGCATAGCCAGACATCTCGATGTGAGCTGTCCAACCATTGATCAATTTATCGCCAGATATGAAGCGAAGCTTCAGGAAGTGGCTGACGCACACCCGAATCAACGCTTGTCCGAAGCCTTTGTCATCCAATCCTTTGACGAGGATATCCGCATGATCTGCACCGGACTTTGACTTTGAGTAATAGGGTTAATTACATCTCAAATTAATCAAGTTGAACCTGATGTTTACATCATAACGGAGAGTGCAGAACGAATCTGAAGAAGCGAAGCGGTCGCCTTTATCCCCGGATTTTCTCTTTGGAAAAGAGAATCAAAAAAATCTGGGGATAACAGCGATCGGAAGATGGTACTGCAATCGGAGTGGTCCGATGTAACCTACAAGGTCTGCTTGTAACTTAATCATCAGGAGGAAATGTTGTGAAAAAGGGTCTTACTTTTACATCCATACTATTGCTGGTGTCTGCCATTGCGCTGCTCGCCGGATGCGGACAGAGCCCAAAAGAGAAAGAGAGCGCCCAAACGGAGCCTGCCAATAGCCAGGTACAAACAGAACTCATCTATGCTTCTGCCAAAGATATTAATGATATGAACCCCCATCTGTATACAGGTTCCATGCCTGCGCAAGGAATTGTATATGAGTCGCTGGTGGAAAACACACCTGACGGAATCAAGCCATTGCTGGCTGAATCATGGGATATCTCCGAGGATGGCAAGACCTATACCTTTCATCTGCGACAAGATGTGAAATTCCATGATGGAGAGCCGTTCAACGCAGAGGCGGTTAAACAAAATATCGATGCAGTACAGGCGAATGCCGAAAAACATGCCTGGATCAAGCTGTCTACCAAAATCACGAGTGTAAAAGTTATCGATGAGCATACGGTGGAGCTGACGCTGTCGGAAGCCTATTATCCGGCATTGGTGGAATTGTCCATGACAAGACCTTATGTCTTCATATCACCCAAGGATTTCAAAGATGGCGGAACCAAAGACGGGGTAAGTGGTTTCCACGGTACAGGACCTTACAAGCTTACTGCTCATAAAGTCGAAGAGAATGCCACATTTGAAGCCAATGAAGACTATTGGGGTGGTGCACCTGCAATCAAGAAGATCACATCCAAGGTTCTTCCGGCTGGAGAAACAACATTCCTGGCATTGCAAAAGGGAGAGATCAACTTTGTGTTCACCGATGACCGGGGAGCAGATAGTATCGATGTCGAAGCCATGGACCAATTGGCTGAATCCGGTGGTTATCAAGTGGTTCGAAGTGAAGCGATGAATACGAATATGATCGTAGCCAATAGCAGTCGCCAGAATAGTCCGGTTCAGGAAACGGCAGTGCGGGAAGCGCTATGGGTTGGTATTGATCGGGAAACGATCAGTAAAGATATTTTCAACGGAACGCAGACTGTAGCGGACACGCTATTTTCAGCCAACGTCAATTACGCCAAGGTGGACCTTAAGAAACGGGAGTATGATCCGGAATTGGCTGGAAATCTTCTGGACCAAGCTGGCTGGACATTGGCAGACGGTGAAGTGGTGAGAACGAAGAACGGTCAGCCTTTAGCCATGAAATTATACTATGACAGCAACTCGTCTTCACAGAAAATACAGGCCGAATTGATCCAGTATTCCCTGAAAGAATTGGGTGTTCAGCTTGAGATCATGGGCGAAGAGTCCACTTCCATTGCGAATCGGAGAGCCACCGGGGAATATGACCTGCTCTTTAATCAAACCTGGGGACTGGCCTATGATCCACAGAGTACCATTGCTGCATTTACGTCAGATTCAGCATACAAGCATACGACAAGCGGAATTGCCGAAGCGGATGAACTGTACCAGAAAATCGATGCGGTCATGGTTTCCACGGATGAGACATCACGCCAATCTCTGTATGCCGACATTATGAAGATCGTCCATGATGAAGCGTTGTTCATTCCGATTACCAACGGGCGGGTCACCGTAGTCGCTCCTGAGAATCTCGATGGAATCTCATTCAAGCAGACCCAATATGAACTGCCATTTGAACAAATGAATTTTAAATAGAGCGGAGATGGATATGGGAAGTTATATCGTCAAAAGGATTCTGTTAACCATCCCTTTACTGATTATCATTTCATTTATAACGTTTGTTCTGATTAATCTATCTCCCTTGGACCCGGCGGTTGTTGTCTTACAGGCACAGGAAGTTCCGCAGATTACAGAGGAATTAATTGCCCAGACCAACCAGGCATTGGGGTTCGATCAGCCGTTCATGACCCAGTATGTGAACTGGATCATGGCTGTTGTGCAGTTGGACTTTGGCAACTCTTATGTATCTGGCGAACCCGTGTGGTCATTGATGGGGCCTGCTTTTATGAACACATTGAAGTTAACACTTGTCTCATCGGTATTCATTATTGCGCTGTCCATTCTGCTGGGAGTGATCTGTGCCATGAGAGAAGGCAAGCTGCTGGATCGATCGGTCAGAGGTGCATCATTTTTCCTTACCGCCATGCCATCCTACTGGCTTGCAGCCATGATGATCTGGTATTTTTCCGTCAAGCTGGACCTGTTACCTACCAGCGGCATGGACTCGTATCGAAGTTACATTCTACCGGTGATCGTAATCACGGTGAGTTATACGGGCATTTACTTCCGAACGGTTCGAAGTTCCATGCTGAGCAATATGAATGAGGACTATGTGTTATATGCAAGGGCAAGCGGTCTGAGTGAGAAGAAAGTTACCCTGCATATTCTGAGAAATTCATTACAGGTGGCTGTGTCCATCTTTTGTATGGCGATCCCGATCGTGCTGGGCAGTACGGTAGTCATCGAAAATGTATTTGCCTGGCCGGGACTCGGTAGGCTCAGCGTGAAATCCATTTTAAGCAGGGATTTTCCGATTATCCAGGCGTATGTTCTGATGTTGGCTGTAACCTTTGTCTTATTTAATACGTTATCCGACATTATTAATGCGGCGATGAATCCCCGGTTGAGAAAGGAATTCTGATGCGAATATTGAAAAATCTGAGCAAAGACAAGCTGGCCATGACCTCTTTGATGGTAATTATCGTCATGATTATAGCGGGCATTTTCGCCCCTCTTATTGCGCCCCATGATCCTGGACAAGTGAATATGAAGCTTCGTTATGCCTCCTCATCCTGGGATTATCTATTGGGCAATGATCATCTGGGCAGATGTGTATTATCCCGGCTTATCTATGGCATCCGTCCAAGTGTGTTATGGGTTCTGGTTGCGCTCAGTCTATCTGTTCTGATCGGGGCTATTGTTGGATTCATCGCGGGTTACTTCAAGGGGAAAGTGGATGCATGGATCATGAGAGTCTGTGATATTATGCTGTCTTTTCCCGGATACGTGATGACACTGGCGGTGGTTGGCATTTTGGGTGCAGGACTGGAGAACATTTTGATTGCCTTTGTGTGGATGAAATGGGCCTGGTTTGCCCGCGTTATTCGAACATCTGTGATGCAATTCTCCGATATGGATTATGTAAAATTCGCCAAAGCCTCCGGCACACCTAATCTGAGAATTATAACCAAACATATTGTTCCGGTTACTTTTGCCGATATTGCCGTCATTGCCAGCGGTTCCATGTGTTCGATGATGTTGCAGATCTCCGGCCTTTCCTTTCTGGGGCTTGGAATCCAGGCTCCGCATGCGGAGTGGGGCATGATGCTCAATGAGGCGAGGGAAGTCATGTTCTCCAGACCTGAATTGATGTTGGCACCGGGCCTGGCCATTGTGGTGGTCGTGTCTGCTTTTAATTTTCTATCGGATGCCCTTCAAGTGGCTCTGGACCCCAAATTGATGACCTCTCAAGGTAAGTCTGACAAGTCTTACGAAAGTGAGGTGAGAAAGGCCGCTTATGAATATAGTCGAGGTTGAACATTTGAAAGTATGGGACACCAATACAGATAAAGTGATCATTCATAACAGTTCATTCGAAGTTAAACAGGGAAGCTGTATGGCCATCGTGGGGGAAAGTGGTAGCGGCAAGTCCGTCACGTGCAGGGCCATCATGCGACTGAACAAGCCATGGATTCGCCAATCGGGCAAGATGTTATTCCAGGGCGAAGATCTGAACCAGCTTTCGGAACCGGAGATGCGGCGTAAGCGGGGCAAGCATCTGTGTATGATTTTGCAGAATGGCATGAGTGCATTTGATCCCTCCTGTGTCATTGGTGTCCATATTCGGGAGACGCTTCAGCAGCATTTTGGCTGGAACACCCGCGAGATTGAGCGGAAAATCATCAATGCCATGGAAAGCGTCATGCTCAGACATCCGCGCGAGATTCTGAATCAATATCCACATCAGCTGTCCGGTGGGATGCTGCAACGAATCATGATTGCACTGGCATTGGTGCTTGAGCCTGATCTGATTATTGCGGATGAGCCGACAACGGCGCTGGATACGATCTCCCAATATGAAGTGGTGGAGCAATTGATTCAATTACGCGAACGCATGGGCTGTTCCATGATGTTCATCTCCCATGACCTCGGCGTCGTTCAGAAGATTGCAGATGACGTGATGGTCATGAAAGACGGCAAGATCGTCGAGCGTGGCAGCATGCATTCTGTTTTGACAGAGCCGAAGCATGCCTATACGCAGTATCTGGTCTCTATCCGATTGGAGCTGAGCAATCATTTCAAGGCATTGATGCAGGGGGACTTATAGATGCTAAAGGTGGAAGGTATTGAAAAATCATATAACCAAGGCGGACTGTTCTCCAAGCACAGACAACAGGTATTGAAACAAGTTACCTTTGAATGCCCGCAGAGCGAGTGTTTGGGCATCATTGGTGAAAGCGGAAGCGGTAAATCTACATTGGGCCGTCTGATTCTCGGCATTGAACGGCCGGATCGTGGAACGATCTCGCTGGATGGTAAAGACGTACAGGATCGACGTGCACGGATGGGTAACATCAGCGCCGTTTTTCAAAATTATACGTCTTCGATCAATCCATTTCTTAATGTGGAAGCTGCCATTATGGAACCGATGCAAGCGCAGCAAAAGCTGCGAAAGGATCAGGGTAACTCAGCGAAGGTGGATCTGTTGCTCAACCAAGTTGGACTGGACCCTTCCTATAGATCCAAATATCCGCATGAACTATCCGGCGGGGAGGCTCAGAGAGTGTGCATTGCCAGGGCCATCTCCACCGCCCCAAAATGCATCGTGTTCGATGAAGCGATCAGCTCACTGGACGTGTCTGTTCAGATTCAGGTGCTGCAATTGTTGAAAGAGCTTAAGGAAATCTACAAGCTGAGCTACGTCTTTATCACGCATGATATACAGGCGGCAGCCTATATCTGTGACAGGGTGATCATTTTCAGAGAGGGTCAGATTGAAGAGATCGTTCCGATTGAGCAGCTAAAGGATGTTCAGTCAGACTATGCGAAGAAATTATTGAAGCATTTAATTACATTTTAGGGGGAACACCCATTGTGAGTGGAGCGATGTCTTGGCCTTTTCTGCGCTTGTACATACTGGTTCTTCTATATTTCAGTGCCAATGCCATTCTTAACGTGATCATCCCATTGCAAGGGGAGTCTTTGGGTGCGAGCGGTACAACGATTGGACTGATCATGGGCGCTTATATGTTCACAACCATGTTTTTCAGACCATGGGCAGGTCGGATTATTCAAAAGCATGGTCCGATCAAAATATTGCGTCTGATTCTGATCATCAATGGATTTGCGCTGATTTTATATACCTTTACGGGACTCGGAGGTTATTTGGTTGCTCGTATTTTGCAGGGTGTATCGACAGCGTTCTTTTCTATGGCTTTGCAGATTGGCATTATTGATGCACTTCCGGAGAAAGATCGGTCACAGGGGATCTCGTATTATTCGCTATTCAGTTATATACCGGGGATCGTGGGGCCTGTTATTGCGTTAGGAATCTGGCAGACGGGTGGTATGGATTATTTTACAGTGGTTCTGATCGGCATTGCCGTCTGTACGGGTGTCTTCGGATATACCGCCAAAATGGAACCAAACAAGGAGCAACCTGCTGAGAATCTTTCGGAGCAGAACGTCAGTATGTGGGAATCCTTTGGTCAGTTGGTGAAGAATCCGTTTCTGTTTCGATGCAGTGTGTTAATGCTCGCCGCTTCCGTTGTATTTGGTGCGATTACCACCTTTATCCCGCTGTATGCGAGTCAAGTACCAAATGGGAATGCGGGTGTGTATCTGATGCTTCAGGCCGGGACGGTGGTGCTGGCTCGAATCATGCTTAGGAAAAGGATTCCGTCTGATGGCAGTTGGCATTCTCCTTTCATGATGGGCACCATGTGTCTGCTCGCCGTAGCTGCGCAATGTGTCAGTTTTGCCGTGACAGGCGGGGTGGTCTTTTTCTATGTGGGCGCTGTATTCATGGGAATCGGTCAGGCGATCCTGTATCCGACACTCACGACCTATTTATCTTTTGTGTTGCCTAAGCTGAACCGGAACGTTCTGATCGGCCTATTTATTGCGATGGCGGATCTGGGTATTTCTCTGGGTGGTGTGATTATGGGACCCGTCGCTGACTTCTCTTCCTATTCATTTATGTACATGATTTGTGCTATCCTAGGAGCGGTAATGATCGTTTTTGCCTATGAACGGCGTAGACCCGTGACAGGTACATCTATGAATTGACTGCCAGAAGAGAAAGTGGTGACGAACGTTTGAAGGCTTCAATGACGGCAACATCCAATGGAAAATTAAATCCGGTATCCTTTTCGTTTATCCGGTTTTATATGCTGGCCTTTTTATTTTTTGCGGCAAATTCAGCTTTGACGATTATTCTGCCTTTGAGAAGCGAAGCCGCGGGATTGAATCAGGCTGAGATTGGTCTGATGATGGGGGCATATATGTTCACCTGTATGCTCTTGAGACCTTTTGCAGCACAGCTGCTGGGTAAGCACGGGCCGCTTCGTGTGATGCAATGGCTATTGCTTTTACACGCCGGGACGTTGCTGCTGTTTGTTGTTTTTGGTGTGGAGACGTATCTGTGGTTGCGAGCCCTGCAAGGGGTGGCTACGGCCTTTTTCTCCATGACGATGCAGGCAGGCATTGTGGAAAAGCTGGAGGACAAAGACCGGGCACAAGGGCTGTCCATGTACACCCTGTTTACGATGGTTCCTTCTCTGGTCATTCCGATCCTCGCCATACAAATCTGGGAAAATGCCAGTGATCTGGCGTTTACGCTGCTGATGATCGGACTGGCGGCGCTGCCACTTCTGATTGGATATAATGTGGATCTGCCACGGAGTACCGTGCAGAATAAATCGTACACCTTGGGTGACATGTTTCGTTCATTCGGCGGCATTTGGCGCAGTACGCCACTGCTGATCAGCAGTGTGGTGATGTTGTTTGCGTCCTGCGTCTTTGGGGCGACAGCGACCTTTCTTCCCCTGTATATGGTATCCACTGGACTGGCGAGTGCAGGGGTATTTCTGACGATACAGGGATTGGTTGTGATCCTGTGCAGGTTTATTTTGCGTAAAAAAATTCCGTCCGACGGTAGCTGGAATACCTGGCTGATGGCAGGGTTAATGCTGTGTGCTGCACTTGGGACCCAGTTGCTTAGCTTAATGGAGATCATCGGGCCATTGGTGTATCTCTCCGCGGTGTTCAGCGGCTTTGCCCTGGCACTGTTGTACCCGACATTAACCACATACCTGTCTTTTGTGTTGCCTGCGGATTCCAGATATGTACTCATGGGGATCTTCATGTCCTCGTATGACCTTGGATTCTCTTTGGGTGGACTGGCGATGGGGCTTATTGTACAGGTAAGTTCGTATTCGACCATGTTTATGATCTGCACGTTGCTCTCTATTGCAGCGATGGTTCTGGTGTTGGTATTCAGGCAACGGATGGAAGCGGGCAATAAGGCCAGATCTGTGGTAGCAAGCTGAATAGTAAAGTAAAGGCTCATGAACTGAATTTTCCGGGACGTATCGTCAGGATACAAAGCTGAAGGAGACAGATCATGAGTCTTTTTTATATCTAGCATTTATAAGTTTTCAGCGGAGCAGGACAATTCGATTATCGCAAGAAAAACTACAACTGAACGCGGTCTTCCTTTTGTGAAAGTACGTCGATAAATGTTTTTCTTATCCATTTTTCTGGACTATTTCGTAAAAATAGTTTGACAACGACCGTGCAACAGGATTATAGTCATTGTTGTTAATCGTAATAATTACTATTAAAGTCCAAGTTACACAGACTGCAAATATAAGGAGTAGATTTCTATGACACAAAAGCAAGTTCCGGTAACCGTACTGAGTGGTTACCTCGGTTCAGGGAAAACGACGGTTTTGAATCATGTGTTGAACAACAGACAGGGACTCAAAGTTGCGGTGATCGTCAACGACATGAGTGAGGTGAACATTGATGCTGCGCTGGTTAAGGGGGAGGCAACCTTGTCTCGAACCGAAGAGAAGCTGGTGGAGTTGTCGAACGGCTGTATCTGCTGCACCTTGCGGGATGATCTGATGCAGGAGATTGAGAAGCTGGTGAACGAAGGCAAGTATGATTATATTTTGATCGAATCCACCGGCATCAGTGAACCTGTTCCAGTTGCACAGACCTTTACATACGCCGATGAGGAGTCGGGTATTGATCTAACTAGTCTGGCCCGATTGGATTGTCTGGTAACGGTGGTGGATGCCAATCGATTCTGGCATGATTTTGGATCAGGACAGAGTCTTCTGGATCGTAATCAGGCGACCGGAGATGAGGACACCCGTGATGTTGTAGACTTGTTGATTGATCAGATCGAAACCTGTGATGTGCTACTGCTGAACAAATGTGATCTGGTCGATGACACCGAGCTGAACAAGCTCGAAGGTATCATCCGGAAGCTACAGCCTAACGCCAAGATCATTCGGACCCAGAATGGACAGGTGAATCCTTCTGAGATTCTGAATACAGGCCGTTTTGATTTTGAGAAAGTGAGCATGTCCGCTGGATGGATTCAGGAGCTGGAGAAAGAGTCGCATACACCGGAAACGGAGGAATATGGTATTGGTTCCTTTGTCTATCGCCGGAGAAAGCCGTTCCATCCTTCCCGTCTGGCTGAATTCATGAGTTACTGGCCGGAAGAAGTGGTACGTGCCAAAGGTTTAGTATGGCTTGCGGCCGAAGGGGATGTTGCTGCAAGCCTGAGTCAGGCGGGACCATCCATTCAATTTGGTCCTGCGGGACATTGGGTCGCGGCGTTGCCGGAAACGGACAAGGAAGAGATTTTACGTAACGAGCCGGATGTTCTGGAGAAATGGGATGCCCAGTGGGGAGATCGTCAAACGGAGCTTGTCATGATCGGGATCGACATGGAACGTGCCAGCATTGAAGACGAGCTGGACCAGTGCCTGCTCAGTGATGAAGAAATGCTGGCAGACTGGGGCCATTTTGATAATCCCCTACCATGGCCTGTGGAAGCTGTATAAGTCAGAGAGGACAGAAAGGACCTGAAGAAGCGAAGCTAAAAGCTTTCTGAAAGAAAGCTGCATCGGAAGCATATGCTTCACCTTTATCCCCGGATTTCCCCTTTATCAAAGGAATTAAAAAAATCTGGGGATAACAGCGATCGGAAGGTTGTTCTGTCATCGGAGTGTGCAGTGTAAATATTCTTTAGTTCAATTTACAAACATAAATTCAAGGGATAAAGGAGCTGGATTTCATGGCTAAAAAATCTAAAGTGGTACGTGAGAAGCAACGTCAGGCGATCGTGGCAAAATATGCGGACCTGCGTCGGGAATTGAAGGAAAAAGGGGATTACGAGGCATTGCAGAAATTGCCGCGGAATGCATCTCCGACTCGTTTGAAGAACCGTTGTGAAGTGACAGGCCGCCCGCGGGGTTATCTACGCAAGTTCAAGGTATCTCGGATTAAGTTCCGTGAATTGGCCCATCAAGGACAGATTCCTGGTGTAACAAAATCCAGCTGGTAACATGATCAAAGGGTGGTATTTTGCTGAAAGGGTGTGCATCTTCATGTTGGACTCGTTTACGTTACGAAGAATTCAGTCGGTGATGAATGGCTATATTCACGAGAAGGTTCCTGCGCCACTGCGTACGATGGTGAAGTTGACCTATGTGATGAATGACAATGAATTGATCCTGACCGAAGAAAGACCCGCCGAGGAACGGTATCAATGGGAGAAGATGCATATTGCCCGATTTTACTGGGAAGAAAATCAGTGGAAGGTGTTTGCCAGAGATGAACAGAGCAGCTGGAATCCGGTAGATGTTATTACACCTTGTTCCGATTTTGAAAATGTGCTCGAGCAGGTGGAACGGGATGAGGCTGGGCTGTTCTGGCGGACGTGAGTGAGTTCAAAGATAACCACATTCAGTGGCTATCTTTGGACTTTTTTTTGTGTCCAAGAATCAATGAAGCAAAGAGGGGGGATCTTTTGGTCTTCCTTCCTTAATGGGCAAAAGAATAAATAAAATCTGTTTTGCAATAAAAATTTATTGTAAAACGATAAATATTATGATAAATTCATATCACTTAAAACAAGTGAGGTGCTTTTTGTGAAGCGAGGTACAACCATCTTTTTAAAATTGGCTGTGTTGCTTATTGGTGTTCCCATTCTTGCCTTATGCATATTCGGCATACCCTGGTTAGCGAACAATCCGGTGAATCCGAATTATGCAGGTGCGCTATACCCCATAGTGATTATTATGTATGTGTCAGTTATTCCGTTTATCGTTGCACTGTACCAGGCATTCCGTCTGCTGAGCTATATCGACAAAAATGAAGCGTTCTCTCTAATGTCAGTGAGATCCTTAAAAACAATAAAATATTGTGCTATTGTAATTAGTAGTCTTTATTTTGTGATGTTGCCATTCCTTTTTGTTGTAGCAGAGAAAGATGATGCCCCAGGCCTCATTCTTATGGGAATGGTTCCTATTTTTGCTTCATTGGTCATTGCAGTGTTTTCCGCAGTGCTCCAAAGATTGTTACAGGAAGCGATTGATATCAAATCAGAAAATGACCTAGTGGTCTGAGGTGAATATATGGCCATTATAATCAATATTGATGTGATGTTGGCAAAGCGTAAAATGACGGTTACCGAGCTAGCAGAGAGAGTTGAGATCACGATCGCCAATATTTCCATATTAAAAACAGGAAAAGCGAAAGCGATCCGTTTATCCACTCTGGATGCCATCTGTAAAGCACTGGATTGTCAGCCTGGAGATATTTTGGAATATAAGGCTGACGAGGACGAAGATACAAATGAACATTTGTGAAAAATGACCGAAGAAGACTCTGCATGTTGTATGCAGAGTCTTCTTTTACGTCAGCTTGAGGAAGTAACTTTTTGCCTATAACGAATGATTGTGCATCATTCGAAATTGCATAGGTGTTACGTTTTCCTGGGTTTTAAAACATCGGATGAAGTAGCTTGATTGAGAGAACCCCGTTTCCAGCGTAATTTGTTTAATGGAAAGGTTGGTTGTTGCGAGCAGTTGTTTCGCATGTAGTAGTCTGGATTCCAAGAGGAATTCCGGGAAAGAGATTCCAAACGTTTGACTGAACTTTCGGCTAAAGTATGTTGTACTGTATCCTGCAATCCCGGCAGCGTGGTCTAGTGTAATGTGCTCGTTACTATGGGAACGAATATAATTCCCTGCTTCACGAATTCGCTCCGAGGTGTGATTCAACGAAACATTGATTTGGCTCGCTGCGGATTGCAATCGGGTCAGAAGCTCATATAGTGTAGCTGCCACACTGTGCTCGTCCTCCACTTGATAGCCTCTTCCGAGCTCCAGTATTCGATCCATGAGCGCGGTGACCACCGGGAAGTTGGAACATTGAAACAGCCAGGGCTCGTCAACGCCTTTTCCATTTAACAGTTCTTCGAGACGAACGCCGTAGAAGTGAATCCAACGAATACTCCAAGGATCATACGAATCTGAGTAGTAGGTTTGTCTGAGACCGGGACCATAGAGGAAACCCTGTCCTTGCATTAACTCATATCGTGTGGTTCCGGTGTCCAGGAATCCTTTGCCGTTCAGTACAAGGTGCAGATTGTAGCATTGATCCAAATTAATTTCAGTGGTGCCATATTCTCGATGCACACGGTGCTTCGGAAAGTCACTGTACCCTCCAATAAAATCGGGAAAACATACATGTCTGGGAAAAATCGGCTTGGGGAGAAAGATGTGTTCTTTCACGTGCATCCTCCATTTGAACGCAATATTTTTATGTAGTGAACTGAAATCAATTCAGTCTACTGTTATTTGAATCTTGGACAATGACAATATTTTATTATAAGTCGCATAATCTTGTCATTTATTATATGTGAAGGTTCCAATAGAATGGAGGCAATATGGCAGGTTAAGGGGGCAATTAAAGGTGGCAAAATCAATCCAAATGGATGAATTAAAAATGGGGGTCTGTTATTACCCTGAGCACTGGTCGGAAGCGTTGTGGGAGGACGATTTCCGTAGAATGAAAGAGATGAATATCACAGTTATTCGGATGGCTGAATTCGCATGGTCCATCTTTGAACCGGAAGAAGGTCAGTTCGATTTTAGTTTTTTCCAGAAGGCACTGGATCTGGCGCATCAATATGGTTTGAGCGTTATTTTGGGAACACCTACTGCAACTCCACCAGCGTGGTTAACATCCAAATATCCTGAAGTATTAAACGCAAATAAGGACGGGGTATTGTATCAACACGGTATGCGGCGTCATACCAATTACAGCAGCCCAATCTACAGACAGCAATGTGAAAAAATCGTGCGCAATATGGTGAGTGCCTATAAAGATCATCCGGCTCTTATTGGATGGCAGATCGATAACGAATTCAATTGTCATATGGATGTTTTCTATGCTGAGGCGGACCATGTCGCCTTCCGTGAATGGCTTAAGAATCGTTATGAATCGTTGGAGAATCTGAACCAGGCTTGGGGAACCGTTTTCTGGAGTCAGACCTATACTGACTGGGAGCAAGTTCACCTTACCCGAAATATGGTCAGCCAATCGCCAAATCCTCATTTGGCACTAGATGAAAAGAGATTCATCTCAGCTAATACCATTTCATTTGCCAAGCTTCAGGTGGACATCATTCGGGAACTGGATTCGAAGCATTGGATCACAACAAACGGTACGTTTGGACACTTGGATAATCATGAAATGACAGAGGATTTATTGGATTTCTTCTCTTATGATTCGTATCCGCAGTTTGCCACGATCTTCCCAGGGACAGACGATAACTCATTACAAGATCGGGCCTGGAGCATGAAACTGTCGAACGTACGTAACATGTCACCGAACTTCTGCGTCATGGAACAACAGTCTGGGCCAGGAGGCTGGGTTGACAGTATAGGCATGGGTACGCCAAGACCGGGACAGATCCGATTATGGTCATATCAATCTGTTCTTCACGGAACAGATCTGCTCGTCTACTTCCGCTGGCGGACGGCAACATTTGGCACCGAGATGTACTGGCATGGCATCAATGATTACCATAATCAGCCCAACAGAAGGGTACGCGAGGTTGCACAAGTAGGGGAAGAGTTTGCCAAGATCGGGCGTGTTATTGCGGGCACTACATATCAAGCCGATGTTGCGATCCTACAGGATTACGATAACCTGTGGGACGGGGAGTTGGACGAGTGGCACGGTCCGCTTCAGCAACAGAGTGTACGCTCCTGGTATAAGCAGCTCCAGTATCGTCATATTCCGACGGACATGGTTACACTGCAACCAACGACAACACTGGAGGATTTATCCGAATATAAGGTGATCATCTATGCTCACCCGGCCATCATGACAGACGAGACAGCAGAACTTCTCCAAGCCTATGTCAGTCAAGGAGGCACTCTGTTTTTCGGTGCTCGCACCGGATATAAGGATCTCAAGGGGCATTGTTATATGAGACCGTTCCCTGGGGCTGTCGCTGAGTTGTGTGGTGTAACCGTAGAGGACTTTACCTTAATCAAAGGAACCATTCCAGCAGCCAAACTGCAATGGAATGGGACGAGTGAGCGGCTTCAGGAGGGAACGTCAACGACCGGATTTAACGAAGTTCTTCATGTGGAGCATGCTGACGTGCAGGTCATGGCTGAGTATACATCCGAATATTATGCAGGTAGTCCTGCATTGACCAAACGTACGGTAGGTCAGGGGCAAGTATGGTATTATGGAGCGGCTTACAATGAACCGGTCGTTGATGCTCTACTAGATGAGATAGGGCTATCTTCACCTGTGGGTGACCTGGTAGAGGTACCGTCCGAAGTTGAGCTTGGTATCCGTTCCGGTAAGGATAAAGCTTATGTATTTTTACTCAACTACTCGGATCACCAAGTGGCCATCCAGCTTAAGAAGGAGGCCACAGAGTTACTGTCAGGTACAACACTTCAGAATGAGATCAACATGCCCGCGTATGGTGTGTTCATTTTTGAGATCGATTTGCCACATTAAGAAATTCATTCATCCATATCATGCGTTATATATAGAAAGAAACACCAAAAACGCCTTGCAGCGAATGCAAGGCGTTTTATATATGCATGATGTGATGTTGAATACACGTTGAGTATGGGCTGTTATTGTCTACATTTCGTATAACTATGCTTCGTACAAAATCTCACCTGTCCGGGATACATCATATCCCTCGAATGATTGCAGTTCCTGCCTGAACTCCGGCGATTGGAGAATTCGCAGTACAGATTCTGTCCAGGCTTCATTACCTTGCTTCCTCAGCATGACCAGATCATAGCGCTCCTGAGTGAGCGGGACAAAATCAACCTGACCCACAAGTCGCGCAGCTTTCTCAATGCCAACTCCGACATCAGCTTCACCTGAACTGACTTTGGCAGCCACGCCCATGTGACTGGTTTCCTCCATTTCGTATCCGATCAGACCTGCGGCAGGAATTCCATGCAACCGAAGTTGCTCATCCAGCAATACTCGCGCGCCAGAACCTATCTCCCGGTTAGCGAGTCGAAGTTCAGGTTTGCCCAGATCGGTCCAATTCTGTATGTTCTGCGGGTTGCCACGCTGTACATACAGCCCGGCAGGACGTGACAGCAGGTTTACCACAACATAGGACCGTCCCGTCAGAATTTTGCGAATATACGGCAGATTATACTCACCGGTATCCCCGTCGAGCAGATGAGTGCTGACCAGATCGGACTCACCACGATACATCGAGATAAGTCCGTCCAGACTGCCCATGAACGAGCGGAGCGGACGGATGTCCCGAGTTTTTTTTTCCATATGGCGCATTAGGATATCCAGACTGACATCCTGACCTGTTATGACTAGATGCCGTGGTGCAGAAGTCATTGTATGGGTAGAACTCGCTGGAGTAATCGCATGCGCAGACCCAACGGGTGAAGTAACTTGTAAGGAAGTTCCCTGAGAATCACCCTGACCTGGCTGAGTCCCTGATACCGAGGTCTGAACCGAAGTCGGGATACGCTGACCTGAGGACTGAAGTTGCTTGGAGCGACGTTTATATGCCTCCAGATCGGTTGCATCAATTCGCATTTGTTTACCTACACGGTATGCGACGAGTTCTCCTTTTTTGATCAGGTCATAGACCGTCAGTTTCGATATTTTGAGCAGCTTGGATATTTCTTCGGTTGTGTAGGATTGCTCCTCCGTCATAAGTGAAGATCCTCCTTCAAAGGTATAGAGCAATTATGGTTTTGTTATGAATGTTTCTTGTACTATATCATTAATTGAGGGATGCCATAAACCTGAGAACACGCAATAAACGCATAGGACAGATAACAAAAATCAAATGTGATCTTAATCACCTTCCCATTTTTTTTGTCATGTGTATAATTAGATATAATCAATTATAACTAGTTATAACCAAAGATAACGTTGGGGGAGAAATGAATGAGAAAGAGAATCGGATATGTGTTGGGAAGTATGTCACTGGGACTGGCTCTTGTATTGGCTGGTTGCGGCGCAAGCACGGGCACTACGGATACATCCACAGGTGCAGAACAAACAACCCCAACGCCAGCGGCATCAGGTGAAAGTTCATCAGCAGGAAATACCGATCCGCAGGAAACGGTAGATCTGACGATCTCTGCGGCGGCCAGTCTGACCGATGCGATGAAAGAGATTGAAACCAATTATGAGCTAGCTAATCCTTATATAGAACTTAATTTTAACTTTGGCGCCTCGGGTGCCTTGCAACAGCAGATTGAACAGGGTGCCCCGGTTGATGTCTTTGTATCGGCGGCAACAAAAAATATGAATGCGCTAGTAGATGAAAACCTGATTGCATCGGGTGATCAGAAGAATTTGCTACAGAATTCACTGGTGGCCATAGTGCCAGCAGATGGGACCCACACAGTAACCAGTGAAACGGATCTCACCAGCGACTCCATCAAGACGGTAGCCATTGGGATTCCGGAAAGTGTTCCTGCGGGAACCTATGCCAAGGAAGCTCTGACCAATGCCAAGCTGTGGGATGAACTGGAAAGCAAACTTGTGCAGGGGAAAGACGTTAGACAGGTTCTTCAATATGTAGAGACAGGTAATGCAGATGCAGGATTTGTATATAAAACAGATGCTCTTACTTCGGATCAGGTGAAAATTGCGTTTGAGGTGGACAAGAACAGCTACACACCAGCCAATTATCCAATAGGCATTATTGAAGGAACCAAACACCGTACAGAGGCCGAACAATTTTATGCGTATTTACAAACCCCTGAAGTGCTCGATATCTTCGCGAAATACGGATTCACAATTCCGGAATGAATGTGAACGCCATAGACTGGTCCGTATTCTGGTCACCGGTGCGCTTGTCACTTCAGGTTGCGCTGTTATCCAGCGTGGTGGCCACTGTGCTCGGAATCGCGATAGCCTGGAAGATGTCACGTTCTTCATTTCGGGGAAAGATTCTGCTGGAAACGGCATTTATGCTGCCGCTAGTCCTTCCCCCGACGGTGGTTGGATTTCTGTTACTTGTCATACTGGGGCGTAAAAGTCTGTTTGGACAATGGATTGAAGCCATATTCTCCGCACCGGTTATTTTCACCTGGTGGGCTGCGGTGATTGCTTCGGTGGTGGTTGCTTTTCCACTTGTGTATCAGACGATGAAATCGGGATTCAGTGGTGTGGATCGGGATTTAGAAGATGCAGGCCGTTCGATTGGGGCAAATGAGTGGCAGGTTTTTCGTTACATCTCCCTCCCGCTCGCAGGCAGAGCATTGATGACCGCTTTCATCCTGGGCTTTGCCCGTGCACTCGGGGAATTTGGTGCGACACTGATGATTGCAGGCAATATTCCGGGCAAAACGCAAACGGTACCCACGGCAATCTATGTCGCTGTGGATTCCGGCAATCAGACCATGGCTTGGGCATGGACTGTTTCCATTATTATCATCTCGTTTCTCATGTTACTGATGACCAGACAGCAGCGAGATGGAAAAAATAACTGACATTGCATGTGTGCATATTATATAAAACATGACGAAAAACCCGTGTTAAGGTAAGAAATGATTCCTTAATACGGGTTTTTCGTCACAGATTTAATATGTATCAATACCAAAGTTATGTGAATTTTACCTTAATGGAAATGTAAAGCTGTTTTAACATAAAAAAATAAAAAAATTCCCAAAATTTAATCGTTCAGTACTCGCTTTCAGTGGGCTTGTTCCTGTAAGATAGAAGTAATGGATTCCAGCCAAGTACTGAAATAAGGAGAGACGACGATGAACACTAAACCTGATTGCGGCGTTTCGTTGCAAATCGATGACTATCTGGATCTTTTGCATTTTGCCATCCAAATTCAGGATCAGGAATGGCAGCAATCCCTTATCCGCCAACTCAAAATATTTCAGACGGCGACGGAGCAGCAACGCACACCTGAAGAGGAATTATGGACACGGTTTGATTACATCAACAGCAAACTGACAGGTCTGTGCCACCAGATCCATGCCGCTCATTCCATGGATGAACGCAAGAAGTTTGAGGAACGGATCGGTCTCTTACAATTACAGCGAGTGGAAGTTGCACGTAAAATTAAATGGGCGAGTCGCAGATAGATGAGTAGTGTATACACCAAGTGATGCACCGCCAAAATGGTATAATCAGTGAGAGTCATACGAGAAAAAGCCATCCGCCAATCGATATGGGGGATGGCTTTTTCTCGTACTATAGAGAAGTCCTATAACCATATCAGGATGTCCTATTAGTTTAGTTATTGCCCTCAGATGACTTGTAGTGATATTCTTTGTTCAACCTAATTCCGACTATACAAGTAAGAATGGTTTGTTAATAGGATAGAGGAATAGGAGAACAAATCATATTCGCTGTGATAACAGCCTGTGGAGGAGATTGGGAATGGTTAAAAAACGGGGGATTCAAAAATTCCGGACAGCACTACTGTTCATTACAATGCTGGCGGTACTGGCTGGATGCAGCACAGGAACTGCAAGCAATGATTCAGAATCTGCTTCGGCAGCAGGCGACACCAAAGTGAAAAAGATCATTGTAGGAACAGGTACACAGTTCCCAAATGTCTGCTTCATTGATGAGAATGGCAAGTTAACAGGTTATGATGTGGAACTGATCCGGGAGATCGACAAACGTTTGCCTGAATATGAATTCGAATTCAGCACGATGGATTTTAAAAATCTGCTGCTGAGTCTGGAAACGAAAAAAATTGACCTGATCGCTCACCAGATGGAAGTGAATGATGAGAGACAGGCCAAGTTCCTGTTTAATGATGAAGCCTATAATATTTTTCCAAATAAAATTGTCGTAAGTCAGAAAAATGAGGAAGTAAAATCGATTGAGGATCTAAAAGGGAAAAAACTGATTGTTGGTGCTACAAGTAATGCGGCTGTACTTGCTGAGAAATGGAATGCAGCGAACGGTAACGGGATTGATATCGTTTATTCCGGAGCGGGTGAGGATACCATTACCCAGATCAAAACAGGCCGGGTGGATGCAACGATCAGTACCCAATTTGCCATTGATTATCAGAATAAGGCGGTTGATGCTCAGTTGAAAACGGTAGGCGATGCCCTCTCCAATTCCAAAGTGTACTTCATTCTGAACAAAGATGAGCAGGAGCTCAAAACCAAAGTGGACGAAGCGCTCAAAGCAATCAAAGAAGATGGAACATTAGGCAAACTGAGCACTGAGTGGCTTGGAGCTGACTATACGGTTGAAGAGTAGTCTGAGAAAGGTGTGCAGCGGTAATGGGAAAATCATTTGATCTGTCATTGGTTCTGGATTTCATCCCGGAACTGCTACGATATTTGCATATAACACTGATTGTACTGGGTGGTTCCATCGTGCTCGGACTGGTGGGCGGCGTGCTTCTGGCCATTCCCCGGCTGTATCGGATTCCGGTACTAAGCCAGTTGGCTACCCTGTACGTCTCATTCATGCGGGGCACACCGATCCTGATCAAATTGTTCCTGGTGTATTACGGACTTCCCGAGTTGCTCAAACCCATTGGCATCGACCTGTCGAGAACCGACCCGTTGTTATTTGTCATTGTGACCTATGCGCTTAGTGACGCGGCATCCTTTGCCGAGATCTTTCGCGGAGCGGTGCGCAGTGTGGATAAAGGTCAGACGGAAGCTGCCTATGCTGCGGGTATGACCACATTCCAGTCTTTTCGGCGGATTGTTGTTCCGCAGGCACTGATTGTTGCTTTTCCGAACATGGCCAATACGTTAATCGGTTCATTGAAGGATACTTCTCTGGCCTTCTCCATTGGTGTCATGGATATGGTGGGCAGAGGGCAGACGTTAATTTCGGCTACATCGCATGCACTTGAAGTGTATATAAGTCTGTCTGTGGTCTATTATGTCATTGTCATTGTACTCGAAAAAGGATTTGCCTTTGCAGAACGCAGACTCCAGCGTCATGAACGCAAGAGGGTTGTACACAAACCGGCAATTCGAGCCAAACGCCTGAAACGAATAGCGGGGTGAGCATATGTCGATTGATCTCCAGTTTATCTATACATCTTTTTTTCAAATCCTGAAGGCATTGCCATTGACACTCGTCATTACGATTGTGCCGTTGATTGCAGGCTTCGGAATCGGTCTGGTTACGGCTCTGATCCGTATCTATCGCGTGCGGTGGATACACCGCATTGCTGACTTCTACGTTTCATTCTTGCGTGGAACACCGATGCTGATGCATCTATTCCTCATCTATTACGGCATTCCGATGATTATCGATAAGCTGGCGGAACGTTACGGTTGGGCTTTCCAATCCTCGTCGATTCCAATTCTCGTATTTGTACTAATTGCTTTCTCGCTCACTGCGGGCGCCTATATGTCCGAGATTATCCGCTCAGGCATTCTTTCTGTGGATATCGGCCAGATGGAGGCGGCTCACGCTGTAGGCATGAGCACATTCCAGGCTTTAAGGCGTATCATCATCCCTCAAGCGATCGGGGCTGTATTGCCTAACCTGTGCAGTATGTTTGTTGGGTTCCTGCATGGATCAACACTCGCTTTTACCGTGTCTCAGATGGACATACTCGGTAAAGCGGATGTGGTGGCATCCGTCAGTCTGAAATTTTTGGAGGCCTTTATCGCCGCAGCGTTTATCTATTGGGGGCTGACCATCATTGCGGAGCGGATCACTGCTTTGCTTGAGCGTCGGGTTGCCGTGTACAGCAAAGGAGGCGTGTCATGATTACACTAACGAACATACACAAAACTTTTGGCAAGCAGGAAGTATTGAAGGGAATTGATCTGACCGTGGAACAGGGCGATGTCGTAGCGATCCTTGGACCGAGCGGATCAGGTAAAACAACGCTGCTGCGCTGCGTCAATTTTCTGGAACGTGCCGATGAGGGCGAGGTTCAGATCAGTGGATTAAGCGTCGATTGCAAGCATGCACGCAAACATGACATTGTGCAGTTGAGACGAAAAACGGCGATGGTGTTCCAGCATTATAATCTGTTCAAACACAAGACAGTGCTGGATAACGTCACCGAGGGATTAATTATTGCCCAGAAAATGTCCAAAGCCGATGCCCGCACGCGTGCCTTGCGAGTGCTTGAACAAGTCGGACTGTCTGCCAAAATCAATGAGTATCCAAGTATGTTGTCAGGTGGACAACAGCAACGGGTGGGCATCGCCAGAGCATTGGCACTGAATCCCGAAGTGATTTTGTTTGATGAACCGACATCAGCGCTGGACCCCGAGCTTGTGGGTGAGGTGTTGTCTGTCATCCGCTCTATTGCTCAGGAGGGGATCACCATGATTGTAGTCACCCATGAAATGGGGTTTGCCCGTGAGGTGGCAAATCGGGTTGTTTTCATGGATGGAGGTTCCGTTGTGGAGGAAGGAACCCCGGAAGAGGTGTTTGTACGTCCCAAGCAGGAACGTACTCGCCAATTCCTCAGTCGATATTCTTCCGACTGGAGTTATGTCATCTGACGATATAGGCGCAAGCTGTAGTAACTGACGATCCCGGCCCGGCATATGCTGTAACAGGCAAATGCTGATAGGCCGGGTTTTTCTATGGGTGAAGCAGGCCGTGACGGTAAGGAGGAGGACCATGCAGAGCAAAATCGATGAAATCATCACACATATTGCACACTCTCACCAGCAGATCGCACGTGTGCTGGATGCCAAACGCCAAGTCGCTGTACGCATGTCTGAAATCATCAATCATTTGCCAGATATCGAACCGGAGTTGGATGGCGTTGACGGTCTGCTGGATAGCTCTGGGCAAATCAACAAAAGCATTATCTCTTACTTGGGGGGCCTTGCAGATCTGGAAGAGGCTGTAGCCGAAACGCTGACCCAAGTCATGCGGGAGATCGCGGTTCAAGAAGAAGAATAAGCCCGGAAGGCGGGTGAAGGAACATGAGTAGAGAACAGAG
Organism: Paenibacillus sp. W4I10; assembly: GCF_030816325.1. Taxonomy (NCBI): domain Bacteria; kingdom Bacillati; phylum Bacillota; class Bacilli; order Caryophanales; family Paenibacillaceae; genus Paenibacillus; species Paenibacillus sp. W4I10. The sequence continues at coordinate 6,527,186 of NZ_JAUSXX010000001.1, forward strand.
CCTCATTCTGATGCTGGACGCAGCAGCCAAAATGCAGTGGAATATTGCCCTGATCTTGGAGGCAAAAGCGATTGAGGCCGAGAAGGTACGGAACTGGACGCTGAATCATTTGAATGGGGATACCTTTCTGACGCATGGGGATCAGGTAGGCGAACCGCTCAAAATGCATGATCAGCTGGTGGAATTGCTGGAAGGATTAACCCGAATGGAGACCGGACTGTGCAACAATCTCAAAGCGGTGATGGTGCAGAACGATAGCGAAGATGGCGGCGGTATGGACGGTGGCATGTTTGGCGGCATGGATCTGGGAGACATGGGAAAATGAGTCTGATGCGGCGTGAGCAGGAAGCCAAACTGGCGCTCATTGAATCCATTGCACACAGTCAGCAGGCGCTGGCACGCATTCTGGACAGTGTAGCCAGTGTAACCGCTCATTCGGAAGTATCTGCCCGCAGTCTGGCCGAGAACATTCGTTTGCTGAGTCGCTATCAGGCAGAAATGTCTCGTATGGTTACGGGAATCAGGCTGGCCCGAATCCAGCATGGGGAGCCTGGCTTGCCGTGGCTCAAAGACCCCGGGTGTGCAATTCGTATCGTTCGGGACATACAGGAGGAATGTTGACATGTTAAAGAAGAAGAAAATACGACTGAGAACCAAAAGAGCTTTGTTAATCCGTGGAGCCCGTCTGCGCAAAATTCGCAAACTGCGTGCGCTCAGAGCCAAACGTGTTCTTCACAAACGCCCACTTAAAGGACGCAGTGCGTGGCTCAAAAAAAAAGAAACGTGCGGTACGGCGGCACCGGAGTCCAAAGCCCGTACAACCAGTCGTCCCGGCTACCCCTACCGATCCGAACCCGGACGGTGCTTACAGCCAGGGATACAACGAGGCGTACAACGAGGGATTCAACGCGGGTTTCGCCAAGGGATTCGAGGACGGACATCAGCTGGCGTACAAAGCACAGTAACCGAGTAGACAGGATTATTTCTGCATGGAATGATACCTGCTAGCAGTTAGCCCGGGGGACAGATCCCTCCGGGTTATTTGCATCGCCGCAAAAGCGGACATGCCCGTACAGGCGGATGTGGAGGGCAAGCGCCAATTTTGCGCCTTGCAGGACACCCGTCCATGATGCATCTGACCCCGAGGCATATCCTTTAGAGGGAAGACCAATCTCGGGGAGAGTCTGGAAGTGAGATCTCCTGAAGGAAGACAGGGTGAAGAATGTGGCAAAACGAAAGCACCGTCCGCTGACCGAAGCGGAAACGGCTTACCGCGGCGGATATGCAGAAGGCCGCAGATTCGGCGGCTGTCAAGCCATGATGGAGCGGGTGCAGATGTTTGAACCGACCCTGCGGGATATGAAAGTGTTATATATCCCGCAAGGATTCGATGCCATCGATGAAGGTGTCACCTTGGCTCTGCAGCAATCTGTACGTGAATGCGTTGTTGGATCGCCAGCAGCGATGTTGCAGGAAGCCAGTCAGCATCGGCCCGATGTCGTGCTCGTCATGAATGGTCTGCATGTATTTCCCGCAGATCATGTGGAGCAGGTGAATGGCATACGTGCACTCGGTATCCGAACTGCCGTGTGGTTTGTGGATGATCCGTATTTCACCGAAGATACAACGTCCCTTTGCCAGCACTATGATGTCGTGTTCACGCATGAAGAGGCCGCGGTGCCCTTCTATCTGGCACATGGAGCGAACCAGGTCATCTATATGCCACTCGCGGTGAATCCAGGCATGTTTCAACCGCGGCGCGCGGCACCGCAGCATCAGCACGACATTTGTTTTATCGGTACCGGATTCTGGAACCGGATTGCCTTGTTTGATGAGCTGGCCCCTTTTCTTGCGGACAAAAAGGTATTCATCGCGGGTAGCCAGTGGAATCGGTTGGCACGCTTTGATGTACTAGGCCGTTTCATCCACGAAGGATGGATTGCTCCTGGAGAGACAGTGGATTATTACAATGGCGCCAAGATTGTCATTAACATTCACCGGACTTGCGAGAATGGGGAAGACAATCGCAACACACATCATCTTGAAGGTCACTCGATTAATCCACGCACGTATGAGATCAGCGCCTGCGGCACAATGCAGATTACGGATGCACGTGCAGATTTACCCCGTTATTATAAGCCGGGATATGACATCGAGACGTTCACTAACGCTGCAGAACTTCAGCGCAAGATCCACTATTATCTGAAGCATGAAGAAGAACGACAGGCGATGGCGTGGCGTGGACTTCTCACCACGATGAACCAGCATACATTCACTCGCCGGATCGGTCAGTTGCTGGAACATTTGTAATCCCCGTCTGAAGTGCAGTACCAACGAGAACCCTATCCCAAAAAATAAAGGAGTGGCGGTATGTCTCTCAAACACCGTAAAACCAAAAAGGTTCATGCACCCGTACTAAGCCTGTCTGATCAAGCACGCAAAAATGGGCAACATGCCGGATATGACGCAGGTAAGGAAGAAGGATATCTGCGCGGTCGCGCCAACTATATTGTGAATTGTGCACAGGAACCGTTGCCTTTCCGACAGCTTCACGTGCTGTATGTATCCTCGGGTAAAGGCTTCCCTTACTCCCCGTTGGATGAGGCCATTATGGCCACGCTACAGGGTATGGTAGCTCAAGTAACCCTCTCTGATCCGCGTCAACCGGTTTCTGAAATTGCGCTGCAGACGCGTCCTGATCTTGTGCTTGTGCTGGATGGAATGGATATCCCCATTGAGCATATCGATGCGATTCGCCAAGCGGGCATTCAGACGGCGATCTGGCTCACGGATGACCCGTACTATACAGATATGACGCTGGATATTGTGACACATTTTGACCATGTCTTCACGTTGGAACTGAACTGTATTGATCTATATCGACAAATCGGCTGCGCGTCAGTTCACTACCTCCCTTTTGCCGCATTCACTAATCATTACTTTCCGATTACAACTCCTTCCCCGTTAAAACGGGATGTCAGCTTTATCGGCTCGGCCTATTGGAACCGGGTATACTTCTTCAATCCGATCATGCCTCAGTTGATGTCACACAATACGGTATTTAACGGAATCTGGTGGGACCGTCTGCCTGACTATACTGCCTATGGAGAGAAGATTGAGCTCGGGCGCTGGATGAGTCCGCCGGAGACCAATGATGTGTACAATGGCACCAAAATTGTCATCAACCTGCATCGATCCCACGAAGATGATTCCGTCAATAATAATCACCTCAAAATCGCGCCAGCTTCACCGAACCCGAGAACGTTTGAAATTGCCGCGTCCACGACGCTACAGCTGACCGACACCCGGGATGACATTGCTCGTTTCTACAAACCGGGTGTGGAGATTGAGACATATTCCTCGCCGCAGGAGTTACTCGAGAAAGTGGAATATTATCTTACTCATGAAAAGGAACGCCGTGAGATTGCACTTCGTGGACTTGAACGTACACTGAAAGACCACACGTATGGCAAAAGAATTAATGAAATGTTAACCATCATATTCCCTTAATTCTGGCCGGGAGGAGGTGTGCACAGTACCCTGTATCCGATACCCGTGTACAGGGTCCGTGCGGCCATGGCAACGAAACCAAAGATGATGTTATTTTCACATGTGTGCAATACTCGCAGCATTACAGGCGCCGAGAAGCTGCTGCTTCATTTTATGAGAGAGATCGGTGCGATCTTTGAATGTGTGCTCGTAGCCCCTCAGGAGGGGAAGCTTGCGGGGCTTGCGCGGAGATTCGGCATTCAGGTCAAAATATGCACTCTGCCGATGCTTCACGGTGTGTACACACCTTACCTGGGCATTGCAGATGATGCGGAGCATCTTCGCCATACACCAGCGTATCAGGAAGCGGTCTCCCTCATACGGGAGACTGCTCCCGATATGGTGTTAACGAACACCTGCGTTAATGTGATGCCGGCTGTAGCGGCAAAGTCCCTTCAGATTCCAGTCATCTGGAAGATTACCGAGATCATTCATACGAATGAACATACAACCGAGGCGATCCAGATGATTGGCCGTTACGCGGATTGGATTATCGGTATATCCGAGACAGCGGTAGCCCCATTCCAAGAAGCCGGCATGGGTGACAAAGTGACCATCATTTCCCCAACTTGGGAACCCGCGCTACCAGCACCGGACCGCTGGGTTCATCTGCGCGAACGCAAGCGTAAGGAGCTCGGTTTTAAATCATCGCAGACCTGTATCGGTTATATTTCTTCATTTATATATGATGCCAAAGGGTTGAAACCTTTTGTGGATATGGCCTTGAGGATCTGTGAAACGCATTCGCGCTGTCGCTTTTGGATCATCGGGGCACCATCGGATAAAAAGTATTACGACGAGTGTGTATCACGGGTGAAAAAATCGGGGTATTCACGCCGGTTTACCTTCACCACATTTGAAGAGAACGTATCTCTGGCGTATACCGCGATGGATATCCTGGTCATCCCAAGCATGGTCAAGGAAGGATTTGGCATGACCGCACTGGAGGGTCTCTATTTTGCCAAACCGGTCATCGCTTTTGCCCAAGGTGGACTGAAGGAGTTAATGGAATCCGTAGGCAGTGATGCATTTTTGGCCCCGCCGGGCGATACCGAAGCGCTTGTCACCTTGGCAACAACCTTGCTGAATGATGCAGAGCTGGCCTCAAATACGGGGTGGCGCAATCGGACAGAAGCGGAAAGGCTCTATGGCGTTGAAACCTACCGAACGAAACTGCATACGATGGTGACACAGTGGTTATTGCGCTTTCCCGGATGGTTTGCTTATATCCAACCTCCGAATGGACCTGTGTATGCCTATGGAGAGGGCGGACTACGCACTGTACTGGTTCTGGAGCCGGCTACGGTTCGGGCACTGTTATTCCCACTGACCGTCATACAGGCGTTGCCACATTCCTCATTACCTCCGCTCGCATTGGGTCACGATGCTCCTGTTGCCTCAGGTACTGGCCCAGCTGCAAAGCTGATTCAACAGAGGGGCAAAACGCGGAAACGTCGTCGCAAGCCACTTGCACCTCATTCTCGCCGAGACCGTGAGGGGCTGAAACGTACTTCCGGAACTGGCAGACGTAAGGGGAGAACCCGTACAACGAAGGGACCGCGTCCAAATATGGGGAAATCGGCTAGTCGCAGACGCAAATCTGCCAAGGCAGGACGTAGCCGAGCAGGGCGCAAGGGTTCCAATACAAGATGAAGGCAGGGATTACGATGAAGATCATGACGGTGCTGGGTACGAGACCTGAGATTATACGGCTCAGCCTGATCATCTCCAAGCTGGACCAGTACGCGTCCAAACATATTCTGGTGCACACGGGACAGAACTTCACGGAAAGTCTCAGCGGTCTCTTTTTCAAGGAAATGGGCCTGCGCGCACCGGATTACGTTCTTCAGGATGAAGCGGCCACTCTGGGACGACAGCTATCCTCGATGTTTACGCAGATGGAAGATCTGATATTGCAGGAGAAACCCGATAAATTGCTGCTGCTTGGCGATACCAATAGCGCATTATGTGCAATATTGGCTGAGCGCATGGGTGTTCCTGTTATTCATATGGAAGCAGGCAATCGTTGCTTCGACCTGGATGTGCCTGAAGAGAAAAATCGTAAGGTTATTGATGCCATCTCCACCGTTAATATGCCTTACACGGAACAGAGCAAAAAACATTTGGTCAGCGAAGGGGTGCCCAGCAGGCGCATCGTGCTCACGGGCAATCCCATCTATGAAGTGATGCAGCACTATGACGCACAGGTAAGCTCCAGCAAAATACTCAAGAAGCTCAAGCTGAAGTCCGGGCAATACTTTTTGGTTACCGCCCATCGGGCTGAGAATGTGGATCACCCTCCTCATTTGCTGGAGATTATGAAAGGACTGAACCAGGTCGCTGAGGAACATGGGTTGCGTGTGATCTGCAGCATTCATCCACGAACAGCGATCCGGATTGCGGAGCATCTGCAACTGGAGATGAACCCGCTGGTGGAGTTTCACGAGCCGTTTGGATTCTTCGACTTTGTAATGCTTGAACGTCATGCACGCTGCGCACTCACGGATAGCGGTACCGTGCAGGAGGAGTGCTGCATTATGGGTGTACCGACCGTGACCATGCGTCGAACGACAGAACGTCCGGAAACAGTAGATTGCGGAAGCAATGTGGTCTCCGGTCTGGATGCGGCACGTATCGCCGATTGTGTGAAGGTCATGACTCAGATGTCTAACGATTGGGACTGTCCGCAAGGTTACAAAGCAACAGACGTATCCAGTAAAGTGGTTAAATTTCTGCTTGGAGGGAAAATGCATGTTTGAAAATAAGCGTATACTCGTGACTGGCGGTACGGGATCATGGGGTTATGAACTTGTAGCTCAACTGCTGCCCCAGCAGCCCAAAGAAATTATTGTGTATTCCCGGAACGAGTCCAGCCAAGTGGCCATGAGTCGTGATTTTGAAGACTCGCGTCTTCATTTCCGGATTGGAGATATCCGTGACAAGGACGCTTTGACGGCTGCCTGCCAGCATGTGGACTATGTATTCCATCTGGCTGCGCTCAAGCATGTTCCGGTGTGTGAAGATCAGCCGTACGAAGCACTCAAAACCAATGTCATTGGTACACAGAATGTGATCGAAGCGGCTATTGAGAACAAGGTGAAAAAGGTTATCTATATCTCGACTGACAAGGCTGCCAATCCATCCAACTTTTATGGCATGACGAAGGCCATCGGCGAGAAATTGATCGTATATGCCAACTTGTTGCACAGCGACACCAAATTTGTTACGGTGCGGGGTGGAAATGTACTGGGAACAAACGGCAGTGTGGTGCATCTGTTCAAGAATCAGATTCGCCAAAAAGGCCAGGTGTCCATCACGGACATGAGCATGACTCGATTCTTTCTTACTCTGAAGGACGCGATTACCCTGCTGTTCAAAGCTTCGGTGGAAAGTGTCGGTGGAGAGATCTTTGTCATGACGATGCCGACATGCAAAATCGTGGATCTCGCTGAAGTGCTGATTGAGGATTCCGGGGTGGAGAACGTGTCCATTGTGGAACGTGGTATTCGTCCAGGAGAGAAAATCCACGAAATATTGATGAGTGAATTCGAGAGCATGACCACCGTTGTCTACGATGAGCAGTACCTGGTTATTCTGCCTACCCTGGGTATACCGGGTCTGCGTGAACATTATACCAATTGTCCCCCGGTCTCCTTTAACAGTTTCAGTTCTGAACACCAACTCATGACCAAAGAGGAGATTCGTGAAATTCTGATGCGCGGAGGATTCTTGTCATGAAACTGCTGATACTTGGTGGAAACGGAATGGCCGGCCATATTTTGGTCGACTATTTCCGCCGTCAAGGTGTACACAGCGTCTTCTACACATCTCGGGATGTAACGGACCCCAATGGTCTGCTCCTGGATGTGAACGACAGCTTCATGGTTGATCGATTGGTAGAAGCTGTGCACCCGGATGTGATTATTAATGCTGTAGGTGTGTTGAACAACTTCGCAGATGAGGACAAAATTACTGCATATCATATTAACGGTTTCCTGCCACATCGTCTGCGGCGGGTTGCAGATACGATTGGTGCACGCCTGATTCATATCAGCACGGACTGTGTGTTCAGCGGGGAACGGGGAGCATACCGGGAAGATGATGTTACGGATGGGACCTCAGCTTACGCCATCACCAAAGCACTTGGCGAAGTTCAGGATGAAGGTCATCTGACGATCCGTACGTCCATCATTGGACCCGAGATTCGGCAGGGCGGCATTGGTCTGATGCAATGGTTTATGTCCAGCACAGGTGAAGTCGGCGGGTATACCCGCGTATTCTGGAACGGTGTGACCACGCTTGAGCTGGCCAAATGGGTAGACCATTACCTGGCTTCACCCGTTAGTGGTCTCATCCATCTGGCTCATCCGGTACCTGTGAGCAAGCATGACCTGCTTGTGTTATTCAAGCAGACCTGGGATAAGCAGGATGTGACGATTGTACGTGATGACAGTGTAGTGCAAGACCGTACGCTGGTGTCCACTCGCGAGGATGTGAAGACAGACCTGCCGGATTATTCTACAATGCTGAAGGAGTTGGCATTATGGATGGAGCAGAGCTGAGAGGCAAGAAAGTGCTAATTACAGGCGCCTCCGGTTTTACCGGGCGACATGCCGTATCTTATTTTCGGGAAGTTGGTGCAGTGGTTGCGGCGGTAGTCCGGAGACCGGATGTGTATTCGTTTGGTAATGGTACTCAGGTCCATGTCTGTGATCTGAACGATAAACAGCAAGTGCGTCATCTGATCGGCGAGGTGCAGCCCGACTATGTGCTGCATCTTGCTGGTAAAAATTCAGTGCCTGATTCGTGGTCTGATCCGCTACTGGTCCTGGAGACCAATGTGATGGCCGTGCTGTATCTGCTGGATGCGCTTCGCAGTTGTCCGACAGCACGAACCGTTATTGTAGGATCGCGCTTAAAATATACGCCGGAACCTGGCCGGATTCCCCAGCCTCCGCATCCATACAGCCTCAGTAAAGCGCTGGAAGAGATGGTGTCCTTGTCGTGGATGTCGCTCTTCGGACAACAGATCATGTTGGCGGAGCCAGGCAATCTGATTGGTGCGGGTCCTTCCACAGGCATCTGTTCACTGCTTGCACGCCATGTTGTTGCCTGTGAGCAGGCGGGCAAAACCGAGGCATTCCGTCTGTCCGGACGGGACAATACGCGTGACTTTCTGGATGTGCGGGATGCCGTCAGAGCGTATGCGACACTTTTGATACACGGGTCCAGCGGTACAGTATACCCGGTGGTGTCTGGAGTCGAGCGCAGTCTTGGTGAAATTGCAGATCTGCTGTTGTCCATGACAGCAGCGGAAGTCCCTGTTCGCTGGGATGGGGCATCTTCTGGTCCGGATGGTTCGGGGAAACAGGAGGAATTATCACTGCTGCGCAAGCTTGGCTGGCAGCCGATGATTCCATTTGCCACATCGCTTCAGGATATCCTGAGTGATGTTCGTGTCCAGCAAGGGAGGACGACAAGTTGAATCCGAGAGTATCCATTGTCATTCCATTTTACAACTGTCCTTATGTGCCTCAGGCAATTCAGAGTGCGCTGAACCAGACGTATCCCCATGTGGAGATCGTTGTTGTGAATGACGGTTCAACCCGGCATGCAGAGTTGCTTCAACCCTATCTTCCTTATATTAATGTGCTTGGCAAAAGCAATGGCGGGACGGCTTCAGCACTTAATCATGGCATCCGCCATGCCTCTGGTGATTATGTAGCCTGGCTCAGTTCGGATGATTATCTGTACCCGGATAAAATCCGGCATCAGCTGGAGTTTATGCAACGCGAGAATGTGCTCGTCTCCCATACGAACTTTCATTATATCAATGAACATTCCGCAGTGACCAAGTTAAACGGAGGACCTGCACCGATGGCCGATCTGGATTGGCTGCGAGTGTTCGTTAACAGCAATCCAGTCAACGGTTGTACTGTCATGATCCGCAAGGATCTGTTCAGCGGAGTGGGATTATTTGATGAGCTTCTGCCCTACACCCATGATCTGGATCTCTGGATGCGGATTTTGCTGAACGGTCATCGGTTTCCATACCTGAACGAGTCACTTACCGCATATCGCTGGCATGGTGGAATGGGATCGGTACGTCATGCGGATGTCATCGGCAGAGAGGCATCCATGGTATGGTCCAGATATCGGGAACCGCTGTTGCAGCGAATAGCGACGCTTGGCGGGTAGCGTAGGGAGGGCAGTTATGAAAGCCAAAAGATGGCTGATTAACGCCCTCTTTGCGCAGCATTTTACCTAAGACAGTAAGAGGAGGGGAAGGCCCGAATGGAGCCAAAAGTATCGATCGTCATTCCTTTTTACAATTGTGCTTATATCGAGCAGGCTGTTCACAGTGCCATTCACCAGACATATCCGCATATCGAAGTCATCGTAGTGGATGATGGGTCAACTGAGCACGTGGAGAAGCTACAACCATTTATGGATTCCATCCGCTATATTCACAAAGAAAACGGTGGAACAGCGACAGCATTAAATGAGGGCATCAAGCATGCAACAGGGGATTACTTTGTCTGGCTCAGCTCAGATGATGTGATGCTGCTGGATCGGGTAGAGAAACAACTGAAGTTTATGCGAGAGGTCAAGGCTTCATTCTGCCATGGTGCCTACCATTATGTGAATGAGAAGAGTGAATGGTTGGATACGGTGCATCCGGAAGTGGGAAGTCGTCTGGAGATGTTGCAGGTACTGCTGGAAGGTTGTCCGATAAACGGCTGTACTGTCATGTTAGAGATGGAAGCATTTGAGCGGTTTGGACTGTTCGACACTGATTTTCGCTACACCCATGACTATGAGATGTGGATGAGGCTGTTTCCAATGTATGAGCTGTTCTACTACAATGAACCTCTGATGTGCTACCGATTGCATGAGTCAATGGGAACCAAACGTCACTTCAAGGCACTGGTTGCCGAGATGGAACGGGTTCAGGCGAAGCATCGGCCTATTCTGTTCAACTTGCTTCAGGTTGGTGGGTATTGGAAGTAGACGGCTTTGGCAATGATGGCTAAATGGAATAGATGTTAAATGGACAGGAGAGCACCCTTATGAAACACTCTTTAAGTGTTATAAGTGGTAAGCTCTTTTTTTGCTCTATGGACAGATTCGTGGACAGAAAGGGTGAACGATTGCTGAAGTCTCTGTATAATGAAATGATTCATACACGGAAGGGACTGGACTATGCGCAGATATCAATATCTTAAACCCAACTATTAATAAACTAATGGAGGTAAGAGTATTGATTACAGAGTTACACACAGAACGGTTATATTTGCGAAAAATGGACGTAGCGGATTCGGCCAGTTTGTTTAAAATATGGTCTGACCCAGATGTAACTAGATTTATGAATATCACTCATTTTACGGATGAAAATCAAGCTATAGCCATGATTAATCTTCTGGATGATCTTTCTCAGGAAAATAAGGCCATTCGGTTCTCTATCTTTGCGCAAGAGTCCAACGAAATCATAGGTTCATGTGGTTATAATTCACTGGATTTTGACAATCTTAAAGCAGAAATCGGGTATGACATTGCCAGATCACACTGGGGGAAAGGATATGCTGCGGAAGCGATCTCTTCTTTATTAGCTCATGCATTCTCGACTATGAAGCTGAATCGAATCGAAGCAAAGGTTGATCCCGGTAATGTGAATTCTATCAAGCTATTACAAAAGCTCAATTTCACATGCGAAGGTACCCTCAGAGCATACGAGAGGGTAGGCGAAACGTTCAGTGATCTGAATATGTATTCCAAGTTGGCGACAGATTAGAGAGATCTGTAATAGCGTGTTCTCGGTCCATTAGAACACATTTGAAGCAAACAAGGGGTGTCCTCAGTCATTCATATGACAGATGGGACACCCCTTGTTTGATATTTCGGCATGTTATATAAAGACGGCATATCATTAGACAACTCAATCTTTTGAATTCATGATCGCCATGGATGCAGGATCGGGAAATACATATCCTTTAGGCAGCTTCTTCATCAATTCATTCATTACAGCGTAATCCACGTCGATGTGAGGTGTGGAAACTGGAGTCGAAAACCAGCGATTGTACAGATCACTCGGTACAAGTAACGTCATATCGTATGTCCTCCTCTGTAGATGGCTTCTTGGTAGACTTGAAATGTACGCAATCCCATCACTTCCAGTGAACGATATTGTTCAGCCCAGGCTTTCGCCGCCGCACCCACTGTTCTCCGGGTAACATTATCCTCAAGTAGTGCATCCAACAGTTCACGGAGCGAGTCGACATCCTGCGGAGGAACAACCCATCCCGTACGTCCAGGTTCAACCATCTCAGGCATGCCGGCTGTACCACTGACGATAACAGGTACACCCGCCAGTTGCGCTTCGGTAACGGAGAACGGCTGGGTGTCCTGCAGGCTGGGCTGGACATAGATATCTGCATGGCGCAGGAAGGAAGGAATATTGTCCAGCTTGCCCCAGAACACAACATCCGCTCCAATACCCGTTGACGCGGCCTGTGCTCGCAATTCATCGGTTAGATTGCCTTCTCCTGCGATCCAGCAGACCCAATCGGAACGTTTATTTTTCAGACTGGCTAAGGCCTTGATTAACACATGAACGCCCTTGATGTATTCAAGTCGTCCGGTAAAGGCAATGACTTTCTTGCCCGCAGGTGGTCGTTGGCGGAACTTCACAGCTGCTGAGGCACGGTAGGCTGGGAGATCTACAGCATAGGGAATCTGTCTGAACTTTGATTCAGGAACGGCAAGCTCTGTAAGCGTACTCTTGATCCAGTGGCTTGACACGAGAATGAGCTCGGACTGTGCTGCACTTCGCTCTTCCAATGAGAGAAAATAACGTCCACGCTTGGATTGCAAATATGAAGGGAGAGTAAGCTGTGGGTTGGAATTTTGTGCATCGTAAAAGGCTTCGCGTGCAAGAGCGCCATGATAGCTTGTAACCAGTGGGATATTGCGGTTCAAGATGCGTTTTATGGCTACGGCAGCTACTGGATCTTGCGCATGAATAACGTCGTAGTGGTCCACCCCCAGATAAGCCGCTGCCATCTCGAAGGCATATCTATTCAGTTCATAATAAGCGAGAAGAGGATCGGCAGTGAATTGTGGCAGATCAGTCGGATTGAGCTTGGCTTGCAGCATGGGCCACACCTTATCCTTGGAGAAAGCGCGGTTCAGATTACGAACATATACTTCGTTATTGGCACCATTTGTGCCCATGATATCAACCTCTACACCAAGTGTGATCAACCTGTCGGCCAGTTGTTTAACATATGTCCATATGCCTCCCATATGTGTAAGCTCCCAATACGTAACGAGCAGAACTTTCATAGCTACCTCCTTGTCACGGCCTGCACCGGCCGAGCTTCTATCCTTTTATTCTATGAAAAAAGAGGACCGGAAGGTCGGGCATTTCCGTGTAATTGGTCGAAAATGGGTGAATGCAAATGGCAATGGACGAGAGGAAGCATATCCTATGTACAGGAAGGTTCATGTGCTCCGAAGGAGGGATCTACAGTGGCGGTATATTTACTTGAGATTCATGAGAATCTGTTACAGACATTTGTTCCCGTCAAGTACATGGATGTGGAGTTGGCCTATGTGGGCGGCGAGGAAGGGACGGATGTATTTGTTGGTGGAGCCAGTATTCACGGAGAACTGTACCGACACCTTTTTCACCTAACGTCAAATTCGGGGGGAGCGGGCGGTAATCAGGTCATTCATAATCTGGATGTGTCATCCGAGCCTTATGAACTGAGGATCATCAGCAACAGCTCTTCACCGAAGCATCTGGTTATTCGAATATATTGCAGAAGTATTCACGGTCAGACATTGGGCATACTGTCAGAATATCAGATGATGCAGCTTGCAGATTGATATGGACATCATTGAATAGTCATGATTAACCAACGTGTGGAGCAGGGAAGGTGCCTGTTCCATTTTTTTGTGGTGCATCCATAGTAGAAATGCTTGAAAAAATAGCTTGACAGCAAAGGTATTTTCATTAGAATTAGATCAGTATTAAACGAAAGTTTAAAACAACGATTTAAAACGATAGTTTGAAATTAGTCGTCAATATAGGCTGAGTGAGACGCATGGATAAGCCTGCGATCTCCTGGCTGGAAAAGAGTGTGGAGAACGTGAAAGAACAAACAGCAGTATCCCAGGAGCCCGCAGAGTTTTCAATCAAAACGATTATACTGCCACTCCTGGCTATTATCGTCGGAATGATTATGGTTATTCTGGACAGCACGGTGGTGAACGTGGCCATTCCGAATCTCGTTCAATATTTCGAGACGGATCTTAAAACGATCCAATGGACGGTTACGGGTTACACCTTGGCTTTGTCTGCAGTTATTCCACTGGCAGGCTGGTTAACGGACCGTTTTGGTGCCAAAAGAGTGTTCCTGTTCACGATTGCCATGTTTACCTTGGGTTCTGTATTATGCTCGATTGCCCAATCGCCTGAGCAATTGATCATTTACCGTATCATTCAAGGCCTTGGTGGAGGCATGGTTGCCCCTATTGGTATGGCAATGGTCTTTCGTCTGGCTCCTCCTGATCGAAGAGGTTCCATCATGGGGATGCTGGGAATTCCGATGCTGCTTGCCCCTGCATTGGGTCCGGTGTTGTCCGGGTGGTTTATTGAATCACTGAGCTGGCACTGGATCTTCCTGATTAACTTGCCCATTGGTATTGCAGCTTTCATTCTATGTATCAAGTTTTTGCCGGATACAGATCGTGGACGCACACCTGCACTGGATCTGCTCGGCATGATTCTGGCGCCAATTGCATTCTCGATGCTTGCTTACGGTGTGAGTGAGGGTGGAACGAGCTGGACGTCTGCAACAACTTTGACGGGTGTCATTGTGGGTGGTGTTGCGCTCATTTTGTTCATTATTGTGGAGCTTCGTCATCAAAATCCTTTGCTCGAACTCCGGGTATTCAAATCATCTGATTTCTCACGGGGAATTATTCTCGCATGGGTGTCACAAGTGGCGCTGTTCGGTGCGATGATCCTGATCCCGCTTTATTTGCAGCAGATCAAAGGATACACTGCACTGGAAACAGGATTGATTCTACTGCCACAGGCGTTGGCTTCCGGAGTAGGTATGCCGCTTGGTGGTCGGTTGTTTGATAAAATCGGTGCTAGACCTTTGGCCTTCGTGGGTCTGGGTATTATCTCGGGAGCATTGTTTATTCTGTCCTCCATTACGGCAGAGACAGGTCTTGGCCTGATTATAACGGCTCTGGTCATGATGGGTCTGGGTATGGGCTTGTCCATGATGCCACTCAATACACATGTATTAAATGCTGCACCGCGCAAGTTGGTTGGACGGGTGACACCGCTCACGGCCGCTGCACAGCAAGTGGTTGTGTCCTTTGCGGTTGCAGGACTTACAGGCTTCCTTACTTCAAGAATCGCAGACAATACAACGAGTACAGAGCCGACCGCTATCGTTCATGGTTTGGTGGCTGGTTTTAATGATACGTTCTTCCTGGCCGCTTGCATTGCATTGTTCGGATGTTTGCTCAGTCTGATTCTGCGCAAACCTAAGCCGATGCCGGAAGAAGAACTTCAAAATGGCGAAAAGCCTGATCCCGCGATGATGATGGGACACTAAGACTCTATAAAAACCATACGAAGGCAGTTCAGAGAAATTTTGCTGAACTGCCTTTTTTGCTATGCTCAATGGAAAATTCGCAGTGCTGTCATCATTTCACGGAAAGATATGGCATATCGATCTGGTGAAAAAGACAAGCTCATATGCTGTCTGCCCTGAATGCTAATATATTCACGCAGTTTCTTGTTGTTCATGAGGTCCATTGCTTCGGAGACAGCTGCCATGACATTGCCAATCGGATAAAACTTTCCAGTCTTATTATGTGTGATAAATGAACGTACACCATCCGAATCCGTGCTGAGCACCGGGCAGCCACAACTAATGGCTTCAGCGACGGCATAACCGAATCCTTCAAGCAGAGAAGTGGATAACATGATGCCCCCTGAAGCGGCAATCATGGAATAATATGCAGGCATCTGAGAATGAGGAACATTGATGAAGATGCCAATCCGATCCTCAAGCCCGTATTCTGCCAGCATGTGCCGGAACATGACCTCATCTTCTGGATTAGCCAAAGTTGGATCATGGAATAACCATAGTCTGGCTTTCGGATTTTTTTTGACGATTTCACTCGATATGATTAAATATTCACGCCAGTTTTTGTTGTGTTCAAGTCGTCCTACCCAAGCCAACACCGGATAGGGTGGGGTATCCACCAAGATTGGTGCGAAGGTGTCGGTATCCAGCATATTGGGAATAACAAACCGATGAAGCCAAGGACAGATATGAATGAACATATCCAGCAGGTGGTCTGTCGGAGGTATAACGGCAGCATCACAATGGGCTTGAAGGTAAGGGACACCCATCTGTATCGTTTCCAGAGCTTGATCGCGTGTTCCAAGTCCCTGCGCTTCAAAAATAATTCGTCCGGTATAACCAAGTCCTCTCAAGCGGCCGGGCATAGCGATGTCTGAAGTGGCAATGATGGCATCATAATGATGAGTATGAATGATATGATGGATATCCTCATCACTGGACGCGGTGAAAATGGGCGTATCACTGTTGTTCTGCAATCCCGAGCCTGTGTTGAGATACAATAGGTGCGCTTCAATGCCATGGCGTTTCAGAACAGTGGTGCGCAGTCGATTTAACGTATCCACGCCACCGCTCGGAAC
Organism: Paenibacillus sp. W4I10; assembly: GCF_030816325.1. Taxonomy (NCBI): domain Bacteria; kingdom Bacillati; phylum Bacillota; class Bacilli; order Caryophanales; family Paenibacillaceae; genus Paenibacillus; species Paenibacillus sp. W4I10. Next base: position 6,543,486 of record NZ_JAUSXX010000001.1, read on the forward strand.
ATAAAACGTGAATAATACTTTCACACGATTCACCCTCTGACTTTTGGTCAGGAGCACATTCTCCTGTACTCTATGTTACGTTGGCTTTAAGCGCAGGGTGTGGGTGTTGGTCAGAATGTTCACATTTTGGACATATATTTTTAAGCTGTCTTTTAAGTGTCATTAAGCTGAGGCTAGGATAGCTCACGTAATATACAAGGAACTTCCCGTGCCCATTATCTATTACATAAGTTCAACGTAACATTTACACGATAACGGAGAGGGCAGAAATAACTTGAAGAAGCGAAGCGTTCGCCTAAAAGCTTTCTGAAAAGAAAGCTACATCGGAAGCATACGCTATCCCCAGATTTTTCCCTCTAAATCAAGGAATCAAAAAAATCTGGGGATAACAGTGATCGGAAGGTTATTCTGTCATCGGAGTGCAAGTGTAATATTTTCAGTTGAATTTATATAACGAACGATGCTGCACGGGTATTTTAACGGGAAAGGATGAATGATGTGCTCGAAGTGAAACAGGTCAGCAAAGTTTACGAAGGGCAGCGCGGCGTACATCAACTGGATTTCACCATGGAACGTGGTGAGATTGTTGGCTTTCTCGGACCCAATGGTGCCGGAAAAACAACAACGATGCGTATGATTACGGGCTATGTGCATCCAACCGCGGGTTCCATTATGGTGGATGGAGTATCGGTGCATGAGCAGGGTCAGCGTGTTCGTTCCAAGATTGGGTATCTGCCTGAAACTCCGCCACTGTATCCGGATATGACGGTGCAGTCCTATCTTAAATTCGTAGCCAATTTGCGAGATGTCCCGGCACGTGAGGTTAAGCTGCGGGTCAGTGAGATGGTTAGCAGACTGGGACTTCAGGGTCGGGAAAGACAAATGGTACGTGGGTTATCCAAAGGATATAAGCAACGTCTTGGGCTGGCAGGAGCCATTATTCACAAGCCTGATCTGCTGGTCCTGGATGAGCCAACATCGGGCCTTGATCCAAATCAGATTATCGAGATCAGGGATCTGATTCGGGAACTTGGGGAGAACCATACGGTGCTGCTCAGTACGCATATTTTGCCTGAAGTGAGCACGCTCTGTAATCGAATGTTGATCATCAATCAGGGACAACTCGTGCTGGATGGTTCACCTCAGCATTTCGGATCAGCAATGGGGGATCAGTTCAAGGTGTCGATTGAAGTGAAGGCCACTGCGGAGCAATTACATAATGTGCTGATACCATGGGAGAAGGTGCGGAGTGAAGTCATTCAAGCGTCGGATGTGAATACCAGCAAAGATACTTCACTTACTTCAGATTCAGCGGAAACGGTTAAAATGCTGCTTACTGGAGAAAACTCGGAAGATTTCCGGGAGGAGTTGTTCTACCTTTTGTCAGGTGCAGGATTACCGATACTGGAGATGAAGAAGGAGAACCTGAGTCTGGAGCAAATCTTCCTGAAGCTGACCACAACCGAGGCAAATGTGGATAAGGTTACTGGGGCAGAGATGGATCAGGACGTAACTTCGGACATCGACTCGTCGAGTATATCGGGAACATCAGTTAGTACAGCAGCCGATGCTTCGCCCCATTCTCGCAAAGGGGAGGACTCCAAATGAGACGAATGATGGCGGTATGTAATAAAGAGCTGCAAGCTTATTTTCTGTCACCAACGTCCTATTTTGCTTTTGCCGTATATGTACTGATGACCAGTTTGCTGTTCTATTCAAGCTTTGTATATTACCAGCCGAGTATTGTCGATTATCGTCTCGTGTTGGGCGATACGTTGTCCATGCTGCTGTTTGTTGTGCCATTGTTAACGATGCGACTGGTTGCAGAGGAATTTAGACAGGGAACGGATGAATTGTTGCTGACTTCTCCTGCACGTGTAACAGAAATTATTTTTGGCAAATATCTTGCTTCTCTGGCCATTCTGGTTGTGCTCATCCTGTGCAGTCTGGTGTACCCATTCATCATGTCGTTCTATGGGACATTGGATATGACGACGGTATGGATGTCTGCGCTGGGGTTATTTTTCCTGGGTGGAAGCATGATGGCGATTGGACTGTTCGCATCTACATTATCCCAGCATCAGATGGTGTCTGCGGTGGCGGGTTTTATTATTTTGCTCGTTTTGTGGATGCTTGATTCATTCGCAGGCAATACAGGTTCTGCTTTGCAACAGTGGCTGGACCCGTTTGCCCTGACTAATCGGTTCGACAGCTTCATGAAAGGTGTGCTTAGTGGGCCGGATATCTTGTACTATGTCACCCTTTCGGGTGTGTTTCTGCTGTTAAGCATTCAAATTGTGGAACGGAAGCGGTGGAGGTGAGAAGATGAAAAAATGGTTAAGTCATACCAACAGTACCGTGTTGTCCGTAGCGGTGATTGGCATCTTTATTTTGCTAACACTGTTCCTGAATTCACTTGGCGGCTTCCAGCTGGATCTGACCTCGAACAAACAATACACGTTATCAGACCAGTCTCTTACTGCGATCAAAAATGTGAAGGATGACGTAAACATTCTGGTGTTAACCGTCGAAAATGCCAACAACACCGTCCTGAACCGTGAGGTCACGGATATGGTCGAGGAATACACGAAACGCAATAGCAAGTTGAAAATAAAACAATATAATCTGACGCAGGAACCTGCGCTTGCATCCAAATACGGTATAACAGGCAGCTCCATTGTACTGGAGCAGGGAGATCAACACAAAGTGATTGATATCGCCAGTTTGTTCACCGCGACAGGTGACGGAAGTGACGGATCATATCAGTTCACAGGTGAGGAAAAACTTACGCAGGCGCTCATGAATATGTCATCCACGGAGATGCACAAAATGGTCTTTTTGACTGGACATGAAGAGCTGAGTCTCGCTCAGATGACTACGCTGCAATCCTCCTTGGAACAAAATAATGTGCAGACGGAAGAGTTGCAGCTGAATCAAGCAGGGAAGGTTCCGGAAGATGCAGATGTACTCGCCATTATTGGCCCACAACGTGATCTCAGTGATACGGAAATGAAAGCCATTCGCACATATCTGAGTAATGGAGGCAAGCTGTTATTATCCCTCGGATTTGTGGAAGATATGAAATCCAGTTGGAAAAACATCGATGCCCTCATGGCTGACTATGGCGTCGTTGATGAGCATGCGGTCATGGTGGATAATCAGCAAGCCAGTACGATGGGGCCACTCTGGGTGGTGCCGGAGTATGGTACACATGCAATTACGGACAAACTTGCTGCAAGCCAATTGTATCCGATGTTGTCGTTGTCGATTGCGCTGACCAGCAAAGAACAGGATAAATATACCCTTTCACCGTTAATGCATTCTTCGAATGACAGTTATGGGGAGACGAATATCGGCGGCTTATTGCAGAATGAAACAACCAATGATGCCGAAGAGGACATTCAGGGACCCGTTGAATTAGGATATGCAGCCGATACGACGGATGGCAAACCGAAGGCGGTTATTCTGGGTTCGTCCATTTTCATGCAGGATTCGGAAATTGCGAATGGTGGCAATCGGGACTTTATTTTGAATACGGTAAACTATTTGAGTGAGAAAGAAAATGGATTGACGATTCGCCCAAGGGTACAAGCCGGGTATGAGATGGCATACCTGAATGGCGAACAGGCCAGAACGATTTTCTTCGTGGCTATTGTAGCATTCCCACTCATCTTTGTTATCATAGGTGTACTCTTATGGTGGAGGCGCAGACGGGTATGAGAAAATGGGTCCCAACAATTCTGGTGGTCATCGTACTGATTGTGGGCTGGGTGTACGCGGCCAGTCAAAATTATTTTCGAGAAGAAGAAGCGGTGCAAGCCAAGTTGCTCGGTATTCAATCCGGGGATATTCAATCTATCACAATACATGACACAACGGAGGAGACATCTGGTACAGCAGCATCTTCAACCCTGACGCTTGAAAATGGTGTATGGCAGATGGTTGAGCCAAAAGCCTATCCTCTGAACGGTTACAGTGTTAGCAGTTGGTTAGATGCTCTGAGTGGTGCGAATCAGGAACTGGTGGTGGAAGAAGCGCCAACGGATCTGGATAAGTACGGATTAGGAACAGATGCTACACGTATGGATATCAAACTCAAAGATAATCGGGAGATCAAACTGGCTATTGGTGGCCAGCTTCCAGCAGATGATGCACGTTATGTGCGTGTTGATTCGGGCCCTGTGGTTGCCGTGCAGACAGAGGCGATTACTAACATAGCTTTGTCTCGTCGTGATTTGTTGGATACTACACCGTTCAACATGGATGAGACAAATGTTGGATCTCTGGAGTGGGAAGGTGAAGCAGCTACCTGGATGTTAACATCAACATCGGAGAACGGTGCTGCAGAGCAGACCTGGACACTGAATGGAAAAACGATTGATTCCACAGACGCCATATCCCTTATCGGTAAAATCAAAAACCTGTCAACAGCAGATGATGTACGCAAAGCGTCCGAGCTGAAAGGTACTGTTCCACGATTCACCTTGTCTATTGAACAGACGGTAAATGGGCAACCAGTTAGAGATGTGTATCGGGGACTTACGGTGCCATCCAAACCGGATCAGATCTGGGTCATTACACCGGATGGTCAATGGGCATATGGCATGGATGCAACCAGTTTAACGGAAGCAGAGAAATTCCCGGATACAATTAAAGCATCCACAACTTCTTCGGAAGAGTCGTCGAGTTCTGCACATGACGCAACGACTTCCTCATCAACAGACGGGAAATGAGCGGGGCGGAAGATAAGTGATATTATTGTGTTGAGATGCAAATATTATTTCGAGGCAGTGCTGCGAACAAGCAGCACTGTTTTTTATTTTATATAGCGAAGAATCTCACGGTCCACAGATCAAAACCAAAGATCAATAAGCAAAGCTGAAAGACCTAAACCAGAAGACCCAGACCTACAGGGTAAGGTACCATATCCTTTCAGCATATCGGTACGTACAGAAGCGCATCCTATCTTTGTGACCAAAACCAACAAACATTGGAGGATGAGTACATGCCAGCAGTCAAAAAGGCAACAGCTATTACGTTATCATTATCTACTGCAATCTTTGTAATGGCCGGTTTGACAGGTTGTGGCACGAATCGGGATACCAACAATATGCATACGCAAAGTGTTCGTCAGCAAGCCAACGGCATCAACCGTTATGGTGTGGAAACAAATGGCATGGATGGCATCCGTGCGAAAAGTTATCGCATGCACAATGTTACTGACCTGAAATCCAGTGAAGAGCTGGCAAAACGCATCACGGAGATGAAGGAAGTAAAATCCGCCCGTGTCATGTTAACGGATCGTAATGCTTATGTGGCGGTTCGTTTGGCAGATGGTCATGCAGGCAAGTTGGAAAGCAAGTCCAATGGTCGTACGAGCATGCTGAATGGAACAATGCGTAATCATGCCAGTGATACCATGCGTGGGGGCAACATGAATCACGATATGGGTGGTATGCGTGTGAATGGTGGTACGGGCACAATGTCTCCATACAGCACTAGCGGAATTGCTCCAGGACTGAACACAAATTCGGCTACGGATCGCAGCCATATGGGGAATGACCGCAGCATCTATGGAACCATGGGCACAGGAACCATTGGCATGATGCGTGGTCTGACAAACAGCGGCAAAGCACGTGGGACGGACGATGGGCATTATGGTATGAAAAGTGAAGGACAACGTGTAGATAGCACGGACGATAACACATCAGCTGAGATTAAGGGTAAGATTTCAGCCAAAATCAAGCAGTTTGCACCAAACATCGAGAATGTATATGTATCAGCCAATCCGGAATTTGTGGAGCATGTCGAGAACTATGCCACAGATATTCGTAATGGTAAGCCAGTCAGTGGCATGATCGATACGTTCCAATCGATGGTGGAGCGCATTTTCCCAACGAACGGAACAGGTATGAATCACCGCGATGGCATCCTTGACGATGGCCTGATGAACCGTAATCACAATGATGGCGGCATGATGAACCGAATGAATCGGTAGTTTTTTAAGACATGAACAAGTGTGCCTTTGCGCAGATGGTAACATCCGCTGCAGAGGCATGTTTGTTTTACATGATCCAATACATATACAATTGCATACGTTCTCTTTGGACAATGAATCACATGTTTACTGCCCATTTTTCTTATAAAACTGAACCAACGCCCTTGACCTGACATAAGATGAGTTGACTGTATCCCCTTAACCTTGTTACACCAACACAACCCGAGCAAGGAGGGGTGAACATTGAAGGGTATCGATCATAAAAGCAAATTTTTGTTGACCCACCGTGAACGCGAAGTATTCGAATTACTGGTTCAAGACAAAACAACGCGTGACATCGCAGGGCAGTTATTCATCAGCGAGAAAACGGTGCGTAACCATATTTCGAATGTGATGTATTTTGAAATTGTTTATAAAATAGGCAGAATTAACGGGTGGAAAAGAGTTCGTGTGTGTTGTATATTTTTACAGGTTGACGTGACGTAAACCCGTTCACTTCGCAACTTTTCACAGTCAGATTGAAGGGAGTCAGAAGGTTTGAATTCGATTATCGTATCGCGATTTAGCGAAGCAAGTTGAGTCCTAACCAACTTGGTTAACACTGATCCATGATGACTTGAATCAGACAAAGGGGGGTCACACATTAACTTTTCCATAGTATATTATGTACCCTCTTCAAGTACCCGTAAGAAATAGTTATCGATTATGCAATACGTCAATATGACGATTCCTTTCTGACCCTGTGAAAAGTTTTCCACCCCTTACCTATTCCTCCTGTTTGTCATAGTTTTTCGGGATTCCCCGAATAAGTCTATACATATCAACCATTTCCCATACTACCCACATGACAATCTGACAAGTTTAACTGTGTACTCAGTGTACACATACCTGATCCTCAAATTTGAGGGACAGCTTCCACGAACATTTCGGGGAAGATTATGTACTAAGTTGTCTCACAATGATAGACATCGAAACAATCAACAGTGGAACGATAGAAGCACCCCAACCCAATGGAGTGCTTGCAGATTAATTATAAAGTTCAAGAATTTTCTCTGAATAATACAAACTTTGCTTAATATATTTCCTTTCTAATTCAAGACTTGCTATAACCTTTTGAACCTTTAACCCTCTGTACTACGTTCGATTTGTACCTTAGTGATCAAATGTTTAAGTTTCTTGATTTGCTTTTGGTAATAAGCCACTTTTTCTGCTACAGTGCTCTCCTTTTTAGCAGCGGCTTCTACTTTAGGCTGAAGGACTGTAATCTATAACATTATTGTTTTTCTCTATTATAATTGACAGATTTAAGGGAATATTTTATATTGGAAAAGATTTCAAAAAAATTGTAATGTTTTTACTTTTTTTTCAAGGGCGTAAAAATAGCTCATTGAAACGATTGTTAGGATTATTATTAATGATCGTTCTAGGAGGTGTGTTGCAAAAAAACTTTAATTTCATGTTTGTAGTATTGTTTTTTTTATACAAATGAGATGAGAGGAATGATTTTTTTTGAAAAAAATAATGAGCAATGTGATTGTAGGTGCACTTGTACTTTCCATGAATATTCCAGCTGCTCAGGCTCAAAGTAACCCATCTGAGATTGATACTCAAGATATTATTCTACCAGACCATAATTTTGATGATTCGTATGTTGAACCCAGTAGTCCATTACAAATTGAATTGAACACTCAGGATAGAGCGATTAGCTTATCTGCCGTGACAACTAGTTATTCCCTTGCAAAAGAATTGTTGAAGAATTACTATGAAAATATCGATCTCGGAACAAAGCAATTAGATAACAAATCAACTGTCAGAACAGAATTGCTTGATTCCGAACTGTCTGATTACTTGGAAAAGAAAATGAAAACAAAACAATTTGTGGTAGATGCCGCAAATGCACAAAAAGAAAACTACGTCTTGAAATTCAATTTACTGTCCTCTGAAGTTACCGAAGAAGGCATCCTCTTGACAATAGGTACTGAGGCCTCATTCAATTACGTGGGTATGGAAGTGGAGTCTGGATTTGGCGAAGTGTCAAAAATGTTATTTCGCAATACAGATGCAGGGCTTACTATTTCAGATTGGTATATGCCATATGACTATTATGATGAATATGTTAGAGGTGAAGGGGATCATATAAGTAATCTCGTTAATATCAACTCTAAGCTGGATAGCTCTTATACCGCTAAAAGACAAGAGGAATTAAACGATAAAATCACCGATTATTTTTCTGTTGATCGCGAAGCTCCAGTACAAATCAATAGTTTAGAAAATGACGGATCATCTAATCAGGTTATTACGCCTTTTGCAACCTTATCTTCATTAAATAAGACAGCGATAGCAAATTACGCGAAAAATAATAAAGCAAAAGATCAGCCTGCAAGTGGTGGTTCGAATGTTTCTTACTACGATTTCTCACAAATAACTGGAAATTGGGACTGTACAAACTTCGTATCTCATGCATTACTCGCTGGTGGTGCAATTACTTACGATACTAATGGAACAGGCATTGCCTCTACAGGCTGGTATTATAGAAGTTTGAGTAATCGAGCTTCATCCTGGTCAGGTGTACCAAACCTGTATAATTTTTTGGTGAATAACACAACGAAGGGTCCGGCTGGGACGGGTACTACATACTCAACGTTCAAATATAATGCTAGCGCAGGCTATCCATATCAAATTGGAGATGTATTGCAATTTTATTTGAGCGGATCTTACAATAATTGGCGGCATTCGACTATTATTACTGAATACTACGAAACTAATACGATGTCAGTTCTTGGAGCATTGGTTACAGGACGCTCTGGTAAAAATAGTTATAACAACAACCAAAAGGCGGAGGAAATTTATCCTGGTGATAGCAAAAGGGTTATAAAATTGACTGGTTATTACAAGTGAAAAATTTGAGGGGAGATGCACAACACTTCATTGGTTTTTTGAGGCGTTGTGCATCAAACTAATTTCTCCTCCTTAATTATCTGTAGTTCGAGAATATTTTCATAGGAGGAAACTTAATGAAACGTGCTTACCTGTTATTATTGATTTTATTAACTCTTAATGCATGCGAACAGACTAGTACTAGTGACAATGAAAATAACAATGTTCCCGTTGTTGGAGATATTAATAATGCTGAAAACACAAGAGTTTCGCCTGTAACAAAAGGAAATTCATCAAAAGATTCCTCCTATTTTTTAGCGAAAGACGAAAGTGGTCTAACCGCTTCAGATTTTGAAACAGCATACAAAATGTGTACGGATGCTCTGTCTGAATATTATAGGGCGATCTGGAACGGTTCTGACATTGAATTGGATACTTATATAGATAACGAAAACCTTAAACAATATACGCAAAAAAAAATCACCTCTCAATACGATTTGTTCCTTAAGAACAATCTTACTCATAATTTGGTGACAGGCGTTGATGTTGATGCAGCAGAAGTAAAGTATGTTGGAGAGGGTAAGAACTTTTTCTATCTTAAATTAGATGCACAAGTTAAAAAGGATGTAGGCAGTTTTGCTGAACCTACTGAATTTCTTGTGCAAAGTGCGAATGGAAAGTTAGTCATTGTTGACTGGTATACTAATGCAAAGGATAGTTATGATTTCACTGTACGTGGAGAAAATCAAACGATCAATAATCCTGATATATGGAATAATAACGATTTTATAGGAAATAATTAACTAATTGAAGTCTGTATGTAAAGATCCTTCCGACATGAATTTTCCGCTCTTACCATACCCCGTAGTAAGCTGATAGGTGTCCTCATTGCTAATTCAGCGCTCCATCTGTAAAGTTTATGTCTAAGTATCGAATGTATCATTTAAAGTGAGCGGAGTTTCAACGTCCATTGATTATGTGGCTATGAGAGCTTAATGGATGTTATAAATTGATTTTTTACTCAATAGGACAGTGATTGATGTATAGAAGCATAAAAAGGCGCGGGTTACAGGGGCGAATTCAGCACTTTGACTCGCGCTTTTTATCCATGCTGTAGTACCAAAGGGAAACCTTTGAAGTCCTAATTCCATTTTGAATGGCTTAATTAGGTTAACTTTCAATCTTGCTTAATTATCTTTTCATCATAGTGATTGTCCAGATGGATTGTCCAAATGTTAGAATGAGTAAATAAACCTTAAATAAGGATGACACTGGGCGGCATAAATCTGACACAAACAATATGCACTTTTACTGATTTATACGCGGATATCTGGAAAATAGGAATGAAAGCAAAATATTATATAACATGAAGAGAGCGTTTACTAATAAAAATGCTATAATTCGGAAGGGCTATATTATTTTAAATAGTAGTATATATAACATGTGGGTAGGTTGTAACCATGCATCAAGAGGGACAATCAAAAGAATGATACGGGTGCAGTGATAGGAAAAATACTAATCTGAGGAATTGTAATTACAGTAGACATCACAGAGAAGCAGATTAAGGCGCTTAGTATCTAGTCCCAAACAGAGTGGAAAGAATTTCGACAGACCATATTATCAAGCTATGAAGAATGTGCTTCGTAAAGGTGATATTCTCTTCGTTAAAGAGCTGGATCGATTAGGACGGAATGCAGAAGAGATAAAGAATGAATGGCAGGATATTGCCCAGAACATAGGTGCTCACATTGTCATAATTGACATGCCACTGTTAGATACACGGCAATACAAGAATGGATTAGAGAAGGTTATAAGCAGTATTGTGTTAGAACTTTTATCATATATGGCTGAGTCTGAACGTTGAAGGAACTAGATATGAAGCCCAATACATTCTATCGAAGGGTAAAGGAATATGAACATTCATTAGCCTAGGTCATGTGCTTAGGCTTTTTGTGATTCGGGAATTATCTTAGATATGAGATTGAATATGTATGGGGTATATTTACACCTGAAATTAGCTGGTATTTTCCAAATAGTGCTGTAGCACTTGTAATTGTTTCATGAAGTTGAATTAGCTGATCTATTAATTGGTGGGGGCTATTTTAAATCTCAAATAGTATCCATTTTATAAAATATACCTCTAGCACTTCCACTTCGACACGAAGGTTAACAATGCATGATTAAAATAATATGAATAATTTACTCACCATGCTGCCATCGATCTACACAAAATAACCCTCCATCAGCCATCTCTCAATAAGACAAAGACAAGTAAAAAAATTAATCAACGTACATTTTTATACTTTGGTATTTCTGTGTTAATAAATGTGATTTTATAAAAGAACTATATCTTAGAGTGAAATGACTAACAATTATCTTTAGACTATAAAATCAAAGGGAGACCAGAGATAGTCTTTCAGCTGTCTCCCTTATTGTTTATGCAGATTCAACGAAGAAATATAAAATTCCCATTACGACCAATATAGCTACAACAACTATCAAAATCCACATAAGTCCATTTTTTTTCAAGTTATCATCACCTTTTTGAGATATTTTAGGATATTTGTTTCAATATTCCTTATTAATGGTAACTTATTAATATCACCTTGCCTATACTACTATATAACCAATTGAAGGGAATTGATTCAATGTTAAGGAAATTATCAAAAAGTTCACTCATACTATTTCTTGTAACAATGTTATTTGCATCTATAGCATTTGCAGATGCATCATCAGAACCAGTAGAATACACTGTTGAGGAATATGTAAATTATTTAAATCAACTTATTAGTGAGGGAGATACAGGAGCAACTGAGACTCTAGAACAATTTACCAACTTAGATCCCTCTAAACAAAACGCTTTCCTTAACTTCATCGCTTCAGAAGATTATGTACATGCGGTAGGCGAAATGTTATCAGGTAAGGAGGGTTCATTATATGAAGACAAGTATAAGGAAATTTCTATTGATGTTGAAACTATCACAACAGAAGATAGTCAATCAAATCATTTTTCACCGAATGCTTTAGCTGCACAAGCCAACCAACGTGCATCAGTTAGCCGCTCTGTTAAATTAGCAGTTTTCGGAATTGATACAACCACTATCACTCTGACAGTAAGTTGGGAACATAATGGAAGCGTGGCAGTAAAACCTCTTCAAGTCATACAAGGTCATACGAATAAGAACCCATTATACCTTTTGAGTGAAACATCAAACAACAATCCTGGTTTCATTTCTGAAGGCTACTTCAATGCATCGGGCACTTGGACTATGAGAGCAACAGGGGCTGCTGGCTTTATAAGCGATACATTAGGAATAAATATTAAAGCTTCAACGCCATCTCATAGATATTATTCTTTTACAACCAGTCATTCTAATATGACACCTACCAATGGTTGGGTGGCGTTTTAATAATAGAATAATGGCATGGTGATAAATACAAGGAGTTAATGATGTTTACTTGTTAAATTATAGGTAATACACTTATAAGTAACTTGATAATACACTGAATGAATTTGAGATGAAGAATTGTAACTGTTCTAATGTTAAGCAATTTAGCACTCAAATATAAATAAATAACAAATATAGGTAAAACTTAACCCCTCTTGAGATATTATTCTCTTGAGGGGTATTTTTTTCATTTTTTAAACTTGTGTATGTTTTCTCGGAGCACCTGTTTACAGTAAGTTGGACTTAATCCATATCCCTTATAAATTTGAGTAAAAGCTAATCCATCAACAAAGTGCAAATCATATATCCTCTCAAAGTTACGAGCACGTCTTGTTACTCCTCTTTCTTTAGTTGTAAGCAAAATGGTTCGCTTATCCTTATACATTTGTTTTATAGTCCACCAGTCTGTTTTAGTGGCTTCTGCAATTTGTTCAAAACTAGCAAGTCTTCATTGTACATTTTCAACATCTGAGGATAAAGGTTCTCAATACTCTCCCATGTAGGAAGGGGGATTCAACTACCCACTTAAGCTTATCGAAGTTGACTGAATCAGAGACGTAGGAATCATTTCTAATTAAAGGATTCCCAGTGTTACCATATTAACTTTCGGGGAAAATTCATATAAGGCACAGGCTAAGCCAGTTTATGCATTTGAGATGAGAAACAAGCAATCCAATGTAATTCCCACATTTAGAAGATATGATTCGATAACAGAGGCAAAGAAAGACTTGGTTTACCTAAGCTAGAAAACGATACTGGAGTTTTTAAAAACACTCAAGATGGAAAAATAGTTTTGATTCAATCGGAGCAATCAACGACTGGTCAAAAAAGCATTGAAGTAAACAGTAATGAGAATGAACAGAAAGTGTATAAAGGATACATACCAGTAGGACAGATAGAGATTGATGGTCAAATATACAATGTGCATCAACCGTTTACCTTTGAACAAATGCAAATTAAGTTGAAGGATTAAGAATAGAAATACATAACAAAAGAACATGTAAGGTTATCTCTAGACTCAATTGTAATCCATCTATTCATTGCACTCTAAGCTACACTAAACACAAATGGAACATGTCTTTGAATACTGAGTAGTCTCGTGGGGTGTCAGGGTGACAACTATATCACCTCGAATATACAAGGTAAGGAGGTGAGTGAATATCCAATGTGCAGCAAAAACATTGTCTGTCATTCGTCCAAGCAGCATTCGCATACATTATCCGTACGAAAGTCATACGGGTGGTGTACAACGGATGAAGGAGACAAACAATCAGAAAAAATCTAAATCATTCAACTTTATTTTTATAGATGATAACCGTAGCGAAGAAGAAGCAAAAGCAGCAATTCAATTTGTAGTTGATACTGTAGTACAAAGAGCGATCAAAAATTTCCCCGCTACAGACTATGATATCACAATTAAATCTACAGACTGAGGGGAATGTCACATGAGATATGAGGATGCAGCAATATATGTTAGGGTATCCACAACAAAGGAGTCACAAAAGTTCAGTCCAGAACACCAACGGATGGATTGTGAAGAGAAAGCCAGACAGCTAAGTTTAAAGGTTCGTGAAGAGTACATATATGTAGACAGGGATAGTGGTACATCCATTGTTGGAAGACCATCTATTCAGACACTAATTGAGGATGCAGGTAAGGGTTACTTTAAAACCATCCTCTTTTCTTCTTTATCTAGATTCTCTCGTGATACGTATGACTCGTTAGGTTTGAAGAGAATTCTTGTGGATAAGCTTGGTTTAAGGGTTGTATCCTTGGACGAGAACTATGATTCACAAGTTGATCATGACGAGTTTAAATTTCAAATATTCTCAGCAGTTAACCAAAAGTTGAGTGAGCAAATTAGCATATCATCACGAAGAGGTATACGTCAGTCTGGAATGAAAGGAAATTATATAGGTACTATTGCACCATTGGGCTATGACAAAATAAAGGTCGATGATAGGAAAACCATTATACCTAATGAACGTGCCAGGATCGTTCAACTCATTTTTGATATGTATGTCAATCAAAAGATGGGTGAGAAAGCTATAACAAAGTATCTGAATAAAGAGAAAGTTCCCTCTTACAGAGGAGGGAAATGGGGAGTAACGTCTGTAGAGCGTATACTAACGAATGAGATATATACAGGTAAAAACATATTCAATAAATTTACAGTTGTAAAGGTTTATAACGATATCAACAATATCTCTGATAAATCTAGAAAGTTGGTTAAGCGTGACAAGGCGCAATGGGAAGAAAGCGGTAAGCAGACTCATGAAGCAATTGTTAGTGAGGAGCTATTTAGAAAGGCACAGGAGATACGGTTAGAGCGTGGCGGTGGAAAGCGTGGAGGGGTAAGAAACAAGGTCAATGTATTCGCTGGTATAATCAAGTGTAAGCATTGTGGATCATCATTAAACATTGTGACATCAAACGGCAAGAAGAACAGCTATCGTTACTTAGTTTGTTCTAAAAGAAGAAGACAGGGTGAAACTGGATGTGAAAATCACAATAGGATTCCATACGACGATTTCAAAGATGCTCTTATTGAAAGATCGAGCGAGAAACTTAGAAGTAAAACAAAGTCGGGGATGACTGTAACCTTCACTAAAAAAGCGAAAAAAGATACCGGAAAGTTAATCGTTAAATATGAGAAGCAGATACAGAATGCACGTAAATTGCTTTTTGAAATCCGAAAGCAAAAGTTAAACGATGAAATTGATGATGAGCAATATGAGTTTGAGAAGGAACAGTATGAGCAAGAGATCAAACAGAAACAGGAACAGTTATCCAAGATGAAAACTGATTTAGAACGAGCTTTGAATGACAATGAGCAATTTAATGCAATAAACATTTCACTTGAGGAATTGTCTAATCTGAGTCAATTTACTGAAGTAGACCAAGTAAACCTGATTCTGCGAAAGTTAGTTTCAAATATCACTGTTGATAAATCAAACAATGTTGAGATCCATTCCGTATTGGGTAGGCTATAGTTTTTTTGTGTGTTTCAAACCATATTTCGAATGTGATGCAGAAACTCAATGTTAAGGGTCGTTCGCAGGCAGTTGTCGAGCTGATTAAGCTTGGAGAACTGAAGATTTAGTTGCGAATTACAGTTAGGATTAAGTAGCAGCATGAAAGCCTTTCTCTATTCTTTGTCATGAAGAATGGGGCAAGGCTTTTTTGCTGCTATGGACCATGAAATGAGGGAGTTAACAATAAATTGAGGGAAGATCCGAAACGTAGCATCGCTTGTTTTCATTATTTTAGTAGACCATAATGATTACATATATGAAACAGATAAGCAGTAGAATTGAAACAATGGTTTGAACGGACGATTGGGTTCTTAAAACACATTTCCATCAGTTAGACTACACATTTACATTAGAACGTAGAGGACAGAAATGACCTGAAGAAGCGGAGCGTTCGCCTTTATCCCCAGATTTTCACCTTTGTAAAAGTGAATCAAAAAATCTGGGGATAACAGTGATCGGAAGGTTATTCTGTCAGCGAAGTGGCAAGTGTAACTATTCGGTATTCAACTTATATAAAACATGAAAGGACGAGCTGAATGGACCGTTTCTTAAATGAATTCGAAGAACAATTTCGAGCGGGTTTTTTACCCGATCTGGAACAAACGCTGGCTAAGATAGAGCACGAGAAAGTATATGCTTGTGCATTTGGAACAGACAGTGATTGGGTAACGCTGTTCATGGCTGTAAATACAGAGGAATCCCTGGCTAGGCATATTTCGAGTATGAAAGAGCAGGGGCTGTGTGATACTGAGGAGGACGAGATCTATTACAGATGGGGCTGCTCCGAATATCAATATGGCGAGGATACGCACTTTAACCACATCAGCCGATTGTTGTATGCAACAGAAGAAGTTCAGGAGTATAAGGATGAGATCATTCGAATCATTGCCAAAGTTGTGAATGAGACAGCAGATGACGTTTTTGCCTGGTATGGACAAGCAAAAGCAGACATTACGTTCTTTGTTTCTCTAACAGATGACGATCTGGCAGAGGAGATTGAAAATCAATCGGTTCATCAAATGACAGTCCCCAGCTTAGCCAGTGAGTTCTTAAAACGATATGAATGAATCAAATTGAATTGAATCGTTGTACCGCGAAAGTCATTCCTATTCTTTTATCAAAAGAAGGGAAGAGGCTTTTTTGTTTTAGCGTGAAAAAATGAAACAACCGAATACATATCACTTATAGATTCCTATTTGTTTGAATGAACATCTTCCATCTTTTCTTCGATAAAGGCTGATAAAAGAGCCGCTCCAGTTCCTCGAACTGTGCTTCATTCAGATGAAGATGGAGCGCTCTTTTTGCTATATTGGCGGCAGGCTGGGAAGAAGATTTCCGGCCTCCGGCTTTTCGTTTGATCGGAATATGAAATTGCAGCAAGTCTTCAAGTCGATTCCAGCCTTCCCAACTCAGCCGACCTCCGCGTTTCCAGTCGATGGCATAGAGGGCATAATAGGCATGTCCTTCTGTTTGTTTGGTAGCAATAATCCAGGTGGAAGGAATAAATTTTTTCCGTTGTCTTCGATTCATTGAATTGCTCCTTCTTTTAATACGATCATATCTCGATTCTCAATATAAAGGACATCCACTATGCGTATCAAGCAGGTGAGGGTCTTTACACGCTCAGCATACTTGCAAAAGTCATGTTAAATTCCTCTTGATTTGCAGGATCGTCTTGATTAGAATGAAGTTATAAAAATAATTTTCTTATTTTATTTAAAATAAATAAAAATAATTTTCATTAAGTGAGGTCCTTATGGCAGCCATATTACGTGCGTTGCAGCAAGAACTGAATAACCTTCCGTCTCAGGAGCGACGTATTGCCGAAGTCATTATGCAATCTCCATCGGACATTCCCGGCTGGACAATTAGTCATCTGGCAGAGCAGAGTGGTACAAGTGCGGCGACGGTAACCCGCTTTTGCAAGTCGTTTCATTTCAAAGGATTTCCCGATTTCAAAATGAAGCTTGCCGCAGAATTGTCCCACGCGTCAGAGGAAACGGCGTATCAGGATATTGTCGCGGGCAATTCACTATCCAAAATTGTTGAAGCTATCGAAGCCAACCACCTCGCATCGATTGCAGACACCACCCGCTTACTGGATTTGGGCAGATTGGAGCATGCAGTGCAATTATTGTGCCAGGCTCGCCGCATCGATCTGTACGGTGTGGCTACCTCATCAATTGTTACACAGGATTTCTATCAGAAACTGGTGCGAATCGGCAAAAGCTGTACTGCTTTCTCAGATTCCCACATGCAGATTACATCCGCATCTTCGCTCGCTGAGGGAGATGTAGCGATGGCCGTATCCTATTCAGGCGAAACACCAGAGACCATCGATGCCCTGCATTGTGCCAAACAGGCCGGAGCTTCTACGATTTCACTGACTTCCTATGGCAGTAATACACTCGCAACGGTATCTGATATCCCACTGTTCACCTCTTCTCTGGAAGAAGGCATGAGGCGTGGAGATATGGCTTCACGTATTGCACTGCTGCATGTGGTCGATATTTTGTTCACAGGCATGGTAAGTGCCGACTTCGACCGTTTTATCCCCAGACTGGAACAATCCTATCACAACGTGCAGTCCTATCGCGTACAACACAACGGAGGTGCCTGACAGATGAATATCCGCATTTTTGAAAATGAAGAAGATTTAAACGCCACGGGTGCTGGCCTCATTGCCAGCTTGTTGCAAACCAAACCACGGGCTGTATTGGGGCTTGCGACAGGAAGTTCTCCTGTAGGCATATATAAACAGCTTATCACGTTGTACCAGAAGGGGCTGGTTAGCTTCTCACAGGCTTCTTCTTTTAATCTCGATGAGTATGTTGGACTTCCAACAGAACATCGCGAAAGTTACCGCAGTTTCATGAACGAACAATTATTCCATCATATTGATATGGATCTTGCGAGAACGCATGTGCCTGATGGTCAGGCTGCCGATCTGGAACAGGAATGTAATTCCTATGAACAACGGCTGGACGATTGTGGACCGGTAGACCTTCAACTGCTGGGCATTGGACATAATGGCCATATTGGCTTCAATGAACCGGGAACGGAGTTGACTGGACGAACACATGTCGTGGATTTGAAAGATGAGACGCGTAAGGCAAATGCACGTTTTTTCGACAGCATCGATGAAGTTCCGGCTCAGGCGATTACAATGGGTGTCGGTACCATTTTGAAAGCCAAACAAATTCTGCTCATTGCCCGTGGCGAGGAAAAAGCCGAGATTATTCGCGAAGCTTTTATGGGCCCAATCACAACGGCCTGTCCTGCATCGCTTTTGCAATGTCATCCAAATGTGGTGGTATTGCTGGACCGTGCAGCAGGGAGGCTGGTGAGATGACCGGAGCAAATAGTCATGAACCTGGGAGCCAGCGTGATGAAAATATTTCTCTTCTTCGGGGCAAGCTACTCCTTTCCAATGAGATATTGGAAGACGGTGTATTAGCCTGGAGGAATGGAAAAATCCTTTATGCTGGGGTACCAGAAGGTCTTCCTGAACAGATTCGGCGAGAAGCTTTGCCGCTGTCTGTACCGGAACGCGGCCTTATTGTGCCTGGATTCATTGATATCCATGTGCATGGTGGGAACGGAGAAGACTTTATGGGCGCAAGCCCGGAGGTGTTGGACAAGATCACTTCTTTTCATAGTACGCAGGGAACAACAGCGATGCTTGCAACTTCCATGACCGCTCCGAAAGAGCGACTGGACAGCGTACTTGCTGAAGTGGACCGCTACCGTTCAGGCGAAATGCCATATGCACAGCTTGAAGGTGTACACTTGGAAGGTCCGTTTTTTAGTCCGAAATGGCCTGGCGCGCAAAATCCGGAACACATCATTCTGCCTGATGTAACTTGGCTCGAAGCATGGGAGAAGCAGTATCCTGGCCTGATCCGTCAAGTTACGTTGGCACCGGAACGTGAAGGCGCACTGGAAGTCATTTCATGGCTGCGAGAACAGCGGATTACAGCGGCACTCGGCCACACGGATGCGACTTATGAAGAGGTGGAGAAAGCAGTTGAGGCAGGACTACATCATGCAGTACATACGTTCAATGCCATGACACCGCTACATCACCGGCTACCCGGGGCTGCCGGAGCCGTGCTGAGTGATCCACGTATCAGTGCTGAGGTAATTGCTGACGGCATTCATGTTCACCCTGCGGCGATATCAATTCTGGCTCAATTGAAGCAACATAACGATCAACTCGTGTTGATCACAGATGCCATGTCTGCTGCGGGATTGGATGATGGGGAGTACAAAATCGGCGACCTGCCCGTAATCGTGAAGCATGGAGAGGCCAGACTGAAGGACGGCGGCGCACTGGCGGGAAGCACACTGACGATGATTCGCGGTTTCCGTTACCTGGTACAGGAAGTGGGCCTGAGTCTGAACGCTGCATCACGTGCAGCAAGTTTAAGCCCCGCACGCCTGCTGGGTATTGATCACCGGACAGGTTCCCTGGCTCAAGGCAAACAGGCAGATATCGTTTTGCTAAATGCGGAGCTGGATATTGAGGGTGTGTGGGTAAAGGGCAGACGGATCGGTTTGTGATGCATCGGTCTTCGGAGTTAAAACTTGGCTTCTATCTGTGGAGAGGCAACACCTTGCACAATATGTTAAAATAGATCTCAAAAAGACGGGATCTGCGGATCACGCATAACGGAGGCGTGAAACATGGAACGTAACGCTATGCTCGAACATGATCCGTTCATCACAGTGTTGGCGGAGAAGTTGCACATACACGGATATTATGCCTTTTATGGCGAGCATTACAATGAGACCGATATGGAGCTGTACCGCAGGCATCTGTTCACATCATTCAGCAACATCGTATGGGTAGAGCTGGATGCACGCAAAAAGTATATGATTGTCGATCATCGTGGACGCAACACAGTCATGAAACTGATCGAGGGTATGCTGAACACACGTAGAACTCTGCGAGCGAACCAGGCAATGGCAGGAACGGACACCTCTGGAGTCCAGCAGGAAATTGCACACTTATCCAAGCTTGTGCACATGCTGAAGTTCACATTCTTCCGCACATAAAGGGAATGAGGGGAGTAGAATCTGGAGGATGTCCCGAAAGTGGGATACTCCTTCTAGTTACAGGGCTAATGAACGTACATTGAAACGAAATAGATCTAGATCACCAATTATAAAAGGGGTGTACCGTCATGAAGTTGGACGGCACACCCCTTTTGTATACTTATATACCTACCTACTACCCTACATTTGTAAAGTAGGCTCAATCCTAAAATCAGTCTGCGACAAGCTGCAAGGTAGTGAAGGGGACGAAATCGATTCAAACAAAAACGATGACCTGTAGGTCATGTTTTTGTAATATCTACCTGCCCCTCTATGAAGTTGAGTAAATAATTTACACGTTAACGGAGTGGGGAGAAAAAAGCTGAAGAAGCGGAGCGTTCGCCTTTATCACCCGAATTTCTCCCTTTAGAAAATGGAATCAAAGAAATCGGGGGATAACAGCGATCGGAAGCTTATTCTCCCCGCGTAGTGACCTCCGTGTAAGAGTGTTTACAAACTCTTCAAGAACTGAACAATCGTCAACAACCCTTTATCAAAGTTCTCCAGGTTGAAGTGCTCGTTTGGTGCATGCAGATTCTCATCCGGCAAGCCAAAGCCCATCATGACAGCAGGGATTTCGAGTACACGTGAGAGTTTCTCAACAATAGGAATGGAGCCGCCATCTTTGGTAAAGAGGGCACGAACGCCATACACGTGCTCATATGCATCTGCTGCTTTTTGCAGAATTGGATTGGAAGGATCAGTGTTGAAAGCAAAAGCTTTCTCGATCTGTTTCACATGCAGCGTTGCACCCGGTTGAACGTGAGCGCGCAGATGTGCTTCGATACGATCCAGTACATGTTGTGGATCTTGATCCGCCACGAGGCGGCAGGTGATTTTGGCATGAGCTTCCTTCGGAATAACCGTTTTGCTACCTTCGCCTTGGAAACCGCCCCATACGCCGTTCAGTTCCAATGTTGGACGAGCGCCTACACGTTCCACGAACGAGTAACCTTCTTCGCCGTACAATTGCTCCAGCCCGAGGTCTTGACGAAGCTGTTCTTCATTGAAGCCCTGTTTCACAAATTCTTCTCTCATCTCAGGAGACAGTGGCAGTACGCCGTCGTAGAAACCATCTACACTCACGCGGCCTTGCTCATCATGCAACGAAGCGAGCAAGGATACGAGTGCGTGCAGTGCGTTGGGTACACCGCCACCAAATGAACCGGAATGCAAGTCGGTATTGGCTGTGTTCAGATCTACGTGAAGCGAGCATAGGCCACGCAGGCCTGTAGAGATCGCCGGTTTACCTTTTTCAAGCAAGGACGTATCCGAGATCAGAACCATATCTGCACGCAGCTTGTCTGTATGTTCATTCAGATAGATGGGCAAGTTCGGGCTGGAGATTTCCTCTTCGCCTTCAATGCAGAACTTGATGTTAACTGGAAGTTCTTTGTTTTCGGCGAGAATGGCTTCAACTGCCTTGATATGTAGGAAGATCTGTCCTTTGTCATCCGTTGCACCACGGGCATACAGCTTGCCATCACGAACGGTGGGTTCGAAAGGTGGCGTGTCCCACAGGTTAAGGGGGTCTACAGGTTGTACATCGTAGTGTCCATAGATCAGAGCCGTCGGTTTGCCGGGTGCATGCAGGTGATCTGCATAGACAATCGGATGTCCAGCCGTTTGAATGACCTCTACGTTTTCCATGCCTGCACGTGTGAGCGCATCTGCTGCCCATTGTGCTGCACGGTTAATATCCTCTTTATGCTCTGAAATGGCAGAGATACTTGGAATGGACAACCATTCATTCAGTTCTGCCAGGTGTTTTTCTCTATTTTGTTCAAAATAAGTCTGTTCTTTCATTAAAAAGGCCTCCTTCATGTTTGCTATATCTCATTGTAATCCATTTTGTCATGTTAATAAAACATTGGTTAAAAAAATGATCGGTTACAGATCGTTTCATTCACCTGAGGATTGTGCGTATAATACAAGAAAAGGATTTCATCCATATATTCTCAGGGGAGTTGAGGAAGTTTCCATGACAGTCAGACCCGATGCAAGCAGGCAGGTGAGCAGCGATGGAACCGACTAGGAGCGATCGAATATTTGGCAGATTCAAGCGGTTATCCGATTTGAAGGCAGGAAGGCATAAAGGACGATTTTATCGAAACAGCCTGATGCTTATTTTACTCATTGCCAGCATTCCCGGACTAATCACAGGTATCGTCATGTATCAACAGGTTGTTGGCCGGATGGAAACCGAGTTCAATCAGATGCATCAGAACCAGATCGAGAACCGGGCACGCAATGTGGATGACCAGCTGGCTTACTTGGAGATGAACTTATCCCATTGGGCTTTTGAACCGAGGTTTGGCAATGCACTGCGAACGCTGGATTTTGTGTATTATTTTAATGAAACGCAGGAGATTGTGACTACCTTATACGTATTACAAGGTTCCCATCCGCTGATCAAGTCAGCACAGTTGTATTTGCAGGAACCGAAGCCAATCTTGTTTAATCGGGATTATACCGAATTGAACGATGAAGCCAAAGTACAAGCATATGATCGATACCTTTCCATGGGGAACCACGTGTACTGGACAGACTGGGTTTCCAGCGTCAACAGAGATACCGAACCTTCGACCAACGATAGTCCACTGCATACGGATGCAGGCAATGCACTCGTTCTAGTACATAAGATACCGGGGGAGAGCATTAATCCGTTTGGTGCATTGATCATCACGCTGGATAACGAGAAAGTCGCCAGTTTATTGAAAACGCTTACTCCTTATGACGAAGGGTTAACGTTCCTTATGGATCAGGAAGGAAACACACTGGTTACCGGGAATCCGGGAACGGCGGGAGAGACTTCTGCTTTTGAGCAGCAGCTAAAAGAAGAAGTAGCCCTGCATGCGGGCAGCCGCTCATTCCTGTTCCGATATGAGGATCAGACCTATTCTGTCTCATACGGTTCATTGAGTCGGATCGATTCAGACTGGACTTACGTCTCCGCAGCACCTTTGACCTCTGTCACTTCGCCAGTCAAGCTGGTATCCAAAATCATCGTTATTGCGAGTGCAGGCAGTCTCATCCTGGGATTGTTGTTATCCTGGTTTGCTTCCCGCCGCATCTATTCGCCTGTAGCACGGATGCTGCATCTGCTTACGCCTGGCAGAAACGAAACAACACCAATGGATGCCAAGCTGGACGAGTTTGAGCTGCTGGAGCAACAGTGGAACGAACTGACCTCCCGGAGTGTCACGGCACATCGCCAATTGCAGGAGCAGCTGCCCCATCTGCGCGACAGCTTTGTCTTACAACTTGTACAGGGGCATCTATATGCCTATAACGAGCAGGATCTTCAGCAGCGGATGCGTAATCTTGGTTTTGAGCTGGAGGCTCAGCAGTATTTGCTGGTGCAGATGTATTTTACGGGGTACGAGCAGCTGCAAGGCAGATTTGGAAGCCAGGACACGGGATTAGTCACCTTTGCAGCAGTGAATATTACACAGGAAGTGGCAAAAAATTATTTCAGGCAGATCAGTGTCATGAACTTTCATGACCTGTCTTCCGCCATGCTTGTGATCGCTCCTCAGGACGAACCTGTGAAGTCACAAGCGATGTTATGGGGACAAGAGCTAGTGGAGGTCATTGGACGAACACTCAAAATGAAGGTGACCTTGATGATCAGTCGCCCAGCAGCTTCACTTCAGGAACTGCCTGGACGATTCGTGGAGATGGAACAGGCCGTGGCTTATCGCAGTGTGGAGGAAGGAAGTCAGATTCTCGATCTGGAGGATGAGGAGTGTTTCCACAGAAACGAAGCAGCTTCCTATCCCCTGGGGCTGGAACGTGAGTTGCTACAGGCAGTCAGACTGGGCAAACAAGCCGAAGCGGAACGTGTGCTGGAGCAATTCATGAGTGAGATTACGCGGACGGGCAGTACCGAATTCCAAGTGCAGCAAATGATGCTTCAATTGCTCGGTAGTATTCAGCACATGATGCTGCAAACCGGGGTCACACCTTATAAGCTGTTTGGTGGTAGCAACATGTATGAGCGATTATCCGGTATTCGTGAACCTGTACAGATGAAGCAATGGATGATGAATGAGGTATTCATACCTTATATACAAGAGGTTGAAGCACGATCGCAGGAACCGCTGAAACTGGTGGTGGAACGAACGATGTTGTATATCGATACACATTACCGCAGCGACATTTCGCTGGAAAACTGTGCTGACGAGGAGCAGATGACACCCTATGCACTGAGCAAGGCATTCAAACAGGTATCGGGCATCAATTTTATTGATTATTTGACACGTGTGAGAATGGATGCGGCGAAGCAATTGTTACGGGAGACAACGATGAAAATCAATGATGTTGCGACGGCTGTGGGATATCAGCATAGTTATTTTAATCGGATCTTCAAGAAACAGGAGGGAGTTACTCCGAGTCAGTATCGCGATCAATGGTTTGGACAATAACCGTTTATGTCTTTGTCATTTCAGACCGGCATTCAGCTTTAGCGGATGTCGGTTTTTTCTTTTTTTACCGTGATACAAAGAAGGATAAACCCGCAAAAATGTGCAATTCTACCTGCTACGTTATGTGCAATTTCTTGTGAAAATGGCGTTATAGCGGGCTTTCCAGCCAGTGTGCCGGAGGTATGCAAAAAATGAAGGTTGCCGGAAAAAGATCGGCTGTATAGTCTGAGTATCAGGTTAATTGATAACGCTTACATCGTTGAGGGAGGGGAGACATGATGAACGGGAAGACGGACTGGAATACCAACGGCGCTGCAACTGCTCAAGCGGATATGGCCACAAGGCCATTAAAACAGGAGTCCAATTGGAAAAGGCAGATTAAACGAAACAAATGGTTATATGTACTTGTGCTTCCCGGCTTTTTGTACTTTGTCATCTTTAAATACTTGCCCATGTGGGGGATCATCATTGCCTTTCAGGATTACCAGCCTTTCCTTGGCATTCGGGAGAGTAACTGGGTGGGGCTAGAGAACTTTACGAACTTTTTCTCCAACCCGGACTTCTTCCGACTATTACGCAATACGCTGGTTCTTGCTCTGTATGATCTTATTTTCTTTTTCCCGGCACCGATCATTATAGCTTTATTATTAAATGAAATTCGGGTCGCTTTCTTCAAAAGAACGATTCAAACGCTGGTCTATGTACCCCATTTTGTATCCATGGTGATTATCGCCAGTATCACGTACGTGTTTCTGACCCCGCAGGGCGGGGTGTTATACGACCTGATCGCCTGGATTACAGGCAAGCCTATTGATGTACTCTCCAGTCCGGGTTCATTCCGTCCGCTGATTATTGTTCAGATGATGTGGAAGGAGATGGGTTGGGGCACAATCATTTTCTTGGCAGCCCTCGCAGGTGTCGATACGGAACAATATGAAGCCTCCATTGTGGATGGCGCCGGACGATTACGGCGGATGTGGCATATCACGCTTCCAGCCATTCGTACGACCATAGTCATTTTGCTTATTCTCAGACTGGGGAACTTCCTCGATACCGGATTTGAGCAGATCTATCTGATGACCAACTCCCTCAACCGGGATGTAGCGGACGTATTTGATACGTATGTGTACACGGTAGGGATTACGCAAGGTGCATTCAGTTACAGTACTGCTGTTGGACTATTCAAGTCTGTGGTGGGGATTATCCTGGTGCTTGGCAGTAATAAACTTGCGAAAAAATTCGGCCATCCCGGAATTTATTAAGGAGGAGCGCCCATGAACAGCCGTCTATACAACAGCCCTGCCGGCAAGGTATTTGATATCTTCAATTACGTTATGCTGGGGATTCTGGGCATATTAACCGTCCTTCCGTTCCTGTATATTATAGGGAATTCTTTCGCAACGGAAGCCGAGATCACCGAACGCAGTTTTTTCCTCATTCCGAAGGTGTTTTCCTTCAGTGCATATGAGTATATCTTTTCATCGTCCACGATTTTTCGCAGCATTGGTGTTTCCATCTTCATCACGGTAGCAGGTACCCTGGTTAATCTGTTCTTCACCTTAACGATGGCTTATCCACTATCCAGAAGTGATTTCTGGGGCCGTAACGTCATGATGAACATGGTAATTTTCTCGATGTTATTTGGCGGTGGCATGATTCCAACGTATCTCGTCATTCGTGGACTGGGACTGCTTGATTCCTACTGGGCCCTTATGCTTCCTGGCGCGATCAGCGCTTTTAACTTAATAGTTGTCAAAAACTTTTTTCAGCAAATGCCGCCCGGGCTGGAGGAAGCGGCCCGTATCGACGGCTGTTCGGATCTCGGGGTGCTGTGGCGAATCGTTCTGCCTTTATCGAAGCCGGTCATTGCCACGTTTGCCTTGTTCTACGCCGTAGGCCACTGGAACAACTTTTTCTCGGCACTGCTGTACATTTCCGACAGTGACAAATGGCCACTGCAAGTCATGCTGAGACAGATCGTGTTACTCTCGCAAGCCAGTGTCGGAGATATGGCAAACATGGACCCCAATTTTGTTCAGCCACCAGAGCAGTCGATCAAAATGGCGGTGATCGTTGTAGGTACCATTCCGATTTTGCTGGTGTATCCGTTTTTGCAGAAGCATTTTGCCAAAGGTGTCATGTTAGGTTCAATCAAAGGCTAAAGCCAAGGGGGAGAACGTATGGGACAAAAAACGGGATTCAAAAAAGGGGCACTGCTACTCTCTGCGTCACTGGTACTTAGTACAATTCTGGGCGCATGCTCCACGGACAAAGCAGATTCAGGAACCGCTGCGGGTGGCACCGATCAGCTCACGATTATGCTACCGAACTTTGAAGCGGAGAATCCGCCGGACAACAGCCCTGTGATTCAGAAGCTGGAGGAATTGACCAAGGTGGATGTGAACCTGCAGTGGGTGCCAAGCAGCTCGTATGAAGACAAATTCAACATTACACTGGCCTCGGGAAAGCTGCCTCAGATTATGGTGGTGTTAGGGAAGTCTCCAAGTTTCATTAATGCGGCACGAACCGGAGCATTCTGGGAACTGGGTCCTTATCTGAAGGACTATCCGAACCTGAGCCAGATGAATGAAATCATCACCAACAATGCCTCTATCGATGGCAAAACGTATGGGATTTATCGGGCTCGCCCTCTGGGACGTAATGGGGTGACGATCCGTAAGGACTGGCTGGCGAATCTGGGGCTGGAAGAGCCAAAGACGATTGATGAATTTTACAATGTATTGAAAGCGTTCACGAAGGATGACCCGGACGGTAACGGAAAGGATGATACGTACGGTCTGGTAGCCAGCAAATTCACGGGCCCGTGGGATAACATGCAGGTATGGTTCGGTGCCCCCAACAAATGGGGAGATGATGGCAACGGGGGGCTAATCCCTGCGCATGAGACACCAGAATACATGGAAGCACTGAAATTTTTCCGCCAGATCTACAGCGAGGGTCTGGTGAACAAGGACTTTGCGGTAATGGATGCGACGAAACTGCCTGATCCATTTGTGAATGGGCAAGCGGGTGTCATGGTCGATGTGGCAGACAATGCCCAGCGCATGGACCAGAAAATACTCGATAAAGATCCGAATGCGACAGGACGGGTGGATGTGCTGCAAGCCATGGAAGGTCCGAAGGGGCTGCGGGATATGCCAACGTCCGGATATTCCGGAATGATTGCCATCTCCAAAGGCAGTGTCAAAACGGAAGAGGAACTGAAGAAGGTGCTAAGCTTTCTGGATCAACTCAATGAACCAGAATTGCAGGCGCTGCTTGGGAATGGACTGGAAGGCAAGCAGTATGAGAAAAAAGAAAACTATATCATTCCATCCACTGACAAGCTTGCTCTCCGCGATCTGCAGGGCTTGAATCAGATTTTGATGTTTGTTCCCGAGGACAAAACGCTTCGCGTACAACAGACACCTGTCCGTGAAAAGGTTGCACAGGTGCAGAAGGCCAACGAAGAGATTGTCATCGCCAATCCTGGTGAACCGCTGATCTCTGATGTTTATGCTCAGAAAGGACCGCAGCTGGACAATATCATTAACGATGCACGGATCAAATATATCGTAGGTCAGATTGATGAGAAAGGATTCGAAGATGCTGTTACCCTGTGGAAGAACAACGGCGGAGACGATTATGTGAAAGAAGTCAATGAACTGTACGCTGCACTGAAGTAGTCTTATAAGCAAAAGCCCGGCAGCCGTGCTTTCAGGGTAACGGGGACAGTCGGGCTTTTTTTATCGCTGTAATGGCTTGATCCGTGAACAAAAAAATCATCCAACTTTCTGGAAATTATGACTTCCTGAATATGGTTTTTGATGTATAATCAAAGCGAAACAAACCTATTTGAACTTAAATGAACGTTATTAGTAAAGTTTAACGACCACTCTTGAACAGGCAGGGAGGAAGGCAACATGTGGGACGGGGATGCATTTAGTAATCCCGAGGCGCAGTACCGGGTTCATCCCTTTTGGTTCTGGAACGGGGATATGGAAGAAGAGCAGATTAAGCGGCAGGTGGCTGAGATGGCCGCGCAAGGTGTAGGCGGATTCTTTATCTGTCCACGTCAGGGACTGCAAATTTCCCTATCTCTCCGAAGCGTGGTTTGATAAGGTGCGGATTGCAGTGGAAGCGGCGGCCGACCATGGCATGCAGGTATGGTTATATGACGAATATCCATATCCAAGCGGGATGGCTGGCGGGGAAGTGACCCTTGATTTCCCTGAAGCGAAGCAGCGCCAGCTCGTGCATCATCAGTTGGTGGTTCAGGGCGGAGAAGCTGTGGATCTGGAGTTGCCATGGGGACGAGTCTTGGTTGCCAAGGCGATTCCCAAGGATGCACAGGGCAAACTGTTGTGGCATGAATCCATTGACTTGCGAAATAAAATCGGCAATATCCAGACGGACCAGGTGTATCAGGAGACAGGGCTCACATCGTATAACCGTAAGCGGTTCTTCACCTATCAAACAGCATTCCGCATGTTGTGGGAAGTTCCGGCAGGTGATTGGGAGTTGATTATATTTCAGGAAAAAGAGATCGATGATTTCAAATATTACGGCAACTTTGTTGATCCTTGCCACAAGGAAGCGATGAGTCGTTTTATTGAACTGACACATGAGCGTTATAAGTCAGCGGTTGGAGATCAATTTGAAAGCGTAATCAAAGGCATGTTCTCGGATGAGATTGCACCGCTGGGCCGTATCCCCTGGTCCCAACAGCTTCCCCGTTATTTCAGTGAGCGTTGTGGATATAGTCTGATCGATTCGCTACCGGCCCTGTTATATGGTGATGTTCCGGACGCGCATCGTATTCGGTATGACTATTACCAGTCACTGCACCTGCTTCTCAGGGAGTCCTATCACAAACAGGTGCATGACTGGTGTGAAGAAGCAGGAATCCAGTATGCGGCTGAAGTGCCTGGCGTACGGATGACCACCCAGTTGTTCAGCCATATGCCAGGTGGTGATTCGGCACATGAGAAAATCGGACGATCCTTATCGTGGATTCTGGAACGATACGGCCAAAAGATGCGTGACAATCCCAAGATGGTCAGTTCGCTTGCCCGGCAATTGGGCCGAAGCCGCAATCTGATTGAATGTTTTCACAGTGTAGGCTGGTCGATGACGCTACAGGATGCCAAGTGGATGATCGATCGAATGGCCGCCATGGGCACCAATTTTTATAACTTTCACGCCTTTTTCTATACGATTGGTGGGCTGGCAAAGCATGATGCACCGCCATCTCAATTTTTACAGAATCCCTACTGGAAGCATTTCCGGCAGTTGGGGGATTATACCGGACGTTTGAGCTATCTCATGAGCACCGGAACAGCAGACATCCGTATTGCCGTGCTTGACCCAACGACGACATTCTGGAGTCTGATGGGGAATCCGCTGCATGGATTTGAGTATAGCGGCGAGGACGAATTAGAACGCGCGCAACTGGAGCGCCTGACGAAGGACTGGATGAGGATCACGACACATCTGCTCGAAAACAGACGTGACTATGATCACCTTGACCCCGAATTGTTGCCTGAAGCTGACTTAACGGATGGCATCATTCAGATCGGCGTTGCCCGTTATGACGTACTGATTCTGCCACCGATGCTGAATCTGGAGGCAGCGGCCTGGGAACAGGTGAAGCGATTTGTTCGGCAGGGAGGTACTGTCATCTCTGTTGGAATGCCTCCACATATTGCGATTCAGCCGGGAAGTCCGGAGGGAGATGAAGCTACCCAGTTCTTTGGTGCGGGCGAGCAGCCGCAAGAGGTGTACTGGGGCCGTGGAGGGGACACGGGTCACGATAACCGTGAAACCGTGTGGCATCAAGGTGAGGGGAATGCTTATTTTCTACCCGCAGGAACGGGGCAAGGAGATGACTTTTCGCTGGAGCTGATCTCTCTCCTGCTCGATCAGGTATTGCCGGAACCTATCTGCTGGATTATGGAGGAGGAGAGCGCCTCCCTGTTGATGCACACCCGTCAATTGTCCGATGGGGAGCATATGGTTTTCTTGACCAATCAGGAGGGTCAGGACCTGAAGGGACAGTTGAAGCTGGTCGCCAGACAGTTGTGGGATGGAACGGAGCTGACAGAGGGTGCTTGTCTGGTGGCAGAACGACTTGATCTGGAGACAGGACAGCTTCAGACATTACCGTATACGAGCAGTGGCGGGGAATGTTGTATTTCACTTACGCTGGCGCCTTATGAAGCACATGCTGTTCGTCTTACTTTACAACCTGCGAAGGAAGAGGCATTAACAACGAAGGTGGATGTAACAGACAAAACGGGTTCGGCGTTCGTAACGGCTGTATCGGCAGGAGCTAATCAGGCTCGTAAGATCATGGTCCCTTCGGAAGGGCCATGGCGACTGGAAACGGTGCAGCCTAACATTTTGCGAATGGGGCAATTCCATCTTCAGGCTTCCAATGCTAATGGTGTGATTCTGGAAAGCCAGCATGTAGCTGTAAAACCGTTTATTGATCAGGCGGCAGAATTATCGGAGCAGCAGCATCTGCCAGTCCAGTTTAATCAGGTGTTTGGCACACCAAAAAAGGCATCCGTTGCTTACCCGATCGAGTGCCGTTATACGACCACATTTGAGCTGAAAACGGCATTGTCTGCATGCCTTTTATTCATGGACAGAGCGGCGATATCAGGCACTTGGTCGATGGAGATTAATGGGCAACCGCTTGAAAAGAAACAATTCGATCCAATTGAAATAACCGACCACAATAATATCGCTTGTGATATTACAGAGCTGCTGCACAGCGGTCTTAACGAAATGACGGTGATTGTGCAGGTAACGAAAGATGAGGATGGCATCGTGGATCCCCTGTATCTACAGGGAAGATTCGGCGTGGAGTTCCATCATGAAGGCATGGCTTCGCTTGTACGGGAGTCGGACACGGCCCTTCGTATCGGACCTGAACCGCAGCCGCTGTATCCCTATTTTGCCGGGGAAATGAGTTATAAACGCACGTTCGGGCTGGATGAGCCAGGGGAAGATATTACCTCGTTTGAACTGGAATTTAGCGATTGGCGTGTGCAGGATGTGGTGGAAGTGCGGGTGAACGGACATAATCTGGGTGTGAGATGCTGGTCTCCGTATCGCTGGAAGGGAGAGGGCTCCTGGTTGCGTCCGGGAGACAATGACATTGAAGTGCGGATTATCAACACATTGATCGGCCTGCTGGAAGGTACGTATTTTGATTCAGAACATCATCAATTACAGGATGCAGGTCATGTACCTGTTGAAGAATTGGGATAAAGGAGTGGAAGTAAGGGATGGGACATCGTATTCAGTTTGACCGCTATCCAGGTGGTGTGATGAAAGCGTTAACGCTCAGTTATGACGACGGAGTGGTGCATGATCGCAGACTGGTGGAGATTTGTAATCGGTATGGTCTACGGGGAACCTTTAATCTGAACTCCGGTACCTTGGGTAATCCAGGCCGCATTGAGGCTGGGGAAGTCGCTGAACTTTATACGGGGCATGAAGTAGCCGTTCACACCGTTACTCACCCTACGCTACCTTATGTTCCGAATGAACTATTGACCGAAGAGATTATCGAAGACCGAAAAGCATTGGAGCAGCTCGTCGGTTATCCGGTACGAGGCATGGCTTATCCCAACGGAGGGTACGACCGTGCGTTAAGTACAAAGTTGGAGTGGCTTGGCATTGATTATGCCCGTACCGTTGAATCACACGGCAGATACACATTGCCAGATCGGCCGCTTGAATGGCATCCGACGTGTCATCATAACCATGATCTGGCGGGGCATGCCAAACGTTTTATCCAACATTCCAAAACAGGTACGCCACTATTACTCTACGTCTGGGGTCACAGCTATGAGTTCAATGACAACGACAACTGGGAGATCATCGAACAGTTTGGTGAGCAGATTGGCGGCAGGAACGACATCTGGTACGCGACGAACATCGAAGTGATTGCCTATTGGAAAGCGGTGCAACGACTGGAGTGTTCAGCCGATCGATCCATCATCCATAATCCGTCTGCCATCCCGGTTTGGTTCACGGCAGATCAACAGGTTGTTGAAGTGCAGGGCGGAGAGACATTGCGGCTAAGCGAACGAATCAAGGTATAAGGAAGGGAGCTGACGATCATTCGTTATTTTCATGAGAACGAGGCGATTGCAGGCAAGGTGTACGATTCAATTCCGGATATATTGACAACGGTGGCTCAGCGTTATATTGGCGATCATCCGAAACATTCCTTTTTGTTCAGAGCTTTTCATCAGGGTGGTTTTCGTAGACTTGGGGACTATCGCTACGACCTGAATCTGAATGAGAAATGCGTAGAGGCGCGTGCAGGGCAATACGTATATGTGTGGGGCAAGTTATGGAGCGAGCAGAATACAACGTTAAATACGGGCCTGAACTGTTATAGTCCGGTGACGATCTACGTGAACGGCGAAGAGGTATTCAAATCCGAGTTGTTGCAGGAGTTATTTCCCGAGCGAAGAACCCAGATTCCAATTTCCGTGAACTATGGCTGGAATGATGTGTTGCTATGTTTTGTCAAAACAGAAGTAGGATTCGGCGGTATCTACGGAACAGCCTCTTTCAAAAATTTCCCCCTGCACTTCCTCACTCCTGGGGCAGATCGTCAAGGACAGGAGGGCTGGTTATATTCGGAACCCGTCGATGAACCTGTATTATCTCTTCCTCGTGACGGCATGACGGAAGAAGAAACGGTCCTTTCCTGGTATCCGCGAAGGGGCTGGAGAGATGAGGAGCAGAGCAAGGGTTCATTTGCTCGCATCTTTGGTACGGAACAACCCGCTGTGGCTTATGCATGGACGAGACTGGATGTAATCTTGCCGGGATCAACGCCAATTATTTTAAAAGGAAATCATGATGGTGCTTTGACTCTGTATGTGGATGGGACGGAAATATACTCTGCTGGAAGCAGTGCCAACTTCCACGCAGAAATCCCCCGCCGTTACGGTTCTTGGGATCTAGTCGTGAAAGGTGAAATCCAGGCACAAGGTGGCTCCTGGGGATTCACGTTGGAAGATGACGAAAGTTCGGGTTCCACAGGCTGGAGACTAAGATCACCTCATCCGGTTGCGGGGTGCTCTGACCCCTGGCTCTACACAGGTGTATTTGCTCCCGGCGCTGAACCATCCCATGCTGACATCGTGCGAACAGATACCGTGTTTGATGATGGCGCACAAGGTGTATATTGGCGGGTAGATCTTCCCGATACCCATGTTCGTCCTTACCTGGAGAATACACATTACGGGAAGTGGAATTATCCGCTCGGTGTTACCCTGCTTGGACTGCTCCAGACAGGACAGGAATTGGGACGGGATGATTACATTCAGTATGTGCGGCAACATATTGAACTGAGTACTTCATTTGATCGTTACGGTCTATGGGATAGGGAAGGATACGGTGCGGCAGGAATCAATAATCAACTGTCTGCGATAGACAGTCTGGATGATTGTGGTTCGTTTGGCTCTACACTGCTTGCTGCGATGGAGTTGGGTGATATTCGTGGGGGAAGAGACACGGCGGATCGGATTGCGGGCTACATTACGGATGAGCAAGAACGTCTGGAGGATGGTGCCTTTTACCGGGTTCGCGGCAGTGGGGAGATGCGTCAGGAGACCATGTGGTGTGATGACTTGTACATGAGTACACCTTTTCTGATGCGTTATGGTCAGTTGAAAGGAGATAGGGCGTACTGGGATGATGCGATCAATCAGTTCCTGATGTTCCGTAAATACCTCTACCTTCCCGAACAACAGATTATGTCCCATGTGTATGATTTTGTGCGTGGTCGGGCGACAGGTATCCCATGGGGACGAGGGAACGGCTGGGTGCTCTTTTCATTAACCGAATTGTTATCCATCTTGCCACATGATCATGTGAAACGGTCGGAACTGCTACGTTTCTACCGTGATTTAAGTGAAGGTTATCTGGCGCTGCAAGGGGAAAATGGACTATGGCATCAGGTGCTGAACCGCCCGGATTCGTATGAAGAAACCTCCTGCACGTCCATGTTCATCTACGCTTATGCCCGTGGTATTCGGGAAGGCTGGCTGGAACAGCCAGAGCCTTATCTGGAGGCAGTGCGCAAAGGATGGAAAGGCATGACGCGTTTGTCGATTGACTATAAAGGTAATATATACGGGGTATGCCGCGGTTCCGGGTACTCGTTTACCGCCTTGTATTATCGCGATGATCTGGGATGGAATCTGAACGATACCCACGGGATTGGCATTGTGCTCTTGGCTGGCATTGAAGCGCATAAAATGAATCAGCAGCTCCGTGAGGCGCATATCGATTCTTCGGTTACAGCCGCGCAGCGCTGATGTTTGACGCAACGAAACGAATGTATGTGGATAGCCTTCTATAGGTAGATTACCAGCTAAAGAAAGCGGCAATGCCCTCAGGCTTGCCGCTTTTTAGTGTTATTCTAATCCCGAATTTGATCAGCATGATAACAATGATAAATACACTTACCTTCACCTAATAATATGAATAACTCTGTTTTTAGCGTGCATTAAAATAACTCCAGCTGCTCCGGTCCTTCTTCCTGTTCTGGTTCAGTACGGTCAGGAAAAGGCTTCACTGGCAGGTCCAGCAGGTCCATCATCATCTGTGCATTCGCCGCTGCATCGCCACCGGAGTTGTTATTAAAAATAACATAGACATCTTTGCTCTGCTCTTGCAATTGCTCCAGATACCCTTTCCATTCCAACAATTCTTCCTTATTGTAACGGTACAAATAACGGGTCTCGCGCCAATTAGGCGCACCATTCTGATGCCAGCCGGACACGTTGCGTCCGTGCATGCGAACCAGCGTCATCTCCGAATCCGTGGCCTGTGGCACGATAGGAATGGAACCTAAACCCGCCTGAGGTTCGTCACAGACACTATGAATCCAGCCTTGCTCCTTCATGAACGAAAGCGTCCGCTCGCGCATGCCATCTTCATACCAGCTGCGATGACGGAATTCTAGGGCACACGGAATACCTTCCATTCTCAGTTTCACTTCACGAAGCTCTTTTACGTTGTCCTTATTGCACTCAAACCAAGGTGGATATTGAAACAAGGCTGCCTGCATCTTGCCAGCTTCAATGACAGGCTCCAGTGATTCCCGAAAAGCTTTATACATCTCCGACGTGCTGGTGAAGTAGGGTTTGCCCCGCAGATGTCCGGTCATTCCCTGATAGGCTTTGATGATAAAAGCAAAGGATTCGGGCGTCTCGGCAGCCCATCGTGCCATTCGATCTCGCGGCTGAACGGCGTAGAAAGAACTATCCACCTCCACGGTGGAGAAGTATTGTCCGTATAGACTGAGCTTGTCTTTGGCTTTGGTACGGTTTGGATAGAGATCTTCCTGATCCCCCCATCCGGTAAGTCCGATGTGAATCATAAGAACACCTCCTGTTGCTTATAATTAACCGATCTGCAGGCATATGTCTAACATTATATCGTGTGCATTTTGGCTGTTCAATGTTGGAAAATCACTGGAATTTTTTGAGTTTGCAGAATAAAGACGGTACAATACATTAAAGCTAGGGGAAATGATCAGGCTTGTACAACAGTGACTATAGATAGAGAGCCAGTGACCAAGTGGAGGGCGAGAATGGATGACGGAATGGTATGAAAAGAGTTTTGGAGAAGATTATCTTCTCGTATACAAGCACCGGGATGTGCAGGGTGCCTATCAGGAAGTACATAAAATGATCAATTGGTTGAAGCTTGAGCCCAATGCTGAAGTATTGGATCTATGCTGCGGTATGGGACGGCACTCCATGGCACTTGCTGATGCAGGATTGCGAGTGACCGGAGTTGATCTGTCCGATGTGCTTCTACGTGAAGCGCGCCTAATGGACACCGAACACCGAGTATCGTGGTGTCATGCGGACATGCGTGAACTGCCGTTGAAAGGTGGCTTTGACGCTGTAGTTAATCTGTTCACATCGTTTGGTTATTTCCTGGAGGACGGAGAACAATTGAAAGTATTACGTGCCATTCATCGCATGCTTCGCCCGGGTGGCAGCTATATTATTGATTTTATGAATACGGCTTATGTGACTCGGCATCTGATGCCCCACTCTGTCCGAGAGGATGAGGGGCAGCGGATTGAGGAGTATCGCAAGATTGAGGAAGGATTTGTGCAGAAGGAGATTCGCATTACGGACACCGCATCCGGACATGAACCGCGGGTATATCAGGAGCGTGTGAAGTTGTACACACGGGATCAACTGAGTCAGATGTTAAGTGCCGCCGGACTCCGGGTAGATCAGGTACATGGTGGCTATGACGAAGAGAAATATGACGAGCAGACTTCTCCACGCATGATTTTTGTGGGTCATCGTCCTGTGGAGTGAACAGAGACAGTCTGGAAGGGGGATAACATGAAGCGCACAGAAGAGATGCCCATGACAGAGGGCATACACCGGGTCAAGATCAGCATGTCGTTTCCCTTACGATGGGTGAACAGTTATCTGTTATCAGAACCGGATGGAAAGATAACCATTATAGATCCGGGACCGCGCAATTCGGAAACAGAACAGGAGTGGAGTGAAGCGTTGGCAGATCTCGGCCTGACCTTTGGCGATATTCGTCAAATTGTACTGACCCACCATCACCCCGATCATCTTGGGTTGTCGGGTTGGATGCAACAGATGACAGGGGCACTCGTTCGAATGTCCACACGCTCCCGCAAAGAGGCTGATTATATGTGGGGACCTGATTCACACATCAATATAATATTACCTGATTATTATGGTTGTCATGGTATGCCGGAAGACAAGACTGAGCAGATACATGAACATATGAAGGCATTTGCTTCGCAGATCACGCCACTTCCGAATGTCACGCCTATTGAAGATGGCGAGTGGCTCGATATGGGCGGGAAACGTTGGATTGCTGTGGAGACAGGTGGACATGCCCCAGGCCATTTATCCTTTTATGCGCCGGAGTCCATGGAGATTCTGTGCGGAGATGCAGTTTTGCCACAGATTTCACCGAATATCAGTCTGCAACCCGGCAGTGACCCTCAGCCATTATTGTCTTATATGGAAGGATTGGAACGTCTTGGGGAGCTGAACGTCAAGCATGCGTACCCGGGACATCGGAATCCTTTTACCCAGTTCACCGAACGGACAGTACAATTGCTGGCTCATCACGAGGAACGTCTTCAGAAGATGACAGAGCGAATTCAGGAGTCACCGGCGAATGCTTATGACATCTGTGTGCACATGTTTGGGAATCGGCTGGGTACCCATCAACTGCGGTTTGCCATGAGTGAGACGTTAGCCCATTTGCAGGAGTTAATTCGACGCGAAGTAGTGAAGCGAGAGCAGAAACCGGATGGCACGTTCTATTTTCGATTTTAAAGGTATGTTGATATAGATATGAAATGATAATGCGACCTTTAGAGGCTCGGGACAGGAAATTCACCTGTTCTGGGCCTTTTTAGCCTCTCTTAACGGTTCATTCATCTATTTTTAAGCCAGCGCGCCTATGATACATCTATGAACTTCGCTAGGGCGTGTCTTGAGACACACCCTAAAGAAAGTAGGGAAGAGCGATGACCAGAAGAAAACGGAATCAATGGAGAAAATGGCAAGCTTCAGCGGCAGCAACGTTGACCGTGGCTGCACTCTTTCAATATGTAAGAACTTCGGATGCCTTTGATGTGGCTTATGCAGCAGCGAATGGTACGGATACAAGCGTTACTGCTTCAAGCCAGGTGGATACGCGGGATGATGTGATGGATGAATGGATCAACAGCACAACGGACAGCAACAACTGGAATACGCAGGACAATAATAATGATGATAGTCAATATAATGGAACATCCGATAGCACACAAGCAGCTCGGCCAGATCAGAGCGTGAGTAACAAGGATAATTATTCAGATTCTCAGCGTATCGGGCAAAATAACCAGGGTAAAGACTCTGGATACAGCAGTGGCAACTATCAGTCACGTACAGGTGCATCATGAGCCGCACGGAGCAAGTTGCTCGTCCGCTCCGATTTCAATTCCGTGCAATGAACACGGATGTTGAAGTGCAGCTGTCCGCTGGGCAGGAAGAAGCTGAACATGCAGCAACCGTGGTGAAGAATTGGTTTGAGACGCAAGAGCAGCGCTTTAGCCGATTTGTGGCAGACAGTGAACTGAATCGTCTGAATCATGCAACCGGATGGATACCCATCTCCGCTGCGATGGATGAAGTGTTGAGTCTGGCCTATGGATATATTGGACTGACTGAAGGGATTTTTCAACCGGGTATCTCGCAGGCTCTTCAGGCTTCGGGATATGATCTAAGCTTCGAGAAGGTGCAACAACGACAACCGCAACGTCCGCTGCTTGAACGCATTTTGCGAACGAGAACACCTGAAAGCTCAGGAATGATGGAAGATCGTCATGACCACAGTCGTCCGGGATGGATTCAGCGGGAAGGTAGTCGGATGGTTCATCTGGACCCCGGAGCTGAGTTGGACCTGGGAGGCATTGTTAAGGGCTGGGCAGTAGAGCGTATCGCAGACTGGTTACAGCGAACGTTGCATATTCCGGCGGGGTTGATTAACGCGGGTGGAGATATTCAAGTATGGGGTTCACCAGACCATTCCCAGTGGACCTTGCAAGTAGAAGATCCTTTGCAGAATCAGGGTGCTGTGTCGGGAGCGATCCGTTTACAGCGAGGAGCTGTTGCCACATCGGGTATTTCCCGCAGACAATGGCAGAATACGGATGGAAGCTTTGCACACCACCTCATTGACCCACGGACGATGGAGCCGGCAGATACGGACGTATTGCAGTGTACGGTTCTGGGACAGCATGCTTCGCAATGCGAGATCATTGCCAAGACGGTCTGCATTTTGGGTAGTGCCGAGGCGGTGGGTTGGTTAAACCGACATTACGATCGGCATGACGTCTTGTGGATGACACGGGATGAGAGTATTTATTTTAGAGGGAATACGGATACGCTCGCTGAGCACTGGCCCGGTTTTGATCCGGATCATCGCTTCAGTCTGATATAAACGGGGACAAGTCTAACAGATATGGGGGAGCCGGTTATGGCACAATGGATTGTAGATTACCTGCCGACGTGGAATATCATTCGAATTAGTGGGATTGCTGCTTATGTGCTGCTCTTTGTCGGTGTATTTCTGGGCATTGCTCAAGGGATGCCGATGGCCAAAGGCAAACCTAAAGCGACCATGTTCAAATGGCATACTCGAACGACCTGGCTCGCCTTCGGACTTGGACTCGTACATGCGTTAACGTTATATATCGATCATTACAGCCCATTTACCTGGGGAGAACTTCTGATTCCTTTTACCGCCTCCGTGCATCCGATTGGCAGTGGTCTGGGAACGATAGCCTTCTACGGATTAGTGATTGTCCTGTTATCCAGTGATCTGCGGAACAAGCTGGGCAGCAAATGGTGGTTCATGTTCCACATGCTGTCCTACCCGGTGTTCATTAGTCTGCTGGTTCACGGCATGGTAACAGGATCAGATTCAGGCAACATTATCATGCGGATGATGTATGTATTTACCGGACTCAGCATCGTTGGCATCACTGTGCTGCGTGGCATGTTGCGAGAGCGCAAAGGCCCGGAAATCACGATTGGACCGAAACGGGCAACATCTGGTTCACCTACCGAGCAGAATTGGGTTGAAGGTTTTGGTTTGGTGGGAAAGGTACGACCTAAACATCTGAAATAA
Source organism: Paenibacillus sp. W4I10 (assembly GCF_030816325.1). Lineage (NCBI taxonomy): Bacteria > Bacillati > Bacillota > Bacilli > Caryophanales > Paenibacillaceae > Paenibacillus > Paenibacillus sp. W4I10. The sequence goes on from NZ_JAUSXX010000001.1 coordinate 6,584,101, forward strand.
AAACATGTGGATCATCAAAAAGTATCTTACACATGCAAAAAAGCGGCCATCTGGCCGCTTTTTCCATGAACAGTTATTTTATTGAACAGTTATTTCACGAAGCATCCATACACATGTCCAATGTTCCACATGACTTCAGATATGAAACGAGTTACGCATTATACAGCGTCATCACTGACAGGTTTTTCTCCCAGTGCTTCTTCAAGCTCGGATTGTTTGCGATGGGCGATCCGACTGCTCGCTGCCGATGCAATCGCACCGACAATATCATCGAAGAACGTGTGGACAGGGCCCAGGCTCTTGTCATTAAGTCGTTCAAGCACCCCTGGTTTCAGCTTGTCCACATAACCATAATTCGTAAATCCAATGCTGCCATATACATTGACGATGGAGAATGCCAAAATCTCATCCACGCCATACAGTCCTTCATCGTTCTCAATCATCTCCTGCAAAGGAGATATGAGTTGACCCTGTTCTGCCAGAATATCGAGTTGAATACCGGTCAGGACAGCGTTCTGTACCTCGCGTTTACGGAGAACCTTCTCCACATTTTCAATACATTCTTCCATCGTAAGATCAGGATAGTACTTTTTCTGCAATAACATAACCAGCTCTGCGATCTCAGGGATCGTGACGCCCCGCTTATGCAGCCATTCCCTTGTTGCCTCCGCCACTTTGCGGCTATTCAGGCTGTAAGGGATTTTTTCTTGCTCAGGATGTTCCATGGGCGATTCCTCCTCTGAAGTTAGCAATGTCCCTACTCTTGCTTCCTAATACGTTATTAACCTGTTTTACGTTTCTTAAAGATAATATATAAGTTTTTAGCGAAGCGATTATCTTTTAGTTATTTTTTGGACAAAGGCTCGTATACATGGTAGTACAAACTGTAAAAATGATGAGGGGGAACGTGATCATGAGAAAGATCCAATCTTTGCGTACGGTATCGGCAGCAGCGCTGCTGAGTATTCCTATGGTATTGTCAGGCTGCGGCATGTTTGGAGCACAGTCTTCCGAAGCTGTTGATCCACCACCGCCTATTCAGGAAGCAGCCATGATTCAAGCAGCCGAAGGGAATGGTGCGCTCGCAACGCTCCCATTAACGACGGTATATCTGCAAGACCAGCAGGGGCTGCTCGCTCCGGTATCCCTGACACTTCCTTCTGGAACAGACGCCAGCAGTCCAAAGACAGCACTGGATACACTTGTCACAGGCGGGGCCTATGCAGGTATGCTGCCTGAAGGATTCCAGGGCGTTCTCCCGCAGGGAACGGTTGTGCAGAATGTAACGATTCACGCGGATGACAAGCTGGCGGTCGTTGAGTTCTCGGGTAATTTTGCCAAGTATGATGCAAAGGAAGAACGGAAAATGCTAGAAGCTGTCACGTGGACATTGACGGGAACTCCTGATGTGGAGAATGTGCAGATCTGGGTGGATGGCAAAAAGTTAACGCAAATGCCGGTGAACAGCACGCCGCTGCCTGAACCGCTGAATCGGGCTGTGGGAATTAATCTGGATCTGGGTGATACGTTTGTGACGAACAGCAGCCCGGTAACGGTCTATTTCTCCGCTGCTTCGCCAGCAGGCATCCAATATTATGTTCCGGTGACACGTCTGGTTACACCTGGTGAAGATCGGGTGCAGGCAGCATTGAATGAACTGATCAAGGGACCTGACAAAGGTGGCGAATTGGAAGAGGTCATGACAGGCGGAACAGAGCTGCAATCGGTCAAAACGGCAGAGGATGGCACGGTAACGGTTGCCTTGAAAGATGATATGTTTGCCGAAGGGGATATCGTGCCAAGCGAGCTTTTACAGTCTGTCGTATTAACCACTGCGGAGAACACAGCCAGCAAGGATGCCAAAGTTCAGATCGAATGGAATGGCCAAAAAACGGTCATGGGTGACGACAACAGGGATTACAGTGCGCCGGTTTCCAAGCCTGAATATATCAACGAAATTCCGATTTAATGAGCAAGGAATGCTTAAGGATGCTTTTAATCGAACTCTTTGGTAAAATATAAGGGATTCGTAAAAATGTTAACAAGCTCAACATTACAGGATGCTTAAGTCGTAGGAGGCAGAAAATATGAGATCAAACGGACGAACCAGCGAACAGCTGCGCCCGCTGAATTTAACAGTGAACACGAATAAATACGCCGAGGGCTCTGTACTGATTGAAGTTGGAGATACAAAGGTGATCTGTACAGCTACAGTGGAGGAACGAGTTCCTCCCTTTATGAAAGGGCAAGGAAAAGGCTGGGTAACAGCTGAATATTCCATGCTGCCACGTGCAACACATACTCGGAACCAACGTGAAGCCAATCGCGGCAAATTAACTGGACGCACCATGGAAATTCAGCGTCTGATTGGTCGGGCACTGCGCTCAGTGGTCAATTTGCATGCTCTTGGTGAGCGTACGATTACGCTGGACTGTGATGTCATTCAAGCTGACGGAGGCACACGCACAACGTCCATTACCGGTGCGTTTGTAGCGCTGGCGCTTGCTGTGAACAAGATTTCCCAACAACACAAACTGCAAGTATTCCCGATTACGGATTTCATTGCTGCGGTAAGTGTGGGTGTTGTGGGTGAACAGCCTGTACTGGATCTGAACTATGATGAAGATTCCAAAGCCAAGGTGGATATGAACCTGGTGATGACAGGCGGCGGTAAATACGTCGAGCTTCAGGGAACAGGTGAGGAAGCTCCATTTGATCGCCGTGAGTTGAACGCCATGTTGGAACTGGGCGAGCAGGGGATTTTGGAGATGATCGAGCGTCAAAAAGAAGTGCTCGGACCGATTGCGCTCAAGATCGGCGCGCGTGGATTAGGGGAAGCTTAAGATGAGTTTGGACAGCCCAATCCTCATTGTTGCAACCCGCAATGCGGGTAAAGTCCGTGAATTCGCTCATGCTTTCGCACCGCTTGGTAAAGAGGTTAAGAGCATGTTTGACTATCCGGAGCTGCCGGATGTGATAGAAGACGGCGTAACGTTTGCGGAGAATGCCTGGAAGAAAGCCAAGGCGGTTGGTGATGCGCTTGGTTTGCCTGTTCTGGCAGACGATTCAGGACTTTGCGTAGATCTGTTGGACGGGAAGCCGGGAGTATATTCAGCGAGATATGCAGGCGAAGGAGCAACGGATGCACAGAATAATGCGAAGTTGCTGGAGACGCTGGAATCGTTGAAATCCGGTGAGGACACCGAACAGCCGCTACTAAGTCCGGCTCGTTTTGTCTGTGCGTTGGTACTGTACGATCCGACAACAGGTGATAAGTATGAATCGGAAGGCACTTCCGAAGGCTGGATCACGGCTCAAGCTGCAGGTGCTGGCGGTTTTGGATATGACCCACTCTTCTATGTACCTGAATACGAGATGACGATGGCAGAGCTGACGCTTGAGCAAAAACAGGCGATTAGCCACCGTGGTCACGCGCTGAGAGCGCTTGTATCCAGACTTGAAGGCTGAGACTAAACGAAACATCTTGATTTAACTTCATGATATGTGAACATCAAAGCGTTAATGGAGGGACAGGACATTCCGATGGAATGGTTCACCCGCCATTAACGCTTTTTGTATGAAATGAAGTGTTTGATCGGGTTTGGTGAAGGTCCATCCATATACCTAATGGTGAGGGCTATTTTCTGCGACTACACATCAGAACATATGTTCTTGTACCTACAGGAGAAATGGTTTACATTGCACGATTGGGAATCTCATTGGGACTGGAGTTGGAAGAAGTTGCAAGCCTTGTGTGGTATGGGGTAACATTCAAATTATCGAATCACATATGAACTTTAAACGGAGGGATCTACTCATGCAAGAAGTGAAGCTTGTTGTATCTTACGATGAATATGAGGACGGCATTCGTATGGAAAAGTTAATAAAGGAACTGGCGGCTAAACCGGAGGCCAGCTCATTGGAAAGTCTGGTCATCGGAGATTGGGGACAGGCTTATGAAAATTCGCCTGATGAGTTCATGGGTACGCTTATCGAGTCGGCTCCAAGTTTTCCGTCATTGAAGAAACTGTTTATTGGAGATATGGGATTCGAAGAATGTGAAGTATCGTGGATTATCCAGACAAATCTCACACCGCTGTTAGGTGCCTTTCCAGAATTAAAATCATTCTCTGTAATGGGCAGTAGCGGCCTCAGTCTGGAACCACTCCAGCATGCCAAGCTTGAAGAATTGATTATTATTTGTGGTGGTCTCCCGAAAGAAGTGTTATCTTCAATCACCCATGCCAAGTTGCCTGAATTGCGTAAACTGGAACTGTACCTGGGTGTGGATAATTATGGTTTCAATGGATCACTTGAAGATGTACTCCCTTTGCTAGAAAAAGGATTATTTCCAAAGCTGGTTTACTTGGGTCTGAAAGACAGTGAAATTCAGGATGAGATTGCCAAAGCAGCAGCTGAAGCACCTATTCTGGATCAACTTGAAGTACTGGATCTATCGCAAGGAACGTTGTCCGATGAAGGGGCTGAGGCGTTGCTTGCCAGTGACAAGATCAAGAAACTGAAACATCTTGATCTAAGTTACCATTACATGACCAATGAAATGATCAGTCGCTGGAACCAATCGGGTATATCTGTAGATGTTAGCGACCAGCAACAGAGTGATGAGGATGACTGGCGCTATCCATCGTTAACGGAATAGTCGATGTCAGGTGTAAAGGAAATGAATGAAAGCCTGCATCAACCAATAGATGTACCTGATCTAACGCAAGATCAGCCGTTTTTATTGATCGGAAACCCTGATAACCGACGAACACAAGGGCTGCAAGAGGCTAGGCATAGATTGGGTCTGAAACCTGCGGTTGTACTGTCATATGCTCAATTGCTCCAGAATTGGAGACACGGACGAACCATCGCTGATACAGTAAATGCGAATCTGCCTGTACCCCTGATTCGGATTGATGCTCCTGGAGAGGATTGGGAAGTGGAATGTGAGCTACTGTTCCTTGGAGCTATGAACGATACGTCACCGTCAACATTAACGGGTGAAATGGGAGCAGAAGCATTTTCCGCAGAACAGGCACTCGCGCTGGAACAGCAGTGGGGAAGAATATACGCTCCTGCCCAGTGGTTCCGTGGCTGGAAAGCATGTCTGGATCAAATCGGCCGTGAGTCTCGGGAAATATGGCCTGAAGTCCGATTCTTGAATGATCCCGCCGATATCCAATTGATGTTTGACAAGAGAACATGTCAGCAGCATCTATCTTCTCATGGGGTTCAGGTACCTCCTACGCTCCAGTCTTCACAGCCGATTCGAAGTTACACCGACTTGCGTACAGCTATGCAATATGCCGGTATGAACCGTGTATTTGTAAAGCTCGCAAGTGGCTCCGGGGCTTCAGGAGTTGTTGCCTATCAAGTCAATCCTAGAACGGGTGATGAAATCGCTGTAACAACGATGGGGATGGAACAGAGACAGGGCAAGACGATTTTTTTCAATGAAGGACGTCTACGCAAGTATACCCGCAGTGAAGAAATTGCTACGCTGATGAACTGTTTATGTGCAGAAGGTGCACAGATTGAACGGTGGATGCCCAAAGCCACGCTTGATCAACGGGCCTACGATATTCGCCAACTGGTTGCGGGTGGACAGGCAGGTCATGCGATTATGCGGCTGAGCCGTACGCCAATTACTAATCTACATCTGCGCAATGAGCGTATGCTGCCTGCTGAAGCAGGGTTGGATGAACAGCGGATGTCGCTGATTCGGTCGGTAGCGCAAGCAGCCATGTCTGCATTTCCCAACTCGTGGTCAGCCGGGATTGATGTGATGCTTACTAGTGGGTCGAATCCGCGTGCCTATGTGCTGGATGTGAATCCGTTTGGAGATCTGTTATACAGGGTTGAGCATCATGGCCTCGGAACCTACGAGTGGGAAATGGAACTTTTACGAAAGGAGCCTATTCAACATGCCTGATATGAACACCATCGTGGGCTCCCATGATTTGTTAATGATTACGCTGGATACGTTACGATATGACGTAGCCAAGCTGGAAGAGGAGAATTGTCCTAATCTATGTGGTTCGGGTCCGTGGGAGAAGCGTCATACCCCAGGCAGTTTTACATATGCGGCGCACCATGCTTTTTTTGGTGGCTTTATGCCGACACCTGCTAATACGGACAAGGCATCTCATGTACGGCTATTTCATTCCCGGAATACCGGACTCAAGACACATCCGCACACCTGGTTGTTTGATACACCGGATATCGTATCCGGGTTCGCAGCTGAAGGTTACCGTACCATCTGTATTGGCGGCGTCATTTTTTTTACGAAAAAAAACCCGCTTGCGAAAGTATTGCCCAGCTATTTCCAACAGAGTTACTGGCGAATGAACTTTGGGGTAACCAACCCCAAATCAACAGAGCATCAGGTACAGCATGCATTAAAGTTGCTTGAACAGACAGCGGAGGATGAAAAGATATTTATGTTTTTGAACGTGTCTGCCATTCATGGCCCCAATCGTTACTTTGTAGAAGGAGCGAAGGAGGACTCGGTGGAGACTCAGCGAGCTGCACTTCGATATGTAGATGAGGCTCTTGGGCCATTGTTCGAGGCGATGAGGAAACGAGCCCGGCCTACCTTTTGTTTGGCTTTTTCCGATCATGGTACAGCTTACGGTGAAGACGGGTATCAAGGACACCGGCTTGCGCATGATGTCGTCTGGACGGTGCCTTACCGTGAATTTTTAGTATAGAATGTATTGATCTTATGAGGACAACAACCGGAGACAGGAGGAAACCGATGGAGGAACATTTACAACATACAACAACAGGCCATTCCACACAGTCCGGATCCAATATAGCTACAAGTCTCAGTGAAGTACTGGCATTCCCTTATCGTTCTTACTTATACTCGTATCCGCACAAGACCGCATATCGGGAGCTTGACCCACCACTGCCGTTAGGAACACTGTGGGAACGAGAAAATACCGATACGTATTTTTTATATATGCATATTCCCTTTTGCGCTGCTCGTTGCGGATTCTGTAATCTGTTCACCCTGCCGGATCGACGGGATGATACGCATGAACGTTATGTGGATGCTCTGGAACGTCAGGCGAAGCAGTGGGCACCCATTACATCTCGAAGACCGTATTCCCGGTTCGCGATTGGTGGAGGAACGCCTACATTATTAAATGAGGTTCAGTTGAATCGTCTTTTTGATATTGCTGAACATGTGATGGGGCTGGACCCTGCGCAAGCATCGATTTCGGTGGAAACGTCGCCGGATACCGTTACGGACGCCAAGCTGGCCATTATGAAGGAGCGAAGTGTGGATCGTATTAGTATGGGTATCCAGAGTTTCATTGAAGCTGAAGCATCTGCCATCTATCGTCCACAAAAACCGCAGGAGGTCGAACGAGCGCTTGAGAAGCTTACTCGGTACGATTTCCCATTGTTAAATCTGGATCTGATCTATGGTCTCCCAGGGCAGACGGTTGAATCGTGGATCTATTCACTGGAAAGAGTGCTGGCCTACGAACCGGGCGAGATCTTTATCTATCCCTTGTACACACGGGAAAATACAATCGTAAAGCCTGATGATATTCGCCGTCAGGGACCTGACATTCGGATGGAGCTGTATATAGCTGCACGTGAGACATTGAAAAGCAAAGGTTATGTGCAATATTCGATGCGCAGATTTGCCAAAGAACAGTCGTCCTCGAAAGCACTTCTGCCATACAGCTGTCAGGAGGAAGGCATGGTTGGTCTGGGGTGTGGCGCACGCTCTTATACGAGTGAAGTACATTATGCTTCCAAGTACGGCGTGAGTTACAAGGCCACACAGAGCATCATTGCCGATTATGTAGCGACTGAGCGCTACGATGTGGCGGATTATGGCATCGTGTTAAGCCGTGAGGAACAGAGACGGCGCTTTATTCTGAAAGCCTTGCTGCATCGGGAGGGATTGACGTTGTCTGACTACCAACAGCGCTTTGGTACCGATGTGATGTCCGACTATGTCTGGTTGGCTGAACTGTTGACAGAGGGCATGGCGGAGTTGGAGAGCGATGAGGGCAAGCAGGTTCTGCGTCTGACAGAAGAAGGACTAGGTTACTCCGATGCGATTGGAGATTGGCTTATATCTGCCGAAATTCGTGAACAGATGGAAGGGTTTGTATTCTCATGAGAGCGACTTTGTATTATCGGGGGAAGTTGTCTTCCTGTAATTACGACTGTCCATACTGCCCTTTTAGCAAAACCGTGGATTCCAAAGAGACATTGAAAGTGGATGAACAACAATTGCGTCAATTTGTGAATTGGGTCAGGGAGCAAGAGCGTGCTGGGCATCAATTTTCGATATTCTTCAATCCCTACGGTGAAGCTTTGGTGCGTCGTTGGTACCGGGAAGCGATGGTTGAACTGTCACATATGCCACATGTGGATAAAGTTGCAATTCAAACCAACCTGTCCGTCAAACTGGATTGGGCGAGAGAGCTGGATGCGAATAAAGCAGCCTTTTGGGCGACGTATCATCCTCGTGAGACAAAAGAGGCTTCTTTTGTAAAACAATGTCTGACCTTGCGTCAGATGGGACTTGCTTTTAGTGTCGGTACTGTCGGACTCCGTAGTGCTTTCCCCGCAATCGAGTCCATGAGACAGGCTTTGCCGGATGATGTGTATATGTGGGTAAATGCCTTCAAAGATCGGCCCAAGTATTACACGCCGGAAGAGGTTAAGTTTTTACGTGGGCTTGATCCGCTTTTTGAAGGAAATCTGCAGGATTATGAGAGCTTGGGCAAACGATGTGCTGCCGGTTCGGAAGTATTTTATGTACAGGGGTCCGGGCATGTGAAGAGGTGTTACAAGGATCGCCGAATCATTGGACATCTATATCGCGATGGTTTGCAGACTTTGTCTGAGGATCGGCCTTGTTGCATGAAAAAATGTGGCTGTTACATCGGTTATATCCATATGGAGGACTCCCCGTTCAGGGAAACGTTTGGCAGCGGGCTGCTTGAGCGAAATCCGGTATTCATTAACCGATAAGCACGGCAAGGGAGAACGAAATAAACATTAAAGTAGGTTCACTAAAAATGTAACGATGGACGGGTTTCAATGTCAATTTCAGCACATATGAATTGATTTGTGTATAACAATAAGATGTCCGGTGAGCAACAGTTATGCTGTTCACCGGACGTCTTTTTTTTGTGAATGGAAATCAGAAAGGCAATTCTATCGAATAGCGACTTTATATGTCCGCAACCAGGTATTGATCTGAGTCAGATATGCAAATAACTGTGGCCCTGACATTAACTGTCCGAACCAGGGAAGATTGGAAGCTGCATCTGGTGAAGACGCAAGATTGCGGATCTGAGTTTTGTCGATCAAAGGCAAAATAGGTGATGTGGGATCATCCAGGATATCAAGTACCTGTTGTTTGACCGCGGCCAGATATTGCGGATTATGTGTTTTTGGGTATGGACTCTTTTTGCGATATAACACATCGTCAGGCAGGACACCTTCGAGTGCTTTGCGCAGAATACCTTTTTCCCGCCCGCCGGTTATTTTCATTTCCCACGGGATGTTAAACACATATTGGATCAGACGATGGTCACAGTAAGGTACCCGCACTTCCAGTCCTGCCCCCATGCTCATCCGGTCTTTGCGATCCAGAAGTGTAGGCATGAAACGTGTAATGTTCAGGTAGGACATCACCCGCATTTGTGCAGCTTTACCTGTTTCTCCATCCAACAGAGGCACTTCAGCCACTGCATCCGAATAGCGGTCTGCCAAATAGTCGAGTGGCCGAATCCATTCCCTAATGTCTGGGGATAACAAGGCTGCTCGCATATCAGGCGCTACAGACCACGGAAACGTACCGGAGTTCAGCATATCTTCTCGATGGAACCAGGGGTAACCGCCAAACACTTCATCCGCTGCTTCGCCTGAGATGGCAACCGTGGCCCCTTTTTTGATTTCTTTACAGAACAAATAGAGCGAGGAGTCAACATCTGCCATACCTGGCAGGTCCCTTACTAGCATGGCCTGTGTCAATGCATGAACCAGTTCTCCGTTCTCAATCTCAATCCAGTGATGGTCGGTCTTGAGTTCATCCACCATTCGCTTAATCCAGGGTCCATCCGCACCCGGCTGAAAGGAATGCGCCTGAAAATGCTTGGCATTATCCACATAATCGACAGAATACGTACTGACTTGGCCTTGCCCGGTCCGGTTGTAATAATCCACGGCTAATGCAGACAAGGCACTGGAGTCCAGTCCTCCTGATAAAAGAGAGCATACTGGAACATCCGAAGCCAACTGGCGCTCCAGTGTATCTTGCAAGAGAGATCGTACCTCGGCTGCCGTCTCTTCCAGGTTATGTTCGTGGTTCTGGCTTTCCAGTTTCCAGTAGGCATAGGTTCGGATCCCGTTTCGGTTATAGATCAGCGCGTGCGCAGGCTTGAGTTCGCTTAGTGAAGAGTATACGCCGTGTCCTGGTGTCCGTGCAGGACCTACGATAAACACTTCGGCCAATCCTTCCGGGCCAACAGCGGCTTCTACATCTGGATGAATAAGCAGAGCTTTGGGCTCTGAGCCAAATACGAGTGTGTCTTTGGCATTACTGTAGAACAGAGGTTTCACGCCAAGGCGATCTCGTGCGATAAAAACCTGTTCGCGTCCCCCATCCCATATGGCAAAAGCAAAAATACCGTTAAACCGGTCAACACATGCCGGTCCCCACTCAATATAAGAGGCGAGCAACACTTCCGTATCACATTGCGTGCGGAACTGATGCCCCCGCTGGAGCAATTCCTTTTTCAACTCGGGTGCATTGTATAGTTCTCCGTTATACACGACGGTATAGGAGGTATCTCCCTGTAACGCATGCATGGGTTGTGCGCCGTTCTCGGGGTCCATTACACTAAGACGCCGATGTCCAAAGGCACAAGGATTGGAGATCCATGTACCTGAAGCGTCGGGCCCTCGGTTCGACAAGCTATCCGTCATACGGACCAGCAGCTCTGATTCCTGGGTCAAATCCCGATTCCACTGTATGAAGCCGGTAATACCGCACATGGTTTGTTCATCCTTTCTTGGTCGAGTCATTCATCCGTATGGCTGCTTAGTTACTGGCAACCAGCAAATGTTGTCTTTTTCGTCAGAGGTCGTAACAAATATATGCCGAAAGCAGGCATAAAATGTCTGTCCTCTTCGGAAACTAGTTCTAGGGACAACGGCCTCAACATGCCTGTGAAGGAGAGAACATGCAATGGACAGTATGAAGTATTATGTGTCTGTCATGGGCCGCTCCGTTATTCCGGATCCGTCGGTAACATCGTATGAATGGATCATTCAGGCAACGCCGCAGGAAGCGGAGCAATTACTGGGACTGCTGAGCCTCATGCAGGAAAAGGAGGAAGAGGCCTTTCCTGGCATGGTATTCCCATGGCCAGATACACCGGAGGAGTCCGTAAACCGAGCGTATGAAACGGTATTACAACAGGTGTATCGGGAGATTTACCGATTGGGCACACCAGAGACACGATACCAGATTGAACAAAGTACATGATAAGCACAAAGGAAAAGGAGCGCGATGACGAATGTATGCCATTCAAGATGCCAAAATACGCAGATTAACCGAGGTAGATGGATTGTCTTGTGCAGAGGTTGAAGTGCAGCCTGGAAATGCCGGAGATCCGTCGTTACTTGTATACGTGGCCTCAACACAGCCCGGAAATTCGCTGGAAGTTGTTCGGATTGTACGCAATCACTCCGATTCGGCGATCGACTGGTATAACAATAATATGCATACTGCGTTTGAAGAGGCGACAGATACCGCATTTGAGAACAGTGAAGGCATGACAGTCGAAGAAGATAAAGCTCGGTTTCAAAGTGAGTTGTTTGCCTTTGGTTTGCTTGGTCCAACACTTCAGCGTTATCTGATCGGGCAGGCTTAACAGGTAACGCTCCGGCAATACATGTGGTGTTAGCGGGATAGAGTTCGATGTTGAGCTACATGTAGATGTGACCTGTTGCTGTTACTGGTTGCTCTGACTGTATCTGTAACTGGAAAACCCGCCGTTGTTGAACGGCGGGTTTTGTTATGCAATGGTCAGATCAGGTGGAGATGTGATCAAGCATACTCGCGCAGTACTTGAATCCCTTTAACCACATTGTACACAAAGCTTAATCCGTAAATCACAAAGAATAAAATGACAAACCCAACGGCGGAACCCAGACTATGCGCAGTCACGAAGAAATAAAATAACGGAATGGCAGCGAGAAAGGGGAATACATGTGAGAATAAGGCACGTTTTGCATGTCCCTCAATGTAATCATCCTTGGCAACAATCCATATAATGATCGGAAACAGGAACGGAGCAAAGAAAATACTAAAGTAGGACAGGGCTGATAAAAGTTGTCTCATGACGATTCTCTCCTTCAATGGATCATTGAAATGTATGTATGCAAAAGATTACCCAGCAATTCTGACATTGAAAATGTCTGATGTTAATCTTACTCTAAATGTCCCAATCTCCTCAATATAACCTGGTTCAAGCTATCATATTCTCAAAGGGACTGGAGTATGAGAATAATACGGTAAAGTACATTTATCGCCTTTGATTACGAATGATGCCTAGTGGCATCATCAACATCGAATATGGAATTCAGCCGAAATGTCCGTTGCTCACGTAGTTTGCCTACGCTCCGCTACTCCATTTCTAGCTTCATTCCATCTTCTCGGTACTGAAAACCGGACCTTTTGAACCCGTGGTTAAGTATAATTATTAATTTTTTTATAAAACTATTGAAAAATATAGAAATCAGAGTATAATAAGAACCGCGCCGAAAATTTATTATACATATTTGTCTCAGTAGCTCAGCTGGATAGAGCAACGCCCTTCTAAGGCGTCGGTCGGGGGTTCGAATCCCTCCTGGGACGTAAAAAAACAAGAAGCTTCCTTCGGGAAGCTTCTTGTTTTGCGTTCAAGGGAAGAACCCCAATGGTTCGTCGCAGCATTCGCTTCGTTAGCACTACTTCGCAGTCTCGACTGGAAGGAGAGTATCCCTCCTGGGACGTAAAAAAAGAAAACTTCCTTCGGGAAGTTTTTTTTGCGTTTTGAGGGAATTGGTTTATTTGTAATACCTATAAACAATATAGAATTTATATATTTAAAGAATAAACAATTCTATGCCACAATGAGGATATCAATAACGAAAGCGACGGTGGTATTCATGAAATCATTAAATCAATGGCAAGCAGATGAGTATGACAACAAACTGGCTTTTGTGTCCGGATACGGCAAAAATCTGATCTCTTGGCTTCAACCCCAAAAAGGGGAATACATTCTTGATCTGGGTTGCGGGACAGGGGATTTGACGCATGAAATTTCTCTGACCGGAGCTGAAGTTATTGGCATGGACGCATCGCCAGACATGATTCGCCGTGCGGGGGAGAAATTCCCTGAACTTGAGTTCGTGGAAGGAGACGGTCATCAGTTTGAGACGAATAGACTGTATGATGCCGTTTTCTCCAATGCAGCCCTGCACTGGATGCGAAGCCCGCGATTAGTGGTGGATAGTATATGGAAATCTTTGAAGTCTGGAGGGCGTTTTGTCGCAGAATTTGGTGGTAAAGGGAACGTGCAGACCATTGTGAATGCATTAGAGCAGGTTATGGAGCGAAACACGGGCATTCGTGCATCGGAACGTAATCCTTGGTATTTTCCGTCGATCGGAGAATATAGCCATATTTTAGAGCAACGTGGTTTTGTGGTGCGTCATGCCTATCACTATGACCGTCCTACCAGATTGGAAGATGGTGAGCAAGGTATAGTAGGCTGGTTGACTCATTTTGGAGGGGACTATTTTGAGGGTCTCAGTCATGAAGAGATACAACAAATATGCAAGGAAACCAGTCAGATCGTGAAGCCTCACCTTTGGAAAGATGATGCTCTGTATGCCGATTACAAACGTCTGCGTATTGAAGCCGTGAAGTCAGAATAAGTAGAATTTTGTGATATGTAGCAATTTTTATCGATGTTAAACGAATTATCAAGATCCTTTGTATGCTAACCACGCTTCCCCTATACACCAGGAATCTCTTTCGGATAAAGAGGCTCTTGGTCTTTTTTTGATGCATTATTTTAAAAATGAAATATTCAAACGACAAATAATTACAAATGGATATTTTCATCATACTCAAGACCCATATAAGTAATTTCTATATCATATTTGTAAGTATTTAGAAGGAAAATGTGGTATTTTGATAGAATAATTTACCAAGGGTCAATCCTTCTTGCAGATAGGCGGTGAAATTGGAGCGCGTATTGCAGTACGCACAAACAGCAGGAACCCATCATTTGGTGACGTATTCACATTTAAAAGGAGGGGCAAAGCCTTGAGTAAACGATTGATATCCACGTTATTAAGTGTTCTGATGGTCTTTTCCATTATTCTCCCCGCTGCTGGAGCCGCTCCCGCAGATTCAGTTATTCAGCTTGACAACTTACCCAGTACAGCCGAAGCCAAACAATGGAGAGAGATTCTTGCAGGACGGGAAGCAAAACTTGCCGCAGATCCATTTTTGGATAAAAGCTTGGAAGGTCTGGGTGGAGAGAACACCCGAGTGATCGTTGAGCTTTCCAATAAACCTGTTGCAGTAGCGCAAGGTGAATCAACCCTCTCCGGAAAATCTTTTACCTCCTCTATGGAAACAAAGGCTGTGACTCAAGTTGAGCAACAACAACAGTCATTTGTACATAGCCTCACTCAGAAGAAAATCAAACATGAAGTATTGGAAGAATATGCATATGCCCTGAATGGTGTAGCGATTGAGCTTAAAGGAAACCAGGTGGGACAATTGCTTCAAATACCTGGCGTGGTCAGCGTATATCCTGACCTTGAAGTTACAATTGCGCCAGAAACAGATGAAGTGAATCCGTACATGAAAGACACAGCGCCTTTTATTGGTGCACCTGAAGTATGGGATCTGGGTTACAAAGGAAATGGTATTAAAGTCGGAGTCATTGATACAGGCATTGACTATGAACATCCTAATTTGCAGGAAGCTTACAAAGGCGGATGGGACTTTGTTGGAAACGACAATGATCCATATGAAACAACATATCAAGAATGGAAAGGATCGGGCGAGCCTGAGCTTAATGAGCTTGGAAGCCCTTATTACACATCTCACGGTACGCACGT
Source organism: Paenibacillus sp. W4I10 (assembly GCF_030816325.1). Classification (NCBI taxonomy): domain Bacteria; kingdom Bacillati; phylum Bacillota; class Bacilli; order Caryophanales; family Paenibacillaceae; genus Paenibacillus; species Paenibacillus sp. W4I10. The sequence goes on from NZ_JAUSXX010000001.1 coordinate 6,599,272, forward strand.
AGCGGGTACCGTTGCTGCTCGCGAAGCGGGGGACTATGGTATTGTTGGTGTTGCTCCTGAAGCAGATATCTATGCTTACCGTGTACTTGGACCGTATGGTAGTGGTCAAACCTCATGGGTACTCGGCGGAATTGATCGTTCTGTTCAAGATGGCATGGACGTAATCAATCTCTCGTTGGGTAACGCAGCCAACGACCCGAGTTATATTACTTCAGTTGCCCTGAACAATGCGATGTTGTCTGGTGTGACAGCGGTTGTAGCAAGTGGTAACAGCGGACCCAACCGTTATACACTCGGTTCTCCAGGTGCGTCTGCAATGGCTATTACGGTAGGTAACTCTACAGGACCTAGCCAGGTGATTACAGCTGATACTCACTTCTGGATTGGTGAGGAAGGCGAAGAGACACAACCTGAACAACAACCGGTGCCAGAGGTTGAACAGTCTCCTGAACTGGGGACGGCACCTGGAACAGAAGAGTCTAAAGGTTCAGAGCAAGGTGTACCCGCAACTGCTATTGAGGAAAGTGCAGCAGCTGTGGAGGACGCGGTTTCTGATAAAACTTTAGTTGCTGGATCAGAACAAGATGGAATTACAACTGAAACGCCTGTCGACGCTGAAGTTCCGAATGTAGAAGAAGCTATAGCAGAAGAAAATACTCCATCAGCATCACCTTCTGCACCGGTTGAAGCTTCTCCTGAAGCTGCCCCTGTGGAAGAAGAGTCTGTAATTGCTCCGACTGAAGCTCTACTGGCTATTACAGAGTCGGTTTACCGTCTGGATCTGATGGGATGGAGCTTGTCAGCAGACCCTGAAACTGTTTTGACAGGAAAATATGAGCTTGAATTTGCAGCACTGGGTAAGCCAACTGATTTTGAAGGTAAGGATTTTACAGGTAAAGTGGCATTAATACAGCGTGGTGAACTCGCATTTGTAGAGAAAATCGCCAATGCCAAAGCGGCCGGAGCCTTGGCTGTTATTGTATATAACAACATTCCCGGTCCAATCGGTGTAAGCCTGGGCGATAACTTTGAACTCATTCCAACACTGAGCATGTCCAAGGAAGATGGAGATGTGATCAAGGCTGAGCTGGACGCAGGCCAAGCCGTTGAAGTGAGCTTTAGTGATTTTGAACGTTCCCAAACTCCGGGCGATGAAATGAATTCATCCAGTTCACGTGGACCTGCAAAGGTAACACTGGACATCAAACCGGATATTGTTGCACCAGGTACAAGCATTTTGTCTACGATTCCTGCCTACGGCAAGGATGAGCCAGACGCAGATTACGCACAAGCTTATGATCGTAAATCAGGTACAAGTATGGCTACACCTCATGTAGCAGGTTTGATTGCGCTGCTGATCGAGAAGCATCCGGAATGGACACCATTTGATATCAAAGTTGCACTGATGAACAATAGTAAGGTGCTGGATACAACCAAGTTTGATGTATTTGATCAAGGTGCTGGCCGTATTCAGGCTGTTAATACCATTGATCCTGCAGCTTTTGTCAAAGTGCTTGATGTAACTCAATACACGGAGAGTGGCTCTGTTGTTGAAAAGGAAAATATCACCGGAAGTATCAACTACGGTAATTTCCTGAGCACAGATGAAAAGACGATCACCAAAACGATTAAAGTTGAAGCGCTGAATGGTAGTGGCGGGGATTACACCGTAAATGTGAATCCAACTCGTAATGTCGCTGGTGTATCTGTTGCCGTAGATAAAAGTTCCTTCACTCTGAATGGTGAGGAAGAACTTGCAGTGACAATCACCGTTCCGCGTGGGGTTACTGCAACTACAGAAGCACAAGGATACATCGAGTTCTCGAATGGAACCAATACTTTTACTGTGCCATATGTTGCTCATTTCAATGTTACGTTGAGTGGAGTTAAGTATATTGAAACTGTAAAAGGTACTGAAAAAAATCCATTCCACTATCCATTGAAGGCTGATGGTACGTTGGATACCCTTAATGTAGCGATGGAATTTTATAATCCAATGACATTTGCCCTGATTGAGATCTATGATGGTCTTAATCCGGAAGGTGGATATTATCAAGATGGTTATATCGGCTCCATCTTTGGTAACTATTTTAACTTCAATGCCAATGCAAGATACAACCTTGCTTGGGACGGCTCATATGCAGATTACACAACCGATGAAGTGACTGAGATTCCTGATGGTTTATATACGGTAGACATCACTACTATTGGTACGGACGGCAAAACTTATAAGGAAGACACTTCGCCATTTTTGGTGAAAAAGACAGCTCCGGCTGTAACTGCACCAGAAGCGTTGGAGTTCAAAGAGGATGAGTCTGCTGTTCTTAATGGTAGCGTGGAGGACTTGTACTTCCGTGTAGCTCCTGCGCTTGCCAGCGGATGGGACATCACGTTTGATCCGGCCGCTTCCCTGGAAGCAACGTATGTTGTGAAAAAAGAGGATGGTTCGGTTTATAAAGAAGGAGTCTTTGAAGTACAAGCTGATGGTACCTTCAGCCTTCCTTTGGAGGGAATTGAAGCAGGCGAGTATTCTGTTGAACTTACGGTAAAAGACCAACAGGGGCTTTCGGGTACAGCCAATACGGCACTGAAATTGGAAGCCGTGGAGACCGAACCAGAAACTCCGGCAACTAAGGCCCCAGGTACGCCTGTATTGTCTCACAATAACTGGGTAGGCAACGGCTTACCAGAGGGCGCGTATATCGTTACAATGAACCTGTGGTGGGGCGAGAACGCAACTAGCTACAAGTTATATGAGGACGGGGTTTTGGTTGATACGCAAAAGTTGACTTACAACGCACCTTGGGCGCAGTTTGCTCAGACGAAGATCACGGGCAAAGCCAATGGCACGTATACGTACGTGGCTGAGCTGACTAACGACAAGGGAACAACGCGTAGTCAAACGTTGACTGTTCGGGTTACCAACGCAACGCCAGGCAAAGCGGTTCTCTCTCAGGATAACTGGGATGGCGACGGCCATTATAAGGTGACCATGAACCTGTGGTGGGGGACCAACGCTACAGAGTATCGTCTCTATGAAAATGATAAGTTGATTGATACGCAAGAACTCCGTTCGGCTACACCTTATGCGCAAAGTGCTGTGACTACACTGTCCGGGAAAGCATCGGGCACGTATACGTATCGGGCAGAGTTAATTAACGCAGCCGGCGTTACCAGCACAGACACGATTAAGGTAAAAGTGAAGTAACTTCATTCCTCATTGAAATTGATTAAAATTGAATAAATTAATGAAGGAATTGTTCTATGCATAAACGGCCTCCATCCTGATTTGCAGGATGGAGGCCGTTTTGTTTTTATAAATGAATTGTAAATGGCTAACCGATCATTCTATTTTTGCTGGCCTGAATCCCTGCGATTAGCAAAGCGATGGCCAGAATGACCTGTATTAGCAACGGAAGGGTCCATCCTTTTGTCCAGTCATGAAGCATGCCGAACAGTAGAGGTCCCACTGCAGCAAGCATATATCCGAAGGACTGAGCCATCCCGGACAGGCTGGCAGCTTGTCTGGCATCTTTTGTGCGAAGGACGAAGAACATGGTTACCATTCCAAATGAAGCTCCAGCACCTATTCCTGCCAACGTGACACCAATGGTAACGAGCGAAGCGATACCAGTTAACAATAAAGCATACCCGACAATTAAAGAAGAGCACGTTATCGCGGTTAGAACACGCTGATCTCGCGTTCGGCCAGCGAGGATTGGAACGATAAAGGTAGCCGGTACACTAACCATCTGCATTAGGGAGAGCATCCACCCTGCTGAGGTGGGGCTGAATCCTTGCTCAGCGAGAATCTCGGGAAGCCAGGTAATCGTTGTATAGAATATTAGAGATTGCAGACCCATAAATAAAGTAATGAACCAGGCCAGAGAAGAGGTCCGTAGACGTACAGGCGTCCCTTCACTTTGTGTGGCTATGAATAACATTCGCTGACGTCCTGCGGCGATCTGGGGGAGCCACAAGAGAAGCGCCAATATGGACAACGAGGCCCACATGCCTAACGAAGCACGCCAACCCATAGATGTGGCTCCTGCTACGGGCACACTCACACCTGAGGCGATGGCGCCAAATATGTTCATGGATACAGAGTATAATCCGGTGACGATACCTACCCGCAATGGAAAATCACGTTTGATCAAACTTGGCAAAAGCACGTTGCTTAATGCAATGCCGCACCCCAAAATTGCGGTTCCTGCATATAAGGAGAGAACGGAAGGCAACAAGCGTAAGGCCACCCCAATGGTTACAATCATAACAGCCAATAGCAGAGCAGATTCGAGTCCTAACCGCTTGGCAAGACGTGGTGCAAAAGGAGAGACTGCTGCAAAGGCAAGCAAAGGAAGTGAGGTCAGAAGCCCGACCATTGTATGGCCGATACCTGTATCTGAGCGGATCATCTCCACTACAGGTCCGGTTGCTGTAATCGGTGATCTCATGGTAGCGGCGATGACGATAATGCCTGCTAACAACAGGCCGAATCTTTTGGATGTCGAAGAATGCTCTTCCTCGGTATGGATAGGTGAGTGCTGCTGTATTGAAGATGACATTGATAAAATCTCCTGTTTCCTAAGAAGTTAATATGTATGGATTGTTACATAATCCACTCCGTAAGCATAACATTCTATGTCAATATTGAGCAATGAAATGAAAAAACACCCAATGGACCGTGGGTGCCTCGTGCGGACGCTCCAATACAGCGGCATAGAGCATATAACGAAGTGAATGCTCCGACGAACCGTTGGGGTTCTCATCCCTAGAACGCAAAAAAAGCTTCCCGAAGGAAGCTCCTTTTTAATACGTCCCAGGAGGGATTCGAACCCCCGACCGACGCCTTAGAAGGGCGTTGCTCTATCCAGCTGAGCTACTGAGACATGAATTTTTTCAAGCAAAATTGATGTTATCATATGCATACAGGAATATCAAGCATTTTATTTTAAACTGTTTTTCGTATATGATATTTTGCGGCAGTAACGTTTTTTTCATTATATTTAAGGTTATGTTAGAATATCAGGAGAACTCAAAAATAGATCAACAATCGTTTTAATATATACATCTATTTAGGTTGATTCCAACTGGATATTCAGGATATAGAGGAGGTGCTCCCATTAAGGAATCCACGACCCCGGAAACCGAGCATAACAACAATATTGTGCTGTTTCCTAAGACGCTGGACTATTACCAGATTCAATTGACAGTTATGCTTGAAAATGAACGGTATGGTGAAGCGATGAAATTGCTTCACTTTTTGCTGCAATGTCAGGGACAGGAAGAGCGCCACTATGATGAATGGCGGGCCCTGCTTGAATGGCTTCAGGCTGCGTTTCCTCAATATGAAGAAACCTCGCCTGTCGTGCTTGAAGAACGAGAAGAAGAAGAGATTAGTGAGGAAGACATGGCACGGCATCATGCTCGAATGAAGCTTGAACAGGATGATGGCTATGCAGATAAGATGCTTCGCACAGTCATGGAGGAGCCGCTGTCTGAACAGACGATGCTGGCTTTGGAGCAGCTGGCCTATCTTGATCTGCCGAAGATTGACGAGGCACTTACAAGTTGGTTAAAAGATAAGTCGCTTCACCCTCTGCTTCAATTCCGGGTGCTGCAAACCTTGCGTCGCCGAGGTGTTCAAGGTATGATCCTGTTTACGAGAGGTGAAGAGCAGGTTGAAGTCGAGATCGACACCGTGCCTCTTAGACCAGAGGAATTCCCAATCCAAATCGTTCAGATTCTGGAACGAGTGGCAGATCAGACGGAGGTTCATGAACCTACGCTCTTTTATTTTGCCCAGGAACTGTGGATACAATATGTCATGGCGGTGTATGGAACCCGTGATTATGTATCGATGCTGGAAGAAAATGATTCCATGACAGATATATGGGCAGCAGCTCTACATATGACCGTTGCAGACAGTCTGGGTGGTTCGCATGATGAGGAGAATACCCGCTCAATGTATGCTGTGACAGGCGCGATGCGCTTTCGACTGGAGCAGGCTTATCGTTCCATGAAACAGTTTGTATCTGCCGGTTTGGATGGTTAATCGAGGCCGGAAACGTTTTCCTTAAACCGTATCAAGGGATTCCCCTTGAAAAAGAATCTAATCTTGTTTATACTAAAATGGTTATTTTGTACGTGATTGCCTACGTGAACATGTGAATTTTGGAGGGGAAAGTATACAATGAAAGCAACTTGGGAAAAGATAGAGAAGAACCTTGGGGTTCTTGAGGTTGAAGTGGATGCAGATCGTGTAACTGCAGCACTCGACAAAGCTTTTAATAAAGTGGTTAAACAAGCAAACGTACCTGGATTCCGTAAAGGTAAAGTACCACGTTCCATCTTCGAAGCACGTTTTGGTGTAGAGAGCCTTTATCAAGAAGCAATCGACATTTTGCTTCCTGAAGCTTATACAGAAGCAATCGACCAAACGGATATCTTCCCGGTTGATCGTCCTGACGTAGATGTTGAACAATTTGCTAAAGGACAAACATTCAAGTTCAAAGCAAAAGTAACTGTGAAACCTGAAGTTACTCTTGGTGAGTACAAAGGAATCGAAGTTGCTGTAGCAAAAGGTGAAGTAACTGACGCAGAAGTGACTGAAGAACTTGAGCGTCTTCAACAACGTCACGCTGAACTCGTTGTAATTGACGAAGGTTCCGCTGCTAACGGCGACGTTGCAGTAATCGACTTCGACGGTTCCGTTGATGGTGTACCTTTCGAAGGTGGACAAGCTGAGCGTTATTCCCTGGAACTGGGTTCCAACACATTCATTCCTGGATTTGAAGAGCAAGTTGTGGGTCTGTCCACAGGTGACTTCAAAGACGTAGAAGTGACTTTCCCAGAGAGCTACCATGCAGCAGAACTTGCTGGCAAACAAGCGGTATTCAAAGTGAAAATTCACGAAATCAAACGCAAACAGCTTCCTGCATTGGATGATGAGTTTGCTAAAGATGTTAGCGAATTCGATACACTTGAAGAGTACAAAGCTGACCTGAAAACACAATTGGAATCCCGTAAAGCTGACGAAGCCAAAGCTGCACAAGAAAATGCAGTTGTAGAAAAAGTGGCTGAGAATGCTGAAGTGGACATTCCTGCTGCAATGGTTGAGAGCGAAGTACAAAACATGATGCGTGATTTCGACAACCGTCTGCGTAACCAAGGTATGAACCTTGAAATGTTCCTGAGCTTCTCTGGCCAGACTCAAGCTGACCTGAGAGGACAAATGCAAGAAGATGCTTCCAAACGTGTTCGCAACAACCTGGTGCTTGAAGCTGTAGGTAAAGCGGAAAACATTGAAGTATCTGACGAAGAAGTGAATCAAGAACTCGAGAAAATGGCTGAATCTTACAAGCGTCCTGCTGATGAGATCCGTGGCATCCTCGAAGGTAATGGTTCCCTGGACAGCCTTCGCGATGAAGTAAAACTGCGTAAAACGATTGATGTTCTCGTTGAGAACAGCACAGTTGTTGAACCAGTTGAAGCTCCAGCTGAAGAAGTTGTTGCAGAAGCTGACGAAAAATAAGACAAGCTGTTATCAACTTGTCAGTTGAATAAACGATAAGGCACGTGAATTATTGCGTGCCTTATTTTTAAATTATGACATCCATTTTATAGAAAATGAAGTAATTATATGGATGAATACTAATTTTATTGATCCACGTACACTTTTTACATACCTATGTACTTCATGAAATAAAAAACGGCAAGACGGCATAGGATGCCTTCAATTTGCACATACATAGAAAACATGGTTAAATATGATCAGGCTAAAAAGTAAACAAACGGATGTCTGACCCCTCTTGTGAAAAATGACATTGTCACAGGAAAGTGTTAGAATGAATTTGGGTTTGCTTTACAGGTGGCCTATGTCTAATTACATGTAGAAAAGAGGTTGGTCTCATGAGTCTGGTGCCAATGGTTATAGAACAAACTAATCGAGGCGAGCGGTCTTACGATATATATTCGCGTTTGCTGAAAGATCGCATTATCTTTCTAACCAGTGCGATTGATGACGATGTAGCCAATCTTGTCATAGCACAGCTTTTGTTTTTGGCAGCCGACGATCCTGAGAAGGATATCAGCTTGTACATTAATTCACCTGGTGGTTCTGTCACCGCAGGGATGGGTATATACGATACGATGCAATTTATCAAGCCGGATGTATCTACCATTTGGCGTAGGGATGGCAGCAAGCATGGGCTCGTTATTGCTGACAGCCGGTGCACCTGGCAAGAGATATGCGCTGACAAACAGCGAAGTAATGATTCATCAGCCGCTTGGCGGCATTCAAGGACAGGCTGCGGATATTAAGATACACGCAGAATGGATTATTAAAACACGTCAGAAACTGAATCAAATATACGTCGATCGTACGGGTCAGCCTCTTGAGAAAATTGAGCGGGATACCGACCGTGACTTCTTCATGAGCGCTGAAGAAGCTAAGACGTACGGCATTATTGACCAGGTGCTCAGTAGACCGATCAATTCCTAAAGGGGTGGTTTCATGTTTAAATTTAACGATGAGAAAGGGCAATTGAAATGCTCTTTTTGCGGTAAATCTCAGGAGCAGGTACGCAAGTTGGTCGCTGGACCAGGCGTGTACATTTGTGATGAATGTATCGAACTTTGCACCGAAATCGTTGAGGAAGAACTTGGTCACGATGAAGAAGTAGACCTGAAAGATATTCCGAAACCAAAAGAAATTCGTAATATTCTGGATCAATATGTTATTGGACAGGAACAAGCGAAAAAATCATTGTCTGTTGCCGTGTATAATCACTACAAACGGATCAACACACAAAGCAAAATTGAAGACGTTGAATTGTCAAAGAGTAACATTTTGCTGTTAGGACCAACAGGTTCTGGTAAAACGTTGCTTGCGCAAACGATGGCAAAAATTCTGAATGTTCCTTTTGCTATTGCGGATGCTACGTCATTAACAGAAGCGGGTTATGTGGGTGAGGATGTAGAGAACATCCTGCTCAAACTAATCCAAGCTGCTGATTATGATGTGGAAAAAGCAGAGCGTGGCATTATTTATATCGATGAGATTGATAAAGTAGCGCGTAAATCCGAAAACCCATCCATTACTCGTGATGTATCGGGCGAAGGTGTGCAACAGGCTCTCTTGAAAATTCTTGAAGGAACTGTGGCTTCTGTACCACCACAAGGTGGTCGTAAACACCCTCATCAAGAATTCATTCAGATCGATACAACGAACATCCTGTTCATTTGCGGCGGTGCCTTTGATGGTCTGGAGCAAATGATCAAACGCCGGATCGGTAAAAAAGTCATTGGCTTTAATACTGTTTCTGAGCAAAAAGATCTGAAACCAGGTGAATACCTGGGTATGGTATTGCCGGAAGATTTGCTGAAATTTGGTCTGATTCCGGAATTTGTAGGCCGTCTGCCAGTCATCTCCACTTTGGAGCCACTGGATGAAGATACGCTGGTACGGATTCTTTCCGAACCAAAAAACGCGCTTACCAAACAGTACCAAAAACTGCTTGAGCTGGATAATGTGAATCTGGTATTTGAACCAGCTGCATTGCTCGCGATTGCAAAAGAAGCAATTAAACGTAACACAGGTGCACGTGGATTGCGTGCCATCATTGAAGGTATCATGCTGGAAATCATGTATGAAGTGCCTTCACGTGAAGATGTTACGAACTGTGTCATTACCGAAGAAGTTGTTGAGAAAAGAGTCGTGCCTGAACTAAGCCAATCGAAGGACGATAAGCAGGAAGAGAGCGCCTAATAAAGGCCTGAATCCCGTTGAACTCTGAAATATAGACTTGTCAGTTCTCCACTTTGGCAGAAGGCGAATTCATGTCTCTGTCAGGGTGGAGCTTTGACGTTGTGGGGAGAGAAATCACTCATGTATTTAAGACAGGATACACGTCCCGTAAAAGTGGGAAACGTAACGATCGGTGGCAGTAACGAAGTCATTATCCAAAGTATGTGTACAACCAAAACGGCAGACGTTGAAGCAACGGTTGCAGAGATTCTGCGACTGGAAGAAGCGGGTTGTCAAGTGGTACGTGTAACGGTGAATAATGAGGAAGCTGCCGCAGCCATCAAGGAAATCAAAAAACGCATTCATATACCGCTCGTAGCGGACATTCATTTCAATTATAAGCTGGCTTTACTTGCGATTGAGAACGGCATCGATAAAGTTCGGATTAATCCAGGGAACATCGGTAAACGTGCAAAAGTGGAAGAAGTGGTTAAGGCTTGTAAAGACCGCGGCATTCCGATTCGGATTGGAGTAAATGCGGGGTCTTTGGAAAACCATCTCCTTGAGAAGTACGGGTATCCTACGGCAGATGCTATGGTAGAAAGTGCATTGTATCACATTGGTATTTTGGAAGAGCTTGATTTCCATGATATCATCGTGTCTCTCAAAGCATCGGATGTGCCGATGGCGATTGAGGCGTATACCAAAGCGGCTCAAATCATTCCGTATCCGTTGCATCTCGGGATTACCGAAGCGGGTACATTGTTCTCCGGTACGATCAAAAGCTCCGCAGGTATGGGAGCCTTGCTCTCTATGGGTATTGGTTCAACGATGCGGATCTCACTGAGTGCGGACCCGGTAGAAGAAATCAAGGTTGCTCGTGATCTGCTCAAAACATTTGGACTCATCACAAATGCAGCTACATTGATCTCCTGCCCAACGTGTGGACGTTTGGATATCGACCTGTTCTCCATTGCCAACGAAGTGGAAGAGTATATCTCCAAACTGAAGGTGCCGATTAAAGTATCGGTGTTGGGTTGTGCGGTTAATGGTCCAGGTGAGGCCAAAGAAGCGGATATCGGGATTGCCGGTGCTCGTGGAGAAGGTCTCTTGTTCCGTCACGGCAAGATGATCCGTAAAGTGCCTGAAGAAATCATGGTTGAGGAATTAAAAAAAGAGATCGACAAAATCGTCGAAGCCTACGAAGAGACAGGTGTTATTCCTGGTCGTTCGCACTGATTGATTCATATCTTGTTACAACAAAAGCTCGCCAGCGATGGCGGGCTTTTTATTTTCTCGCATACAAATTCCGCATCGCCCGTTTACGTCGCGTTGAAAAGGCTATACTACCAAGTATTAGCATGATCTCATATGAGAATAGCGACAAAATAGGAGGATGTGAAGACATGGAATTTGGTATGGTCATCATGTTGATTCAGTTATTTTTTGGAGTGGTGATTGGTTTGTATTTCTGGAACCTGCTGCGTGGCCAGAAAACAAACCGCAGTGCCGTTGAGCGTGAATCTCGCAAGGAACTGGAGAAGCTGCGCAAGCTGCGTTCGATCTCACTCACCAAGCCGCTGTCGGAGAAGACGCGTCCAGCTACCATTAACGATATTGTTGGGCAAAAAGATGGGTTGCGTGCCCTTAAAGCTGCATTATGCAGTGCGAATCCGCAACATGTTATCATTTATGGCCCTCCCGGAGTCGGGAAGACAGCTGCCGCAAGGGTTGTGTTGGAAGAGGCCAAGAAGAATCCATCTTCTCCTTTCAAGCCAGACGCCAAATTCACGGAGCTGGATGCAACAACAGCCCGTTTTGATGAGCGTGGTATTGCGGACCCCTTAATTGGTTCGGTTCATGATCCGATATATCAGGGAGCAGGAGCTATGGGCGTTGCTGGTATTCCCCAACCAAAACCGGGCGCTGTGACGAAAGCGCATGGAGGAATGCTTTTTATTGATGAAATTGGTGAATTACATTCGATTCAGATGAATAAGCTGTTGAAAGTGTTGGAGGATCGCAAGGTGTTTTTGGAGAGTGCGTACTATAACTCGGAAGACACGCATACTCCTGCTTATATCCACGATATTTTTCAAAATGGCCTGCCGGCCGATTTCCGCCTTGTTGGAGCAACGACTCGTTCGCCTCATGAATTGCCACCAGCTTTGCGTTCCCGCTGCATGGAAGTTTATTTCCGTCCTTTGTTGCCTGAGGAGATTGGGCGAATTGCAGAGGATGCTGTTCAGAAAATAGGGTTCAGTCCATGTCCGGATGCCGTTGATGTGGTCAAGCGATATGCAACCAATGGACGTGAAGCAGTCAATATCATCCAGCTGGCTGCTGGACTTGCGCTGACAGAGAAGCGTGAGACGCTTCAGGCGTCTGATGTGGAGTGGGTGGCGGGTAGCAGCCAGATTCAGCCACGGCCTGATCGGAAGGTCCCTACACAGCCGCAGGTGGGGTTTGTTAACGGCTTGGCGGTATACGGGCCGAATATGGGAACCATTTTGGAGATCGAAGTGTCTGCTGTTCCGGCTCTTAAAGATCAAGGCCGAATCAACATTACAGGCGTTGTGGATGAAGAAGAGATTGGAGGCGGTTCGCGTACACTCCGGCGAAAAAGTATGGCCAAAGGGTCGGTTGAAAATGTGTTAACCGTATTAAAAGCCATGGGTATTCGTCCGAATGATTACGATTTACACGTGAATTTCCCAGGTGGGACGCCTATTGATGGTCCATCTGCCGGGATTGCGATGGCGACTGCCATTACATCAGCCATTCAGGGACGCCCTGTGGATCATGAGACAGCGATGACTGGCGAGATCAGTATTCATGGTCGGGTTAAGCCTATTGGTGGCGTGCTGGCCAAGGTGGAGGCTGCCTTTCAGGCAGGAGCGAAGACCGTTATTATTCCCGCGGAGAACTGGCAGTCCATTTTTGAGAATCTGGATGGCTTGCGCGTTATCCCGGTAGATACGGTACAGGACGTATTCCGTGAAGTATTTGCCTGGGTTCCGGAATTACAACAGATGGAACAAACGAAGCTTGCAGAGGAGACAGTTGCACCTGCACCGGAGATTTTTCCACCGGCATCCGCTTCCTATTTGCGTGCGGACGTGCCTCGTCCAGGACAGGTTACAGATTCGGGAAGCTGCTAAGCGCTTCCCTTCATTGGTTTTTTATGTGAACATTTGATAGAATAATGAATGACTACAACCTGAGAGCCATTGGAGGTGCGAAAGCGATGGGACCGAGCAAAGCGAAAGGTCGTCGTTTTCCTTTACTGCCTTTAAGAGGACTTCTCGTCTACCCGAGTATGGTACTGCATCTCGATGTGGGCCGGGAGAAATCGGTCAAGGCTTTAGAAAAAGCGATGGTAGAAGAACATCTGATTCTCCTATGTTCCCAAGCCGAAGTAAATATTGAAGAACCAACACAAGAGGACATTTTCAGAATCGGAACCGTGGCCAAGGTCAGACAGATGCTGAAGCTTCCGAACGGTACGATTCGTGTACTCGTGGAAGGCTTGGAACGGGCTGAAATTATTGAATATACGGACAACGAGGAATATTATGAAGTACTGGCTAAAGAGCTGCCTGAAGAGGAGAATACCCATCCGGAGACGGATGCCTTGATGCGTACTGTTCTGAACCAGTTCGAGAATTATATTAATCTGTCCAAAAAAGTGACACCAGAGACACTCGCAGCGGTGTCTGACATCGAAGAACCAGGACGTCTGGCCGATGTCATCACGAGTCACCTGTCCTTGAAGATCAAGGATAAACAGGAAATTCTGGAGACCATCGACGTTCGGGAACGTCTGGAGAAATTGCTGGATATCCTGAACAATGAGCGCGAAGTGCTGGAGCTTGAACGCAAGATCAGCCAACGTGTGAAGAAACAGATGGAGAAAACGCAGAAGGAATATTATTTGCGCGAGCAGATGAAAGCGATCCAGAAAGAACTGGGTGAAAAAGAAGGCCGTGCGGGTGAGGTCGAGGAACTTCGCACTCAGATGGAAGAACTCGGCTTGCCGGACAAGGTGAAAGAAAAGGTAGAGAAAGAAATTGATCGACTGGAGAAAATGCCTGCAAGTTCAGCCGAGGGCGGAGTCATTCGCAACTACGTGGATTGGCTGCTTGGCCTTCCTTGGAGTCAGATGACAGCGGATGATCTGGATATCCAAAAAGCCGAAGATGTGCTCAATGCAGATCATTACGGACTGGAAAAGCCCAAAGAGCGTGTGCTTGAATATCTGGCTGTCCAGAAGCTCGTCAAGAAGCTCAAAGGGCCAATTCTCTGTCTGGTTGGACCTCCAGGGGTCGGTAAAACATCACTTGCTCGTTCGATCGCCAGATCGCTGGGTCGGGAGTTTGTAAGAATATCTCTTGGCGGCGTACGGGATGAAGCCGAGATTCGTGGTCACCGACGCACCTATGTAGGAGCAATGCCTGGGCGTATCATCCAAGGGATGAAAACGGCAGGTTCACTGAATCCGGTATTCCTGCTGGACGAGATCGATAAGATGGCTTCAGACTTCCGCGGAGATCCTTCCGCAGCGTTACTTGAGGTGCTTGATCCGGAACAGAATAATACGTTTAGTGATCACTTTGTCGAATTGCCGTTTGACTTATCCAACGTTATGTTTATAACAACTGCCAACACGGTACACAATATTCCGCGTCCATTGCTGGATCGGATGGAAATGCTCAACATCCCTGGTTACACGGAGCTGGAGAAGCTGCAAATTGCGAAAAACTATTTGTTGCCCAAGCAGAAGCAGGACCATGGTCTGGAAGAAGAGCAATTGGAAATCCCGGATGACGCGTTGTTGCGTGTAATTCGTGAATATACACGGGAGTCAGGTGTGCGTAATCTGGAACAGCAGATGGCTTCGTTGTGCCGGAAAGCTGCCAAGAACATCGTATCTGGTGTGGAAGGTCAGATTAACATCTCATCAGATGAGATCAAAGACTACCTTGGACCTGGCAAGTTCCGTTATGGAATGGCCGAACTTGAAGATCAGATTGGTACCGTAACGGGTCTGGCGTGGACTGAAGTGGGTGGAGATACCCTTGTCATTGAAGTGACTGTTGTGCCTGGAACAGGTAAATTGACTCTCACAGGTAAACTGGGGGATGTCATGAAGGAATCGGCACAAGCCGCATTCAGTTACACCCGTTCCAAAGCTACACAGCTTGGAATTTCGCCTGACTTCCATGAGAAGAACGATATCCATATCCACGTTCCGGAAGGAGCAATTCCGAAGGATGGTCCATCTGCCGGGATTACGATGGCAACAGCGTTAATCTCAGCCTTGACGAACAAACATGTGTCCAAGGATATCGCAATGACTGGTGAAATAACACTACGTGGACGTGTGCTGCCGATTGGTGGCCTGAAAGAGAAATCACTGGCAGCCCATCGTGCCGGCTATAAAAAAATATTATTGCCTAAGGATAACGAACGGGACCTGCGTGACATTCCAGACAGCATCAAGGAAGATGTGGAGTTTGTCCCTGTAGCCCATATGGATCAGGTATTGCAGCATGCACTTGTTGAGCAGACAGGAATTCACCTGTGATCCACGTATCCGAAAGGTTCGTATGAAGATTAGACCGTTCTGCGGAGGCTTCGGCGTCCGCTGGAACGGTTTTTTTGGTATGATAGAACAATCCATGGCATAATACCTTCAACAGGTGATGCATAGCACAGGCGTTCAAGAGAGGAAAGATACAATATGAAAGTAAATCAATCTGAATTTATTATCAGTGCCGTTCGGCCTGAACAATACCCCGAGGACGGTCTGCCAGAGATTGCTTTGGCGGGACGCTCCAATGTGGGAAAATCTTCCCTGATCAACCGTTTGATCAATCGTAAAAATTTGGCTCGGACGAGCTCAACACCGGGTAAGACACAGCAACTCAACTATTATAAAATTAATCAGGATCTCTACTTCGTCGATTTCCCGGGATATGGCTACGCTAAAGTTTCCAAAGAGCAACGCTTTGCCTGGGGCAAAATGATGGAGAAATACTTGTTGGGACGCGAAGAATTGAAACTGGTTATGCAGATGGTGGATATGAGACATGAGCCATCCAAGGATGACAAGATGATGAATGAGTGGCTTCGTCATAACGGATTGCCTTTGGTTGTCGTAGCGACCAAGATGGACAAGATTCCAAAAACACGCAGAGCCAAACATATCAAAGTCATTAAGGAATCACTGGGTCTTCGTTCAGGGGATTTGTTTGTACCGTTTTCATCCGAAGAGGGATTGGGGAAAGAAGAGTTATGGGACATCATAACCAGGCATGCTCAGATAGATAAGTATGCACCAGTGCTGGATGCAGAGGGTGCTTCTGATGAGGAAGAAACCAACGAAATTAACGGATAACCGAGATAGTATATCGTTTTAGTGCAGGAAAGTGAGCATGCTAAGTGAATCTTTGATGAGATCAAGATTAATCCGGTTTTTTATGGAATTTCGTGAGAATTCATCATCTGGATCTGGAGAAAAATAACGTTAGGGTAGTGTATAATGAGCATAGGTGCATATTGCCAACAGTACCAAAATACCGGCCATGCCGGCCTGAAGAATTTTGAGATGACTGCTACATGTGCAGGAAGACAAAACAATCGGGAAAGAATTGAGGGATTTGTATGGCTCAGCGGTTAGCCACAGAGTATGTTAAGGCCACTTTGAAATTGTCAGAACCCCAGATGCATCAGTTTTTGCGCATGACAGAAGATGGCAGGCTTCATCACCGGGTTAAGGTGTTGGACAATGGTTGTCAGGAGGTTGTGCTGGGGGATGTAAGTGGAGAAGAAGTGCATTTCCCTTTTGACCGCATAGAAGGGTTTTATATCTGTGAGTTATCTTGCCGCCTGGTGAATCTGCATCTGACCAATGTTGTCCGGAAGCTCTTTGTGACTTTTTAAAGGTGACGGGGTCGTTCATCGGATCTATAAAGGGTTCACCATGACGTATGTTTATGCTCAAGGCACTGTCCGCAAAATTGTGGAGAAGACCGGGGAGAACACCCGAGTGATCTATGAATACAAAAATACGTTGCTTGAATTGCAACATCTGTTCCAGGCCAGAGATGTAGAACGCGAAATCAACCGTGTGTATGCCGAGATCGATTCACTGCTGGATACTAGAAAAGATGCGACTGCTGATCAGCTCCATCATATTGATGAGACGCTTGCTCGTCATCAAAAACGATTGTTTGAGCTTGAAGCTTATTAGCTTAAAATTGTATGTTTATAAACGTGTATGTATATAATGAATTCCCCTGTATCTTCCGGGCAGTGGCACTCGCCAATGCGGAGGTTTCAGGGGGATTTTTTGATGTGAAATCGAATATTCCGAATTGAGCATATTTATTTTACAATCTTCTGGAAAAGGGTTGATTTCACTCTGATTCAATGTTATTTTTAATCTCGTTGAAAACAATATAGGAACCAGGATTCACTCAGGACATTATATGTTGCGAGAGATTTTTCCCTCGGGAAGTGAATGACGTAGGTCCTAGCGGATGAAATTTTTCAAACATTTTATTCCTAGGAAGGGGGAACCGAAGGGTGGAATATTCAACTTTCGGAAGACACGTTGCTGTTGATACTTGGGGTGTCGACTTTAATCTACTGAACAATGCAGAGTATCTGGAAGCCCAAATGGTTGAAGCAGCGGAGGCATGTGGCGCGACAGTGATGTCCGTACAATCCAAGCAGTTTGATCCACAGGGAGCAACCGTACTTGTACTATTGTCTGAGAGCCATCTCTCCATTCATACGTATCCTGAGAGAGGTTTTGCAGCAATAGACTGTTACACTTGTGGGGAGACCGTAGATCCACAGCTTGCTATTGACTACCTGGTATCCGTATTAAAGCCTGAAAAAACGTATGCAAAGAAGTTGGTACGTGGATTGGGCGAATTGCAAGTTGAAACACCAGAGATGAACAACCAGACTGAACGGGTTTAAATAAAAAGTATATTGCATACACAATGTTCACATATCGGGATGGACACATAACCTCCCAAACTTTAATAGTCATGGAATAATTCCATGGCTATTTGTTTTAATATGCGTATCGTTATGAATATTCATAATCGACACTTTTTAACGCATAACAGTGAACTTTGGTGAGACACTACAATAAATGACAGTGCATATGATGATGAACATGGTGATTTCATAAACATTTCATAAAAATGACCCGGTCACGGCTATGATGTGTGATATAATTAACCATGTCAATCATAAATGGATAGACATATGCAGTAAGCACTTTGATTGGAAATTTATTAGGCAGGTGAACTTGCAATGCACATCGTTGTCGTTGGTTTGAATTATCGCACGGCGCCTGTAGAGGTTAGGGAACGATTCACATTTGCAGAAAAGGACTTGTCTGAAGCGCTGCAGCAGCTCAAGCTGACCAAGAGTGTATTGGAAGGTGTAATCGTAGCCACATGTAACCGTACCGAGTTGTATGTTGTGGTGGACCGTCTTCACATGTGTGGTTATTTTATTCGAACATTCATGGAACAATGGTTTAATGTACCACGGGAAGAATTTACGCAACACTTATATATATATGAAGATGATCAAGCCATGCGCCATTTGTTCCGTGTCATCTGCGGACTAGATTCCATGGTCATTGGTGAGACTCAGATTCTTGGACAGGTGAAACAGGCTTTTCTTAAAGCGCAGGAAGAGAAATCAACAGGTACCTGGTTTAATAAGTTATTTAAACAGGCCGTTACGCTGGGTAAGCGGGCACATTCGGAGACATCCATCGGGGAGAGCGCCGTATCTGTCAGTTACGCTGCTGTTGAACTCGGTAAGAGGATTTTTGGCATGTTCACAGACAAGAAAGTGCTCATTTTGGGTGCCGGCAAGATGAGTGAACTAACCGTGAAACATCTCTATGCCAACGGGGCATCCGAGGTCATCGTGGCGAATCGTACGCTTGCAAGAGCTGAAGAATTGGCAGCCAAGTTCCGGGGCACACCTTGTACGATGGAACAGGCGTTAGATCGACTTAATGAAGTTGATATTGTGATTAGTTCCACTGGAGCTGAACGTTATGTCATGGATGCAGCAGTAGTACGGGAGAGCATGAAGCGTCGTCAATCTCGTCCATTGTTCCTGATTGATATTGCGGTTCCACGCGATATTGATCCGGCGATTGGTGAATTATCCAATGTATTTCTCTATGACATTGATGACCTGGAAGGAATCGTGGAGAGCAACCTGGAGATGCGTAAGGTGGAAGCTGCCAAGATTGAGAGAATGATCGAGCTTGAGATGGAGGATTATTACCATTGGCTCAAAACGTTGGGTGTTCGTCCCGTTATTCGCGCTTTGCAGGAAAAAGGTGTCTCCATTCATGAAGAAACGATGGATAGCCTCTTTAATAAACTGCCTGAGCTCGATGAACATCAACGTAAAGTCATTCGTCGTTTGACCAAGAGTATTGTGAACCAAATGACGACAGATCCGATTAATCGTATTAAGGAAATGGCAGGCACGAAGCAAGGTGATGAAGCTCTACGCATGTTTACTCAGATTTTCGCTCTGGAAGATGCAGTAGAGATGGCCGCTGAAAAAGTGAGTCAGAGTGATGCCACAGCTCTGGCGAAACCAGCCGCTCACCTTAACGAAAACCGGCAAGACCCCGTGCCGGCTTATGCTCCGGCAGGCGTATAAGGCGGGTGGGCAGCTTGACCCTTGCTGAACAAGTCTATGAAGCTCTAATCTATATGTATGCCCTGAGCCTACTGTTCTATTTCTCGGACTGCATTCGACGCAATGCGGGGGCGAAGCGGACAGGCACAGGGTTTCTTGTCGTTGTTTGGGGATTGCAGGTAACGCATGTTATATTGCGCATGTGGACTGAAGGCCATTTTCCCATCTACACTACCTTTGATTTTTTGTTTATATTTTCATTCAGTATTGTGCTGATGTCTCTCGTCATGACTCGCATTCAGCGTTCCGAATTTGTGATTTTGTTGCTGAATGTTGTAGGTTTTTCCGTTACGGTATTAAACCGACTGTGGTTTACGGCCGGAGAGATATCACTGCATAACTGGCAAACGGTACATGGGTTACTTATCATGCATATTACCTTGGCGAATCTTGGTTTTGCGGCGTTAACCGTTGCTACGGTATTTGCCTTGTTATATCTGTTCTTGCACCGTAAGTTGAAGAAAAAAAAGTGGAATGATACGATGCGACGGCTGCCAAGCCTGGAAGTGATCGGTAAGTATATGGATGGTGCTACGTTGATAGGAACACCGCTCCTTGGTGTTTCTGTGATGCTTGCCGTATTATCCATTGTGGCGGAAAGACGCTGGATTCTACTCTTGGATCTCAAAGTTATTTCGACAGGTCTTGCTATAGCCATCTATGTGGGTTACTTCGTATCCAAGAGAAGGAAACAGTTCTCTACAATTATCATGGCAAGATGGACACTGATCGGGTATGGATTTGTCATAATAAGTTTTTTATCCAATGCGTATTCTGCGTTTCATCGTTGGACGGGAGAGTGAAGGGGATGGACCGTTACACGCCGATATTTGTGAATACTTCAGGCAAGAAGTGCTGCGTGGTTGGTGGTGGACATGTTGCCGAACGTAAAATTAAGGGATTGCTGCATGCCGAGGCACAGATTACGGTCATTAGTCCGGAGCTTACTCCCGTATTAAAACAACTGCATCATGAATCCCGAATTCAATGGATAGACCGGTCCTACCGCAATGGAGATTTGCGGGGGGCCTTTCTCGTATATGCAGCGACTGACCATTCAGAGGTCAATTCAACTGTGGTTCGGGATGCTGAGGCTGCGGGCATATTGGTGAATGACGCAATGTCTTCGAAGCACAGCAGCTTTATTACACCAAGCGTGGTAAGGCGTGGGAGATTAAGCATAGCGATATCCACAGCAGGAGCGGGACCGGCAGCAGCTGCGGAGATACGTGCCACACTCGAACGACAGTTCGGTGATGAGTATGAGACGTACCTTGAGTTTTTGCACCAGATGAGGACCGAGGTGAAGTCACGCGTATCATGTTCAAGTCTCAGAAGTACGTTGCTTCGGCAATTAACTGAAATGAACATATTAGAAGATATTCGTACAGGCCATTTTCGGTGGTGGACCGAAGAAGAAATCGGGGACTGGATATCCCGTAATCAGGAGGAAGTGTAGATATGCGTATAATTAAAGTTGGAAGTAGACAGAGCGCGCTTGCGCTAACCCAGACAGGCCATGTCATTCAGGATTTACGCGATATTTGTGAGCGGGAAGGATTAGCTTTTGACTTTGAAATACATAAGATTGTTACCAAGGGAGATCTCATTCTGGATGTAACGTTGTCAAAAGTCGGAGGCAAAGGTTTGTTTGTCAAAGAGATTGAACAAGCGATGCTTGATCGTACGATTGATATGGCTGTGCATAGCATGAAGGATATGCCTTCCGAGTTACCCGAAGGATTAATCAATGGTGCTATTCCCCGTCGTGCAGATCCACGGGATGCGCTGATCTCTAATGGTGGACTAACTCTGGATCAACTGCCAGAAGGAGCTAGAGTCGGAACAAGCAGTCTGCGCCGGTCGAGTCAATTGAAAGCCTATCGTCCAGATTTGCAATTGGAATCGATTCGCGGCAATATTGATTCCCGTCTGCGGAAGCTGGAGACCGAAGGATTCGATGCGATTATTCTGGCAGCTGCAGGATTGTACCGTATGGGTTGGGAAGACCGAATCACAGAGTACCTGACTGAAACAGCTTGCCTTCCGGCAGTGGGTCAAGGCGCGCTTGGTATCGAATGTCGTGAAGACGATGAGGAACTGTTGCACTTGCTGCAGCTGTATAATGATCCGGAGACAGCATTTCCTGTACAGGCGGAACGCCGTTTTCTCAGTGTATTGAATGGGGGCTGCCAGGTTCCGATCGGTGCTCATGCGGTGTGGGTGCCTCAGCAAGATGCAGATTCCCTGAATGGTGAAAACACGTTACAATTAACAGGTATGGTCGGTACGCCTGATGGTGGACTGATTCTTAAGGAAGCTCTGATCGGCAAGGACCCGGTTCGTCTGGGTGAAGAAGTGGCTTGGAGATTGATTGAACGGGGAGCAGAGCAGATACTGGCAGAAGTTAGGGGATGAAGACATGGTGGGAAAGGTCTTTTTGGTAGGGGCAGGTCCTGGGGATGCAAAGCTGATTACGGTAAAAGGGTGGGAATCCATCGGTAAAGCTGATGCTGTAGTCTATGATCGTTTGGCAAGTCCGAGATTGTTGAAACAAATGAAACCCGGCGCAGTCAAGATTTACGTGGGCAAGCGCCCGGATCGGCATACGATGAAACAGGAAGAGATCAATCAACTGTTAGTTGATCTGGCGCTTGAAGGCAAGGTTGTAGTTCGGCTTAAGGGCGGCGATCCAACGATCTTTGGACGTGTAGGCGAAGAGGCAGATTTGCTGCACAAAAACGGAATTCCGTTTGAGATTGTACCTGGGGTTACCGCTGCAATAAGTGTACCTGCGTATGCCGGAATTCCCGTCACTCACCGTGACTATGCATCTTCCATCTCTATTATTACGGGGCACGAGAGTCCGGACAAGCTTGATCGCAGTATCCATTGGGATAAAGTGACGAATGCAACGGGCACACTTGTATTTATGATGGGGGTTGCCAAAATTGGATATATCAGCGAACAATTGATTCGTCATGGTCGTCCAGCGCAAACACCGGTAGCTCTGATTCGTTGGGGAACACGAGCGGAACAGGATACCCTTACAGGTACCCTTGAAGATATAGAAGCGAAAGTGATCGCAGCCAATTTCCAACCGCCAGCTGTTATTGTGGTGGGGGATGTCGTCAATCAAAGGGAACAATTGAAATGGGCAGAAGCGCTGCCGCTGTTTGGCAAACGAATTCTGGTAACCCGTGCTCGCAGTCAGGCGAGTGAACTGGTGAATCGCATTGAGGAACTCGGCGGCGAACCGTATGAGTTTCCGGTCATTGAGACGGTCATGCCGTCCAGTGAATCTGCGCAGCAAAGTGTCAAAGACGCCTTCAGTGCTTTAAATACCTATGATTGGGTGTTTTTCACAAGTGTGAACGGCGTGGAGTTTTTCTTCCGCCATCTGGAACAGGAAGGCAAGGACATTCGCTCGATTCATCAAGCGAGAATTGCTGCCGTAGGACCTTCCACAGCAGATGCTTTGCGCAAACATGGCATCATTGCAGAGGTTGTCAAAGGTCCTTTCCAGGCCGAAGGCATGCTTGAGGCTTTTGAAAGCGAATTGAAGGAAGGTCAGAGAGTATTGCTCCCGCACGGTGATCTTGCACGTACATGGTTACGTGATCAGTTGAGAGAACGAGGACTTCAGGTCACCGAAGCCATCACCTACGATACGATCCTCGCTGGTGAGGATGATGATGAACTGCTCAAGCTGCTTGAAGAAGGCGGTATTCATGCGGTGACCTTTACAAGTTCATCGACGGTTACCAATTTCATGAGTATGTTGAAACGTATGGGGTTGCAAGATCCATTGCCTTTATTGAAAGATGTGGAGGTTGCGTGTATCGGACCTGTTACAGCGAAGACGGCAGAAGCCGCTGGACTAAAGGTTACACTGATGGCAGAGGAAGCAACGATGGATAGCTTGATCACAGTGCTATGCGACTGGAAACGGACAGGCACCAAAGAAGGCGCTCTTCGAAATTAATACACATGTAATCATGTCAACATATGAAGCGTGCTGAATTCGATAGGATACCAGCGCGCTTCCCTTTTTGCTCTATTTAACTTTTTTCAGGGAGGTTTTACACGTATGAGTTTTCCAATTGTACGGCATCGCCGTTTACGCCAATCCACAGGTATTCGCAATATGGTCAGAGAGACCCATCTAACCGTGGATGACTTTATTCAACCGATCTATGTGACGTATGGAGAAAATGTAAAATCCGAAATTAAATCCATGCCTGGCGTATTCCGCTTCTCGTTGGATCGTCTTCAGGAGGAAGTAACGGAAATTGCCGAGCTGGGAATTCCAGCCGTGTTATTGTTCGGTATTCCGGAGACGAAGGACAGTGTGGGTTCATCTGGCTTCGCTGAAGATGGCATTGTGCAGGAAGCGACGAGATTGATCAAATCCTGGTACCCGGAATTGCTGGTTGTTGCGGATACTTGTCTGTGTGAATTCACGGATCACGGTCACTGCGGTATGGTACACACCGTGGAGATTGACGGCCACATCTGCGGAGATGTATTAAATGATGAATCACTGGATCTACTCGTGCAAACGGCAGTGTCTCAAGCCAAAGCAGGAGCGGACATTATTGCACCATCCAACATGATGGATGGATTTGTACAAGCGATCCGCGCCGGGCTGGATGAGAATGGATTCAGTCACATTCCGATCATGTCCTACTCTGTTAAATATGCATCCGCATTTTATGGTCCATTCCGTGAAGCAGCAGATTCCACACCACAATTCGGAGACCGTAAGTCCTATCAGATGGACCCGGCGAACGCGCGTGAAGCCTTACGTGAAGCAGAGACGGATGTGCTCGAAGGAGCGGACATGTTGATGGTAAAACCATCCCTTTCCTATCTGGATGTTATGCGCACCATCAAGGATCAATTTGATCTTCCGCTTGTTGCCTATAATGTAAGTGGCGAGTATGCCATGGTGAAGGCGGCGGCGATTCAAGGCTGGATCGATGAGAAAAAAGTTACCATGGAAATCCTGCTCAGCATGAAACGCGCAGGTGCAGATATGATCATTACCTACTACGGAAAAGACGCTTCACGCTGGTTGGCTGAGAAATAAAATAAATTATATTAAGGAGGATATTCATGACTGCACAACAAGGTAATCGACGCAATGATGAGCGCTCACGCAGAGCGTTTGAGGAAGCGAAGCAGTACATACCCGGGGGTGTGAACAGCCCTGTACGCGCATTCAAATCGGTGGGACTTACTCCGATCTATGCAGAACGCGGCGAAGGGTCCAAAATCTACGATATTGATGGCAATGTTTTTATTGACTATGTGGGATCGTGGGGCCCACTCATTATGGGACATGCACACCCTGACGTTGTAGAAGCTTTGCGTGAGACAGCCCTCAAAGGAACAAGCTTTGGTGCGCCTACCTTGCTGGAGACCGAGATGGCAAAACTGGTCTGTGAGCGTGTACCTTCTATCGATATCGTGCGGATGGTTAATTCCGGCACGGAAGCAACCATGAGTGCCATTCGACTGGCACGCGGGGTAACCGGACGCAGTAAAATTCTGAAGTTTGAAGGATCATATCATGGACATGCGGACAGCTTGCTGATCAAGGCTGGTTCAGGTGTTGCAACACTGGGTCTACCGGATAGTCCAGGTGTACCTGAAGGTGTAGCTGTGAATACAATTACGGTACCTTATAACGATCTGGAGTCCGTGAAGCTTGCTTTTGAACGTTATGGTGAAGAACTGGCTGCTGTTATTGTGGAACCTGTGGCAGGTAACATGGGGGTTGTACCACCGGCTTACGGTTTCCTTGAAGGCCTGCGCAGTTTGACGACCCAATATGGCAGCCTGCTTATTTTTGACGAAGTCATGACCGGTTTCCGCGTAGGGTTGAACTGTGCTCAGGGACGGTATGGGGTTACACCTGACCTGACTTGTCTGGGTAAAGTTATCGGTGGCGGACTCCCGGTTGGTGCTTATGGTGGTCGTCGGGATCTGATGGAACAGATTGCTCCAACAGGACCAATCTATCAGGCGGGTACACTGAGTGGGAACCCGCTGGCTATGGCAGCAGGATATACAACGCTCAAATTGTTAACACCAGAGGTCTATGACCGTCTGGAGACATTGTCCGCACGTCTGCAAGCCGGATTCGAGAAAAATGCAGCTGAGACGGGTATTGCGATAACCATTAACCGTGTGGGTTCCATGGTTTGTCCATTCTTCAGTGCCGTTCCAGTAACCAATTATGATATTGCCAAAGAAAGCAATCTGGATCAATTCCGTCGTTATTTTGCGGCCATGATTGATCAAGGTGTGAGTGTTGCGCCTTCGCAATACGAAGGCATGTTTGTCTCTGGTGTGCACACGGAGCAGGATATTGACGATACGATTGAGGCGAATCGTAAAGCTCTTCAATCGCTATGACCATCAAAAGTTGGAAACGCCGCGGGGAATGGCTGGAGCTGATGC
Source organism: Paenibacillus sp. W4I10 (assembly GCF_030816325.1). Classification (NCBI taxonomy): domain Bacteria; kingdom Bacillati; phylum Bacillota; class Bacilli; order Caryophanales; family Paenibacillaceae; genus Paenibacillus; species Paenibacillus sp. W4I10. The sequence goes on from NZ_JAUSXX010000001.1 coordinate 6,625,247, forward strand.
CAGGGAAAGCCGTAACAGGCAGTTTGGACAAACAGATGGCCGCAGAGCAATGGCTATTGTCTGAGCTGCAGTTTCCGGAGAAACTGCTCCGTCAGCTGAAAGCAAACCGAGGAATACAACTTGCAGGGGACCGGCTTCGGCTGGCCCTTTTTGCGTCCCAGCCAATCGATGTTGAGCCACGCTGGGCTGATGTGGATGTATTGTATGAGGATGATTTCTGTCTGGTTATGCACAAACCGGCAGGTATGAAACTGCATCCAGATGGAAGCCGTACCGATCAGGCCATCACGCTGGATCATGTGGTTGCCTCTTATTATGAAATGAACGGAATACAGGCGAGCGTACGCCATGTTCATCGACTGGATGAGGATACAACTGGACCTGTTCTGTATGCCAAAAATGCTTTTGCTCTCGGCAAACTGGATGAAGCGATGCGTCGCAAAGAGATTGGTCGCCATTATATAGCCATTGCAGGTGGACAAATCCCCCTTGAACTCCACAAAATTGATGCTCCGATTGGTAAGGATAGACATCACAAACAGCGCAGGCGTGTCTCGGAAGGTGGACAGGAAGCTGTTACTCATGTGGAGATCGTCGAAGTATGGGAACGAGCAACCCTTGTGCGATTAAAGCTGGATACAGGACGTACACACCAAATTCGTGTACACCTGAGCTACGCGGGACACCCGCTTATTGGTGATGCGTTGTATGGAGGTAGAGCGGATGTCATTGGGCGACAAGCACTTCACGGAGAGATGCTTAAGTTTAGTCATCCTTTAACCGGAGCCGTGATTGAAGTGGATGACCCTTGGCCGCCTGATTTCACACAATTGGCAGAACGTGAAAAGGTGTATTCATAAATGATATAGAGCGAACTTTACTAGTTACACGAGAACGGAGAGGACAGAAATAACGTGAAGAAACGGAGCGTTCGCCTAAAAGCTTTCTGAAAGAAAGCTTCGGAAGCATAAGCTATCCCCGGATTTTCCCTTTGAAGAAGGGAATCAAAAAATCTGGGGATAACAGTGATCGGAAGGTTATTCTGTCATCGAAGTGGCTAGGTTCAACATTCTCTATTTCGCTTTATATAACAAGGTTTTTCAAAAGGTGGCATGCTCATCTCATTCAAGGCATATAGATGGGGTAACGAAGGATTTGGACCATGGATCAGTCCCATGAGAAGGATCATGGTGAACATATGCCGAAAGGAGGACGCCACCTTTGTTGAATCAACCTTATGGTTTGCGGTTCGATATTTATGAGCGCGTTCATTTGTCTGAGGGAGTCCCTGCGATTGAGGAATTGGAGGAGATTGAACTATACCCGCGCATTCAAGTCATAGGGCAGGATGATCATGCCACGTTAAGAGGGCATCTTTTACTTACAGGTGCGTACAGAGGAGAAAATGAGGCTTCAGAGGAGCTCAAACATTTTATTCCCGTGGAGATCACAGTGCCGCTGAACCGGGTCAGATCGATTGAGGATATTTCCATCGAGATCGAAAATTTTGACGTGGATCTGTTATCCAATCGTAGTCTGAACATTACAGGCGTGTTGTCGCTGCGAGGCATCGAGGGCTTTCCTGTTGAAGAGCCACAAGTGTGGTCAGCAGATGAGTTTACAGTTGTCCACTCACCTGATGCTCAGCAATCCAACCGTTCCGATGAAACAGCACAGACAGGCAGCGCCCCCAACACATTTGCACAAGAGTACCTGCTCCAGCGGAGTGAGGAAGAGAGACTTGCGAATGCAGCAGAACTTGCCTATGGTGCTCCGGAATTCGCTGACCTGTCCACAAGAGAAGAGACCTTAAGAAATAGCGAAGAATGGCAGCAGGAATATGTGCCTCCGTCTTCGACCGAGTCAATTCAGTCGGAAGAGCAGAGTGCAGAGGATGCTAACGATCCCAGACAACCTGATGCAAACGAAGATCTTGCATCTCTGACAGCAGATGGAGATGAATTGGCATCTCATAAGCAATACAGTGAACCTACTCCCATCTCGTCATTTATGGCTGAGACCGCTGACCGGCTAGCTTCTTATCCGGAATCAGATCCGTTGCTGCCTCTCGAGGAAGAGTCTTCTATGTGGTCCGAGCCTTCCGTGGATGCATTGCCTGCGAACTCGAGAAGTGCAGATCAAGCAGTCACAGAGCCTACTGCTCAATCATCTAGTGAGTTGGCAGCACCGGATGTACCGGACGCACCAGAGGTATGGCGCTTCGAATCAGCGAGATCTGTACCTCAGCAGGAGAATCAGGCAGTTGCCGATGTCCCGGGCGAATCACAGGCGGAGAACTGGCAAGGTGTATTTGCTTCGTCCGAATCAGGCAACGCTGAGGAAGATCGGCCGTCTTTTGAAGCGACTGGGGTAGACGAGTTCGTACAGAACGAAGCATTTGTTCCTGAACCTGTGGCTGAGACGGAAGACAAGCCGGAGCTGAAGGTTGCTTTTGGCAGCAAAAAAGAATCCGCGCCACGGCAAGAAGAGGGCGTAGGTATCTCTTCCTTGTTATCCTCGGGCAGAGCGGCACGCGATGCTGAAGTGGAGCGAGGCGATGAGGTTCCTGCGGGTGTGGTACAGGAAGAAACATATCAAGCTGATGATGTGGAATGGAAGAACCTGTTCCTGGGAACGATCGTGGACCAGACTCCATTCCGCAAGGTGAAACTGTGCATCGTTCAGCGAGAAGATACACTGGATGCCATTGCAGATCGATATCAATTGAGCACGAGGGAACTTCAGTTGTATAACCGATTATCTGAGCAGGTTGTGGAAGAAGGTCAGATATTATACATCCCTTAATTCGAAGTTAAAGCCTTCGTTACGGCCCGTGATCCCCTTGAGGATTGCGGGTTTTTGCATGATTCGTCCTAAACCTGCATTCCAGCGCTCTTTATCCGCTATTGTCAGGTTGACTATCGCGCACGAGCAAGGTATGATGTGTGTAGGTTTTTTGAAGAACAACGTGGAACGGGAGTAGTAGACAGTATGACCTTTCAGAGAGTGGAATTGCAGCGCTGTGAGATTCCGCAGGAACCAACTGATCGAAGTCGCCCGGGAGTTGCCTGTTTGAATACAAGAGATGAATGAGATCTATCGTCATTTATTTCTGAGGTAGGATGGGCCGGTAGCAGCCGTTATCTGCTTGAAGTGTCACGTCATGTACAGAGGGTGAAGTCTATCTTGCTGTCGGCGTGAAACAAAGGTGGTACCGCGAAAGCTAACCTTTCGTCCTTTGATGGATGAAAGGTTTTTTTTGTTTTTTTTGGCGAAGATGATGAAGTAACGGAGGAATGACACATGTCTGAGGAAAAAAAATCAGCTGCAACAGAAATGCCGACCACTTACGATCCTAAAGCGGCAGAGGACAAATGGTACTCCACCTGGATGGAGCGCGGATATTTCAAAGCCGGTCAACGTAAAGATGCCGAGCCGTATACGATTGTAATTCCACCCCCAAATGTGACCGGGATGCTGCACATCGGGCATGCGCTCGACTTTACACTACAGGATATTCTGATCCGCACCAAACGGATGCAGGGCTATGATGCACTGTGGCTTCCGGGTTCCGACCATGCAGGCATTGCTACCCAGACCAAAGTGGAGCAGAAACTGCGTGAAGAAGGTCTGACCCGTTATGATCTGGGACGCGAGAAGTTTTTGGAGAAAGTATGGGACTGGAAAGATCAATATGCCACTACCATTCGTCAGCAATGGGGCAGAATGGGCTTGTCGCTTGACTACTCACGTGAACGTTTTACGTTGGATGAAGGTCTGTCCCAAGCGGTTCGCAAAGTATTTGTTCAATTGTATGAAAAAGGCCTTATTTACCGAGGCAAACGGATCATTAACTGGGATCCGGTGAACCGGACAGCTCTGTCCGACATTGAGGTTGAATATAAAGAAGTTCAGGGTCACTTGTACCATCTGCGTTACCCGCTCAAAGACGGAAGTGGCTACGTTACCGTGGCAACAACGCGACCTGAAACGATGCTGGGTGATACAGCGGTTGCTGTACATCCGAAGGATGAGCGTTATGCAGACATGATTGGTAAAGTACTTGTACTGCCTATCATTGGACGCGAAATTCCAATTATCGCTGATGATTATGTGGATAAAGAGTTCGGAAGTGGTGCAGTTAAAATCACGCCTGCACATGATCCGAATGACTTTGAAGTAGGTCTTCGTCATGATCTGCCTCAAATTACGGTAATGGATGAGAGCGGCACAATGAATGCAGAGGCAGGTAAGTATCAGGGACTGGATCGCAGTGAATGCCGCAAGCAGATTGTTGCTGACTTGAAAGAGCAAGGCGTATTAATCGATATCGAAGATCACACGCATCAGGTTGGACACAGTGAGCGTACTGGAGCTGTTGTTGAACCGTATCTATCTACACAGTGGTTTGTTGAGATGAAGCCACTTGCAGAGAGAGCGATTAAGAAACAACAGAGCGGCGAAGGGGTTAATTTTGTTCCGGATCGTTTTGAGAAAACCTATCTGAACTGGATTGAAAACGTTCGTGACTGGTGTATTTCACGTCAACTGTGGTGGGGACATCGTATTCCTGCTTGGTATGATGAAGAAACGGGTGAAATCATCGTATCTGCTGAAGATCCAACAACGCTGCCAGAGTATGCTGGACGCAAGCTCAGACAGGATGAAGACGTTCTGGATACATGGTTTAGCTCCGGATTATGGCCTTTCTCCACATTAGGCTGGCCGGAAGATACGGAAGATCTGCAACGTTATTATCCGACAAGTGTACTTGTGACAGGGTATGACATCATATATTTCTGGGTTTCACGTATGATTTTCACTGCATTGGAATTCACCGATGAGATTCCGTTCAAGGATGTGCTGATGCATGGTCTTGTTCGTGATGCAGATGGACGCAAAATGTCCAAATCACTGGGCAACGGTGTAGATCCGCTGGATGTGATTGAGAAATACGGCGCAGATGCAATGCGTTACATGATCTCAACCAGCAGCACGCCAGGTCAGGATCTCCGTTTCCGTTGGGAACGGGTGGAACAGGCACGTAATTTCGCCAACAAGATCTGGAATGCTTCGCGCTTTGCATTGATGAATCTGGAAGGATTCACCTATGAGGAACGTGACATTAGCGGAGAGCTTGGTACAGCGGATTATTGGATTTTGCATCGTCTGAACGAAACTTCCCGCGATATTACGCGTCTAATCGAAGCGTATGAATTTGGGGAGACGGGTCGTGTGTTGTATAACTTTATCTGGGATGACCTGTGTGACTGGTACATTGAGTTTGCTAAGCTGTCCTTCTATGGGGAAGATCCGGTTGCCAAGAAGAAAACACAATCCGTGCTTGCTTATGTGCTGGATCAGACCATGCGCCTGATTCATCCGTTTATGCCATACATCTCCGAAGAGATCTGGCAGCATCTGCCGCATGAAGGTGAGACCATTACGCTGGCATCATGGCCGGTATATGATCCTGCTCTTGAGAACCCAGAGGCTGTTGCCGAGATGAACCTGCTCATGGATACCATTCGTGCAGTGCGAAATATTCGTGCAGAAGTGAACGTGCCGATGAGCAAAAAGATCGAGTTGATGGTCAAAGCAAATAGTGCTGAGACGTCCAGCATCATTGCGCGTAACAGTCACTACATCAAACGTTTCTGTAATACGTCCGAGTTCGATAGTGGGCTGGATTTAAACTCACCGGATAAGGCAATGACTGCGATCATTACGGGGGCAGAACTATACTTGCCGCTCGCAGGTCTTATTGATATCGAGCAGGAAGTGGCTCGTTTGGAGAAAGAGTTGGAGAACCTTGAGGGCGAAGTTCTCCGTGTAGAGAAAAAGCTGGCGAACGAAGGCTTTGTTGCCAAAGCTCCTGCCAAAGTTATTGAGGAAGAGCGCGCCAAGCAAGCAGATTATTCCGATAAACGGGATAAAGTGATTGCACGAATCAAGGAACTTAAAGGTTAATATATTTGGGTCGGATGGAGAGCCATTATGCCATCCGGCCGCTTTTTTCACTCAAACTCGGGACCGAAGGTGAATCAGATGACGGAATTAGACGGGACAGATGCAGCAGCTCCTTTACTTACGTATAACGAGGCCGTGGACTGGATCAATGGCCTTATTCCTTTTGGCATCCGACCTGGATTGGAACGAATCGAGAGTCTGATGTCCATGTTAGGCAACCCACACCAACGTCTCAAATTTATTCATGTCGCGGGAACGAACGGCAAAGGTTCGACTTGCGCTTTTTTGACGTCAGTGCTTCTTCAGGCTGGATATGATGTGGGTACCTTTACGTCGCCTTATATCACCAAGTTTACAAACCGTTTTCAATACAACGGTGAGGATATTCCTGAAGAAATCCTGCTTAAGCTTTCGAACCGATTACATCCACTGGTCATGGAAATGGCCTCCACTCCGCTTGGATCACCCACGATGTTTGAGGTGTCCACGGCTCTCGCGCTTCTGTACTATGCAGAGGAGTGTTACCCTGACGTTGTGGTATGGGAGACGGGGCTAGGGGGAAGGATGGACGTAACGAATATTGTCGCACCTGTTGTGTCCGTCATCACCAACATTGGTATGGATCATACGGATGTGCTCGGAGATACGATTGAGCAGATTGCTGGAGAAAAGGCAGGTATTATCAAGCCGGGAGTACCCGTTGTGACTTGCGCGACTCAACCCGAAGCTGTGAAGGTGATTCAGGAGAAAGCACAGCAGCTTCAATCAAGCGTGTATTTGGCTGGAGATCAATTCTCTTATCATAGACTGGACAGCAATGAGAACGGACAATCTTTTCATTTTACAGGCCCGTTCCGTGATCTGGACGTTCGCATACGCATGCAGGGCTCACATCAATGTGACAATGCAGCGGCCGCACTTATGGTGCTTGAATTGCTTAGACAATACATGGCATTTATGCTGGATGACAACGATATTGCACTTGGACTGGAGAATGCTTTCTGGGCAGGAAGATTCGAAAAAGTCGTCGATGAACCCCGAATTGTGCTTGATGGAGCACATAATCCGGAAGGGGCAGAGTCACTGGCCAAGAGCATTATGGATGTCTATCCGCACAACAAGTTAATTTTGATGATGGGTATGTTGGCAAATAAGCATCACGAAGCGTATTTGCAGCATATACTGCCACTAGTGGATACGCTGATCCTGACCGAGCCAGATTTCCGACGCAAAATGGATGCAGCCGAATTGCTGCAGATTGTTGAACGGGTACGTCCCGCCATTGCGAAGCAGGAACTGGAAATCATCGTCGAGCCCGAATGGGCAAAGGCACTTGATCTATTGAAGTCACGGACGGAAGCGGAAGATCTGGGGGTGGTCTCCGGCACACTGTACCTGATTGCGGATGTGCGGGCAGCCCTTTTGCATCAAACCGATTCTGAAAAAGGTTGGTGAAAGTTTTGTTAAATACATCGGAACACGTTCATTTTATAGGGATTGGCGGATATGGCATGAGTGCCATCGCAAGAGTTATGTTGGAAATGGGATACACCGTTACCGGATCGGATGTCGCTTCACAGGAGTTGACCGAGAAGTTGGCAGCCAAGGGAGCGAAAATATATATCGGACATACGGCAGAGCACGTCACTGGAGCAGACCTTGTTGTCTACTCTACGGCAGCGCCTGCTGATAATGTGGAACGGGTAGCAGCTGCAGAGCTGAACATTCCGATTTTGCATCGTTCCCAGATGCTTGCACGTTTGTTGAACGAACGTAAAGGTGTGGCTGTTGCTGGAGCTCACGGTAAAACAACCACCTCATCCATGATTGCACTTGTTATGGATAAATGCGATACGGACCCGACATATATCATTGGCGGAGAAATCATGAATGTGGGCACCAACGCCAAGGCAGGCCAGGGCGACTGGGTAGTCGCTGAGGCGGACGAGAGCGATGGTTCATTTTTGCAGTACCATCCATGGCTCGGTATTGTAACCAATATTGAGGCAGATCATCTGGAGAATTACAACAGTGATTTTGAGGAGCTCAAAAAGGCTTATGTGCAGTTCCTGAGCCAGATTCGTCCGGAAGGAACAGCGATTGTGTGTTCTGACGACGAGAATGTTCAAGCGATTTTGCCAGAACTCAAGTCACGGATTACAACTTATGGTATTGATCGTGCTGCAGATTATACGGCAACGGATATTGTATTGGGCGATCGCCGTATCTCCTTTACGATGAATCATCAGGGTGCTGCTATGGGCACGGTGGAATTATCGGTGCCGGGTAAGCATAACGTTTATAATGCGATGGCTACTGTGATTACCTGTCTGGAAGCAGGCATTCCATTTGAGAAGATTGTGGCAGCTATCATCCAGTTCCACGGAGCCAAACGCAGATTCCAGGTATTGGGCGAGGCGCGCGATATGCTGATCATCGATGATTATGCTCATCACCCAACTGAGATTGAAGCTACCATTAGTGCAGCCAAAGCAACGGGCAAACGTATTATTGCGGTATTCCAGCCACAGCGTTATACGCGTACGTTCTTCCTGCTGGATGCGTTCAGCCGTGCTTTCGCGGAAGCGGATGAGGTGCTTATTACGGATATCTATTCTCCTGCGGGCGAAAAACAGATTGAAGGGGTAACCTCAGCCAAACTGGTTGAACTGATTGTTCAAAACAGTAATGCTTCTGCACGTTACCTCCCTACAAAAGAAGAAGTTGTAGCTGATCTGCAGCATCGTTTGCAGCCAGGAGATCTTGTGATTACGATGGGTGCAGGTGATATTTGGAAAGTCGGCGATACACTTGCCAAAGGTTTGAAATAAATCAATTGAGAAAACGCCTGTCTTCGATACGAAGCAGGCGTTTTTTTTTTGCGTTATATGGAATGTATTCTCCAGTCTCTGCATATAGCTGATATAAATGGGACAAAGGAGAGGGTACGGGTGAGCAATGCTAGAATGACGTTTCGCTTCGGGGATCATGAGTCGGACAAGCCTGAAAACAAGAGGATATCCGCGTCCAGTCCATTGGTGACGTTAAGTGAAGAGTTACCGCATAATCAACCGCTAACGCCTAAGCAGATGGATACAACCCCATCATGGACGCCTGAGGATATCCCCGGAGACTGGGGAGAGACGGTGCTGACAAGCTCTACTGTACCTGAACCTGACGAGCGGGTGAGCCCTGATTCGAACTTGAACTTGGATGAGGCTCATTATTTTGGAAACCGTTCCGGTTACGGTTATGTTAGTCACACCGATAATCCGGAGGAAGAGCGTCATGATCTGTCCAATACCCATGATGATCAAGGCCACGACTGGCTTGCAGATTCGGAGAACTATTCCTATAAGCGCAACCGCCCTCCAAGGGGATGGAAAATGATTGGTTCTGTCACTGGGGCACTTGTTACCGGAGCACTCTTTGGTATGGTTATTCTTTCATTTTTTAATAAAGAAGGAGCTGTCAAGCCAGGCGATCTTCTTCCCGTCAATCAGGCAGTTTCCACTGTGACGGGTCAGGAGGGGGCTGCAGGTACAGAACAGCAGGTACAGACAGCGGCTACTGGCAGCACGTATTATGCACTTCAATACGGCGTGTTCAGTTCTCCTGAACGAGCTGAGCAGGCCAAGCTTGAGCTGGCTCAGGCTGGTATAGCCGCAGGGTCTGATCCTGAAGATGGCAATCGAGTATATGCAGGCATTTCGGCTGATCGTGAAGAGGCCAAGCTACTTAGCTCCAGGCTAAAAGCTCAGGGAGTCGAACTGTATGTCAAGGAGATCGTGAACCCTGAGATCAATCCGGCTATATTCGGTGGCAAGCAAGATGATGTGCAGCTTTTCTTCACAAACAGTTCTGCACTGGTCGAACAATTGTCTACCTTGTCCATTCAGCAGTTGGGACAATCCGCACCGACAGCAGTCTCTGCAGAAACGATGACCGCGATTCAGAATAAGCACCAGTCGTGGTTAACCGGTTTGAATAGCCTCTCACCCGGCCTGACTGCGGAGATACAACCTATTGTTGGTGGAATGGAGAAATCAATGAACGATGCAATAACGGCTATTGCAGAGTACAACAAGAACCCGGATGATGTGCACATGTGGTCCGTGCAGTCCGATCTGATGGAATATGTACTACAGCAGAAAAAATGGCTCGAAGCGATTAAGCAGTAACATGCTCTTTCCCATAACAACGCTTGGAAATACCCATCCGGCAAGGAACTGGAAATAGTTCCCCTTGCCGGATTTGTGTTTGTATTGACGTACAAAACCCCGTATAATAATGTGGGTGTCAAAAAATGGCGAGGGAAGATTACCGATGAAAAAAAACTTCGGCATGTTATTGCTGTTTCTGCTGCTCGGCTGGATGGCCGGAGCGTGGATCGCCAAGGCACTGCAGCCTGTAAAGGCAGTAGCCTTTCTTACGAAAGCCACGACCATACGTTGGTCGCCACAGGCTGATCTGGATATTATCAGTTATGATATTTCACTTCAATTTCAAATGAGCCTTCTGAGTCTGATCGGTATGATTGCCGCTGTGTGGCTGTATCGCAGACTGTAGGAGAATGACGAGTTATGACGAAAAAAATTAAACCAGTGACATCTATTATCGTGATCCGGACAGGATGTTGCCGTGGCATAAGGAGCCGTTCACTTTGGATAACACACAACAGCGCCCTATTATTCTGGCCTCCACATCGCCTCGGCGCAAAGAACTGATCGCATCACTCCACCTAGCGTTTGATGTAATACCAAGTCATGCCAATGAAGATACACCACCAGAGTGGACACCTGAACAGACGGTACAGGAACTTGCTTTGCGCAAGGCGCTTGCCGTGTATCGCGGGCTTGAAGGCCGCGAGCAGGAAGCCATTATTGTTGGTAGTGACACCGTTGTTGTTCTGGATGGTGAGATTCTAGGCAAACCCTTGGACGAAGCGGATGCTGAACGTATGTTATCGCGGCTGCAGGGCCGCGTACATCGGGTGTTCACGGGCGTCGCTTGTATTGATGCGGGCAATGGACAGTCGTTAGTTCATTACCGCCAGACCGATGTAACGATGAAAGAGCTGTCGGATGCGACCATCCGTGCTTATGTGCAGACAGGTGAGCCTTCAGATAAGGCAGGATCATATGCCATTCAGGGCATTGGTGCTTCACTGATCGACCGCATTGAAGGATGTTATTTTAATGTGGTTGGCTTGCCGCTATCCTTGCTAAGTGATATGTTGGACGGGTTCGGCGTACATGTGTTGCCACGAACATGAATGAAGCCAAATGTTGTGAAATGAAAAGAGGGAATATATGGAGTCGCCTCAATACATGATGCGCGACATCCCCCAGGAAGAACGCCCGAGAGAACGCATGATGGAATACGGGGCGGGCGCCTTAAGCCATGCTGAATTGCTGGCAATTTTACTTCGAACAGGCACAAGACAGGAATCCGCGGTGCATATGGCACAGCGGATTCTGGCCGAAGCGGGTGGCATTCGCTCGTTGATGGATTTGAGTCTGGAAGAACTGACCGCGATGAAAGGGATCGGCAATGCCAAGGCTGTGCAATTGAAAGCTGGCATTGAGCTGGGTCATCGGATTGCCAAGAGCAGACTCACACAGTCGACTTCAATTCGTACACCGCGTGATGCAGCTGATATCCTGATGGAACAATTGCGTTACTTGCAAAAAGAACATTTTGTGTGTCTCTTTCTGAATAGCAAAAATCATATTATTGCCCAGGAAACACTCTCCATGGGCAGCCTTAACGCTTCGATTGTACATCCACGTGAAGTGTTCCGAGCTGCCATCAAATGCAGCAGCGCATCGATTGTGTGCGCACACAACCACCCGAGTGGTGATCCTACGCCCAGTCCGGAGGATATCCAAATAACCAAGAGACTGATTGAAGCAGGCGCTATTGTTGGCATTGACGTGCTTGATCATATTATTATCGGAGATGGAACGTACGTAAGTTTGAAGGAGAAGGGCTTAGTATAATATAATGGTTGGCGTTGATGTTTTCCTATGAATGTTAACGGCGTTGTCCGTAAAAGATAGGTTCACTTTACAAATGCAAAAAAACAAATGCGAATATTAGCTCCACGTATTGCGTGGGAATAAAATTATTACGCTCTGGATCAGAATGGAGCGGCTATATGAGGCAGAAAAGGAGATTATGTTATGTTTGGTGGTTTTACGAAAGATTTGGGTATTGACTTGGGGACAGCAAATACGTTGGTTTATGTACGAGGAAAAGGAATTGTGGTGCGAGAACCTTCGGTTGTCGCTATACGGACAGATACAAATAGCATCGAGGCAGTAGGTGAAGCCGCCAAAAAAATGATTGGACGTACACCAGGTAACATTCGTGCCATTCGTCCAATGAAAGATGGCGTTATTGCCGATTTTGATACAACGGCAACGATGATCAAATATTTCATCCGTGAGGCGCAAAAACAACGCTCCATGTTCCAGCGTCATCCAAACGTGATGGTATGTGTACCATCCGGGATCACGGCAGTAGAACAACGTGCGGTTGAAGATGCAACCAAACAGGCTGGAGCACGTGAAGCCTATACGATTGAAGAGCCTTTTGCTGCTGCAATCGGTGCAGATCTGCCTGTATGGGAACCAACGGGTAGTATGGTTGTCGATATTGGTGGCGGTACAACGGAAGTGGCTGTTATCTCTCTTGGTGGTATTGTAACGAGCCGTTCGGTTCGTGTAGCAGGTGACGAGATGGATGAATCCGTTATCCAGTACATCAAACGCCAATACAATCTCATGATCGGTGAGCGTACATCGGAGCAATTGAAGATGGACATCGGATCAGCTATGCCATTGGAACAAGTAGAAACGATGGAAATTCGTGGACGTGACCTTGTAACAGGTCTGCCGAAGACAATTACGATTACTTCGGACGAGATCAGTGAAGCGCTGGCTGATACCGTGAATGCAATTGTTGAAGCGGTAAAAGTAACACTGGAAAAATGCCCGCCTGAACTTGCTGCCGATATCATGGATCGGGGTATCGTTCTTACAGGTGGTGGGGCGTTGCTTCGCAACCTGGACAAGCTTCTCGCTGGTGAGACAGGAATGCCTGTCATTGTGGCTGAGAACCCGCTGGATTGTGTAGCGATCGGAACAGGTAAAGCGCTTGAGAATATTCATTTGTTCAAAAGCAGAAGCAGTTCGGCAGTTCGTTCCAAACGTTAATTGGTATTTGCCTTACTTGGCATAGCGACCAAGTGGCAAGATATCTTTATAGAGGACCCGGTTAACCCCGGGGATGAGCTATTACCCGCTTAACAGGGGAGGATCGGCTGATATTCTCGCAGGGACTACAGGTCTGACAGTCTCCCCGCCGGGCATGGCTCGGAAGAGAATATGGATGTTAGAGGGTGTTCGAACTGTTTAAACTGCTAGGCAACAAAAGACTTTTTGTTTTGCTGGTGGGCCTTGTTACATTTATCGCGTTAATGGGCTTTACGCTCAGTCCGCGAACCACTCTATCCTGGCCGGAGAAATTCCTGAAGGATTCAGTTGGATTTGTACAATACGTATTTTACAAGCCCGCTTCCTATGTAGCGGGCTTTTTCAAAGATGTAGCGAACATGCGTACGGTATATGATGAGAATGAAGAGCTTCGCATCGCGATGGGACACTATACCCGAGATCGACTGAAGTACAATGATATGGAGCAAGTGAATGAGCAGCTTCAGAAAGCGCTCAATTTCACCGAAGAACAGAAGAATCGCTATAATTACGGTTCACGAATTGCTCAGGTTATCAGTGCCAATTCGGATCCAAATAGCAGAACCATTAACATTGATATCGGTGAAAATGCGGGAATCAAGCCGGGGATGGCCGTTACCTCCCAGGAAGGGCTGGTCGGCGTGATCAGTCATGTCAGCTCATATACATCAACGGTTAATCTGTTAACGTCCATGGACGCCAATGATCCGACATCCAATGCCATTGCAGCAACGGCAGTAGGTAAGGAGAAAGTATTTGGTATGATTGAAAGCTACGATCCGAAGACGGGCATGCTCAAGATGACCAAGATCTCAGAGGATTCAAACATCAAAGAGGGTGATGAAATAATTTCATCCGGGATCATCAATAACTTTCCGAAATACATGCGGATTGGTGAAGTGAAGAGTGTCGAGAAAAGTGAGTATGGTTTAACAAAAACAGCTACAATTGATCCATACGCAAGCTTCCTTGATTGGAAAGAGCTGATTGTCATTATCCCGCCTGAGGTAAAAGAATAATGGTAACGCGCAAGCAAGTTTTGTTCCTGTTACTATTCGTTTTGTTCATTGCAGAAGGCACAATTTTGCCGCTGCTCATCCCTTCTGGCTGGCAGATGCGTATTTCTGCCAATCTGGTCTATATCGTCATTTTGTTTATTGCTGTATATCATCATCGACACACGGCACTAGTGCTCGGTATATTTTTTGGACTATTGCATGACGTTGTATTCTACGGCGAGATGATTGGACCTTATGGATTCTCGATGGGATTATCGGCATATATGATGGGACTCATTTTTCAAGCACCTCGTGCACCACTGCCGGTTATGGTATCGGTTGTCATTTTGGGAAGTCTGCTTAATGACACCATGCTATTCTTCCTGTACAAGCTCTTCCAACTTAACCACGTGACCTTTGACTGGGCGTTGATTGAATACATGATTCCTAATTTGTTCATTCATTTTGTGTTTGCCTTGATCATATATGTCCCGCTTCGGAAACAACTGGAGCGGATCGGCAAGAGACGGAGCAAGACAGAAGAAGCTTCCTAAATACATTTATGGAGCGCAAAGCAGGAACTTGGGGCCCCGGGCACGAAATGTAATGAGATGGGAGGGACAGGCTTATGACGGTAAAATCGAATCACGTAACGATTAAAGGCATCCGAGACGGCCTGGTTTTCCTGTTGGACGATCAATGTGAATTCGAGGAATTGCTCTATGAGCTCCGCTATAAGCTGGAACACAGCCATCAAAATATTTTGACCGGACCGATTGTTCATGTGGATATCAAGTTGGGTGCCCGCGAAGTGACAGAGGGCCAGAAAGAAGCAATTCTCGATATATTGAAACAAAAAGGGAATCTGCTTATTCGATCCATCGACTCACCTGCACTCCAACCGGAGGTTAAAGGACCGCCGCCGATTGTAACCATGTGTGGTATGGTGCGTTCAGGTCAGGTGCTTCATCATGAAGGAAATCTCCTGTTTCTTGGGGATATCAATCCGGGGGGCACAGTGACGTGTACCGGAGATATATATGTGTTGGGTTCACTCAGAGGTATGGCTCATGCCGGAATTGGCGGGGACGAGGAAGCGATCATTGCCGCTTCGGTATTTGCACCGACTCAGCTACGGATTGCGGATATCATCAGTCGTCCTCCCGATGAATGGGAGAGCCGAGAGACCGGAATGGAATTTGCTTACTTACAGGACAATCAGATGCAGATAGACAAAATGAGCAATATCGTTCGGTTACGCCGAGATTTTAATGTGTTTAAAGGAGTGTAGCTCATGGGAGAGGCGATCGTGATCACTTCGGGTAAAGGCGGCGTGGGTAAAACAACCACCTCGGCAAACATCGGGACAGCGCTGGCGCTGCTCGGCAAAAAGGTTTGTCTGGTAGATACCGATATCGGCCTTCGTAATTTGGATGTCGTGATGGGACTCGAAAACCGTATTATTTACGATCTGTGCGACGTTGCGGACGGCCGCTGCCGTCTGAATCAGGCTTTGGTTAAAGACAAGCGTTTCGAAGAATTATACATGTTGCCTGCGGCGCAGACGAGAGACAAAAACTCAGTATCACCAGAGCAGGTCAAGGATATTATCCTTGAATTGAAAAAAGATTTTGAATACGTCATTATTGATTGCCCAGCCGGCATAGAGCAGGGTTTCAAAAATGCGGTAGCAGGAGCAGATCAGGCCATCGTGGTCACTACACCGGAAAATGCTGCAGTGCGTGATGCGGATCGTGTCATCGGCCTGCTGGAGAGTTCACACATTCAATCACCAAAGCTGGTGGTGAATCGAATTCGCAATAATATGGTTAAATCGGGTGACATGTTAGATATCGATGGTATTTTACAAGTACTTAATATTGACCTGATTGGCATCGTGCCTGATGATGAACTGGTCATCAAAGCTGCCAATTCAGGAGAACCTACGGTCATGAATCCGGATTCACTTGCGGCGATTGCGTATCGGAATATCGCACGACGCATTCTGGGAGATACGGTCCCATTGATGCAGCTGGAGCAGAAAAAGGGCGCTTTTACTCGTTTCAAAAAGTTCTTCGGAATGGGTTAACTCGTTAAACGAACTTATTCATAAAGCAATTACATGACAGCCGTGGCTCATAGCCCGGCTTTTTTTGTTACCTGCTGGCAGGCTTGTTCATATTATCAAGCGCCTCTTCATAGGATGTAGTAAACAAGCCTCGGCGGGAGGACATTCCATGAACACGAAACTCAGAATCAAGCAGAGACGAGAAGAACGCATTCGGCGACTGATGGATGGTGCCACTGTGGAGGTCTTACAGGAGCAGAAATTAGGTTCGCTGTTGGACAAGAATGAGATCATACACCCAAAACCATTTACGCCTAGTGAGGGGATACAGGAAAGAGATCCGGAATGGTTGTGGAAAAAAGAGAATGGTCATTTCGTTCCAGGGGGGCATTCGAGATTCAACCTGTTCAAGTCACTTCTCAAACGGACGGCCATCAGCGCTATGATATTTGGCGGAGTATGGGGTCTGTTTCAGTTGGATACATCGTGGACGACATCACCCAAAACAGTAATTGCGGATGCACTCCATCGAGATATGGATTTTGCCTCAGCAGCGGCCTGGTATGAACGGCATTTTGGAGGAACGCCTTCATTTCTTCCGGTCCTCGGACATACGACGGATGCAGTGAACGGATTGAAAGTAAGGCAGTTACTGGGCAAACCGATCTCAGGCACAGTGGTTCAGCCATTCGCGCTGAGCATGAAGGGAATTGAGATCGTTCCGGATGCCGCAGGTGCAGAACTTATACAGGTCGCAAGTTCTGATGCTGGGCGTGTCATGGAGGTTATCGGCGATGCAGCAAGTGGATTCACAGTTGTCATCCAACATACAGGCAATGTCACGGCAATATATGGTCGGCTGAACGAAAGTGAAGTGAGCGTGAACGATTGGGTAGAAGCGGGGAATCCAGTGGGGAGTCTCAAGGCTACGGGTGGTGAACAACCGGCCACGCTCTATTTTGCAGTCAAAGAGGGGGAGGAGTACGTAGACCCGGCGGAAGTTGTTGCCCTTGATTAGGGTGTGGGGAGTCCGTATTACGTTTCATCCGTTCTTTGTAATTATCATGATGGCCTCCCTCGTGACTGGACATTTTATTGAACTTATTACGTTGTTTTCCATCGTATTCATTCATGAATGTGGACATGCTGCTGCGGCTGCCCTTCTGGGCTATCGTGTCTTGTCGATCCAGATGCTTCCTTTTGGAGGAGTAGCCGTTATTGAAGATGGAGGTGCGATCACGGCCTACCGGGAAATCATGATTGCTCTCGCAGGTCCATTACAAAACATGCTGATGGTTGGCGTGGTTATGCTGTTGCAGTATAGCAATCTCGGCGACCCGGTATTTCTCAACTATATCATTCAGGGGAACCTGCTCATTGCCCTATTTAATCTGCTGCCTGTACTTCCTTTGGACGGAGGTAAAATTGTTCAAGCACTTGTCAGTCTGTGGGCACCTTACTATACAACTTTAATGTGGACTTACAGAATTAGCATCCTGTGTAGCGTAGGGGTTGTTTTGTATGCGATCAGCCGATGGTTTACTGGAGACTATGGCTTACCGTTAAACATTCTGTTAATTGGCCTTTTTTTGTTCTATTCCAACGTAACGGATTACCGAAATGTGCCCTATCGCTTTATTCGTTTTCTTATGAATCGAGAGGGTGCGTTCGCTCGTCACGCGGCTACTGGCAGTTTGGCGCAGCCAATAATCTCATTTCCGGCGAAACCTTTGGACACTATTTTGCGTCTATTAAAGAGAGAAAGATACCATATGGTATACGTGATGAACAGACAGGGTCGAATTATGGCCGTCTTGCCTGAGCAACGGATTATCGGTTCCTATTTTCAACAAAATGGTGATAAATTGTAGAGTTCTGGTGGACCTGTTCTGAAATGGGTTAATACATGTACAATGAGAATTGCAAAGATACTGAAATGGATGTGGATGAATTGAATTGTCTTCTAGAGGTGAAGCCATGAAACAAATGATAGTACATAATGAACATAACCTCATGCAAATGGCGCTTCTGGAAGAAGGCAAAGCTGTGGAATTTACGGCAGAGCGTACACGCGAGCGTGGACTGCTGGGTTCCTTTTTCAAGGGACGGGTCGTGAATGTGTTACCGGGTATGCAGGCTGCTTTTGTGGATATTGGTCAGAAAAAGAATGCGTTTCTTTATGTGGACGATGTGTTGCATCCCCATCTGGAGAAACAGCCCAAGGTGAAGCCTTCCATCTCGGAGTTGCTTCGTCCGGGTCAGGAAGTCATTGTTCAGGTTCTGAAAGAACCGGTAGGAGGCAAGGGAGCCCGGGTGACGACTCATTATTCACTCCCGGGCCGTTGGCTTGTCTACATGCCTGTTGCTGACTATGTAGCGGTATCCAAGAAAATTGCCCGTGAAGGGGATCGTTCCCGTCTTAAGGCACTTGGGGAGCAACTGAGGCGGGATGAAGAAGGACTTATTATTCGGACCGTATCTGGAGAAGAGCAGCATGAAGCCATTAAGTCGGACTTGGAAACATTACGCGCGCAGTGGTATCTGATTCGTGAAAAAGCGGACAGTTTGCCTTCACCAAGCCTCTTGCATCGGGATCATAGCATGGTACAGCGAATCATCAGAGATGTGTATACGCCAGGGAGTGACGAAGTCATCACTGATAGTGAAGGACAAGCCCGTGAGGTAAAAGCATTGCTGGAAGAGATTAGTCCTGGTCATCAACCCAAAGTACAGGTGTATCGGGGAACAGAATCCATCTTTGCCGCCTATGGTGTGCAGGAACAGTTGAATAAGGATTTTGCCCGGAAAGTGTGGTTGCCCGGAGGCGGATACATTGTCATTGATCATACCGAAGCTCTGACTGTAGTGGATGTGAACACGGGTAAATATACGGGAGCTGGCGGTGACAGTCTGGAAGAGACCGTGACAGAGACCAACATACAGGCAGCAGTCGAGATTGCCCGTCTGATGCGCCTGCGGGATATCGGTGGCATGATTATTGTCGACTTCATTGATATGGAGGAAGCCTCGAATCGGCATGAAGTCGCGGCAACCTTGGAGGGTGAGCTCAAGAAGGATCGGACCAAAGCGTTTGTAATGGGTTGGACCAAGCTGGGCTTGCTCGAACTTACCCGTAAGAAAGTGCGGGAAGAAAGTACGCTGCCCTATGTGGAGCCGTGTTCTTCCTGCCATGGTACGGGAAAAAGATATATTTCACCTTTGCATTGATTTTTGATATATTGCGTGATATAATCTTCAAGTATGTGTTTAGCCTAATGGTCTTGCACATGCTGTAACCGCACTGGCCGGGTATAAGAACAGTTCCGCAAGGATACTGTCACCTGAGAACGGGCGAGTCTGAGACATGAGGAGGTGCAAGGCAAATGTACGCAATTATTGAAACAGGCGGCAAACAGTACAAAGTCCAAGAGGGCGATGTTCTGTTCATCGAGAAATTGACTGCGAACGATGGCGAAAGCGTAACGTTCGACCGTGTCCTGGCTGTATCTAACGATCAAGGTTTGACAGCAGGTACACCATTGATTTCCGGAGCTACTGTAACGGCTAAAGTGGAGAAACATGGCAAAGGACAAAAGGTTATCGTATACAAATACAAACCTAAAAAGAACTACCATGTGAAGCAAGGTCACCGTCAACCGTACACTAAAGTAACTATCGAAACAATCAAAGCGTAAAGAAGGTGCGATAAGTGATTATCGTTCAAATCTTTCGTGATGAGGACGGGAACATCGAACGTTTTTCCATTGAAGGGCATGCTAATTTTGCCAAGCGGGGAGAAGACATCGTATGTGCCGGGGTATCCGCTGTTACAGTGGGTACGGTGAACTCGATTGAAACATTGACCGGTGTCGAAATGGATGCCAAGATGAAGAATGGCTTTTTAAGTGGTTCTTTACCTTTGTTAGAGAGAGGGGAAACCTGGTCCCAGGTACAATTGTTACTCGAATCCATGGTGGTTATGCTCTCTAATATTGCAGAGTCATACGGGAAGTATATTAAAATACAGCAATTCAAATAAGCAAAGAAGGAGGACAACCAATCATGTTGAAATTAAATCTTCAGTTATTCGCATCGAAAAAAGGTGTAGGTTCCACGAAGAACGGACGTGACAGTAACGCTCAACGTCTGGGTGTTAAACGTGCTGATGGTCAAACTGTAACTGGTGGTAGCATTCTCGTTCGCCAACGCGGAACGAAAATTCACCCAGGAACTAACGTTGGCATCGGTAAAGATGACACTTTGTTCGCGAAAATCGACGGCGTTGTAAAATTCGAACGTTGGGGACGCGATCGCAAAAAAGTAAGCATCTATCCTGTTAATGTTGCTCCTGTAGCAGCAGCAGTAGAAGCGTAATATCGGCATTCCGCCTAAGGAGCCTTCGGCATTTTTGCTGAAGGTTTTTTGTATTCAACGGTTATTCGATAATGAACTGGCAGAAAAGACATGTTATACTTGGTTACGGTGGGTGTAGACCAACCGAGTTTTGTAGAACGGGGAGAAGCCATGAAATCTTGGAAAAGAGTGCCGTGGATTGCGGCATGTTCACTTCTGATTCCTTTGGTTTTCGTTATGTTGTATCCGGCGATGATCTCAAGCGCCGTGTGCGCATTGTGGTCCGTCGCAGTATTGCTCATTTCTGTGAATGCGATGAAGAAACAGGCGGAGGCGGAACGCAGAGCCATCATACAATCCATGGAAAAAACAGCAATTGCTTCATTAAATCATCATCGACACGACTGGATGAACGACCTTCAGGTGTTATATGGATATCTTCGGCTGGGCAAACTTGATAAATCCTTGCAATGTGTGGAAAGAATAAAAGAGCGGGTTACAGAAGAAAGCCGAATCTCCAGATTAGGCATTCCTTCCCTCGTATTTTATCTTCAGTCTTTTCGCGCCAGTGGAATTGCACTGGACTTGCATGTGGAAATAGAAGATGAGTTGCAGCTTAGTGCTCTGGTCTCTCCCGAGGATGGCGAGTCACTTACCGGGGCGATTGCTGATGCAATCAGGGCCTATCAATATGGCGGCGGCCGGTCTTCTTGGGGAGAGGTTCGCAAACTGACCTTGAACTTCGGACAGGATCATGGAGATGTGGTTGTCCGACTGGACGGGGATCAAACACCCGATCCGGAAACACTGCGGCAGCTTACTGCCGTACTCAAAGGAAAAAAAGTCAGAACGGAGCAGTTTCCGTCTGAGGATACGTTTATACAATTCAGAATGCCGTGTGGAATATAGGAAGAAGGGGTTAACCAATGTTTGTAGATAAAGCGAAGATTTATGTAAAAGCCGGAGACGGAGGGGACGGAATTATTTCGTTCCGTCGTGAGAAGTATGTACCAAACGGCGGACCTGCTGGGGGCGATGGAGGCAGAGGAGCTGACATCATTTTCCGCGTGGATGAAGGTTTGCGGACGTTGATGGATTTCCGTTACCAGCGTCACTTCAAAGCCCCACGTGGTGAGAAGGGACGTAATAAAAGTCAGCATGGTGCAAACGCGGAGAACATGATTGTGCGCATTCCACCAGGAACTATCATCTTGGATGAAGACAGTGGAGAAGTATTGGCGGATATGACACGTCACGGTCAACAGGTTGTTATTGCACGTGGTGGACGGGGCGGACGAGGGAACATCCGATTTGCCACGCCGAACAATCCTGCACCTGAACTTGCTGAGAACGGTGAAGAAGGACAAGAGCGTTACATCGTACTCGAACTGAAAGTTATGGCAGATGTTGGTCTGGTTGGTTTCCCGAGTGTCGGGAAATCCACATTGCTTTCTGTCGTTTCGTCAGCCAAGCCAAAGATCGGTGCATACCATTTCACAACCATTACACCGAATCTGGGTGTAGTCGGTGTAGGAGAAGGCCGGAGCTTCGTCATGGCCGATTTGCCTGGACTGATTGAAGGTGCGCATGAAGGGGTCGGACTGGGACATGAGTTCCTGCGTCATGTCGAGCGTACTCGGATTATTGTTCATGTCGTAGATATGTCGGGTTCAGAAGGACGCGATCCTTTTGAAGACTGGCAGAAAATCAATGACGAATTGAAGTTGTACAATCCGCTTCTCGCCGAGAGAACGCAAATTGTAGCAGCTAACAAGATGGATATGCCAGACTCTGAAGCGAACCTGGAGCAATTTTTACAGCAAGTTCGTGAAGTTCAACCTGATATTGAAGTGATGCCAATTTCATCCTTGACCCGGAAAGGGATTCAAGAACTTCTGTATCGTGCGGCTGATCTGCTGGATCAGGTTCCAGACGAGCGAGTGGTTGAAGAGGTAGCAGATGTATCTGAACGTAAAGTATACAGTCTGGACAAAAAAGAAGACGATGGTTTCAAAATTGTGCGTGAGAACGAAATGTTCGTTGTCGAAAGTGCCAAGATTGACCGCATGATGAAACGGATGCAATTGAACTCACATGAAGCCATACTGAAACTCGCACGTACACTGCGTTATATGGGTGTCGACGCTGAGTTGCGTAAGCGCGGAGCTGTAGAAGGTACCATCGTGCGTATTGGAGACTTTGAATTCGAATTCGTGGAAGGCAGCAGTTACTACTAAGTAGCCGTCTTCTGTGGAGAGACAGATCGATATAGGAACGCAGAGAAGTGGGAAGTTGACCCGCAACTCTGCGTTTTTTTTTGTTTTTTCCTGACATGGGAGAGGGATAAACTTGTATACTGTGAGGAACGTATTTCAAAAAATAGGCGTGTCATGTATTGCCCTTTTGTCATAGATCCTATATAATGTCCACTATATGAATACATGAGTCTTTGAGGAGAGGACGTTCTGTGAACGAACGCTATTACTTAGTACGGGAAGATATTTTACCAGAGGCAGTGGTGAAGACCATGCAGGTAAAAGAACTACTGGCTTCTGGTGATGTTAAAACAGTGCATGAGGCGGTTGAACAGGTCGGATTAAGCCGGAGTGCCTTTTACAAGTACAAAGATGGAATTCATCTGATTAACCAGCTTGAGCGCGAGAGAATTGTAACGATCTCCATTGATCTGGAGCATCAGTCGGGTATCTTGTCTCGTGTGCTTGGACATGTAGCTGGTTATGGAGCTAATGTACTCACGATTAATCAGAGTATCCCGCTTCAAGGAAGAGCCAATGTTGTCATTTCGGTGGAAACAACACATCTTCATGGCGAAATTGGTGAAATGCTGGATCGAATGCAAGATATGCCTGGAGTAAGACGTACACGTATTGTAGGCCAAGGGTAATTAGGCTTTTACATACAGGACTGACGGACAAGAATAGACATTAGGGGGTAGATCGTTAGTGAAACCAGTAAAAGTCGGATTGTTGGGTCTGGGAACTGTCGGAACGGGAGTCGTTCGCATAGTGGAAGGGAATCAGGAGGATCTGAGCAGTCAGGTTGGATCGCCGATTGTCATCGAGAAGATCGCAGTGAAAAATACGGAGAAAGAACGTGTTATTGCTGTAGACCGTGCCAAGCTTACGGAAGATCCTTGGGAAGTCATTCGGCATCCGGATATTGATGTCATCGTTGAAGTCATGGGCGGGATTGATCAGACGAAGGAGTATATTCTTGAAGCGTTGGAACGTGGGAAACATATCGTAACAGCAAACAAAGATCTCATGGCACTGCATGGTACAGAGATTTTGGCGAAGGCACAGGAAAAACAATGTGACGTGTTCTATGAGGCGAGTGTTGCTGGAGGGATTCCGATCATTCGTACGCTGATTGAAGGTTTCTCTTCTGATCGGATTACCCGCATTATGGGGATTGTGAACGGAACAACGAACTTTATTCTGACCAAAATGAGTCAGGAAGGTGCATCCTATGAAGAAGTACTGGCTGAAGCACAGGCTCTGGGATATGCCGAATCGGATCCAACTTCCGATGTGGAGGGACTTGACGCAGCTCGCAAAATGGCGATCTTGAGTACACTCGGTTTCCGTACCAATGTGGAGTTGAAGGATGTAACCGTTAAAGGAATATCCTCCGTAACCCGTGAAGACATTATGTATGCCAAAAGACTGGGCTATGAGATGAAGTTACTTGGTATTGCGGACCGTATTGGCGATGAGATCACGATCAGCGTTCAGCCGACGATGGTTAGACAAAATCACCCGATTGCTTCAGTCAACGGTGTGTTCAACGCAGTATATGTACACGGTGAAGCTGTAGGGGAGACGATGTTCTACGGTGCAGGTGCGGGAGAACTCCCAACGGCAACTTCGGTTGTAGCTGACATTGTGGCGGTTACCAAAAACCTTAAACTTGGCGTGAACGGTCTCAAAGCAATTGTGCCTTATAAGACGAAGCGACTGCAAAGCGACGAGCAGATTGTGTCGAAAAACTTTATTTTACTACACGTAGACGATAAAGCCGGTGTATTGGCACAAATCACACAAATTTTCGCAGAGTATGATGTCAGTCTGGCGTCGGTTGTTCAACAGCCGAATGAGCACAACCCGGATGCCGAGATCATTATCGTTACACATAATGCAAGTAAGGCAAGCATGGATAAAGTGTTAAAACATTTTGAATCACTCAGCGTCATTCGCCGCATTAAGAGTGTCTATCGGGTGGAAGGGTAATTGTCCGTACTCCATACATCTCAATTATTTCAGTTATAACGTCCAATTTAATCATATCTGGTTCAACAGGTCATCATTTCAGATTATCAAAACATAAAGGAGTTTACCCACAATGAGATATCAAGGACTTTTGCAAACGTACAGAGAGCACCTTCCAGTTAATGAAAATACACCCCTGCTTACGCTTCAGGAAGGAAATACACCGTTGATTCATGCAGAGAATCTGTCTGAGGAACTCGGTTTGAATGTTTATTTCAAGTATGAAGGTTTGAACCCTACGGGATCTTTCAAAGACCGCGGTATGGTTATGGCTGTTGCCAAAGCTATGGAAGAGGGCAGCCGTACGATCATGTGTGCATCCACAGGTAATACGTCAGCAGCTGCAGCGGCCTACGCCGCACGTGGTGGCCTCAATTGTATCGTATTGATCCCGAATAACAACATTGCACTGGGTAAACTGGCCCAAGCCATGATCTATGGAGCTAAGGTGATTGCGATCAATGGTAATTTTGACCGTGCACTGGAGATTGTGCGTGAGATCACAGCCAAACATCCGATCACGCTTGTAAACTCTGTGAATCCGTTCCGGATTGAAGGTCAGAAGACAGCAGCATTTGAAGTCATTGAACAACTTGGCGAAGCGCCTGACGTTCTGGCTATTCCAGTCGGTAATGCGGGGAATATCTCGGCTTATTGGAAAGGTTTCAAAGAATATAAAGAGGCAGGTAAGTCCAGCACACTTCCACGTATGGTTGGGTTCGAAGCAGAAGGTGCGATGGCCATTGTCAAAGGTGAGCCGATCCTTGAACCTGAAACAGTAGCAACAGCGATTCGAATCGGTAATCCGGCGAGCTGGAAAACGGCAGTAGCTGCAGCTGAGGAATCTGG
The DNA here is from genome assembly GCF_030816325.1 of Paenibacillus sp. W4I10. Lineage (NCBI taxonomy): Bacteria > Bacillati > Bacillota > Bacilli > Caryophanales > Paenibacillaceae > Paenibacillus > Paenibacillus sp. W4I10. Next base: position 6,651,033 of record NZ_JAUSXX010000001.1, read on the forward strand.
TGGACAGATCAACTATGTAACGGATGAACAAATTCTGACAGCGTATCGTACACTTGCTTCTCGGGAAGGGATTTTTGCTGAACCTGCTTCTGCGGCTTCCCTTGCCGGTGTATACAAACTGAAGAGTGAAGGGTACTTTAAAGGCGGAGAGACTGTAGTTTGTGTACTGACAGGTAATGGCCTGAAAGATCCTAATATTGCGATCAAAACAGTAGCGACTGAGCCACTTGTTGTTGAAGATACGGAAGAAGCAGTAATGGCGGCCATTGCACAACTGGAGCAGCAATCTGTATGAGTTTGCGTGAAAAGGTAACTGTAAAAATACCTGCAAGCACAGCCAATCTAGGTCCGGGGTTTGATACCCTGGGCATGGCATTGTCTTTGTATGCCTGGTTGGAAATGAAACCTGCCAAGCAGACGACATTTCATCTTCACGGCGATCATTTGACAGGCCTGCCAACAGACAAATCGAATTTGATTTACGAAGTTGCACAGATGGTATTCAATGAAGCTGGGGTATCCATCCCTGAATTGGAGATTTCCATGTATTCCGATATTCCGCTTACGCGAGGGCTCGGGAGCAGTGCATCAGCCATCGTTGGTGCATTGGCAGCAGCGAATGCATTAATTGGTGCTCCTTTATCCGATGCGAAGCTTCTAGATATGGCCACATCTCTCGAGAAGCATCCTGATAATGTGGGAGCATCTCTGTATGGCGGTATTATTACGGCTGCATGGAATGGACAACAGGTAGATCATATACGTATTGAACCACACCAAGATCTGCAGGCTTTGGTTATTGTACCTGAATTCCAGCTATCTACTTCAAAAGCGAGGAATGTAATTCCAGAGCAATTTGGCATGTCTGATGTGGTGCATAATATTAGCAGATCCTCTCTACTCGTTGCCGCTTTGGCGAGTGGACGACTGGATATGATTCAGAAGGCGATGTCAGATCGAATTCACCAACCATATCGGGCCTCATTGGTGCCAGGCATGGCTGAGATATTGGAACATGCTGTTGATCATGGAGCGTTGGGAGCTGCCCTGAGCGGAGCTGGTCCGACCGTATTGACTTTGGTAGATCGTCATGACACCCGGAAAGCGGGATTGGAACGATATTTGCTGGACACCATGGAGCGGGAGGGTATATCTGCTTCTGCACTGTGGCTCGATCCGGATTTGGACGGTGTAACCGTGCTGCCTGATCAAGACGAACGTCCTTTTCTGGACAGAATCAAAGGGGAAGTTAATGCATGAAACGAATTGCAGTATTACCTGAAGGCTCAGTCTCTCATGAGGCAATTGATTTCCTTTTCAACGGAGAACCATTAGATTTGCTTCATTCCAAGTTGATTTCGGATGTGTTTAGAGCAACGGATAGCGGGATTGCACAATACAGTGTCATTCCGATTGAAAATACCATTGAGGGTTCCGTTAGTCTTCATATGGACTGGCTTGTAAATGAAGTGGATATTCCGATGCAAGCAGAGTGGGTATACCCCTCCATCCAGAATGTGATTGGACATGGCTCGGAATTTAAGACAGAGAGTGGCGAGTATGATTTTAGTAAAATCACCAAGATTATGTCTCATCCTGTGGCTATTCCGCAGTGTCAGAACTTTATTCGGCTACATTCGCCTGGGGCGGACCTTGAAGGTGTGAACAGTACAGCTGAAGCTGTAGAAATTGTGAAAAAAAATCCGGGTAAGGGCTGGGTGGCGATCGGTACAAAGCTTGCTGCTCAGAAGCATGGCTTGGACATTATGGCTGAACGGGTTACAGATCATGACAACAACTACACCCGTTTTGTGCTCATTGGCCATGAACCTGTGAACATTCCACGTGAACCGGATCATGTAAAAACCAGCTTGCTGGTGACGTTGCCAGAAGATGCACCGGGTGCGTTGCATCAGGTATTGTCGGCTTTTGCATGGCGGAAGCTGAACTTGACCCGTCTCGAATCTCGTCCAACGAAGAAACGATTGGGCAGTTACTATTTTTACATTGATGTTGTGGAAACGGTCGATTCGGTATTGCTTACCGCAGCCATGGCAGAGATTGAAGCATTGAATTGTCAGGTGCGTGTTCTGGGTAGCTATCCTTGTTATACATATCCTTCGATATAATTGACCTGATGGTGTTTGGGAATGTTAGAAGGTTGTCATAAGTCGGGGTAGAATGAGCGAGTAATGGCTTGTCATTTGGTGTACAATGGACGGGTTAATAACGTTTCGGAGTACAGTGAATGGATATTTTATGGAGGTGCAGTCATCGGTGGCAGAACAATGGATCTATTTGGATGGTCAGTATGTGACCAAGGAGAACGCAACCGTTTCGGTATATGATCATGGATTTTTGTATGGAGACGGGATTTTCGAAGGTATTCGGATCTATAACGGAAATATTTTCAGATGTAAGGCCCACTTGGATCGTTTGTATGATTCGGCAAAATCCATTAGTTTGAACATTCCGCTGTCCATTGATGAGATGCTGGAAGTCATGGCTGAAACGGTGCGCCGGAATGATATGCGTAATGGTTATATTCGTCTTATTGTATCGCGCGGCCCAGGTAATCTGGGGTTGGACCCGTTACGTTGCCCTAAGGCATCTGTAATCATCATCGTGGAACAATTGGCGATCTATCCGGAGGAAGCGTATCTTACTGGATTGAAAGCCGTGTCCGTATCCCAACGCCGGAACATTCCGGACGCATTGAATCCAAAAATTAAATCATTGAACTATCTGAATAACATCCTGGTTAAAATCCAGTCTAACTATTCAGGTGCTGGTGAAGCAATTATGCTGAACTCCCAAGGTTACGTAACTGAGGGTTCAAGTGATAACATCTTCATCATCAAAAATGGTGTAGTGTACACGCCGCCTTGTTATCTCGGAGCACTTGAAGGGATTACACGTCAAGCGATTATTGATCTATGTGGCGAACTGGAGCTTGAATTAAAAGAAGTGCCATTCACCCTGCATGATGTGTATATCGCAGACGAAGTCTTTTTCACCGGGACAGCTGCAGAAGTTATCGCTGCATATGAAGTCGATGGAAGAACAATTGGCACGGGAGTAGCAGGTCCGGTAACGCTGAGACTGCTGGAAGCATTCCGTCAGATTGTTGACAAAGATGGATATAAAGTGTGGGAATCTTAAGTTAGAATTGCATAACATAGGGAACAGGAATCCTCCTTGTCCGATAAAATTCTGCATACCTGGTGTATGGGGATTTTGGAGACAGGAGGATTTTTTTTGTTTAGTTGATGTCATTAGCCCGGTTTCTGCATAGGATGTAGTAACGGTATGGGCGAATGTACTGCCCAAGTATGACGTCTAGGAGGTTAGTTCCCTGTGAAAATACACATGGTGAAAAAAGGCGACACATTATATCTGCTGTCCCAAAAATACAATGTAGCGCTGGACAAATTGATTGCGGCTAATCCGCAAATCACAAATCCCGACAAGCTGGATATTGGCATGAAGGTCAAAATTCCTGCAGAGCCAGTAACACCGAAGCCGGAGGGTGTCCTCCACAGTCACAAGGTGCAGCAAGGAGATTCGTTATGGAAGTTGGCACAAGCCTGGGGAGTTCCTTTAAAAGATATGATCAATGCCAATCCACAGTTGAAAAATCCGAACGCTCTGCTGGTGGGGGAAACAGTTTATATTCCATCTATGCACGCACAAGGAAACAGCACATCTAATTCGGGTGCCGGCAACATTGCTGCTCATGAAAAGTTGTCACCTGAAGGTAAGGAATACACGGGAGTCAAAGAACCAGAACCACCGGCTCCAGTAGCGCCAACTCCTCCTGCTCCAGTAGCAGAGGTTCCTGTTCCAGTCCCAGTTCCTGCTCCACCACCAGCCAATACGGAGAAGCCAAATGTGAAGCCAGAACTGGAGGTACTGCCGCAGTTACCAGAGCTTCCTGAAGTGAAACCCGAAAAGGAAACGCACAAAAAAGAAGAGGTTAAACCCGAAGTTCATGTAAAACCGGTAGCAGAATCCAAGAAATACACAATGCCTAATCTTTCGCCTGAAATTATGCCTTTGCCTGTAATGCCTAATACAAAGTCTCCAACTGAGGTTGCACCAGCAACGAAAAAGCCTTGTGGTTGTGGTAATAAGTTGCATCATGCTCCAGCCGAGCACCCTTATGTTCAAATCCCGGTTCCGGTACAAGAGGTGTATGGTGCTCAGCAAGACATGTACACGGCAGGAGCGAGTAACAATGCGTCGTTTCCAGGGATTCCGGAAGTTAGTCCTTATAGTGGCAGTGATCTGCCTAACAGTCCTTGGACTGGCGCGGAGCAGGGTTATAACCACAATAACGTTATGCCGAATCTATCCGCAGAAATGCAAAACAACTCATTTCCGATTGCGCCAGCTGGCGAAGTGAATAGTCCATTCCCAACGTATGCAGCACCTAGTCATATGAATCATCAGCCGCCTTTCATATCTCCATACTCAATGCTTCCGTACCCTCCATGCGGATGTGGCTCACATACACATATGCCTCAGTATACTTATCCTTCTCATGGTTATCAGGATCCGGCTTGGAATATGTATGGTCCTTCGTACGGTATGCCGCCTGAAATGTCCACATCAACGATGCCAAACCAGCCGATTGAGTATGCTTATCAGAATCCGTACCCTACTCAGAACATGGTTCCCCCGTCCCCGCTTGGAGCATTTGGTGAAATGTATCCTCCTCAAGAGCAAGGCAAGGGTGGTAAAAAAGGGGGGCGTGAAGACGCTAACTTAAGTCAAGTAGCCATTGAAGAGGTTGGATCAGATTCGGAAGGGAAGTCCAAACAAGCAGGGAATAAGCCGGCAGCTGCAAAACGCAGAACAAGCAAGGCTCCTCTGAAAAATAAATCCAAGGTATCTGTGTCCGGGAAAACATCCAGAGAGGGTGCAGCTACTTCCAACCAACGGAAATCCGATAAAAAGCGTCGTAATCCATGGATACAAAACTAACCTTGGAATTGCGATTGATGAATAAGTGAGGTACCTGTTATATCAGAGGGAAGCCAGCTCTGTAATAGAGAGCTGGCTTCCCTCTTACCTGGAGTGAACATTGAGTTGCGAATAACGGGGATAGTTGCTCAGGAAATAATAAAGAGCATTTTATTAAGAAGTTATTGTAAACCCTTTCATAAATGTGTTAAAATATTTGTACCCTATGAGCGCAACCTAATATGATAGGACAAGATAGGGAACGGATAATGATAGCTTTAGCTACTGCAAAACTACTAAAGAAAAGAAATGAAAAAAACTGTTGCATTACATTCAGCCGTATGATATATTATTTAAGTCGCCGCTGAAACACAGTGCTGACAAGGGGAACAAAAGAAATAACGAAACAAGTTTGATCTTTGAAAACTGAACAACGAGTGAGTAAACATTCTGCTTGCAGAATGAACGCAAAAGTTTGAAACAAGCCTTTGGCTTGGATCGACTGGAGCACAAATGAGATTTTTAATCTCGTCAGATTCAAAATGAGCTTATCGCTCTTTTCAATACTTTATTGGAGAGTTTGATCCTGGCTCAGGACGAACGCTGGCGGCATGCCTAATACATGCAAGTCGAGCGGACTTGAAGAGAAGCTTGCTTCTCTGATGGTTAGCGGCGGACGGGTGAGTAACACGTAGGCAACCTGCCCTCAAGTTTGGGACAACTACCGGAAACGGTAGCTAATACCGAATAATTGTTTTCTTCGCCTGAAGGAAACTGGAAAGACGGAGTAATCTGTCACTTGGGGATGGGCCTGCGGCGCATTAGCTAGTTGGTGGGGTAACGGCTCACCAAGGCGACGATGCGTAGCCGACCTGAGAGGGTGATCGGCCACACTGGGACTGAGACACGGCCCAGACTCCTACGGGAGGCAGCAGTAGGGAATCTTCCGCAATGGGCGAAAGCCTGACGGAGCAATGCCGCGTGAGTGATGAAGGTTTTCGGATCGTAAAGCTCTGTTGCCAGGGAAGAACGCTTGGGAGAGTAACTGCTCTCAAGGTGACGGTACCTGAGAAGAAAGCCCCGGCTAACTACGTGCCAGCAGCCGCGGTAATACGTAGGGGGCAAGCGTTGTCCGGAATTATTGGGCGTAAAGCGCGCGCAGGCGGTCATTTAAGTCTGGTGTTTAATCCCGGGGCTCAACCCCGGATCGCACTGGAAACTGGGTGACTTGAGTGCAGAAGAGGAGAGTGGAATTCCACGTGTAGCGGTGAAATGCGTAGATATGTGGAGGAACACCAGTGGCGAAGGCGACTCTCTGGGCTGTAACTGACGCTGAGGCGCGAAAGCGTGGGGAGCAAACAGGATTAGATACCCTGGTAGTCCACGCCGTAAACGATGAGTGCTAGGTGTTAGGGGTTTCGATACCCTTGGTGCCGAAGTTAACACATTAAGCACTCCGCCTGGGGAGTACGGTCGCAAGACTGAAACTCAAAGGAATTGACGGGGACCCGCACAAGCAGTGGAGTATGTGGTTTAATTCGAAGCAACGCGAAGAACCTTACCAGGTCTTGACATCCCTCTGACCGGTACAGAGATGTACCTTTCCTTCGGGACAGAGGAGACAGGTGGTGCATGGTTGTCGTCAGCTCGTGTCGTGAGATGTTGGGTTAAGTCCCGCAACGAGCGCAACCCTTATATTTAGTTGCCAGCACTTCGGGTGGGCACTCTAGATAGACTGCCGGTGACAAACCGGAGGAAGGTGGGGATGACGTCAAATCATCATGCCCCTTATGACCTGGGCTACACACGTACTACAATGGCCGGTACAACGGGCTGCGAAATCGCGAGATGGAGCCAATCCCAACAAAGCCGGTCTCAGTTCGGATTGCAGGCTGCAACTCGCCTGCATGAAGTCGGAATTGCTAGTAATCGCGGATCAGCATGCCGCGGTGAATACGTTCCCGGGTCTTGTACACACCGCCCGTCACACCACGAGAGTTTATAACACCCGAAGTCGGTGGGGTAACCGCAAGGAGCCAGCCGCCGAAGGTGGGATAGATGATTGGGGTGAAGTCGTAACAAGGTAGCCGTATCGGAAGGTGCGGCTGGATCACCTCCTTTCTATGGAGAATCGTTTCCTGCAACGGAAACATTCAAATATGCAGCTTAGCTGCAAAACACTCACTCGTTGCTCAGTTTTGAGAGCTCAAACTCTCAAAACAGCTTGCTTTTGCATGGAGCTTGTTCTTTGAAAACTAGATATCGAAACGAAACAAACGCGAATTAGAACATTCCTTTTTAGCTGAACTTGTGTTAAACAAGTTTCAATAAAAACGGTAGATTGCTGGAGCGAGTGATCGAAATGGAGCGACTTTTGGATTTGGACGTAGTCCAAACCAAGCGGAGCGACAGCTCGAACACGAGCGCAATGGTTAAGCTACTAAGAGCACACGGAGGATCGCCTAGGCGCTAGGAGCCGATGAAGGACGTGGCGAACAACGAAACTGCCCCGGGGAGCTGTAAGCAAGCTTTGATCCGGGGGTGTCCGAATGGGGAAACCCAGCTGGGGTAATTTCCAGTTACTCACAACTGAATACATAGGTTGTGTAGAGGCATACCAGGGGAACTGAAACATCTAAGTACCCTGAGGAAGAGAAAACAATAGTGATTCCGTCAGTAGCGGCGAGCGAACGCGGAGAAGCCCAAACCAGAGAGCTTGCTCTTTGGGGTTGTGGGACGTCTCACATGGAGTTACAAAGGAACCGGTTAAGCGAAGAGGTCTGGAAAGGCCCGCCAAAGAAGGTAAAAGCCCTGTAATTGAAAGTCTGTTCCCTCCGAGACGGATCCCGAGTAGTGCGGGGCACGTGAAACCCCGTATGAATCCGGCAGGACCATCTGCCAAGGCTAAATACTTCCTAGCGACCGATAGTGAAGCAGTACCGTGAGGGAAAGGTGAAAAGCACCCCGGAAGGGGAGTGAAATAGAACCTGAAACCGTGTGCTTACAAAAAGTCAGAGCCCGTTTTAGGGGTGATGGCGTGCCTTTTGTAGAATGAACCGGCGAGTTACGTTCCCGTGCAAGGTTAAGGTGAAGAGCCGGAGCCGCAGCGAAAGCGAGTCTGAATAGGGCGACATAGTACGTGGACGTAGACCCGAAACCGGGTGATCTACCCCTGTCCAGGGTGAAGGTGCGGTAACACGCACTGGAGGCCCGAACCCACGCATGTTGAAAAATGCGGGGATGAGGTGGGGGTAGCGGAGAAATTCCAATCGAACTCGGAGATAGCTGGTTCTCCCCGAAATAGCTTTAGGGCTAGCCTCGGAAAACAGAGTCGTGGAGGTAGAGCACTGATTGGGTGCGGGGCCCGCAAGGGTTACCAAGCTCAGTCAAACTCCGAATGCCATAGACTTACTTCCGGGAGTCAGACAGTGAGTGCTAAGATCCATTGTCAAAAGGGAAACAGCCCAGACCATCAGCTAAGGTCCCCAAGTGTGTGTTAAGTGGGAAAGGATGTGGAGTTGCACAGACAACCAGGATGTTGGCTTAGAAGCAGCCACCATTGAAAGAGTGCGTAATAGCTCACTGGTCGAGTGACTCTGCGCCGAAAATGTAACGGGGCTAAACACACCACCGAAGCTATGGCTTGATGCTTTGCATCAGGGGTAGGGGAGCGTTGTATAAGGGTTGAAGGTGTACCGTAAGGAGCGCTGGACATTATACAAGTGAGAATGCCGGTATGAGTAACGAAAAGATCAGTGAGAATCTGATCCGCCGAAAGCCTAAGGGTTCCTGAGGAAGGCTCGTCCGCTCAGGGTAAGTCGGGACCTAAGGCGAGGCCGAAAGGCGTAGTCGAAGGACAACAGGTCGAAATTCCTGTACCACCGTAAGCCGTTATGAGCAATGGGGGGACGCAGTAGGGTAGTGACGCGGACTGATGGATGTCCGTCTAAGCAGTGAGGCTGATGTGTAGGCAAATCCGCACATTGTAAGGCTGAGCTGTGATGGGGAGCGAAAATTATAGTAGCGAAGGTCATGATCTCACACTGCCAAGAAAAGCCTCTAGCCAGGTGATGGTGCCCGTACCGCAAACCGACACAGGTAGGCGAGAAGAGTATTCTAAGGCGCGCGGAAGAACTCTCGTTAAGGAACTCGGCAAAATGACCCCGTAACTTCGGGAGAAGGGGTGCCCCGGTAGTGTGAATAGCACGAGGGGGCCGCAGTGAAAAGGCCCAAGCGACTGTTTAGCAAAAACACAGGTCTGTGCGAAGCCGTAAGGCGAAGTATACGGGCTGACGCCTGCCCGGTGCTGGAAGGTTAAGGGGAGTGGTTAGGGAGTAATCCCGAAGCTGTGAACCGAAGCCCCAGTAAACGGCGGCCGTAACTATAACGGTCCTAAGGTAGCGAAATTCCTTGTCAGGTAAATTCTGACCCGCACGAATGGCGTAACGACTTGGGCGCTGTCTCAACGAGAGATCCGGTGAAATTTTAATACCTGTGAAGATGCAGGTTACCCGCGACAAGACGGAAAGACCCCATGGAGCTTTACTGCAGCTTGATATTGAATTTGGGTACGATCTGTACAGGATAGGTGGGAGCCTTTGAAACGTGAGCGCCAGCTTGCGTGGAGGCAACGTTGGGATACCACCCTGATCGTATCTAGGTTCTAACCTGGTACCGTAATCCGGTGCGGGGACAGTGTCAGGTGGGCAGTTTGACTGGGGCGGTCGCCTCCTAAAGAGTAACGGAGGCGCCCAAAGGTTCCCTCAGAATGGTTGGAAATCATTCGAAGAGTGCAAAGGCATAAGGGAGCTTGACTGCGAGACCTACAAGTCGAGCAGGGACGAAAGTCGGGCTTAGTGATCCGGTGGTACCGCATGGAAGGGCCATCGCTCAACGGATAAAAGCTACCCTGGGGATAACAGGCTTATCTCCCCCAAGAGTCCACATCGACGGGGAGGTTTGGCACCTCGATGTCGGCTCATCGCATCCTGGGGCTGAAGTAGGTCCCAAGGGTTGGGCTGTTCGCCCATTAAAGCGGTACGCGAGCTGGGTTCAGAACGTCGTGAGACAGTTCGGTCCCTATCTGTCGTGGGCGTAGGAAATTTGAGAGGAGCTGTCCTTAGTACGAGAGGACCGGGATGGACGTACCGCTGGTGTACCAGTTGTTCCGCCAGGAGCACCGCTGGGTAGCTATGTACGGACGGGATAAACGCTGAAAGCATCTAAGCGTGAAGCCCCCCTCAAGATGAGATTTCCCAGTATGTAAGACCCCTTGAAGACGACGAGGTAGATAGGCTGGGGGTGGAAGTGCAGCAATGCATGGAGCTGACCAGTACTAATCGGTCGAGGGCTTATCCAATAGCAAGTGATAATTCGCATGTTTCGTTTCGAATCTAGTTTTCAGAGAACAACACTCTGAAATGTAAGCTAAGCTATGCGTTTGGTGGCGATGGCGGAGGGGTTCCACACGTACCCATCCCGAACACGACCGTTAAGCCCTCTAGCGCCGATGGTACTTGGACCGCAGGGTCCTGGGAGAGTAGGACGCCGCCAAGCGAACTCTTTCATCATACATAGAAAACAGGCTCTGCATGTTGATGTTGTACGATGAATTGCATTTGCAGTGCAAATGCATATTATTCCCTGATAGCTCAGTTGGTAGAGCACTCGACTGTTAATCGAGTTGTCACAGGTTCGAGCCCTGTTCGGGGAGCCATTAAGGCCCGTTGGTCAAGGGGTTAAGACACCTCCCTTTCACGGAGGTAACAGGGGTTCGAATCCCCTACGGGTCATAATATGGAGGCTTAGCTCAGCTGGGAGAGCATCTGCCTTACAAGCAGAGGGTCGGGGGTTCGATCCCCTCAGCCTCCACCATATAAACTTTATAACGACGCGGGGTGGAGCAGCCCGGTAGCTCGTCGGGCTCATAACCCGAAGGCCGCAGGTTCAAATCCTGCCCCGCGCAATTATACTTTCCTTTGAGAAAGTGATCTGGAACCGTGGTGTAGTTGGCCTAACATGCCTGCCTGTCACGCAGGAGATCGCGGGTTCGAATCCCGTCGGTTCCGCCATTTTTATATTAATAATACCGTGTGCGGAAGTGGCTCAGCGGTAGAGCATCGCCTTGCCAAGGCGAGGGTCGCGGGTTCGATTCCCGTCTTCCGCTCCAATATTTGCGCCCTTAGCTCAGCTGGATAGAGCGTTTGACTACGAATCAAAAGGCCGGGAGTTCGAATCTCTCAGGGCGCGCCATTATAACTTCAAATTTGCCGGCGTGGCGGAATGGCAGACGCGCTCGACTCAAAATCGAGTGGGAAACCGTGGAGGTTCGAGTCCTCTCGCCGGTATATATAACGGGATGTAGCTCAGCTTGGTAGAGCACCTGGTTTGGGACCAGGGGGTCGCATGTTCAAATCGTGTCATCCCGATCTCTAAAAACACTATCTATAATTAGATAGTGTTTTTTTTATATTTATCTATATAAGATTCTATAAATGCAGGTTCCGGTATTCACTATGACAAGTTCTCTAACCTAACACATGTGTGTTCCTTCTTCAGACGATAAGTTAGTTGTGCATAAAGCCTCAGTCTTTAGGTCACAATAGGTTTAAAAAGTGATAGAAGGGGTTCATGTGAACACGTTTAACTTCAGAAAACATTTCAAGAGACGCTGGCGACGGTGGAAACGAACAGTATGGATGACGGCGGCTCTGCTTGCAGTTACGATATTGGCTTATAGCGGGTTGTCCATCTCATCGGCGATTGAGCGTTTGCTGACAACTAATTTTAGTGAGGCAACCAGTGTGTTGGGGCCTGTTACGCAGGAAACAAGATCTGAACAGGAGATTCAGGCGTTAGTAGAGCAACTTAATTCTGAACCGGATCATTTAACAAGTGTGGTTTTGGAAACACAGTACATCTGCGGAGTGGAGACAGAGCAGTTAGGCAAGATGGCTAGACCGCAGTTGAAGATGTTACTAGCTCAACATCCGGAATGGGATGCTACCGTTGAAACATCAGATGAGTTGCATTTGAAGCAACGTGTAGATGATCTTTCACCGCTTTGTAAACAGCAGGCTTATATCAGCATAGATGCTGTAGGGAACCTTAATTTGTACGAGGGTAAGCCGGCAGAAGAGAAGGTTATTCGTACGTTCTTTCAGTTGGATGTTGGGACGTTGGAAAGTTCTTTGCCTGAAGGGGTGCTGGATCAATTGCAGCAGGGGATTCGGATTCAGGACAAGGATGAGTATGATAGCGTAATCTCTACGTTCAGTGACTATGCCGTGGATGAAGACCATCATTTAATCCGTAATGGTGGGTAATCCAAACGTCCTCACCTACAATATTAAGATTGTTAAGTACTGAAACGATGGTGAAATGGTGGCAATAGCAATAACTTTGATGGTTTAGGGAACCAAGCGTTAGACCCAAAAATATGTGGAATATGATGAAGGACATCGAAGAGATGTCCTTTTTGTCGTTTGAACTGAAATACATGAAAATACGTATAAACATGTAGAAAATTCACGAATAAAGACGAGTAATCAGTTAGACAAAGTTTTTCCTGCCGCAGGGTCTATCTTTTGTTATAATGAAATGAACGATACATATGTTCGCTTTTGTGAGGGAGAGATGGTTTTGCGTTTTTTGGGAATTGACCCGGGGATTGCGATTGTTGGTTTTGGTTTTGTGGATAAAATCGGCAGTAAGGTGGTACCCGTACAATATGGATGTATTCAGACGGAAGCTCATACCCCTGAAGAGGAACGGTTGCTTCACGTATATGAAGGTATGGTGCAATTGATTGATAAATACAAACCAGACGCAGTAGCGCTGGAGAAACTTTTTTTCAATCGGAACGTTACAACAGCAATGTCTGTCAGTCAGGCGAGAGGAGTTATGGTACTCGCTGCCGCACAGAAGGGTTTGCCTATTGCAGAGTATACGCCAATGCAGATCAAGCAGGCCGTTGTGGGGTACGGTAAAGCGGAGAAGAAGCAAGTACAGGAGATGGTCAAAATGTTCTTGCGTCTTCAGGTCGTTCCTAAGCCGGATGACGTAGCTGATGCATTGGCTGTAGCCGTGTGCCACGCACACTCTTATACATTAAATTCCAAGTTGAATGAGGTATTGCGAAAATGATTGATTTTCTAAGAGGACAGTTCATTCATGTAGAGAATGATTATATTGTGCTGGATGTTCATGGTGTAGGGTATCGCGTATTCTGTCCAAATCCATTTGCGTTTGCGAAGCAAGAAGGCGAAATTACCGTGTATACGCACCATCATGTGCGTGAGGATGCGATGTTGCTGTTTGGATTTGTTACACGGGATGAACAGCGTTTGTTCCGTAAACTGATTGAAGTTTCCGGTATCGGTCCAAAAGTAGCTCTGGGCATACTCGCTGGGGGTACACCAGAACATGTGGTTACGGCGATTTACCAGGAGAATCTTACGTTCTTGACCAAATTGCCAGGGATCGGCAAGAAGACTGCACAACGCATGATTCTGGATCTTAAGGATAAGCTGGATAGCTTTGGCGCGGCAGCGTATGCAACAGGGTTGTTCGCTCCTCCATCGGAAGAGTCGGGAAGTGGTTCAGCCTGGGATGAGGCACGTGAAGGTCTCAAGGCACTTGGGTATACTGATAGTGAGCTTGATAAAGTGTGGCTCAAATTGAAAAAGGATGTTACTACAGCAGATTCCGTTGATGTGTTGATGAAAAAGGCGCTGCAAATGTTGTTTACGGGATAATACAAATTGCATATTATAATATAGCTGTAGCCTGCAAAAAAAGGTAGGGATGAACATGGATGATCGGATTATTTCCGCGAACCTGATGATGGAGGACCAAAATGTTGAGTTGAGTCTTCGTCCCCGGTATCTGAATGAATATATCGGGCAGAATCAGGTGAAGGAAAATTTAAAGATATATATTGAAGCTGCCAAATTCCGTAATGAGGCATTGGATCACGTTTTGTTATATGGCCCACCTGGTCTGGGTAAAACAACACTTGCCAACATTATTGCCAACGAATTGGGTGTTAATTTACGAACTACGTCAGGACCGGCTATTGAACGCCCGGGTGATCTTGCAGCATTGTTAACCAATCTGCAGGAAGGCGATGTCCTGTTTATTGATGAGATTCATCGTTTGCATCGTACAGTTGAAGAAGTCATGTACCCCGCTATGGAAGATTCCGCATTGGACATTATGATTGGTAAAGGTCCAAGTGCACGTTCCGTTCGGCTGGATCTGCCGCCATTCACTCTAATTGGGGCTACAACGCGTGCTGGCTTGCTGTCTGCTCCACTTCGAGACCGATTTGGTGTTATCAGTCGATTGGAATTCTACACGGTTGATGAGCTGGCTTATATCGTCTCACGCTCTACCGAAATTTTGGGTGTGGAGATTGTGGGAGATGCTGCGCAAGAGATTGCATTGCGCTCACGTGGGACACCGAGGATCGCGAACCGTTTATTAAAACGAGTACGTGACTTTGCACAGGTGCGTGGTGATGGGATTATAACGCAGACACTGGCGGAAGAAGCGCTGCAACGTCTCCAGATTGATCCGCGTGGCCTGGATGAGATTGATCACAAGATGCTCAAATCGATGATCAATAGCTTCCGGGGAGGCCCGGTAGGGCTGGATACCATTGCTGCTACGATTGGTGAAGAAAGTCAGACGATAGAGGATGTCTATGAACCGTATCTGCTTCAGATTGGTATGATTCAGCGTACACCAAGGGGCAGGATTGTAACAGATCTCGCTTATCATCACTTGGGTCTGCCTGTTCCACCAAGAGACGGGAAATAATCGAATCTGTTGAACATTCATCATAAACATTGAAATAATCACGTGTTAACCCGATATAAAGTGAAAGAAATGCATGGAGAGGAGTCTGATTGTGGGAAAAGCAATACGAACGAAGAAGTGGAGTCGTCGATTGAAGGTACTGGCGGCAGCTCTTTTGACAGTGGGTTGTCTGCAAGTGCCTGCATATGCAGCAGGAAATGATGGACAGACGATCCGGGTAGCCATGTTTGCAAATCTGGGCAGTACGTATAAATCAACTACACCACTCATTACGCTTGAATCGACCGGACAATGGAGCATCCAATCGGAGAGTGGCGCAAATGTAAGCCTTCCGGCAGGGCAGATCCGTTTCAGTGCAGATGGATTCCGAGTGAAAGTGTTGGAAACAGCGGATTTCAAGGCAGCATCTGCAGCAGCAAAATTGTTGCAGGCAACCGCAGATAAACCGTTGCTGTTCACAACGGCTGTGAATGGAAATGCCATTTATCAGCTCTACACAGGTAACTATGCAACGGAGGCACTGGCAGGACAAGCTGTTACACGAGTACAAAAGGTAGCAGCGGCTCAATTGGCTGGTCAAAAACCAGCTGTAACGGGAAGTAAACGCCTGTCTGCTGGAACCTATGGTTCGATTCAGGAAGCAGAGGCAGCACAAGCCAACCTTTTATCAACAGGAGTTAGTAGTGTCTATCCAGTCCTTCAACTGAGTGGAGGAAGCCAAGCATATGCGGTATGGGTGGGTGAAGCTTCAACGGATGCGGAATTAACTGCTTTGAAGAACAGTGTGGAAGCCAAAGCTCCGGGGGTAAGCCTTTCACCTGTCAACAATAGTGCAGGGCTCATCATCCGCCAGGATGCAGGATTAAGTACGGATGCACTCAAAACAGCTCCGCATTACACGATTGCAGGTACTGAATCCAAAGCATTGGTACAAGGGAATGGCAATGGCATCAAAGTAGTGGAACGTTCCCAGCGAACATATCGTGGAGATATGGAAATCAGCATTGTAAGTGGTGATCTGGCGTTGGTCAACGTCGTTCCACTGGAGCAATACCTGTATTCTGTCGTAGGAGCAGAGGTGTATTCCTCCTGGCCTGCTGAAGCTTTGAAAGTTCAAGCCGTTGCTGCTCGATCCTACGCGCTTCAACAGGGTGAACGTTTCAAAATTGCGAATGTTGTGGATACAACGCTCAGCCAAGCTTATAACGGGATTGGTTCGGAGAACGATAAAGTAACCAGTGCAGTGGATGCAACTGCTGGAGAAGTGGTCAAGAGCGGTGGGAAAATCATCGAAGCTGTGTTCTCCTCCAATGCGGGCGGCCAGACGGCTCATCCTTCTGAAGTATGGAACGGCGGAGCTGGTGTGTTTACCAATGTTGTCAGTTCGGGGGATACATCGGCCCAGGCCGGATTACATACGTGGTACCATGTGCTGCTCAGTTCAGGCGTTAGCGGGTACATTCGTGAGGATAACATCAAAGAATTAACAACCAAGACCAATGCGGGACTGGCCAAAGTGACGGTAACGGCTCAGAATACCAATGTGCGTGCCATTCCGTTAATTCAATCCACCGTTGAACCTGTAGCCAAAATGAATCCAGGCAATGAAGCTGTTGTGCTGGCAAAAGTGGCTCAATCTAATGACTATGCCTGGGTGAGAGGACCTTTCACGTCAGCTCAGTTGGTTAAATCCCTTCAGGGTAAAACAACAGCGTCTGTTCCTGCTTCAATCTCAACCTTGGAAGTGAGCAAGCGTGGACCTTCCGGAAGAGCACTTGAAGTCACTGCCAACGGACAGACTATGACGGTGAAATATGCCGATACATACCGCTCTGCACTCGGTGGATTACCGAGCACTTTATTTGATATTGCAGGGACCGGAAGTTATACTGTATTAGGCGCTGACGGCAAAACAGCCAGTAAAACCGGCTCAAATGGTGCCTCTGTATTGTCTTCTTCTGGCGCAGGAACATCATCCGGTAATGCCCTTGTGGTGATGAGTGGTGATGGTCAAGCGAGAGCGGTAACGCAGGGTCAGACCTTCATGTTCATCGGTCAGGGCAATGGCCACGGATTGGGCTTGTCCCAATGGGGAGCCAAAGGCATGGCAGATGAAGGGTATGATTACCAGGCAATATTGAAACACTATTATCAAAATGCGACTATTGTTAAGGAATGAAACTAAATGAATGTGAACTTATATGATTTTGAATTACCAGAGCAATTGATAGCACAGACGCCGTTGCTTGATCGCACGGCTTCCCGTTTGCTTACCTTGAACAAAGATAGTGGTGAGATTAATCATCAAACGTTTCCCGATATTATCGATTTTCTGAATCCCGGCGATACATTGATTCTGAATGATACACGTGTTCTACCAGCCCGTCTGTTCGGTACAAAAGAAGATACCGGAGCAAAAGCAGAAGTGTTATTGCTCAAAAATGTGGAAGGTGACAGGTGGGAAGCACTAGTTAAGCCGGGTAAAAAGCTGAAAGCCGGTTCGGTTATTGTATTCGGTGATGAACTGAAGGCAATCATTGAAGAAGAGGGTGAGATGGGTGCACGTACACTTACGTTTACGTATGATGGAATCTTCCAGGAGATTCTGGACCGTCTGGGTGAGATGCCATTGCCACCTTATATCAAAGAGACATTGGATGACCGCGAACGGTATCAGACCGTGTATGCCAAGCATGAAGGATCGGCGGCTGCACCCACAGCGGGATTGCATTTTACAGATGAATTGTTGGATCAGATTCGTGCCAAGGGCGTTAATGTCGCCTTCATCACGCTTCATGTAGGACTGGGAACATTCAGACCGATGTCGGTTGACGTTGTTGAAGATCATGTCATGCATGAGGAGTATTACTCCTTATCACAAGAAACGGCTGATCTGATTAACCAGACCAAAGAGAATGGACACCGTGTTTTTGCGGTTGGGACAACGAGCTGCCGGACTTTGGAAACGGTAGGCAGCAAATTTGAAAATGGAATACTGCAAGCGAGCAGCGGATGGACCAGTATTTTTATCTATCCAGGCTATTCCTTCAAAGTGATCGATGGGATGCTTACGAATTTCCATCTCCCAAAATCCACGTTGGTTATGTTGGTTAGTGCACTAGCAGGCAGGGAACATATTATGCAGGCATATGAGGAAGCCATCCAAGAGAAATACCGGTTCTTCAGCTTCGGCGATGCCATGTTGATATATTAGTATAACGGTATAACGATTAACTTTTAGAGGATGATTAAAACCAATGGCAGCAATTACGTATGAACATATCAAAACTTGCAAACAATCTGGTGCACGTCTGGGACGTGTACATACACCTCACGGTATTATTGAAACACCAACCTTTATGCCTGTAGGTACACAGGCGACTGTCAAAACAATGAGCCCTGAAGAATTGAAAGAAATGGATGCTCAGATTATTTTGAGTAATACCTATCACCTGTTTCTGAGACCAGGACATGAAATCATCCGTGAAGCTGGCGGGTTGCACAAATTCATGAACTGGGATCGTCCAATTCTGACGGACAGCGGCGGATTCCAAGTGTTTTCTCTTAGCGAGATGCGCAAAATTACGGAAGAAGGCGTTAACTTCCGTTCTCATCTGAATGGAGACAAGAAGTTCCTTTCTCCTGAAGTGGCGATGGAAATCCAGAATGCACTTGGCTCCGATATTATGATGGCGTTTGATGAATGTCCGCCATATCCGGCCGAATATGAATATGTCAAAAAATCACTCGAAAGAACGAGCCGCTGGGCAGAACGTTGTCTGGAAAGTCACGCTCGTCCGCATGATCAAGGTCTGTTTGCCATCGTACAGGGAGGCATGCATGAAGATCTTCGCCGTCAGAGCGCCGCAGATTTGACTTCCATGGATTTCCCGGGGTATGCTATTGGTGGACTGAGTGTTGGAGAACCGAAACATTTGATGTATGGTGTATTGGATTATACGCTACCTTTGTTGCCTTCCAATAAACCACGTTATTTGATGGGGGTAGGTTCGCCCGATGCGTTGATTGAGGGATCTATTCGTGGAGTGGACATGTTCGATTGTGTTCTGCCAACTCGGATTGCCCGTAACGGAACAACGATGACCAGTCAGGGACGTCTGGTAGTTCGCAATGCCAAGTTCGCAACCGATTTTGGACCATTAGATCCTGAATGTGATTGCTACACTTGTCGCAACTATTCCAGAGCTTATCTGCGTCATTTGATCAAAGCAGATGAAACATTTGGCCTGCGTTTGACAACGATCCATAATCTTCATTTCTTGCAGAATTTGATGCGTAACGTACGTAAAGCCATTATGGAAGATCGTTTGCTTGATTTCCGGGATGAATTTTTCGATCAATATGGTCTTCATGACAATGACAAAGGTTTCTGATTCAAGTTTTGCGGAAACCGGCGTAACAAGCAATATCTGTACGTATAGTCGATAAGGGGGAGTTTTGAATGTTTCAAGGAATGCCTCTAGCAGGAGCGCAAGGCGGTGGAATCGTATCTTTGATTGTACCTTTAGTACTCATGGTTGCGATTTTCTACTTCTTAATGATTCGTCCACAGAACAAAAAGCAAAAGCAACGGAATTCCATGCTGAGCCAGTTGAAAAAAGGCGATAAAATTGTAACGATTGGTGGCCTTCACGGAACGATCGCTGAGATTACGGACGATGTGGTTGTATTGCGTGTAAACGATGTAACTAAGCTTACATTTGACCGTAATGCAATCAGCACGGCCGTAGCTCGTGATACGGCTGTTGAATAGTTACTGTAACATAGAATAATGAGGGTACTTTTGTGGCGTATTCCCTAGTAGAGAACCGGATCTCCTTGGAGACCCGGTTCTCTTTTTTGATTTATGAGGGAAGGTCGATGTTCTTTACCAGTCAGTTAGGAGCGATGCGTATTAACACCGAATATGCCACCGAGAGCTGAAATGAAGAACGCGCTAAGCAGTTGTAAACTATCCTTCCAATTAAACGAAGCATCCAGTGCGAGAAATCCGATCAACAGCACAAGGAGTCCATATACGATTCCGGTAATCCCTCCGTAGTACCATCCTTTTTCACCAGAACGTTTGCCTGCCACAAAACCACCAACCAATAATGACAAGCCATGAACAACATAGGTATACAACGAGAGGTCCTGTTCCCGCATTCCGCTCATCCAGAGAAACAAGGAGAGAATTAATGCCCCGATAAACATCCATACAAAAGCCTGACAGAGGCCTGACAGAATCGGATTGGACACTCGAAACGAAACCAAGCGGCGGATCAATTGCATGAAGCAACCCCCTTGTACAAGTTATAAGTTAATACAGTGTATGGTCAAGCCTTCGGACTTATGAACTGTTTTCCATTAAATGAACGGATTATTTCTGCATGAGCATGTAAGGTTCAGGTCAAAATAGGGATTGCACTACCCAGCTAACTGTTAAAAACTCAGTTTCGAAGGAGGACCCTGTTGTGAACTTCCCAGATGTCGGATCACATATCTTTCGAACCATTCTCATGTACTTTCTGGTGTACTGTGCAATGAGGGTTATGGGTAAACGTGAGATTGGTAAGCTATCCATGTTTGATCTTGTCGTGTCCATTATGCTCGCTGAAATGGCTGCTTTTGTCATTGAAGATATTGATAAACCACTCTCTTATGGGATTGCCCCCATGCTTACCTTGATCATTGTACAGATCGGAATGGCCTATATAGGTCTTAAAAGTCGGCGTCTTCGCCTGATAATTGATGGCAAACCTACTGTTTTGATCTCCAAAGGCGTTCTTCACCGAGATGAGATGCGGAAGCAACGCTATAATCTGGATGATCTATTGCAACAACTCCGTGAACAGAATGTAGACAGTATCGGTGAGGTTGATTTCGCTATTTTGGAGACCACAGGCAAGCTGACCGTGTTTCCCAAGGATGAGAATACTTCTAACGACAGCAATTCTTCCGGTTCTGACTCAGAAGATTTTTCTTCCAGTAAATCCAAAACGGGAAAAAACCAGATTGACGGATCTCCAAATATCAAATTTCCAAATATTAAATATGAAGGTCTGCCACTACCCTTAATTATGGACGGAAAGGTCCAGGATCAGAATCTGGAGATCATTCAGAAAACGAGATTTTGGCTGAAAAATCAAATTCAACATAATGGTATTTTGGATTTCAAGGATGTATTTATTTGCTCCATTGACCACAATGGGAAGATATATGTCAGTCCAAAAGATGATAAAAAATGAAAATCATTTGCCTGAACGGCGCTTGAACCATGAACCAATCAAAGGAGCACGGGACAGATCATGAAAGTCAATCATTTTGGTCCAGCCCATGACGATGAAATACACGATAAGTCCGGCAAAAGGAGCGAGAAGCATCCTCACCCAAAAAGGCAATATCATGGCAGTCTCTTCGTATACGAGTAGGGTCGCTGCACCCATGATAAACATTCCTGCACCCGTCTTGACCCAATCCATAATTTTGAAGCGGAACTGTAGCAGGCTACGTACGCTTTGGGCATGTAACAGCGTAACTACCGTAGAATTCACACAGATGGCGATGACTGCACCGAAGATGCCATATTCAGGCCGGGAAGCAAGCGTTAAAATCAACGTGATTTTGATAACAGCACCGATAAACGTATTCAGCAATGCTTTACCCGGACGGTCAAGAGCTTGTAATGCAGCTTGAAGAGGAGCTTGAATATAAATGAACAAAGCAAAAGGAGCCATTAGTTTCAGCATGCTTCCGATCGATGCATCATTATACAGAACAAGACACATCGGTTCGGCAAGCACATACATAAACACAGAAAACGGAGCACCTGTCACGAGTGCCAAACGTAAGGCCTGATGCATTCTTTTGTGAATCAGTGCGCGATCTCCCTGAGCAGAAGCTTCAGACAGTGAAGGCACAAGTGATGTCGCGAGCGATGAGGTTAGTGCCCCTGGCAGCAGCAGCAAAGGAATAATCATACCTTGTAATGCACCATATTGTGCTGTAGCAAGGCCTTTGGATATGCCTGCCAGAGCCAGACTCTGGGCAGTAACGATGGTTTCGGCCAGATAAGATAAGGAGCCAACCAATCGGCCTGCTGTAACAGGAATAGAGATTGCAAGCAAACGCCGGATTAATCCGGGCTGTGGAGTACCCGTTTCTTTCAGAACTGAAGGTTTGGTTGTGAGGTTGGACATGTTCTGTTGCTTAGCGAGCGGTAACTCTTTCTTCTGCCTGTTATACTTCCACAAGAGTACAAGCATACCGCCGAATTCTCCAACGAGCGCTCCCAGCATGGCACCAGCAGCAGCTTGGGCAATACCGTGGGGGAGGAGAAGCCAGGCAAACCAAATGACACAGACGATACGAATGATGGTTTCAACAATGGATGAAATGGCAG
This sequence comes from Paenibacillus sp. W4I10, assembly GCF_030816325.1. Lineage (NCBI taxonomy): Bacteria > Bacillati > Bacillota > Bacilli > Caryophanales > Paenibacillaceae > Paenibacillus > Paenibacillus sp. W4I10. Next base: position 6,673,222 of record NZ_JAUSXX010000001.1, read on the forward strand.
TAGGCATCATGTTTTGCTTACCTTGGAAATACCCTCTGTAGACAGCAGATACGGCGATAATGGCAATCATGGGGCTCATACTAACGAACGTATGGTACACCCGCTCATCTGTGAGCACGTACTTGGTAACCCAGGGTGCAAATAGGATACACAAAAACATGAATACAACACCTAGGGTCAACGTAAAGCTTAAGCTTACTTGCAGGATTCGCTGGGGAGAATAACGATTGGCACCGGTATCAGCTTCGGCTACGAGCTTGGCTACGGCGAGCGGAATACCACCCGTAATTAATGTCACCAGTACGATAAAAAAGGGATAGCTCAATTGGTAGATGCCAACACCTTCTGCACCAATGACTCGTGGCAGCGCAATGCGCGGAATGAAACCAAGTATTCGATTAATTATGCCTGCCGCGAGCAGGATCATGGCCCCTTGGATAAATGTCTGTTTCTTCAAGACTACCCCTCTTTCCCGGTTGAAAGTACAGGCTATCAACATAAACGGGACAAAGCCGTTGTTCTTCATCCTATGCCAGTCCTTCATCTTCTCATGACAACTTGGACACGATTAACAAAAAGAACCATAATCAGCAAGAAGGAATATGATCAGGCGAAGTCGAATCATGTAATATTGATGCCGCATAAAGGCTTGGATGTACGAAGGGAGGCTCCCCGTTGGAAGAAATGAATGATGTGGAGTTGGAACAGTCAATAGAGATGCTCTGCCGTAGCAAGGCAGAGGAATTAAGGCTTGTCGGTTACGAATATGTCACCAGCAAAGATGTCTGGAATTGCGTCAGTCATAAATATGAAAAACAGGGCATTCCACCGCTTCACCAGCTGGTGAACGACATTTTGTCACTGAAAGCAACAAGCTTTATGAACTTTATGACCGTGTCTGCATACCGGGGGTCCTCTTTCTAGACGAAAGGGATCTTTTTTGTTGAAAATTGACTGCTTTTTACGGCATCGCTATAATAGGAATATTGAGAACGAAAGGGGATCTAGGAACGGCATGAAAAGAATTATCAGTTTCATTCTGGTCGTGCTTGTCACCACAGGGGTAATGGTGGGAACAAGCCCGGAACTGCTCAAAAATATACGCTTGGGCCTTGATTTAAAGGGAGGCTACGAGATCTTATATGAAGCAGAGCCGCTCGATGAGGGACAACAAGTCACCAAAGCATCACTGGTGCAAACGGCCAAGAGTCTTGAAAGCCGCGCCAATGCGCTCGGAACAAGCGAACCGGAGGTAACCACTGAAGGAAGCAACCGGATTCGTTTGAAGTTGGCAGGGGTTACGGACGAGGCTGAAGTTAGAGCCAAAATGAAAGAACCAGCCGTTTTGACCTTCCGTAGTAAAGCTGAGAATGACAAGGAAGGCGAATACACGAAGATTGAGCTTCGCGGTAATGAATTTGTGGAGAATGCAGCCAAAGTTGTGTTCACTCAATTGAATGAGCCTATGATTGACATTCAAGTGAAAGACAAAGCCAAATTTTCTGAAATTACCAAACGTTTGATCGGACAACCTCTCGCTATTTATTTGGACGATGAGTTGCTCTCTGCTCCAACCGTTAGACAACAGTTGACAGATGGTTCCGCTCAGATTTCGGGTGCCTACACACGTGATGAAGCAAACCAGCTTCGTGACACCATTAACTTGGGTGCATTGCCACTGAAACTTACAGAGAAGTATTCACAAAGTGTTGGTGCAACACTTGGTAAGCTTTCTCTGGATCAGACTATTAAAGCGGGATTGATTGGTTCCGTTATAATTCTAGTGTTCATGATTGGGCTCTATCGCATTCCTGGTATTATCGCGAGTTTTGCCTTGATTACACATACGTGGCTGGTACTTGCAATCTTCTATTTAGGAGAATTCGTGCTTACCCTTCCAGGTATTGCGGCGTTTATCCTGGGTATAGGGATGGCGGTGGATGCCAATATCATCACGTACGAACGGATTAAAGAAGAGATGCGCAGTGGTAAGTCGATCTTGTCTTCGGTTAAAGCGGGTGGTAAACATTCCTTCCGAACAATCATTGACTCCAACATCACAACCATTATTGCTGCGGCTGTTATGTTCTTCTTGGGAACAGGTGCGGTTAAAGGTTTTGCACTCGTGCTGATTTTTGATATTGTCACCAGTATTATCACGAATATTTTCTTCTCCCGCTTCCTGTTGACCCTGCTTGTACGGGGTAACGTGTTGAAGAAGCCTAAGTACTTCGGAGTGAAGGAGAGTGAAATTCGTGCGCTTTAATTGGAATTTTGATTATGTTAAAGGTAGTAAGATTGCCTATACGTTTTCCATCATCCTGACAATTGCGGGTATTATTAGTCTCTTGTCTCTAGGGTTGAATTATGCGGTTGATTTCCGTGCAGGCTCCAATGTAGATATCAGCGTATCCAAGTCGATTACAGCGGAGCAGATTAAACCTATTGTTAAGGACATCGGTGTTGATGAGGGTGATGTTACCATTACACCGGGGGCTGACCGTGTAAATGTTCGTTTCTCCAATGAATTGGATGAGACCCAAGAGAGCAAATTTAAACAGGAATTCACCAAACTGGATGCAACGGCTTCGTATGAAGTAAATACCGTTGATCCGGAGATGGCCAAAGAATTGGAGCGCAACGCGATCTACGCGGTACTCATTGCAAGTATCGGGATCATGATCTATGTTGCAATCCGGTTTGAGTGGCGCTTTGCTGTGGCAGCGGTGGTTTCACTGTTCCATGACGCATTTGTCGTAATAAGCATATTCTCGATATTCCGCTTGGAAGTCGATTTGACCTTTATTACGGCCGTATTGACCATTGTCGGGTTCTCGATCAACGATACGATCGTTATCTTTGACCGGATTCGTGAGAATTTGCGTTTTGCCAAAAAGTCAAGCAGAGCGGACTTACGTGAGGTAGTCAACCGCAGCTTGTCACAAACAATGACTCGTTCACTAAATACAACTTTTACTGTTTTTGTTGCTTCACTTTGTTTGTTTATTTTTGGCGGAGAATCCATTCGTATGTTCTCACTTGCGATGGTTATCGGAACACTGTTCGGCGCCTACTCTTCCATCTTTATTGCAGCACCCTTATGGTTCACGCTCAAAGGTAAACAAGTTAACAAGCCAAAAACAGTGGCTAAAGAATCTAACTAAACATCGTATTGTGAAGCCGCGTCTGCCAGGCGCGGTTTTGCAACTTTATGTACAGAAATAAGGGGGAATATACATGACCAGAGAACATATACCATCTGCTCAGGCTGCCACATGGAGTGGTATTGCTGGTAATATGGGACTTGCGGTAATCAAAGCGGGAGTCGGTTATATGGCAAATAGCAAATCATTGCTCGCTGACGGCTTGTATTCTGCTTCTGAAGCTGGTTCTGCCCTGGCAGGTCTCTTTCCCTCCAAGTCTGTACGTGATAAGAGCAAGGCTCACAGGGAACGGTTTAAAGAACATTCACGTGTTGCTAGACCCGGGATCTCAGTATTGTTATCTGTGCTGATCCTCATGGGTGGATTACAGCTTGCCATCTCCGCATTGGGTAGTCTCTCCGGAAGTGAACCGGAAGCACCCGGCAAGTCGGTACTTTTGGTGGCTGTTGCAGCTCTGGCTGTGAAAGAAGCGATTTTTCAATTTCAGTACAGATATTTTCGTAAACGAAACCAGTCTCAGGCGCTAGCCTATGCACAGCAACATCGTCGTGCGCTCTATTGCTCTCTCACCGTGTTAATCGGCATTATAGGATCGATGGCTGGTGAAGAGACGGGTTTGAGCATGCTGCTCTACCTGGACCCTACGGCTGCGTTGATTGCTTCCTGTTTTGTGCTTCACAAGGGTTACCGAATGATTGTGGACACAGTATATGGTTCACTTGTTCAGGAACTGGAGCAGGAGGACGCATCAGATTTCAAAGAGACTGTACAGCGAGTATACGGCATCATTACCATTGAGCATTTGGTTGCTCGTGAACAGGAACATGACGTTACGATTGAGTTGGTCATTAGCGTGAATCCGAGAATCTCCATACTGGAAGCACAGGAAATTGCAAACCGGGCCAAGACACTACTACTAACTCGTTTCAGTCATGTGAAAGAGGTACAGATTCAAGCGGTACCTTATGATCCAGGCTATCCCTATAAATCCAATCATGAACTGCCCGATCACGAAGCGACATTAATTCAGTAGTGAAGCGCGGGTCCAGTAGATCAGGAAAGGAGCGTTATCATTGCTTTATTCGCAATACCGGTGGAATACACCAAATATCGATTTGGAGGCGGCTGCGGGACTCTCGCAGGCGCTTTCCGTTTCACCCCTTGTTGGACGTTTGCTTGTGAGTCGAGGAGTGCACAATGAGAAGGAGGCCGAACGTTTTTTGCATCCTGATCTGAATCAGATGCATGATCCTTATCTGTTACTCGGCATGAATGAAGCTGTGCCACGAATCAAGCTGGCATTGGAGCGGGAAGAACATATTTTGATCTACGGGGATTATGACGCTGATGGCGTATCCAGCACATCGCTCATGATCCATTTGATGCGTCATCTTGGGGCTTCGTACGATATATATATCCCTCATCGCTCGAATGAAGGGTATGGATTGCACAACCATGCGTTGGATTGGGCCCATCAACAGGGCGTTTCATTGATAATTACCGTGGATACCGGAATCAGTGCTGTTGAACAGATTGCCTATGCGGCAACACTGGGCATCGAAGTCATTGTGACAGACCACCACGAGCCGCCTGAAATTTTGCCAGAAGCCTTTACTCTTATTAATCCAAAACTTCCAGGCTGTCCGTATCCTTTTAAAGGGTTGGCCGGAGCGGGAGTAGCCCTGAAACTTGCTCAGGCACTAATCGGGGAAGTACCCGGTGAATGGATGGAGATTGCCGCCATCGGTACCGTGGCCGATCTGATGCCTTTGGAAGGGGAGAACCGGGTTATCGTCAGTTATGGAATAGAATCGATGCGTGGTTCTCGTCTTCCCGGTGTAAGTGCATTGCTGGAAATCAGTGGGGTGGATCAGAGTCAGGTGACTTCGATTAATATTGCCTTTGCCATGGCACCTCGTATTAATGCCAGTGGACGTTTGGATCATGCTGGGAGAGCAGTATCACTTCTCACCACCGAGAATCTGGATGAAGCTCATACGCTTGCCGGCCAGCTTGATCTATTGAATCGGGAGCGGCAGCAAGTTGTAGAGGGCATAGTACAAGAAGCAACAGCACAGTTGGAACAAAAGATACAGCTTCGTTCAGGATCCGTTCCAGATGTAATCGTATTGGCTGGGGAGGGCTGGAACGTCGGAGTGGTTGGTATTGTGGCTTCCAAATTGCTGGAGCGTTATTACCGACCTACACTTATCCTTGGCATCGATCCAGAGAGTGGTGTCTGCAAGGGCTCTGCGCGCTCGATTGAGGGCTTGGATATCTATGAGGCACTCACAGTCAATAAACACACTATGGACCATTACGGGGGACATCCTGCTGCAGCAGGTATGACCTTGCATCGGGATCAGCTGGAAGAACTTGAGGCTGGTTTGAATAAGTTTGCTGCATCTGTATTAACTGAAGAGGACTTTGTACCTCAACGTCTTGCGGATGATGAATGCAGAATCAGTGATGTTCCGCTGAAAGTGATCCAGGAGATCGACAGATTGCAGCCTTTCGGGATGAGTAATCCTTCGCCACGGTTTGTGTTGAGAAGTGTGACTGTGAAGGAAACCAGAACAATGGGACGAGAGAAACGCCATCTGAAACTGGTTCTGGAACAGGATGGTCAGCAACTGGAAACCGTCGCTTTTGGCAAGGGAGCGTTAGCAGAATTTCTTCTCCCAGGTTCCGTTATTGATGTGATGGGGGAACTGTCCATCAATGAATGGAATGGGATGAGAAAACCTCAACTGATGCTTCAGGACATTCATGTTCCTCAGGTCCAAGTGTTTGATTTGCGCGGTAATGCCGAGCCATTAAATGCGATGAAGCATTTCTTGAGCTCACTTGAGGTGCATCTGCGATATAAATCTGGTTCTGTTGGTGCTATTGTTCGGAAAGAAACAGATGTTTCCGAGGGAAATTCATTGTATGAACCTTGCCTTTGGGTATATGATAGAAAGGTCGGGTTATTTCCGTGTAATGCTGCTGCACAGCATTATGGACAGGAACAAGTCCGGACGTTATTTGTGTTTGATACGCCGGAAACCCCGGAACAACTTGATGCCATGCTGGCTTTGTTCAGTGGAGCTGAGAATATCATCCTTCTGCACGGATCAGGCAACCGCCGAGATCGCCTTCAGATGCCTTCCAGAGAACTCTTTAAGCGTATTTATATGCAGGTGTTGAAATGGAAAGCTGAACCCGTGGAGGAACAAGAGATTACTCCTGTGCTCAGTCGTCAGTGTGGTTGTTCGCCGCGCATGATTACGATGATGTTGGATGTATTCGAAGAGTTATCCTTCATTACCCGTGAAAACGGCAAAATTGCGTTTGTGGATAACCCGCCTAAGCGTGAACTAACCGCTTCACGTCACTATCAAGCGCTCGAAAATATGGCCGAGATAGAACAGGTGATGCTGGATGCAGCCACACCGCAACTGACACAATGGATGATATCCCGGATGAAGGGCGTATCTTAGATGGAAGTTTGTGTATTTATTTTAGGAGGAGATTATTTTGGATTTTAAAGATTATATTCGTGTCATTCCTGACTTTCCACAACCGGGAATCAGCTTTAAGGACATTACAACATTGTTAAAGGATGGAGAAATGTACCGCAATGCGATCAATGAACTGAAAGTGATGGTTTCTGATCTCAAAATTGACGTTATTGCTGGACCTGAAGCACGTGGTTTCGTTGTGGGCGCCCCTCTGGCATATGCTCTTGGTGTCGGTTTTGCTCCGATTCGCAAAAGTGGAAAATTGCCTGGAGAGACGATTGAAGTTGGTTATGATCTCGAGTATGGCAAGGATACACTCGCGATGCACACAGATGCGATTGAAAGAGGTCAAAATGTCCTGATCGCAGATGATCTGCTCGCAACGGGTGGAACGATTGCAACTTCCATCAACTTGATTGAACAATTAGGTGGGAAAGTTGTCGGTGCTGCCTTCTTGATCGAGCTGTCTGATCTGAATGGTCGTGCTAAATTGCCTGAAATCGATGTATTCACATTGATGAACTATTAAGCTGCAATCTCCACATGTACCGCTGTGATTGAAACATGAATTGCTTTTTCCGTTTCCCGGGAAATAATATACAGCATTAATGATTATCAAAAAGCCTGTTCTTCCAACCGTAAGGTTAGGGAGAACAGGCTTTTTGATGTGTATACGATGGAAATTAATCGGGCGTTTTTTCAGTGATAGGCTGTTTTTGTGAATCGTCATTCAACCAACCTAGGACTTCAAACAGTTTGAACAACAAACTCATCAGGATTCCGACAATGGTTGCCAGTGCCATCCCTTTCAGATGAATACCGTAGAAGGTAACTTCTGTACCACTTAACCCGATGACCAGTACAAGTGTAGTAAGCAACAGATTAGTCGGTTTGGCAAAATCGACTTTCTGTTCAACCAGAATACGCAGACCGGATGCTGCAATAACTCCGAACAGAAGCAGGGATACTCCACCCATAACAGGCACAGGAATGTTAGCTACAAGCGCCGAGAATGTTCCTGAGAAGGAGAGTACGATTGCAATGACTGCTGCGCCACCAATGACATATGTGGAGTATACACGAGTCAGTGCCATAACACCGATGTTCTCACCATAGGTTGTATTTGGAGTTGATCCAACAAACCCGGACAGAATGGTGGAGACCCCATTACCAAGCAGGGAACGATGAAGCCCAGGGTCTTTCGAAAGATCTTTGCCTACAATGCTGCTCGTTACAAGCAAATGTCCAATATGTTCTACAATAACCACGAGTGCTACAGGTAAAATGGTGAAGACAACAGACCAGTCAAATGTAGGAGTGGTTACGGTTGGCAGTGAGAGGAAATCAGCGTTTCCAATAGCCTGTTTATCAACCAGACCCATGGAATAGCCAAGGATATAACCAACTACGATACCGATTAGAATATGAATGATTTTGGGGAATCCACGGAACGTTACGGCTCCAATGACAGTGATACCGAGTGTGGCCATGGATAAAATAATGGGTTTGGCCTGAGGCACCCAGTTCGGGTTAGCAACAGGATCAGAATTAATCAATCCGGCCATTTGCGCTGCAACAGGTACAAGCTCCAGACCGATCAGGGCAACAATGGCACCCATAACCGCTGGTGGGAATACCACGTTGATCCATCCTGTTCCAGCATATTTGATAATAAGAGCCACGAGGCAGAACACAAGTCCTGTAATGATAAAAGCTCCAAGTGCCATGGAGTAGCCGTTCTCTGGATGTGTTTTCAATACTGAAGTGACAGGAGCAATAAAGGCAAAACTGGAACCAAGATATGCTGGGATCTTTCCTTTACACATCAGTATGTACAACAGTGTTCCAATCCCGTTCATCAGCAGGATCATACTTGGATCGACACCGAACAGGTTAGGTACAAGCACCGTACTGCCAAACATGGCAAACAAATGCTGAAGGCTAAGCAGTGAACCTGAGCCAAGTGGCATCTTTTGATTAACCTGAATTTCGCGTTGCAATGAATTTCATCTCCTTTTCCGAAACACAAACTTTCAATAGATTACAGAGTTTCTCTTAATTAAGCAATAACATTTTTGACGTAGCAGAGCGATGGAATTTATAATTTCATGAATTTTCCTTCTATTTCAGCAAATAAAGGCAATAATACATAAGAAATAAGAAACACATCAATCCCCTGTGAGTCATAGGGAAATGGGTTAGAAGTAATTCAGATCACCAATATAAAAATTGGATAAGCGCTCTTATTCGTCAGCAGTTGACGGGAAACGGGCGAAGCGTCATAATTATAGGAAATTACTTTTACGGGGAACCTGTGTTGCAGCACTGTCACGGGTTCCATTTGGTATAGAAAGGACACGGAACAGATCAGAATGGGCATAGAGCAATTACTCGAGAAGGCCGGGGCATATATCAAAGAACCCGATCTGGTGCGCATACGAGAAGCTTACGAATTTGCTGATCAGGCCCACCATGGACAGACGCGAAAATCGGGAGAACCGTATATTCTGCATCCGCTTGCGGTTGCCGACATTGTTGTGAACATGCAGATGGACACCATCTCCATAATAGCAGCGCTTCTTCATGATGTAGTAGAGGATACTACGGTCTCACTTGAAGAGATCCGCAATCATTTCGGCAATACGTGTGCCATGCTTGTTGACGGCTTGACGAAGCTGGAACGTATTCAGTTTCGCTCCAAGGAAGAACAGCAGAACGAGAACTACCGCAAAATGTTCATCGCCATGGCGCAGGACATCCGTGTCATCGTGATTAAATTGGCTGACCGTCTGCATAATATGCGGACACTCAAGTTTCAGTCGGAAGAAAGCCAGCGCCGGATTTCATATGAGACGCTGGAAATTTTCTGTCCGATTGCAAACCGGTTGGGTATCTCTGCAATCAAATGGGAAATGGAGGACATCGCCCTCCGTTATTTGAATCCGCAGCAGTATTACCGAATTGCTAACCTCATGCACAAAAAACGTGCGGAACGTGAGCAATATATTGATACGGTTATGGATGGAATTACGAACAAGCTCGATGAGATGGGAATTCAGGCAGACCTTTCGGGCCGCCCGAAACATATCTACAGCGTGTTCAAGAAAATGACCACCAAAAACAAGCAGTTTAACGAAATTTACGATCTGCTTGCCATTCGTATTATTGTGGATAATATCAAGGATTGTTATGCTACCCTGGGAATTATACACACGCTATGGAAACCGATGCCTGGACGCTTTAAAGACTACATTGCGATGCCGAAGGCGAATATGTATCAATCGCTGCATACAACGGTAGTTGGTCCCAATGGCGAACCAACAGAAGTACAGATTCGGACATGGGATATGCACCGGACTGCTGAATTTGGTATTGCTGCCCACTGGGCCTACAAAGAAGGGGCTGCGAACGGAAATCATTTTGAAGATAAGATTACGTTCTTCCGTGAAATTCTTGAACTTCAAAACGAAGCACAGGATGCATCAGAATTCGTAGAGTCACTCAAAATGGATTTCTTCTCGGATCTGGTATTTGTATTTACGCCAAAAGGAGAAGTCATCGAATTGCCGATCGGCTCTGTTCCTTTGGATTTTGCTTATCGAATCCATACGGAGGTTGGTAATCGGACCATTGGTGCCAAAGTAAACGGTCGGATTGTTCCGCTCGATTATCATCTGAAGACAGGTGATATCATCGAAATTTTGACGTCCAAACATTCTTACGGACCGAGCCAGGATTGGATGAAAATTGCGAAATCTTCTCATGCACGAGCGAAGATCAAGCAATGGTTCAAGAAGGAACGCCGTGAAGAAAACGTTGAAAAAGGTCGGGAGAGCTGTGAGCGTGAACTGAAACGCATGGGGCTTGATCCTTCTGCGTGGATGACGGATGACAAGTTGATGGAAGCTGCCAAAAAATATGCGTTTAACGATATTGATGACATGCTTGCGGCTGTTGGATTCGGTGGGATTACTGCTGCACAGATTGTAACCAAAGCTACCGAAAAACTGCGTAAAGAGCAGGAAGAGTCCAGTTTGCTGGAATTAAATTCCGAGATGCGCGAGCTGAAACCTGCGCCTGAGCGCAGAAATCGACCAACCAACGGTATTCGTGTCAAAGGCATCGATAATCTGCTTGTTCGATTCGCACGATGCTGTAATCCTGTACCTGGGGATGACATTATCGGATACGTTACACGCGGACGCGGCGTTTCCGTACACCGTAGTGACTGTCCGAATATCCCGACAAGTGCAGACGGTGAAGAAGCAGCACGTGTTATTGAGGTCGAGTGGGAAGAGAATATCGAAGCAAGTTACAGTGTGGATATTGAGATTACAGGCCATGATCGGAATGGCTTGCTCAATGAGGTGCTTCAGGCTGTATCTGAAAGTAAAACCAATATATCTGCCGTTACAGGACGGACAGATAAAAATAAATTAGCATTGGTGCACGTCACAATTCTGATTCGTAATACGGATCATCTGCAATCCGTTGTAGAACGGATCAAACGTGTGAAAGATGTCTATTCGGTGCATCGGATTATGCAGTAAGGAGCCTGTAAGATGAGGGTGCTTGTACAACGCTGTAAAGAGGCTCAGGTGACCGTGGGAGACGAGCTGACAGGTAAGATCGAATCCGGATTAATGCTGCTCGTAGGCATTACCCATGAGGATACCGAGAAGGATGCCCAGTATCTGGCTGACAAAGTTAGTGGGTTAAGGATATTTGAGGATGATCAGGAGAAGATGAATCTCAGCCTGCTTGATGTAGGCGGTGCTGTATTGTCTGTTTCCCAGTTCACCCTGTACGGAGATTGTCGCAAAGGAAAGCGTCCGAGCTTTGCGGCTGCGGCCCGACCTGAAGCGGCAGAACTGTTATATGAAACGTTTAATCAACTACTACGGGATAAAGGTATTCAGGTTGAAACCGGGCGTTTCGGAGCGATGATGGATGTAACATTTACCAACTGGGGACCCGTGACTTTGATGCTTGAAAGTCCGGTTCGTCAGGAACTACGTGCATAATTTCATGAGGTTCAGGCCATAATTAGGATAATTCGTTGATGACTATTTCATGATCAAAGGAGCATCCATCCAATTATGCGCCAATCTGCGAAAGAAACACGTACCCGTTCAGAACCTCTGTTACTCCCTGGCAACCTGTATGAATCATTGCACCTTGCCCGTTCGGCTGCTGAGTATGTTGCAACGATCTGGGCACTTCAGGATTCGGACAAAGGGAAGCAGAGTCATCTTCCGCGATCTTGAATGTTTACACAGGTATATAATTATCCGATATTTGGATTATACAGATTCTGAAAAAGTCCTGATTCCTTACCGAATCAGGACTTTTTGTCGTGAGTAGATCTATTTTAACTATTCGTTTGACGACTGCTTTACAAAATGAAATTACATTGAATTGTTATAAATTGCTCTGGTGAGGGTAATAACAAAACGAGGCACAACGAAGTGCCAATGTACTGCAAGACCCGATTTTATAAAGAAAGTTCGAACACGGAAAGGAGAACATACGTTATGAGTAAAGTTGCTTTTTTATTGGCGAATGACTTTGAAGATTCGGAGATGCAGGTCCCGTATGACGAAGTAAAAAAAGCTGGACATGAAGTGGAGATTATCGGATTAAAAGCCGGTGAGACCCTTAAAGGTAAAGGAGGAAAGGCCTCCTATACCACAGATAAGGCGATTGGTGATGCATCCGCTTCAGATTATGATGCAGTTGTGATCCCTGGTGGATCATCCCCTGAGAATTTGCGAACTGATGCGCACATCTTGAAGTTTGTCACTGAGATCAACAGTGCGAAGAAACCAATCGCAGCGATATGCCATGGTCCGCAGATTTTGGCTAGTGCCGGTCTGTTGAAAGGCCGCACCATTACATCCTATCCACCACTTAAGGATGACATGGTAAACGCAGGAGCAGAGTTCAAGGATCATGAGGCGGTTGTGGATGGAAACTATATTACATCCCGTACGCCTGAAGATGAGCCAGCGTTTGTACGTGAACTGCTAAAAGTTATATAACTTCACCCGGTTTTAACTGACATACATTAAGTATTTTAAACTACGTTACATCGTGACGTCTATAAACTTCACGTTTGCATTTCATTCCGAAAAAGGAGGGTTTGACATGACAAAACATATTCAGGCGTATTTTCGAACCGAAGACGAGGCGGAGGGAGCAAGAACTTCACTTCAGACGTTCCGTACAGAGCATTTGGAAGTAGGTCAACTCGATAGTGCGATAGGTAGAGACACGCGTGTTATGGTACCACTGGTGCCATATAATACAGCAGGTGGCGTAGGTACCAACGGAGCAATGGGTGTAGGTGCAGCCCCTGGTGTTCCAGCCAGCGAAAATGTGATCCCTGTGGTAGCCAATGTGGACCGTGATGCAGAACGGGATACTCGTGACAGAGTGAATGAGGATGGAGACCTGCTGCAAGCGGCGGATGTGTCTTCGGCCGATTATGATGATCTGCACTATGTTCTGTCTGCCAAAGTAAGGGATGAGGATTATGACGAAATTGTTCATAAGCTTCGTTCCAACCATGCCTATGTGGAAGATTTGAATTAACGTGTAGATACCTCTTTGCCCTTGCACTGCTTGACTACAGAGTCGAGTAATGTGCAAGGGCTTTTAATTATAAATATATTAAAAAAATTAGAATATAAAGCGCTATCATTTTTGTAATATTACTGTAATATTAGTTACATAAGCCTTTAACATAGTGGGCTTATAATAACACACATGACCCCCTTTTTTTATATATCTTTTGAGCCTGCACACCGTGTGCAGGCTATTTTTTTGGGATGAAAATGTATATGTTTTGTGTAAAGCTTACCCCTTTATATAAATTTTGCTAGAATAGAGGAATGGATTCGAATATATTAAAGCCAGTTGTTTCATAGTTAAGCTTCATTGGATGGTACATCAAGCATTTAACGTTTGGGCTCAGGCGAATGCAAATCAACGACAGTGTGTATGAGGAACACAACGCCAGAGAAATCCGTCTTATTCCACAAGAACAGTATAAAAGGAGTTTCAGGTCAGTCTTTATTCCTTCTAATACTCGCAGAAACGCCCCCGTCCTTATACAAGGGCGGGGTAGCCGTTCTGCTTGCTCGCTGGAAACTGTAAGTTATATAGAATGCCTGGTACGAGAAATGGCACCTAAATGTTAATGCAACTGTGTTCTCATACAACTGGCTAGTGACAGATTTAAGGGGGAATTAGTTTTGAGTAAGGTTGGAAGAAATGAGTTATGCCCATGCGGAAGTGGGAAAAAATATAAGAAATGTTGTCTGAATAAGGAGTCCTCACCCGCAGAATCTATACTGCGCCTGATATCAGCGGAGCAGCCTGTCCAAGAAGCTACAGTTCAGCCTGAGAGCAAGCTGACTCTGACCAAACTGAATAGGATGGTAACGCAAGAACTGAAATGGGAACATCAGGCTCACGAACAGCTGGCCCTGGAGCTGATTGAGAACATGCGGAACCAATACGAGGGAGAGCTCATTTTGGAAGCTCTGATGTTATGGAACGGTTATTCACCGCCAGACCCGCCCCACTGTGAAGAAGACAGGCTCCTTCTGTGCTGCAATTGAGTATTTGCTGTCCGAGGAGTACGGCTTCAATGTCTCAAAAGCTGAAATGGCCAGTAAATATGAGGTAACGACAGGTACGATCTCCCGGAAGGTCAATGAGATGTTCAGTTACATTGAAGAATACGGAATGGGCGGCGAAACGGACGAGCTAATGGTGCTGAACGGTCCAGGCACACCGAAGGACAAAGCGGAGGCTCTGCTACATAAGGCGAGGGAAGCCAGTTCTGCCAAACGCAGAGTACAACTGGCGAAAACGGTGCTGGAGGTGTATCCCGACAGCTCGGATGCATATCTTATTCTGGCTGAGGAATCGGACAATGAGTCAGATGCACGGGCGTACCTCAAGGCTGGAATCGCTGCTGGTGAACGCGAACTGGGTGAGCAGTTTTTTGAGAAGAACAAAGGGGACTTCTGGGGGCTTCAAGAGACTCGCCCATATATCCGGATATGCAAAAGCTACGCGGAATCTTGCTGGTTTGGTGGAAATACCCAAGAAGCGGCACAAACCCTGGAGCATATGCTGGAACTTAATACGGAAGACAATACCGGAGCACGTTACCTGCTCGCTGCTGTGTATTTGTACAGCAACCAATTGGAGCAGGCAGCACAATTGATGACTAAGTATGGAAAAGGTGGCGCCTCAACTGCCTTTGCCTATGACCAGATCATTCTGGAGTATAAGAAGAATGGGATCACCTCCCAGCTCAACAAGCTGTACAGTGTGGCTCGGGGGATGAACAAGCATGTGCCGGATTACCTGCTGGGTTTGAAACGGCTGCCGCATAACCTCCCTGACTTTGTTGGAATGGGCGACTCCAACGAAGCGATTGAATATGTCATTATGCACTCCCGTCTATGGGCGAGCATGCCTGATCTGCTGAAGTGGATGCTGAAACAATAGAGATATAAGAAGGCAATAGAAGTTGGAATTCTTCATTCGAGGAATCCAGCTTCTATTGCCTTTTGTACAGCTTCTTCCCGGTTACGAACGCCCAATTTCATATAGACAGTGGAGGCATAATTCCTCACTGTGCCATCAGATAAATATAATTTGGCGGCAATGGTTTTATAGCGTAGACCTTTACAAACAAGCTGTAATATTTCCATTTCCCTTGAAGTCAGGCCGAAGTTCTCCGTTTTTTTTGGTTTCAATACTCCGGTTCCAGTGTTGTCCATTTCGAGCTTCTCAAACAATTTATGCGACATCTCTTGATCAATCAGTGTACCCCCGCGATAGACAAGACGAATCGTTTCAGCAAGTTCACGGGGTTCAATAGATTTCGATAAGTAGCCATCTGCTCCACTTCGCAGAACTTCTAGGGCCTGTTCAGTATCCTGAAACGTGGTTAGAATTAGAATTCGAATGTGCGGCCATTTTTGTTTAATGATTTTGGTAGCTGAAATTCCATCCATATTGGGCATGTCCAAATCCAAGAGTATCACCTGGGGCTGATCCTGCTCACAGCTTTCAATGGCTTGTAAGCCATCCTCAGACAATCCGACCACGTTCAGATCCTTGTGCCCCTCCAGAATGGTCCGTAGGCTTTCCCGAATGAAGGCTTGGTCATCCACGATCAGTAAGCGAATAATCTCATCCGATAATTCCACTTGTCTTGGCAATGTGCAAGTCACGAGCGTTCCTTCCCCAGGCTCGGAATAAACGGACACTTGCCCTTGTAGATTCATGGCGCGTTCTTTCATCGCGTTCAAGCCAAAGCCATCCTGCCATTCTTCCATTCCTTTACCATTGTCCTGTATTTCCAGTCTAACTTGACGCTGCTCAAATTTTAGCGTAGCGGTGATTTCCGTGGACTCCCCATGCCGTACGGCGTTAGTTAACGATTCCTGCAAACAACGATAGAAGGCCATCTTGGCCATTTTGGGTAATGGGTATTCCTCTCCAAAAGTTCGGAAATGAACGTTTATTTTTGCTTGTGCTTGAAAATCTTCAACTAATTGCTGCAATGATTGAAGCATCGGCTGGATCTCCTGCGGGGACTCTACCTGATGCAAGTATCCTCTGATTTCTTTTAGACTTCTGCGGGCTAGATTCAACAAAGAACTGACATTCTGTTTCCCTGCCTCTGTAGAAAGTTCAGGACGCAATGTTTCTAACCCCATGATGATAGAAGTATAGGAATGTCCGACAGTATCGTGGAGATCCTTGGACAGCCGGTCACGTTCTTCGGCTAGCGTGATACGTTCAATTTGGGAAAAATACTGTTGTAGAATCGTATTCTGTTCCCGGATGAGTTCACTCTGTCGATGATTGACCACCAGCAAATGAAAGGCAAACCCAATGGCATAAGCGAGTCCGATATGGATCATCATGACCCAATAATTGCTCTGATTGGATAATACATTAATCAAAATCGGCAAGAGCAGGATTGTTACGGGCCCTGTCCAACGATAGGATTTATGAGCGCTATTCACCGCAATCAGGAAAGCATAGGTCAGAAACGCGAGATAAGCTTCCGGAAAAAAATATGTTAAATACAAGCATAGTCCGCCCGAAAAAATAATTTCTGTAAGCAGATAATATTTATAGCTGAGCTGTAAACAAAGCCAGGGAACGGAAAAAGCGAAAATTTGCCAAACAATCAAAGCCCAAAGCGGCAGGGAGATCTGAGCATGAAACTGTACGGTTGTGAACATGAGAGAAATACTTAAAATAAGCCGAAATATGAACATGATCCAGTCATACCAGAACCACTGTTTTACCGTTTCAAACAAGTTACTCTCTCCTTACTAAAGTCTTCTATATCTTTTTACTTACAATTATGAATCGATTAAACGATAATTTCTCAAGTAAGTTTTGACAAGTGTAAATTGTAACACAGAAACTATCGGTTTAACCTTTTTGTCATTTGACGCGTATAGCCGCCAATTAGACGAACCAGAACGTTTAATAGCCCGGAACTAATAAAAGCAAAAACAACTCCCATAGCCATAATAAAAAGTGATTTCATGAAGGTATCTATCTGCATCCCAAAAAGGTGGATATCAAAGATAGGAAAGAACAGCGGAGTTAGCACTAACAAAAGAGGCATTACGCAGAGCAAAGCAGCACAAAGGAGACATAGAAGACCAATCCATAACTTCAACATCAACCAACAGATCGCGACCCAGTTACGTGTATCCATAAGTTCCTCTTTAGCTTGCGCCCATAAAGGTTGGTCTGTTCTTATACTCCGTTCGTAAGGCTGGGTGGTGATATCGGTATAAATCTTCGTTTGTATACGTTCGAATTGCACGAAGGTTAGCGTGGTTCGCAATACTTGTGTGAGCAGGGGAATGCCTGCAACTGTAAAAGAAAGGCCTATGCCTAATGTCAGAGTAACCAAGTAAAAGCAAAAGTAAAATAATCCTGTAGCAAAAGTGAGCAGTAAGAAGTACCCATTTTGGAAAAAGCAACGGATCGTTTTATTCATGAATGTTCCATCGTCCCTTCAATGTAATAGACGTATCATACCGATTCTCGTGTCACTTCATCCAGTGTGAAAATGTCATGTGACATGATTAGAGAACCCAGAGAAGATAGTGACGAAATGCAACTTGTTCGTATGACAGGAAATTTGCAATACTCGGGTAGGCCTAGTGGTCATAGGCAAATATGATAAAGGGAGAGGAACCATGAAAAAAGCAATTCGCAATGCCAGTCTTGCAGTTCTACTATTATCTACAAGTATCGTAACAGCATGTACAGCTACTAATGGTGTAGCTGCATCAAATCAGAAATCAATAGAGAAAGTCAGCTTGGAAGGGCCAAAAGATTCAAAGGAAGTAGAGGCGTTCGCTAACGCTGTATTTGCGGATAAGATGAAGGAATTCAATACCGTGGGCTCCAATTTTGTAGTCGTTAAGGACGGGAAAGTACTTTTAAGTAAAGGGTACGGTTATGCAGATAGAGAAAAGAAGATACTCGTTGATAAAGATACTGTTTTCCAAATTGGATCTGTTACCAAGTCTTTTACAGCATTGGCGGCTATGCAGCTTGTCGATCAAGGAAAAATTGATCTTAAGCATGACATCCAAGAATATCTCGGTGGAATGAAGGTACCAAACATAACCGGAAAACCGCTGACGATGTTTGATCTGCTTACCTATACGAGCGGGGTGGACTTGCCGGATATCGTCACTGATTATTCGGTGGAGTATTTGAATAAGGACATTTCAATGAAGCGGTATCTCCATAAGAATATGCCAACTGTGGTAAGACCTCCGGGAGAAGTTTATACGTATGACAATTTTGGTTTTATGTTGGCGGGATATGCAGTAGAGAACGTGAGCGGCATGCCTTATTCTCAATATATGGAGAAAAATATATTCAAACCATTAGGAATGGACAAGACCAGTGTTAGATTAACTCCTGAGGTACTATCCAATATGGCTGCACACTATGGACCGAGCGGTGAGCTTCAGCCGACAATGGGAACTGCGCCTTCCGTGAAGCCTGAGGGAAGTATGACTTCAACAGGTGAAGACATGGCTAAGTACTTGATTATGCACTTAAACAAAGGTGAATTTGAAGGCAAGGAAATCGTCAGCAAACAAAGCGTAGATTTGATGCAAACCTATCAATTTTACGCTGATCCTACAATTCCTATCACAACCGTTGGATTCGAAGGGTATTTCAACAATGTCATGAACGGTCAGCATGTAATACTCAAGGGAGGAAATGTTCCGGGTCATTCCTCGTTAATTGCCATCTTGCCAGAGAAGAATACTGCCTTTTACTTGTCTTATAATAACGATTCAATGATGAGTTTAGGTGTGTACGAGGCATTTATGAATCACTATTTTCCTAAGACAGTAAAAACACAGCCATCCACCTATTCAAAAATAAGCAAACAAACCGCCCAAGCTTACGTTGGATTATACAGAAACACGCGTTTATATGGAGTAAGGACTAAAATTTCTTATGCGGATGGGAATTTGTTGATGGAAACGGGGACTACCGGCAAACATCCGCTGAGAATGGTTCATCCGCTTCTATTTGAAGATGAAGCCGGTAATAAAATGGCATTCAAGAAAGATAAATCCGGTGATATCACTTATTTCTATTATACGAATCCCCAAGGTATGGATTTCGTTGCGCATGCCCAAAAAGTAAAGATGAAAACAGGATTCTCCGATGTGCCCAATGGCAGTGTATATAAATCGTATATTGATAATCTAAACAGCTTAGACATTATGGGAGCCAAATCAGGTAATCGCTTTGATCCTAAAGGAAAGATGACACAGGGAGAATTTGCGGACGTATTGCTGCGCGCCCATGGCATGCATACGTTTCCGGATGAATTCCGTGAAAATAAGAAACGGATGATAGCCGGAATCCCCCATTATCAACCAAAGTCCGTAATTACAAGACAAATGGCGGCAGTTATGATTCAAAATCTGAAGCATGCAGCGCCTGGAACAAATGTTAAACTGATCGGCAAAACGGATTCATGGGCGGTTGATGCGATCATTGCGCTTGTTTCTCAAGGTATTGTAGACCCGGATACGAAGATTAATTCGAATCGGACTGTTGATTTCCGGTCCACACAAACGTTGAGTCGCCAAGAAGCTAGCGCCCTGCTTGATAAAGCTTTTGATTACTACACCTTACCGATCAAGCCCTGAATTTAATCGTATTAAAAGTGAGGCGCTGGATGGAACAGCCCTCACTTTTTTATGCACCAAGGAGCGGTGTCGGAGTGGGCGTCAGGGAGAAGCCTTCTCCCTGTCCCCTGTTATGGGTACGGCCACTTGCAGCACCTAACGCTCGCTGGCATCTTTCATCTTAGGAAATACTTTGGCCCATTTTCGCGTGCGCAGGCGGCCGCCCGTTTGGCATCTATCAGTTGTTGGGCTTTGGCCCATACTTTTTTCGTCAGTGTGATTAAATTTTTTGTAATATCTTTTCGTGTTAATCCTTGACTTTAGCACTGCGGTTCATTACAATCAGAAAATAATACGTTGACTATAGTCAATACAAGCGTTTTTGAACTATATTACTGATTTGATGACGGGACCAAGTACTCCGTGCCCACATGACCAGAGAGGAATCCCCAGGCTGTAAGGATTCTCTTGATGAGCGGACGAATGACTTCCCCGAGAACAGACGGCGAACACAGCAGAGATGATCTGTTGACCAGTAGCCGGCCTGCGCAGGACGTGCGTTACACGTAGAGCGGAATATCTGCTTGATCAGAAAGCCTTAGGCAATCCTGAATCATCAGAGATCACCTGAACGGCTAAAGTGTCAGGTTTCCGGAATGTGGGTGGTACCACGGGTGAATGTATATTACACAATCTCTCGTCCCTTTGTTTGCTGTATACACAGCGACAGGGCGAGGGATTTTTTTGTTATATAAGTTGATTTAAAAGAAATACACGAAAACGGAGAGGGCAGAAAAAACCTGTAAAAGCGAAGCGTTCGCCTTTATCACCGGATTTCCACATTGAGAATGAAAATTTAAAAAATCTGGGGATAACAGCGATTGTAAGGTTGATCTGCCCGCGCAGTGATCACGTGTATAATTTTTAACTTTTACAGAAAAAAATCAATGCTGGAGGGATCAAGATGGCTTTTCAAAAACCGACGGGGACGCAGGACTTACTTCCTGGAGTTGTCGAGAAATGGCAGTACGTAGAAGAAAAAGCACGAGATCTGTGTCGACGGTTTAATTACCGCGAGATTCGTACACCGATCTTCGAACAGACTTCTTTATTTGTACGCGGTGTAGGAGAGACTACCGATATCGTTGAAAAAGAAATGTATACCTTTGATGACAAAGGCAATCGCAGCATGACTCTTCGTCCGGAGGGAACAGCGGGTGTTGTCCGTGCGTATGTAGAGAATAAAATCTACGGGGAACCGGATGTGAGCAAGTTGTATTACATCGGTCCGATGTTCCGGTATGAGCGTCCGCAGGCAGGCCGTCAGCGTCAGTTTCACCAGTTTGGTGTAGAAGCCATCGGTGCACTGGACCCGGCGATTGATGCCGAAGTAATCGCACTGGGCTACCAGTTGTGTGTAGAGCTCGGTTTGAAGGATGTCAAAGTGGAGATCAACTCTGTTGGTAACTCGACCAGCCGTGCAGAATATCGCGAGACGTTACTTGGATTCCTTAGACCGATGAAAGACAGCCTGTGCAAGGACTGCCAGTCACGCATGGAGCGTAATCCGCTGCGTGTACTCGACTGCAAAGTCGATCAGGACAAATTCGTAGGGGCACCGTCCATACTGGATAGCCTGGATGAAGAGTCTTTGAATCATTTTGCCAAGCTGCAGGCATACCTGGATGATTTCGGAGTGGATTATGCTGTGAACAATCGTCTGGTACGGGGCTTGGATTATTACACCCTGACTGCGTTTGAATTAAAAGCCCAAGGTATTGGAGCGATTGATACCGTTGGTGGCGGTGGTCGATACAATGGACTGGTTGGAGATATCGGTGGACCTGATCAGCCGGGCATCGGCTTCGGTATTGGTCTGGAACGTATTCAACTGATTCTGGAGCACCAAAATATTGAGGTTACTACGCTCGTTCCACTGGATGTGTACTTTGTTGCTCTGGGAGAGGCTGCTGATCGTGAAGTGAACCGTCTGTTGTTCAAACTTCGTCAGTCTGGATTGTCTGGTGAACGTGATTATCTGGGCCGCAAGATGAAAGCACAGATGAAATCAGCTGACCGTTTCAAATCCCGCTATACCGCCATCCTTGGTGATGACGAGCTAGAGCGTGGTGAGATCGCCCTCAAGTCGATGGATACGGGAGAGCAACAAACCGTGAAGCTTGATGATCTGGTAGCAGCCATTCGCGAAGGTAAATGAGCACGAACTGTAACATGAAGATTAAAACTTTCGAGTAACACAATTGATCCGGCAAAATTACTGAGGTTCACCGACGATTCCAACGAATTGGAAGTTGGCGAGCCAGAGGTAACATGCCTTTTCGAATACATGGTCTACACGTAACCGGGCTGTTGAAGAGCAGGTATTAACTGCCCATACAGAACGGAAATTCACATAATGAGGAGTTTGGTTATGAAAAGAAGTCATCATTGCGGCGCATTAACACCCGCACACATCGGTGAAACAGTAACATTGAACGGTTGGGTTCAAACCCGCCGTGACCTGGGGGGCGTACTCTTTATCGATCTGCGTGACCGCAGCGGGATTGTACAAGTTGTCTTTAACCCGGCTTATTCCGGTGAAGCTCTGCAAATCGCAGATCGCGTACGTAGCGAGTATGTTATCGCTGTAACGGGTAAAGTTGTTAAACGTGATGCAGAAACAGTTAACAAAAACCTGCCTACAGGCGAAATTGAAGTTCAAATCACAGAAATCGAAGTGCTGAATGCAGCAAAAACACCTCCATTCTTCATTGAAGATGGTGTCGAAGTTGATGAATCCCTTCGTTTGAAATATCGTTACCTGGACCTGCGTCGTCCGGAAATGTTCGAAACACTGAAATTGCGTTCCAAAGCATCCAAAGTGTTCCGTGACTACCTGGATGGAGAAGAGTTCGTTGAAGTGGAAACACCGATTTTGACGAAGAGCTCCCCGGAAGGTGCGCGTGATTATCTCGTACCGAGTCGTGTGCATGAAGGTGAATTCTTCGCCTTGCCGCAATCACCGCAAATATACAAACAATTGCTGATGGTCGGCGGACTTGAGCGTTACTATCAGATCGCTCGTTGTTTCCGGGATGAGGATCTGCGTGCAGACCGTCAACCAGAATTCACTCAAGTCGACATCGAGACTTCTTTCCTGCAACAGGATGACCTGCTGCCAATGATGGAAGAACTGATGGCCAAATTACTGCGTGAAACCAAAGGCATTGAGCTGGAATTACCTTTCCAACGGATTACGTATGCAGATGCAATGGGCAAATACGGTTCAGACAAACCAGATCTGCGCTTTGGTATGGAACTGGTTGAAATGAACGATATCGTAGCAAACAGTGGTGTTAAAGTATTTGCTTCTGTCATCGAAAAAGGTGGAGAAGTGAAAGTGCTGAACGCTAAAGGCTGTGGCACATGGAGCCGTAAAGAGATCGATGATCTCGGACCATTTGCTGCACGTTACGGTGCGAAAGGTCTGGCTTGGATTCAAGTGAAAGACGGCGAGTTCAAAGGGCCTATCGTGAAGTTCTTCACGCCTGAAGAAATCGAAGCTGTCAAAGAACGTACTGGTGCTGAAGATGGCGACTTGTTGCTCTTCTCCGCAGACACCAAAAAAGTGGTTGCTGACGTTCTGGGCGCATTGCGTCTGAAAATCGGCCGTCAACTTGGATTGATCGATGACAGCAAATTCAAATTTGCTTGGGTTGTGGACTTCCCACTCCTCGGATATGATGAAGATGCGAAACGTTATGTGGCAGAACACCATCCGTTCACACGTCCAAAAGATGAAGATGTACATCTGTTCGACACTGATCCGGGTGCAATCCGCGCTCAAGCCTATGACCTTGTTCTCAATGGTTATGAAGTAGGTGGCGGTTCGATGCGTATCTACAAACGTGATGTTCAGGAAAAAATGTTTGCTGCCCTTGGACTCTCACCAGAAGTAGCGAATGAGAAATTCGGCTATCTGTTGGAAGCATTCGAATATGGAACTCCACCGCATGGTGGTATTGCCTTTGGTCTGGACCGTCTTGTGATGTTGCTGGCGGGTCGCACGAACTTGCGTGAAACGATTGCCTTCCCGAAAACGGCAAGTGCAACGGATCTGCTCATGAATGCACCTTCTGAAGTGGATGACTCGCAATTGGAACAACTTCATATCCGCGTAGCCCGTAAACCGGTAGCGGAAAAGAAATAAAGGAGGCATCGATTCTCAATGCTCCATCAATTTTCAAGAACAGAACTTGCGATCGGACCTGAAGGTCTGGACGCATTGAAGAATAGTACAGTCGCTGTGCTCGGTATTGGCGGCGTAGGTGGAATTGCTGTAGAAGCTCTTGCCCGTAGCGGCGTTGGGCGCATCATCCTGATTGATAAAGACGTAGTGGACATCACCAATATTAACCGCCAGATTCATGCTCTGACCACGACAGTAGGGCAGAAAAAAGCGGATCTGATGGTGGAACGTGTGAAACTGATCAATCCGGAATGTGATGCGATTGCCCTGAATATGTTTTACACGGAAGAAACGTATGAGGAATTGTTCAAATATGAACTGGATTATGTGCTGGATGCATCCGACACGATTATCTACAAAATCCATCTCATTAAAGAGTGCCTGAAACGTAAAATTCCGATGATCTCCAGCATGGGTGCGGCGAATAAAATGGACCCAACGAAATTCCAGGTTGCGGATATTTCGAAAACGACCATGGACCCGATTGCCCGTGTTGTACGTACGACACTTCGCAAAGACGGCATCAAAAAAGGTGTGAAAGTGGTCTTCTCGACTGAAAAGCCGATGAAACCGCGTGAGGACGTAACACAAAAAATCGTTCCCGAGAATGCTCCGGAAATTCGTAAGGCTAAACAGCCACCTGCGAGTAACTCATTTGTGCCTCCGGTAGCCGGACTGATTATGGTCAGTGTTGCGATTAAGGATTTGTTAGAGATTGCAGAGAACAAGCAGCATTAACTTGCTGCCACTGAAGAAGCGTGGATGCTCATAAGGCATCTGCGCTTTTTTTGTGTAATCATACTTCGCAAGACCGGAGCGGATGGGACGTCACTCGTCTATGATGGACGCGATGCATACCGGAGAAATGTCAGAGTTACGTCATGTACTTCATACTCAAAACCGTGTATGATATTCACTGCTGCGCGAAATGATGATACATACATAAACGAATTTGCGGCATATAGGTTCAACTTAACTTTTTACACAAGAACGGAGAGGACAGAAAAAAGCTGGAGAAGCGAAGCGTTCGCCTTTATCACCGGATTTTCCCACTGGAGAAGAAATGCTAAAAAAATCTGGGGATAACAGCGATCGGAAGATTATTCTGTCATCGGAGTGGCAAGTGTAAACATTCATTAGTTGAATTTATAGAGAGAGGGGAATAGAACGAAATGAAACACGGATGGATGACCAGACGTCTTGGCATGGAGCCAGGAGACCAGTGGAAGAAGGAAATTGTGGCGGGAGCCATTTCCTATTTTGCCGTGGTCTATATCGTTATGGTCAATGCTACAATTCTTTCCGATGCCGGAATGCCCTTGCAGGCAGCTATGGTTGGAACCCTGCTGACATCCATCGCAGGCTGTTTGCTCATGGCATTTGGCGGAAAATCACCGATTATCGTGGTACCCGGAATGGGGATTAATGCATTTTTCACGTATACACTTGTACATTCCATGAAATTAAGCTGGCAAGAAGCGCTGGCCGTTGTAACCGTTACAGGTATACTGTTTGCCATTGTTGCGTTTACGTCACTATACAAAATGATCAGCGAAGCGATCCCGAAAAATCTGCAGCATGGCATTACGGTCGGGATTGGTTTGTTTCTGACATTTATCGGTTTGCAAAAAAGTGGAATCGTTATCGCGCATCAGACTACGTTTGTTGCGATTGGGCATTTCAATGATCCGAATGTCATTACAGCCTGCGTTACGCTGGTGCTTGCCTTGATTTTATTTATACGGAACGTACAGGGTGGACTTCTGATCAGTATTCTGGTCGGGACAGGTCTTGCCTATGTACTTGGAGCAGTGAACCCGGGTGAATCCGTATCAGCGATGGATGCGCTGCGTCAATACGGTGGGTTGTTTGGCGAATTGTCTTTGATGAAGCTGGCTGATGTCGCGTTTTGGATCGCGGTATTTTTGCTACTGCTAATTGTGGTGTTTGAAAATATCGGTTTAATTACAGCTCAGACACAGATGATTGGTCGTCCGGAGCGATTCAAGGGAAGTCTGCGGGCACTATCGATTAGTACCGTGCTGGCAGGCATATTCGGAAGCAGTCCTCCAGTTGCCGCCGCCGAGACTACAGCCGGAATTGCTGCAGGCGGTCGCACAGGTTTGACTCCGCTCGTTACAGCCGTGTTATTCGGAGCTACTTTTTTCTTCATCCCGCTGCTCGGTTACATTCCGGACAGTGCAATTGCACCCATTTTGATCATTATTGGTGGCCTGATGGTGCAAGGTGTGAAAGATATGGATTTTGGTGACTTTACAGAGGCATTCCCGGCATTTCTGATCATGGTCATGATTCCATTTACATATAGCATCGTGGACGGTATGGCGTTTGGATTTATTGCCTATCCATTAGCGAAGCTGGCAGCAGGTCAAGGTAAACAGGTACCTGTGGTCATGTATGGCATTTCCATCCTCTTTTTAGCCAATTTTGTGTTACATGGTATCTTGTAAAGCTGTGTTAAACAACAAAAGGCAACGTCATGTAAGTTCATACGTATGATCTCTGGTGAGCAGATGGAGAACGGGAGGAACGGCAATGGAAGAGCAGCAACAAGCAGGGCAGAATGAACCGAAGGTAGGAAAAAAGGGATTTAGGGATTTCGTCAAGCTTATCGCTTCCACGAATCCGCCAAAACTGATTTTGATTCTTGCCCTCATCTTAACCCTGATTCAAACAACAGCCGGACTGATCGTGCCATTGATGACCAAAGGTCTGATTGATGGACTTACCACTTCGGCATTGAACAAATCTGTGATTTTGTTATTGCTTGGGGCATTTGTGATTCAGGCGATTGCCTCAGGTATTAGCATTTATATGTTAAATTACGCAGGACAACGCGTGGTCGCAACGCTTCGCACCAAGCTGTGGAACAAGGTCTTGTCGCTGAGAATGCCGTATTTCGACCGAAATCGGACAGGCGATACGATGAGCCGGATTACCAATGATACAAGCCAGATCATGACGTTGATCGCGGATTATCTGGTTTCCTTTGTGTCGAACATCGTTGCCGTTGTGGGTGGCGTGGCGTTACTGTTCTATTTGGACTGGGTGATGTCGCTCATTATTTTGAGTCTGGTGCCACTTACGTTGTTGATTCTGTTGCCGGTGGGTAAGAAAATGTACAAGATCTCCAAGAAACAGCAGGATGAGATGGCAGGTCTTACGTCCGTGCTCAGTCAGGTTATTGGCGAGATTCGCTTGGTCAAAGCCTACGGCACGGAGAAACAGGAAGTGGAAGCAGGAGATTCCCGGATTCGTAAAATGTTCGCTTTTGGTTTGCAGGAAGCACGTATCCTCGCTCTGATCGGTCCCTTGTTTACATTTGTCATGACTGCCGTGTTGGTCGTTATTCTGGGTGTGGGGGGAATGCGCGTAGCGTCTGGCATGCTGTCACCGGGTGAACTGGTCGCGTTCATATTGCTGTTGTTCCAGGTCATTATGCCAATGGGACAATTCACGACGTTATACTCCCGTTTACAGAAAGTTGTAGGTGCAACAGAGCGCATACAAGCTATCCTTGCCGATGAGGAAGAGCCACATCACAGCACCAAGGTAGCTCCAAAAGGAAATGAGACGATTGCATTCCATGATGTACACTTTTCCTATGTCACAGGTGAGGAAGTGCTGCACGGAATCAATCTGACGGTACCTACACAAAAAGTGACAGCGATTGTCGGCCCAAGCGGTAGTGGCAAATCAACACTGTTCTCCTTGATGGAGCAGTTCTATATGCCCGATTCAGGCCATATTTCATATGGGGGACAAGCCATAACGGATTATTCTTTGGCCTCCTGGCGTAGCAAGATTGGGTATGTATCTCAGGAAAGTCCACTTATGGCGGGTACGATCAAAGACAACATCACGTACGGATTAGGTCGTGAGGCCACGATGGATGAGATCCGGCGAGCTGCTGAAATGGCCTATTCTGCCGATTTTATCGACAAGCTACCACAGGGTTATGACACGGAAGTGGGCGAGAGAGGAATTAAGCTATCCGGGGGCCAACGTCAGCGGATTGCTATTGCTCGTGCCTTACTGCGCAGTCCGGATATTCTTATGTTGGATGAAGCCACATCCAGTCTGGACAGCACCTCGGAGTATGAAGTACAACAGGCTTTGTCCAACCTGATGGAAGGAAGAACTACGATCGTGATCGCGCACCGATTGTCCACAGTGGTGGATTCCGATCAGATTGTTGTATTGGAGCATGGACATGTTACCGGAACAGGAACTCATGCGGAATTGATCAGCAGTCATTCGGTGTATCGTGAATTAGCGCAGAAGCAGTTTGTCGCACAGGAAGGTCAAAATTGAAATCAGAACTAGATCAATTACTGTTTTTCAAAGATAAGGTTCAAATATAGTTTTACTTAAGACCGTTGTTCATTCGTTCAGTACGAGCGTGAGCAACGGTTTTCTTGTATGAGTTCATCCAGGTTGCTGTAGCTTTTTCCACATCAATATGATATAGTGGGTATCCTTTTGCGTCGTCAGTGATTGGCGATGCAGAGCAAAACATATTCTTAGGAGGTAACTGAAACATGTCAGACAGCTTTCAAAGTGCCTATCAAGAAGAAGAGTACAGGTTAGAGCGAACGATGGAGGAAGTGGACAGTCAGCTGGAACGACTGCAAAATATTCCGGTGTATACCGGCCACGACTTCACAGAACAAGTGCTGGAAGCTGGACGCGAAGAGCGCCGCACCGCCTTGTCCAAGAGCGCGCAGCAACCCTATTTCGGACGCTTGGATTTCGAAGAACAGGGCAGTGGTGCACGGAAACCGCTGTATATTGGCAAAATCGGCGTAGACCGCGAAGAGGTGGGAGAGCATCCGCTCGTCATCGACTGGCGTGCTCCTGTCGCGAGCCTGTTTTACTCATTTACAGGAGGCGAAGCCTCCGCAACGTATGAAGCCCCGGAAGGGCTTATTGAAGGTCTGGTGTACCTGAAACGAAACGTTGTCATTCGGCAGCGGATATTGGAACGTGTGGCGGATACATATAACCGTGATAGCGACCAGCCAGCGGTATCGGATGAATTCCTCGTTTATCGTCTGGGAGAGAACAAGGATAACAAACTCCGTGACATCGTATCTACAATTCAGGCGGAGCAGGATCTGATCATTCGTGCGGCGCGAAATACCGCATTGATCATTCAGGGTGTAGCTGGATCCGGGAAAACAACGGTTGCCCTGCATCGGCTTGCCTTTTTGCTATATCAGTATAAGGAGCAGGTATCTGCGGAGAAAATGGTTATTTTTGCACCCAACCATATGTTCCTGGATTACATCTCGGATGTGCTTCCGGAACTTGGAGTAGGGGACATTCAACAGCGGACATTCCCGGATTGGGCGATGAACCTGTTGGGGCTGGAGATGCCTTTGGCGAATACGTCGGATACATTGAACACCTGGTTCGAAACACCTGATGCACGGCCTGAATTGAATGATGATGTACCTGGACGTTACAAAGGATCGATCCGTTTCATGGAGCTTATTCGAGAGTGGCTGTCGGGCATGGAAGCGGATTCCGTACCGGATATGGACTTCAGTCCATGGGATGGTAAGGAGCTCAGCAAGACGGAGATCGAGAACTGGTTCGGTGAGGAGTACAAACATTATCCGCTGGCCAAACGCAAAGAACGGGTCATGGCGCGGGTTCACCGCTGGATTGAGATGGAACTTAAGAAACCGATGCCAGAAGCTGTGCGCAAAGAACGCAAGAAAAAAGCATCTACTCGTGAGAAAGCTTATGCCAAAAAATGGCCTCAATACGAGCCGCTTACGTTATATAAACAGTTGTTCAAAGCTGCAAAAGGGGGGGCTGTGCCAGCTTCGCTCAGCGGGCTTATTCCAAAACTAGTCATGAAACAAACGGCAGCAGATCTGAAGCAGGATATCGTCCGTGAAGAGGATTTGCCTGCATTGGTATACATTCATACATTGGTCCATGATATTGAGGGCTCGGAGCGGTTTGACCATATTGTGATCGATGAAGCCCAGGACTTTTCACCTTTCCATGTGGCGTTATTGGATCGTTTCGTCAAAGGGCATTCCTTCACCATACTTGGTGACTTGTCCCAAGGGATTCATGAGTACCGTGGTGTTCATGCGTGGGAAGAGATGAGTTCTCTATTTCCTGAGGAACAGAATGCATACTTTGCATTGACCCGAAGTTATCGTTCGACGATGGAAATTATCGACTATGCCAATACGATTCTGGAACGTGGTGTCAAGAGCGGAATTACGGCGATTCCTGTTTTCCGTAGTGGTGATCCGGTTCGGACATTGGCTTATGGAGGCGAAGGGCGGACGGCAAGTCTGGAGCAGGCTTTGAAGGTGTTAACCGTCAAAGACTACCGAACGGTCTCCATCCTGACCCGTACACTGCATGAAGCAGAGGAACTTCATCGTGAACTTCAGGACGCAGGCTGGGATCTAAACCTGATCGATGGTGGCAAAAAGCAGTACACGGGTGGACACTCCGTTTTACCGGTCTATCTGTCTAAAGGGTTGGAGTTTGATGCCGTTATTGTGGCAGACGTAGACCAGAAGCATTATTTGCCAAATGCAGGTGATGCAAAGCTGTTGTACGTTGGTTGTACACGGGCCTTGCATGAATTGTGGTTGTTCCATGACGGTGTACTGCCGATCTATGCGGCTGCAACACATAATCCCGACGGCGAGCCTGTAACCATTCAGGGTTGGCCTGAGATTGGGTAAATAAAGTTTGCTTAACCAAAGAAAGGCATGACGTTCATGGGAAATCCCATAAGCGCATGCCTTTTTCTGCTTTTGTGCGAGAATCGCTTAATTTTCCGAGAAAAAACGACGGAGGAAGTTCAAGTTTATGTTACGCTATTTCCCATTCTGGACGAGCGACGGTTCACCAGGAATATGCCAACACCAATGAATAAACCGCCCGCCAATGCAAACCACTGGACATGTTCTCCTAGCAAAATCCAACTCGACAATACACCAAAGAACGGTGCCAGAAATAGATACGAACTGGTTTGGGCTGGGTCACTATTCTGAAGCAGATAAAACCAGAGTGAGAACTGAATGATGGAGCAAACAAGCGTTAACCAGAGCAGCGCTATAACCGAGGTGGTATTCACCATGAAGTGAGGCTGTTCAGTCCATACGCTCAGTAAAAGAAGCGCAGCACCTCCCGCGAGCATCTGATAGGCTGTTAAGACAAAAGTATCGTAGCCATCGCCCCAGCGTTTGATGAGCAATGTGGAGACTGCAAAGGAGATCGCACCACCAAATCCAATCCAGGTTCCAGGACTAAAGCTCATCTGCCATCCAAAGGTTAACATAATCCCGATGAAACCGAGTATAACACCGATCCACTGACTGAAACGGTAGGTCACGCTATATAAGAGAGCACTGAGGATAATGACCAGTAACGGATTGGTAAACGTAATAATGGCGGATTCACCGGATGTAATCCAGTTCATGCTGTAGTAGGCGCAACCCATCACTCCTGCGGATTGGAACAGACCAATGAGGATTATTTTCAACCAAGACTGCCACTCGGTAGGCAAAGGACGTTTGCGTAGAAACCAAGCCATCAATCCACCAGCCAGTACATAACGTATGCCCATGAGCAGGAAAGGTGGGGCATATAACATGCCGATCTTGCCAACCGGAAAAGAAGTGCCCATGATTAACGTTGTCAAAATGATCAATAGTGTATATTTCAATGGTTTGATGATCCGGGTATCTTTATCATGACTGGAGCTCATAACGTCTGTCCGCTATCTACAGTAATCAGCTGTCCGGTCATGGATTGCTGTTCTAGCGCGGCACAGATCATGTGTGCGATGTCCTCAGGCGAGGCAATATGCTGTAACAACAGCTCTCCACCAAGACGATACATTCGCTCCTCATTTCCAGCCCACCACCTTGTAGCAACTGCGCCAGGGACGATAGCATTCACCCGAATATGTGGTGAGAGTGCGTGCGCAAGTGATAAAGTTAGACCGTGAACTGCCGCTTTGGAGACAGCGTATGGGAGAGAGGAGCCCGAACCCGTACTACCTGCGATACTGCCCAGATTTACGATAGAACCACCGCCAGCCTGTCTCATACCTTCCGTCACCGCACGAGCGCAATGAAACATGCCTTTAACATTCACATCAACCAGCTCATTCCAGATGTCATCTGTAACAGACTCCAGATCGTGCATGGGGATATGGTGCGTGATTCCAGCGTTATTTACAAGTGCAGTGATCGGGCCATAGGTTTCAGTTACTGTAGTGACCATCTGCCGGACATCAAGATCATTGGCAACATTAGCTTGAACGGCGAATGCATGGCCTCCCGTATCCAAAATGTGTTGAACAGTCTCTCTTGCTGCATCTTGTGAGCGGGAATAGTTGACAGCGACCAAGGCTCCGCGTTCAGCGAGCATCTCACTTACAGCACGGCCTATACCTGTTCCACCACCTGTTATCAGAGCAACTCTATTTTTCCAGTATGTCATGCTGAACACTCCTTATCATCATCCAGTCAGATGACTGGTTTGGGATCTACATGAATTGTAGTCCGGTTTACACATGAAGTATAATGATTGGTAATGAAGCGGATATCATTTTGAATGATGTCAGAGTGGGGGGACCATGGAGAGCGGGGATCTTAGAATATTTCAGTGTGTTGCACAGGAAGGGAATCTAACCAAAGCTGCTTCTAAACTAGGGTATGTGCAATCCAACGTAACGGCACGAATCCGGCATCTGGAAGCAGAAGTAGGTACAACGTTGTTCATTCGTCATAACCGAGGCATGACGTTATCTCCAGCCGGAGAAATGTTGCTGACCTATGCAGATAAAATTATTGGTTTGCTGAATGATGCTTCCAAGGCACTTCGGGCGACGAGCACACCATCGGGTCCAATGCGAATAGGGTCTACACAAACCGCAGCGGCCGTGCGACTACCTGAACTTTTCGTCAGATATTATAAACAGTATCCAGATGTCTCCTTGTCACTGGTTACTGGCAATTCGCAGATACTTATGGATCAGGTTATTGGGTATGAATTGGAAGGAGCATTTATAGGCTGTCCCTGTGATCATCCTGATATCGTTTCTATTCCTGTATTTGATGAGGAACTATTTGTTGTCTATTCTGGTATGGGTCCTACGGATGAAGATCTTAAGAGTAAACCCATTCTTGTCTACAGCATGGGGTGTTCCTATCGTCAGATTTTGGAGGAATGGTTAGAGGTGGGTGGTGTTACCCGCCCAGTAATTATGGAATTCGGAACCCTTGAAGCGATTATTAGTGGAGTTACGTCCGGCATGGGAATTTCCTTATTACCAGAGATTGTGATTAGACATCAGATCAAAAATGGATTACTGCGCACGCATACACTCCCCGTAGGTATGAATCGCATGATGACTCATTTTATTATTCGCAAGGATGCCTTTGTCAGCAGTGCACTACATGCATTTATGGCTATGTTACCGCGAGAGTATGATATGATAGAGAGTGGAGAACCATCAGAGGTGTAATTGTAATCAAGGCAAGGCAATCCGTTAAGGAAGTGATGAGCAATGGATTTATTTTCGTTTCAACAAGACTCAAAACCACAAGCCAGATTGCTTGCGGACCGCATGCGGCCAGAGCATCTGGATGAATATATTGGACAGGAACATATTATTGGACCGGGGAAATTACTCCGGCGTGCCATCGAGGCCGATCAGATTTCGTCCATCTTGTTATATGGCCCTCCGGGATGTGGCAAGACAACCTTGGCACATATTATTTCCCAGCAAACGCAAGGACAGTTTGTACGTCTGAATGCAGTGGAAGCTTCCGTCAAGGATGTGCGTGAAGTCATCGAACAGGCGCAAACGAACAAACAGCTGTATGGAACAAAAACCATTTTGTTCCTCGACGAGGTACATCGGTTTAACAGTTCACGTCAGGATGCGCTATTGCCAGCGGTAGAGAAGGGCACGATTATTTTTATCGGCGCAACAACAGAGAATCCCTTTCATTATGTCAATGGGGCCCTAATGAGCCGTTCAACTCTGTTCCAGCTGGAATCGCTGAACAAGGATCATTCCCTTATTGCAATGCGCAGAGCATTGAGTGATGCGGACAAAGGTCTGGGGTTCATGGAACTGCAGGCGGACGATGAGGCGCTTGAGCACATTGCTACGATGGCCAACGGGGATATTCGGCGTGCGCTTAACGCACTTGAACTGGCTGCATTGACGACGCCACCGGAGACGGATGGATCGATTCATATTACGCTTGGTGTAGCAGAAGAGTCTATCCGGCGCCCCATTGTGAAGGCGGATGAATCCACCCAATATGATGTGCTGTCTGCATTTCACAAGAGTATTCGGGGTTCCAGTGATGCGGCATTGTTCTGGTTTTTATATGCGGTGGAGAAGCTCGGCATGGACCCGATGACCTTCATTCGGCGTCTGATTGCAGCGAGCAGTGAAGATATTGGACTTGCGAACTCGCAAGCTATGACACAGGCTATTGGAGCACTTGATGCGTACCGGAATAACGGCTGGCCCGAAGCCAAGCTGAACATCGCACAAGCGATTTTGTTCGCGGTCGAAAGTCCAAAATCCAATGCGGTATACACCGCCATTTCCAAAGCCATGAACGCTATTGATGAAGTGAAATCGGCAGAAGTTCCGCTTCACTTGCGAGATACGCATTATTCGGGTGCCGTGAAACTTGGACATGAGGGCTACCAATATCCGCACAATTACCCGGGGCATTATGTGAAGCAGGAATATTTACCAAAGCAGCTCTCGCGTAGAGTATTCTATGAGGCAACGGAGCAAGGCAATGAATCGAAGATCAGGCTGAACCAACAGCGGCGCAGAGAACTGTAAGACAGACAGATCACTCGGGAGATGCACATAACATGAAAGAGCTTTTGTATATAGGGGCGGGTGGATTTCTCGGTACAGTGACCCGATATTCCATACAGTTAGCGATACCAACTGTCCACGGAGGGTTCCCTTGGGCAGTGCTGCTAATCAATGCGATGGGCAGCCTTTTTTTAGGGTGGTTTTTTACCATAGCTGTTCCAGGCAAAATAACACCACAACTTCGACTGGCGATTGGCACAGGTTTTACTGGTGCATTTACGACATTCTCCACGTTTACACTGGATATTGTTCGTTTATCCGAAGGGGGCGAATGGATCAGTGCCGCTATTTATATGATCGTAAGTCTGTTGGCGGGGTTGTTGCTCTGTGCGCTGGGAATGAGCCTTGGACATCGTATGTTGGGAGCACAAAGACAAGAGGGTGATGCCTCATGATTCTGTGGATTGGTTTTGCAGGTGTGCTGGGTGCGGTACTGCGTTACAGTCTGGGAAAATGGGTCTCTGGCTTGCTGGGAACGGCTTTTCCATGGGGAACATGGATCATCAACATCAGTGGTTCACTGCTGCTTGGGTTGTTATACGGATGGCACCAATCTGCAATGATCTCGGATGCAATCTGGGTGATTTGGGGAACCGGATTTTGCGGTGCGTACACCACGTTCTCTACCTTTGGTTATGAGACGTTAGGACTTATGGGTCGACAACGATACGCAAGCGCGGCGCTTTACGTCGTCAGTTCGGTTGTAGTTGGGGTGTTGGCCTCCTTGGCAGGAGTCTGGTTGACTGCATAACGAACTATTTTTATTTTTTTTGCAAAGAAAGCAGGAAAAAAGCCATCCTTCATGGTATACATGAAAGACGGCTTTTTTAATAGGGATACACGGTATTGTGTATAATCCGCATTTTAATGGACAAGCTCTATTATTGCATTGCGGGTACAGGTACCTTTTGCACCTGATCAATCGTACCCCCACCCAGACAGATTTCTCCGTCGTAGAAAACAACAGCTTGTCCTGGCGTAATGGCTTTTTGCTGCTGATCAAATTGTACATCCACACTTCCATCTTCCTGCCAGGTCAGTGTAACACCTTGATCCGGCTGACGATAGCGGAATTTGGCAGTACAACGGTATGGCACATTAGGCATGTGCTCTGTACCAGCAATCCAGTTCACACCCGTTGCGGTTAGACCAGTGGAGTAGAGGCTTGCATGGGCATCGCCCTGAACAACAAGCAGTTGATTTTTCTCCAGATCCTTGTCTGCCACGAACCAGGGTTCACCATTGCCGGAACCACCAATGCCAAGACCTTGGCGCTGTCCAAGTGTGTAGTACATCAGACCGTCGTGGCGACCTTTGACTTCACCGGTCACGATATCAACCATGTCTCCACCTTTGGCAGGCAGATAGTTACTCAGGAACTCTTTGAAATTGCGCTCGCCGATGAAGCAGACACCTGTGCTGTCTTTTTTCTTGGCAGTATACAAACCAGCCGCTTCTGCGATTTTGCGTACTTCCGGTTTGGGCAGATGACCAATCGGGAACATGGCTTTGGACAGCTGGTTCTGATTGAGTGCGTTAAGGAAATACGTTTGATCCTTATTGTTGTCCACACCACGCAGCAGCTTGAATGTGCCATCTTCTTCAATCAGGCGAGCATAGTGTCCTGTAGCTACATAATCTGCGCCGAGATCCAGAGCTTTGTTCAGGAATTCACCAAATTTGATCTCACGATTACACATGACATCCGGATTTGGCGTGCGGCCCGACTTATATTCATCAAGGAAATAGGTAAATACTTTATCAAAATACTCTTTCTCGAAGTTGACAGTGTAGTAAGGAATGCCGATCTGTTCACATACGCGGCGTACATCCTCTGAATCTTCTTCAGCGGTACAGTGGCCGAACTCGTCGGTGTCATCCCAGTTTTTCATGAAAATGCCGATGACATCGTAACCTTGCTCTTTCAGCAGCAACGCGGTAACGGAAGAATCGACACCTCCGGACATGCCAACGACGACCCGTGTATTTTCAATTTTTTTGGACATCGTTATCACCATTTCTATATATAAATGTGTTTCGTTTCTTATTCTAGCATAACCGGACTCAAGATACGATACACCCGGCCAATTTTGGATAGTGTCCACCACAGACGCACATTTTGGAATATCGTCAATCTTTCTTTTCCATAAAGCATGCAGATATGTTAACATTAGCTGAGGGTTATGATCGGAATACGGAGAATTAGAAAGTTAAAGATTAGTTCTATGAATCTCTGCTGTGGACAGATCGTGAAACAGACGGTCGTGGACCACAGGTTAAATATAAAGTTTCCAATCGTTTCTGAAAATTGAAAGAGGTGACTCCTTTGAAAATATCGACAAAAGGCCGTTACGGCCTCACAATCATGATGGAGCTTGCTGCCAGAACAGGCGAAGGCCCTACATCACTTAAAAGCATTGCCGAGCGCAACCAGCTCTCGGAGCATTACCTGGAGCAACTGATTGCTCCACTGCGTAATGCAGGACTGGTGAAGAGCATTAGAGGTGCTTACGGCGGTTATATCCTTGCGGGTGATCCTGCAACCGTAACTGCAGGCGATGTGATCCGTGTACTGGAAGGGCCAATCTCTCCAGTAGACTTCACAGAGGAAGATGATCCCGCGAAGCGTGACCTATGGTTGCGTATCCGTGACGGCATTGCCGAAGTGTTGGACTCTACAACACTGAAAGACCTGATTACATTCCAGGATCAAGAGAAAAAAGATAGCTACATGTTCTATATTTAACAATGACTGTGCGAGCATGACATGCCAACTTACTTGAGCCCCCATTTGGGGGCTTTATCCATGCCTTAACATATGTTCATACAAAGGCTTGAGGTTGGTTAGCATTATGAGGCTGTAAAACATATTTCGTAACAGCAAAATAAGATAATTTAACATATAACGGGGTGAAGATAAATGAAACGAATTTATTTGGATCACGCCGCATCGACACCTATGCATCCACAAGTCGCAGAAGCGATGATGAACGTCATGACAGGACAATTTGGCAATGCATCAAGTATCCATGCCTTTGGGCGTGAGGCCAAACGGACTGTCAGCGGAGCAAGGGATGTCATTGCGGCGTCTTTGGGCTGTTTCCCGGACGAATTGGTATTCACCGGAGGTGGCACGGAGAGCGACAATCTGGCAATCTTTGGAGCAGTCTCATCCAGGCAGGATAAGGGGAAACACGTCATTACGACGGCCATTGAGCACCATGCTGTGTTGCATACGTGTCAGGAACTGGAGCGGCAAGGTTATGAAGTAACCTATCTATCTGTTGATCGATACGGACGAATAAATCTGGATGAGTTGCGAGAGGCTATTCGTCCGGATACGGTGCTGATTACCATGATGTATGCCAACAACGAAGTGGGCACGATTCAGCCTATTCGCGAGGTGGGTGAGCTTGCTCGTCAGCATAATATCCTTTTCCATACCGATGCAGTTCAGGCTCTGGGCAGCCAGAATATTTCATGTAAGGAGTTGCCTGTGGATCTGATCAGCTTCTCTGCGCATAAAATCAACGGACCTCAGGGCGTGGGTGCACTCTATGTACGGCGAGGAATTGTGTTGGAAGCAAGAGCTCACGGTGGGTTGCAAGAGCGTCAGCGTCGCGCTGGTACGGAAAATATCGCAGGTATTACCGGATTTGCAGAGGCTCTCAAGATTGCATCAGCACAAACGGAGGCGCATCGTCAGCATGATTTGGAATTGCGTAAACTTTTGTTGGAACAGCTTGAAATTCATGTGGGGACGGAGAACTTTCACGTGAATGGACACCTGGAGCATACGCTGCCAAACATCCTGAATATCAGCTTTCCGGAAGTGTCCACTGAGACGATGTTAATGAATCTGGATATGGAAGGGATTGCTGTTGCAAGCGGTTCTGCCTGCACTTCCGGGTCACTTGAAGTCTCTCATGTGCTGAAAGCGATGAAATTACCTGAAACATTTTTACACTCTGCGATTCGATTTAGCTGGGGATTGGGTAATACTACGGAAGAAATCATGATAACCGCCGAAAAAATTGGAACCATTCTTGGACGACTGCGTAATAGACCCTAAGGGGAACTTTACACATGGAACAGAAGGAGGGAAGAAGTTCCATTTCATCGGTTGGATAGAAGCGGTTTTGATGATCGGCGTCTGATTGCCACTCATCAACTTTGGGCATACCTAGCAATAGCGCCGCGCCTATTTAATGATAAGAAGATGAGGGGGACCCAGCGATGAAGCTTCAGGAAATGATCGGACTTGCCGTTTTTGATGTTGAGGACGGGAAGCAGGTCGGTAAAATCCAGGATTTCATTGTGAATGATGATTGGGAGATCGAAGGCATTGAGCTTGAGAACAAAGGTCTGTTTACCAATCATGTCAAAATCGTGCAGTGGCAAGATATCGTTGCCTACGGCGAAGATGCCGTCATGATCCGTAATCAACAGGCTGTCCGCAAGACGGGAGCCGACGACATAAAATACACGTACCTCCTCGGTCGGTCTAAATTGAAGGAGATGTCCGTGCTCACCGAAGAAGGTTTGCTGCTTGGGCGTGTCTCCGATGTTTATTTTGACCAAGAGTTGGGAAATACAATAATAGGGATTGAAATTACGGACGGTTTTGTGTCCGATCTGATCGAGGGCCGCAAATGGCTGCCATGTACAAGCGATATGTCCATCGGGGAAAGTGCCATTATGGTGCCGTCTCTGAGTGAACAACGCTTGGAAAATGCCATTCATTCTGTTAATGGATAGGTGAATGAATATGAAATGTCCAAACTGTAGTTCCAAAGATATCGGGAAAATTGGTTCCCACCAGTTTTATTGCTGGGGATGCTTTATCGAATTAACGGTGAACGGTGAGAAAATGTCTGTATATCAGGTGGAAGAAGACGGTACGCTGAGTTCCCTGGATGATTTGTTTTTCGGGGACGAGCTGCCACAAGACTTCCCTCATCTTCACGCTTCTTCTTAATAAGCAGAATAACTTCCTCTATATGCGGTTTCATGACAATGTCTGTCGTGGGAGACTGTCGTTAATTGTTGGCAGATGTATATAGATGCGGTTACATAGTGGTTCGGCTGGTGTATGTATGATTATATGCTAACCCGTGCTGCAAAATGCGCTTCCTTCTCTGATGAAGGAGGCGTATTTTTTGGTTTAAGAAAAAATGTTGGATTGCTCCTTTCCACTTCTGCGCTGTGTTAATAAATATTACCTTTCCTACATATACTGACTCTCAGAGCCAGTCCAAAAGGAGAGATGCAAGTGGAGCAATTAACCAAAAACAAGCTGTTCCGTTACGCGATCTGGCTGCTGCTCGGATTGATTATTTTATATTTTATATGGCTGCTGCGGCCTTTACTGCTTCACATATATGCGTTCCTGAAAACAGTGTTGGCACCCTTTATCGTAGCCCTTATCATATCTTATGTACTCAATCCGATTGTCAGCATGCTGGGAGGGCGCAAGGTGCCGCGTACGATTGCGGTACTACTCATATATGCCTTTTTCCTGACCTGCATCGGTGTCATACTGATGAATGTGATTCCGGTATTGATTGAACAGCTGGGGGAACTCAACGAGCATATGCCAGAACTGTCCATGCGTGCACAGAGCCTGATGAACAATATGGATCACAAATTAATGCCGCCAAGTGTGCGAACAGGCATGAACAGTTGGTTTTTTCAGATGGAGGATCGACTAACTCAGGGCATTACCGTACTAATGGACAATATCGGGGCGACCATTAATGTGTTATTTAATGTGTTTATCGTGCCATTTCTGATCTTTTATATGTTAAAAGACTTTGAGGTATTTGAGCGCACCATTGTGGCGTATCTTCCGCGTTCACGTCGTAAAGCGATTGTCTCGGTGATGAAAGAGATCGATACTGCACTGGGGAACTACATTCGGGGACAGTTTATTGTCTGTGTCATTGTTGGTATCTTTGCCTACATTGGTTATATCGTCATTGATATGCCGTATGCCCTGCTGCTTGCAAGCATTGTAGCTGTGTTTAACATTGTGCCCTACCTGGGGCCGTTCCTTGGAGCTGCTCCTGCTGTCGTCATGGCATCAACCGTATCGTTTAAAATGGTACTACTTGTTGTCATTGTGAACACACTGTGCCAAGTGTTGGAGAGTAATGTTATTTCTCCTCAGGTGGTGGGACGTACGTTGCATCTGCATCCACTGTCGATTATATTTGCACTGCTCGTCGGAGGTGAACTGGCAGGCATTGTAGGTTTAATTCTGGCAGTACCTGTTTTTGCCGTGCTGAAGGTGATTGTGCAACACTTTTTCGCCTATTACATCAAACGAAGGACCGACTAAATAACAGGGTTAAAACATCAACGCGGCCGCGTTGACACCCGCTTGTGCTACCGATATAATGAGTGTGTATGTTTAGAACATGAAATCGATGATGAAATAAAGTACGCCGAGGGTTCCTTTCCTCAGAGAATAGACTTCATCGGATCAGGGTGAGCCTGAACTGATGGCTGGAAGAGTCTTGAAAGATGAAGCGGCGGAAAGCTAATTTCGGAGTGCAGGACAACCCTGCCGGGAGCGACCGTTATTTCGCATGAACGAGGAGATTGTTTGTTTGTCCGTGCAGCAAGGGATGAACAGCAATAACCAGGGTGGTACCGCGATAACATCGTCCCTGATTATTCAGGGGCGTTTTTTGTGTTTATTTTTACAAAAACAATGTTGACCAACCGGAGCGAATACGCAACGGACTATTATAATTAATGGGGGCATCCAGTATGAAAGCCAGTGAAATCCGGTCCAAATGGATAGAATTTTTTGCAAGTAAAGGTCACAAAATCGAGCCGAGCGCATCGCTTGTACCTCACAACGATCCTTCTCTTTTGTGGATCAATGCAGGTATGGCACCGCTCAAACCATATTTTGACGGACGTGAAAAGCCGGAGAACCCGCGTCTTGCGAACTCCCAAAAATGTATACGTACCAATGATATCGAGAATGTTGGTAAAACGCGTCGTCACCATACGTTCTTCGAAATGCTCGGCAACTTCTCCATTGGAGATTACTTCAAGGAAGAGACCGTAACATGGGCTTGGGAATTTTTGACCAGCAAAGAGTGGATCGGATTTGATCCGGAACGTCTTTCCGTAACGGTATATCCGGAAGATGAAGAAGCTTTCAAACTGTGGAACGAAAAAGTAGGACTGCCTGCTGAGCGTATCATTAAATTGGATGAAAACTTCTGGGATATCGGCGAAGGCCCATGTGGACCTTGTACCGAGATCTTCTATGACCGCGGCGAAGCTTACGGAAACGACATGAGTGATCCTGAAATGTATCCAGGCGGGGAAAACGAACGTTATCTGGAAGTATGGAACCTGGTATTCTCCCAGTTCAACCATAACAAAGATGGCAGCTACACACCGCTTCCTAACAAAAATATTGATACAGGTGCAGGTTTGGAGCGTTTTGCTTCCATTCTGCAAAATGTGGATTCCAACTTCGACACAGACCTGTTCCAACCGATGATTCAAAGAACAGCCGCTCTTGCGGGTGTGAAATATAACGACAGCGTAGAGATTGATGTTGCATTGAAAGTCATTGCCGATCATATCCGTACAGTTGCCTTTGCAGTAGGTGATGGCGTTCTGCCAAGTAATGAAGGACGTGGATATGTCATCCGCCGCTTGCTTCGCCGTGCAGTTCGTTATGGAAAAGTGCTTGGACTTGACCGTCCATTCCTGTATGAATTGACAACAACCGTTGGTGAAGTGATGGGCATGTACTACCCTGAGGTAGTAGACAAACAAGAGTTCATCGCCAAAGTAATCAAAACCGAGGAAGAGCGTTTCCACGAAACACTAACAGATGGTCTGGCTATTCTGGCTGATATCAGCGGCGCTGCCAAATCCGAAGGACGCACCGTTATTAGCGGACCTGAAGCTTTCAAACTGTATGATACGTACGGTTTCCCGTTTGACCTGACAGAAGATTATGCTGCAGAGCATGGTCTGACTGTGGACCGTGAAGGTTTTGATGCTTCCATGCAGAAACAACGTGAGCTTGGACGTGCTGGGCGTCAAGAGAACGAGAGCATGAAAGTTCAAGGCGGACCACTTGCTGACCTGGAGGTTAAAAGCGAGTTTGTTGGTTATACTGACCTGTTGACGGAAGCAAAAGTGGTAGCCATCGTAGCTGGTGACGCCCTTGTTGAATCTGTAGGCGAAGGACAAACGTGTCAGGTTGTTCTGGACAAGACTCCGTTCTACGCGGAAAGTGGCGGTCAAGTGAGTGATCAGGGCTTGCTGCGAGGTGCTGGTGTAACAGCAAAAGTACAAGGTTTGTTCAAAGCTCCACTCGGACAACATGTACATCTGGTGACTGTGGAGTCTGGTGAACTGCGTGTAGGTGATGTGATCAACGCCGAAGTAGACTCAGCGAAACGTGGCGACATTATCAAAAACCATACAGCAACCCACTTGCTGCACAAGGCACTCAAAGATGTGCTCGGAACTCACGTAAACCAGGCAGGGTCGCTCGTAGAGCCACAGCGTCTACGTTTTGATTTCTCTCACTTCGGCAGCATTACGCCGGAAGAGTTGACAGAAATTGAGCGTCAGGTGAACGAACAGATCTGGAACCGTCTGAACGTGAACATCGAGCTGAAAGCTATTGATGAAGCTAAAGAAATGGGTGCAATGGCCCTGTTTGGCGAAAAATATGGAGATATTGTACGTGTTGTTCAAGTCGGAGACTACAGTTTGGAACTTTGTGGCGGCTGTCACGTAAATAATACTTCAGAGATCGGAATCTTCAAACTGGTGAGCGAGAGCGGAATTGGATCCGGCGTACGCCGGATCGAAGCTGTAACTGGCCGCGGCGCATATCTGTATGTGGAAAGCCAGTTGGAACTGCTCAAACAATCAGCTGCACTGCTCAAAGCAAAT
The DNA here is from genome assembly GCF_030816325.1 of Paenibacillus sp. W4I10. Taxonomy (NCBI): domain Bacteria; kingdom Bacillati; phylum Bacillota; class Bacilli; order Caryophanales; family Paenibacillaceae; genus Paenibacillus; species Paenibacillus sp. W4I10. The sequence goes on from NZ_JAUSXX010000001.1 coordinate 6,717,237, forward strand.
GTGGCTGATGTACCTAAACGGATCGAAGGTCTGAACCAACAACTGAAAGAAGCAGCCAGAGAGACTGAATCCCTGCAAAGCAAGCTGAGTGCCATGGAAGCGGGTCAATTGACGGATCAAGTGGTACAAGCAGGAAATACACAATTGCTGGCAGCACGCGTAGATGCTCCGAATATGGATGCGCTGCGTACAGTGGCAGATGAGTTGAAAGTAAAATTGCCTAACGCGGTACTCGTATTGGGTGCTCCAGCGGACGGCAAAGTGAATTTTGTTGTAGCTGTACCTGCTGAACAAGTAAAACAAGGATTACACGCAGGTAAAATCGTCAAAGAAGTCGCAGCAGTATGCGGCGGCGGTGGCGGTGGACGTCCAGATATGGCGCAAGCCGGAGGTAAGGATGCGACCAAGCTGGATGAAGCGCTGAAACTGGCGGTTTCGCTGGTTAGCGGGCATACTGCATAAATCGAACGAGGGCTTTCAAAGGGCCAAAATATAGTTCGAAAGGTTCTGTTCGTTTATACGGAGGTTGGATCGGGATGCTTCTTCCCGTCCAACTTTTGTACCTGAGAGCGAGTGGAATCGACTGATGCAATATGCTGAAGCCAGTAAAGGACAAGCAAAAAACACAATTGCCTTATCCTTTGTTTACTTGTGGCAGTCAGAATATGTTATTATATAAACAGAAATCAATTCGGCAGGACATGGTCCCCATGTTCATGCAGGGAGCGAGGTGTCATCAATGGACTCCATGGATAAGACGGTTAAATTTAATGTGAAAGGTGACGAACAGGAAGCATCATCCAAAGAGATTCTTCTCACGGTATATGATGCATTGGTCGATAAGGAGTATAATCCGATCAACCAGATTGTTGGGTATCTGATTTCCGGAGACCCGGCATACATTCCTCGTCACAACAACGCACGTAGTCTGGTCCGTAAAAAGGAGCGCGATGAGCTGATTGAAGAGCTTGTACGTTCCTATCTGGCCAATCACCGGTAATGTACGCCGCCTCCGCTGTGTTGCAGCCATGCAGACAGCGGGAAATGAACCGACAGAAGACAGCCTGAAGCTTGAGAAGGCGATTATTTGTAATCGATCTGAGCAGGCCCCAGGATGGGAGAGCATGGATGAAAATATTAGGTTTGGACTATGGGGACCGAAGAATCGGAGTTGCCGCGAGTGACGCCTTCGGTTGGACTGCCCAGGGATTGGAAGTGCTAGAACGCCGCCGTGATGAAGGCGAGTTCGCTCGGATTGCCGAACTTGTGCGTGAGCATGAGATTAGTGAGATCGTAGTCGGACTTCCCAAAAACATGAACGGCACCGTAGGACCGCGCGGTGAGATATGCATTGCTTTTGCCGAACGCCTGCGGGATGAACTGAATTTACCTGTTCACCTTTGGGATGAACGGCTGACAACCATGGCAGCAGAACGTACGCTGATCGAAGCGGATGTCAGTCGGAAAAAACGCAAGCAGGTTGTGGACAAAATGGCCGCAAGCTTGATTTTGCAAAATTATTTGGATGCCAATAGTAGAAGGTGAGGGGGATCAACAATGGCTGAAGATCAACTGGGTATGGAAGAAGAAGCGGAAATTATTTACATTGCGGATGACGAGGGTAATGAAGAGGAATTCGAAGTCATCATGAAGTTTGAAGTAGATGGTTCGGAGGCCAAGTACATGATGGTTGCTCCGGTTGAACCTGAAGATGGCGAAACGGATGTATATGCATTCCGTTATGAAGAAGAGGGCGACGATATTAAACTTTTCGTCATCCAAGATGATGCCGAATGGGATATCGTCGAGGAGACGTTTAATACATTTCTTGCTGAAGATGAAGAGGAAGCGAACTAAATGACGGACTATAGCCGCAAAGACCTGAAATGGACAGATTCACTGCGTCTGGCATTCGGTGCTCATGTTGAGCTCGAAGAAGAGAACGGTAAATCACAACCGTATGACTTGTTGGCTGAGTTCGAAGTCGGCGGTCAGCAATACGCGGTGCTCCGCAGTTCGTTGCGACCTTATGACGAGGTTGAACTTCTGCGGGTATCACCTGGAAGTGAAGACCAGATCATGCCGGAGTTAGTTACGATCGATGATGATGATGAGTGGGAGAACATCTCGGAACTGTATGATGAGTGTACACTCCCCATTGACGAAGATTAAATCAGCTTCAAATTGAAGAAACCGGGAGGGCGGAGAAGTCCGCTCTTTTTGGTTGTGTAAAGGAGTTGTTTCTTTTTTGAAAGGGAAAGCAATTGTAGTCATACTGCTTATCATTGTAGTTCTTGTCGGAGGCGCAGGTGGATACGTATGGAGTATGATGCGTCCTGTGGAAGCTTCTACAGAACCGGTCGTATTCGAGATTAAGAGCGGATCGGGAACTTCGAAAATCGCGGATCAGCTTCAAGAAGAAGGCCTCATTCGAAGCGGGTTAACCTTCAAAGGGTATTTAAAGTGGAAGAAACTAGGTTCTAATTTCATGGCGGGTACATATTCTATGAATCCTGGCGTGACATATGATGAGATTGTTAGCAAGCTGAGTAGTGGTGAAGTTGTACCGGAGGAAATGGTGAAATTTACGATTCCGGAGGGTTATAACGTTCTGCAAATGGCGGGTAAACTTTCTTATGAGCATGTTGTAGATCGGGATGAATTCATCAAGCTGGCCAATGATCCTTCGGCCTTTGATGTAGATATCATCAAAGATATTCCAGTGGATGAAGAACTTCGCTACGTATTGGAAGGGTATCTATTCCCGGAGACCTACGAGCTGAAAAAGGGAAGTTCCACGCATGATGTGATGCAACGGATGCTGGAAGAATTCCAGACCAAGATTAATTCCATTCCTGATTTGGAAGCAAAGCTCCAGGAAAAGAACCTTTCCCTGCATGAACTGCTGACGATTGCGTCACTCGTGGAGAAAGAAGTTGTAGTGGACGAGGAACGTGCTCTGGTTGCAGGTGTAATCTACAATCGGATCAATCAGGATATGAAGCTGGAGATTGATGCTACCGTGCAATATCTGCTCGACAGGCCAAAGGAGCGATTGTTCTACAAGGATCTGAAGGTGAAAAGTCCCTATAATACGTATCTGAATAAAGGCTTGCCACCAGGTCCAATTGCCAGTCCAAGTCTTCCGTCCATTGAGGCAGCGCTAAATCCGGAAGCTTCGGAGTATCTGTTCTATGTGACAAAAAAGGATGGCTCGTCTGGACATCTATTTGCAAAAACGTATAAGGAACACCAGCAAAATATAGCCAAAAGTAAGGCTGCGCAATAAGCGGAGGGGATTATATGAGTAAGAAACATGAACTGCTCGTTACAGCAGCGAATGTGAAAGAGGCAGAAGTGCTGCTCCAGGCAGGAGCAGATGCTCTGGTCATTGGAGATGATCGATTCGGCATGCGTCTCCCAGGCAGCTTTAGCGTGGAAGAGACAGCAGAGGTGGTTGCCATTGCAGCCAAGCATCAGGCACGTGTGTATGTATCCATGACTAATCTGATGTCCAACGAGCTGTTGAAAGAATTGCCTGAATATGTTCAAGCACTTGGCAGAATCGGTGTTGAAGGTGTGGAGTTTAATGATCCATCCGTGCTGGCTACCATGAAGGAATACGCGCCACATGTGAAGCTGCACTGGAATGCGGAGATGACTTCAACGAACTATGCTACAGCCAACTATTGGGGAACTAAGGGAGCGAGTCGCGTTGTACTTGCCCGTGAGTTGAATATGGACGAGTTGACGGAAATGGTTCCTTTTTTGAAGGTGGAAGCTCAGGTTCAGGTGCATGGCATGACGAATATTTATCATTCCAAGCGCAGTCTGGTGCAAAGTTATATGGCTCATCAAGGGCGGCCGGTTGAGGGACATCTGGGCAAAGAACGTGGATTGTTCCTGATTGAGGCTGAACGCCGGGATGAGAAATTCCCGATCTATGAGGACATAAATGGTACACACATTATGAGCTCAGAGGATATATGTATCCTCGAAGATCTTCATCTGTTGATGGAGGCGGGTGTGCACAGTTTCAAAATTGAAGGTATGTTAAAATCACTTACCTACAATGAAGCTGTTGTACGTGCATATCGGACAGCGATTGACAGTTATGTAGCCGATGCTGATGCATATGCGTTCTCTGAAGAGTGGCTCGCTGAGGTGCGGGAGTTACAGGACCCTGAACGTGAATTGTCGTTTGGATTTTTCTATAAAGAACAAGTGTATTAATAGATGAGGTGAACAGAATGGAAACAGTGGCGGTACAGCGGAAGTTCTCGGGTAAACGTAACCGTCTGGACAAACCGGAGCTGCTAGCTCCGGCGGGTAATCTGGAAAAACTGAAATTTGCAATTCATTACGGTGCAGATGCTGTATATATCGGTGGACAGGCCTATGGACTGCGTTCCAACGCGGATAACTTTAGCTTTGAAGAGATGCGTGAAGGTGTGGAGTTTGCCAAAAAGTATGGAGCTAAGGTGTTCGTAGCGACAAACATCTATGCACATAATGAGGATGTTGAGGGTATCGAAACATACCTGCAAAACCTCTATAATGCGGGAATCTCTGCGATCATCGTAGCTGATCCAGCTATTATTGAAGTAGCCCTTCGTGCTGTGCCGGGCCTTGAGGTACATCTGAGTACTCAACAATCCACACTCAACTGGCAAGCCGTGAAGTTCTGGAAAGATGAAGGACTCCCGCGAGTTGTTCTCGGACGTGAGACCAGCTTCGAAGAGATTGAAGAGATCAAGGCCAATGTGGATATTGAAATTGAAGCCTTTATTCACGGGGCAATGTGTTCCTCGTATTCCGGACGTTGCGTGCTCTCCAACCATTTTACGGATCGGGACTCCAACCGGGGTGGCTGTTGCCAGTCTTGTCGCTGGAAGTATGATCTGTTCGAGGATGCCAGAGAAGATACGGTGTGGGTCAGCGAAGAGGACATGCAGATGAAGGCACCTGCGCCATTCAAACTGGGTGAGAATCAGCTTCCTCTGTTCCAAGAACAGGATAATTCATTCTCCATGGGATCTAAGGATCTGTGCATGATTGGTCATATCCCAGAGTTGATTGATGTGGGCGTGGACAGTTTCAAGATCGAAGGACGTATGAAATCGATCCACTACGTGGCAACTGTGGTTAACGTGTACCGTCAAGCTATTGATGCCTATATGGCCGACCCGGAGAATTATGTTCTGAAACCTGAATGGGTTGAAGAAATGAACAAAGCTGCGAATCGCCCGCTGAATACCGGGTTTTTCTATGATACACCAGACCATGAAGATCATATCTATGAGCCGGAAGAAAAGGCCGTGCCTTTTGACTTCGCTGGATTGGTCATGGGGTATGATGCTGAAACAGGAATGGCAACCATTCAACAGCGCAATCACTTCAAACCAGGACAGGAAATCGAATTTTTCGGTCCGGGAGGTCACTTTTTCAAACAGGTCGTTGGTGAAATACAGGATGAAGAGGGCAATGTTCTCGATGCTGCTCGTCACCCGTTGCAACTGATTAAAATGAAGGTGGATCAGCCGGTTTCGTATTTTGATATGATGAGAAAAAAGAAATAGGTTAAAATACCTACAATGTGACAATATTGTATTATGATTTAACAAAATAATGTTATGAAATCAACATATAGGACCTCCGCTTATCGGCATATGGGGGTCTTTTTTTTATAGAAAAATAGGAATAAAGTTGTAAAATATTTCTGGGATATGAAAGGGGAACGAAGAAAGCTGTCGAATACTACATATTTATAGGGGAGAGAAAGAAAAATCCAACAAGTAAATAACTGGCAGGTGAATGGGAATGGTTCAAAAGAAGCAGAAAGACAGTGGGGAGCAAGTGACAAAATCCGAGCAGGTTAATCCTGAGCAGGTTCAGAAAGTGAAGAAAGAAAAAGTAGGTAAAAGTAAAATTAAAGGGAATGGGAAAAAATTACTTAAGTTTGACCGTAGTAAATTGAAGCTGGGCTGGATCAAGACCGATTGGGTAAAAAAACAATTAAAAAACCGGGATTGGAAAAACCTTGGAGGGTCTTCTTTCAAACAAATTAGGAAGGCAAATCCGGTTAAATCCGTAGGGGTTAAACTGTTCTTGATCTTTTTTGCGGGGATCATGATTTTTGTAGTGAGTTTAGGTCTATTATCCTATTCAAAAGCCAAGGGTACGATAGAGAAAAATGCTTCGCGTGCCAATCAGGAGACCATTGATCAGACCAAACAAAAAATGGACATTATTTTGGAGAGATTTGTGGATACATCCACACAGATTTTCTTTGATCCGGAAATGCAGTCCTTGTTACAAAAAATGTCAGATCAAAATCTGACTGCGTATGATACATTCATAAATTCAAGTTCGATCAATAAACAATTGTCCAATATTGCATTTACGAATAAATCCATGGAAGCGATTTATTTGGTACCTACGGACGATACAAAGTCCATTATGGGTACCGGTAGCAACAGTTCATCCATGGGCAGCATTCGCCAGGAAGCATGGTACAGTGAGTTGATTGAGGCGGGCGGTTATCGCTGGCTTCCAACAGAGATCAAGGAAGATGGCTCAACGCCAACGTTCAGCATTGCACGTTCCATGAAAAACCTGCAAGGGACTACTCAGTCATATGTTCTGGTTATTGAACTGAAACTGGAAGTTCTGGAGGAACAATTGAAATCGCTTGATCTGGGGCCGGGAGCTATTCTTCAACTGATTGCTCCGGATAATAAAGTGGTGGCATCCTCCATCTCGGATGGTACGGGACAAGATACAGAGCTTGCATTTGTCAAAGAGTTGACCGAACCAGCAGGTAGTACGAATACGGAGTATATGGTAGATGGCAAATCTACGGAAATGTTGGCTGTATACAGTACGATGGATACATCCAATTGGAAACTGGTTGGTATGATACCTACCTCTGTTTTGGTTCAGGATGCAAAAGGCATTCTGACCCTGACCTTGTGGATGGCGCTGATTGATGCGGGGATTGCAGTATTGATCGGGGTCTGGATGGTGCGTATGATCGCTCGTCCACTTGGTAAATTGAAAGACCTGATGCAGGAAGGTGCGAAAGGTAATCTTAAAGTTCGTACACCTTACAGCTCCCAAGATGAAATCGGTCAGCTCTCATCTGCCTTCAATCTGATGATGGAGCAGATTACTAAGCTGGTTGAACAAACCAATCGTTCTGCGCAGGAAGTATTGGATACAGCCTCTGAGCTGAGCAGTGCATCCAAGAAAACGGCTGTATCTGCTTCGGAGATCGCCGTAGCTACAGAGGAGATCGCAGGCGGTGCAGGCAGTTTGGCAACCGAAGCGGAACGTGGTAATGAATTAACTGACAATATCTCTCGTCAGATGCAGAGTGTAATCGCTGCTAATGAACAGATGGGTGATTCTGCTCGTCATGTAGAGAAGTCCAGTCAGACAGGAACACAACATCTGAATCAGTTGATGACCAAAACCCAGAAGACAGAAGAAATGATTGGTGCACTAGTGAATAAGGTTGATTCGCTGAAAGAGAGTACGTCTTCTGTTCTGAAAGTGCTTGAAGTGCTGCAAAACATAACGAAACAGACAAATATCCTTTCCCTGAATGCGACCATTGAAGCAGCACGTGCCGGTGCAGCCGGACGTGGATTCATGGTGGTGGCAGATGAGGTTCGTCAGCTTGCGGCTCAATCCAGACAATCCATTGAGATGGTTGGAGAGATCACAGACAAAATCATGACTGAAATGAATGAGACCGTGGATGCTTTGTCTGCAGCTTATCCGTTATTCAAGGAACAGATGGATGCGGTTAAAGATACCAACGTCATCTTTGCTTCCGTACAGGAACAGATGGGTGCATTTGTGGAACGTCTGGGCATGGTGACAGGTTCTATTGGAGAATTAAACCAATCCCAAGGTACGTTGTCTGAAGCCATGAGCAATGTCAGCGCTGTAGCTGAAGAATCTTCTGCAACGTCTCAAGAAGTAGCTTCCTTGAGCAGTGAACAGCAAAATATCAGTAACCAGCTGGTCAATCTGTCTGGCAAACTGGAGAATGTGTCTACTGAACTTAAAGAAACCTTGTCACGCTTTACGGTGTAACAAGCGAAGATTGCAATGAGGATAACCTGTCCCGCACATGGGACAGGTTTTCTTTTTGTTTACCGGATAATTCCAAGTTATATCAGCAATAATATGGTCAAAATGAAAAAAGGTGAGATTGGGATGCATCTCCTTGCGAAACGGCGAATCTATATAACTTGTATTCTTCTAACTCTTGTATTTGGATTCCTTATATTACGATTGGGATGGGTCCAGATTGTTCAGGTGAATCAGACGATGCCTGGATTTCACCGAACGGTACGTGAAATGTCTGTATTGCAGCGTGAACGCGGGGTGATGCTTGACCCGGGGCGGGGACAATTTACGGATTACAAGGGTGAAGCGTTGACTGGTAAGCTGCAATGGGGATTGGTTCTTTTTCCACGGGCAGGTCCATTAGCGAAATTACGCAAGCATGGGACATTAGAAGGCTCCAAGATGACAGAGTTAGCAGCTATATTACATACCGATCTGGATCAATTGAAGAAGGAATGGATTCAGGAAAGTATTCCTCATTTCTGGACAGCAGGTACACATCAGCCTGTTCATTTGACCGCTGCTCAGGTGGAGCGCCTACGTAGTTTGCACCTGCAAGGAGCTGGCATCTATCCGATGATGACAAGGTATCTTCAGGGGTATACAGGAATGCAGTGGATAGGTTATCTGGCTGAACAGCCTGAGTCCTCCAAAGTTCTAACTGGGCATCAGGATGAAGTAAAACAGCCATTTGCTATGAAATCAGGAGCAGCCGGACTGGAGAGGACACTTGAACCCCTATTAAGGGGAATTGGCCCTACGCTTGTATCACGCATGGTCTCGGGTGGTGGAGAGATTATCTCTGATATTCAGCCGCATGTCATTGCACCGACCAATAGCCATTATCCTTTACGTGTAGAAACCACAGTGGATGCTGAGTTACAGCGTGGGTTGGAGGAGTTGACGCAAGAATCTGGATTACAAGAAGGGGCCATTGTTGTGTTAGATGCCGCTAACGCAGATGTTCGCGCCATGATCTCACGCCCTTTCTATCAGCCACAACATGTGGACCCCAAGCAATCGGCCTGGGGGAATCGTGCAGTACAGGGAGCCGTACCGGGTTCCATTTTCAAAATTGTCACTGCCGCTGCTGCTTTGGAGTATCATGCGGTTTCTAACGGAGAAGAATTCCATTGCGGTGGTGAGTACGGAAGATATGGGCTGTCTTGCTGGAAGGAGCATGGGCATGGAGACCTGAATCTGGAGCAAGGATTCGCTGAGTCTTGCAACATCGTATTCGCTGAAACGGCGCGCAGGCTTAGTATGGAACAACTGGAGAACACGGCTGATCGTCTGGGACTCGCGCGTCCGATTGGCTGGGAGGGGAAGCAGATGGCAGGAATGCCCGTGTTACGACACTTTGATCATGAGGATCAAGGGCGTGTGAGAACAGAGGCTGTTACTGGTGCTGATGAAGGTGCGAAAATACAGACAGCAATCGGTCAGCGCGATGTCTTGGTCACACCGCTGCAAGCTGCCAATCTGATCGTTACATTGTTACATGATGGAAAGGTTAGTGCCCCACGTCTCGTTAAGCGCATCCGATATGCGGATGGTGGCACCATGCTGGAGATGCCCTTGCATGATTCACCTTCAGCATCAGGACAGATTGCTCCCGCAACAGCGCATAAACTGTTATCCTGGATGAATAAGGTAGTTCGTGAGGGAACAGGAAAATCCCTGCAGCGTGCACGGTGGCATGTTGCAGGGAAATCAGGTACAGCTCAGGTACAGAAACATGGAGAGAAGCGCAACAATCAATGGTTCATTGGTTATGGACCGGTAGAACAACCCAAATATGCTGTAGCTGTTCTTGTTCAAAATGTCTCTCCTGACAGCCAACATCAGGCGACGGCACTCTTCAGGAAGGTGATGGACTACTTGGCTGAGTCCTCATGATTCTTCGCAGGAACGGGACGTTGTACAGTAGATTCGGCAGAATTCGATGAGGCCTTATTAACGGGTGGGTCCATTACTAATGGAGAGGACTCAAATTCATCTTTTGGCAGGTGAATCCACTTTTGCAGGTACCCTTGTTGTAACAGTTCTTTCAGAAGGATCAGGAGCACTGGAGATAACACTACACCAGCCAGGCCAAAGATCGAAAGGGAGATCAGCATAAACGAAAGCATCAAGTACGCCGAAGATACACCAATCGAGTTACCCGATATTTTCGGTTCCAGCAACTGCCGTGTCAGCATCGTCACTGCCAGAATCACAATCAGGCCAATCGCCAGGCTGCTATTGCCAATAATGAATAAGTAGACGATCCATGGAATAAACACAACAGGAACGCCAAGCAATGGTACCAGATCAAAAACCGCACAGACTGCTGCAATGGTAAAGGCATTAGAGGTTCCCAAAATCAACAAACCTGCATAAATCAATACAAACGTAATGAGCATCATGATCATCTGTGCCTTCAAATACGAGCGGATTGTCTTGAACACGTGATTACGCATGAATTCAATAGCTAACTTTAATGTTTTGGGCGTCTTCGCACGGGCGAACTTGCGCCAGGATTCAATCTCAATACTGAGGAAAAATGCCAGAATAATCGCAATTCCGAAGTTCGTAATAAACGAAGAGAATGAACTGAGGAAGCCTACGACGAATTGCGCTCCGCTCGTTACCCATTTGGACAGGAACCCGGTCAGTGTTGCAAAATAATCATTCGCTTTTTCCATAACTCCATCAGGGAGAGCGTCTGACTTGTCCTGAATGAATAACACCAGATTGGTGAATTCACGTTGTATCATTTCAATGTATACAGGGAAGTTATCTTGAAGATTGGAAATTTGTGAAATGATAATCAAGCCTACCCCAAAAAAGGCAGCGACAATCAATGCAAGAAACAACAAGACGGAGATGGCGGCTCCAAGCGTCTTGGGCAGTCCTTTGCGATGTAGAAATTTGGCTAATGGCTCAATCATCCAGTACACGATAAATGAGAGAAAAACCGGTGCAGCCACATGGTATAATTGACTGAAACCGTACATGATCACATACACGGTTAATACGAGCAACGCGATGTCAAAGACAGTTCGCCCGTATTTTTTGTAAAGCGGTAGCATGGACATGGCTCCTTTGATGGCAATAATTAGATTGTATTTATTGTACACGATAGCTATCTTTTTGGGAAAACAGGATTCAAGAAAAGTCTGAACTATGATAAAATTAAAGGCGGTTTATTTTAGATAGTGCCATAGTGCACCGTAATTCAGCAGGAGAAGTGGGGAGCTTGCAACATGACAATGATACTTCAGAGTATTCTACTGTGGTTATTGTATCTTTCATCTTTTTACGCCTTTATTCCAAGTTTGATTAGCAGGCTTTTTGGTTTTCGTGTATTTCGACGGGGAAGAAGTGATACACAATTTGCATTAACGTTTGACGATGGGCCAGATCCACATTATACGCCAAGATTGCTCGATCTGCTTCATCAGCATCAAGCAAAAGCCACATTTTTTGTCGTTGGAGAACATGCTGCGAGTCATCCTGAACTCATACAACGCATACATGACGAGGGTCATCTTATTGGCATTCATAATTATATTCACAAGACGAACTGGCTCATGCGGCCGCGTACTGTTCGTGATCAGATTCAGCGAACAGGTCAGATTATCCATGAAGTAACCGGCGTGAAGACTTGTTATTATCGTCCACCGTGGGGGATTATGAATCTGTTTGATTTTTTCAGCAAGAAAGAACGAAAGATTGTACTGTGGTCTTCTATGTTTGAAGACTGGAGAAGCCGAGTAGGTGCCCAGAGATTGACTGAACGGATGCTGAAGGAACTGAGAGGCGGAGAGGTCATGCTGCTACATGATCGAGGAACGACCCTTGGTGCAGATGCACACGCGCCGGAGCAGATGCTTCAGGCGCTGGAAGTCGTCTTGCAGGAAGCTGAACGGCTTGGGCTGCAAAGTGTACGCGTTGATACGTTGATGGGAGGTATCACAGTGAGCGAATCTCAGAACAAAACGCAATTACAAACACCATTGAAGCTATGGAAACGAATCGTTGTTGCCTTATGGTTGGGCTGGGAAAAGTTGTTCCACTGGGTATATCATCTACGGACGGCTTCGCCAGAGGACCCAATGCTGCACTTCAGATCACGTGTATATCACGGAGCACGGGTGGAGATGAATGATGGCCATGTCATTCAAAATGGAGATCCGGTGATAGAACTGCATTTTGACAATCAGAAGTTGTTTGAACTTGGAGTGACGTCACGTTCCAGTATGCATTTGGCTATTCGCATGATTCGGACCATGGAACAGCAATTGCCGGATCTGGCACGCATGGTGGCACTCGAACCGGAGTTACGCTCTGCCAAAGCCATATACGGTGTGAGTATGATTAACAGAGGTCCGGAAAAATTTGGATTTACCGTACAAGAATTGCCCCCTGGACCGTTCAGTGCTGCATCCAAAGTATACCTGAAGCTACTGTTAAGTGTAATACACCCGGCAGGAACCAAACGCCTGAAACAGCGTACAGAACAATTGGTACCCAAGATGATTGCCATGCCGCTGGATCTACTGTTGGAACGTTACGGTCAACATACGATGCAGGTGGCAGCAACGGTAGAAGAATCCGGAGATGAATCGTTGTTAATTGAACAAGAGATATTGCCAGAGCAGAACTAAACGGACTAATCATACCAACCAGCAAAAAAAAGGGTTGCCCTTCGCCAGATTTGGCAGAAGAGCAACCCTTTATTTATTAGATTGTTTCCGATAGGTCAAGTAAAGGAAAGCGTAAATTAGATACTCAGTACGCCACCGTTGCTTGCATTGGTAACCAGTTTGGAATAACGAGCCAGGTAACCGGTTTTTACTTTCGGTTCAAAGCCTTTCCAACCTGCGCGACGACGTTCAAACTCTTCGTCACTGATGTGCAATTCGATGATACGGTTGTTCAGATCCAGCTCGATGATGTCTCCTTCTTCAACAAAGGCGATTGGACCACCTTCAGCTGCTTCCGGAGAGATATGTCCGATACTGATTCCGCGGGATGCGCCAGAGAAGCGTCCATCGGTGATCAAACCAACTTTGGCGCCCAATCCCATACCTACGATCTGGGAAGTAGGAGCCAGCATCTCAGGCATACCTGGTCCGCCTTTAGGTCCTTCATAACGGATAACAACAACATGTCCTTCTTTTACTTTGCCGTTAGCAATACCTTCCAGCGCTTGTTCCTGGGAGTCAAAGCAGATGGCAGGACCTTTGTGGTATCCGCCAACCGAAGCATCAACTGCACCAACTTTGATGATAGCGCCTTGTGGTGCAAGGTTACCAAACAATACAGCCAGGCCGCCTTTTTCGGAATGCGGGTTATCCAAGTGGTGAATGACATTTGTATCCTGGATTTCTTTTCCTTCAACGTTCTCACGGATCGTTTTACCCGTTACAGTAATGCAGTCACCATGAATTGCGCCTGGTTTCTTGAGCAATTCGTTCAGCACTGCGCTTACGCCGCCTGCATTATGAACGTCTTCGATGTGAAGATCGGAAGCAGGTGCAAGTTTCGCCAGATGAGGAACGCGGTTAGCTACTTCATTGATACGCTCGATTGGATACTCGATGCCTGCTTCATGAGCCAGTGCCAGCGTGTGCAGTACTGTATTCGTAGATCCACCCATCGCCATATCCAGAGCAAACGCGTTATCGATCGCTTCTACAGTAACGATATCACGTGGTTTCAGATCCATTTTAATAAGTTCCATCAGTTGTTTAGCAGATTGTTTAACAAACTCACGACGCTCAGGAGCAACAGCCAGGATGGTTCCGTTACCTGGCATAGCCAGTCCCATCGCTTCAGCCAGACAGTTCATGGAGTTTGCAGTAAACATACCGGAACATGATCCACATGTTGGACAGCCGAACTGTTCAAGTTCAAGCAAGCTCTTATCATCGATTTTACCTGCTTGGTAAGCACCTACGCCTTCAAATACAGAGGTCAAGGACAGAGCTTTACCATTGCTGTCACGACCGGCTTTCATCGGTCCACCGCTGACAAACACGGTAGGGATATTACAGCGGAGTGCACCCATCATCATGCCGGGTGTAATTTTATCGCAGTTCGGGATACATACCATGCCGTCGAACCAGTGAGCAGATACAACCGTTTCCACGGAATCCGCGATAATGTCACGGCTTGGCAGCGAGTAACGCATACCAATGTGTCCCATGGCAATACCATCATCTACTCCGATGGTGTTGAATTCGAATGGAACGCCACCGGCTTCACGAATAGCATCCTTTACAATTTTACCGAATTCCTGAAGGTGGACGTGGCCGGGCACGATATCGATGTATGAGTTACATACGGCAATAAACGGCTTGCCGAAATCCTCTTCTTTAACGCCCGCTGCGCGGAGCAAACTCCGGTGTGGTGCACGGTCAAAACCTTTTTTGATCATATCGGAACGCATCTTCTTGGCTGACATGGTGTATTCCCCCCAAATATATAATATTGAGCAACATGAATGGAAAAGTAAATGGCAGTGCATCTGTCGTTTAATTTCATCCGTACTCTAAAAAAAAGGACCGGCATGCCGGTGTCGAGCTCCCCGTAGTTTGTGAAATTCTTTGCTGCTTTAAACCCGTGAACACCCGGTTTTTCTATTGAGTCTATCACAACCGTCGTCATATTTCTACAATCAATAGAAAGAAGCCTCAAACCATTTTCATGGAATTAGACTTCTTGATTTACGGGAAAGCTATGATCATGTTTCGATGTGGCGAGCGGAATTCATTAGTTGCTTCCACCTTTGCGTCCAATCTCACGATAGAATTCCTTATTATGAGTTTCGGAGGTTGCTTCGCCGCCCTTGCGACCAATCTGCTTGTAAAAGTCAGTGTCATGGGCATCTGAAGTCGCTTCTCCACCCTTTTTTCCAATCATCTGGTAGAAGCTTCGATCATGGTTCTTGGAAGTCGCTTTGCCACCTAATCTGCCAGCTTCCTCACGGCTCATCTTGCGTTCTGACGTCGGTTGACGTGCCATTACAAATCACTCCTTACAACGATAAGTTGTTTTTTGTAGCGCGTATCCCTAATTTACCACCTTATTTCCAGCCTGAAACAACACACCAGAATAGAATCGATGGTGAAGAGATCCGTCAGAGCGTTAGGCCGATCGTTTAAACACCTCATGTCGATTGAAAGAAAATCGGGATATATCCGGTTCAATTAAGGGTTTGAACGTGTGACGTACAGCCGGCAGAGCCAGTGTGACTGCGAAGAGTATGGCAATGACCAGTATGACTGGAATATACGCCGAGCTTCCCATATAACTGTAGACTCCGGACCAGATCGCGAGACGAACGAGAAACCCATGCAGCAGGAATACATAGAGTGTGCGCCGTCCAAGGTCCGTCAGTCTGGAAGTCAAGGAAGGTACCCAGGCCAAGAACAGTGCTGCCGATGCGATCTCCAATAGGTAGACTCCAAGTCGGAAGATGCCGGCATACCATTCGTGGTGACCCAGTTCGGCGTACGTCATGCTGCCGAGTAACCATCCGGTTGAAACATTCAAACCCCCATACCCGATCCATACCAACAGTGCAGCAGAGAGGATGGCTGCGGTTTTTCGCCCCCAACCGGATAATAAACGTGAACGGATGGTTGCTCCATAGTCATAACCGATGACAAAGAACGGCAGAAATACAAACGTACGGCTGAAGCTGAGCCAGAACCCGTCGATGGGCAAATACCCGGCAATTATACCAAGCGCAATCGATCCAATCAGCCGATATATCGGTTTCCAGGAAATCGTCAGACGAAGCAACAGTCGCCAACAGAAATGACTCGCGAGAAACCATAACAGCAAGTAAGGTGCAAAGAAGGATAGCCGCATATGGGGTGTGTGGAATACGGTAAAGTCCATTAGTGCGTATAAGGACTGAAACAGTACATACTGTAGTGCAATCTGCTTCAGGACGTTTCGCCCAGATGCACCTTGGAGTGAGTGTGTCGCAAAATACCCGGTTACCCATACAAAGAGCGGCATGTGAAACGTATATATCCACAGGAACAGAGCTTCCGCTCCTGCAAAGCGTGTGATGAGTGGTTCAAGTGCATTACCAGCTAGGACACAGACGATAAGCATAAAGCGCAGATTGTAAAAGAAAGATTCCTGATCATCCCGGATCAGTGTCTGATTTTTCATGGTGTAGCCCCCTTATAGACCCTGGTTGCCAGGTCATTTGCATCTGTAATAAGGGTAATATGGATGTGTATTATCTATTGTGATTTAATTCACATTAGTAAGCGTTATCTTTTCTCAAAGCTGTGACAACAAAATGAACGCAACGGGATTGACAACGGTTGCATAGAGGATGACAATAGAAAAAGAAGATGAGGGAATGTAACGATAAGGAGGGAAGAAATCATGTCAACGAGTCCCTATCCAAGCCCGGAAATTATTACGTTTGGGGAGAGTATGGGTTTGCTGACTGCCAAGGATACAAGAGGGCTGGAATATGCAGCCACATTGGACAAGTCTTTCGGGGGTGCTGAGAGCAATCTGGCTATTGGCGTATCCCGCCTGGGGCATACTAGTGGTTGGTTTGGACGCTTGGGCAATGATCCGATCGGCAGTATGATTCTGAAAGCCATTCGCGGTGAAGGCGTAGATGTATCCCGGGTAAGGTTAAGTGATCACGAGCCCACTGGTTTGATGATTCGTGAGAACGCTTCCGGGAAAGCCTCGGTGCATTATTATAGGAAGCTATCTGCTGCAAGTGCGATCACACCTGATGATCTGGATCCCGACTATATTGCCGGGGCGAAGATATTGCACGTTACGGGTATAACGGCAGCGATAAGCCCGTTGGGACTTGCTACGGTAGAGGCTGCCATACATATTGCCAAACAGGCAGGGGTGAAAGTAAGCTTTGATCCGAATCTGCGTCTCAAACTATGGTCTGCGGATGAGGCCCGTCCGGTTATACTGCGTATAGCTGAACTGGCGGACTACTTTTTACCGGGGCTGGACGAGATGAAACTTCTATATAACGAAGAAAATGATCAAAAAGTACTTGAGCGTTTATCTGCCATGAATGCTGTGTGCATTGTGAAGGGTGGCCCTGATTTGACCTACGTATTGGCGAATGGTACCCTAACTGAAGTTCCGTACTTTAAGGCGGATCATGTTCTGGATACGGTAGGTGCAGGAGATGGATTCTGCGCGGGATTTTTAACGGGTATATTAAAAGGATACTCCCCGCAGGAAGCAACCCGTCTCGGCAATTTGACCGGTTCCATGGTTATACAGGCTGTTGGCGATTGGGAGGCGCTCCCGACGTGGGGGCAGGTCGAGGCCAAACTGAACAATGTTGCCCATGTTGAGCGCTAGTGGCTGCTGAAATCATATATGGCTCATCTTCGTTCTTAAATGTAAGGCTTGTATACACAACCACCACATTGACAAGGGAGAGAATGAAATGAAGAAGCTTCAGCTGTTGCAAAAGATTACGGACAATGGGGTTGTGGCAGTTCTGCGTGCAGATTCTGCTGATCAAGTCATTGCCATGGCCGAGCAAGCGATTGCGGGTGGCATTAAAGTTATCGAGATTACGATGACAGTACCCAGTGCACTCAAAGCCATTGAAAAATTAAGCCGTGTATACCATTGGAACACACAAGATCCAGAGAAATTCGCGATTATTGGTGCGGGAACGGTGCTTGAACCGCAAACGGCAAGAGCGGCTATCATGTCGGGTGCCGAGTTTGTCGTTGGACCTTCCCTGAACCCGGATACGGTTCAGATATGCAACCTGTATCGAATTCCGATTCTGCCTGGTGTGATGACGATTGCTGATGTTCAACGCGCATTGGAACTCGGTGTGGACATTGTGAAGTTGTTCCCGGGTAATCTGTATGATCCTTCGATTATCAAAACGATGAAGGGCCCTATGCCGCAGGCGAATTTTATGCCAACTGGCGGGGTATCCTTGTCTAATCTGGGGGATTGGATCAAGGGTGGAGCAGTGGCTGTAGGGATCGGCTCCGACTTGACATCGGAAGCTGTGAAGACGGGTGACCTGAGTCATGTCCGTCGCAAAGCGGAACAATATATGGATGCTTACCGCAAGGCCAAGGCTGAATAATATTTTTTAATTCGTAGAAGGGGAGCCTGATGAACAAAGGCTCCCAATTCTGTGAGCCGCGGCACCTGCGGAAGTGAAGAAAGGTGATTAATGTTGAGAAATCGGTATAATACAGGGCGCAAGAAGAGGGGCATCGGGAAATTCCTGCTCGTACTTCTGGCGCTCATTGTCATTGGATGTGGATTTGTTGCGTGGAAATTATTCACACCATACGGTCCACAGGAGACAGCTCAAACAGCTATGGAAACAGCCAATAAGGTGACGGTGAGTGAACAAGAGAACTGGATTGATTTTGTGCCAGACAAACCAACGGGGAAAAGTGTACTTTTCTATCCTGGTGGATTGGTAAAACCGGAAAGTTATGCACCACTTGCCCATGAGCTGGCTGCTGCGGGTCATCACACCATTATTGCCAAGATGCCAGTTAACCTGGCAGTGCTTAAGCCAAACTTGGCAGATGAGATTCTGGCCGCATATCCGGACGAACAATTCGTTATGGGTGGACACTCTCTCGGCGGGTCCATGGCTGCACGTTATGTAGCCGCACATCCAGATGCACTTCACGGGATCTTCTTCTTGGCATCTTACCCGGATGAAAAAGGGAGTGTAATGACACTGGGGATACCTGCATTATCCATTTTGGGTACTAAAGATGAGGTTGTGAATATGATCAAGTATCAGAGTGGACGTATGTATTTGCCCGTGGAGACGGTATACTACACCATTGAAGGTGGAAACCACGCCCAGTTCGGTGATTATGGTCATCAAAAAGGAGATGGCGAGCCGGAAGTGAGTGGAGAAGAACAGCTGAATCAGACGGTCAAGACGGTACTGGCTTGGTTAAGTACCATCAAGTAGGTTTTGATTATTCTGCACTAATGGCTGTATGCATTTATAGCATAACTTGATGGAGGTGGTACGGATGGCTATCCTTCAAGTGAATGGAGCGCAGATCCCATGTAAAGGTATCCTATTTGATAAAGATGGAACACTGCTGGAATTCCTCCAGCTATGGGGACCGTGGGCAGAGACATTACTGGATCAGTTGCAATCACTTATGAATGAACTTGGAGCTTCATTTACGGTTGAACGGGAGAACGTTCTGGGCACCATCCATAATCCGCAAGGTCATATTGTTGGATATGATCCGCAAGGCCCGCTGGCCATTGCGACTGTGGATGAGTGCACGGGATTACTTGCAGGGCAGTTATATGCAGCAGGCATGCCATGGAATGAAGCGATCACAACGATACGCCAATTTTCAAGTGTGGCCATGAAATCGGTAAGAGAGCGCAAATCGGCTGAACCGATGCCAGGATTACTTGCTTTCTTACAGAGTTGCAGGGCAGCAGACATACCTCTGGCAGTTGTCACTTCAGACAGTACAGCGGCAGCAGAAACACATCTGGATTGGATGGGGATACGTTCCTTTTTCACCTCCATTGTGGGCTGTGATCGGGTGACCCAGGGCAAACCGGATGGAGAAGCAGCACTCTTGGCTTGCCGTGAATTACATATCGATCCTGCGGAGGCCGTTGTAATTGGAGACAGCAATGGGGATATGCAGATGGGGCGTCACGCAGAGGTATCCTATACGCTCGGTTACTGTCCACAGTTAGATCAAGGATCGTACCTGGTTGATGCCCATGCCATTATTCGTCATTATAATGAGCTAAGCGTGATTATATAAGTCACTCTGGCCAAAAGGAGGAGAGAGGATGAACGCAACAGAACAACTGGCTGCCTGGATTCAGGAAAGCTCCCGGATTGTTTTTTTCGGAGGGGCCGGGACTTCAACGGAAAGCGGGATTCCCGACTTCCGCTCGGCTGCGGGTCTGTATCAGACGGAGCAGCATTCGCCTTATCCACCGGAAGAATTGTTAAGCCGACATTTTTTTGATCAACATGCCGATATTTTTTATGATTTTTATCGTGGCAAAATGCTTCATCCAGATGCGGAACCGAATGGGTGCCATCGACTATTAGCCCGTCTAGAGCAGGAAGGAAAACTTCAGGCAGTGATCACGCAAAATATCGACGGACTACATCAGAAGGCAGGTAGCAGCAATGTCTTTGAGCTTCACGGCTCAATTCATCGTAACGGCTGCATGGATTGCAAGCAGTTTTATACGCTGAATGATATTATACAGTCCCAAGATACCGTGCCTCGCTGTACCACATGTGGTGGTGTAATCAAACCGGATGTGGTGCTGTACGAAGAGGAGCTGGATCAGACGACATTGTATCGTTCCATTGATGCACTGTCTTCTGCAGATCTGTTACTCGTGGGAGGCACGTCACTGACGGTATATCCGGCGGCCCAGTTAATTACGTATTTTCAGGGAAAACATACCGTTCTGCTCAACGCTACACCTACCGCTTACGACCACAGGGCTGATTTGCTGATTACAGAGCCGATTGGCGAGGTAATGAATAATGTGGACCAGCTTCTTGGTTGAACGTATGGACTGAATAACCGCATTCTCCGGCATAGATCGGATACAAGAGGCGGAACCTGGGGAAAGAAGGGATTCATAATGGTCTACGTAGCAAGCGATACTCGCTATGAAACGATGAAATATAACCGCGTTGGACGTTCAGGTTTGAAACTGCCAGCGATTTCACTGGGGCTGTGGCATAATTTTGGCGGTATCAATAACGCTGAGAATGGCCGTAATATGATTACCCGATCATTTGATCTGGGTATTACACATTTTGACCTTGCCAACAATTATGGCCCACCGGCAGGTTCGGCAGAGCAGTTATTTGGACAGGTATTGGCCCAGGATCTGAAACCTTATCGTGATGAACTGGTGATCTCCACCAAAGCGGGTTATTATATGTGGCCCGGGCCGTATGGCGAGTGGGGTTCACGCAAAAATCTGGTATCCAGTCTGAATCAGAGCTTGAAGCGTATGGGCCTGGATTATGTGGATATTTTCTATTCACATCGTTATGATCCCGAAACACCTTTGGAAGAAACGATGATGGCACTGGATCATATTGTTCGCTCGGGCAAAGCCCTGTATGTAGGGATCTCCAACTATCCCGCAGAGCAGACGAGACAGGCTGCCGAAATTCTGAAAGGTCTGGGTACGCCCCTGTTAATCCATCAACCGAAATACTCGCTGCTGGACCGCTGGATTGAAGGTGGTTTGCAGGACGTGCTGGATGAGTATGGAACAGGCAGTATTGCATTCTGTCCATTGGCACAAGGTGTGCTCACGAACAAATACTTGAATGGTATCCCGGAAGACTCACGTGCCAAAGGACCGTCGGTATTCTTGAATGAAAACAACATCTCTCCAGAGACGCTCCGCAAAGTGCGTGCGCTGAACCAGATTGCAGCAGCCCGTGGTCAGAGTTTGGCCCAATTTTCACTCTCGTGGGTGCTGCGTAATGGCAGGGTAACTTCCGCGCTGATTGGCGCAAGTCGTCCTTCCCAGATTGAAGAGAATGTGGCTGCACTCAGCCAATTGGATTTCTCTACAGAGGAATTGGAACGGATTGAATCCATTCTGTCTCCGGAGCCTGATGACAAATAAATAAAGTGCAAAAGGTGCATCTTAGCCATAATGGCGGAATGCACCTTTTTTTTTGTCGTACGTGGTTCCGTCCGTTATGTTGCTCACCGTTTGTTTTGCTGAGCATTCTGCTGTAACCCCTGATGTAGTGGACGGGACAGTATCTTCTCTCGATACAAGCTGGGCGCTTCACCGTGAAATCGTTTGAACTGTTTGGAGAAATACAGCGCGTCTGGCAGTCCAACCGATGCAGATACCTGTTCGATGGACAGATCTGGGCGTTCTCTTAGGAGTTGGCGCGACTTGTCGATCCGCAGTTTTAGCAGATACGTGACTGGCGACAGTCCGGTTTCCTGTTTGAAAATACGGGATAGATAGGCCCGGTTGTACCCAAGGCTCGCAGACATTTGTTCAATGGAGACAGGATAGGCATACTGGGTAGACATATATTGAATCATCTGTTTCACCGTACGTCGGATGGAGGATTCACCGGGAATTAAGGTTTGGCCCTGCGAAAGGTGATTCTGTGCTTCGGCTAGAATCATATATAACGTACCCAGTGATGTGAAATGGGAGCTTTCTTTGCGCTCGGCAAAAGCATCCTGCATCACGGATAACCAATCGGAAATTCCACAAGAGGGTCCGGCATGAAAAACGGATTTTTCCGGGCGGAATCCGGCTTCTTCGGTATATTGGGCAGCCTGGCTGCCCGTGAAAGCGATCCAACGGTATTGCCATGGATTGCGGGCATGTGACTGGTAGCTTACCAGTTGTCCAGGATGAATGAGGAAACAATCACCTGCGGATAACTCGTAGGTGTGCAGTTCGGTACGGAACGTACCCGCTCCTTTTTCTACATAATGCAGCAGATAATAATCAAACAATTTAGGTCCGAGGGCGTGACCCGGTAGGGTCTGGCTTGCTCCGGCAAACAGGACATGCAGTGCCCCTTGTTCATAATAGACCGGATTGGAGGCAACCGAATAACTGAGTGCTCCGCTTTTTCCGGAAGGTGATTCCTGTATTTTTTCGTTAGAAGATGCATGGGATTCTTTCTTGGCGTTGAATTGGTCTGACATGGTCGTTTCCTTCTTTCCGGGATGCTCCGATCATTATACGCCTTAAGGTCACATTTATCCATATGAAACACACATGGTTGCATTACAAGAGGCACCGCTTTCTTATATAATAACATTAAGAAAACCACAACAACGAGGCGAGGTGCACCAGCAGTGAACGTAACTGAATTGGAACAAAAGTTTATTGAGAAGTACGGAGAGAGTGGAGCGGACATCCGTGTATTTCATGCCCCTGGGCGTGTGAATCTGATCGGTGAGCATATTGACTATAACGGTGGATACGTACTTCCGGCAGCACTTGAATTCGGAACAACATTGATCATTCGTGAGCGGCAGGACAACAAGTTGCAACTGGCTTCCACGAACATGTCTTATGAAGGGGTACTGGACACTTCCTCCATCGGTAAGGAGAAAACCGGAGAATGGACCGACTATCCTGTTGGTGTCATGGTTGAATTGCAAGGCAAAGGCGTAAATGTAACAAAAGGCTACGACTTCCTGTACCACGGGGAGATTCCGAACGGGGCAGGACTTTCATCATCTGCATCTCTGGAGGTACTCACCGGATTTGCGATTCAGTCTCTGGAGGGTGTATCGGATATTGATACGGTTCAACTGGCGCTTTTGTCCCAGAAAGCGGAAAATGAGTTTGTAGGCGTCAACTGTGGAATCATGGATCAGTTCGCTGTCGCAAACGGTGCTCAGGATCACGCGATCCTGCTGATGTGTGACACACTGGAGTACGAAAAGGTTCCTTTCCGTACAGGCTCCTACAAATTGGTCATCGGTAACACAAACAAACGCCGGGGTCTGGTAGATTCGGCATACAATGAACGTCGCTCCCAATGCGAGCAGGCACTTGCCATCTTAAAGGAACAGCTGCCTGCACTGAATTACCTGGCTCAATTGACGCCAGAGCAGTTCGTAACACTACAGGATCAGATCAAGGATGAGAAAGTAAGACAGCGTGCGCAACATGTTGTGGAAGAGAACGCGCGTGTGCTCGCATCAGTCGAAGCATTGCAGCGTAATGATCTGGAAACCTTCGGCAAATTGATGAACGCTTCTCATGAATCGCTTCGCGACTTATACGAAGTAAGCTGTGATGAGCTGGATGTTATGGTTGAAGAAGCTCAGCGGATTCCTGGCACACTTGGTGCCCGAATGACTGGCGCAGGATTTGGCGGTTGTACCGTATCGCTGGTGCATGAAAATGATGTCGAGCGTTTTGTAAGCGAAGTGGGCGCTGCTTATGAAGCGCGTACCACTCTCAAAGGTGATTTTTATGTGTGCGGCGTAGGCGACGGTGTTAAAGAATTGAAGGAGGCGAAGTAAAATGGCAATTTTGGTGACAGGTGGAGCAGGGTATATTGGATCTCATACGGTAGCGGCTTTGTTGGAACGTGGAGAAGAGGTTGTTGTACTGGATAACTTGCAGACAGGGCATCGTGAGGCGCTGCTCGGCGGTAAGTTGTATGAAGGGGATCTGCGTGACAAAGAAATTCTGGCGAAGCTGTTCGCTGAGAATTCAATCGATGCAGTCATTCACTTTGCAGCCAACTCACTCGTAGGCGAAAGTATGAAAGACCCGGTTAAATATTATGACAACAACGTGTTTGGTACACTCTGTCTGTTGGAAGCGATGAATGCAGCGAACGTACGCCGCATCGTCTTCTCCTCTACAGCAGCTACCTACGGCGAGCCTGAGAAAGTGCCAATCGAAGAGAGTGATCGTACAGAGCCAACCAACGTATACGGCGAAACAAAGCTGATGATGGAACGCATGATGTCATGGTTCGATAAAGTTCAGGATATCAAATACGTTTCCCTGCGTTACTTCAATGCAGCCGGTGCTCATGACAGTGGCAAAATTGGTGAAGATCACCAACCAGAGAGTCACTTGATTCCACTGGTGCTGCAAACGGCTTTGAAACAACGTCCGCACATCGCCGTGTTTGGTGACGACTATGCAACAGAAGATGGAACATGTATCCGTGACTATATCCATGTGAGCGACTTGGCTGATGCACATCTGCGTGCAGTAGATTATCTTCGCAAAGGTGAGAACAGTAATGTGTTCAACCTGGGTAACGGCACAGGATTCTCGGTAAAACAAGTGATCGAAACAGCTAAAAAAGTGACCGGCCTCGATATTCCGGTTGTACAGGAACCACGTCGTGCGGGTGACCCGGCTGTGCTGGTAGCTTCATCTGCAAAAGCGAGATCTGTCCTGGGTTGGAATCCGAAATGGACCAATCTGGAAGATGTCATTCAAAGCGCTTGGAGCTGGCACCAATCACGTCCTGACGGCTACGGAAAAAACTAGGAGGCGAACACCTTATGTCACAGACTCATATTGCAGCAGGTGCCACAGAGCGGACACCGGAGCAGCAGGAAGCACTGCATGCCATTGAACGTCTGGTTGCATTTGCCTTGCAGAAACAATTAATCGAGGAAGCGGATTGGGATTATAGCCGCAACCTCCTGCTTGAACAATTCGGATTCTCGGAGCCTTATGCCGGCGAGTTGGACACGACTGTGCCCGATGGTCCACAGGCAATGCTGGATACGTTGATCGATTATGGATTTTCCATTGGACTCATTCCTGAAAATAGTGATACGTTCCGTGATTTGCTGGATGCCAAAATCATGGGTCATTTGATGGCACGCCCATCGGAAGTGGTACGTGCCTTCCGCCACACCGAGCAGACGGAGGGTATTGAGGCGGCCACATCTCAATTCTATGACTTGTCGATTAACTCCAACTACATTCGGATGGATCGGATCGCGAAGAACGTTTACTGGACACAGGATACGGCCTATGGAGACATGGAGATTACCATCAACCTGTCAAAACCGGAGGAAAAGTCCAAAGGAAATTGCCATGGCGAAATTGCTTCCGCCGCCGGTATATCCAAAGTGCCAGCTGTGTCGTGAAAATGTAGGCTACGCTGGTCGAGTGAATCACCCGGCCCGCCAGAATCTGCGAGTCATTCCGCTGGATCTTAACAACGAGCCTTGGTTGTTCCAATACTCGCCGTATGTGTACTACAACGAGCACTGCATCATTTTCCATCATGATCATGTGCCGATGAAACTGACCAAAGATACGCTGCGCAGGCTGCTTGCCTTTGTTGGGGAGTACCCGCATTACTTTATCGGGTCTAATGCAGATCTGCCGATCGTGGGCGGTTCTATCCTTACACATGACCATTTCCAGGGCGGACGTCATACGTTTGCGATTCAAAATGCACAGCCAGAGGCGGTATTCCGCCATGCGGATGCACCTGGACTTACATTGAGTCTTGTGAAATGGCCAATGTCCGTAATGCGTCTGGCTTCACACGATCCTGCAGAGCTGCTTGAAGCGGGTAACGCCGTATATGAGGCGTGGAAGGTTTACAGTGATTCGGCTGTGGATATCGAAGCATTCAGTGAAGTAGACGGTGAACAGGTACCACACAATACGGTAACACCAATCGTTCGTCGTAGTGCAGACGGTGGCTACGAGATGGATCTTGTATTGCGTAACAATCGCACGAATGATGTGCATCCTGAAGGGATTTTCCATCCTCACCGTGAGATGCACCATCTGAAGAAAGAAAACATTGGTCTAATCGAAGTGATGGGGCTTGCCATCCTGCCAGGCCGTTTGAAAGAAGAACTGGACAGTATCGCGGATATTCTCGCTGGAGATGTTAAACTTGCTGAAGCCGCCAAAGCCTCTGATCATGTGTTGAACAAACATCTGGGCTGGGCCGAAGAGCTGGTTGAACGATTTGGTCCTAACCTGGACAAAGAACAAGCTGTTGCCATTGTCCAACAGGAAGTTGGCTTAAAATTTGCTGAGATTCTGGAACATGCAGGTGTCTACAAATATGATGAAGCAGGACGCCAGGCTTTCCGTCGTTTTGTAAGCAGCATGGGATACACGGAATAGCAGTCAACAAACCAAAACACCCGCCCAATCATGAGCGGGTGTTCTTGTTGTTCTTGACATTTGAGTGCATTGGAATGAACTTCCGAGCCAGTTATAATGGAGTGAAGTCCTGGAGTACCGCAATGAATTGAGGAAATGGGGTTAATAACTTGGAAAAGCAGGCATTGGATATTCCGTTGATTACAGATGCTGAGGAACTGCAAGGCATGGTGGGTGAACCGCATGAACATGTGCGTAACAAGGCAATCTCATTTGTGGATTCACATGTTCAGAACTTTTTATCCATGTCACCATTATTTTTCCTCTCCACGTCCGATCATAATGGAAAAAGTGATGTGTCACCTCGGGGTGATGGAGCGGGATTTGTAAAAGTGTACGATACATACCGGCTCGTTTATCCCGAGCGCCCAGGCAATCGGCGAATAGACTCGTTGTTGAACATGTTGTCGAACCCTGGTATTGGTATGCTCTTTTTGATTCCGGGTATGAATGAAGTGCTGCGTATTAATGGCACAGCAACCATTACCAAGGATGAGGAATTCATCGCCAGCATGGGTTGGAGTGGTAAAACCATAGGTGCAGCTGTCATTGTAGATGTGGAAGAGTGTTTTATCCATTGTCCGCGGGCATTCAAACAGGCTGGGTTATGGGACCATGAAACATGGGTGGACGCTGAGGATTTGCCTTCAACGAGCGAGATGTTTAGAGCACATTTGGAGATTAACGGATTGTTATAAAGTGAGTGACTATCGATTTGTTTTTCTATAAACGGGGTACTATAATTGGAGTTGCACTAAAAATTCTAAACTCCCTTGGAGGCGACAATAGATATGAGATCTTTCCAATTCTATAATCCAACCCGTCTGATATTCGGTAAAGGACAACTGGAAGCATTAAAGACAGAAGTGCCGAAATACGGTAAACGGGTTCTGCTTGTATATGGTGGCGGTAGTATCAAACGCAGTGGGCTGTATGATCAAGTGATCGGATTGCTTAAGGAAGCTGGAGCAGAAGTGACTGAACTGGCAGGCGTTGAACCTAACCCACGTCTTTCTACGGTGCATAAAGGGGTAGACCTTTGCAAAACGAATAACATTGACCTGATTCTCGCTGTAGGTGGCGGTAGTGTACTGGACTGCTCCAAAGCGATTGCTGTAGGTGCTAAATATGATGGCGACATGTGGGATTTTGCTCAGCGCAAAGCCGTTGCACAAGACGCTCTTCCGCTTGGTACCGTATTAACGATGGCAGCAACGGGTTCGGAGATGAACTCCGGTTCGGTTATTACGAATCAGGATACACAAGAAAAATTGGGCTGGGGTAGCGCTTATTCATTCCCTGCATTCTCCATCCTGGATCCGGTGAATACATACACTGTTCCACTGGACCAAACGGTATATGGTATGGTGGATATGATGTCCCACGTATTGGAGCATTACTTCCATCTGGATGCCAACACACCGGTTCAACTCGGTTTCTGTGAAACGATTCTGCGTACCGTAATGGAAGCAGCACCTCGTCTGGTTGAGGATCTGGAGAACTATGAACTGCGCGAAACGATTCTGTATTGCGGAACGATGGCATTGAATGGTGTGCTGAATATGGGTCTCGCAGGAGACTGGGCAACACATAATATCGAACACGCGGTATCCGCAGTGTATGATATCCCGCATGGTGGCGGACTGGCCATCTTGTTCCCGCACTGGATGAAGCATAATCTGGATGTCAATGTGGATCGATTCAAACGTCTGGCAATTAATGTATTCGAAGTGAATCCTGAAGGCAAGTCTGACAGACAGATTGCCGAAGAAGGTATCGATGCGCTCAGCAAATTCTGGACATCCATTGGTGCCCCTAACCGTTTGGCTGATTACGATATCGATGATAGCCAGATCGATGTAATGGCTGATAAAGCTATGCTGTTTGGCCCATTTGGTAACTTCAAGAAACTGCAACGGGAAGATGTTGTATCCATCTACAAGGCTTCTCTGTAATTCTATAATAATCACTGACAAGTGAACGGACACATTCTGTTGTCCAATAACCGCAAGTCCCCTTTATGGGGGCTTGCGGTTTTTCTATGTTTTGGATGCGTGCATGAATGAGGGAGGATCTTGAAGCATGAACTAAAGAATGTCGTGATAATATCCATTATCGGCTCCAGAATACATTTGAGGAAAGATTTTGAAACATTTTGATGTCAGCTACGTATTTATTTACATGTGGAATGCCCAGTTAGGATGAATTTGCGGCAGAGAGAGGAGGAACAGGGGATGGAGACAATTTATTGGGGGTGTCTGATCGGAGGAGCAATATTTGCAGTTGTCAGCCTTGTGCTGGGTGACTTGATTGACGGCTTGCTGGACGGAGCCTTCGAAATGCCAGGACTTGATTTTTTCAAACCCGTTGTGCTAGCTGGTTCCATTACAACCTTCGGTGGGGCAGGCATTATGCTGACACGTTATAGTTCATTAAGTTCGATGTCGGGTCTAATATTATCCCTGCTTATAGGTATTGCTGCAGCCATGCTGGTATTCTTCGCATATATCAAACCGATGCGTAACAGCGATGTCTCGATTGCATTTTCAATGAAAGAGTTATCTGGGGAAATTGGGGAAATTACCATTCCGGTGCCGGAAAAAGGTTTTGGCGAAGTAATGATTCGTTTTGCATCCGGTAGTACGATTCAAACGGCATCCAGTTTTGAACACCTCCCCATTGCGGCGGGAGCCCGTGTTGTCGTAGTGGATGTTGTAGATGGTGTACTGCGTGTGTCGGAATGGGATGAAAATGTACTTAAAGATTTATAAAGTTTTCTTATCACCTAAGTAGTTTAAGCAATCTTCATGAATGAATAAGGGGAGAGATGTGGAATGGAAAATTTAGATTGGGATGTTTTGTTGATTCCCATAGTTGTAGTCGGAGTCATTCTAATTTTAGGTCTGGCTTTCTGGGCGAGATACAAAACGGTTGGACCGGATGAAGCGATGATTGTTACGGGATCATTCCTGGGTAGTAAAAATATATCCGATGATGATTCTGGCCGAAAAATTAAGATTGTTCGTGGTGGCGGTGCATTTATCCTGCCGGTATTCCAACAATCGGAGTTTATCTCCTTGTTGTCCCACAAGCTGGATGTCTCTACACCTGAAGTGTACACGGAGCAAGGGGTTCCGGTTATTGCTGACGGTGTAGCTATTATCAAGGTTGGAGGCGCTGTAGAAGACGTTGCTACGGCAGCTGAGCAATTCATCGGTAAACCTGTAGAAGCGCTGAGAAGCGAAGCACAGGAGGTACTGGAGGGGCATTTGCGGGCCATCCTCGGTACAATGACGGTGGAAGAAGTATATCGGAACCGGGATCGGTTTGCGCAAGAGGTTCAAGGCGTAGCAGCTAGAGATCTGAAGAAAATGGGCCTTCAAATTGTCTCATTTACCATCAAGGATGTGCGTGACAAACAGGGTTACCTGGATGCTCTCGGTAAACCGAGAATTGCCGCAGTGAAGCGTGATGCCGAGATAGCTGAAGCGGAAGCGATGCGTGATGCACGTATTCAGAAGGCCAATGCGGAAGAGCAGGGTCAAAAAGCAGAGTTGCTGCGTGATACCAATATCGCTGAGGCAGCCAAAGAGAAAGAACTGAAAGTAGCCACGTTTAAGCGGGATCAGGATACAGCCAAAGCAGAAGCCGATCAGGCTTACCATATCCATGAAGCGCGCGCGAGACAGACTGTGGTGGAAGAAGAAATGAAGGTTGAACTCGTTCGTAAAGAACGTGAGATCGATCTCCAGGAAAAAGAAATCGTTGTACGCGAGAAGCAATACGATGCCGAAGTGAAGAAAAAGGCAGAAGCGGATCGTTATGCGGTAGAGCAGGCTGCCGAAGCGGATAAAGCCAAAAGAATGCGTGAAGCTGATGCAGTACAGTATTCCATCGAAACACATGCCAAAGCAACAGCTGAACAGAAGCGACTTGAAGGTCAGGCCATGGCGGATGCGGAACTTGCCAAAGGTACAGCAGATGCAGAAGTTATTCGTTTGCGTGGTCTTGCCGAAGCGGAAGCGAAGGAAAAACTCGCCGAGGCGTTCCAGAAGTTTGGCGAAGCGGCTGTACTCGATATTATTGTCAAAATGCTGCCTGAACTGGCTGGCAAAATTGCAGAGCCAATTGCATCCATTGATAAACTGACGGTGGTAGATACAGGTAAAGGTGAAGGTGCAGCGCGAGTGAGTAACTATGTTACCGAACTTATGGCGACCGCTCCAGAGATGCTCAAGAGTGTATCCGGCATCGATGTAGAGCAGCTGATTAAAGGCCTTACGAAGTCAAAAACACCTGCGCCAGTTGCCATTCAACAGAGCGAGGCTGTTACAACTCCTTCTATAATCGACAAGATTGTGGAAAGAGCTGGAGTCGACGAGTAAGAAGCACTTCGAATCTTGCATGGTTGCTCTATTGACCTTAAGACGAATTTTTGTTACTTTTTAAGCGAGACGTCCGGCGCGGTTTGCCCGCTCCGGGTGTCTTTTCGTTCGTAATAGGGTGTGACTTATCACACCTAAGATGGTGTGAAAAAGAGGTGCAAACAATGAGCAGCCTGCATGTAGATAAAGCGCTAAATAATAATGTAATCATTGCACAGCATCCTGAACACGGGGAAGTCGTTGTTATTGGTAAAGGCATTGGCTTTAACCGAAAACCGAGTGATCACATTCCATTGATGGCTGTGGAGAAAATGTTCATTTTGAAAAACCAGCAGGAGCAAGAGCAGTACAAACAGCTTCTTCCACAGGTGGATGAAGCACTGATCGAGATTATTAACGAAGTTATTACGTATATTGCAGAGCGTACGGACGTTCCTCTGAATGAACATATCCATATTGCATTAACCGATCACATTTCTTTCGCGTTAAAACGCAAGGAGCAGGGCATTGTCATACAAAATCCATTTTTATATGAAACCCGCGAGATTTATCCTGAAGAATATCGAATGGGAGAATACGCTGTTCGACTGATCAAAGAGAAAATGGGTGTAGATTTGGGGATGGACGAGATTGGTTTTGTTGCCCTCCATATCTATAGTGCAATGACCAATCAAAATATATCCCAGGTACGTGAACATTCACAATTGATCACTGATTTGGTGAACCTGGTGTCCGATCAACTCGATTATTCGTTTGAAACGGAATCGCTGGATTACTCTCGTTTGCTGACTCATCTTCGTTTTGCCCTTGAGCGTGTTCGGCGTGGAGACAAAGTGGAAGAGCTTCATAAGTTGGATTCCCTGCTCAAGTTGGAGTATCCCGAAATGTACTCGCTTGCATGGAAACTGACCAAAGTAATGGAGAAAAGACTGAAACTGCCGGTTTATCCTGCGGAGGTAGGTTATCTGACCATTCATCTGCAAAGGCTGAATCAGCGGAAGGAAGAAGAGAATAAGTGAGAGCATTCCAGTGATGGAATGCGGAATTTATTTTTTTGGTGTAAAGGCTTGCAATAGATTAGAACTGGTGCTACAATGGTTTCCGTAATCAAGCAACTGAATAAACATAAGCGACGTGTTACTGACTCGATCAGGCATGAGTTAATTAAAGTGTGATTGTTCTTTCCTTGTACAGGGTATGCTATACCCCAAGGTTGGCACAGTTTACTTTATTAATTCATGCCTTTTTTGTGTTCCCTTGCTTGCATCACAACATATAACTTAGACGAAAGGGAGAAACGACGCGATGTTTAAAAAGCTATTTGGTGTATTGCAAAGAGTAGGTAAAGCTCTCATGCTGCCTGTAGCCATTCTACCTGCGGCAGGTTTGCTGCTCGGAATTGGCAACATGCTGGTTAATCCAGATTTCTTGCAATATGTAACGGCGCTCGACACCCCTTGGGTGAACTCGATCGCAACAATTATGATGAACGCAGGTCAGATCGTATTCGATAATCTGGCATTGCTGTTCGCCGTCGGTGTAGCCGTCGGATTGGCCGGTGGCGAAGGGGTTGCAGGTCTCGCAGCGATCATCGGTTATCTAGTCATGAACGTCACACTGGGTACCGCAGTAGGGGTTACTCCGGCCATGATCGGTGAAGTACCGGGTTATGCCAGCATCTTGGGTATCCCAACATTAAGTACAGGCGTGTTCGGAGGTATAATCATAGGTATTGCCGCCGCGCTGTGTTACAATCGATTTTTCAAAATCGAACTGCCGTCTTACCTCGGTTTCTTTGCAGGTAAACGTTTTGTTCCGATTATCACTTCGGTTGTTTCCCTCTTAATCGGGTTGCTTTTGGTGATTATCTGGCCACCGATTCAAAATGGATTGAATGCTGTATCTCACTTCATGGTAGATACAAGCCCGACATTGTCGGCATTTATCTTCGGAGTTGTAGAACGGTCATTGATTCCGTTTGGTCTTCACCACATTTTCTACTCCCCATTCTGGTTTGAGTTCGGTGAGTATGTGAACAAAGCAGGAGATGTCATCCGTGGTGACCAGCAAATCTTCTTCAATCAATTGCGTGATGGTGTGAACCTTACAGCGGGAACATTCCAAGTTGGTAAATTCCCTTTCATGATGTTTGGTTTGCCAGCGGCCGCACTTGCGATGTACCATGAAGCAAGACCGGAACACAAAAAGTATGTTGCAGGTATCATGGGTTCAGCTGCGCTGACCTCGTTCCTGACAGGTATCACAGAACCACTTGAATTCTCGTTCCTGTTTGTAGCACCAATCCTGTTTGCAGTACACTGTATCTTTGCAGGTTTGTCTTTCATGACCATGCAAATTTTGGGTGTCAAGATCGGTATGACCTTCTCCGGTGGGTTCATTGACTTCCTGATCTTCGGAATTATTCCGAACCGTACACCTTGGTGGGACGTTATTATTGTCGGATTGATTCTTGCGGTGATCTATTACTTCGGTTTCCGGTTTATCATTCGCAAATTCAATCTCAAAACACCTGGACGAGAGGATGCAACACCTGAAACCGAATCTGGCGGAGGCTCTGGTTCAACGGATGATCTGCCCCATAACATTCTTGAAGCTTTTGGTGGCAAGGAAAATATCAAACATCTGGACGCTTGTATTACTCGTTTGCGGATTGAAGTTAATGAGAAATCCAATGTGAAAAAAGATCGTTTGAAACAATTGGGTGCATCTGGTGTACTTGAAGTGGGTAATAATGTTCAAGCCATCTTCGGAACACGTTCCGACACGATCAAATCTCAAATGCAGGATATTATTGCAGGACGAACACCAGCACCAACGCCAGCAGCTGCCAAACCAACCCCTGAAGAGGAAAAGGCACAAGGTGAGCAAGGCGAGCGCATCGTTGCTGAGGATATTGTCATGCCAGTTAATGGTGAATTACTGGACATTACAAACGTACCTGATCCGGTCTTTGCTGAGAAAATGACAGGTGATGGATTCGCAATTTTGCCACATGATGGTACGATAACTTCTCCTGTGTATGGTAAAGTGTTTAATGTATTTCCAAGCAAACATGCCGTGGGCATCATGTCCGATGGTGGCAAGGAAGTGCTTGTTCATATAGGTGTTAATACGGTGAAGCTGAAAGGTCAAGGCTTTAACGTACTGGTACAGGAAGGTGATCTGGTATCGGCAGGTCAGCCGATTATGGAAGTGGATCTGGAGTATGTCAAAGCAAACGCTCCATCCATCATTTCGCCAGTTATTTTCACCAACCTGCCAGAGGGCTCCACGGTAACCCTGAAGAAGAGTGGAGTGCTGAAAGTTGGCGATCAGCCAATCATTGAGATAAAATAAGAAGTGTTACGACGATGGCAAGCTAGTGTAAATATATGCAATGCCAAAACCAAATTACTGAAAGTGAGATGATTGTAATGCAACAAACATTCAGAATTACAGACGAAGATGGTATCCACGCACGTCCGGCGACAGCCCTGGTTAATACAGCAAACAAATTCAAAGGTGCAGAATCCTTTGCAGAAGCTAACGGTAAAAAAGTAACGTTGAAATCCATTCTGGGTGTTCTTTCCCTCGGATTGGAACAAGGCGACACAATCAGCATCATCGTTGAAGGCGAAGGCGAAGCTGAAGCTCTTCAAGCTTTGACTGACGTTATGGTTAACGAAGGGTTGGGCGAAATTAATGCTTAATGTCTCCGGGATCGCGGCTTCGGCGGGTATTGCTATCGCCAAGGCGTTTATCTTGGAGCATCCTGACTACTCTGTAGAAAAACGCCAAATTAACGACGTTGACGCAGAGATCGCAAAACTCGACTCAGCTCTGGGTAAATCCCAGGCTGAGCTTGAGGCGATCAAAGAGCGTACTTTACAAGAGCTTGGCGAGAAAAAAGCTGAGATTTTTGCTTCGCATTTGCTCATTCTGAATGACCCGGAACTGATTGATCCGGTTAAAGCTAGAATTGCAGATGACATGATCAATGCAGAGTTTGCTTTGAACGAAACGGCATCGCAATTTATCTCCATGTTTGAGAACATGAAGAGTGCATACCTGCAGGAACGTGCAGCAGATATGCGTGACGTTACCAAACGTGTGCTAAATCACTTGCTTGGTATCGACTTCATGAGCCCGGCTGAGATCAATGAAGAAGTGATCGTGCTTGCAGAGGATCTGACGCCTTCCGATACGGCTCAATTGAACCGCCAATATGTTAAAGGTTTTGCAACTAACATTGGTGGACGTACTTCTCACTCAGCGATCATGGCTCGCTCTCTTGAAATTCCTGCTGTCGTTGGAACCAAGGACATCTTGGCTCAAGCGAAACAAGGCGATATGATCATTGTTGACGGTCTGGATGGTCACGTGCTGGTTAACCCTACTGATGAAGTTATTGCTGAATACCGTGCCAAGCAGGAACAGTATGATGCACAACGTGCAGAGTGGAGAAAACTACGTGATGAGCCAACGGTAACGGTGGACAACGTTCATGTGGAACTTGCAGCCAACATCGGTACACCAAATGATGTAACAGGTGTTCTGGAAAACGGCGGCGAGGCTGTAGGCCTGTACCGTACCGAGTTCCTTTACATGGGCAGAGACAAGCTTCCTTCCGAAGACA
Source organism: Paenibacillus sp. W4I10 (assembly GCF_030816325.1). Taxonomy (NCBI): domain Bacteria; kingdom Bacillati; phylum Bacillota; class Bacilli; order Caryophanales; family Paenibacillaceae; genus Paenibacillus; species Paenibacillus sp. W4I10. Next base: position 6,753,099 of record NZ_JAUSXX010000001.1, read on the forward strand.
TTCAGTATAATGCTTACAAAGCGGTACTGGAAAAAATGGAAGGCAAACCTGTTGTTGTTCGTACACTCGACATCGGTGGAGACAAAGAGCTTCCATATCTGGATCTGCCAAAAGAAATGAATCCATTCCTCGGCTTCCGCGCAGTTCGTCTGTGTCTGGACCGTCTGGATATCTTCCGTACACAATTGCGTGCATTGCTGCGTGCAAGCGTACATGGAAACCTGCGTGTCATGTTCCCAATGATCGCAACACTCGGTGAATTCCGTGAAGCAAAAGCTGTCTTGCTCGAAGAGAAAGAGAAGCTGGTTGCTGAAGGGATTGCTGTTTCTGACAGCATTCAACTCGGAATCATGGTCGAAATTCCTTCGACTGCAGTTCTGGCGGATCAGTTTGCCAAAGAAGTGGATTTCTTCAGTATCGGAACGAACGATCTAATTCAATACACGATGGCTGCTGACCGTATGAACGAACGAGTGGCGTATCTGTATCAACCTTACAACCCAGCCATTTTGCGTTTGGTTAAAATGGTTATCGATGCAGCGCATCGTGAAGGCAAATGGGTTGGCATGTGTGGTGAGATGGCAGGAGACGAAACAGCAATTCCATTGTTGCTTGGTCTTGGATTGGATGAGTTCAGCATGAGCGCAACATCCATTCTGCCAGCTCGTAGTCAGATCACCAAGCTGTCCCGTGCGGATATGCAGGAACTGGCTGCTAAAGCTCTGGATATGCAAACGGCTGAACAAGTTGTTGAATTGGTTCAAAGCATTCAAGCGTAATTTTGCCGGAGTTTCCTCCGGATTTGAGGTTTTTTCTTTTTCCGATAAAAAGCTGCAGTCGTGCAGCGATTTTGCCGGTATCCGCGATTCATTGTGGATATCGGCTTTTTTTGTTGCGCGAATGTATAGGAGGGGAGTACGAGGAGAAAGACCCTGTAATGTCTAGGCAAAAAAATGCTCTTGCTGGGGTAAGTTAACATCAGCAAGAGCATGGATTAGAAACTCACTTAGTGTTTAACTGCAAGCGCAGTTTAGTACAGGTTTGCGGGCCGCGGTAGTCTCATCGAGTCGAGTAACCGGTGTTCCGTAAGGTGCGTTGAGTACCAACTCCGGTGTCTCTTCCGCTTCTTTGGCAATCCGTATCATCGTATCAATAAACCCATCCAGTGTTTCTTTGCTTTCGGTTTCCGTCGGCTCGATCATGATGCATTCCTCAACGTTGAGCGGGAAGTATACCGTAGGCGGGTGATATCCAAAATCAAGTAATCGTTTGGCAACATCCAGTGTACGCACACCATACTGCTTCAATCCCCGACCAGACATGACGAATTCGTGTTTGCATACCCCTGGATACGGAATCTCGTAGTAAGGTGCGAGACGGGCCATCATATAGTTGGCATTCAGTACCGCACACTCAGATACACGGCGCAAGCCTTCCGGTCCATAGGTGCGAATGTAGGCATAGGCACGTACCAGAATACCGAAGTTGCCATAATACGCTTTAACCCGTCCAATGGATTGATCTCCTTCGCGGTCCAGTGCATACACGCCATCATCATTTTTGATCACCATCGGTTTAGGCAGGAACGGGATTAAACGGCTCTTCACGCCGACAGGTCCGGCGCCAGGTCCACCACCGCCATGAGGCGTACTCATCGTTTTGTGCAAGTTCAGATGCACTACGTCAAAGCCCATATCACCCGGACGAGTAATGCCCATAATGGCATTGGAGTTCGCGCCATCGTAATATAGCAAACCACCAGCCTGGTGTACGATGGATGCAATCTCCTGAATGTCTTTCTCGAACAAACCAAGTGTATTCGGGTTTGTCAGCATCAATGCTGCTGTATCCGTACCAACGGCTGCACGGAGTGCATCCAGATCGACCAGTCCGTCTGCACGGGATGGAATCGTTACAGTTTCAAACCCTGCAACGGTTGCACTTGCCGGGTTGGTACCATGCGAAGAATCGGGCACGATGACTTTGGTACGTTGTTCGCCACGACCTTCGTGGTAGGCACGAATCATCATGAGTCCAGTCCATTCTCCATGGGCACCAGCGGCGGGTTGCAAGGTCACAGCGTCCATCCCTGTCAGACCTGCAAGGTCGTTTTGCAACGTATATAACAGTTCTAGTGCACCTTGAATGCTGGATTCATGCTGGTACGGATGGATTTTGGCGAATCCATTGTAACGGGCAACATCCTCATTGATCTTCGGATTGTATTTCATCGTACAAGAGCCCAGTGGATAGAATCCGTTATCTACGCCGAAGTTGCGGCGGGACAACGCAGTATAGTGTCGAATAACATCTACCTCGAACACTTCCGGCAGTGCCGCTGCTTCCGAACGGAGCATTTCCCGGGGAATCAACGTATCGGCAGCCTGACGAGGAACGTCACATTCTGGCAAGGAATAAGCGACACGTCCAGGGCTGCTGAGTTCAAAAATCAATGATTGTTCCGAAGCAGGAGATAGGGTCTGTGCACTAAATGTTGTATCCGTCTCAGGTTGAACCGAAGTGGAGACAGAGGTACCTGTTTCCAATTGTCCTTGTACCGATGTTGTCGTTGTCGTCGTCGTTTCCTGAGTCACAGCGATCCCTCCAATGCTCGTGCGAATTCGTCAATCTCTTCCTTAGTGCGCCGTTCGGTAACAGCAATCAGCATATGTCCGGCAAGCTCCGGATAATCACGTCCGAGTTCGTAACCACCAATAAAGCCTGCATCCAGCAATTTCAACTGAAGGGCATCCAAGTCGGTTCCTTCAGGAAGTTTAATAACAAACTCATTAAATGTTGGTGCATTAAAAGTAAGGCTAACTCCAGGAATTGCAGTTAATGTATTCAGGGTGTAATGACTCTTTTGCAAATTCAGATCCGCGACATCGATCATACCCTGTTTACCCATGATGGACATATACACAGATGCGCTGAGTGCAAGCAAAGCTTGGTTGGAACAGATGTTGGATGTCGCCTTTTCGCGGCGGATATGCTGTTCACGTGCTTGCAGTGTGAGTACAAATCCACGTTTTCCGTTGCGATCCTTGGTCTGGCCTACAATTCGGCCAGGAATTCGGCGCATATGAGGCTGGGATACGGCGAAATATCCGCATGTCGGGCCGCCGAGTGAAGCGGCGATGCCAAGGGGCTGCGCATCACCTACAACGATGTCGGCACCCAGCTTGCCTGGGGCTTCCAGCAGACCCAGCGATAGCGGGTTGGCACTTACAACGAGCAGGCCCTTGTGCGCATGCACGAGGTCGGCAGCCTGCTTCACATTTTCCACGGCACCAAAGAAGTTCGGACTCTGGATCATGACAGCAGCGGTATCGTCCGATATGGCGGCTTGCAAGGCATCCCAATCAGTGACGCCATCCTTATAACCTATCTCGACAATCTCCAGACGGAGTCCGTGCGCATATGCCTGCAATACCTGACGGGCTTCCGGATGAACGGTACGGGATACGATAAGCTGTTTGCGACGAGTTGCCGCTGCGGCCAGGTTTCCTGCTTCCGCAAAGGCAGTTGCACCGTCATACATACTGGCATTGGCTACAGCCATACCGGTTAATTCACAGATGTAGGATTGAAATTCGAAAATGGCCTGTAGTTCACCTTGGCTGATCTCAGGCTGATAAGGTGTGTAGGCAGTGTAGAACTCGGAACGGGAAATGACATGATTGATGACGGAAGGAACATGATGATCATATATACCTGCGCCGAGGAAGCTGGCGTGTGTTTCGAAATTGGCATTGGCACCAGCTTGTTTGGACATGTGCCGTGTCAGCGCATATTCATCAAGTTTGGAGGATACGGGCAGCTCGCCCTGATAACGAATCTCTTTTGGAATGTCCTGAAACAGTTCCTCCAGCGTATCCACACCGATGGTTGCGAGCATGGCATTCTGATCTTGCTCAGTCATGGGAATATAACGGTGCTTGCTCATGCTTGATCAGCTCCTTGAGTAGGTGTCTTTGACGTACGTGTCCGTTTATGAAAAGGGGTCTTCACGACCTCGGCTTTGAATTTCTTCCCTCGGATCTCAATCTCAAGCGGGGTTCCCAGCGCAGCGTAGTTGCTGTCGATGAGGGCAAGCCCCAGATTACGCTTCAATGTAGGTGATTGCGTGCCTGTTGTCACTTCACCAATCTGTACGCCTTCGGCGTAAATCGGATAGTGGGGGCGAGGAATACCGCGCTCCAGCACTTCGATGCCGACCAGTTTGCGGGCAGGCCCGTCATTTTTTTGCTGTAACAAGGCTTCGTGTCCGATAAAAGGTCCGGCATTCAGTTTCACAAACATACCAACGCCAGCTTCTAGCGGAGAGATCGTTGCCGATAATTCCTGCCCATACAGAGGCAGCTTGGCTTCAAAACGTAGCGTATCCCTTGCTCCAAGTCCAGCCGGAACCAGCCCGTGCTCTTCTCCAGCCTGCAATAATCCACTCCAGATCACAGTAGCCTGGTCCGCAGGTACATATAGTTCAAAGCCATCTTCACCGGTATAACCGGTACGGGACAACAGTAATTTTACTCCGCATACTTCAGCATACGGCACAAAACGAAACGGTTCAATCGAGCTTACATCCGTATCTGTAACTTTCCCGATAATGTCTACAGCCAGTGGACCTTGCAAGGCGAGCAGCGCCGTCTGCTCCGAATCGTTGGTCATGCTTACGCCGGGGATCAGGTGCTCTTGCAGCCATGCCCAATCCTTGTCGATGTTGGAGGCGTTAACCACGAGCATATAATGCTGATCTTCCAGCTTATACACGAGCAGATCGTCCACCACACCGCCATCTGGATAACACATCAGGGTGTACTGGGCTTGACCGGGAACCAGCGTGGTCACATCATTGGTCGTCATTTGTTGCAAAAAAACTTCAGCCTGCTCACCCTGTACTGTGAATTCGCCCATATGGGATACATCGAATAGTCCAGCACGCTCACGCACCGCTTCATGTTCTTTCTGAATTCCGCTAAATTGCACCGGAAGCTCCCAGCCTCCAAAATCAATGCACCGTACGCCTTCGTATTGCTGATATAGTGGGAAGAGTGGTGTTCTAAGCAAATCGGACATCAAATCACCTCGTCATGGACCGTCAACCGGCCGGAAATATAATCGTGGATCAATGAAGCAGGGTATTTTTAAATTTTTCAGCTAGATATTTTCATCACATAAGTATGGTAAGCAGCTAGGGCAGCGCCGTTCTACATCCTGTTTTTCGTTTTTTGGGAAAAAGGAAAAGGACAGGCCAAAGAATCGGCATGCCAAGTAGCACGCTGTATTCTAAGGCTCTGTCCCTTGTACCTGAGAGTTACCCCGCCGCGATGTGCAGCAGGTTTCCCCTTGGGTGATCATAACGCCCGCACAGGGCGAATAGATGCTCTCCAGAGTTGCGTCCCGTAAAAGTCCTTTTGCCTGAGAGATTCACCTCCGCTTATCGGTGGTTTACTCCTTCGGCGTTACCTCATGTACATCCCGAATCGGGTGTCACGGGTAATCTCTCCCTTTACATTCATCCGCGGGTATATCATGGTCCAATAAACACATTTACTCCTCTCATTAAAACGTGAATCCACTACCTATGTCAAGAACGATATCATAGATATTGATTTAAAACCGAATGTTTAATATAAATTTAATGTTATTGTTCGTGTATTTATAAAGAGTACGCTTACTATTCTAATATTCACCAGTATATGAAGAAAGAGTGTAATCCGGTTACAGGATTTAGAGGTGTTCAGCAAATAAATTGTGAGGTATCTTGACATTTGAATCAAAAATATCATACGCTATATTCTGGGAAAAAGGTTAAGGTCAAAGAACGCATGCACTCATTAATGAAAAGCGAGGCGGATATCGATGAGCGAATTGAAAAGTGATTTCCTGTACAGTGAAGAGCACGAATGGGTGCAAACCGTAGGGGAGGATACTGTACGTATTGGCATTACCGAGTTCGCGCAGCATCAGCTGGGTGACATCGTGTTTGTGGAATTGCCTGACCTTGAAACCAATGTAAAAGCAGAGGACAGCATTGGAACGATCGAATCGGTCAAAACGGTTTCGGACTTGTTCTCTCCCGTCACAGGTTCAATTATTGCAGTCAATGATTCGTTGCAGGACTCACCTGAACTTGTGAACAGCTCTCCTTACGAGGAAGGTTGGATGATTGAGATCCGTGTTGAGGGAGATCTGACAGCAGCATTGTCTACATTGATGAACGCAGACGCGTATCGTAAACATACGGAAGAATAGTATCAACGAACTTGTACTTATTAACATATATTTTATAACCAAAATGAAATGAGTTTCATATTTTTTTTGACCTGTGTAAGCCGGATGCTTGCACAGGTTTTTTGTGCTTTCCAAGAATGGTTTTGAATACGAATAGAGGCAGATTGGGGATGTAAATCACCTGATTGGACCAAGCTATAGGTTAGAAAATGATTCTCGATATGACAAAAGTCATAGGCAGGAAAAGCCTTGTGTATCAATGGGTTCAGCCATTATGCATTGATTGAAACGATTACATAACCTAATGTTGTCATCATTGTTCATGACGAAAGTACGCTTTCATTTCATTGAACAGGAGAGCATTCTCGCTTAGGATTACAGCAGGGGAGAAATGATACCCCTTTCATAAGTCATAATCACTTGATCCAAGGAGGATAATACAATGAGTAATTTGGACCAATCGTCCAATTCCAAAGGTGGGCTACGGGTAGGTGTGCAGCGTTTTGGCCGATTCCTGAGTGGTATGGTCATGCCGAATATGGGAGCGTTCATCGCCTGGGGATTAATAACGGCCATGTTCATTCCAACAGGCTGGTTCCCCAACGAGACACTAGCACAGCTAGTCGATCCGATGATCAAATATTTGCTGCCACTGTTAATTGGTTACACCGGGGGTACGATGGTGCATGGTCAGCGTGGTGGTGTGGTGGGTGCCATTATGACCATCGGGGTCATCGTGGGTAGTGATATCCCGATGTTCCTCGGTGCCATGATTGCCGGACCACTGGCAGCATGGATCATCAAAAAGTTCGATAAATCCATTGAAGGTAAAATTAGAGCCGGATTTGAAATGTTGGTTAACAACTTCTCAGCCGGTATTATTGGCGGGATCTTGGGGATTATTGCTCTACTGGGCATCGGGCCTGCTGTAGAAGCGATTAGCAAAGTATTGTCCGCCGGGGTACAAGGTCTGATGAATCTGGGCTTGCTACCGCTGGTCAACCTAATTATTGAACCAGGTAAAGTATTGTTCCTGAACAATGCAATCAACCACGGGATTCTGACACCGATTGCAACAGATCAAGCAAGAGAATTAGGGCAATCCGTATTATACATGCTTGAATCGAACCCGGGTCCGGGACTTGGTATCTTGCTTGCTTACTGCTTCTTTGGACGCGGAATGGCCAAATCTTCTGCACCAGGTGCGGTTATCATTCATTTCTTCGGGGGAATTCATGAGATCTACTTCCCTTACATTCTGATGAGACCGATTCTGATTCTTGCTGCAATCGCGGGTGGCGTCGCAGGTACATTAACATTCATGCTAACCGGAGCAGGACTTGTTTCGGCACCATCACCGGGTAGTATTATCGCGTATTTCCTCTTAACACCAAAAGGTGGATACCTGCCGATGCTCGCAGGGGTGCTTGTAGCAGCAGTCGTTTCCTTCCTGGTTGCAGCAGTGTTGCTGAAAACGGGTAAACAAAAGGACGAAGATCTGGAGTCCGCATCCAGTCGGATGAAAGACATGAAGGGTCAAGGAACCGTGCCAAATGCTGGCATTACGGCTAATCATCGTGAAGCAGGCAGAGCCGCAGATATGACTCCTTCTACAGTGAAAACAGATGTGAAGAAGATTGTCTTCTCCTGTGATGCAGGTATGGGGTCGAGTGCCATGGGTGCATCCATTCTACGCAAGAAGATGAAGGCAGAGGGGATTGACGTTACTGTGACCAATACGGCGATCAGTGATATTCCGCCGGATGCAGATGTGGTGATCACACAACAAACATTAACCGATCGTGCTCGCTCCGTTGCGCCGAACGCAGAACATATATCCATCGACAACTTCCTAAAAAGCCCGGAATACGATGCGCTCGTTGAACGTCTAAAGTAATTGCCCGCATTCGTTTTCCCTGAGCCGGAGGCTGAGATATGAGTATTACCAAAAGACAACGTGAAATCGTGGAGTTTCTGCTGGAGCATCCACATGAAGTCACTGCCGGCGAAATCGCCGTTGAAGTAAAGGTCAGTACCAGAACAGTTCACCGGGAGCTGCAAATGATTGAACAATGGCTTGAACCTTTGGGCATGAGGCTGGAAAAAAAATCGGGAACCGGTATTCGAATCGATGCCAGTTCCGATGATCTGGCTGTATTGCGCCAGCAACTAGAGGGTAAAGAATATGTAGAGTTTACGCCAGAAGAGCGTAAGCTCTTCATGCTTTGCATCCTGCTGGATGAACCGGAGCCTGTAAAGTTACTCGCCTTGGCTTCGGATCTTAAAGTGACCGTATCCACCGTAACCACTGATCTGGACGATCTGGAGTCACGGATTCGTCAGGCGGGACTAAAGCTGGTTCGTAGACGTGGATATGGCGTCAAGATTAACGGAAGTGAGACGATTCATCGCACAGCCATAGCTGCACTTGCTCTGGAATTTCTGGATGAGTCCGACCTGTTCGGAAGACAACCTGAACAAGGGGGCTCCATCGTAAACCAAAAATTGCTGGATATGATCGGACATGATGATGTGCTTACGATCGAAAATGCGTTATGGCAACCAGACATCGAATGGCTGGAGAACATCCCGGAACGGCAATACATGAAGCTGCTTATTCAATTATCCGTCGCGGTTGTACGTATTCGTAAAGGCATTGGCATTGGCCGCATACCTCCCCTGGAGAACAAGGGAGATGAAGTCGCAGAGCAGGATGAGATGAAGGTTCCACCTTATATGGCATCCCGCTTGTGTGGTGTGTTATCCACCCAGCTGGGGCTGACATTCTCCCAAGATGAGCAAGCTTATTTTCATAGACTATTAGTTGAGACAGAGCAGCGAATTCACTCTTCGAGGCTGTTGCCAATAGACGACTTGATTTTACTGGACAGGGTACATTCTCTGATTGATCAGATGCAAGCTAGAACGCATTATGCCTTTCATGAGGATCGTTTACTTCGTGAAGGTCTGCTTGGTCATATGCAACCTGTCATGGAGCGAATTGAAGGGCAACAGATGATTCGTAATCCGTTACTGCAGCAGATTCGCAAGGATTATGATTCCCTCTTCGAAGAGGTCAAACAATCCGTGCATCAAGCTTGGCCAGGTACAGACGTTCCGGATGAGGAAATTGGTTTCCTGGTTATGCATTTTGGGGCTTCCATCGAGAGGTTACGTGCATTGAAACGGGAGATCCGGGCGATCATCGTGTGTACAAGCGGAATTGGATCATCACGCATGCTTTCCAGCCGATTGTCCAAGGAGATTCCCGAGATTCGGATCATGGATAGTGTGTCCTGGTATGAAGCTGCCCGGATACCTACAGATCAATATGATCTGGTCTTATCCACTGTTGATCTCCCAATGGATGAGCATCAGTATTACAAAGTGAGTCCCCTGCTTACGGCAGAAGAGAGCGAACGTCTGCGTCATTTTATTAGGACAACAACGTTACAACGACAGCATCACAAGCCGCGGGAGACAGAGGTTCAGACAACAAGTCGTTACTCGGACCCTGATGGAATGGAAGCTATTTTAGTTGAAATCGTCCGAATTATTGGCAAGTTTCAGGTCTACCCGCTGGATAATCAGGATATCGGATTCTATAAAACGGTGTATGCGATGTGCAACGTACTCCATGGATCTGGTGTGTTGAAGGAACCGGAGGAGGTCGCGAAACGGTTGGAGGCACGTGAGGCAGTGGGGAGTCAGAAGATTCCCGGTACAAGACTTGCGCTGTTTCATACACGCAGTGAGGGGATCTACAGGCCGTCCATCAGCTTGTTTCAGCTCACTGAGCCACTCCTTCGTACGCCGGATGATCCGGCAGGAGTTACCCATGTCCTCTTGATGCTCGGTCCTAGAGAATTATCCAAGGAAAGCCTGGAGGTTCTCAGTGAGATCAGCGCACTGTTATTACAGGAAGAAATGATTACATTGCTGGAAAAGGGAATCAGGGATGAACTCATTCATTACCTGTCCCAGGAACTTGTTGGATTTTATCGCAGTAAAACCGAAATTGGAGGTCAACCATTATGAGTATGTTAACAACAGATAAAGTCATCATGAATGCGACGGCTCAGGACAAATACGAAGCGATTCGTATGGCAGGGCAGATTCTGAAGGATGCGGGACATATTACCGCTGATTACATTGAGAAGATGATTGAACGAGAAGAGATTGTCTCGACCTATGTAGGGAACGGACTTGCGATCCCTCATGGTACGAAGGAATCCAAAGCTTTCATTTTATCCACAGGTATCTCTGTCATTCAGTATCCACAGGGTGTTGATTTTGGCGAAGAAAAGGCTTATATGGTCATTGGTATCGCGGCTCAAGGCGGGGAGCATATGGAAATCTTGACTAGCATCGCGGTGATCTGTGCTGAGGATGAGAATATGGAGGCCCTGCGTCTGGCGAAAACAGCCGAAGAAGTAATCGCTATTCTGGAAAGTGAAATGGAGCTATGAGGGCCCTACACTTTGGCGCAGGTAACATTGGACGCGGATTTATCGGCTTGATTCTGTCCCGCGCAGGGTATGAGGTGGTTTTCTCCGACGTGAATCAGACCCTGGTAACCGCTCTTCAGCAACGGGGGCAATATACGGTGGAACTGGCTAACGAGAGCAAGGATCAGGAGACCGTCACAGGCGTAAATGCAATCGATGGAACCCAACTGGAGACGGTTGCCCAAACCGTTGTGGAAGCTGATCTGATTACAACCGCAGTGGGTGTGGGTGTGCTGAAACATATTGCACCAGGGATTGCAAAGGGACTCGAGAAAAGACTGAATTCCGGTCCTGCTCAAAACCCGCTTCACATTATCGCTTGCGAGAACGCCATTGGAGCCAGTACACAATTGAAAGAGCATGTGTATGCTCTGCTCAATAAAGAAGTACGTTCCCTTGCAGATCAGTTTGTCTATTTTCCAGACTCGGCCGTAGACCGGATTGTGCCTATTCAGCATCATGAAGACCCGTTGCATGTACAGGTGGAGCCTTTTTACGAGTGGGTGGTGGATCGTTCCCAGATGGCTCCTGCATTCAAACCGGTTGAGGGCATTGTATATGTCGATGATCTGGAGCCGTATATCGAACGGAAGCTGTTCACGGTTAATACAGGACACTGCGTTGCAGCATATATCGGTAATGTGCACGGGTATGACACGATTCAGAAGGCTATTGCCGACGAGAAGGTGAAATCGATTGTCTACGGTGCTTTGCAGGAAACTGGAAAAGTTCTGGTGAAGCGCTTTGGATTTAATCCTGACGAGCATGAGCAGTATATTGTCAAAATATTGGGACGGTTTGTCAACCCGTATCTTACCGATGAGGTTACTCGTGTTGGTCGTTCCCCGCTGCGCAAGTTGTCTCCGAATGATCGTCTGGTTCGCCCGGCCCTTCAGGCATATGCGGATGGAACTGATACGACTTATCTGGCTATGGGTATGGCAGCAGCCTGCAAGTTCGATGTCTCCGATGATCCGGAAGCAGTTGAACTGCAGAACATGATCCGCGAGAAGGGAATTACAGCAACCCTCCACCATTATACGTCCATGGATGAGCATCATCCGGTGCTTGAACAGGCTGTTGCCCAGTATAACCAAATGTAAGAACAGTGGTAGCCAGCTAACAGTATAGATGAGACATAATGGAAGAAGAGCCATACAGTTGTTAACTGTGTGGCTCTTCTTTTTGTTGGAGTTTATCGGCATAGTCATCCAAACAGCGTTGACATATGCACGATTTTCGGCGCTGCTCTGGCGGAATGCGGTCAAACACACCCTCGGGGAAAGTAGCCCGGTTACACCAGCATTCCGAATGAGGATGTCCTGCGGCATAGGAACAGCGATTAGCTTCCCCGCATAATGGGCAGACAAGAACATCGATATGGATGTGCTCTTGATCGTCTTGTTCTGCTTCTGCAGACATACAGTTCTTCCCTCCCTGTGGAATAGCTACGAGCTGAAGTTAAACATACTGGTCCCAGTATAACAGAAATGTGCCGGTGATTATGGATTTCACTCTGTATATATGACTTCCAGTTCACCACATCTGTTTCTCCCATCGACTATTCTTCAGACGGTAATTCGATCTGTAGGCCTTCCACATGTTTGCGTCCCATCAACTTACGTTTCTTTCGATTTTCCTTTGTTTCTAGCACAATGTCCAAGTCATAATCGTCACCCGGATAAAGCTCATTGGCAGATATATGCAGGGTCAGGCGTTTCTTATGGATTTTTACTTTGCGTCCACGTAACATGACCCCGATATTTCCACGACTATCCTCCACATCACAGACGATGCCCGACTGATTAAGATAGGCTGCATATACCCGATCTCCTTTGCGAAAAGTTTTGGCAGGAGCAGGAGAATCCGACTCTCTGGTTGTTGTCTTTTTGTGGAGAGCGATTGAATTCTTTGAATGCTTCGACTGGTTCTTCCTGGATAACTCTACTGGGTCGTCTGCTTTTGTAACGGAACGCTCAGGCGTCATGGTCGGAGTTTCCAAAGGAGGTGACGTGAACACCAATGTACGATCTCTCGAAATACTTTGATCCGACAGGGACTTGGATCGCTCGATAATTCGCTGTGGCATGCCCAGCTTTAATGCGATGGAATAAGCATAGCTCTCACCAGCTTCTCCGATACGCAATCGATACAGCGGCTGGAGAGAAACAGTGTCAAATTCCATACGAGCATTTTCGAATCCTGGCGTGGCCGCAGCAAAATGTTTGATTTCACCAAAATGCGTTGTCGCCACAACGGTTGCTCCGCGGCTGTGCAGTTCCTCCAGCATGGCGATGGACAGTCCGACACCTTCACCGGGATCTGTGCCGGAGGCCATCTCATCAATGAGCACCAGAGTTGACGTATTGGCCTGTTCCAGGATGCCAATCATATTGCGAATATGTGCAGAGAATGTACTGAGCGCCTGTTCCAAACTCTGCCCGTCACCAATATCAACTGCTACCTCGGTATAAACAGCCATCTCGCCACCTTCCTCCACCGGAATAAGCAAACCCGATTGCATCATCAGGGTGAGCAAACCTAGCGTTTTGAGTGTGACCGTTTTACCACCGGTATTCGGGCCGGTAATAATGAGCGACGAGTACGTTCTGCCGATGGCAAAATCAAGTGGAACCATGGATGAACCCATGAAGGGATGACGTGCACGTTGAAGGCTGATGTGGCCCTGTGTATTGACTCGAACGGTACGTCCGTCCATGGTGGCCGCATATTTTGCTTTGGCAAACAGGAAGTCCAATACACCTACCGTTTCGGTGTTGAGGGCGATTTCACGGTTATACGATTCGGCCAGGGAGGTTAAATCACCGAGAATTCTCATCTCCTCTCTAGACTCCTCCGCTTGTAGAGCGGCCAATTCCATCTGTAAACTTACTAATTCAACAGGTTCGATATATACGGTTTGCCCGCTCCCGGATTCATCCAGTACATTGCCTTTCACCTGTTTACGGAACTCTTTCTTAATGGGCAGAACGGTTCTTCCTCCACGTTGGCTGATGACATGCTCCTGCATAATGGAACGATGTTTACTCACCAGAGAATCAAGCTTTCGTTTCATACGTTCCTCATTCACGGTCATTTTTTTGCGAATACGAGTCAGCTCCTTGCTTGCTTGATCCTGAATGCGTCCACTATGGATGCAACGCTCGATCTCACTCAGCAAAGGTTCGATCAGAATCATGGATGCTGCATAACGACTGACGGTGGGAGCGGCCCCGGATTTGCCCTCCATGTATTTCATAAGCTGTGCACAGCTCCGCAGGAACTGAGCGAGATGACTGAAGTCACGTTCACTGAATAGATAACCGGTGCCAAGCAGATCCATAATGGTCTCCATTCCGTCCAGTGAAGGGAGGGGGATACTGGCGCCAAAACGAATCAACGCAGCAGCTTCTGCTGTTTCTTCCAGGCGAATTTGGATCAGGTGAGCATCTACCATCGGTTTCAGTTCTCTGGCATAACGTTTGCCCAGATAAGACAGGGCGCAGTCTGCAACGTTTTTTTGAATTTGTGGATAACCCAGACTGTTTAATGTGTTCTCATTCATGCGTAATCTCTCCTTGAATTTGAATTGGGATTGCAGTTAGCACGCGAAACATATTCCTGGAAAACGCAAAAAGGGCGGAGAATGAACAAACGTCATTCTCCGCCCTAAACATATGGGAAAGCAAAGTCCACTACAGGTCTATATTAAAAAATCCGCGCTGAACACAGCGCGGAAATAGACCCGGACAATTACAATCCCGGAGGCGATTTATGATATCCGCTGTTCTTAACTAAGTACAGGGATCTGGCGCATCATGAAATACACGTATGCCATATGGGCACAAGCGCAATGAAAGGCCAAACTCCTGAATATGAAACTTGGTTAGTTAAGAACATTCACCGACATTAAAAATCTCTCCTTTGATTGAGGAATATGCAACCAATATATACTGGAAATTGGTTTGAAGTCAACCTTAGAATAAATGAGTGGACTTGAATAAGAATGGGTTTTAAAATAACAATAGTAAAATAATCCAATGAAAGCGATTTAATTTAATAAACATACGTATAAAGGAGGATGCTCTTCTTGCCTAAGTATTTACTGCGTTTGCTCTGCTTTACCCTGATCCTCGGAGCCCTTCCAGTCATTGTTATTGGTTCGGTCTCGTATACGATTGCATCACGTGACATTGAACAGAAAGTACGTGAAAGCAACCTTCAGATATTGCATCAGACCCAAATGCGGGTAGAACAAGTTCTGCGCAGCCTGCAATTATCATCCATCCAGTATGTCAATTCGCCCTTGGTACTTCAAGCGATGAAGAAACCGCTGGACAGCAGCGAATTTCAAGAGATTCGTGACCTGACGTCAGGCTTTAACAACTTGCAAGCGGTTACGAACATTGACCAAGCCTATCTGGTTAATCTAGACGAAGATTGGGTTGTTTCGATGCGTTCTTTTGGCAAATTGGATGATTTCAGCATTCGGGACCGGATTGGTTCTTATCTGACCTACACTAACAGCCTGTTCTGGGTTACTCAGAATGCCAGTTCAGCCAAAGAAAGTGTACCCGTTTCAGCTGGCATGGGTGAACTGACACCCGAACAGGCACCTGCCCTTATATCATCGGATAATGTGGTCAGTATGGTATTCAAAATTCCGATGATACCAACCAATGTGAAACCAAAGGGATTTCTTGTGATTGATATCGCCGATACGGAACTGAGTACGTTTTTGAGCCGAAATAAGAATTCTGGAGATATGTACGTTCTGGATCGGGAGCAAAAGTATTTTCTGAACGATATGCAGCAAGGCGAGAAATATGACGCGCTGAATAAGGAAATTCATGAAATGGTGCAAACGACGGGGGAGCCAGAAGGTTTCTTCAGTGCAGAGGTGGAAGGTAACCAAGTGGCGGTTAGCTATAGGCAATCTCCACTCAATGGCTGGTTATACGTGTCCGTTGTATCTCTTGGACAGATCACGGCCCAGTCACAGAAAATTGCATTGGTTACCGGTGTTGCTACACTGGTCATGTTATGTGTAACGGGATTAGTCGCTATATACGGCAGTCGGCGGATGTATTCACCGATTTCCAGACTGCTGCAATTTACGAAGGGGTTGGATTCTCCAGTTACTCCATCAGGACGCCGTCAGGATGAATTTATCTATATTGAGGAGCAATTGTCAACCTTGTTCAGTTCGGAGAAAACGATGCGTGAGCAGATGAAGGGGCAGCATGTGCATCTTCAAGAGTTTTTTATGACCAAACTGCTAACAGGTAAAATCTCGGAAGAAGATTTCAGATATCAGGGAGAAATGTACGATTTCCCGACAGGGTGGGCGAGTCTTGGTGTACTTATGCTCCAGATCGATACCTTGGAAGGGACCCGATATGAGGAACAGGATCGCGATCTGCTGCTGTTTGCTGTCAACAATATGGTAGGTGAGCTCCTTCCTTCGGCAGTTCGGTTCACCCCGGTCATGCTGGATGATGCTCAGGTCACCGTACTTGCCTCCGAACTCACGGATGAGGTGAAGCTGAAGGAATGGATGCATACCCAGGCAGACTGGATTCGCGAACGTGTCGTGACTTATCTGAATCTGCCCGTAAGTATCGGTATCAGCCGTTCCTACGCTTGTATCGGCGATACACCAAGAGCGGTCCAAGAGAGCCGAGAGGCTCTGCAGGGCCGGGTAAGTCTGGGCAGCCGTATTATTTTGCATTATGAGGATATACAGCCACGTGGTCAGATGGAGGCCGCGTTGTATACCCAGTTACGTATGATCGAGGATCAGCTCGCGTCTGCGCTCAAGCAAGGAGATGAAGAGAAAACGGACACCTACTTTAAGCAATATTTGGGGCTGCTTGCAGACAAGAAGCTTCATTTCAGTGAATACCCCGTCATTATGGTTCAGTTATTGTCTCGTGTATATCAGCTTGTGCAGGAGCAAGGTGGAGATGTGGCTGAAGTACTGGGTGAAAAAGCATCCATGTCACATTTGCTGAAGTTGTCCACATTGGACGAAATGACCAATTGGTTCCGCAAGCGACTGTTCCTGCCAGTCATCCGTTTCTGGCGAGAACAGGAAGAATCCCAATACATGAACATTGCGAGACGCATGATTCGTTTGATCGAGGAACGTTATGACCGTGAATTATCGCTGGAAGCCTGTGCCGCTGAGCTTAATTTTCATCCTGTCTATCTAAGTCGGGTATTCAAGAAGGAAGCTGGAGTCAATTTTACGGAATATCTTGCAGAGTATCGTATGGAAAAAGCGAAGACCTGGCTGCAAACAACAAATCTTAAAATATCGGAGATTGCCGAGAAATTAAACTATACCAATCCAACCGCATTTATCCGTACGTTTCGCAAAATCACAGGAACAACCCCCGGCAAGTACCGGGAGCAGCAGCGATAAAAAAAACCTGCTCTGCCCGCCATGGCAGGCAGGCTTTTTCATGTCCAGGTGTAGGGTGAAGACCGCTTTTCTCCATGAAGTTAAGACAGGAATATAGAGGTTGAAAGCAGTTCATTGCGTTGTTAGATTCTATGAGGGAAATGAGCTAAACCCTTGCTACATAAGGAAAAACAAAAGGCTAAAAGGAGATGATAGCCAGTCATTGGTTTATCCTCCACAATGAAGACATGAATTCAGGAAGTGATATTTTGTAATCGTTTCCAATGTGGGGAGGAAGACAATATGAAAGCCGAAACGGCGGCTCGAACACGGCCCGCTACCCGCAGTGACAAAAACCTGCTGTGGAGGGACATTATCAAAAACCGGTGGCTGTATATCATGTTAATACCGGGTGTGCTTTACTTTGTTATCTTCAAATACATACCCATGTATGGCATCACGATGGCTTTTCAGGATTACACGCCTTACAAAGGCATCTTGGGAAGTGACTGGGTAGGATTCAAACATTTCCAACGTTTCTTTGGAGAACCGCAGTTCTGGACATTATTTCGGAATACGTTTTTACTTGCCATTTATAACATTGTGTTCTTTTTCCCTCTGCCGATTGTACTGGCACTCATGATGAATGAAGTTCGCCGTGAACGCTTCAAACGATTTGTACAAACGCTTGTTTATGTTCCACACTTTGTTTCTTGGGTTGTTGTTGTCGGTGTGTTCTACATGCTGTTCACAACTGAGGGTGGTGCAATTAATGAATTGCTCTATAACCTGACTGGACAAAAAGTGGCGTTCCTGCTTGAACCCGGTTGGTTCCGAACGATGATTGTCGGACAATCCATCTGGAAAGAAGTCGGTTGGGGCACAATTATCTTCCTGGCAGCACTTTCCGGTGTTGATACACAGCTCTATGAGGCTGCCCGGATTGATGGCGCCA
The DNA here is from genome assembly GCF_030816325.1 of Paenibacillus sp. W4I10. Classification (NCBI taxonomy): domain Bacteria; kingdom Bacillati; phylum Bacillota; class Bacilli; order Caryophanales; family Paenibacillaceae; genus Paenibacillus; species Paenibacillus sp. W4I10. Next base: position 6,771,205 of record NZ_JAUSXX010000001.1, read on the forward strand.
ATCGGTGGCGCCAAACCTGGCACATTACGTTGCCGGCCATTCGCAGTACAATCGTCATTTTGCTCATTCTGCGTCTGGGCAATTTCCTGGATACTGGCTTTGAACAGATCTTCCTGATGCTGACTCCGACGAACCGGGATGTGGGCGAGGTATTCGATACCTACGTGTACACGAAGGGTCTTACACAGGCACAGTACAGTTATAGTGCTGCTGTCGGGTTGTTCAAATCGGTCGTTGGGCTGGCGCTTGTCCTTGGTGCCAATACGCTGGCCAAAAAATTCGGGGAGGAAGGCGTCTACTAACCCTCGGGATTAGACGTTCTTCACCAGACAGGAGTGAACATTAAGATGCAACAGGATAAAACGTGGGGCAACCGGATCTTTGATTTTGTGAATCATGGCTTGCTGCTGTTGATTGGAATCGTGACGGTCATCCCGTTCATTTATATTTTGGCCGTCTCGTTTACCAGTCCGCATGAAGTGGCTAAGGGAGGATTCATTCTTTTTCCAAAAGAGTTCTCTCTGGCGGCATACCGTTACATTTTCTCTACAGATACTTTGATTCGCAGTCTGGGTGTATCGGTCTATATTACGGTGATCGGTACTTTCATTAACCTGCTGTTTACGTCACTTATGGCCTATCCGCTCTCCAGAAGATACCTACGTGGACGCCAGCCCATTTTGCTCGGTGTATTGTTCACGATGCTCTTCAGTGGCGGGATGATTCCAACATATTTTGTCGTGAAATCCTTGCACCTGACGGATACGTTGTGGTCGCTGATGCTGCCTACTGCCATTAGTGCTTTTAACTTGATCGTACTGAAAAACTTCTTCCAGGCCATTCCCGACGAACTGGAGGATGCAGCCAAAATTGATGGATGTAACGATGTCAGCGTATTGTTCCGGATTGTACTGCCGTTATCCATGCCAGCCATGGCAACCTTTTCACTCTTTTACGCGGTGGCCCACTGGAACAGTTTTTTCAGCGCTGTTATCTATATCAACGATAGTGAGAAGTGGCCTGTCCAAGTCTGGCTGCGTGAGATTGTCATTCTGGCACAGAGCCGAATCGGAGACACAAGTATCGAAGAGACCGAGATCCAGCCGCTTACCATTCGCATGGCGGTTATCGTATTCTCCACAATCCCGATTATGCTGGTATACCCATTCCTGCAAAAGCACTTTGCAAAAGGAGTGATGCTGGGTTCGGTGAAAGGTTGAGTCGTCACATGGTTCAAAGTCAGTTCACTATGACTGCATAAAAAAAGGGAGGTTTTCATGTTATGAAAGCAACAAAAAAGAAAGCCGTAGCTGTTTTAAGCACACTGGCACTGGTGACAGGTTTGCTGGCAGGATGCGGATCAGACGAGGGTCAGGCTGCCGAGGGCGGCGTACAAAATGTGTCCATAGCCATTGCACAGGTGGGTGATGTGCCAAGCAAAGGCAATGAAGTTCAGCAAAAGATTGAAGCGTATACCAATACCAAACTGGATATCCAGTGGATTCCGGCTTCGGCCTATAATGACAAAATTAACGTGATGATCGCTTCAAGTGATATGCCGAAAATTGTGAAAGTGCAATATAACCCAACGGTGACCAGCGCGATGCGTAATGACGTGTTCTGGGAAGTGGGCCCATTGCTGAAAGACTACAAAAATCTGTCGGCACAGAACGAGCGTTTTTTTGACAACATCAAGGTAGAGGGCAAAATCTATGGGGTTCCTGTTTTCTCCGATATTGCGCGAGCTACCGTGATCTATCGCAAGGACTGGTTCGAGAAGCTGAATCTTAAGGTGCCAACCACACCGGATGAATGGTATGAGACGATTAAAACACTGGCAACCTCTGATCCGGATGGAGATGGTCAGGATAATACGTTTGGACTGATGCTTTTCAAAAAATATAATGAGGACCAATATTCCTTCACGACGCGTCTTGGCGTAAGTTTTGGTGCACCTAACAAGTGGAAGGTCGAGGAGGATGGCAGCTTCACGCCGGAATTCATGACACCGGAATATATGCAGGTACTGGATCTGCTGAAACGTTTGTATGACGAGAAACTGCTGAACCAGGACTTTGCCGTATTCGACTCTACAGAAGCGGAGAAAAAGTATGATTCCGGCGTTGTGGGTATCCGTGTTGGTGTTGCGCAGAATGGAAAAAGTCAGCAAGAGCGTCTGTCCAAAAACAATCCGGATGGTGTGGTAGACATCGCTGGTTTGCTTGGGCCGAACGGAGATCGTGTTGCAGGACAGACGGGTAATTCGGGAATTCTGGCATTCCCTAAATCGACGGTGAAATCGGAAGAAGAACTCAAGAACCTGCTCTCCTTCCTGGATAAACTGATGGACCCTGAAATGGCTACCCTGTTGATGCGTGGTATGGAAGACAAACATTACACCAAAGTGGGCGAAGATCAGGTGGAGATGAGTGACTTCGATGCATTCCAGCGTGAAGTGAAACCTTACCGTGACAACCTTCCTTATGTCGAAGGGTATAACGTACCGAAATTGAAGGATACCGAACTGGGTGAAAAAGGTACGGCACTTGCCAAGGAACTTGCGGAGCACGCTGTGCCAAACCCTGCGCTGACTTTGTATTCTCCAACGTATGGTGACCGTGGTGCGGATCTGGATCAGGTGATTGCCGATGCGCAGACCAAATACATCATGGGCAAGATCGATCGAAGTGGCTGGGAAAAGGAAATCGAGAATTGGGGCAATGCGGGTGGAAACAAGATTCGTGAGGAATATGCCGAAGATTACAAAAAACAGGCTCAATAAAGAGCCGGAAGCGGAGGTTTGATCATGAAGGAAACAATGCAATTCACATCCGTGCGCATGGCACAGCAATTCATGGAAAGTTATCGCAACCATGAGCTGTACTCCACTTGGCATTATGAAAACGGCTGCTTGCTGAAAGCGCTGGAGGAGCTGTATACGCACACGGGGGAGCAAAAGTATTTTGACTACATCCGTGAGCTGATGGATCATTTTGTTCAGGAGGATGGCTCTATTCGCTCCTATTCGGTAGAGGAATATAACTTGGATCAGATCAATCAGGGGAAATCGTTGTTCCTGCTGCACGAGAAAACGGGAGAAGAGAAGTATCGCAAAGCTGCGGATTTGCTGATGACTCAGCTTAAGGGACAGCCACATACGAGTGAAGGCGGGTTCTGGCACAAAAAGATTTACCCTTTCCAGATGTGGCTGGATGGATTGTATATGGCTACTCCGTATCTGACCCAGTATGGCGCGGTGACAGGTGAAGAGAAGTGGTTTGACAAGGCGGCTCTGCAGCTCTTGCTGGTGGAGCAACGCACACGTGATCCGCGTAGTGGTCTCTTGTACCATGCCTGGGATGAGAGCAAAGAGCAGCGCTGGAGTTCGGGAGAGACCGGATGTTCTCCACATGTCTGGAGTCGGGCGATGGGCTGGTATGTGATGGCGGTTGTGGATACATTGGATCATCTGCCAGTAGATTATCCGCAGCGCGGACAGATTGTAGGTATCTTCGAACGGGTAGCAAACGCACTTGTGCATGTGCAGGACCAGCAGACTGGATTATGGCCACATCTACTGGATCAGCCGGGACGTGAGCGGAACTATCTGGAGGCTTCCGGGACCTCGATGTTTGTCTATGCATTGGCCAAGGGTGTACGTAAAGGATATCTGAGTGGCAAGTTCAAAGCGGTTGCGGAAAAAGGGTATCAGGGTCTGCTACAGCATCTGCTGCAAACGGATCGTGAAGGCGTGCTGTCCTTGACGCAGTGTAATGGCGGAGCCGGTCTTGGAGGAAGCCCGTATCGAGACGGGTCCTATGAATATTATGTGACCGAATCCATTCGGATCAATGATCCGAAGTCGGTTGCTCCGTTCATTTTGGCAGGGGTGGAGATTGAACTGGCGTAGTGCTGGTTCTTTTCTTTAGATCATTTATGATAGCGCATACATGGTTGGTTGGAGTGAAATGAGGCAAGATTGCTGAACAATTTGGCTATCCAAAAGGAGAGATGGTTCATGAGTCCAAAAGGTCCAATGTCCCGTTTAGGCGGAATCGTTGTAATTGGTGCAATGTCCGCTGGATTGCTTGCAGGTTGCGGGGGAGAAAAAGCGCCTGCTGCAGGGGAAGGTAAACTTCCCATATCCATCTCTTTAATGCAGGTAGGTGATATACCGGCCAAGGAGAACGGGATTGAACAGAAGATTGAGGAATATACCAATACGGATGTCAATGTACAGTGGATTCCACAGTCTGCTTTTGATGATAAAGTGAACGTTATGGTTGCTTCAGGAGAGATGCCTACCATTATGCGTGTGAATTATGTACCGACAACATTTAATGCCGCCAAAACGGGACTGTTCTGGGAACTGGGGCCTTACTTGAAGGATTATAAGAATCTTTCTGCTCAATCCGAAGCTTATTTTAACAATATCAAAATTGAAGGCAAGGTCTACGGTATTCCGAACTTCCGGGATATTGGACGGACTGCGATCGTATATCGCAAGGACTGGTTTGATACATTGAAGCTGGATATACCAAAAACGCTGGATGACTGGTATGAAGTGATGCGCTCTATTCGTAAGGATGACCCTGACGGGAATGGTAAGGAAGATACGTACGGTGCACTGCTTTTCAAAAAGTATAATGAGGGTGTCTCTTCCCCACTGACGCGGATTGCTGTAAGTATTGGCGGTGTCAACAAATGGGGTGTGGATGATGCTGGGAAACTGACCCCGGAGTTCTTGACCACTCAATATGTGGACACAATGAAACTCTTCAAGCGACTGTTCAGCGAGGGACTGATTAATAGTGATTTCCCTGCCCTGGACCCTTCTGATGCGGACAAAAAAATGGATTCGGGCCTGGTTGGCATGAAGCTGAATGGTGTGGCTCAGAACGGAAAGTCCTCTCAGCAACGTCTTACTCCTAATGCTCCGGATGGAGAGATTGATGTGGCTCCGTTCCAAGGAACCGACGGCATTCGTATCGCCGGGGAGCCAGGAAACTACGGAATGCTTGTTATCCCGAAGGCGTCCGTTACGGATGAGGAGCAATTGAAGCAGGTTCTTACGTTCCTGGATCAGTTGATGGATGAGGAATTGAGCACGTTGCAGCTACGTGGATTGCTCGATGTGCACTACACGAAGACTGCGGATGGGAAAACCGAACTTAAGGATTTTGACGCTTATCAGCGTGAAGTGAAGCCATATCGGGATAATTTGTTAAGCATTGAAGGTTATAATGTACCTGAACTGGTCGATGTTCCGATTGGTATGAAAGGTACAAAGATGGCGCGTGAGAATGAGCAGTATGCCATTGCCAATCCGGCACTCACCTTGTCTTCTGCGATCTATACCGAGCGTGGTCAGGAGCTGGATCAGATGATCTGGGATGCGCAGACCAAGTACATTATGGGCAAAATCGATGATGCAGGTTGGGAGCAGGAAATCGCAAGCTGGAGAAAAGCTGGTGGTGATCAATTGATCACGGAATTGGAAGCATCCTACAAGGAATTAAACGGGAAATAAAGCTGGCTGAAATAAAAAAAGGTTGATCAAATGGAATGATATGGTTTATCCTATGAGTGAGTTCATTTTCCAATATCATAAGAAAGACCACACCCTTAAAGCATAAGGCTATGAATCTGCGGATTCATGGCCTTTTTTTGTGTTTTAGGCGAATGAAGTGGGTCTATGGAAGGAGAGTTGCATGCCTTGAAGTGATGGGGATGGACGAAAAATAATACCAATAGCCTAGTACAACATGGTAGAATATTGATTATTATGGCAAATTTAGGTTTTGGTTATGAAGAGAAGTGACTAGGTTGACCAAGTAAAGCATCCCCATACTAAGGTACATAGGAGCGTGAGTAGATTGAAGAAACAAATTGAAGGCCATGGGAAGAAGAAAAAACGGAACGGTTGGATCGTCGGGTTATTAACGACAGCTGTATTGGCAGCAACACTATTACCGATTGGCCCCGTACATTTGACTTCAACAGCGAATGCTGCATTGGGAACAAGTGACACTGCCCTTAGCAAGTTCAAGGATATTAAGGGCCATTGGGCTCAAGCGACAATTGCCAAAGCTTATGAAAAAAATCTGATCTCTGGTTACCAGGACGGAACGTTTCGTCCGAATGGCAAAATCACGCGTGGGGAATATGCGACCATACTTGCCCGTGCGACTGGACTGGAGAAGGTAGAGGGGCAAAACCCGTTTTCCGATCTCAAGGGACATTGGTCTGAAGCAGCGGTTAGCCAACTTGTAGGACAAGGATTCATTAACGCTGGCGATTACGCCAAAGGGTTCAATCCAAATGCGGAGCTAACGCGTTACGAGATGATGAAATGGATTGCAAATGGACTGATCAAGTCCGGGAGCAGCTTCCAGGATGCTTTTAACGATACAAAAAATACACTGCTTCCCACACCGGAAGTGAACCGCGGCACCATTCGTGCCGAGCAGATTCCGTATCTTGCTCTCGTGCGTGGGACAGGCATTGTAGGTGGATTCCAGGATGGCACATTGAAACCTGCAGATTCCACCACTCGTGCAGAAGTATCAGCCATTTTGCTGCGTTATATGGATGTGGAGGGCACGGATGCCGGGAAGTACAATGATCTGAATGAGATGAGAGAGGTTGGTACGACGGGGACGAATCTAACGACGATTAGTAATTATGAATATAGTTCAGGTTCGGTCATGATATCTGATTTATCGAAAGGAAATATCAATTTAAGCAATAAGTCGGGTGTATTAAAAATTCATCGTTTTATCGTTGTAGACGCTACTCAAAATAAGCCGAAGGGTATTTACGCGAAGCTCTTTCTTCCGGATAAATACGCAAGTGGCTCCTATAGGACTTTTGCAGATGTGTCATTTACATCTAACTTAGAAACCTCGAATTTAATTACATTTAACCAAGGTCTTTCGGATTCGTTAATACAATTTAATCGTCTTGATTTAGATTTGGCTAAGAAACAGAGTAATGTGACAATTCCTATGGACTCAGGAGAACTTATAAAAAAAGGATTACAGAAAAGATTTTGGACTACATCGACTTTAAGGAATAAATCTTGGTCTTATTTTCTGAAATCAGATACAGAAGGAGAATTTAAAATTCAAAGGTAGCCTTATCAGGATGGTGAGCAAGTTGTAATGAAAAAGCTTAATTATTTTTCTGCTATTATTTTAGTGAGTATATTTATTTCACAAATATTAGTATTGTTAGTATTGTACTTACCTATGAACGTTGTTTATGCTGCTACAGATGAGTATGGACCTAAATCTATGAAAAACCCTCGGAAGGTTACAATATTAGCCACTCCTACTGTAGGGAGGCCAGGGGTATATTGGTACCAAGTGGATAGCGGACAATTTAGAGCTGACCATGCTGGGGGACCAACTTATGCGAATAATGCAGGGAGTTGCTCCAGTCCATTTCCTGCTGCTACAGAAGTTCCAGATAGTGTAGATTTCAGTAGATGGCCTGCAGAAAACTGGCCTGATTATAATTCCAGACGAATAGAAGTCTCAAGTATCTTTAATGTCCGAATCCATGATGTTAATTATCAGGGGAGATCAGATCAAGATTCATATACTGGTGTGGGAGACCCAACCCCACCTTTTCCTTCAACAATTGTTGCAATAAGAACAATTACTGGAGGGTACCATATACCAACCGAGAAGAGCCCTTTCGCAAATGGTGGGCAAACAACTGCGGGCTGTCCTAAATACAATGCTTCTTATTTTACACCCATGGATATCATCTGGGAAGGTGATTTGGAAGAAGAAAAAGAGATAACTGTAGAAGAGGATTCTACCCTTACCATAGGAAAAACCCAGCAGATGATAGCCAAGGTGAAGACCAAAAATTATGGCGAAACAGATTTTAATGGGGGCATCGACGTATCCCGCAGGGAAGCAGAGATCAAATGGTTTTCTTCTGACGAGACAATTGCGAGTGTAGAGCTCAAAACAGGGATGTTAACGGCCGAAAGTCCTGGCACGGTCACTGTGCGTGCGATCTGGAACAATGGTACATATCTGATCTCGGATACCGCTACCATAACAGTTACGTCTGAGCCAGGACTCGTTGTGAATCTGCCGAATGCTTGTAAATCCAATACGACACCTCTACAGGCAGAAGCAATTCTAACCAAACCAGATCGCTCTGTTCATAAACTGACAGCTCATCCCAAATTGACGTGGCAGAGCTCGAATCCAACAATAGCCACGATTGGTGCTGATGGCAAAATTACGACAAAAGGGATCGTGGGTAGCACTACCATCAAAGCTCATTTTCTTGATTCTGCTCAGCAACTGGATGAACAAGGGACTCAGGTGCTTGAGGTGAAGGACTGCACGGATAATGGGGAAGGTGGTAATGATGGAGATCCGGGGGGCGACCCTGCGAACGCTTGCCCTGTGACCATCAGCCCACCTAGTAGAGGCACGGTTATCGAAGCATCGGTTATAGACCCATTTGTTCGAGGTGTGTTGAAGGCAGACGAGCGTGGATCTGAGAAGTTCGATGTTACCCGTGGTATTCCAACTTCGGAAGATCTCTATGCCAATGTCTTGGCCAAGGAATATCTGTTTCAGCACCGTTGGGTTAACATGACAGGAACGGTGACTTACACGGTTCCTGTGAAAAGGGTTTATCATAAAACCTGGACGATTCCGGGAAGAGCGTCTAGTGGTGAGGGGGATCCAGGAACACCTCCTGAGCCCAGAGAACTTGACGTCCCTGGGGATAAAACCATGCAAGTAACAAGGACATATAGCTATTGGCAGATCGATAACTTGGAGGTATACAAGTTAAATGAGGCCAAAGTATCTAACTATGCACTAGGCGGTTATGGTGACACCGTGACCCTGATGCCCAATGCATATACACCACCGACTCTGCAATCAGCTATGGATACTGCGGTTACCAATCATGTGAAACCTGCGCCATGTCAAGAAATTGATCTTGGCATCAAAGGGGTTCCGGGTGGTTCCACAGAACCGCCTACGCCAGATGAAACGTCATTGTTTCAATCTGAAGCTGAAGCGAAGGTTAGAGAGAACACTGTTAATAACGACAAGGTGACCTTTAATGGAGCGACAATTATGGATCCTGCCCCATTGGAGAAAACCGCTCCAAGACCTGGGACGATCCCGCAACCTGGCATGATTGGAGACGATGTTCTGTACCAGAACCGTCTGACGATCAAGAACACATTGATGAACAAAGCTAACCAGCCCACCACGGGTGAGATTACGTATGGACTGCTCCCTGGCAATGTTAACGGTGGGCAGGATCAGAAGTTCCCCATTCTGGGCATCAACTCGGTGACAGTACATACTCCAGTTGTGAACTATGCCTGGGTATCAGATGATCAGCCGCATAATCAGAAGACTACACCCGATCCGACCAGAGCTGCACTTATTCTAGAGCGTCCATTCATTGTACGAATCCCAACTTCAGGTCAACATTTGGATGTAGGGAGTTACCCTGGTTATGGAAACCGTGATTATGCGAAATATTTCCGGATCAAACAGGTTCGTTTTCCATTCGATGTGTATAACGCTGCCAGAAGCCAGTTCATCCCGTCCCTGACTTGGGTGGATATTCCGGTAAATCAGTTGGACACCCCTTTTTATCTTCCTGTATGGGTAGATGAAGGGAATTACCAGATAGAGTTCCGTAATATCGCCGAAAATGCACCTGCAAACTTGACAGAACAACAGGATGGCAACACAAATCTGACCCATCATGTCGCAGCAGATACCGTTGCTGTAGAGGTTATCGGACGGTTGTATGATTTTCACATCACCGATATTTCAGACTACAACTGGGAGAATGTATTCCGCAAGCGGATGGGCAGCCCCGAACCAACAGGTGTGAGTTACTGGACCGGAGGAAACAGTATAGACGGAGATCCCCGAGGTAATTTGGCTCCCTTTGTACTTCCCATTCGTCCCGGCAGTCATCCGGTACAGGGGTTCCGAAATGCTGCAGTGAAGACGGGTTACCATTTCAAGTTTGATCTGAAAACCATGGGTAATATGTTTGGGAAACAAGATGGTATCCGAATCACGCCGACGTTCTCTTTTGTGAGTAAAGATGGCACCACCCGGCAAGAAGTGGATTTATACTACCATCGAGGACAGGAACGACTCATTCGTATCGGATCGGCGCAAGATTTAGAAAAACGCTTTGTTGTCCTTAACTCACGGTTGCGGAATGTCCCCGGTACGGAGTTAGGTGATACAGCGCGTTATCAGTATACCTATGAACTGTCGGCGGAGGAACGAAATCAGGGTACAATGGCTGAACATATGGTTCGTTTCGTGGATCAGACCTCTCATCATAAAACGTGGGTAGGTCGTTATGACTGGATGATTCTTCCTCCACAGATCCGCACACTCATTGGCCCAAAAACAGATATTCCCTCCAGTGTTAATGTGGATCGGGCGAATGCAGCGATTCAGCGTTGGTATGGGGAATATAGCTTGCCAGCGGATGTATATGCAGTGCCCAAAGAAACCGATCTCGAGTCGCTTGCCAGACAAAACCGGTTGGATGAGAAGGCAACGGTATTTCTGAGGGACGGTTATATTGTAGTAAATTTTAATATTGAAACTTTGCGCAGTGGCAATACGAATGCACCACATCTGCAATATATTCATGCACCGTTGATGAATCAGTGGCAAATGGAAGGTTTCGATAACAGCCCGGTAGATGGTCAGGGAAGAAGCTGGCCGATGAAAGATGGGGACGTGGTTTTGTACCACGCGGATCAATCTAGCCGGAATGATTTCCAATCCCAGGTACCGCATTAGAGAGATATCGTTTTACCCATAAAGAAGGCAGGCGTAATGTGAACCTACATGACGTTTGTCTTCTTTTGTGTAATTCGGATTATGGTTGGGCAGCAGAACGGGTATAAAGGGTAAGGAGCACTCGTACCATCCATGTTCATCAATTTTCTCAACGAGAGGGGAACAACACACATGATTGAAGAGGATAAGCAGGAACTATTGATTTCAGAAGATACATACAAAGGAAGAGATTTAGGTGTCACATTAGAAGCACAAACCTGTCACTTCAAAGTCTGGTCACCGTTAGCTGTTCAGATGGAACTACTTTTGTATCCACCTTTGACAGGGGGAACCCCGGAGGAAGAGCCCAATCAACGGAAACAGCAGACGTTACCTATGCAAAAGAAAGAACAAGGCATCTGGGTTCTGGAACTGGAGGGTGATTTAAGTAGCTACCGTTACATGTACAAGCCTACTTTCGAAGATGGACATTCAACCCATGCTGTAGATCCCTATGCACGAGCAGTGACCATGAATGGAGAAATGGGTGTAATTGTGAGGATGGAGCAGACACATCCGAATGGATGGAGTGAGGATATTCGCCCGCAATTGACCAGTCCTGTAGATGCAGTCTTGTACGAACTGCATGTACGTGATTTTTCCATTCATCCATCATCTGGTATAACGAATAAAGGCAAATACATGGCTTTCACCGAGACGGGTCTGCGTGATTCGGAGGGCAACACACTGGGGATTGATCATTTGGTTGAACTCGGGATTACCCATGTGCATTTGCTCCCCGTGTTTGATTTTGCGACGGTGGATGAATCCAGAGTAGATGGTGATACGACGGATGCCTCCAACTATAACTGGGGATATGACCCGCTCCATTATAATGTCCCGGAAGGTTCCTATGCATCACGTGCAGATGACCCGGAGACACGAATCCGTGAGTTCAAATCCATGGTGCTTGCCCTTCATAACAAGGGAATAGGTGTCATTATGGATGTGGTATATAATCATACGTTTGATACGGCAGGCAGCTCTTTTGAAAAACTTGTACCAGGGTACTACTATCGTCAAAACGCCGATGGAACCTATAGCAATGGTTCAGGTACAGGCAATGAGGTGGCTACTGAACGCGCCATGGTTCGCAAGTTTATCATCGACTCGGTCCGCTACTGGGCAGAGGAGTACCATGTGGACGGTTTTCGCTTTGATCTGATGGGCCTGATCGACACCACAACGATGAAACAGCTTGCAGCGGAATTACACACCGAAGTGTCACCTTCCATATTGTTATATGGTGAACCATGGGGCGCACTGGATTCGCCGCTTGGGGATGATATGACCCTAAAAGGAACGCAACACGGGGCGGGTTTTGCTGTGTTTAACGATAATTTCCGCGGAGTGATCAAGGGAGACAGCGATGGAATGGGTACGGGATTTGCGACGGGGGCGGACGGGAAAGAAGACGAATTGTGGACTGGCGTCCGGGGAGCCATTCAGGATTTTACGGATGGTCCATCCGAGACGATCAACTATGTAACGGTGCACGATAATCTCAACCTGTGGGACAAAGTCGCACGTACACAAGGACTCCACGATACATTGAATTTCCTCACCTATGACGATGATGGACGTATTCGTGGTTGCGAAAGTGTGGAAGAGGGTGTAGAGAAGGCTAAGCCTTACCTACAGATTGATCCGGAACACATTCTGGAGAATGAGACCGTTAGGCGTTGTCTTCTTGCCAATGGTATCGTTCTAACCTCCCAGGGTGTTCCCCTGATCGCGGCTGGAGATGAGCTGCTTCGCAGCAAATATGGGGATGCCAACAGCCATCAGAGTGGGGACGCAGTCAATGCCATACATTGGGAGCAGAAGAAGCTGTTCAAGCCGGTATTTGATTATTATCGTGGGCTGATCCGTCTTCGGCGAGAACATCCAGCTTTTCGGCTTCGTACACGGGAAGAGATCGAGAAGCATGTTCGTCTGATAAAAAAAGGCAATGGGCTGCTAGCCTATGAACTGAACGGTACAGCAGCCAGCGATTCATGGGAACGCATTGTTGTCATCTATAACGCTGCGAAAGAAAACCGTGAAATCGCTGTTCCCACAGGGACATGGAATGTGATTGTAGAGAAAGGACAAGCAGGCGTTGATACGATACGTACCATACAGGACAGACAGGTACATGTGAATGCGATATCCATAACGGTGATGTATTCCAATTCCTGATCGACCCTACTTGCCAGGCAAGGAAATGTAGTGTGCTAGTAAGAGAATGAGTGCTTACAAGGGCATGTCCAATTTCCTATAGCTTGGGTGAAAAATGAAAATGAGTCGCCCTTCCAATCGGAAGGGCGATTTTTTGTAGAGTTAAAGAGTGATGGCTCGACCATAACAGGAGTTTCTTATACTCGGAAGTACTAGAACATCCGCCAGTTCAATGTGTAGTTAAGTATAGCTTTGTTTGGAAACCAAATGACATCCTGCATTATATTCTTGTATATTCCAAACTTTTTTTGTCAGGACAGGTACAAATGCTGTCAATCTATGGCGCTTGTTTTCATATCCTATATTTTGAAAGCGATTGCTAATTGAATACGCAAATTGTACCGATATGATGAGTACAGACAACCCCGGGTTGACAAAACACGTCCCGCTCCGTAACATCGGGACAACACGAAATCAATGGATATAAAGGCGGTGGGAACGATGCCGGAATGGACTTCTTTTCGTTACGAAGGCAACGATCTTGGCTTAACATATACTCGTGCAGCAAGTACTTTTAAATTGTGGGCACCTACGGCACAACGGGTTTATATATTGGTTTTTGACGATGAAGGGCACTACAACGAGGATGGTAAAGTACAAGATCATGAAAATGGGCAGGAACATACTCTGACGCGCGATGCGGACGGAATATGGAGTCTGAAGCTCAGCGGCGATTGGGCAGGACATTATTATATGTACCGAATTATCCATGATAATCAGCGGATTGAAGTGGTTGTTGATCCTTATGCCAGAGCGGTAACGGCTAATGGGCAACGAACGGCTATTATAGATCCGGAGACCACCAATCCAGTCGATTGGGACCTGGATGTCAAACCTGCATTTCTGCGTCCTGTTGATGCCGTGTTATATGAGTTGCATGTCCGTGATTTCTCCTCAGACCCACATGCAGACATTCCGTATAAGGGAAAATATCTGGCATTCACGGCATCCGGTCTGACGGATAGAGCAGGCAATAGTATTGGCGTAGACCATCTTGCCGAACTGGGAGTCACTCATGTACATCTTCTGCCTGTGGCGGATTATCAGACGGTGAATGAACTCGCTACGGCAGATGTGGGTTCAAATGTCAGAGCACCATACAACTGGGGGTATGATCCCCAGCATTATAACGTTCCTGAAGGTTCGTATGCGACAGATCCTCGTGATCCTGCAGTTCGAATTCGGGAGCTCAAATCACTCGTTCAATCGCTGCACAGACAAGGCATTCGCGTTGTACTCGATGTTGTCTATAATCACACGTATAGCGTGGAAGAGGGGCCTTTTGAACGAGTTGTACCAGGCTATTATTACCGTTATCGGGAGGATGGCACCCTCAGTAATGGTTCTGGTGTAGGCAATGAATTGGCAACCGAACGTCCAATGGTGCGAAAATATATTCTGGATTCTCTCCGATATTGGGCAGAAGAATATCATGTGGACGGATTTCGATTTGACCTTATGGCCCTGATTGATACGGAAACGATGAATGAATTGACACGTGAATTGCGGGAGCAGATCGATCCGGCGTTTCTGATCTATGGGGAACCCTGGATGGGTGGAGACTCACCTTTGGACCGCAAAACATTAAAAGGAACCCAGCGTGGTCAGGGATTTGCTGTATTTAATGATCATTTTCGCAGTGCAATCAAGGGCGATAGTGATGGCAGTGGCAGAGGGTTTGTCACGGGTGCCGGAGGGCAGGAATATGAGCTTATTAGGGGATTAGCAGGAGCATTGGATGATTTCACATCTTCACCTGTGGAAGTTGTCAACTATGTAACTGCCCATGACAATCTCAATCTGTGGGATAAAATTGCGACAACAATGAACCTTAGACATGAATTAGGATTTCCCGTATGGAAGGACGGACAGCCGGTGGGAGGCGGAAGTGCTGAGTCGGCGGTAAAAGCAGCAGATCCATATCGGTATGTGGATGCAGATGATGTTTTGAATCATGAGATGGTTCGTCGCTCTTTACTGTCTTCCGGCATTCTGCTTACTTCTCAGGGAATTCCGTTTCTGCATTCAGGGGATGAGATGCTCAGATCCAAAGCCGGTGATCATAACAGTTATCGGAGCGGGGATGCGGTGAACGCCATCACATGGGCCAACAAATCACGCTTCAGACCGGTGTTCGACTACTATCGTGGTCTTATTCATTTGCGGAGAACACATCCCGCTTTTCGTATGATTGATGCTGAACAGGTACGAAATCACCTTCGTGTTATTCGTGCGGATGGCAATGTAGTTGCCTTTATACTTCAGGATGGTGCGAATCAGGACACCTGGAATCAGATTATGGTCATCTATAACGGAACGGAACATGAGCAGCATGTCGACCTGAGGGAAGGGGACTGGCATGTTGTAGTTAATGATCATCAGGCAGGCACAGACGTGATCGAGACTGTTCGTGGTACTGTTCAGGTAGAACGATGGTCTTTAATGGTACTGTATGACACAGAGCATGCTGGAGGCGCTGAACCATCAACAGTGGAGATTAGTTTTCCTCGCCAGGTATATAGTTCGAAGGAGACCACTCAACTGCGAGCGATCGTACGGGACAGCATTGGCAATGTGGTAGAAAAAGTTCCAGTTACCTGGACCTCTTCTGATCCGGATATTATTCAGATCCAGCCTGATGGTACAATCCATGCACTGGAACGAGGGGAAGCTTCGATCACAGTCCACTGTGGGGACATAACGGCAAGCTGTATGTTACAAGTGGACTATCGTCATGCTGAACGAATCGAAATTGTGGGCGAACCTGTCATGTACATGACTCGAATCAGTCGCTTCCGTGCTTTGGTTTTGGATCAATTTGGTCAGCCGCTTCAGGATTCAAATATACGCTGGAGCTCTTCTCATCCAGAAATTGCAGCGGTGAGTGCAGCAGGGATCGTACGTGCGATGACACCTGGAGTAACCCGGATTATTGCTGAAGCTGGAGGAATCCGGGCAACGCTTGGCGTAACGATTCATAAACAGGTTTCGCGAACTGTCACGCTTCGTTACGAACGGGAAGACCAGCATTATGAAGGTTGGGATGTCTGGGTATGGGGCACAGGTATGGAGGACGGAGCAGTACGGCTGGAACAAGTCGGAAATGCCGCCGAAGCCCGCTTCCGCGTTGCTCCAGGTCTGCATCACCTGGGATTGATCATTCGATTGAACGAATGGGAAGCTAAAGATACGTGCGGAGACCGTTACGTGGACATTGTACCTGAAGACGGGGATGTACACATTATTGTCCGTAGCGGATCAGACGAGATGCAGATCATTCGTGAAAGCGAAAAAACAGAGGATCGCAATAGCGCATAGTTTCTTTATTTATAATTTCGAATGTAGTTCGTCAAAACCTTGTTAAACCAGCAGTTGGAAGAGATTCCGACTGCTTTTTTGGTCTGAATATAAGCCGCATAACTTGCCAGAAAATAAAGAATTGTCCTGTTTCGTGTTTGAGATCCTCTATCATTGGGGTAAATATAGATATGGCCCACGATTCGGCCAAAGGAAAAAAGACCATCATGGTCTATGAGATAAGCCTCAGCGCTTTCCAACAAATATAATGTAGTGATCCCTTGAAGGAGGATGTTCAATCATGAAATCCAACGGAAAAATGGCTCAACTTACAGCAACGCCAAGAACGGAAAAGAAAGGTGCAGCACTGCGCCTGTTAAGACAAGGCGGACGAGTTCCCGCAGTTGTTTACGGCCCGGGACTTGAAGGTGCTTCAATACATGTAGATGAAAAAGAAATGCTGAAAGTGGCACGCACAGGCCGCTCCGAAATGTTCAACCTGAATGTGGAGGGCGGTAAAACGGTTCCGGTGCTGATCAAGGATCAGCAAGAGCGTAACGGACGTTTGCTGCATGTAGACTTCCTGCAAATTTCCAAGAACAAGCCGATCAGCGTAAGTGTATCGATCGACTTCCAGGGAACAGCGGCCGGCTCGAAAGCTGGCGGTGTATTCCAGACACAGGAGACACAGCTGGAAGTAGAAGGATTGCCTGCGGATCTGCCAACGTCCATTGAGGTGGATGTCAGCGGGTTGGACATTGGTGATCGCTTGACTGCTGCGGATATCAAACTGGATAAAGGTTTGACGCTCGTAACATCACCTGAGTCCATCATCGCGTCCGTCATGCCGCCACAAGCGGCTGAGGAAGAACCAACAGCTTCTGCTGAGGAAGCTGAACCGGCAGCTGAAGAAAAAGCTACAGAAGAATAAGCGAAGCTCAGGGATCTTGCCAGATCTCATGCTTAACCAAAGCCCAGTCCTCGTGACTGGGCTTTTTTTATTTTCCGAGCAAGAGAGTTCAATAGGCACATCGTTCGCATGAAAAATGAGAATGTACTACAATACATGTTAAAGGGTAAGAAAGTAGGTTTAATTCAATGTTTGATCCAACGGTGTATGACAATCTGAAAGTCGGGTTTGAGAATTATCTTTATGATATGGATAACCTTGACGAACGTATTCAGATTACGGGACGTAAAGATCGGCTGGAGATGGGGGTGATGTCTAGAGAGTTCACATTACAATTCTGTCTTAGGGATCGCCCGGAAGTAACAGGGGAAGTTGTATTAAGTAGTTCCCTTGAGGAGCTTGCAGCGGAGATCCTGGAGACGCCTGGTGCGAATCCAGGTTGCCGCTTGGAACTACGGTTTAGTATGGTTGTGAAGGAACCTGAGAAGCAGTGCTCGGTTATTCGTCCGATATTACAGAAGAGCTGGCCTGAGCAGAGGATGTGCCAGAACATCCGATATATCTTTGATGAACAGCCAATCATGTATAACGTCACGGCTCACGTTTATTTTGACCGCAGTGTGAATGAAGACCAGATGGGGGACATTGCTGAACTCTGTGAGCATATGGCAAATGTGATGAATCAATTATTACAGTTGCATAACCAGTAATTCCGAGAAAAGCCTTGTCTCTTTGTAGAGATCAGGGCTTTTTTTGTATTATTTTTAGAAAATTGTATAGGCTTTCAGGCTTAGGTTTAAGGTCTTTTGCGTTAATGTTTTACGCAAGCAAGTAAGAGAATGTATATTAAAAGGGGGTAAGAGTGCAATTGGACTATACAAAAATGGTGAAATTGCGAAAAATAACATTGGGACTAAAGATTTAGTTCTGTACTAAAGGAACTAGTTTTCCTTGCCGATAAAATATCGAAGGGGAGAAACTACATGACAGAGAAATTAATTCGTCTGCTGCGTATACTTCAGGCTATACAAGCAAATCCTGGAATTTCGGCCAAGGAGTTGGCGCTGAAATGCGGTACGACTGTACGCACGATTTATCGTGATCTCCGGATTTTGGATAGGGTCGCCCCGATTATGAATGAAGGATACGGCAAGGGTTACCGATTTATTGGTGAGTTTGCGATGTATCCATTAGATTTTACTGAACAGGAAGCAATGGTCTTCTCCATGCTTCCGTCCGTAGTTGATACCTCCAAGTTACCTGCTGAGTTCGATTCAGCGTTTGACAAGGTTATGTCGGCTCATACCAAATTAAAATCAAGAAACAGTGACATTGTAGAGAATATTGCGGGAATTATTCGGATGGGCACGCCAGCTTATCGTGAGGAAGGAAAAGACCCGAATCTGCTGATTCCCATCATCGAAGCTATTCTAAGCCAGCAAACCATTCGTACTCAATATCATACGCTGACAAGAAATGAGATCACAGTCCGGGATATCGATCCCTATTATCTCATTCCACGTGATCAACGTTTTTATTTGATCGGATACTGCCATTTGCTGCAAAAAGTTCGATTGTTTCGGATCAGCCGTTTTTTGGATGTGACACGAACAAATACCGGTTTTGATAAGGGTGATTTCAACATAACGCAGTACATGAAGAACACATGGTCTATTGACCGTGGTGACGAAAATATCCATTTCAAGGTAAGATTCTCTGAGAAAGTGGCCCCCTACATAAAAGAAGAAGAAATGTTTGTTCGCCCGCGAATGACGAATATGTCGGATGGGGGATTGTTATTTGAAGTGACACTGAATAGCAGCAGAGAATTTTTGAAATGGTTGTATCAATTTGGACCCGAGGCAGAAGTACTTGAACCTCGTGAGTTTCGTAGAGAGATACGCAGGCAACTTGTCGAGTGGTTGGAACGTTATGAAACCGATATATCTTTGTAAAAATTTTAATCATGGAGAAATACAGGAAAAGGAGCAGGTAATATGAGCACCAAATTATTCGCAGCTATGTATGGGATGAACCACTACCATGGAGTACAGGTTTTACAAGTGGGGGATACCGTGTATCTCGTCAAAGATCCAGATAATCGGTTGGACCATCAAGCGATTAAGGTTGTTATTCCCCCGATTGGAGTCGTAGGTTATATCGTTAATGATCCACTTGTCGTACCTCATGGATGTTGGACCGGGAAGGCATTCTACGATGTATTTCATCAACTAACGTGTGCCAAAGTACGATTCATGATGAGAGATATGGTTATTATGGAGTTAATTGAGATGAGTCACATTCCTGTTCCGCAGATGGATTCTTTGATTAAGGGATGGCAATTTCGTGAAAAAGCTTGATCATCGTAACAGAAGAAAGGCTCATTTACGGATGAGCCTGGTATAGGTGGCTTCCAGATGCATGGCTGTTCTTGCCCAACTGAAATGTGCCCTTGCGCTGTCTCGGCCAGCCTTCCCTAACATCTCGGCAAAAGTGGGATTGCTTGCAAGTTTGTACAGGTAAGAGGTGAAACGTTGGGGACGCTTATAAGCAGTGACAAGGTATCCATTGATACCTGATTCAATAATCTCACGAATACCTCCGTTATCCGATGCAATGACGGGTAATCCTGAAGCCATCGCCTCAACATTAACCAGGCCAAAAGCTTCATGTTCTTGAGACGGACAGACCAGACAATCGACTGCCCGATACAACTGATCGATATGCTCATGGTTTATCTGACCACGGAAGGAAACATGGACTTTTTGTTTTTGGGCAAGTTCACGAAGTTTACGCATGTAATACGGAGGTCCTTTGCCTGCAACAACCAGTTGAACAGGCATCTGTTGCTGAAGGAGGGCAGTCGCACGAATTAATACGTCTACACCTTTTCCAGGGATCAGCCTGCCGACATACAGAATAGAGAATGGTTTAGTTACTCCAAATTGTGTACGCAGATGAATCTGTTCTTCGCTGGATTCAACAGGTCTGAAGCGGCTTAGATCTGCACCCAATGGAATAACACTCATCCGGTGTTTTACCAACGGAAATCTGCGGCCTAACCTTTGTCTGAGGGATTTGCTATTGACGGCAATCCAATCAGCTTTTTTCATTAATGTGAGTTTGGAAGGTCCGGGCTGAGCAAATGTTAACGAGTGAAGATAGAGTACAACGGGAGTGTGTGGAAAAGCTCGTTTGATGGTAGCCATACTTCGTGGCCTGTTATCCACTTGAATTACATCGTAGGGTTGTTTGGATAACAGACGTATAACTGCTTTGGTGTACATGACAGGACTCGATGCAGGGACACGTTGGATGGTGATCCCGTCGATCTGTTCTGTGGCGGCGAGACCTTGCATTTGACGACTTATAATGGTCACCTGATGGCGATGGGCTAGTTCACGAGCGATGCCCAGGATACAGATTTCCACGGAACCATTACCGGGCAAAGGCAATTTCTCGGGTGCAACCATAGCTATTTTCATGATCAGGCTCCTCCTTGTCCGACATCTGTAACAATCTTCGTCATATATCTTATGAGAAGTTAATGCATTTGGCTCCTGCGAAATGGTAGATGAACCACCCATATAAGTATGCAGGAAAAATCTGCTGCATGGCATTAAGCGAGATATTCAGCTTTTGTGATATACTGTAACGGAACAATTGAATTCGTTACATGTATAAAAGCAGGAGGAAAATAATGTTACATTCTACGCTGGGGCGCTTCCGGCTGATGTTGTGGTTGCAGGGCATTTCGTACGTGTTGCTACTGTTTGTTGCTTTTCCGTTGAGAGATGCCGGGGTTATGCCGCAGGCTGTCACATGGTTTGGGAATCTGTACGGTTTTTTGTTTTTAATGTATTTGTTATTTATGGTGACTATGTACACCTCACAGAAATGGCGTCTGCGCCGTCCAATTGCTCTGTTCTTTGTTTCTTTCATTCCACTGGGGAATATGATCTACGATGTTGTCGTATTCCGTAAGCTGTATCGTCAACTAAATAAAGCTTGACTTTATTTAACGTTATGAAATATGATGAGTACAGGTTAAACAACCCGTTCCAACTAAAACTACATATTCCTGTTAAAGGGGAGTAGCTTTTACAGTAAAGTCGTCAATTCGGGATCATATCCCCGGCTTTATTGGCAGCAATTTTGTTGTTAGCGAGACCTTTACCAAGTTTTCATGCTCGGTAAAGGTCTCTTTTTGTGGATATAAAAGGACCTTACCAGTGATGGTAAAGGTCCTTTTTTTTGTACATCATAAGAATATTAAGGAGGAGTCAATGTTGGATGTTTCATTATTATTAGAATATGGGTGGGTGCTTGCTGTCTTAGTGGTCCTTGAAGGATTACTCGCAGCAGATAATGCATTGGTACTCGCAATCATGGTTAAACACTTGCCTGAAGATAAGCGCAAAAAAGCGTTGTTCTATGGTTTGATGGGTGCATTTGTTTTCCGTTTAGGTTCGTTGTTCCTGATCTCTTTCCTCGTCGATGTATGGCAGGTGCAAGCGATCGGTGCCTTGTATCTCCTGTACATTTCGATTAACCACATCGTTAAAAAGATACTGGGTAGTCGCAATAAGACAGATGAAGCAGCTGATTCAACGCCTAAGAAACCGAAAAAACAATCCGGTTTCTGGATGACCGTTTTCAAGGTCGAAGTAGCGGATATCGCATTTGCAGTTGATTCCATTCTGGCTGCTGTTGCTTTGGCCGTGGCGTTGCCACCAAGTGGATTGCCTGCAATCGGCGGACTCGACGGTGGACAGTTTATCGTTATCTTCCTCGGTGGATTCATCGGGCTTGTGATCATGCGTTTTGCAGCCTCATACTTTGTGAAATTGCTTCATTCCCGTCCAGGACTTGAAGTTGCGGCCTTTGTCATCGTAGGTTGGGTAGGGGTTAAGCTAGCAGTTATTACACTCGCGCACCCTTCATTGGGTGTTCTGGATGAGCATTTCCCCGAAAATAAAATTTGGAAATTCGGATTCTATATTGTACTGATCACCATTGCGGTATGTGGTTGGTTCCTGTCTTCCAAAGTTCCTGAAAAAGAAGACGAAAATCCGGTTGAAGAGTTGGAAAAACAAGCAGGACTGTAATAATCATGTTACGCTAACAACATCATTATTATTTGGAAAACAGGAGATTGTCCTAGGACAATCTCCTGTTTTTGTTTACATATGCAATATGCAACAGGGTCCAATTTCCAAGAAAAGGGTTGACACATGAATTCTAGTCCCCTTAATATAAGACTAACATTAACGAAGGGAGGCCGAGAGACATGATGCTTGGTTATGATTTGATTCAAACAGGGCGCAACGTAGACACAATAGCATATCCGGCTCATCGTTTCATTGGCCTCATACGGTCGACATAGGGGATAGGCATATCGTTTAGCGGTTTTTATAATCGATATGCGTTCTTCGCTTATATTATAGCGATGGATGACAGACACACAGCATGTTTATGCTGCTCTGTTCTCCGTTATTGTCATTCAGTAGAAGTCATGGGCGATTAGCCTATGGCTTTTTTTATATTTATTTTACAGATGAATCAGCAAACCGAATTTGCTGAACGTACAGGAAGGAATAATACACTTTTATGAATACAGAATTTAATTTATTTACTAATCCAAATGAAATCGCAGGTGGCTACCGGCATGAAGTAAAATTGCCTGCAGGCGACCTAACCGTATATGCGGCGCAACAGCTTTTCTCCTCGCTCGATTACAAGGTATTCGAGATGGCCAACAATAATCTGCAGATTCCGGGAATCTCTTATATGAGTTACACGCCAGACGTACACGTCGGTGTAGGTACATGCATTGGAACGACAGCCGTGTGGGATGCGCAGAGCGGATACGTTTCTCCCTCCATCGTGGGCAGTGACATCGGCTGTGGCATGCGAGTGCATATGACAAACTTGCACAAGGACGAATTGAAAGACATCAAGCTTCGCCGCAAACTCGTCAAGGCCATTAAGAAAGTATTGCCGATGGAGGCGAACCAGCGAGGTCATTACTCGGATATAAGACTGGAGCATATTGTTCGTAAAGGACTGCATGGTTTACCCAAAAAGTATGTTCCGGACAGCTATACACCGAAAAAATCAACCGCGTTGACACATGTGGAAAGCAGTAAGTTCAGTTACGATGAGGACGTGTTAAACCACGTTCCTGATATGACGTGGCATCGTTCGCATCGTCAGCTCGGAACACTGGGTGGGGGAAATCATTTTGCCGAGATCCAGGCGATTGAGATCGCTGAAGAGAATCGTGAAATCGCTGAAGCTTGGGGATTGTATGATGGACAGGTCGTGGTCATGATTCATTCCGGCTCTCGTGCATGGGGTGGTTATGTAAGTCAGACGAGCTCGTCAGCGATTGCCAAAGTCATGCAGCGGCTTAACCTGGGTACATCCGATCCCAGACTGGTATTTGCTCCACTGGAGCATACGGAAGGTCGTCATTATGTGAACATGATGTATTCTGCATTGAATTACGCTGTTGTCAATCGGCACCTGATTGCGTATGCTATTCGCGAAGCATTCCGGGATGTGTTTGGCTCCAAATGTGAATTCCGTACGTTATACGATCTGATGCACAACTATGCCTGGGAGGAATCCCATGCAGACCAAGATTCCGTTTTTGTGCATCGCAAAGGGGCGACACGTGCATTGCGGGCAGGTCACGCGGACAATCCAAAGCCTTATCTGGCAACAGGACATCCGGCGCTTATTCCGGGGTCCATGGGAACTGCTTCATATATCATGGTAGGTCAGCCGCAGGGTGCTGATAATTATTATTCAATATGTCACGGTGCGGGTCGCATCCGTTCACGGACGGCAACAAAACGATTGATTAGCGTGGAAGATTTTGCTAAGGCACTGGGTGTGGGTACAGAAGATGAGATCGTGGTAAACCAACGCTCACTTGAATCCATTATTGATGAATCACCTCAGGCTTATAAAAATGTAGATGAAATTATAGACAGTGTTACCGGCGCAGGCCTGGCTCAAGTTGTAGCCAAATGCAAACCGCTTGTAGCGGTAAAGGGAGCGAAATAATGACAATAAACGAAAAACAAACAGATCCAACCCAGGCGATCTATACCTATGACGAACAACATGATACCCGAATTCGAGTGGAAGGGTACGCCATCTATTCAAGGCTGATTCGTGGAATCAGTGAGGCGCTCCATAAGCGCTATGGAGTTGAGTACAAGCTGTATGCCAGTTCTGACCCGAACAATGAATATTGGGAGTTACTCCGGGAAGACTTGCAAAATGGCAGTGACGAAGTGGAATTGGTAGCCCGTATATTCGAGGATTTGGAGCTTCAGACGTTGCACTACGACGATGATGGAGATATACCCACTTATGGTGTGCATTACTCCATTCGCAATAACGTATTTGCTTATCCGAAATGGGGCGTAGCACTTGTCCGGGTTCCATTTTTCCGAGAGAACGGGATCTACAGTGAAGACTTTGTCTTTGCCGTCGGTGATGAGGAGATGAAGCAATTTCTGGGAAGTGTACGGGAGCGGGAACGTCAGCAAAATATGAAAAAAGTAACGGTGTATACCGATGCCCGGAATGGCAGCGATCGCCATGTGGAATCGATCACTCGCTCCGTGGGACGAGAGGATGTTGTTCTCTCGCCACAGATCAAGCAGGATATTTTCCGCTCGCTGGATCAGTTTTTCGAAGCGGATCGTTCTTTTTACAGAGATTATGATATCCCGTACAAACGGGGCATTTTATTGTATGGGCATCCGGGGAATGGTAAGACCACGTTGGTAAAATCCATTGCGGGAAGTATTCCGGGACCGGCTGCGTATTGGCAGATTACGGAGTATACCAACAGTGAATCGGTGCGTGAAGTGTTCGAGGCTGCCAAGCGGTTGGCACCGATGGTACTGATCATTGAGGACATCGATTCGATGCCGGATGAAGTCCGTTCCTTTTTTCTGAATACACTGGATGGAGCTACGTCCAAAGAAGGCATTTTCCTGATTGGGACAACGAATTATCCTGAGAAAATAGACCCTGGCCTCATGAACCGTGCTGGACGGTTTGACCGGGCTTACGAAATTCCGTTGCCAGATGAAGCGCTCCGCTTGCAATACTTGCGCCAACGAGGCTTCACCGTATTCGCGGGTGAAGAAGGCACGATAGAAGCAGCTCGTTTGACCGACACGTTTTCTCTTGCACAGCTAGGTGAGTTGTATGTGAGCGCTGCGCTGGAATGGCATCAGAATGGACAGACAGACATTGTGAAAGTCATTCAGTCGATGCGTGGCGAGCTGGATAAGAGCCACAAACATACTTGGCTGGCACAGCCAGGTAAGGGCCGTGCAGGCTTTTATTGATCAGATCTAACCCATCCATCCTATAATATGACGCAATTTTATAAATAATCCTACCTCAATTGGTGATACTAACCTTGTCTGCTCTAACATACAATGACTTTCGGGAGGTACATAACGCAGCCCTGAGCTGGTGAGATGCCGGAAAGTAACGCGATCTGTTTCCATACCTGACTAAGGCTTGTTTTGCAGAGAAAGATGCATGGGGACAAAAGGTAATATGCAAAAAAAATTTATGCCAATTGTTTAAATGCTTCTGTAGCGGTTAATAGTAGACAGACAACAACAAAAACTTTAATTAGAGGTGAATGATATGGGTTGGTTATGGTCATTAATTATCGGTGGTATCATTGGTTGGTTGGCAGGTTTGATCGTTGGTCGTGACATTCCAGGTGGTGTTATTGGTAACATCATTGCGGGTTTCATCGGTGGATGGTTAGGTGGAGTAATCTTGGGCGATATGGGTCCTGAGATGGGCGGATTCTACATTGTACCTGCATTGATTGGTGCGATCGTTCTTGTAGCCATCGTAAGCTTGATCTTCCGTTCGATGGGACGTAGTCGCGGGTAACTTAATCAAGATAATTTCTTGAATTAGTTGTCAGCTAAATGTTTTACCAATGAAGAGGTTGATTGAGAGCCATAACCATGGCTTTCAATCAACCTCTTGTTGTTTTAAAATATATAAAGATATGCGTAATAGCTATCTATATAAATTGGACTAAACATTTACACGAGAACGTAGAGGACAGAAATAACCTGAAGAAGCGGAGCGTTCGCCTTTATCACCAGATTTTCTCCTTGTAAAGCCAAATATAAAAGATCTGGGGATAACAGCGATCAGAAGGTTGTTCTGTCATCGGAGTGGTAAGTGTAGAAGGTAGTTTAGATAAGAGGGGATGAACGGAATGGAAAAAGCTACATTCGCCGGCGGATGTTTCTGGTGTATGGTTACACCGTTTGAAGAACAACCGGGCATTCATGGGATTATATCGGGTTATGCCGGCGGTCACGTCGAGAATCCAACATATGAGCAGGTCAAAACCGGGGAGACCGGTCATGTCGAAGTGGTTGAGATTACATTTGATCCAGATGTATTCCCTTATGAACGACTGCTGGAGCTATACTGGCCGCAGATTGATCCCACGGATGACGGAGGTCAGTTCCAGGATCGGGGGACACAGTACCGTACGGCAATCTTTGTGCATAATGAACGTCAACGTGAGCTTGCTGAACAGTCCAAACAGGAACTGGCAGCCAGCGGACGATTCACTCAACCGATTGTTACGGAAATTCGGGATGCCGTCGTGTTCTATCCGGCTGAAGACTATCATCAGGATTACCACAAGAAAAACGAGAAACATTATAAGGAAGACCGTGCGTTATCCGGACGGGACGAATTTATCGAGCAGAACTGGAAATAATGCATCAGATCACATGAAAAGCCGGGCGAGTTCCAGTTGGAACTCGCCCGGCTTTTTGGCTGTATGGAGGCTGAAATCAGCCATAACGGTTATCTGATTGTTCCCACCAATATTTCTACGTCAATGGTAATCTTCGACAAGGAAGTTTGAATGCTCACCAGGGATGATCCCGACCGATGCCAGGAAAGTGGTGTCATATGAACGAGTGAATCCAGCATGTTTGCGGTGACGGGGAGCGTGTAGGTCAGCGGAATGCTGGCGATGAGATGATGATGTTTGCGGAATCGGTCCAGCGTAAGTTCCCGGCCGTCTGCTCGATCAGGTCGATTCAGGAACAGCATTTCTCTTAGTTCAATTAAATATCGTTCACGGGGGATGACTTTGATGATCCATCCCCCATCCTTCAGAATTCGTCCAAACTCTTCATAGTTGGAAGGAGAAAATATATTCAGGATGATGTCCAGCTGACCTTCTGCAAACGGACTGCATGCCAGATCGCCGACAAACCAAATTTGCTGGTTGTAGGCAGAGGAAGCCATGGCAATGCCTTCTTTGGCAATGTCGATGCCCCAGCCAACGGCTGGAGTATTCTGCGTAACCTGCTGCAGAAATGTTCCCTCTCCTGTGCCTGCATCCAGAATATGCACGGGATAGCTGATGTCAACCGAATAACGTGAGATCCACCTGCGTAGTACTTCGGTCAAAGGAGCATAAATACCGGTTTCCGATAAGATATTCCTTTTGGCAGTAAATAAACGTTTGTCATAGTTGCCCTTGAAAAAACGTGTCATGAAATTGATATAGCCTTGTCTTGCAAAATCAAAGCTATGCCTGGACACACATTGAATGCTCCCTGAGTTAATGGTTGCCATAGGGCTATGACAGATGGGACAGTTCAACATATGGATGTATGGATTAATAAGCGCAGCGCTACGTTCTCTGCGATGGACTGACATGGAATAACACCCCATTCATTCAGATTTGGATAACTGAAGAAAAGGGCATAACAAATAAACCTCTGCACGAAATTCAAAAAAAGAGGTTTATGGCTATGCCCCAAGTTATCTATATCGAATGAACTGAATAATCATAGGAAGGTTAAGCTCCTTTTGCCTATCAAGATTAGGGTGAAGCAAGAGAACGTTACTAGTATAACAGGATGAGAAGAAATGACAAGTGAGGGGAGCCAGGCGAATTTGAAATAAAAGAGCGCCCTGTCAACCGTTTAGACGGTCATACAGAAGCGCTCTGTTCATTATTTTGCAGCAGCCTTTAATACATATTTGGACAATGTCTCATCGTTCATGGAATAGATGACATCATCCACATAGGTTGAAACACCTTCTAATGAAGGAACCGAGGCACTGGTAGTGTAGATATGCACGTCTTCCAGCGTCTGTGGATCAAGAATGTATCCTGTTTTGGCAAAATCAAGCTGATACTGACCATCCTGTGTCTGGTCGACATGCATCAATGCAGGCTGTGCGTCCTTGAACGTACGCTCAGTCACTTTGCCTTTCATCGTGTACAGTTCCAGCTTCTGCCCTGTAAAGACTGTATAACCGTTGCCAGCCGTCTGAATGTAGGCATCACCAGCAATGGCACGTCCCCAAGCAAGCTTGCCATCGATGCCAAAGCCCATCAGTCGGTTACCGGTTTTCTCAAAATTGGCACGCATAATGATGGAACCATCGTCGAGAATGGCCAGTGATTCACCGCCTCCATCCCCTAATGTATTCGCATTGGCTGGGAATTGGTAAAAGGACAGACGATTCAACGTACGATCATAGATCTCCACTTTGGGATTCGCAGCTTGCTGCCAGAAGTTGCCTACCTTGGTTTGTTTACTGGCATCCACTACAATTCGACCATGATCAGCCTTAAGCACGTTGCCGTTGATGGTCTTTTCGGTAATCAGCGTGCCCTTTTTGTCATATAACGAGATGGCGGAGCGAACCGAACCATTCGATTGTACGCCCTGACTTGAAGCAACCATCAGCGTATCGTTATCCAATAGGGATATGCTTGCAGGTGAATTCACCGTTTTGATCCAGTTGGTTTTACCGGATGTATTGAATGAGTACAATTTTTTGGTTTTGTCTGAATATTCCATATACACATAAGCTGTACCGTTGCTGGCATATACCGAATCAGAGTAGGTGGTATAAGGACCACTTTTCTCATGGAATATCGTATTCCACTTCAATTGTCCAGTTGTAGCATCGAATGCTTGGAGAGAGTCCAGTTGCCAGTCGAGTGTTGTTTTGCTGCTTGTTTTGGTCACGGGCTGGGAGGCATGTACATATACAAGATTTTTGGATGGCACGGCATGGATTCCCTTGATCAGGACATCTTTCTCTGTATTAGCCTCAGATAACATCAGGGAAGATGACGTCCACGCCGGTTTGGGCATGGATTCGGTTGAAGCAGCGGCGTAACCTGTTGTATTCATGGTGAAGAGGAGCATGCCGCTGAGAATGAGGGCAGCCCATGTTTTGGACTTGTGTTTGGTCAATGTATGCAAGTGATAAACCACCTTTCTTCTTCGGTTCAAAAAGAACCGATTGTTGAATTTTACCATTAAAGTCAAGCTGAATTCAACCGAACGAACTGTAACCTTTTATCATTGGTTTATCGAAATAACCATGTTTGGGGAAGTCTAACGGTTACAGGGAATTCATTTTCTTTCGATGAAGGTGGAAGTCTGATATATTTAGTGCGGTGACAAGCCATATCAGCGTAAGACGTTGGATAGAACATAGGAAATGAAACAAGGAGAATAGCTATGAACTGGAGTGAAAATGTGACCCTATGGGTCATTGGATGTATCATCATATTGTTGCTGCTGGCCTGGATTATTCGGCGAGTTATCGGGCGCGGGCAGCGGATCCGAAGTGAAGCCAATCCTCGCAAAATCACAATAAAGGACATCGACAAGATGGAGGATGGTTCGGAATTTGAATTATATCTCTATCATTTATTCGAAGAGCTCGGGTACGATGAGGTGCATAAGACAACGAGCAGCCGGGATTTTGGGGCAGATCTGGTGTTTGTTGATAGACTCGGCAGACGAAGTGTGATACAAGCAAAGCGATATGGTGCGAACCATCCCGTAGGATTGAGTGCAGTGCAGGAGATATATACATCCATGCGTTATTATGAAGCCGACCGGTCAATTGTATTAACGTCCGCTCGTTACACCGAAGCCTGTCGGACGCTTGCAGCGGTTAATGGAGTGAAACTGCTAGACCGGGAAGACCTGATGGAATTAATCCTGTTATTCAAAGCCAGAAGAGTGGAAGAAGCATTGGAACTGATCGAAGAAGATGATCACGAACCAATCGAGACGTGGCAGTCCCGGCGAAAGCGGCAATCCCGCTAGGTTGCATTGTGCTACTGTGCTTTAATGTAGATTTTTTAAATATAATCGAAAGTAGTAATGTAGTCAGGATTAACGTTTTAAACCGTGGAGGCTCCCTCAAAAAAAATGGATGATGCGACAGATGCAGATTTTAAAACAATTATAACCAATCGCTAGGTAAATATAGGCGACTGGTTATTTTTCTGGATAGATATTTAGAGCTCCGTTTGTTCATCTGTTGGTTGTAGCATTCCGAATATTTGATTCTCCCCCCCTGGTATCGACAATGTTCACCTCAAGACCGTGACATTTAAAATTGTGGTTAGGATTTTTCCTAACCTCATCTTTTTGAAGTTCATACATAGCTAATTTATAATTTATTTCTTCCATATGTTTCAAACTTTCTTCGATTTTCTTTTGTAATTCAATTTTATGTTTCTTTAACATTTCCTCTCTTTCTAAATAGGTGGAGTTCCCCATCTCATAAGATTCCTTGTAGTCTTTAATTTTAGAAATTGGCATTCCTGTTTCTTTGAGACAAAGAATAAAAGAAATCCAATCGATTTGTTGTTCGGTATAAACTCTATTCCCTTTTTCGTCGCGTGAAATATTCGGTAATATCCCTTGCTCTTCATAAAATCGAAGTGTCTTTGCAGTTATATTATAATTCTCCACCACATATTTCATTGAAAAAAACATCTGATCGCCTCCATAGTTACAGTTACTGTAACTGTTATTTTATCAAAATAGAAAATTATTAAAAGTAAATCCTTTTAAATTACGTATCAAATCCCTGCTTTACTTCCCCTTAGGTTAACCTGATATTCTTGAGTAGAACTTGTGGTTGAGATGGATGAGATAGGGTTACCTTCATCTGTTCCATAAATAAGTACTTAGAAATCAAAATACAAAGGAGAACGTACAATGAGTAAATTTAATAACTTGTTTGAACCCTTTATATTCAATAAAGGGATTACCTTAAAGAATAGAGTGGTTATGTCTCCGATGACGACATGGTCAAGTAATGATGATTACACGATTTCCGATGAGGAAGTTGCATATTATAAAAAAAGAGTGAATGGTGTAGGTTTAGTTATCACGGGCTGTACTCATGTCCTACCCAATGGGATTGGATTTACACATGAATTCGCCGCATATAATGATTCATTTATCCCTAGTCTAAAAAAATTGGCAGATGCTGCTAAGAGTGGAGGAGCTCCAGCAATTCTTCAATTGTTCCATGCTGGAGATAAAGCGATTGCTGAATTAGTTCCTAATGGTGACGTGGTAAGTCCGAGCGGTGTTGCTCTGACTGAAGCAGTATCCCCTAGAGAACTCAAGCATGAAGAAATTCTGGAAATTATACATGCGTTCGGTGAAGCTACAAGACGTGCAATTGAAGCTGGTTTTGACGGTGTTGAACTCCATGGAGCCCACGGTTTTTTACTTCAAAGCTTTTTATCTCCATTCTTCAACAAACGTCAAGACCAATGGGGGGGATCACTGGAAAAACGTCTGAGTTTTCCAATAGCTGTTATTCGAGAGGTGAAAAAAGCTATTGAGAGATATTCGACAAAACCATTTATTTTAGGTTACCGCATTTCCCCAGAGGAACATCAACAAGATGCCCTTAGAATGAAAGATACTTACGCACTGATTGATAAACTGATTGAAGAAAATGTTGATTATGTTCATGGTTCCTTGGTACAAGCCCTTACATCAAAACCAAAATATAACCAAGATAACAAAAAAACGTATCTTGAGCTGATTGTTGAACATGCCAACAATCGGATTTTTGTAATTGCAGCGGGTTCCTTGGAAAGCCCAGAGGATGTCTCTGAAAGCATGGAGAAAGGACTCTCTTTAGCGGTAATTGGACGTGTATTAATCTCCGATCCAGAGTGGGTTGAAAAAGTTCAACAAGGAAGGGAGGCGGAAATCCAAAACGTGATTAAATCATCTAACGTTAGAGATCTTGTGTTGCCAGCGAAACTATGGGGTGTCATACAAAATGCAGGTCCATGGTTTAAAGTTGAACAATAAAGAAGATGAAAGATCAAAAAAGGACGCTAATAATAGCGGCCTTTTTTGATTTCAAGAACTTTTGTATTAATTATATTGCAACAGGTTTTATTCACTCTTCTTGAGGAAAATGGGCAATTTACGTTGCAGTTTCCCTTTGCCATAGCCATAGCTTAAATAATTATAATTTGGATGACATGGTTTACTTATCCTCTTCAACAAAAAAGCTTCACCTTCACTTGCATAGCTGCACATGATATATTGAGTGTATATCAACCAAAGGAGTGTGTGATCCATTATGGCACGTACACAAACACAAAAAGCATTACGCAAAGCAGAGCGGTCAGGCAAGTGGTGCTCGGAACAGAGCCGAAGAGTTAACGGAGATTATGGTGCGTTATCCCAGCATGTACGGCTCATGCCTACGAAGCAGGAAAAATTGCAAAAGGTCAAACACAAGAAGCAGATCATCCAGGATGGTGGTGCTTCTTTTTATTTTGTCTATGAGGAACGGATTGCTGGATAAGTAAGAAGGTAGATTCTTTCTTTGGTTGGAAAGTAATCATGTGGACTGTTAGAATCAATCTTATAAATTGGCTATAAATTCTGTACATATAATGAAGGGGAGAACCTATACATATGACAACAGCGCTGCACATGAATAAAAAAAACGTTCGGCGTTTTTTGCTGCAAACGCAAGCTTTACTGGGACGGTGGCCTGCAGTTTCCTTACCTTCGGGACCCGACCAAGTTTTGAGTTTGATTCGCTCCCTTGGTTGCGTGCAGATCGATCCTGTGGCTGCTGTAACCGGAAACCAGCATTTGGTGTTGGGGGCTCGTGATCCTGGTTATACGGCTGACAGCTTAAATACGCTGCTGAGTGATCACAAGGTGTTTGAATATTTTGCAAATGCTGCCTGTGTCATTCCGATGGAAGACTATGCTCTCTTTGAACCTGTGCGTGCCCGATTAAGGGAGCGTCTGGCTCCGTCCTTGCAAGGTTTGGAGAAAACAGTGCAGCATGTGTTACAGCGTTTGAAGGAAGAAGGACCTTTACCTTCAAGAGCCTTTCGTGCTGTTGAGCGGGTAAGTGGTTATTGGGACAGTGCGGATGTGCCAAAGACGAAGGATACCACACTTGCTCTGAATTTACTGTTAGACTCCGCTGTAATTCGTGTGGTGGCGAGGCAGGGGAATGAACGTTATTTCCATATCACCGAATCCGGATTGCAGCAACAGGGACTTCCGATGAAAGAAGACATGGATGTGTTGGCCCAGAGACAGGCTCTGCTGGATAAATACATTTATGCGTATCGTGTCGTAGATGCCCGTGATCCCCGTCTCGGTTGGCTGAAATCTACAGCGGCTGAACGACGCGCCGATATTGCTGCCCGTGTGTCAGATGGGCGAATGATCCCGCTTAAGGTGGAGGACGTGGCCACGCCTTATTATATTCGTGCTGAAGATGAGGATTTGCTAATGCATATGGAAAGGGAAGAGCCGCACTATGATCCGTCAGGCCCGGTCCGTTTCCTGCCGCCGCTGGACAACCTGTTATGGAGAAGAGAGCGTATTGTTGATTTATTCGATTTTCATTATAAATGGGAGATTTATACCCCAGAGGTGAAGAGAACCTACGGTTATTATGCCATGCCTATTCTTCACGGTGATCGGTTGATTGGGCGTATGGACCCACGACTTGATCGCAAAACTGGAGTACTTACCGTTCGTTTGTTATCTATGGAAGAGACTGCTCCACCTGTGGAGGAATGGATGGCGGATTTTCGGGAGGGACTCCAATTCTTTGCGTCCATGCATGGAGCACGTTCCATTACTATCGAGAAGACGGTACCAAAAGAGCTGAAAAAGCTGCTTAAATCGATTTGATTAGGGGATATACGAAAGAATGTATGGATACGGAAATTGGAATTGTTGAGGGGATTTTAAAAAGGACAAAAAAGGAGGAGCCAATTGGCTCCTCCTTGATTTTAAAATCATATTTTTAACATGTTATCCGCAAGTTAGCTCTAACGGAAACCTAAGCTCACGTCCACGCAAAAACTTCTTTAGTTCACCAGATGAGGCACTTCAACGTTTGGATCAACATCTGCTTCATAATCCACACCATCGGTTTCAAAACCAAACAGCTGGAAGAATTCGCGACGGTAACCTTCCAGATCGGACAGATCGTAGATGTTCTCTGTGGTCAACTCATTCCAGAGCTTCGCCACTTCTTCCTGAACATCAGCTCTCATCTCCCAATCGTCAATGCGAATGCGACCTTCAGCGTCGGTTGGAACTTCTCCCCCCGCATACAGGCGATCAGCGAACAAACGTTGCAATTGCTCGATGCAGCCTTCGTGCAAGCCTTTTTCTTTCATGACTTTGTACAATGCTGAGATATACAACGGCACCACTGGAATTGCCGAACTGGATTGAGTGACCAGCGCTTTGGCTACAGTTACGTACGCACGTCCACCTTTGGCACTCAGACGATCATTCAGCTTATTTGCAGTCGCTTCCAGATGATTCTTGGCTTGACCGATGGAACCATCACGATAAATGGCATGTGTAAGTTCAGGACCGATGTAGGAGAAAGCGATTGTTGTTGCATCGTCAGCTAGCACGCCGCCTTGTTGCAGGGCATCCATCCATAGTTCCCAATCGTCTCCACCCATTACGGTTACCGTCTGACGAATTTCTTCTTCGTTTGCCGGTTCCAGAGTAACGGAGCTGATTTCGCCTGTGTGGAAGTTTACCGTTTTGTTCGTATAGGATTGTCCGATTGGCTTCAGCACAGAGTTAAATACTTCACCCGTGTTCGGATCGGTACGGCGTGCCGAGGCTACGCTATATACAACCAGATCCACTTGACCGAGTTCACTGCGAATCAGTTCAACGGCTTTGTCTCGTGTTTCGTTTGCGAATGCATCACCTGTAATGCTGTACGATTTCAGGCCTGCTTCCTCAGCGGCTTTTTCGAATGCAGCGGAGTTGTACCAACCTGCTGACGCCGTACGTTTTTCTGTAGAACTGCTCGGACGGTAAATGCCGACTGTATTCGCTCCCGCTCCAAAAGCAGAAACGACGCGTGACGCCAGACCGTATCCGGTGGAAGCACCGATCACGAGCACATTACGCGGTCCTTTCAGCTCAGGCTGGGATTTCACATAATCAATCTGTTCCTGCACTTGCGCAGCGCAACCTACAGGATGGGAAGTGGTACAAATAAAACCACGTGTTCTTGGTTTAATAATCATTTATTTGCATCCTTTCATATTCAGCTCATGTTTCAGCATTTCGATAAAATGCTCTTACACATACTTTCTTATTGTAAAACAATTACCTCGGAAACGGAAACCGTTTCGTTTGATTTCGCCGGAAGGGTGGCGTTATATCTCTAATTTTGCGATGATGTGAATAGAATGTACTCGCTTGTTAGGATAGAAAGGATAGGGATACCATGCTGAAGGAACGCATTGAACTGCTAAGCAAAAGAAAAACAAATCTCCCGTAAAGACCTTGTGGAAGGTCTGGTCACGCAGGCCCACTTTGCCAATATCCTGGCGGATCGTTATCCTCTACCTGAGGACTTGGCAGAAGCCATCGCCGGGCGTCTTGTGGTATCCCCTTCCTATATTTTAAAAGCTGCGGCACAGGACGAGGAAACACTCGAACGGGCAGAGGCCATCTTCGAACAAATGTCTGTTCCAGCGTCAGCGATATCCGAAGATACGGTGCATGCTCTGGCAGATCGGGATGACACGTTGACCGTAGAGTTGACAACGGCCTTGATGAAGGCGGTCTATTATCAACAATTAAACGATGCAACGGCTCATGAGTATATACATACGTCCTACCTCAATTTTTACCTGGAGAAATACGGTCGTCCAGACGATATTGATCTGCCACGTCCGTTAGTCAAGGCACTTTTATTCTATAAAATACAATATTATCGCTCCAAAATGGCTTTTGTGGATGTATTAACTCATGCAACCAGGCTCAGTGAGCTGGCGCTTCCTGGCAGTGAATTCTGGTTGTCTGTGCAAAATATCAAGATGGAAGCCTACATTCAGGTCAAACAGTATGAAGAGGCAAAACAGGTATTCGAGCTTACAATGCGTCATGTCTATGATCAGCGGATGTTCCATCGGTTGTCTGGGTTATATGTGGCATATAGTGGCTATTGTTTTGCGATGGGGCTGGTTCAGGAGGCACTCTCTGCATTGACAATGGCGGAGGCAAACCTCGTGTATGCGGGCAATCAGGGAGATCTGGTGACGGCGATTGCCAACAATCGGATTGTCATGCTGACGATGACAGGTGAACTGGATCAGGCACAGGCAGAGATTGAACGATTTGAATCGTTATTGCAGCAGGAAACGGAAGAAACTCAGCTCGCGATGCAGCCGCTCATCGGTGTATATCGATGCGAAGTAGCTCTGGCACGGAAGAACTGGGGCGTGCTCGCGCAGAGTGTAGATCAACTCTTGAAATGTGCAATAACACAGGACCAGCAGATGAGCGCAACCTTCTACCAGAGCCATCTGGCTCTTGCGCATGGAGAACGCGAAGCTTTCATGGAGCAGGCGCTTGCGTGTCTGCCTTATTTTGAATCCGCACAGCATGTCATGCGACTTGAACCGTTATATGAGGGGATGGCCGTAGTATCCGAGGATCAGCGCAAATACAAGGAAGCAGCCATGTATTATCGGAAGCTGGTATATTTGTTACGCAAAAAATAGAGTGAGGATCGGCCTAGATGGGTGACCTTAAATGATGGGGCGGCAACAAGCAAGGAAATATGATCCAAAACGTGGCTGACTTTATTCTCTGCTCAAGTAGTGCTTCAGCAATACTTTTCATGGTCGGATCTAATCGATCTGGGTGGAAGTGTAGCGCAATACTTGCATAACGGGAAACGTTAGCCCGATAAAAACAAGGAAGAAGCTGAACATTATGATCGGCCACTTCTGCACCTTTTCTTGGCGGTTCATCGTTATGGCTCGCTTTATGAAGTATATTCATGCTTGCAATGGACCACGCTTAAAGTTAAATATCATCATATGCGGGAGGATCACTTCTTGAAATTTGAACTAGGACGTTGCTTACTGAATGAACGATTGATGGAATCCGGAAAGTCAGCGGAATGGTTGGCAAAAGACTTACTTTTTAAACCGGAACGAGTTTACGACTTTATTGAAAACAAAAGAGTGATGCCACTCAAAATTGCCATATCGATCGCCGATTCTATCGGTTGTGATGTTCGTACCCTGTATGAATTAATACCAAACGATAATGAAGTAAAGAGAGTGTGATGGAATGAGTGTAGGTTGCTCCTTTTTTGTTTGATCCGATGGTAGATGAGTGACTAAGTCATATCTAACAGAACACGTTTAGGCACAAAATATAGCAGTCAATCGTGAAATGAAGATCGGATAAAGAGATCTTTTTTTGCGAAATCGGCTTGAATCCTTACCAAAGAAACGATCATCCCGTAATTCAATTGCCGGATTTTTCGTTTTTTTTGTATGCCGCCAGAAGGGTATTCAAGGACAAGTCACGGTGTATATAATTTAACTATAATCATAAATAAAAACAATGAGGTGTTTACTATGGGATGGTTCGGTAAAAAGAACAAACAGGAAGATGCAATTGCTAAAGCGGATAAAATGATGAATAAAGGACTCACTGGCATGATGATGAAAGGCTTTGTATCAAAGGAACATCGGGATGCGATCAACCAAAGTCTGGATTCGGCAAAGCAGGCACAATTGGCCGCGAGTGGTTCGCTTCCATTAACGGCAACAGCAACGGTGGTGACAATCACCGATACAGGCAAACTGATCAACTTTGATCCGATTGTTGTGCTTGTATTGGATGTGACAGAGACAAACGGTAACCAGTATCAGCGAACCTTGGAGACACTGGTGTCCAAAATGCAGATTCCACGAGTTGGAGATCGGGTGGGATTGGGTCAGAATCCAGCGAATCCGTCCGAACTGATCTATATGGGACTGGTTTCCATCTAGATGGTCTTTGCTTATAAGACAGTGATACCCCATATATATAATACGTATAACAACGATAAATAGATATATCATTAGAGGTATGGATAGAGATAGTAAGAGAAGGATGAAGAGAGGGTGGATCATATGGTAGGTTTCCTGAGATTCATTGGCGTATTAACTGTGTTCGGAGTGGGGTTCTCCCCATTTCTGGCACAGAAGATGTGGGACGATCCGTTTATGATTATGCAGGCATGGTGGTATACTCCGGCGATTTTTGCCGGGTTTGCACTGATCTTTGTTCCTGCGATTTTGAGCAATATTTTTGGCGTAGGTCGAGTGAAGACAGGTTTACCAGCAGTTGGGGTCATTAAGACTATACAACAGACGGGGACGTATATTAATGAACAACCGGAGGTTCGATTGGGTCTGACAGTTTCACGTAAGGGGCGCGAGAAATACGATACGGAGATGAAAACCGTTATTCCACTGACCTCCATGGCGCAGTTCCAGCCAGGCAGTTTCATTCCTTTAGTGGTCTCTGTGAAAGATGAGCGCAAGGTAGGGCTTGATATGAAAGGGCAATTATCACAGGAGGATATGCAGCAATTGCTGGATGAAAAGATGGTACAGCAAGGAGTATCCCCTGAGATGATGGATATTGCAAGAACAGGCGAAAAAGCGATGGCCAAGATCCTTGATGTCACTCCACTTGGGAGTGGAGGCAGTAATAAGATCAAGCTTCAGCTCAAGCTCAGCATAACGAAAACGAACGGTGAAACCTTCAATGTGACAACGCAAAAAGAAATTTTGTCATCTGCGCTGCCACAGGTGCAGCAAGGCCATATAATTAACGTCATTTATTCAAGACAAGACCCGACAAAATTGGTGTTGGCATTGAATGTACAGGAGCGACAATTAAGTGACTTATTCTCTTCCTGAGGATATAGACAAAAGGAGGTCGTGCAGGTCATGGTTATGACGTGTACGACCTCCTTATTGCATTTGGTAGGTAGGAGAGATGCAAGCAACGGACTGTTTTCAAACAATACCAAGGCGCATGCGATAAGAAAAGAGTACTTTTCTGGATTCTCCGTCAAATACACGATTAGCCAGTGCTCTGAACTCGTCAGCAGCTGTTAATAGATCATCCGCTCCGAGCTTCAACGCCGTTTGCAGGCCGCCTTGGCTCAGGGCGAGATTGACGTATCGATCAGCAGTAAATGTCTCGTGGTGATGAAACACGATTTCCCGGACATATCGGAACAGCCCGGACTGCTGAATCTGCTGCAAATGCCCATCCTTGCTCCATTTGTGTGCGTGACTATCCTGGGGAGCCAGACTGGCTGCTCGTTGATCTGCTTCCTTATTCAGCTGCAGATAGGCTTGTTCTAACTGCCAGTATAACATTGGCGGCCAGTCGCAATCGTAGGCTGCAAATATGCCGCCTGTACGAAGTACACGTGCAAACTCGCGTAGTGTGGGTTGCGGCTCCATCCAGTGAAACGATTGCGAGCAGGTCAGCACATCCACACTGCCATCTGGTAGTCCGAGGTCGTGAGACAAGCCGGACACAAACCGCAAGTTATCCGGCTTCCCGGCAGATTCCCACTTGGATTCTGCTACAGACCTCATGTCATCGCTGGGTTCGAAGCCGATGATACGTTCTGCCTCATTAAGCCAGATCCACGAAGATAAGCCGGTGCCACAGCCAACATCTGCGACCATGCGCGGTGTGCTGCCAAGATATGTCGTTAGAATATCCACCACTTCAGTGGGAGCAGCTGGTCGGTTCTGATCGTATAACGTACCAAAACCTTTGAAACGTTCCACATTGTTGCGTCTAATGTTTTGCATGGATAAACCTCCTTCGGTCAGGTGGATGACGGAGAGTCAGCTGTGATCAAAAGTTGTATAGGCCTATATTATATCATTCATTGTTGGGAAGTTTGTTCATGACGTTCTGCAAATGTTCAACGGCTTTGATATGACGTCTGAGCAATTCCTGTCCAACATGAACAGGCTCGATTACGGTCAGCTCGGAACCAAACGACAGCAGGAAGGAGTAGAGCCATTCCCCTACATTTAATTCGAGAGACACACGGAGCCTGCCATCAGGCTCTTTTTTAATGAGGGAAGGTTCGAAAAAATCATACACTCGGTATGCAATATTGCTGGAGAACGAGAGTGTCAGAGGAGTCAGGACAGGAGCTGCTTCTGATTCAGGGTCGTTTGATCCGGCAGTAACAGAGTGATCGTGTTTTTCTCGCCAGAAAAGTCAACTGGGTGATCCGTTTCATCTTAAATGTCTCGAATTCTCTCCGGTCAGGGTCATCATGGATATATCCTTTGAAGTACCATGTACTGTTTTTGAATATAAGTTTCTGTGGCTCCACCGTTGGAATGCTCTTCTCTCCATCCGAATTAACATAATGAAACGTAATCAGTTGATTCGTTAATATGGCTTGTTTCACCTGATTGAACAGTTCTCTCTCCTGCAGAGGGATGCTGCCCCATGGTGAGAAATTGAATTCGATCCAATCCAGCTTGTGATCAAACAGAGCGGTCAGCCGTTGCAGCATATGAGCACTATTAAGGTGTGGGATCGCACTGATGCTGTATAGTCCCATCAAAATTTCATTCTGGTCTTCTTCCGACAGCAGGGACTTGTCCATGACATAGTTGTCCATCAGATGAATACCGCCATGCT
The DNA here is from genome assembly GCF_030816325.1 of Paenibacillus sp. W4I10. Taxonomy (NCBI): domain Bacteria; kingdom Bacillati; phylum Bacillota; class Bacilli; order Caryophanales; family Paenibacillaceae; genus Paenibacillus; species Paenibacillus sp. W4I10. The sequence continues at coordinate 6,812,406 of NZ_JAUSXX010000001.1, forward strand.
TTCCGGTCGTGGTATAGACGGGGATGCCCGCAGCGCTTAGCCGATCGATATCGCGGTACACCGTACGTACAGAAATCTCGAACATACGGGCGAGTTCGGGTGCAGTGGCCTTCTTTTTCTCCAATAACAAAAGCAACATTCGAAATAATCGGTTATTTTCCATGCTCTGATTATACCATGACAATAGGTGTCAGGGTATGGGTGGTACACTGGTTACATAGTCTTGTTGAGATATGAAGGAGGAACTGGTCATGACAATGAAAGAAGGATTTTACTGGGGTGGCGCAACGGCTGCCAATCAATTCGAAGGTGGATGGAACCAAGGTGGCAAGGGGCCAAGCACGTCTGACATGATGACAGGAGGAACCCACACGATTCCACGCCGGATTACGCCTGTACTGGAAGAGGGCACGTATTATCCGAGCCATGAAGCGGTTGATTTTTACGGACATTACAAAGAAGATATTGCCATGATGGCAGAGATGGGCTTCAAAATGTTCCGCATGTCCATCAACTGGTCCCGCATCTATCCGAACGGTTACGATCTGGAGCCAAACGAAGAGGGATTGCAGTTCTACGATAATGTTTTTGCCGAGTTGAAAAAGTACAATATTGAGCCGCTCGTAACGATCTCCCATTATGAAACACCATTCGGTCTGACACAGAAGTATAATGGCTGGGCTTCCCGTGAAGTCATCGACTGTTATATCCGTTATTGTACAACCCTCTTTAATCGATACAAGGATCAGGTCAAATACTGGCTGACGTTCAACGAAATCAACTGTCTGACGATGCCGATGGGTGCTTATATGGCTGCAGGTATTCTGTTTGAAGGTAAAGAGACACTGGTCGACGGAGTGGATGATCCACAGACTCGTTTCCAGGCATTACATCACCAATTCGTTGCGAGTGCCAAAGCGGTGAAGCTGGGACATGAGATTAACCCTGATTTCCAGATCGGCTGTATGGTCGCTTTCATGACCACCTATCCAAACACATGTAACCCGGACGACATGTTGCTTGCACAGAAGAAAGACCAAATCTCCAATATGATCTGCGGTGATGTACAGGTTCGTGGAGCATATCCTGGATTCGCCAAACGTTTCTTCGCTGAAGAAGGTATCCAGATCGAGATGCAACCGGGAGACGAGCAGACCTTGCGTGAAGGCTGCGTAGACTTCTATTCCTTCAGTTATTATATGTCTTTGGTTGAAAGTGCGGACGAGTCCCTTGAGAGAGCAGAAGGTAATCTGCTGGGCGGTATCAAAAATCCATATCTCGAAGCTTCCGACTGGGGTTGGCAGATCGATCCAAAAGGATTGCGATATACGCTGAATCATCTGTATGATCGTTACCAGATTCCACTGATGGTCGTTGAGAATGGCCTGGGTGCTGTCGATGTGGTTGAGGAAGATGGCTCCATTCAGGATGACTATCGCATTGATTATCTGAAAGGTCACATTGAACAGATGAAAGAAGCGGTAGCGGATGGTGTGGATCTGATTGCCTACACGATGTGGGGATGCATTGACCTGGTTAGTGCGTCCACTGGAGAGATGAAGAAGCGTTATGGCTTCATTCATGTCAACAAGGACAATGATGGTAACGGAGACTTGAGCAGAACACCGAAGAAGAGCTTCCACTGGTACAAAAAAGTCATCGAATCCAATGGTGAAGAGTTGTAATTTGGTATAAATCAATACCCTCTTGTTCCTATGCATGGGACAGGCGGGTTTTGTATTGTGGTGCATAAAATGCAGATTTATTTACATACTGAACTAAAGTGACTAACTTAACTATGATATTTTAAATCTACTTTACGGACACAGTGGAATCGTTGATAACTGATTTTAGAAAGGTGAGATTTCTGTGGACGCGTCTGGGAACCGCTACAATATGTCGCCCATTCATATATTTTTTGTGTTATATGTCAGTTTGGTCAGTGTTGGTTTGATGAATTTTCAATATAAGATGCTTCACGGGGCAGAGAACGATGGTTGGATCAGCATTGTGATTGCCTCTTTTATTGTAGCCGGAGTTATTAAAATGATGTATGTTTTGCTGGGACGCCAATCCCCGACCCAAGCTACGCTTGTACACATCAATCAACGCTATTGGGGCAGGTACGCAGGCTCCATCATCAACTGGATTTTTATTTTGTACTTTGTGCTGGGTTCTTCTGTGGCCTTCCTTTCCTATGTTCATATTGTTCAATTATGGGTTCTGCCTACCCAAAATACCTGGTTAATCAGTCTGGCAATATTGGTAATAGCCTACTATTGCGTGGCTGGCGGGATACAGTCGGTAACAGGTATGTGTCTTTGGGGAACCCTGTTCATTCTCGTGCTTGTTTTTCCACAAATTTTTCTGGTGTCATCCTATTTACATCCTCGCAATTTGCTGCCGATTTTGGATCATGATGCCTCCTCCATCTGGCTTTCAACACGGGATATGCTCCACGAATTTATCGGTTGCGGTATTCTGCTGGCCGTTTATCCCTTTATCCGAACACCCGAACGTTCGATTAAATGGGCTTATGCTGCAGTCATTACCGCCACAGTGGTGTACTTGGTTTTTTTCACATTTGCCTTTATGTTCTTCAGTCACGGACAAATGAAAGAGCATCTGTGGCCCACACTCAATCTGATCAGTATTATCGAAATGCCCTTGATCCAACGCATGGAGTATCTGGTCTTGTCTTTCTGGTTATTGAAAATGTTAGCGATTATTACGCTGGGGCTATGGGCGGCCTGTCATTGTCTGAAATTAGAGAGGTCGATCAGACCCACCCTGGGTCTGAAGTTCGCTGTGGTAATCTTCGTGATTTTAATCTTGATCATAAGAGATACCAACCAGATTGAGATGATGACAGAGGTGTATATGCGAATCGGAGAAGTGTTGATCTATATGTATCTTCCGCTTCTTTTTCTATTCTCCTTGTTCCGAATCAATCAGGGTCAGTTCTCCCCCACGAAGGACACCACAAATAGCGCGGACAAAGGAGATGAAGAATGAACTTATCTGCCCATACTCAAGAGCAAAGATTGGAGTCCGTTACGGATGTGCTTGCAGCCTGTGGTCGTTCCGATGATTTCATGACCCGTGATATAACCATCGGCAGTTTGCCACTCGAATTTTGCTATTATAAAACGCTGGTAGACAGTCATTTGCTGGAAATTGTAATTCATGCGTTGCAAGAGCACACTGCTATTGACACAGTAGTGAATCTGCACGATCTGATAACTCATATCCCTCTGGAGGAACTGAAAGTTTCGGATCAGAGTGATGAAGTATTGCAAGCTCTTCTTCAAGGCAGTCTGCTGATTCGATGCCTTACTCAGGAACAGGAAACCATTCTCATTCCCATGACAGGCAAGGAGGGGATTCGGAGTAATAATGATACAGAGAATGAGTTCAGTGTAATAGGTCCCAAAGTCGGTTTTGTGGAATCTATGCCAGTGAATCTGCATTTGATTCGCATGCAGCTGCGAACAACCAATCTGATTGTAAAGGAAATAACGGTCGGGTCCTTGTCCCAGTCCAAAGTGGCCATTCTCTATGTAGAAGGCATCGTCAATCCTGACAACGTGACGAGGATGGAAGAAAGACTGAAGGCTATTGATTTTGATGTTGTATTTGATACCTCACAATTGGATCAATTGATTGCAGATAATTCGTTCACGCCTTTTCCGCTATTTACGACAACGGAACGCAGGGACAGAGTTATCTATGCCCTCATAACAGGCCAGGTGGCGGTGATTAGTGATGGCTCTCCCTCTTTTATAACAGGCCCATCGACGTTGTTTGATTTCTTTGTCTCTCCGGAGGATTATTATCTGCCTTGGGCGCTGGGTTCCTTTTTTCGCCTGATCCGCATCTTTGGGGTAATTTTCTCCCTATTCGCCTCGGCGCTATATGTTGCCTTAATGACATTTCACTACGAAGTTGTGCCTAAAGAGCTTTTGGGCAAATTGATTTCGACCAGGCAAAGTGTACCTTTTCCGCCTCTTTTTGAAGCAATATTTCTGGAAACGACGATTGAATTTTTGCGGGAAGCCGGAGCGAGACTACCTAATCGTATCGGACAAACACTAGGCGTAGTGGGTGGCATTATTCTGGGACAAGCTGCTGTAGAAGCTGCTCTCACAAGTAATGTATTAATTATTATTGTGTCCTTGTCTGCGCTAGCTTCATTTGTCACACCGATCTATAAAATGTCGAATGCCATTCGCTTTTTACGATTTCCAATTATTCTGCTAGCTTCACTCTGGGGGGCGTTAGGCATTGCAATTGGACTTTGTTTTCTGCTGGTTCATCTGTCGCGTTTGAAGTCCTTAGGTTCACCATACATGTCGCCATTCTTCCCGATGCGGTTCAATGATCTCAAAGACAGTCTAATTCGGGCATCCTATGAACAGACGAATACCCGTCCGAGTTATTTGAGGCCACTCTCTTTCATTCGTTATAAGCCAGGTAAAATGCATCGAACAAATCGTCTGGACGAGGAGTGATTAGGTATGAACCGTATAGGCAGAATCCTGTTAATTTTAATGGTCATATTTCTTCTCAGTTCCTGTAAAGATACCAGTATCATTAACAAGATCAGTCTTGTTCTGACTTCCGCATACGATCTGCAAGACAACCACATCCATAACAGTGTGCTGATTGGGGAGTATAGCGACAAAGACAAAAGTGATGTTAGATTGATGGAGATCGATTCATCAAATAACTTTGACGTTGTGTCAAGGATGAATATGCAGTCGAAGGAACCTATTGAATACGGTCAGTTGAGAGTGATGGTACTCGGGGAAACATATGCACGCCATGGGATTGGGAATATTTTGCATATTCTGTCTCACAATACAAAGGTGTCCAGACGGATGCAGCTTGCGGTTGCTGAAGGCAAGGCGCTGGATATTATTAAAGCATCCATGCCTTTTCACGATCCGTTATATCTGATGAAATTGATCGAGCAAAATGCCAATTATGCAAATCTACCTCATTCAAGCTTGCATCAGACGTTGTTTCAGTATTTTAGCAAGGGTCAGGATATTTATCTTCCAAGGCTCGCCCTTAATGAACAACAGAAAATTGAACTGGATGGGTTGGTCATATTTAGGGGTGAAATCGCAACGCTTCAGATCAATGGGGATGAGGGATTATGCTTGAAATTGCTGACAGCGAACGCTAAAAACGGCAAGTTTCTGGTGCCTGTCACAGATGTTCCTAACTTGACACAATCCGTTCCGAAAGAACCTCACTATGCATTGCTTAAAATTTTGTCTTCATCCGTAAAGCATCGGTCTTCTGATCCACAGTCCGAGACTTTGGATACGAGCATTCGGATCAGTGCTTCCATCATTAAAGACTCACAAAATGACTTTCTCTTATCAGGCAAAGATATGAAAGATCTGGAGCGTGAGATCCAACAACATATGGAAGCAAAAATCAATCGACTGGTTCAGAAATTTCAATCCGAACATGTGGACCCTGTAGGCTTCGGAGATTATGTGAAAAGCCGTACCCGTAAATGGAATAGCCAGACATTCTACAAGAACTATTCTGCCATGGATATTCGCTTACATGTGGATTTGCACCTCGTACAGGATGGGATTCAAGAATAAGATAGGACATTTAACACCAAGAAATACCCGGCTATCCTTCAGTTAAGGAAAGCCGGGTATTTTTTATGTAGTACAATAGCGGGCCGCCTAGGCCAGCCTTCTGCTTTGCAGTTGGGACATGCGCTCCAAATGCCGCCGATAAAACCATATGCATGTGGAGAGCCAGCAACCACTCAAGAAGTATCCGCCTACGATATCACTTGGATAATGCACCCCCAAGTAGATACGACTTGTACCAATGGTCAGTATAAATACAGCGCTGGCAACAATCATCAGCACACGTCCTGTGACGGTGGGTACATGTTTCCAGATTAGAAAGCCCAGTCCACCGTACAGGCTAAATGCTGCCATGGAATGCCCACTGGGGAAGCTATAGCCGCTCACTTCAATGATCCGGTTAATGGTAGGTCTGGCACGCTGGAATACCAGCTTGAGCAATGCATTTAACAGGGTTGAACCTGCGAGCACGCAAGCCAGGAAGAGCAGTTCGCGTTTGTGTCGCAGGCAAACGTATAACACAATCATGGCGATGATGGTAATGAAGACCACTGGCATTTCGCTGCCGATCCAGGTAAAAAGGTGCATGAATTGTGTCATACCAGGGGATTCCAACCCCTGAATCCAGCCGATTAAGGTATCATCAAATCGATGAATCTGGTTGTCGCTGATGGACAGGGCGATGCTTATAAAGACGATCATGCATAACGCCGCAACGAGCAGCGGGAATGAGATATTCTTTTTCCAGTTGTGTATCAAATGTTGAGTTCCTCCGTGATGGTTGATTTCGTATGTTGTGTCCTTGCGTATGTCGGACATAACGATATTTATATTGTGCTATAATTTTACAATAAATATAGCAGCAATAAAAATATGTAACCTTAACAACGTTTGTCCAAGCAGAGAATGTAGGAGGGGAGCGGTCGGAATGAAACGACATTTGGTGGTGTGCATGTTGATCTTACTGTTGGTTACATCTGGACTAGCTCTATTTCCCGAAGAGAGGGTGTATGCTTGCAGTTGTGTCGAGAGTGATGTTCAAGAGAGATTGAAGACAAACACAACTGTATTTACAGGAGAAGTGGTGAAGAAGGGACGTTCTCAACAGTCGAAGCATGATGGCTTATTAAGAGAGTATACCTTTGATGTAGATACGGCATGGAAGGGGGTTAATGCCAAAAAGATGAAAATCCTTGCGAGTGACGGTGGGTCTGAATCCTGTGGCATTCAATTTGAAAAGAATCAGTCCTACCTGATCTATGCTTATCAATATGAAGTGGATTATAAGCTACATACGAATCTGTGCAGTCGCAATGTTCCAATTGAACAAGCCGGAGACGATTTGAAATTGCTGGGTGCGGGCAATGTTATAAGTAAAGAAGATTTTGGAGAACTGGTGGGCGAAGTGGGCCTTTCTATCTTATCTTATACGGTGCAGTCATTTTATTGGCAGCATTGGAAGTCGTGTGGATATGGAAACGAAAGAAAAGAATCTGATTGTAGGTCTAATGTAAATTGAAAGTTGGATTGTATAACATAAGTTTTGTATGACGAAAAAGAAGCCAATCCCCGTACAGAGCGTTAAGAAAACTTTGACGTTCTATACGGGGATTTTCAGGAGTGACGTCAAAACTGTATCCAATTGGAGTCGAGATTATCGATCCGGTGGAACTATATAAATTAAATATTTACACAAAACGGAGAGGACAGAAAGAACCTGAAGAAGCGTAGCGTTCGCCTTTATCCCCGGATTTTACCTTTATAAAAAGGGATCAAAAAAATCTGGGGATAACAGCGATCAGAAGGTTATTCTGTCATCGGAGTGGCCAGTGTAAATATTCTGTAGTTCAATTTTTATAGTTTAGCTGCAACATGTATTCATAAGCTGTGACACCAAATACCCGTTTGAAATGACGGTTCAGATGGGTCAGATCAACAAATCCGCAATCGGCAACAGCAGTATATACGTCCTTCTGCTTTTCGATGGATTGACGGGCACGCTCCACCTTGCAGTTTAAGAAAAACTGGTAAGGGGAAATACCTGCTTGTGACTTGAATTCACGGATAAATTGAAACTTGGACATGCCAAATTCGGAGCTCAGATTGTCCAGCTTGAGTACATCTTCGGTGCTGCAAAACATGATTTCCTTAGCTTTGCGGACCAGGTTGTCCTGAGGCAACCAGAGCTTGGTGTCCATTTCCTTCTGAGCCAGAAGGTGAACCAGATCGAAGACCCGTTCGCTGCACTCGGCTTCGTCCTGTCTGAGTTGAACGGCATCGTTCAGCATCAGAATGTTACGTGCAAGCTCGGGGTCATAGACGATGGGACTTCCAAAACGCAATTCCTTTTTACCTATAATCTCCTCTACCAATTCAGGCTTCAAATACAGCATCACATAGTCAATCCCAGCCTTATCATAGGAACTTCCATCATGGGACTGTTCACGGTTAAACAACATGACACCATTTTGGTGAGACGCCTGATATTGTCCGTCCAGGTTGTATTGTTGAATGCCACGCAGGGTTACGCCAACCGCATACTCTTCGTGGCAATGTTTTTTGTATGCAAAATCAGTAAAGCTGGCGGATAGTGCCAGCACGTCTTGTGACTTTTTATAGTTAAACCGTTCCATGCAGCACACCTCCCAAGCTTTAGATTAATCCGGATACTATAATGGCTGAGTATAACAAAAAAAGTGCCATGAGAATACTCAGTAATTTTTGGTGGCGATTCAGCAACGTTCTGAAAACCGTGCCAAAAACAACCCAACTGGAATAGGCCAGAAAACCAATGAAGGTAATTATCAGCACGAACAGAAACGATGAGAATGAACTTTGATAAAAGGGCAATACATAACTTGGAATGACAGTGAAAGTAAACAAGACCACCTTTGGATTCACAAATTGCATGATGAAACCGTTCCAGAATCCGGTAACTTGTTTCGGTGCATCCTCGGTGGTACCCATCTTGTAGATTTGGTACGCCAGATACACCATGTAAAGGCCTCCGACAATCTGCATCACCTTCAGAATTCCGGGTAACACTCCTGCAAGAAGCTGATTAAGAAAAGCTGAAGCGGTAAGCAGCAGACCAAATGCCAACGTAGCTCCCCAGACATAGCGCATTGTTTTTCGTGCGCCAACGATCTGTATAGAAGAAAGAATTACGATATTGCTGGGGCCAGGGGTGAATGTAACGACGATGCAGTAGATTAAAAAAGATGCAAGATTCATAATGATGATGCTCTCCTCTAGTTGTAGTTTAGTTCCATGATCATACGTCCAGAGGGAGAAACCATATAGTACATTATTGCAGCAGGTACACCGTGAGCAACAGGAGCTTCCTTTTAAAAAGATAAGGGGGAGTTTTCTTTTTGAATGATTGCGTTTACAATTTAAACGAAGTACAAGGTAATCAGACAACTTGAGGAAGTGACGGAATGAAGAAAATGCTGCTAGTCTATATTTTGCTAATCTCAGCATTTGCGTTGTATGTGTTGAGATTCGAATACACCAGCCAGGTAAACAGTTCATGGGAGGACCGTGGGCTACGCGGCGATATCGGAGAGACGTATATCATGATTACATTCCAGTCCGGGCTGGAGTATTGGAAGAGCCCGCTCAAAGGCTTCGAGGATGCCGCAGATGCGCTTGGCGTGACCGTAGAATATCGCGGGGCTACCCGGTATGATGCGAAGGAGCAGACCATGGTAATCGAGCAGGCTATCGCTCGTAAGCCCGCAGGCATTGCTATATCTGCAATCGATCCTCAATCGTTAGTTCCAGCGATTAACAAGGCAATCGACGCAGATATCCCTGTTGTATTATTTGACGCGGATGCACCTGATAGCCAGGCCTATTCTTTTCTTGGGACAGATAATTACAAGTCGGGTGTAATGGCTGCCGATAAAATGGCTGAACTACTGGGTCGTGAGGGAGAGGTCGCGGTATTAACCTTGCCTGGGCAACAAAATCATGAAGAGCGGACGAAGGGCTTCCGCGATACGATCAAGGAGAGATACCCTTCCATGCAGATCGTTGAAGTTGCAGACGGACACGGTGATGCGATGGTATCCAGAGACGAAACACAGAGAATGATGAAGGAACATCCCGAGCTGGCGGGTATTTTTGTGACTGAAGCCACCGGAGGAGCAGGGGCGGGGGAAGCCGTTCAAACTGCCGGGGACAGACATCCATTGCAGATTATTTCGTTTGATACAAATAAGGCCACATTGGATATGATCAAGAACGGTACGATCTCAGCTACAATTGCACAGGGAACCTGGAATATGGGATATTGGTCACTCCAATATTTGTTCCATCTGCATCACCAGTTAACGGTTCCTGCCCCATCCTCATCCGGTGAAAATGCACCGCTTCCCGTGATGGTGGACACAGGGATCTCTGTGGTGACACGCTCGGATGTGGATGATTACTATGCCAAATAACAAGGAGGATTTCAAGAGTCCAAGGCCTTGGAGCAGGAGAGCAATTCTCTCCACTTTTAAGAATGGGATTCGGCGTTTACGCTTGCGTAATATGCCCCTTCGGTACCAGCTGATGCTGCTTTTTCTGCTATTTGCCATTGTACCTTCCGTAGGGCTTGGGTTGCTTGTGAACTGGACGGTGGAGCGGGTAGTTGAGCGACAGGTTGAAGGGCATACCATGCAACTGATTGGCAAAGTGAATGAAGCTCTGAACAGCAAAATGGAGAATTTGCAAAACATGACCTATCTGATTGCATTTGACCCGGATATTGATGCTTTTATGGACGACAAAATGCCACCGAATGATGATGCAGGCATCGAACCGATGAACATGGACACAATCACCGAAATGGAGCAAAATCGGTTATATGGCATCAAACAAACCTTGCAGGGATTCACAACATTGTATCCTGAAATCGCCGGGATTGTTCTCGTCAATGCAAGTGGTGACTATATTAGCAACGAGATGTATCCCCGAGCGGAACAGAGCCTGATTCAGGAAAATTGGTATCAAAAAGCTTCGGCCAATCCGGGCATCTTCATGGTGTTGGGTCAGCCGAAAGAGCGTAATCTCACGACACATGTACGGTACAAGGATGATGAGATTGTATCGGTTGCACGTTCCATAACGGATGAAGCGTCAGGACGTGTGCGGGGTGTTATTATGATTGATCTTAAACTAAGGTCCGTCTCTCAGGCTGCCCGTAATGTAACCTTGGGGAAATCCGGTTATGTGATGGTGACGGATGCAGAAGGTCAAAGTGTATACAAGCCGGAGCACCCGCTAATAGAACACATTCCCACAGACTGGTTCCCCTCCGGTGAGAGTGGAACATTTACCGCCGATACAGAAGGTGGAACGTTATTATTCATGTATCAGTCATCTACCTTTACGGGTTGGAGAACGGTAGGGGTATTTCCCACGAGAGACTCGATATCCGAAGTACGCCAAATCCAGTTTTACGTGGTTAGCTTTGTATTTGTGGTGTGTTTGTTTGGCCTGAGCGCCTCTTTATGGTTCTCCCGTTCCATTGCTCAGCCTATTTTCCGGCTCATGTCCTATATGCGCAGGGCGGAGACCGGCAATCTCAGCCCAGGTCGCTGGAGCGACCGGGCTGACGAGATTGGCATGCTTGGCAACAGTTATAACCGAATGCTGGTACAGATTCAACAACTGATATCACTAAATGAATTGCGGGAGCGGCAGAAACGCGACGCTGAAATGCGAAGTTTGCAGGAGCATATCAAACCACACTTTTTGTACAATACCTTGGATACAATTCATTGGATGGCACGCAAAGAGGGTGCAAAAGATGTATCCGGCATGGTTGGTGCGTTATCTCGATTATTTCGTATAGGGCTTAGTAAAGGACAGGATTACATTCCGCTGCATTCCGAGATTGAGCATATGACCAGCTATATGCAAATTCAGCAGACACGATACCCGCGATCGTCTTCAGTATACATTGAATGTTCCAGAGGAACTGCGGGATCTTTTTGTGTTAAAGCTGCTACTTCAGCCCCTGATAGAGAATGCAATCTATCATGGAATCAAGGGCAGGCGTGGGCCGGGACACATTCGGGTGGAGGCCAGATTGGAACATAACAGACTGCTGCTGACCGTTCAGGATAATGGAGCAGGCATGTCCAACGAACGGCTTGCCGAGATGCAGCAGCTGCTCGAAGCTCCTTTGGCAAGTTTGGAAGCGTCTACGCCTGGGATGACAGGCAAAAGTTATGGAATGTTGAATGTGCAGGCCCGTCTCCGGCTGTCCTTTGGCGATGAGTACGGTATTGTGCTGGAGAGCCAGGAAGGGGAAGGAACTAATGTGACCATTATTCATCCGTTGATGCGAGAGCTCCCGGCAACCAAGCAAATCAATAACGAAGAGAGGCAGGAGAGTGAATGGGAAAATTCATGAAGTCGACCGTGACAACTTCCACTGAAACAGATGAGACATCCGGATTGACTACAGTAATGGAGATTACGCCGGATAGCCATGTGGCGAAGAAATACCGCGTGCTCATCGCTGATGATGAACCGATCATTCGTGAGGGGATTCGGGATGCCATTGACTGGACAACTCTCGGGATGGAGGTTGTTGGTGAAGCGGAAGATGGCGAGGAAGCGCTGGAACGGGCGGCTGATTTGGGTGTGGATATTGTTCTCGTTGATATGAATATGCCATTCCTGAACGGAATCGAACTAATCCGTGCCCTTCAGCAGAAGTGCCCGGGCTGTCGTTACCTGATCATCTCGGGACATGATGAATTTGCATATGCGCAGGAGGCGGTTCGTCTTGGCGTAGAGGATTACATCTTAAAACCTGTGCAAGCAGAACAATTACATGCTGCGCTTGAGCGATTACATCAGCGACTTACTGAAGAGCACCAGAGGACGGCATATGTACAACAGGCAGCCCATCAGATTGAACGTAATATCCCGTTGCTTCGCCAGCGATTTATGCTGGAGTGGCTGGAGGGGCAGGCTGAAGGGAGGGATCTGACCGAGCAGCTTGTGTTTTTGCGGTTACCCGCCGTCCCACCTGTGCAGGTCGGGGTCGTACGCTGGCCTGCCGCTGAAGCTCGTCAGACGATACTGAGAGAGAATGATCGTCAGTTGTTTCTGTATGCAGTGGAAAATATAATCAGTGAACTGCTGGGGGACGTGCCACATGTCCTGTTTCGGGACGTAAGCGGGTTGATCGGCATGTGTCTGTGGCAGGAAGCCCCTGAAGAAATTGAGTCCCTTCTGGAACAACAGATTAGTTCTTGCCTGAATATTGCCATTCATGCTCATGTGGCGACACATGCAGGGACACTGGAAGAAACGCCGGATACGTACCGTCATTGCCGTGAACGGGTATACGGAGAAGTGCAGTTGTCGCCTCTGGTTCGCCGGGCAAGACAACTTATTCACGAAGAATATGCCGAGCGGGAACTGACCCTGGAATCGCTCGCTTCCCGTCTACAAGTATCTGCCGTATATCTTAGCCGTGTGCTGAAGAAAGAGTTGAATGATTCCTTTGTCACGCTTGTCACGCATGCTCGCATTCGCAAGGCTATACAGCTTTTAGACTCAACAACACTGCCGATCCACACCATAGCTGAGCGTGTAGGTTATGATACCCAGCATTATTTCAGCACTGCATTTAAGAAAACAATGGGCATTTCGCCAGTGCAGTATCGAAAGAACGGGGGAACGGCTTATCATCCTTCTGCGAATTAAATATCGTATTACAGTTGTTCATTCAGACGTGTGATAAATGAGATGGATGTGTTCTACTTCGTGTGAAGCGAGGTGGAGCATGTCCTTTTTTTTTGACTCGGGTATGGTATCTCATGGGTCACACTTGTATTTTAAGCGTTTCCATCAAAAGTTAAATTTTTATAAAAAAGGTTCAAAACGTGCAAAGACCTTACGGCTTCTCGAATGCTACCATTGGTCTAGACAGGAACACCAAGCAACAGGATGCACTGCATGCATTGTAAGCGTTATCTTAGAACTCATTCAGAACCGTATGACGTGAGGAAAGGGGAACTTCATATGAAAAAAGGAGCAATGCTCATCTGGCTTTTGGTGATGACCTTGATGCTCTCGGCCTGTAATCTGGCAGAGAGTGGCCCAGGCAGCAAAGAAAAGGGATATGTCGGTATTTCGATGCCAACCAAATCATCAGAGCGATGGGTGGGAGACGGGGAGAACATGGTCCGTCTGTTTCAGGAGCAGGGGTACAAAACCGATCTTCAGTATGCTGAGGATGTGGTTGAAAATCAGATTTCACAGATTGAAAACATGATCACCAAAGGTGTGGATGTGATGGTCATCGCGTCCGTGGATGGCAATACATTAACGGATGTAATCAAGAAAGCGCATGACGAAGGGATACAAGTGATCTCGTATGATCGGCTCATTCGCAATACGCCTTATTTAACCTATTATGCCACGTTCGACAATTTTAAGGTGGGTGTGCTTCAAGCCTCCTACATCGAACAAAAGCTTGGGCTCAAGGATGGAAAAGGACCGTATAACATTGAGCTGTTTGGCGGCTCTCCTGATGATAATAACGCCTACTTCTTCTTCGACGGTGCGATGTCTGTCCTAAAGCCGTACATCGATTCCGGCAAACTGGTGGTACGCAGCAAGCAGATGACGATGGCCCAGATTGCAACCTTGCGCTGGGACGGGGCACTGGCCCAGTCACGGATGGATAACCTGCTGAGTGCCTATTACTCGGGTGATAATCTGGATGCAGTATTATCTCCTTATGATGGAATTAGTATTGGTATCATCTCATCCTTGAAAGGAATTGGTTACGGTACTTCGAACAAACCGCTGCCCGTTATTACAGGACAGGATGCTGAACTTGCCTCAATCAAGTCGATTGTGGCCGGGGAGCAGACGCAGACGGTGTTCAAGGATACACGGAAGCTAGCGGAGAAGACGGTAGAGATGGCCAATAGTATTTTGCAAGGAAAACAGGCGGAAGTTAATGATGAAAAATCATATAACAACGGGATTAAGGTTATCCCAGCGTATCTCTTGGATCCTATCTCCGTGGACCGTACAAATGTGGAGCAGGATATCGTTGGTACACAGTATTACACGAAGGAAGAAATTGGACTGAAATAATAAATGAAAGGAGCACATCCCATGGCCGGAATCATTCTGGAAATGAAAAATATCACCAAAACCTTTCCTGGTGTCAAAGCGCTGGAAAATGTCAATCTGAAAGTCCGTGAAGGCGAAATTCATTCCATATGTGGTGAAAATGGCGCAGGTAAATCTACATTGATGAAGGTACTGAGTGGTGTATATCCACATGGCACGTATGAAGGCGACATTTTATTTCAGGGCAAAAATTGTGAGTTCAAAGATATTAAGCAGAGCGAGGATCTGGGAATCGTCATTATCCATCAGGAGTTGGCCCTGATTCCCTACCTTTCGATCGCGGAAAATATATATCTGGGCAATGAGCGTGCCAGCAGAGGAATTGTCAACTGGAAGGAAACTTTTGTAGGTACACGAGAACTGCTCTCGAAGGTGGGACTGAGCGAAAATCCAAACACGCTGGTATCCAGCATCGGGGTAGGCAAGCAGCAACTGGTCGAAATTGCGAAGGCGCTCTCCAAAAAGGTTCGGCTGCTTATTTTGGATGAGCCAACCGCTGCGCTGAACGAGGACGACAGTGAAAATCTGTTGCAATTGATGCTGGAATTCAAGAAACAGGGCATCGCCTGTATCCTAATCTCACACAAGCTGAATGAGGTATCCAAGGTATCCGATTCAGTGACCATTTTACGAGATGGCAAGACAATTGAGACGTTGGATATGAAGAAGGAAAAAGTGACGGAGGACCGGATTATTAGCGGAATGGTAGGACGTGATCTCACCAGCCGTTATCCGGAGCGTCATGCCACCATTGGTGAAGTTATCCTTGAGGTAAAGGACTGGACGGTATATCACGAACATCATGCCGAGCGGAAAGTACTGGATCAGATCCATATGAATATCAGACGTGGTGAGATTGTCGGTATTGCCGGGCTGATGGGCGCTGGGCGTACCGAGCTTGCCATGAGTATCTTTGGCAAATCCTATGGACGGAATATTTCGGGTCAACTCATTAAGAATGGTAAACCGATCCACAACAATACCGTCACAGAGGCTATTCAGAACGGTTTTGCTTATGTGACAGAAGACCGCAAGGAATACGGACTCATTCTGATGGATGACATCAAGCGCAATATTTCCTTAACGGGTCTGAGCAAGCTGACGCGAAACGCAGTAGTGAACGAGCGTGAAGAAGTACTGGTGGCGGAAAAGATGAAGAAAAGCATGAACATCAAAGCACCAAGTATTTTGCAGAAGACCGGTAATCTGAGTGGAGGCAACCAGCAAAAAGTGGTGCTCAGCAAATGGATTTTTGCCGGACCAGATATTCTTATCCTGGATGAACCTACCCGCGGTATTGATGTGGGAGCGAAATTCGAAATCTATACGATTATTCATCGGCTTGCTGCTGAAGGCAAGGGCGTACTGGTAATCTCATCCGAGCTTCCGGAGGTTCTTGGCTTGTGTGACCGGATCTATGTGATGAATGCCGGACGAATCACCGGTGAAGTCAGCCGGGAGCAAGCATCGCAGGAAACGTTGATGAGATATATGACCAAGTCTGGAGGCGGCAAGCATGGAAATGATAACAAAACTGTTCAAAAATAATATCCGTCAATACGGCATGATTATTGCCTTGGTAGTGATTATGCTCTTGTTCGAGGTACTTACAGGCGGGCTGTTGCTCAAGCCGATTAATATTACGAATTTGATTTTGCAGAACAGCTACATTCTGGTGCTGGCGATTGGAATGGTGCTGGTCATCATTACCGGACATATTGACTTGTCTGTTGGTTCCATTGCAGCCTTTGTCGGTGCTGTTGCGGCAATTATGATGGTAGATTGGCAGCTTCCGGCTTGGCTTGCGGTCATCGCATCCTTACTGGTTGGCGCTTTGATCGGTGCATGGCAAGGCTTCTGGATCGCCTATGTGCGAATTCCGGCATTTATCGTGACGCTGGCAGGTATGTTGCTGTTCCGCGGCTTGACGATGATCGTGCTGGAGGGACAGTCGATCTCTCCTTTTCCGGGTGGATTCCAGAAAATAAGCTCGGGTTTCCTTCCAGACATTCACTTCTCAGGCTTCGGTCTGGTATCCATTATTGTGGGTCTTGTACTCACCGTCTGGTACATTGTCAATGAACTGCGGGAACGCCGTTCCCAGCGAAAATATGGCTTCGAGGTTGTGTCACAGGGGCTGTTCTTGCTCAAGTTGATTGTGGTGGCTGCCGTGACGAATCTGTTTACATTTGTACTCGCGAGTTACGCGGGGATTCCGAATATCCTGGTCCTGCTGTTTGTCCTGATCGTTGTATACTCCTTCGTGATGAACCGTACCGTTATGGGACGGCATGTGTATGCGCTTGGAGGTAATGAGAAGGCCGCAGGTCTGTCCGGAGTCAAAACGAAAAAGGTAACCTTCTGGGTTTTCGTGAACATGGGTACACTTGCCGCGGTATCCGGGTTGATCTTCGCCGCACGTCTGAATGCGGCTACGCCAAGAGCAGGTACCAACTTTGAGCTGGATGCCATTGCGGCCTGCTTCATCGGTGGTGCTTCCGCTTCAGGGGGTATAGGTACGGTATTTGGTGCCATCATCGGTGGTTTGGTTATGGGTGTGCTGAATAACGGGATGTCCCTGATTGGTCTCGGTATTGACTGGCAACAGGGGATTAAGGGATTGGTACTGCTGCTGGCTGTAGCATTTGATATCTATAATAAAAATAAAAGATCAGCGTAACACTTGATAAAATGAAAAAACAGACCTTGATCTCAGGATCAGGTCTGTTTTGCTGTATGCACAACTTAGTTACATCAAGGCATCGAGGAAACGTGTGGCGATGCCAAAATAGATAAACAGGGACAAGATATCATTCAATGTGGTGATTAGTGGGCCAGAGGCAACAGCTGGGTCGACTTTGAAACGACTAAGTAGAAGCGGGATGCATGTACCGGTCAGTGTACCAATGACAAGAGTGAGGAACAGAGATACCCCAATAATGGCGCCCAGTAGCCAGTCCCCTTGCCAGAAATAAGCGATGACAGTGATCAGTAATCCACATACCAAGCCAATCATGGTGCCTACTTTGATCTCCCGACCAATCAGTGCGAGTACGGTGGCTTTGTCGAGTTTGCGTCCGATCAGTCCGCGTACCACAACAGCCAGAGACTGCGTTCCTGTGTTACCGGTCATACCTGCGATCATCGGCATGAAAAATGCCAATGCCACAACCTGATTGAGTGTATCCTCGAAGAAATCCACAATACTTCCCGAGATTAGACCAATCAGCAGTAATAGAATGAGCCAGGGAAGCCTGCGTCTGACGGCCACGAGTGGTTTGGTATCAAAGTCGATATCCTTGCTGCCGCCCCCCATCTTGGCCAAATCTTCACTTGCTTCATCCATAATAATATCGATGACATCATCCATCTGAATGATACCGCATAACCTGTGATTTTCATCCACCACCGGAAGTGCAATAAACTCATAACGCTGTAGAAGCTGTGCTGCTTCTTCCTGGTCCATATCTACCGTTGCATGGATCACCCGCCGGGTCATCAGTTCTTCAACCTGGGTCTTATCGTCAGCCAAGGCAAGGGATCGATAACTCACGACACCGACCAGTTTGCCTTCATTATCGGTTACATAGAGATAACTGGAGGCTGAGATATGCATGGTACCTTGCGATTGTCGTAAGGCCTCTTTGGCTGTCTCATGAGCGAGCAGGGTCCGATATTGATCTGTCATGATGCGTCCTGCCGTCTCCGGCGGGTAATTAAGCACGGATCGGATAATAGCAGAGTGATCCAGGTTCATGTTGGACAGCAATTCTTCTCTGCGTTTGGCAGGCAAATCGTGCATGAACCGGATCAAATCACTTTTGTCCATCTGCTGCATGACTTCAAGTGTTCGTTCCGGCCCAAGTCGTTCAAACAGTTGAATCTGTTCGTGCAGCTTCAAGGTCTCGGCGAGATCCGCCAGAGCATCGGGTTTGAACAGGAGCAGAAACCGATTGGTTTCTTCTTCAGGGAACTTTTTATATACAAGTGAGAGGTCGTAGGGATGCAGTTCTTTCACCAATTTATAAAAATCGGGAAGGTTCCGGGATTGTACATGTTGCACGAGTTGTTCGGTGATCTCCTCTACGGAGAAATCTTTCTTGATATGAGGTCCGTTCATATCGACACTCCTTTCTATTCGGTCAGCTTCATATTTTTAAACGAAATGGGTTGGCAATTAAACAAATGGAGAAAAAAGAGAGTACCCAAAATGATATTGTAATCTTGCTCAAACATTCGATATGGGCTTACAAACAGCCGCTGCAAGGATATACTTGTTGTACAGCAACAGACGAGGAGGACATGCGCTAGTGGAAGTAGATATCAGAACACAATTGCTCAGCATGGTTGAGCCGGAGTATCAGAAATTCTCGGCTGCACTTATTCCCAACATCACGAATGTACTTGGTGTAAGGTTGCCAGCCTTACGAAAAATTGCCAAGCAGCTTGCCGCCGGGGACTGGCGCACGTATCTGGAAACGGCAGAGGATGAATATTTTGAAGAAGTGATGTTGCAAGCAATGGTCATTGGACATGTACAGGCTGATCTGGACGAGCTGTTAAAGGCTATTGAAACATTTGTACCGAAGATTGACAACTGGTCGGTGTGTGACAGCTTCTGTGCGGGACTGAAATATACGAAGGTCCATTCGGAGCCCATGTGGGCGTTCTTGCAGCCGTATCTGAGATCAGATCAGGAATATGAAATCCGGTTTGGTGTGGTAATGCTGTTGAATTTTTATCTGAATGAGAGATATATCGAACAGGTTCTATCCGCATTGGATCAGATTAGGCACGAGGCGTATTATGTGAAAATGGCAGTTGCTTGGGCCATCTCAATGGCTTATGTGAAACAACCTGAGGTGACCATGCGTTATCTGAACCATAATACCCTGGACGATTTTACGTATAATAAGGCACTTCAGAAAATCACGGAATCTTATCGCGTGGATCCAGAGAGCAAGCAGATCATCCGCAGTATGAAACGTAAGGTGAAGAAGCAGGTTACCTCCTAGTTCTAGCATTAAGCATTCCACCGGGGAGAGGGCGATAAACGAATGAGAAAAAAGTTGATGTACACCACGATGCAGTTGGACGGTCGTCCATGGGTGCTGCTCGCTACGGAACAGGGATTGTGCCGAGTGGTCATGCCCAACGAAACACTGGAGGACTGGAACGGCTGGATACAAAAAGTTGCACCTGGCGTGGAACTGGAAGAGAACGAACACGCTCTGAAACAAACAGGTATGATGGACTGGTTACAGTCCTATTTTGCAGGAGAATCCATGGCTTATACAGATGCGATCCCACTGGACTTGATAGGAACGAACTTCCAACAGGAGGTATGGAGAGAGCTAGGGCGTGTGCCTTACGGTGAAATTCGGACCTATGGTGATATAGCTGCGGCGATTGGAAGACCTTCGGCTGTGCGAGCAGTTGGGGCTGCAAATGGGGCCAATCCAATTCCGGTTCTGCTACCATGCCACCGCATTATCGGGGCTAATCGCAAGCTGACCGGGTTCCGTGGAGGCCTGGATATGAAGCGTAGACTGCTGGATATCGAACAGATTGAAGGCGTGACCGATGGAGGGCATGCGCGATTTCATTTTTAATAGGACTCGCGTAATCAAGAAGATTAAGGTGATTGGACGGGGCAGGCACGTATTGTGCCTGTTTTTTGCATGTATTAAGGTAGCGTAATGCAAACGTTTCGCATATGGAACACCAACGTTTTACGTATTTTTGCCCGGTGAAACCGTATGGTACCATGGATCATAGATCAATCGGTATCCGGGGGACGTAATGCCGGGTAAGAAAAGAGGGATGATATGATGAAGCAGGCTTATTGGTTAACAAACGTGACTGTGGAGCGGGGGTATGTTCGGGAGGGAGAACAGGTGACGGGAACACGGACAAGCCCCGCTCATCTGCGGATTAAAGATGGAGTGATCGCGGAGATTGTGGAAGGAAACAACCCGCTGTCTAGCGATCTCCCACAAGTAGATGGCAAGGGACTTCTGCTGTTACCTTCGTTCGAGGAGGCACATATTCATCTGGATAAAACCTACTACGATGGGCCGTGGACAGCCGTTAAGCGTATCTCCAGTATTTTCGAACGTATTGAAGAAGAGAAGGTTCTGTTACCCAAGCTGCTGCCAGATGCCAAGCGTCAAGCGGAGAGTATTCTGACCTTGATCCAGGGGTACGGTTCCACTCATGTACGTAGCCATTGCAATATTGAACCTGTCAGTGGCTTGAAAAGACTGGAAGCGACGCGGCAGGCTCTGGAATCATTTTCGGGCAAAATCTCTTCGGAGATCGTGGCTTTCCCGCAGCATGGACTGCTTCGCTCCCATTCAGTGGAGCTTATGGGCCAAGCGATGAAGGAAGGTGCAACGCATGTGGGCGGACTTGATCCTCATACGGTGGACGAACAGATCGAGAAATCACTGAACGCCATGGTTGAACTGGCTGTTCAGCACCAAGCGGGCATAGATATTCATCTGCATGATGGTGGGCAGGGCGGCAAACAAACGCTGCAGGAGCTCGCGAATCTGACCGAAGCAGCAGGGCTTCAGGGTAAAGTTACGGTAAGTCATGCGTTCTGGTTCGCCCACGCAGAGCAGCAGGAAGCAGAAGAAATGGCGCAGCGAATGACCTCGCTCGGGATGAGCATTGCTTCCACGGTGCCCATTGGCAGAACGATGATGCCACTTCCCATGCTCCATCGTATGGGCGTGGACGTGAAGCTGGCCACAGACAGTCTGACAGATCATTGGTCTCCTTTTGGCAATGGGGATCTGCTTGAGAAAGCGGGACGATTCGCAGAACTGTACGGATATAGTGACGAACTGTCCTTGTCTCAATCTTTGGCATGGGTAACAGGCGGTATTACACCGCTGGATTCACAAGGGGAACAAGTCTGGCCGAAGGTAGGCGACACCGCGAGTTTTGTGTTGGTGCATGCGAGTTGTTCGGCGGAAGCCGTTGCTCGGCGATCTGCGCGGCAGGCCGTATGGTACAAGGGGGAATTGGTCAGCGGATCAACAGCGGATTGAGGAAAATAGAGCGGGTGCAGCCACGGGAAACCGTGGTTTTTTGGCATGGGAGAAAAAGAGGAAAGAACTGTTCGCAACTACCACATTTTGGGTTATGATGGACGTAGTTAATGAAGGGAGTAATATAAATGAAGATTGAGTATGCAACTGAAGCTGACTACGACTATATCATTGAAAGAGATCGGCATATCCATAAGCCACTTGTGAAAACAAAGATTAGTGAGAAAGAAATATTCATCCTATGGGACGAGGACGAGGGATCAAGAGTTGGATGGATGAGGTACGGTTACTTTTGGGACAACCTTCCCTTCATGAATTTGATCTGGATTGATGAACCCTATCGAAACGGCGGATATGGCAAAAAAGTGGTGCTTCACTGGGAAAGTTTAATGAAGCAACAAGGCTTTGATACGGTGATGACTTCAACGCAATCAGACGAACATGCCCAACATTTCTATCGAAAGCTGGGGTATGTTGATGCAGGGGCTCTGTTGCTGGATACACAACCTCTGGAGATTATGTTGATCAAGAAAATCTAGTAAATAAGCTGCAAGGAGAGAGGATTGTGGATGTGAAGAAAGTAACCCTACAACCCATAACCAAAGAAAATGAACTCGAGTGCATCCACCTTAAACCAGGGGAAGGGTTACGGCAAACTTGCTATTCAAGAAGTGGTTCGTATGTTGCAAGAGAGAAGTGACTGCCAGCAAATCAGGGTATCCCATGTTCCGCATAACATTTCGGCAAATGCGCTGTACAAACGTTGCGGATTTCAGGACACGGGTGAATTCGAGGACAACGGTGATATCATTTTAAGTTATCAAGTGAGGTAACAGGGAGGGCAAGCTTGATGATAAGAGAGGCAGAAGCTAGGGATGCAGCGGTTATCGAAAGACTGTATACAGAATTATTGCCTAACAACTTAAACACAAAGGTACTGGCAGAACGGATTGAAGAGGTTCGGAATAATCCAAACAGTTTCTTGTTTGTGTATGAAATGGGTAATCAGGTGATCGGCACGGCTCATTTACATATTTGTCTGGATGCTTTGGTGGAAAATAGACCATTCGGCGTAGTTGAGCGGGTTATCATTACGGAACATGTGCAGAGCAAGGGATATGGATCTAAATTGATGAAACATATAGAACATGTGTGTGTGCAGAAAAATTGTATGAAGGTGTTTCTTACCAGTGGATCATCCAGACATGAAGCACATCACTTTTATACGAAATTGGGGTACGACGGAGAATCCAGCAAGGCATTTAAAAAGTATCTATAACTTATAACATTCATCAAGGAAAAGGACGTAGAAGCAAAGAAATGAAAGATAACAAACATCCGGTGCAAGATCCCCGACTCATCGTTACCTTGTTCGTGGCTACTTGTTGTTGTTTAGGTGTTGTGATGTATTTTCGGGCCCAAACTGATACGAATATGTATCGCTTTTTAAGTTGGGATATGTTCCTGGCATGGGTGCCATTCATCATATCATCCTGCATTAGATACATATTTCATAAGAAAGTAACCACAACGAGCGTTATATGTATGTGGTTGATGTGTGCAGTTTGGCTCTTTTTTCTGCCCAATGCGGCCTACCTTTTTACGGAGATTCTGCATTCATTCAGATATTTTGATGCTCAAGGGGAGGTTAGATTTTGGGTTAATATTGATTTTTGGTATGGACTCACCCTGACGTTTGCCGTAGCGATCATCGGATTGCTGCTCTCGACTTGTTCGATCATTCAAATCCACGGAATGTTAAACCAATTAATAAATAAGTACATTAGTATGATGGTTGTCGGTGTTATTTTGCTATTGAGCAGTATAGGGGTCTACATTGGTAGATTTAATCGGTGGAATTCGTGGGATATATTATCCCGACCTTGGAAGATCTTTGTGGATCTTGTGAATGATTTTAATGCAGCGAACAGCATAATGGTTGAGTTTGTCGCCATTGTATTTACGGTTCAACTTTTTGGATACGTTATTTTATCTTTGCTAACCGCAAGGTCTAGCAGTTCATCTTCATTTGAAAGGGCAAGGATCTGAAATTATGAAGGCGATAACGCAGGAAATTACGGAAGAATTGTTGGCTGTGATGGATATGTACCAAAGAATCGCACGGCAATTAATCGACCAACTGATATTGGAAACCGATCAGCCTGATCGGACGGAAATTCTCGCAGGGGCGTACCATTTATTGTCCAGATGTGGGTAACATGGACCCCTACTTTTTTTACAATTTCATAAAAACAACGCCAGAGCTTGCATACCTGACTTCGTATTTCGAGAATCCGTTTAAGGACATGTTGGATTTCTTCGAACGTATGGAGACACAGCATGTGTTAATTCATGTTCACGGGGTGGCGTATAGAAAAGTGATTTGATTGTTTGCCGTTTAATTAGAATTGAGGAGGAATTACGTATGAGTTTAACAGAATGGTCCATAGATATACTTCAATATGATCTGTCGGATGAATATTCGATTCGCAGAGCTGATTTTGCCGAATGGGGATTATTTTGCACGGTTTATTATGATATGGGTTATGTCGGATTTTTCAGGGAAGAAGAGTTCAGTTCTTCCAAGATCAGTGCCTACTGGATTTACAAGGGGGAAAGCAAAATAGGTGGCGTGAGAATGGAGCCTAACCGGATGTATCATTTGTTTTTTATCCCGCCATTCCAGCAGTGCTTTGAGGTATTGAAGCTTCTAAAGCATAAATTACTACAGTGGTCGGATCGCACCAAACGCATTCTGACCTTTGAGATTCTTCCAGACCAAGTCGATCTATACGCAAGAGCTGGATTCTGGCCAGTGGAGTTCAGATGTCGCTGGATGCAGCGGCCTACAGATCATTTTGAAATCGAATGGGACAGCAGGGTAACCGTGAAGAGTCCAGAGATTATTGAAAGTGAAACCGGCACTAGAACATATGTGAATGAAGATGAGATTGCTCAATGTGACCTGGAGAGTTTTGCAGGAAGTCTTGAAGCTACACGAAGAAAACATACCACGCTTGCAGATTTTATCCCAAGCGATGACCCTAATTATACGAATGAGATTCTAACTCAGGCATCTACACTTGTCTACGATAAGGAGACGGGGCAGCTTATTGCCAACTGTCGTCTTTGTCTGCAGGATAATCAGGCTGCCGTATATAGCATAGGGGTTCGGCCGGCATATAGAGGCAGAGGTCTTGCTACACTGATGTTACAGAGAGCATTAAATGAACTTAAAGGTAAGTATCCCGTTCTACGATTATATGTGATGCAAGGAAATGATGCGGAGTCTGTGTATCTGAATTTGGGCTTTATTCCGGGTGTGCAGGAGATTCAGACGATGTATATTCCTGAGGAGGAATCACAATGAAGGTTGCCATCTTAACCGATATTCATGGGAATTTTCCTGCGCTGCAAGCGGTATTGGCTGATATCGATTCCAGAGAAGACATTGAACATACATTTTGTTTGGGGGATATGATCGGTATTGGCCCTTTCTCCAATGAAGTGATCGAGATGTTGTACAGTCGTGAGAATATGATAGCGATTTCAGGGAATCACGAAGAAGCCGTATTGAGTTTGCTCCAAAATAAGGGTCCATTAGAAGGGCATAAAGGCATAGCTGAGCACCACGAATGGATTGGTCAACATCTAAGTGCAGAATCGATCAAGAAAATTCAAGCTCTACCGAAATTCGTTGAAAAAGAGGTAGAAGGACATCGGTTCCTTTTGACTCACTATCATATGAGCAACGACAAGTTGGATGTCATCGACAAAGAAACATCCGGAACCAAATTAGACGCGAAGTATCAGGGGACGGCCCATGATTTGGTTTGTTTTGGTCATCATCACATTCTTCATTATTATAAGACAGATCAACGAATCTATCTGAATCCGGGAGCTTTAGGCTGTAACGATCTTGCCATTGCCAGATATGGGATCGTGGATCTTCAAGAGGGTAAACTGGATGTGAGATTCATTGGAGTACCATATGACAACAGGGAGTATCTGAAATCGTATGAACGGTTGAACGTTCCGGATCGGGCTTTTCTTTTGCAGGCATTCCATGGGAATCAGTTGGAGAGAGAGCATATAGACGACAGTGAACGTTCGTAGAACGTGTTGTTGCTTTGGAAAGGAGCGATGTACATGGGAATGATCATTATGTTGGTGGTTTATCTGTTCCTCGGTATTTATGTTGTGAAAGTTGGAATAGATAACTCAAAAAATAGCCAGCACACCAAAGAAATATTATCAGAGTTAAGGGAAATTAAGGACCTGTTGAAAGAACGAGGGTAAAGAGGAGGGATGACTATGATTTACGATTTACAAGGTGAAGCCAATATGGAGCCTATTGTTGGAATGTTATTTTCCGCAGTAACAGAGAATAGTCAGCGACTTAAATCGATTACTGAGGGGATGTCGCAAGAAGAGGTAGATTACAAAGGGAAACAGAACCAGTTTAATAGTACTGCTCAATTAATACGACATATTACGTTTGTTGATATGAATTGGGTTTATAGAATAAAGGGAGTTGTCCTTCCGCAGCCATTAATAGAGCAATATGGTCCCATGATTGATGAAAATAATAGACTTCCGCTGATTCAAGGTGTGTCACGTGACACACTTATTTCTCAATATGAGGGTGTATTAACACTTCTAAAAGAAACATGCACACATTTAGCAGTTTCTGATCTAGATCGAGTAGTTACTTTTGGACATCAGAATGAGAAGAAAGCTACTATCCGTTGGGGATTATGGCATATGGCTGACCATAACCGGTATCATCAAGCTCATATTAATCAGCTAAGAAAGTGGTTCCAAACACAGAATGATTGCTAACACATAGGCAGGTCATTCTTCTAATGCCAGATCTGATGATATCACACCTACCCTATGCGGTTACTTCAGATCTGAAGTACACGTATAACAATATCCTGATCATGGTTACCAAAACCGGCACCGTAGATCGTTAATCCGCCAACGTTGGGACTTTCCTCGTCAACCGTGAAACGTAGCGTCCAGAACGGTTCGCTAAGCTTAATATCCGCGAGAGTAACGTCTGACATCCGCTCACCATCCATATAGGTACCGTAGGCATCAATACGAATAGTCTTCAACAATCCATACTGATTCACATTGCGATGCCACCATTCTGGCGTATATTTGCCGCGTGCTGCTCTGCCAAAGTCGGCAGGGCTTGTCCACGTACCAAGTGAAATGCCATTGAAGGTGAAGCGAATATCCGAAGGCCAATGATCTCGCAATCCCGGAGCTTCAGACGCCAGTTCCATCGAAATTTCAATAGCATCGGTTGTCTGGTCAGGAAGGACAAAGTTCGGTGTTTTATATTCAACATAGCCCTTCCCAAACCACAAGATCGCGGCGTGTACACGCTCAGGATCAAGGAAGTAACGTGGATCGTCCCATACGCCGATTTCTTTCTCAAGTGTTCCTAGCCCACAGGTAGGGTGAATATCAAAAGCAGTGTAGTGTCCCACGGCTATCGTCTGTTCTCTGGTTCGTGAAGTTTGGCTTGCGGATGGCAGCTCGATCTCAATCTGATTTTGCTTGAGGTAACATAATTTGTGCGTGCCTCCGTTGATCCGAACTCGTCTGCTGCCAATTAGACCCGCATCCTCCAGTTTGCGAATATGCATCGTGACAATGGAGGGGCTAAGCTCTAATGCTGCGGCAATATCTTTCACATTCATTTCGCGAACTGCAATCATATCCATGATTCTCCATCTGACTTCGCTTGCCAACGCCTCATATAAAGGAAGGAACTGGGGCTCTCCATTTGCTTTGATCATCTGCACAACTCCCTACCTTCTCTCTTTTAAAATCACATATATATTAATTTAATAAAATTAGCTCCAAGATGCAATTCAGATTCATTGCAAGTTTACGCCCAATGGTGTTTAATTTTTGTAGTTGTTACAAAGTTGAATTCTTATATATGTGAATTTTATATTAGGAGGTGGAGTGAAGTAATGAAATACAATAACCCTGTTGTAAAAGGTTTTTATCCAGACCCTAGTGTGATTAAGGTGCACGATACCTACTATATGGTGTGTAGTTCTTTTCAATATTTTCCGGGCGTACCGCTCTTTGAAAGCAAGGATTTGCTGAATTGGAAGCAGATTGGTCACTGCCTGACTCGTAAAAGCCAGATTCAACTCGAGACGGTGAATAGCTCCGGGGGTGTATTTGCCCCAACCATCAGGCATAATGACGGGCGTTTTTATATGGTCACAACCAATGATACGACGCATCAAAATTTCTATGTCTGGACGGATAATATCTACGGAGAATGGTCTGAGCCTATCTATGTGGATCAAGGCGGAATTGATCCCGATTTGTATTTTGAAGATGGAAAGACCTTGTTTATGAGTAACGGGGTGGATGATGAAGGCGTTGGTGGAATTGTCCAGTGCGAGCTTGAAATTGAAACTGGCCGCAAATTGACCCCGAGTCGTTCAATATGGAACGGAACAGGTGGACGATATCTGGAAAGTCCGCATCTCTATAAAATAAACGGTTATTATTACCTGCTTGCAGCTGAAGGCGGCACCGAATATGGTCATATGGTTACGTATGCTCGGGGCACTTCTTCTTCGGGACCGTTCGAAGCCTATGCGCACAATCCAGTTCTGACCAACCGCAATATGGGAGGTTATGAGTTGCAGGGAGTAGGGCATGGTGATCTGGTTCAGGATGATCGGGGGAACTGGTGGCTCTTTCACCTAGGATTCCGACAGATTGGCAAATGGGCTACGTACCATCATTTGGGTCGAGAAGTATTTCTGACTCCAATTACGTTTGGTGAAGACGGATGGTTTACAGCCGGGCATGAAGGCACAACACTGACGAGTTTTGAGACGAATCGCATTCCCGACACGGTGATCCAGCAGGATAAGAAGAATTATACGTTTGCAAATACAGACTGGAACCTCGACTGGTGTTACCTTCGTCATCCAAATACAAAGCATTATCAGCTTGAATCAGATAAGCTTACGCTAACAGGAACCGATGTAACGCTGGACGTTCCGGCATCGCCAACGTTCATCGGGTTACGTCAAAAAGACTTTAATGCAACAATTTCAGTTGATGTCAGTGTAACGAGTGGAGAAGCCGGTATCACGATCTACATGGACGAGAATCATCATTATGAAGTGGCTATTCGTGGGCAGCAGGACGGTTATAAGGTGGTCGAGCGTCTAAATATCGGTGATATCAAATCGATAGAACATGAAGTGGAACTGGGAAATAAACAGTATGCAACGCTGGTGATCCGCTCAAGCCAAGAAAGCTACAGTTTCCTGTTTCAAGCAGATGGTGAAGAGATTCTGCTGGGCACGGCACAGACGAGATACCTATCCTCGGAGGTGGCAGGAGGTTTTACAGGCGTACTCATTGGTCTATACGCGACGGGTGAAAATGCTGTAGCTGAGTTTACAAACTTCAAGTGTGACTATCATTAAGAAGTTAAGGGGAGGGCCTCAGGGTCCTTCTCTTTTTGTGAATTTGTGTCAAAATATAAATATATTAATAAAAGCTAACAGAAGAGAGGTATTTAAACTTGGGAGTACATTATAAAATGCCGGAATCATTAGAAGGCATCGTTCGAATAGATAAGGAATTACGTAAAGAACATGATGCGACCCTTCATGATTATGTGGGGTTTTATATTAGTTTTAACAATGATGATGATAGATACTATTGTACGCCAGATGATGCCATTATATTTGGAAGAACAGGGGCAGATGGTGACCATTTTGCTTTTTTCACGTTTAACAGATCCATTAGTGATTTGGAAGAAGCTCCGGTTATCTTTATCCAACCTACGGCGTTTGGTAATCAAGTAACTTTAGTGGCCAGAAACTTTAAGGATTTTGTAGCATTATTTATTAATCTTAAGGAAGTATATGTTTTGGAGAGATTTCGATTTTATAAGAACAAATTAGATTTTATGAATGACTATAACGATAACTATTTGAAAGATATAAGGATGAGAGAGAGTGATTATAATTTAATTATTGAACTGTTAAAAGAGAATATTAAAGGGATAACAGAAATTGATGATGTGTACGAATACATGATTGAATCCAAAAAACAAATAGAACTAGGGATAAACAATGATGATTTTGCATGATATCAATATGGCATCAATAAATAATCTACATGTAACAAAAGGTTAAAGAACGTGTTATTTAATTATATAGCTTGATTGGATAACCAAGGAGGAGTTGTATGGAGGATCAATGGAGAATTGCAAAGTATGATCCGGCATGGCGTGATTTGTTTCTCGAAACGGGTTCGAAATTAAGAGAAGCGTTAGGAGAAAAGGCCGTGCGGATTGATCATGTTGGGTCCACTTCAATTGTGGGAATAGACGCCAAACCCATCATAGATATACAAATATCTGTTTCGCAGTATGAAAATTTGTTGGACTACAAACGTGAGATCGAAACCGTCGGATTTGTATTCAGAGCAGAAAATCCGGATAAGACTAAACGTTACTTTCGTGAAGAACCCGGAAACAGAAGGATACATATACACGTTAGACAGGTAGGCAGTTTCTCCGAGCAGATGACCTTGCTGTTCAGAGACTATTTAAGGGAGCACCCAGAAGATTGTTTGAACTATGCGGAAGAAAAGCACAGACTCATGTCACTGTATAAAGATGAGCGTCCCAAATATGTTGAAGGAAAAGGACCAATGGTGTGGAGCATATTACAGAGAGCACATAGTTGGTCTCAAGAAATCGGATGGCAGCCGGCAAAATCTGACACATGAGCACATCCAATGAATAGAGATAACTGTATTGGAGTGATGAGATGAACATGGGAAGAAAGCTGATAACAACCGTTCTAACCATCATTGGTTTTACTTTGGCTGCAAGTCTCATATCGATGAATGAATCCTACAGTTTTGATTTTTACATTGTTATTTATCTGGTATACGCGACTCCCTTGATCCTGTTGATCGGGCTACCTTTATCGATATTGCTAGACTATCTGCTCAGCCGAATACAATTCCCTAATCATGTGTTGTATCTAAGTACGAGGATATTAGGCTATGCATGTGCTGGAGTTTTAGGCATGTATATTTATTATCTGGTCATGGGCGCAGGAGAAGCAATCTTGGATTTCAAAGAGACGTTAGTTCTGACCTTATTTGGTGTTCTTGCCGCTATCCTATTTGTACTGATTGATATGGGATTGGAAGTTTTGTTAAAGGTACGAAGAAGAAAGATTTGAATTAAATTGATTTGTCAGGAGGAAAGCAAAATGACAACGCATTGTGCACTTCTAATCATTGACGTACAGGTAGCGATGTTTGATGAAGCAGATCCCGTCTATCAGGGGGAACGATTGCTTCAGGAGATCCAGGTATTAATTGCCAGGGCCCGTGAAGCAGGGCATGCCATCATATATATCCAGCACAGCGAAGGGGCAGGCAGTCCACTGGAACGAGGAACTCCGGGGTGGGCCATTCATCCGTCCATTGCACCTATAGCTGGTGACCTCGTTATTGAAAAGGAGACACCGGATTCGTTTCACAAAACCAATCTGCATCTGAAATTGCAAGATAATGGCGTGAAGGAGTTGATTCTCGCGGGTATGCAGACTGAGGTATGTGTAGACACGACTTGCCGCAGAGCGTTCAGTCTGGGTTACACGGTCAATCTGGTTCAAGATGCGCACAGCACATGGAATTCAAAGACGCTTCAAGCAGAGCAGATTATTGCACATCACAATACGGTACTGAGACTGTTTGCCAACGTGGTGGATACGGAGAATGCGCTGTAATGCTAGGAAAACGTAGGCGATTCTGGTTTTTCATAGGTGCGGCAATCATGTTTTTGTATTTTCTAATCACGAGTAATCCAGATCCAAATAAGCCGATTTCGAGAAATCAAGTGATAAGCACAGAGATGAGCATAGTTGTGTACACCAGGACAGGCGACGGTGGAGCACACGTTAGCATTGACAATGTTACGTTAAGTAAAGAAGACATTAGCCGTATAGTCGGCTGGCTGAATGCAGCCCCGGAATCAGCCAAAATACCAGTAGATGATGTCACAGGAAGCATTAGTGCAGGAATTGCTTTAAAATTAAAGCATAACGCTAAAGTTACGATTCAATACAATCGGAAACAGATTATAGTATCCACAAAAAGCAGATTTAATAAAGATACGAAATATATACTTGATCAAAAGGACTTAAGAGACTTTATGGATCAAAAGTTGGAAGGGACGTATTTTGGTGAAGATACCGTTAGTGTTGAATAAGGAGGAGAGGTATTGACGATTAACAAAAGAATAATGAATCTATCAGCCTGGCTTGCTGTATTAGCCATCCTATGTATTCCTGGAACTTTATATACTGAAGATGGACCGCTCCGAACAGAGTATGGTTTCCCAATCCGATTCTTTACGGATTATCATTATGCCAACTCGGACGGAACAATCTGGTTTATATCTGGCATCTCTTTAAATGTACTTCTATATTTGTTCAATGTCCTGTTTATTTATGCAGGTATTCATGTAATCTTGTATATAAAAAAGAAATTAACTAAATAAATTGAACTGAGTATTTACACAAAACGGAGAGGACAGAAAGGACCTGAAGAAGCGGAGTGTTCGCCTTTATCCCCGGATTTTAACTTTATAAAAGGAATCAAAAAAATCTGGGGATAACAGCGATCGGAAGGTGGTTCTGTCATCGGAGTGGTAAGTGTAAATATTCAATAGTGCAACTTTATATAGAATATAAAGATGGAGTGATTACGATGAAACAACTTCCAGTAGAATGGAAGTCAGACCGACTTATTATCTCAAATGTGGAAGAATCCGATATTCCTGAACTTGAGTCCATATATGAGACCAGTCGGTACTTGCATCAATGGGATGGACAAGAGCACGATCGGAACTATGTAAAAGAATGTTTTGAAGAAGGCCACCTTCCGCCGGGAGGCAGGCTGGAGAATTATCGAATTCAATCCATTCGCACGAATGAGGATGACCGCTATATTGGTTTGTTAAGTGTATACCATGGGTATCCCTCCGAGGATTCAATCTATCTCGAATTTCTATATATCCAGAGCGAGATCCAGAAGCAGGGATATGGACAAGAATTAATTCAGGCACTGACTCTTCACTTTTCTGAGCTTGGTTACAAGGAAATTCGAATTAACGTGGCACTCAAAAATTGGCCTGCATTACGCTTCTGGATCAAATCCGGATTCAATCAGATTAGCGGAATTTATGGTGATCTTCAACATTCGGAGGATACCTTTGCCAATACAGAATTGATCAAATCTCTCTGAAAAATATGCTGATAAAGGGGAATATACCAATGGAAACATTCTTTCGTTATAACTGGATGGTACGTGAGCAATGGTATGTGTGGTGTGAAGATGTACCGCTTGAAGAATTGCTTCGGCATCGCACGGGCGGAGTAGGCAACATATTACAAACATTATTTCATATCATTGATGTAGAGTGGAGCTGGCTTCAGTTACTTCAGGGCAAACCGGATGATGCGGAAAATTTTGCAAACTACCAGAATCTTGAGGCGGTAAGGCGACTCGATCGCAAGTTACGTCCTGATGTGGAGGCATTTGTTACAGCATGGGATTCGAGTATGGAAAAAAGAGCTTTTATTGATCATCGCTCAGCTGGCAAGGCCAGTACAGATTCATGGGGAGAAGTTATGCGACATGTGATCGCCCATGAGATTCACCATATGGGACAGCTCTCGGTATGGGCCAGAGAATTGGGCAAACAGCCAGTATCCGCTAATTTCATTGGCAAAGGCCTGATTATACCTGAATAACCGGAGAGGCGGTCATATCATGAAAGAAGGGGAAACGATGACAATTCAACTTAGCCAGATGAATTGGATAGAACTGGATGAACGTATCCAGCAGGTGATTGAACAGGAGGTTCAGATCATTCCCTTGCCACCTGGACTGGAAGCGAGTGTGATGAGAATTGAAATGGAAGATCAGCAGTACGTATTGAAAGTCTGGGACAAGGATTCCAAACCGGATATCGCCAAACAATATCGATTATTGTCCAAGCTTTATCAAAGTGGAATTCGTGTTTCCAAACCCTACGGTTGGGGATTAGACGAGCAAGAGAATCAAGTGCTGTTAACGAGCTATGATGGAAAGCCGGTTAACCAATTAACACAAACCAAACTGACACATTTGGCTGAGCGATTAATGGAGGTCCATCGTTATCCGTTGAATGAAGTGAGTACTGGAGAAGATGAAGAATACATATTCAGGTACGATTTTGTTCAATACTTTTTTCCTCAAATTGAATTACATGACGATATAAATGTTCTTCTGGCAAACTTGATCCAGCAGGTCCAGATCAGACAGGACCGCTTGATCCATGGCGATTATAATCTGGGAAACATTCTTGAGATGGACGACCGTTACACCATTATCGATTGGACTAATGGGCAGTACGGTGATCCAAGGTACGATATGGCATGGTCTGTGTTTCTGATCACCATCTATAATGGGGAAAGTTACGGCGAGATGTATCACGCTCAATTTGCACGTTCTGCAAGTTATGTGTACACGCTGGAAGAGGAGCAGGTTTTTAGAGCGATAGCTTGCCTGCGCTGGATTCTGTTAAGGCGAGTTGGGGATGTACCCATGGGGCCAGATGTAATGGAAAGGGTTCACAGTATGGCTGTCCATAATCCGTATTTGAATGAACACCTGCTGTTTAAATAAAATAAACAGCCAGTCCTAAACTAGCGATCCTCGCATACCTATGATAGTAGAGGAGCGTGATTGATATGGAGCAGAAAGTACAAACCTACTTTGACCTGAAGCAGCAGCAAAAAGATATTGAGCAGCAGTTGTCTGTACTACGAGATGAGATTGTCGCGTATTGTGCAGAACAAGGGGTCTATGAGACGCAGGTTGGTGGCTACACCGTGAAAACAGTGCTGCAGTACCGGAAGGAATACGATGATCAGAAGCTGTATGCTTCTCTTCCAGACCCGGACATCTGGCGACTGTTGTCCAAGGTAGACAGCCATAAGCTGAAAAGCCTGATTAAGCTAAACATTCTGTCCGAGGAGCATATTAACCCGGCATGCACAGTGAAACAGGTGACCTTGCTACAGGTAGACAAGCTGTAACGCTTCATACCCTCTTTGTACATGTGTTGAATTTAACTGAACCTGCCGATCACAAAACACCTTCGAAGAAATGTTCTGTTGCGATGAGCAGTGGAACAAACGTGGAGGTGTTGTTGTTGTTGTGCGAACAGGGCTGGGATCATAAATAGTTAAATATGAGGGGTAAGAAGTATAATTTGTTCATTGTAAGCGTATTCAACAAACGATATGATGGATAAAAAATGGCAGGGAGGAATTGTAAATGCCAACCGAAATTCCATCACTACATGCTGCTTACGCCAATACGTTCAAAATAGGTGCTGCTGTACATACCAGAATGTTGCAGTCCGAAGGGGATTTCATCGCCAAACACTTCAATAGCATCACGGCTGAAAATCAGATGAAATTCGAAGAAATTCACCCGAAAGAGGATCGTTATACATTTGAGGCGGCGGATAAAATTGTTGATTTTGCTGTTGCCCAAGGGATTGGGGTTCGAGGACATACTTTGGTCTGGCATAATCAAACATCGAAATGGGTCTTTGAGGATACCTCAGGTGCTCCCGCTTCCAGAGAGCTGCTATTATCTCGATTGAAGCAACATATTGATACGGTAGTAGGTCGGTATAAGGGGCAAATATATGCGTGGGATGTCGTTAATGAAGCTGTTGAAGATAAGACCGACCTGTTCATGCGGGACACGAAGTGGTTAGAGCTGGTAGGGGAAGATTACTTGCTACAAGCGTTCAGTATGGCTCATGAAACTGATCCAAATGCGCTTCTTTTCTATAATGACTACAATGAGACGGATCCGGTCAAACGGGAGAAGATCTACAATCTGGTTCGTTCTTTGCTGGACAAGGGAGCGCCTGTACACGGGATTGGGTTGCAGGGGCATTGGAATATTCATGGTCCTTCGATTGAGGAGATCCGAATGGCTATTGAGCGTTATGCTTCACTGGATGTGCAGTTGCATGTTACGGAGCTGGATATGTCCGTGTTTCGTTATGAGGATCGTCGAACGGACCTCACCGCGCCAACTTCGGAGATGGCTGAGCTACAGGAGCGTCGATATGAAGAAATCTTCAATTTGTTCCGTGAGTATAAATCATCCATTACCTCTGTGACATTCTGGGGAGTGGCCGACAATTATACTTGGTTAGACCATTTCCCGGTACGCGGACGCAAAAATTGGCCCTTTGTTTTTGATCAGCAGTTGCAGCCAAAGGAATCATTTTGGCGTATCATTAACCCTATGTCTTGAACATCAGGGAAGTGGAGAGAATCGGTCACGATGTGGCCGATTTTTTGCTGTACTTAATATAGATTATACAGTACGGCTATCTCGTGCATGATTAGAGGCGTTGATTGGTGTGGATGATAAAGATATGGTATTAAATGGAATTATGTGATAGGGTTGAAGAAATGGTGAACCAAATTCTTTCCTGAAATGAGATGAGAAGATGGATTGCATCCGAAACTATTTAATTACTTTTGCCGGAAATTTTGCATTTAGTTATTATATCTTTGAAGAAGGTACTTTTGCCAAACCGCTGATGTTTGCTACATTCATGCTGTTGCTGATTATGACAATCGATTACATGAAAAGTAGAAATAAATATACATTGGATTAGGGTATGTCCATGTTTTTAAACGATTCTGGAGCATAGGGTCGTTTTTTTATTGTATATAAAACAGCTTCCATTTACATCAAGACCATTGTTCATTACACTTGATGAGTAGTACCTCATTAACTCAGTTTTCGTTAACTCAATTCAGATCATCAGGAGGATATCATTATGCATCAATCCGCACATATTCAGGAAGCAAGAGATTACATATTAAACCGAATCCATACCAAACCTGCCGTAGGCATGATTCTGGGTTCGGGACTGGGAGCGCTCGCGGACGAGATTGAAAATGCGACAGTTATCCCGTATACAGATATTCCGTATTTCGCTCAATCGGAGGCTATCGGTCATGCCAATGAATTGGTTATTGGTGAACTCATGGGCAAAACGGTTGTAGCGATGAAAGGCCGCCTTCATTATTATGAAGGTTTTACATTGGACGAAGTGACTTTCCCCGTTCGGATCATGAAGGCGCTGGGTGTCGAGCAATTGCTTATCACCAATGCCTGCGGAGCCATCAACACAAGCTTTGAGCCGGGTCAACTGATGCTCATTACAGATCATATTAACCTGGTAGGTAATAACCCGTTGATGGGACCGAATAACGCCGAACTGGGTGTGCGCTTCCCAGACGTATCACAGGTATACAATCGCGAACTGCGCAGCATTGCCCTTAAGGTTGCAGAAGAGCAGAATGTTGGTCTGCAGCAAGGTGTCTATGCATGGTGGAGTGGTCCGGCATATGAGACACCAGCGGAGATTCGCATGATTCGTACGATGGGTGCGGATGCAGTGGGTATGTCCACGGTACCTGAAGCCATTGTTGCTATTCATGGCGGGATGAAGGTACTAGGCATTTCCTGTCTGACCAACATGGCCTGTGGTATTCTGGATCAGCCGTTAAGTCATGATGAAGTTATTGAAGTGGCTGCGCAAGCGAAAACAACCTTTATCGGACTTGTAAAAGGCATTTTGAAAGAGATTTAATTGCGAGATGATTTTTTATCTAGGCCACGATGGATAGGATAGAGTTTTCATCCAACCAAATCGAAACCACAAAAAAACGTATGCTTCACGAGCTGTTACTCGTGAGACATACGTTTTTTTTATTTTGCAGAACTATGAACCATTTGAGAATTATCGGGCATGATTGCTGGTGTGGACTCCCTGATGATGGGTTTGGTCACAATGTGTGAGACCTGATATGGTTGTGTCGGGCTATTAATCCGGGATAACAGCATCTCTGCAGTCTTAATGCCCATCTCATTGCTATAAATATGAACCGTTGTTAATGCTGGCTCAATAATTCGAGATTGGGGTGCATTATCGAATCCGCATATCGCAACATCCTGCGGAACGGCAACATTTCTGTCTTTTAACGCCCTAATCAGATCAACTGCTATAAAGTCATTAGCGCATACGTAAGCGGAAGGTAGGGAGGCCAGCTCTGCCACTCGCTGGTTCAACCATCCTGGCTTGGAGAAACACAGGCGATCATTATCTACGATGCAATGGGACAGGTCGACCTGCAACCCCGCCTCCAGCATGGCACGCTGATATCCAACCCATCGTTCATTAAAGCTCTTGCAGTGATTGTAATCTCCGACGAATCCAATACTTGTGTAGCCGCTCTCAATCAATTTTGTGGTTAACTGATAGATGCTATGTTCATTCTCCATGAGTAGCAAATCTGCTTGGAATTCGGGATAACATATGTTGGAAGCGCAATCGATAAAGATGGTGGGAATGCCCAGATCGGTAATCAGCTTTGTATATTCCAGATCAAATAATTCAATGCAAATAATGCCGTCTACTTTGGCTATATCAAAATTGTTGGGAAGTGTAAGTGTATCTTGATCGTCTTCACGCACGATATGAATCGAGAGATTGTATCCCTCCGCACTGATTCTTTTCTCCAAACCACTGATTAACAACGAACCAAAGTGAGATGTATTAGGCAGGTTTTCAGTTAACAGGGCGATATTGCCCGGAGGCTTGGTTAGAACATGCTCATTGTCCATATAGGCAAACTGTTTATATTTAAGTTCAATTGCTTTTTTAATTACACGATTTCGGGTCTCATCCGGGATGTTTCCGCTATCATTTAATGCTTTGGAAGCCGTATTTCTGGAGATCCCCAAAGCATCAGCGATGTCTTGTATCGTGACTTTTTCCTTTGCCATCTAATGCTTCACCTCTAATCCTCAATAGTCATCCATATTCTTCTCTAAGTCAAATGTATAATAGAACGGGACAAATAGCAATCTCTGATTTACAAATGCACAATTGTCTTTACATTTAGATTGTCGAATTCTATTTTCATAATTGTTCCAGAAGTTTTGTTAATTAGTGTAACAATGATAATCTATTACAGTAATGATATAGAAATATCTACGCAAGTATTAACGATTTAGTGCTGTATATATGCAAATTTAATTCTCTTTAGTTACATTAATGCAAAGATAAAATGATCAAATGCACAAATATTTTTTACAAAACGTATTGACTAAATCCGTTAAAACCTGATAAATTGTAAATTATTAAATAGGCAATTGTAAATGTTGAAAGCCCTTACCGAAAACAATTGTCAACTTCTAGAATGAACGGGGGTATCGTGTTGGATAACATAGCCGACAGCAAAAAGGGCGAAGGAAGGGTACTGAAAGTGAGGACGACAAGCGGTCATAGGTTACAGCAGCTCAAAAAAAATTACTTTTTATATATGTTGCTTGCACCAGCCTTAATTTTGACTCTTATCTTCAAGTACATTCCGATGTACGGAGCCATCATTGCGTTTAAGGATTTCAGTCCGATCAA
Organism: Paenibacillus sp. W4I10; assembly: GCF_030816325.1. Classification (NCBI taxonomy): domain Bacteria; kingdom Bacillati; phylum Bacillota; class Bacilli; order Caryophanales; family Paenibacillaceae; genus Paenibacillus; species Paenibacillus sp. W4I10. Next base: position 6,851,843 of record NZ_JAUSXX010000001.1, read on the forward strand.
AGGCATCATGGGAAGTGATTGGGTAGGACTGAAGCATTTTGAGAAATTTATAGCTTCACCCAATTTCGATATCATTTTAATGAATACGCTTAAACTCAGCTTTTTGGGATTGATATTCAGTTTCCCGGTGCCCATTTTACTGGCACTCATGCTGAATCAGGTACGCAAAGCTGGCATCAAGAAAAATATTCAATTGTTTCTGTACGCACCCAATTTCATCTCGGTTGTTGTTGTTGTGGGTATGTTGTTCATCTTCCTCTCACCGACAGGGCCAATTAATCAATTAGCCACATGGATTACAGGTCAGCCGATTATGTTCATGTCTGAACCGGAATATTTCCGCTGGATTTACATTTTGTCCGATATCTGGACCGGAGCCGGTTGGGCTTCCATCATATACGTTGCGGCTTTGGCCAATGTTGATCCGGAGCTTCACAATGCGGCTAATCTGGATGGAGCCAATCTCCTTCAGCGTATTCGCCACATTGATCTTCCAACGATTCGCCCGATTATGGCCATCGTCTTTATCCTTGCAGCTGGCGGGATTATGTCCATTGGATTTGAGAAGGCCTATCTGATGCAGACGTCCATGAACCTGCCTTCCTCCGAGATTATTGCCACATATGTCTACAAGGTGGGGTTACAGTCTGGAGATTACGCTTATTCTGCGGCAGTTGGATTGTTCAACTCGGTTATCAATGTGATTTTGCTGGTGACGGTGAATCTGATTGTGAAGAAATTGAATGAAGGCGAAGGCCTCTATTAGGAAAGGAGTATTATCCATGGTTGTTAAACACACGGGAATGGATCGGTTGATCCTCACACTTAATGCCATCTTTCTCACCTGTGCTGTACTGGTTGTGGTTGTTCCCCTGATTTATATTGTTATCGCCTCATTCATGGACCCCACGGTGCTACTGAATCGTGGACTGTCCTTTAATGTATCGGACTGGAGTCTGGACGGATATCAGATGATTTTGTCCAATCCAGCCATGATCCGGGGGTTTGCAAATGCGGTATTGTACTCGGTTTCCTTTGCACTGATCACCGTGACCGTATCCATATTTGCAGGTTATGCATTGTCGGATGATAGGCTCGCGGGACGTGGATTTTTCATGATTATCTTTATCATTACAATGTTCTTCGGCGGGGGATTAATCCCTACTTATCTACTCATACGTAATCTCGGCATGCTTGATACGGTGTGGGCGATCATCATCCCTGGAGCCGTTAACGTCTGGAACATCATTCTCTCCAGAACCTTTTTCAAAGGAGTTCCTCGAGAACTAAAAGAAGCTGCAAACGTGGATGGCGCCTCTGAGATGAAAATTTTCTTCCAGATCGTCATTCCGTTGTCGAAACCGATCATTTTTGTACTTGCACTTTATGCGTTCGTTGGGCAATGGAATTCCTATTTTGATGCAATGATCTATCTCGATAATCCGAACCTGCATCCGTTACAGCTCGTTCTGCGTTCCATTCTGATTCAGAATCAGGCTGCACCGGGCATGATCAGTGATCAGCTCGCGATGGCAGAACTGAAACGGCTCTCCGAGATGATTAAATACTCAGCGATTGTCATTTCGAGTCTGCCACTCATCATCATGTACCCGTTCTTCCAGAAGTATTTCGAAAAAGGTGTCATGGTCGGTTCCCTCAAATAGTGAACAGCCTGCGATACAGTAAGTTGATCCAATCCAACTCATGGAGGTCATTATTATGAAAAAAGTGAACAAATCCAGAAAAGCCGTTACAACGGCATCCATTTCCATGTTATCTGCAATGCTCTTTCTAACCGCCTGTGGCGGGGGTGGAGGCGGCGCGGCAAGTGAGGCACAATCACCTGATGGCAAGGTGACATTGAATTTTATAACACAGAGCTCTCCGCTGGCTCCAGCTGATCCAAACGACAAGTTGATTAACAAGCGACTCGAAGAGAAAACCAATGTGCATATCAACTGGAAGAACTATACGAGTGATGTGTTTGCAGAAAAAAGAAATCTGGCAGTTGCCAGCGGTGATTTGCCGGATGCCATTTTTGATGCAGGTTACGGGGATTATGATCTCCTGAAACTGGCGAAGGACGGGGCGATCATTCCACTTGAGGACATGATTGAACAACACATGCCCAATCTGAAAAAGGTGCTGGAGGAAGCTCCCGAATACAAGAGCATGATCACGGCTCCAGACGGACATATCTATTCATTCCCATGGATTGAAGAACTCGGAAGTGGCAAACAACGGATTCAGGCAGTGGATAACTTGCCCTGGATTAATGTGGAATGGTTGAACAAGCTTGGACTGAAGATGCCAACGACAACGGAAGAACTGAAAGAAGTATTGATCGCGTTCAAAACCCAAGACCCGAACGGCAACGGTAAGGCCGACGAAATTCCGTTATCTTTCATTAACAAACCGGGCGGAGAAGATCTGACATTTCTCTTTGCGGCATTTGGACTAGGAGAGAACTGGGATCATACCGTAGTAACCAATGATGGGAAAGTGGTCTTCACGGCAGCTGATGAAGGCTACAAGGAAGCGGTTAAATACATTCATGAGTTGGTTCAGGAAGGTCTGGTCGATGTCGAATCGTACCAGCAGGATTGGAACACGTATCTTGCGAAAGGCAAGGATAATAAGTACGGCATGTACTTCACATGGGATAAGGCTAACATTACAGGCATGAATGATACGTATGATGTTCTGCCTCCGGTTGCCGGGCCTAACGGAGAGGTCAATGTCACAAGAACAAACGGAATAGGACTTGATCGTGGTCGTATGGTCATTACCAGCAGCAATAAAAACCTGGAATCCACAGCGAAGTGGGTAGACCAACTGTACGATCCACTCCAATCTGTGCAGAACAACTGGGGTACGTATGGAGACGAGAGTCAGCAAAATATATTCGAATTCGATGAAGCCAAGGGCATGTTGAAGCATCTTCCGCTGGAAGGCTCTGCACCTGTAGAACTCAGACAAAAGACAAGTATCGCGGGACCATTGGCCATTCTCGACAGTTATTATGACAAATACACCACCAAACCGGAAGATGCTGCATGGCGTATGGAACTGCTCGATAAATATATGGTTCCACACATGAAAGCAGATAACGTCTATCCAAGCGTGTTCTTCTCAATCGATGAACTCGACCGCCTTTCCACCATTGAGACTGATTTGTTCGCCTATGTGCTGCGTCTGCGTACAGAATGGTATCAGAACGGGAAAGTAGATCAGGAATGGGATGCTTACCTGAAAGAGCTGGATCGCCTTGGATTGCAAGAATGGCTGCAGATTAAACAAGCGGGATATGACCGTAATAACCAATAAAGAAAAGTACGGAGGAGAAACCATAATGTCGACGATTCAACAACAAGATTACCGAAATGAATACCATTTTTCACCGAAAGAGAAGTGGATGAACGACCCGAACGGCATGGTGTTTTTCAATGGAGAGTATCATTTGTTCTATCAGTATCATCCGTTTGGTACGACATGGGGACCGATGCATTGGGGTCACGCGGTAACCCGAGATCTCGTCACTTGGGAGGAACTTCCTGTAGCTTTGGCACCGGATGAACATGGCATGATCTTCTCCGGCAGTGCGGTGGTGGATTGGAATAATACTTCCGGATTTTTCGAAGATGAGCCGGGGTTGGTAGCCATTTTTACACATCATCTGGAAGTACCAAATGATCATCCTGTACAGCGTCAAAGTCTGGCGTATAGCAAAGACAACGGCAGAACCTGGACTAAATACGAGGGTAATCCGGTATTAAAGCATGAGTCCTTTGTTGATTTCCGTGATCCCAAAGTGTTCTGGCATGAGCAGACCAAGGAATGGATTATGATTATCGCTTGTGGTCAAACGGTATGTCTGTACCGATCTCCCAATCTGAAGGATTGGACGCTAGGAAGTGAATTTGGCGAAGGGATCGGTTCACACGATGGCGTGTGGGAATGCCCCGACCTGTTCCCGCTTGCAGTGGATGGAAGCTCAGGACAGGTGAAATGGGTGATGCTCGTTAGCATCGGTGCAGATCCTGCATTCATAGAAGGGTCCAGAACACAATATTTTACCGGAGATTTTGATGGAAGTACATTTGTCCCAGATGAAGCATCCCATGCGATTCGCTGGATTGATCATGGCCGGGATAACTACGCGGGAGTTAGTTGGTCTGACATTCCGGCTGAAGACGGCAGACGCTTGTTCATGGGGTGGATGAGCAACTGGATGTATGCCAATCAGACGCCAACCAATGATTATCGTGGAGCAATGACCATTGCGCGGGAGCTGTCACTGGAGACAAGAGCCGGAGAAGTAATACTGATTCAACGTCCTGCGCGTGAACTTGATCAAGCACGTACGCCATTATTGTCCCTACAGGATGCTTCGATTAGGCAAGTGAGTGAGCAGTTGAACGCTTTGCAACTAGTGAACTATGAGATCCATGCAGAGTGGACTCCAGATCAGTCGTTCCATTTTGCCTTAAGAAGCGGAGCTGGTAACGAAACGCTCGTTGGTGTAGACGCCAACCGAGGGGAAGTGTATATCGATCGTAGTGGATCGGGTATCGGCGATTTTCATGAAAACTTCCTGAGCCGCCATACAGCTGAGTTAAAAGATGTAAATGCGAATCAAAGTTTGCGTATCTTTGTAGATCAATCATCTGTGGAGGTATTTGCAAATGATGGTCAGGCGGTTATCACGGATCTGATCTATCCGGATGTGGATTCCAAGGGCATCTCTGCTCATGCGGAAAATACCGATCTGGTCTTCTCTTCACTTCATATCTATGAGATATCATCAACCAAGGCTAAAGGTTAATTGTAATGAAGGAAAGGAGCCCAAAACGATGCGTATTGGAGCTATAGAAGCGGGCGGAACGAAGTTTGTATGTGGTGTAGGTAATGAGCATGGACAGATTGAAGATCGTATCAGCTTTCCAACAGAACATCCGGAGACCACTCTTGCCAAGGTAATCGACTATTTCAGGGATAAAGATGTGGAAGCCATAGGGATCGGCTCCTTTGGTCCGATTGATCTGCAACAGGATAGTCCCACCTATGGTTATATTACGACCACACCTAAGCCTGGGTGGGGAAACTGTAATGTGATTGGAACCTTGAAGCATGAATTTCCAGTTCCTTTTGGATGGGATACGGATGTGAATGCTGCCGCGCTCGGTGAAGTGACGTGGGGAGCAGCGCAAGGGCTGGATAACTGTGTATATTACACGATTGGCACAGGAGTTGGTGTCGGACTTGTGGCAGGGGGCAAACGAGTCCACGGATTGTTACATCCCGAGGGTGGACATATTCGCACAAGACGCCATCCAGACGATCACTTTGCCGGATTATGCCCGTATCATGGCGATTGCCTGGAGGGGATGGCTGCAGGACCAGCCATTGAAGCTCGCTGGCAGATCCCTGGCAGTGAACTGCCGGCAGATCATCCGGCGTGGGAGATCGAATCCTTTTACATTGCGGAGTCGATTACAACGGCCATCTTACTTCATTCGCCGCAGAAAATCATCTTGGGCGGTGGTGTGATGCAGCAAGATCATCTGTTTCCACTGATCCGGGAGCAGGTAGTGCGGAATCTCAATGGTTATGTGAATGCAGCCCCAATCACGCAACATATCGACCAATATATTGTGCAGCCCGGATTGGGCCAGCATGCAGGTTTGTGTGGTGCGCTAGCATTGGGACTGGAAGCATTGCAACATGCAGCACAAGCTTCACATGTTTCATAGTTTTCTATAATAATCTACATCCCAGAAGGGATGGCTGCTGGTTCGCTTATTTGTATAAGCAAGACTGCACCGTCCTTTTTGGGCTTTTTTTATTTTTTGAGGAGTTTAATATGTTTGAAAAAAATAGTGCGTTCTAAAATCCGATATTGCTCAAGTGAGCTGCCAAAGGTATGATTTTTAGTGTTCTACCCCTAAAAAGTGCGATAAGACATTCAAAAATTAACGTGTCTCTATATGGAAAGGAATTCAACAAATGAACCCAATAACAATGCGTCAAGCTGTACAAGCAGACCAAGAGCAACTCGCTGATTTGCGAGCCTTGGTACTGTACGATGATCTAACCAGGCTAGGAAGGTACGATGATGTGAAGGTGCGTGAACGTTTCCGAAATACCTTCGACCCTGTCCATACGCGGATTATTGAAGTGGAGGGTTCAATGGTAGGTTGTGTAGCGTTGAAGCCCAAGTCTGAGGAATTTCTATTGGAACACTTCTACATACATCCCGATTATCAAGGCCAAAGAATTGGAACTCAGGTACTGAACATGCTGCTGGAACAGGATGAAGTTCAGGGAAAACGGGTTATTTTAAATGTTTTGCAGGGAAGCCCTGCTCGGCGATTGTATGAACGATTTGGATTTATATTGGACAGTGAAGATGAAGTCGATGTGTTTATGTCGGTTCAATTGCAGTAATTTTTACTGTACATCTATATAAGTTGAACTATTCTTTTACACAGAAACGGAGAGGGCAGAAAAAACCTGGAAAAGCGAAGCGTTCGCCTTTATCAGCGGATTTTACCCTTGAGAAAAGGGAATCAAAAAATCTGGGGATAACAGCGATTGGAAGGTTGTTCTGTCATCAGAGTATTCAGTGTAAAATCTTTAGTTCAAGTTATATAACAGACCCATTCATTTAATTCTTGAATGGGTCTATTGAACTTTTCTATTATACTTTCCGATGACGTTACCCTAATATGGACAATAACCTACTTTTTATATAGGAATTATATAGTATGGAGAATGCCAAGATGCCACAATGGAAGAGAAATCTGTATATTCTGTGGTTCGGCCTGTTTTTTAATCATATGGCGTACTCGCTATCCGTTCCGTTCTTTCCTATATTCCTGCAAAATGATCTCGGTATCCAGAGCGGCCTGGAAGCTTGGTCCGGTATTTCTATCTCCATAAGCTTTCTGATCAGTGGATTATGCGCACCCTTCTGGGGATCACTGGCTGATAAATATGGCAGCAAACTGATGCTGGTCCGTTCCGGAGTGGGGCTAGGCATTGCACATCTGGCTAACTTCTTTGTGTATGATCCGTATACGTTTATCGCGGTGAGGGTCTTTCAGGGACTCATGGCTGGTTTTCATCCCGCCTCGATTACACTGATCGGTACCAATACTCCGGAGAAACAGGTGGGTTATGCACTTGGCGTGATCTCCACGGCCAGCGCTGCGGGTGGGATTCTTGGTCCTCTTGCCGGTGGTGTATTGAGTCACTGGATCGGACTGCGGGGATGTTTCATTGCATCCGCTGTAATTACATTGCTCGCGGCTCTGATGGTCCTCGGTGTTAAGGAGTCACGACAAACTCGTACGATCGTTCCAACGAAGATCATAGGGGATTTGAAAAGAGCGGCTTCCACGCCGGGTTTGATGCGAATCTACGGTTTGATTCTCTTAGTCTCGACCTCCGTGCTCATCATCGAACCGATGCTGACGCTCTATGTCGTCCAGATTGGCGGAGATGTTGGCAGTGCAACACTCAGTGCAGGGATTGTCTTCTCGGCGATTGGTGTGGCAACCGTCATTATGGGGCCGCGATGGGGGAAGATTGGTGGAAGGATCGGATACGAGAAAACACTATTTATTGGTCTGATTGGCGGTGGAATTGGCAGTCTGCTGCAGATGACAGCAACGAATCTGATTTATTTTGGCAGCCTGCGATTTGTCTATGGTTTGTTCTTTGCCGCAGTCTATCCGGCGCTTAATGCGCTGATCATCAAATATGCTGATCAAGACTTTCGTGGGAGGGCTGTCAGTCTGAGTCAGACGGCGAGTCAGTTCGGTATTGTGCTTGGACCGTTAATCGGTGGTTTACTCGGTGGATGGATCGGCATTCCGTTTATTTTTCTCTTCACAGGGATTGTGTTGCTTGGAGCGGCTTGGGCACTCAGAGTTAGTAATGTGAAACAGGCGGACTCGAACTGAATGGTCATCACCACAACATAGGGAGGAATATATATGTCACAACGGCAATTGAAGTTGGGAGCTAATCTGAACGGAGTGGGTAACAGCATTTCCTTTTGGCGTCACCCGGATATTCCAATTAACGCGAGCGTTAGTCTGGAATTCTACAAGAAGCAGGTGCGTATCGCGGAAAAAGGCAAGTTTGATCTGCTCTTTATTGCAGATGGCCTCTTCATTAACGAGAAGTCCAATCCTCATTTTCTCAATCGCTTCGAACCTCTCACGCTTCTGTCCGCACTCGCCGGGGCAACTTCCCACATCGGGCTGGTTGCTACATTGTCTACTTCCTATAGTGAACCCTTCACGGTTGCGAGGCAATTTGCCTCGTTGGATCAATTAAGCGGTGGGAGAGCCGGATGGAATGTGGTTACTTCACCTCTGGAAGGTTCGGCCCTTAACTTTGGCAAAGGAGAACATCCCAACCATGCGCTGCGCTACGAGATTGCGGAAGAACATTTGAATGTGGTCAAAGGCCTTTGGGATTCCTGGGAGGACGATGCCTTTGTCGGAGACAAAGAGCAGGGCGTATTTTTCGATCCTGCCAAGCTACATACGCTGAATCACAAGGGAGCTCACTTCTCGGTACAGGGTCCACTTAATGTGGGGCGTTCGAAGCAGGGCCATCCGGTGATTTTCCAGGCGGGCTCATCTGAATCTGGTAAAGATCTGGCCGCCCGATCGGCGGATGCCGTCTACACAGGACACGAGACGCTGGAGGAAGCAAGGGAGTTCTACCGGGATGTGAAGGCAAGAGCGGTGGCATATGGACGTCAGACAGAAGATATCCTGATCTTCCCGGGCATTGGCCCGATTGTGGGTAGAACTGCGGAAGAGGCGGAGCAGAAGTATCAGGAAATTGCCGAATTTGTTAGTATTGATCAGGCGCTGAACTATCTGGGGCGGTACTTCGATCATTATGACTTCTCCCAATTCCCGCTGGACGAACCTTTTCCCGAGATTGGGGAGATCGGCAGCAACAGCTTCCGCAGTACAACGGACAAGATCAAGCAGCAGGCACGCGAACAGGGGCTGACCCTGCGCCAAGTGGCGTTGTTAGCGTCTACCCCACGTACATCGTTCATTGGTACACCGGATCAGATCGCAGATCAGATTCAGGCATGGTTTGAAGGCGAAGCGGCAGACGGATTCAATGTTCGTACAGTAGTACCCAATGGATTGGAAGATTTCGTGGAGCTCGTTGTTCCGGTTCTGCAAGAACGAGGGCTGTTCCGTACAGAGTATGAACATGAGACGCTAAGGGAGAATCTGGGTCTTGAGATTCCACGTAACCGGTATGCGCTGGAGAGTGTGAGATAGAGATGTTAGAACGGTAATGACGTTAATGTAACGTTGTTGCGGCTCTTTTTTGATGGTTTCTTTTTCGGAGAGTACTGCTATTATAAAATGATAAAGAAAATGATACACAAGCTGCAATTCCAGACGAGTCACAGGAGGAGATTGGGATGATTAGAGGGTTAACGAATGCGGGACTGGGCAATATCGAGTCTGATGAACAATATATCACAGAAGCGGCCAAGCACGGATTCGGATCTGTAGATTTGAATCCGCTCTCATTGATTGAAACGTATGGCAAAGAACGGGCGCAACATCTGCTGGAAAGCAATCAGGTGATCATCGGTTCATCGGGCCTGACGGTAGAGTGGCGGACGACAGATGAGCAGTTTCGTGAGGGATTGCAATCGTTGGTCGCTATGGCCGAAGCTTCTGCTGCGCTGAACTGTTATAGCTGTTGCACGTATATTCTACCCTCAACGGATCAACCGGCAGCGCAATTTATGGCGGCGGCTACGAAACGTTTGAGACTCTGTGCAGATATCTTGGATGCTTACGGGATTAAGTTAGGTCTGGAGTTTGTTGGCTGCCACCATTTGCGGACGCAATGGAAGAATCCGTTTATCTGGCGTGTGGAAGATACGCTGGACTGGATCGAGACGATCCATGCGCCTAACGTAGGTTTACTGGTAGATTCCTATCACTGGCATACAAATGGTTTACCGATGGAAGATCTGCTGAAACTGAAGAAAGAGCAGATTGTTCATGTTCATATTAATGATGCCTATGATCTACCCGTTGAAGAATTGCTGGATTATGAGCGTTTATACCCGGGCGAAGGGGTCATTGATCTGGGTGGATTTCTGAGAAACCTGCAGGCGATTGGCTACAATGGTGTGGTGGCTCAGGAAGTACTAACTCCAGCGCCGACCCTAAGTTCGAGTGAACTGTTCGCTAAGACGAAAGCAGGTTTTGACAAGGTATTTGCGACAATCTAAGTTACTGAAAAAAAGGAGGGGGTGTTCCTAGCTGTGTTTATGGCTTATGGAACACCCCTGTTCTTGTTCAATTAATCCAGTACGCCGTGATCTTTCATCAGTTGTTTTGTAACGATCCACAGTCTGTTTTGCATGGCCTCATCTCCGCCAGGATGTATAGGAACAATAGATGCTCCAGTTCCCACATTGAAATATCCTCCCGAAACCTCGCCATACTTCGAATCCACAGCCAACCGAGTAATGATATCCGCACCCCGGCGCGGGTCGCCAATGTGCAAAAAGGTTAACATGCGTTCAAGCACACTTGCAAACCATAGTTCTCGTCCAAGCCCTGTAACATTAAAGCCAGGATTCAGGGCATTTACGCGAATTCCGGTTCCACGCCATTGTCTGGCTAGTTCACCAGTAAACATAATATTGAGCAGTTTGGTTTTGCCATAGTTTGGAGAGGAACCGCGTGCAGTAAAAGGAGTGATATCCGTTAAGTCATCTGGCAACACCAGGGTGCCGTGATTCCGCGAAGCTTCAGAAGCAACATTGACGACTCGGGCATGGCCGGATTGGATCAGGGAAGATTGCAATGTGTGCGTTAGCAGCCAAGGCGCTAAATAATTCACGGCAATCATCTCGGCATATCCTTCGGACGTGACTCTCTGTTCAAAAGCATGAAGTCCGGCATTATTCACAAGTACGTCTATACGCGGATAAGCGGCTGCAATCTCTAACCCAATACGTTTAACATCACTCAGTAAGGACAAGTCTCCATAGAAAAATTCGATTTTGGCAGAAGGCATGATTTTCTTGATTTTGTACCTGGTAGCCTCAGCGCGTTCCTTGCTTCGGGCTGTGAGTATAAGATGTGCCCCGCGTTTGGCGAGTTCCATGGCTGCAAGCTGCCCTAAACCGCTTGTTGCTCCAGTAATTACAATAATGGGATGATTATTTTTCATGAGAAGATCTCCTTTTGACACGAATAGATTCGGAATTATATAATGGACATAAATCAACTATAAATATTAATTGATATTTGTCAACTATATTTCGGAGAGTCTACTTTCATGTTACAGGGAGAGGGAGTTAACAATAATGAGTAAAAATCCAGTCCAAACCAAAGATAGAGCAACCCTGGAGCTAGCGCTGGGCGAGCAGATTCATGCACTGATCAGTGCTTCCCATGCGCTTAACGTTCGGTCTGCCGAGCGTTTTGATGCGAACCTGCAACCTGCCGCTTTTCAACTGGTACGGTGGCTCTACTCCTATGGTCCAACAAGCGCCGCGGCTTTGGCAGAAGCGAATGCAATGGACCGCAGCTCGGTCAGCCGATTAATCAAACAGCTTGAAAAGTCGGGATATGTTAGCAAAGAGCAAGACCCCAAGGATCGGCGCGGGGTGTTACTGTCTCTTACGGAACTTGGTCAACAATCGACGGTTGCTGCGCTCGAGGAGAAGGAGTCAGCTTTTTATGACCGTATATCCAGATGGGATGATAAGGAACTGGAACGTTTCACCGCCATGCTAAGGCAATTTAACGGATTGGAAGGTATGTGAGAGGAACAATAGTGTGGAGTGTATTTGATACCCGAACCATAGGACATGTCACCATTGAGCGAGTGAGACTATAAATTAATAGCAAAAGCGGACAACTGGTGATGTCCGCTCGTGAAATTCCCGGATCATTTTATAGTTTCCAGGGAAGCTGCGGGATTTTATATCGGAAACCCTGATGGTTTCCGTTTCTCACATATATCCAAGGTGGTGGGACAGGGGTGCCTAGTGCTTTATACAAGACCGTTCCTTCATCGCTTACGGAATATTCTTCGATACTACTTTGCATATCCTCCCAATGAACCTTACCTTGGTAAGACAGTGTCTGCCCTTGAACGATAACATGAGGTGCACCTGAAATAACTCTCCGCGTTATGTTGAGAACTCCAACCTTTCCTGAGGACAACATCATCAATTCGCTCATGAAAAGTATGATAATCAAAATGACTATGCTCACAATCCATCGCTTTTTGCTCATTTTGTGACCTCCACTACCTAGGGAGTCATTCCCTCATAGTTAATGTCTTTTAATGACATAATCTCGTCAGAGATGGTATTGATTTTGACTGAATAGGGCTTAATAGCTTGCAGGAATTCATTAATGGTTTTCTTGCGATTTTTATCAAAGACGGCAGATGTTATGTGATTCTCCTTTAATACGTTATCGTTCATTATGACTTGTTTAGCATAACTAACTGAATTACTATAATCGATTAGATGCGTAACCCCCGTGAATTTGCCATTAGTTAATGTACCTTTGGAGAATTCGGATGGTTTAATCCCAATATATTTTTCAGAAGAACCGTGTTTCTTTTTATAATCGATAATCGTGTCAAAAAAGTCCTTATCCCCGGTTAACTTTTCGTTGAAATAATCATTTTTTAGAGCAATCGTAGTCGTATGATCGGTATATCCTAGTGAGACAGTATCTGAAGAGTGGATTGCGTAATATCCCAGAGACATCTTGCCTCGATTGAATGTTCCATTGTTAATGGTGTTGATGTAGCTGTCAAGTATAGGGTAAACCTTACCATCAGAAGTAAGATACTGTACTTCTAACCATTGCGTAATTTCTTTTCCTTTACCATGATATGTATCATTAATCCACGATCCGGTGTAGGTTTTTGTAGTGAATTCACCTGTTCCATGGCCCATATTAGATTCATTGTAATCCTCAAAGGGGACACCTCCACCTTTAACTAATGTATATGTATATTTGCCTTTTCCTTGCCGCTTACCACTCACCCAATCTCCAGAGTAAACTTCGGTTTCTTCCCATCTCGCGGTTCCTTTACCATGAGGTTTTCCGTTTAAAACTTCACCATAGTACGTCCCTCCATCGGACAATTTTAAATTTACTTTCTTCGATGCTGCTTCTGTTGGAGTAGAGCTTGATAATAGTACAATGATAACGATGATCGTTAATCCAAAACCTAGATAGAATCTTTTCAAAAGTGTGCAACTCCTTCAATGAATAATGATCTTTGCGTTGTTAGCCATCTTCAACATTATCGGTTTATGTATCGTATTTTTCCAGTTTAAATATAAAGTGGAGATCGGTCGGATTTCACAAACAACTCGTCCCCAGTTCACAAAAGTAAAGATGTAAAGGTGGATACAAAATCCCGCTCAACCCAAAGTACCTGCGGCTTCAGGGCATATCATGCCTGTGGTTCGTGGGTGCTTTTTTCTATACTCAGCGTATGCGTAACCCTGATTTTTTTACAAAAACCATTATTTTCTCCACTTCATCATTCTGCCTACGCCAGTTCTCCTCCTAATGATCCACAGCAGTGGTGGAACTTTCCTGAATCGTGAACAATCTCTGAATTTTGTATCACCTCCTATTTGCAGCGTTATTCCTAGATTCACTCCCCCAATATGGAGCAGTATAGAGTATAACTTCGTTAGGATAAGTTAGAAAAACCTTTAAGGGAATATGAAAGAATGCAGGTATATGTAAAATTTTAAATACATGCTTTCAGGCCGTTGACCTTGCCCCCAAAAGTCTCTTATATTTACTCCCGACACAACAACTCAGAACGGGTGGTGGGACGATTTTGTTCACTAATAAAGGCAAGAAGATACTCGCTATGCTTACACTTATACCCTTGGCTACAGGGATGGTCATGGGAGCTTTCCCTGCTGCGATAACGTATGCAGATGCCGGAGAGAACACACCGACCAACAGCCTGGCAACAGGTTCTTGGCAAACGGGAGATTTGCATGTACATACATTTGAGTCCGATGATGCACAGGTTTCACTGGAGAACGTGCTAGACGCGGGTTTAACCAAATATGGGCTGGACTGGATCGCGCTGACGGATCATTTGCGGTTATCCAAGCGAGATCACAACGGGAACGACATTTCGGGTGGACCGATTCCCATGTCCCAAGGAATGAATGAATATCAGGTACCGCAGATCAAGGCCCTTCAGGATGCAGGCAAATACGCAGGTAAAACGATCTTCTCCGGTTTCGAATGGGACATGCCTACACATGAACACGTCGGGGTGGGGATTCTTACGGATGAGCCGAACTCAACCGAAGCGCTGAACGCTGCCAAGGAATTCGAGTATCGTTTCACGAATCGCGCAGCGAACCTGTTTAATGCGGCAGACGTAGCGAATTGGGATCAGGACGGAGGCCGTGCCTACACGACGCATCAGGATGCCTTAACCGCCATCAATTGGCTCGCGACCAACTATCCAATGACAAGTTATGCGATGATCAACCACCCTTCACGGGGCAAAAACAAATATACCATCGCGGACTTCCGTGATTTCAACGATCTGGCTCCACAAGTGGTATTCGGTATCGAAGGCATGCTGGGCAATCAGATGGAACCGGATCGTGGAGGGTACAACACAAGTTACAATGTAGCTAATCCGACCGCTGATGATGGATACAAATATCGTACATACGGCGGTGTAGACTATATGGTCGCCAAGGTTGGCGGACTATGGGATGCATTGCTTGGAGAAGGACGTCACTTCTGGAACTATGGCAATTCGGATTACCACTTCAAGACGATTGGCACGAATTCCAGTGGTTATTTTCCGGGCGAATATGCCAAGACGTATTCCTGGGTTGAGGGTACAGGTATGCAGGCTGTTTTGGATGGACTGCGTTCGGGGAAATCATTTTCCGTATTTGGTGACCTTATCAACGCACTTGATTTCACGGCTTCCGGAGCGGGTGCTCAGGTTGAGATGGGTGGAGACCTTAATGTGACCCAAGGCGATGAAGTAGAGTTGAAGATTCGTTTTAAGAGTCCAACCACGAGCAACAACTATGAAACTCCAATCAACAGCGGCACTTCCGCTGGACAAGTACCCGTGGTGGATCACGTCGATCTCATCGCTGGGGATGTGACAGCCAAGGCCCAGAAGGGTACAGCCGCATATACCAAAGACACCAACGACTCTACCAAAGTACTGGCTACCTTTACATCCAACGATTGGACGACAGATGCCGAAGGCTATAATGTCATCACGTACAAGATCAAAGCTACAGACCAGGACAAGTATTTCCGCCTGCGTGGTACGAATCTGGGCATGAACGTGACCGGTGAGACTGTCAATGGTGAACCCCAGCTTGATCCGAAAAATACGACAGTCGATGCAACAACCCGTTTTAATCAAATTAACGATAGCAACTATCGCGATCTGTGGTTCTACTCCAACCCAATCTTTGTGAGTGCCACACCTTACAGTGATGCACAGGCGGTAAGCGATACACTTCAAGCAATTGATCTGGGCGATCTGAGCGCGGTCCATTCTGATCTTACCCTTCCTGTTGAAGGGAAGCATGGTGCAACCATTAGTTGGTCCAGCTCCAACCCGGAACTAATGAATAACGAAGGCAAGCTGCTAACGCAACCGGACAATAATGAGCGATTGGAACTGACGGCAACCGTGCAGCGTGGCACGGAATCTCAACCCAAAACGTTCACTGTCATTGTGGAAGGCACGAATAATCAGGCGCTGGTGTTAAAAAGTAACATGACAACCGCTGACGGCCAGCCGTTTCACACGGATACATGGACGAATCAGTCTGTAACCGTTAGTGTAACCAGCGCAGTATACGCACCTGCTACTTCCGCGATTATCGAGTTGTCCCGGGATGGAGGGCAGACGTATGAACCGTATACAGAGAATACACCTATGGAGGTAACGGAGCCGGGAGAGCATAACCTTTTATTCCGAGCAACAGATGATCTGGAACAAACGTATACTTTACCTCTGGTCATTAAAATAGACCGTGAGATTCCCGTCATCACCCTGCAAGGTAGCAGCCAGATGACGTTGAATGTGGGAGACACATACAATGAGCCTGGGGCACAGGCTTCTGATAATGTCGGCATTCGTGGTTCCGTGCAGGTGGATGGCACGGTGAACACACAAGCAGCAGGGATCTACACCCTTCGGTATAACGTGAAGGATATCGCTGGTAATGAAGCACAGGAAGTTATCCGTACCGTGACTGTACAAGCCCGCTCAGGCAACAGTGGCGGAGGTTCAGGTGGAGGTAATGGAGGCAACTCTGGTGGGAATTCAGGGGGAAGTACACCAAGTGTCCCAACAACGCCTACCGTTCCAACCACACCAACGAACCCTGAAACGGGATCAGACTCATCCACTGAAGTGAAGGTTGAGGTGGAAGCGAATCAGCCTGTCCA
Source organism: Paenibacillus sp. W4I10 (assembly GCF_030816325.1). Classification (NCBI taxonomy): domain Bacteria; kingdom Bacillati; phylum Bacillota; class Bacilli; order Caryophanales; family Paenibacillaceae; genus Paenibacillus; species Paenibacillus sp. W4I10. The sequence continues at coordinate 6,868,366 of NZ_JAUSXX010000001.1, forward strand.
AACCGGTTTGAAAGGCATCGTACAATTCAACGCTCCAGCGGGAGCAATCGGTTCCAAGGATACGCTGCAAGTGTCCGTGGTGGCCAAGGACAAGTTGCAGAATACAGCTTCCCTGAATGTACTTGGACAAGCTGTACAGATTAGCCGCAGTGGCGGAAGAACGTTGAATGAACAGGCGGCATTGAGCTTGAATGTGGATTCGGCAAATCTGCCGAATGGCACCCAACCTGCAATCTACTATTATAATGAAGCTCGTCAGAGCTGGGTATTTATCGGTGGCAAGACAAATGCAGCAGGAAGCATAACGGCCAATGTGAATCATCTGGGTACATTTGTTGTGTCCAGTTACACACCGGTGAATCTATCTGACCTGGATGGACACTGGGCTTCCGACTATGCAGATCGTTTGTTAGGCATGAACGTGATTCAAGGTTACACAGATGGTACATTCCAACCATCCAAGAAGATCACACGGGCAGAGTTTGTTACGTTGCTCAGTAAGGCGCTGGCACTGAAGTCTGTAGAGTCGGATACAACGTTTGCAGATCAAGGTAATCTGCCAGACTGGGCGAAAGGTGATATTGCCGCAGCCGTGCAAGTCGGAATCGTGAAAGGCTACGGTGATAATACATTTAAGCCCGATCGGACGATTACTCGTGCCGAGATGGCAGTCATGATGGCGAATGCGCTGAAAGTAAGTTCAGATGCACAAGCCGGAATGTCTGGTAATACATCCGTTAAACCAAGTTTCACCGATGCATCGCAGACCCCATCTTGGGCACAAGAAGCATTGGATGCAGCGGTGCAGGTCAAGATTGTGAGCGGATATACGGACCATACCGTTCGTGCAGGAAGTGAAACGACCCGAGCGGAAGCTGCGACGATGATCTATAACTTGTTGCTCGCCCTGTACGTGTAAGAAGTAACAAAGAGAATTAACCGTATATAAAACAGCAGATATAAAGTAGATAAAAAACTGATATCCTTTTGGGTATCAGTTTTTTGAATTAAATCATTTTCATCTTCGGGTGGCATGTAAGACGTTCCATAGCTTTAATTCAAGAGACGAAAGGGCAAGTTACTATGATAGAATAAGTTAGGTCTGGATGATGAAACGGTGGGGGCTTGGAACATGAACAAAACGGAGCGGCAGCTTGCGATTACGCTTGAATTGCAGCGAAGAAAGATGTTAAGAGCAGAAGATTTAGCTGCTCAATTCGAGACAAGTGTACGTACGATATATCGAGATATCCAGGCATTAAGTGAAGCTGGCGTTCCGATAATGGGAGCCCCGGGTCATGGGTATTCCCTGATGGAAGGATATTTTCTCCCCCCGGTAAGCTTCACCGCAGAAGAAGCCGTATCCCTGCTCATGGGAGCTGATTTTATCGAACAGAGATTGGATACAGAATACGCAATGGAGGCTAAGTCGGCTCAACGAAAAATTGAAGCGATTTTACCTGAATCCGTTCGTAATGAATCCACACGTGTACGGGAAACGATGCGATTGCTTCATACGGTTGAACCTTTAACCCGAGCACGGGTGAAAACATACCTTAATCAGATACGTAATGCCATTCTGGATCAACGTAAAATCAGTTTTATGTATCTGAAAAAAATGCCAGGAACGGATGGAAATCGGTATAACATGCGTGAGGTTTCACCCTATGGCCTCTCACTGGTTCAGGAGAATTGGATGTTAATTGCACGTTGTGATATGCGACAAGACATTCGTCATTTTCGTTTGTCACGGATGACTGAACTTTCCGTGCTGGAGGATCAATTCCTTTTGCCACCGGATTTTGATCTAAACAGTTATCGACCTCCTGACGACCGTAACGAACAAGTATTAATCAGAGCAAAACCTGAAATTGCTGACAAAGTTATGGAGGCCCTGCATTTTTATATGGATGCATTTGAGGAGCAAGAGGAAGGTGTCATTTTTCATTTTCGTGTCCGCTATCCGGAGGAAATATTGCATTATTTACTTGGCTGGGGTGGAGATATCGAGGTCTTGGAGCCGGAATCTTTGCGCTTCCGAATGAAGGAAGTAGCCAAAAACATCTTAAAACACTACTGACATACACCTGTCAGTAGTGTTTTTTTATACTTTGATATATCACAGATCAAGAGGAGTGGGTTGAAGGATGAGAAGTACAACGGAAGTATTGACATCATTTGAAACGGCAGTAGAACGATATTTGGCAGAACTGAAAAAATTGGATATGGGTAGCTTATATAAAAAACAGAGTGAAGAAGAATGGTCCATTGGACAGATGTATGTACATTTGATTCAATCAGCGCTTTTCTTGCATCTGCATAATATTGAGAAGTGTTTGAGCAGTGAGGATTCGACTTTAAACTTGGGTGAGGAAAAAACAGAACTGGGTAGGCAAGTGTTTGAATTAGGACAATTCCCGCCCGTTCCCGTTAAAGTACCTGCTTCTCCGCAGTACACCCCGCAACCACCCGAGAGCATGGAGTCCTTGATCGATGGGCTTCACGAGGTAGTGGAACGGATGAGGAGTACAGAACCTCTTCTACACCAAACATCGGTAAATAACAAAATACATCATCCAAGGCTTGGCGCTCTAAACGCTCAGGAGTGGTTTTTGTTGATAGAGATGCACTACAGACATCATTTCTTACAATTGGATCGATTGATATCGAATCTGGAAATGTAAACGAGAGAAGGGAATGGGATGTATCTATGAAACCAAATCAGGACAGCAGATATTGGATAGGTGTTGTATCTGCTTCTCATGTGAATGTAGCCGTAGAGGGAGGGTTTGCGCAGTTGTGCCATGGCAAGTCAGCGCTGTTGCGACAAATGTCCGCTGGTGATTGGCTGATATACTATTCTCCACGCACAGACATATCAACAGGGCAGCCACTTCAGGCTTTTACCGCTATTGGTCAAATTAACGATGATAGGATATACCAATATCAGATGTCGGAATCCTTTGTACCCTTTCGCCGAGATCTTCGTTATCTTCCGTGTCGAGAAGTAAAGATCGCAACGTTGTTAGACCAACTCACTTTTACACGCGGCAATCGCAATTGGGGGTTTCCATTTCGAAAAGGCCATTTTGAAATTGGAGCTGAAGACTTCAAGATGATAGCTTCCTCCATGTTGGAAGAAGAGACACAGTCACTACTGGATATTAGCTTAAGCTATAAAAGTTAACCAAACCAAAAGGCCCATAGATTGTCTATGGACCTTTTTGCTTTATGGATAATCATATCCTCCACCGTTGATATTACATTTGCGAAGACGATGGATGCCCAAGGAAAGACCTTTAATCGCCCCGTATTTCTCAATAGCTTGAATCATATACACAGAACAGCTTGGTTCAAAACGACACTTGTTCCTCACCTCAATAGGGGCAAAGCGTTGATAAATTCTAATACTCCATATTAGGATCTCTTTAACACGTCGTAGAACGATGAATAACATACTTGCTATGAAAACAATCTGGGCACTTAGCAAAGCATATACTGGGGTGAATAGATTCAAGAGATAGAAACAGATCATAGAGATGAATATCCCTGCGAATAATGCAAGTGTAACGTTAAGCAAAGACTTCAACCAATCGATTTCTGGAATAACATGAGTTCTTATATAGAAGCTGCTTCGAGGGTCGTTTTCTTCATGATGTGTATGTAAGAGTCTAATAAGTTCTTCTTCGGATGGCATGTTATTATATATCAGTTCCTCAGATTCTGAGTTTCTCATGATTGTTGTACTATTATTAAATCTCTCTGTAGAAAATCAGCATATAATGATGCGTTGTAACGGGCTGCTGGAGACAACCGGGCTTCTCGGTGACAGCTAACGACTCCATGGATTGATAGATCCATCCGGATTGTGCTTTGTGATTGATGATATCAGCAAATAAATTAACAGCAGCCTGAGTATCACCTCGGTTTACTTGAACATTTTTGGGACCTGGAACAACTGTGTACTCTCTCATTTAAGTCATCCTTTCGTATGTTGGAATTATGGCAATAGACATTCCATTATTTTACTATGGGTATTGTAAACTGTCGATTGAAACTTATTAGATGAGATTGGATTAGATTATAGGGCATCTAACAGGATGGTCTTTGTTGTTATTAAGGTTTAAATTCAATTGGAAAAGTCAATAAAAGCTCTGTAAGCAATGCTGTACAATCCACTGAAAACCAGTACAATTGAACCTATAAGAACATGAGATAAAGAGAGGTACTTCTCCATGACAGAAACAAGTGGAAATCGCAAAGTTGACGGCTATCTAAAGAAACTCAAAACGTGGAAGGAAGAGTCCAAAAAGCTGAGAGAGATTATTCGGGATTTTGAACTGACAGAGGATATGAAGTGGATGCATCCGTGTTACATGCTGGATGGGAAAAACATCGTTTTAATCCATGGATTCAAAGAGTACGTAGCCATTCTGTTCTTCAAAGGTGCTCTGCTGAAGGATACACATGGCATTTTGGTCCAGCAAACGGAGAATGTACAGGCAGAGCGCCAGCTTCGCTTCACCAGTCTGGAGCAGATTGTGGAGCAGGAGGCTATAATCAAAGCCTATATCCAGCAAGCGATTGAAGTGGAACAGGCAGGATTGCAGGTGGAAATGAAAAAAACTGCTGAATATAGCGTTCCTGAGGAACTTCGACAGCAATTCGATGAAAACCCTGCTTTCCGAGATGCATTTGAAGCACTGACACCCGGACGGCAGCGAGCATATCTCTATTATTTCTCACAACCAAAGCAATCCAAGACGAAAGTATCACGAATCGAGAAATACATGCAACCGATCCTGGAGGGCAAAGGATTGAATGATTAATCTTATAACAATATATTTGAGGGAAATTAAGAGTTAAAACGAGTGAAAGCCTTTCAGATATAATTCGAAAGGCTTTTTGCTGTTTTTGATAAAAATTTAGATAACAGGAGGTGTCCCGTATGATTCGAACTTACCAATACTACGCAATTTTTAATTTTGCTGAAGATGGAATTAATGTTACATTTCCTGATCTTCCTGGATGTATCACCTGTGGCGATTCAGTTGAAGAAGCATTATTGATGGCGAAAGAAGCACTTGAATTATTTTTGGATGGAGAACCTGTTGAAGATATTCCGCCTCCTCAAAGCATAATGCCACAATTATTGAAGCCTAAAGATAAAGCATATTTAATTGAAGCCAATATTACGTATTACTGATCGACTCTATGTTTACAATTCTGAACTCACCAAACTGAGTTTAGAACATCGTCGACTTCTTTGATTCTGGTGACAGATGGTGTTTGAATTAGATTTCCTTTGACCATGACCATAGCGATGTCTGACAAGGCCTCGATATGTTCCAGCGGATTCTGCTCCATGATAATCAGATCGGCATGTTTCCCGATATCCACCGTCCCTGTTACATCATCAACGCCCAGGATCTTTGCATTGGTTCGGGTCACCATGTCGATGGCCTGTTTGTTGTTCAGGTTGGCCTGTCTCATGTAGTGGTCCATCTCTCTCCACATATCATAGTGAGTCACGTAAGACATGGCGGCATCAGTACCGATACCAATGGTGATGTCGTTTTCGATCGCTTGTTTCACACCTTTGAGCATGGAATCGTAGACGAGTCTGGAGTTCTCTTTTACCGTTGCACTTACCTTCGTTACGCTGGTATCCAGTGAAGCGGATGGATAGGCGGCTTGCAGGGTGGGGATGAGTGCGGTGTAGCCATTCAGGGCATTGGGATTATTTTTGTATAAACGAATGATTTCGTCATCCATCTCCGAACCGTGCTCAATCGTATCGACGCCACCTTGTAACGCAACTATTACGCCTTCCGTGCTTTCCACATGCGCTGCCACCCGCAGACCAATCTTATGCGCTTCATCGCAGATCGCTGCAACTTCCTCCACTGTCATCTGTAAAAGTCCAGCTTCGCCCACCATCTTCGCATCCGTCACGCCACCCGTCACACAGATTTTGATCAGATCCACACCGTGTTTCACATTGATGCGTACATTTCTTCGTGCTTCCCACGGCGAATCGCCCACCAGAGCCAGGAATGGAGCACCATGTCCCCCCGTTACACTTAGGAAAAACCCGGAGACAAGCAGATTAGGGCCGACAAAGTCGCCGTTATTAATCTCATCCCGCAGCTGGACGTCGGTATAAAAGAATTCTCCCACACTGCGCATCGTCGTCACACCCGCATGGAGAGCGGTCAGCGCGTTACGTTTCATTCGTTTTATCAAAACGTTTCTGCCGAATTTCGTGTTCAGGATTCGATCATATGCGAACTTTAACATACCTTCGCTGGCAGACAGGCTGAATGGTTTACCATCTGCAAAGAGGTGCACGTGAGCATTAATCAGGCCAGGCATTACGTATTTGCCGGAGAGGTCGATCGTTGTGTAGTGACTAGGGATGCGTAACTCATGATCTCGGCCGATATCCTGAATAAGACCTTGTTCATTGACGAGAATCGTCATGTTTTTTTGCAGATTGCGGCTTGAGTCGCCGTGGATTAGATTGACGTTTTTTAATGCGTAAGCGGTGTTCATGTTGAGTTCCTCCTTAGAATGGTGGGTGAGGTGGTGAGTGGTTAGGGTATCACAGATGCTTTTTCCAATAATGAATAATTAATTCATTTTTAGGTTAAAAAAATATGCTGATCTATGATGGAGTTTTTTTGCGTGCAAACCAAGTGAAGTTGGTATGATCTGCACGCTTTGTCTACCCGGTATAAATGATGAGATGGAGTGTTATTCGTTGAGACTCTTCATACCGTACAGTCTGTAAACATACAGTGCTTCGAATATTTGCTTCCGGCTGTCCTCACTCATATCCCGCTTCAATAGATCCAGGTTCATGTCGATCACGTTGTGTGCGAGGATATTCAACAAGATCAAGTTCTCCTCGGTACCAATCTCATACCGTTTATATTGATTCTTGAGATAGGCCTTCTTGGTTTCGATCATCAGCTCGACAAGTTCATTCTTGGCGTTGGTGTAGATCGTTCCTTTATTCTTTTCAAAGATGATTACAATCTGATTCCGGTATTTACGTAATACATCCACCTGTTCCTGCAACAGTGCCGATTTTCGCTCGCTTTCCGTTTCCTCGAACAGGGTCTGATTATCAAAGTGAATCGTCTCCACCAGCACATTTTTCAGATAATCCACCAGATCCGGCGGCACGACGGCGTAGAATAACTCTTTCTTGTTTTTAAAATAAGTATAGATATTGCCCACGGAAATATTGATCTCATCCGCGATATCGCTCATCTTGGCATCCACATAGCCTTTTTCAAAAAAGACCTTGAGCGCCGCATATTCAATCTCTTTCCTGACTTCGTCTTTCTTGGCTTGCACCATCGGGAACGTCTCCTTAATAGTGAATAGGTGATTCGTTATTAGAATAGACCTTTTTGAGGGGGTGTCAATGGGGGATAATTAGATATACTACCTTCGGCACTATTAATACGCTTCTTAATGTTATTAGTGTAAGGAACTCCATCTCAACCTTGCGTCCTATTCAAATTTTAAATTCTACCGTAATCTTCATCCTGCTTGTCATTTGATTCTTTCCGTTTTTCTTCCGGCTTTGTCCAGTATCTTTGAATCCAAGTGTACACTAACTTTCGGTAATCCCATCTCGCAACGATGTGTAAACTAAGCACCTTCTAACTTTTGTCCTTTAACAGTCATTCGAAAATAATCTTTAACATTTCGGTGACAAAATAATAAGTCACCATTTTTTCCTTTTTTTTTAAATAATTTAACTAAACGTTTAAAGTCAAAGTTAACTAGGGTTCAATTATAGAGGTTCTTTTCCCTTTCTTGAGGACTACAGTCTCTTGTGAGAGTTGAAACGAACTATCTCAATAAATACAAGCTTACTAACATATCAAAAAAAAGGTATAATGCACCTATATTTAGGAATGGAACAAACAGCCGAAGATTGAAAAAAGGGGAGGGAGTAATTTTTTGAAATGCTAATAGAATTAACAAAAGTTTTTTGGCTTGTTATCCGTAAATAAATAATTACGCGATCATAGCAATGGGAGTTTTTCAGCATTTTTCAAAAGGGCTTTATTAACAAGTGGTTTAACTCACAAGGTTCATGAAAAACAGCAAGTCTAACTATAACTAATTGGAATAGTTTTAGAGATGCTTAGAGTTTATTTCCATCAGACATCTCAATTTTCATTATTTTAATTTTTCGAAAATGGAATTTATGTTTCCATTCTACGTGCGGTTCTTTCAGCAGTTTTTAGGATTAATTTGTTTTTGAAAAATTTAATCTAGGAAGCAGGTATAAAAATTCGATTCCAATAGGGTATAGGCCTAGTTAGAGAGAGATTTGAATCAAAGCCTCGATAATACATACTTCGTAAAAAGGTGAAGATTTCATAATTAATTTACACAACTTGTATACTGTCTAAATTATAGAGAGGGGATTTTAACAGGGTGGTTATTTTGCAGTATTCTTATATTTTGGCTTCCATATGTTTACCTATTTTTCTGCTTATGTACAACCATCCAATTAGAATTATAAGATGGGGAACTAGAGGGGCTATATTAGCAGTGATATTTTATCTTATCGCTGTTGTACCATTTGTAATTCTCTCACAATTAAAATTTTGGTCCATTCTGCTTATTGTGATACCAATTATTTTCCGAATTATTTCTCTAATACTGACAAAAATTGGATTTTTTAGTTCAGGAAACGAAAAAATGATTGAAAACTTACTATACGCCTGTGTTTCTGCACTTAGCATTATATTTGTAGGAGCTTCTTCAAATACACTTGAGAAACTTTTCTTTCTTATTATAATCTTGCTTGTTCTCTTCTTATCAGATTTTCAAATTATAGAAAAATATAAATATATGGGTGCATTATTTGGCCCAATCATAGCGGCAATACCATCATATGATAATTTTAACGTTTTTTTCACTGTTCTAGCTATATGGTTAGTTATGACAATAACTCTTGACTTCTCGTTGAAAATTTTAAAGATAGTGAAATCAAAACGTATAGAAAAATCTACACTTATCATTTTCTTAACGGTTTCTTTAATCATCGCCAACAATGGTGGGCTAAAATTAGATTGGACTCAGGAGTTTTTGAGAGGTCTGGCATTTTTGGTGATTATGAGTTTATTGTTGGGAAGCTCATTTCTGATTAATAAGAAAATGAAAAGTGAGTATTTGAAACATTTTTTACCAGTAGTTATTTCGAATAGTTTACTAGCATTTCTGGTTTTAATGATAGAACAATTTAATGGCATTAAAATTTTTTTTAGTCCTTTTCTGATTTTTATAATCGGTTTTTGTGTTTTCATTAGCCTAAACAGATTAATCTCACCTCTAGATAAATTAACTAATTCAACATCCTTTGCATTTAACATGAATAATATTAGTGAAATGATGAATCTTGTTTTTGGCAAAAAACTGGGGCAAGCATTATTCAACAATATATTTGGAACAGATTTCAGAAAAATAAAAACTAGTGTTACATTAAGTTTTCTTTTGATTTACATTATAGCTATTTTAATTGCTTTGCAATTAGGCTATCCAACAATGAAATATGCAGTAATATTTCATAATGAAGACATATGGTTAGCAGTTGTGACTGCAAATTCAACCTTTACAGCATTGGTAGTAATAAGTGAAATAATAAGAATTTCAAATAGTGCTTCATTGCAAAATGGATTAACTAAAGAAGAAGCATTGCACAGCAGTACGGTCATTACTTTAGAATATTTCGTGACTTTTGTGCCATTACTATTTATTCTTACTAAGGGTTTTGAAAATGTAAGTAGTATTATATTAATTAGTGTTTTTTTATTGGTTTTTTATATGAATATTAATATGATGTTATATCATGACCTTCAGAGATCACAGTACAATCATTTTAGAAAAACTCGTTTAGTAATGGCTGTCTTTTTTCAAATTTTATCTTTTGCATCAGCACCAGTAGTATTCTTTATTGAATATAAGGATCAGGGGATGCCATTTATTAATCAATATAATTGGGTTATTTTTTTGTGGAGTTTACTAACGATGTTCTTAGCAAAATTGCTTGGATTTGATACGGAATTAGGTAGTAAGAGAGCTTATAAGCAAAGTTGGGTCAAATTAATTTTTCTTTTTATTTCTCTTAATATAGTTGCCCGATTCCTTCCTCTTATAGTGTATTTAATTGTACATGATGAATCTATGGCAATTTATATAGCTGTACTTATTTTGCTAATGTCAATTTCAATATTTGGTCAAGAATGGGCAATGGTTCTTTTACCTTGGTCAAATGATTCTAAAAAAAATATTATTCAAAATTGGAAAGAAATGATTAGAAATATTAAGGTGGAAAATAAGGTTGACCTAAATAGAAAACAAAAAGGGGCAAACAGGACGAGAAAAGAAAAAAAATGATATTCTGAAATTTTCATAAATATTTGCTTAATATACCTATAGATTGTGACACCAAAGGATAAAGGTTAAGTGTAAAAAGACAGAATTCGAAGTAGCCTTCGAGAAAGAAAATCTGGAGGCATCTTTCGAAGAGTGGTTTATAAATAATATATTTCCCATTATCGCGACCTATCAGTTTGAAAAAGTCCTTAGCACTACGAGAAATGCTAAAGGTATGTCTTTATTTATCAAAGATCTGGCGCATGGCTACGTATATCTAAGCAACACAATTCAAAAGGAAACTGGGTTATGGTAAGTATTAAGTATTACACAATGTTTTGAATCTCAATAATTTCCCTTATATCATCAATACCCAACGCCTCAGCAATCCGTTCAATGTGAGCAAAATTGATATTCTCACGTTTCCCAGACTGCAACTCACTCAAAGCGGCGTGGCGGATATCAGACAAACGTGCCAACTCGCGCAGTGAAATGTTATGTTTCTCCGTGAGTTTATGAATATTGACGACGACTTTCTTAGCCATGAGTATCACTCCTAAATTTTCCATATGGTCTTGACGTTACGCATGAGCGTACCATATACTTTTTGTATATCTGGTACTCTTATGCGTACCGATTTTAGGGGTGGTGACATGACAAGTACCAACAGCGGAGACTTGGCTTCGCAGTACGCAAAACTCATCAAACAAGAAGACGATTACGTCGATCAACTGGTCACATGCAACAAACTCATATTGGACGCCATAGACATTATCGCCAAGCGAGCAGGGGTGCTGCACATGGACACGGTGAAACAGGCTGCATATCACCTACATGCCATGGAACAGGATTTGAACCGAAAGTTATTTAAAGTCCGACTGGAGAAGAGCATCTTGGCAAATCAAATGAGCCAGTCTACATAAAGTCACCTTAATTAAAGGACAGCGCAGGATCATATAAGATGATCTTGCACTGTCTTTTTGCCTTCCCTTCCAAACGTTTTTCGTTCCCAAATAAGCATTGACTTTCCTCCCAAATCGCCCTACACTTCAATTATTAAAATACTTTTAAAAACATTCATTGAATGGTTCGAAATGAACGAAAGGAGGCATATAACTAACGATGTTACCTACATCACACAACACCCACCAGGTTAAGCGCATTAACGTTGAATTGGTAAAGAACACACTCAGATCCATGGGTGTAGGCACCAAGGCTTCCATCGCGAACCTGACCAAACTCAGCGTTGCGACATGCGGCACGATCCTTAACGAATTACTCCAAACGGGTGAAATTATCGATCTGGGCCCAAATGAATCGAGTGGGGGAAGACCTGCGAGTCGGTATCAGTTTAATGCGGAGTACGCCAGTGTGCTGTGTCTGATTATTCGGACAGAGGGCGGCATTCACTCGATCACACATACATATGCCAATCTGAACGGAGAGATGGCTGACGAACAAACACTCTTTTTGGATGAGATTAATGTCGCGGTGGTAGAGGATCTGATTGCGAACCTGATCGAACAACACCACAATGTGCAGGCGATTGGTATTGGCATACCTGGGGTGGCGCACAACGGCGTGATTGGAATTTGCGATGTACCGGAGCTGATGTATCAGCCGCTCGGGCCAAGGCTTAAGGAGCAATATGAAGACGTGGAAGTGGTCATTGGTAACGACATGAACCTGACCGTCTACGGGCTGTATAACCAGCAGCAATTTGAGGAAGAGAAGAACTTCGCGGTGGTGACGTTTCCGGAGAACCATTTTCCGGGTGCAGGCTTTATCATTGACGGTCGTCCGTTGACGGGGAACACGCAATTTGGGGGCGAGGTGTCCTTTTTACCTTTTGGTGTGTCACGAGAAGAGCAACTGCGCATGTTGAAAACGACGGAAGGGTTGCAGGAACTCGTCACAAAGACGCTGATCTCCATCATTGCGATTATTAACCCGGCAGCGATTGTCGTTACTGGAGATACAATGGACCCCGCTATGCGGGATGACCTGTTACAAGGCTGTCTGGATCACCTGATCCCACAGGAGCATATGCCGGAGTTGATCATCCAAAGAGACACTCGGAGCGAATATGTTACGGGGCTGGTCGCGGTGACGCTGGAGAGCCTGACCTACCGCATTCAGGTGGTTGAGAAACAGTGGTAAAGCTTAATCATGTTTCCTATTTCAAATGTACAAATCATTGACACGATAACGGAGAGGGCAGAACCAATCTGAAGAACGCCTTTATCACTGTATTTTCACCTCTAGGAAAGTTTCAAAAAAATACAGGAATAACAGCGGTCTGAAGATGGTACTGCAATCGTAGTTATCAAGTGTAACCATTTTTCCGAACACAATGGAGGAACTTATTTTGAATCAGCAAGCAGGTACACAAGGCAACAAACGAAAGTCCAACAAGCTGTACGCCATGCAACTGGCAACGATCTTTCTGGGATTTATCGTATTTGGCATATCGGAAAATATTAAGGGGCCGGCTATTCCGCGCATTCAATTCGACTTCAATCTGGATGAGAAACAGCTCGGGACGTTATTGTCCCTGAATGCACTGGGGTACTTGATCGCCTGCTCGTTCACGGCTATTCTGGTACGCAAATGGGGCATCAAGGCCGTCAGCATTATTTCATTTGCATCGATGATCCTATCTGGTGTGTTCATTTACATGTCTCATAACTATCCGCTCTTTGCTTCTTCATACTTCTTCATGTACATCGGAAACGGCATGCTGGAGATTGCTTTGGCGATTCTGGGTGCACGGATCTTTGTGAAAAACACAGGTACGATGATGAACCTGTCCCATTTCTTCTATGGGTTAAGTTCAACAGTGGCGCCTTTGCTGGCGACAGGGGTGATGTCGTTGAGCGTGTTCGGACATGTACTGGACTGGCGCGGCATGTATCTCGTGATGTTGTCACTCTGTCTGCTGCCAATCATTGCGGCGCTGCGCAGCAAATTTCCGGGGGATGATCTTCCGCATGAAGATCGGACCTCGCTTAAGACGTTAACACGTGATCCAGCCATCTGGCTGATGGTGCTCATACTTTCTTTTGGCGTGGTATCGGAACTAGCGGTTGGGGGTTGGCTCGTTAACTTTCTGGAGAAAGCCTACACGTGGGACACGGTGAAAGCTTCGGGGCTACTGTCAGCATTCTTCCTTACGTTCTCGCTAGGTCGTCTGCTGCTGGGTCCTCTAACGGACCGGATCGGATTTGTACTGTCACTGATAATCTTCTCTGCGTTCTCGGCCGTTTGTACGTTTATTGCGCTTGCCGGAGGAGAGGGTCTCGCCATCTTCTTTGCCATCTCGGGTGCAGGTATAGCGATGATCTATCCAACCGTTATGGCGTTTATCGCACGCAGATATCCGAACGGCAGTGACACGGCGATTACGTTCACGGTTACCTTGATGGGGGTTGGCAGTGTCATCGGTAACTATGTGATTGGCTGGGTTATTGAAGGCGTGAAGAATATGTACGGTTCAACGACTCAGTTGGGACTGCTGCGCGGGCTTCAGGCGGGGTATGGCTTCATTGGATTATGTGCGGTGATCTGTGCGGCATCTGGCGTAGTGTTGTATGTGTATTTGAAAAGAAGGCAGGAATTGATTTAGAATTTAGGATAAATGAAGTTGTTCCATTGATTACTCTTTCTCATCCAATTATGGCATGGGAAGGAGTTTTTTTTATGCTTCACAACAGATTGGTTATGTGTAGAAAGGGAACAACGGAGTAATTGGTACGATATAGGCTCAACTATTCGTCAAAATGTTACAAAATAGCACTATTTTCCTTATAAATCTGAATATTTTGGCAATTCATTATTGTTATAAACCCAATTACATATTATGATGTATAGGTCTTTTGGTTCATTATTATACAAAATCAGGAGAAAAGACTTAATTGTTTAGGAGGCAATATAGATATGTCAAAAAAAATGGGCGTAGCGGCTTTAGCAACAATAGCCCTGACGCTAAGCACAGCAATGCAGTCTAACGTATCGGCAGCATCCGTTCTTCCTTTCAAAGATGTTGAAGAAGCATCACCCTGGGCGAAGGCACTTATTCTCGAAGCTCAAGAGAAGATGTTCATGAATGGCGATCGGGATGGTTATTTCCACCCTGTACAGGAGGTCACTCGTCAAGAAGCTGCAGTTGCGCTTGCCAAACTCATGGGCCTTCAACTGAGTGACAATGCAAGGTCTACCTTTTCAGATGTAGCTCCTGGTTCATGGAGTGCAAGTGCGATTGATGCGGTACAAAAAGCCGGATGGATGAATGGTGATCATAATGGAACCTTCCGTCCTAAAGCTGTAATTACACGAGAAGAATTAGCCTCTATTGTGGCAAGAGCCACAGAAGCAGATACTGCTGCAGAAGAAGAAGAGCTTTCATTATTTAAAGATAATCAAAAGATCTCCGCTTGGGCTAAAAATTCCGTCTCATATGTTGTGTCATCAGGTTTGATGACAGGAAGTAATGGTAGCTTCCATCCACAGAAATCGGTGCTTCGGCAGGAACTGGCAGCTATTTTAGTAAGAATGGACTCTACGGTTGCAAGCAATAAACTTCAAACGATTACACAAATCAAAAATGGCACAGTGACGATTGGAGCTACTCAGTATAGTGTCGTTGACGCATTAAAGCCGCTCTTCTCGGAAAATAATGCAGCCGTACTTGCTAGTGCAGAAGTTCGCGTTGAAACGGCAGATGGTCAAATTACCAAGGTGTTGGAACTTAAATTGGTTACGCCAGGTCAGGCAGCGCAATCTGGTAAAGAAGAGTTCTCAGGGAATGCAATATTAGATGGTGGACAAGCAGTTATTGAAGGGAATTTAAAAGTTGCAGCTGATTACATAACGATCAAGAACATCAAGATTAGCGGTGATTTGGAGATTACGAAGGAACTCGAAAATGATTTTTACGCGGAGCAGATTAGTGTAAAAGGTACAACTCATGTTAAGGGTGGGGATGATAACACGGTTGTATTTGACCAGTCGTCACTCCAGGGAATGAATATTAGCAAGGAAGATGTTCGTGTTGAAGCCGTTAACAAAACGGTTGTTAAAGAAGTCCATATTGATTCCAAACTCTCTGGACTATGGGGAGATGAATCTGTCACATACGAAACTGTAATTATAGGAGAAGGTGTTCAGAACGCTTCATTGTATGCCCATATCCGTAACTTGGAAGTTAATGCAAGCAGTGAAGAAACAAGCATCTCTGGAACGGGTCATATCGAATCGTTGACCATTAAAGGAACGGGTACAATTGCGCTACAAGGTACCGGGGTAATAGGTTCCGTAACGATCACGAACATGGCCAGCCAAGTGTCACTTCCAGCTAACGCTTCCGTTCAACGCTTAGTGCTGCCAGAAGGGGTTGCACCCGAGAGCGTCATTGCGAACTATGATAGAGTTAAAACACAAATCGCTTCAATCAACGGCGTAACCAATCCGGCTTACGTACTTCCGAGTACAGGAGGCAGCAATTCTCCCAATAGCGGTGGTAATGCGGGGAACTCTGGAGGAGGAACACCTTCCAATCCGGGTACAACACCAACACCAACACCAACGAATCCGAACCCAATAGCATGGTATCCGTACACTTACAAGAGTTATCAAAACCGCACAGAAACTTCGGCTGATGGTTTGATGACCACGAACAAAACGGGTACGGTCTATTACATGGCTGTTCGTTCAGGTGATAATGTACGTCCTACAGCTGAACAAGTGAAGAGTGGAATACTTCCTGATAACCTGCCTTCAACACATGGTGTGTTTTCTATAACCGCTAACCAACCTGTAACCTATAAAATAGAAGGCCTGGAACCGACCAAAGCATACAGCATGTATGCCATTTTCAAAAATGGAGAAACGGGTCAGGAAACACAGCCGATGCTTATCCATTCCGTTATGAATTATATTGCGAATGACATTAGTGTTCTTCCTTATGATAATTCAAACTTAAGTCAGATTAGAATCCAGTTCACTGGTGTACTGTCTCCTCCGGCGACAAGTACAACCAATCCGTCTGCTATCATTAAGGATGGGCATCTTCGAAACTATGGCTATGGATTTATTGAGATTAATTCAATTAACTGGGATCTAACCATTCCCGATATGCCTATTATGAATCTGAATTTTGACCCGGTAACATTGGGAGATGGAACGTCCTATCGGTTGGATTGGACGTATGTAAAAGATGCTTTAACGATTAAAAACACAGATGGAAGTGGTTCCCGTTCATTTGGCGGACATGGAAGTTACTCAGGTCCCGAAGTGGTCTCATTGATCACCAAGCAGTTATCCATAGAAACAGGTACTACAATCGATCTTACTAAATCAGAAGCGGTTATGCGTATTCTTGGAGTGTATCCATCTCCATTAAAACAAGAGCTGGGATTGATCGAATTTAATGGACAACATTATCAGAAGGCCCTAGCTGAAAAAGCTGGCCAGTATACCACATTCAGTGATGTCAAACAGATTATTCAGACGGTCAACCAGCAATATCCTGCACCATCCAGCGCGGAAGCCAGTGTAATTCGAAACATCAATAGTGCGACAACAATTTCTCTTATGGAATCTTACCTGAAGAAATCTGCTGCCACATTAAATATTGATGCCACGGCATACAGCAACATGAATCAGGTTGGACGATCAGAAGTTGCCCAAACGATTATTGATGAACGAAGACTTCTGCCTGATAACAAATTCACTAGTCTTGAAGAGATTCGTACTACTTATGAAGTTGCATACGCCAAGGCTTCGTCTTTACCAACTTCTATTTCTTTTGTGGATACCGACACGACTGCCGGGTCTATTGGGGGAGATATTCATTGGACACCGGGTACAGATGATAGCTCCGTCGTTTCTTATGAGTTACTCTGGGGGGATTCAGGGCTAGGCCTTTCAAGCATCGCAACAATAGAAAAAGAGGATGGGAATAGCTACACATTACCTAACGGAACGTCTATTCCTGAAGGAGCCACTCAGTTGCTTGTTCGGGCTGTGCTTCAAGATGGATCTGAAACAGCGCCCATATATGTTGCGATCAAAGATACGTTGCCTACTGCTCCTGAGCAACCCGCAGTTAAAATTGATGATAAAAGAAATATTTTGATCGATGCGGATGCAAGTATGGAGTTTTCGTTGGATAAAGGTCAATCCTGGATAACATATGACGAGGTGAATCCTCCTGTCTTTCCAGGTGATGTATTCGTACGAGTACGAGTTAAAGCAGATCCTGCCAATCAGGTTCCCGCTGGAAAATCGGTAACAGTCAGTTTCTCAGATAATGTATACATGTATGTTGGTCACGATGATGCCAACAATACGTTCTATGCAGACGCTATGTCCTCTGCATTGGAGTATTCTGTGAATGACGGGGTAACGTGGACAACGTACAACGAAGAAAATCCACAACAATTTCCTGGAGATCTAACCGTTCTCGTTCGTGAGAGAGGCGGACAATATCTGGAGGCTGCACCACCCAAAAGCTTCACATTTACATCGAAAGTTCAGGTTTGGAATGCAAATAAATCAATTATGGCATCTTCATCCATACTTGAATACTCCAAGAATGATGGAGAATGGATTCCATTAATCAGCGAAAAAGCGGTTCCTTTCCAAACAGGAGATTCGGTCCGAGTCCGGGAAGCAGCACAAGATCCTTTTCCGGCTGGCGCAGCAACGACATATATTATTGAATAAGTAAAAGTCTCAAAAAAGGGAAGAATCTCTACGATTCGATATTCAACAATCCATAAAGCCCCGCTGATCCTTAAGATCGGCGGGGCTTTATATCTATTCTCACAAGTATATGACCAACAAACGTAGTCTCAAACTATCCATCTTTTTTTATATCCGTACTTCAACTCGCTCCTATGACTTGTTTAAAGCCGTTCTTCTTTTCCAACGTTCCAAAAACAGATACAATCCAAAAGCGCCTAAGAAAATCACCGCTGCCGGAACGATATAAGGCTTAACAATCTCGTCCACATGCTCCCATTGAGAGCCAAAGCTTCATATCTCCAAGATACACCCAATATCCCGTCATGGGCAGCACGAGTTCAGCGGGTACAAATTCAAACGACAAGGCAATGACCAGACCTGCGTACTATAAATCTTTAAAAAAGAGTATAAATTGCGTGAAAACGTTTGGTCTTGACCAATTCGAGCTCATCCAATCGAACTCTGAAAGTTATTTCGAGGATTTAAGAATAGTGATGGATAACCGGGTCTACACAGATGCAGAGCTTACCCGTATGGCTCAACAAGAGAGTGGGAGGATCAAGTAACGGGAGATAAAAAGTTGGAGCTTGAACGGATACGCGAAACGGTCGACGAAGGGGGACAAGTCCTCTATATCGAAAATACGGAGCATTTGAATTTTGCCGATGTACAGTTCATTTCTCCGATTGGATCGATTCGTCTGCATGCGTTGGTTGATTGGTCGGCGTTCCGGAGGCATTTCCGCGGAGAGAATGGCCAAACAACCATGAGCTTCGGTTATATTTTAAAAGTCTAATGATCGTATCAATCGATGTAGGAAGTAGAGACCTCTTACCTGCAGTTTAATCGTTTTGTTCAGGTAAGTTCGGATTTGTTCTGCAAGCTTGATCACCTGCTCGATGTTTTGGAATTCTAACAGTGCAATTGATTGCTTTAAGTGTACAGTCTCCTCGGAATAAACAGAGCTTTGCAATATCTGGATCATCTTAATTTTAAGCAGGTGCGCTTCATTATACAGACGGTATTTGTTATCACAGTTACGTTCAGTAGTGAACAGGCCACTTTTCTCCCAGTATCGAATCGCTGATTTAGGGACCCCCGTCCGTCTAGAGACCTCGTGGATGCGGAAGCGCTGGTTCAAGTCGAAAACTTTACCTCCGTCGGCATACGAATTCAACTCCTCTACGAGTTGTTCCAAACTTGCTTTTTCCTGATGCAGTTTGACCTCCCTCTCCCTTACGACCCACAATGCGTCATCCAACTCATTTCTTTGGAGACCATGTAGTACCTCGGTCGTCACCTCCATCCCGAATGCAGGGGCCATGGCTTGAATACATGCCAGATAGGCTTCATGCCTTTCCGTATACATGCGATAACCATTGTCAGAACGCTCAGCAGGAGGGATTAACCCCTTCGCTTCGTAGTTTCGCAACGTGCTAGCGCTTATCATAAATTTATTCGCCAGTTTTTTTGGTCGCATTCCCATGTTATTCCGCCTTTCTAATAATAATAACATTGGAACTATTATAACGTTTACTCTATCCTTATGTTGATTTTACTTGTACTTTCCTAAAAAACCTTCCAATTGGCTTACATGTTGTATGATGAAGGTAATACAAATCAAGGAGGAATAAAAATGACCTTTAATCCAGTATTCCATTACGAGATGACAATCGAGGAGGTTAGCCAGGTGGGCAATCGGTATATTGAAACGGCATGGAAGCCCTTGTATGATTCTATGCACGATCAACTAATGGTCGCTTTTCATGAGATAGAGGATGCTGCCTATGGGTTGTATTTAGACAAGCTGATGCCTCTACTTTTTGATCGTCTTGAGGACGCCGGCTTTGAAGCAATGGAATCACTCGATGATCATGATTTCGTTATCGGCAAATGTTTACTATTTCGAAATTCGCTAGAAAAGTGGGGAACAGAGGAAAATAGGTCCAGGTTATTTTGGAATGTTGTACGTAATAAAAAAAGCCAACAACCTATTGGAACCTTATTGACGGAAATCCCTCATTCCCATCTGAAGTTTGAGATTCCTACAGCACCTGTACTCTATTCGTTGAGGGAAATTGAGAGAGAACAGATCGTGCAAGGAATCCGACGCATTAAGGGATAGATCGAGATTGACGAACACAGTGCCAGCATAAAATGATTCATCGGAAGGTGGGGGTGAATGGAACGATGTATGGAAAACTGGAGCTAGTGAACGGAAAATGGAAGTTAAGCGAAGTTCACCCGCATGTTGTAATTCGCATGAAGCAGCTGTTTCCACGCGTTGCAATGAAACAAGCGGACACATTTTTGTTTTCGAACAGATCGAATATATGCGCGGATCTGGTCTGGTTTACTCAGCGTTTTCCGATGGAGATAACTTCTGAAGACAGGGTTAAGCTATTGCGTGGCCACGATAAGTTCTTCGAGAAGAAAGCGTACATGGAACAGATACTCACTCCTGATTATGACCCCATCTTACGCCCAGGCCTCAAACCTGGACAAAAGATTCGCCACTATCAATTACAGGCTATCGATCTGTGCTTGGAACGCCGTTCTCTGCTCCTCGGTGATGATCTCGGCCTCGGAAAGACGTACACAGCGGCTGGCATGTTGTTAGAACCGGATACACATCCCGCTGCCGTTGTCGTTCAGGCTCATCTCCAAGACCAATGGAAAGAGAAGATTGAATCCTTCACAGAGCTTATTGTTCATAACATTGAAAGAACACGACCATATTCGCTTCCCGTTGCAGATGTTTATTTGTTCAAGTATAGCCAGCTTGCCGGTTGGAAGAACTTCTTTGCAGACGGCCACTTCCAATGTGTCATTTATGACGAAATCCAAGAACTTCGAACCGGTCTTACAAGTAATAAAGGAGAGGCCGCGAAAATTTTGTCCGATGCAGCAGAATTCCGGTTGGGTCTTTCGGCAACACCGATTTACAACTACGGTACTGAGATTTGGAATGTCTTACAATTCCTCGACCCCGACCTATTGGGAACCTATTCAGAGTTTATGCGGGAATGGTGCAGCAATGATCGGAAAGTTCATGACCCGGTTGTACTAGGTAGCTTCCTTCGGGAGCATAATGTCATGCTCCGGCGGACGAAAAGAGAAGTTGGCCAACAGTTGCCCCCCGTCAACCAGATCGTCGAGGTGGTCGAGCCCGATTTATCAAAGTTAAAATCGGTGAAAGCACAAGCAAAACAACTTGCCTTAAAAGCTTCCCAAGGGACATACCTGGAACGTGGTCCAGCAGCTCGTGAGCTGGACCTTTTGATGAGACAGGCAACGGGTGTGGCTAAGGCTGCAGGTGTTGCGCAGTATGCGAAACAGTTGTTGGAAGCAGGCATCCCCCTGCTTCTTGTTGGATGGCATCGCGATGTTTATGAGATATGGCTTAAGGAATTAGCAGATTATCGCCCGGCTATGTATACAGGCAGTGAGTCGGATATGCAGAAGATCGAATCCGTTAGGCGGTTTGTCCAAGGGGAGACAAATGTATTCATATTATCGTTACGTAGCGGTGCAGGATTGGACGGTTTGCAGTATCGCTGCTCGACTATATTGTTCGGAGAGTTGGATTGGTCGCCTAAGGTCCATGAGCAAATCATTGGTCGATTAAACCGTGAAGGCCAAGAGGAGAAAATCACAGTAGTATACTTAAATGCAGAGGAAGGTTCCGATCGGGTCATGCTAGACGTATTAGGCGTGAAGCATGCCCAATCGGAAGAAATAATCGACCCTCACGACCTAACGAACACCAAACCAATTCAGAAGCTAAACAGGACCCAAGCGCTTGTCAATCAGGTCCTATAAAGGAATTGAATTGTACGAACACCCTTGTCGCTCCATAGCATCGCATTTAAAAAAATTTCAATTTAACGGAGACGACCTACCATAACGATTCTTCTTCGAATGGCCTTCCTACTGGTGGATACGAACAGGTCGATGGAATGGAATTTGAAATTACAGGAGTTGATGACGGACTTAATTTCGTGAGCTATGGTTTGCAGATCAGGACAATAATTTAGGTGTGATTGTTAAAAAACATCTTCTTTGATTATATTCAAATCAAATAGAGCAGTTTGCAAGTTGTCAACTGCTCTATTTTTCGTTTAGCCGTTAATGAACGGGATCAGCATAGTATGACGTATGAGCAACATAAGCCTTCCAAAAATGTTGGGAAGCATCATCCAATCTACAAGTGCTTTTCAGTTTTTCATATGTGCTGAGTTCGGTACTATGAAGGATACCGTAGTTCCCCCACCAGGTGTACTTTGAATCGCTAAGCCTTGTCCATATATTTTTTTGAGACGACGATCAGTATTAATGATTCCCACCCCGGATGTCCCAGCTTTTTTCTTGCCATCTAATAGGGAAGATAGCTTGGTCTCATCCATACCGACTCCATTGTCGTGTATGATGAATTTGATGCAGTTTTCTTCTTTCTTAGCTGTTATGGTTAGCTTTCCTCCGCTTGCCCGGTTCAATATTCCGTGACGAATTGCATTTTCAACGATAGGCTGTATCGTGAGTGGAGGAAGTTTAGCCTCCAGATGATCCGGCAGGTTCCATTCGACTTCCAAACGCTCTCCAAACCGTTCCTTTTCGATGTATAAATAGGCTCGTAGCAAATCAAGTTCATGGGAAAGGGGAACCAGACGCTCCAAATTTCTCGAATTAAAGCTTCCCTTCAGATAATCACCAAATGTTACAAGCAAGGCAATCATTCGATCCGGATCTAATAGGCTGAGTGAAGCGATGGAATTGATCGTGTTGAATAAAAAGTGAGGCTGAATTTGAGCTTGGAGCCACGCAGCTTCCATGCGTAATTGCTCGTCAACAGATTGCTTAAAATGAATTAATGCCCGGACTCTGGATTGTAGCTCTAACACTTCAACCGGTTTTGCCAAGTAATCATTAGCTCCTGCTAGAAATCCAGTATGAATATCCTCAGGTCTGATTCTTGCCGTAAGCAGCAATACGGGCAGCTCGAAAATGGTGAATTTCTTCCGTATCAACTCGGTAAGCTCATAACCGGACATCTCGGGCATCATGACATCCACAACAACCAGATCCCATTGGTTAAGGCTAATTTGTTTGAGTGCCTTCTCAGCACTGTTCACAGTTGTAACGTCATAACTGCTCAGGTCCAGCAATGACTTTATAACCTTCAAATTGATGGCATCATCATCAACAATAAGGATAGACCCAGTGACACTCTCCATCTTGTATCCGTTCTCTGAAGAAACAGCTACCTCACTATTTCCTTTCATCGTGTGTTGTATCTGAACGGGATGATCCTCTATGACGTGACCCTTATTTAAACCCTCTATAGATGTTGTTGTTGTTGTTGTTGTTGCTGCCAGAGGAAGGTTAAAAGTGAAAATGGACCCTTTTCCCAGGACAGATTTCAGCTCCAATGTTCCGCCATGAAGTTCCACTAAATTTTTGCATATACTTAGCCCTAGACCTAAACCGCTACCTTGAGAGGTGATACTCGAATCAGATTGTTCATAGGGGGAGAAGATTCTATGCTTCATCTCCTCGTTGATACCGATACCAGTATCCGCAATATGGATATAAACAGTCTTGTTCAGGACTTCTGCACGAAGGGAAACACTGCCTTCACTAGTATATTTCAGAGCATTATGCACTAAATTAAATATAATTTGAATAAGGCGGTTTTCATCTGCTGCCACGTTAGGCAGTGAATCGGGAATTTCATTCACCAGCTGCACGTTTTTATTCACCGTCATATAGTTAAGCATCTGGATTATGCCCCTTGACACAGCAGATAAAGAAACACTCGCTATATTTAGCGTGATCCGGCTGTCTTTGAGAAGAGTGATGTCTATCAGGTCATCAAGCAGATGTGACATACGTTGTCCAACTTTAGTGATCAGCATTAAATCTTCTTGGTCCATCGTATCCATCCTGCTGTTCCTTCGAATGATAATGGATTGAGCTATATTAATGATCGCGTGTAGCGGATTTCGAAGTTCATGTGACGTATTGGCAAGAAATTCATCTTTCTGCTTGTCCACCTTTTTGAGCTCTGCGGCTTGTTTCTCAGCACGTATTGCCGTTTTGGTGAAGCGTACAAACCAGAAAGAGGCAAAAACAACAAAAGCCACAATAAGGTCGATGGGGTAGAAAGGTAGATCATTATCAAACCTAGACTTAAAAAATCCACTGAATACCATATTGATTGATACGGCAATTCCGGCAAGTAATATTGAAATTGCTGCTTCTTGGCCTGTCCTGACGGCTTGCCTTGAAATAATAGGGACAAGTAATATGGCCGAGAGCATAAAAATGGCAATAATCTTAGATGTGTAATCTAACCAGGCAAGAGGGAAGAATAGGTTAATAGCTGCATAAGAATAAAAGAAAATAGAGAAGATAATGATCAATTTCTTAAAACTATTAACAGACAGCAGATGCTTTGTACATAATACTAAACAGTATGAAAGGGCAGAGTATCCAATGATTCTCATCCGTATTGCCCATTCAAAGTTTATAGGAAGCCATTGAAGCAGCATTCTGTCATCGTCCATCCACGTAACAATCAAGGCAAATATAATAATTCCGGCAAAATAAAAAAGCTCTTTCTTTCGATGGCCGACGAAAAGCAGGATAACGACATATAACATGTGGAGCAACAGAATAATGCCGACTAGCAGCTGCATGTTCTCACTATTATATTTTTCTTTCATGACTGCAGCGGAAGTTCCAAATTTGATGGATTGAATAATTCCGCCTTTGTTATGATAGTGGAAATTGCTGACGTGAATCACAATATCAATGTTTGACTGCTCCACTGTAAAGTTACCTGTATACGGTACGACCTTAGAGATCGTTCCAATTGAAGTTTCATCAGGGTGACCTGATTCGTATAACAGGTTACCGTTAATATATAAGCGATAAGCAGTCTTAATTTCAGGAATATGAATGCCATAGGACGTATTAGATTTAGGCAAAGTTACACGAAGTCGATAACTTCCAAAATTGGCTTCAGGACTCGTATCATTAAAAGTGCCGGGAACCTTTGTTGGATTTGCAATACTAAGCCTGTCACTAAAGGATATACGGGGAGAAAGAAAGATATCGGGGTGAAAGTTCCATTGCCCGTTTAGTGTGATCGTCTGTCTATCATCAAATTGCCAACTAGATAAATCAAGTTCCCCTTGTACTGCGTGAGGTTGACTTGGAGGAGAGTACTCCGTATACCACAACAGCCTCATTCCGATTAAAGCTGCTAAGTAAATTAGGACAAGCCATGTCAGCTTATATTTTAATATGTTTTTCTTAATCTGAATGAATGATGGCAACATTAACAATCCTTTATCATACGGTATAGTGGATTAATAAAAAAACCAGACTCTCCTAAGGAATTGGCATAAGACAACAACTGCCTTAAAGTGCTGATTTTAAGCGGTTCTGTTTCTTTTCCAACCCCCTAAACCATTGTTCAATATCGTCTCGCGGGGGCATATCGTACTCCTCTTCTAGTACTGCTACGAGTTTTTGATAACACTCTAAAGCCTTTATTGGTTCGCCCATCTTGTCATAGAGCTTCATCAAAGCAAATGAAGACTTTTCCTCAGCCGGATTGAGACGGTTGATTTGTAAGTATGTTGTCAAAGCTTCGCTAAATTTCTGTTGATCTTCATACCACTGTCCTACACATAGAGCTGTATTAAGCCATAATTGTTTGAGTCTTTGTCGCTCTCCCTCTGCCCACCAGTAATCGTATTCTTGCAGATAATCACCTGTATAGCTGTTAATTTTCTTAAGGTAGGTTTCCAGATTTTTTTCCGAAATATCTTTAACGACCGGAGAAGAATCCCACTCTGCTACATCCAGGATGACATTCTCTAGCTCCAATACGTAGCCGTCATTCGCACTCTTGATCTGAAACCTTTTTCCATAAGGGTTGAGGCTTTTGCGAATATGGTAAATCGTTGTGTAAAGTTGTGAATATGCTTTATATACATCTACATTAGTCCATAGCGAGTCCACGATAAATGATTTGCGAACTAGCTGCCCTCTGTGCTGAAGTAGATACAAAAAAAGTTCCTGCGCTCTGGTGGTTCTCCATTGGATTAATGAAAAGTGGCCTGGTGTCTGCGGCTCTTCAATCATGACTTGTTTGAACAACGTCATCTTAAGTGGTTTTAGAGAATCAGCGTGATTAACGCTCACGGTATTGCTACTGATTATCCGATTCATCGTTTTGGACAATCGATCAAAACGGACCGGTTTTAAAATATAATCAACGGCGTTCACTTCGAAGGCTTTTACAGCGTATTCTTGATAGGCCGTGACGAATACAACGATCAAACCAGGTTCATGCTCCATCAATCTTTCGGCTAACTCAATGCCATTCATCTCTGGTAATTCAATATCAATAAAAGCAATATCCACCTTTGTATGTTTTGTTATATCTATGGCGTCATAGGGGTTTGTAAATTTACCGATAATTTCAAGACTGAAGTTAGCCATCTTCATTAAATGATGCTCTAAATAAGACAAAGCTAAAAGTTCATCGTCAATAATAATAGCCTTCATCTTGGAATACTCCTTATTTAACTTATGAGTTTATTTTAACTATATTGATTTTATCACGAATGTTGAAAAATGGAATTAAAACTCGAAATATGTATTCACCTATACATACAGAGTAGGTGCTGTAACTAAAGAAACAGTGCTTCCTTCTTCATTTGCTTAATGTCGATAAATCCAGAAAAAGTGAAAAAATATAATCGATTCTGAATGGATTACTCAACATTTTAACGTATCTACCATGTACTTAGGTAACTAGTTTGAAATTTCATAAACTGATAGAGCCCCACAGATTCTTAGGATCGGCGGGGCTTTGCATATGAATAACCAAGTTAGATTAGTACGGTATATCACCTATCGCAGTATCTTCAGAAATCGTAACCACATGCCATGCAGAGTAAGGATTTTTTAAACATATATCAGATACTCTACTAACAGACTGCATTTTCCCAGCAAGCCTATGACTCGCTTTGAGCCGTTCTTCTTTTCCAACGTTTCAAAAGCACGTACAATCCAAATGCGCCTAAGAAAACCACCGCTGCCGGAACGATATAAGGCTTAACAATCTCATCCACATGCTCCCATTGAGAGCCTAATTTAAAGCCTAAGTAGATGTACAATGAGGTGATCGGAAGCATGGCCAAGAATGTAAAGATACTGAATTTAAACACATTCATCTTCGCCATTCCACAAGGGATGGAGATCACGGTCCGAATGCCAGGTACAAAACGTCCATAGAAGGCGACCCCGCTGCCATATTTCTCGAAGAACGTATCGGAAGCGTCCAGATGATGGGGGCGAATCAAGAAATACTTGCCGTATTTTTCGACCATCGGTCTGCCGCCGTAACGTCCCAGGGCATATAACGTCAGAGGTCCAAACGTTCCACCTACGGTACCCGCCAGTATAGCCAGCCACAGCTTCATATCTCCAAGATACACCCAATATCCCGCCATGGGCAGTACGAGTTCAGCAGGTACGAATTCAAACGACAAGGCAAGAACGAGACCTGCGTACGATAAATCTTTAAAAAAAAGTATAAATTGCGTGATCCACTCCGTCATGCTTTCCCTCCACGAATCTTTCTATTTTTAATATAAGAAACACTCCTTTACAAAGAGTAACAATAGCGAATAGAGCTTGTCAAAGTTCACATGCATATCCGATTTAGCCCGTCACGACGGGATATGTTAGACCATACATAAGATAACTGATCGCCTCTAACAATCTAACACCAATATAACACTCTGAAAATGTTTCCAAATATAGTATGATAAGACTATCACTAGCTTCTTCACCATCCTATACATACAGAGAAGGAGATCAGAACATGACCTTAACTTCGATTATTGATCAGATCCATATTATTGAATACGATGTCTCTTACGCTGCCGCACTCGCGGATATGTGGAACCGTAGTAACGAAAGCTGGGGAGGTGGCACCAACCTTAGGACAGAGGAAACAGTTCGTCGGGAGATGGAGAGTTCGTCCAATCTCCATGCATTTCTAGCCGTTCATGAGAAAGAGGTGGTTGGCTTCTGCAGTTTCGCCCACTATCGATATGACGAGAGAGCGCTATATGTACCGCTGCTTAACGTACGCCCAGACTATCACGGGTATAAGGTTGGACGTAACCTGATTCTGAATGCTGTGCGTAAGACCGTAGAGGCTGGATGGCCCCGCCTGGATCTGTTCACATGGGCAGGCAATACGAAGGCTGTACCGATGTACAAGAAATGCGGATTCTTCTGGGAGAAAAAAGATGAGAATGTGCATCTGATGAATTTCATTCCCACCATCTTGCAGACCGAAGCACTCGCTCCTTATTTTGAGGAGCTGGATTGGTATGCAGACAGCACGCGTGAACTCGTCGTCGAGCCAGATGGCCGACGGGAGCGTGGGTTTGATTTCTTTGACTATACGTGGAAAAAGGGAGAGGTCTCCCTGCGGGCTGAGTTTGAAAAGTCGGGTCGCGGGCTGACTGCCCTCGAAACACCGGATTACGAGATCGCTACAGAGGTCGATGATCATGATCTGGTTTTCGGTTCCAGCTATATGGTTCGCTATCGCATTAAGAACACTTCTGCGTCAGAACTGGCGATCGAAATCAAGGGTCAGGATAACAAAAATATTCGATTTGCGCTGGACGTTGTACGAGCAGTTGCTCCGGGAGAAACCATTACCGTGGAAGGTGAGTTTCACCTTGATCCGATTACAGAGGAACAGAATAACAATAAAACCCATCCCGTTGTTGCCAGCACATGGTTGATCGGTGGGAAGAAAGCGGAGTTCAGGTTAGGTATTGCCCCGAAATTTCCGGCCAAGATCAAGACCGTTTTGCCTGTAAAGGAGCTCTATCCAGGTATCCCGGCGGAGTTGGTTCTGAATGTGGAAAATAATGTGGATGCAGAAACAGAATTCAGTCTAGAACTTCCGGAGGATGAATTCCTCGAATGGGCGGAACGTTCGGTACGCTTTACGGTGCCTGCCAAAGGCAAATTGTCTGTGCCCGTGCCCTTCACCTTGCGTTCATATGGTCTATATTTCCAGGAAGTAGAAGTGACGGCTGTCCCCGTGGGGAACCATGCAATCTCTTTTACAAGCAAAATTTCTGTCCTGATGAAGGGAATCGAAGGGAAATATGGCGGGCAGATTGAGGATCAATGGGTGGCCGTTAACGGCGCATTCTCTATTCATATGAGTAAGCAAGATAATAATATGTGGATTGAATACCCGGGCTCCCGTCATTCGTTCTGGTGGACTTATCCGAAGCTGGGTAAGCCGTTTGCCGAAGAATTATCCAAGAAACAAGCCAAAGAAGTGAATATCTATCCCGAAGGGGAACGTCAGGTTCTTGAAGCGCTGTATGACTCGGAGGATTTCCCGGGCCTGCAGATTAAGTCTGTGGTTAAGCTCTCTGCGAATGGAATCGCCGAATTCCACCACGAGGTGGAAAATACACGAGATACCGCCTGGGAAGAGGACCTGTATCTAATGAATAACTTCGGGTTCTATGGTAACAGGTTGATCCTTCCTTATCAGGGGCGCTTCGTGGATATGGGCGATGATTATGCAGGTGATCCGAACCATTGGAATAGCTCACAGATCACGGAGAACTGGCTGTTCTGCAAAGAAGAGTATGGGGCGTGCGGGATCTATTGGGACCCTTCCCTGAAGCTGCTTCGTCCGGAATACACGCTGGGTTTGCAGCATGATCTGGGCCGTTTGGAGCCAGGGGCTGTAGCACGAACCAAGGAAACGGTGTTTGCTCTGAACACGTTCGCCAAATGGCATGATTTCCGTGCATTTGCCCGGAAGCAGCGTAACCCGTTCATTCCTTTGCTAGACAGTCATCTGGATTTGACACTCAGTGAAGGGAATCCATTTGCCCCGGATGTGCTGCAAGCAACGTTGACTGAACATAAACTGGTTCCGCTTGCAGGCAAGCTGGAACTGTATGTACAGCAGGGTAGCGAACCGGAGGTTATGGCAAAAGCGAAGGAATTCAATCCGGAACAGAATCTAAACTCCGCCAAGCTGACATTTTCACCAGACCAAGTGAACCGCCACCATCACGTGAGTGGTTGGAAAGTTCGTGGGCTATACCGGGGCGAAGATCGGATTCAGGTGCGAACGGCGCTTTGGTTCCCGCAGACCGGAACAGAGGTGAAGCAGAAGATTGAAGAAGGTTCTTCTGGACCTGTATACACTGTAGACAATGGCGTATTGTCGATCGCCGTTGCTCCAGAATTCGGCAGTGTCGTACACTCTCTGAAAGTTGCAGGAGACGAATGGCTGGACAGCTCGTACCCTGAACCGGCTCCACGCTCATGGTGGAATCCATGGTACGGCGGGTTGGGAGTGGCGATCCCGGGCATGAATGGTTTCAGCCGCCAGTTGGAACAGAGAGTCGCTTCCTGGACAGAGCAGAAGGATCAATATGGCAACGTCTGGAAGGGCATTAAACTGACCACCCGGATTGAGAAGCATGAAGCGAATCGGGGAATCACAATTCACCAGCATTATCTGATGCTGCCGGGTGTTCCTGTGCTCTGCACGCTGCTTGCGGTGACAAACGAAAGTGGCCTGACGCTTACGGATTACTCGCTTGCGGAGGAACGTTTCCTCCAGCCTTCATCTGTATATGCGGAAGGATGGATCGAACAACCGGGCAAAGATCGATTCCCATTAGGCAAAGTAGATGTGGGCCTGCCACTGGAAGACCTTTTGCGAGTCGGATCGGTTTCGCGTGAAAACATGCTGCATGCGGTCCATCGTTACCCGAACCAGAGTGCTTGGGCTTTTGCCAATAATCAGGTGACGGGTCTGCACGTGAATCATCATCTGACACTTCATCACGGGGAGACGGTCTGGACGGAGCCGACATATCTTGTCCTGGGGCCAATCCCGCTAAGTTCAGCGGATGTGCAGGACCTTCTCAAACTAAATTTTGTAACTTCTACCGATGAAAAGGAGGCTTCACATGCCGATCATTGATATTCACATTCATCTGTCGGACATCGACAGCTTTCACCGAACAGCGATTGATCTGTCCAAAGTGGATTACTCTGCCGCTGGTCTTAAAGCGGAGTTTGATAAAAACGATGTCATTATGGGTATCGGAATGGGGGTTACGGAGCAGACGAAGGGAGCGTTCCCGGATTCCAGTTCCCCTAACCCGATGGGACTTGATCTGGAAGAGAATGTTCCGTCATTCCTCATGGAATGCGTGGGCATCAATCCTAATGCGCTAGACGGTAAAAACGCTCAGGACGAGCTTGACCGGATTGAAGCAAGACTGCAATCCCCCGAGGTAGCCGGAATCAAACTCTATGCCGGATACTATCATCACTATGTGTATGACAAAATCTATACCCCGGTCTATGAACTCGCAGCCAAGTACAACCTGCCTGTCGTGATTCATACGGGTGACACGTACTCCATGAATGGATTACTCAAATATTCGCATCCGTTGACGGTGGATGAATTAGCCTTGCAGCAGCGCGGTGTGAACTTTATGATCTGTCATTTGGGTGATCCATGGGTGATGGATGCAGCTGAAGTGGTGGCGAAGAATCCTAACGTGTATGCGGATTTGTCTGGTCTTGTGGTAGGGGATCGGCCCCATTTTGAACGGTTCATGAACGAGCCTTTATTCATGGATCATTTCCGCCGGGCCTTGGTCTATTCGGATCATTATGAGAAAATGCTGTTTGGCACCGACTGGCCGCTTGCGCCCATCGATCTGTATGCCGAATTTGTCCGCCGACTTGTACCGGAGCAACATCATGATAAAGTGTTCTACGAGAATGCCTTTGGGCTGTTTCCGCGAATTGGACAGCGGATTACCGAGTTGGGTTAAAAGGGAAGTAATGAAACTTTAATATTTGAGGGAATATCATGCGTGTATGTCATTCAAGAAAGCATGCGATGTTCACGCTGAATTCCTGCCGTATAAGCTCCTGCCAATTTGCTGGCAGGAGCTGTTTGGGTTCAGGAAAACTGAATTTATCTTACGTCCAATCTGAAATGAAGGGATCAGGAGTACAAAGGTTCGGTCACCATTTTCATATACTTTTTTAAGTCGTCTTTGGCTTGGGGGGAGTGTTGCCAAACTCCAAGGTTCCAACTCATATAACGAATTCCGAGATATCGGGATGCCGAGGAGAAGTACTTTTCAAATTGATTTTGTGGAATATCGTATCCTTGAGAACTAAGAGTCTCACGATAGATCTCAACTTGTCTCATATGTGCACAGCGCAGAGGGATATCGAAGAACAGAGAGCCATACCTTGATTCCTCCCAATCGATAAAATAAACGTCCTCATTGTTGTGTACCAATACATTGCCGGGATTCAGATCATTATGAATCAGCGTATGCGTATGTTCGTCCTCGATAAGAGTTTCAAGATCATTTACGATGCTATTTGCTACAGCTTCAATCTCCCCAATGAGCGTTGAGCCAAATTCCTCAATGAATGATGGACTTTCTATGGCGTTTTTCCAAGAAGGTCTCCAACGAGTTTCTATCATATCAACGATATGAGATCGATCCACATTAGATATCCAGGGCAATTCTTTTTTTGCCCCCATATTCGTTCCGTGTATGTAAGCCAATGCTCGTAATTCTTTATTCTGAAGCAGATTTATATCCAAATGACTATAATCGGTTTGGTAGTCCACATCCTGGATACAGATCAGGCTGCGATCCTTGTTATGAGGTTCATTTGTTAAACTATAAGGTACATTTGCTCCTTGTAAAAATAATCTGAACAAGGTAGAGCGTTCAATAAACGTGGCCTTCTTGGTCACGAGAGAAATATCCCTGTTCACTCCATTTACAAGGAATTCAATATAATGTCGAAGCAATTCAACGGCTTGAGATCCCGTACCGACAGGGTTACTTTTGATACTTCGAATGTGAACATCCGAGGATACATATTGATGAATGGTTTGTTTTATTAGTTGTTGTAATGTGATAGACTCCATGCTCATCTGTTATCTCCCTCTTACCTGTATTTGTTTTTACGAATAAAGAGAATTATAATGGTGGATGCACAAAATTTCAGACTTCTTTGGAGGAACATACGTTATGAGATCTTTTCAGTTTTATAATCCGACCCGGCTGATTTTTGGCAAAGGGCAACTTCAAGCACTGCAAACCGAAGTTCCAAAATACGGAAAGCGTATTTTGCTTGTATATGGTGGTGGAAGCATCAAGCGCAGCGGCCTGTACGATCAGGTAATCAGTCAGTTGAATGAAATCGGGGCAGAGGTGACGGAACTAGCTGGTGTGGAACCGAACCCTCGTCTGTCTACGGTTCATAAGGGTGTAGAACTATGCAGAACACATAATATTGATCTGGTTCTTGCGGTTGGCGGTGGCAGTGTACTTGATTGCGCTAAAGCTATCGCAGTAGGGGCCAAATACGATGGAGACATGTGGGATGTTGTTGTGCGCGAAGCAACTCCGCAAGGCGGACTTCCACTAGGTACAATTCTGACAATGGCAGCGACCGGTTCCGAGATGAACAACGGTTCAGTAATTACGAATCAGGATACGCAGGAGAAATGGGCATGGTTCAGCGAGTATTCATTCCCAGCGTTCTCGATTCTTGATCCGGTAAACACCTTTACCGTACCTCTGGATCAGACTGTATACGGCATGGTGGACATGATGTCGCATGTGTTTGAACATTATTTCCATCTGGATACCAATACACCGGTTCAGCTTGGATTCTGTGAGACGATTCTTCGTACCGTCATCGATACAGCCCCTCGCCTGATCAAAGATCCGGAAAATTATGAACTGCGCGAAACCATTCTCTACTGCGGAACAATGGCGCTTAATGATGTTCTGAATATGGGGCTTGCTGGAGACTGGGCATCTCACAATATTGAACATGCTGTGTCGGCCGTGTATGACATTCCTCATGGGGGAGGCCTTGCCATTCTGTTCCCGCACTGGATGAAGCATAATCTGGATGTGGATGTAGATCGATTCAAACGTTTGGCTGTTAATGTATTTGATATCAATCCTAATGGAAAGTCAGACAAACAAGTGGCTGAAGAAGGCATCGAAGCACTGCGTAATTTCTGGACTTCTATTGGTGCCCCTAGCCGTCTGGCTGACTATGACATCGACGACAGTCAGATTGACGCGATGGCTGATAAAGCGATGCGATTCGGTCCGTTCGGATTCTTCCAAAAATTGCAGCGTGAAGATGTCGTGCAAATCTATCAAGCGGCACTGTAATTGGAAGTTCACTTATATAGTGAATGTAATAAACAAGGACCTTCCTGTACTTCTGAGGAAAGTCCTTGTTTTTATTTTAACATCATCTATTGTACGTTCAACGGTATATTCCAGATCATATCTTGCGAGCACTTTAAGATTGTTCAACCGCTGCCTCATTGCCACCAGTATACATCCGTTTCAGATACAACTTGCTTGGACGGTGCAAGAGCACGATGAGCAGGGCGAAGAGATGAATCAGGATAAACAGGTTACTTTCATTGGGAATAGCAACAAGTAGCGCCAAACTTAGAAATGTGACGGTGAGCTTGAACTTTCTCTTGGTAATGAATATAACGGCGAGCAGGCTTGGTCCAATCATAAACAACATTCTGCCTACGATTATGCCAGAGGCGTAAGCCAGATCATCTCCTTTGTGTGAAAAAGCAAGATAAGCCTCCATGTTCTGGTTAAAATCCATGAGGAACACGATAAAGGACACAATCACGTAGATCAATTTTACACTCAATAAAATGCGCACGACATTTAAAAGTGTGGGTAAAGCTGTTTTTACCATACGACTTCTCCTTTTCTACTTCGAACCTATAACCTCAGATTCTCCTGGTTGTCATCTCGCGAAGGACCTTCCTGCTTAAGATACACCTTGCTGGGCTTGTGGAGCAACAGACAGAGCAACATGAAGGTGAAACAAGACAAGGGAATTCTGAAAGAACACAATGCCAAACAATAGAGCTAGGCTCATGAACGTTATGGTTAGCTTATAGCTTCGTCTTGAGATCCATACGATGGTCAGAATCGGGGGACGATATGTATTACAGACATTAACCGATGTTGATGTCATATTTTGTATTAACCCAAAGTCTACATTCTCCAATCGTCAACAGCGGCCTTTGACCTACAGTTATCCGCTTCCATAGAATAAGGGAAATATTTTTGAAAGCGTTACCGGCACTGGACGTTTATTTAATAACAATCGATATAAAGTTAATCCATATTATATTGGACCCAACAAGAATAAGGATGGATGGTGAATGTATTCATGTTATTAGCAAAAGCGAGGCAACGCTTGACCAACATGTCTTTTCGGTTCAAATTGCCAATGATGATCAGTATTCTGGTCTGCATCGTACTGGCCGTGACGGCTGTGCTGTGTTACAAAGTGGCAGAGGAGATCACACTGGACAAAAGCAAAGATGAGATCCAGTCAACTTCTGACCGGATTGGAGCAGGTTTATTTACTTCACTAAGTCTGGAGGAGCAGTCCACGTTTCTAATCACAACACATCGGACATTCCAAGACTTGCTGGAGATTCGAGATACAGCAGGACAGAGTGATGACGCGTTTTTTCGGAAAATAGCGAACTGGTGAACAAGGCCAATGGGATATTGGCAGATAGCCTGACAGGAATGGAGGGCAGCAATGTTATAATTCTCCTGGATCGGGAAGACGTTGTGGTTGCAGCAAACAATCCCGAAGTGGTCGGTGGGGAACGTGCCAAACGCACCTATTTTCAGCAGGCACTTCAAGGGCACAACTATGTGAGCGAAGGTGTGATCTCTGAATCTCTGGGAACGCTGGGGACCGTCTTTGCGATGCCGATCTACGGTGATAACAAGGAAGTGAAAGGCGTGCTGTGAGCACCTGTCGCCATTTATGGCTACAGGTGCTCTTTTGTGATGTGTTACTCTCCTCGAATGGAAGGCGCATACGCCAGCACTTCCATCTCAATTAAATAAGGGCCTAACCCGCTGAATACAGTAATGCGGGCGGGATAGGGCTGCTTAATCATTCGCGCATATACTTCGTTGTATTCGGGCTGATCCTCCACGCGTGCCAGATGAGTCGTTGCCTTCACGATATGATCCAGTGTAAGTCCGGCTTCTTGCAGGATCACCTCAATATTGCGGATGCACTGCTCCGTCTGCTCCTTAATGCCGCCGATAGGCTCAAGGGTCTGTGGATCAACGCCTACCTGACCTGCCACGTAGACCATATCTCCTGCACGGACAGCGTGGGAGAAAGGAAGTGGGAACTTGGGTGCTGTACTGGCATGTATGATGGTAGACATAGTAGTTATCATTCCTTTCCTAGTGAGGGTGTATATTGGGTGTTAACTGATGCCAGTTCGTAACCTGCTGATAATGATGAGCGATGGACAACAGGCGGTCTTCTCGGATGAGTGGACCGGCAAGTTGCATGCCGATAGGTAATGGCTTCCCTGAGGTGGTATCAAACCCGATGGGGAGGGTAATGGAAGGTAGCCCTGTATTGGTAAAAGGTCCGTTGAAAATGGGACTACCGGTCTTGTAGCCATAGGGGGCCACATACGGCGTGGATGGGGTCAATAACACATCCACTTCATCGAAAAGCATCATCATCTCGCTGCGGAATATCGTTCGAATGCGCTGTGCCTGCAAATAATCAACAGCACTCGTTTGAAAGCCGAGTTCAAGCTGCTCCCGCATCGTGTGACCGTAGCGATCGGAGGCTTCCGCAAAGCGTTCCTGATGGAAGGCGGCAGCTTCTGCCCGCATAACCGTACGATGAGCAGCAATGGTCTCTTCCATATAAGAAGGCAGATCTACTTTTTTCCATTGCATGCCCAGCTTCTCAAGTACAGCGAGTGCCGACTCTACCGCTAACAAGATTGCCGGTTCATCGGTCTGGAAGAAGTTGCTTGGCAGCCCGATCACCATTCCTGAAACAGGATGCTCAAGAGCGCTTGTTAAGTCTGGCTTGCCGTGAGGCAGTGTGAAGGAGTCCGGCTCATCCTGCCCGGCCATCGCTTCCAGAACGATTGCGTTATCTTGTGCGGATCGAGTGAAGGCGCCAATATGATCCAGACTCCAACTGGCTGTGATGACACCGTTACGGCTAACCCTGCCGTAAGTTGGCTTCATACAGGTTAATCCGTTGTAAGCTGCGGGTCTGAGCAGAGATCCAAAGGTCTGAGTTCCGAGAGTGAAGGAGGCCATACCAGCCGCTACAGCAGCGGCGGAGCCTGAACTGGAACCGCCTGGGGTATGTTCTAGATTCCACGGGTTGCGGGTTGGCGGCTCTCCTCCCTGGAACGCATACTCCGTTGTTGTTGTCTTACCTAGGAGGATAGCGCCGGCAGCCTGCAACTTATCAATGACAGTAGCATTTGCCTTGGGTACGAAGTCAGGATAGGTGCTTGATCCAGCCGAGGTCCGTATGCCAGCGGTATGGATAATGTCTTTCGCTCCGTAGGGAATGCCATGAAGAGGGCCGAGGTATTCGCCATT
The DNA here is from genome assembly GCF_030816325.1 of Paenibacillus sp. W4I10. Classification (NCBI taxonomy): domain Bacteria; kingdom Bacillati; phylum Bacillota; class Bacilli; order Caryophanales; family Paenibacillaceae; genus Paenibacillus; species Paenibacillus sp. W4I10. The sequence goes on from NZ_JAUSXX010000001.1 coordinate 6,906,117, forward strand.
CATTAGCTTACGCTCAGACTCTTTTGCGGCCTGAAAGGCTTGTTCCGCAGTGACTGTAACGAAGGCTTGCACAGCAGGCTCTACATTCTCAATTCGTTTCAAATAGGACTCTGTAAGCTCAACAGGAGATATCGTCTTGTTTTTAATCAATGTTGCGGCTTCCGCAATCGTCAGCTCGTTCAGTGGTTTCGTAATCATCGCAGAGGCACGCTCCTATGCGGGGGATTGGGACCTACTTCTTCTGGCAGCTTGAAGTTTCGAATCAGCTCCAAGTCTGCTGTAAATAGGGCAAGCTCCTCGCTCGTAATAACTCCGTCCGCATATTTGGCACTTTCCGTACGGCGGTGTGTGAGATAGTCGTCTTGATTCAGAGTAATCAACCTTTCTCTCTCTATTTGGTGAAGCTTGAATCGATAATATCTTCGTATGCGAGGTCTTCCTTCAGATTGCCGATGAAGCGCTGCATATCCATTGCCGTCCCGAAGGCGGATTCATTGATGAGCCCCTCCGCAGGGTATACCTTGCTGTCAATCATACGTTGTACAGCTTGTTCCACGACTTCTTTGTCCAGATTGGGGAACTCCTTCACAGCGACTGCTTTGGCACCATCAGGATTTGATTGAATATAGTCCAGGGCTTGCTCGATGGAGGTGACGAAGCGCTGGGTGAGGTCAGGATTCTCCTCAATGAAGCTTGCAGTTGTATTCATCGTTGCAAAGGCGAAGTCAGGATAATCTTTCGTGAAATCATGGACAATGTGCAGTCCCTCAGCAACGCCTTGATCCAGTTGTGGTTCGTAAACGATAGCAATATCAGCTTTGCCTGCTAATACAGCACCAAGCTCGGAGCCATTTTGAACCTCTGTGATCGTCACATCCTTGTTGATGTCGATGTTATTATCAGCAAACAGCTTCCGCAGTAAGCTGTTCGAGCTTGTAGGTGCCAAGCCCACAACGATGGTTTTACCTTTGAAATCCGCTGTTGAGTTCACGGTTACTCCTTCTCGTGCAACCGCCCATACAGGAGCACTGCCGGACAGAAGGACCAATGAGCGAGCATCGCCGCCCTTTGCATTCGCGAATGCGACATGCTCAGGACCATGAAATGAGAACGCTGACTCGCCTGAGATGACCGATGACAATGCTGTTGGTCCACTTCCAGCAGCCCGGATGGAGGACAACTCGATGCGATTCTCCTTTAGAAATCCTTGGTTATTCGCTACATAGAGCGGAAGGTAGAGCAGATTGTGATACACCTCGGACACCATGATTTTATCCACCTTCGCAGCATCTTGCCCCTCATTACTGGATGTACCTCCGCCACTTGCAGGTGTTGTGGCATTGCTTCCGCATGCACTGAGTAGTGTGGTCAATATCATCGTCATCGTTGCCAGAATAGCTATCTTTTTGAATGTACGCATTAGTCACCAGGCCCCTTTAATGGTTGTAGTTAAGTTAGTCGTTGCGGGTCAGTTTAGACAGATGTGGTTTTGCTGTTGGTCTTGTTGTCGTTCCATGGAAGAAGACGGGATTCAATATAACCGACACAGGTATAGAGGAGCATTGCGACAAGCATTAGCATGAACACGCCGACCCATACGGCCGGAAGGTTAAATAGGTTGCCTTCGACGAATACCATGTGTCCGAGTCCTTTGTCAGAAGAGATGAATTCTCCGCCTACAACAGATACCAGTGCCAGACCGATATTGATCCGGAAAGCTGAGATAATCCATGGCAGAGAGGAAGGAACGATAATTTTGCGGAAAATTTGTGATTTTTTTGCACCGAAGGATTTCATCAGATTAATCTGGGATTCGTCTATCTGATGAGTCGCTTGGTAGGCGGATAATAGCGCTACGATAAACGTTGCGACAGAGGCGAGAGCAATCTTGGAGAAGATGCCTGAACCGAACCAGATAATAATCATGGGGGCAAGGGCAATTTTCGGGATACCGTTCATGGCTACAATGAAGGGATCGAGTACACGGGCAACAGATTTGGAATACCACATGAGCAATCCTGCCAACGAGCCGATTAAGCTTCCTGCTACGAAGCCGATAACAGTGGCATTCACCGTTGCAAAAGCGTCTGTAAGCAGTTGCCCTGAGCTGGCCATCGTGATGGCGGCATCCAGAATTGCGCTTGGTGATCCCATGAGGAATCCGTTAACCAGCTCCAAACGAACAGCGGATTCCCAGATCACCAGGATGACCGCTACAATAATGAACCGCCAAAGCATCGTCATCAGCCATTCTTTGGAGAAGGTGGGCTGTCTGCGTTTGCTCTTCACAACTCCAGCAGGTTTTCCGGCAAGGGTAATTTCAGGTGATGTGCTCTTCATTAGCTGATCCTCCCCATTTGGATATCAAGCTCTGCCCAGATCGATTCAAAATACTGTTTAAACTTCTGGTCGGAGCGGGCTTTCAGTGCTGAACCGTATTGCGAGGCGAGACCAATGTCATACACCTGTTTTACAGTCGTTGGTCTTTTACTCATGACAGCAATGCGATCGGAGATGGCGATGGCTTCCTCAATGTCATGTGTGATAAGCACGCCTGTCTTGCCCTCGGATTTCAGGATGGACAAGATTTCATCTTCTAGAATGAGTCTGGTCTGATAATCAAGTGCGGAGAAGGGTTCGTCCAGTAATATAATGTCGGGCTGGGTAACGAGGGTACGTATGAGGGCTACACGTTGGCGCATACCGCCTGATAGTGTGGAGGGATAGGCTTCTGCGAATGAAGCCAGGCCGTAGCGATCCAGATAATCCATGGCAATATCGCCGCGATCCTTTTTGGACATGCCCTTCACTTCCAAGCCTAGCGTGACATTGTCCAAGATGCTTCTCCAAGGCAGCAGCAGATCCTTCTGCATCATATAGCCGACATGCCCGGTGGTCTGATCGATCTCTTCGCCACAGACGATAACCTTGCCGTTCGTTGGCTTAAGCAGACCCGCGATAATATTGAAGATCGTACTCTTGCCACAGCCGCTCGGTCCCACGATACTGAAGAACTCCTGTTTCTTGATTTGCATCGAAACCTCAGCGAGTACTTGAATATCTTCTCCGGTTGCACTGACAAATGATTTGGATACGCCTTGTATCTGTATAGCCATGACAGGTAGCCCCTTTCCTACAGCCTGATGGTTGTTCGGTTCTTGATGTGAATTGATGTTAATTAACATGACATTCATGAATATATTCCTAATCATATAGACTGTGGGTTCTGTTGTCATTAGTTACTTTGAACATAAAAATACAATTAAATCAGTTAAAATGAACAATTGAAGATTGGATATGATAAGAAAAACAAAAGAACGTGTCATTATATATGACACGTTCTAAGCTCGAGACGTATGATTAACTTCACTGGGAGGTGGATTAAGCTTCAGAAGGGACTCAAGTGCAAAGGCAAGTCGAAAGCGCAGGCTCTCCATCGGGTCCTTGATGTTTCTGCCGGTTAGTTTCTCGCATTTTTCCAACCTATAGATCACTGTATTGCGATGTACAAACAGCTCTTTCGCTGTATCGACGATCTGGCAATGATTCTCATAGAAAGAGGACAAGGTCTTCATAAGTTCGCTGCGCTCGTTTGGATCTCGGCCTTCGAAGGGTTTAAAGGTTTCTTGATGGAACTGCAACATTTCATCGTGGGGAATCATACGCAGCAGGCGACTTATATCCATCGTTTGATAGGAATGGGCGAAGCGGGTCTTTCGCATCTGATAGCCGGATTGAAGTGCCTTGACTGCTTCCTTATAGGAAAGCCCGATATCCAGTACATTCGTGTAGGGATTGCCTATTCCGAAAGAAAGACTAAGCTGCGACTCCATATACAGATTGCCCGCAGTCCACTCAAGCTGCTGAATAACGGTGTGTTCATCCCAAGACGATTCGGACAAAAAGACAAGTATGCCGAACTGGTCATTCTTGGTGAACATGACAAAAGAAAGATCCAGTTTGGTGAACTCCTGCTTAATCAGCTCGTAATTAGCGTCTCGTTCCGAGATGAACCGCTCTTCTCCTGAGGGAGTGAGAATGTGATTGGGTTTGTTCGTTAAAGGTTCATCCATCTTGGCGATGATGAGAACGGAACTTCCTTTTGCCTGCAGCCCGTATTTCTTGCCGCGATGCAGCGCTTCTTGTTCTGAACGAATGAAGCCTTGAATGAGATCGGAGAAATATTCATTTTTGTAACGACGGGAGCGTTCCTTGACCGCTTGCTTCTTGGTTAACTCCAGACCGATTACATTGACGGCTTGTTCCAGTGCCAGAGTGGAGAGCTTGGAGCTTGCGGAACTGTCGTATAGTGCGATCAAATAGCCCTCGTGCCGATCCGTGAAGATGGGATGAAACTCGGCATGTCGATATTTCTCAGCGGTAAGCAGACAGATTGAGATTGTGGTATGGAAGGAAGGGTGCTCATCTATAAATGTCAGTAAGGGTGCGGCGAGAGATTGGTCATCCATCTGTTCTGCATAATGGGAGCTGGCTGTAATCTGCTTCTTGGAGCCAAGCAGCAGTACGGGTGAAGATAACAACTGAGACAACGTATCTACGATGGAGGGGATGCCTTTTCCCTGCATAACCATCGTGGAAAATTGTTTGTGAATAGATAAGGCATAGTGGAGCTCATGGGTTTTGTTCTGTAGGATGGCGCTGATTGATTGTTGAAATATTTCACCGAGTGTATTGTCGATCTCCGACAGCTCAATGATCGGGAAGCCCAGCCTGTCGGCTGTCTCAAGCAGTTGCGGAGATAATTCAAGAGAGAAGCGTTGTGTCTTGACCGCAAGCGCTGCACAACCAATTGCATGCATGTCAGTAATGAATCCAAGATGAGCTTCGGGTCGGTCTTTCAGGATGTAACCGTTGGTCAGCAGCATATCTCCTGGCTTCAGGAATTGTACAATATCTGGTGCGTCCATAATATTAATCGATTGCACCAAACGATCTAGTCCACGATGTCCGGCAATTACCTTTGCTTTGGATAGAATGGGGATAGTCAATAACTGTTGCAGATCCATCTTCAACCCACTCGCTTTCGTTATTATATGTTATAAAATCTAACATTAAGTGCGGTGGGCGTAAAGAAGAGTTTGGATAAAGAGGCTAAAAGAGATCGAATTTTTAAGCATATTGTACAAAATGCTGCGGTGAACGTGTGTATTTAGTGAGGAATATGACTTTTGTAAATGAGCTAAGATTCACAACTGGTTAAATTTGTGAGAAAATGGAAATTGAAAGGTGGTGTAGCAATGCCAGCGACCTGGACGTGTAATGCAAACAAGAAGAGATGTTCTCCTTTATAAGAAAATAATCTTAAACTAGGAGATGTTCATACCATGAAAATTTCATACCGACTATTAAGACAGTATTTAGATCATGTTTATTGGATATGTGGAGGCCCTTGCGGCGGAAAAAGCACGATGACAAAGTTACTTTCTTCAAAATGGAATATGAATTATTATTCTTCAGATGACCACACGTTCGATTATCAAAAAAAGGCTAATCCGCAGGATCATCCCGCAATATTACGACATTTTATTGATTGGGAATGGTTCTTTTTAGGACGAGGGAATGATAGAAGTCACTGGTTAAATTCCGTGCTTGACGAGAGTGTGGAATTTATCATCTTGGATTTGTTACAGATGGGGAAAGAGAAGCCGATCGTAGTAGATACTTTTATGGAACCTGCTTATCTAAGGGAGATTGCTGACCCCAACCGAGTTATTTATATGTTTGCAGAAGATGACCTCATTCGAGCAGATTATTTAGATCGAGATCATTTGAGAGGCATGGAAGATTTGTTTCCTGGTTTATCAGATCCACAACGTGCACGGGACGAAACATTAAACACGGTGGTTAGAGCATCGAATCATTACCTGCAACAAGCAGAGCAGTATCAATTAAAATGGTTTATGAGAACATCTCAATCCAATAAAGATCAGATGTTAATGGAAGTTGAGAAGCACTTCGGTTTTCGATGATACTGGAGTAGTAAATTATATCAGTCGTCATTTGTTACACTAGAGGGATACGATAGCACAATAAACCCCAGAAAGTAGCCGATCAATTTGTAAACTGCACTCCATTTGTTAAACACGACTAACAATGGAGGTGCAGTTCACCTGATCGGTTGTTTTTGTTCAGCTAAGGGGAACGTTAACTTAGCCTTACAAGAAAAATTAGCAATATGATAGAAATGATGGCAATATATTAATATATTATAATTGGAAATTATCGAGATGGGATGTGTATAAGATGGACAATCGAAAGTGAAGTCGTCCCTCCAAATCCGGAATAACATCTCCTTCGCCGCTTCGGCGGCCATTGCCTCCCAGCCAAGCAACGCGTAGCACAGCCGGTAGCTGAAAACCTCCGCTCCAATACTTATAATTCAACGTAATGACCGACGGGACGAATTGATCCTCCTTAAGTGCTAATCTAATTCTAATAATGTTGACCTCATTTTCCTGGTTATTGGACAGGAGCGATTACTAAAGCTTTAAGATTTTCTTCCTGGTGTTTGTCCACCCCAAGGAAAAAAGCCGCATAATAAATACCGTCTTGCTTCCACATGTAATACGTTTGAGTTTTGAACTTCAACTGATTGTTATCCGAATGGATAGGCTCCCAATAGATATGATCCTTATCTTTATATGCCGATATTTCGATACCGTTAATCACCAATTTGTGCATGAACGACAACTTGTTCACATCCACAATAGGCTCTTTGCTCTGATAATAATCAATCATGTCATTTATTTCATAAATGGGGGATTTGTAAGGAACGCGATAACTATTCTTCAAGGCGTCTGTGTCCGGTCTGATGGAGAACCCGGTGTTCTGATCGTCAGCTTGCTGCATAATCGAATCGGAAAGTTTAAGACCATAGTCTGATATGGCAAACGGGAATTTCACTGGAAAGCCAAGAATATGGTTTGCTTCCTGCAAATCCGTCATATCATATAAAGGGAATGAATTGCCCTCACCCTTATAATCGACATATTGAACTTGTTCTGGCAAAGCAAATGACTGAACGATTTTCACCAGCTCTTCTTGTGTAAGATCAGCGCTAAAATAATTGATCGAATACGTTACACCGTTTTCCTGCCATACAAAACTTTTGGCTTTTTCAGGTTTTTTCTTATACTTGGGCCTTGTAGTGGTGTACATAATACCCTTCATACTGCCTAATGTCAGGTTTACTTGCTGGTAAGAAGGAGCAAGGTCTGGTTTTTGGGAATATGAAGCCCCCCACAATAATTGATGCTCCAGCAAAGTGCCGTTTCCTTTGGAAGCTTGTACTTCAAAGTGTTGTTCGTCTTGTTGGCCAAAGTTCGATACGAAAGTGATCGTAGCTAATTCAATCCAGTCTGCTTTATTGGCTTTACTGAAATTCTCATTTAAATCCACATTTCTTAGGCGATACCCTTCGGGCAGATAATCAGGCACTTTAAAGTCAAACGTTGAAAAAGCGAGCGCCCGGTCCAGATTATGAAACCATTTGAACGATGGAATCATTCTGTCGATCTGAAAGGAGGAAACCGTATTTTCTTCCTTTGAATCCGTTGCTTGAGAAGCATTTGAATCGACAATGGCGTTGGTAACCAAAACTGCGCTTAAAACTAATATCAGCAAAATAGCCGTGGCAAACAGTTTGTATGAACCTTGTTTAAACTTCGTAATCATTGTAACTCTCCGTTTCGTCTCATTCTTGTTGTTGAAGAAAAATGAAATATTAATCCGTGGATGAGAGCTTTGGAAAAAAACGAGATAGCATAAGAAGTGTCATGCCATATGAAAAAGATTCCCGCTACCCAGCGCTTCAAGGACGACCGCATCACAGGCCATTTCCCGATCGAAGGCCATTTTTTGCCGCGCCAGCCAAACAAAAGGATTAAACCTATGTAGCTATACCACTAACGTCCGTAAGGGATTGAACCCATTTGGTTGAATTTTGGTTAAATCTGTTAAGAATTTTTCCATACTTTAAATTATACAACAATATATTCTAAGAAAGTAATAGTACGTTCGATACAACATTGATAAGATATCGAGGGACAGAACTAGTAATTGCCTTTTTAAGAGAGATAAAATAAGTCCCAGTTATTGAACTAACGGGAAACGATAGTTCAGAGAAATCAAGGAAACGTTTTCTAACTGTTTTTTGAAAGAGAAGAGTAATTGAAACGTATCATTCGTTAGAGTATAAGAGAGGTGATATGAAGTTAATAAAATGAGTAATAACATCTGATTTCGTTCTCGAAGTAACAACACCAACTGTTTTAGGTACTGGTGAGAGAATGAAAGTAAAAGGAACTCTGAAATATAGAGGTATGAAACCCGTTGAAGTTTCCCATGGAAAACCTATAATTCGTTTCTCCTTCTCCGGTAGTAACGAGGAGCGTAATTATACGGATGTGGGATATGTAACTGAATTTAAATCAGGTCAAGTGGTTGAGGTTGAAGATGAATTTATGGTAACCAAAAAAGGGAAACAAAATCTCATTGTGGATATGACCGCGGATATCTCTTTAACCACGAATCCAATTGAAATTCTTGTGAAGTAATTTTAGTTACATTGAGTTGTCGGGTAGATAATTACGATTAATGGATTTGTTTGTGAATAAACCAAAGCAAAAGAGAGCCAGACGTTTAAGTCAGGCTCTTCTTGGCGATATATTGTGTCTCTGTGTCATTTGAATCCTGGCGCTTTAAGAATATCTTACTTGGTCGATGTAAGAGCACAACTAACAAGGCGAATAGTTGAATAAGTCCAGTTAATAGTCCTTCATTCAGTAGTCCGATAAATAAAGCGATACTCAGGAACGTAACAGTCGATCTGAATTGTCGTTTGGTGATGCAAATGATAGCAAGCAAACTAGGAATGATCAAAAATATGATTCTCCCAGTAATTTCATTAGAGAAATTAATCAAATCATTGCCGTTCACTTGATAACCGGCAAAGGCTTCAGGATTTTGACTGAAAATATAGAGAAATACACTGAAAGAAACAATAAGGTATATAACCTTAATACTCAACAAGATGCGGACTACGTTCAGGATTGTGGGTAACTTCATAAGTTTCAATTTTCCTCCTCGACACTTCTAAACGGATACATTGTCTAACCGTGTTTTTGGTATAACTAGACTTATATCTTTAATTAGGTATTCCATTTTGTGTATCTCCCAAATTCATATGTGGTTATCTAAGTATACGGTTTGCTTGTAATTATTTGTATTAAACTAAAGTCCATATTAATTAATCAAATTTCCACCTCTTTTGTCCTGAAAAATGGTTGGAAATAGATTGGCAGAGGTACAGAGGCACTGCACGAATATGAAATCTTTACGAAAATAATGCCTAATGAACTCATTAAAATTGGATAAAAAACCTCCCGTCCCACGGAGCATCAGGGATTGGGAGGTTTAATTATAATGCTGATTCAACGTTTATCGTACAAACCATCCAGTGGGCTGAGGGGCTACGTCTGCGGTATCTCGTAAATCATGGACTTTGACATTACTGCCATAGATCATGGAATCACTACTCAGTCGGAATGAAGGGAAACTGTGCTCGGATTGCAGACGCAGACAGGGTTCGAAGTAAATCTGCTGCTGTTTGTTGATTACAAAGGGAAGCGACCCCGCTTCTACGGTAACATCATCGCTATCCGGTTCGTTTAAGATCAGAAGTACCGCAATTCCGTCACAACCGCATCCATCGGTATCATAAAACAATTTGAAATAGCCTGGTCGATCTCCCAGCTTTTCAGTAAGTCTTGCTTCTGCCAGCGGACTGACTTGAATGATCATGACGTTGTTCACACTCCTCTAATCTCCAATGAATTCGCTTACAATTTAATATATGGACCATAAACGCAGATTAGAAGGTGAAATAAAGAAAAGCAAACATGTCCTGTAAAAATATTGACGCTAATGCGCAATGCAACGAATAATTCACGTATGATTGTCATACCGGGAACTTCTATGGGTTCAGTGTGAAATCATTCGCCCGTCAATGAAACCCATTTCATCGGCATTCCTTATCTGGTATGATAAGCAGGGAAAATAGGGAAAATTAGAGAAAAAGGAAGGTTCCGCTATGACACCGATCACCATATACGACATCGCCAAGGAAGCAAATGTATCTGTAGCGACGGTCTCCCGGGTACTGAATGATACGGCACCTGTGCGTGCAAGCACCCGAGAGAAGATTATGTCCATCATCGAAAAACACCAGTTTCAGCCCAATGCGCAGGCGCGCAGTCTGATCAAGAAAGAGACGGGTACCATTGCCATCATTCTGCCGGACATTACCAATCCCTTCTTCCCGGAAGTGTTCTGGGGTGCGGAGAATGAGGCTCGCGGATTGGGGTATACCTTCTTTCTGTGTAATACCGCAGGCGACTACAACAGGGAATCTGAATATTTGTCCATCCTGCGAGAGAAGCGGGTAGACGGGATTATTTTTCTCGGCGGGCGAATCAACATGCAGGTCTGTCCGGATGACATGGCTCAGGAATTGATTGATATGGGCAAACGTATGCCAATCGTGCTGGTCAATGGCAATATTGCCAAAGGCGGGTTCCACCGGGTGTACACGGATGAAGGTGCAGGGGCAGCCCTTGCAGCTGAGCATTTGCTTGAACTGGGGCATCGCGATATCGCCTTTGTTGGCGGCCTGAAAGAGTTGTCCACCACCATGGTCAAGGTCAGAGCTGTGCAGAAGAAACTTCGGGAGCATGGACTCGAAATACCAAAAGAACGGCAACTGCTCGGCAGCTTCTCCATCGACGACGGCAAACGGGAGATGTCCAAATTGCTGGATCGTGACAATCCGCCAACCGCAGTCATCTGCGTCAATGACAATACAGCGATTGGTGCCATCAAGTCGACGATTGAGCATGGGCTCTCGATTCCACAGGATATATCCATTGTGGGTTATGATGATACACCGCTCGCCAGTGCCGTTATACCGGAACTGACAACCGTATCCCAGAACACGTATCAGCTTGGCAAACAGGCTGTGGATGTACTGCATGAGTTGATTAACCAAGGCAAACCGAAGAAGCAGATCATTCTGCAACCGGAGCTGATTGTGCGTCAAAGTACAGGACCTGCTGCAAGATAAAGGGCCTGTAATTGGAAAAGAAAGCGTTGACATTTCCTCGAAGGGTGAAATATAATGAGTGCGTGAATGAAACCCCTTTCATAAAGTGGAACGGGTTTTATGTTTCAGCTTAATGAAACCCATTTCATGAAACGGGTTTCAGTGTAGTCATCCATTCATTATATCAAGGGGGCGTAACGTATGAGAAGAAGTCTAAAGGTCATTTCGTTATTGATGCTGGTCATGGTAATGGGTCTGACAGCCTGTAGCAGCGGGAGTAAAAACGGTTCTTCCGGCGAGTCCGGTGGCAAGGTTGATTTGAGCATGACGATCTGGGGCTCGGAGGATGAGAAGAAAATTTATCAGGAGCGACTCGACATTGTGAAACAGACGTATCCCGATATTAACGTGAAGCTGAACGTGGTTGCAGGGGATTATGACCAGAAGGTACAGACCATGATCGCTGGGGGAACGGCACCGGACATCATGATGATTGCCGAGAACTATCAGGCCTACGCCTCCAAGAATCAGATTATACCGCTGGATGACATGATTAAGGCGAACAATGTGAACATGTCTGAGCGTTATTCCGATGATATTGCAAACCTGATGAAGTATGATGGCAAGCAATTTGGTTTGCCGGATCGGGCAGGCGCAATGGTCCTCTTTTATAACAAAGATCTGTTTGATAAAGCCGGGGTGGAATACCCAACCAAAGATTGGACGCAGGACGATCTGATGGCGGCTGCTCAGAAGCTGACGGTGAAGGAGAACGGCAAAACGGTTCAATGGGGTTACTACCCGGGTAGCTGGTGGCCGCAGTGGATGCAGCTCATCTACCAGAACGGTGGCTCACTGTTTGATGAGAGTGGCAAACCAACCTTCAATACAGAGCCTGTGCGGAAAGCATTGCAATTCATGAATGATCTGACCTTCACCCACGGTGCGGGACCAACGCCAACTGAGATTGCCGACATGGGGAATATCGGAGCCGATCCGCTGTTTGCACAAGGCAAGATCGCCATGGAAACAACCGGTTTCTGGAACATTGGTTCGCTTGCTAAGGTCGAAGGCATCAACTGGGATATTTCTCCGGTATGGGGCGAAACAAACGCATTCTTCAACGGGTTAACGATTACCAACGCATCCAAACACAAGGAAGAGGCATTCAAAGTGATTGAAGCAATGACGACACCAGAAGCACAGATGCCAATGGTCAAAGCCGGTCAGGATGCTCCTGCAACCAAAGCGGGTCTGTCCAGTGATGAATTCCTCAATGCTGAATATGGTGGCAAAAAAATTAACATGGCTGCGTTCAGTGAATCGACGATCTATGCCGAACCATTCAACCCGCAATGGAACGAAATGATGAAGCTCATTAACGATAAGCTGGGTGTGTACTTCAACAACAAAGCATCGCTTGATGATACCGTAACCGAAATTCAGAGTGGGCTGGAAAGACTCTACAAATAAAGGGTTTTCTGAACAGGCACAAATAGCAGCGACAGCAGGACAGGTGGAATCGGCGTGAATGCGGGTTCCATCTGCTCTCTGCGTCATGGGAGGGCTTAACGTGAGAAAAAAGGACGGGAAATGGTTCTACATCTTCATCTCGCCTTGGCTGATCGGGTTTCTGGGGCTGACTCTGGGTCCGATCCTGTTTTCCATCTATATGAGCTTCACGAATTGGGATCTGTTCCAGTCCCCTGAGTTCATCGGTATCGACAATTACAAAACGTTACTGACCGATGATCCGATCTTCTGGAAATCCGTCGGCAATACATTCTTCTATGCGCTGATATCCATTCCGCTGGGCATGTCGATCTCGCTCTGGATTGCATATTACCTGAACAAGAAGATCAAAGGGATTACCTTCTTCCGGATTCTGTTCTACCTGCCTTCCGTTGTTCCGGTGGTTGCAAGTTCATTACTCTTCATTCACTTGCTTGCACCGACGGAAGGATTGATCAACCAGGCACTCGCGATCTTTGGTATTGAGGGTCCTGCCTGGCTTCTTGATCCCAACTGGGTTAAGCCTGCATTGATTCTCATGTCCTTATGGGGTGTAGGTGGCGGCGTGGTATTGCTGCTTGCAGGGATGAAAGGCATTCCGCAGGAACTGTACGAGGCCGCTGCCATCGATGGTGCGAAAAGTACACAATCGTTCTTCCATATTACATTCCCAATGCTGACTCCCGTCATTTTCTTCAATCTCGTGACCGGGATGATCGGGGCGCTCCAGACCTTCGCGCAGGTCTTCATCGTCACTGCCGGGGGACCTGATAATTCAAGTCAGATGGTCGTTCCCTACTTGTTCCAGAATGCGTTCCAGTTCTACAAAATGGGATATGCATCGGCGATTGCCTGGGTACTATTCATCATCATCATGGCGTTGACACTGGTTGTATTCCGTTCATCGGCGCTATGGGTGCACTACGAGGAGGGAAAAGCCAATGAGTAATCCATCGACTGTGGAGAAGACGATATCCTATATTTTTCTGATTCTGGTCGGGGTGCTGCTTGCTTCACCTTTCCTGTACATGATATCCATTGCACTGGCAAGTGACGCAACAACCGTCAAATCAGCCTTTACCTTCGTTCCAATGGAGTTCCAATGGTCGAACTTTTATACCATCTTCACGAATAACAATCTTGGCACGTATCTCAAAAACTCGGTCATCATTACCGTCTTTACGATTGTCGGATCGGTATTATCAGCTTCGATCGTATCCTACGGCTTTGCCCGAATCAAGGCAAAAGGCAGCCGTTTCCTGTTTATCGTGTTGCTCAGTACGATGATGATTCCGGGTGAGGTGACGATGGTACCGCAGTTCATCATCTTCCGTCACCTGGACTGGATTAATACATTTTACCCGCTGATTGTACCGAGTTTCTTCGCCGGGGCGTTCAACGTATTCCTGATTCGGCAGTTCGTCATGAGTATTCCAAAATCACTGGATGAAGCCGCCATGATCGATGGTATGGGGCACCCGGGAATCTACTGGAAAATCATCATGCCACTGACTTATCCGATACTCGCGGCCATTGCGATCTTCTCATTCTCCTATAACTGGGGGAACTTCATGGGGCCGCTCATCTATATCAATGATCCGGAGAAAATGCCGCTGGCACTTGGGGTGCAGCTGTTGACTACGGTAGGTGGCGGGCAAATGCCGCCATGGAACCTTGTTATGATTGCTTCCCTGTTCCTCACCATTCCGATGGTGCTGGTATATCTGTTCGGACAGCGTTATGTCTATGAAGCCAACATTAGCGGTGGAAGCAGCGGAATCAAGTAACCGAGGTGTCTGTAGTAGTTGTATGTACTGAACCTGATGTTCAGGGTCAACGGAATAATCAACGTACATGGAGAAGGGATTGTATAGCCCATGGCGCATAAAGAACAACGCAGCAGGAGCAAACGGAACTATATCCTCATGGGTATAGCCCTGATTGTCCTGCTGGCAGGAGGAGGAATTGTTATCAATCATTATGCCAATGAATCATCCAAAACACTTGAGTTCCAAGGGGAGCCGGTACGTCTGAAGCTGGACCAGTCCTATGATCATTTTGAAGGCTGGGGCACGTCACTTGCCTGGTGGGCCAACGATCTTGGCGGTTGGAAGGATCAGGAAAAGGTTAGTGAAGTGATGGATCTGGTCTTTGACCCGGAGAAAGGGTTAGGTCTGAACATCGTTCGTTACAATATCGGCGGTGAGGAAAATCCGGAGATGAAAGCTCTTCGCCCTGGCGGTGATGTAGCTGGCTTCCAACCTGAGCCTGGAGAGTGGGACTGGGATGCTGATGCAGGTCAGCGGGCTGTATTACAAGGCTCGATAGAGCGTGGCGTGAACATTGCCGAAGCATTCTCCAATTCACCACCTTACTGGATGACGATCAGTGGATCCGTTACCGGGGCTGTGGATGGCAGCAATAATCTGCGTGACGACCAGTATGATGCATTTGCCGATTATCTGACCGAAGTTGTGAAGCATTATCGGGACGAATGGGGGATCACCTTCCGCACACTGAATCCGCTCAATGAACCTTCCTCCGACTGGTGGAAGAAGGGCAATATGCAGGAAGGTAGTCATTTTACGAATGAGAAACAGGCCGAGATTATCAAGAAAGTTGCTGCATCGTTGAAGAGCAAAGGACTGGATGGAACCGTCATTAGTGCCGCGGACGATAACAGCATTGATGAGACGGTGTTTAATTTCAACCTCTATGATCAGGACACGCTGGACGTAATCCAGCAGATCAATACCCACTCCTATAATGGTAGCAAAATGGAAGAGCTGCGCACGCTGGCAGAGCGCCATGGCAAGAAGCTGTGGATGTCCGAGTACGGAACCGGCGGCAGCGAGCCGCACAGTCATGAGGATATGACCTCGGTGCAGGAACTCGCAGAGCGCATCATGTTCGATCTGAAAATCATGCAGCCATCCGCGTGGGTATACTGGCAGGCCGTTGAAGATGAAGGCGCCAATAATAACTGGGGCTTCATTCACGCCAATTTTAACGGAGAAGAGCAGTATGAGATGACCAAACAGTATTACGGCATGGCTCAGTTCACGAAGTTTATTCGTCCCGGCGCGACAATTATTCCAACCGATGATGGTCGCACGTTGGCTACCTATGACGCAGAACGTCAACGACTGGTGCTGGTGATTCGTAATGAATTGTCGGCTGGAACAACGGCGTTTGAACTGGAAGGGTATACGTATGGAAAATCTTCCACCGCGCAGGTCTATCAGACTTCACCGGATCGTAATATGGAACAGCTTGAAGACATTCCGGTGTATGTCAACGGACTTGAAGTGCCTACGGCGGACAATTCCATTACAACGGTTGTACTGGAAGGCGTGACGGTGCAGGGGAACTGATAATTAAGGAAGATAAGTTCAACTACAGATTTACACAGAAAATGGAGAGGACAGAAAAAACCTGAAAAAGCGAAGCGCTCGCCTACAAGCTTTCTGCAAGAAAGCTACATCGGAAGCATACGTTATCCCCGGATTTTCCCTTTAAGAAAAGGGAAAATCCGGGGATAACAGCGATTGGAAGGTTGTTCTGTCATCGAAGTGTGCAGTGTAAATAATTTTTAGTTCAACTTATATAAATAAAGAGAAGGAGGGGATAACTTTGACAGAGAAAGCATCCCTTTTGCTGCAGGAACAGGAGAAGAACATCGCCAGTGCTGAGAACGGTGTTCAATCTGAATTAACATACGATGCACGCAGTTTTTTTCTAAACGGAGAGCGTGTATTTCTGAACAGTGCCACGATCCATTATTTCCGCATGCCGAAGGAGGAATGGCGTGAGGTTCTGCTGAAGGCGAAGTTGGCAGGAATGAACTGCATTGACACCTACTTTGCGTGGAATGTGCATGAACCGGAAGAAGGACAGTGGTCCTTTGAAGGGGACAACGATTGCGGTGCGTTTCTGGATCTGTGCGCAGAACTGGGCATGTGGGTCATCGCACGTCCGGGTCCGTTTATCTGTGCAGAATGGGATTTTGGCGGGTTTCCATACTGGCTTGGTACGAAGGACGGCGTGAAATTCCGGGAAAACAATGAGACGTATCTGCACTATGTGAACCAGTACTTTGACCGGATTGTGCCGATCATTTGGAAACGCCAGCTGTCCGCCGGGGGAACGGTCATTCTGGTTCAGGTGGAGAATGAATACGGGTATCTGATGGATGATGCTGCTGCAAGTGACCATATGAATACGCTGAGAGATGGATTGTTGCAACGTGGCATTGACGCTACGCTGATCACTTGCGTTGGCGGGGCGGAAGGCACGATTGAAGGGGCTAATTTCTGGTCGGGTGCTGACGGGCATTATGAGAAACTTCGAGTCAAACAGCCGGACACCCCGAAGATGGTCACTGAATTCTGGACCGGATGGTTCGAGAACTGGGGAGGGCCTTCGGCCATTCAGAAGACAGCGCCTTTACTGGAGAGACGCATCATGGAGATTCTGCGTGCCGGGTATACCGGAATCAGTCACTACATGTTCTATGGTGGCACGAACTTCGGTGGATATGGCGGCAGAACGATGGGTAGCAGTGATATCTTCATGATTACGTCCTATGACTATGATGCACCCCTGAACGAATATGGACGGGTGACACCAAAATATGCAGTAACCAAGAATTTGTCTTATTTCGTACATGCCTTCGGGGCCCTTCTGATGGAAACAGAGGAAATTCCATCAGAACAGATCGTTGTACGTCATCCTGAAGGCATATCTGTACGAGGCAGACAGGCTAACAACCAGAAGATTTGGTTCCTGGAGAGTCACAAGGATGAACGGGAGACCATGCACATTACGCTGGAGGAAGGCCGGACTCTTCCCGTATCGCTGAATCCAGGACAGATTGTTCCGTTGCTTGATCGAGTACAGATTGCTGAACACGTATACCTGACTGCAGGAACGATGATTACGGGCAATGAAATGATAAATGGAGAATTGACCCTGTTCATCGTAGCTGCTGCCGGGCAGCGTTCTGTTATTGAACTGGAAGCTGACGCATTGAACGTCACGGGCAGCACGGTACAAGTGCTCGTTGAACACGATTCGGCTAGGAACGTACACCGCTTCGACCTGTTCCATTTCCAGGAGCCGGGAATGATCCAACTGGAAGCAAACGGCACACCGATCCGTTTCGTCATTCTGGATCAAGAGACGATGAATCGAACATGGCGATTGGAAGCAACAGATCAGAAGGGACTACGTTATGTGATCGGGTTCGATGACGTGGACGTGTTGCCATCTGGTCAGGTCAAGGGCATGATTACTGATCCGGATCGCACGATTATGCTGCTTGGTGACTGGACAGATGGAGAACGGACGTTAACAGGTCACGAGTTCTTTGACGGTGAGGAGTCTATTGCAGGTATACAGCAGCAGCGCCCATGGACATCACCTAGTGCGCCGACGTTATCTGCTTCTCCTGAGCTGTCTCGTATTACGTTAACTGCGAAGCAACGCTCGGCGAGTGGACAACCGGAAGACTTTTCCCGGTATGGACAAGATTTTGGTTATCTATTGTACGAATGCGATTTCGAGAGTGCAACCGAAGGAATCACCAGTCTCATTTTGCCAGATATTCAGGATACCGCCAGAATTATTGTCAATGGAGTACAACAGGTACTGGTTCGTCAGGTAGGTGCCGCAGGAGTTCAGTTACAAGTAGCCCAAGGGAAGAACACACTTCAGATTCTGGTGCAGCATATGGGCAGATTGAACTTCTCTCCGTATTTGGGTGAGAGCAAAGGTCTGGCTGGTGCTGTGTATCTGGATGGCAAGGTTCAGGATATTCGTCGGGATTGGCATACGGAAAGTGGACTTGTGCATCTCGATGAGGTGAACTCTCTCCAAGGATCGCCACTTCTGAGCAGAAGCTTTATGCTGGATCGTATGGATCGGGCGATGCTGGTGGGTGCCTTGAGTAAAGGTCTTCGTATCAATGGTATCGAAGTTCCGATGGAAGGATATCAGGACTGGTTTGCCTTTCAGACGCTAGACATTTCCCTTTATATCAAGCCAGGAGAAACGAATACACTGGAAATGCCGTATAGCCGCTCTTCGCTAAATCGACTGGAACTGATCACATATCCGAGTCAGGGAGAACTGAAGGATTGGCGTATGGCAGGAACGGACGCCTTACTCCCGGAACATTGGGAGAGCACCGAGACAGGGCAAGAACTGGCTCAACGTAGCGTACAGGGGTCAATCGTGCGTACGGAACAGCCTGGTGTCGCCAAAAGTGGCAATTGGAATGCCAACCCGGTGACCGATACCACAGACGGTGGAGGCTCACGTGCTGCGGTGAGCGAGAAGTCTCAACCCACATCTAAAGCTCTTCAAGCACAAGGCTCGTACGGTCAGCCGGTCTGGTACCGCTGGCGTTTTGCGAAGCCTGCGTTTTCGGGGCTTCATAAAGTGAATCTGATGCTTCGCCTGACCGGGATGAGCAAAGGAACCATTCACCTGAACGGACATCATCTGGGCCGTTACTGGCAGATTGGTCCGCAAGAGGATTACAAGATTCCAGTAGCATGGCTACAGGAAGAGAATGAATTACTTTTGTTCGATGAAGAAGGCAGAACACCAGAACGGGTACGATTCCTGTTGGACGCATTATCCCGTTATCCGTGGGTTGCGGTGGAGTAGAAGCATGGCAGAGATAAATCAACTAGAAATGGAATGGGCTTGAAAATAGCAGCATACAACGCAACATTTCACCTTTTACCACAGTCACACTACCTCATTTTCTTAGTCAAAATAACCCGAGCTTGTGAATCTTTCGGATTCAGTCTTGTGAGTGAATTAGGCTAAGGGAATGGGGAAATTGTGGTGATCAGGTCGGTATAGTGAGCTGAGGTAACACTTGAAGCTCAGTTATTTGTAACCGTTTACATACATAAAAAGTGTTCATCCATGATCTGTGAAGGGAGTGATGCTTCATGTAATTGGAATTTGAACAGGTAGTCGTGAGGTGTTGCTCATCAGTGGCAGTCCCAGGTACGCTTTGTCTTTGGTAATACAGTAAGGTAATCCTCTGTTCATCACTCATGGATAAGGAGATGACCCAATGTTGACGAAGAAGGAAGAGGGAATAGGAATAGGAAAGTCCAAAGGTTTCAAGGCCGGAATGATCCTGCTGTTGGGAACATTACTTCTATTAACAATGTTATTTCCCAATACAGCGAGAGCGGCGACAAGTGTATATACGATATCAGCCTTTACGAACACAAGTGAGTCCAATATGTATATCTACGAATCGTATAATGCGATTCATTATGGTTTGCTGAAAGGGCCAGCCTATACACCTCCGGCCGATCTGATCCGCGATCCCAGCATCATGAAGCACAGCGATGGTCTATATTACGTCGTCTACACCACGAACTGGTCAGGGAATACCATAGGCATCGCCTCCAGCCCGGATAAGGCTAACTGGACATTTGTCCGTAACATTACATTATCCACACCTACCACAATCGCACACACCTGGGCACCGGAATGGTTCAAAGACAGCAACGGCAGTCTGAATATTATCGTGTCCCTCTCCCCAGGCAACTATGAGAATTTCAAACCTTATGTCCTCACAGCCTCAGGCAGCAATCTAGCGTCTACCTCATGGTCTGCACCTACTGAACTGGCAGGCATTGCTCCCAATTATATCGACACTTTTATCGTGAAGACAGGCTCAACCTATCATGCTTTTACCAAAAACGAGACCACCAAATACATTGAATATGCGACAGCCACCTCGCTAGCGGGTCCTTATACCTTTAAAGGTACAGGAGATTGGGCAGGTTGGGGATCTTGGGTGGAAGGCCCGGCGCTCGTTCAGCTGGATAATGGTTCATGGCGAATCTACTTTGACGGCTATGCGACACAAAAATATTATTACAGCGATTCTGCTGACAACTTCCAGACTTGGGGTGCCAAACAAGAAATTGCGGGTCTTACCGGACTGGTCCGGCATATGACCGTATTGAAAGAGTCTGGACAGCCGGGTGATATCCGCAAGTTGGAGTCATTCAACGTGCCGGGCAGCTTCATTCGTCATTACAACTATCAGGCGCGAATTGATGCCAATGTCAGTCCGGCGGAGGATGCACAATTCCGTATCGTTCCCGGGCTGTCGAATGCATCAGGCATTTCATTCGAGTCCATGAATTATCCGGGTTATTTCCTGCGCAATAATAATGGCAACATCACACTCGTGAAAAATGACGGCAGCGCTACGTTCCGAAATGACGCCACGTTCAAACGTGTAAATGGACTTGCTAACGCTAGTTGGACATCGTATACCTCGTTTAGTAATCCGAACCTGTACCTGAGACATTATAATAATGTGCTGAAATTGGAAGCTGTCGTTACCGCACTTGATAAGTCAGACGCGACTTTCCGAGAGGTTGCACAGTAAGAGGTGTTCGTTTTCTAAGTTAAACTATACATTTACACGATAACGGAGAGGTCAGAAATAACTTGAAGAAGCGAAGCGTGCGCGTTTATCCCCGGATTTTCCCCTTTTAAAGAATAATTAAAAATCTGGGGATAACAGCGATCGGAAAGTTGTTCTGACATCGGAGTGCAAGTGTAAATAATAAGGAGTGAAGCGGATGAAGTGGTTAAAACGAATGAGCTCGCTGCTGCTGGCAGGAAGTCTGCTAACAAGCAGTTTAGGTCTGGGCACAGAGATATCTGCTGCGGGAGCCTACACGGCTGTTGCCGATCCATCGAAGCAATATCAGACCATAGAAGGATGGGGAACATCCCTCGCGTGGTGGGGCAAGGTGGTTGGAGAATACTCCAATCGGGATGAGTATGTGGAGAAAATGTTCAACGCAAATACCGGACTGGGGCTGAATATCCTGCGGTACAACATTGGAGGCGGGGATAATCCATCATCTAATGTCCTTGAATATCGCAAAGCCGTTCCTGGTTACCAGCCTTCTCCGGGCGTGTATGACTGGAATGCAGATGCAAACCAACGATATATGCTGCAAGCTGCCAAAGCGCAAGGCGTGAATGTCATCGAAGCTTTTGCGAATTCCGCACCTTACTGGATGACGATTAGTGGCAATGTGTCCGGTTCAGCCAATGGCGGTAACAACCTCAAGCCCGATTACTACGATGATTTTGCCGATTATTTAACCGAGGTTGTGAAGCATTTTCAGGATAACTGGGGGATCACATTTGATAGTGTAACTCCGCTGAATGAACCGATCTCGACGTGGTGGAAGCAGGGCAATGACCAGGAGGGCATGCACTTTGACCGGGCGGATCAGAACACGATTCTGAGTCAGGTACAAGCTTCGCTGAATGCGAAAGGCCTCTCCACGAAGCTGAGCGCACCGGAAGAATATAGTATCGATGATACCAATGTGTCATTCAACAGCTACAGCAATGCGGTGAAATCAGCGCTCACTCAGATCAACACCCATACGTATGGCGGAAACAATCGTACTGCTTTGCGCAACACAGCGACGTCTGCGGGCAAACATCTGTGGACCTCGGAATACGGAGACGGGGATGCAAGCGGACTTACGATGTCACGGACCATCCTCAAGGATATTCGCAATATGGGTGCAAGTGGTTGGGTGTATTGGCAAGCCGTGGATAGTGCAGAAGGATGGGGATTCTTCAAGAACGTGTTGAACAATACACAAACGACCAGCTACACCGTGAACCAAAAATATTATGTCATGGGCAATTACAGCAAATTTATTCGTCCTGGATACAAGATTATCGGCATGAGTGATGCCAATACCCTTGCAGCCTATGATGCAGCTTCCGGCAAAGTTGTGCTGGTCACAACCAATTCGGATTCGACAGATACAACGGTAACCTATGATCTAAGTCGTTTTACTGACACAGGCACGTCTGCTCAAGTATATCGGACCTCTTCAACAGAGAAGTTGCAGCAACTGACCAATATTTCGGTGCAAAACAAAACCTTTACCGCTACGGCCAAGGCCAATTCGGTCACAACCTACGTCATTTCCGGTGCAACTTACAATGGTAGCACAGGATATGAAGCCGGGGCCATCTACAAATTAATCAACCGCAACAGTGGACTTGCACTCGATGTTAACGGTGCTTCTTCTACGGGTGGGGCAACAATCATTCAGTGGAATGATAATGGAGCAGCTAACCAGCAATGGAAGCTGGAGTCGGCAGGTAACGGATATTACAACATCCGCAATGTGGGCAGTGGGCTTTTGTTGGATGTGAATTCGAGTTCTACACAAGGCGGAGCCGCTCTGATTCAGTGGCAGGATAACGGGGGCAACAATCAGCAATGGCTGCCCATTGATGTGGGAGGATATGTGGTACTTGCGAATCGAAACAGTGGCCTGACGGTTGACATCAATCAAGGTTCTCTGACCGCGGGTGCCTCAACCATTCAGTGGGCCGACAATGGCGGAGCCAATCAGCAATGGAGCCTAGTCAAAGTTAATTAGTGTGAGTACGCAAGAATTAACGCTCTTACGTGTCTTTCTTTCTTGGAGGTGCAGTGTTCTAAGCAACACCGCACCCTCTAAGAAAGTAGCTATTTAGACATACATATATTCTATATTCATCCATCCGACTGGTACTTAACGAAAACGGGATAGGGCGAACCTGCTAATATCCTGATCCGTGTGCCCTGTTTGCACCAAATCGGACAGAATTTGCCCAATGGCACTTGCGAACTTGAAGCCATGACCGGAGAAACCGCCTGCCAGCCACACATGTTCATGGGCAGGGTGTCGGTCGATAATAAAATCTTCATCCGAAGTGAATTCATACTTGCACACACTACCACGCTTTAATGCTCCTGCTGCCTGAGGCATATGAAGTTCGAGCAGCCTGCGCAGATCCCCCTCGTCCGTTTTTTCCGTACCAAATGGAGCCATTGTACTTCCTGGTGTCCACACCTGACCCGTATCATGACGACCCATCTTCAGACCTGATCCGTCAATGCTTGGAAATCCATAATATGTACCTTCTTTTCCTGCCAGTGTAAAACCGGGGAAGTGTGCCTCGCCGTATAAGGCTTCTGGTGCATCAAACCATCCAACCGTTTTACGCACTGCCTGAATGGGGAGATCCACGAAAGGTTTCAATGTCTGAAACCAGGCGCCAGCGCTCAGGATGATTTGATTCGCGTGGTATGTCTCACCACATGAAGTCTGAACTGCAACGGAATGTGGTCCGTATTCGATATGCTCCACAAGCGTGTGCGTTAACAAGGTGGCACCGTGAGTCTCGGCTGCTTTGCGGAAGGCACGAATACAGGGTTCACTATACAGATAACCCGCATCAGGCTCATACATGCCCTCGTAATGTTCAGGTATTGTAATACCTGGCCAGCGTTTCATCACCTCGGCTGCGTGCAACGTTTCATAACGAATGCCTGCATCGTCTGCATGGCTCAATCGGTTGTGGAAGGAATGAATCTCCGGATCAACCACATTTATTACACCGGAAGGAACAAACAGTTGGTCTCCGGTCGTTTCCTCCAGCTCGTGCCATAACTTCTGTGCAAGTAATGCCATGGCAATATAGTCAGGCCCACCACTGTACACATGGCGCATCAGTCTGGTATCCCCATGATGACTTCCTTCCGTATGTGGAGGATCAAAGGCATCAATTAATAAAGTTTTGCATCCACTGCGAGATAGATAATATCCTGCACTCATACCCATGGAGCCGGCTCCAACGATAATAACGTCATATGATTGTGTGATAATAGCACGCCCTCTCCTATGTATCCTTTTCTACAGTAATGTCTTAATAGAACATATTAATAGTAAAAGCTTGATGAAGGCAAGTGTAGTAAAATGGACTTCTACAATGAATGTTGCAAAGGAGACCTCGCATGAGTGAACAATTTAGGTTTGATCTATTTCCGTTAATTCAGACAGAACGATTCATCCTCCGGTCAGCAGAGGCTGGAGACAGCCATGATCTGCTCGCGTTATATTCCGATGAATCTGTGGTTCAATATATGCCATTCACTCCCTTTGAATCCGTGGAGGATGCACAGGGTGAGATGAATTGGTATACGAAGATTTTCAAGGAACACACGGGTTTACGCTGGATGATTGAAGACCGTGAAGCTCGTAAAGTGATCGGAACCTGTGGGTTCCTGAACTATGAAGATGTACATAACCGTGCAGAGATTGGATACGACTTGCGTTCCTCTTTTTGGGGCCGCGGTGTGATGACTGAAGTGGCCCGTGCTGTGTTACATTTTGGATTCACAAGCATGCAGCTCAACAAGATCGAAGCGAAGGTTGAACCGGAGAACGAGGCGTCAATTCGCCTGTTACACAAGCTTGGTTTTCAACAGGAAGGTGTACTGCGGCAGCATGAGTTTGAGAAAGGCAGATATATTGACCTTGCGGTGTTCTCTAAGTTACGAAGCGAAATATAGGCAAGCTAGCCCCATAAGGATTCCAATGACTCCATCTCATCCCAAATTCGTAAGGCTTGTCCCTCTGAATGAGCCCGTGCTATATTGGAGAGATGTGAGGAGATGAGGATATGAAGCTGGTGTCCTGGAATGTGAATGGCTTAAGGGCATGTGTGACCAAAGGATTCATGGATTATTATCAGGAGAGTCAGGCGGACATTTTCTGCCTTCAGGAGACCAAATTACAAGCAGGACAGATTGAGATGGACCTGGGGGAAGATGTTTATCAATATTGGAATTATGCGATCAAAAAAGGATATTCCGGTACAGCTGTATTTAGCCGAATCAAGCCTTTATCCGTTCGTTACGGGATGGAGGAGGACAGCGAGCCGGAAGGTCGGATGATTACACTGGAGTATGATCATTTTTATCTGGTGAACGTCTATACACCTAACGCGAAGCGGGATCTGACCCGGCTGCCTTACCGTCTGGAATGGGAGGATCGATTCCGGGGGTACATTCTGCAATTGGAGCAGACCAAGCCGGTTATCGTCTGTGGAGACCTGAATGTGGCTCATCAGGAGATTGATCTGAAGAATCCGAAGCCCAACTTGGGCAACTCGGGATTTACCCTTGAAGAGCGTGGCAAGATGACCGATTTGCTTGCTTCTGGTTATGTGGACAGCTTCCGCCGTATGTATCCGGATCGTACGGATGTATACAGCTGGTGGTCTTATATGCCGAAGGTTAGGGAACGGAACGTGGGCTGGCGCATTGATTATTTTCTCGTATCCAATCAATTGGCACCTAAGGTGGCAGATGCGCATATCGACTGCCATGTGATGGGCAGTGATCATTGCCCGGTAGGTCTTACGTTGCAACTATAGGTAAGGATCATCGTGAGATAGGTTGAGGTAAGAGTTTTAGAATACAAATATAGATGAACTGCAAGTTTCCTGAATGGGAGATTTGCAGTTTTTTTGCGTCACAGGTAGGGGAAGGACACTGGACTTTGGTTGGGGAAAGGACTGGACTCGGGATTGTTTCAATCGCGCTATTTCTTGGGTACGATTGAAGCATACATATATAGATGAACCTTGGGGATAAGGGGTAGAGAAGATGAAGAAGGGGTTACGGAGAGGGTTAAAGGTGCTGGGAGGCATGATGTTTGCCACAGGACTTTTGCTGCTGGCAGGTACAGCGTATGAAGCGTATCAATCCACGCAGGATATGAAGTCCTATCCCCCGCCAGGCAAGTATTATGAAGTGAGTGGTCGCAACATGCACCTCTACACCGCTGGCAAAGGAGAGGTAACCGTGGTGTTTGCCTCAGGCTGGGGGACACCCAATCCGTACGTGGATTTCAGTCCGTTGTATGACAAGTTGAAATCAAAGGTGAAAATTGCGGTATACGATCGGTTTGGCTACGGATACAGTGACTATACGGATGAACCTCGTGATGTCGATACGATCTCGGAAGAGATCCACCAATTGTTGCGAACATCCGGGCAACGTCCACCATACATCATGGTAGGTCACTCTCTGGGTTCGCTGGAGACACTCCGGTTTGCGCAAAGATACCCTGATGAGGTGGCTGGCATGGTCATGATCGATGGAGGCAGTCCTGAATATTACAGTACGGTAGAGATGGATACGCCCGAATGGTATTTTGCTTCAGCTCGATTTCTGGTGAAAACAGGCATTGCGCGTACATTGCTGCATTCGGATCAGATGATGGCAACACTGGTCATTGACCCGGAGTTGGTTTCTGCGCCGATGAAAAAGGCTGCCACCATTTCTACCCTGAAGCATGCATACAATGACAACGTGATGGATGAGATTCGTCATTCCAAGATCAACGCATTACGTGTGCTGGAGAACAAAAAGGAGTTTCCTTTCCCTCTGACGATCCTGACAGCCGGATCAGATCAACCAAGTGAGGGGAGTCGGGCATGGCAGGCAGATCAAGTGAAATTTGCTTCATGGTCCAGACAAGGAACCCAGCAGATTGTCCCTCACGCCGAGCATTACATCCACAACAGTCAACCGGATATTGTCGCTGCCGAGATCATAAAATTAGTGACACCGTCCAGTGACCTATGAGTAACATGATTCCACAAACACATGATGAACAGGATGAGGAGGAGGGATGGATGAAAAAGTTTAGAGTGATCACCCGCTTCCTGTCCATTCTCGTAGCCAGTTGTCTATTGTCTTTAAGTGTATTATCTGTATCTGTGATATGGGTTAAGAATAACGTTCATGCGGTGCCTGTGATCCAGCCGATTGAACGTGATTAGCACATAAAATGAAGAAGAAGGAGTGATAACGGATGGTGAAGAGAAGGAACTATTTATATGCCTGTGCGGCACTGGCGATGATGGTGGCCTTGAGTGCTTGCAGCAGCGCGGCAGACGAACCGACAGGTGATACTGAGAAGGTGGACACCGAAGTTTCCTCCGGAACTGGTGAACAAGCGACTAATGAAGGTGCAAGCGGTGCAAGCGAAGCAACAACAAGTGCAGTGACCGAGACGGAGGGTACGACTGCGCCAGCCGACTCGGATTCAGATAGTGGTGAGGAAGCCGCTGCTGGAACCAATGAGTTGCCGGAGAACTTGCCAAGTGATTTCCCATTGCCGGAAGATGCAACGATTCGTTTAGCCAATTCTGGTGAGAATGAAGGCAAGCAATCGGCCATGGTGATTTTCTCCACGGAACAAGATATGAAAACCGTATCTGAGCTGTATAAAGATTACTTCAACGCCAAAAAGTTGACGGATGCGGGTCAGACGATCGATGACAAAAATATTATCATTCAGGGAACCGATCCAGAGACGCAGGATGTCTGGTCCTTGATTGGAGGAACATTGGCAGGACAGGAAGGCGTCATTGAACTGACGTTGACCTGGACAGAATCATAAGCAGAAGATAAGGGCTATTTTTCTTTCCTGCTTTCTTTCTTCCTAAAATAACGAATGAACGCCATAATACCTTGCATACGGAGCCGCATTATTGCTGCACCGCTGCAAGGTATTTTTATTTCGAACTGGAAACCTGACAGGTTACATGGTATGTTATATCATTATAATAGAGTAATAGACAACTATAGAAGAAGACAGGAGAGGATTGAACATGATTAGAGTGGGTATTGTTGGTTACGGTAACTTGGGTAAAGGTGTAGAGAAAGCCATTTCCCAGAACGAGGATCTGGAATTGATTGCTGTGTTTACACGTCGTAATCCGGAGCAGATGGTCGCTGAAAGCACAGAAGTACGTTTTGAGCATATCTCTGCAGCGGAGCAATACATAGGCAAGATTGATGTTATGATCCTCTGTGGTGGTTCTGCAACCGACCTTCCAGAGCAGACACCAGCCATCGCCAAATTGTTCAATACGGTAGATAGCTTCGATACACATGCGAAGATTCCTGAATTCTACAAAGAAGTTAATGCTGCGGCAGAGCAAGGCGGTCACGTAAGTGTCATTTCCACAGGTTGGGACCCAGGCTTGTTCTCCATGAACCGTCTGCTTGCACAGTCCATACTGCCAGAAGGAAAAGAGTACACGTTCTGGGGCAAAGGTGTGAGCCAAGGCCACTCGGATGCTATTCGTCGTGTTCCAGGCGTTAAGGCGGGTGTACAGTATACTGTACCTGTTGAAGAGGTGATCAACCGCATTCGTGCAGGGGAGACACCAGAGCTGTCTACACGTGAGAAACATCTGCGTCAATGTTATGTGGTAGCAGAAGATGGTGCTAGTCAGGATGAGATCCGTGAGACGATTGTGTCGATGCCTAACTATTTTGCAGATTACGATACAACTGTAACGTTCATTAGCGAAGAAGAATTGAAATCCGAGCATGAAGGTATGCCGCATGGTGGATTTGTTATTCGCAGTGGGGTTACAGGTGCCGG
Source organism: Paenibacillus sp. W4I10 (assembly GCF_030816325.1). NCBI lineage: Bacteria > Bacillati > Bacillota > Bacilli > Caryophanales > Paenibacillaceae > Paenibacillus > Paenibacillus sp. W4I10. The sequence goes on from NZ_JAUSXX010000001.1 coordinate 6,935,076, forward strand.
TCAAAAGCAAATTATTGAATTTGGTCTGAAACTCGACAGCAATCCTGAATTTACAGCAAGCGTACTTGTGGCGTATGCAAGAGCCGCACAACGCTTGAGCGTGGAAGGACATAAGGGAGCGAAAACGGTATTTGATATTCCGCTCGGTCACTTGTCTCCGAAATCGGCTGAAGATCTTCGCCGCGACTTGTTATAATTCTGATTCGTTCCAGTGATTTGTATAACAAACAGCTCGTCCTTGGATATATAGGACGAGCTGTTTTTTTGTTTTTGCTACACCCAGTGAGAGGGAATGTTAAGATGATCCGGCAACTTGGTATTCACATTACCTTTGGCTGCATTAATCTGGGATTGCGTCAGGAAGATGCCACCTCTCAGGTCTGCATCGCTCAGATCCGTATCCCGCAAGTCCGCGCCAATCCAATCCGCATTTCGTGTGTCTGCATTTCGGAGATCGGCTGCGATCATTAAAGCCCCTCGGAAGCTTGCGCCCCGCAGGTCAGCCCCTTTTAAATTGGCACCAAAAAAGTCACTTCCGGTACGTTTTTTACTCTTCTTCGACTTCCCTTGTCCATGAGCGGTGGGTGGCACATTCGCGCGTACCATCTCACTTGCCTGGACCAAGAGTTGATTCACACTGGACCGATAATTGGCGATGTCCAGACGGAGGAGGGCCGCAGGCTCCAGATTGCTCAAGTGCTCAACCTCCTCATATAACTCACCAAATGCCGAGTGAAGGGATAACGTCTCCGGTCTCATCATCATTTCCTTCATATAACTGAGCAACTCGTGAAGTTGTCGCAAGGCAGGCAGACAATCAAACATCTCGTTTGCAGACTCTGGATGATCACGCCAATCTTTGCCCGCGTAGGTCACTTGGGATAGCTTCTGTCCAGCTCCGAAACAGTCGTATACCGTGCAACCTTTGAACCCTTTCTGCCGAAGCTGGGTATGGATACCACATCGATTGTCCGTGCGCAGATTGGGACAGGGTGTGCCGCTGGCTTTATCAAAAGCAAAGTCAGATGACTTGCCATAGGGCAAGGCAACACAGCACAGGCCAAAACATTGCTCACAGTCTGCGCTAAGATGAGGACTTGCAGTGCTGGCAAATGGTTGGTTAGACAATGTAAACACTTCCTTATAGATAGTACAAATAGATGGAATTACGTCACTACCACTTTACCATTGCCCTGCGATTAGAGCAATTGAAGACAAGGAAAAAAGGGCGTTCCCCAAGTTAATAGGAACGCCCTTTGATCGTGGAGAATCACGTATTTAAATTAAACTACACCTTGAGCAATCATGGAATCGGCTACTTTGAGGAAACCGGCGATATTCGCTCCGGCAACGAGGTTGCCTTCACAACCATACTCTTCAGCAGCTTCTACACAGCTGGTGTAGATGTTCTTCATGATGTCATGCAGCTTCGCGTCTACTTCTTCAAATGACCAGGACAACCGCATGCTGTTCTGTGACATTTCAAGAGCAGACACGGCTACACCGCCGGCATTAGCCGCTTTGGCTGGACCAAACAGCACGCCTGCGCCGTGGAAGACGTCAATGGCAGCCAGGGTGGAAGGCATATTCGCGCCTTCGCCAATGGCCTTCACGCCACCTTTAACCAGCAGGGCCGCAGCTTCTTCATCGATCTCGTTTTGCGTTGCACATGGAAGAGCAATATCACAAGGGATAGACCAGATGCCTTCACAGCCTTCGGTATATGTAGCATGCGGGTGTTCTTTGATGTATTCGCTGATGCGAAGACGATCAACCTCTTTCAGACGTTTCACGGTATCCAGGTTGATGCCTTGTGGATCGTGTATGTAGCCACCTGAGTCACTACACGCCACGACTGTAGCTCCAAGCTCCTGTGCCTTCTGAATGGCATAGATGGACACATTACCAGAGCCAGAGACAACGACTGTGCTGTCTTGGAAGCTGAGCCCCTTGGATTGCAGCATCTCCTTCACGAAGTACACACAGCCGAAGCCAGTCGCTTCCTTACGTGCCAAGCTTCCTCCGTACAGCAGTCCTTTACCTGTCAACACGCCTGCTTCATGCCCGCCATGAATACGTTTGTATTGACCGAACATGTAACCGATTTCCCTTGCGCCTACACCAATGTCACCTGCCGGTACATCCGTATCGGAACCGATATATTTGTACAGCTCTGTCATGAAGCTTTGCGTGAAACGCATGACTTCCAGATCCGATTTTCCTTTGGGATCGAAGTCAGAACCGCCTTTACCACCGCCAATGGGCAGACCAGTCAAAGCATTTTTGAAGATCTGTTCGAAGCCAAGGAACTTGATGATGCCCGAGTATACAGAAGGATGGAAGCGAAGTCCGCCTTTGTAAGGGCCAATGGCACTGTTGAATTGCACCCGGAATCCACGGTTAACCTGAACTTTGCCCTGATCATCTACCCATGGGACACGGAATGTGATTACACGTTCGGGTTCAACAAGCTGTTCCAGCAGACTATGGTTCCTATACTTGGGGTGTGCTTCAATAACAGGAATAAGGGAATCCAGAATTTCTTTGACAGCCTGATGGAACTCATCTTCATGCGGATTTCTGGCGACAACCGACTCGTAAACGGAATGAACATAATCTGCGGCAGTAACTTGAACGGACTCTGTAGTTTCTTTTGTTATCGTGGACACTTTTTCGATGCACTCCTTTATTGTGTTAAAGTCTGTAGAGGCTTATTTGCATAAATTGAATAAAAGTTTGTAGTTAAATATACAGGAAAGCAAATAAAAATACGAGATAAAAAACCATAAAATGTTTTTTATGCAGTAATTAAAATGTTCTATGGATCTACCATATGATGTGAAGAATTAAGTTATTAAATGGAAGATATGACCACAAATGATAATAAAAAAGCAAGTTAGACGAATATATTGGATTAAAATATTAGTTTTGGTAAGATGGTAAGAAGGTCTCGTATTCCGGGGTCTTTTTATAATAAAAAGGAGGAAAACAAGATGATGAAGAGAAACATGCCAATCAACATGGAGAACAAGGCTTGTATAGGGGGTGAAATCTACTATGAACCATAGGACTTCCCGCCATAATTGCAGAGAGAAGCTGGTGAGCCAGCTATTTACATTCGGTGAAGAGAAAAGAACATTTCTCGACGCCTATTTCGACGTGCGCGATCCAGAGCGGATACAATTGGAAAAACAACTGTCGGCATATACGGAGTATGTGGAAAAACTGCTCCTGGGCCCTGATGAAGATCTGGACTCGGCTGTATTGATCGGCAGTCATATTGATTTTGAATATCTCGATTTTCATACGTCAGATTCGTTCATGATTGTTATGCCAGAAGATACCGATCCTGATGAGGGGCGTATTTCCTTCCTCTCTCCAGTAGGGAGTCAATTACTGCTTGGCAGTAAAGGGGAAGTTAGGTCTGTTCATACACCATCAGGTTCCATGAGAATCCGCATCACGGGGATTGAGCTGAGGAGCGAAACCTTGAACGAGCCGGCTCTAGGGGGTGCAGATCATGCACTTTAAAGAGACGGACTTACCAGGGATTGGACGTAAATACTGGCTGCATACCCGTAGTGGTGAGCACTTGGTCATTGTGATCCATAACGACGAGCGACGTGACCTGTTCCATATGGAGTCAGGGGATACGCCTGAAGAGGTGGGTGATATGGTATCCCTTGTCACCCTGGACGATGATGAAGCCCGGGCGGTAGCCGCTATCGTTGGTGGTATGACCTATAAACCGAAGTTTCAGGATGAGCGTGAAGTGATGCTTGAAGGGCTGTTAATCGAATGGCTGCGAATTGAGCCTCACGCCGCAAGTGTAGGCATGACGATTGGTGAACTGGATATCCGTCAGGCTACGGGCGCCGTTATTCTCGCTGTCGTGACCAAGGATAAGGAGAAGCATTTTAATCCAGGTCCGGATTATGCTTTTACCGCTGGAGCTACAATTGTAGTTGCCGGTGAACGGAATCAGATCAAACATCTCAAACAATTGTTGACTGATGGACGGACTTAGCCTATGGATATGCTCATATTCGAAGTGGGAATTGCCGTTGCGCTGATTACACTTACTGGGCTGATATCTTCACGATTACGATTTTCGGTCATTCCTTTCTATATCCTGATTGGTATGGCTGTTGGACCACATGCACCACAGATCGGCATAGTGGATTTACGTTTTATCGAAAGTTCAACCTTTATTGAATTTATGGGCAGGCTTGGTATTTTGTTTTTGCTATTTTATCTGGGTCTGGAGTTCTCGGTCTCCCGTTTATTAAAGTCTGGTAAAGCCATTCTGACTGGGGGCATGTTCTATGTAGGCCTGAATTTCGTCTCTGGATTGCTGTTGGGGTGGTTCATGGATCTGCCCCTTCAGGAGACACTTGTTGTCTGCGGGATCATGACCAGCTCTTCTACAGCCATTGTAGCTAAAGTGCTGGTTGATCTGAAACGCACGGCAAACCCTGAAACAGAGATTATCATGGGCATGATCATGTTTGATGACTTGTTCATCGCGATTCATATCTCCATCCTGACTGGGCTTGTGCTCAGCGGGGCAACTTCATTCTTAAGTGTTCTGCTGGTATCGCTGTCTGCCCTGCTGTTTATTGTGCTGTTCCTGATTATTGGCAGGAAAAGCATCAAATATATTGATAAGGCACTGAATATCAAGTCATCAGAGTTGTTTCTGCTTACCGTCATGACACTGCTCTTCCTGGTGGCTGGTTTCTCGGAGACACTGCATGTAGCTGAAGCTATTGGAGCGTTGATGATGGGGCTTGTGCTGGGCGAATCAAGACATGTGAGTCGGATTGAACATCAGATCATGCCTTTCAAAGATTTTTTTGGTGCAATTTTCTTCTTCAGTTTTGGCCTGACCATCGAGCCGGCTTCACTTGGCGGAGCTGTTGGGATGACGATTATTGCCGTTATTCTGACGATTGCCAGTAACTATGGTGCAGGTATGATCGCTGGCAGACTGGCTGGAATGAGCCCTAAGGCCTCATTGAATGTGGGCTTTACCCTGGTCTCGCGGGGCGAATTCTCCATTATCATGGCGAACATCGGCAAGGCCGGAGGGCTGATGGCATCCATCCAATCGTTTGCCGTGTTGTATGTGTTAATTCTGGCTGTGCTGGGGCCTATCCTGACAAAAGAATCTCCGCGGATTTACGCATCGTATGAGCGACTAAGGAAGCGGATGAAACGAAGGGAAACGGGTTGAGTCAAACGCTGACTGTCCTTGGACAGACCGGGTATTCTGACCGTAGTGTTTAATAGGCGTCACACCATTCGGAGAGCGAAATTACTCCGGGGTGTGGCGTTTTTTTATTACTTGGAACCCATCCAATACAGTCTTATTATTATACCTCTTCCACCAAATTATGGTATGTATCCATATCTTGTGCGTGGTCGTGAATGTTCAAGTCCAGAGGCAGGACTATAGATGTGATTTGGTAGATAGGGATTGAAAATAAACAGTCATTATGTAAAATAATGTTATATTCAATTCTAGCAGTTGAACGTACCATTTACACGAGAACGGACGAGGAGGAATAGCTCATGAACAAGAAAAGTAGATTTCAACGGTTAAAATGGGCTGGTACAGGAATATTGCTCAGTCTCATATTATTTGCTCTACCTGCATCTGCTGCATGGAATGATACATATCAGGGTTATGCGACGTATACGGGCTCAGGTTACTCGGGAGGTGCAGTGTTGCTTGATCCCATCCCGGCGGACATGAAGATTACTGCACTTAATCCGTTCCAACTCAATTATAACGGTGTCAAAGCCGCTTTAGCGGGAGCATATCTCGAGGTGCAGGGTCCTAAAGGCAAAACAACCGTCTATGTAACAGACCTCTATCCAGAGGGTGCCAGCGGAGCGCTGGATCTCTCGCCGAATGCCTTTAACCTGATCGGTGACCCAAAGGCAGGCAAAATCAATATCAGCTGGAAAGTGGTCAAAGCTCCAATTCAAGGCAACGTCTCCTATCGGATCAAGGAAGGCAGCAGTCAGTGGTGGGCAGCCATTCAGGTTCGTAATCACAAATATCCGGTGCTGAAGTTCGAAGTGAAACAGAAGGATGGTACGTGGCTCAATCTTGAAAAGCAAGACTATAATCATTTCCTCGGAACCGGACTGGGCAAAGAAAAACTAAACGTTCGTATTACTGATATTCGCGGTCAGGTATTAAATGACACGATCCCGGCTCTGCCTAATGATGGATCGGGTGGTGCATATATCGTACCGGGCAATGTACAGTTTCCCGATTGACAGATATACGGAGTTGTTATAAAAAGAAGTATGGTCATAGACGTATTCTTAACGAAAAGTCGTACACTGTACGGCTTTTTTTGTATACGAAAAGAGGAGAATGTACCGTATGAAAAAAAGTTTGCCTTCATATCAGACAACACATCCCTATTGGAAGCAGTATCAGGCCTTTTTCCCGGAAGAAGTGAGGCTAGGGGAGCATACAGCTCCTGAGGAAGAATGGTGGGAGTCAAATGGGGTTCATCTGCATATCGATCGTTTACCTGCGCCGGAGTCTTCAATCAAAATTCTGTTCATTCATGGTGCGGGAGGCAATGGCAGGTTGCTCGCTCCGTATGCCCGCATGTTGCAGCGACATGGATTCGAGGTGGTATCGCCAGATCTTCCGCCGTATGGGTTAAGTTACGCAATGTCTGGTACACGTATTAACTACGAACTTTGGATAGAGCTACTTGTGTCACTCATCGAACGGGAACACAAAAAAGACGGCAAGCCAATCGTTGTATTGGGAAGTAGCATCGGAGGGATGCTTGCCTATCATACCAGTGCACGCAGCAAGCGGATTAAGGATTTGATCGCAACTACATTTGTAGACACGAGTAATCCGGAAATGCGTGACCAGCTTGCGCCGAATCGTCTGGTGAGCCGGGCGGGAAAACGTATGATGGATATGTTCCCTGGTCTGCTGGATCATGTACGTATTTCGGTCAAACAGGTATCCCGAATGCAACTGATTACTAATAACAAGGACTTAACCCGGCTTATTATGGACGATCCACAAGCGGCAGCTACACGTATTCCGTTAGAATTATTAAGAACATTTCTTAATAAAAAACCGGAGGTAAGCCCGGAACAGTTCAACCAGTGTCCGGTCCTGTTGGTTCACCCTGAACTGGACCCCATGACACCGATCAGGTTCAGCCAATCTTTTTTTGATCGTCTGGTGGTGGACAAGGAATGTGTGATCTTGGAAGGGGCAGGCCATTTTCCTATAGAGCAGCCAGGACTGAACCAGTTGGAGGTAGCGGTACTACGATTTTTACAACAAATTCAATGATGACCACAGGCCAGGCTACTACACTGCTTCGCATAAGATAGTTTACATATTCTAAGTACGTAAAACACCTCCCACTAAGGGAGGTGTATTTGAATGTTTTCGATATGAACTGCGCTACCGCCAACCTGAATCTGTGTGATTTCATTAGAGCTATCCAGCGTTAATCGGGCTCGGATTTCGGAGGGGCGGTTCATGGTATACCCTTGTCTGATCGTGTACGTGTGATGATGAGGATCTGTGAGTTGGTTGTACCGGGATAAATAACAGAGCATTGCACCATTGGATGTGCCCGTTGCGCTCTCTTCCGGTATATCATAAAGTGGTGCAAAATTACGGCATTCTGCCAGAACGTCCATAACATCTGATTCGAGTGTAAACACGTGATAACCTATGGCGTGATGAGCCTTGCTTATTTCAGTGATACGCTGGAAGTCAGGATCGATTTTGGTCAGAACATCAAGATCTTTAACGGCTATCATGATATCGGGTAGCCCGGTAGACACAATCTGTACAGGTAGCTCGGAATGCAAATCCTCCATAGAAATACGTAACGAATCGGCAATCTGCTGTCGATCCACGATCTCCCCAAACTCCGGCAACGTCTGAGACAGATAGACTTCTCCATTGACTGCGATATCAACTTTAAGAATTCCGGCCAGTGTCTCCAGTGTATATGTACCAACATTAACGAGCTGCTGTGTCTTCATTAGATAAAATAAAGCAATTGTGGCATGTCCACATAGATCGACTTCATCACTTGGGGTGAAATAACGCACTTTGAAATCAACCTGATCCGAGGGCATAACAAATGCAGTCTCTGAAAAACCGACTTGTCTGGCAATCTCCTGCATCTGGGTTTCAGACAAATGCGCTGCTTGTAAAACAACCCCTGCGGGGTTTCCGCCATAGGCTTTGTCCGAAAATGCATGTAATGTACTAACTTCCACTTCCATCGTGTTACCTCGCTTGTTCAGTTATTGGGTTAAGATTTAACGTAATCGATAATCGACATTATATCACGATTGTTGAACGGGCTTGTGAATCCCAGATTGCTGTGAATGTTGAAATGAATAGGTCAAGTGACCGCAGGGAAAGGGTAATGATGGAGAGAGCATAACGATAATCCATTGGAAAGGCTGGGATCTCTAATGAAAGCAATTGTGATTGAAGAATTTGGTGGAGCGGAACAATTGAAGGAAAAGGAAGTAGCCAAGCCAGCATGTGGAGTGAATCAGGTGTTAATTCGAACACATGCCACGTCGGTGAACCCGGTGGACTTCAAAATCAGACAAGGTGATATGAAAGAAGCAGCGGAGAGTTTTCCGTTGATTCTGGGCGGCGATGTTGCGGGTATTGTGGCTGAAGCAGGTTCAAATGTCACGCGGTTCAGAGAAGGTGATCGGGTATTTGCGCGTCCGCGTCAATTCGGGACCTATGCAGAATATGTCGCTGTTGATGGAGACATTATTGCCCGTATACCGGAGAACCTGAGCTTCGAGGAAGCTGCAGCGATCCCGCTGGCTGCGATGACGGCTTGGCAAGCCCTTGTGGATCATGGACGTTTAGGCAAAGGGCAGAAGGTACTCATTCATGCGGGTGCAGGTGGTGTGGGAACGTATGCAATACAGATTGCCAAGTCCCTCGGCGCTGAAGTGGCTTCCACGGCAAGTGAATCAAACGAAGCGTTGCTTCGCTCGTTGGGTGTAGATCATTTTATCAACTATAAAAAAGAAGATTTCTCGGAGATTCTCTCCGGTTATGATGTTGTGCTGGACACCATGGGCGGTGATATTCAGCGCGATAGCTTCAAGGTGTTAAAGTCTGGCGGACATCTGGTATCCTTGGTGGAACAACCGGATGAGAAGCTTGCCAAGGAAGCCGGAGTAACGGCCAACGTTTTCATGATGGAGTCCAAAGGGGATCAACTGGATCAGCTGGCTGAACTGGCTGCGGAAGGCAAACTCAAATCGGTTATTGATGGAACGTACCCGCTAACTCAACAGGGAGTACGGGAAGCACATGAGAAGAGTGAGACCCATCATACCCGCGGGAAACTGGTTATTCAGGTGCAATAGAATTCATTAACTGGTAGAAGTATTTGGACTCATGAGTCTGATACAGATTGAACCAGGCCTGTAATGTTTCTGGTGCAAAGACATTCAACAGCTTCAACACATGCATCGTAAATTCTAACGGAGCTATTCCAGATGCAGTAACTACATTTCCATCGGTTACTGCTGGCTCCGTTACATAATATGTTTCTCCAGTATAATCTGGGCATATCATCTTCAGGTATTCTAAATCATTGCTTGTATGCTGTCTGATATCCAGTAACCCTATTTTTGCAAGTGCAACTGTGGCACCGCAAATCGCCGCAATAACCGTACCTTCTTCTATGGAGGCAGCAACTTTTTTTAATAGAGGATCATGGATGGTTTCCATCCAGGTGTTTCCTCCTGGAAGAATGATGACGTCGTTACCTTTCAATGTACATTCATCAATAGAAATATGTGGAAGGATGTTTAATCCGCCCATGGTAGTTACCGGATGTTTATCTACACCTACCGTTACGACCTGCAAAGGCTCGATCTCTTTCCTGAAATACCTTCCCGAGTTAAGTTCAGCAGTTAAATAACCTACCTCCCAGTCTGACATCGTATCGAATACATAAAGATATACGTTCCTCGTTTGCATCATACACACTCCTTTTGTTATTCATGATTGAATGGATTACTCTCCTATTATAAATAAACTTCACTGACAACTACGGTCAGTGAAGTTTTCGAATTTGAAATTTATAGCCCTAAGAACCAATATAGGGACTGCTCCCCAATTGCAGTGGAATAAGATATAATAGGAGAAATTTATTCCATTTTGTGCATGAGGTGATTAGGATGTCCAACGAACTCATTCAAGCCATTCAATTGTTAAAAGAAAAGAAATGGGTGGATCTGACCCATACGTTTGGACCGGACTCTCCACATTTTTCAGCTTTTGAGGCAGCACAATTCGATACACTGTTTGATCACGATCAAGGTTTCTTTGCCCAGAGCTTCAAGTTCCCAGGTCAATACGGGACACATCTTGATGCGCCGATCCACTTCGTTCGGGATACCCGGTATCTGGATGAGTTGGGCTTGAAGGAGCTTGTATTGCCACTTGTGGTCATTGACCAGTCCGCTGAAGTGCAGAACAATCCGGATTTCACACTGGATGTGGAGCATATTCTTGAATTTGAAAGAGAGCATGGCGTGATTGAAGCTGGAAGCTTTGTAGCCTTACGTACCGATTGGAGTAAACGCTGGCCTAGCCATGAAGCATTTGATAACAAGGATGATAAGGGCAACAGTCATGCACCTGGATGGTCAGTCCGTGCGCTCATGTTTTTATTTGAGGAGAGGAAAATACAAGCCATTGGACATGAAACCTTTGACACGGACTCGGCCGTGGATTATCAGAAGAATGGAGCACTTCTGGCAGAATATTATGTACTCGCCCAAGATACATATCAAGTTGAGCTGTTAACAAACCTGGATCAGGTGCCGGCCAAGGGCGCTGTTATTTTCAATATTGTACCCAAAGCGGAGAAAGCTTCTGGTTTTCCAGTTCGATCCTTTGCCATTTTGCCTTAAAACGAAACAGATCAAAAGCTGAAATAGATAAATCAGGCACAGAACTCAGAATACTCAAGTAGACAGCCGGCTAAATAGAAATAGTCGGCTGTTTTTCAGTTAAGCTAACGGGCAGGATAGTTTAATGATTGGGGCTATAAGGCTGTACTAGGTAGAACGATGTATAGTGTACTGTTGAACTATGAACTATGAACTATGGTCAAATACTAGTATCAAAATTTAACATAGCCTAGATTTTAAATATTGCACCCACATCCCGTGCAGCTCAGCTTCCGATACTTGAAATGCGCCTTGAAAATCAGTGGCATCGCGTATGAATTTGTTGAGCGCATCTAAACTGTATGAATGGATGAGATATTCTACGAGCAAGTGCGAGAATCCATATCCCCCTATCTTCTCGAAATCCCAGGTATCATTAGTTAATGCTTGAAAGCTAGGGACAGCGTTATTTTGAATCAATTCGGAGGTGCTATACTGGATATATTCTTGTGACATTTGTTTGGCTTCATGCCCGCCGAGACCGTGTGTAAGCCATTTCGGTGCCAACGGATTAATATCCTTCACTAACCACATCGTAAACAAGCTTATAGTGTGCCGTAGTACCGATTGATACGTATGCTCAGGGCCTGGGTTGAGTGGGGATACGATTTTAATTTTATTGTCTTCATAGGTTCCCATAAACCAATTGGGCGGATCCGGCTCGTTTATTGCTTGATGAAAAGTGGGCAGATCCGGATAGATCTCAATAGCGATTTTCTGAGAAGGTCGATGACGATAGATTGTAATAATTCGATCTACATTGCTTTTCAACTCTTCAAATAAGTCATGGTATACCTTGTTCATACCATCATTTTTGGAGGGAGCCTCGCTTTTATCCACAATTGATATCAATTCATTAATAGACATGAGTGTAATGTCACCCCATTCTTTTAATTCTTTTTTTAGTTTGTTTAAGGCACGATAGAGTCTGTTCTTGACTGCGCTTTCCCGAGGGATATCGATTGGGACTGAAAATCGATTACTTCGTGCACCATTTCTTTATTTCGTGATCTCGTACGATACTCGTTTTTCACAATATTTTGCGCGATTTTGAAGAGCCAAGTAAATATACTGGAGTTACACTTAAACAAGTGAAAGTTTTCCATTGCTTTTAAAAAGACTTGTTGTGTTAAGTCATCGGCAGTTGCCGAATTTGTCTTTACTGCAATATAATTTCGAATTCTATCTCGATATTGATTATAAATGGCTTCGAAATGCTGGATGTGCTCCTGCTCCTCCGGAAGAACAGGGATTTTCTTTTTGTCTTGAGCTCGTGACACCAGTAATACCTCCTCCTGAACTTACAATTCATTAGACACCGAAGAGAGGTAAAAAGCCACATCATTTTAAAATAATTTTACACGACGCCGCTCCACTTTTTTAAACCCCGAAAAAGTAAAGCGTAAAGGCAATTCAGCTATGTGGTATTAAGTGAGGATTACCAATGGAGAAAGAGATTCAGGAGCTTGAGGTTGAGCTTAACTTTTATAACAGTACTCGTGACTTTGGTCATCTTGATTGGAATCTTTCAATTTATAACCCCCCAACCAATTAAACTAACGGGAAACGTTAGATTCTATAATACTAAGAAGCAGCTGATCAATGTGATCACCTGCTTTGTTCAACTAAGAGTCAGGTTAGTTCAGGAAAAATCCAAGAACAGTTTGCCACCACGGCAGTTGTTCCTCTTAAGCTACTGGGCATCTTTCAATATGTGTTAATATAAATCAAAGATATTAGGGACTGGGACTTGCTAATCGGTCGGTAATGGTACATCTTGATGAGGAATCGAAGCTTTACTAGATCTCTCATTGTTGTATTTGACTTTCTAGACAAAATGGAGCACTTCTAAACAAGAAGATATTCAACGGTTCTTTTACACTGTAGGAGAAAGGAGATGCGAGATCTTGGAGATGCTTAAGTTGCTTCGTCAATCCATTGATTATGTGGAACAACATCTGCACTTGCCGATTGAGATTGAGGACATTGCTAGGTCAGCAATGAGTTCAAAATATCATTTTCAGCGCATGTTTCATGCAGTAACCGGTGTGACCGTAACTCAGTACGTGAGGAATAGGCGGCTTACGCTTGCGGCGCAGGAGTTAGCGGGAACGGATTGTAAAGTCATTGATGTCGCGCTTAAGTACGGTTACGACAGTCCGGCGGCATTTACGAAAGCTTTTCAGCGGATGCATGGGGTTACACCTCTTGCGGCTAAGAAAATGAATGTGAAACTTAAGGCATTTCCTCGAATCTCCTTTCAAATTCAGATTAAAGGGGAAACCGAGATGAATTATCGAATCGTGGAGGAAATGGAATCAACAGTTTTCGGTAAGACAGTTACTATCCATATGGATGCCTACAAGGAGATACCCGTGTTTGTGGAGGAGATTTGGAAGAATGGCATTCATGATCAGATTAACGAGTTGGCAGGAAGACCAGCGGGATCACTGCTGTACGGTTATCATTTTGACTTTAATGAGGATGGTTCGAAACGCTATTTGATGGGAGCAGAACTTCCGAATGGAAAACAGGTTACGGATGAATTTACCCTCCTTCATGTTCCTAGCCAAACTTATGCGGTATTCGACAGTAAGGAGACAGTTCCGGACGATGTAGAAATCGGATTGGGTATTCTGAACATCTGGAAACGTATCTATTCCGAGTGGTTCCCCTCGACGAATTTTGAACAAGTAGAAGGACCATGTATAGAGAAATACTACTGGGTTGATGATACGCATCAAGATTCAATTTGTGAGGTATGGATTCCGGTTAGTAAGAAGTAGAGATGGTTTAACCGCAGTTTTGGTCACCATTAGGTGGCCATTTCTTAATAATTGACAGATTGTAATATGAAGTGCGACACCTACTGAAAATAAAAAAATGGCTCATAGCCTGATTCGTGTAGAATGAAAGTTACCACACCAGCATTCACATAAGGAGAATCAGTCCATGAGTTATTCACATCTTAGCATAATTGAACGCAGCAAGCTAGAAATCCTCCACAAACAAGGCCAAAGTTCACGAGCGATTGCAAAAGAGCTGGGAAGACATCCTTCGACCATTTACCGTGAGTTGGAGCGCACGGTTTCATTGCAACCCTATCAGGCTGAGCATGCCCAGAGCGCTTATCAGGAGCGTCGTAAAGCTTCTGTCTCACCCGGTAAATGGTCCAAAGCCATTGCTAATTCCTTGGAGGAAAAACTGCAGGCAACGTGGTCTCCAGAGCAAATCACGGAACGTTTTCGCATCCAAGGCCTGCCTTCGGTCTCCTTTAAAACCATCTACCGCTGGCTCTACGCCGGGCATCTGGTTGGAGGCACGTTACAGGTCCTTCGGCACAAAGGAAAGCGTCAGAGACCAACAGAAACTCGCGGTAAATTCGCTATAGGCAGATCGATTTCGGATCGCCCCAAAGAGGTTCGTTCCCGTGAAACGTTTGGGCATTGGGAACTGGATACCGTCGTATCAGGTCGTGGGAAAAGTAAAGGATGCGTAGCCACGCTCATTGAACGCAAAACCAGGCTGTATACCGCCATTCTCATGCCTGATCGTACCGCTTTGTCGATGGAGATTGCGCTCGGTGTAGCCATTTCACAGTATCCCACAGGTACCTTCCTCACAGCTACGGCTGACCGGGGAAAGGAGTTTGCATGCTATGCTAATTTGGAAACAATTCATAACCTACACGTTTATTTTGCTGATCCGTATTCCTCTTGGCAACGCGCTTCCAACGAAAATGCGAATGGCTTACTACGAGAGTTTCACCCCAAAGGTACAGATTTCGCTGGGGTGGAGGATGAAGAACTCGCACACTCACTTGATCTAATGAATCACAGACCACGAAAATGCTTGGGTTGGAAGACAGCTCACGAATCTTTCACAGAGGAACTGTCGCACTTGGTTTGACAATCCGTCGTATGGAATATGAAAAGAAGCTTAGTTGTAACTAAGCTTCCATTTCTCAGGCATAGTTAATTCCTTGCCAGAGCAACCAACAATAAGTAAGAAAAGACAAGGTACTACAAGTAAACCCCAATTTTTTATTAATGTTCCTCCTAGTCTGTTGTACCTTCCTTATTAATTGACGCTCTCTCCCCATTGGATATTGCTTTTAACAGACAGAGCTCAGGATCGGATGCGGTGACCGCTTTTACACTAATATTACTGCTTCCATACATTATCTATGCCTTGGATACATTTTTGAAACCATTAGCGGTTAGTCGTTGTAATGTTCCTTGTCCCGGCAAGGCGAACTGCAGCCCACCCAGTTTCGACTTGAGCTCGGCGTTTACAGCTCAACAAGCTGTCGAACAGGACCGCATAAATGATAAACGTGGGTAATGATTACAAAATGCCGAGGTGCTTTAAGGCTTCCAGCGTGATCATCTTGGCGGTCGTCCCACTGCTGTCCACATTAGTGGCAAACACCCAGACGGTTTTCCCGCTCTCCACATAGCCCACGTACCAGCCGAGGCCCATGTCGGACAGCCGAGTACCCGTCTTGCCATGCACGGTGTAGTTGTCCTGGTCACTATCAATCATGATGCGCTTAACGGTCTTTATCGTCTGCTCCTGGAAAGGCAGTGTCTCTTCCACAAGGTCTTCCATGAAGCCAGCCTGCTCCTCTGCCGAGATCTTCAGTGAACTGTTCAGCCAAAAAGTATCGATGCCCCCGCTAATATCCATATTCCCGTAACGAATACTATCCATGTAACTTCGCATCCTCTCGGTACCGATATCTCGGGCCATCACCTGATAATACCAGATTGCGGATGCTCTCATTGCCGAACCTAGTGTATGATCCCGATTCCACGTCTCGAAAGGCCGTTGGACGCCGTCCCACCGTTTCACGTCATACTCGTCCTGCACAGCACCCACTTCAAGGCCGATGAGCGCGTTCGGCACTTTGAATGACGATTCTGGCGTGAATCGCTTCAGGCTCCGTTCGGGATTGCAGACATAGATTTGATCAGTTCTCAAGTTTTTGACAATCAGGGTGCCTTGCACGTCACGAAATAGTGCCTTGCAAGAGAACTTTGCCTCTTTCGGGGCAGCATCTGCGGATAGAAATGCACTACTCGTCATACCAACGAGTAGGAGAGCAGCAATTACCAGAACGACTCGTTTTTTCTTTTTCCAATTAACCAAATTGCATTCCTCCTTTGTCTTCTTCATACTGGTATAAGAGATAAGCTCATGTCGACAACATTGAGTATATAGAAATGTACAGTAGGGCGTACAATCGTTTGAGATGATTGTACCCGTACAGTTTGCAGAAGGGAGTGTAGGTAATGCTGTATGACTCGATTGTGAAACTGCTCCTACAGGAAATGCAGGCCGGGAAGCTAAGGCCAGGGGACAAGCTATCGTCGATCCGAGAAGCGGCGGAAGCGTTCGGCTGCAGTCGAAATACGGTGATTCGTGCATACGGTGAGCTCGAGAAAAGGCACCGGATTTATGCAGTGCCCCAGAGCGGATATTACGTCGCCCACCGCTGCCCAGACAGGGAGGGGGCGAGAGGCGGGTTACATGACGTCATCGATTTCGAATGGGCAGGTCCTGACCGGAACGCCATGCCATACCGCGACTTCCAGCACTGCATGAATGAGGCCATCGAGCGTTACCGTGAAGACATGTTCACATATTCGGAGGGGCAGGGCCTCACATCACTGCGGCTCCAGCTGGCACGGCATCTGCGGGATTTGCAGGTTTTCACAACCCAGAAGCGCATCTATGTGGTGACTGGCTCTCAGCAGGCGCTGCATTTGCTGGTGGGGCTACCTTTTCCAAACGGCAAGGAGGATATTGTCGTGGAACAGCCGGTCCATGCTGGCATGATCGAGTCGCTGCGGGGATATGGGGGCGAAGTACACGGTATTTCGTACGAGGAAGGCGGTATGGATCTGGAACGGCTGGAGATGCTGTTCCGGGATAAGAACGTCAAGTTTTTCTACACCGTCTCACGGTTCCACAACCCAACCGGGTACAGCCATACGAACGAAGCCCGTAAGCGCATGGTAGAGCTGGCGCAACGGTATGACGTGTATATCGTGGAGGATGATTACATGGGCGATCTGGATGGCGATCTGAGGAACGATCCCATGTTCGCTTATGATCCGTCCGGGCGAATTATCTATGTAAAAAGCTTCTCTAAAGTCATGCTTCCCGGCCTGCGTCTCGGGCTGGCCGTCCTGCCGGACGGGCTACATGAAGGATTCCTGCGGGCGAAGGCTGCGGCAGACGTACATTCACCCTTATTGACGCAGGGGGCACTCGAGGTGTACCTAGACAGTGGGATGTTCTCCGCCCACATCGGACGAATGAGGGAGATCTACCACCACAAAGCGGTGGTTTTGCAGGAAGCATATCTCAAGCATTTGCCGACTGGTACCGCTTACACCCGATCTTACTCCGGTTTCTATACTACGATTAGGCTGCCTGCCCCGCTCCGGGCGAAGGCGACGGCCGAACACCTGTTGCAGCGAGGCGTGCGCGTTGACCCGGCACAGCGCATGTACCTACCGGAGTTCCGGCAGGAAAATGTCCTTAGGCTGAGCGTCTCACAGGTGAATGAAAGTCTCATTGAGCCCGGCATCTCGGCCATCGGTGACGGAATCCAGGAGCTGCTCCGCCAGTCGAAGGGAGTTCGGTTTGTGTAGCGGGATTGAACAAGTTCTACACGGATTTAAGTCATTAATAAGGGAGAGCTAACGGCAGCCGGCAAGAGGATCGGCTGCCTTTTTGATTGATCGAACTATACCAGCTAATAGCTTGTCAAAGTTAACAGTAAAGTGATACTAAATCATGTGGTATAGTTAAAATGAGCATGCCAAATAACCCTCCAATTTCCGTTGTGTCTTGGAAGGTTATGCCAATAATAATCTTTTAAATTGGACGAAATTCCTTTTTGTTTTTCAAGATTGCATAGAGCCAATGGACGAGCTTATTTGCACATGCGATTAGAGCTACTTTATGTGGTTTTCCTTCTGCTCTCTTGCGATCATAGAACGCTTTGATTCGCATATTTCGGGAGCGTATAAGCCCACACTGGACAGCTATTACCAGGGCGTAACGCAACTGCCTGGAACCACGTTTCGTGATTCGGTATCGAGTTGCTGTAAATTTACCGGAAGCAAAGACACTCGGATCAATGCCTGTAAAAGCAACTAGCTTTTTAGGATGATCAAATCGGTCGACTTCTCCAATTTTATGTCCAATACCGGGAATCGACTGAATTAATTCATACTCTTCAATTTCTTCAGCCAGAGCATCTATGTTCTGTTCCAGTTCAGCAAGATGCTCTTGGTACTGAAGAATGAGGGTAATAAGGACTTTCAAATTGATTAAGTGGCATGCATACATGGTTTGCTGAAATGGGTTTTGTTTTGACGCATCTAGCAATCGCTGTACCCGTTGGTTAATCCAGCCCTCTGAACGCCCCCGTTTCGAATAAAGTAGTTCCTTCATCTTAGTTTTGAGTGTATTTTCATCTGTCTGCAAACTAAATATGAGGTTGGGAATTCACTTAAGAACCGTAGTGAAATACCTGAATACATAGCCCCAAAGACGCCTTTGTAAGCTGGGAAAACCTGATCTAAAACGGCTTGGAATTGCAGCTTCGTCTGTACACACATCTTTGAAAGGGACTCATACTGTCTTGTAAGATAGCGCAGATTGAGAAGTTGCACACCTCTTTTCTTAAAAGGTTCAAACTCTTCCTTGTAGTACAATTCTCCTAATAGGTAAGCTCAATCATGGTCATCACAAGTAGGGCGAACACTATAGCACTCGGGATCAAGTCCCACGGGCAGGTACGTTCGACCGGACTATCTTAATCCTCTATGCAAATGAAAAAAGGATTAGCCAGAAAGAACTGGTTGATCTCATAATACGAACGGGCAGGATAGTAAACATAGTCCCTTTCCGGTAATATAAAATTATATATTCTAAGGAGGACGATTAATATTGATTCAGTCCATTGTGCATATCGCTTTGGTTGTAAAAGACTATGATGAGGCGATTGAATTCTATACGAAAAAATTAAGTTTTACGTTAGTTGAAGATATTTATCAACCAGAGCAAGATAAACGATGGGTAGTAATTGCTCCTCCTGGCTCTGTTGGTACGACAATCTTACTAGCTAGAGCATCTAAACCGGAACAAGAGCAGTTTGTTGGTAACCAGACTGGTGGTAGGGTATTTCTGTTTCTAAACACTGACGACTTCTGGAGAGATTATAATGAAATGGTCTCCAAGGGAATAGAATTTGTTAGAGACCCCAAAGAACAATCATACGGAATAGTTGCTGTGTTTAAAGATTTATACGGGAATTTGTGGGATTTACTGCAAATGAATGAAGATCACCCCATTTCTAAACGCCTTAGGTGATTTCTTATAAGTGAATCTCAATTCAACTAACGGGAAACGTTAGTTCAAAAAGCATGGGGCAGACTGCAGGTTGGCAGGCTGCTCTTTTTTCACTTAGCTAACTGGCAATGGATAAGTAAGCTTATGAACCGAGTCCAGCTAGGATTTGACCTATTGGAAGCATAATGTGTATTTTGGCAAACTCAGGGGTTAAGTCACAACTAACGAAGTCTAAATGATTCACATATGTAAATAGCAAGGGAGGCGTATTCCGCCTCCTTTTTATGTTGTTACTTCTGATCCGAATAAGGATCTTGATTAAATCTTTGAGAGATTTTTTTCTCAGTTTTCTTACGCCGTATCCAGCGCTTCAACAAGCCTTCTTCTTTACGTTCTTGCAGTGTTTCCTTCAATCCTTGAATCATAAACTCCGATCTTCGTCTGTCATCCCGACTAATCTCGCGTAATTCCTTAATAAATTTGTCGTCCATATCTGCCTCTCGCTTGTTCAGGATAATTTCATTATACCGAACGTACGTTCTTTTATCAAGTTTTACCATCTTGAATAATTTTCGGGGCCTATCCGTTTGCCAGTTTTTTGTTCCCGGGGACATCCTGTTGCTGGTTCTTGGCGTGATGCCTACAATGAGTTTTGCATGGGGAGTGGATATTCAAGTTGTGACCTTATTGCCCGGGGTACAGCGAATCTATTCGAAATAAACTGCTCGCTTGTTGAACAAATAGCTGGCGACAGAATCGTTGAATGATTCTGTCGCCAGCTATTTATTATGGGCATCGAGATGATACGTGTCGTTGTAGTGATGCTTTGCACTTGTTTCTTGGACGGAAAGGGAATCGGATAAATCATATTGACAAAGAACTGTTATCCTCGCATACTTACGTAATACACTTTATAAAGTATATTTATTAACTAAAGGGATAGTCACATGTAATAAGTATCGTAAGATCATAATCCGCATGAAACAGGGAGGTAAGTATGGATGGTATACGTTATTATGGCAGTTATAATCTGGGCAGGTACCTATGCCAGTATGGTCTTGTCCAAGCAACCAATTGAAGTGAAGCCTGTGAAGTCAATGGATGATTTGTTTGAGTGAACCAAGTAGCTCTGCCGATTTCGATCCATCGCCAGCACGATGGAACTCATGTGTTCGAGTAAGGCATTATGTTATGATATGGTGTGAAATGACATCCATACCATTGCTTTGGCTCAATTGAACCAGAGTAGAAACGAGAGGGTTATGAAAAAAGCCAACGCTACAATGATGAAATACATCAATTTGAATAATGTGCGTGAAGTCATGCAGCAGATTGAGACGGCGACCAAACCGCAATTAGCTTTATTAACCAATCTTAGTGTTGTTACCATTAATGCGCTGATTCAGGAATTATGTGATGGCGGAGAGTTGTTCCAGGATAAAGTGGTTCCCTCTAACGGCGGTCGTCCTGCTCAGGCATATCGATATAATTATAACTTCAAGCTTGCTTTGGTTCTTTACATCAAAGAGATGAAAGGCCAGGAGTTGATTTCGGCAACGGTCATGAATCTGGAGAATAAGGTTGTGTTGAAGGAAGAGAGCGTCCTGCCTGCTTTTGATAAACAGCATGTGCTGCAACTTATCGCGCGTTTCGTTGCGGAGTACCCCTCCATTGATATGATTGGCATCGGTATTCCGGGGCAAGCCGTGGATGGGGACATCACGGTGAGCAGTCATGAAGAGCTTATCCATTCACATCTGATACGGGAGATCGAGAGCGAGTTCCAACTGAAAGTTCTCGTGGAGAATGATGTGAATGCAGCGATTAGCGGATACTGTACACAGCATGCTGATATGAAGGAACAGAGTGTAGCAGGAATTTATTTTCCGAACCGATATCCGCCGGGTATGGGCATGATGTTGAATGGACAGATGATCCGCGGGAATAAAGGGATGTTTGGTGAGATTAAGTATCTTCCTTATTCACCTGATTGGAAAAGTGACATGAGCAACGATGATTTTGTGGTGCAGGTATGTCATATTCTGCAAACAATTAATGCCGTCGTTGCTCCGCACCAGATTGTCATTTATCAGGAACGGGTGGAGAGAGAAGAGCTGGATTTGGCGTGGAAACAGTACGGGAAGGATCATCCCATGCCGTCGTTGCCCGAGATCGTACATCAGGATTCGTTCCAATATGATTTTGATGCTGGGTTACGAGGAATGGTGCTTCAGGCGTTGAAGTCAGACATTCTATCAGAAGCCTTATAACCCACAGTTCATGTCTGTGGCTTTTATTTTATAAGCTAACTCTTGTAGAGGAGGATTCATGATGCGTGAAGAAGAGAGAATCATGAAGGGCGTATTGTTTAGTCCAAGTGATCCGGAATTAAAGACTATTAAAAGGCGGGCCCATAATCTCAGTCAGCGTTACAGTCAGACCTTTGAGGAACAGACGGAGGAAAGGGATCAGATATTGCAACAGCTACTGGGGCAGATCGGTAAAGGTGGATTCCTGCAAGGTCCCATCTTCTTTCATTATGGTGTACATACCCGGATAGGCGATCACTTCTTCGGTAATTACAATCTGACGATACAAGACGATGCGCAAGTGACGATTGGGAACTATACCAGTTTTGGACCCAACGTTACGATTGTCACTCCTGTTCACCCCATGATTGCCAGCGAGCGGAGACAGATGGTGGACCAAAACGGTGATGTGAAGTCACTATGTTATGCCAGACCGGTCACGATTGGTAACGATGTATGGATCTCGGCAAACGTCACGGTGTGCGGGGGCGTAACGATTGGAGACGGCTGTGTGATCGGAGCAGGTAGCGTGGTGACTCGTGATATTCCACCGCATTCTTTTGCAGCAGGCGTACCGTGCAAAGTTATTCGCAAAATTACTGATGCGGACAGCATGCGAAACTATCCCGATGTTCTGGCAGATTGCCGTGTGCTGGAAGAATAAAAAAGGTTGTCATCAGGATCAAATAGATGATCCTGGTGACAACCTTTTTTTGTTGTACGTTTACTTGGAGGCGTTATAGTTACTCAAGAATTCTTTTACTTTTGCAGGATCAGCTTTCAATTCATTCCCGGTCGGAACGAGCGGGCTTACTGTGGAGTATGCTTTGAGTTTGTTATTCTTGTAGAAACTCAAAATTTCATCCTGATTAATGGAGTACAGTACGGCTTTTCTCAAATCACTACTCTTGGCCACATCACGGTTGGCCGTGTTGAACAAGAGATAAGAAACGGCGTTGCTTGGAATGCTTTGCAGATGCAATTTGCTGTCATTTTTGATAATGTCATACTTGGTTTCAGGCACACCGTAGTATAAATGAATTTCACTGCTGCGAAGAGCAGAGAGGGCGCTGTCTGCATCCGCGATGAACCGGACATTGACCTGAGCAATTTTTGGTGCATATTCAGTGCCTTTGCGGTATCCCGGATTTTGCAAGAATACAGCTTCATAGTCATTTTTATAAGATAAAATATAAGGTCCGCTAGTATAAAGGGTGTTATTGTACGATGCGCCTTCAGTCACCGTGTTCTGATCACCGTAAGGAATATCTTTGTTGACGTCAAAAGAAGCTACATCATAAGTGTTGATGCTCTCCACCTGTTTTTTGGACACGATCCCGGCAGATTGGTGAGCCAGGTAGTTCAGCACTTGCGGGAAAGGTTCAGTTGTTGTCAGTTTAACGACCTGATATTTACCTGCGCTATTATCTGCTTTGGTTTTGTCCGTTACGAGTTCTGTAATTTTGCTGCCCAATCCTTGTTCCAATGCTTCGAGGATTGTGCCGTTACCACTGGATTGTTTGATGGATTGTAATGCACTCAATTCCGTTACAACCTCAGCTTCTTTGATGTGTTCATGCAGACTGTACGTCCGGTGATCCGGAACGGAATCTTTATTTTTAGCACGATCCAGGGAGAAGATCACATCATCTGCACCGACACGTTCTCCTGTATCTACAGCTTTTTTGTTATCAATCTTCGCAAAGTTGATATCGTCTCTGAGAATGAAGTAGTAGTCCGAATTACCTTCAGCAATACTGAAATTATGGGACAGTGATCCTTCTGCTGTCAGCTGATCGTCATCCGTCAAGTTAACGAGACGTACATACATATTGGTGTTCAACTGGTTGATGGAGCCGTCGTTTCCTTTGATCGGATCAAGGGAAGTCAGTACGGATGCACTTTGCGTTAGAATCAACGGATCTTTGGCATTTTTGGAGCTGTCCTTGAACTCAATCGGTTCCCAAGCCATGGCGCGGGATTTGGAGAGACGAACCGTGTCAACATTCAGAATGTCTTTGTTCACAGCCTGACTTTTCAGGGAAATGTACAAAGGAGCGATATACGCCTGGTCAGTTACCAAGCGATCTTCCAATTGTTTGTACGTGTCTTTGTACTCATCTGGAGTTTGAGTAGCTGCTTGATCGATGAGCTTATCAAGTTCCCCATCTGCAAGGATACTGTAATCTCCACCTGTTTTGAAAAGGGAACGTACCGCATAATCGGGATTTCCCGTTACCGTTGTCCAGCTGGACAAGGCGATGTCATAATTCCCTGCATCCTGCTGGGATTTGAAGCTACCGTAATCAGGCTGCAGGTTCAGCTTCACATTGAAGCCGTTTTTAGTCAGCTGGTCGCGTACAATGTTTACATCATTTTCGGAAGAGCTCATGGCGAGCAGTTCAATGTCTACCGGTTTTTGTGCAGTTTCTGTTGTATCCGCTGGTGCGGTCTCCGCCTGGGATTCGGTTTTCGTTTTTACACTGCAGCCGGAAATCACAATAACGAGAATTAATAGCAATGAGATTAGTGTACGTTTTTTCATGGGATTACCCTCCATATCTTGAATGTGTGATGTGTGATTTCTTTTTTCTATATCATTCATTTCAACGAATCATTTAGGCCTTCTCCAGCTTGGGATCAAGCGCATCACGCAGACCGTCACCGAGAAAGTTAAACGAAAGAACCAGCAGAATAATAGCCAAGCCTGGATAAATCGCCAGATAAGAGTGGGTTTCCAGGTATGTACTGCCGAGCTTCAGAATGTTACCCCATTCCGGAATATGCGGCTCCACGCCGAGTCCCAGATAACTCAAACTGCTGGTAGCAATAACGGCTCCACCAATCGTGAGTGTGGATTTGATAATCATGGGCGCAAGGGAGTTGGGAATAATGTGTTTGAAAATAATCGTACGATTGTTGTACCCCAGTGCACGTGCAGCTTCCACAAATTCAAAAGTAGAAACATAGAGCACACTGGCTCTCATGGTACGGGCGTAAGTTGGAATCGAACCCAGACTCAGCGCCAGAATGAGATTGACCGTATTGGCTCCAAACGCCGCAATAATCGCAATGGCGAGCAGAATTCCCGGAATGGCATAGAGAATATCGAGCAGCCGCATGATGATGTTATCCGTATGCCTTCCGTAGAAGCCGGAGAATGCTCCGAGGACTCCACCAATTAACACAGGAATGATGGTCGACATGCAACCTACGATTAAGGAGATTCGGGCACCAAATACAATCCGGGAAAATAAACATCGTCCGAAGTCGTCCGTTCCCAACGGATACGCCAGGGAAGGGGGTTGAAGCAGCGCCGAGTAGTTATTTTCCACAGCCATGCTGTAGTCAAAGGTAAAAAAGCTGCAGATCGATATCGAGAACAGAAAAATGATAAAAAACAAACCGGACATGGCAGTCATATTTGGAGCAAGTCGCTCCCACAGATCATTCCAGAAGTTTGATTTTTGTTTCCCCTGTCTGCGAATGCGTCCAATGATGGAAATCCCGAGCAATAGTGCAAATACATTCCCTGTGATTGAGGTCAGAATCAGCACTACACTGACACCGATCATCCAGCGAGGGAGGTTAGAGGTCGCGTTATATCGCGATACGATAATCAGTACGACCAGGTCAATGACGAGAATAAATATGAGCACCGCCATGGCCGGCAGAAAGTTATCAGCCACATAGGGTTTGAAAACATTTAATGCGGATACACCGATGACGAACAGCTGGGTTAACAGCATATACACCGCAAAGGTATACTCCACATTCCTCGCTTTTCGAATCAGATGAAAGGTTGCCGTTACGATAAATATATTGCCAGAAATGATAGCAAGTAGCTGAACCCAGGCGATCCTGCGAGTCAAAATAGAGATCGTACCCGTACGGATCAGGTCTTTTCGAATCCGAAAGGTGATGACACTTTGGACCAGTGTGAAGAATACATAGATCCCAAGTATCGTTAGCAGAAATGGTTTGAACGCCTGCTCGCTCCAGTCATAACTGTTGAACAGCAACAAGGCAGTCAAGAGAAGGGATGTGATCCAGGCGAAGCTGGCCTGACTGTATTCTCGAGAAGACTTAAGCCGGAAACGCATTTCTTGTGTTAAGGACGAGTTTGTCATAATACACCTGCTTTAAGAGGTAGTTCAACACACTTTAATATTGTTTCATCTTGGAGCGCACTCTTGGATCAATAAAAGCGTACAGCAGATCAACCGCTACATTGATAATGGAGATCGTAATTGCTGTGTAGATTACTCCGCCCATGATACTCGGAATATCAGGGATAAATTGCTTATCCACAATATAACTGCCGAGACCGCTGATATTAAACACTTTCTCTGTTACCGCTGCCCCGCCCAGCATGGCTCCGAATTGGAGTCCAACCACCGTTACAATTGGAATCAATGCATTACGTACAGCGTGTTTCAGCATGACCTGACGTTCGCTTAACCCCTTGGCGCGGGCAGTCATCACATAATCCTCATGAATGACTTCCAGTGTGGAAGATCGAGTCATCCGTGCCACCGCAGCCGTAAGTCCCGTGCCCAGCACAATGGTTGGCATAATGATCGAAAGCCAATTTTGCGGGTTGAAGGTAGCGGGAAGCCACTGCAATTTGATGGAAAAGTTCAGAATGAAAATAAGTCCTTGCCAGAAATTCGGGATCGATAATCCAATCAGAGCGATAAACATAAACGTATAATCGAACCATGAATTAGGCTTAATCGCTGAGATAATACCGATGGGTAATGCAATGACAAGTGCTAACAGCAGGGAGATGACCGCGAGAGTCAATGTAATCGGAAACTTTCTTGCAATCGTTGCTGTTACGTCTTCATTTCCTGCAAAAGACTTGCCAAGATCGAAGAGAGCAACTCCCTTAATATTGTTCCAGAGCTGTGTAAGATAAGGCTGATCCAAGCCATACACCTGATTGAATGCTGCAATCTGTTCCTGCGTTGCTGTCTCTCCGAGAATGTTAGCTGCCGGGTTGAACGGAGACAGATACAAAATCGTAAATACGAGTGTTGCTACGCCCAGAATGACAAATACCGTCATCAGTATTCTTTCAAATATGTACTTTAGATAAGGATTTCCATACAAAAAGAGGATGCCATACATCAGACAGCCGGGAATAATGGATATCGCGAAAAACCACGGTTTGTCTATCAGTGAGTGGAATATATCAGCCATCGTAAGACGGTGACTTCCCTGTTCCTGAAGTATGCGGGAAGTCCGCTCCTTCAACTCTTTCTGAGCACTTTCTTCCAACCATTCCTCGGTCTGACGTGTGAATTCTCCCTCACTGACCTGCTGCTGGAAAAAACGATGTTTGCGACGCAGCTGTTCTTCGACTTCCAACTTCAGCTGGTTCCGGTAGGAAGAAGTGAGCAGTTCTTGCTCAGCCGCCTGCCTGGCAGCTACCCAGCCGTCATTTTTTCGATTCGAACGCCATATTAGAAACACGACCAGATTGATCGGTAATCCAAGAATGAACAGAACATATCGGTAGGAAGGATGAAGCAGCATTTTGCCATAAATAAAACTTAAATTGTGCACCAACCGCGAGAGTCTGCTGCTTTCTGCAAGATTCAAACCAAGCGTGCCTCCTTTCATTCAGGTTTAAATTGCATTATTCCGATTGATATAGTATATATTATTTAGGGTCTAAACAATTGTCAAGGAATTAAATGGTATACATATGAGATGAGTGAATGTGAAAAAACGGATGAGAGCTGGTGATGACATGGAACCTTTACTGAAAGTTAATGATCTATCGGTCTCTTTTCACTCAGGAGAGAGTGAGTTTCAGGCAGTGCGAGAAGTGAGTTTTGAAGTACGCAAAGGCGAGACGCTGGGCATTGTAGGAGAATCGGGCAGCGGAAAAAGTGTAACCGCACGTTCCATTATGAGGCTGCTTGCATCGCCGCCTTCACAGATGAAAAATGGAGAGATTCTGTTTAAAGGGGTCGACCTGGCCAATAAAACGCAGAAAGAGATGGAAAGCATTCGTGGGCGTGATATTGGTATGATCTTTCAGGACCCGATGAGTTCCCTTAATCCGACCATTAAAGTAGGGAAACAGATCTCCGAGAGTCTGATCAAACACCAGAAGGTGTCCAAAAGGGAAGCCAAGAAGCAGGCGATCGCGATGATGGAGCGGGTGGGGATAACTCGCAGTGAAATACGCTACAACCAGTATCCGCACGAATTCTCCGGAGGCATGCGCCAGCGGGTCATGATCGGTATTGCACTTGCTTGTCGTCCTGAATTGCTCATTGCCGATGAGCCGACAACCGCACTGGACGTTACAATTCAAGCTCAGATTCTGAATTTGATGAAAGACATGCAGGACCAACTGGGTACATCGATTATCCTGATCACGCATGATCTGGGCGTAGTGGCAGGCATGTGTGATCGGGTTGTTGTTATGAAAGAAGGACAGATTGTGGAAACCGGGACTACAACAGAGATTTTTGCTAATCCCAAACACCCTTATACGATCAGACTTCTGAATGCATTACCACGTCTGGATCAGAAGAAAAAGCCCAAACCGGTATCATTGGTCCCGAGAGATCTGGAGGATGATCAGCCGTTACTTGAGGTGAAATCACTCAGACAACATTTTAATCTGGGGAAAGGCAATACCTTAAAGGCCGTGAATGATATTAGCTTCCATATTCGTCAAGGAGAGACACTCGGCGTTGTAGGGGAATCTGGCAGTGGTAAATCAACCACGGGGCGTGCCATTCTGCGATTACATGAGCCAACGGGTGGAGATGTACTGTTTAAAGGAGTCCCGCTCAATCGCTTGTCAGCTTCGGAGATGAAAACGATGCGCAGACATATGCAGATTATTTTCCAGGACCCTTATGCATCGCTGAATCCCAAAATGAGGATTATGGATATCATTGGAGAAGCCCTTGATATTCATCAACTTGCAGGTACAGCATCTCAGCGGGAGAAGCGGGTGGAGGAACTACTGGAGATGGTGGGTCTTGATCCTACCCATGCGCAGCGTTATCCACATGAATTCTCAGGTGGACAGAGACAGCGGATCGGTATAGCTCGAGCTCTGGCTGTGGAGCCGGAATTCATCGTATGTGACGAACCATTGTCTGCACTGGATGTGTCGATACAGGCTCAGATCGTACAATTGCTTGAAGAGTTACAGCAGCGACTCGGATTGACGTATCTCTTCATCGCGCATGACTTGTCCATGGTTAAACATATCAGTGACCGAGTAGCTGTCATGTATAACGGGAAAATTGTGGAGCTGGCTGAGAGTGAAGAACTCTATTCCAACCCGCAACATGCCTATACCAAGGCATTGCTGTCCGCTATTCCTGTGCCTGACCCAGCGGTAGAAGCGAAGAAAAAGAGACATGTTTTCAAAGAAACAACAAGAGAAAATGTTGAAGTAGAGGACCGTTATAATCTGGAACATTCCAAGTGGGTAGAAGTCACGAATGGGCATTGGGTCGCAGTATCTAGTTAGTTAGTGCAATATATAGTCTTTTTCAAATACAAAAGAACCCCGATGATGATCTCCACAGATCGTTATCGGGGTTGAGTTATATGTTCTTTGTATAATGGCAGTAATCAAAAGCGATTATTTGAATTGAACCGATTTTTTGATGGTATCAATCTCGGCTTTGGTCTTATCATCCATGTAAGTGAAGATGAAGTTGAAAGCATATCCTTCAATAATTGTACTATAGTAATCTTGAGTAACGGTTGAACCGTCACCTGGATCCATCGTGATTTGCATCAGATCCATCTCTTTACCACCGATGGTTTCCGTTGTCATTTCCTTATAATCGTAAGGGAACTGGCTATCCACCATGAATTTTTTGGTTGCTTCCAGGTAGTCTTTACCTGTACGGATGCCTTGCAACAAGCTCACTTTCTCAGCAATGGCCATGGCGGAAGGACCAACTTGACCTCCGTCCAATGGATACTGTGAAGCCATAAGCAGATTCAATGTTTTGGTCTGAGACAGTTCAATTTGTTTTTTCTTCGTTTCATCATCACCAGCAATCGCTTCGGATGATGCGCTTGTCAGTTCATTCATACCTGCAGCATCCTGGAACTCCCAGGCTTCCGGGAATTTCAGAGATACACCGAAATAGTCATTGGTGTATGAGCCTTTTTGTGTAGTCCCCAGCTCAACGTCTTGGGAATTATCAGTTTCCTTGGACTCATCGCTTGCAGGTTCAGTGTTCTCAGTTTCTTCTGTATTCGCTGTCTCAGAATCAGTGCCAGTCGTTGTTTCTGTCGCGGCAGGCTCTTTTGTTGCGGCTGTGTTATCTGCCTTGTCACCGCAAGCGGCTGCAACCAGCATAATCATAATGAGCATGGCGAATAAAGAAGCTTTTTTTGGAATTGTCATATTACCCTCCTGAAATGTGTGTGTGTTTGTTTCTCTCTCTCTCTACATGTTACCTGCTTCCTAAATTGTAGCACAAACGTTCTCATATACTACCTATAGGAATCTATAGGGGTCTTCTATACATAAGACATTCGGCTGGCAATTGAAACAGCTTCTGTGCTGGATTGCACACCTAATTTGTTAAAAATCACTTTTTTGTGATGATTCACGGTGCATTCCTTGATCTTTAATTTCAAAGCAATGGCTTTTACCGTGAGGCCTCCGGCTATCATCGCCAGAATGGTTAACTGACGCTCGGTGAACTCCACCGCCGGTTTGTCGCACAGTTCAGCTGTCTCTTGACTCTGATAACAGTTCTGCATGTACGCTGGGATTAGCTTGGCAATGGCAATCAGTTCACCTTGCATATCTGCATTAATGGTGGACACATCCAGATAACCGACATGTTGCGATCCCATGAACAGAGGTGCGGCGTAACAATGCCAGCTTTGAAAATAAGGACTTTCATGCTGCTCGGGCAGCAGCAGTACAGGCTTATTGTTATCCATCGTTTCTGATATGGCGTTAACTCCACAGCTCTGTGCAGTGAAGAACATGCCCGGACGAATGGGGGAATGTTCTACTACAGCTTTAAGATCTGAACTGTAATTCATGGAGAGGAGCACACCGTTGGTATCTGCGAGTAGAAAAAGATAAGTGCCCGTTAAATTTTCTTTAATAACCGAGATACTGTTCTGGAATGCATGAATCAGGAAATGATTTATTTTACGAAGCCTATCCAGACTGGATTTTGGTAAATAGTCGAACGGAGCCGTTCCTGCTGCATGCGAGCAAGTCGGGGGCTCTTCGTGTCGTGATGCAAATGTAATGGCAGGCATGTTGTTTCCTCCTTGCTGCACAGTTCTCACCCAATCGTTTGAATGACATGTCCTTCCTGGTCCTTAATCTCTGTCCTAACAATCTGAACGAGAATATGATCCAATGAAGTTATCTCGAATGTTCCTTCAACCGGGCGAAGGTTCTCTGCCAGCTCCTCAACAATTTGTTTGTTCACCGTCAGGGTAACTTGTCTGTCCGATTCCAATACGGCTGGTTGTTCTCCTGCTTCGAACAAAATATTAGTATCAGGTCCGATCAAGGATAGAGAGGCACCTTTCGAAATTCTGCTACGAAGGATGGTGCCAATTAATAAGGCTTGTTTGGCTCCAAGCTGGAGTTTGGCCGGAACCGATTTTTGCAGCAATTTTTTGCGAGGAGACTCCCAGGCCAGTTGTTGTATGAATAAAAAGGCTGTGCTGGACCCGTCCTGTTCCATTCCATCCTCAACCGCTTGTATAACCGAAGGAATATCTGCGTACGAATTTCTCATCAGATCCGTCACATATTTGGGCATGAACATGGAGGAGGCAGACAGGAAGCCACGAGCATTCCAGCTTTGAATCATTTCCAGTTCCCGACCTGTAATGCCAACCATCTGAATAAATTGCACTGAACCATTAGGCGTAGAGATCGCGGGTAGATCCGGGTCTTCAATAAACGAGAGAGCAGTCAGCAGTGTATCCGACTCTAGGCAGATCGGACCGTTGGCGTCCATGTAATCTCCTGGCTGAAAGATATTTCCGCTGTTGAACACGTAACGTCCTACATTCTGTAACAGATTCAGCGCCCAGGCTGGCGGTTCAGTTACTTCTTCAGTGCGTGTAAGACGAAAGGTGAGTTCGAATCCATACCCGCTCTTGGATGCATCCTGCATCTCTTTTTCATATAATTCAGAGAAACCGTAGGTGACAAAATGCCAGTGAGGCATAGGTGTGTTCACCTCATAAACGCTAATGCCATCGAGTGGATCGGGACCTCCGAGCATATACGGAAGGGCAGTGCCGTAGTGTTTTGGCTCTTGTTCCCCATACAATTCACGCATGGATTGATCAATCGCATCCCAACCGGATGTGTTTTCTTCCTGAGTCATTATTGAATCCTCCTTGACTGTTCTTTCCCCCGAAAAACATTTAAAATTAAGTCTACCTGTTACAGAAACGGATTCAAGCGGCTTAAGGATGAATTGTGTCAGATAGGACTTCGGTGTTATTAATTGCAATCCAGGGAGTGAAATTACATGAGTATGAAAGGTATCTATTTAAAGGAGTTTAATCAAGCAAGCTGGGACTCATTTTCCGAACTGTTTGAAGAACTTGGACAAAAGATGGACCCCGCGTGGGTAGAACGTGCGCGATTACAAGGGATTCCGGCAGATATAAGTCGGGTGCTTTTGTGTGAAATGGGGGAGTACGCTTTTGAATGGATGGCGAAAGATATCCCGGCTTTAGGGGACCAAAGTCCCGCTGTTTACCTGGAAACGGAGGAAGGAGCGCAGGCATTAAGGGCAGCGATTATGCGTATGCCGCGTTAATTTTTTCGATGGTGAGAGTGTGCGAACGATCATATGATCCAGTGAAGTTGATTTTGCAAAATAGATATGTTACGCTTACATTACAAGAGCAAACACAACAGAATATGCAATAACATCTTTTGATGGATTGTAACTGTGAAGACAGGCAAAACCTAAACTGATGGTGAAATGAAAGCTCCTTTTTTTGGTGCTATTTTACCTTGAGTTTAGGTTTTTCTTGTTTTCTGCTCTAAATTACAGTTTTTTACCTGGAAAAACCAAAATAAATTTCGAAAAGAGGTTGTTATTCATGACCACGGCAAAAAAAGGATTCCCCGAAAACTTCCTATGGGGCGGCGCTACAGCTGCCAATCAATTGGAGGGTGCATTCGATAAGGACGGCAAAGGCCTCTCCACAGCGGACATGATCGCTCATGTTCCCAAAGAGAAGCGTACAGGCGGACATGCCATGGAAATTTCCTCTTCCCGAATTGAAGAGATCCTCTCCGGCAAAATTGAAGAACGTTTCCCGAAACGTTTCGGTATCGACTTCTACCATCACTTTAGAGAAGATATTGCATTGTTTGCCGAAATGGGCTTCAAAGTATTCCGTTTGTCCATTCACTGGGCACGTATTTTCCCGAACGGTTATGATCAAGAGCCAAATGAAGCAGGCTTGAAATTCTACGATGAAGTATTTGACGAATTGTTGAAATATGGCATCGAGCCGCTCGTTACATTGTCTCACTATGAGACACCGCTTGGCTTGACGCAAAAATATAACGGCTGGGCTGGCCGTGAAGTAATCCAGCACTACGTTCGTTACGCAGAAACGGTGTTTAACCGTTATAAAAATAAAGTGAAATACTGGCTGACGTTTAATGAAATTAACGTTATGCTGTTCAGCCCGTACACTGGCGGCGGCATTCTGATCGATAAAGTGGACAACAAGCTGCAAACCACTTATCAAGCGCTGCATCATCAATTTGTAGCAAGTGCATTGGTTACGAAGCTTGCTCACGAAATTATCCCTGGTTCCCAAGTGGGTTGTATGCTTGCTCGTATGGAAACCTATGCAGCAACATGTAATCCGGTAGATGTTCGTCTGGCTCAACACGAGAATCAGATCAACCTCTTCTTCACGGACATGCATGCTCGTGGTAAGTACCCGAACTACATGGCTCGTTATTTTGAGGAAAACGACATCGTGATCCAAAAAGAAGCAGGCGATGACGAGATCTTGCTGAGCAATACTGTTGATTTCATCTCCTTCAGTTACTACATGTCCGTAACCAAATCTGCATCCGCAGACAAGGAAGAAACATCGGGTAACCTGACTGGCGGCGTGAAAAACCCTTATCTGGAAGCGTCCGATTGGGGCTGGGAGATCGATCCGATCGGTCTGCGCGTAACCCTGAACAACTTCTGGGATCGTTATCAGAAACCATTGTTCATCGTAGAAAATGGTCTGGGTGCATATGACCGTGTTGAAGAAGACGGTTCGATCCATGACTCCTATCGAGTGGATTACCTGAAAAAACACATCGAACAAATGAAAGAAGCCATCAAAGACGGTGTGGATCTGATTGGATTCACAGCATGGGGCCCGATTGACCTTGTGAGCATGTCCACTTCCGAAATGTCCAAACGTTATGGTTTCATCTACGTGGATCTGGATGACGAGGGTAACGGAACTCTCAAACGTTCCAAAAAGGATTCATTCGACTGGTACAAAAATGTAATCTCCAGCAATGGTGAGCAGCTGTAGTTCTCTCGTTTTCTGAGCGGGCAAACCTGATATAACAGTTAGTGTTTAATGGAATTTAATGTTCCTGAGGGCCTGCTGATTAGCGTTTGTCCGCTTTTTTATGTGCTGCAAACATTACATATGGAGGGATATCTTTTTGAAAAGATGGAGTATGAACACAAAAAGTATGGGATGGATGCTTGCCCTGACACTAAGTCTGAGTGTGATCTGGCCAGCAACCGTTGGTGCGGAAAGCACCCAGGTTACTCGAATCCAGGCCAATACCTATGTTGGTGATCCTGGAGAGATGGTAGAGTCCTTTGACATTACTGTAGCGAATCCGGAGAAATATCAGAATCTGAAAGCTTCAGACTTCGAAATTACTGGCAATTATGATGGCTATCCCTTAAATGAAGCGGAAGAGATCATACAAAATGAGTATGAAGATGACGGAATAAAATTGACAATTACGGATCATACCATCCATATGGCGGTCGAGCCGTTTAAATATCCTGGAGGTATGATTTCAAAATTTAAGGTAACGAACAAAACGTATCCAGAGCTATCTTTTGATGAGACCAATGTGGATAAGGTTGTTACCCGAACCGTCGATGATTTTGAAAAAGGTACGTACACCGGCAGCAACGGTGAAGCGTTGTCTTACCGTCTGAAGCGTAGTCCTTCCACCAACGCACAACCGCTTGTCGTATGGCTTCATGGCGGGGGAGAAGTAGGTACGGATGGTAGAAGTCATCTTACGGCTAATCGTGGAGCAGTAGTCTGGACAGAATCGGGGTATGATACTTCCGTGCTTGCTGTACAGTATCCCGAGAATTACAGTTTCAAAATTTACGATAACCCTGAACAACTGGCTAAAATGCAAGCATATTTTGTTGCACAGTATGAGCTGATCCAGAAGCTTGTAGCTGAAGGGGAGGTTGATCCGGATCGGATTTATCTGGCTGGTGTATCTAGTGGGGGTGGCGGAGCCCTTCGGTTTATGATGCAATATCCGGATCTGTTTGCAGGAGCTGTTGTCATTGCGGCCAAGGATACAGTTGCAGATTATACGGGGTCTGTGGATGAATTTAAAGCACTTAAAGATATTGTGAATGTTCCTATTTGGCTTCACCATGCTAAGGGTGATCCTACAACAGATAGTCGTACGAGTATACTTGCGTATGAAGCGTTGTTGGAACTAGGGAGTGATCCGGACATTTTCGTATACGATGATGATTTCATGGAAGGAAATAATCTCTATGGTGGATTGAAACATTGGTCATGGGTTCCTGCTTTGGCAAGTTATCAGACACCTGACTTTTTGTTTAATCAAGACAAAGGAATATCTGATGTCGATATATATACCCGGATGGACCGGAGAATTAAAGCGCATGAAATTGTGGATCGGACTCAGCTTGCCGTATGGATTGCTGATTTTTTGAAACTCCCAAATCCTCAATATGAAGAGAGTTATAGTGATACGTTTGAACGATGGTCTCAAAAGGCTATCTCGCAGGTTACAGAAGCAGGTGTAATGCAAGGAACGGGGAATAATAAATTTTCCCCTTTAGGTGATATAACACGAGCTCAATTAGCGGTTATTTTGGACAAAATGAAGAAAAACTTGGGTATAGAACCTGATCAATCAGAGGCGGCTATGTTTGATGACGTACCTCCGACTCATTGGGCATATGAAGCAATACGAAACAGCTCACAATACGATATTATGGGCGGCAAAGAGGCACAACTTTTTGCACCTAATGATGTGGTTGATGGAGAAGAATTTCATGATATTATGGACCGCTTGTATCTGACAAAGGCGAATCGACACTTAGAAGACTAAATAATGAGAGGAATGATTGATATGACTACACCATTTCCGAAAGACTTCCTATGGGGCGGTGCTGTAGCAGCCAACCAACTTGAAGGAGCTTATAATACAGATGGCAAAGGTCTGTCTGTTCAAGATGTAATGCCACACGGGATTACAACGCCTAGAACGGAAGCACCTACAGAAGATAACCTGAAACTGATCGGTATCGATTTCTACAACCGTTACAAAGAGGATGTTAAACTGTTTGCTGAAATGGGCTTCAAAGTGTTCCGTACATCTATCGCTTGGTCCCGTATCTTCCCTAAAGGTGATGAATTGGAGCCAAACGAGAAAGGTCTGCAATTCTATGATGACCTGTTCGATGAGTGCCACAAATACGGGATTGAACCACTCGTAACGATCTCTCACTATGAGACACCGCTGCATTTGTCCAAAACATATGATGGCTGGGTTAACCGTAAAATGATCGATTTCTACGAGCGTTATGTAACAGTTCTTTTCAACCGTTTCAAAGGCAAAGTTAAATACTGGCTGACGTTCAACGAAATCAACTCCATTCTGGAAGAGCCATTCATGAGCGGCGGAATCTACACGCCAAAAGCAGAACTGTCCAAACAGGATCTGTACCAAGCGATCCATCATGAATTGGTAGCTAGTGCCCTAGCTGTGAAACTGGGTCATGAAATTATGCCTGAAGCCAAAATCGGCTGTATGGTACTGAGCATGCCTACGTATCCGTTGACTCCGAACCCGGATGATGTGGTTGCAGCGATGCATGCGGAACAGCGCAATGATATCTTTGCTGATATCCATGCACGTGGTTATTATCCAAAATACATTAATCGTTATTTCAAAGCGAATAATATCAATATCAAGTTTGAAGATGGCGATGCTGAAATTCTGAAGCATACCGTAGACTTTATCTCATTCAGTTATTATGTAAGCATCTGTGAGACTGGTGATCCCGAGAAACGTATCGAAGGAAAAGGAAACCTGTTCGCAGGTGTGCAAAACCCTTATCTGAAAGCGAGTGAGTGGGGCTGGCAGATCGATCCGCAAGGACTGCGCGTAACCTTGAACAAATACTGGGACCGTTATCAAAAACCATTGTTTATTGTCGAAAATGGCCTGGGTGCAGTCGATGAGCTGATCACGGACGAAGATGGCAATAAAACCGTGAACGATGATTACCGTATTCAATACTTGAATGACCATCTGGTACAGGTGGGCGAAGCTCTTGAGGATGGCGTAGAAGTGATGGGTTATACGTCATGGGGCTGTATTGACCTGGTAAGTGCTTCAACAGCAGAGATGAAGAAACGTTATGGTTTCATCTATGTAGACCGCAACAATGATGGTTCAGGAACATTGGATCGTTACAAGAAAAAATCATTCCATTGGTACAAGGAAGTTATTAGTACAAATGGCGCAAGTCTTAAGAACAGTAACGAGTAAATGCTAGTTCTATAAGCATAGTTGTACTAGCACCTTTTTATGTCACATTAACGCACATTAACCGCTTTCACAAAAACATTGTCATATGGATAATTATATGGTAAGATGGGCCTAAGGCTAATGAATACTGGATTGTTACTGTTCAATCAGGCAAAACCAGAAGCGGGGCATATTTCGTGACCTGCTTTGGTTTTGCCTTTTACTACTTTGACGGTGCAAGGTGATGTGAAGAAATGAAAATTGAGAAGGTGCTGAACAACAACGTAGTTACCGTAATTGATCCGGGAGGAAACGAACTGGTCGTTATGGGACGTGGAATTGCCTTCAAAAAGCATACTGGTGAATCGATTGACGAGAGTCTCGTCGAAAAAATATTCTCGCTTGAAAGTAAGGAAGTATCACAGAAACTTAAAACACTTCTGTCTGATATCCCGGTTGAATATGTCGAGTGCTCGGATGAGATTATCCGTTATGCCGAGACGGTGTTAGGTGAGAAGCTGCATGAAAGCATCTACATTTCACTGACGGATCATATTCATTTTGCCATTGATCGACATCGTCAAGGATTGCAGATCCGTAACGCATTGTTCTGGGAGATCAAGCGCATGTACCGAAAGGAATATGCCATTGGACTCAAGGCGCTACAGATTATTGAGGAAACGTTAGGTGTCCTGTTACCCGAAGACGAATGCGCATTCATTGCAATGCATCTGGTTAATGCCCAGATGAACGGTGAGATGAGGGAAACGATCAGTATTACGAACATTGTTAAGGACATACTTAACATCGTAAGACGTAGCTTTGTGATTGAACTTGATGAAGATTCATTGAGTTATTATCGGTTTTTAACTCATCTGAAGTTCTTTGCCCAACGTGTGTTGCAAGGAACGGCGATTGAAGATAAAGAAGAAGATAACCCGCTTCATGACTTGGTGAGCAAGCAGTATCCGGAAGCACATGCATGTGCAGTAAGGATCAGTGACTATACGCGTAAGATCTATAATCGGGTGTTGTCCAAGGAAGAAATACTGTATCTAACCATTCATATTGAACGAGTTGTCAGAAATGAACAAACAATTGAATAAAATTGGGATTGTTACTGCTAAAAAGGCAAAACCTAAACGTTGAATAATGATAAGCTTTTCTGCTTTGTCATTATTCAGTGTTTAGGTTTTTTTTTAACCTTCATTACACATAAAAGGAGCAAAACACAATGGATAAACAACAATTGTCCAAGGATATT
The DNA here is from genome assembly GCF_030816325.1 of Paenibacillus sp. W4I10. Classification (NCBI taxonomy): domain Bacteria; kingdom Bacillati; phylum Bacillota; class Bacilli; order Caryophanales; family Paenibacillaceae; genus Paenibacillus; species Paenibacillus sp. W4I10. The sequence continues at coordinate 6,973,846 of NZ_JAUSXX010000001.1, forward strand.
TTGAAACTTGTTGGTGGCGAAGAGAATATTGATCAAGTCACTCACTGTATGACAAGACTCAGATTTAACCTGAATGACAACCAAAAAGCGGACAAAGCGACGCTAAAAAAATACACTAGGCGTTATGGGCGTTATGGAGAACGGTGGACAGTTTCAAGTTATCATCGGTAACGATGTACCAATCGTGTATAACGCACTCGTTGGCAACATGTCCAAATCTCCAAACGCAGATAATGCAACATCAAGTGCTTCAACTGGAGAAAAGAAAAAGAGAAATCCAATAAGTGCGCTGTTCGACTTCATCTCAGGTATGTTTACACCAATTCTGCCTGCAATTACGGGTGCAGGTATGATCAAAGGTATCGTGGCCATCTTTGTCGCACTTGGGTGGTTGTCCGACACTAGTTCAACCTATATCATTTTGTCGGCGATTGGTGACGGTGCATTCTACTTCCTGCCGATCATTCTGGCAATCAGTGCTGCCCGTAAACTGGGTAGCAATATGTATATTGCCGCAGCGCTCGCAGCAGGGATTATGCATCCGACCATTACAGCACTACTGGCTGATGGTCACAACTCATCATTTATGGGGATTACAGTCATAGCGGCAACGTATTCTTCTACAGTTATTCCGATTGTTCTAGCAGTTTGGATTGCTTCATATGTAGAGAAAGCCGTTGATCGTGTAACACATGCTTCACTTAAACTCTTGGTTGTTCCAACGGTTACCTTGTTGATTATGGTTCCACTGACATTGATGACAGTAGGTCCATTGGGTACGGTTCTTGGTAATGGTTTGTCCGGTGGTATTTCATGGTTGTTCGATAACATGTCTATCTTCGCAAGTATTCTGATTGGTGGTACGATGTCACTGCTAATCATTACAGGTATGCACTATGCATTGCTGCCAATCGTAGTTGGTTCGATGACAACACTGGGTTACGACTTTATTATTCCACTGATGTTTGCAGCTAACTTGGCACAAGGTGGTGCAGCATTTGGTGTAGGTCTCAGATCGAGAAATGGCAAAACCAAATCCCTTGCATATTCCACAGGTCTTACGGCTATCATGGGGATTACGGAACCAGCGATGTATGGTATCAACATGAAGTTCAAAAAACCGTTTATTGCAGCCCTTATCGGGGGAGCGATTGCTGGTGGATTCATGGGTATCTTCAATGTTAAATCGTACGTTATTACAGGACTTGCAGGTCTGCCGAGTGTGGCAGCATTTATCAGTCCAGCAATTAGCACACTGCTCTATGCTCTGGCTGGTGGTTTGATTGCCATCGTAGCTGCAGCAGTACTGACGTACATTCTTGGATTCCAAGAAGAAAATGCAACAGAGCCAGCACCAGCAGCTGAGCCGGCAACACCAGCAGCAACAACTTCTGCTGTTGTAACTGAAGAAGCAAAAGCACAAGATGAGCAAATCTTCAGCCCAATCACAGGTGAAGTTAAACCGCTGAGCGAAGTGCCAGACCCTGCGTTCTCTGAAGAGATTATGGGTAAAGGATTTGCGATTCAACCATCTGAAGGACGTGTGGTTTCTCCAATTAACGGTACTGTGTTCTCGTTATCGAAGAGCGGACATGCCATTGGTCTGGTAAGTGATACAGGCGCAGAGATGTTGATTCATATCGGGATTGATACCGTGAAGTTGAAAGGTCAATTCTTCTCGCCTAAAGTTCAAGCAGGTGTGAAGGTTGCCGTAGGTGATGTACTGATGGAGTTCGACCGGGAACAGATCGAAAAAGCTGGTTATACAACGATTACACCAGTTATTATTACAAACATGCACCAGTATGAGTCGATTGAGTCTGCTGGTCGCACTACGATCAAAGAAAAAGACTTGTTGTTCACAGCTAAAGCTTAACCATAGAAATGAAACAGCAGCTTTACCGGAATGTAATCCGGTAAAGCTGCTGTTTTTTTTTGCATATAGCCTTTTACACGGGAAGCATACCCTGGACCAGTTGCACAAAGTGTTGTGCAGGCTTGGACAGATAACGGTTCTGCAGCCAGACCAGCGCCGAGCCAACCGTGGAATGCTGATCCCGGATGCGATATACGTGGAATGGGTGCTCGTGATATAGCTGTAGTACCGTGTGAGGCACGATGGAACTGGCGAAGCCGAGTCGGACCAGTTCCAGCAACATATTAATGTCTGAGCACTCACCCATGATGGAGGGGGTAACCTGATGCTCCCGGAACTTGTCCAAAATTAGCTCGAACATACCGAGTCCTTCTGTGCTTGGAAGCAGTAGAGGGATACCTGTAAGCTGCTCAAAATAAGTCCCCATCTCCGCTCCTGGTCCCATCTCTGTCGGACTATCCAGCGGTGTTGAAGAAATATAGAAGAGTCGCTCCTGTGGCAGGTGCAGCACCTCATAGCGTTCTGTCTGGACGGGCATGCGTACACAGGCGAGTTCAACTTTGCCATCTTCCAGCAGGCGGCATAATTGTGCAGACTCATTTTGCTGAATTTTATAGGTAACCTGTGGATGGGTGGTGCGAAACTGTTGCAGTGCTTGCGGGATCAGGCGATCCGATATGGTATTGATGCCGATGGCGAGTTTGCCCCGTATGCCGTGACGGAAACTTTGCATCTCCATTACAGCTTCCTCCATATATTTGGTCAAGGTAACCGCATAATCATAGAAGCTGCGACCCGCCTGCGTTAGCTCCATCATGCGTCCTTTGCGTTCAAATAGAATCACACCAAGCTCTTCTTCCATTAACTTAAGCTGCTGGCTCAAGGGTGGCTGAGCCATGTGAAGTCTTCGAGCTGCTGCTGTAATCTGTTTCTCCTCAGCAATGGCAATGAAATAGCGACATTGTTTGATATCCAAGTGGTTGTTCTCCTTCGCTTGCAATGTATATGTAATTCGTATGGAAAGCAAACAAAACATGTATTTTTAATATACTACGATCTTATGTTACCATACATTAGATTTGCATACCTGACTAACAGAGTTTGGTTTCTATATGAATATTATTGCATGAGAAAGACCTTGAATTGGAGGATAAAACAACGTGGTTAGAACAATACATGATGCTGCGCAAGCGGGCCATACCGATGAGGTCATTCGATTTATCACACAACAGGGAAGCCGGTTGAATGAACGGGATGCATTGGGGCGAACACCTCTGCTGGCTGCGGTGCACGGTAACAAGATAGACACGGCAAGGATGTTAGTGGATGCCGGAGCCGACATTAATCTTCGGGATGCACGATTGGACAACCTGCTGTTATATGCGAGTGCTGAGGGTATGTATGACATGGTCGAATTGGCGATTACAGCTGGTGCGGATATGAGGTTAACGAATCGTTTTGGCGGCACAGCCCTTATCCCAGCAGCAGATCGGGGCCATGTGGACATTGTGGAGCTTCTGCTGACACGCAGTGATGTGGATGTGAACCATATCAACAACCTGGGGTGGACAGCCTTGCTGGAAGCGGTCATTTTGGGAGATGGCGGGCCGCGTCACCAGCAGATTGTTGCCTTGCTTTTGCAATATGGTGCAGATCCAAAGATTGCGGATCGGGACGGGATTACACCGCTTGCACATGCGAGCCGGCATCGGTATGCCGAGATGGAACGACTATTAACCCAAGTCTGAAGAGACTTATACATTTATAATACAGAACAGTGAAAGGATATTCCGAACGAATGAACAGACATCAAGAGCATTTTTTACAAAAGAATATGAAGGACGTATCTTCACTGATTTTGGCAGGTATACAGTGGTTTTTCTTCCTGTTTACCAATACCGTTGTTGTTCCGCTATCCATTGGACATAATTTTCATCTGTCTCCGGATGCCATCGCTGCCTCCATGCAGCACGCATTTATCCTTACCGGAGCAGTGTGTATTCTTCAAGCCGTATTTGGTCATCGATATGCGATTATGGATGGTCCGTCAGGGTTATGGTGGGGATTGACGCTAAGTTTGACGGTATCTGCTTCATCGGCCGGTATGAGTCTGGAGCGTATTGGCGGTGGACTGGCTGCAGGTTTTCTGTTAGCGGGACTAACGATGGTGATTCTGGGTTGGCTGGGAGCAGCGCAAGTGCTGCAAAAGCTGTTCACACCTATGGTGAAGAGTGCCATGTTGTTTCTAATGACGATTCAATTAACCATGAATTTTTTCAAAGGTATGATTGGATATACGGAGTTTGGTCGTTTCGATCTGCCTGTTGCCGCATTGTCCGTTGTCATTGCGTTTTTGGTGGCATGGATTCAATTAAAAGGTAGGGGGAAACTGGGGAACTACGCGATCCTGTTTGGGATTGTGGCAGGCTGGATCGCTTATAGTCTATTGTTTCCTGGACAGCATAGCGGACAGCCTAATCAGGCCCCGGCAGGTCTCGAACTGTTTCCGTGGGGAGCACCCAGATGGGAACCGGGTATTGTCATTACTGCATTTTTCGTGGGGTTGGTGAACATGACGAATTCGATCACCACATTAAGCACAGTTGAGAAACTATACCGGACAGAAACAACAAGCCGTCAGTATAGGCATTCCTATGCGCTAACGGGTCTGTTCACGATGTTGTCAGCCTGTGTAGGTGTGCTGCCCTTTGGTTTATTTGCATCATCGATCGGATTCCTGGAGAGTACTCGCATTCTGCGTCGTGCTGCCTTGATAATTGGAGCGGGGATGTTATGTATGATAGGTCTTACACCTTCAGTGACAGCATTTTTTGCACAAATACCACCAAGCGTCGGCAGTGCGGTTTTGTTCGTGGCTTATCTTCAGATGTTCGGCACGGCACTAAGAACGCTTGAAGGTACAACGTTTAATTC